>JBGAHS010000002.1:0-1287208 GCA_044226015.1 Obscuribacteraceae bacterium (SeqCode)
CTTCCGGTGAACTCTTGATTCAGTGCAGTCAAATCATCATTAATTGCGTATGCATAGTCGCATGTGCAGCCATTCTCATAGGTAACTAGAGTTCGCCTGGAGAGATCGTCGTAATCAAAATGGACAGCTGCCGTGCTGCTGCCGTTGAGCTTGATGTCAGTGAGACGGTTCAACTCATCGTAAAAATAGGATGCATAATATCCATCAGGATAAATTAGCTTCGTCCTGTTGCCGTTGTCGTCCAGTTCGTAACCAACAGCCTTCGCATCAGGTATGCTCTGCTCAATCAGCCTTCCTGCCGAATCGTATTCGTAGCCATAGCCACCACTGCTAGGGTCATCAGGATCGGTCGGCGTGTTGATATTCAGCAATCTACCTGCCAAATCATAGGTCATGGTCTGCAAAGCCAGCGCACCTGGCTGCTTCGTATCCAGCCTGTTGAGCGGGTCAAAGGTGCTCACGATTATGTCGCCAGGGCTCGGCGACACATCAACGCTACCAGCACGCGTTACATAGGTCAGAATATTTCCATTGTGGCGCTTCCGGTGAACAAATTTACAGGGTCTATCGAAGTCGCAACATTCGTGTTGCCATTGTTAGTGAGAGATGGAGCTCTGTAAGAACCGCCTGCTGTCTGAATCTTTGTTTGGGGATTGCTGGTGGCAGCTCCCGAACTTATCGAGCCAATGAGAGTATCGGAAATGCCAGAGAATGCAGAGAAATTTAGAAAACCTCCACCCACGAAATCGCCGACAGAAGTCTGTCCATCATCATGAACTATAACAACACCCTCATTGGCAACAATGGTTTGCCCCATTGCTCCGATTGCATCCGCAGTCCAATTTGTTAGCAGACCCTGGACAGAAGACCATGTGAGCGGGTTTGGCGGATAAACAGTTTGTCCATTTGCAATTGCAGTATCAAGCATTCGCACAGCCGAAATACCGATAGTGTCCAAGTTCTGCTGCATTACAGCACCTTCCAGGGCGCCAGCCATGATGGTGCCAGCAGCAAAGACATTTCCTTCTGCTGCGCTATTTCCTACTCTGCTTATGTAAGCAGCCAGGTGTCCTCCCAGGTCGAGAGCTGGAGAGCCAAAGAAGTCGTTGTACTCCATCGGTATTGAAATTCGTGTCCGTTCTACCGATCAAATCGAAACAGTTGGCAATCCCCAGAAAGTGCCTGTGATATTATTGTAAAGTGCTGAGGAGAATCTTTACGCCTATGCTGAATCGCTGTAGCCATTGGATTTACTCTCTTGCATTTTTGATGCTGACTACAGCGACGGCGGTTCAAGCTGAATCCATCGATCCGGAAAAGTGTTTTGATACCGAGAATGCCATCTTGCCGGATCTTGGACCAATCAAACCAATAGTGCAGAGCAATTTCGAAAATGATTACGAAACAATGTGGTTACTGAGTGAACTTTCTATTGAGCCACACCCCTTAGTCAAGATCCGATCTGCTAAATTTGCGTTACCACTCTGTCCTCTAATTACCTCTATATTTCCCTAAGTCCAGCTACTCTCCCAAATTAGGAATCGTCAAATTTGCGTTTCCTATATCAATGTTCGGCAGTCCTAGAAGGTTCTCACCTATTGCATGGTCGCATGTGCAGCCATTCTCATAGGTAACCAGAGTTCGCCTGGAGAGATCATCGTAATCAAAATGAACAGCTGCCGTGCTGCTTCCGTCGAGCTTGATGTCGGTGAGCCGATTCAACTCATCGTAAAAATAAGATGCATAATATCCATCCGGATAAATCAGCTTCGTCCTGTTGCCGTTGTCGTCCAGTTCGTAACCTACAGCCTTTGCATCAGGCATGCTCTGCTCTATCAGCCTTCCTGCCGAATCATAATCGTAGCCGTAGTCACCACTGGTAGGGTCATCAGGATCTGTCGGCGTATTGATATTCAGCAATCTACCTGCCAAATCATAGGTCAGGGTCTGCAGAGCTAGCGTTCCCGGCTGCCTGGTGCTCAGCCGGTTGAGCGGGTCAAAGGTGCTCACGATTACGTCGCCAGGGCTCGGCGACACATCTACACTACCAGCACGCGTGACTATCAAAGCGCAGTGCACACAAGCACAGTAGTTAGTTCACGGGGTTTTCACCCCAATTTAAGTAAGATTCATTGGAAATCAAAAATGAGTCGAACCAAATGGAACTTCAAGAAGACAGGAAAAATTCAATGAGCGCTAGAACCCAGGAAAAGACTTGCTCTGGAAGCCAGGTATTAGCGATCAAATGGTTCGAAATCGTATTGTCTGAAGTCAAACCAGCTTTTGCCGCTATCGCCAGATTGCTTGGGCTCTGTGCCTTTAATGCGAACAGCATCATAGTCAATGAGCGCAAGACCACGATTGGACATACCTGCGCGACTTCTCAAAGGAATCGCAGAAAAGCTTCCATCAGGCAATTTCAGAAGTGGTACGTAGGCAAGCTGGCCACGACCCCATGAGCTTTGATCATTATCCCAGAATACATATTTGCCATTTCTCTCAATTAAGTGGTCAAACAAATGCACATCATCCAATTTTACTGGGGTGATACCTCTTTGCTGATAGTAGTAGCTCACAGGACCATCTGGAGTCATTATTTCCGTCCGCTTTCCAATGATGCTTGCGTCAAAGCGAACCGGTCGACCATCAACCTCCAGAGTGCGCGTGCCCCAATCTTGACGGAATGGCTTGTCCGTAAGTCGCAATACACCACCGTCCTTCATTACAAAGGCAATGGTTTCGTTACCTCCGCCAAGATATCGCTCAATCGGTCGATCAAAGCGCTCAAGCGCCTTAGCCATAAGTTTAACGTCATGCAAATCTGACATTCTGTCTTTCGGATCAAGCGAGCGCAACCACTGAGACACAGTCATTCCTCTCTCAGGATGACGCCCAGCATCTTCGGAGAAATCGCTTCGCCTGTCAGAATTACGCTTTAGATCTCTTGCTTCGGCGCCTAACTTCAGCGCAGGTTCTCCTGCGTGCTCTGATGCTTTCAGAGCCTCCGGCAGAGAGAAGCGAAGGCGATTGCTTCCAGGAACTTGCAAAAGTACGTCGCCAGTTGCGTCGGGAAACAAATGCCTGCTAGTTACATCTTTTATTCCAAGAGCCTCAAGCACTCGGGGGTTGCATGTTGCAAGAAGATCAGCAGAACGCAGCCCTTCAACCGGCGCTCTAAGACCTTGTTCAATGTGCTGAATCAGCATCGACTTTTCCGGACCGAGTTGCGGGTTGGCTCTATCGCCATTCAAGACTTCGCGAACATTTACCAATGCTCGTGCGCTTGCACCTTGCTCAGACAAACGGGGAATCAAGTCTGAAACGTTCTGGGCAACCACAAATTCCCTGATGCCAGGTGAAGTAACAACAGAAATGGAACTGCGGTCTCCAACAACGCGTACAGACGACGCAGCATCGCCACCACCAATGGTGCTATCATTCTTTGCAATTGAGACGGAAGAGTCACCAGAACTAGCCAGTACCTTAGGTCTTGCTACAGGTCTTCCATCGAACCCGAGAACGAGTTCGACGTGCTTGCTCAAATCAGCCAACTCTAATTTCGGTGCTTTGAGTTCTGAGCCTGCAGCCTTTGCGGAATTCTCGGCAAGTTCTCTAGAATTGACTGCGGACTGCGGCGCTCGCGAAAACGAGGCACCAAAGGCAGCAGCACCGCCATCAAGTGTCATCTGAACAAGTCCGCCCTTCAGGGCGTATGCATAATCAACCGGCAAGCCGAGTTTTTGCTGAGCTTGTACACTGTTGAAAAACCCAGACGAGAAACCAAATGCACCACCTGTGATTGCTTGTGCAGAAAGAGGGTTCGCTTTGGCAAATTCAGCATTCAGCCCTAACTTCCTCAGCGCCAAGTATCCCGCACCAAATGTGATGGCATCAGTTGCAAGCTGTGTTGGGTCAGCAGTCTTTACAGCTGTGCGCCAGAGCCCTCCTTCAAGGTCAAAATTTCCATTTGAATCAAAATAAGTGCGAGAGTTAAGCCCGGTATCAGCAAGTCTATTCCCGATGCTCAGCGTGCCTGCCTTAAGCATCAAATTCATTTCGCTAGCGCCAACTTTGTTGAAAGTCCACTTGAGCGCAACACCTTTTCCGGCGCCGAGACCTGCGTCAGCCAGCTGGCGCTCGAGAGAATCGCCTGAATGTGCGGCGTCACTGGCGTTTAGTACAGCAGAGAGCGCGTAACCGCTTCTGCCAGGCATGAAGAGCCCGACACTTTTTGCAAACCCGCCAGCATGGTCTGACCAGGACTGAGCAGACTGCCGAGCTGCCAGGTCGCCCTTAACCGCCTCACGAATCTCTTGGTGAGCTTCCTGAGCGCCCTTCAAATCGCCAGTAGTTTTCGCGAATCCATACTGCAGCTGAAGCGCCTCTAGCTTCAGAAGAGACTTGTCCTCTCCGTGAAACATCTGAGTCGCGCCAACAATGAGTTGAGAGAGGTAAGAACGGTTTTTGTCCTCTTCCCTGTGCTCAATGATCTCACGAGACAGCATACCAAGGTCTGCTGCCGGAGCTGCTAGATTTTTCCCTGTAAGTCCAAAGGACTCCATAGCGCTTTCCATTCCCTATAGCTGTAAATTCGATTACAGCCTACTTCAGGGAAAGCTTAAAATAATCTCCTATTTCAGCCAATGGGGAAATTCCCCCACCATGACGGAACGACGCCGCGACAGCACCGGTGGGGCGTCCCGGGCATACGCCCATCCCGGGACGGGGAGGAAAGTTGAGCGAGATTGCACGCGAAAGTAAGTGCTGCCCGAAAGCAGTGCTGGAACGCGAAAGAGAAAAGAATCGAACATCAAAACCGCAAGAAAGCCTTGATTGAATTCGATTAGAAAGCTCTAGCTGAGCCCGGCAGCAATCTGTTGAGGCTGAATTTGCAATAACTCTACCGCCCTACCATCAGGGTCACGAACGCTGACTTGCACGCCATCTTTCGCGAAAGAATTTTATAGCAGTATCACTGGGATACAGAATTTCGTGGTCAGAATCAATCGATGATCTGGGGTGCTGTGACAACACCACTTCTCTATCCTGATTCAAAATATAAGCGCTTTGCCAGGCACCAATAGTATCGAAGATTTGCGCCAACCCAAAGATTGTTATGAATGATTGATAGCCACGCAGGTACAACTTGGTTTCGTTTTCCGAGACAGGAACAAACGCCATCATTTGCCCAAACTTGCCTGGCACAATAGTCAGACTCCAGATGTTCGGAAAACGAAATTCGATGAACCCGGTCCCTGCCTCTTTTCCAGATGGAAAGAATCTGATGTACTCATCGCAAGTTTCGAACGTGACCTTCTTTGTCACGTCCATATTGCCACCAATTGTGTTGCGATGAACATAAGGCAGATGAGCATAGTCGAGTTGATTTTCGATGCATCGTGAGACGTGAGTCGGCCATGTGGTTGATTGCTTGCTGTAAGACCAGCTTCCCTGCAGCAATGCATCGAACCACGGAAGCTCTGCCGCTGGCTCGCTCTGTCCATGCCAAATCCAGATGAAACCGTGCATCTCTCGAACAGGAAAAATTGGCACCTTCAGATTAGGCGCAGCCTTCCGTGTCTCTGGGACTAACTGGCAGCTTCCGCACGCATCAAATTCGAAACCGTGGAATTTGCACTGAATAGAATTTCCAACGAGGCTGCCAACGCTCAGTTTAGCCGAGCGATGCGGGCACTGGTCAAGCATTGCCACGATAGAACCATTTTCTTGCCGCCAGAGGACTAGAGCTAGTCCAAATCTCTCGATTGCAAGAGGCTTTCTTGCTTTAAGCTCAGACACATCTGCAACCACGTACCAACCAGCTGGCAATTGCATCGCTTTCACAGTAAGGGATTCCTCAAAATCACATGCCTTATTGTCGCATTGAATTCGATTTCTATTCATTGCTAGAAGCTAGATAGCAGTGAGGATAGTCAAGTAGGGTTCGTTCTTAGGCTACATTTAGAGTATAATCCCGAAGTCCATTTTGATGAGACGGTGCTAGTACTGCCTCGACCTTGTTTTTACACAACCGGAGGGAAATAAATTGTCAGCGGCTCGCATCAGAATCTCAAACCTCATATCCCTTTCGTTCGCACTAGTATCTTGCGCATTCTTCTTTAGCACGTGCATGCCGAGCGCCTTGTCAGCAGAGTCTTCTGATACATGGGGTGTTCGTTCATCCATCTTTGATTTCGTGAGTGACCCCTGGAAATCACCGAAGAAAGAAGATGAGTCAGCCCGCTTTTTCCAAGACGGACTTATTGTAATCAAGAATGGTGTTATTGAGGACTGTGGCAAGTTTGAGAGCCTCTCAAAGAAATATCAGGGGTTAAATATCACGCGCCTTGATAATCGCATTATTGTTCCAGGTTTTGTTGATGGACATGTACACTGCCCTCAAACTCGAGTCTTAGGAGCTTTCGGGCACCAACTACTTCCCTGGCTTCAAACCTGGATTTATCCTGAAGAGTTGAAGTATAGAAACCCCGAATACGCTCAAAAGGGAACCACAGCGTTTTTTGAGGACATGCTTGCTTCTGGCACCACTACGTTTCAGGCTTTTACGACCTCAAGTCCTGTGTCAACCGAAGCGCTTTTCGAAGAAGCCAGCAAGCGCAACATGCGAGTAATCGCGGGGCTAACTGGAATTGACAGAAATGCACCCGCTGACTTTCTAATAAAAGCAGATGATTTCTACACTTCAAGCAAGGACCTCATTCAAAAGTATCACGGCAAGGGACGAAACCTCTATGCAATCACTCCCCGCTTTGCTTATGGCTCATCGCCAGAACTATTGAAAGCCTGCCAGAAACTGAAAACAGAATTTCCTGACCTCTGGGTCAATACGCATATCTCCGAAAATCCTAGTGAAATTCATGGTGTGCTTGCTGAGTATCCAGACTGCCATGATTACCTGGGTGTTTACGAGAAATACGCTCTTGTTGGTCCAAAATTTTCCGGCGGTCACGGTGTTTGGCTATCGGATGACGAATTCAAACGAATCTCCCAAAAAGGAGCAACCGTTGTCTTCTGCCCTACATCCAACCTATTTCTTGGCAGTGGACTCTTCAGGTTAGGCAAGGCTCTCTCACCTGAGGCTCCTGTGCGTCTGAGCATGGGTTCTGACATGGGGGGTGGCAACAGCTTCTCCATGCTAGAAGTGTTGAACGAAGCATACAAAGTAGGCATGGTTAATAACACCATGCTTGATGGCAGCGTTGACCCGAAGCAGCAAAATCTGGATGAAGCGGAAAGGAACAAATTGTCACCTTACAGGGCCTTCTATGCGCTCACGCTTGGCGGTGCTCGAGGCTTGTATGTCGATGACAAAATTGGAAATTTTGACAAAGGCAAAGAAGCAGATTTCGTAGTGCTAGATTGGAATGCTGGTCCGCGAGCGCTTAAATGGCATCAGTCGCTAATCGTTGGAGACAAAGGTCTTGCCAGCAAAGATATTGCTGCAAACGTCCTCTTTGGCATAATGAGCTGTGGCGATGATCGCAATGTGGATGAAACCTGGGTTATGGGCAAACGAGCGTATAAGCGCGATAGAGGGTCGAGTTCAACGGAACAGAGCAAATAAATCTCTGCTTCATCGATTCGCGCACTAAATTGCCTATTGATTCAAGCCAATGGTCTTTTGCCGTTGCTCACTGGCTGCTCTCTGGGAAGCTCGAAGAAAAATGTAGAACCTTCTCCGAGCAATGTCTGAACACCAATATGTCCGTGGTGCTCATCTACGATAGCCTTGCAAATGGCTAGCCCAAGCCCAGTGCCACCTTTGCTGCGCGTGTCTGATTGATCTAACTGTTGAAACTTCTGGAAGAGTTTTGAAACGTGGTCTTTCGGAATACCATTTCCATGGTCAACAACTGAAAAGCGCAGCCATTGCGAATCAACCCATTCTGTCGTCACTGCGACATCACGACCAGGCGGTGAAAACTTCACTGCATTCGAAATCAAGTTAGTCAAAACTTGCAAAATCCTGTCCTCATCACAGGTGACAAGTCCCTCAGCTTGCTGGCTTGAGGTCAGTTGGATGCCAACTTCATCTGCAACACTCTTCATTCCCTCAAGAGCAACCTGCACCAGATGTGATGGCTGTACTTCTTGTAGTTTCAATTCAAGTTTTCCAGCTTCGATTTTTCGAATATCCAAAATGTCGTTGATCAAGCGTATCAAGCGATCACATTCTTCGCGACCAATGTCTACCAGCTGTTTTGCCATCTCAGACAGGTCTCCAGCGACGCCCCCCTGCATAAGACCAAGAGAGGCTCTAATAGAAGTTAGCGGCGTGCGCAGCTCATGTGACACCATGGAATAGAATTCGCTCACTCGTTTTTCCGCGGTTTTGCGTTCGCTGATATCTCTAAGCACCATGATGCCACCAATCAATTCACCCTCGTCATTTCGAAGAGGTCGCCCTGTTGCACTCACCCAGATGCCACTTGGTGCAGCGCTGTTACGAATGAACATTTCATCGCCGTCAACAGAGCCACCTTCAATCGCTTTGAAGATTGGAAGTTCCTTTACTGGATAAGCAGCTTTTTTCATCGAGTCATAGATGCCGCAATCTTCTGTCCAATCATGCACCGAACCCGTCAAAGTTTCTGGCGCGAAAAATTTCAATGAGGCGGGGTTTGCTTCTGTCACCTGCCCGCTCATATCAACAACTATAATTGCCTCAGCCATGTTAACCAGAATTGCATTAAGCTGAGCCTGACTTGAAGCCAACATGTCTTCAAACTGTCGCCGAAAAATGTACTGCCCGAGCTGGCTGCAAATTGTGTTCAGAGTATCAAAAACTCTGTCGTCATGGTCGCGTCTTTTTGAACTGTACAACTCAAAAAGAGCAGTCACCTTTCCATCAGTTACGACTGGAATCACGAAGGCAGACACCATGCCATCTTTGGACGCCACAGCAACACGCGGATATTGATTTTCCACTGCTTTCAAATCAGAGAGCCAGAGGGCTTCGCCAGATGACCAGACTTTAGAGGGAAGGTCATCATTTTGTTCAATGCGTAGTGACTGAGAGTGCGGGTAGAGATTCGACAGCAAGATAGACCCATTGTGCCAGTGCGCGGAACATCTCAGCACCCCGTCTTCATCAGCCATCCAGCAAGCGCCTGCGTCCCAAAGCATATTTTCACAAACAGTTTTTAGCACTCGACCAATTGTCGAGCTGATATCGTGCACTTCCGCAATTGCACGGGCAACATCGAACTGTACGGTGCTTGCACCCTCAATCTTCTCACGTTCAGCCAGATACATATTTGCTGAGAACAACAGCAAAAGCAAAAGTCCAAGCGAAATTATTCCGAGCAATGCGACAGTCATAATCATTTGCTTGCTGGAATCATTCAGTGAGCCCGTTAACGACGCCAGCAAGCGGCGCTCTTCCGTGCGCATTTTCTTTACGCAATCGCGAATCTTGTCGGTGAAGCGATTGCCTCTTCCTGATTCAATCTGTTGCAGCGCTAAATTGATCTTTCCTTGTGAGCGAGCCTCTTTTACTGTTTCAGCAAAGCCAACTTCATTTTTCAATTCAGCAAAAAGTGTATTGATATTTTCGCGTTGGGTTGGGCTATCGTTAGTTAATTCAGAAAGCCTCTGCACACGCCCACTAAGCTTTCGCACCGCCTCATTGAACGGACCAAGGAAATCTTCGTGGATAATCACGTATCCGCGCTGAGCAGTTTCAATATCACGAATCTGCGATTCAGTAGCTTCTAACTCAGCCAGCACCTCGTGCGTCAGCGCCACTTGCTGCCCAAGATCGATCAAACGCAACGCATGCTCATACGCGACAAAAGCAGCAACAACAACCATGGAAACAGCAACCAGCCCAAGAAAAACCAGGTTGTTTCTAAAACTTGCAATTTTCTTGCTAATAACAAACATGCTGCTCGCTCAAAGCGCTAATTCTGACTCGACGTACTTTATCAGGCATTCCGCAAAACGCACCAACCCCAATGCATCCATACCACTGTGGGGTGCATCCAAAACGGACTCTAGCTGGCTGCCAGCCGCTTGGCGACTAGTAAAGAGCTAAAGAATTGTGGAGTCAAATTTCCAGTTAGCGAACGAGATGCGCATCCCAGGCGCCGCCGTACTGGGTTTCGCCTTTCATCGTAATGTCGCGACCATTAGAGCTGAGCTTGGCCTTGAACGTCATGCTGCGAGTTTCCTGCGCGCCCTGACCCTTTGTGTACTGACGAACAATCGTCACCTTCGGATAGTCGTACCAACCCTTAGGAATCGTGAAGCGAACACTAGTTTTACCAGTCACATCAACGCCATCGCCACTGATTTTCTTGCCGTCATTTCGCAGCCACATCTTGGTGGAAATTTTCTTGAAGTCGTAGGTATAAGACCCCTCATAGCGACCTGAAATATCAACAGGCTGTACATCTTCAGATGTACTCGCCTGCTGCTGTTGCGGCTGAGATGTAGACGGCGGAAATGGATTCAACGGTTGCGAAGGAGGCGGCGCAGCCACGGGGGCAGCGGCTTCCTGTAGCGGCGATGTCGGGTTCGCGACCCATTTGCCAGAGACAGCGGCGCCATCCTTGCCAGGCGAAGAGTAGGTTCCTTCCATCAGCCAACCGGTGTAGTCAGCAGACTGTTCATGCTTGAGCTCACCAGTGTAAGTAATCGCGTTGGCAGAATTGGCATATTTTTTCTGAAAACTAACCTGAGTGCCCTGAATCTGACCATTCTCCAATGACCACTGCTTGCCGTCCTGGTCAGTTCCATCACCGACCAGGGCGTTGCCTTGTTGCGCCAACTGAACGTTACCAACAAAGGCTTGCCCCTTGAATTCATAGTCAACTTCCCACTCACCATCTAGCGGTGGTATGGCAGAGCCCTGAGCTTGCTGTGTCTGCACGCCGCCAGTATTAGTTCCTGAAGCAGGCTTAGGTCCAGCATTGCCTCCTGTTTTGCCTCCACTCAAACTTATATTGGCACACGAGGTCAAAAGGACGATTGAGCAAATGAAGACGATAACTTGATTACCGGTGGCTTTCATCTTTTCTCCCAGAACGGACACAACCAGGAACATGATATCAGATTCGGTATTATCGACGCTTGACATCGACAGTTGGTTCTGAGCCCAGTTATAGGTAAACTATGAACTGACGTCTTTCGGAGGTTATATCGGGTGGCTATTCCGATCAACACACATGTGATTGTGCTGCTCGTTGGTGGCGAAATCGTAGAGGGAGATGTTGCTATGGCTGACCAGGCAACATATCTCTGTTTGCGTCGCGACAATGAAACCTGGTACCTGCCCTGGACGGCTATCAAGTGCGTGAAGGGTCCAGCTCTGCCAGAGAGGGGCATCACGGGCAACTATCCGCGCACTACCACTGCTGGGGGAACGGCTGCACCAGCTGCTGGCGGACCAGCAAGCGGAGCGCCTCCGGCGGGCAACACGCCTGGCTAAGCTATCGGCGAAATGTCCGAACTAAGGTTCAAGTTTAAGAAGTTTTGACCTTGATTTCATGAGCTTCAAGCCAGCGCAAAGCTCGCTGACGACCGCTCTGCTTTTTCCACTCTTCCCAACGCTCCCACTCTCCCGGAACCTTTTGCAGGACACTGCGGAGGGCGGCATACTTATTGGGAGATTCCAGCGCCATCTCAACGATTGATTTCAATTTTTCATCATTAATCGTGTAAACAAAATCAACGAGGTCTAATTCAAGCTGATTTGGCTTAGGCTTCGGAATAAACAAAAACCGTTCAGGTTCCATTTCAATTTCGCTTCTAATCTCACTCACATCATCAAGCTCAGGGCGCACCATAACGATGCTTCCGGTCTCCAGGTCAAGATAGTACTGCGAGTCAGATGCGGGGTCCTCCCAGGCAAAAGAGAGTTGAGCCATGTCTAAAAACAACTCGCGCATAATTAGTGCTCCCTTCTAACTTTTGGAACCTGATAGCAAAGCGGGTTACTGAATTGTCCCAGATAATTTCCGTTATCGGAACGTGCAATTACTCTGATGCTGCAAACTCCTGGTCCCATCAAATCTGAGGTGTTGACTACGATTCGCCCGGACTTACCATTTTGAGTAATGAGCTTATAAGTTTGCCCGGAAAGATGATTTGAATTCGCATCATCAAAACTCTTATTTGGATAACTGATCTCTGCAGTTACGCCAGTTGCACCATCGATTGATTCAACGGAATAGTCGCATGAAAAAGACTGCGCATCGCTGGAGAGAGGAAACAAGCCAAGCTCAGGACTCAGCGGATAATCAAAAAATGGTGGAGTAAATCGAGAACGAGACAGATCGGGCGGGGTTGAGCCTCCATCCTTCAGCTGGGCAATTTGCAACGCCGCATCATTTATCAACCCCATTTTTTGTAAGTGAACCTTCGAACCAGCAGGGAAACCCAGAGCCATTACTGTGGGCATTCCGCCAGTTGTCCAACCATTACCACGAAGAGAAAGTAGATATCGATGAGGAATTTTATCGTTGACTATGGCATCAGCGTAGGCGAATCGTTCGCGCTTCTCATAGTTCTGATGCACCCTGGTTTGCCAGTGCAATTCAATTCTCGGCGAAGTAAACTGAGCAGGGGCTTCTATCACAGCCTCGACATACAGGTAGTCACCGCCCACAGTGCTTAACTCGTGTGGAGACATTGTTATGACAGGTCCATTTTCCGAGTTGGATTCCAAAATCAACTCGGACTTGTCATCAGAGAAATGAATGTTCTTATAGAACATCAATGGCGGTTCCATGCGAGATGCAATCTGCTCTGCGTTCAGCAATTCAGGCATTACAGCTTGTTCTGTGAAAATATCGAGGGGAATAAACATTTTCATTTCGTTTTCCCAGCGCCAGGCCTGATTAAGAATTCTCTTCTCGCGTAACAAAGATTTCAGTTGCCCGTCAGGAACAGGATTGCTTCGCAACAGCCCTTTCTCAGGGTCCACAACAACTGGTCCACGAGGCGAAAACGCTGGAGCAATGCTCATTTTCTCAGGCAAATCTCTGGCAATTAGAATCGGCATATTCTCTTTGGAATGCAGAATCTTCATCGACTTCTGCATGGCTCTGAGCACTCGAGCGTAATTACAATTTGCTGCATTCTCATTCCACAAATGGCGGAAGAAGACCACGCAAAATACCAATCCCAACACAGCCGCGTAAGTCAGTCCGGCAAGCCGCGCCTTTCCTGGCAGCGCAGACAAGCCAGATATTCCAGCTGCCAAAATAAGACAAACTGGAACTGTTGCGGCAAAAAGCCAACGCTCACCATACAAATTACTATCAACTGCCGCAATTCCAATTAGAGGCACTGCTGTGGCAGCTAGAAAAAGAAAGGAGAATACAAGCAGCTTGCGCAGCTGCGACGAAAAGAACATACCAGCAATTAAAGATGGCAACATGAACCCGTAAAGGACATACATTACTACATATTCTTTTGAATACTTATGCCAGTTAATCTCATTAATTGGCATGAACAGGTGCCTGAAGCAAGACAGAATGTGGTCAGGACGAAAGTCCGGCAACAAGAGCGCACTGATTGCTCCTGAAGCAGCAAGATATAGCGCTACAGGAAGCAAAGGCACCAGCAGTGATATCAGCGTCATCGAAAGGTCACGCGCCTTGGTCGACGCATCAGGCATGGCAAAATCACAAAGTTCGTAAAGCGCAAAAGCGATGCAAGAGGGCCAGATAATCGCTGAGCACGACACTGAAACTAGCATCAAAAGCCCAACAATAGCCAACCTCATCCAATGTTTTTGCCTGTGCCTTCCTAACAAAAACAAGTGGAACGCAGCAAGGAAAGCAAGAGTTCCAAATTCAGCACCAATACCACCAAGCCATGACTGCGCTTCGTAATGCAATGGAAAGAAAGCGAACAAAAACCCGGCGAGCACAGCTGTAACACGCTCTGGCACAATCTTTCTACAAATCAGATAAACCAGGTATGAGGAAGCTGCTTTTGCAATAAGCATTACAGCTTTGTAGAGAAAAATGGTTTTTCCAAAAATGAATGCAAAAGATAACAATATCAACTTTATGCTGAAGCCCATGCTGTCAGCAGTTTCAAAGCCAGGCCAGGACATTATTCCACTGACACCAAAAACACCATGCAATTTGGGAGCAGCCTTCAGCCAGGCAAGCAAATACTGTTCGTCTAGTAGCGGAGGGGAAATGAGGCAAGACGAATTAACCGCCAACAGAAGCGCAGCAAGAAGAATCGCAATTCCAATTCTGCTAGCGATGCCCAGCGACACAAGATTGTCTTGCACGTCAGATTGATTTGAACTTATTGCGCTATTCTGGCTTTCAACCATCATGCCTCTATGCGAAACAGAAATCTCGCTAAGCTAAAATAGTACAAGCAAACAGCCAATGCTCGCGCCCATAAAGGTCTTGACACCTCTTAAAAGCGATACCCTCAAGGCATTTCGAGGGTATATAATATTTTTCTCTGGAGACGCAAATTTGTCTGATTTTGAAGAAATAAAAAGCCCAAAGGGAATTCGCTTCGAATGTTCGGGTTGTGCGAATTGCTGCATGGAATGGCCTGTACCTCTAACTCATCAAGACACAGAGAGAATTCGGATATTCAATCCTTCTGCAGCTGTCAAACGACTCAACAGTTCACGACCAAACCTCCTGTCCTTTACACATACGTTAGAAAAGCGTGCCGACGGCTCTTGCACATTTCTAGACTCCAACGCACGATGCTCATTACATGCTGAGCGGGGCATCGAAGCCAAGCCTTCGATGTGCCATCTTTTCCCTTATTCTTTTATGGTGACACCAGATGCGGTTTCAGTTTATTTGAGCTTTGCAAGCAGTGCTGTATTGTTCAACCAGGGTAAATTACTCAGTGAACAGCAAGAGTTACTCAAGTCACAATATAGGGTGTTTTGCTCCTTGTTCAAACCACAAAAAACATTGTGGAACACCCTCCAAATCATAGATGGGGAGCCCATAGACTATGAGTCCTTTTCTGAGCTGAATAAGAAGATATTGCAATTAGTAGAGGGTGAAGATGCCCAAGATGAAATTAATCATCCAGCAAACCTTCACATAAAACTGGAGAAGGTTTGCGCGGAAGTTATTTCACTAATACCAAGCAATGTTCCTCTGGAAAGGGAACCAAAACTAGAAGCGAAGCCGGAAATTGTGGACCAGCTGTTTCTGAAAAACCTTGACGCTCTGTACTTCCCAGAGAGAATTTTCCAAGAAGAGAATTATGATTTCAAAGCAAAAGCACTACTTAGCGAAATCATTTTAGCACCGAATGCAGTATCACTCGGCGAAGGTAAATCTGCAGTTCAGTTTGCAGATCTTCAACAAGCATCAAAGCCATCAAAAGACATCGAGAACCTGATAGACCGTTTTCTTTACGTCAAATTGTTTGCCAAAATGTACTTTGGTCCGGGCTTTCATCACCTCAGCTTGCTTTCAGGACTCAATCATTTGCGAATATTATCGATATTGCTGCGTCTCAAGTTCAAACAATATGCGGTGCTAACAGACAAGGAAATCAGTTTCGAAACCGCAATTGAGTACGTGCGGACTCTCGAGCGGCGACTCACACAGCTCGATATTTCAAGGGAAAGTCAGGCTGTGCTAGAAGTCATTTTGAGTAGTCCATCACGTCAGGAGAGAATGAACTCCTAGGTTGGTGCCATGAGCTTCTGATTTTCTTGCTTTGCTGCTTCAACCAATGGGCTGTCTCCACCGAGGACTGCCGCACGGCAGTTAATTTCCTCTTCGAGTAGAGTTCTCACTTCATCAAACTTACGTTGTTTTATCAAACAAAGAGCTAGATTGTGGCAACTGTCTGCAACTCCTAAATGAACGGTACCAAGACTGGCTTTACGTTTTGTAAGAGAGTTTCTCAACAATGATTCGGCTTGACCGATATTAGTATTCATTGCAATCAATATCGAGCCGCCAGTATTCATTGACTCAAGAGTAGCAGGGTGAGTGTCATTGAAAACAGACTTACGAATATTGAACGACTTTTCAACAAGTGGCAGCCCCTCGGCAAAAGCTTTAGGTTCGCCAGTGACACCTCTGCGGAAGCAGAGTCTTCCAAAATCATGCATCGACTCGGCAGTTTCAGCATGCATCTCCCCAAAGGTGTTCTTCCTGATATAGAGGGATTGGCTCAAATACTTCTTAGCGTCTTCGAGGCGATCTAAATAAACACAGAGCACACCCATCTGATTGCAGCTGTTGGCTGTGTCAGGATGGCGTTCACCGAGGGTCTTCTTACGAATCGTCAATGACTGCTCAAGTATTGGCAACGCTTCCATATAATGCCCAATAGCCATGAGATACTGCCCGTAATACTGAAGTGTTTCAGCGTACTCAGGGTGTTCAGTTCCGCAGAATACTTTTCTGGAATCTAGAGCATCTTGCAAGAATTTGAATGCCTGAGGCAGTTTGTTTGTCAAGACAAACAGCCGCCCGAGATCACTCTTACTCTGCGCAGTATCCTGGTGCGTTTCACCAAAAACATTGACCCGAATCTGATGCGCTCTTTCCATCATGAACTGAGCATCACCGTAATTGCCCAGCATCATGTGGACGAGAGCGATATCGTGGCAACTCTGGGCTGTAGCTTTGTGTTCGTTACCAAACACCTGACGGCGCAGGTCGAGTGCTTCCATCAAGACTTGCTTAGCTTCCTTGTACTTACCTACTCTTGTGTAGAGTTGTCCAAGGTCGTTGAGAGTAGTGATTGTGTCAGGATGATTTCTTCCGAGCACTTCAGTGCGCCGTTCGAGCCCGGTTTGATAGGCTTTCTCCGCTTCTTGATAGCGACCACGCTTGAAGCCAATAACTCCAAGGGTGTGCAAAATTTCTACTACAGCAAGGTGGTCTTTGCCCAACATTTCCTCAAGGCTAGGCAGCCCTGCACGATAGTGGCGGTCGGCCTCCGCATATTTTCCTTTTTCGAAATACTGCCGTCCCATTTGAACAAAGGCTTCGGAAAACGGCATATTCAGTGTTGATTTGCTGTCGATAACAGTCTCATCAGCTTCCGATTCAGAGCTAGGCGCGGGCGCTGCTTTCTCTGCTTCCTCTAACAACATACGGGCTTCCTCGTCCCATAGTTGCTCAAGTTGATGTTGCTCTTTCGATGCTTTCTCTGTTTGTTTTCCTTGCCATAGCATCGCTTGAACTGGTGCGGCATTGGCAGCCGGAGCCGGTTGCCCCTGAGGAACAGCCCCATGGGTTCCTGATTGTCCAGCTACAGCACCATAGGTTCCAGATTGAGCAGCTTCGTTTTTCTTTTCAGTGGGCAACGCAGTGGGAGCCAGCGTCCACCCCTGAGATAACCTTCTCGGAGGTGGCAGTGCAGGAGTGGGTGGAGAAGACGCGAGGCGCTTGCGCTCGGCATCCTCAACCATTCTTTTACGCTCACGCTCAGCTTCTTCAGCCTGGCGTTTTTTCTCAACCTCTGCATGCTGGCGTTGCTTCTCAGCCTCTTCAACCATGCGGCGACGTTCAGCGGCTTCCTGTTCGCGCTTTTCTTCTTCTGAAAGTAGTTCGGCTTGTTTTGCAGCTTCTTCTGCCAGACGCGCTTCCTCTGCAAGACGCGCTTCTTCTTCCTGCCTTGCAGCTTCTTCCGCTAATCTTGCTTCCTCTGCAAGACGCGCTTCTTCTTCCTGCCTTGCAGCTTCTTCCGCTAATCTTGCTTCCTCTGCCAGACGCGCTTCTTCTTCCTGTCTTGCAGCTTCTTCCGCTAATCTTGCTTCCTCTGCCAGACGCGCTTCTTCTTCCTGTCTTGCAGCTTCATCCGCTAATCTTGCTTCCTCTGCCAGACGCGCTTCTTCTTCCTGTCTTGCAGCTTCTTCCGCAAATCTTGCTTCCTCGGCCAGACGCGCTTCTTCTTCCTGTCTTGCAGCTTCTTCCGCTAATCTTGCTTCCTCTGCCAGGCGCGCTTCTTCTCCCTGTCTTGCAGCCTCTTCCGCTAATCTTGCTTCCTCTGCCAGACGCGCTTCTTCTTCCTGTCTTGCAGCTTCATCCGCTAATCTTGCTTCCTCAACCAGGCGAGCTTCTTCTACCTGCCTTGCTTCCTCGGTCAGGCGAGCCTCTTCTTCCAGCCTAGCTGCTTCTTCCGCTAATCTTGCTTCCTCGACAAGGCGAGCTTCCTCAGCCAAACGCGCTTCCTCGGCTTGTCGTGCAGCCTCCTCTTCAGCTTGTCTGGCTTCCTCAATTAGTCTTGCCTCTTCCGCCAGGCGTGTTTCTTCGGACTGTCTTGCAGCTTCGTCCTCTGCAAGCTTGGCTTCCTCAGCTTCTCTCAACGCTTCCTGCTCAGCTTCCAACGCCTGCGCAGCATCCTGAGCATCATCGTCATTCTCGGCTAACTTGCTGCGAGAGACTTCCATCTGCCGGCTAGCCTCTTCAACCAATCGCTTGAGTTCAGCAGCACCAAAATCAACAGGGGAAACTGATCCTTGTGCGGCATGCAAACTCATAATTGACTGAATGCTTTTCTTTACGTCAGCACTGTTCAAAAGCGTCGCAACAAACTCAGGATTATGACAAATCCAGGGAATCAATTGAGCCACAGCCTGTGCCTCGATGAATTTTGCAGAGCGCTCTGCTGCTTGAATTGATTGGTCGAGCAGTACTTGCATCTCAGCCAGCTGAGCTTTCAACTGGTTGACTTCTTCTTGAAGTTCTTGCTGCTTGCGTAAAATTTGATCTGCAACGCCTTTATTTGCCTGCGTTGTCTGCTGATCACCTTGTGCTTTCCAAACCATATTTTTTTCCCCTGAAATATGACAAGCGATTCTCAAAATAGAACCGGTAATGTTGTTGTGCCCAGTGAACACCAAACACACTCTTGCTCCGGCGAATAATCCGATGAAATTTTCCTCCTGACAACTACATTTCGGCGTTTCTTGCTTGCACATAGTGTCATCTAACCCAGTGTTAGAGCGAATTTAGCGGTTCATTGCAAGCAAATGGCATCTCCAGTGGGATTCATACGCTAGGCATCTACCGACACGCCGGGAAATAATGGCCACGGTTGAATTGCAAGGTAATGCTTAGGTTATGGAAAATCAGAATTTGAGACTCACCAAGAGTGAGGCTCTGAGTACTGAAGTTAGCTCTTCCGTGCTCAGTCGCGAGTGGCAGACTCTCACTGGTGGCATCACAAAAGGTGCATCACAAGTGGGGGGCACAACAATCGAGAACTTGAAACAAGGAGGTTCCGATTTTATAAGCAACCCACTTTCTGCGACTGCGAACTATGTCTGTAACCATTTCCAGGATGTAGTTGCTGGTGCAGCAATCACTTTTATGCGACCAACAAAACTTGCGAATGTGGCTCTGGCTGCATACTCTCTTCGAGGCACCGCATACGCTACCTACGACGCAATGTCCGGGGCGCTCGACCCGAAAGCCGACATAAGCAAACTCACAGACCATTATGCAAAAGAACTCAGCGAGCAAGGCACTGCATTCATCTCTTCCATGCCAGCAGCTCTGCTTGGGGGCAACATCGGAAGAGCGGGCGCCAATGCGGTATTCGGAAAAAATTTAGGCGGACTGGACTACCTGGCAGGCAAAATTCCAAGAGAGGAAGTGCAGGCAAATCTCTGGAAAATCAAAGACACTCTGAACCCACCAAAAGTCAAACTGCTCATCACCGATATGGATAATACCCTGGCATCGCATGGGAAGTATTTCTCCAACGGTGTTGAGAAGGCAATCAGCGAACTTTCAGCAAAGACAAAAATTCCCGAGTCAGAACTCAACAAAATCATCGGAAACGAAATGGAGAAAGCACGCTCGCATGACTATCCATGGAGCGTTGAAATAGCGCTGCAAGACAGATTTCAGGTAGGTAAGCCTGGAGGAATGAGTGTCAGCGAATTCCACGAAAACATAGTGAAGCCATTCTGGCAAACGCTGGATGAATCCATGAACCAGCATTTCAAAGCCTTTCCTGGTGTTGAAGAAACGCTACAGGAATTGAAGAATAGAAATATCCACGTCGCAGTTTTGAGCGACGCGCCTGCATATATAGGATTGAAGAGACTTGAGAGTACAGGAATAAGCCCTGGATTGGTCGACCGATTCTACGGGCTCAATAACTGGCATGACCCTGCCCACGTGAGCACTGAAATCGCTTCGCATGGCTACAGCCGAGTGGAAAGCATGTTAAAAACGCCGCACCAGCTCAGTGAGTTTCGTGCACTTCCGCATACCTGGGAAAAGCCCCATACCAGCGGTTATGAAGCATTGATGAAGGCTTATGACGTACGCCCGGCCGAAACTCTTATGATTGGCGACAGCAGAGTGAAAGACGTGGGAGTAGCACACAGCTCAGGTTCTCGCGCCATCTGGGCAAAATATGGAACGCCGCTGGCATCTGAAGAGGCGATCTTAGCCAGGCTACGACCACTGCCTGAACACGGCGGTGGCGTTGCTCCTGGGGCGGGCAAGCCAAAAGAGTATGCACCGTATGTAGAGGCGGCAGAGTCTTTCAATTCTGTATTGAATCACCTAGAACCTAAGATAAACATTCCCGAAATAGCCAGGCAGAGTGGCAAAGCACTGTTTGTTCGCCCTGAAATGAAATCGGCAATTGGAGCTTACGCTATACTTCAACCAAATGTTGAGTCGTTTGAAGAAAGCAAAGGTCAATAATGACAGAGCAAATTTTTCTGCGTGAGCTATCTGCCGAGGACGCAGAAGCATTCTTTGAGTTGCGCTTGAAAGGACTGAAAGAAGAGCCCGACGCGTTTACTTCCTCATATGAGGAGAGCTTGTCGGAAGAAATCGCAAGCGTGCGGTCAAAGATAACAGCAGGTCCAAATTCCTTTGTGGTAGGCGCTTTCGATGGCACCCGACTAATCGGGGTGACCGGGCTTTATCGCTACAAAGAAAGCACGAAAGTGGCTCACAAAGCCGTTCTCTGGGGCGTATACTTGTTGCCGGAATATCGTGGAAAGGGCATCGCCAAGAAGGTTTTGCGTACCGTTTTAGAAAAAGCACGCACCCTTGCTGGCATTGAGCTGGTTCATCTGGGAGTGAATCCCGCCAATAAACCTGTGGTCAAACTATATGAGTCGGTTGGTTTCACCAAGTGGGGCGAAGAGAAGCATGCTCTCAAAATTAACGGTCGATACGTTGACGAAGATCAGATGGTTTTATGGTTAGACCAGAACATTGATGGTCTTGCTTGAAAAAGTCTGCAATTAATGTAACAAGGCACGGAAAGTTGGCAAGTGTCGACTAGGCGGGTATTCTAATACTCAGCTATGATGAGATCGGTCAAATCTTTGCGAAAGGCCAACCGTTGGATGAAAGCATGCCCAGAATGCCAGGCTGAACTGGAAGATTTTGAAATTGCCTGCCATAAATGCGGCCAGGTCACTTCGAGCCAAACGTCCATTCATATATCAGACATAGCGCCGTCCAAGACAGAACTTTCGGAAGGCTATCAAAGTTGGATGCGCAGAAGTCGAGAGTGCATCGAAACTGGCTCTCTCGATGAAGCCAGCAATGCTCTTCGAGAAGCAATCAAACGTAGTCGCGTTTTAGACGACCCCCTCGAAAAGGAGATCGAAGCCAGAAAGTGCCTGGCAGAAGTGCTTGAGAGACTCGGAAAAGCACCGGAAGCCGCCGATCAATACAGAATTATTGCTCAGGAAAGTAGCTCACCCGCTCTAAGAGAACACTGGCTGAAAAAATCGCAAGATTTGCTTGCCAGTTCAAGCTTGTCTTTTGACGAACTCTTCAAGAAAGAAGATTTTCGACTCTTGCTCGACGAAGAGATACGCTATGTTCCACTCTACTGCAAAGGCTGCAAACGCTTGCTGGCTGAGGCAGAAGTCTATGGCTTCCGCAGAGGTTTGTCCCCAGAAGTAAGGTGCTGGTGCGGAACAGCAGATCGCCCGCTGGCGAAAGATGATGCAAGGCATGCTGCAGCAGTGAATGCAGGGCTGTCCATGAGCAGCACGGAAAGAGCCCGAGCAATTCAAATTGCAGGCGTGGACCTTGATAGTGGCAAGAAGAAATCAACCGCTTTCTTGCTTGCTTTGTTTTTAGGCTGGTGCGGTGCACACAAGTTCTATCTCGGCGAAAGAATGTCCGGGTGGATCTATGTTTTCTGGTTCTGGACCTTTGTTCCCCTGCTTCTCTCAATGTATGAAGCATTGACGCTGGCTCAAATGAGTCTCGTCTCTTTCAACATGACATACAACCTTGATGTTATTTTGACCATTATTATTCCGGACGAACAAACCGGGGAAGCCAAACTTGACGTATTCTCTCTCGACAGCAACGACGATACTTCCCCTGAGGTAGCACAAAATGGCACTAGCAGAAAAGAAATGTGAGGCTTGCATCTCTGCAAAGCGCTCTTTGACCCGCCCTGAATTTGAAGAGTTAGCGAATCAAATTCATGAATGGGAAATCGTGAATGATCACCACCTGCTCAAATCATTCAAAACATCGAACTTTGGCGAAGCACTTCAGCTTGCAAACGATGTGGGGAAACTAGCAGATGAAGAAGGGCATCACCCTGATTTACTCGTACGCTGGGGTGAGCTTCGCATTGAACTCTGGACCCACAAAGTTGACGGTCTGACGGAAGCAGATTTTGTACTTGCAGCAAAGATAGATCGCATTCGCCAATAGTTCCGAAGAAACGCCGCACCATATATGGTGCAAAAGGTGAACAACGCATGGAAAGCTATTACAACATCATTCTTATCGCCCTTGGAACTTTATTGCTTGTATTTACACTGAAGCGAGAGCAAAACCAGCACCTCCCGAAATTACAAAGAGAACCAGCCAACGATGCTGAGTTCAACAGCGAAATTCAGCAGCTTTTGAGCCAATCGAAGAAAATCGAAGCTATTAAGTTGACACGCAAATATAAGAACATGGACCTGAAGAGTGCCAAGATTTACGTTGAATCACTTCAGGCGCCAGGAGGCAGTTTCAATCAAGGAATTGCGAACACCCAGAGAAATCCAAACGCCGAGCTGAATCTCAGCGAGTTCACCTCAACCTTAACACCAGAATTGAAATCGAAATTCGAAGAGCTAACACGAAGCGGAAATAGTATGGACGCCATCAAGCTGCTAGTGACTCGAGATGGCATGGGGTTCAAAGAAGCGAAACAACTTGCTGATGCGTACCTTGCTTATCTCAAGACAGCCCCTTCTGACATCAACAACCAGGACGTAAGAAATTTATTGCGCCAGGGCAAAAAGATTGACGCTATAAAGGCGCTTCGCAGTCAGAGAGGTATAGGACTGCAAGAGGCTATGGCAGAACTAGAGCGCATCGAAAGAGAAATGCGCTAATTGATTTCTCGCACTTTTTGGCATGAAACAATCTTAATGGCACGTGAAAATCACGTGAAGTTTCGATCGAAACACTGATTGTGAGCCAAGCCTAGAGGGAAAGTACTGCCGTGTCTAAGTTCAGAATTAATTGGATATAGATGAACAGCATCCCTAATATGATGATTAAGCTCCCCGCATCTCCCGCGCGAAAGCGCCAAGAAAGGTTCTTTTCAAAAAGAGCATGCATACGCTTCCTCAATCACAGATTCAATCAGCTGCAGCAGCAATCTCAAAAAATGCGGCAAGAGCAACATCCATCAACACGGGTGTAATCGGCACTGGAAATTGCGCCCGAGCCCTGGCAGCATATTTGAGCAGTCAAAAACACTTCGTGCATTTCTTAGGTCGCACGAATGAGAAGCTAAGATTTCTGGGCAGTGAGCCACAAGTCATCGCGGAAGGCAAAGTTGAAGGCACCTTTCCAGTGAGGACTTTCGGCTGCGATGCAGCTGAATTTTGTGCAAACAGCGAAGTGATTTTTGTTGCAACCATAACCTCAGCATACGCTGAGATTGCAGCGAGACTGGCTCCGCACCTGAATCAAAAACACAAAATCATTCTATTCTCCTCCAAGTTGTGCGGCACCCTCTTATTCGAGGAAGCTATAAAAGCAGCTGGTGGAGTCGTTCCTGACGTGATTGAAACCGACGCTTTGTTTGCAGCCCGGGTTAAGGAAGAAGAGAATTCCATCTGGATAAGAGGTTTCAAGCAGTGGACTCTGTTTTCCTCGCGCACCAGAAGCAAAACGAAACAAGATGCTGAGATTCTGCAGCAATTCTTTCCTAAGCTGAGCCCGGCAAACAACATTATTCAGCGAGGTCTCACAGACTTCGGCGCAGTAGCGCATGCTCCTATCGCACTCGCGAATATGAACCTCATCTCACGACAAGCCCCTTTCTACTTTTACTATGAGGGCATGACTGAAGAAACAATACGTTTACTCGAAGCAGTCGAACACGAGTTTCGACTAATTGCAGAGGCTTACGGAAGCGAACTAATCGAGATGAAAGAATTGCTCAATCAATACTATGGTTGTGAAACGTCTTCTCTTTATTCCGCGATGACATCGGTACCAAATTATAGATACAGCCAGGGTCCCTCAAGTTTGCAACATCGTTTTCTACATGAGGACATTTGCTCTTCTCTAGTACCAGCTCGCCAACTTGCAGCGCTCGCGCGCGTGAAGACACCCATGCTTGATTCTCTCGTAAACATGGTTTCTATATTGACTTGCAGAGATCTGGAAAAAGAAGGTCGAAGCCTTCAAGATTTGGGACTCGAAGGAATGAGCTACGAACAAGTCTACGATTATGTCAACAGCTAATTCTGACTCTTCGATTTCAACTATTGCGACTGGCTCTTCAATTGCAAAGCCGATGCCGCTGGCAGCCGAGATGCAGGACGCAGCAAGCAACAGCGCCGTGAATAATGATAGCGCCGACGAAAAACATCCACTTATGAGCTCTAGCTCTGCCGGAACCTTCTGGATTTTGGCAACTTTAATTGGGGCAAGCATTGAGCCGATTATCGTGAAGTTTGGCTATGCAGCAAATTGTTCTCCGTGGCAACTACTGTGCATCAAAAGCATTGTAAGCGCACTGGTTATATGGCCAATTACACGCCAGAAAACCTGGGTTGGTCTTAGCGGGCTGCTACAAATTCTTCCAGTAGCATCACTTTTACTTTGCACCGGCACTCTGGTTTTACTGTCGCTTCAGTACATTCAAGCAAGCATGCTAATCACGATTGTGACAGTGACACCAGCTGCGGTAGCACTAGTAAATCAAGCCCTTGGCAGAGACATACTAGGTCCAAAATTTTGGATTGGCTTCTGCATGTGTGCCGCTGGTATTTTACTAACCACAGGAAACTATGGTGCACTTCACCCGCTGGGTATCGCGCTTGCCTTTGCTGCTGTGCTGAGTTCAACCACTTATCGAGTTTTACTTGAGAAAGTAACCCGCATACATAAGCCAGCCGTGGTATCCACCTACATATTTCTGATCAACGGAATTTGCTTGCTGCCTGTTTTGCCATTCATTGCTCCGGGGCTGCCTACAAACATTCTTGCAAGCGGTGTCTGGCTAGGCATCGCAGCAGCAGTCGCTAACGTGTCCTTCCTGTATGCAATTTCAATTCTAGGCTCAACTCGAGTATCCATCATTACGATGCTCGAGCGTCCAATCGTAATCGGCATCGCTGCTGTCGTTTTGAAAGAATGCCTGAGCCCGTTACAAATCGCAGGTATTATTCTCGTCATTGCTGGAGTTCAACTTGCCAAAGTCAAACGAAAACAGCAGCTTATCTCAACTAATTCGCATCCGAAGGCGTAGCGGCTCCGCCACCCTTCAACGTTTGAGCCTTGGCTTCGAGAGCCAGAGCCTCGTCCTCTCTGTCTGCCTTGCGCAGGAAATCAGCGTAGCTTTCCATGTCCTTCACAAGGTCGCCAGTAGCATTTGGCAGCTTCTCATCAATTTCAATGGACTTCTTGTAATAGGTTTCCGCTTCAGCGGTCTTGCTTGCAGCCTTGTAGAACTTGGCCAGGCTTCTATATGAACGAACAAGCACAGCCTCTCTTACGTTTGCCTTCTGATTGATTTCCAAAGCACGTTTGTAGCAAGACTCAGCCTCATCAAACTTGTTCAGTGCTTTGTAAGTGTTTCCCAAATTGCTCAAACAAGCGACTAACTCTGTGCTTTCCTTGCCATGTTTTTTCTCGAGTATGGCCAATGCTTTTTTCTCAGGCTCTTCAGAATCAGCTGCTCTCTTTGCTGAACGATAGAATGTAGCAAGATTATCGAGGGCAATTGCAAGCTGCGTTGAATTTGGACTGTTCTTCTCATTGATGCTAACAATTCTCTTGTAAGCGGACTCCGCTTCGCTGAGCTTCGACTCTGTTTTGTACAATTGAGCAAGATTTGAAAGTTCAGTAAGCAAATTAGAATTGGATGCTCCATAGGTCTTCTCATCTATGGATAGAGCCCTCACCATCAAGCTTTCGGCTTCGCCCAGATTATTAGTCTTGTAATAGTGAGACGCGAGATTATTCAAACATCCGGCAAGATTGCTCGAACAATTCTGCCCTCCGGCTTTCTCAGCCAGTCCGACGGCTTGCTTGTAGTAGGACTCAGCAAGACCACTGTTGTTTTGCCGACTGTAGATTTCACCAAGATTTGACAAACTCTCGATGCGATGAGAGTCCATGGGAGGCAGTTTCTTGCTCACTTCCAGGGCCGCCTTGAACTTTAGTTCCGCCTCTTGCAGTTTTCCTGCGTTTAAGGCAGCTTTGCCTGCGTTGTCAATTTTCTCCCATTCGGAAACAACCGTAGACTGTGCAAATGCAGGGCTCAAACAAAAGCCGACACCTATTACAGAGGCTAAAATAATTCGTTTCACAGGCGGGTCCTCAGCAAACACCATTTATTTGCTTACCCGATTGCGAACGAAAGAACACTCTCCCTCATGCGCCTGTTAATAAAATTCACTAGATAGCTTATTCTCTCGAAAGAGGTGTAAACAGAATAAGAACTTTGTTCAGGTCCGCGGCTGTTGGGTCGAGCTTTCTGGCATTTTGATAATAGTAGTTTGCCTTATCGAAATGGTTGCGAGAAGCAGCAGGGGTTGATTCCGCCTCGCCGAATGCTAGATGAATCATGGCGAGATCTCGATTTATTTTAGCCTTGAATTTGGGGTCACTGTCTTTCAAAGTCTGCTCATACTGAGCGAGATTTTCACCGAAGGTTTTCATGTCTTCAGTATTCCAACGAACCTTACTGGCAATGTCTTTGTAGACGGCTTTAATATCATGCTCGCCATAAATCTTGTTTAGCGACTGAGTTGAAGAATCTTGCAAGCGAGTGAGCTGAGCAATGTAAGCATCGTCAATGACACCACTTTCAATACTACGTCCTTTGTTCTCTTTTGCTAGCTTTATGGCGTCACCCAGGTTACCAGCGGCTGCACGAATGTACGAACTTGCCTGACCGCCAAGGTCATAATCTAAGCCCGCGCCAATCGTTATACCGGTTTTGCTCCACTGATCTCGATCTATCCTGCTGCCTCTAGCAAGAAGGCTATCAGCCTGCCCCATCATCAAAGCAGCCGTGCCTCTATCACGATCAATAGCAGTTTTGGATGTGGTTGAAGCTTGCCAGTCTTTAATCAATACAGACGACGCAGCATCATTTCTATCTGCCAGGTTTCTCATTTGTTCTTGAGCAAACTGGAATCTAGCAAGGGTAGGAGCCTTCATATCAGCATCAACTGATGCAAGAGTTTCATATTGGAAGCGAGGCTCAGTACGTCCCGTCAATTCATATTTCGCGTCGAAATAATTCCAGGTTTTTCCGAGGGCCCATCCGCCGATGGCAAGCCCGGCACGAATTCTTGTATCTTGCACTGGCATAAGAGCGCCCGCAGTAGCCAACCCTATTTCAGGCAGACTTGGTCTGGCAAAAGCACTGAAGATGCCGGTAGGTGGACCCATCTGTTTGTCCATCAAATGCGAAACGCCAACCATAGCTAGAGAACCGATTACTTTTGTCGGAGTGGAAGCCTTTGAGAGCAATAGCAAAGGCATTCCTATGCCCTGTAGTCCCCAGTGAGCAGAGTTAGACAATTCCGGGCTATTTCCCAGAGCTCGGTCCATCAAATTGTCAGCTAGAACAGTGCCAGAAGCTATCAGTAAGCCTTTGCCTATGCCACCAAGCATTGCTTGAGAGCGCGTCGTAATCGAACTTCGTTCAGCTTGATATAGCATCTGGGTAGCTTGATTTTGCGCAACGCGTCCATGCTCAAGCGCAGTTCCAGCAATTGCACTGTTGCGATTAGCCTGCCAGAATTCGTCTGCCTGTGCAGCCATTTGCTCAGCATTCACATTGGTGAACAATTTTGTTCGTGCGGCTACCTCGGCTTCAGTGCCTGCATTCATGCGAATGTTCGCAGAGCTGAAGAATCTATCTTGTTGTATTAGCTCAACCCGAGACCTATACCATGCAGCTTCTCGTGGGTCTAAGGGCGTTGTAGGAATTTCGTTTGCAAGATTATGCATCAGTTCGGTACGAAAACGAACATGCCGATCAAATGTGTGAGCAGCAGCATTAGCGTCAATTTCCAGCCCCGGTATCTTTGCTTGTATTTCGCTTAAAATAGCAGTTCTTTCAGGGACCAGTCGCTGACTTGGGCTTAGATTGTTTCGCCAGAATGCCGCCAATCCTGTTCTAGATTCAGGAGCAATGGCGCCAGTATAGATATCAGCGTAGTGTGTTCCAGCACCCATTCCAAGCCCGGTTAACGCGGCCGTAGCGTAGATACTTCTGGCATCGGCATTGATGTTTACCGATTTACGAGCGTCTTCATCACTCATTCGCGGCGGCTGAATTATGTCAGGTTTTCTAATGGGTCCATCAACCGGTCCTGGACCAGGCGGCACCACTGGTGGTACCTTAACATCGCCAGGCATCTGCGGATAAATGCGCGGTTGGTCAGCCCAATGCACACCATAGCCTAAAGGTTTGTCTTCTTTGCTAACAGGTTCTTTTGGTTTTGGCACATCGGTGGGCCACCAGTCTTTTGAAGTGGTGTCCCAGGGAAACTTTGGTCTGTTACTCCGAGGTTGCTCGGTAGGGGGAGGACCTTTCTCTTGCTCGATTTGCGAATTTCTATATGGCCACAGATGCGACCCTGTATCAATCGGCGGCATTGTATTTGACAGTTTGCCTGGTTCGTACTCTAATCTATCTGCCATCGTGACCTGATACTTCTACATCAACATATACATCCCCTACTTTAGTTTTCGAGAGCGAATCTGAAAATACGTAATTTCCGGCAGTTTCCGATCTTCCCGGTTCGATGATAAACCTTCGTTTCAACTGAATTTCAAAATTGCTCTTTAGCATGCTCAAAGAACCTCCCCCCCCCCCGCGAACAGAAGGTCTCTATGAGCCATCACGAACGAAACAATTTGCATCACGAAATCGGCACTGGTGCTGCCCACGCCGTCTCACGCCTTGCCAGCGAAGCGCTTTCATCTATGAGCGGACACATTAATTCCGACCGAGTTCAGCATTCCAACTATGTGCAGCCACTCAGCCTGGAGTCTAAACCACAGCTCTCTTTTGCCGGCATAAACCCTAGATTAGGACTGAATGAATTAGCAAAAATTGGTGTGTTAAATGACCGAACTTTTCCAATACCACTAGATACAAAAAGTCGCATGGCGAATCTGAATGCAGCCATCAAGGATGGATCAGTGCAGGTAATGCATCGCAATTCCGAACATATTCTACTTGCACCTAGCAGCAAAAACATCGCACCAGACCTGGTAATCAGACAGGACGGAACTGTAGATTTGCGCAACATCCCAAAAGAAGGACCATACGTAATTCAGTTTGAAGGCACGGACAAATCAAAGCTTACAACTGAACAGAAACAAGCATCGCATGAAATTACACAGTGGCTTGAGCAACACAAAGAAGCAAAAGCAATCGAACAAGAGCAGGCTGCTGCCGCACAGGAGATGATACGAGAGATAGGTAATCGCTTTGCGCAGCCCGGCAGCATGAGTTCGCAAGAAGCCTCCGACTATTTTCCGCGTCGTGACCAAAACAGCGTCATCAGACCAGAAACAATCGATGAGTCATCTGTCATGGACATGTTGGCGCACATGTCCAATGCATCAAAGTCTTCCCCCTACGAATCAGTCAGAGCAACGGACAACGGCTATGCGCTTGGACGCTACGGCATGACGGCGTCAGTCTTCTGGGACTGGCTCAGCGGGCAGGAGGAATTCGCTGATCTCGGCACTCCACCAGACATGCGAAAACTCGCGGCTTTGATGGCCAAACTTGCTAAAGCAAAGAAGATTCCGGCTGCATTTGCCGAGAAATTCCAAAAGCCAGGGTTCAGCGAAAAGTTCTGTCAGTTCATGGACAAAATGAATGATGGACAAACGCAGCCCAGCAAAGCCGAAATCGCAGAGTTTATGCCGAAGTCGATGCAAGAGGCTGTTATGGAAGGAGTAGTCGAGAAAGCTGCAAAACAAGGCACAGAGGCCTCTGTGCTGGCACTCGCAATGCATCTAGGCAAGCCCGTCTCAAAACTCAGTGCGCAAGAACTTAGCGAAAAAAATAATCAAGCATACATGGAAGCATCAAACAAGGTTCTTGGATTAGCTCTTGCAAGCCACCAGGCGAACAAAAATGACACCATTCACTGGAACGGAAGCCAATCAAATGGTGCTAAGCGAAACAGACAGGGAGATGATGAGAACCCGCATTCTGAGCTAGCTTTTCGCATTGCCAGTGCTGCAGAGAAGAACGCTAACAATGTTGGAACAGTTGGCTGGTGCTACAAAGAAGTCGCTAACACACTCGACAGATTTGGCGTTCACCTATACGGCGAATCAGCCTACATGGCAGCACCACAGCTAGCAAAGAACGATCACTTCAAAGAAGTTTCTGCCAATGGCGAGTTGAAACGCGGCACGGTTCTGGTCTTTGGACCATCACAAGACCACCCACACGGGCACATCACTGTGTACCTGGGCAATGGCAGAGAGGCTAGCGACCACGTGCAGGGTCTCGTGAACTTCAAGGCGTATGGCGGAGTTCGTGCTTTTCAACCTACAGCTTAGGTCGACCTATCAATATATAGGAAGGCTCATCACGAGTCGAAATCGAGCTGTGCGATCGCACAGCTCGTTGTGCTAACTTGCACAGCTACTCAAGTTACCAATAAACGAAGAAGCTCTGCAAGAGCCTGGGCCGCAATAAGAACGAGGAAAGTCTCCTGCGGTCTGCTTTTTGCAGCCATGATTAAAAACACTGCTTTCTAATCAATTTAGTGGTGATTCTACGTAGGCTCTGGCCTTACGTAAAATTAGTCTTAGCCTTATTATCTTTTCCATCAGGGGCTACAAAGCTATTCGGGAGTTGGAAAACAGTTAATGTCGCAAGGCAAAACCCACCATCATCTGGGAGATAGTGGAACCGCCAGCAGCCATCACAGGGCTGAAGCTGGTGGGCATCATGAATCTCATAATTCACAAACTTTTCGTGCACTTCATCATGAAGCTACGGGATCACTTGCAGGTCCAGCAGGACACCGCAACGCTTCCCCCTTCGCTAATGGCGAGCACGCAGAGAATGCACACCTTTCCATTCCCGCTGGAAAAGGCGCTGAATCACACAACATCTCAGCGCACCACACGGCAGCTAGATCAGAATCACATGCTTCAAGAGCAGAAGCGAAAGGCTCTCCAGAGGCAGGCGTCAAACATCTAGATTTTGCTGGCATACCTACTCTGACAATTTCGCATGATCGTCAACGTCGCAACGACGACCTTGCAACTCTCATTCCAAACCATCTTCTAACCCTGGCTGGAGACAAGCGTCCAGTTGTGACCCGCGTCTCACAAGAAGACGATGGAAATTCGGGCAAGGAAGTTAAGGTATCACCGGTAGTTGCACAATTTGACAGCAGCAAAAAAATCGCCGAAATGAGCAACAACGGTGCTATCGTTGACCGCACTTCTGCAGTCACCGATCAATCCGAAAAAGCCCGACTTGCACCAGGCGAAACACCAACTATCAAAGTCTCTTACAACAACGACAGCACCACTGGCAAGCCAGATTTCTTGATCAAGAAAGACGGTACTGTTGAAATGTTTAGCAACCCGCAGCAAACAAATCAAAAAGAAATCGTTGTTCAATTCGAGAAAGACGGACAAAATTTTGATCTCACCGATGCACAAAAAGCAGCCGGCGCGAAATTCTATGACTACCTGCAAAGCCAGTTGAAAGCTCAGTTCCCACAGGCAGCAGCTGACGCTTTCAAAGTCGAAGATCAACAAAACTTGCTTCGTTCAACAGACATTCCAAAGGAAGTCAAACAAAATCTGGACAGCAAAGCTGGAGTAAATCCAAGTTCCGGACTGCCAGAAAATGCTGGACCAACAATTAGAGACACAAATAGAATCAGCCGTGGTGGCGCAACTTCTGATGTAAGACGCAGTGATGTCAACGAGATGACACCACCGGCACAAAGAATTCCAAACGAAGCAGACCGCATGGCTGCGATGAAGGACACCGTTGCAAGCTACGTCACTCGTGGTGAAGCAAAACCATACGAGCATGTCTCTAAGCGCGGTGAGCGCGGCTGGGGTGTTGGTCGTTATGGCATGGACTACAAGCAAGTTTCTAACTGGCTTTCAGGACTAACTGACGAACAAATTCAAGAACTTATCAAACAAGGTAAGCTCAGTCCACAAGCAGCTGAGAAGCTGCAAAAGATGAGAGACTCTATTTTGAAGGCAAAAGCAAGCGGTAAGGACACTGACTTGCATCCATTCCTGAAACAAATGAAGGATGGAACCGGCACAGCTGAAGAAATGAAGGCTGGCGTAAAAGAATTCCTTCCAGATAAAGTACAGGAACTTGCGGCAAGCGATCAAATCGCGAAGATCTCCGGTGAACTCTCTGCAGATCAAATCAAACGTGGAGAAAAACCAAGTGTAGACCCTGGTCAAGTTGCCTTGTCTTTCGTGCTCGGACGCAACGTCGGCAAGGAAGAATTCGAAGGAAACCCGGACTACAAACAATTCGTTGAAAGCGCACGTCAGGCGTATCGCCTGCAAGAACAAGCACGCTTACAGTCAGGCGACATCATCAATGTAGAGAACATGAGCCAGGTTGGCCAGGCTCTCAACAAGATGGTCGGAATGCAGTTCTGGAGAGAAGCAGCAGGTGCGACCGAATACGGAAACAAGGGTTGCGCAATCGCTGTTACTCGCGCTCTTCAAAGCATGGGCGTAAAAATCGGAACACACCTCGATGTTACTGGTACGGCTCAAGACATGCGCCAGCGTGGCTGGAAAGAAGTGTCGGTTGCCGAGGCAATTCGCAGCGGGCAGCTCTATGTACCGGTAAACAAAGAAACCGGAAGCCATATCGGTCTCGGCATCGGCAGACAGATCTGGGAAAACAGCTCATCGCAACGTCAGTTTGTCACTCGCGATGTAAGTGCTTCAACCCTGCGCCACAGTGGCAGAGCATTCATCGTGCCGATAGCTGAAACAAACAAAACTTAGTTCAGTATTGAGGCGCAAGCTTGCGCTGCTAATTAGTCAAAAAAAATCGCGACCCTCTCGGATCGCGATTTTTGAATTTTTCGGCGGCTTGCTTACCTTATTTTGCAGCAGCTTCTGCTGCCGGTGCATTGTCCAAGGTCTCCATCTTGAAGCCTGGAAGGATTCCACTTGTGGTGAGCAGATTCTCGCGTATTTTGCGAATGTCTGCACTCTTCAATGAAACATCTCTGTAGATGGTCAAAAGTTGCATACAGGTGAACAGGCAGAGATTCTTTCTCTTTGCGAACTCACCCATCGATCCGGGGAAGTCTTCATCAGTTCGTTCTTTCGGAGCTCTGTCTGCAAAAGTGCTAGCAACAAGTATGCCCTTAGGTTCAACGTCATACTTGCCCCAGTAGGTGATGACAGACTCAGCAAGCTCAGCCAGTTCAGAACGATTTGGTTGAGTCTGCGAGAACACAACTCTAACAATTGCCTGGGTCTTGTCTCCATCACTGAGCCAGACTTCACCAGCACTGGTCTCTGAAATTTTCACAGTCCAGCCAAGAGCTTCGAATACCTTGCAGCAGGCCTGCGTCAATCTGACGCCAGACAGCGAGAGCAGAGCATCTTTCAACTCACCCAAATTCTGGATGCGATCTTCTACGTCATTGATTTTTTGTTTTGCTCGGCGCACTTGTTCGTTGAGATCGGTCAACTCAACATGCAATTGCTTGAGTTCGCTGAAGGACACCTTTTGGCACCAATCTGGTACGCCAGGACTGCTTATTTCTTGCTCCAATCTCGACATCAGGTCTTTCGCCTCCGGATAATTTGAATCACTTCTGGTTAAATCGCGCTCTCTCTGCTCTTCGCGCGCTTTCTTTCGAGCTTCCTCTTCTTCTTTGAGTCTCTCAAGCTCTCTCTTCATCTCGCGAGCTTTTTCGCGCTCACGGTCTTCTTCATAGGCCTTTTCACGCTCGCGCTCTTCCCGCTCTCGGCTAACTTTGCGTTCTTCTTCATCAATACGATCACGCTCACGCTGACGTTCTGCTTCTCTAGTACGTTCAGCTTCACGTTCGCGTTCTTCCTCTTCAGCTTTAGCACGGTCGCGCTCTCGTTGACGGTCTTCGCGTTCGCGTTCGAGTGCACGCTCTTCGTCCCGTAAACGCTCCTTCTCTTCTTCTCTTGCTCTTTCTTCCTTCTCTTTCTCCTCCTTCTCGCGTTGACGAGCAGCTTCCTCTTCTCTTTCTCGAGCTTCTTTTTCCTCACGCTCTTTTTCGCGTGCACGCTCTTCTTCACGAGCTTTTTCTTCTTCGCGTTTGCGAGATTCTTCTTTGGCAAGCTCTTCTTGACGCTCTGTTTCTTCCCGCTCTTTGCGTTCTTTTTCGCGTGCTTCTTCTTGCTCACGCTCTTTAGCACGCTCTTCCTCGCGCGTCTTCTCTTCTTCTCGAGCCTTCTCTTCTTCGCGTTCTTTGCGCTCTTTATCTTTGGCTTTGGCTTCTTCTTCCTCGCGAGCTTTCTCTTCTTCTCGAGCTTTCTCTTCTGCACGAGACTTCTCTTCTGCACGAGACTTCTCTTCTTCGCGTGCCTTCTCTTCTTCGCGAGACTTCTCTTCTTCGCGTGCCTTTTCTTCCTCGCGCGCCTTTTCTTCCTCGCGCGCCTTACCCTCACGCGCTTTTTCTTCTTCGCGAGCTTTTTCTCGTTCCTTTTCCTTTTCTTTCTCACGTTCTTTAGCGAACGGAGGAACATCATCTTCTAACTCTGGCCAATCGAGAGTGCTCTTCTTCTTTTCACTAACTGTCTGCGGCGATGGCTCGTCAAACAACTTGTTATCATCAAACAATTTATCAGCATCAATCAACTTCTTGTTCGAGGCTGGCTCATCAAACAAGTCGTTGTTCTTTGATTCTGCTTTAGCACCGCCGCCTCCAGGGGCGAACAATGCATCAAGGGCGTCAAAATCAGATACTCCAGAAGCAGCAGGTTTGTCGTAAGGCACATTCTTTTTCGATGAGTCAGAATCATCAGCGAAGAGATCATCAAGCAAATCTTTTCCTTCGATGTCCGGCTCATTATCAGCATCTTTGCCTGCATCAGCTTTTTCTGGTTCCTTAGCAGCTTCTTTTGCTGGCGCTTCATCAACGATTTCTTCATCAGCTTTATCAGCGTCAGGACCCGTTCTCAGCTCTTGCCACTTGAGTATGCAATCTTTTAGAAGATCATCAGATTTGGTGTCATAAGGTGCCGGCAAAAATACCACCTGTCCGCGTTTCGGTCCAGATGATTTGACAGCAGCAACAACTTTATCATCAGCCAGAGCTATGGCTGCATATCCATCACTGAGCTGATCTTTCTTGATATAGGTACTCGACTCGTGTCCGTACTGTTCAAGATATGATGCGAACACATTACGCTTGCCTCTACCTGTAAGGCTTGCATTTTTAGTAGCTGAATTGTTAATAACTCGCTCGTTGCCATCGCCTTTATCTGGGCAACATTCATAAAGCCAGAGATAATTGTCCATCGACAACGAAGCACCACCCACGGTGAATGGTGGCGCCAGGAAGAAAACCAATAGTCCACCTTTGGAGAGAAACTGTCTTAGCTCATGTTCTCTCAATTCCAATTCAGCACTAATAGATTCCAGGGTTGAGTCAGAATCTAATTTGAGATTGTTTGCACCATCGCCAATGAGCTTATCTACCTGTTTTGCAGTGTCAGACTTTGGCTCAAACAAATGGATGATACTTGTCGGATTGATGACAATTACATCGTACATCGCAAGGGGTTTTGCCTCCCCTAACGGAAGTGTCGATGAAACTCCCCAACCCGGGCAGTTAACCCTAAGAACCTTGTCAGCAGCTAAGTTACTCATAAATCCTATCCTTCGTTCAACCCTCGGAGCGGATAAACAACGCCCATCCATTGAGAGATATACCCAATGACAATTGAGCATCTCGCTTATTTGGACAATTAGATTAAATTTTGGGTTATCAAGAGGATCCTGAGCCCAGCTTGCTGACTTTGGCAGTCGCATTAAAAACAAAAAGAGACGTAGCCCTTCCGAACTACGTCACTAATTTCTATTCAGATGCCTACTTATTGATCCAACAAGAGCAATTAATAAGAACCCTTATTTATCAGCATCGATTTCAGCGAGACTGAAAGAAGCCTGGCTGAATGGTTTGTCCAAGCCGTGAACTAAAGCGTTCTTCGGACCGTAGTAAAGACCTTCACCGACTCCAACTATTGTTCCAAATGGAACTGATGCAATGCTAGCGAACAAGTTTGGTGGAAAATCTTCTTTGCCACCAATGTTGTCAGCGAATGTTCCTGTGAACTCACGAATGCGAACTGCAACTTGTCTGGTTACTGCAATTGGAGTTCCAACAACCGCTGCGCTACCGATTGCTACTGCTTTCAAAGGAAACATAGCTGTATTTTTAGCCATGTCGTTAACGCTGTCAGCTTGAGCTGGCAGAGCTGCAAAAGCGCTTATTAATAAACTAGCAGCCAATATTGCTTTTTGATTCTTCACTTCAAGACCTCCAAGTCCCTTGCCTGAGCTAAATGTTTCAAAGAGTGATATTTAGTAAAACCGCACACCTTCTGATAAAAAGGGGCTTGCATATCAAAACCGAAGTCATATTAGCACCGCATCACAAGATACACAAACGAGAATTCCGGTAAAATCAAAAAAATAGACGAGAGTCCCAGTTTTAGGACACAGAGATGTTAAAGCCAGGTTCAAATTATCACCGCAAGGGATTCGGGCTCAAGGATTCCATTAAGGAAGAATTGAGTAGGGAGTATGAGTCTGAACTCATCAGCTATATCAGACAGAACAACAACGAAGTAAAGAGGGGTGAGCTCACAATTCGCCTTGCCCAAGCATTCGGATTCTGCTGGGGAGTTGATAGAGCCGTTTCCATGGCATATGAAACTCGCAAGCAATTCCCTCAGCACAGCATTTGGATTACAAATGAAATCATTCACAATCCACTGGTGAATGAGAATCTACGTCGAATGAATATTCGTTTCATCGATCAAGACAGTGATGGTAAAAAAGATTTCTCGGAAATTAAAGAGGGTGACGTAGTTCTTCTTCCAGCTTTTGGGGCGTCCGTTCAAGAACTCGATCTGCTAGCTGCGATGAATTGCCAAATTGTGGACACTACCTGTCCCTGGGTTTCCCGAGTTTGGAACAGAGTTGATAAGTACAAACGCTCAGATTTCACAAGCATTATTCACGGCAAATACAAGCACGAGGAAACAATCGCAACTTCCTCCAGAGCCGAACACTACCTCATAGTTCAAGACCTTGCAGAAGCGAAATGGGTAAGCAACTTCATCCTGAACAGCGGCTCTAGCGAAGCATTTCTCAGCAAATTCAAAAGCGCAGTTTCAAAAGGATTCGATCCCGAAAAGCATCTTGCCAGACTTGGCGTAGCAAACCAGACTACGATGCTGAAAGGCGAGACTGAACAAATCGGCAAATTGATTGAACAGACGATGCTGAAAAAATATGGCGCCGCCAAATTAGCAGAACATTTTCTCAGCCCGGGCGATACCATATGTGATGCCACACAAGAGCGCCAGGATGCCATGCAACAGCTAATTGCTGATGACCTGAACCTTTATGTGATAATTGGCGGATACAACTCTTCCAACACTGGTCACTTGCACGAAATGACCATTGCAAGCGGAAAGCCATCGTTTCACATTGATGGTCCAGATTGCATTTTGCCTGATAACACTATTCGCCATAAACATGCACACAGCTCTGAAGAGAGCGTAAGCCCTTTTCTTCCAACGGAAGGACAACTGCTCATCGGTGTCAGCGCTGGCGCGTCAACGCCAGATCAGGTAGTGGCAGAAGTGATAGAAAGAATCTTTGCACTGCGCAAAGACAGTGTTGAAGCAACGAACGTTCAATAAAAGGGAATGGAGCGCGCGAATGAATGAGCCTCGGTCTGCTGCACTCGTGACAGCCGGTGCTAAACGTATTGGCAGAGCACTGTGTCTCAGACTCGCCAGCATAGGGTTCGACATTGCATTACACTACAACCAATCAGAACAAGATGCAAAAAAAACCGCAGCGGAAATAGAGGCGCTGGGTCGAAAATGCACACTGTTAAAAGCAGACCTTCGCAAACGCGAAGAGGTAGCAAACATGTTTGAGCAAGCGTTCGACGCCTTCCCGCAGCTCAACGTGTTGATCAATAATGCATCTATTTGGAATTCAAAATCTCTGTTAGAGTCAAGTTATGAAGACTTCAATGAAAACTTCCAGGTTCATGTTGAAGCTCCATATTTCTTGATTCGTGACTTTGCTCGGAAAGTAAACGACGGCACTATCATAAATATTCTAGATAGCAATGTAGTGAAATCTACAACAGCCCACTTTCCATATTTACTTAGCAAGAAAGCGCTCTACGAACTCACAATGCTCGCTGCAACAGAACTGGCGCCCAAAATTCGCGTCAATGCGATAGCACCAGGGGCGGTACTAGTTCCTGAAGATGAGAGAAAAGACAAGTACGCAGCAAAATTTGCTGACAATCCCCTTTCCCGCCCAGGAAGCCCCGAAGATGTGGCAGACACATTGGAGTTCCTCGTGAAAAGTAAACACATAACGGGTGAGTGCATTTTTCTTTCCGCGGGAAAACATCTGATTTAGCGGACAACAGCGCAAGCTTCCCGCAATCTCCGATCAGCGCTCGCCGCAGCAATTGTCTTTAGTCTAGATTACTTCGTCTTTTTATCTAAGCCAGAAAGCGCTTCCGAGGCTGGCGTGTAATTAGGTTTCTTTTCCAGGACTTTCTTGAGCTCAGCTTTTGCTTCATCTTTACGCTGCTGATTCTCCAGAAACTTCGCGTATGCAGTGCGAACGCGTTCATCATCTGGACTTACCTTCAACGCAGTCTTGTACTGTTCTTCAGCACCTGAAAGGTCGTTCTTCTTCACCAGTAGTTCTGCCAATCTGACGTAAGCCGGCATAAAGATTGGATAGTCTTTGATTGCCTTTCGCTCGCAAGCTATACCTTCATCAATTTTGCCGTCTTTCTCGGCCACTGCCCAGCCATAACCGCTCATAGCGACAGGATGTCCCTTCGCTCTTGCCAACACCGATTTGAAAGGTGGAATAGCATCAGCAGCGTTCCCTGAATCTACCAAAATATTTCCCAGAGCAAGCTGCGAATCAATTTGCTCAGAGTCTTTGCTTGCAAACTGAACCGCCTGCATTGCTTCATTCAGCGCATCGCGATAGTTTCTATTCGTGGACAAAAGCAAGGCCAGTTTCATATGAGCATCACAGCCTTTGGGTTTAATTTCGATGGCTTTTTTCAATTCCGCCATCGCCTCGTCTCCCTTACCAGACGCCATATATGCGATGCCGAGGTCGCGATGGGCACCATAACTTGTTGGTTTCAGTTCTACGGCTTCTTTTAGAATGGCGATAGAATCGGCGCCTTTGTTTTGATTCGCGTAAATATGACCAAGAATAATGCGGGCACCGAAAGACTTAGGGTCAAGCTTAAGTGCTTGTTTTTCCTCAAGAATTGCTGTTTCGTAATCTTCCTTTTCAGCCAACGCAGCCAGAGATGCCCCTAACTGCATATGCGCTTGCGAATTATCAGGGTTTGTTCTGATGATTTCGCGCAAGAGATCTGCTGCGGCTTGCGCCTTACCACCTTGCATGAGCGCATCTGCCTTTGCCAACTGCTTGCTTGGGTCTTCCGCAGCAAAGCCACTTTGCACCGCACCAAAGCTCAGAGTCAAAACTGTCGAGAGTCCCAGGAATCTGCCAAAGTCTTTGCGCATTCGAATTTCCGCCTCTTGTTTTCCATCCATTCTTCAGCTCTTAATCAACGCCTTGACACGCTAAATTGAGCTTGCAGTGTGCGATACTATCAGAACTTTGCACAGCAAAGACAAACTGTCTTTCATAAAGACTAAACCCTTGCGTCCATGGCAGTTTAACGACTCAGAGCATAGAACCTTGGCAGAACAGATAACAAACAAAAGTGCATGCATCGCAGACAATGCAGCCCAAAACGCAGAACTGCACGACAGCCCTTTCATGAAAGCATGCAGACGCGAAAAAACGCCATACACACCGATCTGGTTGATGCGGCAAGCTGGTCGTTACATGAAAGAATTTCGGGACATCCGAGCAAAAGTTAGCTTCCTAGAGCTTTGCAAAAATCCTGAGCTTTGTTGCGAAGTAACAGTATTTGCACAGGAATGCCTGGGTGTTGATGCGGCGATCATCTTCGCTGACATCTTGCTTCCACTTGATGCACTGGGTGTAGGACTCGATTATGTAAAAGGCGAAGGTCCCGTAATAGCAAGACCGTTTAGAAGCGAAGAAGACTTAAAAGCATTACCAGATTTGAACGCAGCAGAGTCACTCGGCTACGTAATGAAGGCAATCTCTCTAACAAGAAGTGCACTAAAAAACAACATTCCTCTTTTGGGATTTGCAGCATGCCCATTTACATTGGCTTCTTACTTGATTGAGGGCGGGAGTTCACGTAATTACGAGAATGCAAAAGCTATGATGTATAGCCGCCCGGAACTCTGGAATGCTTTGATGGACAAGCTTGTACCGCTGAGCATAGACTACTTGAATGCCCAGATCGCAGCAGGTGCGCAAGCCGTGCAACTATTCGACAGCTGGGTTGGCTGCCTGTCGCCAGCTGATTATGAACGTTACGTTTTTGCACATACGAAGCGAATGATCGAAGGCATTAATCCGAATACTCCAGTAATCCACTTTGGAACAGGCAACACAACATTGCTACCATTGATGAAGTCTGCAGGTGGCCAGGTGATCGGATTAGACTGGCGCGTAGACCTTGCTCAAACATGGAATTCACTTGGCGACGTAGCAGTTCAAGGTAATATGGACCCCTGTGTTTTGTTTTCGGGACGCGACTTCATTAAGTCAGAACTCAACAAGTTAATGAGCAGTGTTCAAGGCCGAAACGGTCATATATTCAACCTCGGGCACGGGGTTTTGCCGGGCACACCGGTTGACAATGTTAAACACCTAGTGGATCTTGTTCACGGAATCAAGGAAAATTAAGTAATTGCGCGAAGCTGGTAAATTTGAAGGGTATAGATCAGAGGGTGAAAGCGGGAGTATACGTTGGTATTCGGCGGCGGTCTGTCAATCAAAATGATGACTAAAGAGGAGTCTGGGGCGGACCCTCTCAGAATTACAATTATCGGTTCCGGAATGGCTGGGCTTGCTGCAGCTTACAGACTGACACGACCTGGTGTTCTCGGCAATCGCACACCACAAGTTATTTTGCTCGAACGAATTTCGCGAGCAGGCGGAGCAATCAGCACCTACGAACTTGAGGACTATACGCTCGAGTTAGGTCCCGACATGTTTCAGACAGAGAAGCCTGAAGCTATTAATCTCTGCGAAGAACTCGGACTGGCTGACGAAATCGTTTCTACCAATGAGAAAAACAGACGAACATTCATTGCGCATGGCGGACAACTGCACGCGTTGCCACCAGGCTTTCAACTTCTGGCACCAAGCCAGATGGCACCGTTTTTCTCGACAAATTTGCTAAGCATGGCTGGCAAAATGCGCATGGCTATGGATCTTTTCATAGCTAAGAAAACGGACAATGAAGATGAGAGTCTAGCTCAGTTTGTGCGCCGCCGCTTTGGACAGGAAGCTCTTGAACGAATTGCACAGCCGATGGTGGGTGGAATTTACACCGCTGACCCAGAAAAGCTCAGCTTGAAGGCAACGATGCCTCGCTTCATCGACCTTGAGCAAAAGCACGGAAGTGTAATTCGCGGACTCATGTCTGAAAAGAAAAGCGGAGATTCATCAGAAGCAGCTGGTTGCAGATATGGTTCGTTTGTGAGCCTGCGACGCGGATTAGGCATGCTTGTCGAACGACTTGTTGCAGCTCTGCCACCAGACTGCATCCACTACCAAAACCCTGTTGTCGCAATCGAGAAAGGAACCAACGGAAAAGCGTTTGATGTTGTGGTGGCCAGCGGAACTGTAGTTCCGAGCGACGTAGTAATTATGTCTAGCCCTTCATTTGCTAGTGCTGAGATGATAACGACTCTGGATAATGACTCAGCAATTGACTTGAGAAAAATTCAGTACGCATCGTCTGCAGTGATGAACTTGATTTACAATCGCGCAGACATTCCACATCCACTTGACGGTTTCGGCTTTGTCGTTCCGGCAATAGAAAAGCGCACCATTATGGCGTGCAGTTTTGCAAGCGTAAAATTTCCAGGTCGCTGCCCTCCAGAGAAAGCCATTCTGCGCATTTTCGTTGGTGGCGCACTTCAACCAGACGTGTACGATCTAACTGATGAGCAAATTGAATGCTGCATGTGGGAAGATTTGCACACGTATTTAGGACTGAAATCAATTCCACTTCTTTCGCTAATAACAAGATATCCACGCTCAATGCCGCAATATCATGTTGGACACACGGCACTGGTTGCAGGCGTTCGAAACAGATTGAAAGCACTCCCCGGACTCTATCTAGCTGGCAATGCATATGATGGGGTTGGAATTCCAGATTGCATTCGCTCTGGAGAACATGCAGCAAAGCAAGCAGTTGAACTGCTTAGCGGAACGACTGTCTGAGTCACTTATCAAACAGGCTCCTGACGATTCCAGCGCGCAAAAGCAGATAGACAATCCGAGCGAATGTCGAGATCCACGCCGCCAGGATAGCGGAGCTTGCAAGGGCACCAAGGTGGATTCACTTTAATGATCCACTGATCTAGAGCCCCAGATCCAGCGGCAGCTGAACTAAGTGTTCCAGAAGCCTCGGAAAAGGGTTTGCCAATTCTTGCGGAAATCATTTCGTGCCATTTCCATCGCTTTTTTCGGAGGAATAGTACTCGGCGACCGGCTGCGATCTCCAGCTCGATTCAATCGAACTCTATAAGAAACATCTGGAAAAATTTGATATTCAGAAACTCCGACCCATTCGCCACCAGCATATATTTGTAGAGACAAACACAAACCTCTTGTGTCGCCATCTAGCATTTCGGACTCAACGATATAAGCAATATCATCGAGCTTCTCAGGTTCTTCCTTTGGTGTCCAAATCGGATCACTCTCTTCAAAACCGATTTTGACCTCGGCGAGATCAGCCTTCGGAAGCAGATTTTGCTGATGTGAAACTGACTCTATCTTCTCTCCATACGCAGCCGGAACAGGCTCAGACCCTTGTGGTGCTTGTTCGTCTGGACTGAAATTCATAGCGGGCTCATCGTTTAGCTCTAGACTTACGTCTTGCAAGTCGACAGCTTCCATTTTCGCAATAGGGTCGAGCTCGATATTTTCGCCACGCAAAAAACCATCAGGGTTCTTTTCATAGGCAGCAATCGTCTGGGCGTTCGGCAGCTGAATCTGGTCGCCTCGCTTCAGCTGTGCCAGCGGATTACCTTTCGCATCAGTATCTAGCGGCAAATCATTTACGTAAGCAAGCAAGCGCCAGTGAGAAGGCTTGTTGTACAGTTTCTGCGCGATACTGCGCAGACCTTCGCCCAACTTAACAGCATGCATCGATGCTTTTTCTGAAGCGGCACCACCCATAGCGGCACGAACATTTGCCTTACGCTCATCGTCAGAGGCACTCTTGCTAGAAAACGACCTGGTCTTCACAGGTCCCTCATCCTTCGCTTCACGATCATTGCCGATGAATTTGCGCATGGCAGTCATTCCTGCTTCCCATGCCTTGAGTTCATCTTCAGCAGAACCGTATGGAATTTTTCCAAAATTTATATGACCATATGAGCGCGTTGAACGCTTAAATTCATCGATAAACTTCTGGTTTGGAATAGTTATTTTCTGACCAGGAAATAGCTTGGCATACTTCTTACCCTGGTAATCATGCAGCATGATCTGTCCACTGCTCTCATTTCTTGCATAAATGATTTGGGCAGTTCTACCAGAAAATTTGCCAGCAATTGAGTCGAGTGTGTCGCCTTCAGAAACAGTGTAGCTGAACTCTGCATCCTGATACTTTTTAGACTCTTCTTCCTTCCGCTTCTTCTCTTCTTCTTCCAGCTTTCTGAGACGATCTTTCTCCTTCTCCTCTTCGAGGCGTTCATCTTTCTCTTTTTGTTCTCTGTCTTGCTTTTCCTTGAGCTGTTGTGTCAACAGTTGCTCTTGTTGTAGCCTGAGCTCATCTTCTTTCTTTCTTCGACCTTCTTCTTCAAGCGACTGCGCAATGGGCTTTCCGTCAGGGGCTTTAAGATCACTTTGATTGCTTGACTGCAACTCTGCTTTGACCGTAGTCTCCACAACATTCTGACGTACATTCAAAGCCGGTTCATTTCTATCAGCTGGTCTTTCAGTCAATGCTCGAGTAATTTCGCCCCTGCTGAGCGCGTCTTTCACAACTTCAGAGAAGCGCCCCTTACCTTCGGTTAACTGCTGTATAAGTTCTCGACCGCCAAGTTCTTTACCAGCTTCACGATTCGCGCCATCTTTGGCTTGAGAAAGCTGCACACCATCCTTAGTGGCAACATTTTCTTTGAGCATGCCTGCATCTTTATTTAGATTCATACCCAACTGTTCGCCAGGACGTCCGTCAAGACGTGCGGTCAAACCACGCTCACTCAGCGTGCTTAGGAAGTCTTTGTTTTGCATTCTCAGAGCCAGCTCTGCTCCAAGTGTGCCAAGTTCTTTAGGGCTCAAGCGGAATTCAGCGGCGCCCTTTTCTCCGAGAGAACGATTGAGAATACTCATCAGCTCTCTGCCGGGTTCTCGCCCTCCAGCTAGCTGCGTTTCTTTTAGACCTTTTAGAAGATCTTGCAAAATAAATTTGCTTTGCTCTCCAGTCGGAATCTTATCTACATACCTGCCCTTCTCGCCAAGTAGATCTAGAACTCGACCAGACACACGGTCACTAGTTTGCAAAAGCTCAAATGCGTTTGATAGGCGTTGTTGAGTTTTGATATCTAAAGACTTGACATCGAGAGGAAAGCGCCCGCCATCCTGAGACCAACTCTTAAGCGCGCTTAACTGCTCTGGTTTGAGTCCCTTAAAGAGATCAGCAAGTGCAGCATCCTTCCCAGCTAGCTGCTTTCCTTCCTGAAACTTTGCGATGAGGTCAGCAAACTGCTGTCTCATCTCAGGTGAGCGCCCCATGCCCTGCAGCTGTGCAATTAGCTTACCATCGACTTGCATAGATGCCGCTTCAGTTCTAACAGCAGCAGCCTTGTCTCGCATTTCGCCCTGAATAAAATCCTGCTTGCCAGCAGGATTTCGCCCTGCCGCATCTAAGATTCCCGCATCTTTGCCACCGTCACGAGGCTGGTGCGGACCTCCATCGCTGTGGTCCCCTCGTCCTTCAGGTCTAACACTCGAGCCGGGATTCTTAGGTGAGCCATCCGCGTTGTAGGCTACCTCGCCCCGCAAAGTGCCGGGCCCGCGCCCTGCATCATTGCTGGCATCAGGTCTACCAGGATGCGGATTGTATGGTCTCTCTCCCTGCGGCACCGAAAAATCATTTGCGGTTATTGGCTTAGAGGCTAAATCTGGACGAGCTTGATTCGGTTGAATTTGATTTCCATCGTTGTTACGAGGAATGCCATCATGCGGTCTACCATCGTGAGGACGCGGGTTGCCGTCCCCAGGCGTGCCATCTGCTCGCGGCACACGAGGCGCTATGCCACCAGGGGTAGCATCAGCTGTGGCGTGTTGATTGTGCGGAGCTTCCGCAGTAACCTGAGTAGCAGCAGCATCGTTATGTGCTGCATTAGCCACACTAGCATCTTTCATCGCAATGGTATTTAGAGCCGCAGGACGTTCACCCTGCACGGGAGCATCTGGCTTAGCAACGGCAGGACGATTCTCCAGAACTGGCGTTACTGTGCTACTGGTGTTTACCAATCCGCCTCGTTCCGAACCTCCCCTATCGACGGGCACCGGACGCGCACGTTCAGTTAGACTTTCAGACCCTCCAGGAGGAGCGGTGAGATTAGTGTTTCTTGGAGCAATACTTTCAACAACGTTGCCATTTTCGACTTTATTAAGGCTGGAAATTTTTCCGTCCTTATACTCAACGTTGTAGCTCGAAAAAGTTCCGCTTTTGTCAGCGATGAATGCAGTGGTCTGTCCTTCATGCGAACTAAGATAGCCCGAGTATTGTTTTCCCGAACTATCCTGAAACTTCAAAGCCTGACCATAGCCCTGTGATTCAGTAGATTGTTTGTAGGAAAGTAATGCAGTGTTGCGATCAGAGAACGATGACGGCGGCGCATCATTGGCTTTCTGGGAAAGTTCGATAGGACTGATTTGCTTGGCTTCGGATGGCTGAGCAGCCTGGTCATTCAGCGGCTTGCCGTCCAAACCCACGCGAGCCCGGCCCATATCATCGACTTTTGGTTCCTGATCTGGTCTAACTTTACTGGGATCCCCTTCCATGGTCGGCGCCTCGTGACGTGCTCTATCCTATAACTCAGTTCTAAAATACTAGCCAAACAATCAATTTACGAGGGCTTTGCCCTTAAACAGCCTACAAAGTGGCAAAATTAACAGACAGCTAGCGGCATTGAAATCTAAAACAGCATTATTACCTTGTCATTCCCCTAATGCACCCGTTTTTTCACCCTCCAGGGATTTCACAATGGAATTAATCATCTAATTTCAAGCTATAGAAAGTTGACCCTTCTGTACGCATATGCTAAGACCTTATTACGTTTCGAAGCAAAGAAAGTAGCGCCCATGACCGTTCAAAATTCCAGCTCTGATGATGAAGAACTCGAAGACGAAGTCGATGATGACGACGACGACGAGGAAGATGAGCTTGTCAGACATTCTGGCAAACGCCAAATTCAGAAGTATTCGGTAAAAAATGGACACCTATTTCTTGAGATAGACGGTGGACTCCCAGTAATAGACTTGCGGGCAGACGGAACAATCGTAGCTCAAGCCAATGAAACCGAAAACATTGGCGAAATCGAAGAGATTCGCGAAGGCGTTGACAGGCTCGGGCGACGCCTCAGTCATTCAGGAGCGGCGCTTCGCGTATCCAATGCTAAATACAAGGGACATCAGCTTTATGAGATGTACAGGCGAGACCCCGAAACGGGCGGGCGCTTTGCTGCGTGGTTTGATGAAAGCGGACAGGCACAATTTCTCTATTTCAATGACGTTTTGCTTATGGTAAAGCAAGTGGAAGCGGTTCTGATGAAACTTGCTCACCTGGCAAATCCAGATCTCTCAACTTTCGAGGAACTTGCTTCCCGTCCCGCCCACGAAGAAGAAGCATGGATTAGAGCTAATAGTTGAAGAGGTAGATGAGTTTGAAGAGTCGAAACCGCAAACAAACAAATTGATCAGTCAACCTTCTTCCGACGCAAAAATGCTAGCGCCACTGGATGTTCATAAAAGCTTCTGTCGCCGTTCTTTTCAATCCATTTAAGATGCTTGATGGCATCTTGAGATTTTCCATTTTGCAATTCATCCATTGCCATGTAGAAATACACCTCAGTCGAGCGCGAGTAACCACGAGCCTCTTCCTGGAAATCTTTAGCGCTCAAATCATGGCTGAGATAACGAACAATAGGACCGGGCCAGGCATGAGCAGTAGTCTGCTTTTTAGCTTGCTCAAGTAAGGTTCTTGCTGCACTTTCATTCTTCAAAAATCTGTAGGCAATAGAACCGACTATGTCAGCATAAACCCTGTCAGAATCTGGTTCGGAAGTGTTTGCAATAACGGACTCGGCATCGGCCGCAGATTCTTTGTATTTTTCCAGTCCGAGATAGGAATAAGAGCGTCCCAAGAAAGCTTGCACGCAGTCTGGGTCTAACTTGAGTGCTTCAGTGAGATCAGCACAAGCTTCAGCGCATTTTCCAACAGTCTGCTCAGCAGAAGCGCGAGCAATATAGCCTGCCTTGAATTTCTTTTGCTGAAGAGCCTTCGTATAATCTGCTATTGCCTTCTCGGGCTCGTCCACATCAGCCCAACCGCACCCGCGCGAGAAATACTCCGGCGCATTGCTAGCAGAAATTTTTGCCATTTGCTTTCTGGCTTGCTCTCTGAGCTTTTTTGCTTCATCAAGGTTTTGAGCAATGCCCTGGCCTTGCTCATACAAGGTAGCCAGCCGCATCTGTCCTTCCGCTTGCTCGTTGCTTGCATTTTTCTTGTAGAGATTGGCTGCACGTTCTAGAGATTCTGGAAAACCATATTGGTATGAAAGAAAGTTGCCATAGGCAATTGGTGCTCTGAGCAAATCGAGTTGCATTGACAATTGCAAATACTTCTCGGCTTTAATCAGATCTTGCTTTTCACCATCTCCACGTTCATATGCGGCTGCAAGCGCGAGCATGCTCGCCATACTGCCTTTCTTTGATGCCATGTGATAATAGTAAACTGAGCGTTTCAGGTCGCGCTTTACTCCACTGCCATCGTGATACATCCAGCCGAGAGCTAGCATTGCTTTAGCTGACCCCTGCTCAGCAGCGGCTTTTGTCATATCAAACACTTGCTTCAGAGACTCATTTGATGCAGTACCATGTTCATCTAATTGATTGGCAATCTGCATCATTGCATATTCATCTTTTTGCGCAGCAAGCTTACGTAAAGCAGCTTCGGCTCGCTCGTAGACAGAACCTGGCGCGTATATTTTCCGGAAAGTAGCACGGTCTCTTTCGGATAGCACAGGTGCGCCCGAAAAATACATCAGGTCGCCTGCATTACAAGAATGCCCTACAATTCCCAGCGCATGCCCAATTTCGTGCAGCAGAATCATGTGGCGATTAGCAACTCTCTTATCCGACTCGCAGGTGATTTCCGGATTGAAACGCAAAGGCTCTATCTTTGTTTTCAATACCGGAAAAACAGACCACTCCGATGGTCCCGATGGAATAGGTATTGTGTGAGCAAGTACTGACCTGGAAAAGCTCAAATCAATCAATCGATCTTTCTGCGCAAATGAAATGTCAGCCGCTGCTGGATTGTTCACCACTTTGTAGGAAAGTCTGCCTGGAACGATGGAACACCACTCATCAAAACACCTTTTGATGAGCCTTCTGTCGAAATCGTTGAAACCATCTTTTTTCGAATTTTCAGGAATATATATCCGAATTGGCATCTGCTCAGCACGCCAGTAGCAAATGTTCGAATGGCTCACCAGCTCTCCGAAGTAATCATCTTTCTCCATAATCCGGCGACAGTCTAGAAGTTCCTTCAAAACAACCTTCACTTTGTTGTTTAACTTCTTGAAGTCGGGCTGATGCATAGCGTACTTATAATCGATTGTTCCCAGGTCAGGATGCCCCTCCATATCGTGCTTTTGAGCAGATGTGAGAAGTTCTACTGCAGTCATGTTGTTGAGAACGTTGAAATACTTAAAAGTGCCATTCTCTTGCTTGTAATAAATGTGCGAGTGAATCTTTATAGTCATCCACACAAATGTAATTAGTGCAAAGCCCATAAGCAGGAGAGCAAAACCAAGAATGAAATGCCGCCAATTAATACTGCGGACATCAGTTCCTGATTTAGCGGAATTGGGCGCGGGCTGCATCGGCATTCCATTCATCGATGTCAAATCTATAATCCAAGAGATCATTCCCCCTGTAGCTTAGCAATTAACGGATGAGCCCGCACGCAGCTTGCTTATTAAAACAAAACAGCATAAGGCCCTGAGCCAAACTCGTGATACCTTTGTAGAACGTTCTCTATTGCAATGCGAGGCCTCTGGAGTCAGCAAGAAATCAATGGTTCCAACCCAAATGACATCAACTAGCAAAGGACGAAACAAAAACACGGTGGATGTAAGCGCTCCACCTGTTCTGGCTTGCATAGATATGGGCACCAACTCTTTCCACATGATTGTGTGCCAGGCTAGCGAAAATCACGATAATTTTGAGGTCATTACCAAGGTTAGAGATGCAGTGCCGTTTTTTCGACGGGCACTCACCGCTCACACCATCGACGAAACAGCGATGACCAGTGCATTGCGCATACTCAAAGACATGAAGACAAAAGCCGCGGAACATGGCGCCAGACGCCTGGTTGCGGTTGCAACATCAGCAGTTCGCGAATCTGACAATGGCGAACTGGTACTCAGCAAAATTAGAAACGAACTTGCATTAGATGCCCGCATGATTTCGGGTCGCGAAGAAGCACGGCTTATCTATTTGGGTGTTCTCTGGAGCATGCCCAAACTAAAGGGTAAGTTTGCAATCGTTGATATCGGCGGTGGAAGCACCGAAGTAATTGTTGCAGACCGGCATCGTTCGTACTTTTCAGAGTCTTACAAACTTGGTGCGGCGCGTCTCACACAACGCTTCTTCAAGAAAGATAGCCCCACCCCACAAGAAATTCGCGAACTTCACGACGAAGTGAGAGGCATGCTTAGACCCGCAGCCGCAAGAATTGCAGAAAGCGGTGGCTTCAGCCAACTCATCGGAACATCAGGTACGGTGCAAGCCCTGGCTAAACTCGACCGCTCACGTCACAAAAAATCGGCTCAGCAAGAACTCGATGGATATGTGCTTACCTTGAGCGCCCTCGAAGAAATTGTGGCATTCCTGGAAGAGGCTTCGCTTGAAGGGGCAAAAATAAGCGGCGTCAGCAGCGATCGCAACCGCACAATTTTGGCAGGTTCGATTGTACTGCTGGAAGCCATGCGGTCTTTAGGCGTTAACCAAATCACGGTGTGCACAGCCGCACTCCGCGAAGGCGTTGTAGTGGACATGCTTCTGCAAGAAGGGTGGATTGAAGCTGGCTTGAGCGAGCATCTCAACCCACGTGCACGAAGTGTCTATGCGCTGCTCGAAAAATATCAGGCAAGCGTTGAGCACGCCGAACAGGTCGCAGACCTTGCATTTCAAATTTTCGATAAAACCCGCGAACTCAAACTGCATAACTACGGGGACCAGGCGCTTCATATGCTGTGGTCAGCCTCAATGCTTCATGATGTCGGCATGTTCATTGGCCGAAACGGGCATCACAAGCACTCCTTCTACTTGATTAAAAACGGCGGCTTATTGGGTCATTCCGAGGAAGAAGTAGCGATTATCGCGAACATCGCCAGATATCACAGAGGAAGCGAACCTAAACCGTCGCATGAAGCGTACACTCAGCTTGAGACTCAAGACAAGCAGATGGTCGCTGACATGGCGGCTATACTCCGATTGGCCGAAGCACTAGATAGAAGCCACAGACAAGTAGTGCAGCGCATTGAGTTTGACATTCAGGCGCCGTCAAAAGGTCAAGACAGGACGCCTGCCTCTCTGCTGATTTTTGTGCGCCAGGGCGAAAGCTGGGAGCCAGAAACGTGGGCACTCAAGGAAAAGAAAGCCTTCTTCGAAAAACAGTTTCTTTTGAAACTCAATTTTGAAGTGAGAGTAGAGAGCAGACCACAAATGACCCGAAGCGCCCTTAGCAGCTTCCGGTCAAAAGCCAGCCCTTAACTTGACAATAATTCTACAATCTGCCTTAATTGCCTTTAACACTACTTCTGCCAAAAGGAACGAAGAACTCAGGGATAACCCCGGTTTAACAGGTGGAAATTCCAGGCATGATGTAGTCAGGCAAGTGGGCGCAGTCCAGTGCGTCCAGGAGGAATCAATGAAGTTGCGTCTGCTTGTTACGGGTCTGATGGCTTTAATTTTGCAGTTTTCTTGCGGCGCGGCCCACGCAGTCACATGGTTTGATACCAGCGTGCGACCAGACGGCGTAGGCGACACAGGCTATAGCCCAAGCAACAACAACGGACAAACTTACGCCGCACCCAGCGAAGACGGAGGAACCATCGTCTACGGTGGACAGGATGGCGAAGTTGTAGGCGATGTTTTTGATTCCGGCGACTAACGAAAGCCGCTTAAATTCAGTGTTTGAAACCGCTCGTGAGGGCGGTTTTTTGTTGGCATTTTGTCCAACCGCGCAATTATCAATCGTCCTGCGCCATCCACAGGTCCTTTTACAGATACACGGATCCTTTTATCCATTCTCAAGCCATTGATGCAGCGACATCTCTGCATCTCTATGACGGATCCGCCTGTGCAATAACAGAGCCCGGGACATCCACGTCAATTCACAATCCATTGATGCAAGGCGGATCCTTTTTGCAGAAACTTCGCATCAACCCAAAGAGAATGATGACACCGTATGTGCCACCACAACGAAACAAGCCACAGCAACAATCTGTCGCACCATATACGCCACCAAGATCAAATAAAGTATCTGTACCGAAGTTTAACCGGACGAAAGATTAGCAATCCATAACACAAGTGTTAGAGAATCTTCTTTATCGGTTCAGACACAATGTCTAGACAGAAGACAAGAGGAGGGAATAGAATGGACGAAATTCGTCCCCCGCAGGAACGAAATTCCCCTTTAACCATCTACAGAAGTTGACTGTTTTTCAACAAGAACTTCAAAAGGTGCAGGATTCTATTATGCCAATGCAAGCAATATCCCTCCTCATCGTTGACGACGAGCCAGTTACAAGACGTGGGCTACAGCTTTTCGTTCAACAGTTGAAGGGAATTGAAGTTCTAGATGTAGCGATTGATGCAGAAGATGCCCTGAGCAAAATCGAAAATTTGCACCCCTCCGTTGTAGTAATGGACATTGGTCTCCCGGGAATGGACGGCATCTCTGCAGCTCGCGAAATAAAAAAAAGAAATCCCAATCAAAAAGTTTTGATGCTTACTGCAAACGAAAGTGAAGATGCGATTTTCGGTTCTTTCGATGCAGGTGCTGATGGGTATGTCTTGAAGACAGCTTTCGCCAACAGCCTTGAGCTGGCACTTAGAACTATAAAGTGCGGCTCAGTGTGGTTTGACCCGATGATTGCTCAAAAAATCTTGCAATTCGCCAGGGGAAACTCGCCAGTGTCGCAGTCAGCCACTCTTTCTAAGAATGAGCAGGGAGTTCTCGAAGAGCTTGCCAGAGAAAGCTGCAGTGATGGAGTCTGCCTGATCAATCCGAGTTTCATCGACAATTTAAGAAGAGCACGCTTTCATCCCTAGACCTCGTTTGAGCAAACCTGGATCCGGAACTGGTCTCTAAATTGGATCCGGAACTGGCTCGAACTGGATCCGGAACCCGAACCGGATTCGGATATGGAGCTAAACTGGATGGATGCAAGAAATGTATTCCAGAAAGCAAAAGCGCCGCGCTGGCGCACGACGCTCTCAGATTCTTTTCTGGACTAACCCTGATTAGTTAGCCATGGGCTTTGATTGCTGAGCGATTTTTCTGTTCTCAGCGACCTTTTTCACATTGCTCAGACGAGTCGCTAGTTTCTTCCCGGCGATGTTCTCAATAAAAGAACGTGGAGCTGGAACACCTATATCAATAAAAGAACCCAATTCGAGAATGGTATTTCCATCTACATCAGGTTGGAGAATCCAGCTGCCTTCGACAGCTTTGAAACGATCTGACTTCAACAAGTGATAGTCAATTCTCTTATTAGTTTCTTCTGTACTTTTCAAAACACAAACGGAAGTACCAAGAACCGGAATCAATTGGAATTTTTGTTCCAGGGTTTGCTCAGTTTTACCGTGCTCATTTTTTCCTTCTTCCAGAATCTTGCTATAAGCAAGGTCTGGATCAGACTTACGTTCTTCATGGACAGCTTCCCAAACATCGTGTGGCTGAGCATTGATCTTGATCTTCGCAGTTACCCAACGGCGTCCGTTTGGCTTGGGAGCCGTACCGATTACTACCTGACCTTTTGATAGCTTTGCATGCTCTGCTTCGGTAACAACCACCAGCGGTGGCTCAGCCTTTGTCTCTGTTGTTGGACAGTGAGTTACGTGCTGGGTTTGCACTACATCAGCCGAGTTATTCGCAAGTGCTGGACTCGAACATAAAGACGCGAACGCCATCATTACTGCGCCTTTTTTCACATGTTCAACAGTTGATTTCTTCACAACACTTACCTCATACCGACTAAAGAATGTACTTGAACGCAGTAACAAACAGCTTGTTGTTAGTTGTTTGTTCCGTCTTGCTGACAAAAAGGAGAGCGCATCATGCTATACCAGATTGTCGACGAACTTAATTTATGAAGGTTCCTCATTTATACTCCGATTGGAATAAACTTGGGAACCAGTCGGCGCCACTTCATCTCTTCGCCATATTGTTTGTATTCAGAGCCCAAACTTTCGAGGAGAAGTTTTTCCTCGTATTTGGCTCTGTTAAGCCAGAGAGGTGCCACCAAAAATAGAGTCAAGCAAACTGCAAGGGGTGAAAGTGAGGCGAGCGATGCCCCAAGTACACTTTGAATAATGCCTGAGTAAGCCGGGTGCATGACGAACTTCAACAATCCATCTTTACGCACCTTATGACCATCGAGTACTTCCGCGTCAGTGGTGAAGCACTCTCCTAAAGAATACCAGCCACCGATCATAAAAACCAATCCGCTAAAGAACTGAATTACACCCCACCAGCCGATCGGCTGAGCGGCTTCAGGAGCCACAAATGGTATCGGACACAGAATCATCGCAAGTGTTCCGCCAATCAAACCAAATTGCGCTAAGAAGCCGAGAATCAGAACGATGACTGTTAGCAGAGTTGAGTATTGCGGTGCACGTTGAATCAGAAAATTCACTTCGTAAAAGACACCGGTTCCACGTCTCTGAAAACCTTTATATAGAACTGGCGCTGAAAGAAGAGCTCCGATACCAGCCAGAATTGCCGTGCATATGGTCGGCGGTGAAAGTTGCATACGAACCAGGATCCTCCCTAGAGATCAAAAAGCGTGTCGTTTAAATCGATATTGAGCTGGACATCTTTCCAATTTGTATGAGCAAACAGCTTTCCGTCCTTATAATCAAACCACTCGCGTGGTAACAATGTCTGTGGGTCTATGTAAGCGCGCTTCATGAGTTCGTCTTTGGACGCACTCGTATAGAGTTCGATTATGTAAACGGGCTTCGGATGACCTTCTACTGTAACAGTCGATTCTGTCACCAAACTTTTCTTGCCTGCCTTAACAAAGTTAAGCATGACTTGGGACATTCCGTAGAAATCAGAATCAACAAGCGGGTATCCGTTACCTGACCGAACCCATTCAGAATCAGGGTCAACAGTTGCTACAAATTTCGACATCAAACCGCCGAGATGCCCTTTGACCTTTCCGTTCTTTAACAGAACTGCACACGAACCTTTCTTAAAAGGTCCCAACTCCTCTGCGCGAATCTGACGAGGACGCTTGTAATAAAACTTACTGTTCTCTTCGATCGACTTTCCACCTTTGTAGACCGTCATGTGAGATTGAAATGTATAGGACTTCAGCTGATCGGCAGCGTCTGCCATTTCTTTGAGAAAATCGGCGCCATCACGCATGCGCTCTTGAGTTTGTCCAGCTGCGGCTGAAACTGAAGTTGCTTTGTCTGGAACGCGGGTCGGCAGCTGGGTGCTTTCTGCAAGACCTGGATTGAGCAAACTCAACGCGAAAGTGGCAAGACTGATTTGCAGTAATCTGGAGAACCTGGTTCTAAAGTGCATCTGTATTGACTCTTGGTTTGGAGCTCAGTGTGAATAACCGGTTATATCTGGATATTAGGACCAAAAAAGGAAGTTCAGTTAACGAGACTTTCCCCTTTGCTAGCTTCCGCATGATTATGCCATGACTGCAAAAGCACGTTCCTTAGAGGTACTTGATGTTGCCAAGATCCGCCAGCGATGGCGCGGATTGAGCGCTGCGATAAAACTTAACTAATTGGATCGTGCTCCCACGATCGATTCTTTCGGACACTCCCAGAGTGCAAGCGTCGCATCAAGAACCTCTTGGGCAGCCTCAGGAATTTGCTCACCGTGGGTCTCATTCAAATCGTCCAGCATACGCTTCATCCAGATGGCGTGGCGCATATGCGTTCTTGCATGCAAGCGAACCCACTCTAACCCCTGGCTGATAAGCGCCGGCTCATATTCAGCTGCATGTTTTTCAAAATATTTTTCGCAACTCGGCAAAGCGGCGCGACAATACATCGTCGCGGCCAGTTCGGCGGCAACTATGGAATGAATGCCCTCTGCAAAAGTCTTCCGGGTGCACATTTCAGTCATCACATCGCAAAGGTTCTTAGTCACAGGGCCCACCGGCGCTGCTTCGACCTCTTCTAAAGTGACGCCAGCAAGAGGAAATTGGTGCAAGAAAAGACCCTGATATTTACTTTCGTCATCGCTGAGACGATTCAGAAGCTGAGAAGCTGCGCTCATTTCAGGTGGCAAGGCATCCCTTACAGTACGAATGTTCTGTGGCAGCTCTTTCATAAAAGGCCAGAGGACGAAGATTATTTTTCGTCCACGTTCTCTGAATTTGCCATCAGCCAGGTCGATAAACCAGGGACTGACCGAGCAGCCCCAGCTTAGTCTTTCTATCAAAACTGGCATCCAACCTGGCAGAGACCCCATCTAACCCTTTTCTTCCTCGCAACACACACTAAATGCGAAACTCTACTTTACCGCAGAGCAGTTAAGTCATGGCATGGACGAAGCGCATTGCTTAACCCTTTTCAATGTTTTAAAGAAAGAAAGTTTCGCGAAAGGTTCCTTCGCTTGACCTCTTTTTACAAATTCGGAACCCTGCTTCATCTCGTAGCCTTTGCTCTTTATGCTTTTCGCCACCCTTGATAGAATTCTAAAGATGACAGTAAGCAGGCAAAACAAAACTGAACCATTCGTATCTAACACTTTGACCAGGGTCGAGTCCGCAGATGGAACAGAAAATTTGATACGCGTTTGGGAAGCCACGGCTCCAGACGCCTTCGTTCTGTACTTACACGGCATTGAAGGTCATAGTTTGTGGTTCGATGAGAGTGCGAGTTTTTTAGCTAAGCACGGAATAAGCACCTTCGCGCTTGATCGCCGCGGCTCAGGATGCAGCAAGGAAGCACGCGGTGATGCAAAAGATCCTCAGCAACTTCTGAATGATGTGCGGGCGGCGCTTAGATTCGCACGAGAAAAGTCCGCAAGAAAGCCACTCTTCCTGATGGCAAATTGCTGGGGCGCAAAACTTGCCGCAATTTTAGCGGAGAGGCAAAATCCAGAATCGCAGATGCTAGCAGGGCTGGTACTCAGTTCGCCAGCTATCGAAGTGAAGGTCGACCTTTCTTTCCAGGAAAAGCTGCAGGTAGCCTGGCGACTCTTGCTCGGCAATCGCGATCCGCTTCCACTGCCGCTAAAGGTTGAAGATTTCACGAACAACCCTGTTTATTTGAAATACATCGCAGAAGACACAAAGCGCCTGACCACAGCAACTGCTCGATTTTTGTTTTGCACTATGCTCTTGACGAAAATGAGTCAACGCAGCGCAGAGAAAATAACGCTGCCGACACTTGTGTTGCAATCAGGAATTGACACCATAGTTGATGAGCCTGGCATCAAGAAATGGTTTGAGCGATTGGCTGCAAGCGATAAAAAATTTGTCTTATATCCTGAGGTGCACCACAGCCTCGACTTTGATGCGAATCCGCATGCCTACAGAGAAACACTGCTTGATTGGCTGCAAGAGCATTTGAAGGAGCATAAGCAGCCGTGAGAATTCGTTCAATTGAAACCTTCAAGATAACTCTTCCTTTTCGCTTCGCGTTTGGACACTCGCTTGCCACGCGCGCCGAGTCCCGAAATCTGATCGTGAAAGTAACACTTGCCAATGGAATTTGCGGCTATGGCGAGAGCGTACCGAGAGACTATGTCACAGGTGAAACGGTTGAACAGGCAGAAGATAACGTGCTGCTGAACTATGCACCAGCACTGCAGAAAACGTCATTTGATGACCCCAAAAAGCTTCTGAGCACCCTGAGCGAAACTTTCTTTTCGATGGGGCTTGATGACAAAATGCAAGGGGCATCATGGTGCGCACTCGAGCTAGCATTCTTAGACGCTTGCAGCAGATTGCACGAGATGCAGCTTCATCAGCTCATTGGCACCCACAAGCAAGATAAGATTCGCTATGGCGGAACAGTTCCGTTTGGAAAGAAGAAAGCGCTTCAAGCAATTCTGAACTTCTATAAGATTTATGGCTTTGAAACTGTCAAACTAAAAGTCGGAGCAGCCAAGCTTGAAGATGACGTGGAGAAAGTGAAGTTGGCTCGCAGCATTCTAGGTGCAAATCGGAAGATTCGCGTAGATGCAAACTGTGCCTGGACACTGGATGAAGCGCTCAGAGCAGCTGAAGCATTCAGACCATACGGCATTCTTTCCTATGAACAACCCCTGCCAGCAAATAAATGGGACGAACTCAAAAAGCTTAGCGAGCAAATTGAAGAAGATGTTTTACTCGATGAGTCTTTATGCACATTGAGGCAAGCAAGCGAACTAGCTAGCAACAGAATTTGCGATGCGTTCAACGTGCGCGTATCGAAGGCAGGAGGCATCTTTGCTTCGCAGAAAATGATTGATATTGCGTTGAATGCAAATCTGAAAGTTCACCTCGGGGCACAGGTTGGCGAAAGCGGAATTCTCAGCGCAGCTGCAAGACACTTAGCTTTGACAAACGAGAAAATGGAAAATTATGAAGGGTCAGCAAACTTTTTTCTGCTGAAGAAAGACATCTGCAAAGAGAATCTAAATGCTGGACTCGGCGGTTTCGGTGACCTTCGTTTTGCAGCTAAGACTGGCGGTACCGGAATAAACATAATTGACAAAAATCTGAATTCGATGACTGATTCTTGTGATGAGAGTCAGGCAGATGCGATAACCCCCCGGGTCCAAAATCAAGGATCCTTGAGCCCAAAAGCGAGGTAATTGTGGCGTTCAATCCTTACATTTTCATAGGGCAGTGTTATCGCGAGTTGACCCATATCAAAAAGTTCAAACAAGCGCTTTCTCGTCCGAGACAGGCTCAAGAAGAGAAACTGTTGAGCATTATTCGCCAGAACGAAAACACAGACTTTGGCAGGAAGCATCGTTTCTCTGAGATACGCAACATTCAGGACTTCCAGAGACTGGTGCCTCCAAACACTTACGAGACCCTTGAGCCATACATAGAAAAGTCCATGGCGGGAGAGAGAAATCAGCTTACGACGGAGAAGCCGCTTATGTTTGCCACTACCAGTGGCACCACAGGCAAGCCCAAATACATTCCCATAACTCCAACACACCTGAAGGACTACACCCACGCGTTTCACATTCACAACTGGGGAATGATTAAAGACAACCCTGAAGCGGTGCACCACCCAGGCGGACGTTACCTCATCTTCAATTCAAATGACGAAGAAGGTTTCACTAAAGATGGTACTCCATTTGGTGCCGTCTCTGGCTTGCTTCGCCGCAAACAATCTCCTCTTGTTCAGCGCTACATCGCACTGCCTTCACTGGTTAGCAGAATCAAAGACGTCGAATCAAAGTACTACACGATTTTAAGACTTTCACTGGTTCAAGACATTATCGCTATTACGAGTTGCAACCCGTCAACACTTCTTCTGCTGGCAGATCAGTTGCAAGAACACGCGGCAAGCTTGATAAAAGATATCAATGACGGAACCCTGGCAAAATTCGTGAAACCGGGCGCAGATGTTGCCCAGGAATTGAGTACTTACTTGAAAGCTGACCCGGCGTGCGCAAAGCGGCTGTCTTCAATTCTAGAGAAAAAAGGCGAATTACTTCCAAGCGAAGCATGGCCAAACTTAAGAATAATAAGCGTCTGGAAGGGTGGTCCGATGCCTTTCTATCTCAAGAAGCTTCCAGAAAAATTTGGCAACATTCCATTTAGAGACTTTGGCTATATGGCCAGTGAAGGCAGAGGCACCATTCCACTGAAAGACGACGGAGCAGGTGGCGTGGCAGCTTTAACTTCTCACTTCTTTGAATTTGTGCCGGAAGAAGACGAAGGAAAAGAAGAAAGACGTTTTCTCACCTTAGACCAGCTCGAATTGGGCAAACGCTATTTCATTCATTTCACAACCGCAGCGGGACTTTACAGATACAACATCAATGACTTGATGGAGGTCGTAGGCTTTGAGGAAAAGACTCCAATCCTTCAATTTGTTCAAAAAGGAATGGGCATTAGTTCCATCACTGGCGAAAAATTGACTGAAGAACAAGTCTCTGTCGCCTTGCAGTATGCAATCAGACAGCACAGCCTGGACCAGATTGATCATTTCATACTGGCAGTCGAGTTGGCTGACGTTCCGTATTACAAAGGATACGTTGAGAACTCTGGAGAGCTGCCTGAGTCTGTGCTCAGCGCCATGGCTCGAACAATCGACCTTTCTCTACAATTACAGAATATAGAGTACAAGGACAAACGCGAGTCCATGCGCCTTGCTCCTATTCAGTTAGTCGAGGTTCCGCGCGGAACTTTCAAACGACTCAGACAGCAGCGAGTTCATGATGGCGCACCAGAAGCTCAAGTAAAGATACCGTTTCTTACAAACAACAGCAGATTCAGCCAAGATATTGCTAAACTGACGAACGCAGAACTTGCACTACAGGTCTAGGAAAGAAATGCAAACACAAAAGGTTCTTGTAACCGGCGCAAGCGGGATGGTTGGCTATCACACGGTGAAAGGGCTGCTCAGCCAGGGGCATGAAGTCACAGCTCTGATTAGACCCTCGAGCAACGATAGTGAGCTAAAAAATCTCAAAGGAAACCTGTGGATTAAGAGAGCGGAGCTCAATGATGAAAACGCGTTGCGTCTCGCGCTGAAAGACAGCGACATCGTAATTCATGCCGCAGGCATGGTAGACCCACATGCGAAGCGCGAGCAAATCTTCGAAGTAAATGTTGAGTGCACAAAGACCCTTCTTTCTCTGGCTGACGCCGCCAATGTCAAGCATTTCATTCATATTAGCAGCCTCTCAGTAATCACGGGACAGGGCGATTTGCACGGCGCAAGCGAGGACATGCCGCTGGTATATTGCGGCGAATCTTACGCAGACTCCAAAGTTGATGCAGAAAAAGCAGTAACCATGTTTTTCGGTCGTGGCAGTATGATGGTCAGCATTCTGCGACCGGGTTTCATTTATGGCCCCATGGAAAAAGCATGGATGCCGCGCCTCATCGAAAACTTGCGCACAAGAAAAGCGATGCTTATTGATGGCGGAATTAAGCAAACCAACGTTATTTACGTCGACAATCTATTCTCCGCAATAAGCCTGTCAATGCTAAACCCCAAAGCGGATAAGCAAGTTTTCAATCTCACAGATGGTGAGATTGTGACAAAGAAGGAGCTTTTCGATGCCATTTGTGATGGCATGGGTTTCAAAAGAATCAACAAAGAAGTTCCGGGTTGGCTCGCTAAGGCTGCCTGTGAGGTGGTTTCATGCATCGCCCCTTATCTTCCAGAAGATTCGAGAAAAGGACTTTCACGTTTTTCAAGAGCCGCATTCAGGCTGGCTGGCGTCAATCAAGGCTTCGACATCAGCAAAGCAGAACGCGTTCTCGGCTATACCCAACGAATTCCATTTGGTGAAGGTATGCGCGTGACAGTTGAGTACTTTAAGAAGAACACAGCCGCGAGCAATCGCGATAAAGCAGCTGTAAAATAAGCAGACCAAGAACTCACGCGGAGTTAAAAAGATGTCGGTTCTTCAACCTGTCGCAGACTTTGTGGTCGATTACATCGGTCGCCACAAGCATCCGGTTAACGCGTTCTTACACATCTTCGGCGTGCCCATGGTTTTCTATGGTGTCTACAAGCTCTTTTGTGGGGAAAGTGAGCTTGCAATGGCTTGGACTCTAATAGTGTTTGGCTATGTGCTTCAATATCTGGGTCACAAGGCACAAGGCAACGAAGTGGGCGAGGTCACCCTCATCAAGAAAATTTGGAAAAAACTGGCGAAGAAAAATTCCGGCATAGAAGAGAGCGGCGCAAATGAGTGAACAAAATCAGATCATCGCAGTGGACGGAGCTAGTGGATATGTCGGCAGCCACCTTATCCACGCTTTATGCAAAAGTGGTGTCCGTGTTAGAGCAATCGTCCATCCTAAAGCTAACCTTTCGGACTGCCAGTTTCTCTCGGAATGCGGCGCCGAGATTTACAAAACCGACATTGATGCCAATTCGCCAACTCTGATAGACGCACTGACGGGAGCAAGCACCGTCATACATTTAATTGGAAGCATCGCTCCGAAAAAAGGGCAGAAACTTGAAGAGCTTCATGCAGGCATAACGCAGCAACTCGTAAAAGCAGCACAAAGCACTAACACTAAGATTTTGATGATTACGGCACTGGGCACATCAGCTGACGCCCTCAGCCAATATCACAAGACAAAATGGCAAGCAGAAGAGCTTGTTCGCAAGAGCGGATTGCCCTACACAATTCTTCGACCATCACTGATTTTAGGCAGACAGGTTGGAAGACGTGACAGCAAGTTGATGGCACGATATATCGAGCTGATCAAAACAAGACCTAAAGTACCTCTTCTTGGGGGAGGCAAAAATCTACTGCAGCCGGTTTTCATCGGTGACTTAAGCCGCGCAATTTCAAAGCTTGCATTGAGTCAGGAAATGACTGGAAAGACTCTAGAAATTGGCGGTGCCGAAGTTCTTTCAATGCAAGAACTGGTGAGCAAGCTGATGGATGCTATCGGCAAACGCAAGCCACTGCAGCCGGTGCCTCCTGCTTTAGCGAATATCTTAGCCAGCGTGTTGGAGCTGGTGCAATCAGTTCCGATGGTAAGCAAAGACCAGGTGAAACTATCAACGACTGACAATATTTGCAGTGACAACGCACTGGAAAATCAACTTGCCTTAACACCAACGCCATTGGCTAAGGCACTGGCTACTTACAGATAGATTGGAGTCAATTGTGCCAGCAGTACTAGTAACAGGGGCAAGCGGATTTCTGGGAGCACGACTGTGCGAACGACTTCACGAAATGGGTGTAGAAGTCAAAACATTCGGGCGCCAGGCTGCGCAAACCGAGCGATTAAATCGTCTGGCAATACCGCATGTTCAGGGCGATATCTGCGATCTTGACTCATTCAAAAAAGCACTGGTTGACGTAGGCGCTGTTTTCCACCTTGCAGGACTGGTTTCTTATCGCCGATGCGACTATGACTTGCTCTATAAAATAAATGTTTTAGGGACACGCAATGTAATGAAAGCCTGCCTTGAAGCAAATGTTCAAAGAGTGATCAACATGGGCTCAATTGCTGGTATGGGAATTCCTGAGCCAGGCAAGCTTGGAACCGAAGAAATTGAATATAACTTGAAGGGTCACGGGCTGCACTATTGCGATACCAAATTCGAAGCAGAGCAAGAAGCATTAAGGGTTGCAAAACAAGGACTGAATGTCCTGTCACTTAACCCTGGTATCACATTTGGTGAAGGAGACACGCACCCTCACCACCATACTATTTTCAGATCAATGCTGAGCGGGTGGTTCATAGGCTATCCCGCCGGTGGAGTTATGTTTTCTGACATTGAAGATGTAGTTTCTACCTGCATCGCTAGCCTCAGCAGAGGACAGGCCGGGCAGAGATATGTGATCGGAACTGCAAACCTTAGCTTTAAAGAGGCTGGCGATATGTTAGCGACAGTTCTGAATGGACGCAAACCAATTTTTCAAATACCAGGTTGGCTGGCTGAGTCAGCAGGTGTAGTTTGCGAAACTGTCTTTCCTTTGTTTAAAATGAAACCAGCACTGTCATGGCAGGTTGCCTGGCTCAGTCAGAGAAAAATCTTCTATAGCTCTGACAAAGCTATTGCTGAACTGGGCTTGAACCAAACGCCATTCATCGAAACGTTACGAAGAACTGCGCCATACTACCTGGGACAAAATTCCCAAGTACTTAGCACAGCACATTGAACAGGAAGGCAAACAACAGGAACTAACATGCATAAATTGCTACAACATTTATTTCTTGTTGCCAGCTTACTCATCATCGCTGCAACTCCAGGTCTGGCACAAAACAAGGCCACGGAATTGTCGGTGGGACCAAACGCCAAACTAAAAACCCGTTTTAGCGTGCCGTTAAATTTGCCAACCCTGTTCAACTACAAAACACGGGCCGAAATTCTAGCGATGCGGAAAAGGGAAATCGACAAGATTCCAGGACTTTTGAAATCACCTTATGAGCCTTACACACCAATATGGAGTGCAATTGAAGACGGCAAACCCTGGTGGGGATTAGCCGGTGCTGGCATCTTCGACTCTGGAAAAAGGAGCATGACCGGCCCAGCGGAAGAATCACGCTTCGTCATGAATCCCTATCTATTGGTTGCGGCAAACCCAGGAGCTGGTGGTATTTGGAACCCCGCAGCATTTACGCCCAAGGAAATGAATGACCCGGCTTTTCCATTTTTCTGGCTGCCAGAATCATTGGAAATTGATCCGACGCGCCCACTTGGAGTAGTGAAATACGACATTACAAAATGGCACCAGGACTGCATCGCAACCGGAAAACTCCGAGGAAGAGTTTCCATAAAGCGCTTCAGCCTCGTTGCTTATAACGCCAGAGATTTTGGCTACAACTATATTTACTTCAACCCTGAAAAATCCATCAACGTAATCAATGACATACCTACTCACGATGCGGCTTTCATAAAACAGTTCATTCACTGCGGTGGCACATGTGGATGCCCAACGTCATGTTGCAACAACATGAGTCCATTCATGGATGAAATCGATCGACTCAGAATTACACGCCTGCCAGCAAGAGCTGTTGTCTATTTATGGAAAGAGAGTCCAGCTGATGTGCAAAAATCGCCCGACATGGTTTTCCTGATCGAGTTCCACTAAGATGACACCAAATATGGTGCGCTATCATTCGGTTCGCTTACGCCGATAATTAGTTACGAATAGTTCTTTGCAATCATTAAAGCTTAGCTGGAAGTTTTGGCGCATATAGCCAACAGGTGAGACAATAGATATTCGGGGATATGCAGGCATGATGCATGTTTTGCAAAGGCAAGCTGAAAAGTCATCAATATATTAGAAGAGCTGAAGCAAGCTCTTTTCTTAGCGCCTTCTTGGCGATAGCGCTTGTATTGCAGGTGGTTTCGCTGCCAATGGCGTTAGCTGCCGACAAAGCGGGTAGTTCGCCCCTGGATACAGCCAGCGCTTCAGTCGACGGTACTGAGCCTGACAAGTCGATGCTGGGCGAAATACCAGCAACAGATTCCCCAAAAGCAAAAGACGGCATGGTCGAGCAATCCGGCGACAGCAGTCCTGACTCCCCAAATTCTGCAACAAGCTCATCAGGCGACTCTGAATCATCTGCAAAAGCAGATGCGAGAAAGAAAAAGAAGAAAGTAGAGTTCGCAGACGTTCTTCCGACTCTCACCTGGATTGACCCAGATGTCGAACCTAAGGCTATCCTTCTCTGCGTACACGGGCTAGGGCTGCATAACGATGCCTATGATGCATTCGGCAAAACTATGGCCAAACATGGCTACCTGGTCTATGCGGTGGATGTGCCGGGCTTCGGCAGCTTCAAAGCTGCAGAGGGTCGCGAGAGAATCGATTTCGACTACTGCCTCCGTGGAATTGAGCACACCTTACATTTCGTTCACAAAGTAAACCCTAAGATGCCCGTCTTCATTCTTGGCGAATCGATGGGTGGCGCTATTGCATTACGGGTGACTTCACAGCATCCAGAGTTGGTTGCAGGACTGGTAAGCTCCGTTCCATCAGGAGACAGATTTAATCAAGGCAAAGAAACTTTCAGAGTCGGGCTAAAACTGCTCACAGCTCCGAACAAGGAGTTTGACATTGGATCGAGCGTAATCAGCAGAGCCACGAGCAAAGACGACCTCAAAGAGCGCTGGGAAAAAGATCCCTTAAATAGGATGGCGCTTACACCGAAGGAACTCGTAAGGTTTCAAGATTTCATGAATGAGAATCATGAAAGTGCTAAAAGCATTACCAATACACCAGTTTTGTTTGTTCAAGGCTGCAAGGATACTCTTGTCCGCCCGGAAGGCACAATGGAGCTCTACAACCAAATTTCCAGTCCAGATAGAGAGCTGGAATTAATTCATGATGGCGAGCACCTAATTTTCGAAGAGAATCAGTTTAATGATGAGGTGATCAAGAAACTAGATAAATGGCTAACTAGCCATCTCACCACAAGCAAACAACTAGGCAGCAAATAAAAGAGAAGAAACTCAAGGGGAGTAAAATGAATTCCGAAAAACAGATGAAGCTCAAACGTGTGCTGGGAGCGTTGATTCTAACAGCCACTATTGGTGGGCCTCTCGCGTCGATTGCTGCTCCAGCTCCTACAACTCCGATGACATTGGGCAAGGCAGCGCTGGTTCAGAAAAATTATGCAAAAGCAGTGACAATATACGAGCAGGCAGCGAAAACCGACCAATACAAAAACAGCTGCGAATGCCGTCTTGGACTGGGCAAATCGCTATGCTTGTTGGGCACAGCACAAAAGGGTGAGCTTCAATCAGCCACCTACAAGAAGGCTGCAAAAGAATTGCGCACCGCCATTAGACTTGGCAGAGGCGGCGCTAATTCGCTTGAAGCCAACAAGATTTTGCTTACACAGCTTCCAAAATCAGCAACTGCTCCAAAAATGGGCGCTGACACTCCGATGATCGCAATGGCGCACGGAATCAGAGGTAGAGACCGCGGAACAGGCGAGGCCAAGCCAAAAATTCTTGAGTTCACTGCTAAATGGTGTGAGCCATGCAAACAGTTGAAACCTATCATCGATAAGGCTAAAGCTGATTACGGCGATAAAGTCGAATTCATTACTTACGATATTGATGATCCGAAATCGGAAAAAATCATCGAAGATTACGAAGTAAGCCCAATTCCAACCCTCATTTTCCTTGATGGAAGCAACCAGGTGATAACTTACTCGGTTGGATATTCTGGAGAAAACGGATTGAAGGCTGGCATCAAGAAGATTGTGCCGCAATCTTAGTCCGAAACTAAAGACTCGATCCCGAAGCGAGAGCGCGAGCTCTCGCTTTTGCCCTTTTTGAAGCGGAACTAATTCACAGATCTTGGCTTGTGATAAGCTTTGACCATTGTTTATTGTGCAGGTGACTATTAATGCTGAACCAACGCCAAAACGCATTAGCATTGCTGATTTCATTTTTGTGTGCGACACCTTCGGCATGGTCGACTCCAGCGTTTGAACTCCCACCATGTCCAACGGAAGACAACAAAGAGACTAAAAAGTTACCGGTAGTAAATTTTGAATCCGATCAACGACAAGAAACAACACCAGCTCTTGAGAAAACAGAAACAAAAGACAAGCGCTCTAACGCGCCACTTAGCACACTGGATAAAGCGGCAAAAGCAAATTTGATGCCACTAGCTTTAATACCATCAAAAAACGAGGCTGAAAAAGCAGAACAGATTTCACTCGAACGACACAAAGAACAACTAAAGAACCTGTGGTCCGCCACTATTGAGCAGTCACCTGACATACAATTTGTGATTTCAGCTCTTCAACCAAATAGCAACGCGAAACACGCCACAGCGGCGGCAATGAATCTTGTAGGCAGTACCTTGTTCAATGTCGGCGGAGCCTTGGCGCCAAATGGACCAGCGAAGATTGGCGTAAACATGGTTGGACCAGGATTAATCAAGAAGCTGTTCAGCGAAAACAGTACAGCACAAGTTTCAGTCGGAGAGACACTCGTTTTATACAAAATGGTTCGCGATATCGCTGATAACCTTGTTGATTCTTATTGGAATTATCGAAGAGCTCTGGCCGAGCGAGATACTGCGCAGGTCGACCTCGACGACTTAAAAAGACTAGAAGAGCAATTGATGGAAGGCTCCAGCAATTTAGAAATCAGCAAATATGAGTACCTGTTACATAAGGCTGAGAGAGAGCTTCGCTCTAAATCCGAAGCATTGGCAATATACCAACAACATCTTGCTGATTTGTGCGGAGTAGAGGCCCTAGCAAAACTAAATACAGAGATTATCGAAGAGAAGCAAACATTGGTAGAACTCATCGGAAGACCGGACATCAAAGAGCCTTTGTCTGCACCGAAATCAGAATCAGCGTTTACTATAGATGCAAATCTGAGGAAGAAGAATTAGGCGAACGCTCTATAAAAGAAATGGAAAAGCCCGAAGGCGTTTTCCGATTTTCAGATTGTGCCCAAAACTCCTGCCCATTCTTTCGCCGCTGCCAACCTGCAGTTGCATATGACCCTCTGGTTGAGGCAGCGAGCAACTCATAAACAGCTCGACCATGCTTGAGGTCGTCAGCGCAATACACCAGAGCGATGTGTTTTCCGATGGCCTCTCCTGGCTCATATCCAAAAATGCGCTCAGCGCCCTGCGTCCACACCGTTATGAACCCGCATTCGTCACATTCCAGGTTAGCCAACTCAGCGGCTCCAGCGCGAACAAATTCTGTTGTCCGACGCTTCGAATCGGCAGTGCATGGAGCCAGCGCGGCAAGACGATCACGGTCGGTCTTGTGCTCACCACTGCGGTTATATGGCAATTTCATTGGGCTGATACCTTACGCCAAAACTAACTTATTATGCTGACGAACTATCTACAAAACATCCTATATATTTAGGTTGAAGAATCTGTGAAGAACAAACATTTTTGTTTACATTGCAATTTAATCTTCGATTTTTGAACTATCTCAAGCAAAAAGACGTCTATTAAGTATTCGACGCAGAAAAACCTTGAGATTTATCACCGACTGACCAGGCGGAGGCAGACCTTTGCCCTGCGCCAGCTACTTTTGCGCCAGGGTCAAAAAAAGTTCAGATACAAGCTAAAAGATACCAAGCAAAGCCCCTTTGCTGGCACCGTATTCAGTACCACCGGAGATTCAGCTCTGATGCGCAAACTCATTACTTTTTGTGTTGTAACCCTATTGCTGAGTCTTGTAGCTTTAATGCTCGATCATTCCATGAATTCACTTAGCACCTGGATAAAGCCCGCTAAATTTGCTCTATCCATTTTGCTCTACGCAGTCAGCCTCCAATTCATCCAGCGATTCATAAACAGCCAACACGCCATTCTTCCAACCGTAGTTCAAGCAAGCCTTGTAGGTGGATTTATTGAACTCATCAGTACGCTTACTCAATCTGTTTTGATAAGCAGTGGACTCTCAAACCAAGTGAGCGATGGCATACTTTTGATTGTCGGGCGACTCGCAATAATGCCACTGGCTTTGCTTGATCTTCTGATGCTGGTCCTTCTTATGAAAGAAGAGAATCTGCCCCCGTTGCTCGGAAGTGCATTGAAGTGGGGGCTTGTCTTAACTGCAGTTGGCTTCATACCCGGACTTCTTCTGATCGCGCCGGAACCAGTACAAGCGTGCTTGTCGAGCAACACATTTTGCTCAGGCGGAAATCTGCGAATTGCTCATTTCACAGGTATACATGCACTCCAAGTTCTTCCATTGCTGGCTATCTATTTAGAGCGCTTTGACGGCAAGTTGTCACAGAACGAGCAGCTAAACATTTTGAGAATATCTGGGTTTTCTTACTTTGCTCTGATTCAAATTTTGACCTGGCAGGCGTTGTGTGATGAGATGGTTCTTTTCCCAGGAACCCAAACAAAGCAAATTTTTGAAATCTGGTTGCTCGCCACTTCCGTTGCTATCAGCTCAAGCATCTTGTGGTCAAAGCTTTTGAGCCGTTGTTGGAAACAAGTCACTAATGAAGGTTCGTGCTACATAGGTTAAACTATCACCTGAATACGAGGTGACAGAAATGAAATGGGCAACTTCATTAGCCCGAAATTCGTCTTTGGAGAAAGCTTTCACAAGCGCAGCTGAAGAAATCAAAGAGGCTCTTGGCTCTGCCCCTGACCTCCTTATTTGTTTCATTTCACCAAGCTTCAAAAACAATTACAGCGATGTGACAGAACTCGCAAAAAATTGTCTATCACCGCAGCATTTTATTGCTTGCACAGCAGGCGGAATTATTGGTGGTGGGCTGGAACTAGAGAGAGAACCAGCCATTGCGCTCGCCGCCGCATTGCTTCCCGATGTAAAGGTCACAACTTTCCATATAGACGATAAAGACATGCCAGATGGCGATGCGCCTCAAACCGCATGGGAGAAGCTGGTATCCGTTACATTCCGAGACAGCCCGCATTTTGTTCTCCTGCCTGATCCTTTTTCTTTTCGCATCGATGTCTTAGCGGAAGGGCTAGACTTCGCGTTTCCGGGCTCGGTGAAAATCGGTGGGCTTGCCAGTGGCGCACACCAACCCAACCAAAATGCATTGTTTCTGAATGAGAAAATGTACCGAACGGGTGCCGTCGGCATCGCGCTTTCCGGCAACATCGAAGTCGACAGCATCGTCGCGCAGGGCTGCCGCCCGGTGGGTCCAACGTTTCGCGTCACTGAGTGTCAAAATAATGTACTGCTAGAACTAGACGGACAACCCGCCGTGAATGCGCTTTACAGCGTGCTGGAAAAAATGAGTGAAAAGGATCAGAAACTGGCAAAGTACTCGCTTTTCCTTGGTGTTGTAATGGATGAGTTCAAAGATAGTTTCCAGCATGGAGACTTTCTCATTAGAAATATCTTGGGATTAGAGCCGAATTCCGGGGCGTTGATTGTTGGCGAATTGTTGCGAAACGAACGAACAGTCCAGTTCCATTTGAGAGATGCAGAGACCTCTTCCGACGATTTGAGTAAAATGCTCAAAAGATACAAAGAGACTCAGCCGGCGCCGCCAGAAGGCGCACTGCTCTTTTCCTGCCTGGGTAGAGGTGAGCACCTATACGGCATACCAAATCATGATAGTGATATGTTCACCGAATCCATTGGCGAAATCCCGCTGGCGGGCTTCTTCTGCAACGGCGAGATAGGTCCTGTGGGCGGAACGACGTTCCTGCACGGGTATACTTCATCCTTTGCAATTTTTAGACCTCGAAGCTGAAGGCTACTTGTCTTTTGTCATGCTAAACTTAGCTCAGCCGCGCTTACTCGGGGGTTAAGAGTGATATTCACTAAACATACTGCCACGTTTTTAATGGCAATCTCGTTTCTGTACGCAAATTCAGCTTCGGCAGCTCCAGCAAAACCAGCAGCAAAGAAGGCTACACCTGCTGCAAAATCTGCCGCCCCGAAAGCAGGGGCAGGGTCAGCATCAGGCGCTCCCAGCGCAGCTCTCAATTCGTATGCGGACCAGATGCGCAATAAGATGGGCGGAAAATGGGATTATCCCAGCGGCAACAACAGCGTCACGTTAGTCGTTAAAGTGTCGCAAGATGGCAGCGTGTCAGACCTCTCATTGAGCAGCTCACCGAAAAATACAGAAGCAGAACAAAAGGCAAATGATGCTTTCAATTCGGCTCAACCTCTTCAACCGCTTCCGGGCGGCACGGCGTCAGCAGTCATAACTTGTAAGTTTGACTCTCAAGCAGACCAGTGGAATTCGAAAGCCAATATTGCTGTTCGAATTGACCCACAAAAAGCAGCAGAACCAGCTGCCACCACAGACGGTGGCAGCACTCCGTCAACCCCAACTCCGTAAGAACACCGAAATTGAAACAAGCAACAATGTCACCATTCTGGGCAACCGAAAAAATCAGAAAAACTCAATACGCCGGCTCCTGGTACGAAAAAAATCCGGACAAACTAAAATCGGAGCTAGACCAGTACATTGAGTCAGCAAAGACCACTCCGGATGAAAGCAGCGCGGAGTTGCTAAAGACCAATAGCGAACCAATAACCGACGATTTGCTTGCAATCATTGTGCCTCACGCAGGATATATGTTCTCTGGTGCGACAGCTGCCTTCGCTTATAAGTCAGCCACTAAACGAGAAATCAAACGAGTTTTCTTACTCGGTCCATCACATCACATCGGGTTTCGCGGAGCAGCAGTGCCTGATGCTGAAGTGTTCGCGACACCACTGGGAGATCTGAAGGTCGACACTGAACTGGTTAATGAGCTGAAGACATACCCAATGTTTTCCACTCAGCCTGAGGTTCACCGCGTTGAACACTCACTAGAATTGCAATTGCCATTCATCAGACATTGTTTTGAAGGCGCAAAAATTGTACCCATCGTAATCGGTCAACTCAATGGAGAAGCAGACTCCAGACTCATCGGTGAAGTCCTAAAGCGCTTCATTAAGAAGGACGACTTAGTCGTAGTAAGTTCTGATTTTACACATTATGGACCACGCTATGGCTATACCCCGTTCGGGCTCAATGAAGATGTGCCAACACGTGTCAGCGACATGGACGGCATCGCCTTCCGCCTTCTGAGCGACCTGGATCTTGAAGGCTTTGTCGATTTTCTCGACCGCACGGGTGACACCATATGTGGTATGTATCCCTGCCAGGTTTTGTTGACCATGTTGCCGACAGCAACCCACGGTACCTTACTTAAGTATGCAACATCCAGAGACTCGCACGTCGAAGACGAAAGCAATTCAGTCAGCTATCTGGCAATTGCATTTTCTGGAGCGGAATGGGCATCAGAAGGTGAATCTGAAAACAGCACACCTCAATTTAGTGATGCTGAAAGAGAGAATCTTCTCAAACTGGCGAAGGGCACCATCAGCACATTCGTCAAAGAGAAGCGCTGCCCTACGCCAGTTGAACTCGGCGTAGACCTCACACCCAACATGAAATCTTGCCGAGGAGTTTTCGTAACTCTCAACAAGGCTGCTCTTGATGGAGGCGAACACAAGCGTTTGAGAGGTTGCATAGGAAGCATTTATCCAACGCGCGCCCTTCATAAAGCAGTTCAAGAAAATGCTATTGCAGCATGTTCAAGAGACCCAAGATTTGGACCGGTGTCCGTTAGAGAACTCGATGAATTGATGATTGACGTCAATGTTCTGACTCCGCCGAGAAGAATCGCCGATTACAATGACATTGTTATTGGACGAGATGGTGTCATCTTGAGCAAGGGCGACTATCAGGCAGTCTTTTTGCCGCAAGTTGCAGTCGAATGGGGCTGGACGCTTGAACAAATGCTTACTGAACTGGCACTCAAAGCTGGGCTTGGACGTGACGATTGGCGCTCAGGTTGCCACTTCGATGTGTTCCAATCAGAAGAGATTCACTAAGCTCTCGAACCACAGGTGTTTCAACCTTTGAACGAAGGCTTAGAGCAAAACAGAAAGCGCATATCCTGCGCGCCCCGCTTGGCGCATGTAATTGCACGTGTCATTCGGCGTTAACAAAACGGCAAAGTTGCTAGCTAAATCATGTGGATAGCAATTTGCTCAAGAACAATTTGCAGGAACATGAACATCAGAAAATAGAGGCTGATTTCCTGTTTTACAAATCGATTCAGCTCGTTCTCAATACTCGGAATAGCTTTATTCATTTCTTCAGCTGATAGCATTGAGCTAGATACGATTACACGAGGGTTGTAGCGCAACAAGCCATAGCTGAAGGTTTCTTCGTTAGAATCAACAACCGCAAGCTTTATCTTTGATACAGAAAGCTTCTGGCATTGTTGGTCAAGGTAAGCTTTTAATTCAGGGTTATCCTTTGCGACATCTTCGATTTGAATGAACCTTGCTTTCAGATACTTTTGCTCACTCCAATCGAGCACCAGCGGTAGTATCAACGCAAATAGCACATTCCAGGAAACAGGCATTAGCATCGCGGCATTTGGACCAATTTCGCCTGACTTCAGCAAGCAAACAGCCAGCGCAGTAAGAAGAATGCCAATTCCGCAGCTTGTGAGCAGATATATTCGCAGAATCTTTGACGGCTTCATTCCTGTGGCTCTCAGACCAGTGAAAGTTTTTCTCTAGGTTTATCTTTCCCAATAGACAGGAATCCAAACCCAACGCCAGTTTTCAAGCGAAAAGCCCTGCTTTATAAGTCGCCGCGAAACATATGCGATACACCCACAAACAGAACCTCCGCGGACAGAATTCGTCAAAATTAAATGTGGTTTTCAAGCGAAGCAACTCATCAGGATTTTTCGTTTCGCCCAAAAAGTTGTTAGCTGAAAAATTTAAGCCAAAAGGGAAGTCCTCGCCCCTCCATAATATCGATTCAATTCACAGCCATAAAGCTGATAAAAACAATCGATTGCGTCGATGGCACAAAACTGACTTAAACAATCGGGCGTTGTAGCTGCCAGACTGCATCGCACACAGCCCGGGGATGGAATGGGTCCGAAAGCTTGCTATTTAGCCGGCTCAGCGCCGCCGCCACCGGACATCTTCGACTTGATTTTTTCCATCATACTGGGGTCATTCATAATTCGCTCTTTTATGGAATCAGGAATGTTGTCCAGCTTTCCACCGAGCTTATTTTTCAACTTGTCAATCATGTCGCCTGAGCCGCCACCCTCAATTGCAGCTGGACTTCCAGGCTTGCTTGCAGTCGGAGCCGAAATGGTCGAATCGCTGCCGGTAATCTGTGAACCCTGCGGGGGCAAAGGTTTTTGAGTCTTGAGAATCTTCGCATTGTCAACTTGCTTGTTTAGCGCTGCATTAATCGATTCAATTCGAGGACTTATTTTTTCGGCAGCATCACCGGCTTTAACCTGTTCTTCAATTGCTTTAAATGCCATCATGTAGGCACTTATGCCTATTCCTTGCGCTTTCGCCTGTAAGATGCGCTCATACAATTTCTGGCGAGCATCTTGCGCAGGCCCGGGGGTGACTCCATCTTCCGCAAATGAGGGGGATACAAAAGACAGTGCGATCAAGGTACCAAACAAAAGCTTGCTTCCCAGCTCGAATACTCTGCTCATCTCAATCTCTCCAATTCCCATTTCTCATGCTACTTCAGTTCAGCACTTTCAGCCTCAAATAAGCTGCACATCGCTGAATTAATCCTACCCATATTGACGCATTTTTATAGCAGTTACGCTTTATTGGACGCCTGCATGTAAAATACTGCATGAATCAGCTCTGAATGAGACAAGAATTGAGCCAGGGATTTTCAATCGACAAATATTTGAAAGAGGTTGCCGGGCGGCTGAGACAAGCAGAAGCTGAGCGTGCACGAGGCGACCTGGCGCGCCTCGAAGAGCTAGAGCACACCTCGGACATGACTCTAGTAAAAAAGTGGGGCTGGATAAGCGTTATTGTTGGCGCTGCATTCAGTTTTGTTGTGCTTCCTTTCATCGTAGGGATTGCGCAGCATTACGTTCCTGATTGGATTGGAACTTTGCTCTGGTCTGTAATCAAAGTTTCAATGGGAATGACTCTTTTAATGTTAGGTGTGACAATATACTTCACCATAGGTCCAAATTCGGACCGTTGAAAAGGAAGAAGGACTTGGCATGGATCTGGAAACAATAACAGCGCAAATCGAAGAAAATAACATTCAGCTGGTGCGATTTCTCTACTGCGACACAAGCAATTTAATTCGCGGGAAAGCTACCCATGTGTCCAGCTTCGAGGCGCGAGTACAATCAGGCATCGGTTTGGTGAAGGGCATGATGGCCATGAACCAGATGGATGAAATGCAAACCGACACCGGATATGGTGCCACAGGTGAAATCAGACTGGTACCAGATCTTTCAACATTCCGAGTTTTGCCATACGCACCGTCTTCAGCACTCGTTCTTTGTGACATGCTTGAGTTAGATAAAAGCCCGTGGCTGCTTTGCCCCAGGTCGATTCTCAAACGACAGATTGATCAGTACAAGCAGCTTGGCATCAGCTTTCAGGCGGCTTTCGAACCCGAGTTTTTTGTAGCAAAACAAGATGGCGACAAACTCATACCAATAGACCAGAGCAATTGCTTCTCCACTGATGGTATGAATAAAGCCGCTACATTCATCGATGATTTTGTCAAAGCTTTAACTGTTCAAAATTTGTCGGTAGAACAATATTATCCGGAACTAGGACACGGTCAGCACGAGCTCAGTATCAAACATTCAGAGGCGTTAGAAGCCGCTGACAATCAGATTCTCTATAGAGAAACTCTGCGCGGCGTTGCCGCATTGCACGGACTCGTCGCAAGCCTTGCCCCGAAACCTGGTGAGAATCTACCGGGTAACGGTTGCCACCTCCACATATCTGCATGGGACAGTGATACCAACAGCAATCTGTTCTATTCCGATGATGGGCTGAGCAACTTTGGCAAGTGCTTTGTCGCTGGTGTGTTGCGCCATCTTCCAGCACTGGTGGCGATCACATGTCCCTCAGTCAATTCCTATCGCCGCTTGAAACCAAAATCGTGGGCATCAGCATACACATGCTGGGGTTATGAAAACAGAGAAGCTGCGGTACGAGTGCCATCGCTTTACTGGGAGAAAGAACTGGAGTCATCGAACATTGAAATAAAGTGCGTAGATTCTAGCGCTAACCCTTATCTGGTTTTAGCAGTAATTATTGCTGCTGGCATGGATGGAGTAAAGAGAAAAATGACGCCACCAGAACCGGTATCAACAGACCCCAGCTCAATCAGCCCCGCCGAAGCCAGCGAGAAGAAGGTAGAAAGACTTCCGGCTTCGCTGAAAGATTCTTTGAAAAAACTGTTTATGGATCAAACAGTAAAAGAAGCTCTCGGGGAAGAATTTGCAAGAGTCTATCTAAAAGTAAAAACATCAGAAGACAATTACTTTGCTAATTTGACTCCTGAAGAAGAGATAAAAGCCCACCTCACCCGCTTCTAATCATGAGCTTTGAAGTAGAGAAATTCATTTTCATCGACAATCACGCCCATTCGCTTTTGAAAAAGTACAATGAGCTCGATGAAATAGGTTTTCGTCAATCATTTAGCGAAAGTAACTCGCTGACTGTTCTCACTGAACATGTGCCGAACTCAATCCACTATATGGATTTGATGGACCAACTACATCGATATCTGGACATAAAAACCGAGCAGGAATTTATGTCGTTCAGAATGTCGCAACGTCCTGTAGATTACATTCAAATGCTCTGGGATGACGCATCAATCGGCGCCCTGATAATTGATGACGGATTTGCTTCCGGCGAAACAATGAGCCTCGACGAACTCAGCAATTTAAGTCAGCGCCCTGTTTTCCATTGCAAGCGCATCGAGCCCTTAATGGAAGCTTGCTTTCAAGAGACTGATTCCTTTGAAGAACTGAGAAGAGAATTCGAGAAAAGACTTTTTCCAGCGACGACAAAGCGAAAGAGTGTAAGCCTGAAAACTATTTGCGGCTACCGTGGCGGACTTGAGCTGATGCGCCCCAGCGTAGCTGAAGCGGAATTAGACTTTATGCAAAGCAAGAAAAAAATTGCTGAAAGCAAAAGGAAATTTCGAATTTCAGCCAGCCCTCTATATCATTTCTTACTCTTGCAAGCATTTGAGATAGCGGCTCAAGAGGAGGTGCCGGTGCAGGTTCACACGGGCATCGGAGATGACGATGCAGACCTGGTTAAGTGCAACCCTGCGCTGATGCAAGGTATATTCAGGTCCAGAGCATATTCCAAAACGAAATTCGTTTTACTGCATTGCTATCCCTACATAAGAGAAGCTGCATTCATGTGCTCACTCTACAGTAACGTGTTCATGGACCTCTCACTATCCATTTCATTAGCTTCGCCGCGAGCAGCGAAAATGGTTTCAGAAGCACTTGCCCTGGCACCAGCGAGTAAACTACTTGCAGGCAGCGATGGACATAGCAATCCTGAAAGTCACTGGTACGGGGCTCTCTGCTGGAAGCGAGGACTGAAATTCAGTCTCTATGACGTGATCAATCAAGGAGTAATCACGCAGAGAGAAGCAGAAAATATTGCAGGACTGGTGCTACACAAAAATGCCATTAACCTGTATAAACTCGAAGGTTTGGTTTGAGCTAAGCGAATACTTTTTCTTGCATCCAAGGAGGGCTGAGAGCAATCAGAGCTTGTTGCAATCTGACTGGTGCGGATCTCGGCTGGGGGCGCTGGCTTCGGGCTGGCTTAGAATCGGGGATCTATTCAGCGGGTATATATAGATTCAAACCGTGATCACCAAAGGGATCGAAGTCGTCGACGTGAGCCACAAGTTCCTCACCCACTTTCACGTGCAAATGAGTAGCACGACCCGGCGGAATAAAATACCCCTGATGTTCGGGTGAGTAAAAGCCAAGCATCTCTGCTCTTACATCCATTGTCTGTCCATGAAATTTCTGCGACTGATGCTTTTGCGGCGTAAGTGGCTTACCGTCATCCTTTACGTTCACCACATGCCAGGCAATTCTTCCAAAATGTCCTTTAATCAAAAAAGGGAATTGCCTTCGCAAAGGAAAATCATCGCCACCGACCATTGAACTCATCCACTGCTCAAACATGGCCGGGCTGCGGACAGAGTCAGGAACCATGAGCTTCTTCCACTTTTTGACAGAAGCCCACACTAGAAAAGCCGCGGACTCATTCCAATCGTGTTTGACTTGAATCTCACCTTTATTAGCACGAGATTCAGATGGAATAGAGTCCCAAATAAGTATTTCGCCTCTCAGCCCAGAGAGGGGACCTAACGCATAAAGGTGTTCTTTCGACTGCAAATCTTTTAGTGAAACCTTTGCCGCCGCATTGTCCTTATAGATTTCTTGCATAGAGCCGCGGTCATATAACACTATCTGCGGTGCTCTAAAATGTTTCGCCCAAACAGCAGCGCTGTCCTTCAGGAAGGGGGAAAAGAACCCCAGAACCAAAAGAACAGCGCTAATAACTGCTGAGCGAGGTCGCATCGATTACATCAAGGACTTCATGATTTCATCGAGAGCAGACTTCGGAGGACGAGTCACTGACTGTGGAAGTGTTGCCAGGGCTTGATCACCCAGGCTCATCACTTCGGAGAATGGCTCGTTTTCTTCATTAACATAGAGCAACCCGGTCAAGAAATGTCTATCTTGCGCAGCTTTGTGCAACGTAGCGATTGCTTGTGCACGATCCTTAGGATTGTAATCGTGCCCGGTCTTCTTCAATGTGATTTTTGAACCGTCATGCATTTCAACTTCTTGAACTGCACCTGGTTCATAGTCAACGGTGATTTGCTCGTAGAAGCCAACATAACCGAGTTCATGCAATGGCTCTTCGTGCTCTTTGGCGTACTTATAGCCTTTTGTGGAGCCTTCGTGGTTATTGAAGGTGACACATGGGCTTACTACATCAAGAACAGCAGTTCCATTGTGTGACATAGCGGCTTTCATCAAAGCAACCAACTGTTTCGGGTCGCCGGCGAAAGAGCGTCCAACAAATCCGCAACCTAACTCAATTGCAAGACTGCAAAGGTCAATCGATTGCAACTCGTTTTGTGCTCCTGATTTCAACTTAGCGCCTTTCTCAGCAGTCGCGGAGAACTGTCCTTTTGTCAAACCATAAACGCCGTTGTTTTCAACGATGTATAGCATCGGAACATTACGTCTAACGATATGACAGAACTGACCTAAGCCGATGCTTGCCGTGTCGCCGTCTCCGCTCACAGCAATGAGCTTGAGATTTTTGTTAGCGAGTGAAGCGCCGGTAGCAACTGATGGCATACGGCCGTGCACGGCGTTGAATCCGTGAGAGCGGCTCAGGAAGTAAGCTGGAGTTTTGCTCGAGCAGCCGATTCCACTGAGTTTTGCCACCATGTGAGGGTTAACGCCAACTTCAAAGCAAGCTTTGATAATCTGCGCAGTGATAGCATCGTGTCCACAACCGTCGCAGAGAGTAGATGCTGAACCTTTGTAATCGGCTTGGGTTAAGCCAATTCGATTAGTTTTCGGTGCTGGTGCTGTAACCATTTTCTATTTCTCCTGCTCGAGTATAGCGTCAGTAATCGATCTTGCATCGATTGGCAGACCGTCATAGTTGCGCACTGAACGCAGCTTCATTGAGAATTGCGGCAATTCCAATCTGATCAAATCGCGCATCTGAGCGTCGCGGTTTTGCTCGACAACATAAACATGGTCGTACTTCTCAACGAACTTGTGCAGTTCTTCAGTGAAAGGTACAGCCTTAAGTCGCAAGTAGCTAGCTTCGAGGTTTGACGCCTTAAGCTGCTCAAGCGATTCTTTGATCGCTGGGTCGGAAGAGCCGAATGCGATGATGCCGACTTTGGCGTTCTTCGCTTCAATTAATTCCGGTTTTGGAACATAGCTGCGAGCAGTTTGATACTTCTTGTTCAAACGATCCATCAAATTGACGTAATCATCTGGACGCTCGGTATAGAGAGCTTTCTCGTTGTGACCACTTCCACGTGTGAAGTAGGCAGCCAACGGATGATCGGTACCAGGAATGGTGCGATAAGGAATACCATCACCATCAACATCGCGATAACGCTCGAATTTGCCCAGTTTTTCCAACTGCTCAGCATCGAGAACCTTGCCTCTATCGATTGGAGACTCAGGATACTTGAACTGGTCGGACATCCAGTTGTTCATTCCGAGGTCGAGGTCGCTCAAAACAAACACTGGTGTTTGGAAACGCTCAGCAAGGTCGAAGGCGGTAAGGGCATGCGTATAGCACTCTTCGACGGACCCCGGCAACAAGATAATGTGCTTGGTGTCACCATGCGACAACTGATAAGTGCTCATCAAGTCTGCCTGGTGAGTACGTGTAGGCATACCGGTTGAAGGACCAACACGCTGAACGTCAAAAATAACGGTCGGCAACTCAGCAAAATAACCAAGTCCGGTGAATTCACCCATGAGCGAAATTCCAGGACCGCTGGTTGAGGTCATGCTGCGTGCGCCGGCCCAGCCAGCGCCCAGAGCCATACCGATTGCAGCGATTTCATCTTCTGCCTGAACAATTGCAAAGCTTGGGTTGCCATCTTTGTCCACGCGGTATTCATGCATGTATTCAGCGAGGCTTTCGCAGAGGCTCGATGAAGGAGTGATGGGGTACCAGGTGACAACAGTCACACCAGCAAACATACAACCCAGAGCAGCGGCGGAGTTACCATCGATGATGATTTTGCCAGCTGTCTTGTCCATCTTCTCTACAAAGAAAGGATCTTCTTTCTTCAAGTTCTCTTTGGCCCACTGACGGCCTTTATTCGAGGCGGTCAGGTTCAAATCGATAGCCTTTGTCTTACCTTCGAACTGTTTAGCAATAGCCGCGTCTATTTCCTTCTGGTCAATATTTAGCAATTCGGCAACCACACCAACGTAAATCATGTTGGTGAGCAGCTTCTTCATTTTTATATTGTCAGATGTTTCGCTGGCCAATTGAGCAAACGGAACCAGGTAATGGCGAACATCGCTTCTTACTTTGTCAAGATTCAGCTCACTTGGACTGATGCAAACTGCACCTGGTCTCAATGACCTGACATCCTCGACAGCTGTTTGCGGGTTCATCGCAACCAGAATGTCGATTTCTTTCTTTCTAGCAATCCATCCGTCCTTGTTCACACGAATTGTGAACCAGGTTGGAAGTCCTGCAATATTTGACGGGAAGAGGTTTTTGCCGCTTACCGGAATACCCATCTGGAAGATGGAGCGCATCAATACGTTGTTGGAAGATTGGCTTCCAGACCCGTTTACTGTTGCGACTTGAATCGAAAAATCATTAATCACTTTGCCCTGTTCTGTTTTTTGGGCGCTGTCTGCTGCTAGGGTCTTCACTGAGTTAGTACCTTAAATATGTGATGACGTAGGTCAAGTTTATCAAGGTACGGCGGGCATCTGGCCAAGCTACAAGATATGCTAATGATTTTCGGCAGTCAGATTGAAACACTTCAAAACATTTGTTCAGATAAGCAGCCAATCGTTAGCAAAAGAATGCAAAGGCGGCTGTCAAGAGTCAACAATAATGCTTTAGCTCTGCGAGGGTGAACGCTAACTGGTCTTCTTTGTGAACATAAGACAAAACCAGGTGCTTGCCTTCTATCTCATAATAATGACCAGGATGCACAAGAATGTTCTTGCGCTCAAGCAAGTCCAGGGCTATATCTTCCTCATCGCCGCTAACAGGCAAAGTCAAATAGAACCCAGCTCTGGGCCGCACGAGCTTGCAGCCCGATAAAGCAGTCATAGCTATCTGCCTCTGACTCCGAATTCTGGCTTTCAACTCTGCCAAGAATGGCTTACCCAGCTCAAAGATATTGGGTAGGGCGAACTGCATAATCTCATTCACGGGAAGATAGGTGTCCGAAATCATTTCCAGAGCGGCTCTGGCACGCTTAACCTGCGCCCTGTCGCCACTCATCAAAATCCAGCCAACTTTGACGCCAGGCAAGGCGAATGATTTCGAGAGCCCATTCAATGTAAACACAAGAGGAGCATTTAAGCTCAACAGGCGCGGCAACTTATGCTCGCCAAGCACAGAAGATTCCTGAATGTCCGCGCAGTTCTGTGAATCTTCGAGCACCGAGGACAGCGTTGTGGTGTTCTTGTGCGCCGGTGGCTCAAAAAGAAATTCAGAAAAGACTTCATCAGAAATAATTGCGAGCTTATATTTGCGAGCGATTCTTGCAAGCTCATTAAGCTCTTCTACGCCAGCATACATTCCTGTCGGATTATGTGGTGAGATCAAAACAATAGCGCGAGTGCGCTCGGAAATATTGGCTTCAAGGGCATCAAAATCAATACACCACTGACGGTGCTCAAGCAATTGATATGGAACCAACTTCACGTGACTCATCATAGCGATGTAGTCGAGCAGCGGATAAGAAGGGCTTGGACAGAGTATTTCGTCACCGGGGTTCGCCAACAATTTGAAGCAATAGAGAAAGGAGATACTTGTGCCGGGTGTAAGCAAGATGTTTTCAGCGTCAATCAATTCACCCTGCTGTGCGTAAAAATTAGAGACCGCAGCCCTGGCGATGGGCTGACCAAAGGTATCAGGTTTGTAGTGGGCGGCTTTGTCCAGCGATTCAGCGATAATCCGTGAAAGCAAGTTCTGAGGAAAGAGAATTCCAGCCTCGCTCAAATTAGCCCGAACCAGGTCAGTTAGGGGCTCTTTAGCAGCCTCTTTCTGCGCCTTAAGCTCATAGAGCGGATTCTTCTCCGCAACAAAATCAAATGCCAGGTCAGAAAATTTCATGGCAGTAATATAGCATCAAGAGAATCCGCCATTTAGTCTTCTTCTAGATTTTGGTATCGATAACGTTTGGTTCACAGTGCAGCCCAATACTTCGCCCCATCGAGATTCACTATCGGAAACTAGTCTTCGCATATTAGCCAAAATTATGGGAATATTGACTGCGATTATTGCTAATCAGATTACCGTTCATTTGAGAAAATTACAGTGCTGAAATCGGCTCGAACAAACAGCATTAATAAGGCCGTATTCAGATTCTCACTCTTGCTCGCGTTGATTAGCATCGCGCCTTTCGCTATCACAGGCTGCAGCACCAGAACAGAGAATGATGAACCCGAGCCCGATGATACACCTGTGCCGGCTAACGTTGAGACTTTGGTAAAAAAACGCGGCGACTACCTGAGCTTTTCAGTAGATGAACACACTAATGTTCCTATTAAATGGACTAAGAAAGGTCCTTTGACAGTTTACTTTCATCCGGTTTCGAACGATGTCGAAAGCTACCGCCCCAAGATGCAATTGATTATGCACACAGCTCTGGCGAGTTGGACGAAAAAGACAAATGGTGCTGTACGATTTCAAATTGTGAAACAGCTTCCGGCTGACATCGAGATAAAGTATTTGGATTTCCCACCCGATGAGTCACACTCTCCGGGCTGCACAGACCATGCGCTTGGAGTTACATATGGGCGTCACAACGACAAGAGAATCAAAAGCAAAGAAATCGTAATTTGTTTGCCACCGAACTCGACCGACCATCAGGTTCTACATGTCAGCGAACATGAACTAGGTCACGCGCTAGGACTGGGACACAGTCCAATAGAAACAGACGTCATGGCTACACACATGAATAACTCAGAACCAACCATAACTGACGAAGACGCGCGAACGGTTAAGCGCCTTTATAAATCGAGCACAGGGAAGCACGATGACGATCCGAAGTTTAACAAAAAGCGCTATATTCAAGATTGGAACGAGTTTGTAAAAGAGAAGATTTGCATACACTCGCACTCAGTTCACGACACCTGCACGCTGCGCATCGCAATTAATAACACCGGAAGAATGTTCAAACATCAGGTTCTTGCCGGGGAAGACTATGGCGAAACTATTCTAGATGCCCTCAAGCGCATCAACTTTTTTCCGGCACCAGACCTTGCGCCTGGTGATTGGCTGAGCCTCAAGATTAATGCATCGAAAGACCACGAAGTGACAATTAGTCAGATCGACCTGATGCACGAACAGATTCCATGAGGGCTACTCGATCGTTCCAGCAATTGGGGCTCGCTCCAGCAATTAGGGCTACATTGCTTAAAGTAGGCTCTGTCTCAATTCCTTCTCCCCAGCTCACCACATATGATACCAAACGGATCCGTTAATAATCCAGAAGCCGCCAGGATGGCAGCACTACCAGAGCTTGTTGAATGGACCCTACCGGAAGTAGACTTCCTCCTCCGAGCTTTGAATTAAATAATTCCTCCAGCTGAATCATAATGTGAAGGATCTGGGTAGATAGTAAATGACAATGTAGTTTAAGCAGACTATTTGGGGATGATTTTATGCAATTTGACAAAGCTGAAGGGCAAAATCCTGAGAAACAAGAAGCCCCCCAACCGAATTTTGATGTGGTGAAGAGCTTCCAGGAAGATCAACTCAGTAAAAACACCGAGAAAAGCATAAGTTCAACCGACAAGGCAAATTCCTCTACTGACACCGCTAAGGACTCGTTGAAAGAGTTGAACGCGTCACAAATTGCCGATTTGATAATAAAGAACAAAGGCTTCGGAGCTAAAGGTAGCGAAGACAGAGACAAAATTGACAGCGCACTCGGAAAAGCTTTCGATAAAAGCATGAAGAACCCCGATACGGGAAACCTTAGCAAAGATGAAAACAAAGACTTGGCAAAGAAGGTCAACGAAGAGTTAGCGAAAAAGAACTCCGACTTACGTGTGGATTTCGACAGCAAAGGCGGTGGCGGTGGCGGTGGTCGACGCAGTGATGGGCTGAGTGAAAAACACCAGGAAAAAGATGGCAGCTTCAGTGTTACTGAAAAAGGTAAGCCCGTTGACGAAATTTCCATGCACGGCACAAAAGACACCGTTTATGACAAGAATGGAAAGGTTGTTGGAGAAAGAAGCTCAAGAGAAAGCGAAAACGGTGGCAGCGGTGGCGGCTGGGGTAAAGGTCCAGAGCACAATTCTAATTCCGACAAATCCGACAAATCTGGAAAAGATGAATTCAAGCTCGATGACTTCATTATAGAAGATGGCGGCAAAGGCGGCGGCGGTGGCGGTGGCGGCGGCAAAGGTGGCGGTGGTGGCGGCAAAGGCGGCGGCAAAAGCTTCCCCAAGAACGGTTAACCATTATTTGCCGACTCTTTGTTTCAGAACGGCTTGAAGCAAAACGGGTATGATCAGTACAGGCTCTATCTCCGGAGGGGGTGCGTCAATGCGTATTGGGGATTTACTGATCCAGGCAGGTTTTGTCACGCAACAGCAGGTCGATGCAGCACTCAAGCAGCAAAGTTCCGCTCGAAAGACTCCACTGGGCAAGCATTTACTCCTGCTCGATTACCTAACCGATGCAGAACTTGAGCTGGTACTACAGGCTCAGCGAAAAATTGCGTTTACAACCATGACCGACCAGCTTGCCATCGCTAGCTTGAAATACGCAAAGTTACATAGAGTAGATTTTGAAACCGCAAGCCGCATTGTTTTGAGCTCATTCGCTCAGGACTCCAGCAAGAAGATCACACAGCCACTGCCAAAGCCTGAGCAGCCACAAACACCGAAAGCAGATTCATCTATCGGTACAACAAAGATAACAGGCTCAACGGCGCGCTTTTCATCAAACCCCGACCAGCTTCTCAAGCTTAGCGAAACAGCATACGCTGAAAAACGCTTCGAAGAGTCAGCTAAAGCGCTTGAAGAAGTCAGAACGATTTACGAACGCAGCGATGGTTTCTCTACAGACCTTTTGATTCCTGTATATTCCAGACTGGCAGAAATATACTCATCACTGGGCAAAAATTCACTTGCAGAAGACCGCGTTTTGAAATTGATCCAGGTCTTGAAACAGGAAACGAAGCTGCTACCTGGCTCGATAACAGCAATTGCACAGGTTGCCCATAATTGCTCAAGACAGGGGCTCAACGAGCAAGCAGACAAGGTCTACAAGGTGATTCTTCCGCTATGGGCAAAACTTTTACCGTTTGAACAATCACAGTTTCCGTTTTACTTGCGAGATGCAATCTCATCTTCAAGAACCTGTCACAAAGCGACAAACAGAAATATAAGAATTGGCGAACTTCTCGTTGAAAGCAAGATTTTAGAAGCGGTGCAATTTCAAGAAGCACTGCAAAAGAGCAAACGACTCAGACAGCCACTGGGCAAGGTTCTATCAGAATCAGGGCTAGTAAGAGTGCAAGACCTACGCAATGCAATGCGCGTTCAATTGATGTGCAGAGCCGCAGTAATTCCAGTGGAATACGCAGCACTTACAGTCATTGCAGCATCTTGCGCCAAGGAATCAGTTGACATATTTTTCAAATCATTCTACACATCGTTTGAAAACCCTGCTGCGCTGCTGTTACCGGAACTCATTGAAAAAATGGATAAACTTCTTGTTCTCGAAGAGAAATTGGGAATCAAGAACCCGGAAGTTGCATCACTCGCAGTAGAAGTTGCGGACATCTGTCTTCGCCGAAATGAAACAGAAGAGGCAGAGCTGATGCTGCGCCGCGCGCACGCAGTCTTCGCAGTGGAGTCTGAAACATACAGACTTGATTTGGCAAATACGTGTTACAAAATTGCTCGACTGCTTCAAGCAAAAAACAAATACGAAGAAGCAGAATTGCTTTTGATGCAATCAATGGAAATCAGGAACCGTTTGCTTGGCGACAAAGACCCTGAACTCGCGGAAGTATTAATCGAGCTGGGTTCATTGTATATCGGGCAGGGCAATTACCTTCCAGCAGCAGGTTTCCTGAAGTCAGCTTGGGCTATCATCGCCGGCAAGTGCGAAGCTGAGAAATCGCAATTTGTGCTCAAACTGCTCATCAAATGCTACGAGCAGATGGGAATTGAAAGTGAATGTAATATCTATCGCCAGCAGCTGCCAAACTATTAGTCAAAAATGATCTAGTTCAAGCATCATTGCGGGAAATTCTTCCGTCCATTCGAACATGAGTTCATCGTACTCTGGCTTCAGTGAGCGAATCATGGGGAAGGACCAGTCTCTCTCAACATGAGCAAGCCCACTCAGGGGCGGCTCCATGACGTTCCAGCCGCGCACATAGCTAGCCTCATACCTGGCCGCCAGTCTAAAAATCTCAGCCCAAATTGAACAGAACATCTGTGGGCTCGCGATTACTTCAAGAACACGAAGATAAGGACCTGACTGCTCAATCAGCGCATACCCGCTCTCAAATTTACCGTAATTGTCAGAGAGCAAACTCAACTTTGGCCAATTCAGCTTTGAGTGCTGAAATAAGAAAGCTTCTCTCCCCGTCTTATAACGCCAGTAATCCTCATCTCTGGACATGCCGTAAGGCTGTCGCCGCAGCCACCGCCTATGGTGCCGAACCATTTCGGGAATATCTTCTGCTCTCATAGACCTGACGTTGAATACTTCGTCCAAGTCCGGTGCTGACAGTTCATCAAGCTTACGAATTGAATACCGCAGCCAATCCGAATTGAGCTTGATTGAAAAAGAGGAATAATCGCAAAGGTCAAACCCGAACCTTTCATAAAACGCCGGGTCTATATCTGAATTGAGAACCATACCATCGAAGCCATCTTGCACGCAGGACGCAATGAGTTCATCAAACATTTGTCCAGCGTATCCCTTGCCTCGATTCTCATCAGCGACAAAGACAGCGCCTACGCCAGCCATTTTGAATTCGCGACCTTTCGAGCAAAAAACAAAATTGTATAACTTGCAGCTTGCCAGCACTTTTCCATCTTGGGAAACAAGTCCAAGATAATGGAGATTGCGTCGCCCCCAAGCAGAATGCATCTGCCACCACTGGTAGTTCCTATAAGTGCTGCGGTCTAATCCGGGTGACCAGATTTCGAAATTCTCAGCGAGCACTTGATTAATTTCGCGATCTTCAAGCCGCCGGAGCACATTACCCTCTTGATCATTCTCGCCAAACAGCGTTCAATTCTATCTTCAAGGCTTACAATAAGTCCAGAATAGTTTAGAATATTGGCACATGAGTGAAAAGAATCAATTTACAGCGTTCCGCGGGCACATCATCAGCCCGATAGATTTCAACAGTTACGAAGACTACGCTGACGGCTGCCTTCTGGTCGATAAAGACGGAAAAATTGCCGATGTTGGAAACTGGCAAGATTTAGTCAAGCTCCATGGAACGCCAGCTCAAGTCGTTGACTACGGCAAGCGAGTAATCTTGCCGGGTTTCATCGATTTACATATACATCTGGTACAAATTGCACAAACCGGACGGTCAGGTGACACACTTTTGGGCTGGCTCAATAAGTACATTTTTCCTGCAGAAGTAAAATTTGCACGGAAAGAACATGCCACCAAACTCGCTGATTGGTTCTTCAGAGAGCTAGCGAAAAATGGCACCACATTGTCCTCGGTGTTCACTAGCATTCACAAAGAAGCAGCAGATATTGCATTCACCAACGCAGCTGAGCGCGGCTGTCGAGTCATCATGGGCAAAACTCTGATGGACAGAAATGCACCGGACAATTTGAGCGAAGACTCTGAGCGTTCACTTGCAGAGTCGGAAGAGCTATGTTCAAAATGGCACAACTACGATAATGGGCGACTTCTTTACGCTGTCACTCCCCGATTTGCACCTACGTCGACAAGTAAGCAACTTTCTGGTGCAGCCGAGTTGTGGAAAAGGTTTCCAGGCTCATACATGCAAACACATCTTTCAGAAAATATTGATGAGATCGCCTGGGTAAAAGAGCTATTTCCGGGCTGCAAAAACTACCTTGATGTTTACGCGAGCCATGGTCTCATTGGAAGAAACAGCCTGTTTGCGCACAGCATCCACCTGAGTGACCACGAAATGGAAAAGTTAGTCCAGTCTGAGTCAGCAGTTGTGCATTGCCCAAGCTCAAATTTGTTCCTTAAGAGTGGTGTCTTTCCATATCAAAGGGCGAAAACAAAAGGACTCAAAATGGGGCTTGGCTCTGACGTTGCAGCAGGACCAGAGATGTCTTTATTCAAAGTAATGAAGGACGCTGCATACGTTCAAACCGAATTGTGGCTTGGGGCTCGCGAATTGATGTATTTAGCGACTCTATCAGGAGCAAAAGCTGTAGGACTTGACGATAAAGTCGGTAGCTTGAGCAAAGGAAAAGAAGCTGACTTCGTCGTCATTGATCCCAACCTCAAGACCTCAGTACCGAGAGATATTCTGGAGCAGCCTGCCGACGAGATTCTCTCAAGCCTGGTTTATGTTGGAGATGACCGCATGGTTGCGGCCACTTATGTCAGAGGCAAAGCCATTTTCAAAAATGACGAAGTTTACGAACACAAGAAAGAAAGCCTTGCCCGCTCAGTCTGAGATTCACATTTGTAAATATAAACCGCCGCCATCTGGGCTTGTTAGCTAATTAATCTTACTTAGCTTCAATGAAAACCGGTTCCTCCAAGATTTGCGCTACCATATTGGCTCACTTCAGAGGGAAACATCATGCCAGTGGACCTGTCCAGACGTGTTTATAAAGACAAGCAACAAGCCACAGCGAATATTCGCGAAGTCTACTCTGGAGCCCAGGTCAGAGCGCGCATCGCCGAGATGGGAAAACAAATTAGCGAAGACTACCGCGACCTTGAAAGACCAGTTGTAATCGGTGTCATGAAAGGAGCCATCTTCTTCCTCTCCGATTTAATGCGCGAAATTCAAACTAATGACCCTCTGCAGCTCGAGTTTGTGCGCCTTGCGAGCTACGGTTCTGCAACCGAAAGTTCCGGCACAGTTCAAACACCTTATTTGGATCTTCCCAACATAGCCCATCGACACATTCTCGTGGTCGAAGACATTATCGATTCAGGAAGAACAGCGAAATTCTTTCTCGACTATTTAAAAGGCCAATTCGCTCCGAAGACTCTCAAGATGGCAGCATTGCTAGACAAACCATCACGAAGAGTTGTTGAAATGGAAGCTGATTATGTTGGCTTCAAAATTGATGATTTCTTTGTCGTTGGGTATGGGCTAGATTATGCCGAGCAATTCAGAGAACTGCCGTTCCTTGGAGAAGTCACTGATTTCAACTAAGTCCGGAATCTTGTTTAACGTTGCAGCGGGCGATGGAATTTTGCTGCATTGCGACTAGCACAAACGAATTCCATTTGAATTTTCAGAATGGATTTTTGGGCGAACCGTTTCAGTTGCCTCGACAAACTTTGGTCTGAACATGAAACAAAAGAATGCCGATAAAGCTTTAGCAAAGCCAGTGACAGCATTGCAGTCGTTGGCACGAGCTTTTGCCAGCGATTTAAGCGTCGAGATGTCCTGGCGAGTAATTCTGCCATTTTCAGAGGGGCTCTGAGTATAGAGGAGTTCCAGGTTTTTGTGTTGATACATCGACATCTCAGCGTCCCCCATCAGTTGATGATTAGATATTAGGGAGCAAATCTGAAAACGATCTGAGAATGCGCGAAGCTTTTGCTTTAATGCTCTGGCCGAACCTAGTATTGCGGCAAAGACGGGTCGACATCGCGCGACCAGGCTAAGACACCGCCTGTCAGATTTCTGATTTTGGAATAACCGCGATCAACCAGGTAGTGCAAAGCTCTCATGGAGCGCCCGCCGCTCTTGCAGTAGACAACAATATCTGCGGATTTGTCCAATTCTTTTTCTCGTTCTACCAACTCGGAAAGCGGAATGTGTTTTGCGTTTGGAAGAATTCCCAGAGCTACTTCCTCGTAATTGCGAACATCGAGAAGAATAAGGTCCTTACCCTCTTTCAGTTCTTTGTCTAGCTCGATAGGATTTATTACTCGTGTCATTTCAGCCTCCTCTGTGCTGCATTGAATTTCCAAGTCTTTTAGCGAACGAATTGTCGCGTCCTTTGAACAAACCGGACACGAAGAACTTTTCAAAATTGGAACTGTATCGAAAGTCATCGATAAAGCGTCGTAAATCAAAAGCTTGCCCGAGAGTATTTCACCTACACCCAGCAAGATTTTTATGGCTTCACTGGCTTGAATACAACCAATCAACCCAGCCATCACACCGAACACACCACCTTCAGCACAGTTTGGAACAGCGTCAGATGGTGGAGGGTCGGGAAACAAGCACCTGTAACATGGACCGTTATTGTGAGAGAACACACTTGCCTGCCCATCCCAACGATAGATTGCTCCATGTACGTTTGTTTTGCCAGACAAGACACAGGCATCATTTACCAGATATCTCGTAGGGAAATTGTCGCTTCCATCTAAGACCAAATCGAACTCTGAGATGATTTCCAGAGCATTAGAAGCATCAAGCCTGACGGGGTACTCTACGACCTCAATTTCCGGGTTGAGGCTTTTGATTCTCTTCGCCGCTGAGCTTGCTTTGGATGCTCCAACCTCAAGGTCTGCATAAAGAATTTGTCTCTGCAAATTTGATCGATCAACTCGATCAAAATCAACAATGCCAATTTTTCCAACACCAGCTGCAGCAAGGTAAAGTAGGGCAGGGGACCCCAAGCCACCAGCACCAACGACCAGCACGCTCGCAGTTTTCAGTCGTTGCTGACCGTCTGTGCCCACTTCAGGAAGCAAAAGGTGACGGCTGTAGCGAACAAGCTCTGATTGACTGAAAGACGATGACACCATAGATTTAGCCACCGCTCAAAGCACAAACTATCTGTATTCGCTCTTGTCCGCTCAATGTATGCGATAAATCAGCAGCCAGGGTTTTGTCCACGTAGATTTTTATGTGTTGGCGAATGGCATCTTGCTCATCAATCATTCTGAAACGAATTCCCGGATGAGCTTGTTCAAGGTTGTGCAGCGCGTCAAATAACGTGTTGGCAGCCTTGATTTCAACCTGATTTTTGTTTGCTGTGTAAGAGCGCAACGGACTTGGAATAAGTACTAACATATCGGAAGTCTCAGTTAAGTACAGTGACGGAGTAAATCTCTGGAAGGTGCTTAACGAGGCATTTCCAGTTCTCGCCTTCATCAGTGCTTCCCCAGATTTCACCCTGACTGGTACCGTAATAAAGCCCAAGTGGTTTTCTCGTGTCACAGGTCATCGCTTGTCTTTTGACAGTGAAATATGCGTTTTTTCTTGGCATACCTTTATCTTGCCGCTGCCATTTCTTGCCACCATCCTTGGTGACATAGACAGCAGGCTTTGCATCAGGACTTGTTCGTGGCCAAACTGTGCTGCCATCCATCGGGAATACCCACGCCCAATCGACTTTACGGGGATGCGCTACTATCGGAAAGCCAATGTCTCCAATTTCTGGAGGCATGTTCTTGCCGATGCGAACCCACTCATTTGATGGGCGGTCAATACGATAAATTCCGCAGTGATTCTGATGGTATAGACGATCTGGGTTTAGTGGATGCAGTATCACACAATGAGGGTCATGCCCATATTCAACGGTCGGGTCGGGAAGGAACTCAGCTTCGACCCCTTTGTTCAGAGGAGTCCAGTGTAGCCCTTTGTCCTTTGATTCAAAAATTCCGCCAACAGAAATACCAATGTACATGTGATTAGCATCTCGAGGGTCAATCAAAATCGAATGCACAAGGACGCCAGCAGGAGTCGGTCCGGTAGCAGTCCAATTTTCGTAGTTTGGATTGTCGTTAAATCCCGAAACAGGCTCCCAGGTATTTCCAGCATCTTCGCTGCGGAAAATTCCAGCAGGGGAAGTACCTGCATACCAAACGTTTGGTTCGCTCTCATGCCCAGGGCTAATCCAAAAAACAGTCTCTACCGAACGTCCTTTTTCGCCCTCTGCAACCTTTGGGAAAGCAGGAGGGTGCTTAGCCTCCGTCCAAGTTACTCCAGCATCATTCGAAAAATATACAGTCGGTCCTAAATGCCCTGTCTTCGCAGCCATGACAACATTCTTAGTGTTTCGAGGATCACTCACTATGTGATAAATAATGTGACCTAAAAACAATGCGGGCGAAATCGTCCACTTTTCCCGTTCTTTGTCGCTTGAGAGTACAAAAGCTCCCTTTCGTGTACCGACTAAGAGCGACACCTCTTTAGGCATGGTTTTCCTCCCTCAGATTCAGGATTGCTAGTTTACAAGAAAACCAGACTTGCAAGGCAAAGCGTTAACAAATGCTTGCCGGATAAGATTTCCCCGGAAACTGAAGCGGTACCAGGCATCGTCACAGAATCCACCCGAATTTAGGGTAGACTTAGTTCAGACAGTCAGGTAGAGAAAATATGATCCGAATAAAATCCATTCTCGTTATGGCAACACTATTGTGCACTGTTTCCGTTGACGTTATTGCTTCTGCAGAAGATGAATCTGTCAATAAAACAAGCACTGAATCAAGCGAAGCAAAAGAGACAGCTGAGACAAAAGATGCCCCCGAGTCACTTCCTTCGCCATCTCAGGTTTTGAAAGGTGGTGTCAGAGGTTCGGCAATCAAGCTTGAAGAGGGGCTGGATATGATCGAACAGAGTGCAAGAATGGTCAAGGACCCCGCCCTTGAGATAGCAAAAGAGTGCACCAGAAAAGAAACTGCTGTCGCAAGAGGTCCGAATTACATTGGAAATGGCATTGTGATTCCAGCGATAGGCAATCCAAACGGTACCTTTCAGGTGGGAGAACTTCCCGCAAGAAAGGATCGCGTTGAGAACTTCATCGCATCAGCGGCCGATGCGGTAAAAGCTCTGAGAACTCATGTCGATGGTTTGATTATTCCTGAAGGCTCCCCTGAAGAGATGACAAACCTCTGGAAAGGAATGCAAAGCACAATGCAAGCCGCAGAGAATAACATCGCGAGCATGAAAAGCCTACTCGATGAAACGCCGGTGAAAAAAGGCGAAATCAAGCAGAAAGATGCAAAGCCTCTCGGACGAGCTGCTATGAAAATCTATGATTCTATGACAGCACTTGAAAAAATCAGAGCGCAGCTAGACGATATGGTGAAGCCCGAATTGAAGAAATAGGATTGATTCGTTCCCGCAAAGTCTCCCCAGATTTACGGGACGAATCAATCGAGGACCAGATCTGCTAGCGAATAACCTCCTTCACGGTTCCGGTACCTCCCAAAACGTGACCATTGGATAGTGCACCAAACTCACAGGCGCCTCTAGCACGCAGCACTTTCAGTCTCACTGACTCATGCCCACTTAATTCAAGCCTCTTGAGACTTTCAACGGCAGTGTTCTTCTGAGACTTGCCAGGTCCAGTCGCAATTTTAGAATAGACAGCTTCTTCAGAATCTGTGGACTCTACGCTGCCACCTTTTGACTCGGATGGCTCAGAGCTAGCTCCAAGCGAGTCGCTTCCGAAATCTACTTCAGCGGGCTCAATAAACATCACCTGACGACCCTTGCTTTCGCGCGCTCTTCCAAAATAATTTCTGCCCGAAGAAATCGGAACCCTCACCAGTAACAAGCGCGGTTGCGGACACAACCATGCCACCGAATACGGTATCGCACTAAATATGCCAAAAACGCGAGCAAGCAGATCTTTTGTGGAATTACCTTTTGGGCGTTTTTCCATATGACCTCCTATACAACACCTGATATCTAGAAGCACAACACAATCTTGCTCCTATCTCTAAAACGTAATCGGACCCAAAAAAGTTCAATCAAAAAGCAGCTTGAGATCTTGATTTAATTTAGATAGAAATTCACAGCGTTTTTCTGTTCTCAGGCAGCTTTTTCAAGGGACAAAGTTACTCCTGCTCTCAGTGAGTTGTTGTTGCTTCATTTGCTGTGCATGCATTCTTACTTCAAGAAAAATGGAATTGCATGATTCTAAGTTGCAATGATTTGCTTTCAGTTCTGTTAGTGCCTGCACCTTCCTGTAAATGCATTCGCTTACCTCAATACAGCCACTAAAATGTACGGTCTTATTTTCAATATCCAGCAACTGAAATTTGCGGAGCAAAAAAGGGCATAAACCATGCATAAAAGGTATCGCTGTGAACACTAAGAAAAAAAGGCGCAAAAAGAAGCAACTGCCTCCTGTATTGCAGGATTGGCTGGATGAAATTCAAGATTGGTCTACCGGGCGAATCTGGTGGCCCAGATTGATTCTTCTGTTCTTTTTCCTGCACTTGCTGGTCTCACACATTAAAGACCCGATGTATAGCGACATCTTTAAGGGGCTAAACCTTGGAATTCACGAGATAGGGCACATGGTTTTCAATCCCTTCGGCGAATTCATGACTATTGCTGGAGGTTCACTGCTACAGTGCCTTGTGCCGCTTCTTTCAACCTTTATGTTCTTTCGCCAGCGCGACTATTTTGGAATAACGGTTTGTTTTGCCTGGCTGTCCACAAATCTCTTCGACGTCGCGGTATATGCCGATGACGCACGCGCCCTCGCGCTGCCGCTGGTTACGCCATTTAAGGGCGATGAGACAATCCACGACTGGAATTTCATGCTCGATAAGCTCGACCTGATGGCTTATGACCATAACATCGCCGGTATTTTGCGCCTTGCGGCAATTGTCTCCATGCTTTTCTCCATCGCCAGCGGATTTTATCTGGTCCTTCTAATGATGCAAAATCCAAAAACCAATACCGCAGCCGAGCAAGAGCCTTAACGCCTAAATTAAACGGAAGGCTTTCAATGGGAGATCTACGGTAGACCGCCTTAGAAATCTTACATATACTTTTGCCAGGATGGGAATCGGGAGCCCTCGCTGGTGAATACGCACATAGAACATTTTTCGTCTGGCGCGGCATCACATGATGCCTCAGATGCATTACGCGCAGATTTTTTCAGTTCAGTAATCGAAAAGGCAATGGCACCATCAGATGCGCCAGCAGCACCGGCAGCACCTGCAGGCATGGATGCCGGCGCATGGTCGCAAATCAATGCCATGGTCGCAGCTGGAAAACAGGTCAATTTCACAACTGCTGGAGACAACGTAGTACCTGATTTCATCATGGGTGCAGACGGCAAACTCGCTCCAAACCCTGCAAAAACAACACCGAATGCTGACGGCTCGGTCTCAATTCAAGTTGAAAATTCTCAAGGCAAAGAAGCAGCGATGAAAGCTGCAAAAGACTACCAGGTGTCAGTAATTCAAAGCCAGATTGCATACTGGCAGGCAGCACATCCTGGCGAAAAGGACATTCCAAATCATTTGAAGGGCGCACTTCACGCAGCGCAGACAGCAGCGTCAGCTCCTCCAGAGCAAGCACAACTGCAACCGCAACAACAAGCTCCGAAAGCAGTCGATGCGCCAGCACCAGTCAGTTCACCCGTAAATTATGGTGCACCAGGCTCGCAAAGCATTGGCGACAGAAACATTGGACCTGCGCCTAGCGGCGGGTACAGACCAGGTAGCTTCGAACCAAACGGTCCTATCGACAGAAGTGTAGTACCACCACCGGTGGCAGGCGACCTCAACATCAAAGGACCGCCCTCCTGCAACGTCGAACAAATCCAGAATTTCTTAGACCGCATTGGCTCACCAGCTGCGAAAGAACAAGGCTTCTCTCAAGCCCTTTATGATGCGTGCACCCAGCGCGGCATTGACCCAGCAGTCGCAGTAGGTTTCTTCTTGCAAGAATCAACCTGCGGAAGATATGGACGGGCACACGAAAACCACAGTTTCGGCAACATCAAAGGTGTTTCGCCTGAGTCGCACCAAACAGATGGAACGTTCCGTCGTTATGAATCATGGGCAGAAGGAGCTCGCGATTGGGCTCGCTTGATTGACGAATCTTACGTTCAAAAACGTGGCTTACAAACAATGTCTCAGGTCATTAGTGTATACGCTCCTGGCAGTGACGGAAATAACGAGCGTGGTTATGTTGCTACAGTTAAGGGCGTTGTCGAGAACTTCAAGAAGCAGAACAACGTCGCTACCGCATAGAATTCAAGAGATAAAGGCAAATAAAACATCTACTACTTTTCCAGTAGTAAGTACCTGTTCACGGCGCTTTCGGGCATTTCCTGGCAAATGATTGAACAGTTTTTAAGCGGAACACTAACCTTTGCATCCATAATATAGACGTTCGTTTTTGGAGACAGACGCATTATGGACGGTTCACGCCCAATTTCCCGCAAAAGATTAGCTATGCTTCTGGCACTTATTGCCACTGTCGGCATTGTCGTGTGCGCATCAGTTTTCTACATCAATCAGTCAACCAAAAAACAACTAGCTGACTCAGCTGAGACCACTGAGTTAAAACCAGCAACTGCAACCGAAGCCGCCGCTCCAACCGTAGCTGCGTCACCCGAACCTGCAGAAGAGAACAAAGAGATTTTTATTGACCATGCACAAGTGCAAGAGTCGCCAAAGAAGGTCACTCCGAAGCGCTTTAAGAATCGTCGTAACAGCATAGCGATGAAGTTTCCAGCACCACCTGTAACACCATCAGCTTCAAATATGACTTCTGCAAATGGTGGAGAAGTTGAGATGTGGGCAGGGGACAAACGCACTTTTGTGTCTGTTCCACCCGGCACCAAATTCGAAGACTAACCCAATCAAATAAACCGGAAACGAGGCAGTCACTGAATGCTTGCGAATCCTCTTTGTACACTAAATTGAGGAAGCCTTAGAATCAAACGTGTAAGTAATTCTAAAGGCTCAATCAGAGTCCGTCCATGTATTGAAGAGTAAACCGAGCTACTCTTCTTTCTTTTCTTCTTCAGTTTCATTCAAATCAAAATCAAGACGAACTTTGAATTCGGCGTTGAGTACCAGCCGTGCATCATATGTTCCATCTCCAGATTTCTTCTTGAATCCTTTGATTACAGATGTTCTTTTCTTCTGAACAAGTTCTTTCATCTGTGCTTCCGAAATTGTTTTTCCATACATTTCGTTCCAGAGACCGAACTTGCAACCTTCGCGCCAGCGCGTGCATCCGGCACCCTTCGGTGTCGCGCGCACTACACCTTCCTGACACTGCGGACAGGGGCCAAGCCCAGCGTCATCAATATCAAATCTAACTTTAAAGTCTTCCGTCAGTACCAACTGCGCATCAAAAGTGCCTTCGCCCGACTTCTTTTTGAAGCCTTTAATGACTTTTGTTTTTCCGTTTTTGATCAGCTCTTTTATTTGAGCTTCACTGAGAGTTTTGCCGCTCACTTCGCCCCATACGGAGAAGTTGCATCCCTCTCTCCAACGATTGCATCCAGCACCTTTTGGAGTTGGTCTGACAATGCCAGAACGACACTGCGGGCAAGACGCTATACCGTCAGGAAGGTCTTTGGGGTTTGATTTTTTCGCATTTGGATCAGGCACAAAAGCTGGTCGTTTCGACGTTGTGACATCGGGAAGCAAGCCAGAAACAAAAGTAGCTATGTCTCCTTCAAACTTGTTGAGTTGAAGTTTGCCATCCTGCATATCTGCTAACTGTTGCTCCCAAGACGCAGTTAAGGCAACGTCCTTCAAGTCTTTATGCACCTGCGAAATAAGGGCTCTTCCTTTTTCAGTCGGAACAAGCCACTTCTTGTTTCGCTCAATATAGTTTGAGGCAAGAAGTCTCTCGATTATCGCTGCACGAGTTGCTGGAGTTCCTAACCCCTTTTGCTTCATGTAGCTGGCAAGGTCTTCATCGTCAAGTTCCTGGCCAGCATTCTTCATAGCAGTAAGCAAACTGGCATCATCATAAGGTTTCGGTGGGGTGGTCTTTCCTTCCTTTAGCTCAGATTTTCGCTTTGGAACAAGCTGGTCTTTCGCGAGTGCAGGAAGCTGCTGGCTCTCTTCACCATCTTTGTCCTTCTCTTTTTTCGCCTTGCCTTTACCTTTTTCCTCTTTGTCCTCTGACTTAGGCTCAACAATAGTCCAACCAACATCCTTTATCACGATGCCTTTAGCGCGGAACGAATGCTCAGCAAGTTTGATGATAACGGTCGTTTCGTCACGAATTTCAGGAGGCAAGAAAATAGCCAAAAATCTGGTGGCAACAAGCTGATATACGTTGCGTTGCTTCTCCGGAAGATTGTTAGGCGGCGAGTTATAGGTTGGAATAATAGCGTGGTGATCAGTTAGCTTAGTGTCGTCGACATAAGCTTTTCCGAGTTTCGGGCGAATAAGATCTCCGGTGATTTTTCCGGGCTCTAATGATTCATTCTTGAATGCTTCACGAACCTCTTTGCTGGTGCTGGAAATATTCAAAACCGTAGTCAAAATGCGTGGCAACTCATCGACCATGTCGTTTGAAATATGACGTGACTCAGTTCTCGGATAACTGATTAGTTTGTACTCTTCATACAAACTCTGTGCAATATTCAACGTTTCCTGGGCAGTGTATCCAAAGCGCTTGTTGGCGTCTTTTTGTAGAGTCAACAAATCGTACAGCGCTGGTGCCTTAGTTCGTTTCTCAGAAGTAATGACAGAACTGACTTGCCCCTCTTTGATCGGATTAACCGCAGCAAGAATAGCTTCAGCTGCAGCTTTGTCGTTGAGTCGAGTCTGCGGCTCTGCTCCAGGTGTTATAAACCGAGCAACGAACCCTGGCTCAAAAGTAGCCAGAATTTCGTAGAACTGATTTGACTTGAAATTGTCGATAGCAGCCTGTCTTTCTACGATAAGAGAAAGCGTAGGAGTTTGAACTCTACCTATCGTGCATAACGAACGATTAATGCTTGTGTAAGCACGGGTAAAATTCAGCCCCACAATCCAGTCAGCATGAGCACGGGCGGTCGCTGCATTTGCAAGATTGTCGAACTCTTTGGATGACTTCAGCTTCCGCAAGCCATCTTTAATTGCATCTGGTGTCAACGAACTTATCCAGAGTCGCTCAACACTTTTACTTGAACCACTCAATTTATAGATGAGTCGAAAAATGTGCTCACCTTCTCGCCCCGCGTCAGTCGCGCATATGATCGAAGTAGTGGCAGGGTCAGAAAATAGCTTTTTGATTACGTTGAACTGCGCAGATGCTTTATCTGCGATCCGGTATTTCCAGTTATCAGGAATCATCGGGAGTTGATCTATTCGCCATGGCTTTCCCCAGCCAGGGTTCATTTCCTCTGGCTCTGCGATCGTCACAAGGTGCCCGAACGCGTAAGTCACGGCAAAATTATTGCCTTCAAAATAGCCGTCTTTCTTCGTGTTCGCACCTACGACAGAAGCGATATCACGAGCAACCGACGGTTTTTCTGCAAGAACAACTTTCATTGTGTTCTCCCCGGTTGATTTTGCGTCAGTAAAGATAACCGAACAAACCAAGTTAGGCTACTCCACTCGATCGATATATCACAGATAGAGATCAGGCAGCCACAGAAAAACAAGAAATTGAGGGGCGAAAGTCCTTGTACACACAGGGTTTACAGCAGCAAAATTCGCACGCATATTTAAGCTTTCCCTCCTTAGATTTAGTTGAAGGAAAGCGCGAAAAATTCTTCTAACTTGCATTAAAGGGCGGGTTGATCGTCCCTATCCATGAATACAAGCAGGAACAGACAAGCCACAGCTTGGAAATATACACTTCAAGTTGCAGTATTAAAGAGCGGACTAAAGAATGCCTAATTCCATACGAGCGTCTTCTGTAGCCATAGTCTTTGGATCCCAACGGGGAGTCCAAACTAGTTCGACTTTGACTTCTTTTGCCCAGGGCAATTTTTTCACAGCTTGATGTACTTGCGCTTGAATTACCGGACCCACTGGGCAAGCTGGGCTAGTAAGAGTCATGCGAACATGCACATCACTTTCGTTGCTGACTTCGACACCATAAATCAAACCAAGCTCAACAATGCTGACCCCAATTTCAGGGTCGAGAATCGTTCTGATGGTTTCCATTACGAGATCTTCTTTTAGTGAGGACATATCCCTTCTCCACTTACTCAGTACTTACGGTTTTTGGACCTTCTTTAACACCCTTTACCTGCGCTTCAGCACAGCGCAATCCTTCAATTAGCGTATTCCATGGCAATAGAGCGCATTTAATTCGCACAGGGTACTTCTTAACGCCCTGGAGAGCTTCGATTTCCTCAAACTCTTCTGGAAGCTCAATTGCTTCCTGCTTCATCATCATGCTTTTGAAATTCTCAATCAGCTCCGAAACATGCTCAACAGGCTGACCTTTAACCGCTTCTGTCATCATAGAGCAGGATGCAGTATTTATAGAGCAGCCGCGGGACTTGATTGAAACATCTTGGACCTTGCCGTCTTTCACATCTAGATAGAGAACAAGCTCATCACCGCACAGGGGATTCACGCCCTCAATAGAGAGAACCGAATCTCCCTCTAAAACGCCATTATTGCGAGGATTGTGATAATGATCGAGAATCGTCTCTCGATATAACTCATCTGAAAGCGACATGACCAAATACCTTTTGAACTTTTTTGAGTGATTCAATCAACATATCTACTTCTTCTTTCAGAGTGTAGATATAGAAGCTTGCACGTGCCGTACCCATCACATCAAGATCGCGCATTAGCGGCTGGCAGCAATGATGCCCAACCCTTATAGCCACGCCATCTTCATTGACGATTTGCCCTACGTCGTGAGGGTGCAGTCCTTTCAAATTGAACGAAATAACTCCGCCGCGGTCAGCCGCATTTTTGGGACCATATACGGTGGCATCTTCCAGTTCTGCAAATTTGCTGAGCGCATACTGCGTCAGCTCAATTTCATGAGCGCGAACGTTCTCCATTCCTATTGATTTCAAATAATCGATAGCAACACCAGACGCTATCACGTCGGCGATGTTTGGTGTTCCAGCCTCAAACTTCCATGGCAGTTGATTTGGAGTGAAACGATCTCTCCAGACCATGCTTATCATGTCACCGCCACCCATTACTGGCGGCATAGCGTCGAGAAGATCGAACTTCCCGTACAACACACCGACACCTGTTGGACCACACATTTTGTGCATCGAAAGCACTAAGAAGTCGCAATCGATTTCTTTGACGTTTGTTGGAATGTGCGGCACACCCTGAGCACCATCAACAAGAACCTTAGTTCCGTTTGCGTGTGCTAGCCTGCAAACTTCAGAAAGCGGAACAATAGTTCCCAAAACGTTCGACATCTGAGTAATCGCCAGCAACTTGCTACGCGAGTTTAATATGGATTTGAGTGAGCCCAGGTCAAGCAATCCATCTTCAGTCAAACTCAAGAATACAAGTTTGGCACCCTTTTCTTTTGCCAACATCTGCCAGGGCACCAGATTTGAATGGTGCTCAAGCGGGCTAAGAACGATCTCGTCGCCCTCTTTGATATTTTCTCGTCCCCAGCTCTGAGCAACAAGATTGATTGCTTCAGTGGCGTTACGAGTAAAAATAACTTCTCTAGTATCAGTGATGCCGATGAAATCAGCCACTTTCTTACGGACATTCTCGAACGCCTCAGTAGCTTCTTCAGAAAGCGTGTGGATGCCGCGATGAATATTGGCATTGTAGTGCGAATAATATTGCGTAAGCGCATCGATAACAATCTGAGGCTTCTGAGAAGTCGCAGCGCTATCAAGATAAACAAGGGGCTTCCCGTCAATCACTCTTTCCAAGATAGGAAAGTCTTTTCTGATCTTTATAAAATCAACTTTTTCCATGGGTGGGCAAACCAACATAAATTTCTCCATCTCTTACTTCAACACTGTAAGCGCAAACGCTTCCAACTGCAGGCAAGCAGAGCGCTTTTCCAGTAGTCACATCAAACTTAGCACCATGTCGAGGACACTCGATTTCACCGTCTGAGAATTCACCATCTCCAAGGGGTCCATCATCATGCGTACATCGATCATCAATAGCGTGGACTTGTCCTTCCCATCTAGCTACCAGGATGCGACGCTTTCCTGCGGTGAATACTTTAGTACCAGGCTCGGGAATTTCGTCTACCTTTCCCAGCTTGTAAAAACGTCGAGTATCATCATTAAGGGTCATTTCCCCTCCGAACTCAAGTCAACTCCGAAAAGAAATCAGATGCGGCGGCATCGAGCTTGCCACCATGAATCTTCTTTGAAATCACTTCGCTCAGCCAATCGAGAGCAACTCCGAATGGTGACCGTTCCAGAGTCTGCCTGAAGAATCCTAAAACTATCAGCTGCTCGGCTACGGTTCGGGATACTCCGCGACTCATCAAATAGAAGATTTGCTCGCGATCTACAGGTCCTACAGTGGCACCATGTGCGCACTTCACATCATCTGCAAGAATTTCGAGCTTCGGAATGGAGTCTGCTGTCGCTGTTCCATCAAGCAAAAGATTCTTGTTTGACTGGTATGCGTCAGTGCGCTGAGCGACTTTAGCCACACGCACGATCCCCTGATAAACAGAAGACGATTTTTCACGCAATGCTACCCGGAAGGTGATATCAGATTTGGTATCAGCTGCGGAGTGATCTTGTATCGTATTGAAGCTGAACTTCTCTTCGCCCGCACCGAAAACTACACCGAGCACTTCGCTTGAAGCACCTGGTGCTCGCAAAATAGTAGCCATATCAGACTTTGTTTGGCAGCCGCCCATAGCAAGTGTCAAAGATTCATAACGTCCATCACGATCAACCAGGCAATTAGACCTGTTAACCATAAAAACGGAATCATTTTGCTGCTGCACTTCAAGGAAAGACAATTTCGCACCTGGCTTGACGTGCATTTCAACGAATTGAGAAAGCAGCGAAACAGGGCTATTGGCAGTCGACTCTTCAGAAGAGTGAATAACATAAGACAGCTTGCATGAACTCATGTCTTCTGCAACGACAACGGTTCTCGGCATCACAGCGTAAGCAGACTTGTCCAGTTCGACTGCATAGAAAATCGGGGCGCTGATTTCTACACCTTTTGGAATGTATAGAAACAGCCCGCAATTAAAGAGTGCTTTGGAAAGAAGTCCAAATTTTCCATCTTCTTCTGCGTCAACAGTGCTGGACAAATAAGGCTTTATCAAATCAGCGTGCTTCTCAACAGCTGTAGCAATATCACAAAGAATGACGCCCTTGCTCTGAAGCTCTTTGCTCAACGAATAGAAGCCTGGCTTTGAGGTGCTCTGATAGAGCAAACCAGCAGGCGCTTCTTTGAAGTGACTCAGGATGCCAGACAGCCATTTAGGACTCTGCTCGAGGGAATCAACTGAATTAGCTGTCGGCAGATTTGCTGTTTGCAGTTCACCAAGATCCAACGAAGAAATTTTGCTGCGCTTCCAGCCTTCTTCTCTTTCGCTCGGCATGGGGGTCTTAAAATAGGCTTCCCATGCGGCTAATCTGTTGTCTAACAACCATGCTGGTTCAGCAAGTCTTGATGCCATTTCTTCTACAGTTTGTTTGGCGATCGTACTCGCCTTTGCTAATTCAGCCATTGCTCCTGTCTCGTTCTTCTCTTGTTTTGTTCTGGTTCTATCGAGTTAGTTCTAGCCTACTGAGCCTTCCATGTTCAGTGCAATCAAACGATTAAGCTCAACTGCATATTCCAGCGGAAGTTCCTTCGTGAATGGTTCAAAGAATCCGTTCACGATCATAGTAGTAGCCTGTTCTTGCGTGAGACCTCTGCTCATCAGATAGAAGAGCTGATCTTCACCAACTTTGGACACGGTTGCTTCGTGCTCAATGGTGACATCTTTTTCGTCGATTTCCATTGTCGGATAGGTGTCAGAGCGCGACTCTTCATCCATCAACAAAGCATCGCACTTCACTGATGATTTAACGTTTTCAGCACCTGGATAAACCTTCACCAGTCCGCGGTAAGAAGTTCTGCCACCATCTTTCGAAATTGACTTCGACACGATAATCGAAGAAGTATCTTTTGCGAAGTGAACCATTTTGGCACCAGCATCCTGATGTTGTCCTTCGCCCGCGAATGCGATAGAAAGCACCTCACCGTGAGCTTTTGGTCCCATCAAATAGATAGCTGGATATTTCATGGTCAACTTCGAACCAAGATTGCCATCTACCCACTCAACCTTAGCGCCTTCTTCGGCAACCGCACGTTTGGTCACAAGGTTGTATACATTGTTAGACCAGTTTTGAATTGTCGTGTAGCGAATGTGAGCGCCCGGCTTGGCAATCAGTTCAACTACTGCAGAGTGAAGCGAATCAGAGGAATAGGTCGGAGCTGTACATCCTTCAATGTAGTGAACGTAGCTTCCTGGCTCAGCGATAATCAATGTGCGCTCGAACTGCCCCATATTCTCAGTGTTGATGCGGAAATAAGCCTGGAGAGGAATTTCCACTTTGACACCAGCTGGAACCCAAACGAAGCTGCCACCAGACCAAACTGCTGAGTTCAATGCAGAGAACTTGTTATCTGCCGATGGAATTACTGTTCCAAAATGCTTGCGAACAACTTCTTCGTGTTCTCTCAAACCTGTGTCCATGTCCATGAACACAACACCTTGCTTTTCGAGGTCTTCTCTAATTGAGTGGTAGACAACTTCCGACTCGTACTGAGCAGTGACGCCAGCAAGAAACTTTCTTTCAGCCTCTGGAATACCCAGACGGTCGAAGGTCTTCTTAATTGAATCTGGAACTTCTTCCCAATCACGCCCCTGTCTTTCGGTGGCACGAACAAAGTAGTGAATGTTTGCAAAGTCGATATCATCCAACATTTTGGAGTTGCCCCAGCGAGGCATCGGCTTCTTCAAGAAGATTTCGAGCGCTTTCAAACGAAACTTGAGCATCCACTCAGGCTCATTTTTCATCTTCGAAATCTGAGTCACTATTTCTTTTGTGAGTCCTTTTCCGGATTTGAAAGCATAATCGTCTTCAGCCATGTGGAAGCCGTACTTGTAGTCGGCTTTCACACTATGAAGCATTTCGTCTCTGGATAATTCAGCCACCATTATTGCCTCCCAGGCTCACTGCTTAGTTTGCACCGCTAGATGCGAATTCTTTTGCGACCCAATCGTAACCTTGAGCTTCGAGCTCTTTTGCCAACTCGCTATCGCCAGACTTGACGATTTGACCGGACTGCATCACGTGCACAAATTGCGGTGTGACGTAATCGAGAAGACGTTGATAGTGCGTTATGAGAAGCACGGCATTTTCTGTAGTCTGCAGAGCGTTGATGCCTTCAGCTACTGTGCGCAAGGCGTCGATGTCGAGCCCTGAATCGGTCTCATCGAGCAGCGCCATATCTGGCTTAAGCAAAGCCATTTGAAGAATTTCTAGACGTTTCTTCTCACCACCGGAGAAGCCATCATTGACGTAGCGCGAGAGGAATTCGTCCTTGACTCCCAACTTCGCCATGTTTTCTTTGAGCTCTTTTCTGAACTCTTTGACTGGAATGTCTTTACCGCGGCGAGCTTTCACAGTCGCTCGCAGGAAGTTCGAGACAGACACACCCGGAATTGCAACAGGATACTGGAACGCGAGATAGAGACCTGCTCTAGAGCGCTCATCAGCACTCATCGCCAGAAGATCTTGCCCCTTGTACTCGACGCTGCCTTTAGTGATCGTGTACTTGGGATGCCCCATGAGCACGTACGATAGCGTCGACTTGCCAGAACCATTGCGCCCCATCAGAGCGTGGACTTCGCCCGCATTGATAGTGAGATTCACACCTTTGAGAATCTCTTTTCCTTCCACTTCCACGTGAAGGTCTTTTATCCGTAATATCGGTGTTTTCGCTGTCATTTTTTCCTACGCCTGCCCCTGTGAGGCTTTTATGCTGTTTTGCTCATCAGTAAACTGAGTTATGATGGACTTTACAGATATAATAGTATCAAAAATATATCTACTGGCGCTTTCCGTTAAGGATTTATTCGCCGCCTGGGGCTAGCCCGAGGGTGTAGAGTGAAAGAGTAACATTTATCAAGCGGTACAAAAGGAAGAAAGGCTTCACATGTTGAATCCGCCCCTCAGCGAAAATCCCGAAAACACTCATCAGGCTGTTCTTTTCTACCTGAAGCGTTGTAATGAAATGACTGTTGCTGATCTTTGCGAAGCGCTTGGGATAACGTCCATGGCGGTTCGCAGACACCTCTCCGGGCTTCAAAAGGACGGACTGGTGGACTGTCGGCTGGTCAAGCAGACAAAGGGACGACCAACATACAAGTTTCGTTTGACGGCTAAAGGTGAATCGCTATTTCCATCAGCGATAAACAATCTGGCATTCGAGCTGCTTGATGCTGTGTTCGAAAGCAAGGGCCACGCAGGAGTTATGGAACTCCTGCAGATCAGAAATGATGCTCTGGTTAAAAAAGTTTTGCCTCAATTAGAAAAACTGAGTTTGCCCGAGCGAGTCAAAGAAGTTGTAAAAATATTTTCAGAAAACGGCTACATGTCTGAGTTCGAGAAGCTTCCAGATGGGAATTTCTTTATCTATCAGAGGCACTGCGCAGTTCACAATCTCGCATCTCAGTACCGTCAAATTTGTGTTTTAGAGTCAAAATTGCTTGAGCGATTGCTTGGATTCAAAACAACAAGACAGAAATACATGATGAAGGACGACCCAGTTTGTGGCTACCTCGTTGATGCAAACGAAACTTTCGAACACAGCGCAGAAGTTCAAGATACAGCTGCCGAGCCACAACTAAGACTAGCAAAAGAATAGATTGACGGCGGATGCCCCCCCGTAAGCAGTGGATTCGGAAATCCTATTCTTCTATAGGAATGCAAATATCAATTTCGCCGTCGAGCATTTCTGGGTCAAAACGCTGATCGTACAACTCGAAATCAGGAGCATCGCGCAGTTTCAATTTGCCCGCAGAAGCCCATTCGCCCCAAATACGGTCGAGGGTTTCTGGGAGATTTCGAAGTGGTCCCTTATGCGTGAAGACGGCGTATTTCCCTGCCGCAAGTGTTGTTTCAACCATACCGTTTGGCAACGAATCAATCTTCTCAACAGGAAGTGCAGCGATATAGATGATAGAACCATCGTCTGCTGCTTCCAATATTGGATGCTTCTTGCAACAAATACCGAATGCAATGCCACTTTTTGAATGACCTATTTCAGTGGTTCGTTGCATGAACTTGTTCCAGAGCTTATTTATTGGAACAATGCTCTTGGGCTGAAATGCAGCCCCCATGCCGACAGTCTTTTGCTCAGGCAGCTCAATAATTTTTGGTTCCATATTTCACGCTCCAGATTTGAACAGATCATATACAGCAAGTCGAATTCTGTCTCAATCTTGTTTGCTCATTTTTTTCACTCGCGCTAAGTCGTGAAAACCCCATTCAGATTGAGAAGAATCGAAAATTACGTCTTGCAAAGAACTGATTAAGTGCGCATAATGTTTCTCGGTTAGCAAACCCCGTGTCCCGAAAGCCCTCAAGCAATTGAGTCTTGAGAGACATGGTTGTCCATGGCTTGTCCATGGCAAGTTTCTTGGTGCACCCGCGATCTTTCAGAAGTCTGGACAGATCGCGAGCTCCAGGGCGCCACCGCCCCTGGTGTCTTTGAGACACCCATTTTCATAACCGCGTTTGCCAGTGGCAACTGTTTCTCTCGGAGGCTGATTCAATGTGCCAATCAAAACTGAAATCATTCCTCGCCTTTCCAGAATTGTTTCAGCACATTTCCTATCGCAGAGAACGCGGCTTTTCCAACGGCTTGCCGAGCACAGCATCCTCGTGGGCTCGTCACTACAATACATTGCGAAGTGTTTGCGCGTTTGCACTCGTTTCGGAAAAGAAATTGAAAAACAATCAACAGGCTCCAGGGGCTACTGGTGCCAATACTCGACGAAAGCTAAATGCCTTTTTGCTGACTGTAGCGCCCGCTAGACTTGAGCGGAATAGTCGAAAGTTTCACAAAATTTGCTGGTCCGCGGGCTGCAATTGGTAAGCCCCCGGTAATAATCATCGAATCACCAGGTCCGACAAAACCTTGCTTTTGCAACGTGTCTTCAACGAGCGCTAAAGTTGCTTCAGAGTCACGAACCTCTGTCAGCATTATTGGTATCACTCCCCAACACAAGGCAATCTGCCTGTACACATGTTGATGTTGAGTCAAAGCGATGATTGGAGTTGGTGGTCTAAATTGAGATATCAATCTGGCGGTCGAACCAGTTTTGGTGAAAGCTGCAATTGCCTTTGCTTTCATATCTACAGCCATCGCACAAGCTGCGTGCGCTATCGCGTGAGCAGACGATGGAGTATGATGCTTGTGAAGAACATCGTAGTCAACACTGCCTTCAGCAGCGGTGGCAATACGCCCCATCATTTTGACTGACTCGATAGGATATTTCCCTGAAGCAGACTCACCAGAAAGCATGATTGCGTCGGTGCCATCAAAAATAGCATTCGCCACGTCGGAGGCTTCCGCTCGAGTCGGCCTGGGGTTCTCGATCATAGACTCCAGCATCTGAGTAGCCGTGATTACGGGCTTACCAATTGCATTAGCCTTTTTGGTAATCAGCTTTTGTGCAGCCGGAACTTTTTCTGGTGGCAACTCCACACCAAGGTCGCCTCTGGCGATCATGACACCATCGGCGGCATCAAGAATTTCATCAAGATGCTCAAGGGCTTCAGGTTTTTCCAGCTTCGCAATAATTGAAACTGGTGGCCAGTGATTGCCAATTAAGCGGCGCAGGTAGTGGACATCATCGGGGTCTCTCACGAATGAAAGAGCCACAAAATCGACTTCATTTCGCAAACCGAATTCAAGATCAACCTTATCTTTTTCAGTTATGGCAGGAATAGATAGGCGAACCCCAGGAAGGTTGATGCCCTTCTTATTCTTTAGTATGCCACCATTTACTACTTCGCAGACCACATCTGTTTCGGTGGTGTCCAAAACCATCAGCTCAATTAGACCATCATCAAGCAAGATAGTGTCAGTGACTCGTACTTCAAGTGCCAGCTTCGTGTAGTTGGTGCTTACGCAATGCGCGTTGCCTTCAACTTTGCGACTGGTCAAAACAAACTTCTGCCCGGTAAAGAGCCTTACGGGAATTCCATCTTTCATCATTCCCGTTCTGATTTTCGGACCAGAAAGATCAAGCAAGATCCCTACAGGCTTGCCAACATCATCTGAGATGCTGCGCAGATCTTCAATCACACGTTGCACAGTTGCATGCTCAGCATGAGAGCAATTAATTCTGGCTATATCCATGCCAGCTTCAACAAGCAGTTCGAGCATATCCCGATCGTTAGTAGCTGGACCTACTGTCGCGACAATTTTTGTTCGGCGCATAAACCTGTCTTAGTTCACAGTTTGAGTTTCACGGTCTTGATAAAGCAAATTGTCCGGGTCTATGTCCGGGAAGCAGTTATCGATTTCCTCAATTTCTGCAACGCGCGCTTCATTGACCGAATTGTTCTTGATCATTTCCACGATTTCGTCGAAACGTTCGTGATGTTCGTTGAATCGCTGCACAGCATACTGTTTCGCCTGACCGGTCGTGATCAAGAAGGGCCAGTCGCTAGACTGAAGCAGTACTAGTTCTCTGGCAGCTTGCTTGAGCGCACGCTCTAGCGCACCACTTGCATGCGGATGCTGCTTGGCTAACCCTTCAAGTGCCTTCTCTGCATTATTGATGATCGGCCACATCCATTCAGTCTCGTTGTTGTACCAGACTTGATAATGTCCGCCAGCACCCCAGGAAGACTCGGGCAATTCAATAATTCTTGTAGGTTGATTTTGTTCAACGTACTCACCAGCAGTGCACATATTTACTGCGGTATAGGTTTTCAGCTTCTTAATCACTTCTTTGATGAACGTAATGCCTTCAAACCACCAGTGCCCAAACAACTCAGTGTCGAAGCTAACCATTACCAGACCAGGTGTTCCGGTCTTTCGCAAATGTTCTGTTAATGAGTGCTGAACTAAACCAACATAATGGTCAGAATTCTCATGAATTCGTTCCAGAGCTACATCTGGATTATAGATTTCCTTGTAACCAAGGTCAGTATCTTTCGAAGTCAGCCGCCAATAGTGCAAACCAGAGCGGTCATCTTTCTTGTGGAATTCACGGAAATTTCCGTCGCCAGGATAGCCAGCATCTGCGGACCAAACTTGATAGCCACATTCGTGGTGGCGTCCCATCACTGCGACGGGGTAATCCTTCAGCCAATAAGCTTCATACGTATCAAGCCCTGTTTCAGGTCTTGAAGCAGCTGGAATGTACTCAATATTTCCGTAAGCACCGAAAACGCGGCGCATTTCATGGGTCTGACCGCCCTTGATTACATCAGACTCGGTGAAGAAATACTTCAAACCTGTTGCATGCAACCATTTATCTACACCAGCTCTTGAGTTTTGCGATGGACGATAAGCGCACTCAGGCAGCCAGCAACCTTTTGGATCTCTGTGGAACATGCGCTTGTACGCGTCCACACCGGTTTTGTACTGCAAATACAAAGAGGAGTCTGTTGCCAGCAATGGTGAGAAACAGTGGGTAGCAGCTGAAGTCGTGATTTCTACAGCACCGAGGTCCTGATACTTCTTGAAGCCACCGCAAATATCACGGTTCCAAACATTCTGGAAATCGGAAAGAATTTTCTGAAACCAGTTCAAATAAAACTTCGCCAGTTGTAGGCGATTCATATCTGGTGTTTCGCCAAGAGGGTTATAACGCTCTTCGTCTTTTCTGGCAGCTTCAATGCGATCAGCCAACCACTTTTCAAAACCATTCTTAAGATAGCTGTCCGAGAGCTGCTCTCCGAGAATAGGGGTAATACCTATCGTTAGCTTCGCAAGGATTCCTTCGTCGTAAAGTTCAGCAATCATGTTGAGAAGTGGAATGTAGGTCTCTGCCATACATTCGTAAAGGCTCTCTTCTCCGAATGGCCACATACCCGCCTTGCGATAGAAGGGCAAATGGCTGTGTAGCATCAAAACGAAAGAACCTACGCTCACAAACTCTCCTTCAATAGGCTTTCAACTGGGTTGAAGACCTTTGGGTATATTTAGTGAAAAGAAGAATCACCGAACAGCCAGCAGGCTTGGGTGGGGGACGCGGAGTCCGCACTTTGAGCAGCACGTGCTCACAAGTACTCGGACTATATCAAGTGGGATAATCAATTGCTATCCGCCTGGGGCAATCCGTAACTATTCTTCAGTAAGGGTGTGTGAAGATTTTGGCATAGAATTTTTTCAGAAGAGGTACGCATGTCGTCAGAGCCCGAAAACGAATTTTCAGACCTGGAAGAAACCGATGAGAACTCGGTAGCTCCAGTGAGAATGCAATTCGATAGTGATAGCGCTAAGAAAGACAAAGACGCACTGGGGAAGGAAAACAAAGTAATCAGGCTACTAGAAAAGAACCCCCTTGGCATGACCCTGCCCGAAATGGCTGGCGGACCAAGACAGGTTAAGAAGATAAAGACGCTTCGGCCGCTGTTAGCAGAGGCAATTCGGCTGGGGCTGGTGATGCCAACCAGTCAGCGAGCTGGCAATACTGTTTACAGGCTAGTCAAGAACCTGGGTCCACGTTGATCTAGCTGGCAAGAACCTGCGGTCAACAGATTCACTCCAACAAATCGCCAAGTATCGCAAGCAACTTGGCTTCCAAGAGATTGACATCTCCCTGGAGAAATATTGTTTTTTTGCGTGAACTCTGACCCGAAATAATTTTTATTGAACTTTTGCTGAGCCCAAAAGTCTTTGCCAGAAAGGCGATGATTGCGCTGTTTGCAGCGCCCTCTTGTGCCTGTGCCGAGATGCGCAATTTCAAGGCTCCGTCATGGATTCCAGCAAAAGCGTCTTTTGATGCACCTGGCTGAGCATGAACGCTTATGCGCAAGCCATTTTCTTCTTTTTTGAACAGAGTTGGCGGAAACATGACACTAATAAAAATTCCAGCTTGTTCAGCTATTGCTAGAATTGACGTGAATTAAACGAGAGGTGCTTATTTTGACAGTAAGAATCGCAGACATGGAGATTGGTGGCAAGAATTCTCCTTTATTTCTAATCGCAGGTCCGTGTGTGATTGAATCGTGGGACCAGATTTACTCCACAGCGTCCGCGCTAAAAGATATCTGCAAAGAATTCAAAATAAATTACGTTTTCAAAGCATCCTTCGACAAAGCAAATCGTACCTCGTTCAATTCTTTTAGAGGACCCGGTCTGGAAAAGGGACTGGAAATGCTTGCTGAAATAAAGTCAAAACTCGGAGTGCCAGTATTGTCCGACGTTCACGAAGTCGCCCAGTGCGCACCAGCCGGCAAAGTTCTAGACATTATTCAAATACCAGCATTTCTCTGCAGACAAACTGACCTGGTTTGCGAAGCCGCTAAAACCGGCAAAGCAATAAACATAAAGAAAGGACAGTTTGTTGCACCGCTAGACATGGCTCATAGCGTCAACAAAGTAATTGAATGCGGAAACAAGAACGTCACAGTAACAGAGCGTGGTACTACATTTGGTTACAACAATCTTGTTGTCGACTACCGAGCAATTCCAATGATACAAGCATCTGGTGTGCCGCTCATATTCGATGCGACACACAGCGTGCAACTGCCAAGTGCAGGCGGAGGAGTCTCTGGTGGTGACAGACGTTACATTCCTAATTTAACTCGCGCAGCACTGGCAGCTGGTGCAGATGGCTTGTTCATGGAAGTGCATCCAAATCCCGACGAAGCAAAGAGTGATGCCTCTACTCAGATTCCACTCTGGCAGATAAGAGATTTGCTAAGCCAGTGCGTTCAGGTTTATGATCTGGTAAAGAAGCTGCCTGAAGTCAGCCTTCCTGATAAAGGACAATGCAACCAACCAGCGCTAGCCAGGTAATGCAATCGATTACGCCGAGAAAAACGAAAACAGCTGTTTCACGCTATCGAATGATAGCGATGTACACGGCTGCTTTTTTGTTCTGCCTACAAACTACAAAGTTGCTGCCAGCATTGAGTCAGGGTCAAGCAACGAGCACTAGCGCCGAACCAGCGACAAAGAGTTCTCAATCTGAACCTGAATTGGAAACGATAATAAACAAGGTGTTTCTTGCATACGGTGGCAAAGAAGCGTTTTCAAAATTGTCCAGCAATAGCCTTTCCACAGGTGCTCAAAAAATTCTGAAGGATAGCTCGGGTCAGACTAAGACTAATCGCTACAGATCTGTTCGCAAAGGTCATGGTCTCAGGCTTGACGTCGAGTCAGAAGCAGGCTGGACAAGCACCGTATATGATGGCTTGCGTGCCTGGCGCATGGAAAATAAGGTTGTTCGTGACCTCACTCCTGACGAAACCTCATTGTTGTCGAAAGAAGCGGATCGCGAGCCGGAAGTGCTCACACACTTCGGCGAAAGCAACTACACCTTTGTTTTACGAGGCAGCACTCTATACAAAGCCATTCCGGTTTATGCCATAGAAGTGTCACGGTCGGGCAACCCACCGACCACAATTTTCATTGACAAGAAAAATTACCTGGTCACTGCTATCAGCTACAAAGCAGTCGATCTCGAAAGCAAAACAAGTGCCACCATCACTATCGACTATGAGGAATATAGACCCTCTGGCGGCACTTTGATAAGTTTCAAGAGAGTTGAATCAGTAAATGACGTTCCAAATGTAGAAACTGAAATTCAAACAGTTGAGCTTGGAAGCGTTAACGATGACGATGCCTTTCGCCGCCCTGACAGGCCAGATGAAGTTCGGCTAGACAAGGCAGTCAGCATACCTGTGCAATACACCCATAAAGAGTTGTTGGTCAAAGCAAGAATCAATGACGGCGAACCGATGGATTTTCTTTTCGACACTGGCGCCAATCAGACGCTAATCGACCGACGCGTGGCAGCAGAGAACCTGTTAGATAAGCAAGCCCCTATGGGAATGACGGCGGCTGCCGGAATGGTCTTCGGACAATCCACAGATCTACGACGATTGCAATTTGGTGACATGTCTGTACCTAATGTGCAAGCCGTCATTGTTGATCTTTCAGCTCATGCCCGACAGCTGGGAAAACCCATCGCTGGCGTGATCGGCACAAATGTATTGAACAAATTTGCAGTAACAATAGACTATGGCAAATCAACAGTTACCTTCCGGGATTTCGCATCCTACAGAGCTCCGGCGAATTCCAACATTCTTCCATTTGTTGAGAAGAAAGGTCCGGTCATCACAATTCAGCTGAACGGAAAAGAGAATATACAATGCCTGGTAGATACCGGTGCAGCATTCAACAATCTGCCACCAGCTATTGGCAGAAAATACCAGACAGGACAATCTGTTCACTACACAGAAGGCGTGGGCGCCGACGGGCGTTCAGTGAAGCTCGGCACGGTGCAATTGAGTTCAGTCAAAGCCGGCACCTCGCTCGTCAAAGATGTTAGCTTCACTTATTCCGCTGACTTTGAACCGGCTAAAAAGGGCATCGTCACCGGCTCCAATATTGGCATTTTGGGCAACCCGTTCTGGCAGAATTTTTGCGTCACCCTCGACTATCGAATGCGCCAGATAATTCTTCAAGCCAATCCGACACTCGCATCTCGGCAACAGCTCGAACAGCTCGTTAGCACTGGCGATTCGAAGCTGAATATCTATCGCGACTTCAGAGCCGCCGAACAGGCTTACCAGGCTGCTCTAAATAAAGTGCAGTTCCTCGGAGACCCGAAGCAGCAAGCCAGATTATGGGGTCGACTCGGAAACCTGCGCCGCGTCATGGCGAAAGACCTCGGACGACCGGAGCAATCGCGCGTTGCGTATGAATATTTTTCAAAGGCACAAGATCTCGCTCATAAAATGGAAGACCGAGAAATAGAAGGCCGCATACTTGGAGATTGGGCGCTTTTGTATATGGATAACAACCAGATGCAAGAGGCACAGCAATCACTTGAAGGAGCCGCAAGTTACGCGCCGCAAGACCCACAAGTGATGGTAGATTTCGCAGTATTCTTGAACAAGAGTCGACGATATGGCGAAATGCGCTACTACATCGACAAAGCTTTGTTTATGGAACCAGCAAACTGGCAAGCGCTGTGGTATCGGCTCAAACTTTGCGAGACATTCAATGATATTGGCGCTCAGAAGGACACCTTGAAGGAAATTTTGAAATATTATCCCTGGTCCAAACTCGCTCAAGACAAGTACACCGCCTTGACGGCTCCAACACCTCCGTCAGCTATTCCGCCGAATGATCAGGCACCGCGCTAAGTGGATTAGCAAAAATTGGGAATATACCGACTGGGTGGAAGATTGATGAACAGAATTTTTCTCAGTTGCGGTCTATTGCTGGTATTTTGCACTCAATGTGCAATCGGTCAGCAAAACTCGAATAGCGCCTACAATGAAGCCATTAAGTTAGCAAAATCTGGCCAGGCATTTGCAATAAAGCGAGACTGGCGAAATGCGTGCGCAGCTTATGAGCAGGCTTTGAAGATTTATCCGAACTATCCCGCCGTGAGAGTTGCACTGGCAAATGCATATGCAGAATCTGCCAGCCTGCTCAAAGGTCAAGATGCAACTCCGTATTACAAAAGAGCTGCAGAACTAGACCCGAATAATACTCGCGCCAAAGACTGGCTAAATTCCAGCAGCAGTGGAAGTGCCGGTGCGAATGCCGGTCCAGGCACTAGTTCAAACTTGAGTGTTCAAGCAAATTCTGTCGCCAAGATTACAGACGGAAAGACAGAGTCACTGAGTCAATCAAACTCTGAACCATCTGATCTAGCCAGTCTGCCCGACGAAGATCGTGTTCCCATTAACAAGCGGCTTGGAAGGCTGATGGTAAATGGTGAGGTTAATGGAAAGACAATAGAAATGCAATTCGACACTGGTGCAGAAGTCACCATGATTGGTGTCAATCACTTGAAAGAAATGGGGATTGACATCTCAAAGCTCAAGGGTGAAGCAGCTTACATCGGTGGCTCTGGTGGAAGTGCAATCAAAACACTGATTGTTCCACTAACGCTGCGCCTGGGAAAAACCAGCCGCAAAATCCCCTTCTTTGTGCATCCAAATTTGCCCTCACCACCTTTGGTAGGGCAGAGCTTCTTGCGAGGACTTCAATACGAAGTAAATAACCAGCTCTCAGTATTGATCTTACGAAAACCAAAAGCAGAACCAGTCGCCTCCAAACCTATTGATCCGAGAGACCGAAACGTAGTTGCTTTCACAATGCAAGGTAAGAGCATCGTAGTAAATGTTGATGTTTGTGGCAAATCTGTCCCGATGATATTTGATACCGGTGCTGATGGCATAGCATTTCCACTGTCAGTCTGGAAACAACTGGATTTAAAGGCAGCGCACCTCCTGGGAATGGGCACATCTACCGGTGTTGATGGAACTCGCCCCGTATTGGCTTATAGAGTGGAGAAGATTGACTTCGGCCCGGTAAATCTTCGCGATGTCACAGTAATGGTGAGTAACCCGGGTCCTCATATGCCTCTTTTGGGACAGAGGGTTCTGGGAGCCGAGAAGTACATTATTGACGAGAAAAGAAAGTTGATTATCTTTCACCGTTGAGATTCAATCTATTTGCAGCATTTATTTCTTGGCGCGTTGCTTTACTGCATCAGCTAGCCTTGTAAATTTCGGCGTAAACCAATACTTGCGCATTTCTTTATAGGTTTCATCGTAACCCCAGTCCTCTTGGGTTACTCGCCAAATACCGACCATGCATCCTGTCCTGTCAGAGCCGTGTGCGCAGTGCACCAGCACACTACCTTTTGATGGATCCTTCTGAGCCTCTTTGAGCGTGCTCAGCAACGTGTCGACCTGCTTCTCGGTCGGTGGTGCCGAAGTCATCGTCAACATTATGTACTTCAAGCCCAGCTCGTTAGCTACTTTCTCCTCATCGAACGCTCTTTCTGAGGGCGCGCGCAAATCAATTACCGTACGAACCCCCATGTCTTTGAGCTTATGCATTCCTGCGACGCTAGGTTCACCACTTCTATATAGGAATGGATGAACCTCATGAAAATTCGGCAAATCCTCGACCTTTTTCTTTTCGCTCGCCGTCTTAGTCAGAGTTTCATGGTTTTTGGCGTCAGCCGCCCCGCTGTCTTGCTCCGCAAACGATGGGGACAAGCAAGAAAGCGACAGCAAAGCAGAAATTAGGACGAATCGAGAAAGAGTCATTTTTTGTGAGCGCCTGCGGTAAGTATTGCAATTTAAGTTTAACGCAGAGGCGATCTTAAGAGAAAGATTAAATCTCGCTCAAAGTTAATCAAAAAATTGAACCTTTTCCCTCCGAATTACGTTTATAGGGTAGAACCGAAACAAGCAGTTTAGGGGAATAGACAAGTGGACCCGAGTGACGAGGTTCTTTTAGAACAATATCGAAAAACAAGGGATCCCATGCTCTTCAAAACCTTGATTCGGCGATTCCAAAATCGTCTCTTTAATTCGGCCTTCCGAATTTTAGGGAATCAGGAGGAGGCTGAAGAGGTTGTGCAAGAAACTTGCATAAGAATCCATCAAAGCATTGATCAGTTTGCGAAATCTTCGTCGCTGTCATTTGCCGCATGGATTTTTCGAATAGCGCATAACACCAGTTATGACATTGTTCGCAACCGTTCCAGAAAAAAAATGAGCAACACAGTCGTTTTCGATCCTACAGCTGAAGAAATTGGGGAAAACGGTGATGGAAAAACCATCACGCAACTTTCTGATCCCACTTCAGACCCAGCTTTGAAAGTCGACCATCACGAACAATCACAAATGATTGAGAAAATGCTGGAGCAACTTCCAGACTCACAGCGCGTGGTGCTCATACTTCATGATGTCGAAGGCTTTTCCTATGCGGAAATAGCAGAGATAATCGGAGAAAAACTAGGCACAGTTCGCTCTCGCCTCCATTACGGTCGGTCGAAATTAAAGGAGCTTCTCACTCCATATTATTCAGCCGGCACTTTATCTCAATCTCCAAGGTGACAGCCCATGTCTAATCCGGAAACTTGCCAGAAATATTCAGAATGCATGAGTGCATTCATAGATGATGAACTTGCTGGTTCTGAACTCACAGAACTCCAAGAGCATTTGTCTAACTGCCCTTCTTGTGCTGAGGAACTTAGTGAGCTTGAGAAAGTAAAGAATGCGCTTGCCTCGTTGCCTAAGGCTCAAATGAAACGCGAGCTTGATTTTAGCTTTCTGGAAACTAATTCCAGTGCCAGCGATTGTGGGTCATTCACAGAGCTTCTTGATGCCTATCACGACAATGAGCTTGCCGCCGGTGAACGCTCTGATGTCGAAAAGCATCTAAGCGCATGCAACCCGTGCAGCCAAAAGCTCAGCGATATCGCAGCAGTGAGTTCAAGATTGAAATCACTACCTAAGATTGAACCATCTAGAGATATTGTTGGTGAAATGCAATTCGAAAACAAACAGAAGAACAATGTCCTTCCGTTTAGGAAACACAGAATTGCTATTGCAACCGCTGCCGCAGCCGCTGTTGCAATTGTTTTTGCGATCAACTTCAAACCAGCAAATCAACCTACGGTAGCAGTAAAACCGCAGACAGCACCAACATTGACAGCACAGCAAGCAATGCAAACAACAGCCCCTGCTAAACAGCCATCAAATGAAACTGAACAAGCTTCAGCAACAGCACCTGAAATAGCGTCTAACACTGGAACGGAAGAGGCAACAACTGTTGGATTAGCAGCTCCAGAACCTGAACAAAAGCAGCCTACCGCACAAAAACAAGTACCAGAGACTCAAGTTGCAGATTTAACGAAACCAAAAGCAGATGATTCAAAAGAGCAAAACGAAATTGCTTTGATGCCTGAAATCACTGCCACAGGCGCAGATGCACTTGGAATTGCAACAGACGAGGACGGTCTATATGACATCAAGATCTAAAACAAACACAATTCGATTTTCTCTAATGATGTCATCACTCTTGGCGCTAAGTTCGGGTTTTGTTGCGCTTACGGCTGATGCTCAGAACACACAAGCAAAGAAAACGTCACTGGCGCAAGCGAACACAGGCAATGAAGCTGACACCGCAAGCGATACTGCATCTGACGACGTTCGTGCTCGAAGAATGAAAAAGATTCGAGAGTATATGCAATCAAACGGCGGTGCAGGAAATGATGGCGAAATGCCCAGCTCGCGCATGAAACAACGTTATCCAAATATGGGTAGGGGTAGAACGAATTACGCTGGACAGGGCGGCTTCCGAGGCTCATTTGAGGGATTTGGTGGTCCGGATGGACCTGCTGGTCCCAATGGACCTGGAGGTCCCGATGGACCAGGTCCTGGTGGACCCGGCGGACCTGGCGGACCCGGCGGACCTGGTGGTCCCGGTGGACCTGGTGGTCCTGGTAGTCCCGGCGCTGGTGGACCTGGTCCCGATAGTTTTGCGGCTCGCTTCGGCAATCGCGGCGGACAAGACTTCCGCAAGCGATTTCGCGAAGGAAGAGAACATGCCGGTGGAGGTGGCTTCGGTGGAAGACAGCTCGACCTCACACCGCTCGGTCTCAACGATGAGCAAAAAGAAAAAATCAGAGTTATGCGCGAGCAAACCAAAACAAAGGTCAAAGACATCAGGAAAGACTTGCTCACGAAGCAAGACGAGATGCGAAAACTGATGTTTAATCCTGATGCTTCAGAAGCTCAGATCAGAGCAGCATCGACACAAGTAAGAAAACTCCAAACTCAAATGGATGATGCAAATATGAATGATTTGCTTGCCATTAGAGGAATGCTAACTCCCGAGCAACGCAAAAAACTACCCGACTGCGCCCCCGGCCGAAAGAACGGTGGTCCCGGAGGTCCCATGATCGGTGGCGGACCCGGCGGATTTGGTGGCAGAGGCGGTCCTGGTGGTCCAGGTGGGTTTGGCCCGCCAGGTGGTCCCGGTGGCTTCGGTCCTCCCGGCGGTCCAGGCCAAGGCAATTTCTCCCAGGGGCAGCAAGATGACCCACTAGAGGCACCATTCAGAGCACGAAAGAGCGGAAGAAGAGCGCTTAAAGCGGACAACAACTCAGAATCAAAATAGTTTTAGTTCTTTTCTCCTTCAAGCAAACTGCAAGCACCATCCCGAACACAAATCCATACTGGAGGATCACTTAGCCCAATTGTGGGTTCACTATGAATTGTTCCAGTGCATCTTCGCGGGTGGTGAAGACAGTCGCTCTTTTACTTGATTCAATACCTAGCTTTCTGGCCGCTTCGCAGCACTCATGCAGGCGAATCTTCAGATTTTGATCAGGACTTTCCAGAGATTCAGAAAGAAGTTTGCGATCCACATTCCTTTCAGTGATTTTGTGATTTCGGTATGCACAAATCATCAATCGAACAAGCGGAAACAAAACAAAAGCATTTCCATACATCCACAATGCCGTCAGGAAGCCGAAAGCTAAGGGCTTCGTAACAATGGACGGAAGCGTAGCAAAGGTGAAGTACATAAAGTTAGCACCAACAAAATTTAGAATTGCCAGAAACAAAACAGGCGACAAGTCACTGGATTTGATACCACTAAAATGCCAATTCCTCTCTTGCAAATAGCCTGCCGTTTCAGAAGAATGAGAGGCAGAATCATTCTTCTCAAGGGATGGGAAATAATAGGCTATAGAACCACTCTCGGTCACCACCGGCATTCCATCAAGACGGACTAAGACTTCGAGATCAAACTTCTCAAAATCCATATCTAGTGCCCAAACTCTTATTTGTTCAGGGACAACCATTCCATTATTGTCTCTGATGGTTCTTGCAGTGTTCACCCATCGCTCTTTTTCTAAGCCAGCATTCGGGTTGGCAGGTCCGAAAAGAAATGCGTAACAGTTTTCCAGAATCGGAGGAAGGCGCAAAAACTTTTTCTCGTCTTTTCCGTGACTATTTTTCACCATCTGAAGGAGTATCACGAAAAATTCGCGAAACATTTTTCTGGCAACAGCTTCCATATTGAAAAACACGGAAACGACCTCTAGAACTATAAAGCAAACTGAATAAACCAAAACGATCGACACAAATAAAGCAGCGCCAATTGCTAGCTTCAAGACAACAACCAATAGGTTTAAGAGCAAGCAGAAAAGAAATGAAAGTCCTCTGCTAAATGCGCTAGCTCTTGAGCGTAAGAGAATATTTGAAGGAAACCCGTAGGCAATTTTGCCATCTGACCTCACTTCTAGATGGGCAACACATTCAAATGCAAGTGCATTCAAACAGCGGTTAACACAGAGCACAGGTAGCCCAGTTCTTTCGACAACATCGGCAACAGTAACCATACCAGCGATTGAAGAAACCGCCCTGGCTACCGCGACCTTCTCTGCCTTATCCAATCAACAGCCTCCGGCTTATGCCTTTGAACTCAACTTCTTTAAATAGACGTCTGTTTTTGCCAATTCGATTTTGTTATGCATTTTGCCCAGTATTTCTCGATAATCCTGCAAGAGTAAGAGGTCGTTGTTGCCATTTTGCTTCGACAAATTCTGGCTTGCAAAATACCTGGAGTAGGCTTTTGCAGCATTCAGGTTGTTTCCACATTTGCGATGAGAAAATGCAAGGCTCTGTAAAACGCGTCCCAACTTTGGATCCTTAAGCCCGTGTGATTCATATATAGCAAGGGCATCGTTCAAGACTCGGCTTGCGTGAGTATACATCTGCAACTTGCAATAGCTTATTCCAAGGTCTTCCAACACTTCGGCATACTGAACTGTCATCAATTGATTTTTCTTTGCCAACAGATGTAGCACCTTTTCAAAGGAGCTTATTGCAGGAAGATGCTTTCCTTCCATTTGCTGACAGACACCAAGCGAACGTAATGCCAGAATGCGATCAGCATCTGAAATAGCCTGATGGTTTGACTGCCGAACTGCCAGCGCAAGGGAGTTCTCAGCATCGGCAAATCGCTCTTGATCAAGCTCTGCAAGCCCATCCTTCAGGTAGCGGCTAAACATGGCGGAGTATTGAGCACCACAGGCGGTGCAAGATTGAACAATAAGCAAAAGCAGCAAAGTTGAAACGACAGTTCTCATGGAAAGAGAGTCTCCGAATCGCTCAGGACAAAACGCAAACAAACGGTAGTAATCAACGTTTTAGTCTAAGCAAATTTCGTATAAAAGTCGTTAGGATGGCTTGCCTGATAGCTATCTGCTATTTTTTCTTCTTACCGGCGCCGCCCCAATCAAGCAGGAAATCATCATCTGGTTCCGGCTTATCTTCCTTAGCTGGAGCTGCTTCCTTAGGCTTCTCTTCTTTCTTCGGCGCTGCTGCTTTTGGCTTCGGCGCAGATTGAACGGGTGGAGGCGGCGCCATCATAGATGGGAACCCAATTATCGGAGGTGGCGGTGGAACCAAACCTGGTGCATGCTTGCCCGGCTTCGGTGCAGCAGGTGCTTTGGGCTCTGCTTTTTTGGGTTCAGCCTTCTTGGGTGGAGGAGTTTTGGGTCCTTCATCGATAGATTCATCAGGCTCAATCGAATTATTTACAGGTGCAGGTGCAGGTGTAGGCGGCTTTTTCTTAACAGGCGTGAGTAGAACGGCCTTTGAAGTCAGATTTGCCTTGAGACCTGTAGATGGAACCACTTCACCAGAACTTGCAGCCACCGCTGGCGAAGCTGGCTTCGGTTGAGCTTTCTTCTTCGCTTCAGCAGCTTTTGCTAATGCCTTCTTCCTTTCTGCCTCAGCCTTGGCTAAAGTTTTCTTCTTGTCTGCATCAGCCTTTTGCTGCGCCTTTTTCTTTTCTTGAGCCGCTAACTTTTCAGCATTTTCAGCTTGTTTGCGCTTCTCTTCTTCTGCCTTTTTCCTATCAGCATCAGCTTTGGCTTTAGCCTTTGCAGCATCAACCGAAGCCGTTGGTGGGTTCGTCAACTTCGGCGCTACATTCAGTTTGATTTGCGCTGGTGCAAAGCTAAGCCCCGGAAAGGTCCCCGGATTGCGCCCTTCATAAACCGCCTTGTTTCGCTGAATTATTTGTTCAAGAGTTGAAAGCTCGTGATATGCGCGAATTGCATCATCATTACGTTCGTAATCTAGCGCCAATTCCTGACGTGCAGCAATATCATCTCCGTGCTTTGAGAGAATAAGCGCCGCATGACGGGCAGCTTCCTCAGGCCGACCTTGCAATCGTTTCAGCTCGGCTAAACGAATGTGGGCAGCAGTCGAATTTGGACTCAATTTTACGGTTTGGCTGAGATACTCTTCTGCCTTTGGAAACCGCGACACATTAAGGCAAAGCGAGCCCATATCGAAATATATTTCTGCAAGAAACGGTGAGTCAGCACCGTAAGCACCGCGAGCCAGGTCAAGCGCCTGCTGATAACTGCTCAAAGCCGCATCTGTGTCACCGGCGAACTGCGCTTCGACGGCTCGGGTCCTCAACATGGTTATGCTTTTAGCCGTTTGCTCATCGGCGTGAGCTGGCAAAATCGTTAGAAAAGCGCTCAGAAGGCTGAAAATCAGAAATTGACGACGCATTTATTGACATCCTCCATCAATCTATTCTAATCGCCCCCGAAAAAATGTGAAGTGGATAAACCCTGAGTTTCATCTTTGCCTTGGAAAACGGTGGTTTCCTGTTACACTTATCAACGCTAACTCCGTTAAATTAGCCGGTCGATTTCTGGACCTTCGCAGCTTGGGTATAAAGCTAAGACGCAAAACGGAGATTTCCCCATTATACGGATTGAAACATGCGCCGACAAAGACATCGCACGCGCGGTAACAAAGAGTCTAATAATTCAAACAATACTCAACAACCCGCACTGACTATTCCAGCAAGCACCGCCAGAGTCTACCAAACAGGTATTGACATTAACACCAACATTGGCGAAGGCTTCGGACCTTATCGAATCGAAGGTGAAGACGAAATTCTTCCTTTCGTAACCTCGGCAAACATTGCCTGCGGAGCACATTCGGGCGACCCAGTTATCATGGAAGCAGCCCTTGAGGAAACAAGATATTTTGGCTTGACCCTGGGAGCCCACATTGGCTACCCTGACCTGGCAGGCTTTGGCAGACGCGAAATTCATTTGTCGCCAACAGAGCTGAGAGCATCCATTTTGTTTCAATTAGGAGCGCTCTCCGGATTGGCTCGAACTCTTGGCTTCGACATTTCACAAGTTCGTCCCCATGGCTTCCTGTACAGACAGATGATGTCAGACCTCCGAGTTGCGTTAATCGTGGCTCGAGCTATTGCCGAATTCGACAAATGGCTGGTATTAATCGGACCCGCGGGTCAGACCCTTCTGCAAGCTGGTGAAAGAGCTGGTCTCAGAGTCGCTGGCGAAGCGTGGATAGACCGAATGTACGACGGAAACGGGCATCTTCTGCCTCACACTCACAGTCGTGCGCAACTCAAAAATCCACAAGAAATTTTGAAGCAAGCATCAATGCTTATCAACTACGGAACTGTCATGTCTTCAGAAGGAACACAGGTTCGTATCGATTATCAAACACTCCATGTTCATGCAAAAATGCCTCAAGCGAAATTGGTTTGCGAGCAGTTGCGTAGCATCATTCCTTACGCCTGTTCATTGACCAGCGAACCGTATGCAATCGACAACGAATCTGAACATATGTATCTCGCTTACAGCGAATAGTCCGTAGTCGCAGCCCTGGCTGCGCAAGAAAACTAAAATTCAGGCGCAACAAACGCGATATAGATTCAAATGAAAGAGGTGGACAAATTTGCCCACCTCTTTTTAATAGCGAATCGAAGACTGCTTGTTAGTTGCCTGAGCAGCCAGGCATATTCTTGAATGCTTCCGCTGCTCTCTTCTGGATTTCAGATTCTGTCAAATCTTCTTTGTGTGTTCCGAGTTCCCAGACATAGCCAAATGGATCAACAACCATGCCATAGCGATCGCCCCAGAACATGTCAGAAACAGGCATTCTGACGGTGCATCCGGCAGCAACAGCCTTTTCAAATGCAGCATCTACATTTTCAAAATAGAGCATCATAGAGCAAGCTGGTGCTTGACCAGTAGACTCAGGTGCGTGGCAGCCCATCTCGGGAAACTCATCTACAAGCATGAGCATTGAATCGCCAATCTGCACTTCGGCGTGCATGGTCTTGGCGCCGTCTGGTCCTTTGTTTACCATGCCTCTTTTAGCAGCGAATGCTTTTTCGTAGAACTCAATAGCCTTTACCGAATCTTTGAAAGTCAGTCTAGGTGTAAGTGTTGCGAAGCCCTGGCGCTTCCAATTTGCGGTTGCAGTAGACATATTGTTCTCCTGATTTTTTCGAACTGTAATTGGGGTTCCTGCGTCTTTAGAGTGAGACAAACTCTGGCGTAAACTTCTTGTCGATAACGCCTTTCTCGTAAGCCATTTCAAAAAATTTGATAAGTGCCTTTTTGCCTGACTCACCGAAATCTACGGTAAGTTCATTGACGTACATACCAACAAACTTATCAGCTTGCTCGTCTTTCAAACCACGAGCGAATTGGAGAGCATAAGCGAGCGCTTCTTCTCGGTTATCTAGTGCGCAACGAATTGAATCTTGCATCATTTTAGTTGCTTTCTTGACCATGTCTTCGCCCAGTGCTTTTCGCACAACACTTCCGCCAAGCGGCAATGGAAGCCCGGTTTGCTCGTACCACCATTCACCAAGGTCTATGATTTTTTTCAAGCCCATTTCGGCATATGTTAGCTGTCCTTCGTGAATGATCAACCCGGCATCAACATGCTTATCACGCACTGCCTCCAAAATTTCATTGAACGGCATCTCAACGATATTCAAATTCTGCTCAATCAAACGAAGCGTCAAATATGCGGATGTCTGCTTGCCTGGAATAGCCAACTTCAGATTCTTCAAATCTGAGATTTTGATGTTGTCTCGCGCAACTACCATCGGTCCGTATTTCAATCCCATGCTGGAGGCACAGGGCATTAAAGCGTAAGTCTCAGCTAGCTCAGGATATGCAGCAAAAGAAATTGCTGAAACATCATACAAAGCATTTTTTGCTTCGACGTTGAGTGACTGAATGTCCTTCATCACCTGATGAACTTTCACTCCGTATGTCTCAACTTTGCCAGCAGCAAGTCCGTAAAACATGAATGCATCATCGGAATCTGGGCTGTGAGCGATAGTAATTTCTTTAACAGCTGTAACCATTGCGAGTTGCCTCCTGACAGGTCTCTGTCTACAGAAGTCGTATCTGCTTCTGCTATCTGGCAATTGTCGCGCTTATGGCTCTAATACTGTCAAAATGTGATCAATTCTTTCGTTTTATACTCCATCCCATCGGATGAGGACTCTGATAATTGGAAGGCAGTGATGGTGTTTCATAGACCCGGCGAAGCGTATTCAAGTCGCGAGGACTTATGGCACTATATTTGGTGGCATTAGCCAAATTATCCATCGGGTACATCATGTCTGAGGCATCGTTGCTATGTCCAAAAATACCGATTGCATGCCCGACTTCATGTTCAGCTACCTTCTTGAGAGCTGTTTGCGGTGTGTCGGGCAAATAATAGCTTGGACGCAAGAGGTAAACAGTGACACGCATACGCCCATTGAAGACTTCTAGATTTGTTTGGCCGTGCGCATGCGGAGGCAAGTGGTTAATCCAGGCGATTTCGATGTCCGCAGCCTCCGAAACAGAGGCAACACGCACTGGAATATAGCGCCCCCAAGATTGCACGGCTTCTTCAAGAGCCTGATGCCACGGTGCCGGCGACCCCTGTGGCAAATGAATCAGTACAGGAAAATTTTTCCACCTTGCTACCGACCCACTGGGAAACTTGCTTACATTTGCGAAATAATCACCAACACCTGCTTTTTGCGGAATAGCTCTAACTACATTTTCTGCATCGAGTGCCGCAAGGTTATTTTGTGCTGCTGTCGCCCTGCCACCGCCATTGGTGCCCGGCATTTGCGTAAGAGGCGGCGTAGAGCTCCGATTGCCCACCTGATTCTGGTTGAAATTGCCTTGATTCTGATTAGCTAGATTGCCAGGGCGTGATTGATTTTGATTCACTCCCATTTGCTGATTGGAATTATTTTGAGCAGCTCCGAAGCCTGAGTTCATGCCGTTGCGAAATCCGCCTTGATTTTGCATACCGTTGTTGAAGCCCTGGTTTGGCGAGCCAAATTGCTGATAACTACCAGAGTTTCCCATTTGGTTTTGGGGTCGCTGTGCATTTCCAAACATTTGGTTTTGCATGCCGTTTTGGTTTTGATACGCCTGCTGATTTGGATATTGTTGGTTTTGAAATTGTTGCTGATTCTGAAATCCTGATTGTCCCTGAAAGCCGTTTTGGTTGGGGGCTCCTTGCTGTCCATAACGAGGAGAATTCTGGAACCCTTGCTGATTTTGGAAGCCTTGATTAGGGTTGCTTTGCTGATTTTGAAAGCCAGCTGATTGCTGCCCCTGAAAGCCTTGTTGATTTTGGAACCCCTGCTGATTTGGAAATCCCTGCTGATTTGGGAATCCTTGCTGGTTCGGCAGCCCCTGCTGATTTTGAAAACCCTGCTGATTTGGAAATCCTTGCTGATTTGGAAATCCTTGCTGGTTCGGCAGCCCCTGCTGGTTGCTGTTCCCTGGCAAATTTTTGAATCCCTGGGACTGATTTACAGCCCCTTGATTCTGGAAATTGCCGGAACCCATCCCATTTTGCATGCCGTTGTTTTGCGGCATCGGAGCTTGATTTTGAAAGCCTGCACCAGTTCCCTGAGTGAAGGGTCTACCTTGTGGCACAGGTTGCGCGGGAACAGACTGCGGTGCTTGCGTTATCGGGTAGTATGCCGAATTTGAATTGCCAGCACTTGCTGGGCCCGACGATAATTGCTGAGCTGGACTCACGGGCGAAAACGGCGTTGGAGGTGGACTTGTTGCCGAATTTCCAAAGGCTGTTTGCCCGAGAAGTTTTGATTCTAGTTTCGCAATTCGTTGGTCGATTGGCATTCCAGTATTTCTTTTGTTGAATACCTCATTTTCGAGATGGTCGAGGCGATCATCAAGCTCATGCTCGGGATAAGGACTGCCAAAAGAAAGTTGTTCTAAGCGTGAGATTCTCTGCTCGTATGCAGCTGCTTCAGCCGCCGATGGCGCTACCGAAGGGCTCCACCCGGCAGGCGGCTCATCTTTCAGAACACTGGGTCCATCAGGGTTAGGATTGTCTAGCGTGCGCTTGGGAGCCCCCAATGGTTGCCCCTGAATACCACTTCCAAACGGGTTAGCTGGCTGTGGCGAAGGATTGTTTCCCGTCACCTCAGGCGCTGGTGGAGGTGTGTCGTACTCCGCCTGGCTTGGGTCAATGGCTTTCAGCGCAGCATTGGAAGCAGCCATCACATCCAACCCGCAGCCTATCCAGAGCAAGCTAATCAGGTTAGAAATGATAATTGGCGTTTTCTTCATTGTTTAAGCAGATTATCGTCTAGTTCGCCGCCGATCCGAAGACTCGTCTGAAGGTTCAGTATATTCTCTTTGTTGACTGTGCTCAACACCGTCTCAGGTCGCAAAACCACATCGCTCAAAAGCTGGTGAATCTCTGGGTCGCGCTGACGTAAAACATCTCGACTTTCCTTAACTGCATACGACGCCACACACTCTGCCCAATACTCATGCCAGCTTGTTCGCGCATACCCTGAAACGAACACTCTCTCTTCTATCATGTGCGGCTGAATAAGTTCTGAAAGGGTCTCGGCATCTTCCGGCAAAACATGCATTCTCTGGCTCGTCACAAGCTTCTTCTCGTACGCATCTTTAATTCGATGCTGAACATGCTGTGCCAAACAGAATTCCAACTGGTGCCCGTATTCGTGAGCTACAACAAGATTGATACGCACCTCGATTAGAGGCTTTATTCGAGCAGGAATCGCCATCAAAGCGCCAAATTTCCTGTAGAAATTTACTTCTCTTTCAAACTCTTCGCGGTCAAGCGTGACATTGCCAGTGCGAACTCCAGTAACTCCAGAGGCACCATGTTTCACATTTCCCAGACCGGCTGTGCCCTCGCTTTTACGCACCAATTGAACCAGTCCACACAAAGCAAAAACTTTCATCGTATCGATAACGTACTTCTTCTGCTGGCTGTTAACGCGGTCAAAATCAGAGAAGTAGCGGACTATCTCGTTTTCCCAATAACTCTTGTCGGGCTTGTGCAACGAGCGCTGGAACTCATGTTTCCAAGCTTGCCCATTACTTTTAGTGCCCTGAAAGAAAGTGGACAATTGTGAGTAATCGTCCATTTTTCGCAACTGGTCAGGAAATCGTGGGTCGCGAAAGTATAAGGTTCCATCATCAGTCATTTTGCCAATGACCTTGTGGTCGGCTGTGGCGACACGTCCAAACAAAACCAGCATGTCTCGCCCGTTATATTTCAGACCGCCGATGGGTCCTTTCTCAGGACCAGGCAAGTTGATCTGCTGATCATCACTATCGATGCCCTGAAACATAGCTCCGGGAAGCTCTTCAATCGTTTTCAGATTGTCCCAAACGCCCAGAGGCTCACCGTTGCCAGCGATCAGCCCGTCCTCAAACAAGAACCCAATCGTCTGTTTTCCGTCGAGGGAAAGAACCTTCCCATAGTCAACAGTAAGCATCGTAGAGCCCAGGTAGAGGAACCCGGTCGGTCCCGTAGGTTGTTTTTGCTCAACCGTTTTTGTCATTTCTCGATAATAGCGATTTTGTTATGCTCAAAGCTGAAAAAAGTTCGCCCCAATTGGATTATTACCGCTTGGCGTGAATTTTTAACTGCTTTTCAATCATTTTGACAGAAAGGGCGCTTTCGCGCCCTTTTGTGAGATCACTTTGCTTACTTAGCAAGAGTTAGCTGAGATTTCTTCCAGTCTGCGAGGAATTTTTCATTTCCTGCATCGGTCAGCGGATGCGACACGAGCTGCTTGAAGATTTTGTATGGCATCGTGCAAATATCAGCGCCGGAGAGGGCTGCCTGAGTCACATGTACAGGGTGCCTGATGCTGGCAGCGAGAACTTCGGTTTCAAAACCGTAGATTGAGAAGACCTGGGCGATCTGGGCAATTAGCTCATTTCCGTCCTGATTAATGTCATCGAGGCGTCCGACGAATGGGCTAACGAAGGTAGCACCTGCTCTTGCAGCCAGAATTGCCTGGTTTACCGAGAAACAGAGGGTAACATTGACTTTGATGCCTTCAGAGGACAGCGCCTTACAAGCTTTTAAGCCAGCAGGCGTCAGTGGGCACTTAACCATGACATTTGGAGCCCAAGTGGCGATGCTTTTGCCCTGCTTGATCATTTCGTCGGCATCTTCGGTGACAACTTCTGCACTCACCGGTCCGTCTACTACTTTACAAATGTCGATAACTCTAGTCTTGAAATCTATACCCTCTTTGGCTACCAGTGAAGGGTTGGTGGTGACGCCGTTAAGCACGCCCCAGTCAGCGATTTCCTTGATCTCATCCAGATTGGCCGTATCCAAAAATAGTTTCACAGTGCTGCTCCTCAGACGTAAAATCTAGGCAAATTTTAGTAGGGCTTCAAGTATACCCAGTCCCTGAGGTATAAGATGTCGAATAGAGGCTTTTCCTAAGGATTTCCATTGAAAATCAATACAAAGGGCCAATCGAGATTGAACCCCTGGCCAATGACAGCTTTGGCTTGTGCGTGCGCTGTCGGCGCCGTTGCGGCCTTCTGCATAACCTGTCGACCACAGGCTCAGGCACTGACAAAACCAGTGTCCCGAGTCAGTTCGCAGCCACCAGCGCCTGCGGGTCCGACAATGCCCTCGATTGACATGGTCATTCCAAGGCTGACTCAGAAGACTACGGTTTTGCTCATGGGTGTCGACTCAAATGGCTCGAACGCCCCTGACCCATTTGTTGGAACCAGAACTGACACTATGATGTTAGTCAGTGTCGACCCCATCGAAAACAAAGTGGGTGTCATCTCAATTCCGAGAGACAGCCGAGTTCGCATTCCTAATCACGGTGTGGACAAGATCAATTCTGCACACGCATTTGGTGGACCAGAATTGACCATGCAAACCGTGCGCGAAGCATTCGGAGTGCCAGTTGATCACTTCATCGAAGTAGACACAGGCGGTCTCAAAAAACTGTTTGAAATATTAGGACCAGTTGAAGTCCTTGTTGAAAAGGAAATGCATTACGTAGACCACACGGCAAAATTGACTGTCGATTTGAAGCCAGGGCTGCAAATTCTCACACCAGCGCAAACAGAAGAATATGTGCGATTCCGCCATGATGCGCGCGGAGACATTGGAAGAATTGAGAGACAACAATGGTTTGTGCGACAGGCAGCGAAGAAGTTCAAAGAGCCAGAAATTGTATTGAAATTACCGCAGCTCGTCATGCTCGGATACAAGTGCGTCAGAACTGACCTCCCAATGCAAGACGTAATGAGCCTTGCAGCATTCGCAAAAGACTTTCCTCATGAGCGCGTAGTCACAGCTATGCTTCCAGGCGAAGGACAGATGATAAACGGCGGCAGTTATTGGGTGCCAGATCCACTGGCTGGCCAAGCCACTTTCAACAAAATACTCGGCTGCTCAACAGCTGGCATTGTTTCAGCCAGCGAAAACCCACCATCAGCTGAGCTTACACTTCCGGAAGATAGTGAGCCGCTGGCAAGCACGCCAGGACTCAATTACGACTCTTCGCCAAAACCAGCATCTGTTGCTATCAAATACCCAAAGGGCTGCGAACAGATTTCGATTGCTCTGTCGGAACAGCTTACACAGGCTGGCTTTAAGGTTCGATATCGCTGGCAAATTTCAGACTCAGATTGCCAACACGAGTTGCTTGTTCAACAAAGCGTGAAAGCCAACGATGAAAATACAAGTCGCATCTATCAGATGGTTCCTGAAATGCAGAGCTTCCCAGTCTCGGTTGCAATGGAAGCGCATCCTTCGACCGATTTCACGATTGTCATTTCGCCGAATACGCAGATGCCCTCTATTTGCCACAACTTCATCAACCCAAGCTTGCAGCAAAAAGCGCCCCCACTTAACATAAGTGCGAGCGCTATTCCGTTGATGCCTCAAGAGTAGAAATACAAGCTAATTAGTCATCAAGCTTGAAGCCAATCTTGATTGTTACTTGAAATTCTTTGACTTCGCCATCTTTGATCAGACCGCGTTGATCAACCACTTCAAACCAACCCAAATTGCGTAGTGTTTTGGAAGCTCTTCTGACAGCAACCTTGGTTGCATCTGCGTAGCTCTCTGTTGAAGTTCCAACAATTTCGCTCATTTTGTACGTTGTTCCGGACATGATTCTCTCCTTGCTCAAGATTGCAAATACAATCTAATATGCTTGGCATCGCGCTTCCGGCATGCTTTTATCAACACTTTAGAAATTGAAAAAAAACGACAGCAAATTCGTTGTAAAAAACGAATTTGCACTTGATAGCGTTCAGCTCAGTTCACTTCTTGGAAATTGCTTCAAGCACTTCTGGTGCCAGCCAACCTCGCTCCAAAAGTGTTTGCTCGACTGGCGTTCCGTTGTCACAATGTTCGATCAGGGCGATGCAGACCATGTCTTCTGGCAAAACTCGCAACCCAATCAAGCGCAAGCCGAAAAGATAAGGGGAGTCATCAGGCAATTCCATGGATACCTGAGTTGAGAGAACAGCCTCGAGCTCTTCGCTATTAATCAGACCTTGCTCAAGCAAAATTTCGCCCAAAGGCCTGTGCTCGATTTCCTGTTCTTCAATAGCAAACTGCAATTGACGTATGTTGATCTTTCCTGCAGCAATCAATATTTGACCGAACTTAGGCCAGAAAGGTTCTACGCCCTCTTCATCAGCCTCTTCGAACTCTTCATTCATGATTCGAGCATAGGCATTTTCTACTTCCAATTGTGCCTGGGCAGCTTGCACCCAGGCCTGCGGAGAATGCAAGAATGCACCCTCATCCAGCCCATCGAACAGCCTCCAGTAAGCTTCTTCGACGGCTAAGCGAGATGCGTTTCGATCCAATCCCAATATAAGGAATGGACAAATTGCATGAGTTTTTGTTTTTCGCTCTAAAACTGTGCTCATAACTAAATCCTTTAAAGCGCTTCTGATTCGAGTTTAGTTCTTCGGAGGTAAATACGTCAGCAGGAAATGCTATGCAGGCTCGAAGCAGCCAGAAAGAAAAAGACACCCGCCAGAGGCAGGTGTCCAATTCAAGAATTCGATTTTGCTGACTAAATCATTTCGTTGATGAAATCAGCCATCACTTCTTTGCTGAGTCCGAGAGATTGCTTCACGAGCGGTCCTCTGCGAAGAACAGGATCTGTTTCCTCGTAGGTTGTTTGCTCAGCTTTGTAGAGAACTCCCAGCGGAATCTTGTCGCCCCACTCAAATGATTTTTGAAGCGAGGTGTGGAAATCGGAAGGATCGAAACCGGTATCTTCCAACTTGTAGACACGCTCTTTGAACCATGGGTAGGTATTGATTTTGTTGTATGTGACGCAAGGGCTGTACACATCGATGAGTGCGAAGCCTTTGTGTGCAATACCACCAGCAATCAAATCGATCAATTGCTTTTGTTCACCAGAGAAACCGCGAGCTACATATGTAGCACCTGCTGTAATTGCAACGGCTACTGGATTCAAAGGTATTTCAGCATTACCGTGCGGTGTTGATTTCGTCTTGTGACCACGGGTTGTGGTTGGCGAAGCTTGACCAGTGGTCAAACCATAAATCTGGTTGTCCATGACGATGTAAGTCATGTCCAGATTTCTTCTCATAGCGTGGATGAAGTGGCCAATACCGATACCGTATCCGTCGCCATCGCCACCAGTACAGATGGTCTTCATGTCGGTGTTAGCGAGATGCGCGCCAGTTGCTACTGCAACTGAACGTCCGTGCAAGCTGTGAATACCGTATGCATTGATGAATCCAGGAAGGTTAGATGAACAACCGATACCAGATACTACTAGAAGATCTTTCGGTTGAACGCCGCACTTTCCTGCTGCAGTTTGCAAAGACTTCAGTACGCCGAAGTCTCCGCATCCAGGACACCAATCCGGATCAACCGGTCCCTTATAGGTGTCGACGGGAAGTTCAATTACTGTTGCCATTTTTTGTTCCCTCTTGCCGTAAGACTAGCTGACCGTTGTGTATGAATACGTAGCACCGGTCTCAACGCCAACGACGATTTCGCCAGCCTTGTTTCCAGAGCTTCTTTCAACGAGTTCAACCTTCCAGGTTGGCTCGCCGTGTCCATTCTTCTCGCCCTTGGTCACAGCAGCTGGACGCAGTCTTTCAGCGTAGTGTGTGCGCAAGTAGTGATAAGCCATCTCTCTAGCGTCATGTTCGGTGACATTCAAGCAAATCTTGGTAGCGCCGAGTATGCGTTTGACGTGGTCAACGACATAGTTTGGCTCAAGTGGTTCGCCATCATATTTGGTGACATGATCGTCCATCGAAATACCTGTTTCAGCCTTGATGTGACGTGCCATCTGGCTCGTAAAGTTAAGCTCAACAGAGATTTTCTTTTTGCACTTGCTAAGAATTTCTGAGACTTCTTTTGCATGGAACGGAGCAATGTACTTGAGGATCAAGTAATTGGTCTTGGTACCACCTGCGGTGAGTCTCTCAGCAGCTTCTCTGATGACGCCGTAGCTTGAACCCCAACCAACCAAAGTCACGTCTGCATCAGCTGGTCCTTCCAGAACAGGAGCCTTGAGGTCCTTCAGAAGGTTTTCAACTTTGCGCATGCGCTTTTCCATCATCTTGCGGCGCATGGGTGGGCTTGTGAACATATCGGAAACAAGAATGCTCTCTTCATCGTGTTCATCAGTTCCAGAAACATACAGAGTATTCGCAGTGCCTGGAATTGCTCTCGGAGAAACACCACTAGGAGTGTTCTTAAAGCGCTTATATTTGCCGTTCTTTTCGACATCCCACTCGCTAACCATCTGTCCGCGATCGATCTTGATGTCGGTGCGGAAGACTTCAGCATCAACTGTCTCTGGGTGCTCAGAAAGCAACAGGTCAGACATAATCAAAACTGGCATTTGGTATTTATCTGCAAGATGGAACGCTTCCACTGTAGATTCATAAGCATCTGGAATGTCACGTGGGCAAACAATCAAGCGTGGGAATTCGCCTTGCGAAGCTCCGAACACCTGATGCAAGTCTGCTTGTTCAGTTTTTGTTGGAAGTCCAGTTGAAGGTCCGCCACGTTGAACTTCGACCACTACTACAGGCGCTTCCATGATGCCAGCCATACCAACTGCTTCAGTCATCAAAGCGAAGCCACCACCTGCGGTTGCGCACATTGAACGCACTCCACCGAGCCCGGCTCCGACCGCCATGTTAATAACGGACAATTCATCTTCCGCTTGCTTAACGCAGATGCCAGCTTGTTCAGCATGGTTAGCCATCCAGTGAAGAATGGTTGATGCTGGTGTCATCGGATAAGCAGAGTAGAATTTGCAACCAGCTGCTGCAGCTGCCATAGCGATGGCTTCATTGCCTGTGCAGAATGGTCTTCTTGTGTTGTTCATCTTCCACTCAGCATTGAGTGGCTTGAAGTTCTTTGTTGCATAGTCATAACCAGCTTGCAACAAGCCAACGTTTAGATCGATAACCTTATCGCCTTTGTGAGCGAAGGTATCTTTCAATACGTCAATGGCGCTTTCGACGCCAAGTCTGGTGAGTCCCAACACCGCACCCACAGCTACTGTGTTCTGCATGATGGGAAGAATAGGTCCATGCTTTTCGACCACTGGCTTTGTTATTTCAGCCATTGGCAGTCCAACGATTTGCACATCCTTTGCTTTCGGAAGTGCTGGATCTACTTTCAATTTGTCAGAATTGAATACGAGGTAGCCGCCCTCGTCCAATTCGGGAAGATGTCTTTCGATACTGTCCTGATTGAGCGCGATAACCGCAGTGAGCTTATCGCCATGGTTATAAACTTTTTCCTGACCGATTCTTAGTCTGAGCCAGATGTGACCGCCTCTGATGATGGACTGATAGCTGTTGTAGGCATACACATGGAGACCATGCCGACCGGCTGCTCTTGCCAGGGTATCGCCAGACTTATCAAGACCGTCGCCTGCAGCTCCAGCAATTCCTACCGTAACTTCTAGCATCCTGTTCGTCTCCTTCGCCAAGCGCAAAAGGGGTAATTTCTGAGCCAGCCCGAGTTGTCTCGTTCTGCCTCTTAAAGTCAATCGTCCATATCAAAATGGCTTGTTAAGCCAACAGATATAAAACGACCGGGTTAGGATAGCATAACCGCTCATAGCATTTAGCTTATGAATAGCTTTATTAAGCGAAAGAGGCTTCGCGAGCGGTGATCAGCATTTCATGTGCACACTATCTAGATTTACTCTTACAGTTCAACCAAGCTTTCGCTCGAATCCGCGCATCTTATGCCAGAAAAACAAAACGAGCGCTTGACAGGCGCTCGTTCATTTTGCTTTCTGACTGCTAGGGCAATCTCTTCGCCCGCGGCACCATCTCGTCGTACCAGCTGCCGTAATAGTCTGGGTAATCTTCACCAGTCGTAGACGTAATCGTCTTTACAAGGGCTCTTCTAATGGCTCTACGTCCGCCTTTCTTGTAACGGTTCAACCATTCAAGCTCTTTAGGATCTACCTTCACACCGGCTTTGAGCAGCTCTCTCACGATGCTGATTTCGTGAACAATCGCCTCGGTTTCTTCTTCTAGGCAGCGCTCCACAAACTCTCTACGTCCCGTTTCTCCCACAACTGGGTCAAGCGTTGGACGCACAAGAGCGTGAACAAATTCATGCGCAATGCTAATCAGCTTGTAGTTACGCGGACACCATCGACCTATATAAATAGTACGTCGACGCTTGTCGTAGTAAGCCCGACAAGGTCCATCCACCTGACGAATCTTGACACCTTCTGACTTGATTCTTTCGATATCAGCTATAAGGGTAGGTGACTTGAGAGCCACCTCAACCAGGCGTTTGCCAAACTGCTTCTTCAAATTGCGCAGAACCTTAGGGGGTAACACAGCAACTCCCTCTCCATGAAAGTGAACGCAGATTAATTTTAGCGCAATATCTTGGCAAGCACAAATGGGTAAAAGCCTTATTTTTCGAGACATTTGGCGAATTTAGGGCGTTAGTGGGAAATTAAATCATTGATTAACTTTCGCTAATATTGCTGGCGAGGTCGATTTCACTAAATTCGTGACTGGGGGTTTCCATAAGTTCGCTAGTAGAAACCTTAGCTGGGGTTATCCCTAAGCACATGCTAGACTGAAATGTATCCTGTATTCAGCGAGTCTGGCTGTGACTTATAGAGAAACCGCGCCGAGAACTAGCGCGAATTTAGTCGACAAAATCGCAGTTGTACTGAGCAAGCGGCAAGATCGAATCGATCTTGCAGCCGGTGTTTTTGCAGAAATTATCAATGGTGGAGCCAATAGCGCCACACTCTGGCAGAGAGAAAACAGAGCCAGCACTACTTTTTTCGTCGACCAGTCTTCTTGCAGAACCGAAGCAGGCGAAGCCTTAGATGCAAGCAAACTTGAACAGTGGAAAGAATGGTCGGAAAATGGCTCTAGAGAGCCAGCGATGCTGGACAATGCTGACGATGTTTTCGGCGGTTCAGCAATGTCGAAGCACTCAGTTATAATGCCTATTCATGCGCAAGACGGCAGTGTTATCGCATTACTGAGTGTCAATCATGGAAATGAACAACGACTGCAAAATCATCAGCTTACGCCCACAGTTGCACAGCTCTTACTTAACGCAATCTACACCGACAAGCGTTCAAGCCAAAACTCCACGCTGCAATTGCAGAATGAGCTCTGGCTTGAACACAATCATAGATTGATAATTCAACGTATTATTTCGAGGCTCGATCGAGATTATGTCTTGCAATCTGCCGTTGATACATTAGGCAACATGCTGAAAGTAAGTTCTTGCCTTATTCTAAATTGTGACCCCTCACAAAAGCCTCGAATCACACACGAATATGTGGATCCAGAACTATCTCCACTTGGGCTAGGTTGGAGCATGGCGATACCACCTGTGATAGCAGCACAAATGTGTGAACGCACCACAGTGCTTGAAGAGTCTGGTATTAGAAAACATGAGCAAAGCCAGATAATTGACGGCGCAGAGTCGATGTATGAAAGCAGCATTCGCAGTCTCGTTGGCACACCTATACTTTCTGTAGGCACCAGCCTCGGTGCTTTAGTTGTACAAAGTGACAGAGAACGACGCTGGCAGAGAGAAGAAATAAAACTACTGGAAGCCACAGCTCATGCAATTTCAATAGCTTTAAGAAATGCAGATCTATATCAGGAAGCAAAAGAACAAGTATTCAATTTAAACCTGGTAAGCAACCTCACCAGACAATTAAGCACAGCAGTAGAGCAAATCTACCGTGCACCGCAAAAGAGCGAACCATCGCTGATGATGGGAGAAGATGAAGATGGTGTTCTTCAAGCTGGCAAAGCCCCCCCGCTTTCAGCCAGAGAATTAGAGGTTCTCAGACTGATTGCTTCCGGGCTAGCAAATCGCGAAATTGCGCAGAGATTGTTTTTGACAGAGTCAACTGTAGAGCTTCACGCTTCACGAATCAGGAAAAAGTTAAAACTGAAGAGCAGAACTGCTCTTGTAAAGTACGCTTGCGACAATCATTTAGTTTAGAGCAATCCTCTAGCCTTGATTTCAAGATATTTGTCCACTAATCGACTCGAAAGATCTTGCGGCGGACTATCCAAGAGCAGGCAGCCACGGCGCACAAGGTGGGAGAAAGCGAGTTCTCGCTGGGCAATCAAATCATTAGCAACGGCGCGCTTCATTATGCCCTGCAAATCAGGCGCAGACTGCTCAGAAATGCGATCAACTTCTCTGTCTCGCAAAGTCACACAGAAAGGAAGATGGCGCGGACTCAAGCTAGCCAAGCCGGTTAGGAGCGATGCAGAACCGGTCGGGTCAGTCAAATCACTGATCAAAACCATTAGCGAACGAGATTTCTGAGCACTAGCAAAGAAAGATAAAGCACCTGTGTAATCTGGTTCAACCATTTTTGGTCTGAGATCACAGCACGCTTCGAGAATTTTCGTTAGATATGATTTTCCTCGGCGAGGTGGCATGAACAACAAAGGCTTATCTGCAAAAATTCCCAGACCCACCTGGTCGTTGCGCATAAGTCCGGTAAGAACAAGTGACAAAGCTGCATTTAACGCATGGTCAAAACGACTGAGTCCTTCCAGATCAGAAACCATCATTCGTCCAGCATCGACAAGCACCATCAAGGTCTGCTCTTTCTCTACTTCGTAAACACGAAGAACCGGTCGGTCTCTGCGGGCTGTGGCTTTCCAATCCATCGACCTGATATCGTCACCGCTCACATATTCTCGAAGCGAAGAGAAATCAGTTCCCTGACCTCTTTTCCTTACCTTGAGTACGCCGAGTTCTGATGAATGGGCTAGTTTCACTGACAACTCTTGAAGCGCTTTCAGGTCAGGATAGACACGCACCTTTTTTGTTGCAGGAACATTTAGTTGCCGCCAAAAAAGTCCCAACGCACTTCGATAACGTAGTGTGATATCGCCGAATTCAAATTCGCCACGACGACGAGGAAACAACATGTACTCGAGCTTAGCGCGACTCTTATCGGCGAGCTTGAAATCAAACTCTTGCACATCAGCTTCCAAATCAACGGGGTAGCAATCACGCAATTGTATTTGCAATGGCTTCAGCGCATTGCTGTAGACTTCAATTAATACCTCGTTCTGCCGACCAATTGAAAGCCGGTCTGAACAAAATCGTTGCGCTGAAATATTCTTTGAATCTGGAGTTATTCTCGCATCAATTAACACAAGGAAGAGCAATACAGCATCAATTGCCCATGCGATGGCTGCAACTCTGGGCAGCCAGATTGAGGCAAAGAGAATAGCTACGCCAGCAAGCAACAAAAAATAGAGGAGGCGTGCAGGAATCATCACGCTATCTCGGCACGGGAACCAATCCCAACAACTTATTGATGACTTGAGTTGTGTTAATGCCCTCAAGCTCTGATTCTGGTGTCAAAATCAAGCGATGCCGCAGCACTGGGTGCGCCACAAATTTGATATTGTCTGGGGTGACGAAGTCTTTTCCTTCCATAGCTGCATGAGCCTTGGCGGCAGCCAACCAGGCAAGTCCGGCTCTCGGGCTTGCACCCAATTGCACATCGGAAAGCGAGCGAGATTTTTGAATCAGTTGCATCAAATAACTGAAAATACTGTCTTCGACTCGAATGCTCTTCATGTGCATTCTGCAATTTAGAAGTTCATCAAGCGAAATCGCTGGTTGCAAATCAGTCTTTTTCTTGCGGTCGTAAACACCGTTCTGCCAATTTGCAAGCATTATAGTTTCGGCATCACCTTCAGGATAACCGACAAGAATTTTGAGCATAAAACGGTCTAACTGTGCCTCAGGAAGAGGATAAGTGCCTTCAAACTCAACAGGGTTTTGAGTCGCCACCACCATAAAAAGTTCTGGCAACGCTTCAGTATGCCCATCAATAGTAATCTGGCGCTCTTCCATCGCCTCAAGAAGAGCAGATTGGGTCTTGGGTGCAGTTCTATTCACTTCGTCTGCAAGCAGCAGGCTAGTGAATATTGGACCCTTCTTTACGCTGAAAGTTTTGGTGGTCAAATCATAAATACTGGTGCCGAGAATATCAGAGGGAAGCATGTCTGGTGTCAACTGAATTCGACCGAAGTCAGCCCCTACAAGCTTGGACAGAGTCTTCACTAACATAGTCTTTGCCGTACCGGGCACCCCCTCTAAAAGGACGTGACCATCTGCAAGAATTGCCACGAGCAACTGGTCAATGACCATGTCTTGCCCGACTATATGCTGTTTGATCGCAGCAGCAAGGCGCCCAATGGTTTCAGAAATTGATTGCGACAATTGCGTATTCAGAAACTGTTTCTCCCGAGATGCATGATTCTAACACAAAGCTCAAGTACCCAAACGACGGACTGAATGAACTGCAAGATGCACTTTGCTTGCATCATAGAGACGGTCACATTCTTTCATCACACTGACAAGTTCCTCGTTACTGATTTCACTTGCATTCTGTAAGCGCTCTGCAGTCTGCAAAAATCCCAAAGTTTCCTTCAAACTGATATTGGTCGAGTTCGACCACTGAGCTGCAAGCACTTCATTTTTCTCATCAGGAGGCAGTGACAGAGCCTTGCACAGTCGCAAATGGAATGAGCCAAACAAAATTTGAAACGCGGTGCGATTTGCACGAGCTTTCATGAATGTATGTGCCATGCCATCAATATATTCTTTGGAAGCAATTTTTCTTGCGTTAGAAATACTCCACACTGGTCCAAATTTGACATTCTGAGCATAAAGGTAGAGAACAAATAGTAGTAAGACTTGCAAGGTGACCGCACCCGCCGGCCCCTTAGCCAGATACACAAAAGCATTCATAGCACTGGAGTATCCATGTGCTCTTTCATCAAACAAAATCGTGTCATGATCGCTAACGATGTTTGAAAGAAACTGGAAATTGCCCCACTGACCTGTGTCTGAGACACGCCGATTTGAACAGAGACTTGGAACGTTTATTATGTAGCAATCACCATCGCCATGAGCTTTCTGAACTGCAAGCGCGCCATATTTGTCAGATACGAGTTCTTTTCCTCCTCGTAAGCGGGTTTCAGAACTCATTACAAGTTGATGTACATGATCAAACTCCGGCTCTTTTTGCAGGTTGCTGCACTTCCAATTGTCTAGGGTAGAAGAAATCGTTGCTGAAACAGACAATTTTTGAAGCAGATAACGACCCGAACCGTACATGCAATGGTCAACGTAGATAAGCGTGTTGCCTTTGGCAACCCACTGCAGCACATGGTCAATGTCGCTTGGCATTAAAGGCACCGTAGGTGCCACCACAAGCAGAACACTCTTATTTGCAGTAAGTTCCCTGTAAGACTTCTCAAATCTCACACATTTACGACCAAGCCTTTCGTTCAATTCGTAGAAAGCCTTATAGCCACTGCTTCTGTCATTATAACTTGATGCATTTGTTATAGTTTCAGGCAGATAATGCCCAAATTCATGACCAAGACTTGAAGACAACTGCGATGCCAGAAAACAAAAAAGGCAGAGAAGCGGTATTTGCCAGATGAGATTCTTGCGCCAGTCAGTCATGGACAGACTCCCTCAAGGCAGCAAGTTTAGCCTGCGAAATTCTGTCAACCTCAGAGTCGGCCTGCGCAAGCAGGTTTAGACAAGCGGTGTAATCGTCCTCTTCAGCCTGGCGATTTCCAAACCAGACATGCTCAACAATGTCTGCGAGATTTATGAACTCTTTTTGCAGCGCCGGGTAAGACACGAGCAGATATCGATATTCAAAATTTGTCTTCGCCGGAGCAAATACTACGACCGACTTCTCATGCATATTTTGCAGGAAGCAAAGGTAAATAGAGCGGCAGGCTGACTTGAAATCTCTTGTTTTTGCATAGTTAGCCGCTTCGGCTTTATATCCACTCGAGTCCAAAATCTTCTCAACAGCAGCAGCACCGCGTCTGGTGGCAGCCAGCTTTTCAGTTTTGTCCTGTGCCTTCCGCCAGAGAACATAAAGTATCGCGATAACAGCCACTGCACCGAGCAAATAAACAATGTACTGAATTACCGTACTGACAGCAGAATTGTTAGCACCTGAATGTGGGCGCAATCGAAAAAAATTCTCCAGCAGGTCTTGAGCGGCCTGCAAAAGCTGCTGAATGAGTTCTTGAACGCGAATCATCCAATCAGGAACAGGCTCGCTTTTGTATGAAGGGGCTATCGCTGCCAGCTCTGCGCTAACGTCCCGATGGCTCATTTTCTGCTCCCTGTGCCGCTTTCAGCAGATTTAACCGCCTCACAATGTCCAGCCCTTCAGCTCGCTGGCGTAAATCAAGATAGAACAAACCGAAGCAAAGAAGCGTCACTGGTCGCAATAACAAACCGGTAACAGCCTCCCAAGCCTGAACGAAAATCAGAACGCCAAGCGAGAGTTCAGAGTCCGAACTGTAAGTTCCCTGCGCCTGCCTTATGGCTACGTCTGCTACAGAAGCAAAAACGACTGGAATAGAAACCGGCACAGTCACGATAGAAAAGACAATGTAAAAAACGCAGGAGAACGCCATGACTCGGCCAAAATACTTAAAGGTCCAATGAAAAGTTCTTCCAATGAGCCCAAAAAAGCTGTCCTCCTCGCAGGACAAAACTGAAAAGCCCATTACGCTAAGCAGCCCCAGAAACATGAGGCTGATAAAAAAGCCAATCATTCCAATGAATATACCGACCGCCGCAAAAATGCTGCCAATAGCTGCACTTTTGGCAGATACGACCGCCGAAAGCACCATGACACATACCCAAACGCCGATAAGTACACCACTGACAGTCACAGTGACGCCTGTCAAACCCAGCAACCACAACCATCGAGACCTGGCGAAGGCTTCTGCCTTTTCCCAGGTGCTAGAAAAGCCTGTCAGATAGCGCAACAAGGCAATCTGCCGGAGAGCCATGAAGATCAAAGCGAAGAGGTAAACCAGCGCCGAAACTATAACTAGCCCAATGGAAACGGCAGCCATGCCGAAGCCAGCCTTGAAACCGTAAGAAACGCACCATTGCAAAACAGAAACGGAAACAAAATACAGGACGGTGGGTGTTATCAATGCTTTGAAAATGAGTTTGAGATTTTTGCGCCAAATGCGGAACGCAAGACTGATCAGGTCGCACAACCCGAGGGTTTGATCAATCGGGATAGGAGTTAGCCGATTTTCAGCGCTTGTCATCGAAACCTTTCAGTGAAAAAAGACTGCTGTCTTACATACTGCCACGTTCAGAGAAATTGAACACAAAAAATCTTTGCTTACGCATCCAAAAGTTTGTGAAATCGGGCATACTGGAAGTGGGGAAAAATCAACCTTGTCTATTGTGAACCCGAGAAAAGCTCTCAGCGCCTCACAATACAGACCTGGGAGGAAATTGTGGCACAATTTCTGGTGATTTGAAAAGCTCACAAGAGCAAATGGGGTTGGCACTCACTGGCGGCTTAAATCATGACATTAGCATTAGTTGAAAAGCTATCGGACGTAAGAGATTTTAGAAAAATCCTCGAAACAACGGTCAAGGAAATTGGAGAGAACTATTCCTCCGAGATGTGTCAAATCATATTGAGCAATCCACTTGACACGAACTTCACGTCAATTTGCGAATACATAGCAAACCCCGAAGAAGTCCAAGATGACTTGCCGTCAACCACGTTTCCTCTGCATCTTGAAGGCGGCGGACTTGGCTTGCTAAGCGTTTCAAGGCAAAACACCTTGACGAAAGAAGAAGTCGACGAAATTCGCATCACACTTGCAAACATATCTGATATTTTGAGATACGCTCAAATCAACGACCTTGTTCAGCGCGACACTTTCAGAAGCGCGTTCATGTCAGAAATCAGCAACCTGATGAAACTGCCTATGGGTTTGGGCGACGCACTTTTCATGGTTGTGAACATTCTGGGGAAAGCTCTGGCCTGCAGCAGATGTATTTTTGTCTGCTGCGACGACATGCGCTCTGATTGGAAATCATATGAGTATTTCCAGAGAGAACGCGGCGATATCATCGCAGCGCAACAATTCGGATTTCCATCAAAAGACTCAGCAATAGTTTCGCAAGCGCTCTTATCGATGGTTCCTATCATTTCATTTGAAGGTCAGCCAAACTCTTACAAGACTCCAGTTCAGGAAGAAATGGAGTTTATCGGCGTACGCTCGCAAGTCTGTGTTGCGATACGTTCAAACATCGCCGTTCATGGCGCAATCATAATTCAGCATTGCGATTCAAGGCATGCATGGACACGTGACGAAGTAGATATTGTACAGAGCGCTGCAGACACTATCGCAGAGGCTCTTTCGCAGCTGCCCGAAGAGATGAAGGAAATTGCTCCGATAATGAGACTGCATCAAAATGATGTAGCAGACACGAAATCGATGAGTCAGCAAAGCATTCAGGAAGTTCGCAAAAACCTGAAGCGCACAATGAGCCATGGAATGATTCCCACGGCGAATACATCCAAACAGTCGGCTGCGGAGCAGAAGGCTCGGGCGGAAGCACCACCACCTCCTCCACCACCCGCACCAGTACCAGCACCGCCTGTAGTGCCACCACAGGAAGAAGAAGAAGCTGCAGAACAGGTGCACGACCTCACCGAGTATCAAGAAGATGCTTACGATGAGAAATCAGGAGAGGATGCAGTTCAAGAATATGTAGATGGAGGCTCTTCGTGGGGAGACGATCAGCAGTCCACAGATTGGGGAAGCGAAGCACCTGCCGAGAGCAACGAAGACCTGGGTGGACTCGCAGCTGCTATCGAATCAGCAGGCGAAGCGCAGACACCTCCGGTGCCGGCTCAGGAAGCACCGCCCAGCTTCCGCGGAGTACTCGGCGGAATACTTGGCAATCAGCGCAACGCAGGCAATTCCGTTGGTGCCTGGGACATCGAAACAAGCAATGAGCAACCACCCTCACCTCCAGGAATATCCGGAGCACCAGAACCAGACAGCGCAGCTACTGCGGCATCGGCAGCGAGCCAGTGGGGCGAACTAGACTCTATACCTACTCCAGGCGGCGAAGCTGCGGCGGCTCCTGCAGCTGGTGCGAGCAAATGGGGCAACCTTGATGCCATACCGGCTCCGGGTGGACCCGGTGCAGCAGCACAGGCACCGACCAGGCAAGGCGGGCTGGGACAGTCAGGATTGGGACAATCTGGACTGGGACATGCTCAACCTGCAGCAGCTCAAGGAGCAGCATCTGCAGCAAGCCAGTGGGGCGACCTGGACGCGATTCCCTCTCCAGGGGCGCCACAGCAGCCCCGTCAGGCTCCTCCAGCAGCGGCAGCCGCAGCCAGAGGACCAAGCAAGTGGGGCGATCTCGATGCAATTCCGGCTCCGGGGAAAACACCGGCGCACGCGCAGGCTGAAGCGCCAACAGATTGGGGACAGAATGAACCCGCACACAATACCCCTATGGGCGGTGGCGGACTCTCCGCGATGATGCTTGGCAAAGCAAAAGCCAGCGCAGTCACCTCGGGTCCCGGCGGACTTCTCGGCGCGCTCAACAAGGGTGGCGGAATGAAACCACCTGCACCACCAGCATTTGTAGATGGACCTCCTATTCAAATAGATGAAGCTGCTGCCGAAGCAAAACTGAAGCAAATTCTGGCTTCGTCCAACCCTACAAGTGATTACATATTTGCGACTCCGGGAATCGATATGCGCCTGCTTGGTCGTATAGATGGCTGGGTCACACAGGTTGAAGCGAAGGATAAATACACTTACGGTCATGTCCGTGCGGTTGCAGAATATTCCAGTGCAGTCGCTCGAATGATGCAGATGAGCCCCGAAGAAGTAAATTCAATTAGATTGGCAGCCATCGTTCATGATGTCGGCAAGCTTGGACTTCCACAGCAAATCTTGCAGAAGCCCGACGAACAACTAAACGATTCCGAACTTCTAATGACGATGAATCATACACTTGATGGTGCCAAACTTATCGAGGGATTCCCTGAGCTTGCTCCGCTAGCACCTATTGTTCTGGCACACCATGAAGAGTTTGACGGCAATGGATATCCCGAAGGGCTTGCAGGCGAAGTCATTCCGCTGGCAGCTCGCATCATTCATGCTTGTAATGCTTACACCGAAATGGTGAGTGACCTGGTATATCGCCAGGGAATGAACCCTCAGGAAGCTCAGAACGAGATGATGCGAAAGGCTGGAAGCACCTTTGACCCAGACGTTGTGCAGGCTCTCATAACTTGCATTTCACAGGGGCAAGTGCCAGCAAAATTCTAAGTACAGCCTAGAAAAGAAAGCGATTAAAGATGCCAGAGCAAGGTACTCAATCATTCCATGTTTGCACCGCCACTCTTGCAGACATCGACCAGCTGGAAAAGCTAGTAAATCTGGCTTACCGAGGAGGTAAGTCAACTGTAGCATGGAAAAACGAAGACCACCTTGTGGAAGGTCCACGTATTGTGCCAGATGATTTGCGAAAGTATATCGACTCAAAAGATGAGTCCCGAATTCTCTTTCTGAGAAATGAAGAGCAGGTCATGGTCGGAACAGTGCATGTCGAAAAGCACGGCAATGAGGCGCACATTGGAATGCTCGCCGTTCATCCTGATTTTCAAAATTACGGGCTGGGAAAAAAATTACTTTTGCTCGGCGAAGAATGCGCCGTAAAAACATTCAATTGCTCCACGGGCAAAATGTTCGTCTTTGCAGGACGGGAAGAGCTTCTTGCCTGGTACAACAAAATGGGTTACCAGGGCACTGGTGAAACTATGCCGTTCTTCGGACCAGAATCAGGCTTAACACCTAAAGTAGAGAACGCTCATTTCGTCGTGGTTCAAAAGTCTCTGCTCTGAATCGCTGCTGTGTTTCTATAGCGTCAGATTCAGGAAATAGCTTGCAAATTCAAAAATCAAAGCGGTGGTAGAGGAGCGAAGAAAGATGGCTAAGAAGCACTCAAGCAATACCGCAACGGATCCGACTCCTGCGAAAAGTAAGAGTTCAAAAGTATCGGACAAAACAGATCTAACTGGCAATGCTGAACAAGCTTTGAAAACGAGGGCGTGGATAAAAAGCGGTGCCAGCCGTTCCGAGCGCAAGGAATTCGGAAAAGCAGCAAGGGAGAAGACGCCTCTTGCGGCACACGCAAAGCCTCTGATTTCTGGACAGCAACGTGACGTGGTGCAAGTCCTCGAGGATTCAAATGTTGGAAGATTGCCCGACCTTATTCCGCTGCGATATGGACGAATGCTGAGTTCAGCCTTCAATTTCTACCGTGGCAGCGCTGCATTGATGGCGAAAGATCTTGCCGTGACTCCAAACTCCGGGTTCATAGTACAAGCATGTGGTGATTGCCACATTCATAATTTCGGCGCATTCGCTACACCAGAGCGCCGAATAGTTATTGATATAAATGATTTTGACGAGACTCTGCCAGCGCCATGGGAATGGGATGTGAAGCGACTTTCGGCAAGCCTTGTACTGGCTGCGAAAGACCGTGGTTTCTCAAACGACCTGGCACATGAAGCAGCATGGCTCATGGCACAATCATATCGCTGTTACATGAATGAGCTTTCTTCTATGTCAGCACTAGAGATATGGTACTCACAAATTTCGGCTGAAAACTTCCTCGCGCGCATCGGTGCAGACACGCGAAAACGCGTCGAGCAGAGCTTGAAGGATGCAGCGCAGAAATCTTCCACAGAGGTTTTGACAGAAAAGTATACCGTCGTCACGAATGGAAAGCTGCGCTTCAGAGACATTCCACCATTGCTGTGCCACTTAGAAGATGTCACCATAGATGGTGAAACACGAGAAGCGTTCGAGAGTTATCGCACCACGCTTACAGAGGAAAAGCGCATTCTCCTGGACAAGTTCGATATGGTAGATATCGCGAGAAAAGTTGTAGGTATCGGTAGCGTCGGCACCTCCTGTGGTGTCTTACTTTTAGCTGGCGCGGAAAACGATGTTTTAATATTGCAAATAAAGGAAGCCAGACAGTCTGTGCTTGAGCCTTACGCAGGTACATCGAAGTTCACTCATCATGGGCAGAGAGTAGTGCAGGGACAAAAGCTCATGCAAGCAGCAAGCGATATGTTTTTAGGATGGACAACCGGTAGAAAACCTGCGCAGAGGCACTTCTTTGTTCGACAATTGCGCGACATGAAAGTCGGCGTGAACACAGCCTATTGGAATAAAGACGATTTCAATAGCAACCCTGTGGTAGCAGGAGAGATACTCGCGCGAGCGCACGCCCGGTCAGGTGACGCAGCCATCATGCGAGGCTATTTGGGAAAGAGCGAAGCCTTTGAAGATGCTATAGGCAAATATGGCGTCGCCTACGCAAAGCAAACTGAGCGCGACTATAGCATCTTCACCAATGCATGCAAGTCTGGGAAACTCAAAGTACAAATGGGCGATTAGCTGCCGCTTCGTAGTTTCCCCAATATGCCCGCGTGAAGTTCCAGTATAGACTGTTCCAATCGGATAATTGGTTTGCTAGGGCTTCTAAGGTGCTGGACAAAACTAGCGCAGGAAAACTTCTTATGTCGGCTGACAATCTTGAGCCGACAGCGAATACCTTTTTGCGGGCAGCAGCCTACGCTGACTTGCAGTCACCCGTCAACGCACTCGCTCAAATAGCAGACTCAACATTTCACACCAATCTTTTGCCAAAAGTGCAGTTTATGGATGCGCCCCAAAAGCTGCATTCCGAGCAACATGGTTATTGGGCACAGAACCTGGGAAGCGCCGCTGGTTCCATCATTCCTTTTATGCTTACCGCTGCCGCAGTCAAATCTTCATCGCGCTTCTCAGCGGTGGAATCGCTTGCAGCAAAAGAATCTATGATGGGGCTGAGCAATCGAGAAGCCTTTGCAATCGGCGCATTGCACGACTCGCTTTTGCGTCCCAGCAACCCCTCGGATGACAAACCACTGATTGTCTCTCGTGCGCTCAGTGGGCTGGCTGGCGGCACCACAATGCTGGCAATCACAAAAATCACTTCTCATGCCAGCGAGGGGGCAGCCCTCGTTTTGTCTCCGCGAGCATTTAAGTTCGCGCAAATTCCAATTGGCATGATAGCTTCAGCTCCAGCAGGGGCACTCGGAGCAGAACTGAATGCGCGGCTAACCGAAAATCGCGCTGCGACAAGCGAAGAGCTGAAGGAAGCAGCCCTCACGACAGCAGTCCTTACAGGTGCTTTCGGAGCAGCTTCCAAGTATGAAGCAAAGACCGATGGTTCAATAAAAAGCTACAGAATAAGCGGAGGCTCAAAAGCAGTCGATGCGGGTATGCGTCAAATCGCGCAATCCGGAGAAACAACATTCCAAGCCAGACAAGACTTAGGCAGACAAGGACTGACAGGACTCTTTGGCATGAAGAGCTTTGCCGAGCCCCGAGCACTTCTGGTTCGCGATTCTGCAATTGCACCGCGCTTGTCAGCGACACAAATGACAAACTTAGATTTGCTGGCTACCTGCTACCCCGAAGCAAAATTTAGTCAACACACTGTTGTTCCAGAAGCAGAGTCCAAGCCATTGTGGATGAGAGCAAATGGAAAGCAGCTCGACTTCACTGCAAAGGAAGAGAATGTCGCAGCAGATTGGAAGCACCTCGGACCGACACATACTGCCGAGGCACTGCTGGAGAAGATTCGCACGGGAGATCTTAATGCAGCAAGGCAAGTTGTTGATCTGCTTGAGCGAGTAAAGTACAAGCAGGAAATTTCGCAGCGCGAAATGCCTGTTGCAGAAGGGCTCTTAAAGGTCTCATCGAAAACCATACAACAGGGAATTTCGCCAGATGGAGAGCGCCTCCTCACGATTCTCTCTTCAAAAGAGAACCAGATTACTGCTCGCACACTGGAGACAGTTCGCAATTCCGGCAAACAGATAAGCGGTGAGAATGTTGCGGAAGAAGCTGTACTGAAAGAGTCGCAAGCCTGGGAAAAATTGAACGGTGCACTTGATTTTCGCGTATCAACAATCGGTGAGCGCCGCGCTCTTAGCTCATCTGAACTTGATCTAGTAAACAACATAAATCAACAAGCGCGAGAAAGAATTTTCGCTCTAGAGCAAGAACAGAACGCCGGCAAACAACTGAGCGAAGGACTGCAAGGTCTTCTAGGCGAACTCAAAGATGGACAGGACATGCTATTCGACACAATAGCGAACAGGCAATTGTTGGACATTGCAGACCTTGAACTTGCTGGACAAGCGCTTTCCTTCAGCCAGGCAGCGCGACGCAGAATAGCTCTGAGAATGACCGATGAAGGAATCAATTATTACAACAGACTCTCTGACGTGCGCAATGGCCAGGGCTTGAACGATCTAGAAGCGAAGACTCTGTCAGAGCTTGTGGAAGGCAGGCACGATTTTCGTGCGCGCGAACAAGCAGCATTAGACGCAATCAAGGCAAACAATGGTCGGCAAGCATCGGATATTTTAGGTTCAAGAGAACGATTGAGATCCTTCCAGCAGCAGGCATGGCGGCGGCAAGACCCAGTCAGCTTTGACGAAAGTCTCGCTGAAGTAAATGCCAGAGAGTCTCAACTTGCTGAGTTGAACAAAAGAAGGGCAAGTCCAGACAATATTCGTGCAGCCACAATGGAACTTAGTAAAGCACAGCAAGACATGGCAAATAGGCACTTGCCTGCTGATTCCTATCGCGGCATTCTGGCAGACCTTCGTGCGGTACAGAACCGCGTGCAAACTCTCAACAGAGCTGCTCAATTGAATGATGCCCAACGTGCTGAGCTTACTGAACTTCGAGGCATCTCCGGTCAAACCGTCGAAGCAATTTTCCGAGACTACATACCTTGGGCTCCGGAAGCCCTGGAGAATACTCAATCACTCATGGTTCCAGCCGGCATGAGAAAGGTTGGTCTGAAAGATGGAAACAACGACGAACTCGCGCTCGCTCATGCATTCGGTCAAGCATTGGAAAGCAGAGCGCTAAAAAGCAAACAAAGCGATGCTGCTTCCGATTATTCAGACGCGAAGAATTGGAGTGGAATTCACGTTCCCGATGGCTCAGCAGCAGACCATGCAAAGGCAGATTTGATTCTCTTCAACCGCAAGACTGGTCATTATTTTCTCTTTGACATTACGTCTAGCGTTGACGCAGGTTCTACAAATTTGTTGGCACGCGATATGGTGGCACGAGGACATGAGACTGGGCTGGCAGACAAGAAAGCCATGATTGCAGGGGAGAGAGAGCCTTTTGTGCTCGCGACATCATCGATTGCAGACTGGAGTTCAGCGCTGAATTCCGCAAAGGGTATCGAACGGCTCAGCCAAATAATATCGAATGTGATAGCCAAAGACAGACCATTCAATATTATAGACAGCGGGCTGCCATCCACAAATCCAGCGATTCCTTCCAGAACAATGGTAACGCAGTTAGAATCTTTCCAGCAAAGCCTGAACCGCATGAATTATTATGATTGGGCTAGAGAGCTGCACGGGGCAAAAACATACTTGCGCAGCCGCTAATATTACTTTTAGCGCAAATGTGCCGGTAGTAGATTCAACGGTTCGCCAACTTTTGCTGCAGCAGGCTGACGCTCCGCCCGCGGAGCTGCGGACTTAGGCGCAGCTTTCACTTCTGTTTTCCATGCTCCAATCTCAGCTGGGTGCACAGCCGGTCTCAAGTGAGGAGCCTCTGTCTTTGGTGTCCTTGCAGGCTCAGTTTTATGAGCATGGAGTGGTTTCCAACCAACATGGTTCTCAGCCTTCGCTGGTGGCGCCTGTGGTGCTTCAGCAAGTTTAGTTTCCTGCAATTTCAATTCAGGCAACTTCATGGAAGCATCGTAAGAGCTTGCTTCACCCTTGACGCTGGCGAGCTTCCAGTTTTTGTCCAAATACATTTTGACCTGCTGACCGTCACCCCCCACGGTGATTTCCATCAAACCATCAGCAGACTTACCCCATTTTACGTTGCCGCGTACCTTGCACAATCCCTGGCTATCAAACCGCTGCTCACTACCGTCTGCAGTTTTGACTGAGTTCTTGCAATTGGGATCTATTTTGTCATTGTTTAGTTGAGCGTTAACGCTGCCGTCTTTTCCAAAAACAGCTTGTTGCTGCCCCCGGGTTATTACAAACTCAAACGGCGCCGGCTGTGCTGGCGCGTCATCCTTCTTCTGCGAAACTTGATCCATGCCCATGACTGCAACCCTCATCCAATAATGGAATCATTCCAGAAAATTACGGTATGCAAAATGTACAGAACGGCATGGTTGACTGCACGTTCGCACAGTCTTCATCAAAGGGAACCATCTAGCAGATGCTCAGGTCTAACAATAGATGTCTTACAAAATGTGGGCGACAGGATGGGATTTCAGTGATTGCTGTTGGGTATATCTAATGGCAGCTTCTGCGGAACCTAGCGATGAACAAATTGAGAAAACCTTTCTTTGCCTTAGTGCTTCTGATTTCGCTGTCCTGCGATCCGGCAACGGCCGGCAATTGGATGACACCGTACGAGAGCCTGATTGAGAATGGGCAGCTCAGTGAAGTCCTAACACGAGCTAAAGCAGTCAGAGATAAGAAAAAGACTGTCCCTGAGGCGTGGTTGGAATATGCCTTCATTGCAAATGCATGCGGCTTTGTGAGCGAAGCTCACGATGCTTATACCTATTATGCCAGGCAATTTCCACAGGAAACAAAAGTGAAATTCGCGCTCAAAAGGGCTCAGAAGCTGCAATCGGAATTGAAGAAATTCCCTGAAACCGTCGCTCAAAATCTCTCCGCCGATGATTATTGCCTGGTAGACAGAATATCATCAACATCCCTCCGTCTGCGCTGGTCGAAAGAAAAGATGCCTCTGAAAGTATTCTATTTGGTTGAACCAGGCTTGGACGCCGCGGTCTACCGCAACGCCGTCTTGGAAGCCTTGAAAGCCTGGACACAGGGCTCGAATAATCTCGTTTCATTCCTCATGGTGTCTGAAAAAGAAAAAGCCGACATCGACATATTCTTCACAGCCGATGTAAATAACGAGCACATTGTTGGCAGCGCCGGTAATACCAGATACAAGTCTGACCAACGTCAATTGAAGAAGGCTTCAATTGTAGTTTTGACAACAGACCACTATACGGGAAAACCCAGACCCCTAGCCAAGACAGCCCGCACTATTACTCACGAGTTGGGACACGCCCTCGGGCTGGGGCATAGTAAAGACCCGGCCGATTTGATGTATTTTGCTGGAAACTGGGCCGGCACTGGTGCTCCCCCTTCCGAACGCGATCTCAGGATCCTCAATCTGCTTTACAAGACGGACAATAAAGAGCTTTTAGAACGAGTGATCAGCGCGATTACTAAGGCGAGTGATGAATCTTGCCCAATGCTTGTCAAAATGTATGAATTCGTCGGAGAAGATTTCTATCAGTCCCAAAATCAAAGCGAGGCACTTGCCTGGTTTGAGAAAGCCGATCGACTGGCAGCAAGGTTGAAACAGCCGGACGAGAAAGCTAATAGTCGACGGGTCTGGTTTCTGTCGTCAATCAATTACAAGCTGAAGAATTACGCTGCCGCCGTGCCTTATTACCAGCGTTATCTCGCCCTATGTGATCCAAAAGATCCCAAGCGGGTTTCGGTAGAGCGAATCCTCGCCTGGTGCAAGGGACATGGGGACAAAGGCGAATCCGGCTCCGTCCAAACAGCAAGCGACCAGGCAAGTCATCAGACGGAGACTGCCACTGTCGGAGACACTATCGAAACGGAGTCGCGCGAAACCACCAGTGACACTGCCGGTGGTGCAGAAGGGGAGAGTAGTGGCAATTAGCAGTCAGTCGCAATGTTATGAAAGGCATTCTTAGTAATCCTTGATCACGCACGCCAAGTCATTCCTCCGGGGCAGTAAGAGATGTAACCCATCCTCAACCAAGGAAACTGGGTTTGTCTTCTAGTTCAGTTCCAGACCTGATAAGCAGCAAGACTATATGGGCTTTTGAGATTCGAAACTCTATCGACTAATTCTTCAACACCTTCGAATGACCAGAAGAGTAGATGAAGACCCGCACTCGCCACCATTAAAGCTAGCCCCGGAAGAAGAAAGCGAAACCGTTTTCGCTCCAGACAAATACAAACGCAAATCAAACCAAATACACAAAGGACACTAGAAGCATCAAAGAGCGTGGCCTTGTGCAAAAGCCAGAGCTCCTCAAATGAGGACCACCAAGTCATAAAAAGCCTTCCTTACCCTGAATAGCTTTTACATCTACACACCAGAAGGTGCATTTGGACAAAATGAGCGCGGCCTCATTCGTGTAAATCACACTGGTACCGTTTAAGTTCTGCGGTTTTTCTCCCCGCCAAGTGGCGAAGACTTTCCCGAAAACTCCACCGGTACCGATGCAGTATTTCTTGAGGGAATAAAACCTGGAACTCTGTCACAACAAAGCAGGAGCCGCTACGAAGATGCCGTGCTCTCAATCAGAAGCCGGCAGGATGGCGCCGCGCGATCAATTTGATGGCGGCAGGATGCCGTGTTTCCCCAGACAGTAATAAAAGCGCACCCTGGCACACCAAACAAAAAGGGTGCCTCGCGGCACCCCTTCCGATTCTATTTGCGAGTTGGAATTAGCCGCCGATTAAATCAGCAACATCAACTCCGCGAAGACTCAAGCTGATCTTATGTTCTTTTGGAGAGAACTTCTTGATGATAGCTTTGACTTCCTGACCAACCTGAACGATTTCTTCTGGCTTAACGTTCGGTTGTTCGGACATTTCGACTGTCGGCAACAATGCATCAACGCCTGGATAAATCTGGACGAATGCGCCGAAGCTTTGAATCTTTCTGACAGTACCGTTGAGAACCTGACCTTCCTGGAATTTGTTTTCGATTTCCTTCCATGGGTCTGGTTGCATTTGCTTCAAGCTCAAGCTGATGTGACCTTTGTCTCTATCAACTTTGAGAACCTTGGTGCTGACCATATCGCCAACTTTAAGCACATCTGATGGATGTGAGACGCGCTCCCACGAGATTTCGGAGATTGGTAGCAAGCCATCCAGACCACCAAGGTCGATGAATGCGCCGAAGTCTGCGATACGCACAACTTCGCCAGTAACTTCCTGGTTTGCTTCCAATGTGCTCAAAATCTTCTCGCGCTGAGCAGCCTTTTCTTCCTGAACAGCCAGACGTTGGCTGAGGATGAGCTTGTTGCGCTTGGTGTCTGTTTCCAAAATCTTCATCGGAATTTCCATTCCGATCAATTCTTCCGGAGTGGTTCCCTTCACGCGCAATTGGCTTGCTGGAACGAAACCGCGCAGTCCATAAACATCGACAACAACGCCGCCTTTGACGACAGCTGAGATTTTGGCGCGAATTGTTTCGTCGCTCTTCTTTTGTTGCTCGAGCTGAACCCAGCCGCGAGCTTGAGCGACGCGCTTCAATGAGAGTGTCAACTGACCATTCTCATTTTCTTCACGCAAAATGTAGAACTCCAGGCGGTCTCCCACCTTCACAACATCATCTGGACTGTCGATAGACATGTTGGATAGTTCCTTAATAGGAACGAATCCTTCTGACTTGCCACCGACATCAACCAGAACTCCGTCGCGCTCGATGCGCACGACGTATCCTGCAACGATGTCTCCTTGTTCGAAATTGTACTTGAAGGATTCTTGCAGGAGTTTCTCAAACTCCGATTTCAGATTCCCTTCTAACTGCTGTTCTGCCACTGTAAGTGAATTCTCCGTTTGATTTTTTTTTGGCAATACTGATGGCATGGATTTTGGCACCTCATTGGTTTTAAGCAGCTGAAGGCAAAATGATGAGCGCTTTTAGACACTCAAGCCGCATCCTGCAACATCGGTCTCGACTCTTGTATGGGCTTCCAGAGTGGTTCGGAGCTGCAAACCTCACGACCCTGGTGCCTGACAAGTTGCCGGGGCTAGTGTACCGTGCCCCCAAGCATAGATACAAGCGATTTCGTTTATCAGGTCTACAGTTTGACACAATGCAACAAACGGCAATGAGCATTGTTGAGATGGGCATTTTGACGAGTCTGACAAAACCATGCACCGGCAGTAGGTGCTATTTGGCAGAGCTAGAGCCAGAATACGCCAGCCTCGCAGCATCCGGCAGGCTGCAATCGAGACAGCGCAAAGTAAGAGAGATAAGCTAGATATCCAGAACGCCTTCTTCACATCTCTTATTTTGCAAAAGAAAAGATTCATTTTCTCTAATCCATCAGCTTTCGGAGATGTCATGACCGTTTTCTTGAAACCAAAAGCTGTCTGATGCTACACACAATCGAACGAACTTGGATATATCGTTTTTCCGACCAGATATACCTTGACGCACAAAAGAGCATCGATCGCGAATAAGCTTGATACACAGGCGTCTTCAGCTTCACTTTCATAGAACATAATTCAAAAGTCCTGATAACATTGGCTCTTAGCAGCGCATCGATGAGTGGGAGAGGGCTTCCCGCCAGACTTTCTGTGTTTTCAGAGGAATATTCATGAACAAAATTGCAAGACTTAGTTTCGTTGCAATCACAGCCATGACGCTAGGGCTGGGATTCGCGTCTGGTGCTAACGCATTGCCAGGCGTCAAAGCAAAGGGTGCCACATTGAACGATTTGATGTCCAGCAGCACAAATGCATCTCCAGAGATTGCAGCTGCAGAGACTCGTGTCGAACAAGCAAGGGCACAAGTAGATATGGCAAATAAGCAAGTAGCCGCTTCCAAGGCTCTGCTGAAAGCAGCTCAGGCAGACCTCAAGGCAGCAACCGCACAGGTAGAAGCTTTGAAAGCAAGCGCAACCGCACAAGGATTGGTTGACCAAACCGGCATGACTCCGGCAAAAGCACCGCCAGTGTCGATTGCAGCGAAATCCACCGAGAGCAAGAATACTGATGTCACGACTCCAGCGGTCGCGCCAGCGCCAGCTCCAGCTCCAGCTCCGACACCAGCTCCAGATGTAACAACAACACCAGTAAATCCAGTTCCAGCAGGAGATGCTCGCATCAAATCAGAAGGTTCGGATCCTCCGGCCGAGCCAATCATGCTCAGATAGTTTGAAGCAAAATTCAATCTTCGAAACGGGCAGCTAAGCTGTCCGTTTTTTTTTATTCCTCTACTTCATTATTGTGGTCGCCGCCTGACGGACAAATTACGTCGTAAGCAAGGCGAGCAGCCTCTTGCTCAGCTGACTTTTTGGAATGCCCCACACCCTGCGCAATAGCCTTGTTTGCGACGGAAACGGCAACAATGAAAGTAGGGTCATGCGGTGGACCATCAACTTGCAATACGGAATAGACAGGCACTCCTTGTGAACGCGCCTGAGTTAGCTGCTGAAGTTGCGCTTTGAAATTGTCCTTGACACGATCACGATTCACGGCGTCAGCACGGGTAGAAAAATGAGCATTGATAAAGGTTCTGGCAACATCCATTCCTAGATCTAAATAGATTGCACCCAAAATAGCTTCCATAGATCGTGCCAACATCGAATCTCGAATTGATACGCCCTTAGCCACTCTAATGAATTCTTGCAGTTGAAAATTCTCGGCAACGGATTGCAAGGTGCGTGCATTTATTAGAACGGCGCGGATCTCTGTGAGCCTGCCCTCATCATGTTTTGGATAAAAGTGAACAAGATATTCACTTACGATGAATTTCAAAACAGCATCGCCGAAGAATTCAAGACGCTCATAATCAGTGTAATGAGGATGATCGTGTGAATATGAACTATGCGTAAGCGCTTCATCAAGAAAATTCAAATTGCTGAACTTGACTTGCATGCGCTCTTCTAAAACCGCAAGAAGACTGGTTCTTTCACTTGATATCCGGCGTGTTGTTGTCATGTCCTCATGATTTCTGTAAGTTGCCAGTCTCAATGTAAAAGTTTATTGAGTCCGATGGAACCAGGGATCTAGCCTCTGAGATTAGCGAAGGATAACGCGCTTGTCCACCACTCAGAAATGGCTTTCGCCAATGGCAGCAGAGAGTATTATCCCTCTATAATCTATATAAAGCTACTTAGGAAAGTTTTTGAGAGCCCGTGCCTTGCTATTCTTATCACGGCGACGTGTCGTCTGACAGGTCCCGGGGGAGTAGGCTTATGTATGACTTACAGATAATCCAAATAGGCATTTTTGTTTTAGCCGGTTTTGCCTTGCCAGCAGTAGGAATGATTGGACTATCATTCCTCTTCCAGTTCATCTTCGGATATGGAAGACCGAACCCGTTGAAGAACCAGCCCTATGAGTGCGGTATGAAACCCATTCAAGAGGCAAACGTTCAATTCGACATTCGTTACTACTTGTATGCTCTGATGTTCATTGTCTTCGACATTGAAATCATATTCATCATTCCTTGGGCGATAGCATCGCGTGGCAAAGCGCTATGCTCGCAGCCAGAGATTGCAAATCTTGTGGCACCCACAGAAATGACTATTTTCGTTGCCATTCTGGCTGTTGGTCTCGCGTACGCCTGGAAGAAGGGCGCTCTCAAGTGGGAGTAAAAAAATGAGCGAAGAAGTAAACGCACCTGTTAAACCTCACATTCCGCCCGAACTTCAAGACACAGTTCAAGTTCATGAACTCGGCGGCTTAGTTGATGCACTTAGTAATGTTCTCTCTCCTGTCGCAAACTGGGCACGTTCACAATCAGTGTGGCCTCTGACCTTCGGAACGAGCTGTTGCGCAATCGAGATGATGTCAGTTGGTATGTCAGCATTTGACATTTCCAGATTTGGATCTGAAGTATTTCGCGGTACCCCGCGTCAGGCAGACCTCATTCTCACAGCTGGAACCATCACAAGAAAGATGGCGCCGGCTCTAATCACCTTGTACGAACAATTACCAGAACCAAAGTTTGTTATCGCCATGGGAGCCTGCACCATCACTGGTGGCATGTTCAATGACTCGTACTCAGTCGTCCAAGGCGTTGACAGAATCATTCCAGTCGACGTTTACCTGCCGGGTTGCCCCCCACGACCAGAAGGCATTTTGGACGCTCTGCTGAAACTGCAGCAAAAAATTCGCACACAATCGCTTGCAGAAAGAATGAAAAAAGCAAATCAAAGTCGCGCAATTCGCTATGTCGACTACGACACAGGAATGCCATTGGAAGTGCTAAAGGCAGCTGCTGATGAAGCAAAAGCGCTAGCCGGCGACGAATAGAAATAGCTGAGGAATCGGAAAAATGACAGAACCAGAATCTGGAGCTACGCCCCCAGAGAAGCCAGCAGAAAAGCCGGTAGAGCAAGCGGCAGAAAAGCCAGTCAGCGAACAAGCGGCGGCTCCAGCAGAGAAACCAGCAGCAGCCGCGCCAGAAGCGGCAGCCCCGGTTGAAAAACCGGCAGCTCCAGCAGCAGCAGCTCCAGCTACAGCAGCGGCAGCACCCGCAGAAAAGCCAACAGCCCCAGCTGCTCCAGCAGGTGATGCAGCAGCCGCAGCAAAACCTGTTGCCAAACCAGCAGCGGCAGCAGCTCATGCAGCTCCGGCAAAGCCAGCTGAACCACCGAAGCCGCTGGAACCTGGATTTTTTGGCACCTTCCTAAAAGAAATCGGCATCGATTCTGAAAGAGACCCCGACCATTCCCGTGGAGTTGAATGCATCACGGTCGCGGCTAAGGATCTCGAAAGCGCCGTTAAGCGCCTTCGCAATAGTCCTGAAACTCAAATGAACTACCTCATCACCATTACCGGTGTTGAGCAAGCTGATCATTTTGAATCTGTTTACCATCTCTGGTCTTACACCAATTTGAAAGAACTGGTGTTAAAGGTCAAAATTCCGAAATCATCAGTTCCGGAAGGCGCACTGCCGGTAGTGCCATCGATAGCCAATTTCTGGGGCGCGGCAAACTGGCACGAACGCGAAACATATGACCTGGTTGGAATTCGCTACAGCGGGCATCCATACTTGCGTCGCATCCTCAATCCGTGGGATTGGGAAGGTCATCCACTGAGACGCGATTACAAGCAACCAGTGGATGCTTTGAACGACAAAAATCCTGACAGTTTCCGCTAAGAGGTTAAAAGGAGAAGCAATATGGCAGCCGAACTGACCTCACCAGAGTTAAAGACCCAGGAGATGATTATCAACATGGGTCCGCAGCACCCTGCTACGCACGGTGTACTGCGTCTCATCGTTACGCTCGATGGTGAAATCGTAACTCATGTTGAGCCCGTTCTCGGACACTTGCACCGCGCACAAGAATGGCAAGGGCAGGTACGTACAGTATTTCAATACCAGGCGCTTATCGATCGCGTCGACTATCTCTCAGGAATGTTCACCTCCTGGGCGATGGCTAAAACAGCCGAAGACATAGATGGGCTGATCGTTCCGAAGCGTGCGGAATACCTCCGCGTGATTCTTTCAGAAATGAATCGCATCACCTCACATTTGCTCTGGTTGGGAACCTACCTCATCGACCTTGGTGCGATGTTCGGTTTCCCCTTCTATCCATTTCGTGAACGCGAAAAATTGTTTGATTTGTTCGAAGCCGTAGCTGGACAGAGAATGATGTTCAACTATATTCGCATCGGCGGAGTAGTTAGAAACCCTCCATTCGGCTGGTTCGACAAATTGAAGTACTTCCTTGATGAGTTCCCAGATCGTATTGATGAGTACGAAGCAATCGTCACTGAAAATCCGATCTTCTTAAAGAGAACAAAGGACGTAGGCTATCTCTCTCCAGAAATTGCAATGAACTATGGAATGAGTGGTCCATGTGTGCGCGCATCGGGCATACCGCTCGATTTGCGCAAGACAAAACCATATTCCGTATATCCAGAAATTGATTTCACAGTTCCTGTAAGAACTGAAGGCGACACCTGGGCACGATACATGTGCCGCATCGCAGAAATGCGTGAGTGCGTCAACATCATCAGGCAGGCAATTGAAAAAATACCTGGCGGAACCACAGAAGAATTGAGAAAAGGTCTCGGAACGACCGGACCGGAGAAAGACGACAGCAAAGACCTGCCACCAGAATGCTTGCTGATGGCGAAGAAGCAAAATGCTGGTCTTCGTATCAAAGCTGGTGAAGGGTTCTCAGCAGTAGAATCTCCTCGCGGCACAATCGGTTGTTACGTCGTATCTAACGGCTCTGATAAAGCCTACAGATTCAGATGGCGCAATCCTTCATTCTGCAATCTGTCCGCATTGAGCCACCTTCTGGTTGGTTCTCCGATTGCAGACGTAATGGCTATATTCGGATCAATCGATGTGATCCTTCCGGACGTAGATAGATAAGACTGAATACTCACGGCACAAGGGCTGAGGTAAATGACCACTACTGTTACGACCACACCAAACGTAAGTTCGACAGCAAGCGCTGATTACAACATCAATGAAATATGGAAGTTCGCAAGAATTTCTTTCATATGGCTCTGCATCATATTCGGTGCAGTCTGGATGGCTTCGTGGGCTGTCGGCTCCGTTATACCGAGCCTCATTGACGAGTTCTCTCCAAATAATCCGGCAGCGCATTTAGTCGCCAACATCATCAGAATGTTGACGCCACTGGTGTCGGTGCTGGTCTTCATTCCAATAAATGCAACCTACATGGTTCTTGCGGAAAGAAGAGGATTGGCTCTGTTAACTGTCAGAAAGGGACCCAACAGAGTTGGTCCAGACGGATTTCTGCAGACCGGTGCCGACGCTGTCAAACTGCTATTCAAAGAGAATATTGACCCCGAAGGCAGTGACACATTGATGTTCACCCTGGCGCCAATTATCTTCTTTGCGCCTTCCGTTTTCGGTGCAATTCCTTTACTAGCAGCGGTCACCAGCAATCACGAACTTTTCCAGGTAGTGAACATACCAACGGGTATCTTCTACATCTTAGCGATGTCATCGATTCCAGTTGTTGGAATTGTGATGGGCGGTTGGGCCAGCAACAATAAATACTCTCTCGTAGGTGGTTTGCGTTCTGCAGCACAAGCGATTTCATACGAAATTCCGCTTGTAATGGCAGTAGTGACCATGTGCTTGCTGATCGGTACTCTCAATGTAGTGGACATCGCCTGGTTGCAGAACCCTGTTGAACTTGCAAAATGCGTTCCGAATGTGACGACAGTCGCAAGCGGTGCAGTGGAAGCTTGCCAGAAATGGGACATGCTTCGCGGCAATTCACACCTGGGTCACGCAATCAGCAGTATCGGTATCAACAACCTCGGTCAGTTTGGATTCCTCAACTGGAACATATTTGGAGGAGACACACTAACCGGTTATCTGGCGCTCTTAGCAGCAGGCAAGTATAAGATTGGGGAAGCAATCGTAAAAGGCATACTTGCCGTGTTTCTAGTGCTCTGCACATTCCTTTTGTGTGGCTTGTATCTCACAGGAGCTTGCGCTGAAATCAACCGTATTCCTTTCGACTTGCCAGAAGCTGAGTCTGAGTTGGTTTCTGGATATAACACTGAATATAGTGGTATTCGTTTTGCAATCTTCTTCCTTGCAGAGTTCACTAACCTCTTTATCGTCTCGAGCATTGCCGTTGTGATGTGGTTTGGAGGCGGCGCTTCACCGTTTCCTGGTGCGTTCTATCAGGCAGCCGTCCTTACCCCGATGCAGGACGTTTTCAATCAGATAAATGCTGTTTTGAAAACGGCGCACCTACCAGCACTGCTAAACGCAGTTACATTTAGCGGAGTCATTTGGGCAATTCTCAAAGTCTACGCCCTCGTATTTTTTGCCATTCTGGTTCGCGGCACGCTGCCTCGTTTCAGAATCGACCAGCTAATGGATTTCGGTTGGAAGAGACTGATTCCTCTAGCCTTGTTTTTACTGATCGCAATTACATATCTCAAGGAGCTTATCTAAATGTTCGCTCTCGTAGGACGCTCAATAGAAAGCCTTCGCCAGGTAGCGCGCGGTCTGGGAACCGTGTTTATGCATGCTGCCAGGCAACCAATCACCAAAGAGTTCCCGGATACCATGCCTTTGCTGGCAGGCCATTTCCGTGGACGATTGGCACTGGCAGTAAACCCTGAATCTGGCGATCACCTCTGTATTTCATGCTTGCAGTGTGAAAGAGTTTGCCCGGACAAATGTATTCAGATTACCTCTCACAAGAGTCCAGAAACAAACAAGCCTGAGCTAATCAACTTCCAGATCGACCATGGACTTTGTATGTTCTGTGGTTTGTGTACAGAAGTCTGCCCAACAAGCTGCATCATCAATACGAATGATTTTGAAATGGCAGATTACACACGTAAATCGCTGGTTTATGACATCAGAAAGTTGACATTGACCAAGGATGAATCGGCTCACTACTTTGCAAAGAAAGAACTGCCAATGCCGAAACCAAAACCGGCAAAAAAACCAGCAGAAGCAAAGCCAGCTGGCGCAGCAGTTGCAAAACCAGCACCAGACAAACCAGTTGGAAAACCTGAGGCAAAAGCAGAAGCTAAGCCTGAAGCAAAACCAGAAGTAGCAGCGGATAAGCCAGCTCCCGCTCCAGCAGCAGCACCGGCGCCTGCCGCAGCAGCTCCAGCAGCTGAATCTAAACCTGCAGAAGCAGCAGCTCCAGCCCCAGCACCGGAAGCAAAACCAGCTGTCGAGATGGACAAAACTAGAGAGCTAGCTAAGCCTGATGTGAAAACCGACGAAGTAAAGTCGGAAGAGCCCAAGAAGGAAGGTGAATAACAATGCAAGGATTGGCAGAATTAGGAACTTCAGCAAGCCACCACATTGAAACAGTTCTCTTCTATGTAGCGGCTTTCGTGACCATTCCTCTGGCATACGGTGTGTTGCTAGACAAAAACGTTATCAGAGCAGGGTTTCTGCTTATCGGAGTATTTGGCGGAGTCTGTGCACTCTTCCTTCTTCTCCAAGCACAATTCCTTGCAATGGCGCAGATGATGATTTACGCAGTCGGTATCACACTGGTTGTAGTAATCGCACTCATGCTCACAAACCCAACATTGGATTATGAGCGCAGCATTGACTTACCACAACAAAAGGTTCCGGCACTGCTTACTTGCGGACTCGTATTTGCAGTCCTCTATATGGCAGTTCTCTCAGAACCATGGCCAACACAAAACGTTAGTCCATCACCAGACAACGTCATGGTATTGGGCAACAGCCTGCTAACACAATATGCGTTGCCCTTTGAGTTCGCATCGATTCTTCTGCTGGTGGCATTAATCGGAGCGGTAATGTTGGCAAAGTCAGATCATTTCAAACCAGGCGAAGAACTCTTAGACGAAGAGACAGATATTGGTGGAGTATTAGATATAAAGGGGCAGGAAGATGTGGTCCAAGTCAAATAGCATTGTTACCGCTTACTTTTTCATCATCGCTGTCATTACAGGCGTGCTGATGATGAATGGCTTTCAGGGCCTAGCACCAAATATGCCACCAGAGTTTTTTGCTCTTGGAGGAGTTGGAGTCACGATCGCTCTTGGTTTAGCAGCTTTCTTGATCGGAGCTGACCTGACCCCAATTCTCGTGACCGCAACACTAGCCACCTTCGTGCTTCTTACCTACAACCACCACGCAGACCCATTGATGCGCTATTTGATTCTAGCTGCAATGTTATTCTCGATTGGTGTTTATGGCATGACAGTGTCGAGAAATGCTGTACGTGTATTGATGTCGATAGAGTTGATGCTCAATGCAGTTAACATCAACCTGGTTGCATTCTCACGTTATGTTGACCCGACCGAAATCAAAGGACAAATATTCGCCATTTTCATTCTTACCGTTGCAGCTGCTGAAGCTGCGGTCGGACTGGCAATCGTTCTTGCGCTATATAGAAACAGCGCCACTGTCGATATGGAAAAATTCAACCTGCTTAAGTGGTAGTGGACGACCAAGCCGAATACGACAAACTGCGAGAAAAACTCATGCAATCTCTTGAAGCGAGAGATTGCATGTCAGCTACTGACGAGTTGCATCAGCTATTAGCATTTTTTGAAAGCAGAAATGCCACAGAGTACATCGATTACATCGAATACCTCTTCTTGCTTCACCAGGTCTACATCGAAATGGGTGATGCTGGCAGCGCGGTTGGCGTTCTTGGAAAATTGCTAAATCACTTTTTGAAGAATACAGACCCCAAGTTACTGAAGGCGAGAGCGGTAGAAATTTACGTCAAAACCTGGACTTACCTCGGCTACATTCTGGCTGAAACTGGGCAGGCGGAGAACTCCATCATGGTGTTCAAGAAATCGCTTCCTTTGCTGATGCTAATGCGCGGGCTCGAAAGCCACGAGCTCGAAACCGTGCAGTGGTATATAAAATCACTGCGCACAGAAGGGCGAATAACTAGCGATGAACCTCCCGACGCCATGGTCTCTGAGCAAGAACTGGAAGGTCTCAGGTGCTCATTCTGTTTCACTGGCCAAACAGAAATTGTCTCGGGTCCGGCGGTACACGTTTGTAGAGCTTGCATAGAGAGCTACCATTCGTTTCTGCCCGACAAAGCCTACTGCTCACATTTAAGGTTGGCAGCACCCTCAGCAGCCTGCTCATTCAATTGCGGAAGCAAGCCTGTTGATATTGAGGTTTTATTTCCAGGCTTCGGTGGTTTCATTTGCGGCGCCTGTGTTGAAAAATTCAACGACCCTGAATATTGGGAAAATAACTAATGTCCAATTTCGCAAGTGCCCGTGTATTTAAAGAATGGGGCACTGGGCAATCCTGAATTTTATAGACCTGGTAATTCCACCATGGACCATAAGCAAGGATTGACTAGTATATAAACAGGCTAAAATCAGATTCGGTATCAACTTGTCGCGACTTCAAATTTCCTCGTTTAGGGCGTGGAGGCTTAGTTTCGATGGAAGATACTTACGTAAGTCGCGTTAATTACGGCGAAGAAGCTGTAAAGCAAGATCCCTTTGGCTATCACCAGAATGGGGATTCGAGCAACAACAGCTCATACAACGCCGATGCTCAGGCTCGTCCCAATTGGGATGCGTACAGCTATTATCAGGACAAAAGTCCGACAGCGCGCAACAACAGCGACATGCCACCAAAGTGGAATGTTCCGCCGGCTGCCGATATTCAACTGCCTAAAACTGACGTGCAGTTGCCGGCAACGGACAGCAACAACAACAAGGCACGTGAGATTCGACTCCCAGACGGGGCAGTAAATCGCTTCGACGATCAGGGTAGATGCACATTTACCGGCTCGGCAGATGGCAGAAAGTCGCGCGAAGTTAAGTATGAAGATCAGAGTGATCCAAACAAGATAACCCAGGTCACCATAGATCAAAACAGAGTTTACACACGAAACGCTGATGGGCGCTCGTGGTCATTGCAAGTTAATGGACAACAAGCAGGCACCTGGTACGGTGATGTGCACATGTCCAAGACTGGCGAATACTCCATCGAAGACCATCGCACGGGCGAACAAAGAAAGTTTGCATCAAACACTGCTGAATTGACTCAACCGCGCGACAACCAGAATTGCCCGCCCGGTACAGATTGCAGTTCAGGACAAGCTCAGTATTACCGCCGTCCGGCGCAAACAGAGTTCTGCCAACCGGGACAACAGTGTCGTCCCTACTACAGACAAGAAGTTCAACAAGACCATTATCGCCGCGCACCACAGACGGAATACTGCCAACCAGGTCAACCATGTCGCCCGTACTATCAGCAACCTGTTCAATATGATCAGTATGGTCAGCCAATTCAAGGCACAAGAGGCTCTTATGACCAGGGACAATGCTATCCGCAGCAACGCGGCAATTGCTACCCGCAATCATATGACCGCGGATATGGCAATTGCTCAAGCTATGGTGGCAACGGCGTCGGACGCGCCATAGTTTCCGGCATGGTAAATGGAATGATTTACCGTGGAATGGGTTATGGCGGTTATGGTGGTTACGGTGGATTCTATCAGCGTGGCTACGGCTACGGCGGTGGCAACATCGGCGGAGCCATAATCGGCAATGTGATCGGTCGCGCCATCATGGGCGGTGGACGCCACTGCAGATGGTGATCTGACCGAAGCAAACTAGAGGTGTAGAACCGCCTGCTTATAACAGGCGGTTTTCTTTTAGCCATCATCAAAATCTTCCATGAATTTTCTGGCGTTTCCTTAATCTTGAACATGAAAAGATGCAGATATTCCTGTGCTATAGTTAACCATATACAAAATGTAGTCGGATAACTACTGATGGGCGAAAAAACAGCAAACATAAGCATCAGAATTCCTGATGAGTACAGAAAACGCTTGCAGCTGCAGGCAGACAAGAAAGGCGTCAGCTTCCATGCTCACGTTTTGAGAGTTCTAGAAATTCACCTGATGAGCACGGGCTTCGGTCCAACGGCACTCACCTCATCCTCAGGTCGTCTATTTCAAATTCGCTGCGAACCTTATTTAGACAATGTAGAAGAAACGACCTGGGCCTTCTTCATTGATGAGCCAAAGTTCGAAAAGGAAAGGGCTTATTTCCTCATTGGAATAGGGCGTACGGTGCTGCGAGATTGGCAGGTAAAAGACAAAGCCACAGTCGCAAAAGAGGTGGGTTTGGCATTGTTGAGCTACTACAATCGAAGAGGAATGGAACTCGACCACCTCATCTTTAGCCAGTACCCTGGGCCAGACAATGATGGAAGGCGCGTACTGCAGGTTGCGGAATTGCCAGAAACCCTGCAAGAGTTCTTAGACCTGTTAGTTGCGGAAAAGTGGACTGACAAATATGTTGAGCAATCAGATAAGAGTCAGGATATACGACGTGGGCGCCCGGACTCGGCGCTTTACCGCTAGAAATCACGCAGGTTCAACGCCGCAGACGCTTACAGGGCTGCAAAACGCAGCTAAATGCTTAACACATAGACTCATTAATATCTATTTTAGAAAGCACTCTGGCGACCTACCCACTTGGCGGGAATGTCATCATTCTTGAAAAGTCTCCTGCCAGAACATCAACACAAAACATCATGGACTTATTTGTACTTCAAAAGATGAAAACCTAATGCTAGCAAACAATACAAATGAGTCTTATCATCTTCTGGCTTAGTAAGAGTAAGCGTGTTATAGTTAACTCAATACAAATTGTAGTTACGTAACTACTTCTCGACAGGACCCAAGACAACCAAGGCTTTTTGCGAAAGGATCGGATACTTCCCCTCGAGTTATAGGCAACCAGCATTCGGTGCAGCCAAAATCACTATCGAAGCTGACTACCACCAGATGCGGTGCCAAGCAAAACGTTTAGCAAATGCTAAATGGCTCACATAAAGGATTAGATCATGGGCGAATTCATCGCTATATTCATAACTTGTTATGTCCTGCATGCCTGCGGCATAACCATAGGTTATCACCGACTACTTTCACACAGAGCTTTCTGCGCGCCTAAGGCAGTCGAGTACTTCTGGGTGGCTCTCGGCTATCTCGCATTTGAAGGTTCACCAATCTGGTGGGCAACAATTCACAGAGCGCACCACCGCCACGTCGACACGCCGCTTGATCCCCATTCCCCACGCTATGGTCTTGCGTATGCATTCACCGGATGGCTAATGTTGGATGAATACCCAAGCCACATCTGTCCTGAAAAACAATCAAAAGACCTTATCAATGACCCAATCTATAGATTCTTAGAACAGGGTGGAAAACTGAAGAGAGCCCATGCGCTTTCATTCGCAATAAACTTTCTCGTCCGCGGCATAATCTGGATGGTGTTTGGACCAATTCCAGCTCTGGCAAGCTTACTTGGTGGATTGGCAGTACTGGGTATTCCACTTATGCTCAACGTTGTATGCCATATGCCATTCCTCGGTTACAAAAACTATAAAGGCTCAGATGACAGCGTAAACGTCTGGTGGGTCGGCGTTCTAGCTATGGGCGAAGGCTGGCACAATAATCACCATGCTTATCCTGGTTCAGCTAGATCAGGTCTACACTGGTGGGAACTCGATGTTTCGTGGCTTATCATCAGCTTCATGAGCCGATTCAAAATGGTGCATCACATAAATGACGCGATGTATCAGAAGAAAAAAGCGCACAAACTACACAAGAAAGCACCTCTGCAAACAGTTGGGGCAAGCTTACCTACAGGAATGCCGCAAATAGATTTGAGCAAAACTCGTCTGCCGCTGGAACCTGAAAAAGTAACAGTGTCTGCAAAAGCGTAGCTATTAGCTCTAGTTCGTGCCATACTCGAACTACTAATCGTGAATTCAATTGAATCGTCGTTGTCTGCATCGGCCATTTCCATGGCGATTGCCTTTGCTTGATGCACAAGCAAAATAGCTAATAAAGCTACTAAACTGCATGCTCTTTCCTAAAGCCGTCAGCCTCTGGCTGGCAAACGAAGGAAGCACAACGTACTCACTTAATGGGTTGCCGAGCGCGATGATCGCCGCAACTACCCGATCAATTTTAGAAACGCTTTTGCGTAAAAAATTATCCATCAAGTCTTCATCAATTTCGCTTTCCGATAAGTGTTTCCAACTTATTGAGGTTTTTATGTCTAACAAGTTATTCGTGCGCAACCTGTCTTACGAGACAGAGAACTCTGAACTTAGTGCGCTGTTTCGCCCATATGGGTCGGTTCTTTCGGTAAGAATACCTGTCGATCGGCAAACTGGGCGTTGTCGTGGTTTTGGCTTTGTGGAAATGTCCACAACAGAAGCTGCAAAATCAGCAATGCAATCACTGAATCGCCAGAACTTTGCTGGTCGAAAAATACACGTCTCTGTTTCAGAAGAACGTGATACCAGAGCCACTACATACGGTATCTATTAAGAGTCCAATTCCCCAAGAGAGCTGCAGCCGAACTGAATATTTCGGCTGCAGTTTCGAATTTTTGATTTCCATCTTGAGCACTCAGATAGGCTAGCTTCTGCTGAAGTGGTTATTTCCGTAGCTGAAATTCTGGTTGAAAAACTGGAACATCGGTGCTGAATTCTGTTGCACTACATTCATCGGAATTCTCTGTTGATGCAGAGCACCAAGCATATCTGTTGTTGATTCGAGCACCTCGGTCATTATCTCTTGCGTCCGTTCGGGTCCATGAACAGAAGAAATTATCGAATGCAGAGAAGATAGCGAGCCTATATCCCTCGGCTGAAAATGCACTGGCACGTGACCAAGGCGATGTGCAGCAAAGGGAGCTGCAGAGGTGATGCACTGATATGCTGTAGCAAAATCAGCATTCGTATTGAGCGCTAGCTCGCTGCTGCATTGCATGTATTGAGTAGCCATTGGTGAGTTTAGATCGGATGGACCACTTATCTGGTTCATAACCAGGACTTGCTCGACTTCTTCAGCGCTCAAACTTTTTGCTAGCTCGCCGTGAGCAAGTGAGAAAACTGAATCGTGCTCATGACCATGACTCTGCCTTGCAGACTGATAGGTATACGCTAGAGTCGCGACAATTGCTTGTTTTCTTCTGCTCGGGTGCATCGATTGAATTGCCGGGTTTTGCGCCGCACCCCGGGTATCAGCTCCGATAGGAAGCCCACTTCCTACGAGAGCCTCGGTTGCAGGCCCAATATTTCGGTTCCATGGAGATTCTGTTGACTGCGGATTTGAAATCAGGTGAACTGCCATAGCATCTTTTTCATCGGTCCAATCACCAAAGTTGTCGCGCAAATAATCTGTATACGCGTTTCCTTTCTGGCGTGATACATAGGCTTGCGACCCCTGCACAGCAGCCTCAAACATTGCATGCTGAAAGCGTTGCTTTGCGAGGGCAGTTTTATTCCAGCTACTGCCTGTATTGCTGAGCCAGTTAGCTGCCATGTTCTCCATTAGCCCTTGCGGTTGTCTCAACTGAGAACCTGCCGCAGCAGTTCTTGCCGCATCTTTTGCCGCGTCATCAGACTTTATTCTGTTTGCATAACCTGCGGCATACAATCCATGTGCAAGCTCAGACTCATTGGCTCCAGCAGCAAAATTCACTCGACTGACGCCACCATCAGCAGAACCAATAACTGAAGTTTTGCTCTGCCCGACTCTCAAGCCAACGCCATTGCAGCTGGTGATATCAGACAATAGTTTTCTTGTGTCTACGTGGCTCAAATTCGCCATATCCCACCCACCTGCATCAACGGTTGGAACGTTATACATGCTCGTTTGATTTGCATTAGCTGTCGCAGCCTGCTTTGCGCTATTCGCATTAGCCTGATTCGCTTGCACCTTTTTCGCCGGACCTTGCTGGGGCATCGGCGGTGTTGCAATCGGCTGCGCGCCTACGTTTTTCATACCAGGTGAAGGCGTAAGCGGTACAGCCTCCTTTTCCGGAGGAATGTTTAGCGCAACGCCATCAGCTTTTTCCTCTGCAGTGCCCATGTTTATTTTCTGTCCATTAGCCGGGTCCAGACCAGCAGCAGCAAGTTTCGTTTTATCGTCGGGCTTTTTGGCTTCGCCGTTTTGCTTCAATGATGGTCCATTCTGAACCATATTCTTTAGAGCGCCTGAATCTTTGTCTTTGCTGGCAACCGAGTTCAGCGAATTGAGCAGTTCCTTGTTTCCGGCTTCACCAGGAAGCCCTTTCATGCCCACGTTTTTTGTTTTGGCCAAGCCTGTATCGGCAAAGCGTCCGTCAGTGTACCAACCTACTCCATCTCCAACGGCTTTCATGCCAGCGTCCTTCAGTCCCTTCAAGGCGTCCATGCTTGCGCCCAGCACAAGTCCAGGTGTGAGGAAATCAGAAGCCGGGCTTATCTTAGCTTTCGCCAGGAAGGTGGGCACTTGAATCATCAATTGCAAAACACCAATTGAAACAAGAATCTTCCCCCATGGGTTGAAATTGGAAAACACAACAATCGTTAGAACCTTCAGAAGCCCTACCCAGACGAAGGTCCAGAGGCTTGTTTCAACAAAAGCGCGCACATATGTTGTCGCATATTCTTCTGTGTCGGGAAGTGCGAAGAACACAAGAAAAATGGGAGCAAACATATATTGTGCTGTCAAAAGAGCTGTTTGAATAGCTTTCAGCACGATAACATAAACTATTTCGGCAATGAGTATGCCACCGAGTATGGTGAACACCAGCGAAGATGCAAAATAAAAGAGCGAGCCAACATAAGAGCCCGCGACTGGAAGAGCAAGATTTGCAGCTACAGGAGCAAGTACCATAGTTGCTCCTGCTCCTACAGCGACCAGCCCTCCCTTCACCGCCTGGGCGAGCGTGTATTCCAGCATCGCCACGTCTTGCGGCGAGTTGAAGTAAATTGCTTTGATCATTTCATTGCTGATTTGAATAATGAAAGCATAGATTGTCGGCCAGGCAAGCATGAGCCCGGAGGTTGCGATGAGGCGACCAACAGGACCCATCAAATTGCCTGCACCGTTCCAGGAAGCCTCAGCCCAAAACTTCCATATACATAGAATAAACAGCAGCAGAAGCAAATCAACCGCAATTCCATACATAACATCAGCAGCTTGTCTTACATATTTAGAAATGCCATCATCAGCTTTTCCATCTAGCCCATTCACGGCAATGTTCGGATTCAGCACAAAAATTCTCAGAACTTTTGCCAGGAATTGAACCGTGTCAGCCATCCAGCCATCAATGATCTCTGACATCCACTTTCCTACCAGCTGACCAATATTCTGGAAGAGATTGCCAACAACGTCATCTTTGAACCATTGATGCATTCCGTGATAAGTCTCGTTCACGCCACCGAGGCTAGCATTGAGAATGTTGTTCGCTGCCTTTTGAATCTCAACTCCCTCATTTTGTTCTGCCGCCTGAAAAACAAGCGGGGAGTATTCACCCGTGAGAATCTTCGCCACACCTTTATTGATGTTTTCCTGGTTAATCCGAGAAGCAGCATCAACCTTATACAGGTTACCGACAGCATCCTCATAAATATTTGGAATAGTCGAGTCTGTGTTCGCTGCTCGACCAGAAGGCAAAATACCAGAGCCAGAACTTTTTATAGCAGACCCTGGAACTTCCCTGGTCTGCGAAAGCGCTGGCAACAGCGTCGAAGTGAATAGCAAAATTGGAATTAATGCCCAAGCAAATATAGACCGTGCTCTTGCGAGCAACGGCACAAACCACAAATCCATCCCTTAACCTCAATAAGATATGTTGAATCTAATTTGTGAGTTTGAAAACGGTTTGAAAAACGCGGAAAGGATCATCGTAGATCTCCACGTCCTGTTTTCCGCGTTTAATCTTGACCAAGAAAGCAAACGCCGCAAGCCCAATCATGCAACCATGAAGAATCCCAACGCCATTCCATGCCAGCTGACAATATGCCGACACTCGTGTGGAGGACATAGAATGAAATCAATGAAGAAAGAGCGAAAGAAAAAATGAGCAAGAACGTATTTGCAGATTTTAGTTTCAGCGAAAATGAACTCAATGGTTGGATGATGAACAAGCCTGAATATTTTCCTGAATCTGCTGAAGCAATGCTGGATGGAATAGCTGGGCTTTACGCAGGTCTAGATCAAACAGACGAACATACTGCTTTTTTGCTGCGTATCATGTCTTAGCTCCATCAGGTAGAGTTTAGTATGACGTTCTTGATACCTGCAAACGGAACTAATCGCTAACTTCTGCACTTTTCATTCTTCGATATGCCGTGCGACTTTAGCCAATTTTCCAAGACAGATGGATTCTTCAAGACCGCCTGATATCCCCAGCCGGACCATTCAACACTAAAAAGCGAAACATGTAATTTGACAGGCTTTTTCCCTTTAAATGCAAAGAAAAACTGATAATCACCGTGTCCGTGCGCCAACCTGCGGCCGTCATTCTTGATAGCAAGACAGTGTTGCGTATTTAGTATTTCAGTTTTGTCGTCTGTTTGGTAAACAGTCTTACCTTCCTTTTGGACAGTTAAGTACATAGCTCCCCGTATTGCATCATCAAGACTCTCTTGAGTGGGTTCTGGCGAATTTGTTTCACCTTGACTGAACGAAGATGGAAGAGCATTTAGAAATAAACAACAGAGCAGCAAAATAGCTTTATGCACTTTATTCATTTACCTTATCAAAAAATGCACAAGCTTGCATCATGCTATCTGCAGAGCACTTAGACGGTGTCTCAGCCTGCTTAAATAGGGCACCCATTGAATGATATTGCGCAGGCAATCCAGAAGTAGACTCGGGTATTTTTGATTCAGCAGGCGGACTAAGCTTCTTCATCACATTGGCATTTGATTCGGATGGTTGAGTTTCTTTAGAGAGCTTTTCTGCAACCTTCTTTTGTTGGATTTGACTTCTTTCAGCTGTTGAATCAAACGTTTGAGAAGGCTTCTCGTCCGACATTAGAGCACTCCAATGACTCAAACTACCAATTTTACTTGCCCAAAGATATCAAATTCGAATCGCAATAAAGATCTACAGCGAAAAGCACGAGATCGGCAATTAATCTGTGCGGTTGGCGCTTAGAACTGCAATCTAAGAAACAAGAAGGGAGCAGAATTTGCGTTCTGCTCCCCTCAAATAACTATTCGAATTGTCTATGCTATTTCTTCGAATCTGTGTCCGAAGTAATTGCCTGGCGCAAGAAGCCGCAAGCCCAGTCATGCAATCTGTTCCATGCAACAACATGACGCATCGAAACCATGCGACGACGTTTTTCTTCTACGCCCATCGAAAGACCTTGTTGAATGCCCTCGGCAATTGAATCAGCACTAACAGGATCAACAAGAAGAGCGCCGCTCATAAGCTCTGATGCACAACCTGCTTTTTCGCTCAACACGAGTGTGCCGAGTTCATCCTGACGGCAAGCGATGTACTCTTTCGCGATTAGGTTCAAGCCATCGCGCACTGGAGTTACCGCCAGCACATCAGCGACTTGATACCATGCAGCTAACTGTGAATGTTCGAAATTACCAGTCATGAATACGATTGGTTCCCAACCATCACGTCTGAATTTTTGATTGATTTCAATAACTCTGGCTTTCACCTTAGCTGCATACTCATCGGTCTGCGGCGAAGTGAAGCCTGGTTGAGCCAACTGCACATAGTGCATGCGGCGATGATAGTCAGGATGCGATTCGAGGAATTTTTCCAAGCCAGCAAGTTTTTCGAGAATACCCTTGGAGTAATCGAGACGATCAACACCAAGAATAATCTGTTGCGCCAGTCGGTTTGTTACCGGAATTGCTTCGACCAGCGCTCTTGAAGAGCGAGCCAGCCGCTGCCAATAGGGATAGTCTAGACCGAGTGGCATAGCCAGAACTCTTGTGATATTTCCGCGGAACTTGATGGTCTGATTTTCTGAATCAAGAACAGCATCTGGAATCAGTTCTGCAACTGTTGCCATAAAGTTGTTTGCATACTCAGCTGTATGGAAACCAAGTACGCGATTTGCCAGCAGAGCTTCGCAAATCTCAACGCCGACTGGTGAAGCTGCAAGAAGTTCTGGTGAAGGCCACGGAATATGCCAGAAGTGGGAGAGAATGACTCCAGCATCCATTGCCAGCATTGGCGCCAGCAGCACCATTTCAAAATCGTGCAGCCAGAGCAAGGTCGGGAAACTATGAGATGCGACTTTCTGTGACTTGTGTGCAAGCATCAAGCTGAGCTGACGGAAATTTTTCCATTCCTCTGCGTCAAAGTTGGCTCTTTCCGGCATGCCATGGAAGAGAGGCCAGAGGTAGTTAGTCACTGCTTTGCTGTTTTGCGCGACAACGTCATCGCTCAGCTCGGGTCTATGAAAGCTAAAACCCGCAATCGGCTTTTCATCCGGCTGCGGGACTCCTGAAAGTGCTATCCATTGAACTTTGGTTCCGAGTTGCTTCGTCAGAGGAGCAAGACTGGTTGCAACGCCACCACCTTGACCAGGTCCGCGGAAAGAAAAAATCTTCAAGGTCGGCAGATGAATCTGCAGGTGTCCTAAATCTTCGGCCGTCAATGGATTTAGCAGATGTGGCTGCTGTGTGACTGTAAACATGGTGAACGACCTCTTGCCCGTCTTCTAACGTAATCCGATACGCCGACGCATGTTAAAGCAGGATAATATAATCGCCCTTTTAACCCACGCCCGTATATCTAGTCACTCTAGAGTAATCTATGCGCATACGGTAATCAAGTTGCATTTGACTTAATTAGTAAGAAATTAGCCGACACGCGAATTGCTGAAACCTTGTATTTATCAGCCTTCCCAGGGCTGCAAAGAGAAGCGCCTCGCGAAGTCAAGCAGCGCATGCAAGCGCAAGAAATGACACTATATCCGACACCGCAAGTGGTGGCAGATCGCGAGTTTAGTGCACAAATCGAATTGACTCAGAGTTCCTGAAAGTAGACAGAAAGCAAGCAAGATTTAAGGCGCTTAATAATGTGCAGCATAGCCCGATCACCGCTGCAGCTTGGCGTTGGGAGAATCGAGACGATAAGTCACGCTGCCACTCTATTTGGTGCCAGCGAAGCAAGCACGCAAAGCCTGTCAGCTCAAGAGTTTCGCGAACTCACTTTATGTTTTGCATTGCTGCCACTCATGGCTCTAACGAGATTGGCCATCTCAATTCCTGCCATCGCTGCATCAACACCTTTGTTTCCAGCTTTAGTTCCCGCACGCTCAACAGCCTGCTCGATAGAGTCTGTCGTGACAACGCCGAATATGGTCGGCACTCCAGTTTCTTGACCCACTGCTGCGATGCCCTTCGAGCACTCAGCACAGACGAGGTCGTAATGAGATGTCGAGCCCCTAATAACCGCACCGAGACAAATTACTGCGTCATATTTTGCAGACTTAGCTGCCTTGCCAGCGACAAACGGAATTTCATAAGCACCAGGGCACCAGATTACTTCAACATTGTCATCATCGACACCGTGACGGCGCAGAGTATCTAAGCAGCCACCAAGTAACTTCGAGGTAATGAACTCATTGAAGCGGCTCACTACAACGCAGAATGACAGACCAGAGCCGATCAGTTCCCCTTCAATTACTTTTGGCATTTCTTTCAAACTCCTCTCAATTAAAACTACAGTAGTGACCAGATTAGCCCTTGAGACCCTCGAACCAGTGACCCATCTTTTCCTTTTTGGTCATGAGATAAGCCATGTTATGGCTGTTGCAAGCCGCAGGCATAGCCACTCTTCCAGTAATGCTCAAACCATAACCTTCAAGACCAACAATTTTTCTCGGGTTGTTGGTGATTATGCGAACTGAGGTCAAGCCGAGGTCAGCCAGAATCTGCGCGCCCACGCCATAGTCGCGCAGGTCGGGCTTGAAGCCCAGAGATTCATTTGCCTGAACGGTGTCCTGTCCCTGGTCTTGCAACATGTACGCTTTGATTTTGTTGATGAGCCCGATGCCTCGCCCTTCCTGCCTCAGGTAGACCAGCACCCCATGCTCTTCTTGCGAAATCATCGCCATGGCAGCCTCAAGTTGTGGACCGCAATCACAACGCAGGCTGGCAAAAACGTCGCCCGTCAAACATTCGCTGTGAACGCGAATAAGCACATCTTTGCGTCCAGCAACGTCACCCTTCACGACAGCGACGTGGTCTTGTCCATCGAGATTATTACGGTAACCATAAAGCTTGAATTTGCCATAAGCCGACGGGAACTCAGCCTCGCCCTCTCTCACCACAAAGCGTTCTTTCTTCAAGCGATATGCAATGAGTTGAGCAATGGTGATGAACTTCAAACCATGCTTATCAGCGAATTCCTTCAAGTGCGGAACGCGTGACATGGTTCCGTCAGGGTTGATGATTTCGCAAATGACGCCGGCCGGAGTAAAGCCTGCGAGCCTGGCGAGGTCTACTGCAGCTTCGGTATGCCCTGCTCTTTTCAGAACACCGCCTGGTTTTGCGATTAATGGAGAGATGTGACCAGGACGACGCAGGTCATCGGGCTTGGTTTCGGGGTCGACGGCAACCTTGATTGTGGTGGCTCTATCGAAGGCACTGATGCCGGTCGTGACACCATATTTAGTATCAGCATCAATCGTCACAGTGAATGCTGTTCCCTGTGATTCAGTATTACGTTCTACCATGTAACCCAGGTTGAGCTGCTGCGCCTTCTCTTCTTCGATTGCCAGGCAAACCCATCCCCGAGCTTCTGAAATCATGAAATTGATCATGGCTGGAGTTATCAGCTCAGCAGCGCAGATTAGGTCGCCCTCATTCTCCCGCCCCTCATCATCAGCAACGATGACAAATTTCCCGGCTCGAATGTCAGCTAGAGCGTCTTCTATGGAATCGAAGAGCAGCGAATCATCATCTTGAGCCACTAACTTCTCGAATTCTTCTTTCATTTCCACGATAGGGATGCTCCTAGCTAAAGTCGGATTGGCGTTATTTTGTTGCATTTTGGACTCCATGGGTTTTCCAATCAACTCAAATCACAGGTTTGGGCATGCTGCTCTGCCCTCAAGTGTAGCCATGCTCAGCAAGAAACTGCTGCGACAGACCTTCTTTGTTAAGATTCTTCGGGTTCACCGACTGCATCCAGCGCGCAACGTATTTGCCGATGAGATCCGCTTCAATATTTACGTCATCACCGGCAGACAGTGAAGCTAAAGTGGTGACATCGAGCGTGTGTGGAATAGCCGCAATCGTGAAATTGAAATGTTCACCCACTGTCGGCTTGAGCGATGCCACAGTAAGACTGATCCCATCTATAGATACGGATCCCTTTTCAATGAAAAACTGCTCAAGCGACGCTGGACAGGAAAACTCAATAATCCAGGAAAAACCTTCCTTCTTTACTGAGACGACTTTGGCGATTGCGTCAACGTGTCCGCTGACGATGTGACCGCCAAGGCGGTCTGAAAACTTCAGCGCCCGCTCCATGTTCACCTTGTCGCCGTTCTTGAGCTGCCCAAGCTTACTTCTGCGCAAAGTTTCAAAACTGGCGTCGACCGAAAAGCTATCGGCAGTAAAATGCGTCACCGTGAGACAGACACCCGAAACAGAGATGGAATCACCCAGCTTCACGTCGTCCAGTATGGTTTTGGCAGCGATTTTCATCCGCCGCCCGTCCGCAGAGTCGCTAGTACCAATAATTCGACCGACTTCTTCAACTATGCCGGAAAACAAATTCACGACTCCTTATCTAACGTATATAGATGAAGGTATTCTACGGCTTGCAAAGAGCCCGCGACCACCTCGTAAACTAATAATTAGCTGTATTACAGAGATTTAGGAATCCAGTATTATGGGGGACTTGACGAGACTAGACGACCGGTCTAATATGTATACATACAGAGTTCACCAAAAGCATTTTAAAAACCGAATGAATTGAGTCGCCAGGACCCTTCGCCAGGCCGACTGTTCGCACCCAGCCGCTGCATTTGCTGCAGCGTTCAGTTCAATTCAAGCCCGACAGACAGTGTCTGCCGCGAGACTCTGCCGACCTTAGAGAGGAAGAAACCCATGTGCAATCAGAACCAGAGCCACATCTACAATCATATCGAATATCTCATCGCTGGAAATCGCCACACAGAGCCAGAAGTACTTGCAGAACTCGCGAGCTCCGAATGCCCCCGCGTCAGAGCACAGGTCGCCGAAAATGCAGCGACACCGTTGAGTACGCTTTCCTTGCTAATTTCTGATGTTTCCAGCGAGGTAAGACTTGCCCTGACTCACAATGTCAGATTGCCAAAACTCTTTCTCGATTGGCTAAGCCGCGATGAGTCGGCAGACCTTCGATATGGCATGGCAGAGAACCCATCATTACCTGTTCCTATTCTTGAATTGCTCAGCCACGACAACAACCCGTATGTCTCAAGTCGAGCCAGCAAAACCCTGAATTGGATCAAATCAAAATCAGCACCCACAGTAAGCAAGGCTGCCTAGATATCACGCAAAGAGTAAGAAGGATCAGAGAGGAAGAAGAATATGAATACTTTTCTCAGCAACGACCAACATTTATATCTTGGATTGCACATACTTGTGCCCATCGCGTCTTTGTTTCTGATGAGCCTCTTCGCCGACCTTTTTTCTGCAACTCGGCACTTTGCGTATTTGCTAAATCACAATTGCAAATCAAATCGATCAAAACTCGATGCAAGAAGGTACCCTAAGCACTCACGTCTGCGAAAACAATAACTGGTTATCGACCATCATCTGCGATTAATTCGGCTCGAAACAATGGAGAATAAAAAATGGATCTCAAACTACACGGCAGAACTGTACTCGTAACTGGCTCTACAGGTGGCATCGGCTTAGCTATCGCCGAACAATTCAGCCAGGAAGGCGCAGACGTCATTATCAACGGGCGTTCGCACGAGCGAGTGAGACAGGCAATCGACTCAATCGAGGCGAAGACCGGAAAGAAAAATGTACGCGGCATCGTCGCCGATCTTGGCACCGCCGACGGTGCAAAGAAAATCATCAAAGAACTCAGCGAAGTTGATATTTTAATCAACAACATGGGTTACTACGAAGCGAAGAACTTCTTTGATATTAGTGATGAAGACTGGTTCAAAATCTACGAAGCAAACGTTCTAAGCGGCGTTAGATTGAGTCGCCAATATTTGAAAGGCATGCTTGAGCGCGACTGGGGACGCATTATTTTCATATCTAGCGAGTCAGGCGTACAAACTCCAGCGGAGATGATTCATTACGGCATGAGCAAAACAGCGCAGTTGGCTATCGCTCGAGGACTCTCTGAGCTTACCGCTGGTAGCAAAGTAACGGTAAACTCCGTACTTCCTGGACCAACAAAATCTGAAGGCGTTGAGCAATTTGTTGCTCAAGTTGCAAACGAGCGAGGCGTTTCAGCTTCGACAGTGGAAAAGGAATTTTTCCAAACAGTCAGACCATCCAGCCTGCTAAAGCGCTTCGCCACAAGTGAGGAAGTTGCTAACATGGTTGTTTATTTGTCGAGTGAACTTGCATCTGCAACAAACGGCTCCGCACTGCGTGTCGATGGTGGCACCGTGCGCTCGATTGTTTAATTTGATCGAGATCTAGTGGGGGCTAAGCCAGAAGCCGCCCAGATGGCGGCGCCCCCAGACTTGAAGCAGCAGGATGGCGGCGCTCACAGGTCAGAATTGCGGCGCCCCATTTATTGCTGAGGCGCAGGTTGAGCAGGCTCTCCGCTTGCGTCTTGAAACTCTGCTACTACAGGCAACGGAGTGTCGCCGCCGCGCTGCCCTACAAGTAAGCGAAAATGAATTGGTGCCGGACCCATAAGTCCTTCAGCCGAATGCTTCACTACAGACCCTTCCACTTCGATAGGAACAAGTCCTTTGGTAGAAGCTGATGGCTCTTCGATTTTTACATTGTTGATACTGATGGAGCTGACGCTTTTTGTGTCTTTAAGCTGGCGACCAATTGCTTTCATTTCATCAGCATTCGGCGGAATGACTCCACCAGAAGCAAGGGCTTTGATTACGCCAGGGCCCAGTTCTGACTTGGTTCCAGCATAAGCGAGTTGATACATTGAAGCTTCGTAGGTAAGGAAGCAACTGTCTACGATGTGTCGCGTTACTTGCCGGGCAAAAGTATCGAAGTTAATTTTCTGCTCGCTCGTCAGTTTGTTGGATGGTGCGACTTTGGATAGAAGCAACAAATTTGCAATAACACTAATTACACAAACAGCGTGCACGCCGTAAGTTTTTGCAACTTGTTCTGGGCTGATTTTTCTTACTCGCCAGTACATTTTCGCGTACCTCGCTTAAAGTTCTACTCGACCTAGCACCCACTTCCCACTTTGCTTATACAAGGTCAAAACTGCTGAACATTCTACAGTTTCGGTTTTTCCGCCCGGATTGTCAAGCGATTGTCCCGCATCTGCAGTGGTCAAAATTTGCGTCCCAGTAACTTTGATCACAGCATCATTATCGCTTTTTCTTATAATCGATGCTTGGGTCATCTCAGCCTTCGATTGCCATGTTGCATCGGGCCACTGCCAATTGAAAATCTTGTCGCCAATCAGCTCTGCCTCGCCTTCGAGACGCATATTTGAAACTGTTTGAAGTGCGACCCAGCTCACAATGAAGATTGTGCAAAACGCAACGAGAACTTTCCAGCTGAATACTTTTTCCATGCTTAATCGTGTTGGAGACCCAGGTAATAAACGGCTTGGCGACAAGCATCCGTATGATTCATTGTTGGATTCTTCGATTTCACTTCTTCGATCATCGCTCTTCTTTTTGGAATATCGTTAATCGGTTCAGACGTACAAATCCAATAATCCATAGGGCTTGGAACCAGTCGAATGGTACCATGGATGCCGCCAACAATGAGCAAGCATTGGCTGTCTCTTCGTTTTTCCTGATCGTGCCCGAAGTTTTCAATCGCTTGAGTTTCGGCTTCAGTCAGACGCAAAATATCCTTCAATTTCTTCAAGTCTGAAGGGTCTTGGCGGAGAAGAATTTTCATGTGCGCGTTCTTCACAACAGAGTCTGCGAGTTCTGCCTGGCGGAAGAAGTCAGCCAACTGCTGCGTGATTGTGACAAGCATCATCCCGTAGTGACGAGCTCGGCGGGAAAGGTCATCGAGCAGTCTTGCCCCAGCTTTAAATCTCATCAGTGTTGCAGCTTCGTCTATTACTGCAGCAAAACGCATATTGCGCTTCTTCGCTTCAGCAGCTTTTCTTCGAATGAATTCCGCCAGAATAAACGAAGCCATACGCTCAAGTCTAGGGTCGTGTTATTATCTTGAGTCGAAAACGATGAATAGCTTTTCTGTGTCGATGTTGGTCAGACCGTCGACCAATCCACCGAAGGCACCAGCCCTGGTGAACAAGGAAAGACCACGAGCGAATTGCTGCAGGCGATCTCTTTGCAGAGGGTCGACCTCATCAGCAGCCGCTTGAGCTGTCACTCTTGCCAGGTCAGTCATAACTGGCACCGTTCCACGAAACGCGGCTTCCATATACGCCACGCGAATCAAGCCGTCCAAGAGAGACTTCTCTTCTACGTTCAATTCTTCACGGCCTTCTGGTGTCAGCATGAGGTCGAGCAGTGAAAGCAAGGTGGCAATTTTGTCCGCGTTTGGCTCTCCAGGCTTACCATCGTCGGGCCCAATATCGAAGGGGTTCAAGATATAACCTGAACTTGGACCAAGGTCGATGTATGCGCAAAATTCAGGGCCCAAGAGCTCTGTGATGAATCGATAAGCACCAAATTTGTCTACGGTTTTATCGATTAAGACAAAGCGCACACCCAGCGGTAAGAGCCGCAAAATCATCATAGACACAGCGAAAGATTTACCGGCACCGGTCGTTCCTACAACGAACATGTTGTTAGCGTCTTTGCCCGCGCCTCTGAAGAACGGGTTGAGCAGTACTGGTTCTCTTGATGCAATTGCGAAGCCAAACGGCACACCCTCGGGCGTTCCGCAACTAGCCGTGAAAAACGGCCAGAAGCTTCCCACAATAGGAGACATAACGCGATGCACAATCGCAAGCTTGTCCACACCTACTGGTAGAGTCGCCTGCCATGTGTCTAGCTGCAACATCTGCGCGCGATCCATAATCGCACCTTTGTTTTTGAACACACGACGTATTTCGTCCATGTGTCCGTTCAAGCGCTCGTTGGTATCAGCGTGTGTTTTGATGTAAAAGCTCATATCAAAAGCTTTATTTGAGCTGCGCAAGAATTCTTGAATTGCGGCTTGCGCTGTCCTGGTTGATTCCAAACCTTCAAGGTCAGGAGTAGAAAGCTGTGTGCTAGCGACAATACCCATCGTGTACTGGCTCTTCAGTTTCTTACGCACACTGTCTTGATCGCAACAGTGAATGAACATTGAAACAGTGTACTCAACGCTGAGCGTTAAAAGTTCGACGAGCCATCCCATCCAGGTTTCGTGCGGAACCTGTTGCATGTACTGACTGCCAACATACTTTCCGTCAAGCCACAAATAATTGTCTGTGACTTTTAAGCCAGAACGAGCCAGCACAGAGGCTTCGCTCACACCAGGTCTGCTCGGAGGCGCATCTGGTTCTGCTTCAGAAAGAGAGGGGTTTAGATGCGAGTAAATAAGATTGCGCACTTCTCGCCTGGTGAGTGTGCTCGGTCTTAAATTAGAACCACGCAACTGTTCAAAAACAGTTTTGCAGTAGCGATTAAGCTCTTCAAGAAACTCTTCGTGCTTCTGAACTGAACGGCGACCGCTCCAGCCGCGCGTCACGCTGCGGCAATCTGGCGGCTGATAGCTGACCACAACGTAGAAGTCTCGTTGCGGAACGAAGTGCACATCTTGTACGCGGCGGAACCATTTGTCAGTGTAGTCCGCATACCATCGCAAGTATTCGTTATCAGTTTTGATTTCTTTCTGATATCGCGACAAATATTCGTCAACGGAAAGGTTTCTCGAGGTGACGATGATTTGAATGTCAGAGTCAACTGAATTTGCAAGAGAGGCAAAATCGCGTGCGAGCTTGTCGCGTTCTGCTTCGTCGAACAGAAGTGCATTGATACCTTTGCAGCAAATGAACTTGCGCATGCTTCCATCGCCAAGCACGACAAGTCCTTCATCCTGATCTTCGCCTGGAATTGAATGAATAAAGCAAACATCTTGCCAGCTTGCAGAAGTACGTTTGTCCTTCGGAGGACCTGCGACTTCCTTTTCGTCAGCAACAGGGGCATCGAACGGCAGCATGTCGCGAATCATCGGCGGCAGACCACCCAAAAGACCGCCTAAAGCGCCTCCATTGCTGGTTTGCTTTTCCGCCTCTTTGCGTTCGTCGAAGCTGCGCTCACCTTTTGAAGATGAGCGACTACCACGTTTGGCGGGTCTGAGTCCTGTCATTTAGTGCATCCTCACTCGCTTATTCAAGCTGTATATATCCTTCATCTTCCCGCCTGACAGGGTCTATTACATCAGGGTCTGGATAAATTTGTGTTTGTTCTTCAATGTGAGGGTAGTACGCTTTCGGCAATGTTCCCATGAGCTTGTAGAGAAAGAGATTGCGCCACCATGCAAACGGTTTGAATTCAGCAGCATTCACTCCGACCATGGCCCCACCGACTATGATAACCCAGACGAATAAGCCAAGTGGCAAATTGCCTAGCTTCCAGTCTTGTGGAACCTTAAAAGCCAGAAGAAATCCCAAACCTACAGCAATAACGAGAATAGCCCACTGCCCGAAGGTGAACCCTCGGATCTTAAGTGGCTTATTCAGGATAATCACTTTGTGTACTAGAGACATGCAAAGCTATCCTCAGAGCACCTTACGGAAGCTCCTGGCGGCAAACTACGAAGCCATAGGCCCCGCAGTCGTTTCAAGTTTTTACCCTCATCATCAACGAGCATTGCGCTTAGAAGTAGTGGTGGTGTTGCCCTCAGCTTCCTGGAAGAACTTATCCTCCTAATCCAGTGCCTTGGGGGAACGCAATAACCCATTAAGTATATATTACTAAGAATACAAAAATTGCAAGCACTTTATTCCTTGCAACCTTAGCAACAAGCCAAATTTTCATGTTTGTGAAAGTTTTTTGGCATCAAAAAGTCTTGCCAGCACTATTGCCTGCACTCGGTGTCTGCATTGTCGCCGTGCTAGCCATCGACCAGGTATAAGGCATTGATTCCTGGGCTCGAAAATCTACTCCGGAAGGACCAGAGAAAAGTGAGATTAGAAATGGTGGAAAGACATGCACCGTGGTTGCCACGGTGACTTCACCTTTGACAGGACCACCATAAGGAGGCGTCGGCAAGTCGCCACTCATTTGCTCTGAAACCTGAACCGCGTTATCAAGGCGAATCGCGCCTGCGGTCTTATTTGCTTTGCGGACAACCCCCTCGGCCCTGCGCTGTGGTTCACCCGAGGTGATAGCATCTGGCGCGCCTATTGAAGCGGCTCTGGCCGCATCACGGCAAACAGAGTCGTTGAGTTGCACAGCCATGTAGATCGTTGCACAATCTATGATGAGCAAGATAACTGGAATTACAACTGCCAGTCCAGCAGCCAGTTCCACAAAGGACTGTCCCTTTGCCAATCCATTTCTTCTGTTCATGAACTTCAACTCAAAAGTATTCCCAACCCATTTCATATTATTCCCGCATCACAGTTGCTATAAACGGGAATAATGTACAGAGAATCAGCATTCTAGCGCTTTGCTTCTGATAAAAATTTGGACGCAGCCGGGGGAAAAATGGGACTTAGTCAAAGAAGTAGAAAAGGTAATTCGATTGCCGAGTTTGGACCATCGATGTACATATTTTTCATTCTGATCATTATTCCGCTGGTAGACCTTGCTAGCCTGATGTGGGGAATTGGGACAGTGATGCTGGTCGCAAACATGAGCGTTCGCCAGGCTGCTGGAGCCCGAACATACAGCGAAGCAATCAACATCGTGAACAAGACCGAAGATGATCTGGCAGCGTTCCGCAACTTCGCAATCATCTCGCCTTCAGGCGGGGCACCCAGAGGGGTGAAACTGCAGGTCATCTCGAACCCGGTTGCTGGCGCTACCTCAACACCAACAGTGTATGCTCCACCGCCCGCACCTAACAGAATTCCAGTCGACCGAAACACTCTCGATGCCACTCTCTATCACTACCAGGTGATCGCATCCTACGATGTTTCACCGTTAATGAACTTCAACGGAATGCCATTTTTCTCTGGCGTACCCGGCTTGGGAGCCCCTGTTCCAGTCTCATATGATGGAACTGCTACAGTAGAACATCCAGAAGGACTCAACGACTAATTGAGGACTTCCTGATGAGATGCTGACTGGAAGCCAACTCTAAGCCCCGCTGCCGCCAGGATGGCGGTACCGCACGTAGTTTATGCTGGCTATTGCTTATTTTTTGACTTTAGCTCTGCGGCCTTCTGCTGGAACCTTGCAGCATCCGCGGACTTATTGTTTTTGGCGAGGATCTCTGCAATTTGCTGCAAAACACCAACATAGCGGGGGTCGCGCTCGCCTGCCGGATAGCTTGCTTCAATTCTCGCAGCGACTGCGTCAGGTCCGGCGACAACTTCATCAGGAATAAGAGGTGCCACTCCTGCTTTAAGCCAGCGATTTCCAGCGCCAACAGCTTTGCCCGACGTCGATGCTGGAACTGGATCAGGAGTTTTTGTGACTGCCTTGGGTCTATCCTTAGCGCTAGCACTGCGTTTTAGCTGATCTTCAATGCTGCTCTTTAATCGATTTATAGAATCTGTCAGAGCCTTCACATCTGCATTGCTCTTCACAGATTGCTCAATTCCAACGAAGATTTTGAGAAATGGAGCAACTCCAATTCCGTTTTTTTCCATTTCATGGAGCTTGTCTAGCAAAGCATCTCGCTCAGCCTGAAGCGGTCCTTTTAGAGTTTTGATACTAGCGAGTTCGATAACGGGCGCCTTCTTCGTCAAGGGCAGGGCCGCCAGAGAGGTCTGAATCGGCCGCCACAGTCCATCAAGAGAGGCACTAGCAAACGTTATTTCCCTGTTCTCTATTCTGGAAGCTGGGTCAACAAAATTGACTGTTATCTTCTGGGCTGTTGGCTTTGCCGCTAGCGCGTTCACAGCAATACGCAAGGCTTCGAACTTAGCGTCTTCATCAGAAACCCAGGAGTCAAGACCGGTCGAAACTGTCAACCCGTCCTTGGTTTCGCTGATATGGTAATCATTCGCGCGCGAAATCACATTACTCTCCAGCTGGCGAGCAATGCGGTCAGAGTCACTTTTCACGGCAACGTTTTTGACTGTAATCGAAGCTAACAGCTGTTCCTGGGTCATCGTTCCGGCAGCAAATGACTTAATGTCGCCGGCGCTGACCGAAACTTCCTGACAGCTGGACATATCTTTTCCGTAGAAATAGCAGGTGACTCGGGCAAACCCCTCGGGCGACAGATCGAAAACTGACTTGGCTATAAGCGTTGCGTCAATTTTGCAGTCTTTGTCTTCGTTCGAATGCTTGAAAGTAGAGACATAAACCTGATCGCCATCGACTCGAACATTCAGAGACGAACCAGGGGCAAGAAACTGAGCTTGCTTAATTGCGCTAACAATCTCTGAGGGGCTGATGGCAGAATAAGCAGGAAGAACCGCGAACAAAGCCAGAGACATAGCCAGTACAGGCTGACGCCACAAAGTTTTTTTGAGCACAAAGGACTCCTTTCAATCGAAATCGAATCGCAACAACCGATCGTTTCTAGTTATAGCATTTCACCAACGTAACCTATATCTGCCCCGCCAATGAGTCCAGATAATCCATTTACATTAAGCTGCCTTCTAAATCTCAAGTCAGCACACATACCACTCTTCTGGTAGGTGGGGCGAGGCGCGCCGGAACCTGGGCCCCAACTATAGCCACGGTAAGGCGGGCTTGGATAGGCGCCTGTGGAGAAGTCATCCTGCCGACTGATTATGGGAGGAGCACCGCCACCTGCTCCACCGCTGTTCTTGCCAGAGGAAGAACTAGCACCACCGATTTCTGTGTTGTCGCCACAAGCAATGAGAGGTACTCCATTTACACCAATAATTCGCCTGGAATAAGGTGCGGTTTTGAGCTCAGACAGATTGGAAAAATCGGGCGACTTAGGCAAAGAACCGACTATCGGGTTGTCCATCGGCTCACCTTCATGAAGACCACCATAATCGGCTCCTCGCTGACGCACCATGTCTCGACAGTAGAAATCAAAATTTGGTTTTGCTTGAATGGTTGTCGTGCTCACGCTGTAGCCCGGAGCAGCGCCCTTACTCTTGGTCTTATACTCGCCATCGTGGTCGTCACCACCCTTACTATCGCCACCGCCGCCGTGACCGCCACCCACCTCAAAGACATCTCCACTAGTTGCCACTATTGTGCTCATTTGAGGATTTAGCATCTCCTGGTATTGCCTGGCAGGCGCATAAAGAAAGCTCGTCTTATTTCCTTTGCCGTCGTTGTAGTAGTGAATATCAATAGGTCCCGCTGTCCAAGGTGCAACGCCGCTAACCAGCGACGAGCCATCGGAAAGTTCGGCATAGAGCTGCTTATGAGAAACAACCGTATATGGATATGGTTTTATTGTTTTAGAACGATAAAGAATGCTGCCATTTTTGTCGAAGGAGTAGATGTGCATAATTCCTTGCGGAACCTGCCCCAAGCTAAGCACCGACGAAGAAAATGGATCGGTCGCACGCCACAATATTGTGGCTGAAGGAGGATCATCAAACTGACCATCTTGCATTTTAAGCACTGAGTCTATGTTGACCCTTGAGCCACCATGGCGAATCCAGTCATAAATAGCGAGGCGAGCCACATCAGCAGCTGGAGGCGGGCTGCTCGTCCAAGCCGGCGGGTCTGGCCACTGAGGAGCGCTTATGCTCGAGCTACCATCGACGGGAAAATCTCCACCATCAACGCTGAGGACGTCACACTTGGCCGTCTGCATGGCGGTCCACTGGTACAAATCTTTTACGAACCTCATTTCCGGCATAGGTCCATCCGGATAGCTTACTGTGAGCGCTCCACCAGTTGGGTGCTGCAGGTCATTGCCGGCCGTTGCCACAGCTGCGAAGTGCTGAACACTCTGCTTTCCTTGATCAACAAAATTCTGGTCTGCCTCAATTTTCACAACGGAAGCAATCTGGGTTGATAATCCATTAACAACAGGAAGTGATAAGGTCTTCTTGTACTTAGAAAGATCTCCCAAAGCAGGCGATTTGCCTGTCGAAGCGAAGACGAAAGGTTCACCATTGTAAGCAATATTTGTCTCGGAGACATAGCAACCATTTATCGACTCACCGCTCGCGACAGGCGCAGCTGCATTCGGCGTCGGAACCGGACTCTGCGTCGAAATTCCAGTCTCCAAACTACCTAGTTCCATAGTCATGGAGTTTCCAACGTAGCTAGAACCCTGTGCATTGTTTCTAAGATAAATAGCTTCAGCGTCATCGAAGGCTCGTACTTCCTTCCCATATGCGTCGTAAGCTATGCCGCCTCTTGTGCAAGACTTGTTGATTTCTTTGAACAACGAGTCTTTGGCTTTCAAAATATTCTTTCTATCTTGCAAAGCAAGATTTTTCATCAGACTGTCATTCAGCTTACAACCAATGATGTAATTCAAGCGGCACGTTGCCATTAGTTCATTGATGCTTCTAACCTCAATGAAGTAATTGTCATCGGCAATCGTTCCTGAACCGATCGGCGACTGATCGCAAAGACCTACGGTTCCGAATTCAGGTGTGTCAACGACTATGCGACCGATGTCTTGTGCTGCAACCAGAGCTGCCGCCTCTGCAGCGGTCTTCTGGCCCATGTGACCTCTCGTCGTGTTGAGAAACGACAGACCAAACAACATCACAGCGACCAGCAATAGCGCTGTCACCGCAGTGAGGGCCAACATGTTGCCTTCGGTTTTACGGTGTCGCATGCGCGTCCCCTGACACCCCGCCTGATGAACTTCTTCTAAGATAGCCCCAGTAGTTAGTTTTTGTCAAACATTGTCGGGCATTTTGACAAAGGAAGTGAAACATTTTTGTCGAAATGTCTTAAGCCCCCGTGCTAAAGACTGGAAGCAAAATGCCACCATAGATAGTGGCAGCACTTAATCCATTTCACCCACATAGCCGACCTCGAATGCAGCCAAGAGGTCACCAACTTTTGCCTGGCGACGAAATCTCAACTCCACTGCCAGACCAGTTTTGGTGTAGGTTGGACGAGGTTTGCCGCCCGATGGGCCCTTGCTATATTTGTTGTACTGCGGCGCTGGAATTGTACTGGTTGCGAAATCATCTTGCTTGCTAATTGTCGGAGGAATGCCAATGCCAACGCCGCCAATCGTCAGATTCAGGTTGCCACCTACCTCTGAATTGTCATCATAGGAACTTGAAGCTGCAGTAGTTCGACTCAGTGCGAGTAATTGTTGTTTTTCTAGGGACTTTCCAGAGCTAGCAACCATGTCGCAGTCCATAGAAGAGCCATCATGACTGCCACCATAGGCAACACCACGTTCTCGAACTTGATCACGCACGTAAAAATCGAAATGATTGGTACCGAAGAAATCGACTAATTTTGGCAAGAATGAGCCAAGGTTCGATTTATCGGGAACGTTAAGGTTGATACCGAGGATGCTCCAACTCGCGGTTTTAGAATTTAGCTCTTGCCCGTCCGCAAGTTCTGCATAAAGCTGTTTCTCGGCAACAGCAGTGTACGGCTCGGGTTTGGCATCCTTGCTTCGATAAAGAATGCTGCCATCTGCTGCAAATGAATAAATATGCACCACGCCTTTGGGCACCATCCCAAGGGTCAAAGACAATAGAGTTTTCGGATCCTTCGACTTCCATAAAGTTTTTGAGCTTGATGGAGCGTTGAAAGCAGCGGGCGATGAACCACCGTTCGTACCCGGCTTAAACATATTCACCACTGAGTCGACATTTACTCCAGATCCGGCGGCTCTAATCCAATCATAGACTCCTAATCTGCTCACGAGCGCCGGGCTCGGTGGACTCGCCGGCCATGTTGGTGTGTCAATCCACATGGGAGGCACAATACTAGCCTTCGGCGCATCAACAGGAAAGTCACCGCCATCAGCAGAAAGCACATCACAATGCTTTGAGGTCATCTCAGACCAGGTAAACAGGTCAGAAGGACAGGTTAGCTCGTCCACAGGACCATCGGGAAAACTGATTGTGAGGGCTCCGCCCGGAGTATGTTCCACATCATTGCCAGTGGTAGCACATGCCGCAAAATGCTGAACATAGTTTTTTCCCTGGTCCTGAAATTTCTGGTCAGCATCGACGCGCACTACAGCAGGCATCTGATATGGCAGCCCATCAATCGAGCTGCTGTATTTGCTCAAATCTCCCAGGGCAACTCTTTTTCCTGTCGACGCAAAGACAAAATTCTCACCATCATAAGGAATGTTGGTATCAGAAACATAGCAACCGGCGAGAGTTTGCGAACCACTTGCTTGCGCCTTTGAGCCAGGGTTTGCTACTGAAATTTGCGTTCCAATTCCAGCGTTCAAGCTGCCATAGCTCAAAGTAAGGGTCGGTGGCACATATTCAGAAGCCTTCGCGAGATTCTTCATATAAATTGCAAATGCATCGTCATAGGTTTTCACCTCGTTTCCGTAGGCATCTTTCGCAGTACCGCCAGCAACAAGGGTCTTCTTTATCTCCTCATCTAATTTCTTTTTGGCTTTCAGAATATTGTCCCGGTCTTGCAAAGCCAGGCTCTTCATAAAACTGTCGTTCAGTTGTGTTCCAATGATGTAATCAAGCCGCGCCGTTGCCATCAACTCATTGATGCTTCGAACCTCACAGAAATAATTGTCATCTGCCAAAGTTCCCTTGCCACAAGGCGCTATGTCGCAAAGCGAGACATAACCGCATTCGGGAGTATTCACAACAATTCGCCCTATGTCTTGAGCGGCTGCCAGCGCTGCAGCTTCCGCGGCAGTTTTCTGCTCAAGATTTGCCCTCGATACGTTGAGGTAGGTTAGCCCGAACATCATAATGGCAATAATAAGGAAGGCAGTAGCTGCTACCATAGCCAGCATATTTCCTTCTTTATTCCGCTGAGACATTCAGGCACCCTAACAAAACAGTTACAAATAGCACGAGAACTACATTTCTAACTTATATCCGTCAGAATCTTTTGTCAATTTCGCAATGATTAAACAGCTGTGCTGAACCTAAGACCCACTACAGCAGCTAATTCCAAGCAGCGCACTCGCGTTGCCACTATTATCAGAATAACAATATTGTTATGCCTGCTATGCCTGAGAATGCAGTGCCTGCCGGGCAAGGCGGCCAGCCCGGATGACTGCCCTTATCAAAATGACTGGCATTTGAAGGTCACTCCGATACAAAAAGTAAAAGCAAAGCTGACCTTCTCGATGAAACCAAGCGACGATTCATCGATTCAGCAATGGACAGTTTTTGGCTGCAAGCTGCCAAATCTATTGGCACAGACGAATTGCCAATCATCAATGCATGTTGACGGAGCCGACATCAAAGCGGCAGAAGTGATTGAAGACTCAAGTATTCACAGAAAGGTTTTGCGAATTCACACTAATGACCAAAACCAATTCAGGAAGAGCTTAACTGTAGCCGCAGATTACGATGCAACGTTAAACAAAATCGAATTGGTAAGCGGAAAGAGCAGTTCAAGAAAAATAGCTCTCACCGCGAAAGAACGCCAAGAAAATCTGCAACACACTTTTAGCCTCGATTTCGATGCGCCCAATTTTCAGGAGTTTTTGAAGACAAATCAGTTCACAAAAAATGCAGATGAATCCGAGCTTTGCTTCGCCTGGCGCGTTTTCTGCGCGCTGAAGAAACAGTACAAGTACTACTGGACGCAAACTTTGGACAGGCGAGCATCCGTCACTTGCCGAAATCATGCCACCGACTGCGGTGGCTTATCTTATATCTTTTGCAGCATACTCCGCGCAAATAAAATTCCTGCACGACCACTAATAGGACGCTGGGCAAGCAGCGATGACAGAGAAGAAGATTTCAATTCAGCATACAAATGCCACGTTAAAAGCGAGTTTTTTGTTGATGGTATTGGCTGGATTCCCGCCGACCTATCAGAAGCTATCAGCTATCGCAAGACAAATCCTTCAAGATTTTTCGGCAACACAAATGGCGATTTCATGGTGATGCATACAAACCCTGACTTGATTTTAGACACTCTCATCGATGGAAAAAAGCATATTCGTTCAAACCCGGACTTTCGCGTTTGGGCATTAAGCGAAAAAGGTGATAAGGCAGCTGGCAGCAGAATTCCCCGGCGCATTCGCTGGGAAGTTAGCAGCGAAAGATTGCAGGACTTGCAAGCAGAAACAAAGCCAAATTAAACCCGCTCAGTGCGGTTTGCAGCATTGACTACAACGGCGAGAAACGCTGAGCGCAAAAGGCTAATTACCCTTCGGAGGCTCTGTCTGTGGCGGGTCTTCCGGTTTCTTTTTCGGCGGTGCTTTCTGCTTTAACGGGTTGAATTTCATAGGATCAATAGCATGCCGGGGCGCTTCCTTCTCTTTCGATTGAGGTGCGGCGGGCTTATCCACAGGTTTGTCTTTTGCAGGCCCCTGATGCGCTTCGGAAGAGCGACTCATTCCCGGAGAACCAAAGGGCAAAGACACTCCTTGCTGATGCGACTGAGGCACTTGTTGCTGCTGCTGGGATGGAGGCTGCTGACCTGTGCTGTGACCACTTTGTTGTATAGCTTCAGTTTGCCAAGCATTTTGCTGCGCTTGATTTTCTTGCGCTGGAGGCAACCAGGCATTGCCCACGCTCTGCGGGTTGTAGCCCGAGTCTGGTGCAGCACCTTGTTGTTGCTGCGGGTAAGCATCAGGGGTTTGATAATGATGCTGCGTCTGATCATAATTTTGCTGGTACATAGGCGCCGGTTGATCAGAACTCGTTTGTGGGTATGACGCTTGCATTGCCTGCGCTTGAGCTGCTTGATCAGCTTGAGCCTGCTGCTGATACAAATATTGTTGCTGGAGATCAGATTGCGTCTGTTGCTGGTTTTGGAATTGTTGTGCCTGATCTGCTTGTTGTTGAGCCTGTTGTTGTTGATACATAAATTGCTGATCGGCCTGCGCCTGCGCTTGTGCCTGCGCTTGGAACTGATCTTGTTGCGCTTGTTGGGCTTGCTGCATATAACTCTGCTGTTGCTCAGAAGGCGCTTGATTCTGCGACTGTGAATAGTTCTGTTGGTAGTTATTCATCTGTGGAGTTCCATCAGACGAGTACGAACCAGCGCTCGACGATGGGTAAGCCGAACTAAAACCACCTTGTCCACTAGCGTCGCTAGAACCGGATGAATAACCACTTGCGCCACCACTTACACCAGATGAATATCCGCCGTCGCTAGAACCTGATGAATAGCCGGTAGCACCAGCACCATAACCCTGGTAGTTTGAGTCAGGACCGGAAGGCATCGAACTACTTGGATAGCTTTGATATCCCGAAGTCGAAGAATCCGAACTGTAGCCCGTAGCGCCTGGAGCAGCATAACCGCTTTGGCTTTGAGCAGTGTCGCTAGCACCAGAGCCACCATATGTTTGTGCTGTGAAGCTGTATCCTACAGCTGAAGAATCCGCAGAGCTACCCGTGTAAGATTCTTTGAAGTGCCTCATACTATCCTGAGCGCCCCTTAAGTCGGCAGCCATAAGCTGCAGAGACTCAGACGGGGACGAACCACTGCCACCATGCAACTGCTGAGAGAAGACTTCTGCTCGCTGATTCCAACTCTCAACAGTAGCGGCTTGCACTTGAGGAGACATGCCAGAAAGTTGGGGTCCAACTTCAGTCATTTCTCGCGCAAGGCTTGTGAGCCCATGCACGGCTGCAGGGTTCAAGCTTGTTGCGTCATTGCCCGGGCTTTGAATCGTAGCGCTAGCATTTTGCAAGGTGTTGCTGACGTTATCGAACACGTTCGTGAAGCCAGGCGGAAGAGGACCGGAACCGGCATTAACGGAATCACCACTCACATTGAAGTTGCCACCAGCATTGATACCACTCATGGAATCTGGCAGACCGATTGTCTTACCATCAGCAGATGCGTGACCTTCGGCATTCATCAAATCTGACTTCCACTTGTCCATCAAATCATTGCGTTTGCTATTATCATCGGAATTGCCAAAAGCGTTACGCATTTCAACATCTTTAGCGGCAGCATTGTAGTTGTTGATTGCTTCCTGCCGGCTCATCGGCACGCCTTCTCGTGGGAAGTTAGCAAGATTTTCTCGTCCCAGCAGATTCGAAGCTTCAGCAGCTGAATATCGAGAATTTGCACCATCAACTGTACCAGTCAGATTATTGGCATTGAAGGACGAAGAATTACTTACATTGATATCGCCAGGAGGTACTACTGGACCAGACTGTGAAGAAGGCGCATTCATACCGAAGGTTGAGGATGTCGAAGAGGAATCTGATCCTGAAACTCCACGCTCACCCTGATTACCGCCGACACCTGAAACTCCGTGCCCCTGAGCACCGGTTCCGGCTAGCCCACCGCTATGACCGGTGCCACCATCTCTGGCGGCAGCAGCTCCATGTCCGCTCAGCGAGGTATCAGCTTTGGCAGCATGCCCAACGCCAGCAGAATGCGAAGCTGCGGCGTTGCTTACAGTGCCCGATACGTGCAGATTCGCCCCGCCATGTCCGGAACCAGTGAGCGAACCCATGGTTCCAGCACCATGACCGGCACCAGCAGCAGCACTGTGAGCAGCTCCACCGGTGCGGCCGCCATGCCCACCACCAGCTTTCGATCCACCATGTGCAGCACCATGTCCCCCCGCGCGTCCACCAGCATGACCGCCTTTGCCGCCACCGTGAGAGCCACCACCAGCAACACCAGGACGAGAACTCTGACTCATCTTTTCTGCAGCTTCATTCATCGAAGCTGCAGCCTTAGAGCCAGCTTCTTTAACCAGTCCTGCAAAATCGAAGGCACTCTTTACTGATTGCAACGATAGGAAGAACAACGCCGAACAGGCGATGGTGCCTGTTTCATCAAGACCTTTGAAACACGCCATGAGCAGTACCGTAGTGTTCCAAAACAGTCCCCAGAAAGATAGGGTTATGACGCCCTCTACCCAACCACCAAAGGCCGCTCGCAAGGTATCATGCGGGTAAACCCAGAGTGCCGCAATAACCGGTCCTACCAGCCATAAATACATCATGAATACAACCTGGAACGCACACAGAATGTTCCAGGTCGATGCCAGCACAGCATTGCTCATATTATTGAAGAATCTAGCTGTGACGGAAAGGAAGGGCGCTTGCTCATCAGCATGATCTGGGTCTGCAACAGCAATACCAGCGCAAGGGTCTTCTTTCTTTACCTCAAAGGCTCGTCCCTCGATGCCTGCTGCAGGGGTGTTTCCTTCAGCACCCGAACCTTGCCACGGCACTACTTCCTTATAAATACCATTCCTATTTTCATGAGCCTGTCGCAGCGGAAATGCACGAATAACAGTGCAAAGAGCATCTTTATACATGTTGGACTGAAACATGCGTTCATAATTTTCCGATATCGTAATGGTTAACGAGTTGTTTAAGTCGATACCGTAATTTACTACCAAATAAGTCGCGGGAATCAGGAAAATTGCGACAATCGACCTGATTATGCCCTCGAATGGACTCACATCAGCTCCACCAAGGGGCATACCAGCAGCAACGATTACTTTGACCTGTGCAAGTACAGCGCCTGGCAAAAGCAAAAGAATTGCCATTGGAACAAAGAGCTGATCGCGGATTTTATTCCAGCGGTTATTCTTATCGGCAGTGAAATTAGTAACCGTGCAGGAAATATAGTCGATGGCACTGGCACCTTGCTGACGAATCATATTGGCAAAACTATTGGAAGAGTCTTGAGCCTGGCTGGCTCCCATACATGCGCCCAACCACATGATGCGCTCGGGGTCAAACATTTCCTCGAGCATTATTTGCTGATTCATTCGGTGAATCATTTGATATTGCGTATCAGAAATCGGCAACCCAAACGTTTTCATTCGATGCTTCATGATTCCCATGTCGCGCTTTGTTGGTACCGCTGAAGTAGCCTCAGGAATAATTACCGGCCATGTATACACTGGACCACCATGGTCAACCGTCCCTGGTCCTATCGACTCTTGCTTAACTACTTCATCCATTCCATCAGGATTTCGCTTTGTCGGAGGTCCAAAGGGAATAGACAATTTATTGGCGCGGCGATAGTCCTCACGAACGTCGTAAGCTCCCGTCTTCAACCCATCATTAGGAGCATCATCTGCAAGAGTTCCAGTATTCCCGCCACTGCTGCCGCCAGACCCGCCAGAGCTGCCACCGCCCGAGCCACCACTACCCTGTGCCAGAACCATCGAGCAGAGGCTCATACTTAAAATTCCCAGCAAAAACATTTGCGTTAGCAGCAAGCTAAACCGTCGTTGAATTGATTTCCCAGAATTCATTTTCATTGCTGTCTACGCCATTGGAGGGGGAGGAGGAGGACTAGATGGAGGAGGAGAGCTGGGTCCTGAAGATTGATTGGAGTCACGCCCCGATGATTCAGAAAGCAAATCGGACGAGCTGTTTCCCGAAGAGGACGAACCTTCATCAGAAGGTGCAGAAGCAGCTGCACCAGATGTTCCGCTAACACTCACGCTCGAGTGCGAGGAAGAGCCTCCACCCTGATGACTGCGCATGGAATTGTCGGCGTGACCGCCACCGCCACCACCGCCGCCACCACCACCGCCACTTGCGCCGCCGCCGCCTTGTTGACCGCCCCCTTCACCCTTGAGGTTGTCTTTTTGATCGCTCTCCAGTTTCTTGATGTGAGGCTCTGCACTAAAATCAAACGGGGCGAAAGGAACCGCAAGCAGCAGCACCTGGAACGATGCGAACACCATTATTTCCCAGTCTGATGATGGATAGAAGAAGCCCTCTTCGCGACACCATATAATGTAGGTCGTAAGACAGGCAAGCACTACATTCCACCAGAAGCGCCAGAGGCTAAGCACCACAACTGCTTCGAGCCAGTTACTGAATACCTTATTAAACAAGCCCGATTTCGATTTTAGAGATGGCCAGGCAAAAAATGCCGCAGCAAGCGGTCCCATCAAATAGAGATAGCACATCATCACAAATTGAAAGGTCCCAAGAATCATCAGACCCTGACAGGCACCCACTTCAAAAGTATTGTAGATGAGCGCCATTTGCTTACTTAACTGAGGCGTCTTCTCTTCGACGGTTTTGCTTTCCGGTGCAGAATAGGCTTTACCCAACTGCTCACCGGGCGCATCATCTCCTATAAGCTGGGCAATAAAGGACATGATCGAACTGCTACCACCACCCAAAGAATGCGTAATAGCATCCGTAGAACTCTCACTCTGTGGCGGCTCTGGCTCACGAGCAAGGACATTCAAATTCATGTCGCGTTGAGGACCAAAATTTTGCTCAGCAGCATAGCTCATTATCAAATCGTAGTCGACCCACTTCTTAACTTCGCCCGACATACTGTTGCCCACATCAATCATGTAGCTAACAATCAGCTGAGTAGCTGGAATCAGGAAGACCGCAATGATGGCTCTAACAATTCCTTGAAAGGGTGTGAGTGCGTCCTCGTCGTTAGAGCCAAGGAAGTTACCGCTCACCATGCCTTTTACCTGGGTCAAAATTGCACCAGGAAGCAAGAACAAAATAGCCATAGGGACGAACAATTGACGATAGGCTTTCTGCACCATTCCAATAACCTGCTCTTTCGTTTTGTGAGCAGGACTGCCTGTCACAGCGGCGCCAGCATTTTCATTGGCGATATTTGGCAGATTCTCTTTTATAGTGCTGTAAGAAGTTGCGGCAAGGAAGTCGGCACTGTTAGCCATGCCGGTAGCAAGTTGTTGTTGCTGTAAAATGCTCGCAGCGCGTCCTGCCCAGAGCCATCGCTCTGGGTCAAATAGCAACTCCAAAAAACGTTGATTGTCTTCGCGGTCAATCATTTGAAGCTGCGTATCCGAAATAGGTCCGACACCAAATGTGGTGAGCTCATATTCGAAAATTGACTGGTCGCCCTCTTGTGCCTGTGACTTAGAGTTGTCGAAAACCAGAAGAGGTTGCACGTAGCAGGTGGGAGAGACTGGCGGCGCCAGAGTGACGGCACCACCCTGACCGCGAGCAACCTGGCTGTAGTTTGGAACAAAATTGCCCTTCATACCGGGCTGAGGCGCCGGCAAGAAGGCTCCTGGTCCGCCACAGTATGCATAAAGGGGACGGTAGAGAGGTCGCAAAGGGAAGTAAGGATCAGGCTTCTTCGGGTCATCAGTCTGCATGTTGAGCAGCGGCCCCGCCGGAATCACCATTTCTTCACCAGTAGATGGCAACTGATATTTTGAGTCTTTTGGAGTCTTGGTGGTATCCAGCTTTCTACCACGCATCTGCTCCGCCATCTTGGCATGCGGGTAACGCTTGAAATAGTCCTGCCGAACCGAGTACATATTGGCAAGATTTGCGTCGTTTGTATCGGTCGACCCACCTTTTTTCAGGTTAACATCGTCGGCGATAGCCACGGGAGGCAGCAAGAAAGCCACTGCCATCAGCAGCCATAGCAAAACTCTCGGAATCAGCGGGACTTTACTCATTCGCTCTCGCTATTAACCCGGAATAAGCATATCCCAGAGTTCTGAAAATTATTTGAGAGCTTCCGACTATTTTATTAAATAGAAGAAAATCCGACCCAGTTAATCTGGTGAATTCACACAAAAGAGGCGCATGCCAAAGAAATAGATTGACTAATAGCTGGTTTACTGCTGGCCCATGGGGGGAGAGCCGACGTGAAACAATTTGCTGAATCGCAGAAATTACTTAAGTTGCCCGACTATCTGCTATCGCAGGACAGTTGCGAGTGTCAGCCCGCACCAACAAATCTTTTGCGCCTGCATACAAATAACAATTAGTGGTGAAGAATAATCGGGCGCTTGCCGTCTGAAAGTGAGACCGTCAATTTTTCGTTCCACGGGCGACCAAAAATCGTGATGGTGCCTGTGACTTCCTGGCTCGGCTGAACAACAGTCGAGTCAAATTCAGCATTAACTGACGCAAGTTTATTGTTGCCTTCCGCAACCGAAACAGAGTCCGCATCAAAATTGAAGTTATCGGCTCCACCATTTTTGACCACCACGCGCAAAACAGATTTGCGTGGTGTAGTTTTCACTTCTTTCAATTCAAAGGAAACTGGGCTCATGCTCTGAACGGCTACAGGAGCGGGAGGATCAGGATCAGACTTCGCTGAAGAATCAGGTTTTGCTGCAATTTGAGGCTTATCGCCCTTATCGTTTTTATCAGCTTTGCCGTTTTTCTTTTTGTCCTTGTCCTTATCTTTGTCCTTATCTTTGTTGTCCTTTTCTTTCTTTTCGTCTTTGCCTTTTTTCACCGGCGCAGCAGCTGGTGCATCGTCAGGAGCAGAAGCATCAGCAACAACAGCTTGTTTTGGTTTCTTACCAAATCCGAAGACGTTAAAGATACCGCCCATGCCACCATCATTTCCCTGGGGCTGTGCTTGAGGAATGTCGGCGGCGATAGAGTCAAGACTTGGCGCAACGCCAGACACATTCTTGACTATGGTTCGAGTAGCCGGGGCTCCGACAATTGTAGCAAGGTCAGTTTGCGAAGACCTCATGTCTTCTTTGCTAGCATCAGCCTCTTGCTGCGTTTGAGCAAGATCAACCGTAGCTCTCTGACGCTCTGCTTGTGACTCTGCGCAATCTAATTCTTGCTTACGAGCCTGTACCTGTTGTTGCGTTAGAATAAACTTGTTGTAGGAATAAAGATAACGATAGTACGCTTGAACAAGGTCTGTCTGCACCTTCTTCACTTGCGGGAAGACTTTCTTGTCGACCTGCGCCATGTTTTTGAACAGGTTATCTACCTGTCTTTGCGGCACGGAAAGTGAGCCCTTGCTTGCTTCTCCTGGAAGACCAACTTCCACTTTTGCCAACATTTCAGCAAACTTCGGGTCGCTTGTAACACCGGCCAGGCTCGAAGCCAGCGATGCCTTCCATAACATCTTCAACTCGTCACGCTGCTTGAATGGAGAACGAGCCTCCATGCCAGTTGGCGTGATGATTTGCATTGGCTCCTTTTTCTTCTTTTTCGGCTCGTCTTCGTCGTCAGAGCTTGTAGTTTTAGGAGCATTCGGGTCGCCAAACAAACTGTTTTTCCTTACCGGTGCTGCGGGCTGCTCAGGCTGAGCATACGGCTGCTGACCATAAGGATTAGCATAAGGATTGAAACCGGGTGGTGGCATGCCATATGGCATCGGCACAGCCGACGTAGAAAGCGACACCGCGGGTGGTGGCGGAACAAAACCTGGTGATGGCGTTGTGTAATTTATGCCATAGCTCGCCCCCTGAGGAGGAGCCGGCGGTGCTGAACTTACAGGCGCAGACCACGACTGTGCCATCTGCTGAGCCTGCGCCATCTGCTGAGCCTGCTGAGCTTGTTGAGCCGCAGCTGAGAAATCGTTAGGTCCACCCACCGAAGGCAAGTTGGAATAATTTTGCGAACCTACTGAAGGTAAATCGCGCTGCTGATTCTGATTATTAGCTTCCTCGCGAGCACGCATCTCAGCTTCAGCAGCCTGCCGCTCTGCTTCTATTTTGGCTTCTTCCTCATCGTGAATTTGCCGCATAACAGAAGGGTCAGCCTTCGGACGAAGCTGACCTATCACGCTATAAGAGCGTCCCTTATAACTGCTCATATCGGAAGCACTGCCGCTGGTGTCTTTCTGTTCATTACAGGCGGACAGCGGCAGCGACAACGCCGCTAATAGAACTAGTGAGAGACGCTCTTTCACTTTTCCTTCTGACTACTTGAGTCGGTTCAACAATACACCACGGACGTTTGTATTGGCACCACCTCCGCCACCAGAAGAACCTGATGGAGCTTGAGTGTAGTTGCCACCATATGATGCGGCAGGAGTAGCAGTTCTAGCAGGTCCAGACATGCCTCGACTTGGTCCGGCAGCGGCGCCTGGTCCAGCAGTATGAGCAGTCGGCGTCATGAGCGAACCATGTACACCTGTAGTTTGTCCACCTGGAAGAGTTCCTTTCGGGTGAATTCCACCAGCTGGAATGTTAGATGGGCTGCGAGTAAAGCCAACCTTGTCTAATGGCAATCCGCCCATCGGCGCGTTGCGATAGCCTGGTCCACCACCGCCGAGTGGCATGCCTCCACCTGGCAACAACGGAGAACCGCCGTCACCACCCATGGCACCACCGCCACCGCCTCCGCCTGGTCCACCAAAGCCCTGAGGTCCTGGTGGTAGCTGAATTTGTTGCGGCATTTCAGGAGCTTCGCGGAAATCTCTCACGACAGGGCGCTCATCAATAATCTGTACTTCGCGAGGCGCGTTGTACCAGGTAGTCTTAGATCGCGCTTTGACATTGATTGATTGCGCATTAGCGTCTTGAGCCATACATACTGCTGCCAGTATGCCAAGTCCCAGTGCTGCCGATTTGCTTACTTTCATGTTCTATCTCCTGATTCCCGGGACCGGCTTAGAAACTGATAGGCATGCCAGTTTGCCTGAGCATTTGCCTACCCATTTGCTTACCACGACGCATTGTACGCTTAGCAAATTGATTGCCTCGCTTGTTTTTGAAGTTACCAGAGGTGTATTCATCATCCGGCAAGGTCAAGTCCTCTGATTGGGTCTGGAACAACCCTGTAGCAGTTGGTGCTTCTGGAGCTCCTCCAGCGACGGCATCCTGCGAGTCATCAAGGTTTGGAGCCTTGCCCTTAGGACCGCCTTCTCCACCACCTCTAGATCCTACCATTGTAGGTGCAGTGCCCGCACCTTTTCCTGTACCCCCACTTGTTGTGGTGTCAAAACGGTCGGTTCTCATGATAGGTGGAGGTGTTCGCACCTTATAGTAGTTGCTTTTGCTGCTATCTGCAGTATTTGAGGTTGCAGGTGATGTAATGGTTTTTGAGGTAGGACCAGGGTCGCCGCCTCCGAATCCACCGCCGTTGTCCTCTCCATAGTTGCCGCCACCGCCGCTGCCGCCGTTTCCACCACCGCCGGAGTAATCTCCGCCGCCACCGCCGCCGCCACCGTTACCTCCGCCGCCACCGCCGCCACCGCCGCGCTGGAATGAACCTGGCTCATAGTGTCCGTAATGTTGGTGCATACCGGTAGATACCGGTCCGCCTCCGCCTCCACCGACACTGCCGCCACCGCCGCCTCCACCGCCACCACCAGAGGAGGTGCGCCATGCACCCTTCCCACCGGAAGAGCTGACTCCCATCTGTACTGGCAGGTCGAGGGCCAAGGGCATAGGAGGAAATCCTGCCGGTGGAATTGGCTCCTCGGCAGCGATTGGCTCGATCGATACATCTGGTCCCGGAGGAGGTGGTGGTGCTAGCGTATACGATGGCACCATGGTCATCTGCTGTCGCACTTGCTGGGCACGCGCTTCAGGACGATGGTCTTCGCAACCAGTTACGTCGAGGTACCCCTCTGAACCGTGTCGTCCCAACTGAGCGGAAGGCTGATACTGGTTGTCTCCAGGCTGATGTACGAACTTACCCATATTTGTTGCTGGCAAGCCCTGTGCAAAAACTGACGGCATACAAATCGTAGCTGCCAGCAATAGCGAGAAAACAGACCGACCTTTACTTGTCATTTAAAGACCCCTCCTGAAAGAGGTAACTGAAAACCGATGGAATTTGGCTAGTAAGAAACGAACAAAATGCCGAGAATTGGAGGCTCAAAGGTCATTTTTAATTCTTTCGCCAAAACTTGTCAATAGCTTTGCCCCTCGATTGTCCTCCGCAGGATGCTAACTACTAGAATTAATCTACCCGAGAGTATCATAATCAAAACTCGATGAAACCTGGGGTTTTACCTGATTTTGATCCAGTAAAAGTGGAGTCTAAAATCCACAAATCTGCTACAGAACTTTGATTCGATCATCTTCCACTCAACAAGTGATTCCTTTACTACTTACAGGAGGGAAGCAAAAATTAGATTGCAAGACAGAAGTCATGAATGCAAATATCTGCAAAACGGGGAATAAAGCGTTAGAGCGGTTACTAGAGGTGGACCGAGAAATCAAGCCCATCTGCAGATGCAAATTTCCTTTTCAAGAACACTCCTCCAGGGGAGTTATCAGCGTTTTACAAAATGTTTGATGGAAAAAACAGGAAGCGTGGCATTTTGAACTAATAGCGTTAGACTTGGCACAGAATAAGGTTCTGCTTTGCAAAAGAATTCAGGCAGCGGACAATCCGCGAAATCGTTAAAATGATGAAAAAGCATACGGTACAGGAAATGCGGACACAAAAATATCTTCTAGTTGCTTTGAGCTTTTGCTTACTCAGCACAACCTTTCAGAACTCTGCGGATGCCAGGGCGCGAGGCGGTGGAGGCGGAGGTCGCGGCGTAATGTTGCAGACACCCAACCCGCAAACGCCAGTCGAGCACAACAATAGAGGCGTTGAACTGGGTCAAAAAGGGCTCTGGCCCGATGCAATTCGCGAGCATGAATTAGCGTTGCAAATGGACCCTCACAACACACAATGGCGAACAAATTTATCAGCCGCTCTACTCGAATATGGAAAGTATCTTTCCGCTCATGGCAAGAAATTCGAAGGCGGAGCAATGTACAGAAAGGCGATGATTATCGACCCTGCTAACGCACAAGCTGATGCTGAATTAGACAACATTCTGAAAAGCCTGAGAAGAAACCCTGACGACTACGACTATCGCAAATCGCTTGCTGATGATGCTGACGTTTCAGGGCAGTACGATACGTCAATTGTTGAGTGGCGAAAATGCATCAAGATTAGAAACGACCCGTATTCTCATGCAAGACTCGGCGCTGTTTTGATCAAAGCCGGAAAAACTGTCGAAGGCTATAAAGAGCTGCGAACCGCAGTGGGAATGAGCTGGCCAGAAGGACAGGAAAAGGAATTAGCCGATGTCCACCGACAGCTCGGCGACATACTAAAGGATTTCGCGCTTAAAGCGAAAGATAGAGGAGCCGGCAGCAAGGGAATGCAGCGACTCTACAATGCCGCCGTCGAATATCGACGCGCTGTGACTATTTACCCCGGAAACGGAGGCGCCATTGAAGGTTTACTTCAATGTGGACAAATGGCACTCGCCATAAGACCGAGCTTTGACAACCATCTATACATGGGCGGTGCCTACGTTCTTGCAGGTAAATTTCCGAATGCACAGATGGAATACAATGAATGCTACAAGCTCAAACCCAATCGTCCAGAGCTCTCCACTGCGCGTATCGCGTTCCACCAGGCTGTTGCTCGCAGCGGTAATGCTTCGCAAGAGCAAGTGGCAGACAGCATTGCCAAAATAAAGAAACTCATCGATGACGACCCCGAAAACGCTCGCCTCTGGTACATACTCGGACGCTTGAGGGAATCGCAATCTGACTACGAAAAAGCTAAGAAATGCTATGACAAAGCTGCGCAAATCAATCCTCTAATCGACAAAGACCTGAAGCAGGCTATGGTCAGAATTGGCGCAAGCCCAGCCGAAGTGGCATCAGCAACACCTAATACACCGAAAACACCAGAGCAATCAAAAGAAGCTCTGCAAAAAGCTATGAAGGAAAAGGCACGTGTCGATCTTGAGCAGATGGTCGAAAACGGCGACAACGACAATGCAATAACGAAGGGACAGGAAGCGTTCACGAAAGATCCAAAAGATGGTTCTATCGCGGGCATCATCGGTCGCGCGTTTCAAAAGAAAGGCGATGCCAACGCCGCCAAGTCCTGGTATAGAATTGGCGCTGGTCTCGGAGATAGCAATTCAGCCCGCTTCCTGGAAGAAATTGACGCCGACCGCGTCGCAGAGAAAATGAAAGAAGCCGACGGCTTATTCAAAGATGGAAAATTTATCGACGCTAAAAGTATCTACCAGGACGTAATAATAATGGCGCCCAAACGAGCAGACGTTCATCGCAAAGTTGGCGACTGCATGAAATCAATGGGCGATGCCGAAGGTGCCAAGAAAGAGTACGATGATGCAGACAGAATCGAAAAAGGCTTGCCACCACTAGCAGATACGCAAGATGATGATCAGAGCAAGAAAACAATCGCGGGAAATGACAAGGGAAACAAAGAGCCTGCAAAACCAAAAGAGGATGGTGGATTGAAGGCTGACTCTCTTGAAATGAAACCAATCAAGAAGAAAAAATAGACTGTAGTAATAGTTCGTCGAGTTCCGAAAGTGAAAATTAAAACGCTGCTCTCATTCTCAATTCTCCTATCATCGCTTTTCACAGTGGATGCTAAAGCCGCTGCCATGGCGGCTGGGGAGACGATGCAAGGCACAGTGGAAAAGGTTGAGAAGACCGAACCGGCATCGGGTGCCTCTATGGACGAAGCGGATAATTTCCTCACTCAAAACAAATATAAACAAGCAGAAGACGCATATAGAGCGCTTCTGGCAGATGACACCACGGGTGACGCCTACGCCGGGTTGGCGGTTTCACTGGCTAAACAGGGCACACCTTCAAAGATTCTTGAAGCGGAAAAAATTCTGCGAAAAGCCAAAGGAAATTTCGCCGACAACCCCAACGTAATGGCGGCTGGCGGCTACGTTTCTTTTGTGCATTCAAAATCGGTAGCATCACCGGCAAAACGCGATCAATATCTGGAAGCTTCTGAAACTTTGTGTAAGCGTGCCATTCAGGGAAACTCCGACATCCTGATTGCACAGCAGACACTGGGGCTTGTAAAAATCGCACAAGACGACCTGGAAGAGGCGATTGAGCCCTTGCGCAAAGCAACACAGATTGCCGAAAACCCGGTGAATCTGACACTGCTTGCTCAGGCACTTTTGCGCATGGATGCAAAAGAAACAAAAGAACCAGAAGACCTTATCGATAAAGCACTGAAAATGGATAAGAATTATCATCCTGCGCATTTGCAGAAAGCGATAATTCTGAATCAACAGGGCAAAGCAGAAGACGCTTTCATGGAATTGCATAATATTCCACAGCAATATCGTTCCTTCGACTGGTTCCTCACCGAAGGTGACATCTACAGAAAGCAGGGAGATGGTCCTGCGGCTCTGGCATCATGGCGAGAGTCAGTGAGGCTCGACCCGCACAGCCCTGAGTCCTATAAGCATATGGCTGAGTTTTATGCGATGCGTGGCGACGGCGAACTCGGCATCGCTTCTCTTCATGACGCTCTGGAAATTCTTCCGAATGATATGGCACTGCGCCAATTGCTGGCGGAGTTGGCTCTAAGGCAAGATAAGCTAGATGTCTCCGAATCAGAATACCGAACAATTCTGGCTTCTCAGCCAGACGACCCAGCCGCCTTGCTTGGCTTGTCGCGCGTTTACTTCCGCAAAGCTAGAAAAGAAGGGCAGTACCCGCCGGGCTGGCAACAGTTGATGGATCAGCTGCAAAACGTAATTACGGAACATGGAGTGAAGGGCAAGCTTATTCGCGGTGGTGCCGCCAACCTGCAAGACAACATCGAGTTGTCTGAGGGTGAGAAAGCGCTGGCGCAAAATCGCTTCAAAGAGGCTCGTCAGCACTTCCAAACCGTCATAAATAATAAGAAGGACAGTCCCTACGACCTTCTAACTCTGGGTGAGCAAGCCTTTTATGATGGCGACCTGGGCTCAGCAGAAGAAGCGTTCAACTTTGCAAAGCAAATCTCAGATGCAGCACCGCGAGCTGAACAGGGGCTGAGCAAAATCACATCACAGCGCAGTGAAGCCACAAGACAAACGAAACTTGGCGATGCAACTCGCACCATTCCTGAGGTTGCACTCGATCACTACAAGCAAGCTTTGATTGCCGACCCGCAGCACAGCAATGCTTATTACGGACTCTTCTGTTTGTATGGAAAGGCTAAAAAGCCAGACTACGAACAGGCTTTGAACTATGGCAACTCGTTTTTGGAGTTAGCTCCGGACAGCGATCCGATGAGAAGAGATGTAGAGGACACGCTTGCCCGGTTGAAAGGTAAGTCAGGTAAAGGAAAGAAAAAATAGCCTGATAGAAATACTAATTCAGGACTTGACAGTATCGCAGAGCGTAACCAACATAGATTAAGGTCCCTAAGGAGACAGTAATGCCGCCAGATAGAAAGAAGGAATTTAGAACAATGAACCCACCGCCATCTTCTGGTGACCCAAGTGGCAGAAAGCGAGATATCCGCGACACGGAAGGATACAAAGCTTCGACCAAGGGCGTGAAGCGGTTCTGGACTAATTACCAAAACATTCTGAAAACCAGCTTTAATGATATGAGTCGCGATGAGCAGGAAGACCTCATCGACAAGTTTGCGATGATTGTCACTATCGGCGTTTCTGTTCTCGTAATATTGATTTTTTATCCAATGGTGCCACGTCCTCTTCGAGTGCTCGGTTTGCCTGTAGCGCTTCTTGTCGCATGGTGGGCAGGACGCAAGGTTGTCGGACCAGTTATTGTGGCGCGCCTCGAGGGTATCCTCAAGAGGGAAGATCGCGAAGATTGACCAGCACAACAGGGTTTTGCAAGACGTGTTCAAACCGGAAAATCTCAAAATAATCGCCGGTGCTACAATCGTCATCACCGCCTTTGGCATTATGTTACAGGGTGTCCTCGGGTACGTTTTCAGTCTCGCCCGACTAGGACTAATAATAGTAATCGCTGTCCTGGTTTCAAGCGCACTGGCTTTTGCTTACCAATTCTTGGTAAAAAAGAGAGATAGGGCTTTAAGCAATACAAATCCGGAAGAGAACACCTAGAGGTAAATCATGAACAAGCAGAAGCGTATTCTCACTCTTTCGGTCATCGCACTTACTAGCACTACTCTTTCTCTGCAAGCTGATGCGCAACAGCGCACCAAGCGCAGCGACCCAAACACATACTATCGCGCGCCTCACAGTATGGCGGGCAAAATGATTATTTTGCCGATTGGAACAACCTTTGAAGGACGCCTTAACAAAACCATCAGCTCTGCTAAGAGTCACATGGGCGACTCTTTTGGAATCGTGCTTGCTGCACCAGTTCTCTCAAACGGCATCGATGTAATCATTCCGGCTGGCTCTGAGGTCGTCGGAGAAGTTGTAGAAGCAATTTCATCAAATGCACAGCCCAAGAAGAAGGGTATGCCACCGCCGCGCGGTAAATTGCGCATTCAAATCACTCAGTTGCGCACACCAGACGGAACCAGTTTCCCGCTGGTTGCGAACTTAATCGGTGAAGAGGAATCGGAGAAGAACCGCGGACGCCATTCTATGCAAACGAACATGGGCTCTAGCGTCGGCTACGTTGGAACATCTGAAGCATTCGAAGCCATCGCCCCTGGTGCCAATAGATACGGCAAACAGTATTCAAACGGTCGTGGTCCCGATTACGTCAAGAAACGGGAGTTCCTGGCACACGAAATTTACGGTAACGGCGCTGATGACTTTAAGGGAAAAGACGACCGCCGCATTCGTTCACTCGTGTTGAGAAAGATGGATCTGTGGATGGATAATGGTTCGCCTCTTACAGTAAAATTGCAGGCGCCACTGCGACTTTCTTTGTCTCCGCACAATGAGGGGCTGCCCGTTGGAGCCGTTGAAGACAATGGCGGAGATGAGCTTCCAGCACCAAGCAATACCATGTCTAACGACGTTCCACCTATGATGCAAGACACGCCTCCACCGCAAGATGGTGGAAGACGCCGCGCACCAGACCCGATACCACAACAAGCGCCACCTCAACGACCTCCAGGTGGTACATCGCCATCTTCGGATTTCTAGAATGCAATCAGACAACAATCGAAGCGACTTGCCTTTCGTATTAGCTATAACCGGAGCCAGCGGCTCTATCTACGGCTTGAGGTTGCTTCAGTTCTTGATGGAAATCAATCAACCAGTCGACCTCTTGGTGTCACGTGGTGCAAGACAGGTAATGATTGAAGAAATGGGACTCGCCTTTCCTGAAGACTTGAGAGAAGGGCTGCTAAACTACCTGGCTCTGCCCGAAGACTGTCCGGTGAAACTCCATCGCCTAGACAATTATGGGTCCTCGGTAGCAAGCGGTTCTTATCGAACCAGAGGCATGGCAATTGTTCCCTGCAGCCTTGGAACTCTCGGGTCCATTGCTGCTGGTCTAACTGAAAATTTGATACACAGAGCAGCTACAGTAACGCTAAAAGAGCGGCGTCCGCTCTTCCTCCTCATTCGAGAAATGCCTTTTGGGCAAATACAGTTAAAGAATATGTTGACTGTTTCTGAGGCAGGTGGAATTGTTGCTGCAGCCTCACCAGGCTTCTATCATAAGCCGCAAAGCATCAGCGACTTGGTCGACTTTGTGGTTGGCAGAGTGCTTGATCAATTCGCCTTCGACCACAACTTATTCAAACGATGGAAAGAAGACGCTCGACCATTGAGAATTGCGCAAGGTATGGAGAAATGAGTTCAAAGAATAACGGTAAAGCAAGCACTTCTCGTGACACAGAACCTAGCTTCCACTTCGGAAAAATAGTGGGGTTCCACGGTCTGCAGGGAGAAGTAAAAGTTCGCCCGGTACCAAACAAACCAGAAATTCTTGCAAGCGTAATTCATCTTCGAAGTAAAGCAACTAAGCATGTTCCAGCATTTGACCTGGAAATAGACACCTCGCACTTTGATAAGAGAATGTACTATCTCAGTTTTGTCGGATATCCCGACAGAACCTCGGTAGAGATATTGGGCGGAGCCGAACTCTACACATGGGAAGACGAGCTTGAAGAGCTTGAGGAAGAAGAATTCTGGGTGAAGGACCTGGTTGGAATGACAGTACTAAAGGAAAGCGGCGAAGAGGTGGGAAAAGTCGTCGACATCATATATGGTGGCAATGACATATTGGAAATCCGCCGTCCTGGTGATGCCCCAGGAAAGACGATTCTCATTCCTTTTGTGAAGAGCCTAGTTCCTACGGTGAATTTGAACGAAAAAAACATATTCGTAAAAGACCTTGAGGGGCTTTTCGAATCGCAATAGCGGGACAAACTGGGCTCAATTGGTAGCAACGTACTCGGATAAGCCAAGCCGGGGTGTCTCTCTGCTCGGACGCCAGGACTATACATGACCTTTTTCCAAATCTCCATGACTCAAGACAAATTTACAACGAACAGCAAACTAGATATTCTGGTTACATAAGCCAAATGCACTTTGCAGAAAAGCTAAGACAAGCAAATTACAAAGCAACACTTACTAACGCTATCTCCAACAAACAACGAAGGGTCAGTCCGCTCAGGACTGCTCTAACACCTATAGCGGATGAATCGATGCATTTGTATTAACCTAAGGCTGTGTTCGAATGGATGGCTATGTTCGAATCCACGACTGCGCTTGAATCAATGACTGTACCTGAATCCACGACTGTGTTCGAATCCACGACTGCGTTCGAATCGATGACTATGCTTGAAACAAGCCTGGCAAAAGAAGATTTTTTTCGGATAAGGCAAACAAGAAGAACACAAAAACAATCTGGAGGTACTAAATCAGCGAACGAATTCCATAACCACGTCAGGTACTCAAAATTACTAAACCGCCGCCACTAGCTATGGCTGGCGGTTATTCTTTTGCTTTCGTAAAACTCTCAACTCGATGGATAAAAACCTCGACCCGAAGCCGGCTGAATGCCGACGAAATTCCAGGTCAGAAACTCCATTGCGTAAATATAGTTGGTTCAGATAACAATTCTACTTTTGCTGAAAGAACAGCTTCTTCTTCTGCATTTGACTTGGCTTCAACAAAACCTTGAGGGTTCACTACTAGCGACGGACCCGTGTTTGCAGCGTAGACGAAATACCTTCCGTTCTCAATTGCGCGAAACACCGCACATGCAGTAGTCTGATCTCCTACCATTGATCCATGAAACCAGGCAAGGTCACTTATATTAGCTATTAGTTGCCCGCCATTTCTGACACTGCTTGAAACCAACTCAGGAGCAATGGTTTCGAAGCAAATTAGTGGAGCAACTTTTTGCCCAGAAAAGTCCATGACACCAGGTTTGGTGCCAGGAGCGAAGCCAGCGCCTGCCGGAGTGCTAGTAAGGTTTTGCAAAACCTCCGGCAGGCACTTAACAAAATCGGGAGTGTATTCTCCTACCGGAACCAGGTAGCGCTTATGGTAAGCGTCCCGAAACAATTCCCCAGAACTGCTTACTCCAAAAGCACCATTAAAAGGTCTGGCTCCATCTGAATCGATGGAGCCCACAACCATATCAAGTTGATGACTGCGCGCCTGTTCTTTCAAAAACGAAATCGTATTAGGTGACTCGCGTAAGTAAGTCGGCAGCGCACTCTCTGTCCAGATACAAAAACCTGGCACGCATTTTTTTATCATCTTGCCATAATGATCCATCAGTTCATTAAGGCTGTATCGATGATGCGTTTTCTGCATCTCAATATTGATATTTCCTTGCAGAATTGAGAGGTTTTTGTCGGGATGGTACTTTGTGCTCTGCATATGCTGGTAGCCGTAAATCATTGAGCCACTAGCAATCAATGCCATCGCCAGTAGTGCACAGACTGAAGATAGCTTACTCGAATTAGCTAGAGACTTGACGGCAAATTTCTTAGTCCAGGTGGCGACAAAACTTGCAAGCGCAACGTTCATTGCGACAAGAATTACACCGACCCCAAAGCCGCCAACAATGCTGGCTATTTGAATAAATGCTAACTGCTTGTATTGTGAATACTCAATCATCGACCACGGCACACCGAGCAAATCGTGAGCATTCAGCAGTTTTTCAAAAGCAAATTGAAATAGTAAAGGCAATACGAGTAAAGCAGGCACCTTCCACTTGTCCTCAACCTTTCGAGGAAGAGCACCACCGCAGAGAGGCAGCAGCCTACTGACTAAAGCAAAGATTCCATACATAAGCCCTTGATGGACACTCGCAAAAATCCAGCAAAACGCAGCAAGCAAAATGCTCTGCCAATCGCTCAGACTCATCCAATTGAGGGGATGCAAATGTAGATACCAATTTAAATAAACCAGGTTGTAGGAGGTTCCGAATACCAGCCCTCTAAATGTTGCTTGCTTCCAATTTTCAGCGCCTATAGACAGCAGAAAAAATGGGGCAAGACAAAACCAGGCAAGGTACCACTGATCGAAACCAGGAGCCGACAACCCAAAGACAGCACCAGCTATTGCAGAAAAGAGAAGGTCAAGACCGGGGCGACCGCTTTTAACGCTACCCTTCTCTTTTACTTCTGCCTTCTGGTCTTTAGCCAATGCTTTTTTCGATCTTGTTGCTGTTTTCGGCATTATCGCAGTTCTTTTCCTTATATGGAAATCCGGGCTTGTTGCCAGCCTGCAGTACAGACTTTAGCAACAAGCCCGGAAGAGTTTCCTAGATTATTCTGCGCCAGAACCACCGGCAAGCTTACCTTGCATGTTCAGTATTTCAGCACGCACTTTGCCTTCAATTTCAGCCATCATCTTTGGATTTGCCTCAAGGAAGTTTCTTGCACCGTCTCTTCCCTGCCCAATTCTTTCGTCCATATAGCTGAACCATGAACCAGCCTTTTTCACAATTTCCATATCGGTAGCCATATCGAGAATACAGCCGGAAGTGCTGATTCCCTTTCCGTAAATGATGTCGAATTCAGCTACGCGGAAAGGAGGAGCCATTTTATTTTTGACCACTTTAACCTTTACGCGGTTACCGTATTCCTGTCCATCCTTCTTAAGCGTTTCAATCTTACGGATATCCAGTCTCACTGAAGCATAGAATTTAAGCGCATTTCCACCGGTCGTTGTTTCAGGGTTTCCGAACATCACACCAATCTTCATACGCAATTGGTTGATGAATATAACTGCAGTGCGAGTTTTGCTCACAATACCAGTCAACTTACGCAAAGCCTGACTCATCAAACGAGCCTGTAAACCAGGAAGTGAATCGCCCATTTCACCTTCGATTTCAGCCTTGGGCACAAGAGCCGCAACTGAGTCGACGATGACTATATCAACGGCTCCTGAACGAACCAACTGCTCTGTAATTTCGAGAGCTTGTTCACCGGTGTCAGGCTGCGAGATAAGCAACTCATCAACATTGACGCCGAGTTTTCTAGCATATTCAGGGTCGAGCGCGTGCTCTGCGTCTACAATTGCTGCAATTCCGCCTCGTTTTTGAACTTCAGCCGCAATGTGCTGAGCCAGAGTTGTTTTACCGGAAGACTCTGGTCCGTAAATTTCGATGATACGACCGCGTGGTACGCCACCAATTCCGAGAGCTACGTCGAGTGACAAAGCACCAGTTGGAACTGATTCGATCTGTCCGTGCTTCGAATCGCCCAGCTTCATGATTGAGCCTTCACCGAATTGTTTTTTGATGGCATCCATAGCCAGACCGAGTGCTTTTACTCTCTCTTGAGAGACGATTTTTTGAGGATCTTTCGACTCGCTGTTGGACTTTTTGTCATTCGTTTTTTCGTGCTTGTCCAAGTTTTTCTCCAGATTCTTCTCTAGATTTTTCTCCGCGTTTTTGTCAGTGAGCGCCTTGTCAGCGCCAGCTTTCTCCCGAGTAACAAATGCCATGTGTAATCTCCTGTGTGTGTGAACTGTAGCTGACTTCAATGAGCCTGCGTCAAAATCAATAAAGGCGAATCCTGTATATGCTGCAGATAGCTATTCAGCTTCTCGCGGATCTTTGCAAATTATAGCTGTAGAGCACTTCTTCGCGAATTAAAAAGCTCGTGAAATGCATCGCATTTTTCAAACCAATCGCTGAACGATATACATTGCACATCCAAAAAGCGGCTTAAAATGCGGCTCTCAAACGATGGGCAAAATCAGGCATATGCAACTCTGCCTCACATCGATGGTGCCAAAACCGATTTGTATTACGCGTACTTACAGGCGGCAAGCGCATCTACAACTTATATACTTCGAATCTTTTTTTTGTCTTCCAAGTCCTATGCAAAGTTATTCAAATTCCATTTGTTCAAATTCCTATCAATAGATCCCTCCTCCTTTCAAACCAATGACGTTCACGCTGATTCCCTCGCAGTTTCCCCAAAAGAGAATTCATACGATCGAAGAAACAAACTTACTTTGATGCAGATTTTTGCTTTTCCGTACTTTTACGGAGGGCATCCGTCATATTACGGATATCTGCAAACGAAGGTCCAGCAAAGGTTTACAGCCTCCCAAAAGAGTTTCAAACAGGGTTGCCAGGGGAATATGTATGTAGACGATATAGAACTAGTATTAGCTCTATCTATTTGTAAGACGGTAAATCGCAGTAAAGAGTTCAATGGCTTACATTAATTGTAAGCTGTCAAGACTTGCCGTGCATAGATTTCGGGATTCAGGTACAGTAATGGTAGCTCAACGCAACAAGTCCGCCGGAATTCAAAGAAGTGAGATTTTCGAATCTCTGAGCGCAGGAGAAATGTCACGTCTCCTGAGTGTTCTTGAGACTCAAGATCTACCCAGACACCACCAGATATTCGGTCCGGGCAGCCCGAACCAGAGCATCTACTTTATAGAGAAGGGTTGTGTAAGGGTAACTCGCCCTTCGCCCGATGGAAAATCCTTCGTCATTCTCTCCTTGCTTGGCCCTGGGGACCTTCTAGGAGAGATAGCCTGGTCTGAAGAGACTTATGATTGCACGGCAGAAACACTTGAAGAATGCCGAATATATCAACTCTCACGCAGAGATTTTGACGGGTTGATAAAAGAGAACCCGGCCTTCGCTCTGCGCTTGATTCACATTCTCTCTACCCGCTTAAAACAGGCACAGGGAAGAATTGAGGACCTCGTCTTTAGACAAGTGCCGAGTCGAGTAGCGAAACTCTTTATGAATCTGGCAGACAACCACGGAAAGATGACTCCGTACGGTATTGTGCTCGACCTGCCTCTTACCCACCAGGAAATCGCAGACATTGTCGGTTCATCACGAGTCACTGTGACTCAGGTCTTGAACAGATTCCGTACAATGAAATGGGTGGCAATAAAGAGCAAGCGCGTGACAATTCATGATGTCGATGCTCTTGTCGATTTAATCGCCAGCGATGCGAACCCCCGCAAACGAGGACGCGAAGCTTTCTCAGCAGAAACCAGCGTTTTCGGCAGCAATGATTTTCCTGCTAGCGATTTCGGCGAAGCAAGCGAATTCGATAATGGCAGTAATTTCGACAACACTTTTGCTGACAGAGAAGTCGATAACGAGTGCAAGATGCAAAGCTGAAGGCTGTTTGATCCAAACTCCCACGCAGTCTATAATAGTGCCCAGCTGTGCCCGTAGCTCAGCTGGATAGAGCGTCGGTCTCCGAAGCCGAAGGTCTCGAGTTCGAATCTCGACGGGCACGTTTTTATGTGCACCGAATACGGTGCCCCACAATTTCTTACTTCTTGCCTCTGCCGGTCTCATTGTTCATGATTCGCTGATTTCGGCGCATCTGACGGTTGAGCTTTATCTGGTCTCTGCGAGTGAGCTTGCCATTGTGGCGACTTTTCATCGCAAATTCCTCTTGATTGAGCTTGTAGTCCCTATTGTCGGCTCTGGCAGACTCTGCTGCAGTCAATTTTTTCTCGGCTCGACGGTTTCCAGATTTAGCCTGCTGCCGCGCGATGCGCCCTTCGAAGTTTTCCGCATCCGCCGATATCGCAAGAAAGCCAGTCGCCAGTGCAATAGCGCCAATTATGGTGATTGAACGAAATTTCGACATTTCCCCCCCAAAACGAAGCCATCAGTAAGCTAATTCCCAAGATTCCGTACAGTTCATCATCCAGCCTGAGACCATTTCATACGTATTTCTCCACTTAAATGCCATTAACGCTGTGCGCACGGGGGTCGCAGCTGCCGTAGTATTGTCCAATCAACACGGAGAAATATTATGAATCTCAGCCGCGCCCTTGTTTCCGAATTCATCGGTAGCGCATTTTTACTGGCAGCGGTAGTTGGCTCAGGGGCCTTAGCTCACAAACTCGACATGGGCAATATAGCGCTTTCGGTTCTTTGTGTTTCATTTGCGACCATGGGCACCTTAACAGCACTCATTTATGCGCTGGGAACATGCTCTGCGCATTTCAATCCTGTAGTGACGCTGGCTCTTGCCGCGAGAAAAGAATTTAGCTGGAGGAACGTTCCTGCCTACATTCTGGCGCAGGTCGCAGGCGCCTGTACTGGCGTCATCATAACTAATCTGATGTTTGATCTACCTGCGGTTTGCATTTCTGACACTGTGCGAGGTGGGACGGGACAATTGATTGGTGAAGTGGTAGCAACTTTTGGACTCCTGGGAATAATATTTGGCACGGCGAAGAACCCAGCAAATCCTGGTCCAATTGCAATTCCGCTCTACGTAGCCGGCGCAATTTTCTTCACTTCATCGACTTGTTTTGCCAACCCAGCTGTCACCATAGCCAGAACGCTAACGACCACTCTTTGTGGTATCGGCCCTGCTAGCGTGATTCCATTCATTGGCGCTCAAATTGTCGGAGCGTCCGCTGCATTGGCAGTGTTCGGATGGCTCTTCCAGACGAATTCAACATCCATAGAAAAGCTGGAAGAGGTCTACCGAGAAAGCCCAGATCTGGATTCTCTCAAGACAAGCTGACGAAAGGCGCACCGCTGCGCGATTCTACGAGGGACGCACAAACAAAAGCTGCGCATTCCGGGTTTCGCATTCCGGGACATTCATATTAGAAGCGCTTAGCAGGATTCACTTACTAAGTTGCGTTTACCGTGTTGCGCCTGAACGAGCACAAAGGACTTGCTGCAACTTGCGCACACAATTGTGTGATTCTCTAAACATCAACGCTAAGGCAACTACCAGCTACACGGACTGCAGTTATGGCAAACCCAGAAAACGCTGCAATGCATTTGCCGCGCCACTAATCTTGGTGGCATATGGAATTTCAACTACGATAGTGTTACCGGAAATAGATTTGATGTGACCGATAGCAACTTCTCCCCAGCGTTCTGAGCAGGCCGCCATGCCCTCGCCCAACTGGCACAGTTTCACGGAATCGTCTTTATCGTTTTTTCGACTAATGTTTTTGCACTGAATTTCGAGCGTTGTAATTCCATCTTTAACAGAACGAGAAGCGAAATTGCCTTCTGCAATTTCTGTCCATACCTGATTGGTCTGATTAGTCCCCAGCCCCCATTCCATGACTTTCACTGGCTGATTGAACCTGATCATCTTCGGCTCCTTGAAAACGCACTGTGCTCTGCTGCTCAAAATATCACATTATGGGTCTTTTCTACACTTAGTGCAGCGCAATGTAGATTTGCATTAGCTCATCATATTTTTCTCTTGAAATTCATTTTCTTACTGGTCTTGAGATTTGGTTTTTCCGTATTGACTGGTGGAGCATCCTCATCTGCCGGAGCGTCTCCCAATTCTTCAGGAGCAGGCGCTTCACTGCTTCTTCTTGCAAAAGATGCAACCTGACCGCTACGCTTCTGTCCACTGGGAAGCGGATCATACTCCTTCTCCTCCTTTGCGCTGTCAGCAATCGCAGTCGACAATGCATGAGAGAACTTGAGTTCACTGAGCTGGAATTTTCTTCGGGCCGCATCTTCTTCATCACTGATGATGTCAGAAGTCATAACGCTCATAACATTACTATCAATCGGACACTTCGGGTTTAACTTTCCGAGCAATCCAAAGAGTGGCACGCCAAGGAAGCAGGGAATTTTAACGGCCCTGACCTGGCGTCCTTGATGCTCAGCAAGCTGAGTAATCAGAGCATTCAAGTCGAGAACTTCAGGACCTGCCAACTCATATATTTTATTGACTGTTTCTCTGTCGTAAACTGAAGAGGATATGCAGTTTGCAACATCATCAGCACAGATTGGCTGAAAGCGATTTAAGCCGCTTCCAACCATCAAAATAATTGGTGAACGCTGAATCCAAAACTCCAGAATTCGATAGAGGTTGTAGTATTTTCCTTGATCGAATATCAATGACGGGCGAAAAATCGTCCAGTACAAGCCCGAACTCTTCACCAGTTCATCGGCTTCCCATTTACACCCTAAATAAAGATTGGTGGCATGCTCAGTGGCACCAAGGCAGCTCAATTGAATGAAACGCTGTACACCAGCCGCCTTACCCTGAGCTATCAAATTGCGAACACCTTCGATGTTTACTTCCTCAATATCTTCTTCAGGTCCACTGCGCATAACGCCCGCACAGTTGATAATGCACTTAACACCTTCCATTGCGCGCCTGATTGCAGCTTCACTGCGAATGTCGCCAACCATCACATCGACGCCGCGACGACGAAATGCTGGAAGCACGCTGCCTTCCCAGTCACTCTTTCCTCTTGCGATTGCACGAACCTTGTTTTGTGGGTTAGCTAAAAGCTTATCTATGACCTTGCGGCCAACAGTTCCGGTTGCTCCAACAACTAGAATCATCGTCCTTAGAAGCCACCAAATCTCATACCGCCGCCACCAAATCCGAAATTCATGCCACCACCCATTCCACCGAATGGTGACATCGGAGAAAGACCGCTATTGAAGCCACCATACATCGGAGTTGTGTAAGTCTGGCGCCTGGTTACGACAGCTCCGGTCATTGGGTCTATCAGGGTTCCAGTGTATTGATCTAAAAGCAAACCAGTAGAGGGGTCAGTAACAAGATTTCCTGGGGTAACTGAGTATGAGCCTGTGTAGCCGCCTCCGAGTGCATTTCCCAACCCATTGATTAGCTTAGAAAGACCACCAGGTCCTTTCTGTTGCTGTTGCATTTGCTGCATTTGTGTCAGCGGACCAGGTCCATTGAAATCAAGATCGGGAAAGTCAGGGTCTTTCTTTCTGCGCTGTGGAGCAGGTTCTGGCATTCCGCCCGAAGTAGGCACAGCAGCCAGCAATCTGGACATGCGCTGCGGCAGACTCGAATTCAGCGCCGGTTTATCGGTTGGAAACACCGTGGACTCAAGCCTATTGAGACGAGTCAAGATAGTTTCTTGCTTGTCTTTATCGTAGGTTTTGTTGAAAACTTCTTTTTCCAGCATCGCAAGTTGCTGGCTGACTCCCATCGCAGGAGCAGGAGCAGCGCTGGCAGAACCACCGCGATAATCAGGAGCAGATGGAGGCATGCCACCAGCAGCTCCACCGCCGCCATACGAGCCGCCGCCGCCGTAAGAACCAGAACCTGAGCCATAAGTTCCAGACGAATAATTGTTCGCAGTGGAACCAGACCCATAGGATCCGCCACCATATGAGCCACCACCATAGCTTCCACCCTGTCCACCACCAGAATACGGATCGTAACTGGGGCGTGGACGATTATATGAGTTGAGCGCTTGCTGCTTTCTGAAGTTACGTTGGTTAGCCGGGTCGTCGCCTGCAATTCCCGTAAATGGAGTGACGCCGCCGTTGGCAGTGCTATCCTCTTCCTCATCAGCCCACTCGCTGCCAGAGGGCTTAACTTTGGCAACGTCAACGCCCGTTGCACCTTTGAGCCTGTCAACACGATCGAGCAAGTCTTCGGAGGAAGAGGTCTTTCCGAACGCCTTAATTTCAAGGCGATCAAGCCTTTTGCCTACTTTCTCTCCAATAAAGTCTCGTCCTAAAAGCTTCTTCTCGATCGCTGTTACAGCTGGGTAACTACTGTCGTTGGCTATATTGTCAGCTTCGTCATCCTTTGAAGTGTCAGCAATCGGAGCCGCCGGCTGACTCATTTTACGAGGAGGCGCCGGTGTAGAAGACTGAGTCGGCGGAGTGCTGCTGGTCGCGGGAGCTGTAGCGCTGGGCGCGTCCAGGTTCGGCACCAGAGCGAGCAAAGCCTTTACTCGCTCTTCATTTGAGCCAGTACGAGCCTCACCCATTATCAACTTTTCCAGTCGATCAATTCGCTCGGCGGGCTCGTCCTTGGAGAAATCGTGTTGAAAGTACTTGTCTTCAAGCTTGCTCAAATTGCTATTGAGACCGTCATCTGCGTAGCAAAGGTTAAAAGCAAAGCCAAGAGAACTCAGCGCTAAACTCAGCGCAACACAGCCGAAAAGCTGCTTAGACCTGACCGTTATTCCTTTTAATTTCGAGCTTTTGCTCATTTTCGTATTCCAGAGCTTGTTAAAACGCAACGCGAGTAAACTCAATTTTAGAGGCGGCAATGCCATATTACCATGGCGTCAAGAAGGGAAATAGCTCCTTTACCCTGATTTGGCAAGTGAAACCGCCGTTATTGCCTTTTCCGAAGTAAATGAGTCTTCATGCTGCATGACATTCTAAGAAGCCAAACAACCAATTCTGCATAAAATTTCAGTAGGAAGCAATGAAATATGAGACGACTTGCAGACAGCGATGTTTCCATTTGATAGACAATATTTCCTGAATTTTGAACGCTGCGTTGCGAAGGAGTATGACATTGCCAGGGCAAGCAAAAGTAACTATTGACGGCAATTCACTGAGCCTGGAAGGGCTGCAAAGCCTGGCCCGAAATGAGGCAAGAGCTGAGCTTTCACCAGAGGCTGTGGTTCAGATAGTTGAGAGCAGAAAAGTAGTTGATGCCGCACTATCTTCCCAGAAGGCAGTTTATGGAATCAGCACGGGCTTCGGCAAATTCAAAGATATATTCATCAAGCCAGAGGATCGCAAACGTTTGCAGACAAATCTGGTTTTGAGCCACGCGGCTGGCGTAGGTCCAATTTTTGAAACTGAGATAAGCCGCTCGCTTCTTGCTTTGAGAGCAAATGCGCTGGCAAAGGGGTTTTCAGGCGTACGCAAAGAGCTTGTCGATTTGCTTCTCGACTGCCTAAACAATGGAATTCACCCCCTGATTCCTGAGCAAGGTTCACTTGGAGCCAGCGGAGATCTTGCACCTCTTTCCCATCTTGCACTTGTTCTGATTGGCAAAGGTCGGGCTGAATACAGAGGCGAAATCATGACAGGACAAGCTGCATTGGCGGCAGCTGGTCTCAGTCCAATTGAGCTGGAAGCAAAAGAGGGGCTCGCCCTCACTAATGGCACTCAATTGATGTCAGCAATGGGAGTGCAGTTGATTCTCGAAGCAGAATATCTTGCCAAACTAGCAGACATTATTGGTGCGATGTCACTTGAAGCACAACTTGGTTCACCCAGCGCGTTCTCTGAAAAAATCCAACAGGTCAGACCTCACCGCGGACAAATAGACTCAGCTTCAAATCTCAGACGCTTGCTCGCTAACAGCGAAATTGTAGAGAGCCACAAAGATTGTGGCATGGTCCAAGATGCATACTCTTTGCGCTGCATGCCGCAGGTACACGGGGCAAGCAGACAGGCTACAAAACACGCCCGCGAAGTCTTCGAAATCGAAATAAACTCATCAACCGATAACCCACTCGTTTTTGCAGATGACATCATATCTGGTGGCAACTTCCACGGACAACCACTGGCAATTGTTTTGGACTATCTGGCTATCGCAATAGCAGAACTCGCCAATATATCGGAGCGCCGAACCGAGCGCTTAGTCAACCCATTCCTATCTAACGGGCTGCCAGCATTTCTTACTTCAAATGGCGGAACAGAATCTGGATTTATGATTGCGCAGTACACGGCTGCGTCCCTCGTCTCAGAGAACAAAGTGCTGGCACATCCAGCTAGCGTAGATTCAATTCCGACTTCCGCAAATCAGGAAGATCACGTTTCGATGGGTGCCTGCGCTGGCAGAAAAGCAAGGATGATCTTAAACAATTGCCAAAACGTTCTTGCAATTGAATTGCTTTGCGCAGCGCAAGGATTAGACTTCAGAATGTCACCCGACCTGCCCGGACATAGACATGAAGTGGAAAAGCCAGAACTCAGCCCAGGTCCAGCAGTTCTGGCAGCCTACAAAGCCATTCGTGAACAGATTCCATTTCTAGATCAGGACAGAGAAATGTATCTGGATATTGCCAGCGCATTCGAATTAGTCAAAAACAAAACGCTGTTAAAAGCCGTTGAAAATGAAATTGGTCCATTAGACTAAAACCGGCAGCAGCAGCTGAATTAGAGCGCGGCAAAAATGCAATGAAGATAACGGTCATCGCAATCTTTCGCGAAACTTGCGGCACCTTTCTTCAAGCTTTCAGCAATCGCAATAAGTCTAAACGTTTTCAGATCACTTTTAATCCAGGCGCAAACGCTGATGAGCAGGCATTTTTATCAAGGCTAACCAGTTCGTTCACATAGGATTTCGCGGTGAGCACAACACCGTCGAACTTAACATTGTTAACATGGTAACAGTCCCCTATACAAAAAAATCTACTATGACAGAGATAACGAATTCCTCCGGCAAATCACTGTTCATGAGAGACTTCCTCTCATCAGTTGTTGTTTTTCTGGTCGCACTTCCCCTCTGCATGGGTATTGCAATCGCATGCAACTTACCTCCAGCGCTAGGTATTGTTAGCGGAATTGTCGGTGGCATAATTGTTGGTTCTTTAGCGGGAAGTCCGCTGCAGGTCACGGGCCCAGCGGCAGGGCTTGTCGTAATCGTTTGCGATCTTATTAAAGAGCACGGGCTGGAAAAAGTCTTCTTCATCATTGCGCTTGCTGGTGTCATCCAATTCATAGCTGGTAGCTTGAAATTAGCCCAGTGGTTCAGAGCTGTTCCACCATCAGTAGTTAACGGCATGCTTTCTGGCATTGGTGTCCTCATCTTCGCTAGCCAGTTTCACGTGATGGTGGACGACGCACCTAAAGGCAGCGGAATTAACAACCTGATTTCGATTCCTTTCGCAGTTTGGAAGGGCTTGGTTCCTAGCAGTGATGCCACAGCAGCGCACCACATCGCAGCACCGATTGGCGTGCTGACGATAGCAATAATATTGTTCTGGGAAAAGCTGGCACCAAAGAGGCTCAAAAGCATTCCTGCATCGCTGCTTGCAATCACCACTGCAACTGTCGTGGCCACATTGATGCACTTGCCGGTCAAGCACGTGTCTTTGCCGGGAGATTTGACCGAAAACCTTTCGTTCATGCAATCATTTGATATGTCATGGCTAACACAAAAAGAACTGATTCTGGATGCACTGGGAATGGCACTGGTAGCGACCGCGGAGACGCTTTTGACAGCCACGGCGATAGACAAAATGCACAAAGGGGCTCGCACCAATTACGATAAAGAACTCTGTGCGCAAGGAATTGGAAACTTCATCTGTGGATTTTTGGGCGCACTTCCTGTCACCGGAGTTCTGGTTCGAAGTGGCGTCAATGTTCGGTCCGGAGCTCAGTCACGTCTATCGACGATAATTCATGGTTTCTGGCTTTTGTTATTTGTTTCAGTTCTTCCATTTGTCATACGACTCATTCCGCAATGCAGCCTGGCAGCACTGCTGGTCTACACCGGATTCAAGCTTGCCGATATAAAAGGATGGAAGCAGATAAAGATTTTTGGCAACAGCGAACTGGCAATCTATGCGCTTACGGTTATATCAATTGTCTGTATCGATCTGCTGACCGGGGTGTTGATTGGGGTGGCGGCGTCTATCGCTAAGATGCTCTATATTTTTTCGCAGCTTGATATTCAAGTCGAAGACGACGCGAATTCGCTGCGTACAGACATATACTTGAAGGGCGCAGGTACCTTTTTGAGCTTACCAAAAATTGCGGCTGCACTGGAGTCCGTCAGCCCGGAAAGAGAAATCAAAGTCCATCTAGAAGACCTTGAGTATGCGGACCACGCATGCATTGATTTGTTCATGAACTGGAACAAACAGAGCCTGGCATTGGGCAGAAAAGTAATCATAGATTGGTCTGCTCTCGGACAAGCTTTCAAAGACAGCCAGCTCAACAAGAGGGATGTGAAAACATCCGAGTTCAAGAAGGTTCTATCTAGCGCTGGTAAAGCATAAGGGAACCTGCTTGTGCTGCTCAGCCAATTAGTCTCGGTCTAACTAATATCGAATGAAACTTACGCAGGTTCGTCTTCCAAAATGGGACCTTCCTCGTTCATTCGCTGGCGCAAGGATCTCGAAAAATGGAAAGAAGAAAGAAAGTACTCACCATCGACATGTTTAATTGGATGGTTTCCTACTCGCGAACTTAGTGTTTCATCGAACGCTTTATTGCTCATCTTCAGGGGGTTAAACCAGTCAGAGACGAGTAAAAACGACCAGTCTCCAAAGAAGGAGGGAATCGACGCACTATAGCTATGAACCTCTGCGAATATGGATTTCAGAGTTCGTTTGATGAGTGCATGCGATTCATATTCGAGTTCACTAAGTTTCATCGCCTGCACTGTCATCAAAGCACCGGGAGCCAGGCGGGTTTTCAGCAACTGAAAGAACTGCTTGGTGTATAGCGCTCTTGCAGGACCCTCTATGTGAGAATCAAGTACATCAATAATCACAACATCATATTTATTTGCGTTGTTTTCGACATAAGCCCGACCATCGGAGATGATCAAATTGACGCGAGGGTCGTTGAAGGCACCGCGATGCCAACTCTGCAAATGTTCTTTGCTTAGCTTGATTATAGACTCATCAAAATCGACTACGGTTACAGTCTCGACTGTACGATGCTTGAGGGCTTCGCGCACTGAGGCGCCTTCACCAGCTCCAATGATCAATATTCGCCTGGGGTTCGGATGAAGCACCAGAGGTGGTTGCACAAGCATTTCGTGATAGAGCTGTTCATCAACCTCAGCGCTCTGCAAATCTCCGTCCAGAACCAGTATTCTGCCGTACTTGGGAGAGTCAGCAATCAGCACGCGCTGCTGCTCTGTCGCCCCAATATGTAAAAGCTTTTCAAAGCCACCATCGTTCTCCACGCAAACAGCTTCGTACGAGTCCTGATTCTTCTCGTGCCGCAAGAATATTCGAGAATCAACCGAAGCTGGCTCCAAATAATCGCGCATCTCCTTATCAAAAACTTCGGTCTGCGTGTCTTGCCCGCAGGTAAACAGGTCAACAAAACACGCCTTATGCTCCGGATAGGTGTGGACACTAGCGTGGCTTTCCTTGAGCAAAAACACTGCCGTCATTCCGCCATTATTGAATGAATGGATCTCATCAGAAATAATCGTGGCACCGCTAGCCTTTATCGCCTCACGCATGACATCGAGCAAAGTCGCGTTTGTGAGCCTTTCAAAATTGCAGTCGTTGTAGCTAGCAAAGAAATGACGCCCCCAGAAAGCATGGGAATTGGCTCTATCTTGGGATCCCGATTCATCCATATTAGACACTCTAACGCCAGCGGGCGGCTTGGAAAGCGACACAGTCACGACCTCTCATTTTAGTCTTGAAAGAAGTATAGAGGCGACTTGTAATTAAAACGTGATCCCTTTGAATAGGTTTGCAAGAGACAACCCACTTAGAAGCTGAGCTGAGCAAGTGTAGTAAGATAAAAATCAGTGGGCGATTGGCGCAGTGGTAGCGCAGTACTTTCACACGGTAAAGGTCGCAGGTTCGAATCCCGCATCGCCCAAACTTTTTTCGTTTGTCCGGCCAGTCATCATTGAAACCTATGAGGAGGCGCGAGGCTCTCCCCAGCTTTCACTTGCATTGAAATTTCCAGAAATACCAAAGCTAAAATGCAGTTGACACACATACATAAATATGGCACTATGTATATTGACCCATCGGCAGATGCTGAGACGGTCAATCCTTGAATTCGCTATAAAGAGCGGATCCGGGAGCAGAGGTCGACATGTGCCGCCTACTGGTGAATCATGTCGGGGATGGCCCCCCTCTGTTTTCCTGAGGTCCGCTAGCAGCGCAGGCGCCTGCCCGGCCGGCCGGATAGCCGATTCAGGTTTTCCGACCGTTCAGTGCGACTTCTGGATATGTCGTTCGCAAATGCTTCTCGAGCTGCGAAAAAATGGATCGCGGCGATAGCTCAGCGACGGCATCCAGTTCCACTGACCAGAACCAACCCGAAGCAATTCATCCAGGTGAGCAACACTCATCTCCTGGCGCATCAATTTTTGAACAGCACAACGAAGCGAACGACTCTTACGCCTAATCGGGCAACGATGCCCGCGGATACCTGCCATGTTTTTATCGAACCCCAGACCTTAGCCGGAGCAATTATTACACGACATTGAGGTATGTTTTACGCCTTCCAATTAGAGGAAGCATAAACTCTTGTTGATCTTCGCTTGATGCCAACTTTATTTGACGATCTTGCTCAAGAATTTCTTGCATCTTCAATGCAATTTCTTGTGGCGCCAACCCTGACTGCGCGAGTTTGCGCAGCTTGTAGGAAATCATATTTTCGATTTGCATTGCGCTCATTTCTTTTTGCTCTTCTTTTTGGATTTTTTGTCTTTCTCGGCCATTTCGGACAAAATGCCTTCGAGTGTGTCCACCATCAAATTGATTTGCGACTCAGTGATAATCAGTGGTGGCTCAATACGAATAGTTCTGTTTGAATTCATAGTTCCTGCAACCAGAACACCTCTATAGAACAGCTCTTCCTGCACCGCTTCACGAATCTCTTTTGACTGGAATTCCAACCCGATTAGCAGACCCCTGCCGCGACAGTCATAGATATATTTGGAATACTCTTCTTTGAGTTCTTCCAATCGACGCATAAAATAATTGCCCATAACGGCGGCTCTGGCAGGTAAGTGCTCATCAACAAGTACTTCAAGAGTTGCTGATGCAGCGGTACATGCTAGCGGGTTGCCACCAAAAGTCGAATTATGAATGCTTGGATTTGGTTCGAGAACCTTCCAAACTTTCTTGCTTGCAATAAACGCGCCGATTGGCATAACACCGCCACCGAGAGCTTTTGCAAGACACATAATGTCTGGAACCACACCTTCATGGTCGCAACAGAACATACGTCCAGTTCTTCCGAGCCCGGTTTGGACTTCGTCGAGAATAAGCAATACGCCTTTCTTCTTCGTCAACTGACGAACTTTACGCAAGTAACCAACTGGTGGCACATTGATTCCACCTTCACCTTGAATTGGTTCGAGAATAACAGCTGCAGTATCTTTAGTGATTGCAGCTTCCATAGCTTCGATGTCGCCGAACGGAACATGTTTGAATCCATTCAAAAGTGGCTCAAACGGTTTACGGAAAACATCTCGCCCGGTTGCAGAAAGTGCACCCATGCTGACACCGTGATAGGCATTCTTTGTAGAAATGATTTCTGACTTGCCAGTTGCAAGCCTTGCAAGTTTCAAGGCACCCTCAACAGCTTCAGTACCGCTGTTGCAGAAGAAGCTATATTGCAAATCGCCAGGAGCCAGAGCTGCTAGCTGGCTAGCCAGATGAGCTGACCACGGATTGAGCAACTCCTGACTGTGCAAACAGACCTGGTCAAGCTGAGCTTTAACGGCTTCGATAACGCGTGGATGACGGTGTCCAACATTGAATATGCCGAATCCACCGAGACAGTCGAGGTATCGTTTACCGTGATTGTCGTAGGTGAACACGCCTGCATCACGAAACTCGACTGCGCCTTCAGCACCAGCCAATTTTTTCGAGTATGCAGTGTTCAGGTGATTAATGGAATTTTCGAGACATTTTTCCGAGATGCGTTCGTAATGCTCTGGTCCATGATTGACCTGACGTGTAAATCGTTTAGTACTTTCTCTGCGTTTATAGACTGCCATGATGGCTCACCATTTCTAAGACTGTTGGAGTAATTACAGGAACACCACTGATGGTGCGCGTGCAGCCAACAAGAATCGACTCATGCCGTTGCGTGAGCCCTTTTTGGTAAATATTGACGCTATCTTTCACCCAATCGAAAGAGATGGCATCGATAAATTACGTTCAAACTTGCTAGCTGAACTATTCAGCTACTGCTAATGAAACTCTTGTGCGTTAGTCTTATTTTTCCGCATAAAATTCTTGCGCTGAATAACGTGCATTCGTCACGCATTCCTCGCTTTTTTCCTGTTTCTATATTACTAATGTACACCCGGTGCTCATTTGCGGGCAATGTGCACTGTGTCCAAAAAATAGCTCCAGAAATTCGCCACTCTGTCTAAGAACTTCTATGTACCGATTGATCTGGCTTTCGGGGAAACCTTGGCCCAGTATCAGTCCCGCCCCCCTTTACCCGCCAAAAGTCAAGAGAAAAGCAACCAGGGGATAATGAGCCGGTTTTCACGCGAATTAATGAGCCAGGTTCTGATATAAGTTCCAGGAAAGCCGGTATTTTTCACTGTTTAGACGAAATCGTTAATAGAAACCCGCCAGGTCGGACAATATCTCTCCGGCTGTTTGAATCCTGTTTGATTCAAATTAAAGGAATTGGGGACGGAAATTGAGCTGGGAAGATAGAAGGTCTTTCCGAGGAACATTCGCCGACTATTGGCTATCTTCCTATCTGTAGAGGCGAACAGTCCCGCATTTTATCTGCCACAGCGCCAGATATATCCACTTGAAATACCCAGCACATCCCCGAGCTGCCACTAAATTAGCGCTCTTTAGCTAAAAATCGATTCATAGATAGGCTCTGCACTCAGCCAAAACACCTTTATATCGAGCATAATTGAAAGCGACCTTGCTTCCTTATTAAGGAAGGCAGAACAAGAACCAGGAGAATGACATTGAAGCGGCTGCTCTTATCACTGGCTATCACTTTGCCCCTTTTGGCTGGCGCCAATGCGAGTCCTGGCGTAGCTGGGTCGTTGATGCCAAAGAACCTGCTGGACAAATATTATCAAGGGGTGAGCTATTTCAAAGCTGGCGACCTCGAAAGAGCCATCCTGGAATTTAAGACAGTGTCCATGAGCATGCCCGAGGATCCACTGATTCACATAAGCCTGGCAGCGGCTCTGCAACAACATGGCGACACCGATGACGCAATCGCTGAATACAAGAGAGCTGTCCAATTGCGCCCTTACGATGCATTCGCCAGAGAGAGCCTCGGCTTACTTCTGCAATCTCAAGGACGACTGAATGACGCTGTAGATCAATATTCAGAGGCAGTAAAGCTGCGCCCAGATGTTCCTCTACTGAGGCTAAATCTGGGGATCGGTCTGCGTGTTTTGACAAAATTCGACGATGCAATCGCACAATTGCAGCAGGTTGTTCAAGCTTATCCCGACAACTTGAAAGCCCGTTCGCAGCTAGCAGCTTCGTACCAGGACAAGGGTCTTTACCAGCAAGCTATCAATGAATATCAACAGATTTTGGTGCATGAACCAAAGAATTTCTCGGTTCACTACAACATCGCATCAAATATGATGGCATTGAAGGACTTTCCAAACGCCACCATAGAACTCAGGAAAGCGATTGCTATCGATTCCACAGTTGCAGAGACACATGCAGATTTAGCAAAAGCCTTGATAGCACAGAATGCTGTCAAAGAGGCAACCGAGTCACTTAAGAGCGCTATTGCTATAAAGAATGACAGAGCTGAATGGCATGCTATGTTAGGCGGACTGCTGCTCAAACAAAAGGACGTGGCAGGTGCAGGCACTGAATTTCAAACAGCTGTCAGAATAGACCCGAACGACATGAATAGCTTGTACAGTTTGGGGTATGTGCAACAGCTCGCAGGAAACTTCGGCGATGCATCAAACTGCTACACGAAAGTAATCAAAGCCAATCCTAAAAATGAAGCGGCGCACTATAACCTTGGGATTGTCAGACAAATTCAAAAAGACTTCAGTGGCGCAGAAACTGAATTCAAAACAGCTATTTCGCTGAATCCAGAAGATGGCGCTGCCATGATCAACCTTGGTCGAACCTATTTAATGCAGAACAATTATGCTCCTGCAATTGAATATTACCGACAAGGACTCAGTATTGACTCTAAAGATAGTTCGGCGTTTATTGAGCTTTCAAAAGCTCTTGCCAAAACCAAAGACTTAACAGGAGCACGCTCAGCACTGGATTCTGCTCTTGCGCTCAACCCTGAAAATAAGCAAGCGCTTATGGCTATTGCCGAACTCGACGAAGAGGGAAACAACTACGTTGGCGCAGAAGCAGTCTGGCGTAAGTTGAGAAACGACTATCCGCAAGATCTCGAAATCATAGAGCAATTGGCGGACAATCTCGACTCACAAAATAAGAGCGAAGAGTCAATTTCCCTGTATCAAAGGCTCGTGCAATTAAAGCCACGAGACCCTGACGCATTCAACTCACTCGGACTGGCGCTACAAAAGCACAACGATATAACTGCTGCGGTTGCTATGTTCAAGAAAGCGCTTGACCTTAATCCGAATTACGCAGACCCGCACGTTAACATCGGCAATGTCTACCTGGCACAACAAAATTACGCTGAAGCTGTGCGCGAATATCAGCAAGCAGTAACTTTGACCCCGCAAAGTACTATGGCGCATTACAATTTGGGTTTGGCTCTGCTCGGAGCCAATGACCTCCCCGGCGCGCAGGAGGAGTACAAGAAAGCAATTGCAATCGATGCAAATTACTCAGCGGCATATTACGCACTCGGTCTTCTCTATATGAGAGAAGAGAATAACCAGGACGCAATCGGAGCCTTTGAGAAGTACCTGGCGATTGCACCTGCTGGTCCCTACAGCGATCAAAGTAAAGAGAACCTGGCGAAGCTGAAACCGCCTACTCCAGAAACGCAGCAAAATGTGCCATACATGACAAATACGGCTCCTCCGACGGCGCCTGATGGAACGGCTCAATACACTGCACCAGTTAACCCTCCTGTAAATCAAACAGCACCCGTGCAAAATGCGGCTCCGCTGACGCCACCCGTGTCGAATCAGCCCCCTGATTTCGTGCCACCGCAGGCGCCACCACAAGCAGCTCCGCAGGGGCAAGGACAAACGGCGCAAGACTCTGACATTCCGCAATTGAGAAATATGGAAAACGCACCGGCGCCAATTCAATCTGGCAATGGTGGCAACTTCAATTAAATCGGGGACTCAAAGAGTCCGATATTGATTTTTCTAAAAGTAGTAAAGAAGTTATGATACGGCTGGCACTAGCTGCGGTACCAGATTATGTTCGAGGACTTCACATTGAAAAACATCCTTCCTGCGTTAATCGCTTTTCTGATTGCAGCCCCCGCGGCACGAGCCGACTGGTTTGCTGACTACGTAAGCTACAAGAGTTCGCCAGACTTAGGACAAATCGTAATCGAAGCCGGAAGGGTGAGGGGGAAACACAATGTCCTCAGAGTGCACAAAACCAGAGAAGCACTCGCAGCAAAAAATGTCTTCGTCGGAGCTGGCGAAACAGACCAAACATATAAGCGTACAAGCATTGTGGGAAACCATAGGGTCAACTGCACTGTGCTCATCCACCCACCACTGGGGCACGGTTATGGCGGCTCAAATTACACAGCCGAGCTCATCGCGAGCATTGATGGCAAGGAAAAAGTTCACTGCAATATGGGCTACCTTGCACAGGCAAATAACCTGCACATTGAAAAGGTAGTTATCTACCCGGAAGACGAGTTCATTGAAATGAGTGCAACAGCAGGCGACATGAACAGAGCAGTGACCCCACCCGTCAAACACTGCCTATTTGATGACCCACACATCATCAGCAACGAAAGCCTATTCTTCAATCGCTGAATTTAGAGAGTTCCACAACAGGTTTTATTGAAGGTCTCAAAAAGCGCAGAGGCTTCCTCTATCTTTTTCTTGTTATTCGTTTTGATGAGAAAACTCTGGTACGCCTCATAAGCACGTTTAACTTCGTAGGCAGAGCGACTGAGCTTGCTCTTCTCTTCTGCTGTAAGCTTGTCGATACCTGTTTCATCGCGATCTTCAAAAACCGGACCACTCAATTCTCGTGGGCGTGCATGTTCATCAGCTTCTTTCGCAAATGCAGTTTCTAAGCCGAAACAAACATTGGCTCGATGAAAAAGATTGCACTCTTTAAGGACATAATAGTGTGTGATCAAATTGTTGACGAGAGACTTATTGGCAGCGAGCAATTCATAGAACAATGTGGGGTCATCCGAAAGCTTTCGGATGACGTATTGCTTTGGACCTTGACGCTTGCTATCCAGGTCTGAAAATGCTCTAAGAAGCTCTACCTTATGCTCAGACCGTTTCTCCATCTTGGTCTTCCATTCCTCATACAAAGACTTAGCAGCGGAGTCACGCTTTGTTTCATAGTAGACCTCAGCAAGCAGAGCCACCATCGCACCACATTTAGTATCAGGAAAAGATTCCGCCTCTTCCTTTGCGAGCATGGCGCTGCAGAGCTTCTCGACTGCTGAATAATCTTTCTGCGCCAGATAAGCTTTGCCGAGATAGAATTCAACAGAGAATAGCTTGCTTTCAGTGCCTGGCTGTTTTTGATTCAGCAGAAGAGCACGAGCTTCAAGCAAATTTTCTATAGCTTCTGCTGCCTTGCCCCGCTCTTCTTGCAACATTCCAAGGTAAGCGAGAATTCTTGCTATCATTTGTTCATCTGACTGAGTGCCCTGATTTGCGAGTCGAAGAGCCTCCTGGGCAATAGCAACGCTAACGCTATAGCTGTCTAGAACCATTGGTGATGAAGTTGCAAGATCAAGAAGATTCGCAAGATAGTCTCCTTTTGGATTTTTCCCTGACCACTCGGTTCTCACCGATTCAAAACAAATAGCAGCGTTCGACTTATCACCAATAACATCATAGCTTGCGGCAATCAATGCAAGTTCATAGGACTCAGGTGCGGCTGTTGCTGCGGCTGTTGCTGCGGATGTTGCTTTATACAATGCGAGAGCCTTATCAACATAGGCGTGGGCAGCTCTTTTGTCTCGTTTTACATAACACAAATTCAACGCATATTTCAGGTTCGACTCAATTCGTTCGCTCACGGTGCCGGAAGATTTGACCTGATTCAAATCAAACTCGCGATCTGCCTTACTAATAGAATCAGGATTTTTGTTTGCCGTCATTTCTGCTTCTCCAGCAAAAGCTCCACAAGACTGAATCATGAGCATTGCTGCCAGTGAAACAACAGATTTGAGTAGATTAGTAGCGCCGGTTTTCATGATATTTCTCGCTTGGAACACAAGAACATCTATTATGAAGTGAGGGAATTTAGCGTGCCTGGGGTTACAGTTAAGCATCTGTTTTATATTTGCACGTTTACGCAAAAGCAATGCTCAATTCAACGGTAGAGACTGGTAAAGCACACATTTAAACCAGCCACTCCAGGTATTAAATTCGTAGACAGGTTGAATTGATGGCTGGAAACAGGAAGGCACTGTTCCAGCAATGTATGGCGAAAAGCCGCTTGACTGGAGCTAAGCGCGAAAGCGGAGGCTCTATATGACCAATAACAGACCAGAAGAATTCGAATCCAAAGAAAAGTCCGTAGACAATCTCGCTGATGCGGCGCTGGCAAATATCTATAACGAAATAAACTCCGATAGAAGCCGAGCGCAGACGTCACCCTCGGATATTTCGAATCTGCCCAAAATGACAATTGAAGATTCGAACAAGTCCGATATAGGCAACAAAGTTCCAAGCCTATCAAACTTACTAAGAAACCCACAACAAATAGAAAAATCGCAAACTCCATCGCAAAGCGATGCTTTGAATAAGTCGCCAAACAAAAAGGAACATATAGATAGTCGTTCGCATTCCGTCGATAAGAACGCGCCAATTCAAAATAGAATCAAGGAAACACTTACTAATCCAAGCTCGACCGACCAGTCATCGGAGACAAAGAAGCCTCAACGAAAACCAGAGACCAACCCAGCCGACGTCAGTGCAAAGGATTCAGGCTCCCATCCAAATCAAAAGCCAAAGGGAAGCGAAATGCCAATGCCTTCTAAAATCGAAAATCAAGCCGAGGAAAAAGGTCTTGGTCTGAACAATCACATTGAGGCAGGTAAAATCTCGCAGAAACCGGAAACAAAAAAGAGTCCAGAATCCGGCTCTGATATCTTGAATCAAAAATCTGATACCTTGCCCAAACTTACAATTGAGGACAAATCAAACTCGACAAATAAAGTTGATAAGGACTCCATTGACAGGTCCGAAAAAAAAACGAACCTAGATGATTCAAAAAGTAGCACTGAGTCAGATTCGAAAAACCAGGAAAGCACCGACGACGCTGAGCTGAAAGAACTCGAGGAAGAAGAAAAGAAGGAAGCGGAAGCCGCACGTCAAGAGATGCAAGAGGCTACTGAGCTTGCAAAAGAACACTTGCAAGCTGCAGAGGACATGCTGAAAAAAGGTGATTATGCAGGGTTGATGAAACTGGCATCAGAACTCGAAGACAAAAAGAACAACGGTTCGCTGGCACTTGCTAGATTAATTGCAAAAGACACTGGAGTTCATATCAGCTTCCTTGGCGGCGGCAAGGGCGGCATGAGCATTAATTTTGACCACAAGGGATTTGAGCCACATGTTTCTGACGCAATTCGCAGCTGGAAAACTGTTGAAGTAGATAGAAACGGAAAAGCAATAGAAGCCTACCAGAGCGCAGAAGGCGGATATCTGGGAATCAGCAAGAAGGAGAAGCTTGATCTATCAGCAACTCAAGCTGAACTTGACGCACTCTTGAAAAAGGCGAAGCGCTAATTGATGGGCAACAAGTCCAGGGGCACCGCTGTTTCTCTGGCTAACTACCGATTCCGGGTGCCTTCTATGGGCGCTCCCGCGCTCTAAGCCTGGGCATGCCATCATGATATGGCTCCTGGACGAGCCTTTTAGCAATCCCGTAGCAAGCCATGTGGTGGGCTAAGAGCCGGCTGGAAGCCGGCGCCCCAGGAGCTCCCGGAATTGCGCTCTAAGCCTGGGCGTGCTGAGAGCGCACTGGTATTTTTAGGAATGATCGCAGCATCATGAGGACCAACGTAAACGCGCTGGTCCTCTTCAATTCAACACTTTAAAAATAGAAAGGATGCACTCGTAGTCTGCATCCTTGTAAGGCATCAGGTGCCAGTTAGGGGACATTGAGCCCTATTGATTTCTATACTACCTGATGCATGTCGATAAGGCTACCTTGACAAAGCGAGTCTAATCTTAAATTTCTTCGGAGCTTCCGTATTTCGTCTGAATACTCGATGAATGCTAGAATCCCAGGTACAGACCAAAGGATCACGCGAATTAGCTCCGACGTTAAGGGCATAGACAGCAACTGTGGCACAGCCAGCTCATCAAAGAAACCGGCTGCGGCTTTAATCTATCCATTAATTGTGTTGGGTGCTGGCTTACTAACCTACTTGCCATGGCTGGGAAGTTATGGGTTGCTTGATCCAACAGATAGCTTCTTCCTGGAATCAGGAAGAGAAATAATTGAGACGCAAAAGTATTTGCTTCCCATAAATAACTATGAGCCCTGGCTAGATAAGCCGATTCTGTTTTTCTGGCTTGTTGTCGCGAGTTTTAAGGCTTTTGGCATTCAGATGTTTGCTGGTAGATTGCCCGCCGCGTTGTCCGCCATTGCGTGTTCTTTGATAATTTATGGTGGCACGCGCCCTATCCTTACACGACCTGCGGCTGCGCTTGCCGCGATAATCTTCCTTTCCTGCCCGCTTGTCTCAATAATCGGGCATGTCTGCCTGACAGACATGACATTGTGCGCTCTGATTACAGGCACAATCCTTTATCTCTTCAAAGGACTAGTTGAGCGCAGCAAGACTCAACTCATAATCGGGTACTTGTTTGCTGCACTGGCATTTTTGTGCAAGGGTCCAATTGCGCTAATCATTTGCGGGATGGCACTATTTCCCTTTGTGGCATCGATCAGCCGCAGCATCCCACTGTTCTTCCAATACTTCCTAAGTTTCAGACCACTAATGGGATTGCTCATCGTTGCGATCATCAACCTACCCTGGTATATCCTGGCCGAGATTGAAAGCGGGTACAAGTTTTGGTACGCCTTTTTCTACCAGCAAAACTTCGGCAGAATGGTTGGAACAGTTAATCATCAAGGTCCGTTCTGGTTCTACATCCCAGTGTTTTTCGGTGGATTTTTCCCATGGTGCCTTTTTCTAATTTCTGGTTTTGGAATTTTCAAAAAAAGTTTTGAGCAGAAAATGGAGGAGAAGAGCAGATTCAGGCAGTTATTGCGGCTTTGCGTTTTCTGGTTTCTAACAGTTATGATTCTGTTTTCTGCCATCAAGACTAAGCTACCGACATATATTCTGCCATGCTTGCCGGCCTTCGCGATTCTGGTAGCAATGCAGCTACAAATCATCGCGAGAAGCGGGAAAAAGATGGCGTTGCTAGTTCCTACCGCTATACTAAGCCTGGCATTTCCAGTTGCAGTGCTGATTACGCCGTCGTTGAAATCATATATCAAGCCCCTGATGATTGACCACGCATGGCTCCTGGCACCATCTGCGGTATTACTGTTATTCTGCTGGCTAAGCCTGGTCAAAAAACAATTCGGCAGATATGCCGTGTCGGTTAGCCTCATGGCGCTTCTTGCTTGCGGCACAATGGTTCCACACGGGCTTCAAAGCTTTTACAAAGAGAAGCAGATTGGTTTTGGCAAACTTGTTCTAAAAGCGAAGAATGACAATGCTTCAGTTGCAATGATTTTTGCGGAGGAACCTTCTGTACCCTGGGTAATACATAAGCCAGTTTCCCGCTTGCTAAACAGCAAAGACGCCAAGCTTTTCCTTGATAGCAAACCGAAGCCTCACTATGTTCTAGTACAAACGGCAGTGCTTCCTCGACTAGACTGGTTCCCTAATGTAAGAGCGCAAATCTTGATGCAAGAAGGAAAATGGTATCTAATCGATGTCGATGAACGCGTAGACAAATCGAGGTAAAACATAAATGGGCTGGCCCACACCTCAAGACTACAATGAAGCAATTCAAAATACACAAATCTGTTTCTTTGACTCTGAACTCAAAAACGGAGTGGTGCAACTAAATAAGTTAGGCATCCCAGCTTCTATTACGGGTTCTTTTGCCAGCGTTTACTCGGTGAGCACAGACAAACATAGATATGCAGTTCGTTGTCTATTGCACGACTTCCCTGATCAGCAGTTACGCTACGAAAGATTGAGCAAAGCAATTTGCTCTGACTCATTAGAATACACAACAGATTTTGAATACCAAAAGGAAGGCATCAAGGTTGGAAATAAGGCTTTCCCGATTGTAAAAATGCTCTGGATTGCCGGTGAAAACCTTGACCTGTACATCGAAAAAAACTACAGCAAACCAAAAAAAGTAAAAGCTCTTCGTAACGACTTCCTTTCGATGTCTCGAGCATTGATGAATGAGGGATTCGCTCATGGAGACCTCCAACACGGCAACATCATAATGACGAAAGATGGTATACGCCTGGTTGATTACGATGGCATGTTCGTGCCGTCACTGACTGGTTTGTTGAGCAATGAACTCGGGCATCGCAACTATCAACACCCGGGCAGGACAAAACATCACTTTGGACCGTACCTGGATAATTTTTCGGCATGGGTAATTGATACGACACTGTTTTGTCTTGAATTGGATCCAACGCTCTACGAGAAATGGCATACGGGAAATGAAGCCATCATATTCGAGCAGAAAGACTTCCAAAATCCACAGAGCAGTGAGTTATTTGCTGCTTTAGAAACTCATGATTCAGAAGAGATAAGAAATGCGAGCCGCCAACTTCGCACCATCATTAATTGCCTGGTTTCAAATGTCCCCGGTGTTTTTGATGAAGTTCCCTTAGCGGATGAACTTGAAATTGTATTGAAGAAACGCAAACAAGCAGCCCTGGCGGCCGAGTGGAAAGCAGCAGAGGAAATGCTAGAGAAGCAGAGAGAACTCGACAAAGAAGCACTCAGGTTAACGCAAACAGAACAAGACGAACTGCGCGAAAAACTGAAAACAATTGAGCATGACAAACCTGAATGGCTCAAGGATGCAGAAAACCTTATGGATATCGATGCTGAAAACTTGATGGGGATCGAACACAACAAGGATAGGATTTCCGCACAAAAGAATCAAACATCGCAAAATCCTGCAGCACTGAAAGCAGTGTCCTTACTTACATCAAAAGAAATGTATGCAAAAGAAATCAAATATTCAGACGACTTAGAACTTGTATTTCCAGATTTAATTGTCGAAAAAGACGAAGCTGGTGAAATCAAAGACTATGGCTCAAACAACGCAGTTTATAAAATCACATACGCTACTAACACTTTCGCGTTGAAGTTTTTTGCAGCAAATGCGGAAGAGCTGACCCAAAGGTATAGTGCTCTATCCAATCATTTGGACAATGCGCACCCTTCATTACAAGACGTCCTGCTCAAGCCAGTCGTCCATGAGCAGCTGCTCACTCACCAGGGTACCAAACTACCTGGAATTCAGATGCCATGGCTTTGGGGAGCGGAGAATTTAGGCCATTTTATTCGTGTGAATAAGCCCGACTTCGATTACTCGGTGCTTACAAGTTTTCGCAAAGCGATGAAAATACTTCGCTTGTGTGGAGTTGCGCACGGAAGCCTTGAACCTTCAAATATCATGGTTGACGCGGAATATAAAATCACGTTCGTTGATTACGACAACATCTACTTTGATAAGAGCTGCAAATTACTGGAGAGCAGCAAACCTGCAGCTGAATACAGACATCCACTTTTTGATGCATCTGAGTTTGGACCATCAGCGGACAATTTTCCTGCTTGGGTGATAGATACTATGTTGATGTGCTGGTCAGCTGACCGGCGCTTGTGGCGGGAAAACGAGAATGCGCGAGGAACACTATTTTTCACCCGGGATGACTTTGCGAATCCAAATGGCTCGGAATTGATGGGTAAGTTGCTAAAACATCAGGTCTACGACTTTACTCAAAGAGCTAAGCTAATGCTACTTTTCTCAAGAATGCGCGCCGCAGATGTGCCACCACTTACACTTGATGGATTTCCTCCGCCCGGGTTTATCTGAGGCGAGTTTCGGAAAATTCTTCGCGCCACTTGGCTGGCAGAAAAACATTGAAACTCAAACGGTACCAGTCGAGTTTTCAAAAATATCTTCGCGCCCTCTTGGCTGGCAGAAAAACTTTGGAACTCCACCGGTACCGGTCCAGTTTTCAAAAATATCTTCGCGCCCTCTTGGCTGGGCAGAAAAACATTGGAACTCCACCGGTACCGGTCCAGTTTTCAAAAATATCTTCGCGTCCTCTTGGCTGGCAGAAAAACTTTGGAACTCCACCGGTACCGGTCCAGTTTTCAAAAATATCTTCGCGCCCTCTTGGCTGGCAGAAAAACTTTGAAACTCCACCGGTACCGGTCCAGTTTTCAAAAATATCTTCGCGCCCTCTTGGCTGGCAGAAAAAACTCAGTACTCCACCGGTACCGGTCCAGTTTCAAAAATATCTTCGCGCCCTCTTGGCTGGCAGAATAAACTTAGAACTACATCGGTACCGGTCCAGTTTTCTAAAAATATCTTCGCCGCTGAGCGCCGAAAATTCGCTGAGAATCTAAAAGGAAACACCGAAATGTTGGAGAATGAGTCCGCTGAGAAAAGACATCAAATTAGCAAACAAAACTGCCAGATAATCCTTGACCTTTTCCCTCTGAGACTGTTGCTTTACGCGTTGAAAAAGCAAGTAGAAAACAAAGCACTCAGATAAAGGCGCAAAAGCCTCCGAAACAAAAGCATAAATCGAAAACTGCTTATACGGGTCCCAAATAAGAGGAAAAATGAACACCACAAAAGGATAGCTACATGCAGTTAACAACAGCCCTGCAAGCAGTTTTTGCTTGGTGGTATAACGTTTTCCCAGACAAATAAACAGAACAGGTGTCTCAATCAGCACGCTACTGAGATATCCTGATGAAGCCATTCGCAGCCATTCAGCCCAACTTATTTCCACTTCACAAAATCCAGAGCAGGAAGGGCAATTCCGCAAGAATGTGAAAAACTGCAATTACAAAATAGAACTCTCTGCTTGCAGAGTAATTTCCGAGAAACGCAAACCAAAAGCAGAACACCACAAGCGTAGAAAAGGCAAAAACAGCTTTGACTGCGGATTGCCGGCTTTTACTAGCGCGAGAGAACGGCATCACATGAGTTTGCGTCTTACCTCGCTCAAACAAGCGTGCAGCAAATGGAATAGCCAAAAGCCAAACACCGTAATGCAGATTCTCCAGAAAAGTATGCAATGACACCAAAAGATGCGATGAAACATTTGAAAGCAAATAAGAGCCCGCGTGCCTTGCAATTTGCGAATCAAGCGGTGTCTGCGCCGCCAAAGATGCAGTGCCGGACAATCCTGTTATCATTGCGACCACAAGTGCCGCGGCGAATAAGAGCAATCCGCGATACGCAAGAATCCATTTCGGTCTTGAACGCCGTAACTCTCGGTCAAGTACACACAACGCGATCAATGGATGCAGATAAGTCAAGCATATCCCAAACTCTAGCGGTTTCAGTAAACTGGCGGCCGCACAAACCGAAAGAAGAATCAAACCAAAATTGCGACGCTTTAAATCCTTTTTTATTGCGCGATTATGCTGCTCGTTTTCACCAGGCGATACTCTACTAAAGTCGCGACGCAACAAAAGAAGCGTCGCAAGCCATCCATAGAAGAGAAAAATCCAAGCTTGAAATGATGTAATCGATGCATCATACGAGAGCAGCTCACGACGCGTGAGAATAATAAGCGCCGCATAGAGCAGCCCTAATGTTGCAACTCCCGCAAAAGAGCTGCAAAAGAAAGCTCGTAGAGGTCCAAATCGTGAAGGCAACTTTGAAAAAAAATATCTAAGTTCAATCCAATTGTGTGGTGCAGCAAATAGGAAAACCGTGCCAATCGAAAATGCAATTGGCGCAAACGATGAAATCAGAGCAGACAGCAAAATCCAAATAGCAGCCAGAAAGAAGAAGATGGAGCTGGAATCAGCAGACCCCGACTTCTCCGCCATTGTTGGCTCATTTTTGTAAAGGCTCTGCAAATTGCACGCTCTGCTAACGCTGCTTTATGATTTCTCTTTGTCGCTTGTGCCCTTGTCTGCAGAGCCTTTATCGTCTTTGCTAGTTTGTTTCTCTTGTCCCTTTTCTTGCTTCTTGTCGTTCTTCTTTTCTTGCTTTTTGTCGCTCTTCTTTTCCGCTTTCTTTTCTTGCTTCTTCTCTTGCTCGCTTGGGGCAGGAGGGTCTACAGGCGGCAGCGGGCGACCATGAGGTTTGTTGGGATCGAACGGAAGCAAGTCTGCCGAAGCAGGCATTGGTGTCAAGATACTCAAAAGTAGGACAAGGGCGACTGCTAACTTCATTTTGACGCTCCAAACATCTAACTTCTTACATGATATATCAATGCGCTGACTTGAGCAGCAGGGGATTCATTGAGCTCACGCAAGTGAATGTCGCTGTCTGACAATCTAAGCCGGCTTCCGCACTTACTTAAAGAATGAGCACGCCTTTCGCAGCAGATAGTCTAGCCGGAACTCATAAGCTCAGCACGGCCAATACGTTTGCGGTCTTGCAAGAGGCGCTGTAGCACTGGCGCATTTTTCAACTCGGGATCTTCCTTGATCCACTCAATTGCAACCTTTCTTGCGCTTTCGAGGATTTTTGCATCTTTAACTATATCCGCCAAAAGCATCTCAGGCATGCCGGATTGCCGCACCCCAAGGAATTCGCCAGGACCACGCAGCTCGAGATCTTTCTGTGCGACGACAAATCCATCGTTAGTTTCGGTCATGATGCCCAACCTTTGGCGCGTCTGCTCAGACTTAGCATCTGCCACCAGAAAACAATATGATTTGTCAGCGCCGCGTCCAACCCTTCCGCGAAGCTGATGCAACTGTGCAAGACCAAATCTATCAGCGTTTTCTATAACCATCACAGTTGAGTTAGGCACATCGACACCAACTTCGATCACCGTAGTTGATACCAAAATATGGTATTCACCTTTCCTGAACTCTTCCATCACTTTATCTTTGTCTTGCGCCTTGAGTTTCCCGTGCATCAAACCAATTTTGAATTGCGGGAAGATCTCAGTGCAGAGCCTTTCATATTCAACTGTCGCAGCCTTGGCCGAAAGTGTTTCTGATTCTTCAATTAAAGGAAATACTATATATACCTGGCGACCGAACATGATCTCTTCTTTGATTTTCGAAATCATTTCATTCTTTTCTTTTGCAGTACAAACCAATTTGGTTTCAATTGGTTTTCGGCCTGGCGGCAACTCATCGATTTCGGAAACATCAAGGTCACCGTGCAAAGAGAGCGCCAGGGTTCTTGGAATTGGAGTTGCTGTCATGGTAAGCAATTCAGGATTGTTGCCTTTTGCTTTCAAATTCGCTCGTTGCTTAACGCCAAATCTATGTTGCTCATCAATGATTACAAATCCCAGTTTGTTGAACTCCACGTCGTCCTGAATCAGAGCATGAGTTCCAATCGCAACATGCACTTGTCCATTGAGAAGTTCTTGTTGAACTTGTCGACGTTCTTTCACAGTTTGTTTGCCCAGGAATAAAGCGCAACGCAGACCCAACGGCGTCAACCAACGTTGAAATTGCCTGAAGTGTTGCTCGGCAAGTATTTCTGTTGGAGCCATCACTGCAACCTGGTAACCATTTTCAATAGCTACCAGAGCCGACATAGCAGCTACAACGGTTTTTCCAGAACCAACATCTCCCTGAACGAGACGGTGCATAGGCTTTGGTGATGCGAGATCTCTTTCAATTTCCCCAAAAACCCTTTCTTGTGCACCAGTGAGTTTGAACGGCAGCCCTTCTTTGAACTGCTGAAGCAAATGACCGGTTGGTGATTTTAGAGTTAAAGCATCATTATTGTTTTGGAAGTGATATCGCCGCATCGCCAGCTCAAGCTGAGCTAACAATAGTTCGTCGAAAACCAGCCGTTGCCTGGCTTCCTCTGACTGCTCAAGGCTTTCTGGAAAATGAATGCCCCATAAAGCAGCGGGCAAATCTGCAAGCCCAAGTCGCTCACGCAGCTCTTTCGGCAACGGATCGGTCATCTTGTCAGCAAAACTATCAAGTGCCGTATGAATGATTTTACGCAAAGTTCTAAGCGAGAGTCCTTCGGTGAGTGCATACACAGGAACCAATCTGCCTACATGTAGAGAGCCGAAATCATCGTCATTTGCAGCTAAAGTACCAAGCAACTCTATCTCGGCATTCTTCAACTTGAGCCTGCCACCATAATCGTCTAACTCAACTATGCCGCTTGCCATCACTTGGGCACCTTTTGGATAGCTTGCCTTATAGCGTTCCAACAAATATTTATTAGAGCGGCCGCCCACAAACTTGCTGATGAGAATACTTCCGCTACCATCATTAATAGTGATGCTAAGAATTGAAATATTTCCGCGTTTAGATTGATAAGCGCCGACACTGCGGATAGTACCGAATATGGTGACAGTCTCACCAACTTCGAGATCACGAATCTTTCTATGATTTTGGAAATCTAAATGTTGCCGAGGGTAGTGGCGCAATAATTGCTCGGCATTATTTACGCCGAGCTTCTCAAGCAATTCAGCCATTTTTGGCCCAACGCCACGTAAGAACTGAACCTCCAGCTTACTGGGGTCATTCATATCGACCGGTTCGATGATGCGATCAGACTTTGCAGGTTTGTTCTTGTCTTCCAATTGCTTCATCCCCGCAGAATCGATTGATAAATGCGGAATCGGATATTCAAGAGACCTGGATTCTGCAACGGCAGGCTTGGAGGAAGAACTCGACTTTGAGCCGCCTCCTGAGCGCGACTTAAATGGACTGCCATATTTATAAGGGCTGGCAGCAGGTTCCCCAGCTGTAATGCTACTTGCCACTGCGCCATTTTTGTTGGAACCGTTATTGCCAGCTTTAGCGACAGCTGACTTCGAGCCATTTGAAGCGCTGACTTTAGCTTCGCCAGAACGTGACCCTCCTGCAAAATTCAGTCCAGATTTCCCAGAATTCAGGTTGCTAGAGGTCCCTGCGTTGCTGGCTCCAGCGGAAACATTGTTCTTTGCTGTTGCCGATTTAGCTCCTGATTTTTTTGCTGCGCTTGACTTTGCACTGACCAGCTTGCCAGAAGACCCAGATTTGTTCGCGACAGCTTTTCCTTTTGCAAATTCAGCTTCGGGGTCGGCTATTTGCGGCGGACCAACAAGCATTTCTTCGGTGCGCCGCAAAATCATGATTCTGGACGCCACATCAAGATTTGGATATTGCCGAAATAAACCGCGAAGGGTAGTCCAGCGCAAATCCATAGGAAAACGTTTCATCAGGCGTTCAGAAGTTCGTCGCATGAAGTCGGCAAAAGTACTGCGCTTTCCACGAAAGTCTGTGTAGCGAGCTTTGCGTTCAATGATAATAGCTTTACGCATAGCTGAAATTTCAGCTTCACGATCGACAACAGAATTGAATGAGCTGCTTGTCACAAGTCCACCGAACCAAATTTTCTAATGACAGGATAGCCTGAAGAAAGGCTTCCTAACGAGCTTTCTGCGATTAAATCTTTAGAACCGCTCGGTTGCAAATACGCTGCATAGCGGCTTTATATACACACTGATAAGCGTGAACGCGTGAAAGCGCTGACCCAGGCTTCGTTCACATATAAAAAGTGAAAGAGCCGCTACTTGAGCGACTCTTAACATCATAGTTTCCTGGACGCTTCCGTTTTACTGCAAGCGGTTCAGAATCAATTTGGAGATTGCTTTCAATGTCGCGAATACACCGAGACCTTCTGAAGCCACAGCTTCGAAGCTCGGAATGCCACGAATATTCAAATCACGTTCCATACGTTCAACACTCATTGCATTTGCAAGGTCTCTCTTATTGTATTGGAGAACCCATGGAATGTTGTCGAGTGTCAGATTGTACTCAGCAAGGTTATCGATCATGTTTTGCAACGACTCAGCGTTTTCTTTCGAACGCATCACATCGGAGTCGGCGACGAAGATGATTCCGTCGACGCCGTTCAATATGAGCTTACGACTTGCGTTGTACTCAACCTGACCAGGAACCGTATAAAGAGAGAATCTCGTTTTAAATCCTTGCACAGAGCCTAAATCAAGAGGCAAGAAGTCAAAAAACAGCGTACGTTCAGTTTCAGTGGCAAGACTGATCAGCTCGCCGCGCGTTGATGGCGCTAGCTGGCTGTGAATATATTTCAAATTGGTTGTTTTGCCACCAAGACCGGTGCCGTAATAGACGATCTTGCAGTTGATTTCTCTGGCGGCGTAGTTAACTAATGCCATCCCTAATCCCTGTTTCCCTCACTCACCCATATCAACCTAGCTGGACCAACTGCTTTCGATACAGATTGATACCACGAATGCGGCTCGGTTAAAAGCCTATTCGTCTGAGCTTGAAGAATTGAGAGCCGAGTATTGCTACGCAATGGCTGCCTCTTTCTCTTTACTTGTTATCGTCTGCCGAACAACTGCGGGCGTAGTAAAAGCTACTGTTTAAGGATACTACGAACTATCGATTCTCAATCATCTGACAACCAAGAAATCTAGTTGTCATGCTTATTAAGACGTAACATCCTTCAGACTTTCTGAACACCGCAAATCATTGTGATATAATTTCATCCTTCGTGGAGCAGGCTCCGTCAAGTGATTCCTTCTAGGAAGGAAGTCACTCTCCTTTTGAAAGATACCCACTTTTAAGGAGCTAAACGCAGTTTGTTCAAACGAGTTTTTATAAGCACGTGACACTTTAGTGTCATCGAAGGGAAATTCGCTATGTCAAAGCAATGTGAAACTTGTGGAAAAGCGCCAACAACAGGCTACAACTACACGTTTTTGCGGTCTCACTTCAACCCGCATAACAAGCGTCGTTGGCTACCGAACCTGCAAAAGATTCGCGTCAACGTAGGCGGCCAGGTCAAGCGCATGAAAGTTTGTACCAGCTGCATCAAAGCCGGCAGAATCCACAAGGCTGGTTAACCGCAGTTAAGGTTTGTCGCTACCAACGATGCCATTTTGGCCATCGTTGGTTTTGTGCTTTTTGGATCTACACAATACATTTCGTAACCCATTGGCAGCGCCACCGCTTGATGTGCAATTGTGACAAATGATTTTGTGAACTAATGCTTCAAGATATATCAGCCAGAGATGGCAGACTACTGACAGCTGAAATTCGCAAGTCCGATAATCAAGAACGTCTGCAAGAACTTCATCGGTACCTATTTTTTTGTTCAGCAAAGATTTTTCGTGGGACTCAATCGGTACCGGTCCAGTTCTCAAAAATTCGCTGGCTCTTGGCGAGTAGAAAAAACTTGGAACTCAATCGGTACCGGTCCAGTTTTCAAAAATTCGCTGGCTCTTGGCGAGCAGAAAAAACTTGGAACTCAATCGGTACCGGTCCAGTTCTCAAAAATTCGCTGGCTCTTGGCGAGCAGAAAAAACTTGGAACTCAATCGGCACCGGTCCAGTTTTCAAAAATTCGCTGGCTCTTGGCGAGTAGAAAAAACTTGGAACTCAATCGGTACCGGTCCAGTTTTCAAAAATTCGCTGGCTCATGACGAGCAGAAAAAACTTGGAACTCAATCGGTACCGGTCCAGTTTTCAAAAATTCGCTGGCTCTTGGCGAGCAGAAAAAACTTGGAACTCAATCGGTACCGGTCCAGTTCTCAAAATGATATGCACCAGAGTTCGCTTGACATTGATTGGATGTAATTATTTCCCTGCTGCCTTCAATGCAATGAACGCATTTAGCAAAGTCGCCACAGCTACCAGGCGGCCCCTGACAGCACCTCCTGGACCATGTTCGCTTGCCAACTTCTCAATTTCAGCGGCAGAAGGCTTAAAGCTATGCATGATCTCCTGCGCTCTTTTCATCGCCTCTGCATGACCGGGGCTCTTGTCATTGCTCAGCTTTGCGTGAAACTCTCTCTCCTCAGCTATTGCAAGCTTCAGCTCAGCAATAAGTCTTTGGTCCTTTTCTCTTTTGAGTTCTTCAGCGGAAAGCTTCGCTTCCAATCCCTTGATTCGCTCGGTCCAGAGTTCAGAGAATGGAATCTCTCTATCCACATTTCCAATCTTTACTCCGTTAGGACTGATTTCAAGGCTTGCCACTTTAGGACCAGATTCTGGCAGATGAGTAAGCTCCGCTCCAGCACCAGAAGACCGTTGAGTACTCTCGGTCGAAGCGTCGGCCTTTGTCGGCACGGCTCTAGCGAAGCTCTGTGAGACGAACTCGCCCAGAGCAGCCTTTGCACCAGCTGCGGTGGCAGAATTCGAGCGCACAGTTTGTTCCAACATGCTTGTGTATAGTGCTTTTGTAAGCTCTTCTGGTTGCCCCTTCAACAATTTCTCGGGAACAACAAATTTTGTTTCGACCTCACTGACAGCCAGCTCTGTCTTTCCATCGGAAGCAAGAACAAATTTGCCATTGACTCGAAGGGCAGCTTTGCCCTTCGCAGAATACTCCACACCAACCTGATTGGCGGTTTTGCTTACATCAACTGATATTTTGTCTTGGGTGAGTTGTGGTTCTTTAATGCCTGATTCTTTCAGGAATTCACTAACAGCATCAGCAATACGCGTATCCGAATCAATCGGTGCCCCCTTCAATGTCGCCGACATGCTTTCAACTTTCTGATGAAATTGCTGAAGCGCTCTTTCACTTAAAAGTTCTTTTGGCACTCCCAATTTTTCTGGAGAGGACTGTCCTGGCTCTTTCGCGCCATCGCGGGCGGTACCAGTGCTTCCGTTAGAATCTCCCGCAGGTCTATTTGCAGCTTCAAGTCGCGATTTTAAGCCACGCAAAATATCCGCTTCTGCACTCTGGTCACCATGCACCACAATCAAGGTTTCGAGCGCTTTTCCAAGCTCTGCTGGACTAACTGGTTTCTCAGAACCAAGTATTGATTTTGCCTGGCGGACGGAGTCCATAAAATCCCTTACGGGCGTTCCTTCTTTGGAGACGTTATATGCGGAACCGGGTCGGAATCGCTCAGCTGCTTCATTTTGGGCAGCAGGAGGCAAAGCTTTTGTCAGTCTATCCAGCTCTTCAAGTCGCTTTCTAATCGCAACAAGTGGTTTCTTTTCTGTATGCTCAATCAGACCATCCAGTACGCCTCTTTTCAGATCAATGAGATCACGCTGCTCTCTGCCTGCCCCTCGCTTCTCAGCAAGCAAATCGATCTTTCTTTGCCTGCACATTTCAATCGTTTCGCTCAAACCTCTTTGTTTTTCGAGCAACTCTTCTCTGAATCCACGAATTTCAACGGCTCTGGTCATAGGGTCTTTTTGCGATTCAATATACTCCATTCGCTGCTTGTAATTGAGCACCGAGGTTTGATGTCGAGCAACAGCGATGTCAACGCTGTAAATATTTTGAGTTAATCGACCTGTCTTCAAGGTTTCGAAAATAACATCTGCTTGGTTTTGTATATCGACTTTTCGAGCATTAGCTCGTCCTTCCCATTGGTGTGGGTCAGAACTTATGAGACCGGCCTTTCGCATTGCAGGCAAATCTGCTTTTCTCTCACCATCCGCAGACTCCTGCGTGGAATCGATCAAAATATAGTTGCCGCTCTTCTTATCCAGCAGAAGGAAATCGCCACCGAGGTCGTCGATTGCACCACCACTCAATTTGACGACTTCAAAGTTTGTATAGTGATGATGTTTCTGTAGAAATTCGAGCCTCTCTTTTACAGCATCAAAAACAATGCCTTCTGTAGCCTTTCCACCACGAGAAGAGAGGAAAGCAGTGGCATCAGCCTCCGAGTTCAGCATTTTTACAAGGAACTTCATCTGGTCATCACTCTGAGTTCTCAACTTAGAGCTTATTTCCTCAAGCCTTTTTATTTCGTCTTTATCTGCCTGAGAAAGAGGAATTTTTTCCATTTCCTTGTCGTAAATTTTGTCCAAGTCTTTTACGACGGCATCCCATGCTGATTTTGTACCTTTCATTTCTTGCAGAAAAGTTTTTCTGAGACGATCAAGTTCAACATAATCAGATGGTGTCTTGTTGCTAGTTTGCAAAAGGCGACTTATTTCAGACCGAACTTCTTTCGATCGCACTTCAGGATCAGCGCTCTCCAAACGTTTTTGAATGGCTTCGCTACGCCCAGTAATTGCTGGAATTTGAATCTTTCTGGCGAGCGGCTCTAGAATCTGAGACATATTTGGCTCACGAGTCATCAACTCTCTCAAATTATTTCTGACTCTCTCTAGCGCATTTCCGTAAAGTCCACCCTTGCCTTCGGTTAAGTCACGATCGATAGACTCTAACAACTTCAAAGAGCCTTCCTTGCCCTGCAAAAGTCGACCGGCTTCTTTAATTGTTTCGGCGGTCGCGTCGCTCGGCTCGGAGGGCTTCTCTCCCGACGCTTTGAGGTCAGAGGCTTTATCATCTGCGGCTTTCTGGTCATCCGCTGTCTTATCATCATCATCCGCAGAAAGATTCTCTGCAGCAATTTCAGTAAATGCAGGTTCAGATTCTTTATTTTCAGGCGCTGCCGTTTCTACGAGAGTCACCCCAACAAGCACTGAAGCCGTGTCCGTGGATACATTAGCAGAACCCGATCCATCAGCTTTGTCCGCGGATACATTAGCTTTGTCAGCAGATCCATCAGAAGGTCCTGTAGTGGAAGCAACAGCCTTCACACCCAACCCCTTCTCGCCTGCGACTCTTTCGTCAACCTGATCCGCGGCTATCTTATCCCCAGCAGTCTTTGCTCGACCCGGTTTGTTGCTTGCATCGGAATCAACGGAAGACAAAGAAATTGCAAGAAACGGAAGCGATGCTAACTGCAAGCCTGAATTTTGCTCGGAAGCAGGTTCCGTTTTTCGCCTGTTGTTGGTATTCAGAACTTCGCGAGAAACGCTATCGCTTACCTCGTCGTTGTCCGAATCTACCCACGAATGATGATCAGAGCCTTCCACAATCCCTTCCCTAGAAATCTGAGAGCCACTTAATTGTCTCGATGCAAACTGACATATTAGTGACTTTTTGAGTTATCACCATGATCTGCGGTCTTCCGCAGACTTGATTCGCTTCACTGAAAACCGTTGAATGCCTGCAAATCCGGCTGCTGATGCGCATAAAAGCACTGCCGCGCCAAATGCATGTTTCATAAGCAGACTGAAAACCTGCGCCACCCAATTCATAAGCAGGCTGAAAACCTGCGCCACCCAATTCAGAAGCAGACTGGAAGCCCGCGCCCCCAATTCATAGGCAGGCTGAAAGCCCGCGCCCCCAATTCATAAGCGGGCTGAAAAACTGCGCCTGCTCAAGCACCAGCAGAGATCACATAAAAGCTACATCGCGTGCTGAACAATAGCCAGCAAACCATCATGTGGCACATGATAAACAGCATTGCAGAAATGGCACCTGCCTTCGGCATCCTCGCCGGTTTTTGCCATCTCTACCAATTCTTCTTTATCGAGAACCTTAAGCGCCTGTATAAATCGCTCTTTCGAGCAGCCACAGTCAAAGCTCAGCTTTCGTTTGTAAGTAAGCTGCTGTTCGTCAATTTCAAATCCCTGCAATCCGCGTTTCAAGATTTCATCCAACTCCATTCCGCGTCGCATCAAAAACGTGAAGGTACCAAATGACGCCAGATTATTTTCCAGCATGCAGATTGTTTCTTCAGTATGGTCAGGCAAAAGCTGCACCAGCATGCCCCCCGCCGCTTCAACACCATGGCTGCTCAAATGCACACCAACAATTAGAAACGAACCAGCGTCATGGCAGTTCACCAAATAACGATTGACGTCTTCGCCAATTTCGCCAGACACTAACTCAACAGTGGAAGTTTGCATCTGCCCGAAACCATTATCAACTGACACATGCAGATAGCCATTCGTGCCGACAGCAGCCCCAACATCAAGATTCCCCAGGGAGTTCAAAGGCAACTCAACCTGGGGATTCTCTACATAACCTCTAACTTGTCCTGTTCCTTTGGCGTCGACAACGACTTTACCGAGCGGCCCGTTACCCTGGAACTTCATGCTGACCTGCCCGCGCCTTGCCACCACCGGGGCTATAAGAGCCGCTGCTGTTAGCGCTCTCCCGAGAGCCGCAGCCGCAGTAAACGAGAGCTTGTGCTTTTGTCTTGCAGCCTCAACCAAATTGGTACTCGATGCAATAACGGCACTGATACTGCCATAGACATCCATAGCCTGGATCAAGCCATCTTCCATAACAGCACCCCTTATCAAAGTCTTTTTTATTTTAGCAGTTTCTAAGATTCTTCAAAAGGGGCTGTTTTTCGGTATAAGACACAGCACTCTGGCTATACCGTTCAAATCCATTAGTGGATCTAGCACATTCCAATCACGCGCACAAAATATATCAGCGACTGAATTTGCTTGGTCCACCCCTATTTCAAGAAAAACGCGTGCGCCATTTGAAAAGTCAGACGCAGGCAAATCAGCAATGTCTCGATAAAATCCTAACCCATCATCATCGCGCCCAAACAAGGCCAGCTCTGGCTCATGCTCTTTAACCTCAGGCGCAAGAGTGCCAGCATGCGCTCTGGGAATATAAGGCGGGTTACTGAGAAGCCCATCAATAGGCTTTTGAATCGAGGTCCACCAGTTTTTCCAATCGGAACATACAAGCCGCAAACGCGAATGCACATTGTACAAAATGGCATTCTTGCCTGCTATGGCGATAGCTTGAGCAGAGAGATCGCAGGCTTCGATTTCAGCGCGGGGAATTTGATTGAGTACGCAAACTGAAATAATGCCTGACCCCACGCCAATTTCAGCAAGACGCAAGCGAGGCACATTATCAGCTGGCGCAAAGGCTTTAGCTTCTTCAGCAAAGCCACTCACCCCGCAACGCTCTGTGCTGCAATCATTGAAGCCCTTGAAATAGCTTATTGCCGCATCCACTAGAATTTCAGTATCAGCCCGCGGAATCAGCACACCAGGCTCAAGCAAAAAGCGTAATCCATAGAAATAAGTCTCACCCAAAATATATTGAAGCGGCTCTCGCACACTGCGGCGCACAAGAATACGACGCATTTCATCAAGCTGAGCATCATCAATCAATAAACTCGGCTCTCGAAAACGATCAGCTCTGCTTCGCTGCGTCACCGCAAGTATTATTAGCTCAGCTTCCGCCGCTGCCTCAGAATCTGCAATACCAATTTCTCTCAGCTGCGACTCTATGAATTTTGCCAGCTCTGAAATCTTCATCTCAAATCAACAAGCCAATTTGCTGTCATTCAATTGCTCGAAGAGCACATTCAGCATCAAACAGTAAGTCTCTGGGCAAACAGCACGAGGCACAAGCAAACAGCTCGAGGCACAAGCAAACTGCGCCAAGCATAAGACCCGACTAGTTGAGCCCGCTGCCATCATCATTGATGTTTGTCTCTTCTTCGAGAAGACGCTTCTGCTCATCATGTATGCAGGCTTCGATTACTTTATCGAGGTCGCCTTCAAGAACAGACTGCAAGCCAAAGTTCATGTTCAAACGGTGGTCAGTTACGCGATTGTCTTTGAAGTTATAAGTGCGAATTTTTTCGGATCTATCTCCGGTTCCAACCTGCGATCTCTTCGCATCAGCAAGGGCTTTCTGCCTGTTTTCCAATTCTATTTTGAAGAGCTTTGCGCGCAAAATTTGCTTTGCACGCTCTTTATTCTGCAACTGACTTCGCTCTTCAGAACAAGCAATCATGATGCCAGAAGGCTTGTGGAAAATTCTGACGGCAGTTTCAACTTTGTTGACGTTCTGACCACCAGCACCACCTGAACGCATGGTGCTAATTTCCATATCTTTCTCATCGAGAACAACATCAACTTCGTCTGCCTCAGGCATAACCGCTACAGTAGCGGTAGACGTATGCACGCGCCCCTGCGCTTCAGTCGCTGGAACTCGCTGCACTCGATGCACGCCCGACTCGAATTTCAACTTCGAATAAACACTCTCGCCTCTGATGTTGACGATAATTTCTTTGTATCCGCCGACTTCTCCCGCATTGAAGTTTGCAACCTCTGTTGTCCAGCCCATGCGGTCTGCATACTTGGAATACATGCGGTACAGGTCACCAGCAAAAATTGAGGCCTCATCACCACCTGATGCTGCGCGAATTTCAACGATGATATCTTTTTCGTCGTTAGGGTCAGTCGGCAGAAGCAGCAGGCGGATCTGCTCAATCAGCTCTTCTTGCGCCTTTCTAGCGTCAGACAATTCCGACTCGGCTAACTCACGCATCTCTTTGTCGGTTTCTTCGCGCAAAATTTGCTGGGCGTCGTCCACCTGTTTCTGAAGTGAGTCCCATTTGCTTTTGCTTTCGACTTTGGGAAGCAACTGCCTACGGGCTCTAGACAATCGCTTCAGGTTTTCGGGGTTGGTAACCACATCAGGGTCCGCAAGCTTGGACTCAAGATCGTTGAATGAATTGACTATGTCATCCAGTTTTCTTTTAAGTTCGAGATCCATACCAAAAACCTGTAAGCGAGTTCAGCTATCTGGGCTTTGACCACTAAAGCCAAGCTTAGATTTCTGATGGCAACATAGTTGCCGGGAAGACTCGGAGAGGGAGGGATTCGAACCCTCGCTACGTTTCCGCAGACAGTCTTTCCAGGACTGCACGATAGACCACTCTGACACCTCTCCATAAGTGCCAAGGGAATGATTATATCGCCCCTGCACTCTGTCCGCTGGTCCTTTCTTATTATTATGAAGCTCTTAATTCATGCGAGCCGTTTCATCCTGCCAGGCCAGCTCTTTCCAGGGCTCTAGCGGGTTGCTATTAGCTTTAAGTATTTCGAGAATGATGTCAGGGTCATTGCTGAACTTTGGTTCTAAATTAATCTGAATGACCCGAATATTGTAAGTACCTGGTCGCACCTTGATTTCATAGGCACCAAAGGGCTCGTCGTCCGGTAACTTAATGTCATCAAACTGAGCGCCCATCGTCAGGTGCCCGTAGTCACAGAGAATCAAGCGACTACCCGCAGCCATAATCGACCCACTCATTTCACGAGCGCCACTCAGCAAAACCGGCTCGTGCTTGATTTCAATTCTCCATTCGCCACGCTTTCCGGTCGAACAACCGAGAAACCTGTAACGCCCCATCTGCTCAATAAAATGCTCTTGCAGCTTGTCCCAGTCCCAGAAATTAGAGACGAAGGACGCATAACAAGCTGGGTCATAAATGGCGAAGAGCGAGAATTCATCGTTTACAGGGTAGCGCCCATATTCCGCGGGCTTTGTCTCGAGAACGCTACCGTCCCCGTCTTCCCCGCCGTTCATCTCATTCATCCAGCGATAAGTCAACGCGTTGATCTTCTCGCCTGGAACCAGCTTGCCCATAACCGCATCGCGCCGGCACGCCCAAATATCGGCGCGGCTGGACATACGCGTCAATATTTTTCCGTTCGGGAGTCTGATGGCTGAAGGTTCGCCCATAAATGGTGCCTGATATCGTGTGCAACAGAAACAAGCTCACGCCAGAGCAAAGCATGCTTCGCCCTTGTCATACCACTAAAATGCACCATTTTAACGGGTCGCGCTAAGCCTTAGCAGCACTCAATCGCGGGCGCTTGCTCGCGGACTTGATTATTGAGAGGAAATCTTCTGGCTTCAAGCTGGCGCCGCCAATCAAGCCGCCGTCGATTTGCTCTTCCGCAAGAAGCTCGTCAGCGTTTTTCGCGTTCATGCTTCCACCGTAGAGAATCGGCACTTTATCAGAATCATCTTTGTCTTCGAGGAATTGCTTTAGCGTATTGCGAAGCACAGAAATTACGCGACTGGCTTCTTTAGCCTCGCAGGTCTTTCCGGTTCCGATTGCCCAAACTGGCTCATAAGCGATGACAACTTTCATCAGTTCTGGAAGGGTGAGCCCTGTCAATGCGGCACCGACCTGGCGCTTAACCACGGGGTCGGTGAGGTTGTTTTCGCGCTCATCAAGCAACTCGCCAACACAGATTACTGGCACCAGACCCTGATCTAGCGCAGCTTTGACTTTGAGTGGAACCGATTGGTTAGTTTCACCATAATACTGACGGCGCTCGGAATGTCCGATGATTACGTACTTGCAGCCTGCATCCACGAGCATCTTCGCGGACACTTCACCGGTGTAGGCGCCTGATTCATGCTCATCCAGGTTCTGTGCGCCAACCTTGACTACGCTGCCGCTGGCCGCGCTGACTGCCACATCGAGGCTTGTGAAAGGAGGAAAAACGACAATTTCGGGCAATACACTTTCGCCCTTGACACCTTGTGCAATTCCATCAACCAGTTCTTTTGCCTCAGCTCTGAGCTTATTCATCTTCCAGTTGCCGGCAATAATGGTCTGTCTTTGGTAGGTCATTGTTTAGAGCTCCGTTGTTTCTTTTCGCAAAGCGAAAAACAGGATTTCGCAGAGTTACGACTCTGCCACCATGGTTTGGTCAACATTCAGGCGAATTTTATCGTCCTGATTGGCATCCTATTATAAGGCTTCAGTCAGGCAAGCAAAATTGCCTTACAATTGTTTTCAGACCATTGCTTCACAGCTTGGCAAGTCTCACCCCGATACCCGCTGAAATTGGATGTCCCAGGAAACAGTGACTGAACCGGAACAATACGGCACACTTCTTGAGCAGGCGCGCCGTTTGTTCGAAATCTCAGACCTTTCAGGCTCGTTCTTACTCCTGAAAGAGCACTGGCTAAGCGCTCCGCACGACGTTTGTGCGGTTCAACTCGTATGCGAAATCATGCGAAAAAATGGCAAACAAGATCTCTACAAACATCTGAAAGTCCTTGCGCAGAGCCAGGAAGCGCTGCTCAATAATGTGCAAGCAATGTTTGAAGCTGGCTACCATTTCATTGAAGAACGAGAGCCAGAATTAGCGGTTATGCTGCTGAAACGATGCGCACAACTTGAGCCCGATCAAAGTGTAATCAGATATGAACTTGGTTTTGCCTTGATGCAATTGCGCCGATTTCAGGATGCAATTGAGCAATTTGAAGAACTGCTGCAACACGATGGAGACTTTGATACTCGCCTAAACCTCGCCGTGTGTCACTCACTCACAAGAAACTTGAAACGAGCAAAAGAGCTAACCAAAGAACTCGAACGCCTCGTCGCAAATCAGGAGGAGAAAAAAGAACTAGCGCTGCGAAACTGGGTGATAAAGCGCCTGGAGAAATTCGACAGCAAACAGCAAATGGGAATTCGCGACTGGGTCTATTCACTTTACGGTTCTGTTTTGCTCAGCGACACAAATCCGAAATCACTTGATGGAAAAGCAAGAGGAGATGCGGCAGATTACCCGGGCGTGGCAAGTACACTCCTTGTTCTGAATGGATTATTGAAAGAACTCGGACTGAATTTCGACACAATAGAGTACTACAGCCCAATGTCGCGTCCACTGGCTGAGGCATTTGGCTTGATGTTAGATCTACCTGTAGACATTTATCGAGGTCCTGACAGGAAAGAATCGGCACTACTGATGATGGCATGGGCTTCAGACATAATAGGTCCGCACAGGTCATTCGTGCCGCATAGCCCACGCCGCAGTATTTTTGCCTACGGGCTCACAACTATGGCACAGCTGCCTGTCACCCCAGATATCATCGGGTGCCTTTCTGCTGATTGCTCGATGCCCTGGGCTAAGGAATTGGATGAGTTAGATCCCAACGAAATCAAACCCAAGACCGACAAACAACACCCAATGAATAAAATTCAGGAAGAAGCAACAAATCAGATTTTGGACAAATTGCGCAACCTCGAATCACATCCAGAAATTCTCAATCAAATTGAACAGCTGCACAGCTATTACAACAGCAAGCGCGAATGGCTTGTGCTCGACAATGCAAAGAATTTTCCAGAGCGTCCGGAATATACAGCTGAGATTCCTATCTCATGAACATGTTTCGAAAGCTGGCTCTAACTGCAGCTTACATTACTAGTTTTCCCGGACTACCGCGAGCCGAGACCGAGGAAGATTTAGAGGGTTTAGCAAAATATCTGCCAACGGTAGGCACCGTCATTGGTGCCATCGTATTTGCAGGAGCCTACGCTTGCGACTTGCTTTCGCACGAGCGCATACTCAGCTCATTTCTAACAGTTGGACTCTGGCTGCTTGTTACTGGCGCTATTCATCTTGATGGATTGATGGACACAGCTGACGGACTTTTCTCGCATCGAAGTCGCGACCAGATGCTTTCAATTATGAAAGACAGCCGAGTCGGAAACTTCGGAGCAATTTCCGGAGTTATGTTGCTCCTTGCAAAAATTATTGCGCTTTATTCACTAGAGCCTGGATGCATGAAGATGGCAGCGCTCTTGCTTATTCCAGCCTGGGCTCGCTGGTCTGAAGTTTTTGCGATCGTCTGCTTCCCTTACGCAAAGCAAGAGGGAATGGGCAAAGTATGGCACGAGAGTAGCAAGGTTTGGGATCTTGCCTGGTCTGCAATCGTTCCATTAATCGTTACAGTCGCAATCGCAGCGAGCTGCCAGAACGCCTTACCCTTTATCGTAATGGTGGCAACAGCAGGCACTGGAATCTTGTTCGCGCTGCGGGTCCACAATATTCTCTACGGGCATACAGGTGACACTTATGGCGCCACTGTCGAATTTTCCGAAGCCGCCGCACTTATAATTCTGGCGTTGATGCAGTGCTGGATTTGAGTAAACTGCGGTCCCAAAAATCTCGAATGGACACTTAAGCTCGCCTCTCTGACGATGCGCCGTTACCAAAGCCAATGCTGCGGCAGTTTGAACAGGAAGTCGAAATACTACATTCTATGTCATGGAGTTGCCTTTTGCATCAGGGCGGGACAAGATGTTGATTCCCCCAACAAGTAAGCGATCCATTCGTCAAGCGAGCCATTAACGCTATAAGTTGGCGATGTTGGGACCATTCCAGTGAGATATTGAACTGAACCATCCTTTTTTGGCGATGCAGGGATCATTCCCGTGGGATATTGAACTGACCCCTCCTTTCGTTGCCGCACAAGCCCCCCCCCATTAGCAAGGCTGCAGTACCGGATGAAAGAAATGTTTCCTTTGACGAATTTTGAAAAGCAGTCGAACCCTCATTCTTAGATGATGATACGATGATTGAAATGATTTCCGTGATTTTGTACAGTGGCACATTGAGATTCAAAGCCAGCTAATCAACTGTTGGAACGCGGCCTTCTCTTTCCGCTTTACTGATAGCACGCATTAGCTTTCGACTTAAATCTTGGTCGGATTGCTCCAAATCATCCACCTGAATGACCTCTTGAAAGAGGGTGCCTAAATTCAATACTATCATTCGCTTTCATAATGGTACTAACCACCCAATCGCAGACAATGTTTGTTTCCTGGAACAATGAGCTGTTGTTTTGGGTCTTTTGCAAGATTTGATGCTTTCAAGAAACAGGTCTCGGCTCTCTTAAGATCATCTGCCTTGAATAATGAAGCACCTTGCTCATTAAGCGTGCTAAAATCTTGCGCTACCACTGGCAGTGGCATGAACCATGCATATCATTGCTGCAGTTAAGGTTTTCAATAAATATGCACTGTCGATCAACGCCGCAACGCTCGACTAGCCCTTAATCTCTCGTTTGAGTTCGGGAATAGTGACGAATAGGCGATTTGAGTCCGTGGGCCAAGCCCTGAAACCACGTCTCGCGTAGAAGTGTTTGGCAGAGTCATCCTTTGCGTCTACTACAACAGCTCTCTGTCCTGCGATTTCAGAGGCAGCTAGAGCCCTCATAAGAGCATCTAGCAGCAAACTATTGCCTAGACCTTTGCCGGACCAGTTTGTATCGACTGCCAACCTGGCCAGCATCATGACCGGGATGGGATATTTTCCCAATCCTTTGCGGACGTGTTCCGGTGAGTCTTTCCAGTCGATGCCACCAAAGACAATCGTGTAGTAAGCAACAACCTTGTTGCTATCGAGAACAACGTAAGTCCTTGCCCCTTCTCGCTTTTGCGTTTGTCTGGCATAGCGCTGTAGGTAGATATTCAGAGGCTCGACGCCACAGTTAAAGCTGTTCACGTCGTGTCCTTCTTCTAGAGGACAGGGCTCTTTCATTGAGCTTCAGCCCTATTCAAACACACTCTGTGACCTCATAAGCTTGCGCAATGCCGGGTTAGTCTTTGGCGGATTGTCCAGGGCGTGGCAAATTGCGTTCCACTGCTCTTGTGAAACGGACATGATTTGCTGGTCTCGGATGATCTCCTGGGCGGCCGCATAGGCGTTGTCCAGGATAAACCTGCTGACCTGAGTCTGCTTGATAATCGCGGCCTGCTCAAAGGCTGACTTTTGCTCTTCAGTCACCCGTAGATTCAGGGTTTTGGCTTTGGTCGTTCTCGGTTTGCGTTGTGGTGAAGCCATGGTCTTTTACCAATTGTAGGGCTGTCAATAATTATGGCAAATTGTGTATTCATTGTCTACACAATTCAGCCGAATCTCCGCATTCGCGTGCGCCCACGTAATTCAGTAGAGCGGTTGTCGATGGCGATCTAAAAGCGCGGAAATGCGGTCGGCTGCGCACCGGCGGCTGTTGCTTTGAGCTGTGCTTCGGCAGTCATCATATCTAATTTGATTTTCTTGAGTTTTCCAGACGAATCATGAATTGCCAAAGTCGCTTTCGTTGAACTGAAAATGCTTTTCGAATCTCCTAGAACAATGAGCAGTTGTTCCGTGTTTTTTGCAAGATTGGTGCTTTCAAAAAAAAAACAGGTCCCGGCTCTTTTACATCATTTACCTTCAAAAATGAGCACCTAGCTCATTAAGCGCGCTAAAATCCTGCGCCACCACAAGCAGTGGCATTGACCAGTATAATATTGCTGCAGTTAAGGTTGTTTTCAGTTTAGACAACATCTGGAGGATCCCCATTCGATAGTAATAATTTTTTGCGTTTGCCAGTGGTATCATCACTTCTTTTGTACCATCTAGAGGCTGAAGAACGACCAATTCAAATAAGATATCTACTTGTCGGTTGAGCTTCCTTGTTGTTCGTGGAGGTCCACTTAAGGACTATCTTCTTGCAGAAAACGGATGGTCAGAGAGTTTCCTTTTCTTTCTGCAGCTCAACGATTCTTTTTTCGCAGAGCAGGGAGAGAATTTCTAAGATCGCATCGCGTGGCGGTCCGTATTCATTGAGCGCATGCTGGGCCTCGACCCGAGACCTGATCCTCAGAAATTCCTGGACCTTCTCAACGCTATCCAAATCTTGAACTTGTAGCTCCCATGACTGGAGATATAGCTTCCACTTGTAGCTCGCGAATTTGTCATACTCAGGCTTAAACTGCTCCAGAATTTTACTGCAAACCGCTACAAACGAATCATTTTGTTTTGAAGGGTTTGCCATCCATTTGGTTATGCGATAATTCAAATGTCGCATACAACGCTCTATTGCTAATTCCGCACAGCTGGCTTTTGACAACGCATCAGATAACTGTCTCCGTGTTTTAGGCTGCCAGATTTCATTAGCGGATGCTGCTTCGGTAGCTAGGCCTGCTTCGCCGACAAAGCTCACCACACTAGAAATTTCTTGCCGAAGTCTTGACGCGTTTTCTTTGTCCTTCTCAACAGCACCAATAATCGATCTTTTCTGTTTATAGTCTAATTTCGTGATTTCCAATTTGCTTAGTGTTGACCGGTCCCATTTCAACCGCTTATCCAGCATTTCCAGAGAATCACCATGTAATGGATAAATAGTATTTTTAAAAACTTCGAGCTGACGTGCAATTTCATCAATATCGATTGAGGAGTTTTCTTGATCATTCATCGTGAAAAGCTCCATGGCTTGATGTAACCAGAGTCAGTGCAGCTGTAGTTTTCAGGATTGCTGCCATGTGATTTGAATATCGGGGGCTTTTAGAGATTAGCCGCAACAACGAAGATTTCTTAAATAAGGAAAGAAACGAAAATTCGGCCATGATAAGTTGTGAACCATCATTCAAGATACATTCAATAGTGTTTCGACGGCGTGCGATCTTTTCACTAGATGCTGACAGGTCAGAGGCAAGCCTGAGCTCTTCTCCTGCAGAAATTCTAAAAGCAACTTTTCGGCTTGGCGCTTTTACAAAGCCAGGTCTTCCTGCAAGGTAATTTATGCGTGGAATCTGCTTCTCTTTTGCCAGATGAACAATAGCATCGGCAGGTAAAACAAGTACAAGATCACCGAGAGAAATTTTACATGGTCTTGTGGATTGCGCCACACACGACCCCCTCACCAAATCAAAACCCTCGGCTGTGAAGCCTCCGTTAATGTGGTCAGAGTACATAATTTGACAAAGCTTAGAATTTGAGTCCAGAATATAGGTGTCTCCTACTAAATGCTTAGTAAATGCTATTGCCAGGTATGCTCGAATATTCACGCCGAGCTCAGATTTATGCTCTCAGTTCCAAAAATGTCTATACGTCTCACTGTTATATCATTAAGCTTATAAGAAGGCGTGTCCATTCCCAAAAGCACTTCGCTGCTAATTAAGACTTGTCCATTTGCTCGACCTCCAATAGAGTTTGCAGTGCCGGTAAAGACCGCTCATGAAAAATGCCTTTCTCCCTCGCTAATGGTGACCGTAGCGTATTGACTCAAATAAGAGAAGATCCTTTGAATCCGTGCACATTCGTCTTGCCTCACTACCTGGACAAAACATCAGTAGTGGCATTTTTACGCATTTCATCCAAGCGCTGGAGGTATTTCATTAGCTCAGTGTTGCTCCTAAGAAGACTCTCGGCCTCTGCATAAATTGAAAGTCTATTGTAGAGATCAAGCATGAGCACGTTTACCTCGATATTGTCCTTAATACTCCTGGCTTGCTGTGCATATTTCAAAGCAATGTCAAAATGCTGCAGCAAGAACTCGGATTGAGCCTTTTGAAAGTAAATGCTGAACTGCTTGTCATTTAATTTGCGCTACTTTCGCAGTCCGCAAATCGGGAGAAGTCCAGCTCACCAAGCAAGCGATTGATCGAATGAATGTGCAAATGGCTCCAATATTTGCGCGAATTTACCAGAGCATCTAAAAGAAGTTCTAGCTTGTAAGAGTACATCAACGAGCCCAAGAGAAAAGAGGAGCAAAAACGCAGTAAGGAAGCCGCTTAAAAACTGTAGATAGAACCTCGGGGCAGCTCATGCCGATCACCGTTCTTTCTTTTTTCTTTCTTCAAGTATCTTTTGCTGGAAATGATTTAGTCTCTTATTTGGATAATACAACGGGTCGTAGATCAGATTGTCATACAAATGAATTTCAAAAACCTCGCCGTTTGGAGTGTCACCCAAGGTCTCGGATAATCTGCTGTCGTTGCAGACATATTTTACGAAACCCTCTGTGCGCAACTCGGTTTCTTTGACTGGACAGATATTGAATTCATCATCTACCAATTTGAGCTCGTTGTCGACATGCGTAAACCCGCCGCGACTTACACGAAGACGAGCTAGAAGTCCAATCAAGCAACTCGAACCTATTGGCGGTTTAGCCAAGACAAGTCCAACGTCAGTTTTTTTTAGCTGAACCTTCACTTCGCCAATTTGGGAGTCTTCGTCAGCCCAGAAGCTTCTAATTCGTTCTTCTATTACGCACTTATTTCTGTCGATTTCATCAATCATTTTTACTTTTGTGAATCCTGTTTCTTGCAGCTTAATTCTTGGAACATCCCATCTTAATGTTGATTTGCGTTTGGGAAAAACCTGACATAGGCTCACCTCTGCTAAGTAATAAGACTTTGGAATCACATCGTTTCGGAGATCGAAGAAAAATGCCATCTGCGAAAAGACTTTTATTGCACTTAGCACCGAGTTTCTATCGGCTGCTGAGTGCAATAGTGCATACAACACTGATTTGTCTAGTTCATTTCTCACTGCCATTGAGACGGCTTCAGTAGTACATTCAATGAAAGAATCATTGCTTTTGGGAAGTAAGTCTCTCACTGCTCTAGCTTCAGATGTCTTATTTGTAGCTACGTATGCGAACTGTAATAGATATGCAAATTCTCTTGAGAGCCTGTCTCGTTGTGGGTTTGCAAGACAGACTTCTAATCCTGCTCGCAAACCAGGGATAGAATAATCGTACTCTTTGAGAAATTGTATCCTCGAACGTAATTGAGAAAACAGGTTTTCGAGGTATTCTTCTTGCGTTTCATCACTGTTTGTCATTAGTTGTTTGTTCGAAAGGGGCTGATTTTGAGATACACTGCGGGGCGTTCATCCAATACGTTTGGTTTGAAATCAAGTTTTCGACTGGGAGGATGCCAGACGGCGCTTTTGCAATCTCATGGCTTCAGATATTTTTGTCCTTTAGAGAGTTGTGTACCTCGATGGTGAGTTATTTACAGTTGGCAAACAGGCATCGTTTCCCTGGGCACAGATCAAATTGGTTTCCACTCGCGCAGCCTCTTCCTTTCGGCTGCTTTCCTTTTTTTCTTTTCAGCACCATACGCTGACGGAAGACATTCGATTTTCGATGAGAAGCAAATCTCAAAGTCTTCCTCTTCATTTGCATTCAATGGTAGTGGACACATCCCCGAAGACATCGGATGTTTTCCAGTTCTTTCCTGCATCTCGTGTTTTCTCCCTGAAGGCAAACTCCATATGAATTTAGCTCGGTAAGTGCTTGAAAAGCTGCCTTATTTGCGCCTGGGACTCGCGATTTTTCGAGAATTCTTGATGAAAGGAGTCCTTTAGTCTTGCTCATTGTTACGAATATCACCACGGGATCGCGTTCAAGCTGTTCCTCTGACTCTCTTGAAAGGCTGTATGCATATCCATGTTTATAGAATTTACTCAAATTTCTTTCAAATAGACCGCAATACATGCCAATCTGAGCTTCGTTATGTCTTTGACGAGTGTCAGGTAGCTCAGCTATTTCCTCTGTCGTAGGCGGGTTTAACCAAGCCGGATCAAATGCTACAGATGGCTTTCTGTATTCCCACAGATCGCCACTGAGCCAAATGGCTTGAGAGAGGTAGAAATAGTCACGAGCCAAACGGACCTTGCCAGCTTCTCCTGCTTTCTTGTCTATTTCTATAGCTCGCTTAAGAACAAGTTTGGCTGACCCATAACTAGCCATATTTCTGTGCAAAACTGCGAGAGTCACTAACACATCAGAGCAAGTAATTGTAGCCAGCTCATCACCGGCTTCGAGACTGCTCAATAATTCTGCAGCCTTTTCATAGGTCGCGATTGCTTTTCGATCATCATTCGCCCAATTTGCTGCCTTGACCTGAATACATTTTGCAATTTCATACTGGCTAACGCCTTTTTGCATGTCACTTGATGCTGCTTTCAACGACAACTCAAACTCAGTTTCAGCTGCAGAATAATTCTTCTGTTGAAACTTCAGTCTACCCCTGGTGAGAGCCGCGCTCCATTCATTGCTATCGTTTCTAGTTGGCAAATTGCTGGACTCAGCTGGCATGGAGATAGCACCTAGTATAAGGGTGAAAACTAATGTTGCAATGAAGTTTTTCATTTCATCACCGGGTCGAATTTACCATGGTTTGCTGTGACAAAACTGAGAGCCGCATGTGTTTTAAAGATTCGCCGCATAAGTTGCGCTTCCAGATGAGTATGACCCAAATTCAATGATTTCATGACTCGACTAGATTGTAAGACCAGCGGTAGCGAAACTTCCCCGGAGCAGAAACAACAAATCGACCGCCCGCCCCCAAGAGATTTGCGGTGCTTATGTTGCCACCGCCGTTATCAATCAGGATACAGCCGTTCTTCGGACCACCAAAAGGTCCACTATTGGGAGTGACATCTACCACACCGGTTACGACAATATTTGCAGGGTTCGTTCCTGCTTTCAGAAGCCCGTCTTCAAGATTTCCACCAGCCCTAATGAAAATCATTCCTGATGGATTGCTTATAGAACCAACGGTGATACTGTTATGCGCGAACAGCTGCACACTCGGATAAATTACTGTCGGGTATTCTCCAGCAGCTATGTATTCTGGCGGCGTAGCACTTGCGCTAATTTTCCCGGGAACGATGAGATTGCCACCAAAATTTTTGCAACCTTCGCCAAATGCAAAATACTTGTGCTGCGACCATTTTGATGTGGAATCATACACAGAGCCCCCCGACGTGTGTTCAAATGTTTCAAATTTTTCGCAGCAGAAACCGGTCAACCAGCATGCAATACCTGCGGGTTGAGAACAAACATAGACTAAGTTCACCATACCCCAAGAGTGAAGACTTTTTGCTTCAAAAATGTAGGCAGTTTGCTATTGACACCAAAGTGATGCACCAGCGTTGGCTTTTCGGAACATAAAATCTCAGCGGCGAATTTTCTGTCGGAACACTTACAGAGCTTGCACAATCAAAAAAGAGGTAACTCCTCTCTTCTAGAAAGAGCATCTAAGAACAAGATTTCTTCAGCCTTTAGAAAGCAGCTCTTTAGCGTAGTACGCCGCAGAGCCCGTACCATCTTTATCAATAACAGACTGAAGCAGAACCTTATCAGATTCGCGAAGAACAGGGTCAGGGTCGCTAGCAAGTATAGTCTTGAACGCAAACACTCCTTCGAGTCGCGCAGCATAATAATCATCCAGCATGAGTGCCCTGACCACCTCAATATCTTCGGGATGGCTTAGCAAAAGAAGTTTCAGAACAAGCGCCACGCGCCAGCGCACTCCCTCGCTTGAGTGATTATGCAATTTCTTCAGTTCATCTTTCAGATCTTGAAACTGCTTGGGTGTGCGATACATCACATACAAGATTTGCTGCAAGAGCTCACTGTCGGCATTTAGCTCTGAAGCGACTATTTCAGTGAGTTCCGTGCAAACATACTCTGCTTCTGCCAGCAGAAATAGTATCCAATATTTTACCAGGTGATGCTTCGTATTCTTGTAAGCAACAATGAGCTTTGCTGCATGGTCCTCAATGTATGAGCGGTCAATAGAGTGGTCTTCAAAATGTCCTTGCTCTCGAGATTCAAAACCTTCTGCTCCCTGGAGGCGCTCATCATCATCAGCAGATAGCAACAACTCAAAAATTTTCCTGTCCGCGGGCAGCAGTGCATAGAAAATTCTTATTGCCCTGAGGGGCACACCAATCAACTGACTTAATCCAGCTGTTTTCTCTGATTGCTGCAAATCATCAGACATTAGCTCTTCATCAAAATAAGTGAATCGCGCAGTTAAAACGAACCTGGCGAAACCTGATGCATAGTCGAATTCCACTTGAGCTAAAGGCACAGCATGACCGCAAGCAGGAAGAGTTGTTTGATCGGTCTCAAGCAATTTTGATTTGCTATCATCAATGCTCGCAAACCACACTCTTCCTGCATCGTCTTTAGAAGAACCCCGCACAGTGCTGACGCCACAAACAGGGCAGACCGCGGAACTTGCGAAGAGTTCAGGACTAATGAATTTTGCAGCCTCAAACGTCTCGAAACTGTACTCTGCGGCATAGGGAAGTAGTTTCTTCAGCGACTCAACGGATTTCTGCGCAACTTCGACAGAAGGCACAAAATGCATGTCCTCCGGGATAAAAACTGCGGCGCAATCGATTTTGGTATCCGACATTTACATTCTCACTGCACAGCAAAAGACAGATTCTAACATTTACGACTGTCAAAGAATCAATTGATTCCTCTTTTCCAAGTTCTGGTGCCTAGGGCTTCTCAAGCATGCGCCATTTTTTTTTATGGAACTAAGTCTTACTTGTTGTGAATCCAATTCACAAGCCTGGCATTCGTATATCCGATTGCTCTCCACGAAAATCCGCTCGACGGACGAGCAATCATTGCGGTCAGTGCAAAATGACCCAGAGGGCGCAGCTGCTTTGCTGAATGATCCAGGGTTCCACTGCCAGTCCAAGCCTCATTGACGGCTGCACTCATTTCGTCGGTATGGTTTCGAAGTTCAAGGGCCGCCGCTCCCACGGTGATCAATGCGCCCGCACCAGCAACTGCGGCAATTTCTGGAGCAACAACACCAAGGGCGGCAATACCAACGCCCAGTTCGACAGCTGGAAGAAGTTTTTGAGGCTCTCTCACTATTGCTTCGATGTCTTCAGCAACTCCGTCATAAAGCCCTTTGCCGCAAGCTAATAGAACTCTGTTTGCTTTGGGAGTCATGTCGTTGGCTAGCTCTGAAGAAGGTTTCGCATAAACTTCTTTGCTAAATCTATCAATAGCTTGTTCACTTCCAAAATCAGTCCAGCTGTTACCAGTCAATACTGGTTTTGGTCCATCCGTGTAAAGCATCCAATTCGGTGTCGGTTCGAAAGATTCCGTTGCTCTGTCCATGTTTCCGCAGCCTCCTAGGGAGAAATTGATTTTCCAAATCATTTCACTTTGATCTGAAAACCAAATGAAATGCGAACGTCCACAGAAGAAAAAAACGGACCCTTTCGGATCCGTAATTTCACAAGCAGCGAGGAAAACTTTTCTTTTACTTCTTGGGTCTTGGGTTGTCGTAGCCGTCGATTTGCATCGTTTGAGGATCCTCAGGGTAGTGCTTAATTTGCCTGATCCAGGCAGGCTGACCTTCGGTTGAATGGTCCTTGCGCTGTTCAGCCTTCACTTGTTGAGGCGCAGCCTTGTCATCAATGTGGTAAGTTTTAGGTTCATAGAATGGGTTCCACGAGCTTTCTTTAACAACAATGCTATCGTTTCTGTCAGCCTTCTTATCAGCCTTTCCATTCTTGCCACTGTCATAAAATTGGATGTCTTCGATGCCATATTTCTTCAGTTCACTACTAAGTTCTCTTGCGGCACCCTTCATTTCATCAGCCGACACGCCATTTTTGTTTACGAACAATTTGTTGTCTGCTTTTAGCTCTTTGTAAATGTCTTGCATCATTGCATTTGCTGTTTTTGCATCAACCGTATCACCTTCATGCAGGTGTCTTTTGTCAACTGCGTGCTTTACTGCTGTATCGATATCACTCAACATTTGAACCTCCTTGTGGCGAATCGCCATCTGCTTGTGATATCAGAATATGATTTGACCCGGTCATCTCTGGGTCGCATCCTGGTCAGTTTTGGGTCAGTGCATTAAACCTGTTGAACTCAGGAAATCGATACCTGAATAAGGTCCCTGAAATGAATGTTCGCCGCTCAGCCAGTTCCCAAAGCGATGAAGACATTTACTCGGGAACATCTATTCAAATGAGAGCGCATCCGCTTAAGATATCTAGAGTCACTGCGCCGGTTGCTTATCTCTGGAACCAACAATGCAAAATTCAATCAGCTCGGACCAACAAAGCTGGAACAGAGCAATCGATACTCTAAATGGGCTCTCCATCGGCGACGCATTCGGAGATGCATTGTTCGGTCAAGATGCATCTCGAAGAGTTCTACCGACAACCCCCTGGTCATACACCGAAGACACGAACACGGCGCTGTCCATTGTGTGGTGCTTACGCAAGTTTGGCTGCATCAACCAAGAAGAACTAGCAAATAGTCTTCTTACCCATTACGACCCGGCTAGGGGTTATGGAAACTCCATGAATGAGTACTTCAAGCGCATGCAAGCGGGAGAGAATTGGAGAGCGGTAGCCAGTTCGTTATTCAATGGCAAGGGCTCTTTCGGCAATGGCGCAGCCATGAGAGTGGCGCCTCTGGGCAGCTTTTTTGCCAATAATATGAAAATGGTTGTTGAACAAGCCGCAAGGTCGGCTGAACTTACACATACTCACCCAGAAGGAATTGCCGGAGCCATTGCGGTTGAGGTGGCAGCTGCAATAGCAACTCAGCAACAAAAATCTGCCGGAACAGGATTGAACCTGGCCGACTCAATTTTGGGCTATGTCCCGGAGAGTGAATTGAGATTGAAACTAAACATGGCAGCGGTACTTCCCTTAAGCAAAAGCACAGACGAAGCAGCGAGCATATTAGGAAACGGCTCAGAAGTAACAGCACTAGATACGGTACCATTCTGCATCTGGTGCGCCAACAAGTATTCGACCGACTTTCAGGAAGCCCTCTGGCAAACAGCATGTGCAGGAGGCGATGTTGACACAAACTGTGCTATTGTTGGTGCGATAGTAGCTTCCTACTGCGGCAAGAGAGGAATTCCTCCCAACTGGATGCTGAACAGAGAAATGCTGCCCTCTTGGGCTCTAGAATAGTTCAAATCAAGGACTCGCCAGCGTTAGTATCCACTGCTTGGCTTCTCTGGTGGCGCTTGCGGCGTGCTGCTTTCCTGCTGGAAGCCTGACGTTTGCGAGTCACGAAGACGTGCAGCATCAAGTGCAGAGCGCTCCTTCTCGGCACGTTCTCGCGCGCTGGCTTCCTCTTGCATGCCACGCTGCTTCAGCATGTAATTACCTTTTTTGACAAAGTAATCAGCCCTGGACTTCACGTCTGGCTCATTGAGTTGTCGCGCCGTATCAGATATTTCCGCCATCTCATGCGTAGCAGTGGCGAGATCAGAACTCACCTTGTCCAGAGCTTTTTTCATAGCGTAGCGGACTTCATCACGCATTCCATATTTATTCACCCGCAGCGCTATTTCACACAAAGGAATGCTCTCGTCTTCCTCATCAATGAGTAGCTTGATTGCCTTTCGCAAGAGGTCATCAAACCCGAGCGCCTTGCAATTTTCAGCATACGTGGTCCATTGGTCACCATTCTTGATTCCAGTAAAAGCTTTCTCCATCGCCAGGTGCGAAACGTCATTCAACGAGACCTCTTGCGATTTCTTTGCAAGGTTATAGAGCTGCGGTACAGTTTTTGCGTTTTCGATCAGCTTGCTTATCGACTCACGCGTTATTTCAAAAAACTCGTAGCGGCGGGCTTTCAAAGCCATCAGAAGAAGGTCTTCTTCTGAACTACACAACGAAAGCGCCTTATTGCAGCACTGACGCCTGATTTCTAACATCGGAAATCCATAAGCCTCTGTAAATTGCGCAATTGCCAGACACTTAGGTACATCTGTCGCACTCTGCAAGGCAGCCTGCAAGATAGGCTTGGCTTTGTCGTGCTTGCCCGACTTCATGTATCGTCCAGCACTCAATAACTGGCTCTGGGTCTCAGGCGATAGCGGGGAATCGACAAATTCGGTCTTGCTCTTTGATTCTGCAGCAAGTGACAAGGACTGAAGCAGCAACACGGTCATGGCTAAGGTAACCGCTCGTCGGCTTGATTCAGGGAAAAGACTCATACTTGACTGCTCCTCAAAAAACTTTGCAGTTCATTACCCATTGTGGACTATTTGCCATTTTATACGCAAAGGGTTTAACCTGAATGGGTAAATTCATTTTGGCGGCGGGCACTTCCCTCAGGATGTACACGAATATGAAACACCTTATACCCAGAATTTCTAAGGCTTCGGCGTTGGGTCTGGCTTTCAGCATTATGCTTGGAACTCAGGCACTAGCGGCAAGTAAGTTTGAGCAATTCGTGAACGAGGCTGAGGAGTTCTATAAGAATAAAGCTTACACCGAAGCCCAGCGTTGTTTCGAGCAGGCAATCAAAGAGTCCGATAAATTGGAGAAAGGGGACAAACGTGTTCCCACAGCATTTTACAACCTCGCCCTGGTATTTCAGGCAGAAGGAAAATATGCTGACTCCGAAAAATTCATGCTGAAAGCAATAGATTTAATGTCTGCTACTTACGGACCCGAGCATCAACGGGTCGCGTCAGCTTATATGGATTTAGGCGACTTGTATGTTGAGGAAAGCGGCGCGGAAAACAAGCCAGATTTGAAGGCAAAAGCGTCCGAAGCCTATAAGAAGGGCACTGACCTCTTCGAGAAGATTTACGCGCAAGCCACCAGCAGTGGTGACAATGAGGACAAACCAGAAAAAACTAACAGCACTGGAAAAACACCAGCGCAGAGCAGCGCTGCTGATTTGTCAAATGCATTGAGACTGGTTGCAGATTTTTACTCCGAAGGCGAGCAGTTTGATAAGGCAGAACCACTCTACCTTCGCTCACTAGAACTAGAAGAGTATGCCGTAGGAAAGGATGATAAAGAGCTTGGCTCACATAAAGAGAAAGTAGCAGAATACCTGTGCGTAAACGGCAAGTACAAACAAGCAGACCCGCTTTTCAAAGACGCCTTAGAAAACGCAGAAAAGAATTATGGGGCAGACAGTCAAGAAGCCGCAGTAATAGCATACAACTATGGTGGCAAATTCTATGATGAGGGAACTTTTGGTGACGCAGAAGTATTTTTCAAAAAAGCTATGGCAGTTTTTGAAAAAAATCCCTCCGCAGATGAACAAGACCTTGCCATGAAGAATATTTCGCTAGCTGACGTTTTGGATATGCAAGGCAAGCATGAAGAATCCACCACGACTTACAAGAAGGCGCTTGCTGTGCTTGAAAAAAATCCAGACAAGCAAGTGCTCGTGCGCGGTTTGAAACAGTACCAGAAGCACCTGCTTATGCAAAACAAAAAAGACGAAGCAGCAAAAGTTGCTAACCGCATCAAAGATTTGAAGGCAGAAACAAAGACAGACGCAAAGAATGAGCCAAAAGCGCAATAAGGTTCCAGGCCCAACAGAGATTCAACTGTTTAATACAGGAATTTTTGAAAAACGTTTTTTTGAGAAAAAGTACCAGCTTAGCTCATCTCGAAACCCCGAGGATATTCTCGACGACATTAAGAACACCTGGAAGCTCGAGCTAAAAACAATGCACGACCTGTCCTCAACGGTCAGTGGCAAACGCTTTAGTGTGCGAATGCAGACCTCAAGGCATGTCAAAATGGAACTAATTGGTATCGTTAACGCTACGGAGTCTGGTTCTTCTATTCAAATAAGATTACAACCGACACCCGAATCTACATTCCTCATTCTCGGAGAGCTGAGCGTTATAGGCTTCTTTGCCATAATTTCTATTTGTCTTTTGGGAATAACCCATATAGTAACAATTTCACTTCTTTCGAGCATACCAATTCTAATTATCATGTTGCAAGACAACTTCAGGAGAGGGCACGAATTGGTCCGTCTTTTCAAAGAAGTTGCGATATCCAAAGATCGATAATTAATGCTGCTGCTCGCCCATAGCCAAATCATCATTATGTTTCCTGGGCGAAAACTTCTGTTGAAGCATCGACAAATAAATGTAAAACACTGGCGTTATGTACAGGGTCACGAACTGCGATACGAGTAGTCCTCCGACGACGGTGAGCCCCAGGGGTTGTCGCGACTCAGCCCCTGCACCCAAGCCAAGCGCAATAGGAACACCACCCATAAGGGCTGCCATTGTGGTCATCATGATTGGGCGAAATCTCGCCAAACATGCCTCGAATATCGCCTGATCTGGGCGCTTGCCCTCGTTGCGCTCAGCCTCAAGTGCAAAGTCAATCATCATGATTGCGTTTTTCTTGACGATTCCGATGAGCATTATCAACCCAAGAAATCCATAAATATCCAGTTCTTTATGGCATACCATAAGAATAATCAGGGCGCCCAGCCCCGCTGAAGGCAGTCCCGACAAAATCGTCAGCGGATGAATGAAACTTTCGTACAAGATCCCCAACACTATGTAGATAACTACCACTGCCAACACAAGAAGAATCCCAAGATTTCCAAAACTATCTTCAAATGCTGCGGCAGTGCCCTGAAAGCTCGTCGTCACAGAGGCAGGCACAATAGTGCTCGCCAACTTCTTGATTGCATTCACGGCATCTCCGAGCGCCATCTCAGGCTTCAGATTGAACGAAATGGTTACCGCGGGAAACTGACCATAATGATTAACAAGCAGAGGACCCACACCAGTAGTTATTTTGGCAAGAGTATCCATTGGTACAAGCTGACCATTTGCACTTCGCACCCGCAGCGAATGAATCACGTCAGGGTCTCGGTAAAAGCGCGGTTCTACCTCGATGATAACCCAAAATTGATTTGTGGAAGTGTACATAGTCGAGATCTGGCGAGCGGCATAGGCGCTGTCTAACGCGTCCTCAACCTGCATCATAGTGATACCAAGTTGAGCACAACGATCGCGATTAACATCGATATGCAGCTCAGGGTTATCGATAAGCAAGTCGCTTGTAACATCGATGACACCGGGCACTTTCGCAATCTCAGGCAATAGCTTTCTGGCACTTTCGTATAAAACTTTGCTATCAGGGCTAGACATAGTGTACTGATATAAGCTCTTCGACACTTGCCCACCAATTGTTATACTGGGCGGGTTCTGCAAGTAGCACTTGATGCCTTCAACGTCTGCAAGCTTCTCAGAAAGCTCAGACATTACTTCATTGACACCAGACTTGCGCTTCTCACGATCCTTCAAAACAATTAGTAATCGTCCTTGATTCAAGGTCAGATTTGGGCTGCCGTTTCCGACCCCAATGCTGGACATAACAGACTCAACATTTTTGTCTTCATGAGCGACCTTAACGAGGTCCTCATGGTGCTTTCTCATAGCATCAAAGGAAGTACCCTGCGCCCCCTCAGTCATGATTACAATTTGTCCACTGTCTTCACTAGGCATGAACCCTTTCGGAATCTCCACAAACAAGAAGGCAGTGCCCAGTAACATCGCAATAGAAAGAACTGTTATGACCCCTTTATTTTTCAAAGCAGCAATTAGAGACACACGATAAAGATGCGTCATTCCGTTGAAGATGTGCTCGGAAACAGCCAACATCGGGTTTGTTGAAGTGCCATGAGCTTTCAAGAACCGGCTTGCCAGCATAGGCGTAAAGGTCATGGAAATGAAGCCAGAAATCAGAATTGCAATACTTATACTTACTGCAAATTCGTTGAAAAGTCTTCCTACAATTCCGGGCAATAGCAAGACAGGAATGAACACCGCCACCAGCGAAATCGTCATAGACAAAATGGTGAAGCCAATTTCTTTGCTGCCATCTAAAGCAGCCTGCATTGGCTCTTTACCCATTTCCAGATGACGAACAATGTTTTCCAACATTACGATAGCGTCGTCAACAACGAAGCCCACAGCCAGAGACAACGCCATCAACGTGAGATTGTTCAGGCTGAAACCCAGCAACTTCATTGCCGCAAAAGTTCCAATAATTGAAATTGGAAGCGACAAGCTTGGAATTATGGTTGCAGAAAGATTGCCCAGGAATAGAAATATAACGAGAATTACAAGACCAACAGTAAGCATTAAGGTCGTCTGAACATCAGCAACAGACTCTCTGATCGTTTGGGATTGATCGTAGAGGACATCAAGCTTTACCTCAGGGGGAAGGTTAGCTTGAAAAGTAGGCATCAGCTTGTTGATTGTATCTACAACTTGAATTGTATTGGCTCCAGGCTGGCGCAAGACAGCAAGAATGATTGCCGGGCTGTCATTGAATGTACCAGCACTCTTGTCGTTCTGCACGCTATCAACCACGGTGGCAACCTGATCAAGCCGCATCGGAACGCCTTCTTTCGTTCCAACAATGATAGGTTTGTATTGGCTTGCCGAAAGCAACTGCCCATTAGACTCAATCGTGAAGGCCTTGTGCTTGCCCCACAGTGTTCCGGTAGGTTGATTTTGATTTGCGTTGCTTACCGCAGTGACTATGTCATCAATGCCCATGCGATAGGATGCAAGTCGTTCAGGGTTAACCTGCACGCGAACAGCGAATTGTTGTGAGCCATTGACCTGCACCTGAGCGACACCGCTTACGCGCGCTATGCGCTGCGCAATAATTGTCTCGGCATAGTAATCAACTTGATGAAGTGGCAGAGTCTTAGAACTGACTGCAAGGTAAATTACTGGCTGACTTGCAGGGTTGACCTTGCTGAATGTCGGGGGAATCATCATCTGAGGCGGCAACTGCTTCGAAGCTGCGCTTATGGCAGCTTGCACATCAAGCGCCGCCCCATCTATATTTCTATTGCTATCAAATTGCAGCGTAATTTGCGATTGACCAAGGCTGCTTGCAGAAGTCATCTGAGTCAATCCGGAAATGGTAGTGAACTGTTTTTCCAGAGGAATTGAAACAGACGAAGCCATGGTCTCTGCTGATGTTCCAGGCAAAGTGCTGGTAACCAATATTGTCGGAAAGTCAACGTTGGGAAGATTGCTTATTGGTAATTGCGTGTAGCCGATGGATCCGAAAAGCATGATGGCAAACATGACGAGAATCGTCATTACAGGTCGGGAAATGCAAAGTTGAGATAAGTTCATTGCGCAACGCCCTTCAGACTTTTGACCTTTTTATTTCCGCCACGGCGCTTCGAAATCCATTTTTCAAAGCGATCCAAATACAAGTAGAAGACCGGTGTTATATACAGAGTCACCAGCTGGGAAAGAAGCAATCCACCGACAATAGATAGCCCCAGAGACTGCCTCGATTCAGAACCCTGTCCTGTCCCCAAGGCAATCGGCAAGCTGCCGAAGAGTGCCGCAAGCGTGGTCATCATAATCGGTCTGAAACGCACCAGGCAAGCCTTGTATATTGCCTCTTCAGGACCAAGCCCCTGGGTTCGTTGAACTTCGATAGCGAAATCAATCATCATGATTGCATTCTTTTTGACAATGCCGATTAGCAAAATCAAGCCCAGAAATCCGTAAATGTCGAGGTCTTTATGGAAAAGCAAAAGCGTTGCAAGTGCACCGAGCCCTGCCGACGGCAACCCGGTCAAAATAGTGATAGGGTGAATAAAGCTCTCGTACAAAATTCCTAGAACGATGTAGATAACCAGAATAGAGAGAATAAGGAGAACTGGCAGCCCTTTGGTCGATGCTTCAAAAGCCTGTGCAGTCCCCTGAAAGCTGAAACTCATATCGGCTGGTATCGTATTTTTTGCCAGCTCTTTTATTTGCTCGACAGCTTCGCTCAGTGGTGCGTTTGGCTTTAGATTGAACGAAAGAGTAACGGAAGGTAGTTGTGCAAGGTGGTTAACTTGAATAGGACCAGAACCGCGAGTAATCGTTGCCACCGCAGAGAGTGGCACGAGTTCACCAGAGTCAGACCTTATTCGAAGCCACTCAAGCATGGAAGGGTCTTCATAAAACTGCGGCTGCACCTCCATGATGACCCAGTACTGATTTCGGTCTGTGAATATGGTCGAAACCTGCCTTGATGCATAGGCACTGTTCAAGGCATCCTGCACCTTCTGCAAAGACACACCAAGCTTAGAGCATTTGTCGCGATCAATGTTTACTTTCAGCTTCTGGTCTTTGACTTGCAAATCACTGTTAACATCAGCGACGGCAGGTATCTCCCTGATCTTCTCTTCCAGCTTGCGCACGGCTTTATAGAGTTCGTCGAGATCCATCCCCGCTATCGTCACTTGATAAAGAGCTTTGGTAATTTGTCCTCCCAACCTGATGGATGGCGGGTTCTGCATAAAGTACTTGGCTCCAACTATTCCGCCAAGTTTCTTTCGCAAGGAATTTATTACCTCGTCTGCCGTCTGCTTACGTTCTTCGGCGGGCTTCAAGAACAGGTTGAGCCTTCCCTGGTTCAAACTCATAGCACCAAGCCCGCTTCCGACGCTCGACATAACATTTTTCACGGCTGGGTTTTGCTGCGCAATCGCGGCAATCTTCTTCTGATGCGCCACCATATCTTCAAAAGAAATACCTTCTTGAGCTTGCACAGTTCCAGAAATTTGCCCGGTGTCTTCGCTCGGAATAAATCCCTTAGGCACAGCTTGCATCATCATCACAGTTGCAATAACAGTAACAACGAATCCCATCAAAACGAAATCGCGATTCTTCAACGCCCAACAAAGAGTCTTATCGTAGGCTCCCAACCAGAGCGAAATTATCTTGTCGGAGATTCTTTGCCAGAGCCCGGGCTTCTTTTTGGGGTCGTGTGGCTGCAGAAAACGACTGCACAGCATCGGAGTAAGCGACAACGACACAAAACCAGAAATGACTATTGCCACACTGATAGTAACTGCAAACTGGAAGAACAGCCGCCCAATAATGCCACCCATGAGCATGATAGGGAAGAATACTGCCACTAGCGAGAAAGTCATCGCGAGAATAGTAAAGCCAATTTCCTGCGCGCCCTTCAGCGCCGCCTGAAACACCGGCATGCCATCTTCGATGTGTCGCACAATATTTTCAAGAACAACGATAGCATCATCAACCACAAATCCTACGCAAAGCGTTATCGCCATCAACGAAATGTTGTTCAGCGTGAACCCCAAGAGCTTCATTACGGCAAAGGTGCCAAGCAAAGATATCGGCAGCGAGAGACTTGCAATTACAGTCGTGGAAACGTTTCCGAGAAAGAAAAAGATTACCAAAATTACAAGACCAATTGTAATCAATAAAGTCTTCTGCACATCCTCAACTGAGCGGCGAATTGTCGTAGAACGATCGTAAATGATGTTCAGCTTCATTGAAGGCGGTAGTGCCGCACGAAAAGACGGCAGCAATTTCTTGATGTTATCAACGACTTCAATCGTGTTTGTGTTTGGCTGACGCTGAATCGCTAAGACGACGGCCCGGTGCCCATTGAACCAGGTTGCAACCTTATCTGTTTGCACACTGTCGATCACCGTGCCAATATCTTGCAAGCGGACTGGAGCTCCATTTCGATAAGCTACGATGAGCGGTCGCAACTCTTTGGCATTCATCATCTGCCCATTTACTTTGATGTTATAAGCCTTTGCAGGACCGTATAAGGTGCCTACGGGTAGATTCACATTATTATTGCGAACCGCAGCAGCGACCTCATCGACACCGATTTTTAACGATGCTAGTTTGCGCGGGTCTATTTGCACACGCGGACAGTAGATTTGCGAACCGAATATCTGAACCTGCGCAACTCCGCTGCTCATCGCAACGCGCGGCGCAAGCATGTTCTCTGCGTATTCATCAACAGTATATATTGGCAAATATTCAGAGCTAAGAGCAATGAACAAAATAGGAACATCGCCCGGGTTCACTTTTTTGAACACTGGCGGTGTTGGCATGCTCGTTGGCAGCATAGCTCTAGCAGCAACAATAGCTGCTTGCGTGTCTTCTGCTGCGCCGTCAATTTTGCGGTTCAAATCAAAAGTAAGAGTAATGCTGGTCGAGCCCATTTGACTGGTTGAGTTCATGGAGTCGAGCCCAGCTATGTTGCTGAATTGCTTTTCTAGCGGAGTCGCAACCGCCGATGCCATCGTCTCTGGTGACGCCCCAGGCAAGCTTGCAGAAACGCTTATCGTAGGAAAATCAACAGCGGGCAAATCATTTATTGGCAATGAAACATAAGCAAGCAATCCAAACAAAAGAACGCCTACCATCACAAGTGTCGTCATTACAGGCCGCAGAATGAAGATACTTGAGATGTTCATTTTCAGTCACCGGAGCCGTTCTTGGCTCCTTTGACTATCCTCACTTTGCTGCCTGGAGACAAGGAAAGCTGCCCGTCAGTGACCACAACGTCACCAGCCTTTAATCCTGTTTTGATTGCTGCAGTATCAGCGGTCGATCTCTCAAGCTCTACCGGAACCAAAACCACACTGTTGTCTGGTTTCACCACAAAAATCGCCGTTCCTTGCTGTGTTGTCTGCAAGGCAGTGGTTGGCACCACAACCGAATCTTCAGTGGCAGGAATAGAAACAGTTACATCAACGAACTGCCCCGGAAACAAGCGCTGATTCTCATTGTCGAAGGCAGCGCGCATTGTGACGGTACCAGTGGTGGTATTAACCGTATTTTCCAGAAATGAAACTTGCCCCGTAACCCCGTTTTCTTTGACGCCTTCAATGTCAGCCTGCAGCTTTAAAGTCTTGGCTCTTAAAGCCTGTCTTACTTGGTCGAGATTTTGTTCAGGCAATGTGAAGTTGACATAGATTGGTTTCACCTGAGCAATACTCACAAGTGGCTGATTGCTCTGCGCCGTAACAACGTTGCCTTCGTAGACATTCAAGCTGCTGGTTTTCCCTTCGATGGGCGAATGTATTTTTGTCCAACCGAGCTGAATTTGCGCCGTGCGAACTAGCGCCTGGTCTGCGGCCAACTGCCCTTTAGCCGTCTTAATAGCTGCTCTATCTGCATCGAGTACACTCTTTGCGTTTTCAATCGCCTTCAGATCAGCTTCAATGGTGGCACTTGCAACTGCAAGATTTGTGGACATTTGATCGGTCTGCTCATGCGACACAGCACCTTGAGACAACAATGAGCTATAACGCTGACTTTGCCGGGCTGCGAGCTCTTTTTGTGCGCGGTCTTTCTCCATATTTGCACGAACCTGACCAACTTGAGCTTCATCTCTGGCAAGCGTTGCTTCGCACTGCTGCACTGTAGCCATGTCTTTGGCTACATTGCCTTCAGCCTGAGCGAGAGCCGCTTCGTAGGCACTGGGATCTATCTGAAACAACAAATCGCCTTTATGTACGTACTGCCCCTGGCGAAAACAAACTGCTTTCAACTGACCACTAACCTGCGGAACAACATTTACGACAGAGAATGGAAGGACATTTCCAATGCTCTTTATCTGAACAGGTACTGATGCAGTTTTAGCAACAGCTACGGTCACAGGCACATTGCGCTCTTTGGCTTTTTCTACCGGCGCTTTCTTTGTGGCTATCGTAAAGTACCAGATGCCTGCCAGAACCGCTGCGCCAAGTAACAAGAGAAAAACGATTCGGATAAAGCCCGGCTTTTGCCCTTGCTCTACTCTCTCTGATTCGTCGGCTCGAGTAAGTTCTGTCATTTCATCTAATTGTACATTTTTCATAGGAAACTCCAGAGTCACATCTTGCTGTGACCTGAACACAATTCGAGTGAACCTTTACTTGTATAGACGCTTCCATGGACATTTTGGTTCAAACCAATGCATTAACTTTGACTAAGGTGATCGCCAAAACGACCAATCCACACAAAAATTACCAACAATTAGTTTGTGGTTCTGATCATTTTGCCTAGTTTACGCCTGAAGCAAAATTCTTGCCTTAAATCCAAAACTTACTTAGTGGTTTGAACTGCTAATTCTCACACGTGCAAGCTCAAGCACTTTTTGGCAGACCTCATCTTGAGTGAACTGATCAGTATCAATCAAAACCGCATCATCAGCCTTCTTCAAAGGTGAAACAGCTCGGGTCGAATCAAGATGGTCACGCTGAATAATGTCAGCAGTAATTGTTGCAAGATCGGCAGTTTGCCCCATTTCTTCCATATCTTTCAAACGGCGCTTAGCTCTAACTTCAGGACTTGCTGTAAGAAAAATCTTTAGCTCAGCGCTCGGCAACACAACAGTTCCGATGTCACGTCCATCCATAACAACTCCGCCCTGATTGGCAAGCTTTTGCTGTTTCTCAACCAACAACTGTCGCACACCGCCAATCGCAGACACCTGGCTCACAAACCTGGTGATAATGCGCGAACGCACAATAAAGCTCAAATCAGCGCCATTCACAATAACTCGCACCTTACCCTGTGAACTATCATCAGGCGGAAGAAGCTCAATGTTGGCATTTCTAACGAGATCAATAACCTTGAATTGGTCATGTACTACGTCGACTTTTTTCTCCAGCGCGATCCAAGTTGCTGCGCGGTACATAGCCCCGGTATCTATATATAGATAACCAAGCTCGTGAGCGACTTTCTTCGCCAGAGTCGATTTGCCAGCTCCGGCTGGTCCGTCAATGGCGATGGATATTCGCTTTTCGGAGCCGTTTGGCTCTGCATCTGCCATAAGTCCGTTCCCAAGAAGAGTTTCCATGCCGGCACCTTCATCCAAAGAGTTTTAACCAGACAATGATACGCTGTCTCAGTTTCTTTTCACAATGCCTCTTGAGCACGAATAAAGCTTCGTTAGATTAATTGGCAAAGCCAGCCACTTAATTCAAGCCAAGCGCAGAAAGAAAAGTTTGTGTAGTATCTTTCAGTACTTTTTGCCAATTCTGATCTTTGGGCGCTGGAAGCGCACGAAGCTTGTTCAGCGTTGAGCGTTGCTCTTCGGGAGTGTGAACGTATTCAGGAATCATGCTGGATTTTTCTGGAACGAAAAAGTCTGTGGAAGCCGCAGTGTCCGCATGTGTAACGTGGGGATTGTTGAAGAGTGGCTCGACGACATTCCACTGAGTTATGGGCGCAGCGGCAGGTGCAGCAGGCACAACAGGCATCACAGGCTTACGAATGCGACTTTTCGGAATCGGCATGGGCAATTCAAATCGCGGTCTGGGTGGAGCAAAGCCAGGCTCTGTTCCAAAAATTTTGTCGAGCAAGGCACGTTCATCGAACATCAGATTGCCGCTTTCAGGCAATGCTGGATAAAGTTCTAGAATTCTGTGCAACGAGATGAACAACGAGCGATCTAATTCTTCGAACTCCTCAGGGCTGAGGTCGAGAAAGGCGAAGCTTCCCTCTCGTAGCTCGATCATGGCGCGCACAGCTTGATAGGCATCGCAACCTTCAATGCTGTCTGAGCTTGAAGCAGCAACGATGTGACTGCACTCAGCTATCAAAATTTTCCCGTGAAAACTGTCACCAGGACTGGAAATTCGCAAGAGCCCATATTGAACGTTAGGCACGTCGACGATTGACTGAAGCACATCTGCCATGCCCCAAGAACGCGATAAAGACCCTTCAAAAACTACGTCCACTTTACAAGCCCGAGTTACGGCGAACACATGAGTATTGTCTACGTAATACGGGCAGGATGCAAGTGGGAAAACCCGCAAAAGCTCTAATATTCACGCTCTGCTGGCTTTATAGTCCGATAATTCGAGTTAATGTAGGGTCTCTATCTTAGCTCTATCTCAGGCTTTCGGGACGGAACTGCGTCGCGCCATGAATCCTTTCAGCCAATTTTCGAAACTCGGTAGCGTTGGCACGCCTTTTGCAGCGTCAGCTTGAGCATCTTCAAGGCTCATGCCCTGGTCTATATTAGCGATTATGCGCAGAACTTCGCCATCTTCCGGAAAGCGCCCATTTGCTTTCTTCGAATAAATCAAGCGACCATTGTGTTCTACTTCGAATACACCACCAGATGATTGGAAGAGTTTTGCACTTTCGTCTAATTGAGTTTCTATTTCAGCCGCCAACCTGGCAGCTCTTGCGCGGTAGCCTCAAGCTCCGCAGTAAGTAATCGTGAAAGGGATGTTTCCCATGAGTATCTCCTTTAGTGCTGGAACAGCGGTGTTAAACGCTTCTCACTTCTAGCTTCTGTTGAAGCCAAAAATGCGCTTCCACCATGGCATGTTCAGAACTAGATTATACTCACGTTTCAATTCTTCCAACTCTTTGCGGGTTAGTTCTAAATCAGATTTGGCTCTTGCACTCTCGCTTGCGCTGCTTTCAAGTAAACGCATCGAGCCCTGCATTTGGGAAATGATGCGAAGATCTTCCATGTGCAGGCGGCGCTCTTCGCTCAAAGTTTTTTGAGTAGAAAGCAGTTCACGTAACAAATGCTCAACCTCTTCGCTACGATCAATGACTATGGTGGGTTGATCATAGTTATGCTCAGAACGAGCAAGACTGCGCTTCCCAGAGCTTTCTGCTGTACCACGCAAAAACTCAGTTAGGTCTGGCATCTCAAAACTGCTTTGGGTATCTTGCGGCGTATAGCTGCCACCGCGAAGGCGAAAACCTGCTGGAGGTGTAAGCCGCCATTCTTCACCTTTTTCGGTTCTCACCTTTTTGGCAGCCCAGCCTTCCGGCAGTTTATTACCCCAACGTCCGAGCAAACTGCGTTCGAGTGCGCGCACACTCTTTCCTAGTATCGCAGCCGCCTCCGAAATATTGAAGATTGGGCGAGGCGCTTCCTGAGCTGCCGCCGAAGGACTGGTCTCTGAATCAGAACCATTTGATTCAGTCGCTGCAGCGGAAATTTCTCCATTCAAGAAATCAGAGCTGTCACCAAAGGTGGTGACATATTCAATACTGTTTTCTGCGGGATCTTTCGTAGACATCTGACTATCTCCTCTCTTGCGCGGCAGAACTGAAGCCGAATGTATATATCATTTAACTCAAGCAAGTTCAGTCTAACTTGAATTGTCGACTAACAAAATGACGGGAAAGGAACTGGAGATTAATCCCCAATAAGCATTCTTGTATTAGAAGAAAAGCAAGCTGCTGTAATGCAAAAACAGTCCTGATTGGTTACCATTAGATATTCACTGAACACCACCGCTTCCTAAAAGCGGTAAACAATTCGACACCAATATCTCGGAGTTTTCAGCTTGAGAGTTTCCATCACCATCACTGCAATTATCTTGTCAGTCCTTTTCATACGCAACGCATCTGCATGCACAGAAGTTATTTTGAACAAGAAAAAAGACCTTGTGATTTCAGGGCGAACACTGGACTACAACTCAGAACTTGGCTCAAGAATTTGTTTTGTAGAAAAGGGAAGCAAAATAGAAGACCCAGGTGTCAAATGGACACAATTTCAAGGTGCAGCCCTGAGCTGGACAAGCAAATACAACGCTGTACTCGTCGATGCTTTCAATGAGAAAGCCTATGTAGACGGCATGAATTCAGAAGGTCTCAGCGTTGCTTGTTTGTGGCAAGCTGACACAGAACTGCCGCAGGCAGTCAATGATGGAACCCGTGCACTTTCTAATGTCGCTCTGGTCGAATATCTCACCGAAAACGCCAGAGATGTCGAAGAAGCGAAGAAATTGATATCAGGCTTATCCCTTTTTCTCTCAAACTACAAGGGGCAACCGATGGTACTCCACTGGATAATCAATGACAAATCGGGTAAAAGCACTGTCGTAGAAATCAAAAATGGCAAGGCAAAATTCTTTGACGAAGTAACAAGCGTGGGCGTAATGGCAAATCAGCCAAGCTACGACAAACAGCTGGACAATTTGAAAACGCACAAAAGTGAACAAGCTCAAAGTGCAAAATCATACGTTTTGCCGGGAGATTATCAATCAAAAAACCGGTTTGTGCGCAGCGAGTTTCTGGTATCACATTTGCCACCATACGAAACAGCTGAACAGGGAGTAGCGGCAGCAATACAAATTCTTCACAACGTCGAATCTCCCAAAGGAGCACAACCCACAGGTTCTTACACTCAGTGGATAACAGTGCGAGACCAATCCAACCTGCGTTACTGGTTCTTGAGCGCAAACCGACCAGCACCAAAACTTGTTGATTTCAAGAATATCGACTTCAAGTCTCTTGCAGGCAAATTCGTAGCCATCGATAGCGCCAATTCTGGTGATGTATCCAAACTTCCAGAGCTTACTGCATCCAAGTAAGGTCGCACTCGCAAAGACACAATTAGGATTTTACGATGCTTCCAGATTCAGCATCTTGGGTGACAGAGCTAGAACAAACTCATGGCGAAAAAATTCATTTTCTTGCCAATTCAATCGAATTACTTCAATCACTTTTCTCGGGATACGAAGCATACCAAAGACTCGACAGCAGTCTGATACACGACTTTATGGAGTCTTCAAAAGAACAAATTGATGTAAAATCAAAAACGTTCCTGAAACATCACACGCCCACCCTCACAAAAGAGTGGTACCGTGCCTATTTGTTTTCACAGGGAGAAGCAGTCAGACTTCTAAAAGCCTTCACTGGAATTCGTATACTTGGCGTGGCAATACTCACCGAGGAGTTTCTGCGTTCGCTCATTTCCGGGAATCTCTTGATTCCCCTCATTTGCTGCAGAAGCAGCCTTGAGCATATCGCGTCCTATAACGCAATCATGACTGAGCTGCACTCTCTACCAGTGAGAAATGACATCAGCGGGGTACAGCATGACCTGGCACAGAAGTCCGACTTGCTGAGGCAGCGCCTCTTTGCCCGGCGAGTTGACTGGATGGAATTGCTTTCCGACCCCGACAAAGCAAGCCAACGCAAGAACATCAGGTATACCGCAGAAGAACATCACGTTGACTTAAGTGCGGAACAGATTCTAAAAGACATCGATGCTCTGGACAAAATCATCAAGGGTACTCGCTCCTGGTATGAGGTTTTGTGCGAATTCGCGCATCCGAATGTAGGCGTAGTTCTGTCTTTTACACAAAGCACAAATCATTACGTTGATACCAACGGGCTCAGCTGGACTGAACATCGCTTTTCTCGCTCACCATTTGCCTCACTGCAAGAACTCAGGCAAATTCTTGATCGTGTGCTTGAAGTTTACACTCAATGTATTTCGCGATTCTTGCATCTTTTGCAAGAATCGCTTCCAAGCATGTTGACGATAACAAATGCGCAGGCAAAAGCAACGACTCAAGAATTGCTTATCTGCCAGCTTATGACAAACGAAGGCACAATCAGACTTATCGAACACGTCGACTTAGAATCACCTTGCCCCTGTGGCAGCGAACTAAAAATCAAGCACTGCTGCGCTTAGAGAAAGCAACTTTGCGTACCCCTTGGGTGAAAACGACGGCACCACCAGAGGTACCATCGAATCAGCTTGAAAGAATTTGTGCAGAATTTCGACTCATACGAAATACAAAAATAATCTATATTGTTCAAGCCCATTGTTCGAGCATGTTGTTCGAGCATTGTGCAAACAATCATTCGCAGATGATTTGTTGACCCATTTCAATGCGCAAGTGAATTTCATCAATTTGATTTTTCGCTTCCATGAGACCCATGCCAGTGGCTTCTCGCAAAACTCTGATGGCTTCGATTTCCTTGCCCTGTCGAAGCAAATCAACAACCTGTGGCGGCACGTTCACAGAATAAACTTCGCCCTTAGCAATTTCCTGAGCAACTTCATTGCCGATGGTTCTCACAAGAATGCGCTTTTTGCCGCCGTTCACAACAACGACGAGTACAAAAACGCCAAGCAACATGCCAATAAGAGTTTGAACCGGGTCGGCATGCAATATCACAACAGTGCTAATCGCGACGACCATCACTGCTATTAAAACTACTGCGTTTTTACTAGGTTTCTTGTCCATAACCTGAACCCGGGAAGCTTGAAAAGTATACAACATCATCCTCCAGGGGGTTAAGGCGAGCCCAGCACTATTCTGCTAAAGTTGATTTGTCAAGGCGAGGCCCAAAAATGACCTTACGACTAATATTGACGTCCCTGATACTAAGTCTTTCAATCGCGACCAACATGGTCGTGGCAAAAGACGATACTGCAAAAGCGAGCAAAACAAGCACTGCTACAGCGAAAAGCAGCAAAGGAGCAAAAATGAGCGGACCAAAGGTAGTTAAATCAGACGAAGATTGGAAAAAGCAGCTCACACCAATGCAATACCAGGTCACCCGGGAAAAGGGAACCGAAAGGGCGTTTACAGGTGAGTTCTGGAACAACCATAAAAACGGTAAATACTACTGCATATGCTGTGGCGCCGAGCTATTCACATCGGACAACAAGTTCGATTCTGGTTGCGGCTGGCCAAGTTTCTACAAAACAGCAGAAGGTGCGCCTGTTGCCGAGCATCACGACAGCACCCATGGAATGGAACGAACTGAAGTTGTTTGCGACCACTGCGGCGCGCATCTTGGACACGTCTTCCCTGACGGACCTCATCCTACAGGCATGCGCTATTGCATCAACTCTGCTTCGTTGAAGTTCGAAGAGAAGAAATAGGCTCGGTGATGCGATGCCTGCGGAAAATAAGCAAACAGAGGCACCTCCAGATGTGCAAAACCAGAGCAAGGTCAAACAAACCGGAAGACCTTTAACGAAAGCTACTGCTTTGCTGTGCTTGCTTGTGATTGGCTCTTATCTAGTGATATCGCCAATGGTATCACACGACTTCTACTACATGCTTCTTTTCCCGCGCGCCCTTTATCCAAAAGGCGATTACAAAAACGACTCCGTCGATAACATAAAAGCTCAAGACCTCTACTTTGCCGCCGGCGAACAAAAACTACACGCCTGGTACTTTCACAAACCAGCGTCAAAAAAACTGTTTTTGTTCCACCATGGGAATGGGTTCAATCTGACCATTCTCAAATGGTACGCCCGAGTGGCTATGAAGTGCGGCGCTTCCGTCTTGCTCTATGATTATGAAGGCTACGGCAAGAGCACTGGAAGCCCCACTATACAAGGTGTCTGCCGCGATTCAGATGCTGCATATGAATTTGCAAAACACAAACTAGGGTGGAAAGAAAATGACATCGTTCAGATGGGACTCTCGTTAGGGTCTGGTCTTGCGACGAGACTCGCGGCAAAGCATCAAAATGCAGCTCTCATATTGTTTGCGCCATACACTAGCTTGCACAAAACCTGCCGAGGCATTTTGCCCTGGCTAAGCGCCTATCCAGAGGAATTGATGCACGAGCCGGACATCAACTCGCTCGAGAATATGACTAACGTAAAATGCCCAGTGCTTATTTTTCATGGCAAATACGATCAAATGATGCCTGTCGCAAATGCAGAAGAATTGAAAGTGAAGTCAAAATTTTTAACGCAAGTCGTAGAACTGAACTGTGGTCATGGCGATTTATACCTTGAAGAAAAGACTATTCAAAACGCAATGAAGAATTTTGTGGAAGAGAATTTGAGCGAGCACATTCCAACTCAATAGAGTTTCAAGAATGGCCAGTTCCAGGGTCCTCTAATGGGTTTCAAGCTGCTCGCTTAAGACTTGCCCCCAAGATTCCTAGCGGGCAACAAAGCTATGCCGCTGCGTTTGGCTCTTCGCTAAGTTCCTCTTTTGGCGTGGAGTTCTCAGCTCCATGCATCCAGTAAACCAATTTGCCCGCGAGAAACCACAACACCAGGGCAAACAAGCTCAGCACAATCGCCAGCCCAGCAAAGACTGTTAGCTCTCCTGCTTTTTCCGCATACACGCCAATGTAGCCTGCCAGCAAATTAGCAAAGAAGTTAATTAAGAACCATACGCCCATCATCACACTGGCAAGGCGCATCGGAGCTAGCTTCGTAACCATTGAAAGTCCAACAGGCGAAATGCAAAGCTCACCCATCGTGTGAAGCAAGTAGGCAAGAACCAGCCAGAGCATACTAGCCTTCCCGTGCGCTTGCTGATCGAATACAGCGGCGACCATGAATACAAAACCGGCTCCGGTTAGCAACAATCCAAGCATCATCTTATATGGCGTTGGCATTCCACCCTTGCCATTCTGAGACAAGCGCACCCAGAGTGAACCAAACATAGGCGCTAACAACACGATGAATAGCGGATTCATCGATTGGAACCATCCTGCTGGAACTTCGAATGAGCCGAGCATACGATTAGTCTTCTCCGATGCATACAGGTTCATCAAACCGCCTGCCTGCTCAAACGATGCCCAGAACAGCATCACAAACACAAAGAGCATGAATATAACTTTGAGGCGGTCGCGCTCTTCACTCGTCAGAGGTGCATGCACACCGCCCGACTGAGCCTTGGAGCGCTGGGCGGAAGGCTGTGTACCGACCTCACCCAGGAAACGTCCAGCAAAGAGAATCTGAATTAGAGCTGACAGAGTCATACCGCAACCGGCTGCCATATAGCCGAAACGCCAGCCATAATTTGCACTTTCGCCGAGAGTTGAACAGACCAGCGGAGCCAAAAAGGCACCAATATTGATGCCCATATAGAAAATAGAAAAGGCGCTATCTCGTCGGGCATCGCCCTTGGGGTAGAGGTCGCCGACCATGGTAGAGATATTTGCTTTGAATAGACCATTACCGAGAATGAGTACAACCAGACCTACATAAAACATCGTGAGATCTTTTGCAACACTCATTGAGAGCATGAACTGTCCGATGGCCATAACGACAGCGCCCATTACCACGGACTTGCGCTGCCCCAGGAAATTGTCTGCCAGCCATCCACCAACCAGGGGAGTGAAATAACTGAAGCCCGTATACCAGGCATACAAGGTCAGGGCGCCAGCGCGGTCCCACCCGAAGCCAGGATTGTCGGAATTGGTCGCAGCAACCATGGACAGAACCAGCAAAGCGCGCATGCCGTAATAACTGAAGCGTTCCCACATTTCAGTAGCAAACAGCAGGAATAGTCCTTTCGGGTGTCCAAGGAATTCGCCCTTTTGAATGTTCGATGCGTCGCTCAAAGAAACCGTCCTAGTTGAGTGTGTTAACGCGCGAAAAGTCCAGTGCTGCTTCTTTCAGAATAAGCAGCGGCAACTTTCCGCCGGTGAGTGATTTTACGCCCTTGCGGGTTTGTGCGAAAGTCGAAAGGGTTCAGGTGTACCGAAATTTATTAGAGCAAAAACCTATTTTCACTGCACCCGTATGCGTTTACGCCATTTTTGCCTGTTTGCCTTGCCAGGTTAATCCTGAAGCCGCCGCTGCCAAGCGCAAGCCTTCCACGGAAGGAAAAGTACTGGCGTCATAGAATCTTCGAAGCCGCCAGGATGGTATCCCAGATTCGATGCTAGCAGGATGGTATCCCAGATTCGAAGCCAGCAGGATTGCTTGCTACTTTGCGAGAGCGGCAGTAAGTTTCGAAAGAATCTCATCGTTGTTGTAAACCACAAACTTGATGTCCTTCAAAGACTTGGGACCAGTCGCCATGAATGATTTAACCCCAGCCGCCATCTCATCAACGGTTTGCTGAACGGTTTTCTCGACCTTGCCTGCCATTACGCCAGTTCTCAAAGCCGGCAGCGACACCGATTGATACCCGGCTTTCTCGGCCGCCTGAAGACCGTTGAAAACAACATCTCGCAGGGGTTTTCGGAGATCATCAACAACGAATACTACATTATCAAAAGCACCACGATGCGCCGCTGTTTTCGCAGCCAGCACAACCTGTCCGTCAGCTAGAGGCATAGCTGCTGCCGCCTGCGCATGAAACTGCATACCGGCATTGCGCTGAATAACACCATCCAGCGCGCCCCACCACATTCCTTCAGAATTAATAGGAGTAATAAGGGCATCTGCCTGAACTTTGCCGATGTCTCCCGGAACAGCCCCAGTAGACATGCCGAGCCGCTTCATCGTAGTGTCAGCGAGACCAGTCATAGCTTTCTCTGCAGCACCCTCTCCTCCGGAAGCCAGTTTCAGTTCTGTAGCCAAGCCAGCTTCGCCACTAAACTTTGACGCCAAACCAGCTTCGCCGCTGCCACTAAACTTTGACGCCAAACCTCTTGCAGCCAAAGTTTCCATAGACTCAGAACCGGTGAGCGCCAACCTACCTGAGGCCAGCTCAGCAGCATCAGCTGCAAATCGCGTTGCAAGCTTGGAAGCAGTCGGAGAACTCTGAGCTAACGCCCTTTCAAAGGCAGAGCTTGTTAGACCACTTCCCAACTGGCTGCCGACATCTTCCGAGCCGCCCTTGAGAAAGTTCCCCAAAAACTTGCTAGCACCAAAAGCCAGGGCTGCAGTTCCAACAACCACTGCAGCAGTCTCAACCTTGTGATTGTCCACCCAATTCCATGCGTCACTTACTAAATTCGAATTTGCAGCCTCGACCTTATTGCCGACCAGCTCACTCTGGCTCAATCTATCAAAATTCTCTGGCATAAAACGCCCTCAAACAACCTTATGGTCAGGATAGAATGCTGTAGGGGCTAATTCCACGCACAAACGGCCCAATCAGAGCTGAAGGTATAGGCAGTCTTTTTGCGCTCTTACGCAAAGATTAAATGAGCACGAAAAAAAAGAGACCGCACGAAGGCGGTCTCTGATTCATTTTGCTTCAGCGCAATTATTTGACGAGGCGCTTTTCTACAGCATCCCAATCAACATTCGCGAAGAACGCTTCAATGTACTTCGGACGATCTACCGGTTTGTAGTCGAGAAGGAAAGCATGTTCCCAAACGTCCATAACCAGAATTGGAACGAAGCCAGCGACATTGCCTTCTTCATGCAATGTGATCCAGTGATTAGACAATGTCTTTGTCATTGGATCTTGGAACAGGACTGCCCAACCCACTCCGCGCATAGCGCCGACTTTGGAGAAATCGTTCTTCCAAACATCAAGTGAGCTGTAAACTTCGCCCAACTTTTTGCCGATTTCGCTGCTTTCTTTGAGTTCGCTACCACCGGACTTGAGGTTGCCGAAATAGTATTCGTGCAGTCTCATGCCGTTGTATTCGAAACCATAACGGCGCTTCAATTCAGCGTATTCTGGTTGTCCAGCTTTTCCTTCTTCAGTGAGTTGAATGATCTTCTCATTGAGGATATTTGTGTTTTTGACATAACCAGCATAAAGTCCAAGGTGAACTTCAAGTGTTTTGTCGGAGATTCCGGTGAGATTCTTCAGATGGCTGAAGTCATGCTCTTTATAAGGGGTGTAAGAAATTTTGGTCTGCAACATATCTATCTCCTAAAAGGATGCAGTGCAGGGCTATTCGTAAGTGGATCAAAGTACCATAAATTGCGTCAAACAAGAGAGAATTCTCATGTTTTCTCAACCTAACTACGCCGAAAAGCCTCTGAGAGGCTCGTGACATCACCAAAAGACAGCATTTAATGAGGGTAGTGCCCCAAGCGAAATTGCATTGTGAACGCTGAGCGCCGGGATGGAATGCTGCCGTAACGCGAGCCGAAGTTAAACAGCCGCGAACGCCCTATCTTGTCAAAAGGAAAAAGATTCCGCCTAAAAACATCGCATTCCCTGTAGAAGTTCTCACCACCGAGGGAGAGGGAAAAATGAACAATTCGCACACAGCTAGCATGCAACAAGATGAATTCCAACAAGCGGTTCGCAAACCAAAAACGAAAGTAATGGCGCTTGATTACAAACTAGCTGCGATTCTTTGCTACACACCAGTACTTTTAATCAGCGTTGTAGCACCGATCATCTGGCTCAAAACGGAGCCTCGCGAAAACAGAGAACTGAGATTCCACGCAATTCAGGGACTGTCAATTTCACTCATCGCAATAGCATTCGGAATATTGAACTCGATTGTCACCGGTATTGTTTTTTCAGTAGCTGGCTGGGGAATCGGAAGCCTCGTTAGCCTTGCCACATCGGTGATTTCATTAGGCATTTTCGGAGTAATGATTTACGCAATCTTCTGTGTAGTCAAAGAGAAACCTTGCAAATTGCCGTTCGTCGGTGAAATAGCTGAACAAAACGCATAATCACAATTTTCTGCAAACCAAACGAAAGAGCCCATCCCAAAAGATGGGCTCTTTTGTTCGGTTCTTCGGTTCTACAGTTGAAGAGTTGCCGGACTCATCGCTGCACATCCATTTTATAGCTCGCAACTGATTTACCAAACAGTGCACGTGAAACAATTTATGAACTGTCCACAAGCAGTCACAAAAGCACAGCAAAGAAGCCATCATTGTGCTATATGCCGCAAAACAGGTGCTGATTATGAATACTCGTGCGCTAAATCCGATAGATCAATTGTGGAATGCAATTTCGAAAATACATAACAGACTAGATGATCTCGAAGTGCGAAACAACATCGCAGATTTAGCCGCGTCAAGAATGCTCGGCATAAATTTGAGCAGACGAGTATGCAGCACTTCGGCTCAGAGTGTTTCACTGGCAATTTCTCATGGCGTCATATTCAATCCTGATGTCCATAAAAAAAGCAGAGGAGAAAGTGTTCATTTCGAGCAGACTGACTTCAAACTTGAAGTGGACACAGAGCCAGTAGCAGCGCCAGGACAAGACGAAATGCCGGCAATTAGCCAGAGCAAGATAAATGAGCAAGAACAGAAAAGCTCGGACGACGAATCGCATCAGCTCAGCAACAAAAAAATCCGCGACGAAGAATCAGCTCACGGCACAAAAGAAGACCGCGACTTAGAGATGGACAAAGACGCGCTCAAGAACGAGCTAACGAATCAGCCCCTTAAATCAAATAAGAGCCCCTTTGACCCAAGCGCAGAGCCAACTCTTCTCACTCTGCAACAAGCTGCAATAGCCGAAGCGAACAACGCACTTTCCAATCAGCACAAACAGAATAATTTCCTCCTGGCTCCTTCCGAAAGAATTGCAACAGGCGAGGAGGAAATGCCTGAAGAAACTGAGCACGAATCGATAGAGAATAGAATTGGTTTGTACTGGCTCAGTCGGCTCGGCATCGGCTTCCTCGTAGTAGGTGCAGCTTTACTTGTCGTTTACTCCTTTCCCTATTTTGGTGCCTGGGCAAAACTTCTTACCGGGTTCTTGATTGCAGGCAGCTTGCTACTCGCTGGCGAAAAAATTGACACCAAACAAAAGATGACTTGGCTGGGCAACGCCTGTGCCGGCGGGGGCTGGTCGCTAGCATTTTTCTGCAGTTATGCAATGCATAATGTCGAATCAGTACGCGTCATAGACGACCCAATCATTGGCACCCTGGCAATGCTCGCCGTCGCAGGAGGAAGTACTTTTCACTCGATACGAAAGAACTCAGAGTTGATTGGGTCATTCTCAACAATTTTGGGATTCATCGCACTATCGTTGAACGGTATTAGTTCAATTACTGCACCTGCATTCTCAATCTTGTGCCTCAACTTTACAGTACTAGCTCAACAAAAGAAGTGGCTTGGGCTATACAGTTCTGGCCTAGTAAGCGCGGGAATTTTCATGCTCATACTTGTTAATGTTGGCATGCCAGGTCTATTTGGCGCCCTTCAATTCCTGGCTCCGTTTTTGTTAGCATCCACAGCGATGCCCTTTGCATTCAGAAACGATGAAGGCGCCTCTAGAGGTCCTACTGTTGCCGCCAACATCGCCACGGCTCTTGTATCATTCATCACAGTAACGAGCGCAGTCTCAGTTGACCAGATTCCCAATCCGGAAATACTCTATTTATTCGCAGCTGCTATTTATGGTGGCATTTCCCTACTCTACAAAAAGTTCAAACTTGAAGAGGAATCGCTGTGCAGCGCTCTGATAGCCCTGAGTTCCGCCACCATCTATCTGCCTGCTGCCAAGCTCGGACCTCACAATGTACTGACCTGGGCAATTCAACTTGCTCTTCTACTTTGGGCAGGGTTTAGATACAACATTCGCAGCTTCCGCTGGTTTGCTTACCCGCTCTCTGCAGTCACATTCATTGCCTGCCTTGTCGAGTTTTTCGATTCCTCAACTTTCGTTTTCAATGGCGCAAACATTCACTGGAGTACGTTGAACATAGTTCCAGCCCTCCTTGTATTCGCCAGCGTCACATCATTTTCCAACAAGGCAAATTACAAATTCATCTCCAGCGGGGCTCACGAATTCAACTTTTATTGGTACTTGCACATGTTCGGCGTGGTCGCATTCCTATGGGCACCATTCATGAATATGTCCATCAACGATGCGGCGCAGGGCGCAACCATAGCTGGCTGGACAGCACTTGCAAGCATGGGTGCCTACCTCGGCTTCAACTGGAAACGAAACTATGTTCTAGTCTTTTCCATACTAACCTACGTGTGCGCGATGCTATTGTCCTTCGGTGGACAAACAGTACCTGTGATAGTTTTCCCGAGCATAGCGCTGCTTACGTCGCTATTTTCCATGGCAGAACACATCAGAGTGAATAACTACGGTCAGTCCATTTCGAAGAACTATAAGAATGTATTTTTCATTCTCGGTACCATAGCCCTATTCCAAATACAGTCTATTCACTTGCCCTCATTGAGCCAGGTCTGCTTGGCGCTTGCAATAGAGATGTTTGCATTCATTGCAATCGGTGTGAGAATCAAAGACAAATGCATACGTGGCTGCGGCATTCTCGCAGCAACTGTTCTGAACCTCGTTCTACTCACAAACGAGCCAAGCGTCGGACTTCCAATGATATGCATCTCTGTGATGAGCCTATACGCGGCTGCACAAATTTACATGAGAGTAACAGCGGCTGACATAAGCCTTTCTGCTCGCAACTTCATCAGACACGCACTCACCTGTGGCGCCACCTTCACCATGGTTCACTACAGCGGAACGCAGCTCGACACGCACTTTGTTTCACTGGCATGGGCAGCAGAAGGCATCTCCCTGATTGCTGCAGGATTCATGCTAAACGATAAACTGCTGCGAATCTCGGGCTTACTTGTGTTCGGATTACTTGCAACGCATCTCGTTTTTGTAGACCTTGCAAGCGCAGCGACAGTTTACCGAATAATTGCCTTCATGGTGGCAGGTCTCTTTCTGATGGCTGCAGCTTACACATACAACTTCTTCAACAAGAAGCTTGCCGCTGAAGCAAAGAATGAACTACTATCAGCCGAGCATCTTAAGCTCCAACAAAGCTAGTGCAGTAACTGAGCACAGCTAAGCTGAGCGATTGGCACGATCAATAATGCAAAATAATCGGGAACAGCAAGTCTTGGAGGCATTCAAGACTTGCGTTTTCCTAAGATGGTAGCAAACGATCTCGTTCTTGCAAAAGTTGTGCCACCATACTAATCGCGATTTCATTGGGGTGATTGCTGCCAATCGGAAGTCCCATGGGGCAGAAGAAAGACTTGCTTTGCTCTGCGCTGAGACCAGCGTCGATAATGTCCTTACGCAAGCGCACCGCTTTAGCTTCACTACCAATTACACCGAGGTAGGGAAACTTTCGAGATTGGAGAATCTTGATTAGAATTGGGCTATCGGTGCTGTGACCCATAGTCATGAGCGCCACAAAAGCACCATCGGGAATTTTCTGAACATAATCAACCATATCTGGAACACAGATTGCATTGATAGAGGGACTTTGCGGAAGCTTGTTTAGCCATTCCTCGCGAGAATCAACACAGGTGACTTTGCAATCCAACTTTAGCAGCAAGTTCAATAGAGCATTAGCAACATGACCAGCTCCAAAAACCATAATATTCCACGAGCTACAATTATGTTTTTCGAAAAAGAGCTTGACCATGCCGCCGCAGGTCATACCAACGTCACGTTCAAGGCTCCAATTTACGAAATGCGTCTTGCGTGAAGAGTCATCAGTTTGCAGCAGCTCAACAGCTTCGTCAATTGCTTTCTTCTCGACCTTGCCACCACCAACGGTTCCGTAAAACAAGCCAGAAGCAGTCACGAGCATTTTAGTACCGACATCATTCGGCACACTACCTGTAGTATCAACAACCGTCACCGCAACAAAAGGAGTTTTACGAGACAAGAGCTCGTTCACCTTTTCGTAATAGGCTTGAGTGTCAATGCCCATGGCGAGCTATCCTCTAACTGCTCAGGTTCCAGCCACCGCAGCTTTGGACTTTTTCTCATTTAGTGCAGCCAGGCACATTACGACTTCTTCGTTAGTTGCCGGCAATTGAAGCCTGGCCAACTCAGCCCCACTTACTGAACCAAGCGCGTATTTTACTGCGCACCAAACAGACAGTCCCAAACAGAGAGGTGGCTCACCAACCGCCTTAGTTCCAACTACGTTTACCGGATTCTCATGGTCGATCCAATTCACATTGAAAACACGAGGCGTGTCTTGAACATTTGGAATTTTATAAGTAGTTGGAGAATGGCTCAAAAGAGTACCGTCTGCAGCATAGGTCAAAGATTCTGTTGTAACCCATCCCATGCCCTGAACGAATGCGCCGGTTAGCTGCCCTCTCGCTATACCAGGATTGACGGGCTTACCTATGTCCATAAGGATATCGACACGATCCACCACGATGTCACCAGTAAACTTGTCTATAGTGACCTCAGCGATGGCTGCGCCTTGTGTGTAATAAAGGAACGGATGACCGGATGCTGTGCCTTCAGGTCCAGCATCCCAACTCCAATCGATGCCTTTTGTCGCGTAGAAACCGCGCTCGCCAAGGCTAACTCGATTGAGATACGCAAGTTTCACCAACTCCTTAAAAGTCAGCTTGAATGCGGGTCGCCGACGATCAAAAATGTAGCCGCCTTCCCATCTCACGCTATCAGGCGCCGGAAGAATGTCGGCAACCTTAGTTGCAATATGATGCGCAGCGAGGTCTGTCAGCCCCTTGCGAATTTTCTGGCAAGCATCAACAGCAGCAGACCCATTGAGGTCTGTAGCACTTGATGCAGCAGTCGCAGAGGTGTTGTTGTTTTTCTCAGTTGATGTTGGCATCACAATAACTTGATCAGCATCGATATCGAACTCGCCTGCCACAATCTGCTTGATGTTTGTGTTGACCCCCTGCCCCATTTCGGTTGCGCCAGTCGAAACTTGCACACTGCCGTCAAGGTATACATTTACGAGCGCGTTAGCTTGATTCAAATGTTTTGTATTGAAGGAAATACCAAACTTAACGGCCGAGCACGCAATGCCTTTCAAATGCGTGTTTGACTTAGCATTGAACTCATCAACAGCCAGCTTTCTTTGCTTGTATTCAGAAGATGTTTCGAGATCAACAAATATCTTCTCCAGATTATTATCGAAAACAATTTCCCCATAAGGAGTAGTGTTTCGCTCTTCCTTTCCATAAAGATTGCGCTTACGAACCTCCATGGGGTCGAGCTTTAAGTAAGCCGCGATTTCTTCCATGATATTTTCAATTTGTGCAATTCCCTGGGGTCCACCGAAACCACGGAAAGCAGTATTAGGAGGCAAATGAGTTTTGCAGATGGTTCCCGTTATATCGGCGTTGTCCAAATAATATGCATTGTCCACATGGCACATTGCTCTTGCCATAACGGCAGTGGATAGGTCGAAAAAGGCGCCGCCATCAGAATAGAAGTCGACCTTCAGACCAGTAATGACACCATCTGCGGTGAATGCGACTTTATAATCATTCTTGAAAGGGTGCCGCTTTCCGGTAACCTGCATGTCTTGATCTTTGTTATAGACTATCTTTGCGGGACGACGAGTCTTCAACGCCACAAGAGCTGCCATTGCAGCTGGATGAGTAGCCTGGCTCTCTTTACCACCGAAGCCACCACCCATTCTTTTTGTGATGCAAACGACCTCATTTATGTTCAAACTAAGCAGATGCGCAATAACTTCTTGCACTTCTGATGGATGCTGCGTTGAAGAATGCACTTCAAGCTGATTGTATTCCTTCGGTATGACGTATGCCGCCTGAGACTCAAGGTAGAACTGCTCTTGTCCTTTGTTCTCAAAAACACCTTCAATAGTATGAGCTGCATTTTTGAAAGCTGTTTCTACATCGCCTCGCTTAATTCTGCGAGTGGGTCCTAAAAAGGATTTTTTCGCCCGAGCCTGGTCGATGGTCAATATCAAATCGAGCTTTTCGTAATCGATCTTTATTGCCTTTTTCGCAGCTTCGATAGCTTTTCGGGTCTCGGCAGCAATCACAACAATCGGCTGTCCCATGAATTCGATTTCCTCTTCGACAAGAAGAAGCTCATCCTTGATGATAGGACCAAATCTATTGTCGCTGGGTAGGTCTTTATAAGTAAACAAAGCTACCACGCCATCAACTTTTCTGGCGTCTTCGATGTTTAGCGACTTCAACTTCGCGTGTGAAACAGGCGCATAATAGAAATCTACAAGAAGCTCACCACGGGCTGTCGGAAAATCATCTATGTAGATGGATTCACCCGAGACGTGCCCCTTAGCTGAATCATGCGGTATATCCTTCCCTACGGCTGACATACTGCTACCCTCCCCTCTTGCAAATCATAGAAAAACTTCAACATAAGATTTCGCGCAAGCTGCAAGCGAAATGCCTTAGAGCCACGAACATCATCAATCGGTGTAATTTCGCTGGCAGCCAGTTCCCCAGCCTCCCGCGCATTCTCGAGAGTGAGTTCTTTGCCTTTCCAGAACTCTTCAGTTTTTGGCAAGCGCAGAATTGTAGCCGCAACGCCACCATATGCAATGGCAATGTTTTCCACCACATTTCCCTTCAGGCTTAGCTTGAAAGCTGCCGTGTTTGTCGAAATATCCAGGTGTTTGCGCCGGGACACTTTGTAAAGCTTCACGATATCGCCCTTCTTGGGAAGCTCTAAAGCAACGGAACTGATGAACTCGTCTCGTTCCATATCGAAAATTTTGTAGCCCTTATAGAACTCATTTATTCTCACTTGCCGGCTTCCGCGGGCGCTGCGAAGCTCAATCACCGCATCCATCACAAACAAGAATGGCGGTGTGTCAGCGATGGGTGAAGCGTTTGCGATGTTACCAGCGAGAGTTCCGGCATTTCTGATTTGAGGAGAACCAAATACCCACAAAATATTATGAAACTCAGGAACCTTTGCCCTGAAATAATCTTCGAGCTGACTTAAGGTAACCCTCGCACCAATCGTCACCAGCCCGTTTGTTTCAGAAATCTGGTCTAATCCTCGAAGATTTGAAAAGCTCATCACCGCCTGTGGTGCGTAGCCTCTCTTATTCATCACAACACAGACATCTGTTCCGCCAGATATGATTACAGCTTCAGGGTGCTCAGCCTTAAACTTGCTGGCGTCCTCTATGCTCGAAGGAATGAATGCTGTAAAACCATCATCAGAGCGCAACGTCACACTCTCTTTTAAAGCAGACTGAAATGCCTTAATCATCTCTGCTTCAGGATACTGCTCTTCTAATGGAAGCAACTCCTCAGGCTTTACTTCCATGCCCGATTTCAAAATAGGCTCGTAACCAGTACATCTGCAAAGGTTTCCCGTAGTGCAATCCTTCAGTCCCTGCAAATCTGCTTTGCCATTCACTTTTTTGAGGTCGTCAAAATAACCGCACATCGCCATGATGAAGCCAGGCGTACAAAAACCACACTGTGTGCCATGACATTCTGTCATGCACTTTTGAACTTCATTCAGCTGAGCATTTTGCTTCAAACCTTCAACCGTGATGATGTGGGTCAGGTCCATCTGATGCATGTACTTGATGCAAGAGTTCAGCGCTTTGTACTCCAACTTTCCATCTTTCAATTTGCCAACGAGAACCGAGCAAGCACCGCAATCGCCTTCCTCGCAAACAATTTTGGTTCCAGTAACTCCCATGCGATATCGCAAGAACGAGGATAGCGGCTGAAAAGCTTCGTCTCCCTTAACTTTCCACTCTTTGCCGTTGACGTAAAAATGTAAGTAGTCTCTCATAAACTTCCTTGATTGAGGCGAGTCAAAGTAGTTAGATCGCCTGAAATGACTATCATAGGGCATTCAATGAGATAAAACACCCATGGCAGCCCAACTTACTATTCCCCCGTGACCGAGACTCCAAGCGTCTACTATCTAATAACTTAATGGGAATTCCGGAGACTCCTCTCCCCGCAACCAAGCTTCTAGAAGCCTTTTCGGCATTTACCCCCAAGCCGGGGATGCTCAGAGCCGAAACAAAAGAGGAGAAGTGGCGACTTGCAAGCCTAGCCTGGCAAATCCTCTAGAATTGAGCACCGGTTTTGTGAACGTAACTTCAAAAACTCTACGCAATCGCCCGGTGAGAGCAAGCAAAATCGGAAAACGAGATTAGTTTTTCTCTAGAATCGCTTAGCTGAAGCATTTGAGGCGGGTAGATGGCCAACGAAAGTAATAAAATTAGCCTGCTCTGAAATCACCAGCTTGTGAGGGATTGTATGCACTCTTCGAAAGTTTTATCACTACTTTCTTCACTGCTAATCGCAGGAATTTCACTCACAGGCTCGGCGCATGCGGCGACAAAGAGTATTCTTGAAATTAAGCCAGCACCGAAGCACGAAGGCATAGTGTTCGACCAATATTACCTAGCCTGCTTATCTCAAGCATCCTACATGATTGGAGATTTGGAGAGCAAAACTGCTGTACTTGTCGACCCAGAACGAAATATCGACAAGTATGTCAAAGACGCTGAGGCTCAGGGTCTTACGATAACCCATGTGATACTCACTCACGTTCACGCTGATTTCATAGCAGGACATATTGAAAGCGAAAAGCGCCTTAAAACAAAGATTTGCATGGGTTACAAGGCTGAAGCGAAATTCAAGTTTGAGCCGCTCAAAGAAGGAGACGTAATCAAAGTTGGTCGCCTGAATTTGAAGGTTCTGGAAACGCCAGGACATACGACAGAATCCATTTCATTGCTGGTTTACGACAGCAAACAAGATGCAGCAAAGCCCTATGCCGTGTTGACAGGTGATTGCCTCTTCATCGGAGACGTTGGCCGTCCAGATTTGATGGCAACTTTCGGCGTCACTGCAAAAGAATTGGCCGGTATGGAATATGATTCATTGCATGACAAACTCTTGAAACTGCCTGATGAAACTCTGGTTTACCCAGCCCACGGAGCCGGTTCTCTCTGCGGCAAAAATCTCAGTGCAGAAACTGTTTCTACCATGGGCGAGCAACGCAAGTCTAATTATGCATTGCAGGACATGAGCAAAGAGAAATTCGTCAGCCTGCTAACGAGCAACCAACCAAAGCCACCAAAATATTGGGGATTTGAACGAAAGATCAATCTCAATGCACACAAGACGCTCGATGAAGCAATTGCCGAAAATTTAAAGCCTGTAAAGGCTGAAGCTGCTATTGCCTCGCAAGAGAAGAACAAAACGCAAATTCTCGATGTACGTGAAGCCGATGATTTTGCAAAACACTACCTGAAAGGTTCGGTGAACATTCCACTGAGCGGACACTATGCATTCTGGGCAGGAAACTTCCTGGACATCGATGCTCCGATTGTGGTTATCGCACCTACTGGCAAAGAGAAGGAAGCAGTAGTTCGGCTGGGACGCATCGGATTCGATAATGTCACTGGCTATGTTGATGGTGGCATCGATGCATTTTCGACTCATCAGGAATTACTCAATACTACAAATCGTCGCTCTGCTAGTGAGTTGGCGAAAAGCATGCAGTCCGAAAAACCGCCACTGGTAGTAGACATTAGAAATGAAATGGAAAGAAAAGAGTCATTCATTGAAGGCACCACTCCAATTCCATTGATGAACATTCTTGATGAGAGCAGTAAATTGCCTCACGACAGAGAGATAGTTGTGCAATGTGCAACAGGTTTTCGCTCTTCGATAGCAGCCAGCTTGCTGCGCAAGAAAGGGTTCGACAAAGTTACTGATCTCAGCGGCGGCATCACGTCATGGAAAGAGAGTAAACTTCCGGTAAAAGGCTCCACTTCTTGCAAAGCAGTTGATTGATGTCTAGCAAAAAAGAGTTCCAGAAAGAACTAGATCGAGTCAAAAGCGAAATACACAGGCGGAATTTTCTGAAGGCGCTCTTGCTTGGCACTATAGGTGGTGCTGCAACTGCCTGCTCTAAGCTTGGTGAAAACTCTCAAGAGCCACCAATAAACATTCCAGCAGGCCAGACGGTAGCTCGTTTTCCAGAAAAATCAGAATTAATAGTGCTCACCGACCGCCCTCCACAGCTGGAGACGCCGCTACTATATTTGCGTGAGGACCTCACACCAAACGAAGCATTTTTCGTACGCTGGCATTACTCAGGCATACCAACTCAGGTTGATTTGAGAACCTTCAAGCTCAACGTCACAGGGTCTGTAGAAACTCCACTTTCGCTGTCAGTAGATGACTTGAAGAAGAACTTCGAAGCGAAATCGATCGTAGCCGTTTTGCAATGCTCAGGCAATTCGCGTCGTTATGTGGAACCAAACGTACCCGGTGGTCAATGGCAGAATGGTGCGATGGGTAACGCAAAGTGGACGGGCGTTCCACTGAAAGCATTGCTGGAAAAAGCAGGGCTAAAGAAAGAAGCAGCAGAAATTGCCCTGGCGGGACTGGACGAGCCACCACTTTCAAACATGCCAAAGTTCGCAAAGTCACTGGCGCTGGAACATGCTCTGAGCGAAGATGTGCTGGTCGCTTATGCAATGAACGATGCGCCACTACCCATGGTGAATGGATTTCCGCTGAGACTCGTTGTGCCAGGCTATTACGCGACCTACTGGGTAAAATCGCTGGCTGAAATTTCAGTGCTGCCAACAAAATTTGATGGCTACTGGATGAAAAAGGCGTATCGAATTCCTGACAATGAATATGCAGAAGAAAAGCCTGACTGCCTGGCAAAGGACACAGTTCCCATTAACAGAATGAATGTCCGGTCGATATTTGTTCGTCCAGACACAAGCGACCTAGTAAGCGCCGGAAAGGCTTTCGATATCGAAGGCTTGGCGTTTGATGGAGGAGTGGGCATCAGCAAAGTAGAGCTGAGCATTTACTCCGGTGATAATAACCCTGGAAAGTGGGCTGAGGCAAAAATTCAGCCAAATAGTTTTGGCAAATACTCGTGGGTACGCTGGAAATTCAACTGGCAGCCACCTGGCAAAGGCGATTACACTCTTGCAGTTCGAGCAAGCAATGCAAAAGGAGAGACCCAAACAGATCTAATTCATTGGAATAAGAGTGGCTATATGCGCAACTCTATAGAGAAGATGAAAGTGACGGTGGTCTGATGAAAAGCTACATTTTGCTTCTACTCTTGTGCGCATCTTCTCTTCTTGTCTCTTGTTCAAGTACAGAACCGAGCGCAGATTCTCCTGCCCCGGCACAAATCTCGAAAACGGCAAAAGGCGAAGAATCGCCAGTGCATAGCATTGAGCTCCCAAAACTGGAAGCAGACTTTCCGCCAGGAGAGGGAAGAGACCTGTTTATTTCACGATGCACCGTTTGCCATTCACTTCGCTACGTGACCATGCAACCCGACTTTCCTGAAGCAACATGGGTAAAGGAAGTTGATAAAATGCGCAAGACCTGGGGAGCACACATTACCGAGGACGAGGCAAAAACAATAGTATCGTATTTAGTGACAATCAAAGGCAAGAAATAGGGAGATTGCTGACTTGAGCGAAGAGCACCCACAGCAAGAAAACGAAGCAGCCCTGCCGCGAATAGAATATGGGCTTATCAAGGCACATGGCATCGCAGCTCTTGCGGCGGTGGTTATTTCGGGACTGTTTGGACTTTTCATTGCCACAAAAATGCATATGCCAGATATGGCCGGAACTCATGCATGGTCAAGCTGGGGACGACTTCGCTTCGACCACACACAGGGCATATTTTTTGGATGGCTGGGAAATGCGTTTCTCATGTTTCTCTATCACATCGTGCCCCGCCTGAGCAATCGTGAAGTATTCAGCAAAAAGTTAGGCTGGTTCATATTTGCAGTTTGGAACTTTGCAATCTTGATTCCCGGATGGATATTATGCTTGATGGGACAAAGTCAGTCTCTGGAATGGGCAGAGTTTCCACTTGTCATAGACATATTCGTTGTAGCAGGCATGGCACTCGCCACGCTTCAATTCGTTCAACCTCTTTTGAGCAACGCTTCACTATCAAAACTATACGTTTCAGGTTGGTACATCATCGGTGGACTCATATTCACCCTGCTCGCTTATCCATTAGGAAATTTCGTACCACAATTGGTTTCTGGGGCAAAAGGTGCAGCCTTCAGCGGACTATGGATTCACGATGCAGTAGGTCTTTTTGTTACACCGCTTGCGCTAGCGATCTCTTACTGGGTCATTCCGGCAGTCACCCGCCGCCCAATCTTCAGCCATTTCCTCTCGATGATAGGATTTTGGCTTTTGTTCTTTGTATATCCTCTTAACGGCACGCACCACTACGTATATTCGTCAATTCCAATGGAAACACAAGTCGCAGCGGTTACGGCATCTGCGATTTTAGGCATCGACGTAATTCTGGTAGTCACAAACCTTCTGCTTTCAATGAAGGGCGCAGCTAAAGAATCTATGGATGACACACCGCTGCGCTACGTTTTAACAGGAACATTCTTCTATTTAATTGTAAGCCTGCAGGGCTCTCTACAAGCATTGATGCCTATCAACAAGCTAGTTCATTTTAGCGATTGGGTAATAGGGCACGCGCACCTCGCGATGGTAGGTTTTGCTAGTTTCACCGTAATTGGTGGCATGGGTCATATCTGGCAGCGAATTCCAGAGGCAAAGTTCAACGCAGGTTTGTACCGAGCTTCGTACTGGCTGATTTTTATCGGGATGCTAGTGATGGTAGGCGAGCTGACTCTTGCAGGTCTCGTCGAAGCTAATATCTGGCAAGGAGCACAACCGTGGATTGAGTCGGTGCGAGCAGTTAAGCAATACTGGCTGGTCAGGACGGGCAGCGGCGCAATCTTGTTAATCGGTTTCCTGCATTTGTGCTTCGCATTCTGCTCTGGCAAGAAAACCGAAAGCAGTGTTTCATCAATTTCAACACAAGAAGAAAATGCAGCAAGCAAGGATGAACAGCTTGCGCAAAAACCAGCGCCTGTTTTGAACATGGCCTATTTGTCAGCTTCAATTGCAGGCGTGGGCTTCTTTCTTATGTCTTTCAGCTTGCTTGGAATAGCTCCTGGTTTGGCTATCGAAAGTGACGTGAAGAAAACAAAACCAAAGACGATGATTCCGCTTACGGCTAGCGAAGAACATGGACGTGAGGTATACGCTCGCGAAGGATGCGCTTATTGCCACACGCAGCAGGTCAGAAAAGTAGAATCTGACGCCGAAAGATTTGGTATGCCAACCCGGTCATGGGAAACAGTTTATGATTACCCGCAACTCTGGGGCACCCGAAGAATAGGACCAGACCTGGCAAGGGAGTCTTCAGTTCGCACAGATGACTGGCAATTAGCTCACCTATATAACCCCCGATTAATTGTAAGCGATTCTGTCATGCCGCCTTATCCCTGGTTGTTCGACGGTTCAATCGACAAACCTAATAAGGATGGCCGGGACTTACTTGCATACATCAAATCGCTAGGTCGTGCGCGCGAGCTTTCAGGAATAGAAGGGCAACCGGTTCCCGAGTATTGTCAATGCTCAGATGACGTAAAAAAACTCGAAACCACACCAATAGGATTTAACGCAAACGCCAGCAAAGCCAGACGAACAGGACCTCCCATTCAATTGTCGATGCCTACAGATGCTGCTGTGCTCAGCACTACGGTGAAAAGAGGCGAAACTCTGTTCGCACAGAACTGCGCTTCATGCCATGGAGCCGAAGGACGTGGAGACGGCAAAGTTGCAGCAAACCTGATGCCCGCACCTGCGAACCTGAGAATCAAGAAGCTTTCAGCGGCACGCATCAGCTTCGTGCTTGAGAATGGTGTTTATGGAACGTCCATGCCGGCCTGGCGTGATATGGCTCACGATGATTTGGTCAGCCTTGCCAGCTACGTAAGCACTCTTTCTGACAAGGCACCATCGATTTCGATGCCGGTCACCGATATGACGACAACACTCTTCAAAAAGAATTGCGCCAGCTGTCACGGCACCGCTGGTGGTGGCGATGGACCAGCAGCGGGAGCAATGGCTCCCGTACCGACAAACTTCCACCTGGTGAAGCCTAGCATTGCACGAGCGCTCATGGTAATCAACGACGGCATTCCAGGAACGTCCATGCCACCCTGGAAAGACCAACTTTCTCTGCCCGAAAGAGCAATGCTCGCTTCTTACGTTTCGTCCATGTATAAAGAAGAAGGAACTTCCAAAGCGAAGGCAGAAGGCACAAGCAAATCAGAAGGCAGCACTAAGCCAGAAGCAACTACTAAACCAGAAGGCACAACTATCTCAGAAGCCACTATTGATACCGCAACTGGCACAAAACCTGAGGTAAGAAAATGAGCATGCTATTCATTCTTGCAGCAGTTTTAGCATTTGTATGTGTCTTTTGCTTACTATTCACACGAAAGAATTTCCGAATTCAGTTCGAAGAACCTAAGTACCAGATGCTAAAGACTGAGCAGCGCTACGACTCCCAAGTCAAAAGGTAGTCGAATAAATCTATAGCTGGCGTTACTCGCCAAGCAACCAGACTATCGTCATTGAGAATTTATCTCATGGCTCGCGCTGGTGGGTACAAAGGTATGTGTAAAAGAGGATCCACGAGAATGAACACAATAGTCAAAGTCAGGCTTCTCTCAGTCCTGGCAATTTTTTCGCTGAACACTGCAGTGCTAGCGCAAGAAGAAGGCAAAATACCAAGCGCTCCAGGCGATATGCCTCCAGACGTACAGGAATTTTCCAGCACGACAAGAACAGAAAGCTCGAGTTCTTCAAACAGCGTAAGTTCAAGCTCGAGTTCAACATCTAGTTCAAGTTCTTCAAACACAAATTCAAGCAACTCAAACACAACAAGCGAAACTATAAACCCTGATATTCGCCCTCAAAGCAAGAGTTCTTCAAGCACCAGCTTCAGTGTCACCAGAAAATTCGTTCCGAAATTCAAAGAACGCCTAAATGACCTGGCAGAACAGGTAAAGATGGCACTAAGCAAAGGCTGGATAAATGCCGATGAGTCCGCAAAGTTTATGGAACGTCAGACAAAATTACTCGCAGAAGAAGCGGAAGCCAACAAGCAGGGATACCCTAAAGCTGCAGTCGACAACCTCGAAAAGGAAGTGACCTTACTCAATGGCGACCTTTTTAAGGCGATGCATAAAACAGACCCGGTCAAGCCTGGTCCTGCGGACAAGGAAGTAAACGATCCCAACCTGATACCTGCATATCCTGACCCTGAGCTACAACCAAATAGTGGCACAAAGTGAGTTGGCTGTTTATCTAAGAAAAGACTTTGAACAGTAGATGCACAACAGTAAATGCACAAAGTACTATTCGGCTATTGCAATTCCTGCGCTGGCTAGCTTACGCTTTATTTCGGGAAGAGCTGCTTTCGCTGCTGCGACACCAGCCTCGATACCATGCTTACCATCGCCTTTTTTAAAAGAAACGAGGCTGATTCCCGTAGTATCTGGATGAATCACAATATCTGCTTTAGCAGAGCTCGGCTCATCGAATGCCGCAAGTTGAATTCTCAGGGCTTGTTTTCCCATAGAACCAAGTGCGCGGAAATCGCTTATCGGGCGGTCCTTTAATTGCTCATCTATATTTACGGCAATTACAAAGTCTGCTCCCATTTCTCGAGCATGATTTACTGGTACGTTGTTGATTACGCCACCATCGCAATAAAGTTTTTCGCCGATTTGTACAGGTTTTCGCAGCTCGGGAACAGCGGTGCTGGCGCTCATTGCCTCCCCAAGATCACCTTCCGTCAACCGGCAACTCTTTCCAGTTACCACATCAGTAACGACCGCCGCATAAGGAATGTTCAACTGCTCGATTCGTTTTTTGCCAATCGTTTTGTGCACATAATCTCGGAATTTACCTTCAAAATAAAGTCCATCATAAGGCTTGTAGCCGAGCATTCTCATAGCCATTCTGGGCGGCAACATTGTCATCTGCAAAATGGGGCGGGATGCAAATTCTTTTGTGAAGGTATTTTTCTCAAAGACACTAGCAAGATCTTCAATAGACATGCCAGATGCATAGAAGCCGCCAACGACAGAGCCAATGCTGGTGCCCGCAATGATGTCGATAGGAATATGTTCTTCTTTTAAGACTTTCAAAACTCCGACGTGCGACGAGCCACGAGAGCCGCCACCGCCAAGAGCAAGGCCCACTCTGGGTCTGCCTGAAGCTGTGCTGGCAGCCTTAGCAGGGTTCTCAGAAGCGCCAATTCCTTGTGCATCAGCTGGCAACGCCATCGTGCCAATACTTGCCAGAATAGCAAATGACAAAATTAGTAGAGCAGTTTTGCGCATGAAACACCTCTTGGTTCCATTGAAGAATAGCGTATGAAAGCTTAGCTTGGATCTGCCATCTCCGATGTAAAGCGCCCCAAGTCGTTCACGTTTTCCCGATTTGCCGCATACGATGAGCATCAACGGAAGATCGCCTAACTGGTAAATCCTGTTAAAGGAAATGTGACTGTAGCAAGTAAATGACTCATGATTTGCTGTTTAATTGGTAAGTGTTTTGCGGGAAAAGGCACACAAGCAAGTATGCGAGAATTGACTTGCGTCTTTGGGTAAAGTTAAAAGACACCGTAAATGAAAGGAAGTTTGTTTTGCTGAGTCAATTTCGAAATGCACATCTCCCCTTCGTTTTATTTTTCCTTTCAAGCGCCTTAGCTCTCAGTTGCTCCAGCAGTTTTGCTGATGATGGAAATCCAGATGCGGCAAGTTCTGACAGCGCGAATGCGGCAAATGCAGAAGACAACAGCTACAGCACAGATGACTCAAAGAGTCCTGACAATAAAAAAGGGTCTGCCGGTACAGACAAGAACGAACGTCGTTTTTCGAAGGATCTGTCTCAGTTCGAAATGAGATTTTTCGAAAAAAAATATCAAGACGAGAACGACAGCCAAAGGCTAGATCGCATTGAGCGATTAGTTTACGGTAAAAGACAACAAGGCGACAGTTTGTCTCGAATAGAGAGGCTTCTTCAAGATGTTCCACATCTTGGCGATGGGCTGCCTAAATCTGACCCGGCGGTCGCTGCGGTTGACAAAAGCGCAGCGGACAAGACTCAGGAAGCAGCAAAAAAGAAAACGGATGAAAGTCCCAGTACCTCTACCAATGGCAGCCAAACAACAGCCGTTTCTCCGCAATCCGACACTACTATTCCTGTAGCAGAAGAACCACCTGTCACGACGTTTTCCAATCCGTATCAATCTCGCTCATTGGTCAGCGAAGTCGCAAATCTCGAGCAGCAGGTCTACGGAAAGCAATATGCAGGAGACACGTTAATCGATAGAGTTCGTCGACTGGAAAAGACGATTTACCCCGGACAGACACCACAATCGTTCATGCCTATCACTACCAGAATTAACCGACTCATGATGGCGTTACAACCGAAATTCTCCGCGCCGACTTCCGTTTACACAACGCCATCATCTAACGAAACCGTCAATTCGGGATACCCAGCAACCGCACCAAACTATTACTCAACATGCCAACTGCCAGCAAAGACAAACTACTACCCCGACCAATCTTATAGTGCAAACTCTAATTACGATTATTCAGGCGGAAAAAATCCATACGGCAACTCAACTTATGATGCAGGACAGTTCAGCAATGCCACCGCCACTAATACCAGCAAAGAAGAACAAAAGCCCAAAACAAAAGGGCATCCATTTTTGCACAAGCTTGGACATTTCCTGGGAGAGGTAGGTGAGGCAGCAGCGGTGACTGCAGGGTCGATCGCGGCAGGTAGTATGATGGGCTATGGCTATGGTGGCTACGGCTATGGCTACCCGGGCTTCGGCTACGGCTATGGAATGCCTTACGGCGGTTTTGGCGGGCGCCCTTTTATGGGCTACTGGTAATAGTGAATTTTTGTCAGATTATGCAGCCCCAGTTCAGTTGTTGATTCCCCTTGACCCATTTACAGGGTACATGCTAGGTATGGATCACACCGACCAGGAATCCCACACTGCGTTCATCTTCATACTACTCTCTGGCCGCGCTCTCAGCCTTAGTTTTGCTGATCTTACCGACAGCAAAAGCCAGGGCGCAAAGCGCTGCAAATTACAATCTCGGCTCAGCGGCACGAACCAGAGCAGCAGGGCTCAGCCAGGGACAGAGCGTCAACATCACGCGCGCTGGACAGTCGGTAACTATTAGGGCTGGAAGCCTATTGACACCAGCAGAGAAGGTGGCTTTAACTCAGGTTTTGTCGTCTGGACAACAATCTCTTATATTGAATGCACGAGGTATGGCGATTGGTGGACAGTTCAGTTCTACCGACCTTTCTTCGAATATAGGCAACCTCGGTGTGCCGCAGGGAGTGACAGGCTATCTCAACTTCAGCCAGCAAAATTCATTGAGTTTGAGCGGAAATTTGCTCAACAATGGCAGCCTGTATGCGTTTTCCAGTAACCCAGGCAATGCGACTGGAAGCATCAGCGCTAATAACATAGTCAATTATGCCAACGCTTTGATTTCATCAAATTTGAACAGCGCATTTGCAAGCAGCACAGGTGCCTTGCCAAATTTCAATTTGATTTTACACGCGGTCAACAACATTACCAATCACGGCGTGATTTCCAGCTCAGGCTCTTTAACTTTGTCGGCTGGCAGTTCGTTAATCAACACCCCGCAAACACTCACTCAAACAACCCAAACTCTAATTCAAGCTCAAAACAACCTGAACATAATCACAAGCTCAATAATCAATTCGGGAAATTTGACCTCGCTTGCGTCAAACATTAACGTAAGCTCGTCTCTCCAAAAACTCGACTTCAATAATAATTCCGGAGTAGTGAGTGCGATTCTCGGAGACATTAACGTAAGCAATCTTTCCAGCTCTGCCTTAGCATCGTTGAATCTTCAGGGTGGGAATTTTTACTCTCAATCACTCAATCTCTCAGCTGCTAGCGGTGCGGTAGAGGCAAATCTGGGTGAAGTGAGCGGTTGGATCAACGTAAACGCATGCAAGGCGAACGTTGGCGCCGCGACAGACAATCTGAAACTGGGAAACCTGAACATAACCGGTGACCCTACGTTTTTTAATTCAGCAGGAACCCTTACCTTATCAAACCTCAGTAATACCTCAGGAAACGCTCTGGCATTGATAGCAAGCCATGACGTCATCGTCAGTGCCGGTACAATCGACACAACAAATCCACTCGGCGGAAATGGTGGCAACCTCACCATCATTGCTGGTGCCAACATCACTGGCGGAAGCAGTGGTTCAAATGACACGACAACAACCCTTACTATCACTGGTCCCTCAGCAACGGGTGGGGCCATTGACACATCAGGTGTGAGTTCCATTAATACCAGCGGAACTTTGACAACAACCAACCACGGCGGAAACGGTGGCAATGTTTTTATTGCTGCTTTCAGTGGTACTAAATCAGGAACCCTTGAACCTGGCACAGTCAACCTGGGAAGCAGCGGCTACATCAATACCGCTGGTGGTGGCAGTGATTTCACAAGCAGCGGACGAGTCACCATCATGGCTGGAGCAACAGCCGACCCCGCATCTGGAGCAGCAATTGTCCTTCCAGCCATTTATACAGCGACAGACCCTGTTTACTCTCAATCAAGTTCATCAGGCGGCAACGTCACGATATCGACAGCAACGCCTGTTGTTTCAGGTACTGTCACCATATTAAATGGAGCCATGGGCGGTACAGGAAGTATCACAGCAGGAACAACACAAAACACAAGCGTTTCCATTGCATCAAGAGGTGGCGGCGCAAGCATCGAGGTTCAGCCGACTCTGGCACAATGGCAGATAGACATAATCACGCAGGCGCTCAACATTGTTAACGCCCAAAGATTAGCGGAAGACCCGTCACTGCCAGCACTTCAATATAGCGCTGGGCTCAGCGCCGTGGCCAGCCAGCAGGCTTCCTATTTAGCACAAACTGGACACCTTGGTCATTTCAGCACACTAGGGGAAACGCCAACAAACAGAGCTACAGTTATAGGCTTATCCACTTCCGGATGCTGCGCGGAGAATGCAGGGTTCGCTTCTGGTTACACAATTTTGGACGGATTCAATGTCGTCAACGACATGATGTTCGCAGAACCCAATACCAGTGGCACCCACCACTTCAACTTAGTGGGAACAAGCGCCAGCCACAATAATTACGCTGGTTTCGGATTTGCAACTAATGGCTCGTCGATGTACTTCGTAACTGATTTTTCCAGAAACGACCCAGGAGCTGGCAAGACCAACATCAACAGCACTCCAATCTTGGGTGGGCTCGGTGGTGCACCAGGCAACACACCAGTACCACCCGTAGTATCAGGCAGCAACAACACTGTTCGTGCAATAGGTGCTAATAATTATTTGCCCACCAGCATCATAAGCAACGGAAACGTTTCAATTACAGCCGGAAAAGATCTTACTGCAACAGGCTCTATAATAACGAACGGGCAAAACGGTATTCAATCTAGCTCAGGTAGCCCAAGAAATGCTACGAACGCGGGAAACATCAGCATAACAGCTGGAAATAATGTAAGCCTGTTCAATCTACAAGCAGGCGGGGGAATTGGAGCGACTTCTAACTCAGCAAATAAAGGCGCAGGTGGTGCTGGTGGCAGCATCAACGTTAGCTCTAGCAACGGAAGCATAAGCATTCTGCCTCTCAATACCGCATGTTCACCTTGCATAGCCGTCGCCGCACAAGGTGGTGCTGGCGGAGCCGCGATGGCTAGTGGACTCAGCGGAGGCAAGGGCGGCGATGGCGGCACAGTCACGCTGACAGCTAACAATGGAAATATAAATCTAACAGCAATCGAAGTTGGCGGTGGCGGTGGCGCAGGCGGAGCAGGTGGTAGCACAGGTGGTGCCGGTGGTGCTGGTGGCAAGGGTGGCAACATCACACTTTCTGCAAGCACAATCACAATACAAGACTACATTTCAGCCTCTGGCGGTGGTGGCGGCGGCGCAGGAGCCAGCGGCTCAGTGGCAGGCGGTGGTGGCGGCGGTGGAGCTTACGGCATGCCGGGCTTCGGTGGCACGTCAAATTCCACATCAGCCGGAGGCGGTGGCGCAGGCGGAGGACTGGTAGGTGCTTTCGGTGGACCGCGCACATCATCGATGATAGCCGAATTACGAAATGGCAATGGTGCTTCAGGCGGTGTTTCGGCACCTGGTGGCAGTGTCGGCATCATCGGAGGAGGTGGTGGCGGCGGCACCGGGTCATCAGGCACTGGCGGCAATGGTGGCGACATGGGCGCAGCGGGCTCTGGTTCTGGCGCGATAGCCGGAGGCGCTGCTGGAGCAGGTGGCAGCATCTCGATCACCGCAAAAACAGCAGTTGTTCAGTCGACAGTTTCAGGATTTTTTGGCAGCCTTTCTGCCACCAATGGAACGTCCTCAGTTCTATCAGCTGGAACGAACGGGACAGTGACAATAAGCACCAATGAAGGTTCAGTGAGCGCGGCGTCAACCTACAGCTCGCTCGCGGATTACAGCAGCGGCACTCGCACTGAAAGCCTTCTCGTTTCTGCTGGCTTCGAAGTGGGCTCGACAAAGGGCGGCAATGGTTCTTCTGGGGGCATATTAGCTGGTTCACAAGCTAATTCAATCACTATAAATGGAACTGGAAATTCAGGCTCTCTCAGCTCGGGAATTTTCTTCTCCAACGGAACAGCCTCGGTCACCATCATTGAGAACTCCCTCCCCGTAGTCTTTTCTGGTACTGCAAAGGTAACACCAGCTGAACTCATAGCCATCAATCAAGTTTTACTCGGTGGCGGTCAAACCATAGTTTTAGATGCAAATGGAGCCGCTGTCGGCGGCAGTTTATCCATAAACTCCGGCAACATACCTGCGGGTGGGTTCACTAAACTTGTTTTACCACCAAGCGTCACGCTTACAGACAACGTTGCTGAACTCAGCTTTTCGGATAGTGTCACCATCAATGGAAGCTTCCTTTACGCAGGCAGCAATGGCACCGCTACGATCACAACCCCGTTGTTCATTAACAATGGCAGCGTCTCACCTACAGGCGGCGCAACAAACCTGCTCATACAGAGCACTGCCGGAAGCAATCTAGAAATCGGTGGCAACGGCACCACTAGCGCACCGGGATCTCTGTCATTCACTGCCAGTGGTGGCGCACTGAACATCACAGGAAATGTCCACGTAAACAGCCCCAGCGTGACGATAAATGCAGGAGATGCAGTTGGCATCGCTCCTTCAGCCTCCTTTACGCTTAACACTGGAAACGTACTAAGCGTAAACACAGGCCTTATATTCAACTCTGCTGGATTTCTTGGAGGAACGCAGAACTTCAACCTGGCGCCAGCCGGCTCAGCAATTGGAACGATTGCAAACTCAAATGGCGATGTTATTCTTGCTGCCAACCAGTTCATAAATAGCGCTGGAAAGAGCGTACTGATCATCGCTTCTGGAAACATCATTGGAAGCAAGCTCAGCTCAATAAATCTCTCGAATACCAAGGGAAAAGGCGGTAGTCTAATCGCCCTGGCAGGTTTTTCTTTCACTCCAGCGACGATCGGTCAAATCACAGATTTGAACCAACTATTTACTGTGTCTTCTGTTTCAGCAACTGGTGGTAGCATCAATCTTGCCAAAACCAGCATCAATACATCCAGTACTTTCAAATCAGCAACGAACAGCGATGCCGGAAGTATCACCTTGCTAGGCAACGCAGTGGCGGGAGGCAACTCTGGTGTAGTCGTAACTGGTGCAATTAATGCTAGCTCAGTGTCAGGCAAAGGTGGAACGTTCAGGGTATTCGCCCCTGGTGGAGCGACCATAAACGGCGCTATTAACACAAAAGGAGCCAGCGGTGGCGGTGCGGTTTTATTGTCCGCCGCGCCATATACAAATGGATCTATTCAGGTACTTGGCGGATTCCTTTCGCCATCTGCTAACTTGCAGGCAGCCAGTCCAGCAGATGGAGCCGCTGCATCTATCCTCATAAACGGCACTGTTAGCAGTTCTTCAAGCAACGGCGCCGGCGGCGCAGTAACACTCTCGGCTGACTCATTCATTCAGGTCAACGGAGCTATCGACAGCAGCGCTCGCACCAGCGGCGGTGCGATAACAATCAACTCATTAAATGGCACAGTCAGCTTAGCTAATCTGAACTCGAGTGGACTGGCTGGCAGCAGCACCCTAACGACTGGTTCTGCAGGCAACATAAGTGTCAGTGCCTCATCGTTCATTTCAATCAAAGGCAATCTAAGCGCGAGCGGTGGCAGTACAAGTATTGCAAGACAGAATGCAGGTTCTGGCGCAAACATTAGTCTACAGACTTCCAACCGAGACTCATTGAGTGGATTCTACGTCGGCAACATTTCGGTAAGCGGCTATCTAAGCAGTGCCGGAGGAAACGCACTAGCTAAAACTTCGGGAGGAAAAGGCGGCAACGCAGGCGCCATAGACCTGAAGGCTGGCTATCTACAAGTCAAAGGAAAGAGCGGCGCTAACAGCATCATTGCGAGTGCAGGTAGCGGCTTTGCAGGAAAAGGAAGCTCCGGTTCCGTCAGTTTGAGCACCTATGCAACTCAAGCGATTCCCACAAACTTTGACCTCTTGAGCAAAGTCGCCAGCGAATATGCGTTGCCTGGAGGAGTCTTTAATGTGGGCGCCGGAAGCGCTGTCGTCAACGGAACAGCAGGTTCAATTGTCAGCGGTACTGATACATTCAGCATAAGCAATGCAGCAGCGTTAAGCAAAAGCAGCAACGTACAGGGCAGACTTTCGGTCACCATTGGCGGTGGCGCACAACAATTAGACTATGAAGGACAACAGGTCAGCACCGCTTCGCTCACAGGCAACATAAGAACCAAGGTCACACCAGCTGCGGCGCTTGCGCTCTATCAGCTAGCTCTGGGACAGACGCAAACAATCGGACTCAACAGTGATGGCTCACTGTCTCCACAGAACCCGCAATCCAAGATTTCGTCGATCACAATTCCAGGCTACGACCTGCCTCGCACATTTAGCAAATTTGTATTACAAGCCGCAGGTTCACCTTCAGAAGCAGGCGACATACAGCTCACAATCAGTGGACAGTCGAGCCAGCTGAACATTCCATCAAGCACAATAGCAGGTTCTCTGACATTCACCGGAACGCTAAACAGTCTAAATGTAGGCACTGGTAATTTGACCTTGCTATCAACAGCATCGATTAACTCTAGCGGAAATCTCATTTTCTCGGGAACTACGCTAAACAACGCCGGGCAAATCACCGCAAGCCAGATGGAACTGATTCGACCAGCAGCCGCAAGCAACATCATTAACAACGGCGGACATTTTAACGTTACTCAGCTGGCGCTGCCGACCTTCCATACACCATCTACATTGAACATTTCAGAAAGCAATGGTGGCGCATTTTCTGCTCTCGTTCAGTTTGTCAGCTCCGAACTCCCAAGTGCCGCAGCAAGCAATGCTAATGTGCCAGAAGCAAGCAACAGCAAACCGGCAACAATCAACTTTAATTTGCCCGGCTCTAGTTCAACAGTTTCAGGTACCTATGTTAGCAGCGGCAAGTTAAGCCTAAATGGTCAATCAGTTTTGATAAACGGGGTATCAACGCCGACGGGCATAGCGCTGTCAGCTCTGACCGCCAACAAACTCTCATCTGGCTTTTCCCTCTCCACCGCTGGTGCCGTACCAGTCACCAACACAACAATCAACACAGGGGCAGGGTCCATCAGCTTCAAAGCCTCAAATCTGACTATTGCCTCGACGAGCAATCTAAGCGGCTCTACCTTCACATCCACATCGGCAGCGATTACAGTTGACGGAAAAATCACAGGACAAAAGGGACTATCGATAAGCACCGGATTTGACACAACTTTAGGAGCTGGCTCCAGCTTGAGCGTTCCAAACGGAGCTATCAAAATTACAGCAAAAGGAAATGTTTCGCTAGGTGGTTCTTTGAGTGCTGGTGTCCTCAATGGCAGCCCCGGCTTCATTCGACTAAGCACAACTGATGTGCTCAGCAAAGGCTCAATCTCAGTAACAGGAGGTTCTCTCACGCTGGGAACAGCCCAGACAATCACCGCAAATGGTGGCAATATCAACTTAAGTACAACTGCTGGGAATGCTGACCTGGGACAGAACAATTCACTTCAAGCCAACGGCGGAAATATAGTAATTCTATCCATCAGCAAGATTCAAGGCGCTACGGGAAATCAATTCTGGGCAAGTTCACTTGGCGGCACTGCACAGGCTGGCGGTGGCACAGGCGGTGGCATTGAGTTGGGCGCAGGCGTCAAGGTGAGCGCTCTGGCAAGCTCAAGCAAGCTCGCCTCTGGCACCGTTTCCGGCAACTTCGCCAGCAACTTCAACGTCGCGAATCAATCAAACAAAAGCGGAGTCGTCAATACAAATATAAGCAACTCCGGCTCAGTAAATTTGTCGAGCAGCGGAAACAATCAAGCCAGCATGAATTTGCAAGGCGGCACAATTCTTTTCGATTCCAATGGCAGTGGAAATACAGTTTCGCTTGATGGAGCGACCTTCAATGTAACAGCCTTTAAGCCGATTGGATACAGCGAAAACAGATTCACGAATAGCCTAGAGTTAACCCGATCGGGTGAAAAAAGATTGGATAATGAAAACGACAACTTTGTTTTTGCACGAGTTTTCCTTCCAGGATTTAAGAACTCGCAAACACTAGAAACAAAAACATTCTCCAACAAGGCATACCGTGCCTGCCTTGAGTTCAAGCGTGGGGATTTATTTGTCTGTCCTGAGCTTGAAATGAGAATTGAAACGGAACTCGCAAGCATCATGTTAAAGAAAGGTGCATTGAGCGCAATCTCTTTACACAACGGGATTCTCCGAGTTACAAACTGCTCAAACAATGGCGATGTACGCCTGAATCTTGGAGGTCAAAACATCGAGGTTTGTCCTGGTGAAGAGTTCCTCATTTCAGCATCTGGCATCAGCGATAAATCCGCTCAAGCGCAAGATGGCATCGGGCGCAGAGAGCTCAAACATCACGGAAAAATTGCCGGGTTGCATTTGGCTTCAAGCGAGGTTTCATTGCTGACATTAATAACTCAAACGGAACATCTGCAAGCATTGCGCAATCCTGTTCAGCCGTTCGAACAGAAGACACAATCGAGACTCTTAAAAACAGCATCAGCAATCAATGTGCTGCGAGCCAATCACGGCGCATACAGAGCCTCAAATTAAGCAAATAAACAATGCCAGCAACGAAACCCATCACCTTGTATCTGATGTTTCAACTGTTTACAGCAGACGCACCGAGCGAAGTCTTTCCACGATGTCCAGACCTCAACAAAAGTGTTGCAGATATAGTCAACAGAATTGGCAGCACAGGAAAACAAAACCATAAGCTGGGATTTGTCGTTGGCCCCCTTACCTTCAACCAGTCCGATGCGCAAGTCAAATTGCTAATTCATGACTCCTTCACTTGCGCAAAGAAATTAAACGTTGCCGTCGCATTCCATATCGACGATCACATGTTTTGGGACAAGAACAAAGAATTGGCTCAAGACAAAGAAAACACCGAATGGATCAATTCCCAGGGAACGTTGTGCAGCGGACGACGGCTCGATTGGGGACCCAAGCCAGCGAAAGCGCCACCACAACTTTGCTTTAACAGCCCAGCCGTAAAAGCAGCGGTGCACAAACGCGCGACCTTGATTGGCAATGAAATAAAATATGAAATTGATCAACTCAAGAAAGAAGGACGAGAAGACTTGTTTGCCGGACTCATTACTGGCTGGGAGACTCAAATTGGAAGGGATTTTTCAACCGGTGCCAGCACGGGCTTCCACGCTCTCCATAACATCGGAATCAAGCAAGCAAGCTTTACTTCACAGAGCGATGCAAAACTGGAAGCTATTGTTAGAGATTTTATTCAAATGTGGGCATACGAGCTTGCAAAAACAGGATTGCCTCAAGAAAAACTCTACTCACATATTGCATTTACTTCGCAAGGATTCAGGGACACAGCATTCAGGAGTTTCCCTGAACAGGTGGGCTTTGCCACACCTTCTGTTGTTTTTGCTAATTCATCAATTCCAGGATTCAGCACATATCCGATGGCAGACACCATCGAACAAATAAGGGCAGAAACAATCAAGAGGGGACAGAACACTTGGATTTCTGCCGAAGGAACAAATGTCGTTCCAAATGGAATGCGTGGTGAACCAAACATGGAAACCTACCTGGCAAAGATGTTCAATCATGGTGCCAGGCTAGTCAATATTTTTTCCTGGGGAATGGGCGGAGAAGCTGAAAAAAACAACTTCTTTCGCAGGGCAACAGAGGGTGATGAGGCAATAACAGCATATCGAAAGTTCTTAAATGCTTATCCACTCGCAGAGAAAGCGCATTCACCTGCTGAGTTTTCAGTCAAAAAGCTACAGGGCAAAGTTCGCGCTATTCAAAGCGAGGTGCCGCCATGGGTACACAAAACAGGACGCGTAAACGACGTTAAAGTTTTGATGGACCAACTCGACGCAGCTCTCAAAGCAGGACAGCCAGAAGCTGCTGACAAGAAAGCTGATGAAGTATTGAACTTAATTCACTCCAACTGATTCATCATGGCAAACCTATGTGGCAGCAGCCGACAACGAAGCAAGTGTTTTCTTAGCCTTATCGACCACGTATAAATTATCGTCTTCGGCAAGCATGCTCAAAATGTTTGGTGGCAAATCTTTGTTTGCTGCCATTTCGAGTCTAACATCATCGTTAGGGTCTCTAGCCAACTCCTCTAATAGATTCAATGGCGAGCTAGGATTTTCCGAAACTGCAAGGCGAACATCTTGCTCGTAATCGCGAGCAAGCGACCACAATGCAGAAATCGGTGTATGAGGATTTTCGGCAACACGCTGCCTGATTTGCGGTCGAGTTTCAGAAGCAAGACGCACCAGAATTTCAGGCGCAGTATGAGGATTTCCAGCCATCACATATCTTACGTGTGAGTCTTCTCCAGTCAGCCCCGTTTCCTTTTTGATTTTGTCAGGTTCTTGCCATAACTGTTGTATAGCGTGAATCAAGACCGCGAGCTTCTCAGAGCAAACCGGCTTACTTACGTAATAGTTCATTTTGAGATGTAGCGCTTTCAAGATATCTTGCTCATCTTGAGAAACTGTCAAAAGAATCACAGGAATTTTTTCAAGCTGCGGAACTTTTTTCATATCAGCAAGAACTTCATGACCATTCTTCTTCGGCATGTTGAGATCTAACAGAATCAAGTCGGGCCGTAGCGATGCATCCGAAACGCACTTGTTCAAATGCTCCATTGCGGCCTCACCATCGTTGACTATCGTCAACTCATGCTTGATCTCGGTGTCTTTGAGAGCTTCTTGCGCTAATCTGACATCAGATGGTGTGTCTTCCACCAAGAGGATCTTCATCGGTCTGTCCATTTGAGCTCTCCTTCAATTAGTAACTGGGTCGCGATCTAGCGAAAAGAAAAAAATGGACCCGGCTCCGGGCTCGCTTTGCACCCAAATTCTTCCACCATGAGTCTCCACTATCTTCTTGCAAATAGCCAAACCAATTCCGGTGCCGGAATATGAAGTTTTGCCATGCAATCTTGCAAACATATCGAATATCTTTTCAGTATATCTGGGATCGATACCAATTCCATTATCTTGAATAGAAAAAACCCACTCATGGACATTTTGTTCTGCACGAACTGTGATTTCAGGCGGCCTGTCACCTTTATATTTCAAAGCGTTGCTGAGCAAATTCTGAAATAACTGCAGCATTTCACTTCGGTTGGCCATTACAACTGGCATTTTTTCAATTACAACTTTCGCGCTACTCTCTTCGATGGTCGCTTTCAAATTGCTCAGCACTTCTGAAATCACAATTTTGCAATCGACTTGCTGAACGTTTTTAACGTCGTTCGGACCGATGGATGCATGTGCAAGCACGGCTTGAATTAGCTTACCCATGCGGTCAACACCATCCATGATGAAATCAATAAATTCGTCAGCATCCTGATCGAGCTTGCCTTTATACCGTTTAGTTAGCAAGCGAACATAACCTTCCACGGCACGCAAAGGCTCTTGCAGATCATGCGATGCAACTTTTGCAAATTGCTGCAATTCTGCGTTCGAACGTGCCAGCTCTGCTGTTCTTTCAGCAACACGCTGCTCTAACTCTTCATTTAGTTGCTTATTGCGCATTTCAATTGCTTTTCGAGCCGTGATGTCATGGACGAAAGCACAAAGCTCGTCATGATCATCTCCGATGAGAATCGGAAATAGTCCAAGCTCAACTGGAAGTTCAGCTCCGTTGCGATGCTTCAGGCGCAATTCAGCACGCCGCCTGAACAAACTGCCACGATCTGAACTGGCGAGAGTAGCGAGGTCATGCTTATGTGTTTCTTGCAAATAATCAGGAATGATTGTTTCAGAAAGTGTCTTACCTACCACTTCATCTTTTTTCCAACCAAACATGTTTTCTGCTTGAGGATTCCACCCTCTAATAACGCCATTTCGATCACAAGCAATGAAAGCATCAGTGCAATTTTCGAGCACCATACGGGTGCGCCTTTCACTTTCTCGCAACTGCTTCTCGACACGACTGCGCTCAACTGCATGCACAAGACAACGTTTAATTTCTCTGTCGTGAGCCTGACCTTTGATCAAATAGTCTTGCGCTCCACCTTGCAGAGCTTCCATTGCTATAGCCTCATCAGCGATGGATGAAACCAGAACAATTGGAACACCTCGCGCAGCTTGATGCACATGAAAAAAAGTGTCTAACCCTTTTGAGTCAGGCAAATTCAAATCAAGCAAAACAACATCGATTTCATTATCGGCCAGGCAATCTTCTGCCTCCGACACAGTACTTGCCTTGCTGACAGCAAAATCATAACGACTCAAATTTAATTCGTGAACTCGGGCTTGTGTAATGCTGTCTTCGACAATCAAAACGTGCATTCAAACCACCTTTCAAATCGGTAATTTGGGTCTCCCCGGTATTACCTGTTGCTGCGCCAGAGCAGCTATTTCAGTAAGTTCGTACCCCAGTTCCTTCAAAACCGCCACCGTGCTATCTGCAATATCATGTTTAGCCATTAGCTCGGTATCTGTATTTTTCCCAAATGGAACCGGAGTTCTCACCTGCGGAATTCTTCCTAGTTTCGGATGCAATAAATACTGGACGAGCCCTCGTTCCTTGCTGGGCAGAAATTCCAGGGCATCGAGCACTGAATTTACAGGAGAAACGCAGCAATCAATCTCCTTAAAAATTTCGAGCCACTCATCCATTGTTTTTTCTAGAAACACCTGATCTAACGACTGACGCAATTTCAAATTAGCGCCAAATGGAATGACGTGCAAAAGGTCTTTTCGCCCGATCAACTGGCAGAACGCTTCCCAAAACTTTGGCTCTAGCGGAGCTGCTGCGATGTAACGCCCATCTTTGCATTGGAATACGTTGTAATTGGCAAGTTCGCTGCGATATTGAGGGTTAGCCTCTTGCGGCTCTTCGTTCATAAACAAACTTGCAGTAGCAGCAAGCGATTGCGTCCACATGACGCTATCAAACATACTCATGTCGAGATGCCTGCCCTTGCCTGTGTTCTCTCGCTCGATAACTGAGCCGAGAATAGACACCGCAGATAGAAGAGCGGTCATATAATCGGAAAGCAAAGTTCCCGGCATCTGAGGTTTACCGTTTTGAGCGCGGCAAACATGTAATACACCGGCTTCTGCTTGCAGGTTAACATCGTGACCAGGCCGCTGGCTGAAACTGCCAGACTGCCCATAAGCTGAGATAGAGCAATAAATCAACGCAGGGTTTAGCTTGTGAACCTTGCCATAACCAATTCCAAGCCGTCCCATCACACCAGGTCGGAAATTCTCAATGAGCACGTCGGCATCTTTCAGCATCTTGCTAACGATTTCGATTGCTGAGTCCTGTTTCAAATCAAGAGCGATGCGTTTTTCCTCTCCGTGCACACCCCAATAATAGAGGCTCTCCCCCTTGACTATGGGCGGTAGATGCTGCGCTAGTCCTGGTTTCAGGCGTTCAACACGAATCAATTCCGCGCCCATATCTCGCAAGATAGTCCCAGTAAGCTCGCCCGGCAATAAGTGCGTGAAATCAATAACTTTAATATTTCGAAGAGGTTGGCTGCTCATCATTGCGTTCTGTTTTCGGAAGAACTGATGTTACCATGAGCTGGCACACGGAGAATCGAACATGTTACTTTTAGTGCTGCTATTTTGCTGGATGATGAGTTGCAATATGCCCATTTTTGCACTGCCAAGTGATGGTTCCGAAACATTGAAGTTAGAAGTGCGAACACTAGATCTTGATTCGATCGAGCGCCAGTACAACCTGTATATTCCATCTACCTATAACAAAGACAAAGCTACGCCCTTACTTTTTCTTTTACATGGCGGTGGTGGAAGCGGCAAGCGGATGGTTAATTTTACCGGCTTCGATAAGCTCGCAAAAGAGAAAGGCATAATTGTAATTTGCCCAGAAGGCTATGATAAGCACTGGAATGATGGTCGTGAAAACGCTCACACAGCTCATCAAAAAAACGTAAATGATGTTGCCTTTATACGGAAGCTCATCGAAATTGCAGAGTCAGAATTCAACATCGACCACACCCGCATATACTCCAGTGGTGTCTCCAATGGTGCCATGATGTCATATCGCCTGGCGAAGGATCTCTCAGACAAGATTGCCGCCATTGGCACCGTGGTTGGTGCGATTCCTGAACCTCTGAGCAAGGCTGCATGGAATGGTCGTCCGGTCCCTGCAATCATTTTCAACGGCACCCGAGACCCGCTGGTGCCTTACGAAGGAGGCGAGGTTCACTTTTACCGAAAGAAGCTGGGCACAGTGATTTCCGTCCCCGAAACAGTAAGTTTTCTTGCTAAGCACAATAAATGTGAAGACAAGCCCCTAATCGAAGACCTCGTGATAAACAACCCCAAAAGCAATTTGCCAATCAAACATTTTGCATATAGATCTTGCTGCAATAATGCCAGTGTTGAATTCTATTCAATAGAAGGAGGGGGTCATTCATGGCCAAGAGACAGCAAATTTGCGCAGTATCTTCCTGCCGCAGTAATAGGCAAAGCATGTAAAGACATTGATGCAAGCAGCCTGATCTGGAACTTCTTTGAGAAACATCCGCTGGAGAGCAAGTGAGCGAATCAAATTCAAGTGAAGCCGAAATTTTCGAAGCACATCAAACCGCCCCGAAGAAAGAAATTCTTGCCTGGGCTATGTATGACTTCGCTAACTCGGCTTATGCAACAATAGTCAGCACCACAATATTCAATGCCTTTTTTGTAAGTGTTGTTGCCGGTCCAGAAACGGGACTAGCTGCGGGACAAGGCACATTTTTGCTAACTCTCTGTATCACAATTGCAAGCCTCACGATCGTCATCAGTGCACCTGCCATTGGCACCATCGCTGATGCCACAGCAAATAAAAAGAAAGTACTCGCGATTGCCACGATATGCTGCGTCACTTGCACCGCGCTGCTCTCACTTGTTGGTAAAGGCGCATATGCTCTGGGCATGGTGCTTCTCGTGCTAGCAAATTTCTGTTATGGAACGGGAGAAGACATGGCAGCGTCTTTCTTACCTGAACTTGCAACGAAAAAAGACATGGGAAGAATCTCCGCGATTGGTTGGACGATTGGCTACACAGGTGGGCTTGTGGCACTAGCAATTTGTTTTCTTTATGTCATGTTCGCAAAAAAGCAGGGACACTCAGCAGAAATGTATGTTCCCGTCACTATGCTTATTACTGCTGCCATCTATGGACTTGGTTCGCTGCCGACTTTTCTTATTATGAAGGAGCGCGCGAAGCCTGACCCAAACGCAATCACGAAGAACCTACTTGCAGTCGGATTCGAGCGACTAAAACTTACTATGAGTCACGCGGTTCATTATCAAGACCTATTTCGTTTTTTGATTTGCCTGCTTGTATTCACTTGTGGCACCACAACAGTCATGTCGCTAGCTGCCGTTTATGCGCAAGAGGTAATGGGCTTTAACTCTCAAGATTTGATGCTAATGATTTTTGCGGTGAATGTGACAGCGGCTATTGGTGCGTTTTGCATCGGCTTCCTTCAAGACAAAATTGGTTCGATAAAAACGTTAGCAATCTCTTTGCTGCTGTGGATCGTCGCAACAGGTGGAGCATTCCTCTGCGACAATAAGAATTTATTCTGGGGACTCGCAATGCTGATTGGTGTGGCAATGGGTGCTAGCGGTTCGTCCGGACGGGCGTTAGTTGGGCTCTTCTCACCTCCCGGTCGCTCAGGCGAATTCTTCGGATTGTGGGGGTTAGCAGGAAAACTTGCAGCAGCAATCGGACCTCTCACGTTCGGGCTTATCACAATGCTAACCGGAAACAATCAGAGATTAGCGATTCTCTCTTCAACATCATTTTTCCTGGTCGGACTCATATTGCTCTTCTTCGTTAATGAAGAACGAGGCAAAGAAGCTGCACACAAAAACATCCAACAATAGAAAGGTAAGGAATGACAAGCACAAAATGTGGTATCTGCGAGAAGCAGCATCCAGCTGAATATTTAGTCCTTTCAGCAGAACACTGGCGCATCCGTCACAGCCAGGAAACGAACATTCTGGGATATTGCATCATCGAACCGCATCGACATTTTCTAGACCTTTCCGAAGCAACCCTCGAGGAACTCCAGCAATATTCTATTCTTCTTTCGTCTCTCATGAAAGCATTGAGAAAAATTCCGGAGTGCGAACGCATATATACTTTTTCACTTGCAGAGGCAGTTCCTCACTATCATCTGCATGTCATTCCGCGCAGAAAAAACTTTCCTCGAAGCTATGCCGGACGCGGAATCATGAGCTATCCAACGACGCCTGGCACAGAGAAATCACTGGTCGAATCTATGGTTGAAACCATCCAGAAACAACTCAAGATTCTATCTTGAAGATTCAACCAGCAGTATTCTATTAGAAAGCCAGCCAGAGGCACCACGAATTTCGCTAAAACTAAGCCCTTAGTTATCTCGATTCGCTCTATGCTAACCGCTCAGCCAAACGCCACCGCAGGCGGTGCAAAGGCACCCGGCGTGATTCATGCAATCAGCTTTGCAGATTATTTGGCATCCCAGCAAATCAATAGTCTCCGCATACGATATCGGACACCAAGTTCCAGCCAAACCGCTAAGCTCCAATTCAAACCAAGCACTTGCCAAATGTACCGGCGGTAGCTAATACTAGTATTGGGGGATTTCGCGGTTGGCATGCAGAGTTATTCAGATTCGGGTCCGTACGTAAAAAAGCTAGGCGAGCTGCTACAGGAGGCTGGTTTCATTAGTGAACCAGACCTGCAAAAGGCCGTCGACCTTTCACGGAAAAATTTCCAGTCCCTGGGGAAGGTACTGTCAGGCTGGAAATTCTGTCGGCAGGAAGACATCAACGCGGCTCTCGATGTTCAAAGAATTTGCAAACTGGAAGGCATGAGCGGCAAAATTGCAGTTCGCACTCTTTTGCAAGTTCGCAATCACGTGCTTTCGGTAAATAACGCACTTATTCAGGTTGGATGGACCAGGCCTGACTACAATCCGTTTCAAGAACCCGACTCAATTACCGAAGCAAAACTGGAATTGCGTGATTTAGGAACCATGCAAGGGGTTCCGCGAGGTCTGGCTTTACTGAAAATTGGCGAAGCTTACGCACAACACCAGCTGCCCGCAAGGGCTGAGGTCTGGTATGACCAAGCAGTGGAAATCTTGGAAGCAGCGATGCCAGACTCCACTCCGGAATTAAGTTCAGCATTGAGCAAGTTGGGAGAGCTTGCGCTGGAATACGGAAGACTTGATGAAGCCAAAGACCTTGTCGAACGAGCGGCTTCTCTATTGAAGTCGAACGAACCCAAGCACTCCAAAGAATATGCCAAAGCAATGCATGTTTCAGCTGAATATCAGGTTAGCCGCCGCAAATACAATGATGCTGAAAAAAACTACGTAGATTGTGTAAACATGCTTCTACCTACCTGCGGTCTATTGGATGAACAGGTCCTTGACACTATTCGGCGCTACGTTCAAACAATTGAGAAGTGCAAGAAGGAAGTTGAAAAAGCCACCATGGGTGAGCTGGTAAAAGGGGCTGGCATTCTCAGCGAAGAGCAGCTCACTGCTGGCTGGCAGCTAAGCAAAAAAACGCGTGTGCAACTCGGTGAAGCCCTCGTAAGTCTCGGCTATCTCAAAGAGAGACAAATTCAACTCATTTTACAAACACAGACTCTCGCTCGTGGCGCAGAGATTACTACACAGTTAGCAATCTGGATCGTGATGTACGGCATAAAGCTAAACAAGTCGCTCGACTCAGTACTGTCCTTATTCAGATGTGAACCTAAGAGCCGCACAAAACTGATTCAAGAATTAAAAGCTGCGGTAGAAAACCTGCAAGACCTTGAGACAAGATTGCCGCCTACGCACACTGAACTTGCATTTGCTCATGCCAAAGTCGCTCGGCTATATTTCGAAAGACAGCAATGGGAAGAGGCAGAGACTCATTACAAGAAAGCTCTCGATATTTTCTGGATGAACCCTAATCTGAACGCAGACAAAGCGATCGAAGTTCTCGACAATTATTTCGAAATGAAAGAGATTCAAGAAGAACACGATGAAGCTATCAGGTTGGCTAAGCTCGCGATACAAATGCGCTCACGGCACTACGGTCAGTTTTCTGTTCCGTACGCAAAAGGGCTCATAAGATTGGCTCGTGCTTTCTGCAAAAAAGGCGACCATGTCACCGCGATTAGCTGTCTTGATAGAGCCCTGGAAATCGAAGAGAAACTCTACGGCAACGACGACAGAGAAATACTTTCTTGCCTTGAAGCTAAAGGTGATTGTCACTGCCATGCAGAAGACTTCAATGCAGCGGAAGAAACCTTTGATAAAGCAGTGGCAATAGCAGAAGACAATTTCGGGAAAACACACGAAGCCGCAACCAACTTGCTAAAAAAACTAGTCGTCGCTTGCAAAGGCACAGGTAATTCGCAAAAAATAAACCAGATAGCGCCAGGGTTGAAAGACGACTAAATGCGTGTATTACAAGTTGAACTCGGTTAGCGAATAACAGTTTTGTCGCCGCGCTCAAGCTGCTCAGCATAAGCACTAATTGCATCGAGTCTGCGTTTAACCATACGATTTGCCGCCATCTTGGTTATGTCTTGCCAGAACGGGACGCGAATACCTGGGTCAATGGTGTTTGAAAGTTCAACCACAGTTTGATTGGCGGTTTTTCCTGGAATGAGCCTCCAGGTACCTTCAAACACATGAAAGCGATCTGACTTCACCATGGTGTAATCGATGCGCTCAAGAGGCTGGCTCTCGCGTTCAACGTAGTCGCACGATGCCTCGCCTACTATTGGAAGTGCAGCAAAAGTCTCATGCAAAGTCGCAGCCGTTCCATCGTAGGAAAGAAGCTTGCGGTGATCATCTGACTTACGATTCTGCTGAATGGCTTCCCAAACGTTAGCAGCTTTCGCATTAACTACGATTGATTGTTTGACCTCTGGAGCATGCTTGTGTTCGACATGCTTGCCTTTATGCTTGTGATGCTCATCTGCTTGCTGATTGACACAAAAATGATCTTCTGCGAAAGCCGGAGCCGCCAGAGAAATAACTGAAATAGCAACTGGTAAAAATCGACGATATCTAGACACGAACAAACGCCCCCGGCGAAACAACAGAATGGCTTCCAGAAACAACATTCCACGTTTGATGCATTTGAAACTATACATCTGCACAGAATTTGAAAAAGTGCTGGACTCACTTTTCCGCGCCATCCCACTAAAGCTCCAACGACTGCTCGTTGAAACTTAGGGGGATATATCTTTGATTCTAACCAGACCCTGTCAAGCGCGCAGAATAGTTCTGTAAAATTCCTGATCATGCTTAACCAACAGGGTATTACAGTCTTCAGGGTCCGTCAGGAGAGGGACCCTGCGAAGACAAAAATTATCGGACACGTTTTCAAGACGAGACTACTGCCACCTCGTTAAAGCTACTTAACCATACTGGTAAAAACCGCACTGAAGGCGGCTTGATTAGCGACAGACCAATAGACCCAAGCAGTTTTATCGATTAGATTCGAGGCAGAATAAGGATTCAGCTCGTTCTCACTCAGTAAAAACATGTTTCCGGAGCGCATCGAAAACAGGGAATCTTCTCCCTCTGCAAAAGAGGCAGAACCGGCTGCGCTGATAACGAGAATTGCAAACGAAGACTCTTTGAGCAGGTCAACACTGCTGGTCACTCAGGCTCCTGAGGCTGCCTTGAGCAGATATGGCATTGCAACACTGAAAGGAATGCAACATCTTCCAGAAGGAGTCTGGCACGCCGTTCAACACAATGTAGAAAATCCCACTGAGGCACTTAAAACTGCTGGAATGGGAGCTGGTATGGCAGTGGTACTAAAAACGGTGCTACCTGAAGGTGGAGCTGCAGGCAAAATAGCAAGTGCGGCTATCGGCATGTACTTCACTTACAAAGCTGCTGAGCCCGTGTTTGCGGCGTACTCGCAGGCGGGCAGAGCTGGCACGATGAAGGAGTTAGATAACGCTGGGCGCCAGCTGGGTGATGCCGGTGGAACATTTATCATTGACTCAGCAATCGCAGGGGCTGGTTATCACTTAGGAGCACGGCTCTCTGACCGAGTTCTCTCGGCACGAGCCATGGATGGTTTTGCCGACTTCAAAGCTTCGACTTACGAAAAGCTAGGGCAAAGCGCAAATAGACTGACAGATTCACTGGGCATAACAGCAAGCCGTAGCTCTGAAATGCGCCTGAATAGCAATTTAGTAGCTGGAAAAAATCTACCTGCAGGAACTCTCAAAGAGGCTCTAAATCCTGCTGCACCAATGGAAGTTTCAATCATGTTGAAACCAGAAGCCAGCGAGTTGCGCATTGAGCGAACGCTTGCCCGCATCTCCAGTGGCAGACAGGCGCCACTTACAGACGCGGAAATGGCAAAGAGTTTTGCCCCCAGCCAGAAAACGTTAAACAGCCTGAATTCATTTGCTGCCGAAAACGGTTTAGAGATCAAAGACAGCAGCCTTAGCTCAGGTAAGGTTACATTGAGCGGAACAGCTCAACAGTTTGAGTCGGCTTTTCATACAAAGCTAAGCATGTACACAACCCCTGAGGGTTTGCGCTTTCGTGCTCCTGAGACAACAGTTTTATTGCCTCCTGAGCTGAACAAAAATGTTGTCGCGGTTCTCGGATTAGACAATCGATTTCAGGCGCATTCGAATATCAGCCGAAAACCGGTCTTCGAAGCTAACCCGCCCAAGATTGAACGTGACCCGAAATACAAAGTGAGTGCGCTGCGTCCTGAGCGAAAAGGATATTTGCCAAATCAGGTTGCCGACGCATACAACTTTCCGAAAGACTCGATGGGTGAAGGGCAGTCGGTTGCAATCATTCAGTTGGGCGGTGGCATGGACCGTGCCGACAATGCGATTTACTATCAAAAGCACGGATTGAAAGAACCGAAAATCAACATCATCGAAGTCGGCGAAGCCAAAAATACACCAGGTCACGCATTCGACAGCGAAGTTATGCTTGATTCACAAGTAATTGGTGCTATCGCACCTGAGGCAACACAGAACATCGTTTTCGGCACCAATAGCGAACAAGGTTTCGTTGATGCGATAAGCCGCGCGACATTTCCTGAAAAGGGCGAGAAGGCGAATTCTGTTATCAGTATCAGCTGGGGCCAATATGAGGACGGCTGGACGAAAGAAGGTATTGCCAGCATGCACGAAGCTTTCAAGAAAGCCGCATTAAAAGGCATTTCTATATTTGCTTCAGCTGGTGACGACGGCGCAAGAGACAGAGTGAGCAACGGCAAATTCAATGCTCATTACCCGGCAAGTGACCCTTATGTAACCGCTGTTGGCGGCACGCGACTTAGCCTTGATGAAAACGGAAAGCGCTTGAATGAAGTGGTTTGGAACAACCAAACTCGCAACGAAATAGGTGGTGGCGGCGTTAGTGAAATCTTCCCATCGCAAGATTTCCAGAAAAATGTGCAGGTGCCAACAAATGCAAACACAGGCAGAAGCGGTAGAGGTTTCCCTGATATTGCAGGCAATTCTGACCCTCGCACAGGATACATCATTCGCACGCACGGGGTCGAAGAGCTGACCGGCGGAACAAGCGCAGCAGCACCACTCTACGCAGCCTTGATGTTGCGGATAAACGGCGCAATGGAGAAGCCGTTTACAGGTTCACTCAATTATTGGCTTTACGAGAATAAAGATCGCGGTTTCTTCAATGACATCACGATTGGCGACATTGGTCCTTACAAAGCTGGACCGGGCTGGGATGCAACGACAGGGCTCGGCTCTATTGACGGCAGCAAAATGCTGGAAGTAATGAAAGCTTCCCCAACGGTGAAGAGCACTCCCATCATCTCGGGTCCTGCTTACTTCCACGGAGAGCCTTTCGATTACTCCTCTAAATAACCGGGAAGATCAGCTTCCGTAGCCTGTTTCAATGCGAACCAGAATTTCGAGCCTTCACCTAGAGTACTTTGAACTCCGATGCTACCGCCCTGAAGTTCAATCAATTTCTTCGAAATATAAAGCCCCAGTCCGTGGCTGCTGCCTGATTGATGAGTGAGCGTCTTGAAGCGCTCGAATATCAATTCGCAGTTTTCAGGCGCGATACCTGCCCCGTGGTCAACAACTTCGAATTTAACAAAGCCGGAATCCTCACGGACATTTATTTGAATCTTTGAACCGCCAGGAGAGAATTTAATCGCATTTGAAAGCAAGTTATTCAAGACCTGGACAATGCGATCAAAATCAGCAAAGACGAGTTCCGATTCGCCAAACTGATCGCCCGATTGCACACTCGATAGCTCGCCCAATTGCGCGCCAGCTCGCTCGCCGGATTGAACATCAATGCTCACACCTTTCTGCTCAGCAAGTGCTTGAAGCAGGCTCAAACTTGACTCCAAAATGGCGGAAGCAGGAACTACTTTCACCTCAACAGTCAAGGTGCCAGACTCCAGATTTTCAGCATCGAGCAATTGGTTTATCAAACGCAAGACCTGCTGAAGATTCTCGCGCAGCTTTAGCACTTGCTTGCGCCCGGTTTCATTCAGTGAACCAAACTCTCCTCCAATAAGACCATCCACAAAATAAGAAAGAGAGCTAATGGGAGCTCGCAAATCATGACTAACCATCGATGTGATTTCAGCTCTAAGTCTCTCGATTTCCTTTTCCGCTGTGATGTCGGTAACAACACAGTAGTACGCAGAACGCGTGGCAGACCACTCAACGGACCAGGAGAAATCGAGCATCTTGCCGTTAACATCGATGACTCGGTTTACCAGAGGGGGCAAGGCGTCCTTTTTCAATGCCTCAAAATATGCGCTGCTTCTCTCCTTATCAGAGGCAATAAGCAGGTCAAGAATGCTTGCACCGATCACTGACGAATTAGGATAAAGCCACATCTTTTCAGCATTAGCGTTGATATCAATAATTCGCAGGTTTGAATCTAAAACGCAAATCAGCTCCTTCGAGAAATCAACAATTGCACGCTGACCCTGTTTTAGATTTCCCACAAGTTCAACAAGCAGATCTGCAACTTCAATGAGCGATAGCTGGACCTTCTCATTTTGCCTGCTGCTTTGATTGTCCAGCACAGAAAGCAGCTTGGACAAAGCAAGTTCCCTCTCGCTCAGGGCTCGTTGCTCAAGGTCTTTAATTCCAAGGTATATAGAAATCGAAGCAACAAGATATGAGATGAGACAGACAACAAAAATTCGCCCTTTTACAAAGCTAGTCAGATCCAGGTCATGAATAAAAAAACAAACGAGAGCAAAGCCACAGGCGGTGGCAGTCAAATTCAGTATTGCAAAAGTGGCGGCTCTGTTTTTCACGACACCATTGATTTTACATGCTTGCTGCAATTTTTTTTTCGGAATGAGATATGCTAGCGGAGACAGCTAAGCTAAATATCAAGTGTTAGGTTGGATGACTTTCGATGGCCAAAATCTTAATCGTTGAAGACGATTTGAACATATCAAAAACCATTCAAGGCTGGCTTGAAAAAGAGAAGTACGTGGTTGAGGCAACTGCAAGCGGCAAAGAAGGTCTCGACCTACTCTTGCACTACAACTACGATCTTGCAATTCTAGACTGGCAACTTCCAGATGCAGCGGGACCCGAAATAGCCAGGGAAGTTATCTCACGGAAGCGTTCCATCCCACTATTGATGCTCACATCAAAGGGTGACATAAAGGATAAAGTGGAGGGGCTCGACGCTGGCGTGTGCGATTATCTGGTCAAGCCCTGCCCATTAGAAGAACTATCGGCAAGAGTGCGAGCGCTGCTCAGAAGATCGGCGGATTCGATTGAAACTGCAAAGACAATGATATTCGGCAACACAACAGTCAACTTTCCATCAAGAACTGTGTCAGTGGACGATACTGCAGTAAAGTTGTCACCCAGTGAGTTTGAGATATTGAAACTCATGTGCAAGACGCCGGGGTCATCACTTTCAGTGGAGGCAATCTTCACACGTCTCTGGTCAGACAAACCAAACGTTTCAAAACAGCTAGTGAAGGTTCACATGTCAAATCTGCGCAAAAAACTTCAAGCAGCAGGCTCAAGCGTGCAAATAGAAACGAATGATCTCAACGAATATGAGCTCAGTACCTAATATTGCCAGAACTGCGAAGCCAACAAGATCACTACGAGTCCGACAGCAAGGGAAAACAAAATCACTCCAGAGTAACGGGGATTGCTTTGTGAAATGGCTTTGAATAAGGCACGTTGACGTTCTTCTTGTGAATCAGCAGATTCTGCCACCAACTTTTGCAAAAGAGCTTTGTCAGTCTTAAGCATGGTCATTGGTGTGGCGCGAGAACCATGCGCGTCCCAAGCTAACTTACGTAGGCGGGCGAGATACCAACTGGAAAGAGAGTCGTCCAACTTAGGTGATTCCTCAAGCGATCTAGCGTCAGTAAGAGCAGCGGGGCTAAAACAATTTGATTATACTCCAAACAAAAAGGCAGCAGCCCTGGGAAAGCTACTGCCTTTGTTGTTGTTGGGGTCGGACGGGAAAAACTTAGTATTTACCCATGCCCTGGAGCAATTTTTGTACTCTCAGTGCTTCTTTGGATTCCTCATATGGGTTTGAAAAAACTAGACTTGTTTTGTCTGATTCTGCATCGGGAAGTTTTTTGATGAAATCATCCTTCACCATAGAGGATTTCTTTTTCTCGCTGATAGCTTCGGCTTCCTTCTTTTTCTCGACGATTGCCTCTGCGTCTTTCATTTTCTCGGCAATGCCGGCTGCGTCCTTCTTCTCTACAGCAGCATCAGCATCCTTCTTCTTTTCGATGACGGCTTCTGCAGCATTCTTTTTCTCTAACACAGCTGCTGCATCTTTCTTTTCACCACCATCTGCAGCTTTCTCTTTCTTGATTCGCGCAGTTTCGTCCTTTTCAAACCATGGTTTGACACCGCCATCTTCTTTCACAACTTTTCCAGAATCTTGCTGGGTGCCTTGAGAGTCGCCCAGTGGTTTCTTTATCATGCTTTCTGGCTTGCCCAGTTCTGGTTTAGTGCCGGCAGCTTCTGGTTTTCCATCAAGCAAGGCTGCCTTTTTCTCTTTCATAAGTTGCAACTTGTCTTTGGCAGAACCCTCGTCATTCAAATTGTCTTTGCCTTTTCCACCATTGCTTTCCGAGAACTTGTCTTTTAGAACACTGGACCCCATCTCACTAGCTTGTCCATCATAGCTATCTAACCCAACCTTATCTTTTGGTCCGCCGTCGCGTGGAATCTTTGTACCAGCCTCATCTTTTGGTCCACCGTCGCGTGGAATCTTTGTACCAGCCTCATCTTTTGGTCCACCATCGCGTGGGATCTTTGGCTTAGGCTCGCCTGCATGCGCCTCGTGTGATCCGGATTCAGGAAGGTTTGCTTCATGCTCAGCGGCTCGCGCTCCTCCGCACTTTCCTTCACCGATAGTAAGCTGTGGCAACATAGCAGCAGAATTTGCACCATCACTGAGTCCCAACTCATGAGAAGAGACGCCACACTTAGTAATTGAGTTCAAGTTCAGGTTTTCGTTCAATGCACCAGATGCGGTGGCTTGTTCAACGTTGCGTTCCATTCTTTCGTTATCCATGATTTTGCTCTCCCTTCCTTAATGACCCGGACAAGTGAAGAGTATTTTTTGCTGGTTAAGAAATCGTGGCAATCAAAAAAAACGTTCAATTTTTCTTTTTGGCGACCTCTGTTAGCCGCGCAATTTCCATGTTGTAGTATTCCAACTCAGGACCAAAGGAGGCTCCACCGGTGTGCTCAAGTGCCATACGGCGCAGGTGCCCAAAGGTCTCGATGGCAGCCTCATATTTTCCCTGCTTTTCCTGAACCTCAGCAAGTCCCTTTAATCCAGTGGCATAAGAAGGCACAGCTGGATTGAAGCCTCTATTCGCCTCTATATAATAATACTCTGCATCCTGGTAAAGCCCACGCTCCTGGCAAATAGAGGCAAGCGTGGCAATCAGTTGCGCATACTCCACCAGCAGTGTTTTCTGGAAAGACTGAATCCTGGTATACAATTTCTTACACGCAGCTTTAAGCTCAGAATCAGACAGTGTGGAAGACTTTATGGCTAGCTCAATCGTTTGAACATACAAGAGCTGAAAACTTTCAGACTTCTGATCTCCAAAACTATTTCGAGCAAGCTGCAAAACTTCATCGCTGCGCTCTTTGTCTGCTGATTTTGAAAACATCCAGGCAGATTTGCAAAGAGTTGATGTAGTTGAGCGCTTAAATGCCGGTTGAATCATAGCCTCCAGCAATAAGAGCTCGCCCTGATTGTAGTAGTTTTTCTTCAAGTGTTCTTGTTCGGTTGCTCTGTTTATCAGTTTTATGGACTGAACTGGAGTGACAGGGTCAATTTTAAAATAGACCTCCGCGAGCCCAGCGAGCTTCTTCATCGCGAGAAACTCACGAGAGAAGTAGGCAGCATGGTCTCGTGGTGACTGTATCTCTCTGACAAGCAGATCTTGCGCAAGCTCATATTGATTGCGAACATACACGGCATTTTTTTCCATGCCTTTGCTTAATACACATTTTCGATCAAAATCACGCAACAATCTGTCAGCGGGGCTCGAAAGAGCGCCAAGTTTTGCCGACACATCTTGCTTGTTTCTATATTGCAAGAAAGCAAAAACACCTATGCTTGTGAGGGCTAAGAAGACAATCAACACCAGATGGTGCCTGCTTTTCTCTTTGGGAACACTCAACGCTGTCACTTCGCGCGCATCAAACTCTTGTGTTGCCCCCTGCAGGCATTTCTCTAACGCTTCAGAAAACTGCGACATTGAACGATAACGCTTCTCGGGTTCTTTCTCCAGCGCTTTCAACACCACGGCGTCTATACTTTTCGGGAGATCTGCAGCCTGCGCCTTTTTCGAAATCAGCTCAGGTTGCTCTTTTTCATGCTTACGGATTAGACTGACAAACTCTGTAGAATTAAAAGGTGGACTGCCTGTGAGCATTTCATAAATAATACAACCCAGCGCATAAATATCAGCGGCTTCGTCACAAGCCACCCCCTTGCATTGCTCTGGGCTCATATATTGTGGCGTTCCGATCAGAGCACCAGTTGAAGTAATGGTTGAGCCAATACTCAAGCTCAAAGCTTTAGCTAAACCAAAGTCCAAGACTTTGACGAAATCGTCGCCGTCTTTTGATAACATCAAATTGCGAGGTTTAAGATCACGATGAACCACACCTTTCTCATGCACATATTGCATTGAGCTTGCAATCTGGACAGCAATGTTCAAGGCTCGCTTCCAGGGCATGCCACCAGTTTTCTTTATCTCGTCATTGAGAGAAACCCCATCGACAAATTCAAAAACGAGATAGGGAACATCGTCGACAAGCAATCCTGAAGAAAACAGCTTAGGCAGGTGGCGGTTGGAAAGCTGAGAAAGAATCTGTGCTTCTCTCTCGAACCGCACGCGAGAATCTTCATCGCTAAGCATAAAAAGGTGTAGGACCTTAATGGCAACCTTTCTGTTCAATTCCTGGTCGTTAGCCAAATAAACAACAGCCATGCCACCCGAGCCGAGCTCTTGCAAAATCTCAAATCTTTTTTTTAGCACCGTACCCGGCTGAAGTGCTTTCATCAAAAGAAACTTTCTAGCAGCCCACCTTCGCCTAGTCTAGCAGAAGTGGCAGATCAGTTTGATCTGTTCTACTTCGGACAGCTATTGAATTCAGCACTGCAAAAACGGAATTCAGCGCGGCAGAGCGCGGAGACTCCACCCGACAGAGCCTGAATTCAGTGCGACTGAAACGGAATTCGACTTTCACGTGGAACTATTGCTTACTAGCGGCGATGTCGCTGATGAACTCGAACAGTGTGAGTTCTTATATAATTTCGCAACTGCTCCAGATCTCGCTGCTGCTCCTCATCGAATTTGGCACCTTGCTGCAGCTGATGCTCCCGTTCCTTTCCAATATCTCGAATCAATTCCCGCGCATCGCGAGGAGAGACTTCGCCTTTTTTCAACGCCTTCTCTACATCACGCACTCTTTCCATTGCCATCCTATCTCGAGTAGCGGCAAAGAGATCCGCGACACTCACTTCTTTTCCCTTGCCGCGATCGTGTTCATTACCAAGCTGATTATCAAATGTCACTTTACCTGGCTGACCATCTTTGCCCGGAGTATAACCAGTAACTGTGACCACGTGACCATCAGACTCTGGTCCTCCAGGTTGATTGTCTTCTCCAGGAGGACCCATCATTTGATCAGGTCTTACACCATGCTTCAGAGCTTCCTTTTTCAACAACTCATCTTCCCCAGGCAGACGCATTGCGTGCACAGAGAGAATTGCTGGAAGCTGATTCGTACGGGCCAATTCTGCTATTTTATTTTCGAAATCTTTTACATCCGAAAAAGCATTGCCTGATTTCGAATCGTGCTCACTCTGATGTGCGAGAAAAACCTGAGGCTCTTGTCGCCCAGTGAGCATTTTGTTGATAGCTACTAGATTTTCCAGGCTTGCAGCATGAATCGGATGGTCAGATCCAAGCTCAGCTTTTTCTTCTTGATTTAGCTTGCTTTTATCGCCGTGATAGAGGAGACGAGCACCATTTTCACCTTGACGAAACTCAAATTTCGCCTCTGGCTTGCCCTCAGCGGCTGCCTTAGCATAGGGAAGATTCGCAGCAGTAACTTGGAAAATTTGCCCAGCGAATGAACGAACAGCATTTCCTCGCTGATTATTCTGCTGAGCTTCTCTGTCAGGACGCAAGCTCTCAGGATGCAGTTTTATGTTGGTACCGTCCGCAGTGGTATGTTGACCTGTGAGGGCCATATCAGCGACCAATTTAGCCGCCACTGCAGGCTCTCGAGTATATAATCGATTTTCAATTGTTGTTACGTTGCAGGTATTGTTTTTTCCCTGGTCAGAGGAAGTTGGCTCGGCTGCCTTAGCAAGGACTTGCTCAGCAAGGCGAATTCGGTTTCTCTCACCTTGTACGCCAGATTGCTGCGTTCCCTTTGATTCAAGCAATCGAGTAATCTGGGCGTAGGTCTCTTTAATTTGCTCAGGTGCCACGTTCTGCTCTTTGGCGCGTCTTTCGAACTGCGAAATATCATTTTCGAATTGCTTCATTTCGCGAGCTGTGTTTGGCCGACCAGCATCGGGTATTCTAGTTCTGGCCAAATCAAGGAGTTTTTGACCTTCCGGACTGATGTCCTTCGCAGGGTCGGCACTATCACGGGGCTGAGCGGCTTTATCGCTTTCTGATTTAGCTGGCTCTACTTTTGCTTCAGCATCATCTTTCCTGCCCGGCTCTACTTTTGCTCCAGCATCATCCTTTTTGCCCGGCTCCACTTTTGCTTCAGCATCATCTTTCCTGCCCGGCTCCACTTTTGCTTCAGCATCATCTTTCTTGCCTGGCTCTACTTTTGCTCCAGCATCATCCTTTTTGCCAGGCTCCACTTTTGCTTCAGCATCATCCTTTTTGCCTGGCTCTACTTTTGCTCCGGCATCATCCTTTTTGCCTGGCTCTACTTTTGGACTGGTATCACCAACGAGTTTCAGGTCTGGTAGGGCCCCCTCTGATACAAGCGAACGAGTATCACGCTCTCGTACCTGCGTTTCTTTAGACTGGTCATTGCTTTTTAGTAAATCAATCGCGTCAACTGAACGGTCGGACGCACGACCTTCCTCGGAAGTCTGTTCGACTTCCTTATTAGTTTTTTCAACCATACCAATATCCCTGCAACCTTCTTTAGATAAAACTAAGAAATCAAGGTAAAAAATACGTGGAATTACACAGTGAAAATTTAAGTCAGCCACACTGCTTTCAGTTAGTAATGGAACTTTGCTGGTTTTAGAGTCCCATTTATATTCAGGAAAATCCAAAGAAATTTAGTAAGTACACTACTCAGGGTTCCCAAATCCCCCGCCCCCGGGAGTCTTGATCACCAGAACATCCCCCTGGTCGAGTTCAATCGTCTCCCTGAACGGAAGCACTTGAACTCGATTGCCTTGACGGATAACTAAGTTTTCACCGGCTTGCCCTTCAGTTCCACCCGCGAGACCGTGAGGACAATGCAGCCGCCGATTTGAGAGTATGGACGCAGTCATTTTCTCTCGAAAAAGCAGCTGCCGTTCTGCACCGGCGCCGCCAACAAACCGGCCGCGCCCACCGCTCTCTGGACGAATCGAAAACGACTTAAGCAATACAGGAAATTCAGATTCAAGAACTTCGGGGTCAGTTAGGCGCGAATTCGTCATGTTGGAATGTACAGGTCCCGAACCATCGAAACCATTCCCCGCGCCGGTTCCACCACAAATTGTCTCGTAGTATTGATATTTTGTGTTTCCGAAGGATAGGTTGTTCATTGTTCCTTGCGACGCCGCCATGATCCCGAGTGCGCCATAAAGCACATCAACTATGACCTGAGAGGTTTCAACATTTCCCGCTACAACGGGGGCGGGATAAGATGGATTGAGCAAAGAAGATTCAGGGACTTTAAGAGTCAACGGACGAAAGCAACCAGCATTTAATGGAATATCGTCATCAACCAGAGTTCGAAACACATACAGCACCGCAGCCTTACAAACCGCAAGAGGCGCATTGAAATTGGTTTTTGCCTGAGAAGATGTTCCGGCAAAATCAATCAAAGCTTCTCGCTTTTTGCTGTCGATTTCAATTGCAACTTTTATTACACTGCCATCATCCATGGTGCAAGCAAAAGATCCAGATTTCAACTTTGAGATAGCTCGTCGAACACTCTCCTCGGCGTTGTCCTGGACAAACTGCATATACGCTATAACGTGCTTTTCGCCCCAGCGCTCAATCAGCTCTTTTAGCTGATTGATTCCACGAACATTTGCCGCCACTTGAGCCTTTAGATCCGCAAGATTCTGCGAAACATTTCGGGCGGGGAAAGGTCCTGAGCTAAGGTGTTCTTTGATTTGCTCCTCTAATATTTGAGAATTGCGCATAACCAGCATATGTTGAAACAGAATGCCCTCTTCTTCAATTGAGGTACTATTCGCAGGCATCGAGCCGGGGCTAATTCCGCCGATATCAGCATGGTGACCACGAGAAGCAACAAAAAACAGAATGCGTTGACCGCTCTCATCGAACGCCGGACTGACAATGGTCAAATCAGGAAGGTGGGTGCCACCATTATATGGATCATTAATCGCATATGCATCACCCGCTTGCAGACTGCCAGCTTTTGCAGCAATCAAACTTTTTACAGACTCACCCATTGACCCCAGATGGACAGGAATGTGCGGGGCATTCGCTACTAAATTTCCTTCGGCATCAAAAATAGCGCACGAAAAATCCAAGCGCTCTTTGATATTCACTGATTGGCTGGTGTTCTGCAAAGTCAAACCCATTTGTTCTGCGACGAAACTAAACAGGTTGTTGAACAGTTCTAATGTAATGGGATCAGCCTTCAGATCAGCCAGAGCGGCAGTCGCATCAACAGCAACGGAGTTGTTGTGCACCTTTTCCAAAAGCAGCGAGCCGTCTTCCAGCTTGCGAACAGACCATGATCTTTCGACCACAGTAGCAGTATTCGACTCCACGACTAGCAAAGGTCCATAAATTGGGTCGCTGCCAATTTTGTGCCTATGAAGCACAGCTGTCTTGTGCCAGCCGGCGTGGCGCTCATTCCCTCCGTTGCCATCACTCTCTGCGCTGCCAGCACTCCCTGCGCTATCACTTTCTGTGCTGCCAACAAATAAATCGACACTGGTGCTCCCGCTCTGCAATTGTTCACCAGCATCCTCAACACAGGAAAGCTGATTGGTCTCAATCTCCTCCCCTTCAACAAAGACACTGAGGCTACTTAGCACCAGGTGGCGGTTGCTATCATCAAAGCCATATCGAGCTAGATGTCGACGTGAGAAATCCGCGGCAAGTTCTGCAAAGTTTTCATTAAATGGAACCGAAAGAGTGAAATCGCTTCCCTGGCGTTTCAGTTGAGCCACAACTCTGCGGCGTTGCTTGGAAGGGGAAACCCCTTTGGAGGCAAGCAGTTCTTTTAGTTCATTGCTGGCAGATTTAAGACGCTCTTGCAATTCAGGGGGATGAATTTTTGCAATGGACTCATTAAAATCAAGTTCGCGCACAAGCCTGATTTCTGCCAAACCTATGCCGAAAGCTGAGAGAACTGCCGCCAGTGGATGGATCAAGACGCGTTCCACCCCGAGTTCATCAGCGATCAGACATGCGTGTTGAGCACCTGCCCCACCGAAGCAAACCAGGGCGCAATCCTTGATATTATGACCTCGTTGCACCGATACATGTTTTATCGCGTTTGCCATTTTAGATACAGCAATCTTGATGAATCCGTAGGCAATGTCTTCTGGTTTGTGGTCAGTTCCCAGCGTATCATTTACGCGGGAGCACAATTCCGCAAAAGCAGTTTCGACAGCTTTTAGATTCAGGCTTTCGTTTTGCTGGGGACCAAAGCAGCTCGGAAAATACTCCGGTTGAATGCGTCCCAACAAGAGATTTGCGTCAGTGAGCGCGAGCGGTCCACTTCTTCCATAGCTCAAGGGACCAGGAACAGCGCCAGCAGAATCGGGTCCGACCCTAAATCGAGAGCCGTCAAAGTGAAGGATACTGCCACCACCCGCGGCGACAGTATGAATATCCATCATAGGCGCACGAATTCGCATTCCAGCAAGCTCGACATCATACACATGTTCAATTTCACCGGCGAAGTAAGCTACATCAGTGGAAGTGCCGCCCATGTCGAAGCTAATGATGCGCTCGAATCCGCAGTTCTTCGCAGCTTTGATAGCGCCTACCATGCCGCCTGCTGGACCAGACAAGATGGAGTCTTTTCCTTTGAACAAAGAAGATTCGACCAGACCGCCGTTTGATTGCATATAATGCAATCTGTTGTCCTGATTTGACGCACTGCTGAATTCTTTAAGACGCGCTTCGAGTTCTTTCGTGTAGGCATTCAAAAGAGGTGTGAGATAGGCATCGACCATAGTAGTGTCGCTTCGACTAACATACTTCATCAAAGCCGCGCATTCATGCGACACTGAAATTTGCTTGAATTCTAGCTGCTGGGCAATCTCTTTTGCAAGAATCTCGTGTTGAGGAAACTTGTAGCCATGCATCAGAGCAATCGCGCAAGAATCAATGCCCTTGTCACGCGCATTCTTTAGCTTATGGCGCAGTCCTTCGAGATCAGGCTTCCTCAGAATCTCACCACTTGCATCAATTCTTTCGTCGAATTCGAGGACTGATTCGTAGAGCATTTGAGGCAACTTAACATCTAGCGCAAAAATGTCGGGTCTATTTTGATAGCCAATTCGTACTGCATCAGCAAAACCGCCGGTGCACACGAATACAATTCGTGCCCCCTTTCTCTCCAGAAGGGCATTGGTTCCAATTGTAGTACCCATGCGAAGTGCTGCTAACCGTGAGGAATCAGACCCATACTTTTGCAGCAACTCCCGCATTCCATCAATGGCGGCATTTGCTGATTCCGAGAGTTTTTTCGTAGCATACAGACGTCCGTCAGGCGAGTGACCGATTATGTCAGTGAATGTGCCGCCTCTATCAATCCAAAAGTTCCAACCTGCTCTGTCCACAAGGCGCCTCGTTCAAATTCATTTTCAGTGGGCATAATATCGCATATCAGAGCATAGGTCGAAATACCGAGAAAGCGAATAGCATCGATGATAATGGAAATTGCCGGGAACACTATAATTACCAATTCGTCAAATTTCTACATAAGTACAAAATCGTATGTACGAAATGCAGAGAGGTTGCTTCCCATGTCTCTAGCAAAATTTGTTTTGCCTGTTTTACTAACCAATCTATGTGGAGCAGGAATGTTTACAGCTGCTCTAGCCGACGATCTTTCAACGCCTCAAGCTGGCGGTGTAAGACAAGATATATTTAGAATTAGACGCGGGGCGCCTGCTGCTCCGAGTTCCACGTTTTCAGCTCCGGTGGCACCTGCTGGCTCTTCTTCTTCACCGAAGCTTTTTGGAACAATTCAAAAATCGAAGCTGCTACCAGCAAACAATCTTCAACCGATGGACGCATCGCCGGATCTGGTGCGCTCGAATGACTATGCCACGCCGGCGCCGCAATTCACGATGGCTCCGATACCAGCGGCTGCAAGCACAACACAGAAGCAAAATTCCAAGTACGTTTGGGGACAGAGTGCTGCCGGAGGATATTTTGATGCTAGCGGGCAGACCAAAGAACTTGTAATGGGTGACCAGTTGTACAAATATGGCGGAACTTTCATGGATGGAACCGCTGTTCCAACAACCCCTGTTGTGTGCAATTTCAAAGGTCATGTTTATAAACCTTACGTTGTGAAACGATAGAGTGTGCGACCGACGGCACCGAGTGCACCACATACGGTGCAGCAGGCGCATGTGAAACAATACGCGTCCAGGCTGAGATTTATCTTCGTATTGAAGTCACCGGTTTTTCTGCGTGCCAAGTGGGTCAAGTTTATTTTGAAAACTCGAACGGTACCGGTGGAGTTCTAAGGTTTTTCTGCTCGCCAAGTGCTGCGAAGATTTTCCTGAAAACTCCACCGGTACCGTTCGAGTTCTAAGGTTTTTCTGCTCGCCAAGTGCTGCGAAGATTTTCCCTAAAACTCCACCGGTACCGTTCCAGTTCCAAAGTTTTTCTGCTCGCCAAGTGCTGCGAAGATTTTCCTGAAACTTCACCGGTACCGTTCCAGTTCTAAGGTTTTTCTGCTCGCCAAGTGCTGCGAAGATTTTCCCGAAAACTCCACCGGTACCGTTTGAGTCCCAAGGTTTTTCTGCTCGCCAAGTGCTGCGAAGATTTTCCTGAAACTTCACTGGTACCGTTCGAGTTCTAAGGTTTTTCTGCTCGCCAAGTGCTGCGAAGATTTTCCCGAAAACTCCACCGGTACCGTTCCAGTTCCAAACTGCGTTGAGCGTACGAAGCATTAAGCCCCAATCCCCTTGCCTGACAAGCCTATAGAGGATTAGTGCAGCCGTCTCGCATCACACAGGTTCCCAAACTTAAGCAAAACGCAATCATCTCTTTACATCTCCTTAGTAACCCGATCTGAGAATGGAATAGTCCCCATTTCTCAGGAATACCAAATGACAAATCAACTCAGCATCCATTCAGGACATTCTGCTGTTTTCGATTACCTGGTCGATTTCAAGAATTTTGCAATCCAGTCACTCATTGTTTCACTGATGTTTCTGTTGTCGCCGACTCCTGTTAGTGCTGCAGAAGCCGGCGACGTAATCAATCTATTTCGTTCGACGATAATTCTGAGTAATAACTCGAAGCTCTTTGTGCGAGAAACAATCGAAGTAGATTTTGGCAATAACCGCCACCACGGCATCGTGAGGACAATTCCTTGCACTGCAATGATTAAAGGGGACAAGAAGCGTATTCACATCGCACCCATAGATAGCACCTGCGACGGAGTAAAAGTCGAGAATTCCTTGTCGCTGGATAGCGAGCGCTTCCAGATAAAAATTGGCGACCCCAATCGCACGCTCACCGGAATGCACCGCTACACAATTGAATATTATGTCCACGGAGCCGTCCGCCTGTCCAAGAACTATCCAGAACTTTACTGGAACATCACCGGCAACGACTGGAAAATGCCTATTCGAAAAGCTGTTGGAACCCTTGTTCTGCCGACAGGGCTTCCAAGCTCGCTGGTGAATGCATGCTCGTTTGAAGGTTATAAAAACAGCACTGCATACGCTAGCACCAAACGCACTAACACTACCAATATAGAGTTCAACGCATCAAATCTTGCACCAGGACAAGGTTTAACTCTAGCCGCAAACTTCCCACCCGATTCAATTCAAATACCTGGACTTATCAGCGAATGGGCATTTTATCTCGGTGAAACAGGATTGATTATTGCATCTCTGATCGCATTCGCTTGCGGACTCTGGCCAGTCGGGGTCTTTCTACTTTTGATTGCATGGTTTTGGGGCAGCAGCATTGAGAACGCCAATTGGGATAGAAGCGGCAGCAGCAGCCTCGACTTCGGATCGAGCGGAGGTGGCTTTGGAGGAGGTGGCGGAGACACCTGGTAGATGACACATAGTCATCGAATCTCCTGACTCAAGAGTGACAAATGACTGAAGCGAAAGCCTGGCAAGCTTTCGCTTCTTTCTCTAATCAATCGCAAGAGCAAGTCATGAGTTTTTGTAAATCGCTAAAAAGCGGACTGAATCAATATCAAGAAAAGATCAAGATGGCATAAAGAATACATAAGGAAAAGTCTGCAAACTCCTACCTAGTCAGGAAACTGCGCAATTATGCATTATTACCCTCTCGTAAAAATCGTGGAAATAAAGCAACCTTACCGTATAGACTTGTCAAAGTGACTGATTAACGCCAATCGAGCATGACCACTTCAGCTAAGCGATTCAGAAAGAAATTTACGCTGTGGTTTTTCGAGGGAATGCGCGAGAAGCGCCAGGAATCCGAAAAACACGACCATAGCAAATCCCCCTGGTGGCAAGTAATGTGCCTCACCGGAGTAGACTACTTTTCGACATTAGGCTATCAACCGGGTATCGCGTTTCTGGCATCTGGACTGCTATCGCCTATAGCTACGATGATTCTCGTGCTCTTAACGTTATTCGGGGCCCTTCCAATGTATGCATGCGTGGCAAAAGAAAGCCCGCACGGACAAGGCTCGATATCCATGCTGGAAGAGCTTCTGGCTGGCTGGCGGGGAAAGGCTCTAATTCTTTGCTTGTTGGGTTTCGCCGCCACATCATGGATCATCACGATTACACTTTCCGCTGCAGACGCTGCTGTTCACTTTGTTGAAAATCCGCTGGTCCCGTATTTTTTGCATGACAGGATGATGGTCACTTTTGGCATGCTTGCTTTGTTGGGCGCAATATTTCTCATAGGGTTCAAAGAAGCAATTGGGGTATCAGTTTTGCTGGTTGCAGCATACCTGAGCTTGAACGCCGCAATCTTGTATGTATGCGGCAATCACATTGCAAACAACCCCGTTTCGGTAGAACATTGGTGGCACAAACTTTTGATGCAACACCATTCAGTGTGGAACATGATAGGACTCTCAGCATACCTGTTTCCGAAATTAGCGCTGGGCTTATCAGGATTTGAAACAGGCGTTGCCGTAATGCCGCTAGTAAAAGGGGACAAGGGCGACACGGAAGAAGTGCCTGCCGGTAGAATCAGGAATACGAAATGGTTACTCTGTTCATCAGCTTTGATAATGAGCGTTTTTTTGATAGGCAGCTCGCTAGTCACCACCATTCTCATTCCCGAAAAAGAATTTGAGCACGGCGGTGACGCAGATGGTCGCGCGATGTCGTATCTCGCGCACCAATATCTCGGTGACGCATTCGGAACTGTCTATGACATAAGCTCGATCTCCATTTTGTGGTTTGCCGGAGCATCAGCCATGGCAGGGCTTTTGCAGCTCGTTCCAAGATATCTCCCTCGATATGGAATGGCGCCTGATTGGGCAAAAGCAGTTCGACCACTAGTGTGCTTTTTCACGGCAGTAGCTTTTGCTATCACTGCAATTTTCAAAGCAGATGTTGATGCTCAAGGTGGGGCATATGCTACCGGGGTTCTCGTATTGATGACGTCTGCAGCCTTTGCGGTAATGCTTTCGACCTGGAAAAAGAGCTTCTTTTCGAAGGTCATTTTCACATCGATATTCGCTGTGTTCGCATATACCGCTGTAGTAAATATGATGGAACGCCCGGACGGCTTGAAGATCGCTTCGTTCTTTATTATGACAATTTTGTCTACTTCATTGTTCTCACGCTGCATTCGTTCAACTGAGCTGCGCGTCATGAAAGTGGAGTTGGATGAAACAGCAAAACAGTTTCTTGAGGAAGTAACAGCACAAGAAATTCGCATTGTAGCGCACCGTCCTGGTGGCACCGAATACAATTTGAAGGAATTAGAGGCGAGACGCACACACAACGTTTTCGAATCTTTGATATTTTTGGAAGTGCACAGAGGCGATGCCTCGGAATTTGCAGAAGAAGTTCTGCGAGTTAACGGTGTGCGCAGAAACGGCGGTTTCCGCGTTTTGCAATGCGAAAGCCCAGCAGTTCCCAACGCCATCGCAGCCTTACTTTTGCACATCAGAGAAACAACAGGGAAACTGCCACACGTCTATTTCGGATGGACAGAAGGACACCCTGTTAGCTACGTTCTCAAATACATTTTCTTCGGCGAAGGCGAAACGGCACCGCTCGCTCGCGAAGTCCTTCGCGCGGCCGAGCCTGACCCAATGCGCCGCCCACACGTCCACGTAGGCTAAGTGTCACACGCGCACTTTGTCGATTGCATTTCATGGACAGAGAGCTCATTCAGTCGCCGCTCGCTTTTGCAAAGCTAATCGATTGAAGTTATTCAGCTAGCGTGCGGAGTCATTGCGGTGCTGCAGAATCATCGCGTTGCTGCAGCAATAGTTTCGTGTTTTCAGCGGCACCTTCAAGCAGGTTCGACATACTCCCAACAGCTCCTGAGCCTTGAAAATCTCATAAGCATTTCGATAGTTCGCTATTGCCGGCTCGTAATCGCCGAACATTTCGGACTGCATAGAAAAGAGAACAGAAGACGCGATAGAAAAAAAGAACAGAAGACGCGCAATAACCTGCGCGCCTTTGTTCTATGTGATGCCTATTCATTTCGTTGATTCAATAACTGTAAAAGAACTAGAGCTTTAGTCGACCCTCCAATTTTGCGAACCTGAATTTGTAGATTACATGAATCGGTTGAGAGCACGGTTTGCTTTTACAACGTTCAGTTTTGCAACAGACAATTCAACTGGTGAAGGTGGCAATGGTTGCGGGTTCAATGCGATTTCGAGTCCGCGTTGTACGTTCATCATCTCATCTTCTTCCATCACGCGACCGAGTCTTTCATCTGGTGAAGGTGGCAATGGTTGCGGGTTCAATGCAATCTCGCGTCCGCGTTGTACGTTCATCATTTCATCTTCTTCCATTACTCGACCAAGTCTTTCATCTGGTGAAGGAGGCAATGGCTGTGGGTTCAATGCAATTTCGCGTCCGCGTTGTACGTTCATCATCTCATCTTCTTCCATTACTCGACCAAGTCTTTCATCTGGTGAAGGAGGCAATGGCTGCGGGTTCAATGCTACTTCGCGACCATGTGCACCAAGCATCGCGGATCGGATTGCATCATCTGGCGAAGGGGGCAATGGTTGCGGATTCAATTCGCTTTCGTTAAAGCGCACGCGAGCATTTTGAATCTGCGAGCGCATACCTTGCTCAGGTGCTGGAGGCAATGGTTGTGGATTCAGTTCCAGCTCAACCGAACGGTGCCCCTGGATGTCCTTAATCATCGAAGTCATAGCTTCATCTGGATGTGGTGGCAATGGTTGCGGGTTCAATTCGTTCGGACCTTCAGCAACCTGCGATTGTCTGAACTTGCCGAATCTGGTGTTCATCATTTCATCTGGATGTGGCGGCAATGGCTGTGGATTCAATTCATCAGTTGTCCAGCCAGTAGACTTGTGCATTTGTGCGATATCGTCGCGACGAGTTTGATTCGCAAGATAATCTTTCAAGTGACTGCTGCTCAATTCATCTGGATGCGGGGGCAATGGCTGCGGATTCAGTTCCTCTGCGGCATGCTTGAACAAATTGCCACCACTACGAGCACCACCACCGAGAATTCCTTTAGCAAGTCCCAGTTCAGCGGTCAAAAGTGGAGCAGCCATTCCCAATCCAACACCGGCTACTGCCTTAGCGCCATCGAGAGCGGAGTCAAACAGATCTACGTTACCAAAAATTCCTGATACTGTTGAAGCGGCACCACCTAGCCCTTTCATCGCGATGCTCTCAGCTGGCGAAAGAACAGAAGAATAAGCTTCCTTTGCTACAGCACCTACTCCATCAGCAACCTTCGAAGCTGTATCTTTCACTGCATCTGCGATATCGTCTAAAAACATGGTTCAAAACCTCCAAAACTGTTGATGCTTTTAGAATAGTTTTCAACCATCCCCGTCTTGTCCTGGTTATGTCTCTAAAATGTCCCCGGGGTCAGCACCGACTTTCAAGATTATTTAGGAAGGACACAGGCAAAAATCCGGAAATATCTGAAACAGCAAGCATGGAGAGACAATGGATACCAATCTAGAAGTCATCAGGACAGGATATTCTTTCCAAGCTGCTTGCGTCCAGCCGGAGATTATGACCCAAAATGCGCAAAATAAGGCACCGACCTCTTGAATGAAGAACCTCGGTCACCTTTTGTCCTGCTAAACAGTATTAATAGGAATGACAAATCCATCTTCTTTTATGTAAGCCCTTTCAAGCTGTACATCATGAGTGTCGCGACTTTCGGCTTCTATACATTGTTCTGTTTTTTCAAGACTTAGATAAACAAATCTGAACCGCCATTGCCCAAGAGCAGAGATCAATTCAAAGTTCTCCCCTGCCAATATTGTGGGTATCGCGCTCGGTACATTAGCGTATTTAGTTGTCATTGTAAGCGTCATATTTCATTAACCGCCAACAGCCCTGCAGTCCTTTGACCTGCCGAGCAGTCAGTTCACCAATCATAATGACCAACCGCCTTCAACCCGCCGAGCCGCCCCAAAGCCAGCGGGGTGCTTGCGCTCAAACCATTGCACCTTTACGCTTTCTTGATAGCATCTTTTTGCGACTTTTATTCTGAAACGCCATAAAAAGAACTAGACTGAACTGATGAACGGTCTTCCTTAAGCAGAATTTTTATGGCAACCGCAACCCGGCGAATTCGCCAGAAGCTAAGCTTGTGGTTTCTCGAAGGAATGAGAGAACCAAGGCGAGAACAACCTAAAACACATCACAAGGCACATTGGTGGCAAGTGATGTGCTTGACTGGGGTCGATTATTTTTCGACTCTTGGTTATCAACCGGGTATTGCATTTTTGGCAGCAGGACTGCTTTCGCCTATAGCGACCATAATTTTGGTCTTGCTAACAATTTTTGGTGCACTTCCGATTTATTCACGAGTCGCCAAAGAGAGTCCTCATGGACAGGGCTCTATATCAATGCTTGAGAATCTGCTCTCAGGCTGGTGGGGCAAAACAGTTATTCTCTGTTTACTTGGATTTGCCGCAACTGACTTCATGATCACAATTACACTATCTGCCGCAGACGCTGCTGCGCACGTGGTAACAAATCCGTTCGTTCCAGCTTTCTTGCAAAACAGAATGACTGTCACGCTAGTACTCATAACTTTGCTGGGAGCCATTTTTCTAAAGGGATTCAAGGAAGCGATTGGGGTCTCTGTATTCCTTGTTTCAACCTATTTGATACTGAATGCAGCAGTTCTATTTGCAGCAGGCACTGACATAAGCCAACATATGAGTCGCATTGATGACTGGTGGAGCAAATTGCTGATTCAAAAAGGCTCGGTATGGCAGATGGTCGCTGCTTCAGCGTTACTATTTCCAAAACTAGCTCTGGGTCTATCAGGCTTTGAAACTGGCGTCGCTGTTATGCCATTGGTAAAAGGCGATGACACAGATACAGAGGAAACGCCGGTCGGCAGAGTCCGAAACACGAATTGGCTGCTTCGTACAGCCGCGCTTCTGATGAGCGGATTTTTGATTGCCAGCTCGTTTGCCACAACGATTCTTATTCCAGCAGCTGAGTTTGAGAAGGGAGGGAAAGCCGATGGACGCGCACTTTCTTTTCTCACGCATCAATACCTGGGCGACGGATGGGGCACCGTATATGATATCAGCTCAATTGCAATTTTGTGGTTTGCCGGCGCTTCTGCAATGGCAGGACTCCTGCAACTTGTACCAAGGTATCTGCCACGCTTCGGCATGGCGCCTGATTGGGCAAAAGCAATTAGACCGCTTGTTTGCTTTTTCACGGTAGTAGCATACGCAATTACGTACATCTTCAATGCTGACGTTGATGCACAAGGAGGTGCTTATGCCACTGGAGTTCTCGTATTGATGACTTCGGCAGCTCTTGCCGTTACTCTAAGCGCGTGGAAAGAAGGAATTCTTGCGCGTGTTGGATTCACAACGATTCTTGCGGTCTTCGCCTACACGCTTATCATCAACTGCTGGGAACGCCCAGACGGCTTAAAGATTGCGTCATTCTTCATCGGCACTATTTTGTGCACGTCACTTTTTTCGCGTTCAATCCGAGCCACAGAATTGCGCGTCACGAATGTAAGTCTAGATGATTCGGCAAAGCAGATTTTGGCAGAACTCAAAGGCCAGGAAATTGCAATAGTAGCGCACCGCCCTGGCGGAACGGATTACAACTTCAAAGAACTTGAAGCTAGACGCACACATAGAATAACTGAACCGATGATCTTCCTTGAAATTTATCGGGGCGATGCCTCCGAGTTCACCGAGGAATTGCATGTGAGAGGACTGGTTAAGGGCGGCTACAAGGTGTTCCAATGCGAGAGCCCTGCAGTTCCCAATGCGATTGCGGCTCTTCTCTTGCATTTGAGAGACTCAACAGGACAATTGCCTCATGTCTATTTTGGATGGACCGAAGGGCATCCCATCAGTTACGTGCTGAAGTACATATTTTTTGGCGAAGGCGAGACGGCTCCTCTGGCGCGGGAGGTTTTGCGGGCTTGCGAGCCCGACCCGATGCGCCGTCCACACGTGCACGTAGGCTGAACTTTCTATGGAGATGTAGTGAGCTGGTGGAAAATCTTCGCATCCTCGCCCGCAGATAAACCCTGGAACTCCACCGGTACCGATGTAGTTTCTTAGAAAATCTTCGCATCTTCGCCCGCAGATAAACCCTAGAACTCCACCGACCGTGTAGTTTCTTAGAAAATCTTCGCATATTCGCCCGCAGATAAACCCTGGAACACGCCCCTCAACATAACGAATACTAGACAGTTCCAATAAATGCGAACCAGGGTTCTCAATCGTCACTGACAAAACAGATTCACCACTTCGAATACAAAACTCACCAACGCATTCATCGCCAACAGCTCTTCACTCGCAGAAGTACAAGAAGACAAACCATCATGTACGGTTTTAAGTCACTAAAAGCTATGTTTTTCTCAGCTGAATCAACTCGCAGACAAACACACAGTAGCTCTAAACCCTGAGAGACTCATTCTGACATTACTTTCCAAGTTTCCAGAATTTAGATTAATCACTATCTTTTGGTATTTCGCGAAACATAAACAAGCCCTGCCAATTTCACGTTTAGGCTATAATCCTTGAACGGCCTACGGGTGTAGGCTTTCGTGTTGTGGCGATTGTGGGAATTAACAAATGAAAAAGAGATTGAAAAAACGAATCAGCAAGCGCAAGACTATGTCTTTTGCGGCGTTGGTAACGTTAGTAAATAGTTTCCCAAATTGCGCACATGCTGAGCAAGGGGTGCCGCTCCAGCCTGTTCTTGTTTCCCTGACCACTAACACCAAAGCCCAATCAGGGGTAACGATTCAATCTAACACTGCGGTACTTGATGTTAGCAACACGCCCGTCACACGAATCAACGGCAATCTGACAAACCATGGCACATTGTATGTAGTGTCGACTAACCCCCAAGTTGATGTAGCGAAAATCATTGCCCAGAACATTTTCAACACACACGGAGCCACCATCACAACGGTACTTCCAACTGGTGGAATTCAAGGCTTCGAAAGCGCCATACCAAATCTCAGCCTAACGCTGGCTGCGATCAGAAACATAGTAAACAATGGAATCATATCCAGCGCAGGCAATTTGAATCTGGTTGCTGGTGGCACAATAACAAACGCGCCATCCGCCTCTGCCACCCAAGCCAGCGCTGCGCTTCAAGCTACAAACAACATCAACATTCTTGCTTCATCCATCATCAATCATGGGGTCATTGCATCTCAACTGGGAAATGTGGCGCTAGCCAACGCTTCCACTTACACAGCGACAGTTCAGCAGCTGGGACTGAGCAATATCTCTTCAATGCTGAGCAAAACCATCTCAATCAACAACAATGCAGGATTGATCTCTGCGCTGAACGGACAGGTTTGTGTTGGTTCATCGAACTTGCTTGCCAAATCGACCCTCACCATGATTGGTGGCACAATCGATTCGCCCACGATCAATTTTGATTCTGGAAATGGTGCATTAAAGGCTTTCCTCAACAACGCAACGGGCACTGTAAACGTCGCTGGACTAAATGCACAATTCGGTACGACCTCACCAACATTAACCTTAGGGTCCTTAAACATCACCGGTGACCCTACCTTCTTTAACACTGGCAACATCTCTATTATCAGCGACATTATAGTGCCAGAGAATCTTGCAATCATTGCTGGCGGCAACATAACTGCAGCATCACCGGTGACAATTGCAACCACAGATGCAAATGGTCAGGGTCATGACGTATACATAGTTGCAGGCGCCGCCTTCACTCTAGCTGGAAATCCAACTCCTTCCAGTACATTGCTGACTGGTGGCACGCCGCTTACAAGTGCCCAGCGCGTCAATGTGATCGGAGCATCCGCCACCGGAGGCACTATTTCCTTAGGCAACTCTGTCATTAATACAAGTTCGGGAGCTGGTGACAGAAATGGCGGAGCCATAACGCTCGTTGCGTATCCGCAGCAGGTTCTGAGCAACCCGCAAACCGGTGGCATAGAGAACGTTAACATCTTGACCGGCGGCTCAGGAAAAGGAAACAACGGAGCCATCAATGTCATTGCCGGTGGCAGCATCGGTGCTACGAACATCGCAATAAGACAGGTTCAGGTGACGAACACTGGTGGCAGTGGACTGAAACCTGGAGCAATAAATTTCAACGCAGCACTTCCGCAGGGCAAACCATCTTTCAATGATCACGGAATTGCATCCGCAACATTTTCACCAAGCATAACCCCGACACAGTACGACATATCAATCGACCGGATCTTAACAAATGACGGTGGTGCTATTAACGTAGTTACAGGCGGAAAAGTTACAAGCAGTTCCAAAATTGATTCCAGCGGAATTGTCTCCGGTCGCAACGGTGGAGACGTGACGATTTCCGGTGCACTAGTCAATATAAGCGCACCAATCTATGCATCAGGAAGCGCGGGCATCCCTGGAACGAATTCCGCAGCCGGTATCGCTGGCGGTGCCGGACAAGATGGCGGCTCGGGTGGAAGAATCAGCATCACCGGAAACAATGGCATCACTATAGATGCAGACATCATCAGCAACGGCGGGGCCGGCGGCAAGGGTGGACAAGGCGGAGATGGAGCAAAAGTCAACCAGGCTGGTGCTATCGGCGGAGCCGGGGGACTGGGAGGTGGTGGCGGCAGCATCTCACTGGAAACAAAAGACGCAAGCATCACATTGAATGCACTTGCGACCCTGAGCATGAATGGCGGACGCGGTGGCGATGGGGGCGACGGGGGACTGGGCGCGGCAGTCGTACCAGGGGGAGCCGGTACCGCCGGTGGTTCTGGCGGCGCAGCAGGACTCTCTGGTGACGGCGGCATGTTCCAATCGCTGAGTGGTAACGGCACGGTGAGCTTTTCTGGGACGATAACAGCTATCGGAGCCGCTGGTGCCATTGGCGGCGCTGGAAAAGACGGCAAAGGCGGCACCAAGGGTGGTGCAGGCGGCTCATCCGGCTCATCAAGTAACGGCGGCGATGGCGGAATGGTATCAATATCTTCAAACGCTGGCAACATAAATTTCGGAGTACTCGATTTTTCCGGTGGAGCAGGTGGAGATTCCAGCGCGGCAGGAGACGGCGGCGACGCAAATGGAGGCACGAGTTCATTCGGCGGCGACGGCGGTAGACTCTCCAGTGCGGGTAGCGGCGGCGATGGCGGAAGAATGAGCATCATCTCCAAAACCGGCGCTGTCAGCTTCCTTAACAATGTCGCTGCCGGCGGTGCGATTGGCGGAAGCATGTTAGGGCTATCCGGCAAAGGCGGGATAGGTAGCGGCACAGGCGGGTTCGGCGGCGCGGTGCTCGACGCCGGCAGTGGCGGCTCGGGCGGGAGCCTCTTCGTCAAAACCGCTGGCACTGTCAGTACATCTGGTCTGCTGACTTTCACTGGAGGTCAAGGTGGAGTCATTTCTGCAAGCGCTGGCGCAGGTGGCGACGGTCTCACAGGACGTGCTGGAGGCTCGCTCGGCAAAGCTGGCAGTGGCGGAAAGGGTGGCGACGTTTCACTAACCAGCTCTTCCAATTCAATAACAGTGGTTTCGACAATTGATAGCTCTGGGGGCAAAGCCGGAGATAGCGCTGGAACTAGCGGCGCGGGTGGCGCAGCAAAAACCGGATTCGCTGGCGGTGGCGGCAACATCGGAATGGGCGGCAGCGGCGGTAAAGGTGGCTCGATATCGCTGAGTTCAGCAGCCGTCATCACTGTAACTGGAGATTTGTTTGCGGTGGGAGGCTACGGAACAGTCCAATCTGGAGTAGCTGCTGCAGGTGGTGATAGCGCTGGTACTCAGAGTGGAGCCGGTGGTGATGGTGGCGATATAGCCAGCACAGGCGACGGCGGTGATGGTGGCAGAATAAGTCTTTCTGCTAAAGGCGATGTCATTATTACAAACATCAACGCAAGCGGCGGACATGGCGGCGACATGAATGGTGTCGCTGGAAACGCAGGCGACGGCAAGGTTGGCGGTGCAGGCGGAAGCGTCGGCAACAGCGGCAGTGGTGGCTCAAATGGTGCCGTCAGCATAACAACAAATAACTTGCTTCCACCAGGATTGATAAATGTCGACAACCATTACATTCAAGCAAATGGCGGCGACGCTGGAAATTACGAAGCAAAAGGCGGTAATGGAGGCAACGGAACGGCAGGCGTCGGGGGTGTTGGTGGCAGCCTCGGAAGCCAGGGCAAGGGCGGAGGCGGCGGCAACATCTACTTGTCGGGATATGACTTCAAACTGAACCCGGGCGGATTCATTCTTGCGCAAGGCGGAAACACACTGGGCTACGAACTCACAAAAGGAAGCTCAGGCAACGGGGGCAATGGTGGCGGCACTGGCAGCGCTAATGGTGGCAACGGCGGATTAGTTGGTTCAGCCGGAGATGGCGGCAGCGGAGGCATCATTCAACTCGACATCAAAAATACCATCTTTATAGACAACGGCGGCAACCAGTTCTTCGACTCCATCGGTGCCAGAGGTGGCGGTGTAGGCAACTTCAGCCCTCGAAGCGGCAAAGGCGGCAACGCAGGCAGCGGAAATGGAAATGGTGGAAATGGTGGCAATATAGGCGCAAATGGTAACGGCGGCGCAGGTGGTTCCATCACAATAAATGGAGACCAGGGCGACATTACGGGGACAACCGCATTTGGAACAATCGCCACCACCGGTGGTTATCTGTTTGGCAACTACGCCCTTTCCGGAGCAGGTGGAAACGCAGGAAAGAAAGGCATTGGTGGAAAGAGTGGCAGCATAGCCAATAACGGAGATGCCGGCAAGGCGGGCGATATTAAGATAAGCACCGGAGCAGGAAATATCAATTTGACACCACTGGTTGCAGTGGGCGGTGACATCCTTTTTGGCTACTCGCCGACGACAGGAGATGGTGGCACAGGCGGAAGCATCTCAGGAAACGGTGGAAACAGTGGTTCAATTGGAAACAACGGTAAAGGTGGCAAAGGTGGCAACATCACTGTAAGCACCAAGACTGGTGACATCGGCACAGCTGGCAACGTAGGAGCATCGTTCCTCTCTCCGGGAGGACGCATCAGCACCCTGGAAAACTCCAGCCCAACAACCGGTCGGGGTGGTGATGCCATCGATGGCAACGGCGGCAGCAGCGGCAGCATCGGTACTAATGGAGCCGGTGGGGACGGCGGTTCAGTCACTCTTAAATCAGACAGCGGCAAAATCACACTAACAAAAGCAGGCACGATTGCCACTGGCGGTGACGGAGGTACCTTCCTCGCGCACACCGGTGATGGTGGCAACAGCACAACAGCTCGCGCAGGCAGCAGCGGAAACATTGACAAAAACAGCGGCGGTGGCAAAGGCGGACAAATCACCATAACCAGCAAAACAGGCGACGTTACGAATGCGGGAATACTTGTAGTACAGGGTGGAAGTGCCTACGGCAATCAGAGCGTCACTGGAAATGGTGGTATCTCATTGCAAGACACAGGCGGCACCAGCGGTAACATCGGACGAGGTGGAGACGGCGGCAATGGCGGCGACATCATTCTGTTTTCCGGCGGCAACATAAACAACCAGGAAGCTCTCATAGCAGCTGGCGGAAACGCAGCTTCAGAAACCTATAAGCCAATTACAGGGAACGGCGGTAATGGGGCTATTAAAGGTGGCAATTCCGGCTTCATAGATGCCGCAGGCAGCGCAGGCGGAGGGGGAACTATAAAAGTTGTCTCCACTGGTTCCACAGCTTTGAACCTTGACCGGCTGCTGGTCGATGGTGGATTTTCCGGCTTTCTGACTCTGTTTACCCCCACAAAGGTAAACATGGAAGGGCAAACTGGCAAGGGCGGCAACGGTGCCGTCGGCGGTGACGCAGGGCGCGTTGGTGACGCCGCTACCGGCGGAAAAGCCGGAGAAATAACACTTATAGTACAAACCTCTATCGACAAAGTGAGCTCATTAGGTGCAAGTGGTGGATTTGGCGGCGACCAAAAAGGCATCGGTGGTGAGGGTGGCACTGGCACCAGAACTGGTGGCAAAGGAGGCGCTGTAGGAGGAGGCGGTGGTGGCGGCGGTGGCGGACTGATCACCGTAGAGTCCGCAGACGGACCATCAATACAAATTCGCGACCTGGTCGCAACGGGCGGCGCTGGCGGCAATAATTCTGGCAAAGGCGGGCGCGGAGGAGATGCAACGGAAAGCACCGGCGCTGCTGGCGCAGGTGGCAAGGTCGACACAGCTGGAGACGGTGGCACCGGAGGCGAAGCTGACATTTCAATTCTGAATCTCATCGGACCCACAAGCATAACGGCCTACGCTGATTCAAAAACCGGAGCAGACGCATGGAACATGTCCGGCGGCTCCGGCGGCAAACAGACTGGTATTGGCGGCATTGGCGGCAACGGCATGGGCGGCATCACAGGCACCAAGGATAGTGTCGGTGGAGCTGGCGGCATAGTAGAGCGCAGTGGTGGCGGTGGTGATGGCGGAACCCTCAAGGTGAGCCTGCCAGCGGGGTTACTCACAATTTTCGATGTGACAATAACCGGTGGAAACAGCGGTGAAAATAGCGGAAAAGGCGGCAACGGCGGATACGCAAGCGGGTTGAAAACCGGCGGCAAAGGCGGCGACGTAAACGGGCAGGGTCCAGCCGGCGCAGGTGGCACCTTCAAATTTAGCGGAGCAGACATCTTTATAGAGCCCAAAGAAACAACACCACCAACCCTGACCGAAACCTTTAACCTGAATGGTGGCAACGCAGGCATCTACACCGCAGTATCAGGAAAGGGCGGAGCTGGCGGCGGCCCGGGAGGTGATGGTGGAAACATAAATGCTGGAGGTTTTGCTGGCATAGGCGGCACGTTCGAGATCAGTGCTTCAAACTCAGTAACGTTCCAAGATAGCACCATAAGCGTAAATGGCGGAAATAGACTTTCAATTTCTGTCACAGCAGGAGATGGTGGCAATGGTGGACGCTCGAAGATCGCCGGCGCAGGCGGAGATGGTGGCGGCATCAAGTCTAATGGTGGCGCCGGAAAAGCTGGCTCAATCAGCATCAGCAGCCTTGAATCCGATGTGACAGCCAAAGGTAGTCCTGTTTTGCTGGCGAACGGGGGTGACTCCAGTGCTGGAACCTTCACGAGTGGCAACGGCGGTACTGGATATCTGCTCGGACGAGGCGGCAACGGTGGTGACATCGCCGCCGGTCCAAGCGCCGCTGGAGAGGGAACGGTGAGTATTAGTGCCAAGGGCAATATTCAATTGCCGACAATCAATCTAATTGGCGGCTCGATAATATCCACTTTCGTTGCAACTAGCGGAAACGGTGGAACTGGCGGAACCCAGGAAGGCAATGGCGGCAATGGCGGACCCATCGCAAGTAACGGCGATGCTGGCAAAGGCGGAACACTAACTCTCAAAACCGGCGACGACAAATCCAAGGTGTCAGGCGACATCTTAATCACAGACATCAATGTCAATGGTGGCTCAGTTGGTGACATGCTAGTAATCAGTGGCAATGGCGGAAACGCAGCAACTAAGCTTGGTCAGACATTTACTGGAGGACAGGGTGGCGTCATTCAGAATAACGGAAACGGTGGTGATGGCGGCTCAATTGGAATAATAACCGCAGGCGCTGTTGCGGCGAGCGGAAACTGGACTGCTATTGGAGGCAACGTAGGAAACTTCAACGGAACCGGCGGCAACGGCGGAAGTGGAACACCAGCAGTTGTGGACTCGAAGGACAGCGTTACACAAGGTGGCTCAGGTGGTGGCGCAGGCATTCTGGGCAAGAATGGTCTAGGCGGCAGCGGCGGTAGCGTTAAAATCGAAGCAAAATCCCTCGACATTAGCTTCACTAATGAGCTAAAAGCATATGGTGGAAACGTAGGAAACTACAAAGGAGTCAGCGGCAATGGCGGAGACGGCGGAGCTGGAGGTGGTGATGGAGGTTTGCTCGGCAGCGGCGGAACTGCTGGTTTCGGCGGTATCGTCGACATCTCGGCAGAGAACGGCGACATCTCTACCGTATCAATTAATGTGAACGCAGGACTGATAGGAACTTATTCCGCCACAGCGGGCAATGCCGGCTACTCGCCACGCACCGGGGGAGTTGGCGGTTCAACCGGAGACGCCGGATCTGGAGCCGGTGGAGGCAAGGTCGTGCTCAGCACCCAAGGTGGTGCGGTGACTATCACTGGCAGCGTAACAGCCAACGGATCTGCAGGAGCCGACAATTCAGCAAGCAACAAAGCATCAAACGGTTCAGATGGCTTGCTTAAAGGCGGAAATGGCGGCTCTACTGGATCTTCCGGTGACGGCGGCAGTGGCGGTAGAATAGAAGTAACGTCTAAGAACTCGTCTGTTTCCATAACTGGAGACCTGTTTGCCAACTCGGCTGCAGGTGGCAATCAAGCCGGAATCGCAGGCAAAGGCGGCAATGCATCTACAAAAATATCGAAACCTGACACTGGAATTGCTGGTTCTGGTGGAGCGGTGGCGATATCTGGTGCAGGCGGACAAAACTCCCTTAAGGGAGTTCTGATAGGAATTGAGCTCACAAGCGGAACCACGCTTACAGTAGGCGGCGGCATTCAATCAAACGGAGCAAATGGCGGCGCAAACACAGGACACGCTGGCGATGGCGGCACAGCGCTGAGAGTTGGTGGTATAGGCGGGAACCTTGGTGGTACCGGCGCTGGTTCGAATGCTGGCGCAATTAAGCTGACCGCACCAACAATTTCTGTAACTGGAAACATCTCCGGCAATGGTGGCTCAGGCGGCTCACAAGTCGGCGGTGTAGCCGGCAACGGAGGCAACGCCACAGGTCCTGACGGCATCGGAGGAAATGGAGGCAAAGTCATCAGCACCGGCAGCGGTGGCAACGGCGCCACCATAGTAGTCACGGCCTCAGTCGACCCAGGATTGAAAGCTCAATCTAGCTTCGCGGCTGGACTCGTCGGAGCCCAGATACCTGGAACCATCGGAGGGCTGGGAGGAACTGGCGCAAAGCAAAATGGATTAAACGGCGTCATTGAGAATTTCGGTAAGAATGGAACAAACGGCTCGTATACGTTCAATATCCTTACCTTAAATGAATGGAACACTGAAGACTCCAACGAGCACGACTTGCGCAAGAGAAAGATGCGACCATCGCTGATTGCCATTGACAGTCGTAAACACTCGTATTCGGATTATGTGCAAATTCCTGACGAAACCGCATCCGAACTGAAGGAGATAGGCTTTGTCCAACTCGTGACACCGCCACCAGTATCAACCCTGCAAATGGTAGTCTCACAAAGAGATGGGTTAAATACACTTATCGAGACGGAGAGACTGTCACCGGAAGCAGCTCAAAAGCTTGCTGCCCACGGTGTTTCCATAGCAGTTGGATCTGGAGACGAAAGCTACGTTTTGAAATATGGCAGCATCATGTTTGCTCCAACACATAACATAGTGGTAAGAACCAATGCAGGGAAATTCTCTATCGCTGGAGGCAGCAAGGTGATAGTCACTGCCAGCGATCACGAAACGATAGTGCGCAATCTGCATGACCGAAAAATTGGTGATGTCTGCGTCTTCAATGGCACAAGAAGAATCGCGATCGAATTGGGAATGCAAGCCATTCTTCGGGATGAGATTGGAAATGACAATCCGAGCTCATCGACTGTTGCCACTCGCAACACGCATGTGTTGAATCTGCGAGATGGACTGACAGCTCATTTCAGCGAATTCTCAATGCTCTCTGCGATGGCAAACGACCATACACTTCGAGCATTAAGCCAATCGAAATCGAAAGAGGATCGCAGACATTTCGATCAGATTGCGAAAAATGCATGCATCATTGGTTCGCTGACAATCAAGAAGGGTCCTTACAGGGCAAACTAGTCAACCCAACTAAACATGTTTAGTTCAGGCAACAGACTCTTCCGACAAAAGAGTCTGTTTACTTTTTCAGAAAATTTTCGCCCTCTTGGCGGGCAGAAAAAACTTCAGAACTCCATCGGTACCGGTGGAGTTTTCAAAATTATCTTCGCCTCTTGGCGGGCAGAAAAACCTTAGTACTCCACCGGTACCGGTGGAGTTTTCAAAATTATCCGCGCCTCTTGGCGGGCAGAAAAACCTTAGTACTCCACCGGTACCGGTGGAGTTTTCAGATTTGTCTTCGCCCTCTTGGCTGGCAGAAAAACATCGAGACACTCTAGATTACACAGCGAAGGTCCACGCGCAATCAATGTTCTGTGGTAGGCATTTCAGCACTGGTTGGCACTTCCACTCTTAACCTGTAACCAACACCTGGTTCCGTAATCAAATGCTTCGGGTGAGCAGCGTTATCTTCCAATTTCTGCCGCAGTTGCCCCATGTAAACGCGCAAATAATGATTCTCATCAGAGTAAGCGTCACCCCAAACTTCTTTCAACAACTGTCTGTGAGTAAGTACTTTGCCAGCATGTCGCACCAGCAATGTAAGAAGCTTGTACTCAATTGGAGTCAGATGTAACTCTTTTCCGTCCTTTAGAATCTGCCTTTTAGCGAGATCGATATTGATATTTCCAAACGCAAAACTTGTCTCGATGGTGTCAGGCTTTATTCGATCATTGTGCCGTAAAGCAACTCGCAACCTTGCAAGCAATTCACCGGTACCAAATGGCTTGGTCAAATAGTCATCGGCCCCAGCATCCAGCGCGGAAATCTTATCTCCTTCTTGACCGCGAGCCGACAGAACAATTACAGGAACCGGACACCACTCACGCAACTGTTTGGTGAAATCCAACCCATCCATATCAGGCAAACCAAGGTCTAGAATTATTACGTCCGGCTTTTCAGTGGCTGCAAGCATCAACCCTTCCTGCCCTGCCGCAGCTTCAATCAATTTGTAACCATTCGAACTCAATGTAACGCGCAAAAATCTGCGAATTTGTTGTTCGTCTTCAACCAGCAAAATTTTAGGTTCTGAATCTGTCATATTGTTTTAGCATGGACTAGGACGGGTCCGCGGCTCCTCCCTGTTCATCGTCGCCAGTACGCGTGACCTCAGTCGTTATCTTAGTTGAAGTGTCACCAACGGCTGTTTCGCTGCCGGAAGCCCCCCCGGCAGACTGCACCATTCTTTCAGCACTCGCCTCAGCAAGCGCAGCATCCGACAATGATTCACCAGCTGCTCTTGGCGTAGTAGGCGCCCCAGCCTCTTCTGACGATGCCGACATCACAATTTTCTGTTCGCCAGAATCAGCAGACACCACCCGCGGTGCCGACGTAGAATCAGCAGGAAAAATACTTTCGTCCTCATGAAGAAACTCAGGAGCCTCGCCTTCAAGCGGCAAACGAATGGTAAACTCGGCGCCCCCGCCTTCTCGGTTGGCTACAGCGATCGAGCCACCATGAACTCGGGAAATCGCATAACAAATCGCTAGCCCAAGTCCAACACCCATTTGCGCATTCACAGCGTTTGCAGAGCGGTAAAATTTAGTGAAGATGTTCTGCTCTTCACCAATGATGATGCCAGGACCCCTGTCACCAACCTTGAGCAGAACGTACTTGCCATCAGCATCCTCACCTTGATTTGCTTCAATGTCTATGGGTGAGCCTGCTGGAGTGTACCGCACTGCATTCTCAAGCAAGTTCAAAAGGACTTGCTGCATCAAGATTTCATCGAGCGGAACCAGAGGCAGATCTGGCGGCAATACTATGTTGACCTGCCGCCTTTGCAAGTACCGTTCCATTCGAGTCAAACTAGCACCAACCAGCTCTTCGATTGAATACCAGCTTCTTTGAACTTTCAAAGTTCCTGACTCGAGGCGCGTCATATCAAGCAAGTTGCGCACGAGGCTGTTCAAGTGCTCTGACTCTTCCAAAATAACTTGAGCCAGTTCAGTCTTCTGCGCTTCAGAAAGTGAGGAGGCGCTCTCTGCAAGGCTGCTGCTAGCACCAGTTATGGTGGCAAGCGGAGTGCGCAAATCATGCGAGACCGAACTCAAAAGCGCATTTCGCAACTGCTCCCGCTCTACTTGAATCGTAGCTTTCTGTGCCGTTTCAGAAAGAGTGGCAACTTCCATACAAAGAGCTGTATGATTCACGAAATTTTCTAACAACTCCATGTCGTCAGAAAGTCCGCGAGTCTCGCCGCGCGGTGACACCTGCAGAACGCCTAGCACGCCCTTGCCCGCAATTAGTGGCAAATAGAGAGAATTCGCTTGCGGAAAAGCTCCCCGCCCCAGCCCACAAATTTCAGCGTTTTTGAACACCCAACTGGCTACTTCGTTCTCGGGTCTTTCTAATTTTTCCAAGCCCTTATCTGCGGTGTACTCGTTAATCTTGCCATCAGCATCAAGCAAATAAATTCCGACCATGGCATCAAACATAGTTCGCACATGGCGAATCGCTACCTCAACGATGCGATCACGTCCACGAGTCAGCGACAATTCTGTACTAAATTTGCGCATAGCTTCGCTGCGCTTCTCACGCAAGCGACCTAATTCTGCCTGATCTTGCAGCTCTGCAGTGAGTGTCGAGATCAGAATGGCTATAGTCAACATTACCGTGAAGGTAATAACGAATTGCCAATCTCCAATCAGAAATGAGTATTTCGGATGCACACAGAAATAGTCGAAGCCTGCCACGCTGAGAAATGAAGCCAAAATGGACGGACCACGACCAAAACGGGTCGCAATATAAACGATTGAAAGCAGATAGAACATTACGAGGCTTGAGTGATCAAGATAGCGAGAAGCCGACCAACACAGCGCGGTGGCGATGCTCGTTAAAATTACTGTTGCCAAGTACCCCATGACAGCCTCGTGAACTGACATCTCCATTATCCCTTATTGACTGCCAAATCAGGGCTCAGAGCGCGAATTGGGCCATTGATGGAAACAATATGAGACTGCAGTTTGTGACGCATAACCTGAGACAGAGCTGGGAATATGAGTCTCAGTGGCTCTACATAGGCTTGGATTAAATGGAAAAGATCGCAAAGAGAACAAGCAGCTCCGCATCATTGTTGCTGGGAGATCTGCTTATAAAAGCAAACTTGATAGGCAGACAGGAGTTTGCTGACGCACTTCCAATTTCATTAAAAACAGGTCTTCCAGTAGGTCGCATCCTCATCGGCTCTGGTCAGGTAAAAGAAAAGACGATGCAAGCCGTTCTTTTCGCGCAATCTCTGGTACGCGACAGACTGCTCGATGAAGAAACAGCAGTCAAAGCAATCGTAATGGTTAATGAAGAAACCTGCGATTGGGAAATGGCGCTAAAAAACTTGGGCTGGAAATCCGAATCATATGAGCAAACAAACCGTCTTGGCGAACTTTTCCTCGAAGCCGGGCTGATCACCGACGCCCAACTTCAAGGCGGACTCGATGCATTTTTCTCGACTGGGCTGCCGCTTGCAAGAGTTCTTGTACTGCAGGGCATTATTGACACACATATCGCATTTGCAGCATTGACTGCACAAAAGCTGGTTCGAGACGGGGCAATTACCCGCCCACAGGCGATTGCCGCTCTGCGCTCTGCCAAAGTCAACAACACCACGCTGGAAGATTCACTGGGCTATAACGGCATTGTAGGACCAGAGCCAGTTAATGTGATTCGACTGGGTGAACTGCTTGCACTGGCAAATGCTGTCAGCGACATCGATTTGATAGATGGGGTAGAACGCTCCATCAAAAATAATGAGCTTATTGGCGAAACAATGGTGACAACGGGTCATCTCTCTAAATACTTGCTAGATGCCGCACTCGAGTTACAGAAGATGGCTACAATTGGAAAAATTGAGCCGTCAGCCGCAGGCTCAGCATTGCGCAGAATCTATACAACAGGAATCACGGTAGACGAAGCACTAGAAGAGCTCGAATCGCCAGCCGCGACAAGACGCAAGTTGCTTGGACTCGAAGAAAGCGGAGTGCCTTCACACGCGAGATCCCGAAAAACAGGCAATCACAAACTTCCAAAAGCTCAAGATAACACGAACATTGCTGCGCAAGAGCTTTCGAAAACCAGAGAGATAGACATTATTGCACCGCAAGACCTCACTAAAACTCGCGAGCTCGATATTGTTCGACCGAGAAATAAAAATGCAGAAGCAGCTCAAGTCGAACCAAAAGACCTGCAAAAAACCATGGAACTTGACATAGCTATGGTGCCAAATCTGAAAGGTCCAGCAGACAAGAACGAATCTGGCGATGAATTCGTCCCGGCAGAAGAGTTGGCAATCTTGCTCGGCATTCCGTATAAAGCCGTAGTGAAACGTTTGAAGAAAGGCGCTATCTCAGGCATCCAGCGAAATGGAAAATGGTTTGGCAAATACGAAGAGGAGAATTTGTCTGATGAGGAAAATGCCAAAATAGATTTCCTTGAGCAAACTATTTTGTCACATCCAGGAGCACAGAAAGACGAGGCAGGAAAAGCTTCCGCAAACAAAGGAAGAAAAGGACAGGAAGAAGAGTTGCTTGCAAAAGCTAGCGAAGTAATTGATAACATCTGGCAAAAACGTAAATCTCAGGCTAGCTCCGAAGACAAAGTTGTAGTGGAGATACTCTCCGAACATAGCGACAACAACGAGTTTTTGCAAAAAAGCTCCCACAGCGCAGATTTGCTAGGAGGCAGCGGCGGAAGAGGTGGAAGTGGCGAAAAGCCCAGTAGGAATCTAATGGATCTGGGCAAGATTCTTGCCAATGAGATGCTAGCTCAGCCGATTCCACCGGACGCTATGGAAAAGATGGGCGGACTTCAGTACAACATTCCTTTTGGTTACGAACTCAATGCCACAGGTGAATTGTCACCAAGAAAAAATAAATCAACAAGCAAGAAAAAATACCGGTTCCCTCGCATGGGCAAATCAAGATCTAGCGACAACGCAGCGCAAATGGCGTTTCTCGACAAGCTACTTTCGCGAATTGAGGAACTCAGCCATAGAAACGGTTATCTTGAAGGCAAACTAGAGGCTCTCACAAACGGACAACTGGAAGGCGCTCCACTGCAAAAAGCAAGGGTACATGCTCCGAAGCGCAAGGTAATAAATGTCACCTGCGAACAAGACCTCGACGAAGCTGAGTGGATTGATTAGCAAACGCAAACCAGACCTCGACGAAGTTGATTAGTAGCCGCACGGATTGATTCGCCAAGCCACACGACGACTCGAGAACGCAGTTCGGATTGATTCGCCGACAAAGCCACACAACGACTCGACAAAACCGCACGGATCGATTCACACAGCGCAACACAACTTATTTTGGCACGCAGATATCAACGCATCTGGTGGCAGATTTTTCTGTCTCAAGCTGTATGGTTGTGTGAGTGATACCAAAATCGTCTTGCAATAAATCCTTCAGCCGATCCAGAAGCGCCTCAGTATCAGTACCGCGCGTGATAGTGACATGTCCAGACATAGCTATCATTCCAGATGTGATGGTCCACACATGAATGTCGTGTACCGCTATAACATTCTCCACTCGCAAAACAGCGTCACTCAACTCTTGCAGGTTGACGTGCTCAGGAGCAGATTCCATCAGAATATCGATGGATTCTTTCAATAGCCCCCAGGTGCGAATCAAAATGAAAACAGAAAGCAAACAGCTAATAACAGGGTCTGCCATATACCAGCCCGTGGTCATCATAATCACAGCAGCAATTACAACACCGATGGAAGCAAGAAGGTCCGAAACAACCTCAAGATAAGCCGCACGAGTGTTCAGCGAATCTTTGTTATTTGCAGACAACAAACGAATTGACACAATGTTAATGCACATTCCAATGAAAGCAACGACTAGCATAATCATGCTCTGAATTTCCGGCGGATGCGAGAATCGTTGAATAGCTTCAAGCAAGACAAAAATCGAAATAACAACGAGCAAAACTGAATTTGCAAGAGCCGCTAGAATTTCGCTGCGATGATATCCGTATGTTCGGGATGGACCCGCAGGACGACTAGACAACCAGAAGGCAAAATTGGCTAGACCTAGAGCAGCCACGTCTCCCAGCATATGCCCGGCATCGGCAAGCAACGCCAAACTACCGGTAAGAACACCAGTAACAGCCTCTACGATCATGAATGTTCCAGACAAACAAAGAACTGCTAGTAGTCGCTTGCGACCCATAGTGCGAACGTCACCGTGATGATGTCCATGTCCGTGACAAGGACCAGCCTTGCTATGACTGTCGTGATCGTGTTGTTCGTCGTGTTCGTGACTACCGTGTTCGTGTGTCATGCCGATGCGCTTTCATATTCCAACTATAAGGATATCAGAGCTTTCCTGATTTGATGAGTCAAGTTCAGAAATGCTTAGCTTTAGGGCACTTGCACGAATGAAAACAGTTTTCGCTTCAAAAAGAAATGCCAGCAGTTTTTACACTGCTGGCATGACATCAGCCCCCCGACTGATGAACTTTAGTGGCGCATACTCAGCGCTTTCACAAGACTATCAACGCGGCTAATTGCAGCGTAAGCCCCAACAGCAGCAAGTTTTGCCGGAATAGGAATTGGGGCTTGTAAGAGTAGTGGGGCGACAACTGTGTCACCGAGAGCATGGAATTCGTTTGGCTCTTCGCTGAGTCCCAAAGATTTGCTGATTGAATTATCGAGGCATTGCCCCGCCAAGCCAGCACCAAGTCCAATTGCCATTGTTTTGCCCGCACTGCGCAAAGAACTGAGGCAAAGCGCACGGGAATCAACACTATGAGACAGAAGTTCAGGATTTATCTTAGAGAATCCAGCAGTTGATTCAGCTGATGCCAGAGCTGGAAGCGGATGCGAACTCACTCCTACACTAAACTCCGGAGCCAAACTAACTGGAGGCTTTGCAGGTGTGATAGCAGCCTCTAGATTCGAAGCAGACTTCGCTAGATTTTTCGTCAGTGATTCCAGCTCCATTGAAATCATATTTCGTTTCTGAACTTCAGCTTCAGCTTTGATTAGCTCAGCATGCGAGTCGGCAAATTTCGCGAGCGTCTTTGCCTCTGCTGATTCAGCATGAAAGAAATCGCCTGTATTTAGCTGGTGCTGAGCTGACGAAGGATCATGCAAGATTTTCTCGAGAAGATCTATGCGACCTCTATTGTGTGCCAGGTCAGCAGTGGTCATTTCGGGCAATCCATTCAACGCTTTTACTTTGCCTTTAATTTCATTTTTCAAAGCAGTTTTACTTACGCTTCTTTCCACCAGATTATCGATGTTATTTTCCAACCTTCCGGTTCTCACATTTTGTTCCCATGTATGCTGTGAGAGGCGGTAATCATGCGCAAGCTTTGCCTCCTGAGAGCCAGCCAGAAAAATCTTCGAATTCTTTACTGAATGGTCTGTGTTAAGAATCTCTTCCATGGTGCCAGTTCTAGCTCTGATATCAGCTGAGCGCAGCTTATCATTGAGACCCGTACTTACAAACTTCTTCTGTGCCTCCAGCACCTGCCTTGTTTCTGGTCCGTACAGGTAGGCTTCGTCAATCGCCTTGTATTGTTTCAGCATCGATTCGACACTGCCTCTGGCGTCACCAAGCCTGACATGGCTTTGTTCCAAGGCTCGACTTGCTTCGCTTTGAATTGCTCTGGCTTCTGAATGCAATTTTTCGAAAGCAGCATGATCGGCATTAGTAGCGACAGATGCCTCCGGTCCAGCCAGCGCCGATTCAGGGTTTGTTTTATCTTTGTTATGAATAAACGAAAGCACGCGATCCATTGTTTCTTTTGGATTTGAACTCAATGTAGAACGCACACTGGCATCAAGAGCAGACGCTGCAGCTCCCTGGGGAACACCTGCTCGTACTTCCGCTTTAGCGAGCTTCACAGGAGCAATCGATTCATCAGAAATGGCTGATTTTAAAGCATCAAACTTGGAGCTATATTGTGAATTCAGTTCCCGCTGATATCCAAGTAATCCGCCCGTTATGAAAGAATAGACAAGCGGGGTTGCTAGAGGCGTGATGTTACCGTCAACCTTCTCACCACCAGCACGAAGCTTGGACCCTGGCACGCCTCCGCAATCTGATTGCGATCCACCACCTGCAGTGGCATCATTGTAGAGAGTAGTTGCCGTCGTCACATCATGACCGGAGAGAAAAGGCGACTCACGAAAATGACCATCCGCTGAGTTGTTTGTACAACCTGAATTGTTTTCATAGCCACTGAACATAATGAACCCCCCTCGATATTGGCTTCAAGCGCCCTAGCAAGAAACCAACGTTATTTAACAAGAGATAATCTAGAGATTAAACACGACGATCAAAATGCGTGCAGTTCACAACACACAGGTAAAAACACGAAGAAAGATTTAGCTGCCGAATGCCCAAAACGATTGGGAGACAATCACATTAAATGAGAAAGAGAAAAAAGTCCCCCAAACCAAATTTCCATAAAAAACCTGATTGAAATTTGAATTACGCCTGAAATGCCCAAGCTAAAGTTGTTTGGTTCGCTTCGAGCTGTCTAGCAGTCCCCAGAATCAATATCTAAATCGCTAAGCATCAGGAGTCCTTGTTCAACCTGCTGCGGAAGTCAAAAGTATCGTCCGGGCAGGAACGAAGATAACTGTGTAGAGAACAGATTCGCAAATTTACATGGTGTTTCGGATACATTTTTACTGGAGTTCAACAACTTTCGAGGGCAAAAGTTTTGAGCTAATATCAGTGTGGAACATTAATGGCCTGATGGAGGTCCCGAATGCGTTTTCCTGAGAGAGTCCTTGTTCTTTCGTTTGCTTTGAGTGTTCTCGCCGGCGTCACTTCCGTAGAATCTGCCAAGGCGCAGATGACAGCATTGCCGGGAGTTCTCGAGGGCGACCAACTAAGGAAAGTGAACGAGATATACGGTGAGGTCAACAGTTCGGCGCCTGGGCAGGGTGGCAAACTCGTTCCTGCATTGCTTGAATCTCTCAGCTCAATTGACCAGCGAGGTCTATACCAGGCTTACACCCAACTACACGATTTGTTAAAAGATCCATCTGTAATCGAAGCACTAGTGCAAGAGCTAAAAACCAACAAGGCTGAGCTAGCTTCCAATCTTCTGGCACACAACCGCATGTACGGCGGGAATCAAATTGAGTTCAATAATGCAGAAACGACCGAACTGATTTTGGCTCTCAAGTCAGCCAACGCTGTTGTCCGAAAAAATGTTGTGCAGATGCTGGCTGGCATTCAGCCTCCAAACAACGACACTTCTGTGCAGACCGCTCTCATAGACGTGTTACTCAAAGACCCCGTGCCCAGCGTCAGGACAGCCGCGGCAAGTTCGCTTTCAACAATTGCTAGAGAAGTTTATTTCAAGAACGCACAACCTATTGCCGCGGCGTATTCAAAAGCAATTCAGGAAGACCAATCAGTGCAAGTGCGGGTTTCAGCCGCAGCGGCCCTTTCGCAGATGGGAGGCAAAGCGGCATCAGAGTCTACAGTAATTTGTAGATGCCTGACCGACAATTCATCACAGGTACGAAACTCAGCATTGCAAGCGATCACAAATATCGGCGCCGCATGCAAAGCTGCAGAGCCAGAACTTTTGGACATGTGGAACGCGCCTGCTGACCAGAACGGATATTATTCACAATCAAAAGATCGCATTTTGATGGCTTTAGTTGCAATTGGCACCACACCTGAAAAGATTGCGCCACTCATCGCTTCCCAACTCAAAGAACACAATACAGTAAATGGAACGATCCACGTTTTGCAGAAGATGGGAAATGATGCCATCCTCGTACTACCCGATTTGATGAAGGTACTAGATTCACCTTACGCATATGATAGAGAAGAAGCAGCACGACTTATTGGTCAATTAGGTCCATTAGCAAAAGCAGCAATTCCTGCTCTCAAGAAGTGCTCTTCCGACTCCCGCAGTATAAGAGGATATGGCTCCGCTGAAAGAGCACAGGCAGCAGCAAAGGAAGCGATTCAAAGCATCGAAATGCATCCAACCGCTGACTCCGAAGGATGAACGCGAAGATACATGTAAGCGAACGAAACGGATCTGAAAAGAAAACAAAAAGTCAAACCAATCCGATTCATCAGCGCCGATCCGCTCCGTTCCGTTCAACTCCAATCCGCTCCAATCCGCTCCGATTCATCAGCGCCGATCTGCTCAACACCAATCAGCTCCGATTCATCAACTCCGATTCATCAACTCCCCTCCGCTCAACTCCAATCAGCTCCAATCTGGTCAGCTCCGCTCCAATCCGACCAAAACAAATCAAATCAACCAATCAAATAAAGGAACACAATTAGCACTCATCGGTGACATCATGCCCTGGCCAACACCTCAAGATTATAATGAAGCACTGCAAGACCCCACGTCTTGTTTCTTTGATGAGGAACTCATGAACGCCGAGGTACGTTGTGATCGGTTTGGCATGCCGCGCCCGGAGTCAGGAAATTTCGCATCTGTATATAAACTGCAAAATGGGAATGAGTCCTGGGCCATTCGCTGCTTCCTTTATCAAATTGCGAATCGTGAGTTTCGCTATCAAGCTATTTCAGATTACCTGAATGAAAACAAAATGCCGTTTTTTCTGCCTTTTGTTTATGTTCCTGATGGTATCAAATGCGGCACCAGCACTTTCCCCATAATCAAGATGAAATATCTTGATGCACATACGTTCAGCCATTATGTATCGCTCGTTGCAATGCGAAGAGACCAGATGGATTCCCTGCTCTCACAGATCGAACAAATCTCCCAGCAACTTCAGGAGTTAAAAATAGCGCACGGTGATTTGCAGCATGACAATATACTCGTCGCGGACGGAAGAATATACCTGGTAGATTATGATGCAATGTTCGTGCCAACCCTGACGGGTTCTACCGCAAATGAACTCGGTCATCAGAGTTATCAACACCCCTCAAAATCCCCCAGACATTTCAATGAAAACACAGACAATTTTTCTTTCTGGGTGATCAAAAACAGTCTAGAGATAATAAAGGAAATACCCGACATTTTAGAATGGCCGCACAAAGTATCTGATGGACTTTTATTCTCTTCGGAAGACTTAAAGGCTCCCCAGAAATCTCGGCTCTTTCACTTTCTGGAGAAGCACGATAATAACACTGTCCGCAAATGCGCACGCCAGATCCGTTCAGCATTGAATGCTTCACCTCAAGAAACACCCGCCCTCTCCGATACTCTATCTATGGAAGCTTTGCTAGAACTTTGCCCTGACCTTCCCGAACTTAGTTTCATAGACGAGAACAAGCTCAAGCACGAAACGCCTGATGCTTTGCGTGCTCTTGCTACTCAACCCAGGAATTTCTTTGTGGCACCACTTGCGTCAAGCTCTAGCACACAACTCTCATTTGGGCTCAGAACCAAACACAAATGGCCTGAAATTTTCAATCACGAAACCGATTTTGGCTATGAGCGGCTACACCAACTCATTGAAAAGAAAACGCCGATTGATGGCGAGATTCCATTCTTACCACCACTACTACACGCCTTGCTGGAAGAACACGGCATAGTCTTGATTGTATTTCTAATCACGACTTATGTAGCCTGCTTCTTGGTTCAGGGATTAGCTACAGTAGTGCTCATGCTGACACTGCTTGCAATATCAATGATATTCGCACCAAAGGTGGTGAACAAGTACTTAAAGGACAAAGACACTGTCAAACGAAGTCCCCGAGGAAGGTTTCTCACCCGAGTTTCAAATATTCTTCTGGATGGGCGCTGCACAATCGTAGAGTTCGAGCTTGAGGGTCCAGCATATGCCCGAAGAATAATTTTCAAGGCAGGCGTACCTTCGCATCTGCACGAGCGTGTTCACACCATAAAGCACTCAAATTACGATGTGTCAGAACAACAGAGCAAGATTGAATCCAAAAAGACAAAAATCGGAATGCTCTATTTCGACCAGGGACACACTGATTTGCCAATCGCATTGTGTGCGGAAGGGAATGTTCTTTTCTGGTTCATTTGAGCAGTTACTTTGAATGCTCAAATTCCCTGGATTCGTTTTTCAGGATTCAATTTGCTCCAGCGATCATCCACCTTTTCAAATTTATTGAACAACAAGGTACTGGAAATCGAATTTACACCGGTGCCTCGAAAGTTGCTTTCACCAAGCGGGTCGAGATAGCCACCGAAGGTACTGGAAACAACAGTAATCGAAACCTTTCGCGCCAATCTCGAAACTGTATCTTCGCCAAAATCAGGAATACTATTTTCAAGCGACGCGGATGTACCAGTCATAGTGGCATAGGTTGCAGCCGCCTTGCTTCCCTGCTCAAGCCGTTTTGACCAGAGCGACTCGCCTGGCTTGAGTTCGGTGGGAGTCAAGAATGAACCAACTATAAAACCGGCACTTGCTTGCTCATAAATAACGCGATGAAGCGGCGATAACCCTTCGCTCAAAACTAGATTTCCAACTCCACGCGTGAGTACCACAGCTCCAACCAGAGGAACTAAGGCGCCGACAACCTGAGCAGTTTTTTGCCCTTTATCATTTACTTGTTGAGCTTTGTAGGATACATCCAAACCAAGGGCTTGTTGCACTGCAGCACACGGAGCAGTGAGAATGCTCTCTTTCAGCCCCGCAAGAATAGCTTCTGAACTTGTAGAAGAATTGTCCTTCAACAAAAGATGTGAAATTTGCAGTGGAGGCAAATGACAAGCCTGCTTAGACTTCTCAGCAGATACACATTCGACGTCAACTTTTAGAGCGCCTGCAACTTGCATGCAGTCATTGCTCAAGAGTGCGTTAGCTTCTTCGACAAATTTATTGCTCACAGAGCTTTCGGCAGACAAAACTGTCCGCTCATTTGCCTTGAAAATTGAGGAATTTTCTCCCACGCCTAGTAACCCAAACTCTACCCTTGCTTAGATCTTAGGCTTTATGTGCGTTCTCTCATATGGGAGAAACGCGTACTGGACCGGTACCGGTCCAGTTCTCATTTTCAGCACAGATTTTCCTGCAAGCAAAGAAAAGGCATCTCCGAAGAGATGCCCCTCAAGCAACATAACATTTGTGGAACGAGCGAATCGTAATGTATGGCGCGCCTTCCTCCTACAGAAAGCTGCGGGTTCGCTAGTTTTTAGAGTACAAAGTAAGGAGTTTGAGCTACTTTGTCTCCGACGAGTATCTCAATCTGATACTGTCCTGGACCGACTTTGATATTCGGTGCCACCACAGAACCATCCTGGTTTGTTTTCTTCGAGAAGATAACACCACGATCTTGTTCTTTTACACGGAGTTCAACGTCAGAAAGCGCTTCGCCTTTAACGTCTTTTGCGTTCAAGAGAATTCTGAACTGGTCCTGGTCAACCATCCATCCAAGATTAACTTGAATGTTGGCACCAGACAAATCTTGCTGGAAAGTGCCGAGCGACACCAGACGCGAACCAACTCCGCGAAGAGCGCCAGCAGGAACCATTTGCTGCCATGCCATTGTAGCTAGCATATCTTGCCAGGTCTGAACAGCAGCATCGCGTCCAGCTCCAACAAAATCGCGCAACTTCAAGACAGCACTTGCGACAGGGTCTGCAACTTCGCCAAGCATCTTTAAAGTGATGCGACTAAGTATGCTCTCGTCCTTGTCAGAAAGCGTGATGTATTCGGAAGCCTTCCACATGGCGCGGTCAAATGCCGTGTCCTCGCCTGGTAGAGGCAAGCTATCTCCATGACGTTTGAAAAAATCTTGAACGTCATTAGCAATAGCCCCTTCGTCGTTGCCTTCGAGAATCTTTTTGAGTTCTTCAGTAGGGGTTTTCATGATCTGCTCCTAGATGCACGATTGATCTCGTTCCATTCGTTCTTTAAATGCCCGCAGAGTTCGAACGATTTTCTTATCGACTGTATCTATACTCTTCGCGTCCATTTTTAGACACGAAATCAGATCTTCTCTTTTATATCCTTGCACATACTTCAAAAGGAAGCAGGTGCGGTGGATTCCGGGCGGAAGTTCATTCAAAATCTGCTCAATCAGGTCGTTTAAAAGGGCCTTACTTGCCGGGTCGCCATCTTCACGGCTGCCACCCATGCCATACTCCCAGCCAAAAACGTCTTCAGCACTGCGTCCGTCGTCTTCATCAAACAATGAATCAAGCGAAGTCGTGCGCCACTGGCTGCTCGGAGACTCATCTTCTACAAAAGTCTTCCCTGGGGCAAGAGTATTAACCTTAACCGACTGCCCCTCAAAGCTAGCTTCCTGGCTGTGCAAGGTTTCCGACCGGCTTTTGCTCGCCTGAGGTGCGTCACTTCGTTTTCGAAGCACTACCTTATGATATCGCTCGAGGTTCTGCGCTATTGCTTTGTTGCACGCGCCGAGGCAGTACAGTGCCAGCTTCGCATCGGGATGGCTAGGGTCAAAGTGCTTAATCACAAGCACCATAGCGGTTTGCAAAATATCTTCAATGTCTTCATCGGTGGCAAGCCGCGCCCGCGAACGAATATAACGCATCATGCGCTGAGGGGTGAAATCCATGTCCCCCTTCAGGAATTTGCGCGCTTCGCGATCATTCATACGTTAATTGGCTTCCCCGAACCGGACACACCGGCAATGCCTTTGAAAGTCTTCCCTGTTTGCCAGCAAGCCCTGCTGAATATACACAAGAATGGCTCTTTTTGGAATTTACCCGGCGACTCAGGCTTCCATACGCCTCAATCGCGTTCATATTAACAAATCAACAGGGTCGCTGTCGCGCAGATAGCCTTATTTGAAGTCATGAGAAAGGCGGAACTGACTTACCGTGCTGGGGCTAATCTTCAATTCGGCGCCTAAAGCCTTTTGAGCCGCCTCTTTCCGGATGCTCGCCAGCGCCACCGCCGCCTGTAGATCATTTGTGTCAAAACGCAACCAGTTTCCACCATTTCCCAGATATTCGGACACGATGCCTATTTTCCTGGTTTCATCGTAAAGTCTGGGAGTGCCAATAAGCCTGCTTAGCGTATTCACAGCCCTTGCCGAGAAGGCATTAACGTTGCCATGTTCAATCAAAAGGTCAGCCAGATGCGGGTCTTGAAGTTGCTTCAAAGTGAAAGGACCACCCAGCCTGTCATAGCTGAGAATAGCTTCGCTCAAACGAGTCGGAGTAAGATTCTCGCCAGTGGTACGCTGCAGTTCCCGCAGAACCTCGACGGTATTTGCCTTTCGAACATCGACACCATGTAACTGAGCGTGGGCGCGACCGAAATTATCCAGAATGGCAGCCGCTTCATTGGCTTCACCACCTGTAAGGGTCTTCACAGACTGAATCGCTCGAAGATGCTCTTGTTCGAGCGGTCCCAGCTGCGACAATGATTTTGGTGCTAGTCCAAGCTCTTCAGCACTCAATTTTGGAAGCTCAGGCTTAAAGCGAAATGAACTTGCCGTCTGTGCTTCTGCCGAACCGGCAAGCGACTTTTCGCCAATTCCGGCAGTTACAGCGCTTATCTCTCCAACTCGACCACGTCGCAAACCGAAAGCCACAGCAGCCGCAGTGCCAAGCGCGCCAACAACGGCAGTTGCTGCAAAAGCTTCGGAATGGTTAGACAGCATATTCCAAGCTTGCTCAGACAAACTGGGCGACGCCTTCTCACCCGGCGAGAGCTTATCGCTAAGCAAGCCAGGAGAGTCAGTCAATTTGAGATTCATTCTGTCCATTAGAAACCAGAAGCTGCCTGAGCAGATTATGCTTTCACTGGTCGACAAAGTAACTAGATAGACATACATATACAATGTAAAGAAGCTGCTTATGAATGCACCAAAATGTATGGGCCAAATTTCCTGGAAAACTGGTCTCAGCAAGGCTGTCAAGAACCGGGCGTGTTTGCGATAATCCAACCTGAACGGCTATGAGCGGCTGCTGCAGAAGAGTCAAGGTTTTTGCTCCAATAATTCATCGAATTTGCCTGAACTTCTATAAAGCTTAAACCTCCGATGGAAAGCCGATCTAGCTCAGACATCTCGGTAGAATTGCATAGTTAAATTGACAGGACGGGTCGCTCGACACGTTCCTATTTGTCAACATAGGTATCACGGTGCAGGAGACTCCTCTCGAATGAGAAAAGTTCACTCAAGAGAAGCGAACACACGACATAAGAAACCTTCTAACGGCAAAGCACCCATATCGCGTCTTTCACATGGGTTCATAAGCAACATCTATCAGGCTATCACTGGCAACGTCCAAATCCCGCAGCACTTCGTTCGCCGAGCATTGGCAAACGGGCTGCCTGAACCGGAGCTGCAAGATGCTATTCGATGCGCTCGCACAGCGGTTTTACTTCCAGACTATTTGCTTTCCGCTGCCGAACAGAAGTTCGAACGAGCCGTTTATTGGGATGAACTTGGACTTAAAACAAGAGCGAGAGATCTTTATCTTGAGGCTGCGCTCTGGGCTTTGAACGCAGAGCTTCTCATTGACGATGAGGAAAAACGCAATCTCGTTTGGCAAAAATATCGCGAGAGCTACCGCCGTGCAGCGCCATATTTTGCACACCCTGCAGAAGAGATCAGCATCAATTATCTTGCCACCGCACTCAGTGGCTATTTCCGAGTACCAGCGAGTGCATTTGATGAGCAAGGACAACTTGCAATCGGACCCGTAAAATTGCCGGTCATTGTGCTACTAAATGGACTCTTCACGGCTCGCGAAGAATTGCACTACTTCGAAAATTCGCTTTTATCACAAGGCTTTGCGACAGTTACGATCGATTACCCGGGAACGCAAGCTCACAGTGCACATGTTCCTTCAAGCTTCGACGTAAAAGAGCTTGCCAATTCAATTTATCTTTTCCTGTCCACTCGCCCGGAAGTTGACTGCTCACGCATTTCGCTTTATGGACAGAGCGTCGGTGGACGCATCGCAATTCAAATGGCGTTGGCATTCCCAGAGCGATTCTGCTCAATAGTTAGCATGTCTACACCGATCGATTTGCTATCAAACCTGGACAAGCTTTCTGCTGCCTTTGCTAGAGAGCATATGGTTCCTACCAGCGCAGCAAGAGCGTCTCTCTATGAACTAGCATTACATACTGAAATCGAACAAAACATCCAACATATCGAGTCACCACTGCTGGTGCTCGGCGGAGGGAAAGACCGAGTAACGAGCGCGGAACAAACTAGAATTCTCTTTGACCGCTCGCTTTCATCCGACAAGAAGCTGGTTCTATCGCCTGGGGCTGGTCACTGCCTCTACGAAATGATGCCTAGCTTACGCTATGACATCGCTCAATGGTTCAGACAACGTGCCACAGTATTCGCCAGCACACCTGTGACTGAGTAGCTATCATCAATTACGAATGAATCGATTCAATGCCTGGTCCGCTACGGTCCTTGCACCCTAAACCATTGCGGCACAGGAGTTCTGAATCGATTCAGTGCCTGGTCAGCTATGGTCCTTGCATCCTAAACCAGTGGCGGCACAGTTGTAACAGGTAGTTGGTATCAACGAGTTCAGAATCGAATCTATACCGGTCAGATGCGGGGCAAACACCATATCCAGATACGGCACCTGTGCACAGTCCTTGTTATTTGCTAAAGTAGCTTTGCAGTTATAAGAAAGCAATTCCATGAAACCAGCAACAACAACATACGCTTCCTTCAAATCATCAGCCTTCAATACCACCGAAGATAAAGACTCTTTTGTCAACCCAGGCTGTTTTGGCGATGATGTCTGCGCGTTCCTAATGAAAGGACTCGAAAGCTCCCCACTGGACTGCTGCAAGGAACCAATCGCAGAAGACTGGGGCTGGGAGTTCACCTTCAAGTGCAACGAGAAGCCATACTTTGTGGGTTGCGCATTCAATACCGACTACGAATGCTGGCTGATCTTTATTGAACCAATGAAGGGATTCAAAGACATGATGAAGTCCCTTTTTGGAAAAGACGACAAAACAGTTCCTCTAGAAACAGCTAACGAGATCCACAAAGTACTTTCTGCATCCGACAAGATTAGCGATTTAAAGTGGCATGGCAGCAAAGATTGGGCTGACGCTCTGGAAAATCAGTCAAAAGGTTTGACTGATAACATCGGCTCTAATGAACCATTTTAGAACGCACCATGTAATTCACCAAAGGAGTTGCCATTGCGCTGGCCAAGTCCACAAGATTTCCGAGAGTCCATTCAGTCTCCCCTGATTAATTTGTCTGACCCGGAACTTCGCGAGAGCGAATTAGCTCTAGATGCATTGCAGCTGCCCATTGTGACATGCGGGCAGTTTGCTGCAGTTTTTAAGATTACTGGCACGAGGAAAACCTGGGCGGTCAGGTGTTTTCTTCACAACTTTCCAGACCGGCACGAGAGATACAAGCGAATATCTGAGTTCATCTTAAAAGATGATTTGGAATACACCGTGGACTTCGAATTGATTGATAAAGGAATTCAAGTCGGCGACGAATGGTATCCGCTATTGAAGATGGAGTATGTTACGGGGATTCCCTTGGGAAGATACGTTCGAGAGAATCTAAAATCTACGGAAAAACTCTCTACTTTGCTACAGCAATTCGAAGAAATGATGTTCGCTCTAAAGAATGATGGTATCGCGCACGGTGACCTACAGCACGACAATATTTTGATAAATGAGCAGGGGCGTTTGCGCCTAATCGATTATGACGGCATGTTTGTTCCGTCCCTGAAAGGCTGGAGAAGCAACGAACTTGGACACAGGAATTTCCAACATCCCGGAAGAACAGAAACTTGCTTTGGTCCATCTCTAGATAATTTCGCAGCGCATTTAATACGAGACAGTTTGAAGTGTTTAATTGAGGATGAAAACTCGCACAAACTCTTCTTGAAACGCGACGAAGCATTTTTTCTATCGCGAGAAGACTACCTTAATGAAGACAGCGACAATTTTGGCGACATGGAAACCGCAGGAGGTAGTTGTCTCGAATTTTCCAGAAGAATCAGGACACTCTTGCGTAAACCGATCGAGGAGATTCCTTTTATCGACGAAAGTTTCGTGAACGACCTGGAGATGGTACCAGCCCTCGCCACTAAATCCAGGGAATCAAACTCTTCGAAAATCCAGCTAAATCAAGGTTCAAGACTGAACAAATTAAGCGATGCCGAACTAATGAACCTGGATAAAACAGACCGCTACATGGAGGGCTGTGCACTACGACCTTTGTGCAAAGTAGAGGCTGGGATGGATCTTGGGGCTTACGCAGGCACTGCATTGAAATCAGTTCCGGGCAAACAGCTAATTTGGATGAGTGAGCCTAGAGAAACAACAGAGTGGCGTGAATTTGAGCCAAGAAGCCGGGGCTTGCAAGTATTGGGTATAGTGGTTTGTCTTGTGCTTTCCATATTGAGCATATCCGCACTTCCCGTCGCAGCGGTGTTCATGACCTGCCTGGTATTAATTTTTTTCCGAATGAGCCTCACGGATAAAGCGATTTTTAGTTGCGTGCGCTTTGGCGTCAGCAAAGGTAATCTCTTGCTTGTTTTTCGAACCAACTGTAGGTACGTAAAAACAGAAACACCGCTTGCCACTGAGCTTGTATTACTAGAAATACCCCTGTCATACATTACGATCGCATGGTTTTCAGAATCAGGCGCAGGGTTCTACGTTAGTACTCCTAATGAAAAACCATTTCAGAAAAACTTTGATGGAACTTTTGGACTCCAAAATTTTGACAGCGAAGAGTGCAAGAAATTTGAGGCGGCCCTAAGAGAGGCTGGGATGACTGCAACGAATCCTTATCTGGAGACATGGGATATTCCTTATTAGCTGATTTATGAAATGATTTACCTTCATTCCGTTTCTTTTTTTCAAGAATCAAGAACAGCAAAATGGTTCCACAAAATCTTAATGCCTTCCAAGTATTATTGAGCTATCAAACAACCCAATTTCCTAACAGCAGCTCCCGAAAGGGAGCTGCCTGATTTCTGGACTAGACTATTAGCAGCCAAAATCAGCACAAGCTGGAAATCAAATACTTCCTTCGAGGTCCGATCCGAGTATGGAACAACTAAATGAGCAAGCAGCCACAAAGAATCAATTAGATGCAACGATACCACTCTACACGAATGCCTACTCTGTTTTCCTATCAAGACAAACTCAAAAAGAAAACGATGATGCTAGCGAATTTTCAAACGCTACGGCGCAAACCGAAGAACAAAGAACTTCAAAAGCAAGCTGCGAAAGTGAATTCCCTAGTCCAGGAGGATTTCGCTCTAGCCTTCAAGATCTCTCTGAAAAAACAGAACAAATCAAAAACACGAAATCGATAAACCGACGCAATGAACAAGTAGAAGATGCGATTATTATACTCACCCATTTAGCTGATACAAAATGTAGCAGCGTTTTAAATATGGATGACCTCAAACAATTCAAAAACACCCCGGAACTGACCCCTTCAGCCAAAGACCTAACCCAACACGTAATCGACAACTTTGATTCGCTTGCGAGTTTCAGCGATGTTGATGAAATAGAAGATCCCCTCGCACGCGAAATCGCAGAAGGCATTTTTGCAACAGATGGAAACAGCAAAAGGGTCATCTCTGCAGTAGACGTGAATAATATGCGCTCGCTAAATCCCTTGTCATTGGCGTTCCTGGGAATCAAGCTCCGTGAGCGGAGTTATCTCAGATTGGAAAAGGAACCAGAAGAGACTCAACGGCGAACTCTAAATGAATTATCAAGCTATCTGGAAAGAAAATTGAGAGAAAGAGAGAAACTACTCAACTGGAGATAGCAGCATCCTCCAGACAAAAGAGTGTTTAAAGAGAAATCCATGGATCGTCTCAAATATTCCCTTGAAGCGACAGTCCTCTATTCCTGATTGACTCGAGAAAGCGCAGCCTCGATTTGCTGCTTGAGTTTCGTATCAGCGTTCTTTTGTTTTGATATTAACGTGAGTGCTTTTTCGTAAAAGAAACCCGCAACTTCTTTCTCACCCTTGCTCATCGACTGATTTCCTTTGTTGAAGTAAGTCAATGCTTCTTTATCAATCGCAGACTCGATTGTTTTTGCAGATGAGTTACGCTTTGCTGTACGAGAAGAAGACGACGACGATGAGGAAGAAAGTGATCTTGTCCCGGAATAGACTTTAACATGACCGATCTTTGAGTGAACCTTTGCAGGATGCGTGCCCTGACTACTGAAATTTCTAAATGAGTATGTATTGATTCCCGGTTGCTGACTTGCGTCTATGTGCCGACCGCGTGGATCGTTAATCGAAGTTACGTTGTTAGGCTTTGCGGATTCAGTCCCCTCAGCAAGTGCCAGACCAAAGCAGGTAAAGGACACGCTCAAAGAGGTGACAAAGCAATACAAGCTTCGCTCAAATCGGAATGCGAATTCATCAATTAGCTTACCGCGAAACCTAAGAAGTCTGTCCATACGCCTCAAACAACCAATCAGTCATCGACAGCTATTGTAATCCAGACAAGTGGGACCACAGATGAGATTGTATACAACTGGACATGGACCACTATTTTGTGGACTCGATTGCTTTCTGCAACTCCTCTCTGAATCGCGGATCGCCAGCCTTCTGTTTGTCAAAAGCCTCAAGAGCTTTCTCAAAATAAAAATTCGCCATTTGTGTGTTTCCTGAATTCCGCGCAGAGACCCCTTTCGCATAGAAGACGTGAGCAGTGCTATCCAGGTTTGGGTGTGCGTCGGGAGGTGTAAGCGAGGGCTGTACAAGAGGCACGGGGGCCCCCAAAAGAACATGAGGTTGTGATGGAGGCTGCGGCTTCTTCTTCACAAGTAAATCAGGTGCAGAACAAGAATCTTTGCTCTTCCCAGGTTTCTGAGGACTTATATGGGTTGGAGCGATAGCCCGCCCCGGAGAAAGAATCGCTGGCTCTCCTTGTGGAGTAGATTCAACCTTGCGCAAAATCATGCCACCACCAGCGGGGTTATTCCAGTATTCGTATCCTGCGGGAGCGGGCTTTTGAGGAACAGCGTTTTCACCCGAAATTCCACCAGTCGCAACTCGAGAATTGCTATCCTTACTATTCTTTTGAGCAGCAACAGCCGTTCCCTGAGCCAACGCGCCAGGAGCTGCCAACAACAGCACTGCAAAACTCGCTACAGCACGATAGACTGCTCGGCAGGCATTCCTGATTTTGCGCAATCCAACCGGACAATCGTCTGTAATTATCGTTCCGTCGAAACGCCGCCGAAAAATCATGCACTGCGTAGTTCCATTTTCAAGCAAAAAAGACGCCGCTTCTTTTCGGCTCATATCCGAGATATTGAATACGTTCTTAGAACAGCCGCAACATAGACGCTTGCGCTCATCACCTTGCATAGAGTCCCACGGAACAGAACAGGGCGAAGCGATCACGAGACTATCTAACAAATCACATGCTTCCTGATCAGTTTTGGCTTTCATGGAAATCTCCCGAGAAGTCTATTACTACAAGTATTACAAACGCAATCCAACATACTGCAGTATTTACCCTGAAAGTTCCTCGGTAAATCAAATGGACTCAGGACGCAGTCCTGAGCACGAAGGATGCAATCATTGACACTGCGTGGCTTTGAAGGTTTTCTGACAGCGCCGACCGCCGCACGAACCTATTGAACGGATCACTTAAAGACACATTTCGACAGAAAAAACGACAAAGCAGGCGATTGCGCACCTGCTTTGTCAATTATTCAGCGATTCTTACTAGACGCCTTATTAGACGCGCTTGATGGTGACCGACTTGATCACTACATCATTGACCGGGCGATCGCCTGGATTCGTGCGAGTCGAACCGATCTTCTTCACGACATCCATGCCTTCGACGACTTCCCCAAACACGGAGTGCCTGTTATTGAGGTGAGGCGTGGGTCCTAACGTGATGAAGAACTGGCTGCCATTTGTGTTAGGTCCAGCGTTTGCCATCGAGAACAAGCCGGCACGGTCATGTTTCAAACTCGGATGAAACTCATCTGCGAATTTGTAACCTGGACCGCCTGTGCCAGTTCCCTGAGGGCAACCACCTTGAATCATGAATCCGTCGATTACGCGATGGAAAATCAGCCCATCATAAAATGGACGCTTCGTCTTCTGACCGCGTTCAAGCCACTCTTTTGAGCCTTCAGCCAAACCAACAAAGTTCGCCACCGTATTTGGTGCTTCCTTATCAAAGAATTTAGCTGTGAAGTTACCTTCAGAGGTAACGAACTCAGCGTAAACTCCGGGACCTTTTGTAGTCATCTATTTTCCTCTTCCGTTTATATGTTCGATTACTTTACGTGTTCGATTGTGACTGACTGCATGATTACCGGCTTGATAGGTCTATCGCCATTATCATGGTCAACTTTGGTTGAACCGATTTTATGAACGACGTCCATTCCTTCGACAACTTCACCAAAAATAGAATGCCTGTCGTTCAAGTGAGGTGTTGGTCCCAATGTAACGAAGAACTGGCTACCATTAGTGCCAGGTCCAGCATTTGCCATGGACAACATACCTTCCTTGCTGTGGCGCAGCTTAGGATGAAACTCATCTTCAAATCTGTATCCTGGACCACCAGTACCAGTTCCCAATGGGTCTCCACCTTGAATCATGAATCCGTCAATGACACGGTGGAAAATTAATCCATTATAGAATGGCTTCTTGACTTTTTGTCCAGTCTTCGGGTCGGTCCATTCCTTGGTACCGTCAGCCAAGCCAACAAAGTTAGCAACAGTCTTCGGTGCTTCCTTTTCAAATAATTTGGCTTTGAAGGTTCCCATGTTTGTCTTGAATACCGCATAAGTTCCAGGTGCATCAGCGGCCATAGCGGCGATGGTTCCCACCAGAAGGTTTGCGGATGCGGCAATGCTGAGCATTCCGAATAGTGCTGTACGACGATTGAATAGCATGTATTGCTCCCAAAGTTAATCTACAGGTGTACGTAATGAGGAAAATGCTACCACATTGGGACATATCGGGCTTGCTGAGTTAACTTTTTGACCACACACAATTTGGAGACTTAACTCAACAAGAAAATGAAAACTGTCACCATATTCGGTATCAGTCTATTTAAATAAAATCCTGATTATAATCTCCATGTATTCCAAGCGAGCGAATCGAGCCAGTGATATTGGCGGACATCACCGAGGATCAATCCAGTCAGCATCGGAGATCCAAAACATATCACAGCGAACATCTTGCACAACACCCGTTTGAATATACGCTCGAACAACGCCTTTGCCTAAGCAATCTTTTTATTTTCTGCATGCGGAAATGAAGCACCTATCGCATATCGAACGGATCTCGTGATTGAAACGCCTATCGCATATCCAGCGGATCTCGCAGTTGAAACGCCTAACGCATATCCAGCGGATCTCGTGATTGAGACTCCTAACGCGTATCCGGCGGATCTCGCAGTTGAAACGCCTATCGCATATCCAACGGATCTCGTGATTGAACCGCCTATTGCATATCGAACGGTTCGCGTGAAACTATGTTTTTTCCGCTACAGACATTTGCTCAAGCGCGTCGTTCTTTTTCTTTCTCTGTATGTATAAGGACAAAAACAATGGAGCAAGCAGCGCCAAGAACCAGAAATAAGCACCAGCGGACAAAGAATCAAGAGTGCATTTATGCACCCCGCCTTCATCAAGATAGACTTCCTGAACAAGCCAGGCGAAAGTATCTAATGAAACAACCAGAGTGATTATGCTGAAACCGATGCTGGTTCGATAACTGCCAGACAACAGAGAGGCAACGGCACCTATGTTAAAGACATTGGCAAACCAGGCAAACTGCCCTAGTAGCGGTCCCATCCAACCGATAGATAGAAGCCATAGACCGCTGAACTGCTCAGGTTTGCCGTTTTGATTTACGCAGTTCACCGCCACAGGCAAAGCACATGCAATTAGATAAGGAAGTAAACAAGCTATCAGCAAAAGAGCTCGACTCGGTTTGACTTCCACAGTTCAACCCCAACCTAGTGCGTTGCGCGCTTGTTCCATTCAAACCCCAGCATCCCACCTGCAGCTGCAGCAGCAAAAGTAGCAAGTGAAATTATACACGCCGATGCCAACGCTTCCCACCCAAGTTCAAAGCCTATTTTGAATTGATCTAAAATTAGAGAGACAGAAGTGACTAGTACATTGATTACATTCGCCATCACCAGTGGTGCCAGTGCAAAAACCGGAGTAGCTACAGCAGCAGTTTTGTTCTTGACCTTCGCTAAAGAGCTGGCCATGAAACTAGCGCAAAACAGACCAAATCCGAAAAGCATAAGCTCTCGCAATGTTCCAACAGAACCTGTAAACATCATAGATGCTACACCAATTGCAGAGAAGCTGAGCAAGCAAGACTTGTACAAAGGCTTGAGCAAAATTCTGCCTTTTAGCTGCTCGATAAAAAATGATGAAACCTTGAAAGACATTGCAAACGAAACTAAAGTCGAGACAAGATAGCTCGGCAAATCCCAACCACTGGAAGAGGTTCCCAACACTACGAGCTGAGAGATCATGAGTAGCCCCAATAAAGGCAAGCTATGCGCGAAAGGATGCTTTCTCACTCTATCAAAACAGGCCAAGCCCATAGCCATACACATGGGAACGATAAGAAAGTAAAGTATCACGATAGCCATAACACCTTGATTGACACCATGCTGTTGCCCAAAAAAGTGTTTTACAAAATAATAGCCCCAGTCGAAACCAAGATGAGCAACGAAGTAACCAGTGAAGCCAAGATAAATGGAACAAAGCCAAGGCAGCATGGCAGACTTCCAAAAAAAGCCTTGCCCTCCCTTCGAATTGCTGCCTTGAGACGGCAAGCTATACCCAGCTGAGCCATCTGGCAAAGGAGTGGCATAAGAGCAGTTGGAATCTACGCTAGCCGAAATGTTCGCAGGCAATTCTGCTTCGGCTTGCCCTTCAACGACCTTGAGGTCGATTTCCTCTTTTAACGTTTGTTTGTTCATAATCTCCGACCGTTTGAGAACAATTCAAGCACCAATAATAATTCTATGCTTGATGTTCCCCTGGTCCCTCGCCCCCCCGTAACAGAAGATCAACTGGCACGGTTCAAAAATTAGGCGGACCCAAACTGTGCTCATTCAATGTCCCTTCCATGCTCATTGAACAAACCATTCATTCACTGCCAATTTATCCCAGCTGTTTCCACGAGAACTTTGCCACTTCAAAGCAAAGAAGTCACAGCATTCACCTGTCGATAAAGGCAGGATGGCTGACTCCTAAGCAGTGACAATTACAAAAATAAAATCCAGCACCGATTGTGGGCACTCAATTCAAACGCAATAGTTCTTGCTTTCAGCCACAAAAGCCAGTTTTAATGCCGCCACCACGGTAAGTGTCAAGTTGAAAGATTTGATTGATTTATTGGCTGTGCTCAACTCACAGGCGGACAATTATGTCACTTCAACAAATGATCAGAGGTCATGAACATGAGCAACCCTGTATCCAATACCAGAAACATCGCTTTTATCGGTGTTCACCACAGCGGCAAGACTAGCCTTGTGGAATCAATTCTCTATTTAACTGGCACAATTAGTCGTCGCGGTAAAACGCTTGATGGCACTAGCACAGGAGACCATACACCGGAGTCAATTGCACGCCAGATGTCCACTTCGGTATCAGCCGTTAACACAAAATATCGCGATTTTCAATTCAACATGCTCGATTGTCCAGGCTTCGTCGATTTCAAGGAAGAAGTGAAACTGGCACTAATGGGTGTTGACACAGCTGTATTCGTCATTGAGCCCGACCCGTCTAGAGTCGTTCAAATAGAACCTCTGCTGAGGTACACAGAGAGTATTGGCATTGCATCAATGGTGTTTGTAAATAAGGTAGACAAGCAAGACAACGCTTTCAAAGAAACACTAGATGCAATGCTTGCAATGCCGCGACATGGACATGGAAGACTGGTACCGATTCACTTCCCAATAAAAACAGACACGGTTTTTGGGTACGCTGACATTTTAAAAGTAGAAGCGTTCAAATACGGTGAATGCGGCAAACCAGAAAAAATGGAAATTCCATCTGACTTAAAGACAAACATTTCAAATGCTCATGAGCTCTTGCTCGAGTGCCTTGCCGATGTAGATGACACAGTTCTAGAAATGGTTGTAGAGGGCAAAGAGCCTCCGCTCAACGTCATGGAAGATGACCTCAGAAGCGCGGTTCAAAAGGGAAATCTAGTACCAATTCTTGTAGGCTCCGCTCACACTGATGCTGGCGTACTTTGTTTGCTTGATGCAATCATTGCACTGTGCCCTTCTCCGCTTTGTCACAAGTTCAAAGACCGCGAGGGCAAATTGCTGGAACTAAAAGAAGACGGACCAGTTATTGCGCAAGTCATCAAAACCTATATCCACCCGCAGTTCGGCAAATTGTCTCTAAGCAGAATATTTAGTGGAACGTTAGTATCGAACGCGAAACTGCACAACACTTCAATCGAAGGAAGCGGGGAAGAACGCATTGGTGGACTCTACCAATTGCAAGGAAAGAAACAAGAAGCGGTTCAATCGGCGGGACCAGGCTCGATTGTAGCAATCGCAAGGCTTGAGAAGGTGCGCACCGGTGACACGCTAACAAGCGACCATTGCCCCATCGTCTTGAATACACCACCAGTAGCACCACCTCTTTACGTTCTTGCTATTGCACCAAAGAGCCATGCCGATGAGGCAAAAGTAATGGCTCTTGTTTCGAAATTGCTTGAAGAAGACCCTAGCTTGACTTTGGATTGGGATGCTGATTTGCATGAACATCGACTGGGGGGTCAGGGTGAAGTTCTGCTGTCGGTATCGTTACAGCGCCTGGAACGCCAGTACCATCTACAGGTGAGCGCTGACAAACCAAAGGTCGCTTATCGAGAAGCGATTCAAAGCGCAGTAGAAGCTCATGGACGCCACAAAAAACAAACAGGTGGACACGGCCAGTTCGGCGAAGTCTATTTGAAAATCGAACCAGCTGAGAATGGCAGCGGCAATCAGTTTAGCGAATCGATCGTCGGCGGAGCAATTCCACATCAGTACATCCCTGGCGTAGAAAAAGGCGCCATGGAGGCACTACAGAGAGGTCCTCTTGCTGGCTTCCCCATGGTTGATGTTGCTGTTAACTTGTACGATGGCTCTTTCCATGATGTTGATTCTGATGAAATGTCCTTCCGAACAGCAGCAATTCACGCCATTCGCGAGGCCTTGCCTAAAGCAAATCCACGCATTCTGGAACCAATTGCTTCAGTAACTATAGTTACTCCAAGCCAATATCTATCGGGCGTTTTATCGCAGATAACAGGACGCCGTGGACAGATTCTGGGTTACTCTGCTCGTGAAAATGAGCCAGGATGGGACGAAGTAACCGCATTTGTTCCAGAAGCTGAACTCTGGGATTACATCATTGAACTGCGAACCCTGACTCATGGACTCGGCTTCTATCACTGGGAGCATGCACATCTAGCTCCGGTTCCATCTGCAATAGCAGAGAAACTGCAACACCAGGAGACGGCAAAAGCCTAGTGATGTATGTGATGGTTGTGCTTATCAACTTTCGATAGCATGCAAGAATAAACGAAAAGAGGGCGGCTCAACTGCCCTCTTTTTGACTTCGTAACTTGACTAACTTAGAATCGCTTTGAACAGTTTTGCCGGTAGACCAGTGAGTTCGTGGATTATTTGCCGCCAAAAACCGTTTTGTAAAGCAAGAACAGCGTGTTGACATCGCGATCCGAAGGTTCAGTCACACTGTTCTTTTGAAAGTACATTATATCTCCGGCATTTTGACTGTGCCCCATGAGACCGAGAGCATGCCCGATTTCATGCAAAGCTGGAGCCCTCATTCCACCTGCGCTCCACGGCTTATTATCTAAGTCGACATAAACGAATGTGATTTTCGCACTGGTTATATCTCCAGGATTTTTCAGCGTGCGCTTGCCACTACCAGTAGTACTATAATTCACACTCGCCTCGCCCGACTCCGTTGGGTTATGCAGGTCCTTTCGGCTTGATGCCCAGCCAATTACAATGTCTGCGCCAGACGCTGACGATACGAACTGAAACGCTATTCTATTTTGAGACAATTTCGTCCAAGTATCAAAGCCTTCACGTATGTCCGTCTCCATATCTTTCGTGTAACTAACAGGAGCCGGAGGCAGAAAAACTTTAATGGGGAAACGCTTCCATGCGCATGGACCAAGCGGAGTGTCAACCGAAGGCACGTAATTCCCTGCAGCAGGGTTAGGCGGCTCAAAAGCACCACCAGATACAGTGGCAGCAACATGTCCTTCACCTGACCCAGCCGTTGTTGCACTCACACTAGAAGCAGCAGAAGGACCCGAAGATGGTAATATCGGAATCAGTGTCATAGTAGGCATTCCAGGTGCAAGCCCAGCAGACGCGAGTTCTGGGATCGCTTGAGTCGGAGTTGGCACGTTAGCTTGCAGCTTTTCAATTGTCTGCCCAGGAGAAGTTGCGACCGCTGCAGGTATTGAAGCATCTGAATTGGGTGTCACTTGTTGACTTACACTGCCAGCGGCGTTCGATGAAGTATCTGCCGATTTGTTTGAAGCAGTTCCCGAACCAGTTGAAGGAAGAATCGGAATCAAAGTCATAGTAGGAACTGCACCAGGTGAGGAATTCACTCTCGCGGACTGTGCGGAATTCGTAACCGGCTCGGGCGAGGGTTGCGGCAAAGCCGCTGGAGTATTCACATCGTCTCCTGCAAAGGGATCACTTTCCACGGCACTGGCACCCGATGAAGAAGTTGCTTTCGGGGCGCTGTCCCAGGGAGACGACTTTAGGGGGACTGTACTTGCAGCTGCGACCGCCTTTGCTGCCGTTGAATTTAAGCCTGTCTCTTTGGATGTAAGATTCTCGGTGTTGGTTGAGACCGCATTTTCGGCGCTCGGCGCAATCGATGTAGGTATGCTGGCTGATTTCAGAGATTCTGCAGGAGCGGACCCCGTCAAAGCTGGAGTGCTTGCAGATGGAGAAGGATTACCCGTCAATGGTGTAGCGCTTGGAGGAGAAGAAGAAGCAGCAGCAGCTGTTGTTGATTCATTCGGAGTAAAAACACTCTCGGCTGGAACGCTACTAAAAGGAGAATCACTTAACCCTGAAGCTGCAGGACTCTGCGAGGGAGCGGCAGAAGCGAGTGACGAGGATGTAGAACTCTGCGACGAAACGGCAGAAGCGAGTGACGAGGATGTAGAACTCTGCGACGAAACGGCAGAACTTGTTGGCGAAAGTGTAGAACCCTGCGACGAAGATGGAGTATTAAGAGACGCCCCCTTTCGCTCCGCAACCTTTCCACTAGAAGGCTCTTCGACTGCGTCAGTGCTTCCGGAGTCCCCGCCAGCCCGAATAATCTGGGACTGCTTCACGCCTTTCATATCCCAATAAGAAATTTTCAAAATGCCACCGGCTGGAACAACCTTGCTGACCAGCTTGTCCGTTTCCGGGTCATGATATAAAACTTGCACAGCTCCGTTGTTGCGGGAGATCACAGTAACAAACTGATTGCACTGACTTCTGTCTTCCTTTTCTCCAGGGTCGAGCCAGAGTTTTCCGCCTTTAATCTGGGCAGCATCAGCAAGCGGAAGCGAAGTGGCTAGAAGCAGCAAAACAGTGATGCAGCGACAAAGCTTTTGCACAATTCATCCTCTCGAAGGCTTAGTCCAGAATAGCAAAATACTGAAAGATGAGCCAGTAAGTCAAATCGTTGATTCTGACGACATAAGCATGTTATTCGCGTTCGCTGCTAGAAGAATGACTCAATAACGTCCCACGGCATTCCGTCCTCACCTATTTTCCCAGCAAAACATCTCAATTTAGAGTTTGCATTTTCAAAATGTCAACGAATCCCTGGCTCAACACTTATCAAGGAACTGTCGGGCTCTATCTGAAGCTGATCAAACCTGGCGACTCCATGGAAGAGCAAACAAAGGTGTAGCAGGCAAGACGAGATTAGACGACTCCGGTTGCTCAGCTCTGTCCCGATCATCTCTCACGCAGTGGATGGTTCCAGGAACAACTTTGTGTATAACACCAGATGCGATACTATCGCAATAGAAGAGCCAGTCTTCATGACCAAAGCCAGCATCTTGTTCTACCTCACGAAACGGTACTTTTTGATAAACAGTTCGTTTAGAAAAGGAAAGTGAACTCCAGGGATTAGATTCGAATAAAAGGTATTTCGAGAAATGCTTATCTTCTTGATCAATCAATCTTCTTAAAGCAAGACCTTTTTCAAACGTAAGAACATATGATGGATGCAGAATCAACTCCCGGCAATCTTGAAGCATAAACTTATGGCACTCCAAAAGCCAGTTCGGTAGAATCAAATCACTAGCGTAAGTCAACGTAACAAATTCACTCTGCGACAACGAAACGGCATGGTTGCAAGCCGAACTCTTTCCCAGGTGACTGCCAACAAGATTCTCAACCCTGACGTTTGATGGAAGGAACTCATTACAAAACTCGATTGTTTCATCGTCAGGATTTTCTAGAACAAGCAAAATCTCAGTTCTAATGCCATAGGAACCAGCCCGCTCAACAGCCGCAATCGCGCTTCGAATGCAAGGGTGCATTTTAGGACCATTACGGGAAGCTATAATGGCCAGGGTGATATCGAAACTACAAGCAGCCATCTTACTCCTCCCAAAAACCTTCAATTGCTTTCATCTGTTGAGTGAAAGATGACCACGAATGCTGACTTCTTAGAAGCGCCTGTGCGCGCAGAACGCGATTGATTGCCTCCTCCGGTGAGTCGAGGATTGCTTTAATCGCAGCCACATAAGCATCGACGTCATCGAACTTATCGATAAGATATCCGGTATCTTCTCCTACGAATTCGGCAACACCACCAATCAGCGGTGCTATAACTGGATAGCCTTCCATAGTCGCTTCTAACATCACTATTGGAAGACCATCGCTTTCAGAGGTATAAAGAAAAATTCCAGTGTCTCCTTTGGGAATTCCTGAAAAGCTTTCATAAAGCCCATGCAAAACGATATTCGCTTGCGCTTCAAGTTTTGGAAGCCAGGAATCGTGCAAATGCTCATGCGCCTGACCCCAAACGTGAAAAGTAAGGTCAGGCAATTCATTTGCGATTGCTAGCAGAATATCCGGTCTTTTGGATAGGCAGAGCCTACTTGCCCAAAGTATGTTCGAATTTTGGGCGCAGAGCCTGGGCTTGCAAATTTTCTCCATGTCACGTTGATCGGAAGATACCGGCGTGTAAAGGACAGATTGCTTTGCGCGACTTCGGGCTGAAAAACCGAACTGTGAAGCCAAATACTTACGAAAATTATTCGTATCTGAAAACAAATAGCTCAAATTGTCCAAACAATACGCTAGCGAATCAACAACATAGCCAGCTGGAATCTCATCTGAATCAAGGCCGAAAGCAAACAACGAAGTCGAAAGCTTTGTCATTGATTTCAGTTGCTTGCCATGACGTTTATATAGACTCCAGGCCACATCAGAATTGAAATTTAGAGTGACGTTTGGTCGGCTTTGCAATATAAGCCGAAGGATAATCTGCTCTTTGTCCGCGAAAGTGAGACCGTCTAGCAACTCATCAAGCACCAGGAGGCGAATTCCAGTGGGCTTCCATTCCAGAGCTGTCAGGTCTTTCGTATCAGTAATCACCACCAATGGTGCCATATCGCCGAGCTGTTCTTTCACGCATTTGGCCATGTTCATAGCAACCTTTTCCGCACCACCATGAATTAAGAAAGGCATCAGAAATAAATGACTGAAAGGCTCTTGTAGTGATTCAATCAGCTTGAAATATGCGCGAGCAGCTCTTGTGTTTACCGTGACCGGACGAGAAAGTGCATCGAGTCGCTCGGTTGCAGGCAAAAGAGGTTCAATTTTTCGGGTATCTATGTAATCTGCCAATAAAGCCTTTTTATCGAACAAAGGTTCTGGCGAAGAAAGCAGGGGTTCTTCTTCAGAAAAGGCAGGACAGGAAGCACGTCCCTCCCTTTCTCCGTGCAAGACAAAATGTACTAACGGGTTGAAGTTACTTGCAGCAATGTCGGGATAACGATCAAAATAGAACTTGGTATTAAAGCCCGAAGAAGGATTAAGACGCATATTTGCACCGAATTCCAAATAATGAGTGAGCGGATTAATTCCTTTCAAAGAATCGCTAAGCTGCGAAGAGTAAAAAGCGGTATCAAAAAACCTACTCGGGTTCAAGAACCGCTCTGCACCAAAAGCAATGAAATGACCAAGCGGTGTCAACGAATCATCATAATCGTCACCAAGCTGATTTAGATAATAAGTCGCGTCAAACAGCGGGTGCGGGCTGCAAGACAATTTCTTCTTGCGCAGAATATAATCAATAACAGGATTAAGCTGGTCAGTTGAAGATTCCATCTGCGGAAGATAGAACGCACAATCAAAGAGTGGATGAGGATTTAACCGATGCCGCCAATAAAACGTTAAGAAATGCACGATGGGATCAATGCCAGCCAGATCAAATCCAAGCATTCCACTATTTCTTACGTAAAAGTCAAAATCGAAAAGCTTGCTTTCCGATATCAGGCGGGCTTGCTGAGCTAATTTCGAACCGGCAAACATCCTTCAACCCTAAACTCGACTACATCAAACTAGCTATAATCTAAAGATTCTACCGCTCCATCCACTCCAGAATATTGCAAGAAAACAAGGGGCGTGCTTGCACATGAGTTGATGCGCCTCCAGTTGCGCATCAATACTAACGAATTGGAAAAGATGTTAGATTCAACCGCCTGCAGGTTAAAAAAATTCGCATTCACTGAGGAATTCACAGAATTTCAAGTGGCCACAGGCTGGTATTGGCACCCAATATTTCGAAAGAAGACTCTCAGACGAATTGAAAACAAGATTCTCTCAGAACGAGACCATACGCAAGCCGCTTTATTTTGCAAAATTAGAGATAGAATTGCTCAATCGATGCGAATCGTTTCTGAGGACACAGGAATCGGCTAACGTGCCAGGCAAAGTTCTTATCACAGGTGGACATGGGTTCATAGGTGCTCACTTAGGAAGAGCCCTTATTAATGATGGGCATAGGGTTGTCTCGTATGGTCGCTCAAACAATTCAACAACTCTCATTAGAGATGGGAAAGAGAGTTCGACAGCTCATCAGCAGGTCTTTGCAGAGCTAGACAATTCAAGGCAGCTTGAGAATGCCCTTGTGGACTGCACAACAGTTTTTCATAAGGCGGCCAGCTGTCCTTCCCCATCAATACAAAATGACGAAAGTCTATTTCAAGGCAATCTTGTCGGAACAAAGGCTTTGATCGCAACTTTGCGTGCGAACACAACAAACCTCGAACATTTGATTCTGGACTCATCTATTAGTGTCTATGGCGAAGGCGCTTATACTTGTCTTGCATGCGGAATAATTCGTCCTGATTTACGCAATCAGGAATCGATTCAGCACTCCACTTCATTCGAACCACGATGTCCAAAATGCAGTTCGCAAATAGAGCCTGCTGACACCTTCGAGACAGCGACTCTTAATGGACTTTCACATTATGCTCGTTCGAAAGCAGCACAAGAACGCCTTCTTGAAGAAGCCTCAAAGCAGTTAGGCTTTAAGTTGAGCATTCTTCGTTATGCCACCGTTTATGGTGCTCACCAAAGCGAACGCAGTACATACGGACGATTAATGCGCAGCATAATTAAAGGGGATAAAGTCTATGTTAATGAAGACGGAAATCAAAAGCGTGACTTCATACACATCGATGATGTAATAGACGCTAACCTGCGAGTAATGAGCCGCCCCGGCGCAGAGAATGAAACTTTCAACATCGGCAGCGGAAAAGAAACTCCCTTGATCGATTTCATCACTACCGCCATCGCACTTACACCAGAAAACGGTCGCAGATCAGCGGTGGAAATCAGAAATACTTTGAGCGAAGGCGACATCAGGCACTGCAAGATCAGTTGTGAAAAAGCATCAACGGAGCTTGGTTTCGCTGCAAAAATTCCGTTGAAGCAAGGTTTAGCTCAGACGCTCAATGAGTATGGTTCATCCAAATAGTCCCAGAATTTGGCAGCTTTTTATCTGAGGACCGAGTCCCTTCATCACAGAAACCCTAAATCAAATTCAGGACAGGTTTAAGCATCTAACTTGCTCTTGTAAGAGATTTTGGGGCAGCGCTTTTTGCTGGCACCAAAGATTGCACTCGAGCCGGCACAGCTGAGTATATGGCGTTTCCGCAGGAGGCAGCAGAAAATAATGCAGCTCTAGTAATTTTGAGAATGTCGATAACTCGATTAATCACAATCGAATCGTACTGAGTGTGATCATCAATAAGCACACCGTCAACGCCTTCCTGTTCCGCAAAATGCGCAACTGCCGATTGCAAAGGCACAGTAAGCGGTTCTGACCAATGCACAACTTGAACTTGATTAGAATAGCTTTTCAGCCATTTCTGCATTTTTTTCTTGTCTTCTGCACTATAAACAAGTGCAATTAGCTTCAACTTTTTCATTTCAAATACAACCATAAATTCATATCCAATTCTTCGCAATTTTGCAATTCTCGAAAGACGATCTGCCATTAGCTACAAACATCAGAATTCAATTGCAGCTGGTTCTTGCATTTAGCAAGCGCAGAAATTACACAATCCTTCCCGGTGCTTCCTGGGGATTGCTTGCTCGACACTGAAAGATGAGGATCAAACAAATCGAACACGTCGTTCTCGAACTTATCGGAAAACTGCTTGAACTCCGACAGAGACAGATCACTCAGGGCTTTTGAATTTTCCCTGCTGTAGTTTACGAGTTCAGAAACCGCCTCGTGAGCGACTCGGAATGCAACACCAGCTTTCACCAGGTATTCTGCAATATCCGTAGCCGCAAGAAAGGGATCCATTGCTGCCTTTTCCATCGTGGCTTTCTGAACATTCATTGAATTTATGACTACAACCATAACTTTCAATGACCCTAGAAGGGTGCTTGCTGCATCAATCACCGTGGGTTTTACTTCCTGGAGGTCTCTGTTGTAGCCGAGGGGAAGTGCCTTCAACGTTATCAATGCATTTACTAGATTTCCGATGATCGAACCTGTTTTTCCTCGAACCAATTCAACCGGGTCGGGGTTCTTTTTGTTAGGCATCAAGCTCGAAGCAGTAGTTACATTATCGTTAAAACCAACGAAGGAAAACTCTGAACTCGCCCAAATTATCAGTGTTTCGGCAAGCTGCGAAAGATGGGTTGAAGTGATGCATGCTGCAGAAAGAAACTCAAGTGCGAAGTCACGATCGCTGACCGCATCAAGTGAATTCTTGAATTCTTCGCTGAAACCTAGCAATGAAGAGGTCAAGCTGGGAATCACCGGCAAGGCGGTTCCAGCAAGCGCTGCCGCACCTAATGGCGACACAGATACTCTTTTTTTGCAATCATTGAACCGGTCAAAATCTCTGTTCAACATCTCAATGAATGCGTGCATTGCATGCGAAAAGAGAACTGGCTGAGCGCGCTGCAAATGTGTGTATCCCGGCATCACAGCATCAATATTCTCTTGAGCGCAATTCAGCAGAGCTGTTTGAAGTGAAACAATTTGTTTTTTCACCTCAGCTATCTTGCTGGCAGTATAGAGCCTGGTATCGAGAGCGACCTGGTCGTTCCGACTTCTAGCCGTATGCAGCCTAGCAGCGGCTGAACCAATTTTTGCTTCTAACTGTTTCTCGACGTTCATATGCACGTCTTCATACTCTGCAATTAGTTGCAATTTGCCAGAAGAATATTCGAGAGCAAGCTCTTTCAATCCCGAAGAAATTGCTTCGAATTCTTCAGTAGTTATCAGTCCTGCTTCACTGAGCATTTCAGCATGCGCCAGACTGCCTTTGATGTCTGATTGAATCAATTCAATGTCAGCATCAATAGAGTTGACAAACTGCGAGACTGCAGAATCAAGCTCCTGCTTGAACGCTTTTCTTAATACTTTCATGGGTCTTGCTCCAATTTGATAGTCTGATTGCATTGATGTTGATAAAACCGCCTGAGTCAGCAGGCGAGAAAGCCGTCATATCATCGAAGCTCGAGAGTTTATGAGCGTATAGAGATTTCTCAGCCTTTCTTCCAACAACTGAAGAATGCCCTTTGTAGAGTTTCACTTTGGCAGTTCCAGTCACGGGTGCTTGTATCTCATTTATTGTTGCTTTGAGAATTTTTGCTTCCGGAGCAAACCAATATCCGTTATATACAAGTGAAGCGAACTTGAGAGCAAGCTCTTGCGCCCAATGCGCTACTTCCTTGTCTAGAGTCAGTGACTCAACAGCCTGATGAGCTTGCATCAAGACCGTTACGCCAGGTGTCTCATACACGCCCCTGGACTTGATACCGATATACCGGTTCTCGACCAGATCAACTCTGCCTACGCCGTGTTCAGCAGCAATCTTGTTCATGCTTTCGACAAGAGTTAACGCATCCATTTTCTTGCCGTTGATGGCAACAGGAATGCCGCATTCAAAATCAATGCTTACGGTTTCTGCCTTGTCTGGAGCGTTTTCCGGTGAATTGGTCCAGAGGTAAATGTCCTCTGGAGCCTCTGCCCATGGATCTTCCAAAATGCCACCCTCATAACTGATGTGCATCAAGTTCGCATCCATAGAGTAGGGCTTGTCCTTACTTATAGGAAGAGGTATGCCATGCTTTTCAGCGTAGTCGAAGAGGTCTTGCCTGCCATTGAAGGACCAAGATCTCCAGGGAGCTATAATCTCAAGTTGTGGTGCAAGTGACTTCACCGCAAACTCGAATCGCACCTGATCATTGCCCTTCCCCGTAGCACCATGAGCAATGGCATCACAGCCTTCTTTCAAAGCAGCTTCAACCATTCCTGCAGCGATACAAGGTCTTGCAAGAGATGTGCCCATCAAATATACAGACTCATAGAACGCATCGGCTTTGATTGACTCGAAAATAAACTCTTCGACGAATTGTTTTTTCAAATCAGCTACGATGCACTTTTCAGCGCCAGTAGCCAGAGCTTTGACTTTTACAGCCTCAAAATCCTCTTTCTGCCCTACATCGGCACAATAAGCGACCACGGGTACGTTGTAGGTTTCTTTCAACCAGGTCAAAATCACTGAGGTATCAAGACCACCGCTATATGCTAACAATATTTTTTTCATGACTTAAATTCCTTTGATCCGCCAGGGCGGTAATGTAATGCTGTTGCGTGAATTAGAGAACAAGCGCGAGAATAGCTTTCTGTGCGTGCAGCCGATTTTCTGCTTGATCAAACACCACTGACTGCGGTCCATCAATAACTTCATCGGTAATTTCATAGCCTCGGTGAGCTGGAAGGCAGTGCATCACGATGGCTGCGGGAAAGGACTTTTTCAGTAACTCCGCATTGACTTGGAAATCAGCAAAAGCTTTGATTTTGGAGCTTGCTTCGGCTTCCTGCCCCATTGATACCCATGTGTCTGTGTAGATTACATCAGCATCAGCAGCGGCCTCAGCTGCGTCGTGCGTCAGAGTTAGCTTTCCGCCCCAACTTGCGGCTTCGGCTAGCGTCTGCTCCCATATGGCGGGGTCTGGCATGTACTGCTCTGGGCAAGCAATAACGCATTCGGCACCAAATTTGGTAGCAGCCAGAAACAAAGAGTTTGATACATTATTTGGATCACCGATATACGCAATTTTAAGTCCCTCCAGGCAATCAAAGTGCTCAATTATGGTCAAGAGATCCGCAAGTGCCTGGCAAGGATGTTCGGCATCGCTCAAGCCATTAATTACTGGGATTTTTGCATTCTCTGCCAGCTTTTCAACGGTTTCCTGCAAGAAGGTTCTTGCCATAATTCCGCTGACCCATCTTTCCAGGTTATGTGCAACATCAGCTATAGACTCTCTCACGCCGAGAGGACCATCCAAAAATATTGCATGACCGCCAAGCTGCTTCATACCGAGGTCAAAAGTGACTCTAGTTCTTAACGATGGCTTTTCAAAAAGCATAGCGAGTGACTTATTTTTGCACAGAAGTGATTGCGCATCATCATTGACGTGCTGCTTCAAGAGAGCAGCAGTATCCAGGAGAAGCTGAATCTCGGCTTTGCTCAGCCCCTCTATGCCCAGAATATCTTTTCCGCGCAGCGAGTCTTCATCCAGGATTTTTAGAAGCGGCGAGATTACAGCTGCTTTCAATACAGCTTCCTTCGCTGGGCTCTTAGCCTTGTGATTCTGAACCTTTGCTGCGGATTTCATTTTCATTCTCCAGTCATTCGAATTTGTACTTGTTTGAATTTAGATTTCACACCCCGCAGGAGTTGAACCTGCAACCTTCGGTTCCGTAGACCGTCGCTCTATCCATTGAGCTAGGAGTGTATAAACGCGGGGCGTTTCCGCCCCGCAGAACACGCGAGACTTAAAGCTTCTTGTTGAATATTTGACAATCAGAGCCAGTCTTGCAGGAAATGGTTGTTCCGATTGTTTGTGTTGTTATAGCTTTGAGCAAGGCGTGTTCGGTATGTCCGTCAATAATTTGTGCAGCAGAAATCCCCATATTCACTGCATCTATACAGCTTTTGATTTTCGGAAGCATTCCACCTTTGATGGTACCATCGGCGATTTTGGCTTCAGCTTCGTCAACGTTCAGGTTTTTGATCAAAGTATTCTTCTCCGAAATGTCCTCAAGAACACCAGGAACATCGGTGATATTGATCAGCTTGGTAGCGCCAATTGCAGCAGCTAATTCCAGAGCTGCCGTATCGGCATTGATATTCAATACGCTGCCCGTTTCATTAAGAGCAAGCGGAGCAATCACGGGCACGGCGCCTTTCAAGAATGCTTCTTTTATTTTCGCAACGTTCACGCCGTTGACTTTACCAACGAAACCGAGGTCAAGTTCCTTTCCTGATGCATCGCTTGCGGTAAGCTTGCTAGCCGAGAAAATGGCGCTGGTATTTGGTATGAATTCTGTGGCGAAAACAGTTGATTCAAGCGGGACATAGCCAACGGCAGGAACCGAAACCAGCGAAATCTTCTCAACAATAAGCTGGTTAATTTCCGTAAGTTCTTCAACAACAATCTGTAGGGTTTCTTTATCAGTGACTCTGAGTCCTTGAATTTTGACAGGAACCTTGTTGAGCGCTGCAAGCTTCTGGTCAATGGCGGGACCACCGCCATGAACGATTGCCAGAGAGAGACCAGCTTTCACTAGCTCTTTTGCATCTGCAAGCAAATTTTCTAGCAGCCCTTCAGTTTCGATGACGCTGCCACCAATTTTGACGACTACGATTGTTCCAGTAAGATTGATTGTCTCGGCGGTATTCATTGTTTCAATTCTCCAAAAAAATTAGTAGAAGGGCGCAGCAGTCCATAGCAAAGCCTGCTTTTCACCCATAATCAGGTCTTACAGTAGCGAAGGGGATAAACTCGCTACTGAGACCTATGTACGATAAGCTCCATTGATTCTTACGTAATCGTAAGAGAGGTCACAGCCCCAGGCTGTTGCCTTAGAAAGTCCATCATGCAAATCAATCAATACTTGAATGTTTGATTTCTTCATCACTTTAAGTGCATGCGATTCATCGAACTTGCAGGGCTCACCGCCTTTGAGAAGCGGCACCACATTACCACTACTTGAAAGCGCAACAGAGACCTTTGCGGGGTCGAACCAGACACCGCCATAGCCCAGAGCTGCGACAATTCTGCCCCAGTTTGCGTCTTCACCAAACATCGCTGTCTTCACCAGGTTAGATGAAACAACAGATTTTGAGAGCTTGGAAGCATCTTCAAATGACTTGCTTCCCTTTACAGTGACAGCTAAAAGTTTGGTAGCACCTTCGCCATCTTTTGCAATGCATTTTGCAAGAAAGACGTTGATAGCGCCAAGTGCTTTCACAAACAATTTCCATTCTTTGCTGCCTTCAACTACTGGTGCAGTTTCAGCAGCGCCATTAGCCATGATTGCCACCATGTCGTTTGTGCTCGTGTCACCATCAACTGAAATCATGTTGTAGGTTTTTTGCACGCTAACAATCAATGCCTTTTTCAAAAGTTCCTTTGAAATGTTTAGATCTGTGAGAATGAAAGAGAGCATGGTCGCCATGTTGGGATGAATCATTCCCGAGCCCTTTGCCATAGCAGCTATGGTCACGACCTTCTCTCCAACATTGAACTCCACAGAACAATGCTTGATAAAAGTATCGGTCGTCATAATTGCGGTTGCTGCGTTCACACCGGCTTCATCGCTATGAGCAATTTTTGGTGCCAGGAATTCAATGCCGGCTTCGACTTTCTCGATGGGCATCGGAACACCTATAACACCTGTCGACGCGATGAGAATCTCGCCGGGGTCGGCGTTGAGGCAAGCAGCGGTTTTTGTAGCCATTCTCCAGGTGTGTTCAACGCCCGTCGCACCGGTACATGAATTAGCGTTTCCACTATTGATGACAATCGCTTTGATCTTCTTTCCGCTAGCGTCAACCTTTTGGTTCCACATAATTGGAGCAGCTTTAACAACATTCGTTGTGAGAGCGACAGCAAAATCAGCCGGAACATCGCTGACGATAAGCGCGAGGTCCTTTCTTTTTCTCTTCAAACCAACGTGCTCTCCAGCAGCCTGGAAGCCCTTTGGCATTTGAAACTCTTTTGAAACTTTCACTGTCATCACCCGCATCTCCAAAAGTTCAGAAATAAAAAACCCCGATCCTTCTGGACTCGGGGCTGGAATGCGTAAATGATGCAAGCCTTTATTGCCCCGAGTCCTTCATACGAACGCGGCGGCTACGGCGGTTTGTGTTGGCGATGTAACTAACAGATTTCATTTTTTGTGCCCACACTGACAAGATGAATTAAACCATACACCTTGGAAATCGGATCCGTCAACAAGATTTACTTTCGCTCATCAAAATGCGCAACATTTATTTTCGCATGCGCTTCACCGTGTGCACCCGGAGCGGGGCGGGTGACTGAGTCGAGTTTATCGTAGTTACCCATCGGCTCGTACAAGGATGAGCAAGGAGTACGAGGGACAGCTGCAAACAGGGAGCAAGGCTACAGGCAAGATCGAAGAGCTCAGGCAAGTGATAAGTTCCATAGACGAGAGCAATGACTCCGAACAAACTGCAGCTACAAGCACAACGGTGGATCTAATTGACGAGAAGCCAGCTTGCAGATGGGAATAGACTGATTATCAGTAAATTAGATGCACCGAATTGATGACAACACATTTCAAAAAAAACTTGCTATCTTTTGAGCACTAATTCGGATGGAATCAAAGTGAAGAGTTCTGAAAAACTGAGGATTGGAATCGTCGGAGCGACCGGCTACACAGGCGTGGAGCTACTCCGTTTATTGTCCAGACATCCTCACGTGAGTATAGAAGGATTGACTACCCGTACGGCAGCAGGCAAAGAAATTGCTCATATATTCCCTTCGCTGAAAAAAGTTTGTTCAACGACATGCTCAGATGAGAGTCTTGATGAGCTAAGTAAGAGAACAGACCTTGTATTCATAGCCCTTCCACATGGCGAAGCAGCCAATATGGTGACTTCGGACATACTAAACCGCTGCAAAATAATTGACCTCGGTGCTGACTTCAGGCTTGAGGATCCCTTAGATTACAAAAAGTGGTATCACTTAGACCATCCGAATCCACTCATGATCACCGAGGCAGTATACGGCTTGCCAGAGTTCAATAGGGAGAAGATTCGCAATGCACGATTGATTGCTAACCCAGGTTGCTATGCGACGTGCAGTATTCTATCTCTTGCTCCGCTTCTAAAAAATTCCCTGATCGATGAAGACTCGATCATAGTAGATGCAAAATCTGGTGTTTCAGGAGCTGGAAGAGGACTTTCGCTGGTATCACATTTCAATGAGTGTAATGAAAGCTTCAAGGCATATGCTGTAGCATCACACCGACACACGCCTGAGATAGAGCAAGCTTTGAAACAAGAAACAGGAGTAGCTACTACGCTAAGTTTCACACCGCATTTAGTGCCAATGGATCGAGGCATTCTAGTGACGGCATATGCAAAACTGAGAAAAGGAATTCGATTCGAGGAATTGCAAGAGGCTTATGCAGATTCATATAGAGATGAGCATTTCATCCGCATTTATGACAGCGCCGCAGAGCCGACTGTGCTGCCCGAAACAAGATGGGTGAGAGGAAGTAATTTTTGTGACATCTTCTACAAAATAGATGAACGCACTAATCGTGTAATAGTAGTTGCTACTATAGACAACTTGGTAAAAGGAGCAGCTGGTCAAGCGATTCAAAACATGAATTTGATGAGTTCTTTTGATGAGAGACTGGCGTTGGAAGAAGCGGGATTTTTTCCATAAGCCGCGATGAAAACAATCCCGCCAGCGCTTAGCTATGAGTTATCCCGCTCCTTCAGCGACAGCTGTCAAAGCTGGATTATTTGAAGGTTGTCCTTCCGTCGAAGTTCCGACGATGTAATTCAACACTAGCTATCGTTTTAGCATTGGGTTCAAGGTAAAATACCGACAAGTATTGGAGAGCATTATGGAACTTCTTAGCACATACAACAAAGTTTCAGTACCATCATTTATGTATGGCACTGCGTGGAAAAAAGATGCAACCACGCGTCTAACAAAAATGGCTGTTGAAGCAGGTTTCAAAGCAATCGATACGGCAAACCAATTAATCCACTATGATGAAGCGAAAGTAGGCGACGCTCTCTTGGAACTCTACAAAAAGGGAATTTCGCGCGAACAATTGTTTCTACAAACAAAATTCACCTCGGTGAATGGACAAGACCACAGAACGCCCTATGATGCTTCTGCCGACTTAAGCTCTCAAGTAAAACAATCAATGGATAGTTCACTTAAGCATCTGCATACAGACTATCTTGATTCGTACGTTCTCCACGGACCTTACTATCGCAGGGGGCTCAGCACCGAAGATTGGGAAATATGGACCGCGATTGAATCCCTTTTCCAGGATGGAAAAGCTCGAACAATCGGAGTCAGTAATGTTAATGCAGAGCAGTTGCGCGAACTATGCAGCAAAGCAAAAACGAAACCAATGTTCGTCCAAAATCGCACCTTTGCCAGTACAGCTTGGGACCGCGAAGTGCGCAGCATTTGCACTAGCCACGGGATAATCTACCAAGGGTTTTCATTATTGACGGCGAATAGTCAGGTGCTTTCGAGCAACGAAATCAAAAGCATTTCGAAACGATTGGGCGCCACTTCATCACAGGTGATTTTCCGATTTGCGATGCATATCGGCATGCTTCCATTAACAGGCACGACAAGCGAAGTTCACATGCGTGAAGATTTGAACGCTACGCATTTTGCTCTTTCAGAAGAAGACATCAGGACAATTGAAAACATCGCAGTATAGACTTGCAGGCTCGTAGTTTCGTGGAATCGTCAATCTCCTGACACGCCTAAAAAGCCGATGGTCAGGTTCTCGACGTAGAGGTTCTGACTCTCGACGAGAATGATCGGATTCCCCACGAAGAGCTTTGATTCTTGACGAGAACGGTCAGATTCCCCACAAAGAGCTTTGATTCTCAACGAGAACGGTCAGATTCCCCACGAAGAGCTTTAATTCTCGACGAGAATGGTCGGATTCCCCACGAAGAGCTTTAATTCTCGACGAGAATGGTCGGATTCCCCGCAAAGATCTTTGATTCTCGACGAGAATGGTCGGATTCCCCACGAAAAGAATCAGGCGTTTGTGAAATATTGGTACCATGCAGAAATTCTGCTGGGGGGGCATCACGTATTGAGTCGGAGCTAAGTTTTGCCAATACTAAAAGTAAGTTGATGGGCCCGGATTCAAGATGCAATTCGAGGTCAACAAGAAATGGACAATTGGCATAATTTGGAACAGGCGAAATCCAAAGACGATAGCAGCGCAGAACAATCAGCGCATGAAGACAGCCAGTCAAGCTTGTTTGATCGCATGATGCCAAAGAATATGGCCTTTAGCAAGGAGGTTCTTGCACTTTCTACTGTAAGCGGTTTGACGCAAACAGCAGTGAGGTCTGTAGAACATTTAGTTGCTAACAATCTAAATTTAGAACCCAAAAGCTTTCTGGAAGCGAAACCATTTATGGCAGAAGATTTGGCTCGAAACCATTTACACGCCTGGGCCCTGATGCATGATCAATATGCCATGAAGGGCTCTGGGCAGCTTTTAGCAGCGAATGCACTAGAAGCAACGAATGCACTGGGAGCAGCGAATAAACCTGGAGCACCAAAAGGACTAGATGCACTAGCAAAAGCGCAGTCATCCGGCGCTTCCGCCGCCCTGGGAAGACCCGGCTTAGATCTCGGAGAAAAGTCCACACAGCTTGGAATTGAAAGAACGCGTGTGGAAATAGTAGGCGGCACAGCAGAACATCTTGCTGCATCTAAGAAAATGCTTGCAGCGGGCTCTAATGAAGCCGCTTTCCTCGCAGCTAGAGAACGGCTGCAAGTGTATAGCGCTTCCCTGTATAGCGAACTGAAAACAATGATAGATGGGGATCTTAACAATGTCTTGAAGGCGGAGCAACAAGTTTACAAAAGCTCAATGCTAGACTCATCTTCGAAGTCCTTTTGCAAAGGTTTCTTCACCGGTGCAGCTTCTATGACTGCCGGATACGCAATAGACAAAGCTTTAGGGAGCAGTCCCACAGAAGAATCAATACCACGATTGTTGATTGATGGTTGCATGGTTCCGGCAGCGCTATCCGGTGGACGATACAAGATGATTAGTGCAGCGGCATTGTTCACTGCATCACGAGCGGTAGGTATTGCAGAAACGATGAGAACTCAGATGTCTCCTGAAAAAAGTAAATATGAAAACCTAAAAATGAAAAGCTAGAAATGAAAACAATATCTACATTAAAGATGAACGATTGGCTGAAAACCTAATTGATCAATTACTGATGGGAAATCCACGTATTGAGTCGGGAACGAGTTTAGCCATACTTAAGGAAGGTTGAATTGGGCTCGGATTGATAGCAATTCGAGGTCAGACAGGAAATGGACGACGGTAAAGGCAACGCAGGCGAAACAGCTCAGGAAGGCGAAAAAAACGGCTCCAGAAATACAGATGATAGCCTCAAAGGAATCAGCCTGTACGACCGAGTAATGTCAGACAAAACACCTTTCAAACACGATGTCCTAGCCCTCTCACTAGTAAGTGGTTCCACACATGCAGGGTTAGCGGTGATGGACCTGAAACTAGCGAAACAACTTACTGAGACTACAACCAAGAATGTCCTTAACGCAAAAGTGCCTTTCGGGGGTCACTTAAGCGGACAGTATGTTGAGCAAATGGTCAAAACCGATGCTAAAAGCGCGCTGGCGTTGAGCACCTTTGCAGATAGCCAGCGGGCCGCGACTGCCAATACGGCCGCCGTAAATGAATTTAGAACTGTAGCCAAGGAATACACGACATTCGGACCAGAAGTGCCAGGCGTTCCACGACAGCTACAAATTGATCGCCATCTTTTCTTCAACGGTTCTGCAAGTGTGAAATTAGGAAGAGGCACATCTGCAGCCGAATTCATTGGCACCGCTGAAGAAGTCGCCTCATCGCAAAAACTTTTTAGACTCGGCACACGCGAAGCCAACGCTATTCAATTGCTGGACTATACCAATCAGCAAACATCACCAAAAGCTGTACTTGCAAGAGAAGCGAGCTTTGCTGCTGAACGCGAGTTGGGAGCTCTAAAGCAATTACATTCGAAGATTGCAGGATCCAGTTACGCAGAAGTGAGCACACGAGCCTTCGGTAAAGGTTTAATTACAAGCGTAGCCTCCATGACCGCTGGCTATGCTGTTGACCACATAATCGGAAGCACTCCTACCAACGAGTCGATTCCACGACTATTGATTGATGGTTGCATGGTGCCAGCAGCACTTGCGGGTGGACGATACAGAGTGGCTGCCGCAGGAGGATTGTTTGCGGCTTCAAGAGCAATTGGCATACTTGAAACAGCGCTAGACCACCCAGCCCTGGCAAAAGGTAGATATGACGACATAAAACCAAGCGATGCGGTTCTGAAGGCAAAGCTCTGACGTTCTGAACGAATCAGACTTAGTTCTAAAAGTATCAGACTTAGTTCTAAAAGTATCAGACTTAGTTCTAAAAGTATCAGACTTAGTTCTAAAAGTATCAGACTTAGTTCTAAAAGTATCAGACTTAGTTCTGAATGTATCAGATTTAGTTCTGAAGTATCAGCGTTGGTTTTTAAAACAGCAGCTTGAATTTTAGAACTAAAGCTGAAGTTCTAAGCATAAGCCTAGTTCTAACACTATACGCTGTTGCGTTCCAGAGACTTGGGGTGTTTAATTGCGATTTGATTTAAGGGTAATCAATTGAGCAATTCTGTACCAGACGAAAAACTGCTGGCACAACTTACAGCAGAATACGATGCGCAAGCTCTAACAGGAATCTTCCTGGCTGGAAGTGGTGCGCGCGGCGAGCTCAGCGAGTTTAGTGACATTGACATTGTTCTGGTGCACAAGGAGCAAATCCCCGCGGATCTTGCCGATTATAGATTACTTTATCGTGATGACAGGCTCATCAGTATCCATCGGCGACAATTCAAAAGCTTACTCGATTCCTTCAATTCGCCCTTGAGCGCGATCAAAGTTGTTCAAGGGCTTCGTGATGCGAAAATTTTGCAGGACCATGACGGACTCTTAGCGAAGTTGCAAAAACAGGCAATCGAATTCACCTGGAGCGATGAGTTGAAAGGGCAGGCTCTACGGGAAGCCAGTTCAGAGCTTATGGGAAACGTTGAAGAGTTGCACAAGCTACTCAAAGGTCTGAAAAGTGATGATCCGTACACTCTGTTAAACGGAGTATGGGGAATTGGACTGGCTATGCCGAAAGTGATGGCACTTGTTCATGGTGTGCTCTCTCGCGGTGACAATGCTTTTTACAAACAAGTGCACGATGCAGTTGGTGCAGATTCAAAATGGACTGAACTCCACAAAATTGTGATTGGAGCTTCCAAAGACGAAACTGAAGATGCCTCCCCACAGAGAGACCTGGCGGGCGTTAAACCTAAACGAATTCCGCTTATTCACCAGGCAAAAGCAGCGATAAACCTTTTTGTGGAAACCGCAGCACTCTGTGATGAGCTTTTGTTGCCAGAAGACAAGCTGGTCGTTGACAAGGCACTTTCCATTGCGGAAAACTCGGGACTTATGAAGTAGCAGATAAACAGCGGAACAAATTTTTCTTCGCCGCCAGCCCGCAGATTTTCCTCAGAACTCCACCGGTACCGTTCGAGTTTTCAATTTTTTCTTCGCCGCCAGCCCGCAGATTTTCTCAGAACACAGTCTTCGGACCCGATTAACATTAAAGGTCAGTTTCATTGAATGAGGCTGAATCTGATCTACAATGCGCATGGAAACGGAGAAGGCTAACTAATGCGATTGGACAAGTGGCTTAAACTGTCAAGAGTAATCAAGCGTCGAACAGTAGCGCAGATGGCATGCGAGCAAGGTCGAGTTTTTGTCAATGACAGAACGGGAAAACCGAGTACAACCCTCAAAGTGGGAGACCGCCTTCACATAGAACTCGGAAACAGAGCCCTCACACTTACAGTTGCAGAGTTGCCCATTAAGGCACCCGCTGCACAAGAGGCTAGCCGCATCTACAATGTTGTAGAAGAAATACGCCGTCCACGAGAAGACAAAGATTTCCAAGATAGTGACTGGGAGTAACTCCTATGAAGAAGTTTTCTGGATTCGATTTTTGCATGATTGCTCTTGTGCTTGCGGCCGCCAACACAGTTCTGTGTGAAGAGGAAACAATTGCTGCAAAACCCGCGGCAAAATCTGCTGGTCCAAAACAGTACATCTACAGCCGTTCTAACCGGCCTACTAGCTCAAGTGCTCTGGGAATCACCGGCGTTCCGGCCTACGTGAATTTTCCAAATGGTTCTCAACAGTGCGGCGTCTACATCATGCAATGTTCGCCTGGTGGTGCATGGTCAAACATGGGATTACGACCAGGACGCGTTTTGCTAACAATCGACGGGCGTACAGCGCAAAGCCCAGGTTCAGTAGACAGCGCTTTGGCAGGAAAATCAGGCAGCATAGACTACACCTATGCACGAATTTCTGATGGTGTTCCTGAACTTATTAAAAGCAGAGTGAACTATGGAGGCGCCAGTAGCGTCGGATTGGGAATGGCATTGCCACCACCCGGAAAGGCACCCACAAAATACGGAAATGAACTGGTGGAAGACAACACACCAATAGGTCAACTGGAAAGCCAAATGGTAGGACTGATCAATAAAGATCGGGGATCCAACGGACTGCCAAGCATATCCGATAACAGCAGACTGTCCGATCTTGCGCGAAATTACGCACAATATCTGATTACCCATGGTGGATTCAGCCACGAGGCCGATGGACGAGACCCCCTTCAACGAGCAAAAGCAAGTGGTATCAGCGGCGGTATCGCAGAGAATCTTGCCTTTGAATCACGCATAAAACCAGACAAAGATTCAGTGATCGCGGCACAGCGCAAATTTATGAATGAACCTCCAAATCAAAAGAACCACAGAGGAAACATTCTCTGGACTGAGGCAAGATCCGTTGGAGTAGGAATAGTCCGAAACAAAAGTACTTTGATGATGGTACAAGAATTTTCAGACGGCACACCTTAAGTCACCGTTGCACAGCTTAAGGGAGTTGCAACCCATCCTGAGGCACTGCAACGCATCCTAAGTCCCCGCAACGTATCCTGAGCCAGCGCATCTTAAGGCAGAGCTACGCACCTTATTTAGCAGACAATAAAGCACCGTAACACACACTCTGTTCGCGCATATTTTAACGGCAATCCGCCAGCCGTGTGGACTACTTCAAAGTACCTTGCTGGACTTTCACAGCTGAGTCTTCATTCTGCAAAGCATGCATAGCTGGTATCACATGAGAGAGAACTTTCTGCCCACCGGTAGGTCCAAGATGTGCAGTATCCCAGAAATCGAAATGATTGAACTCAGGACTATCACCTATATCAACGAGTTTTACACCGGGTTGATTAGCGGCGGCAGCTATCTCTTGACGAAAACGAGTATAGAAGCCAGTTGGCAACAAATTCCGATTTGTGTCTGACAATGGCATGTTAATCAGAATGACTTTGATTCCACGCTCTCTTGAAACCTGCAAAAGTCGTTTCAGAAAGCCCATTTGCATTCCCAAATCTCGATCAGCAATATCTTTGTATCGGCGAGTATATTCCTTCTCGCTGCTATCCCAACGATCCTTCATACCACCAAACATCATGAAGCCGGCATTATTGAAATCGACTTTCTTTTCCTTCTCGTGAATGCCAGTGGCAATATAAGCCATCTCAACACCCTTTCCAAATTCTTGCTGGATGCGAGATCTGTTCTTGTAAAAATAGCAAAGTCGTGACATCAAGAATTCAATCTTGTCCTGAAAGCCCGGCAAGTAAAGGCTTGCATAGGGTGCCAGATTCTCCAAATTGACCAATCTCTTGAAAGTGTTAGTCGCCATGGGCGAAGAAAGATCGTGATCGCTGAAGTCGCGGGGGGCGATTCCGTACACTAAAAACTCGGGTGCACGTTCTTTCGTCAGGAACTCATTTACGTATATGAAAGCGTCCGAAACCATCTGACCAAAGATCGCAAAACTGAATATGTGCGGATCGTTAAACCCACCGACTTCTTTGATTTTGTTCTCAAAAACACGCGCACCATGATGATGGAATATGTCCGAAGTCGTAATCGGATCATAGGCTTTATCCATTGACCAGAATGGAAACATCATCAAGGACGAGCCGAGCAAAACTATGTTCGGCTTCTGCTTCATTTTATAGAAGTCGTTTACCGTCAGATCAATGGACCCAGAGCCATGCCACAAGTCTGCTGAGCGCTTATTACTCTCAAGGCGCCAGAGCCCAGCATTGATCAGAGAAAAGATAATCAGTGCCCAGACCGCAGCCCGCTTCCATGATAAACTCCAGAAACCGCCTTGTGGCTGTTCCAGTTCATCAGCACTTTGCACACTCTTATCTCGTTTTTCGAGGGTTGAAGGCACCGCCTCAGGACTCCGCTTGACAATAACACCAGATTTAGCTCTTGTATTCTAGCGCTTTCAATTCTATGAGGCAGGTAAAGGGGTTAATCTTAAACGCAGCTAATAACAAAAAAAAATCGACAGCAAAGCAGTCTAAATTGACCAGGAGTCGGACTCTTTAGCCGTCCTAAAAGTTACTCAGTATGAATTGATCTGCTCGAACATCCTTGAGATTCAAGTGCCGAGCAAATAACAAATCCATATTGCTGAAAGGCAATTCATATTCGGCTAGCGGACCTTAGCCCGGACTCAAATCGCGGATTTTTTCCTGGCAGCAAGCTCTTTGACCGGGTCAAAAGGAGCCACAGACTTAAAGGAGTTATAGAAACTAGTGATCTTTCCATACTGAATTTGCTGAGCAGCAAAAATAGCATTCTCAATTGAACTGACTTTATTAGTAGTGACAACGGTGAATTCTGGTTCCAGAGGTGGCTTCATGGTTCCAAAACGTGTCTTTATTTCTGCAAGCGTTTTCGCAAAAACTACTTCTACACTATTCTTCGAGGGATCAAGCAAAATCAATCCAGAGAAAGTCTTCTCATTTGACGGAATAAAAGCAAAAGCAACCCCGTCTACTGCGCTCATAAGATCAAGCACTCTAGGAACGTGGCAGCCGCAGTTCAAATTATTGACCTTGAAATCAACTTTTAGCAAATCACATCTCGGCTCACTGGACAGCTCCGCACTCGATGACTCTTCTATTTTCAAAAAAGCAATCATGGTGCTTGTCAAGCTAAAGCAAGAAAGCCAGGTGCTTCGCAGTCAGAAACTTTCCTTCCCGTCAACTTTAGTTCAAACAGCAGAACCAAGTTGCGAGCTTCGGCGGACTAAGCGTACTGCCTAGCCAACTGCTACTTAGCACCAGGTGAAGCGTGCGCGGACTAAGCGTACTGCCTAGCCAGCTGCGACTTCGCACCAGGTGAAGCGTGCGAACCAACGCTCATGATAATGTCCACTGACAGAGCGCAAACTGAAGACTTTTGACAATCACCAGCTGATGAGGTGATGGATGGAGCTACTTCTAAGGTAGTGGATGTCCTCACTTAAAAACGTCCGATTTGCATTTTGCTTCCTTGATTCTTAAAATCCTTTACCGAGATTGATATCAGATTCCCAAAAGTTCGCAAATTCTCCTTCCAGGGGTTGCGAACTGTAATAGTTCCGCCATCTCGTCCTTTAGGATTGAAGCCGACGACACTGTAGCAATGTTCGTCAATAATTGAGTCGTATCCTTTTTTAGTCGTGCCAACGCAGATCGGCCGATTTGAAACCATCGCGGAGGAAATGATTTTGCCCAGTTGAGCAACGCTCAATTTATCAGTGTGGTATACGTCCGCAGGCTTACCTGTGAAATCCTGCATTACTGTCTCAGAAAAGCCACCGTTATTCAGTTTCATTTGTGGTGCTAGAAGAAAATCTCGGTCCTTACGTTGCTGGAGAACACCATACGCCTTTTCTAGCACAGATACCCAGCTTCCTTCCGAGCTTGGGTTATTGAAAGCCAATTCCTCAGCCAAGGTTGGCTTGCCCAAGACAATCTTTGATTGTCCAGGAAACGACACACTGTAGGTTCCATTTTTATTGTCTTCAATCATTTTGCTGATCGCTTTCGGATTAGCTTGAGCAAGGGCTGATATTGCGCCTTCAAAATAACAGTCACCTATGCGTCCTTGTTTTCCAACATATGCGGTGACATCCTTCTCTGGATTTGCCTTATGCACAAATGCCGGCAGCCCCTCACTCGAGCTCAGCAGCCAGTTTCGTTCGACGGCAACCTGGGAAGCAAAAAGATTGTTTATTGCAGTTTGCGCATGAACAACTTTTTCAGCTTCGACCTTAAGTTCACTTTTGCTGATTGGACCATTCTCCAAGATGCGTTCACGCAGGTCATCGCACATTGATCCCGAAAGCCTATTCATTTCGTCACGCGACAACCGATGATCGTTGTTTGCGTCCAGCATCGCGAATTTCTTACCTACGTCAGACAGCATATCCGCGTGCTTATGGCTCAGGTCGTCCATCTTCGCAGCTTCATCAATCATCTTGTCGAATTCCGCCACCGACAGATTCGGCAAACCAAGCTCGTCACTTTCGGCTCTGTAAGCGGCAATCATAGCTACGGTTGTAGCATCTTGCAATTTTAGAGAAGGACACGAAAGAGCCTTTGCTAGCTCGTTGTCTTGTATTATGGAATCATGGTTGTCGTCAAACTTGCGAAGAACTCTTTGAACATCATCAGAGACGTCTTGAACCCTAGCGGCCAACATTTTCATAAAGTATTCCTCCGTTCATGAGGAATACTAGTCTCGAAATTTGAAACTTAGTTGAAAACAGAGCAGTATGGCAGTCCTCAGGTTCAATCTTTCGCAAGAGACCTGATGCTGAAATGGACCAGTTTGCGATCCGCGTAGCCAGACCGGTTTAGGGAGCCGCGCAAGCTTAGACACTGTTCGGAGCCGCGCAACCTTAGACACTGTTCGGAGCCGCGCAACCAGGAACAGGTTTTAGATACTGTTGGGGTCGGCGTAACCAGGAACATCTTTTAGCTGCCCGCTATCCTCAGCTCGATTTGTTTCAATTTGAATCTGGGGGATCCGACCCGGGAGTCCACTGGAACCGCCACTGCGTTCAATCATTTTGTTCGTTTTGGGATCGAAAGTAAAAGACTTACTGAATGAGCGAACAGTTCCGCCTGGCACCTGCATCATTTGTTGATTCTTTGGATCCTGCATACTACGAAGCAATTGACTCATTTGCTGCATCTGTTGTTGCATTTGCTTTTGCATGCCACCAAATGAGGTATCACCGAAAATATTTCCGAATGGCATCATCAAGCCAAAATCGGGCACTGTTCCATCTAGATCTGGAGCGTCCGCAATTGGTGGAGTGGAATCCATCGGCACTTCAAAACCATCAGCCGCCCCGCGTCTAGCCTTAGGCATGGGACCCGTTGCAGTGATGCCATCGTTTGGATTCAAATTCATACCAATTCCAACGACCTTCTTCAGCCTTTCCACTCGGTCTGCATAAGCCATAGTTTCAGCTGGCTGACCGAACATCTTGCTTTCGAGGCGACCTAAGCGCTGGTCTAAGGATTCGTCTGGGAAAGTCTTTTTCAGAGTCTTCCATTCAAGTGTGTTCAAAATTGGATACTGCTTCGAGGTCTGAGGCGGCTTAGCATCTTTGTCTTTTGAAGAAGTTATGGCGGTAGCACCTTTCTCCTGGGCGATAGGCTGTTGGGACCGGGTAGCCACAGTTTTTTGAAGGCGCCCCAATCTTTCTGTGTTAGTGCCTTCTCGGCTGCTACCATACACAAGACACTCCAATCGCTCAAGGCGCTTCTCTACAGGATCATGAGTGTAAGCCTGTGAGAAATAGCGAGTTTCCAGCAATGCCAAATCACCCACATTAACTGAATTCGACGTGACTGGCTCCGCAGCAAAGACGGCTGCGCCAGATGCTCCGATTAGCAGGACGGCTAAACTGAGCTGAACGAAGCTCTTATTGAAACGTGCACCCATGAAAACAACTCCCATGTCTCTAAATCCGGCACCTAAAAAGCCGACGTCCTTATATCCATTGTGTTCCCACCCCAGCCCTCAGTCAAGTGAATACTGGGATATTATTAATATTGCACTGCGGGAGCCTATTCGCCCACAGTAAAAATGCTGAGTTTTCGTCAGGAACATGACTGTCAGGCAAGCAACGGATTAATAGAGACGATCTGCGCCAACGTCCTGAGGCGCTGGGGTTTGAGGCAAAATGTCCATTGCTTCTGGTTATTGATCGCGGCTAGACCCAGCTCCCGCTTCATAGCCATCGAAGGCGACGGCGGCACCAGGTTTCGAGATAGGGCTGGAAACACCGGAGCCCGGTACCGAGACAGCGGAACCAGTTTCGGGAGACGCCGGAGCCAGGTTCCGAGACAGTGGAACCAGGTCCGAGAAGCGGAGCCAGGTCCCGAGCCAGCGGAGCCAGGTTTCGAGCCTGCGGAGCCAGGTCCCGAGCCAGCGGAGCCAGGTCCCGAGCCAGCGGAGCCAGGTCCCGAGCCATCGGAGCCAGGTCCCGAGCCAGCGGAGCCAGGTCCCGAGCCAGCGGAGCCAGGTCCCGAGCCAGCGGAGCCAGGTCCCGAGCCAGCGGAGCCAGGTCCCGAGCCAGCGGAGCCAGGTCAGAGCCTACGGAGCCAGGTCCCGAGATAAGGCTGGAAACACCGGAGCCAGGGCTCGAGACGACAACGGAGGTCCGGAGGCAGGTCCCGAGACAGCGTGTCCAGGTTTCGAGATAGGTCTGGAAACACCGGAGCCGGGCTCGAGACAACAACGGAGGTCCGGAGGCATGATTGTCGGCTAAGGTTCAGCCGCAGCCTCCAGCAGCATTCAGACAACATAAAAACAAGCGGACACGGCGAAAGAACAACGGAGTCAAAATCAAACAGATTCCGCCAAGAGGATATAATCCCTTGCAATTCGCGGAGATTCACGTTGAAACGCAAATCCTCACTCCTATTAGCTTTGTGCATTTTTCTGTCGCCGCAGGTTTTTGCAAATCCCGAAAGTGCCGAATCCGAAAAAGATCTGAATGTCTTTCAGATGGAACCATCGGTCATCAACGAAAAATACTATTCCAGTGGCGAAAATTTCCGCCATCAAAATATTGGAAAGGTACTTCCATATGCCGCCGAAATCCCAAGTAATGAAAAAGCAGAGCCCGTCCAACAAGAACCTCCTTGCAAAACGCAGACCCATGTTACTCATTTTTGGACCAAATTTAGAAACACCGACAACGCGACCAAAGGCAACTCTTCAGACGCATTGAAATTTTCCAACAGCTTAATCAAAACGGAAATTCGTCTGCCGAATGGAGGCAACGCTTTGCCGGATGGAAGCAACGCTCTGCCGAATGGAGGCAACGCTTTGCCGGATGGAAGCAACGCTCTGCCGGATGGAGGCAACTCTCTGCCGCGCACGGCAAATACTAAATAGCTAATGTCAGACAACTAAGTTGAGTTCAAAAACAGTGGAGCTTGGTGCTACAAAATTTTTGTTGAGCGCAGAGGGTCGAAAAGCTCTCGATGAGCTTACGCAGACGAAAATCACTTCATCCGATGAATTGAAGGTTATCAGCAAACTGCGTAAAACATACGATATGGGTAGCGCATCAGCTCTTATCGACTGCGCCATGGCTCGGCAAAAAGCAATAACGCAAGAGAAATTCTCTCGCGCGGAAAGGATGTTCTTCACGCGAACGGCGCTAGAACAAGCAAGCGGAGAGCGCATTGCAAGATACAGAGCAAAGCGTTTCTTGAACTTGTGCAATACGAAACAGCAGATCGCAGACCTTTGCTGTGGTATCGGTGGCGACACCATTGCACTAAGCCAAGACTTTAAAGTTAGTGGATTCGATCGAGACGAAGCGCGCTTACTTATGGCGCAAGCGAACGCCGCTGAATACGACAACGGCGAACGATTCCGTGCAGAATTCATGGACGTAAAAGACTTTGCCCCTGCAGGATTTACAGCTGCATTCTTTGATCCTGCGCGCAGAGACGCGGATGGAAAGCGGATTTTTCATCCCGAAAGATACGGTCCGCCTTTATCCACTATCTATCCATTTCTAGGCGATCTTAAGGGAATTGCCGTTAAAGTTTCTCCCAGCATTGACTATGATGCATTAAGAGAGTCTGCACCGAAGTTCGAAGTAGAGCTTATCTCTGAGAATGGTGAAGTCAAAGAAGCAGTTCTCTGGTTCGGCGAACTTAGGTCGCTTGCTACACGACGTGCAACAATGCTTCTAAGAGACAAAGTATTGAACTTCGATGATTCAGATGGCGTGCCTCAGCTAAAATTGAGCCCACTTAAAGCATTCATTCACGAACCCGATGGAGCCATAATCCGCGCGGGATTAGTTGAGCTTCTGGGTGAACAGCTATGTGCAGAAAAGGTGGATGAGCAAATAGCTTATCTAACCGGAGATGAACCCTCAAAAACAGAAGCCGCTAGATCGTTTGAGATAATTGATCACATGCCATTTAGCATGAAACGCTTGAAAAAGCGGCTTGGCGAGCTAAACTGCTCGCGGGTTACAGTCAAGAAACGTGGTTCGCCGCTTACTCCGGAGGAGGTGCAAAATGCACTGGCTCTGCGCGGCGATGGAATTGAACTCACAGTGATACTGACTCGGGTTGCGGAAGAACATACTGCGATAATCTGCCGACCACGAGTCCTCAGCGGACCGGTAGCCTGGAATATACCCGAAGTTTCTAGCGGCTTAAATGACCAATATAATCATCCGAGTGGAATCGACCGCGACGAAGCATAATGTCATATCGCTTGGGAATCAGATTGCCTCTCGTGGGTCCGTCTTGTTTCTCCAAGTAAATCAGAGGTTTACCATCTACTGTGCTTAGCTCTTTCATGCGCGTCGCTAGTTCCCATTTAGCATCCTGACCATCGACTTTCTTGAATCCATCCTGGAGCATCTTCTTGTTTTGAATAAGCCAGTCCCAGTCTTTCAAATGATCAAAGACGTCAGCACCAAAGGCGTCCTTTATTTTCTGGTCTACCTTTTTATTACGCTCAGCTGAACTCTCTTTCGCAGGTTCAGATTCCTTTGCTTTCTCCGCATCTTTAGCCGCCGGCAGAGATTTGTCAGAATCATTTTGAGGTGTTGAACAAAAATACAGTGCCCCCTGCTCGCTAACAAGCGCTTTAGGCAACAAATTACTGTCGTCGATCGCTAGCCCCTTCGCGAATCGATCATTGCGTGCACCTGGTGTATCAATTCGACTGGTGTCATTCAGATGTTCAGCCAGGTCAAGATTCGAAGAAATTACTCGGGTAGATTCTGTTGCGTAAAATTCAAAATTGTCACTCATGCTGCTGTCCCCAGATTAGATAGGACCAGCGACAAACCCGTAAAGTGATTAACGCATAAGTCCAAATTAGCAACAATGTGTGTTTCCGCAATTATGCGTTTTTGATACAGTTTCAGCCAATATCACAACGCAAAACACAGACAGAAAGAGCTTTTCGAAGTCAATCTGCATCTGCGTGGTGCAGTCCAATTCAGAAACTACACCGGTACCGATGAAGTTTCCAAAAGCTTCAAGCATCTTATGTAGACTATATTTTGACGATAATCAGAAAAACATACATGATTATCTTCGTGAAGAAACAACCAGTCCATTTTTAGAAACTACACCGGTACCGGTGCAGTTTCTAAAAACTCCGATTCCTTTGGAAACATTGGTTTTTACCAGGAATCAGAAATAAACACAAAAATATCTTACCGTAAGAAAAACAATAGTCCAATTTGAAAACTCGGCCGGTACCGGTGCAGTTTTTGAAACGTCTGATTCCCCTGGTAGGACAGGCTTTCAAGGACAAGCAGAAAAACACCAAGAATATCTACAAAAGAAAAACTTCCAGTCCATTTTAACCATTACGTACTAGAGAAAGCACGAACGTCTAGAAGACCTTCATGCCAAAAAGAAACGCGCCCTGGAAAAGAGCGCGCTTCTTTTTTTTACTGATTTTCCGATTACTCTTCGGTTGGTCTGAACTCGGCATCGACAACGTCGTCGCCACCGCCGCCGCCACCACCGAAACCGCCGCCGCCACCGCCACCGAAGCCACCGCCGGCTGCGTCGCCACCGAATCCGCCACCAGCATCGCCAAATCCACCGGCGCCGCCACCAGGAGCACCAGCACCAACAGGTTCACGCGAACCAGCCTGGTAGGCTTCCTGTTGAAGAATAACGAGCACACCACGGAGGTCGTTCATCAATGTCTTGAAGCTTTCTGGATCAGCATCTTCTTTGAGTTTCTGACGCAATTCGCCAACGAGCATCTCCGCACGCGACTTGGTTCCAGGAGAAACCTTCTCGCCGAGGTCGCGAACTTGTCTTTCAACTGAGTAACAGAGGCTGTCTGCTTCGTTGCGTCCATCTGCAGCTTCTTTGCGCTTGCGGTCCTCTTGAGCGTGCGACTCTGCTTCGCGAACCATGCGCTCGATATCGTCTTTGCCGAGGTTGGTGCTTGCAGTAATCGTGATCTTTTGCTCTTTACCAGTCGTCTGGTCACGGGCAGTGACATTCATAATGCCGTTAGCATCGATGTCGAATGTGACTTCGACTTTTGGGACTCCTCTTGGTGCTGGCGGAATGCCATCGAGACGGAAGTTGCCCAGCAACTTGTTGTCGCGAGCCATCGGGCGCTCTCCCTGGAAGACATAGATGTCTACAGCGGTCTGGCTATCGTCTGCGGTTGAGAACACTTCAGATTTGCGAGTTGGAATTGTTGTATTTCTTTCTACCAACTTGGTGAATACACCACCCATGGTTTCAATTCCGAGAGACAGCGGCGTAACGTCGAGAAGTACAACACCCTTAACTTCACCACCTAGAACACCAGCCTGAATTGCTGCACCGACAGCAACTACTTCGTCTGGGTTAACGGATTGGTTTGGCTCTTTGCCACCAGTTAAGCTCTTTACCAGGTCTTGCACTGCTGGAATTCTGGTTGATCCACCAACAAGAACAACTTCGTCCAAATCGGAATAGGTCATCTTAGCATCGCGAAGTGATTGCTCCATCGGCTGGCGGCAACGCTCAACAAGGTGACGAGTCAATTCGTTGAATCTTGCGCGAGTCAACTTCATTTCAAGGTGCTTAGGACCTGAAGCATCAGCCGTGATAAACGGAAGCGAAATATTTGCTTCGATTACCGATGACAATTCAACTTTGGCTTTCTCAGCTGCTTCAGTAAGACGCTGCAAAGCTTGTCTGTCTTTGCGAAGGTCAATGCCCTCAAGTTTGTTGAACTCATCAGCCAACCAGTTCACTACACAATGGTCGAAGTCGTCACCACCAAGGTGAGTATCACCGGAGGTAGACTTAACTTCGAACACACCGTCGCCAACTTCAAGGATGGATACGTCGAATGTACCGCCGCCGAGGTCGAACACGAGAATTGTTTCGTTCTCCTTCTTGTCGAGACCATACGCAAGAGCCGCTGCCGTAGGCTCATTGATGATTCTCAACACATCCAGACCAGCGATGGTTCCAGCATTCTTTGTTGACTGGCGCTGGCTGTCATTGAAGTATGCAGGAACGGTGATTACTGCAGAAGAAACTTTTTCACCAAGGTACTTCTCAGCATCTTCCTTCAACTTGCGAAGAATCATCGCTGAAATTTCTTCCGGCGCATAATCCTTGCCCTGAATAGCAACTTTACAGCCGCCATCTGGGCCTTCTTTAACTTTGTAGGAAACGATTGCGCGCTCAGACTCTACTTCACTGTAGCGTCTGCCGATGAATCGCTTCACGGAATAAATAGTGTTCTCTGGATTCAGAACAGCCTGACGTCGAGCTAATTGCCCAACCAATCTTTCACCAGATTTTGTAAAAGCTACTACTGATGGCGTCGTTCTTCCGCCTTCGGTGTTTGCAATGACAGTTGGCTTACCGCCTTCCATGACGGCAACACAAGAGTTTGTGGTGCCCAGATCAATGCCTACTGCCTTTCCCATGCTTTAAAACTCCCTTGATAACAAGCTATACAGCTAATTTGAGGATTATACGCCCAGACCTGGCCTGACAAAGCCAGCCCCCCGAATTTATTCACAATATATGGGCGCACTTTTCCATGATGCCAACGCGTACGCCCCATACGCCAAGTTATTACAAACTCTTTATTATTGCGGTAGGTTTCGCAGACTTGCCTGTACTTGGATTCTCGGACTCGTTAACTCTCTTTGACAAGGTCTTCCAACTTCTCGCCGATGGCAAGAGTACAAATCTGCACAGGACTCTGATTTGCCTTAGCCAACTTTACAAGATGCGAGGGTCTATACCGGAACGGAACCTGCTCTACCATCGGTTGCCAATGCATCGGAACCATTCTTACAGCCTTCAACTCCTCGGCAATCCGCAAGGCTTCTTCAGGAGTGGCGATCTTGTATTTGCCACCAATTGGCAAACAAGCGGTGTGAGTCTCATAGCCTCGTAAGAATTCTGAAATTGCAGGCGTATATAGCGTGTCTCCCGAATGATAATAGCCATTAAAATGATAGCCATTAACGGGATTTCCGGGAGCAGAACTCCGGGAAAAAAGAGCGTGCATAGTCTTTCCCATTCGCGACATAGGATGATGCGCAGGAACCGCAGTTATGCGGATTCCATTAATGATGGTCGATTCACCGTGATCAAGTGCATGGCAAACTTCAGCCGGAATAACCTTCCGATACTTCTTGATCATCCACTCGATCAGCCTGCGAGGTCCGACAAACTGGCACTTCCATTCATGCCATAACTTTGCGCTGGACAAAACCCCATGATCAAAATGTCCGTGGCTGAAAAGTACTACGGCACCAGGGTCTAGCCGATGAAAATCAACAGGATCCTGAAAATAAGGGTCTACATACAATCGCAGTCCAGGCAGCTCGAACTTAAACGCGCTATGTCCCAGATAGGTAAGACTCAAGAAGGGCTTCCTTTCACAGATCACGAGGCAATGTTAGCACTTCAAGAGCTTTTCTCAGCTAAAGAACTATCAGCTTTCGCAAACGCCCGACGATGTATGAGCTGCACCCTAATTAACAGAAAATTATTCTGAGTCGTATTCGAAAAGAGTTGTCAATTCGGCATCAGCGCCGACCGAAATAATAGTAATCATTAATCGCTTTAAAACCGCACCAAGAAGAGTGCAGATTGCTATAACATAGCTCCCACTGACTAGTGGAGGAACTATGAAGGATTCACGTTTTTGCGCCGCAGCATTCGCTCTCTGCGCGCTTTCGGTATCCCTGAGTCCGGCAGTTGATGCGAAGAACAAGGTTGTCGAGTACATGAAGTACTTCAGCCCAATGCCGCAGAAAAACTACGTGAATGAGTCACAAGACCGCCTCATCAAGAAACAAAACTTCAAAGCTGATGCGTTGCCGAACACTCCACAAATTAGAAATCCTGAACTTGGCTTTTTTGCAATTTTGCCTAGCGACAAAATCAGCCAATTAGACCTAGCCGAGAGCCTTTTGTCAAACGACAAAACTAATGGACTTGCAGTGCTCGTTCCATGGAGCGCTCTTGAACCCGTCGAAGAAAAGTACCAGTGGGAAAAGATTGATGGAATCCTCTCACTCTGCCAGAAATACAACAAATCATTGATTTTGAGAGTCTCGACGGCAGGTGTGGATCTGCCAGTTGCAGAGGCAAGTAAACCTACATCGGATACTCCAGATTGGGTCTGGGAAAACGGAGCTAAGTCGGTCAAATATATCGGCAAAGATGGAAAAGCCCATTTGATGCCAATCTTCTGGGACAAAACTTACCTGGCAGCGTTTTCAAATTTCATAAATGAATTAGGCAGTCGCTACGATAAGAATCTATTGATTCAGAGCATAGGCATCACAGGTGGTGGCTATCGCGGCGGTACAGCTGTTGTCCCGACCGACATCGACAATAAGGGTGGCGTGAAAACTGCGACCAATGAAACAGGCTTCACCACCGCATCTCAAGTCGAAGATTATCTGCGCAAACAGCACGGCATGAATCAAAAACAGATCGTTGATCACTGGAAATACGTAGCGGATCTCTTCCCAACAGCATTTCCAAATACCCGTTTGAATTTCGCAATCAATCCGCCAACTCCGAACAGAGCTGGTGAAGATGCTCTCGACGAAATCTCTGATTACCTGGTCTATAGATACGGTGAGCACGTCTACATCACAAGACAAGATTTGAAAAATGGAAAACATGGATTCGATGATTATCGTGTTCTTCTCAAGTTCCGTCCAGATACTTATGCGGGATTGTCTCTGCTACCAACCGTTGACCCTGAAGGTATGGCTCGCATATCTAAAACAGCTCTAGATGATGGAATTAGTTTCATCGAAATTCCTGGCGAACTATTGAATAGCCAGGATGCCACAGTAAAGACTGCCATCGATAAGCTCGCTAGTCACATGGGATATCAAATCATTGCGCAGAAAGCTTCAATTCCAAATGAGCTTTTCCAGGGAGATCAACTTAAGGCTGAGTTCAGCTTCTTGAACGTAGGCGACGCCAGTCCGAAGCGCCCCGTAAGAGAACTCGATAAAGACATACCGAGCAGCTACAAAGTCATGATCGAACTGAAAGATGACAGTGGAAAAGTTGTGGCAAAGATTCTGCACACTCCAGAGAAGAAGACTGAAACCTGGACAACAGGACAGTCAGTTACCTGGCAACAATCGCTCAAAGTACCACAACTTCCAACAGGCGAATACGAGGCTACGGTATCGTTGTATGATCCCGCATCCGACAAGAAGCTCAATTTGATCGATGGACGCGAAGCCGACAAGCAAAAAGTTCAATCAGAGATGTCTCTCGGTAAACTCAAAGTTGTCGCACCTTCCACAGCATCAAAATCAGCTGCTCCGAACTAGCTGATATCAGGAAAAAGCATAGTAAAAAAGAGGCAGGATGCGAAACGCAGTCCTGCTTCCTTTTTCTCGCACTGTAATTAGTGGCGGTTCGCAAGAACTCCACCGGTACCGGCCGAGTTCCAGGTTTTTCTTCCCGCATCCAATGCGAAGATTCTCGCGCAAACTCCACCGGTACCGGCCGAGTTCCAGGTTTTTCTTCCCTCACCCAATCCGAAGATTTTCGCGAGAATTACAAAAACTAGAATGTCTTATCGCTGCTGCGAACTTTACCAGCAACCTGCGTACTTGTTTGAATGGCTTTGCGAACGAACGCTTCTTCGCTCTCAAAAAACTTTGGGGAGCGACCAACCAGAGAAACTAGATGGCGATTAGCAAGTTTCTTGCGAGCATCGTTTTCGTAAAAGGCTTCGCCCTCTCCGACATTGTCCCAACTGTTAGACTTCTGCGTAAATCGAAATTTCGCAACGTGAGCCCACTCGCGCACACATTCGTTAAATAAGTCAGGATCATACTGACTGCGCCGTAACTTCATTTCGAGCGCCATGGCATAGAGACAATGCATATCGACTTCCAAAGTACGACGCGCAAGCGCCTGTCGACATTGTTTAATGGCGTAATCAACATTACCGTTTGTGAGTTGTTCTTTCACTCCGCGCCAAAATGGCGATTCGGACTCAAAAGCCAGCGAATGCAAGTCATCAATGAACGGATCACCATTTACCGATGGGCTCGCAAAACAGACAGAGCCACCCACCCCCGAAGCTAGTACAAGAAGAATCGCCAGACAAAGCAGGACACTTTGAAAAGCAAAGCTTTTAGCTGAATCCTGTTTGTCTGGCGTCATAATGTTTACCTTCAGAGCAGTACCATCACGCGATTAGGTTCGGGAAAGCGCGAGCGATTCCTTATGGTTTTGCTCAGCCCATTCAATCAAACCTGTTTCGAATGGAGATGACAAATCGTCGTGGTGTGGCAGCACACGAACAGTGAATCCGTGGCGACCACTTCTGAAGTAACGGATGCTTCCAACAAAAATCGATTTTCCATTTTCGCTTTCTGTCAAATTCATCTGCACCACTTCACCATCGGTGATATCACCATGGATGCCAATTTGACCGTGATAAATCTGAACACTCAGATTCTCTGGTTTGATTTGTCCGTGGCTAATCAACGCTTTCACTTCCAGGTCATCGCCAACGCAGATCTTGTTGTCGTTGTTAACGATTACGCTTTCAACGCGAACAGCGTTCCAGCCCATATTCATTTCGTACTTCCAAGCGGCCATTTGCTTTGCCTTAGCTGCCTTGTTTTCAAGGAACTCGGAATAGCGCTTAGCAGCAGGGAAATAACAACGCTGGCTGTATTCACGCACCATTCTATGAATGTTGAACTGTGGGCAAATTTCCATCATGGAGGATTTCATCAATGATATCCATCCACGTGGAATGCCGTCTTTGTCACGATCATAGAAGAGCGGTGCAATTTCCTTTTCGATCAGATCATATAGTGTGCTCGACTCAACTTCATCCTGATAAAGGGAATCGTTGTAAACTTCACCGCGACCGATCGCCCAACCACAGCGCGAGTTGTATGCTTCATCCCACCATCCGTCGAGGATGCTGCAGTTGATACCACCATTGAATACAACTTTCATTCCTGATGTTCCACAAGCTTCAAGGAAGCGTCGCGGAGTATTCAACCAGACATCAACTCCCTGAACGAGCCAACGAGCAACGTTAATATCGTAATCTTCGATATAAACGAAACGCGCTTGCATGCCTTCACGCTTAGCAATTTGAACGACCTGACGAATCAGTTCTTTTGCTGGTGTGTCTTCAGGGTGTGCCTTCCCAGCCATGATTATCTGAATCGGCATATCTTTGCTGCCCATCAGACCAGCAAGTCTCTTCGCATCACGCATCATAAGCGTGAGTCTCTTGTAAGTTGCAACACGGCGAGAGAAACCGAAGGTCAAAGCATCTGGGCTGAGAATTTCCGCTGCTTCCTTCAATTCCGAGGGCAATGCCCCCTTCTTCTCTAGCTGTTGTTTCACACTCTTGCGGCAGAAGTCCACAAGGCGCTCACGTCTGCGCCAGCGTAATCGCCAGAACTCTTCATCAGGAATGTCTTCAACACGGCGCCAAACAGTAGGATCTCCCGAATCATCCTGCCAACGGGGTCCAAGATACCGGTCAAACAGCTCAGCCATATCATCAGAGATGAATGTTGGCGCGTGAATTCCGTTTGTGACATAAGTAATCGGTACTTCATCTTCAGGAACACCAGGCCAGTTGGACTGGAACAATGCACGAGAAACATCACCATGGAGACGGCTAACAGCGTTGACTTTCGCTGATAGCTTGATTGCAAGATTAGCCATGCTGAAGAGTTCACCATCATCATTGGCATCGGCTCTACCGAGTGCAAGAAATTCGCTCTGATTCAGTCCTAGCTGGCTGCGATAGTACTCAGCGAAATATTTTTCAACTAGTGCTGGCGCAAATTTATCGATGCCCGCAGGAACAGCGGTATGTGTCGTGAACAGATTGCCGGCAGCGGCAACTTCTTTTGCTTCGTAAAACGAAAGCTTGTTCTCACGCATGATCTTGGAAATTCGCTCAAGAGCGAGAAACGCAGAGTGTCCCTCGTTCATATGGCAAATTGTAGGTTCGATACCCAGTGCCTGTAGCACCTTCGTGCCACCAACACCAAGGATGATTTCTTGCTTGATGCGCACGTCCGGATCAGCATGATAGAGAGCATCTGTGATGTCTTCATCTTCACTGCGTCGTTGTGGAATGTTAGTGTCCATCAAGTAGAGAGGAACTCGTCCAACTTGAACTTTCCAGACCTGAATATTCACAGGTCTGCCCGGCAAATCGACGGTGACAATCAAGGGCTCGCCATTTTCTTTTCTGACGAGTGTCATTGGCATGTTGTAGAAATCATTTATTGGATAGCGCTCTTGCTGCCATCCATCTGGATTCAAATATTGACGGAAGTATCCCTGCTGATAGGCGATACCTACAGCAACAAACGGCAAACCAAGATCAGATGCTGCTTTCACATGGTCGCCTGAAAGAATTCCCAAGCCACCAGAATATATAGGTAGACATTCTGTCAGACCATATTCTGCAGAGAAGTAAGCGATAAGCTCATTCTGCGGACGGCGCGCCTGACGCTTGTACCATGTACCTTCCGCCTTTAGATATCTTTCGTTCTTTTGATATATGCGTTCGAGGTGAGCCAGGAATGCTTCATCTTTTGCTGCCTCATCCAGCAACTCTTGCTTGATGGAACCAAGCATCAAGACCGGGTTGTGACCAGTCGTTTCCCAGAGTTCACGATCTAGTCGCTTGAATAAATTAACGGTTTCATGATCCCAGCACCAACGCAGATTGTAGGCGAGTGGTCTCAAACTTTCGAGTTCTGGTGGTAAAAATGGGGCAACTTCAACTGTGCGAATTGGCTGCATTAATGATACTCCCGAGCATTATGCTGTCCGATTCAAAGCAACCTACGCGTCGCTTGACATCGAATTCTATAACGAAGCTGATATTCTCCCACACTCGCAAGTCCGGCGAAACATCAGGATTTTCCAGAAATGAAAGATTAAATCAGCTATCGTTGTCTAGCAGAGAATTCGCAAGGATGCCGTGAGAATTCTGAATCTTTTCCATTGTGAACCGCAAAAAATCCAGCAAACCCGGTTGTATCCTTGATTCAGCGAAACCTGTAAAACTATTTAATCGCTTACAAAGCGCGAGACTTGAGTATCTCCATTGCATATCACATAGAATTTCATTGTGCATGCACAGCCTTCCAGTGGCGCCCCGCAGCCGTCTTAAAGAGTAATCAAAAATGCAAACATTAAGCAAACTGCTTCGCAGCCTTTCACTAGCCTTCCTCACCGGAGGATCTTCTGCAATCGTTTTTGCAGCGATAGTGCTCGTGAAAGCCGCTACCGCGAAAGGTGTGCCTGTTAACGAAGCGGCTGCAGTCAATGCACCAATATTCATTCAGTACAGCAAAGTAGCTCTCGGATGTGCTGGAGTACTAGTTGTTAGCGAAATTCTCGATTTCATATCGAATAATAACAAGAGCAAAATAGATTTTGCTCGATATTTATTCAGCATTCTTAGCGTGGCTGCAGTAGCAGTTTTCAGCCTCGTAATCGTTCCTCCAATGGAGCAACTCTTGCCCGACCTGGCAAATCAACACGAGCAATTCCATCACCTACACGAACAATCGAGAGCAGTATTTGGAGCCAGCATGCTGTTTGCATTTGTCTCAATGCTGTTGCCAATCTTCAAGAAAGAAAAAGCTAGCGCTTCGAATTTGCAGAGCATCGAGAACAGCAAAGCCACAGTCAGCTAGGGTTTACGGCATTCCTTATTTGACGGCGGCAGATTCTTGACAAAAGCCGGTGTCAGCCTGCCCTAGACTGTGTGAGGAAAGTGTCCTAGCATTAGGGTAGTGCAGTCGCATATAGGCAAGAAAAACTCAATGCAAGTTCGTTCGCAGACTCAAACACCGCGCAAGCGGAGCTATCTTGATCCTATTCATCACGATATTGTGCTTGACCGAGCTGATCGTCGCGATAGATTGATAATCGATCTTATTGACACAGCAGAATTTCAAAGACTTCGCCGTATCCATCAATTGGGCGTGTCCTATTTTACTTTTCAGGGCGCTGAAGGATCGCGCTTCACCCACTCAGTGGGTGTAATGCACATTGCGCGCCTCGTAATAAATTTGCTAAAAGACAAGTCTCCTCAGGTGGATGAGGACGAGCCACTGGTGCTAGCAACCGCGTTATTACACGACCTGGGTCATGGTCCGTATAGCCATGTCACAGAAAAAATATTGCATTACGATCACGAAGACTGGTCTTGCAAAATAGTCAGCGGAGACACTGAAGTCAACGCAGTTTTGAAAAAATATGATCCAAAATATCCCGATTACATAGTGGATATTTTAAAGAAGAAACACAAACCAAAGTATATTTCTGACCTGGTATCAAGCCAGCTAGATTGCGATCGCTTTGACTATCTCTTACGAGATAGCTATTTGACAGGCACCGCGTATGGTTTCTTCGCTCTGCACCGAATCATGTCTTCTATGGAAATTGACCCTGAGAGCCAAAGAATTATCGTGGCTGGAGAAAAGGGCCAAGCGGCGGTTGAGGATTACCTGTTTGCTCGTTCATCGATGTACCAACAGGTCTACTACCACCGCAAGAATCTGGCTGCAAGAGCTTTGCTCTCTCGCATAATCAAGCGAGCAAAGCTGCTAAAAGATCAGATTGGATTCATCGATGAGAATACATCGAAATGGCTTGGGGATGAAGAGCTGAACGTGAGTGAATACCTGTTTCTGGACGATATCCAGATGACCTACCACATTAAGCAATGGGCGACAGACCGCGACCCTATAATGCGAGACCTAGCCAGCCGATTCTTGAACCGAAAGCTTTTCAATGCAACAAAGCTGCCTCTACTAAACCTTGAGCAGGTCAATGAAGTCAAATCACGCGCCAAAGAAATGGTCAAACAATTTGGAATGGATCCCGAATACTACATCGCCATCGAAACCACAGGACTGCGCCCTTATGACTTCTATCGGCCAGAGGCCAACCACCCACAAACAAACATAATGGTTCGCACCGAGCGCGGTGAAATAAAAGAACTTTCGACCATCTCGCCTACCATAGAGGCTTTGGTACGAGGAAGTTTCGATACTTACTGGTTGATTCACCCCAGTGAAGTACGAGATAAAATTGCCTCGATGATCGACGAAGACTATAAGTAGATTGGCTCTTTAAGCAGCGCAATCGCCATAATCACCAAACAAATAACTGTGATATTCAAATGAGTTATTTTCCGCAAGAACCAGGCTAAACCCTTCTAGCATCTCAGCAACTTCTTCGCCACTGGGCGATGCTTGGCGCACAATTGTTGATGCCTGATCAAACAAACTCAGCGACTCCATGCAGAATGCGTTGGTCGTTTCTTGTGCTCTCTTGCTAAGTGCCATGATGATCGCTCCCAGTAGACTTCAAGATCTTGACTTGTTCGGACTATCCGAACAGACCAGCTCAAAGCTACCAGCGAGACAGTACAGTCCCTGGCGCTTGTATCAACCTTCCCTTTGCCCAAACGAATCTACACACCCCGGACCAATATTAGACAATTCTCAGAAGAATGCGGTTTATTGCAGCCCGACTGCACAATTATGCAGTCGATGTTTTTCTGCCACCGCTCGCCGCAGATTTTCCTCAGAACTCCACCGGTACCGATTGAGTTTTCACGTTTTTCTGCCGCCGCTCGCCGCAGATTTTCNGATTGAGTTTTCACGTTTTTCTGCCGCCGCTCGCCGCAGATTTTCCTCAGAACTCCACCGGTACCGATTGAGTTTTCACGTTTTTCTGCCGCCGCTCGCCGCAGATTTTCCTCAGAACTCCACCGGTACCGATTGAGTTTTCACGTTTTTCTGCCGCCGCTCGCCGCAGATTTTCCTCAGAACTCAATCGGTACCGATTGAGTTTTCACATTTTTCTGCCGCCGCCAGCCGCAGATTTTCCTGCAACATCAATTCCGCAGTGGCTACTATCTTGTAAAAATCGGCTTGTTATCTTCGAACGCTTTTATGCGCGCTAAGCTCACAACCGGAACTCCTAAATGCTGCACGCGATCCCGCCCGCCCTCGAACTCTTTCTCGATAACTGAAGCTATCCCAACCAGCTGCGCACCGCTCTGTTCCACCAATTTCACTAAAGCAAGAATAGTGCGAGCAGTTGCCAAAAAGTCATCGACTATAAGTATGCGATCGTTCTTGCCTAAGTATTCACTGGAAACAATGAGCTCCACAGCTTTCTTATGGGTATGAGACTCCGAGGTCTCACGGAAAGGATCACCTTTCATGGTTACGGGTTGATTTTTTCTCGCATACACAACCGGAATTTCCAGTTCCATCGCTGCCACCAGTGACGGTGCTATGCCACTGGATTCCGCAGTCAAGATACGCGTAGGACTGCAATCTTTAAATTGCATTGCGATTTCCCCGCCAATTTTCTTCATCAAAAGAGGATCAATTTGATGGTTCATAAATGAATCGACTTTCAAAATGCCGTTTCCCAGATATTCGCCATCTTTCAGGATTCTTTGTTCAAGTAAGTCCATCAGTCCTCCAATTGCTCAATCTTTCTCTTGTTATATTGCTTGTTGTATTGCTCGATCTATTGCTTGTTCTCTTCGGAATACTTTTTCATCGCATTCAAGAAAAGCTTGGGCACCCTAACTGGTCTCATTTTTGCAATATCAACGAACACACCGACATGTTTAGCAGAAGTGGTCAGCGATTCCCCAAGATAAATTTCCGCCTCTATCGTCAAAGTAGTCATTGTGAGGTCGGAAACCCACATCTTCCCTCTTGGCTTTTCGAACAAGCGTATCGGCCGGTGATATCTAATTTCAGACGATAACAAGACCGGAGTCTGGCCTGCTTCCATGAAAACTTGGAGAGGGCAGTAAACATCAAACATCTTCAGCCTCATATCCTCAAGCCAACGCAGATAAACGATATTGCTCACATGCCCTGCAAAATCGATTTCATGCGTACTTACTGTGATGTCATGCTCAATATAAAGAGCTTTCATCGGCTGACCTCGCCTTTCAATAACAATGATCACATGTCAGGAAGCAATGTACATTGTTTCCACCGTAATTATTTAGTACTAATTTTTCAATTCGCGCATGCCCTCATCCATGGTGGCTCCAAATTTGCCTCAGGGCACTAAATTTCCAAATAATCAGTAAGATTGCAGTTTTCACTCTAAATCACAGACTGCCCACAATTCTCTAATTGATGGATTGTGGTGGAAATTGAGAGCGATGAAGGGCCAAGCCATCCGCGAAAGAAATTTGAAACTCTTGAGAATCAACTTCCATCGATGGTTCATAAGTTCAGATTGCGTTATGCTTTTGTGATCTATGCAATTGACCTTCGCACAGCAGTTGGTCACCGGAAAGAGGCGCAAGGAAACATGGTTCTCAAGTCTACGATAAGGAAAAGGTCACAAGAGAAGACAATTGGTCTCGTACTGCTCTCTTTCCTCATCTCCACCGCGCCAACAGTGTTAGCAGCGGACGATCACGAGCCCACGGTAATATCCGCAGACAATCAGGAGCAAAGGGACACGGAAGGATCGCTGTGGTTGAGTGGTATTAACAAAACTAAGACCCAAGCAGAGCCAGCAACAATTGCAGTGACACCACAGGCAGTTTCAACAGAAACGCAAACTCTTTCGAAAAATTCCAATACTTTATTTGATGAAACCGGGGCGAGACAAGGATTTGACCAGAAACCTGATCTCGACTCCGATTTACCAATGAACCTGGCTCAGGCAATTCCTTCGGGAGTAAATGGCTCCCAGGTAAATCCTGCCGCAATAAATCTCGCTCAAGCGAACCCAGTGGTTAACGGACGAATTGAACCCAGCACGAGCGATCCCTCCGTAGCTTCAAATCGTATTGAAGAACTGACCAAGCAAGCTATGCTGAAAATCATTGAGCTAGAAAGGTTCAATTTGAATTACAAAGCGAATGCTGCTAAACAGGGCAGATGGAAAGGCTGGCGCTACTCACTGTTCAATGAAATAGATGGATCTCTCGCATTGACCGGAGGCATAATATCCATTCACAACCGCGGTTCGCATTTGCACTCATCGAACAAAGTTAAGACCTACATTCAAGAAGACGCCAATATCTTTCCTATGATAGGCAGCATCATTGGCGCCAGCGCAGCCGCGATGGAATTCGGCATCAATGAATATCATGAATACCAGGCGTTTCGCAACGGATATTCCCCTGGACGCGCGCGCATCAAAGTTGCTTCCTTACGCGCTGAAATAGACAAAATTCTGACAGACCGAGAGTCACTTGTTTCAGTCGAGAAGACAGCGACCACAGAAACAGGCTGGGAAATCGATTCACTTGAAGGTCGAGTCCTGAAAGACCTGCGGGATCAAGCCTTGCTTGAGTTCCAACGCTACCATATTGGTGCCCGGAGACTGATGGCGTTTCAACAATCACAATATTTCTTCGATTTTGCAAAAAACGTGACGAACGCGATTGGTTGTGAGTTTGCCTACCTTTCGCTACATCGGGGTCGACGTGTTTGGAATGGACGTGCCGGAACGCTATTTGATGTAAGTGGCGCAATCACCATGGGTGGACCAATTGTTAGCCGAGCTATAGGAAAACTCGCCGGCGAATACCATAAACAATACATAAAAGAATCAATCGGCGAAGCCGAAGCGAAAGAATGCGCAATTCTTGAACGCGACCAGAAAGAACTTGAATCATATTGCCGCAGTAATAAAGTTAGCATGGATGTCGTAGGAAAAGTTGTGGACCGCAGCGCCTCATACGGTGACCAGAGCAAAATCTTCCAAGACGAAATTCAATCGTCATCTAAGCAACTAGACAAGGCAAAATTAGTAGCAACGCAAAACATCGGTGCAGGACTCTATAAAGGCGGAAGCAAACTCGCCTCCGGTATTCTCTTCAATGCCTGCGGATACCCACAACTCTACAATAGCAAAACACAAACAGCTACTCGAGTAACCAACCACCTCCTATTTTCTGCTAGCGTAGTGGGACTGCCTGCAACAGCATTTGCAATGGCGGATACTCTGAGAATCCAGGTTACCGGCGAGTTGAACAGGAAAAAGCTAGCAGCAAAAGGCGAGTTGCCCGTACAGCTAATCAAAAAGAGACTTGCTCAACTTGATGAATTGGAAGCCAAACTGAAAGCTCAATAGGTCCTCAATTTCTCTTGCTTCTTTTCTCAAGAAATTCCCGGGCAACACGCTGAAGCCCCTCGACGTACTTGTCATTCTTCTGAGTGTAAGGCATTCTCACAGACCAGTTTAGCGCTGTTTTGTAAGCATCCTCAGCGTCTAGATCTAATCTAGCGTCCTCGTACCAGCGACCAATTTCAATCATCGAATTAGCAAATTCAGCAGTAGCATCCTCGTGGTAATTTTTGCGCAAATAAGCCTGCCTTTCTTTCAAGACTTGAATCGCCCGCTTGCGGTCACCCAGCTTGTCCATGACAGAGGCTATTTTGACAATGGTAAATTGAGTTGATTCTGTTCGCTCATCCTTTTGCCGTTCTTTTTCTGCTCTCAACAAACAGTCGAGCTGCTCTTTCAAGCGATTCTGCACGCCATATACAACGGCAAGGTTATCGTAGCAAGCAGCTAAGGAAGGGTTGCCTCTGAGATCATACTGAGGAGCAATATCCAGTGATGTGACTACATCAGCATCAAGAAGGCGTGATGAAAGCCCAGCCTTAGCAGCAAGCTCCGCCTCAGAATATTTATGCTCGGCGGCATAAAGCCTGCTCAGCTCACCGTAGCAGAGAAGAGCCTCCGTAGTCAGCCTTCCATCAGAAGACTTACACAATTTCAATACATCCTGCCATGCACCAATAGCACGGACATTTAGATTTGCTCGCTCCAGAGTAAAAGCCTTCATCAGCTTACAGGTGAAGTGCATTGATTTTGCATCAACATCAGTATCCTTAATCGTCTTCTCAAAACGCTCAAGGTCGTTAACCAACAATACACCTTTCAAAATGCTGTCGTCAGAGCCATCGGGTTGATATTGATGATATCGTTCTATCAGTTTAAACATTCGAGCAGGCTTGGAACCGAGACGACGACCCTGCTGATCTTTGTCACCAGTGGTGCTTCGTTCAAAGATTGCTTGAACTTTGCGGACTTTTGGTTTCTCAGGCTTAGGAGCTGCAAAATTCAGGAATACTGGAATAGCTAAAATAACGCAAAGCGCGATTAGCAGAAGCCAACTTCGTCCTTTGCTGCTGGACCACTCGTTACTCGTTCGCACAGAGCCGAGAGCTTTCAACAAATCCTCTTTGAACGCAGCTGCTGACTCCGGACGTGCAGACGGATCCTTCTCCAGCCCTTTCAACGCAATGTTCAAAACAGCCTGCTGCGCCTTACTCGACTTATTTGCCAGTGCTTTAGGCAGCTCGACAGGCTCATGAATTTGCATATATCGAGTCAACACTGGCGTATCGCCAACGAAAGGAGGAGCACCAAACAAGCACTCCCACAGCATACAAGCAACAGAATATAAATCTGAGCGCACATCAATTTTTTCACCACGACACTGCTCCGGACTCATGTAAGGCGCGCTGCCACTTAGTTGAATTGTGCGAGTCAAACCCATCACTGCGCCGTCCTCTAAATTGAAAGGCTTAGCAATACCAAAATCCAATAACTTTAAATCAATTGTTTGATTTGCCTTATCAAACAAAATCATTATGTTCCCGGGTTTCACATCACGATGAAGAAGTCCATGAGTATGCGCACAATCCAATGCATCTAGGATCTGCGAAAAAAGTTCAGTTATCACTTTAGGTCCAGGTTGAGGGTTTTTGCTCAAATATGATGCAAGTGTCTCACCTTCGAGGCATTCACAAACGAGAAACGGGGTTTCATCTAAACACTGTCCCAATTGAAACACTCGAACAATATTCGGGTGCTCTAATTTCGCAAGAACTCTGGCTTCATTTTGCATGCGGCGCACCTGCCGCTCTTCATCATCGCTCTTATCAGTTCGAATAAGCTTGAGCGCTACAATTTTATCGAGCAAGGTGTCCTTAGCTTTCAGGACAACACCATGCCCACCTTCACCCAGAAATTCCAGAAGCACGAATTGCGCCGGAATTTGCGGCGCTATATTTTGAAGCAAGGTTGCCGAATCGATAAACTCGTTCTGCAAGTTCAACCTACCAAATCACTGCCCTGGATATTCCCGAAGAAAATAGCAAAGTAACCGTCACACCGGTAATCTCTACACACCCGTGATCTCTGCACACCCACGATCTCAGCACACCCACGATCTCGGCACACCCACGATCTCGGCACACACGTAATCTCGACGCACCCGTGATCTCAGCACACCCACGATCTCGGCACACCTGTAATCTCAATACAGCCATAAATTCAGCACAGCTGCATCCTCAGCACACACACATGGGACTATAGCTGAGCTGTGATAGCTCGAAGCGCGAGCTCACCGTTGTGATATTCCAGTTGTGCATCGATCACTCTCAATTTCGCCTCATTCAATTGCCTTTCCCTTTCAGTCACCAAAAATACGGTGCTATCTCCAGCTTGCAACCTCTCTTTTTCTCCCGCGTAGACCTGCTCAGCCCGAGATACCTGTTGTTCAGAAGCAAGAAAGCGCTGATACGATAAATTAATTGCGGAAAAAGCATCATAGACCTCATTCTTGATTCTCTGCTCTTCTGCTTGCCTATCCTTTCTCAGCTTAGCCAGGCGCAATTTGGCAGCCTGCAAGCGTCCTCTGGCTGTGCGTAGATACATCGGCTGACTGAATGTTATCTGCCCACGATACGAATGCCCAATCCCAAAATAACCAGCGTCATGTCCTTCAGTTGCCACCAGATTTAGTGCCGGCAAAAGTTGATTTTCAGCGTATTTTTTCTGCAATTCAGCGCTCTTTATCTGAACATCAATAGCTTTCAATTCTGGTCGGCTTAAAAGCGCTTGGGCAACTCTTTTCTCAGTTTCTTCGCTTGTATGTTCCTGGGGACGAGGAAGTTCATCAGGAACATTTATCTCAGTCGGCAATGGCAAAGGAACACCACCTAGATCAAAAAGAACACTGGAGAGCCTGAATGAAAACCGTTGGAAATCTCTCTCTGCCTGATAGAAATCAGCATTGCGCCTCTCCCGATCCTCCTCAGCCTCCGCTACATAGATTTTAGCGAGATCACCATTTCGTTCCTGCTGCTGCGCCAGATTCACGATAATTTTGGATAGATCGAGAATGTGGGCTGCAACCTTACGCTTCTCATTTGCGGCCACCCAACTCCAGTAAATGTTTCCTGATCTCTGGAGAGTATCCAGACGCGTAAGATGGAAGGTCTGAGCTGCAAGAGCTTCCCCGTACTTAGCCTCTTTTTCAGCGACAGACTGCTCGTTGTAAATCAAGCCCCGCAATACAGGAATGAAAACACCACCAGAAATTTCACCACCTCGACCTGTCTCAATGTAAGGAGACTGAGCACTTAGAGGGTTATAGCGATATTGCAAGAAAGCTCGAACACCAGAGCGAAAAGGCACTTCCAGCTTAGGATAATTGAAAAGTACATACTTTGGGGCTCCCGCCTTGGAAGTATTTTGCATGCGAGTGTAGCCACTTTCGTTTGTCAAAAGTGGGTCAAAGACACCTTGCTTCTCCAATCGATTAGCACTTGCTATTTGCTGCTGATCAAGTGCAGCTCTGAGTCCAGGAAAGTTTGAATCGACGGCTCGTAGGAAAATCTCGAGGGTTAGTTTGCCTCTGCTCACTATAACGTTACGAGCTGTTTCTGCGTCAGTACTGGGCTTAGTGTCAGGCAGGCTTAATGCGGCAAGTCTGGTAGTGTTGTTTCCATCAGCTGCAACAACTTCAAGTGAATATGCAAGTGACAGAGGCAAGCTGAGACAAATCGCTTTGCGGAGCAAGGACAAAACACTCAGGCGATTGGAGCTATTTTCCGTCGCCATGCAATTTGTTTCCCCGATCAAGTCCCTTCAATTCGTTGCTTCCCCGATCTAGCCCTTCCGATTCGGGCTTACTGATCGTGGGTTGAAAGCCATTGAACTGGCGCCAGAGTTCAAAGTACAGAGGAACATCGCGCAAAAGAATCCACCCGCTGGCCTGAGCACCAGGGCGCAGAACCTTTGCAGATGGCCAGGCTTGCTCTTTTCTAGGGTCTGATTCTGGCAGATCAATCGCGGCTCTATCGGGCACAACAATTACACGATAATAGTGGCGCCCATCGTCAATTGCATCGATAACGGAGACACGCCCAGCAAAGGTTCCGAATGCTACTGATGGCCAACCCACAAATTGTAGTGACGGCCACCCTGAAATCGACAGACGAACAGCATCTCCAACTTGCACAAGAGGAGCATCGAAATCGCGCACCATCAAAGCCGCAGCTCGATCATCAGTATCTGGAGCTATAGTAGCTAGAACGGCGCCCGCATTGACCATTTCACCGGCACCGACGCGATTCAAACGTACTACTCGACCCGCACATGGAGCCAAGATTTTGCGCTGCGCTACGCGTTCTTTCATGTTCTGAATTTCAATTTCAATTCTTGCAATTTCTGCAGTCGTAGCCGCGATTGATTGCTTAGCGTCAGCCATCGAAGCACGCAAAGAGTTGATATTTGCAAGCGTGTCGGCAGAAACTTTTTTCAAGTCTAAGCCAGCAATTTTTGTGTCTTTCTTAACCACATCAAAGGCAGCCTTCGCACGTTGCAACTCAGTCTTGGCACGAGTTACATCAAGCAAGGCGACCTGCTGGTCACGTTGCGAGCGCAACCCTTTTTCATAGAGAATTTCAATTCTGTCAAATTGCCATTGTGTCGTTTTGACATTTTGCTCAGCAACATCAACACTTTGTTGAGCAGCTTCCAACCTGTCATTTGCCTGCCCAATACGCTCTTGAGCTGCTGGCAGAGCCGCCTCCCGAGAGTTAGATTGATCATTCAGCTGTAGCTTTAGTGACTCCAATCTCTGCGAGATGGACTCACGCTTACTCTCTAGAGCCGCCTTTTGTTCAGAGAGATTCTGCAACTGCAGCGGACTGAGAAATCGCTGATCAATTTCACTGATTTCTGCAATCGCTTCGCCAACCTTAACATCTTGACCATCTTGAACATTCCAGCGCACGAGCCTTCCTGGAATTTGTGCTTCTATAGTTTGAGGACGATGCATGGGAGAAAATACAATGATTTCTCCATTACCCGCCACCGATTGCCGCCAGGGCATTAGCAATACAAAAAAACACGTTGACACAAACAAAATAAGCAAGATGATCCCAAAGGCAAAAGGTCCCCACCCAGAACGCACTAAGCGAAGAGATTCTAGCCTTGCGGATTCATCACTGACATTGCTAATGCTCGTAGTTTGCATTTCCGCCTCGCAGATTTGAATCGCTACCAACAATGCGCAAAATGTGAACTAATTGAGGAAAGAGTTCCTCAAGAAAACCATCAACGTGTCTTATAAGCTCTTGAGGCGTGCCCGACTCAACAATGACCCCATCGGAAAGCAATATAATGCGATCTGATCGCAAGATGCTGTCAGCATCATGAGAGATATCAATTATGGTCCACGTCTGCTCAGGCGCATACAAGCGGTCAAGAATTTCCAATTTTGCTTTCTCTTCAATTGCAGTAAAAGCCTCATCGAATATGATCAATTGCGGACGCTTCACAATGGTTCTGGCAAGCAAGAGCTTCTGAATTTGCCCACGAGAAAGACTTTTACCAGCGACACCCAACTCTGTTTGCAAACCATCAGGCAATTGATTGAATTCCGTGAATTGCACCAGATCGAGAGCCCACATAACATCCGCGTGAGAGATTTCCGGCCGACCAAGGCTTACATTTTCAATTATGGTTCCTGGAAAAATCTCATTTGCATCACTAACTAGCGCTACTGAGCGGCGCAAACTCGAAAGATCAACGTCTCGCACATCCATTCCATTTATCTGCACGAGCCCTTCACCAGGTTCGATCAAACCACAGAGAATCTTGGCTAGCGTAGTTTTACCCGACGCATTGTGCCCAAATAAACTGATGCGCTCGCCTGCGCTAATCGCCAAATCAATTCCCTTTAGGACAGGCTTATGACCGGTATAAGTGAAGCCCAATCCTTTGATTTCGACACTGGCACCAGCTACCTGAGTTACAGGAAGCGGTTCACCACCCTTGCGCTCAAGTGGAAGGTCCTCAACATATCCTATCTTGCCGAGAGCTGAAAGCAATTCATAAACATTCTGCAGATTTCGTACAACTCTTTCTAAACCAGGCATCACCATATTAACGATCAGGAGGGCAGAAACCAGCTGACCCATCGTCAACTGCCTGTTCACCACAAGATAGCCACCAATTCCAAGAACACCAGCACTGGAAAGAGCCTGGAAGAAAAACAGACTGGCTTGCTGCCGGAACAGAACATTGAAATGCGTTCGGCGTAAGTTCAGATAGTCCACGAGCAACTTGTCTGCGTGCTTCACCAGATAAGAAGGAATGCCGTTTGTTTTGATACCAACTTCACATCGAGCCAATTCTTCCAACCACCCGGCTATCAAAAATCGCTGAGTGGTTTCAGCGCTGCGGGTACGGAAGCCTCCATATCCAAAAGCAAAAACTTCCAGTAGAAAAAAGGCTATTACCACCCCATCAAAAAGCAAAAGCCAGGGACTGTAAAAAGCCAGAAGTGTCATGCCAACTAGCAACTGCAAGGCGGCGGCAGGAGCATCAAGCAGAAAACTAAACCACGCAGATTGAACCGTGATGGTGTCAAAGAAACGATTAACCAGCTCAGGAAGATACTCGCGAGAAAGCAAAGCATGCTTCACTCGAGGCACACGATAAGCCAAACGAAGTGCAACACGAGTAAAGGTTCTTTGTCGAATTTGCTCCACCATCCACAGAGTGAGTAAGCGCAAAAGTGCGACAAAACTCAATGCTGCGCAAACGCAAGTTGAGATAACAGTTAAAGGCTGCATAAAGACACCAGCAGCCACTGTGTTAACAACAATCTGTGTAGCCAGAGGCAATGCCAGTGAAAAGAGCCCGCTAAAGAACGTGTAAACCAGGATGAGATAGAGATCCTTTCTATCTTCAAAGATCATTTGATTCAAGCGCTGATATGGTGATGTTGCCTGCTTGGGTCTTTCAACAGTTCCCGGCGGGTACAGTTGCCTTACTAATTCGTCCACACTCATTAGCGAGCACCTCCCGATAGTACTGAATCGGTCGAAAGCGGTTTATCATGCAAAATCGCATCAACATTTGGAAAAGTTTGAGGTGAACCAATTTGAACCGGTGGTGGGCTGAAGTAATTAACAACGCTACTTCCGCTGGGCATTAAAACCGAACCTGCCAAAGATGTGTTTAGCAAAGCCGCTCCACGCCTTGATTCCTGCAGAAAATCCTCTTCAAGTATCCGAGTATAGGAAAAGCGCTGAGAGAATTCCTGACGCACCAGAGGTGATACCACACGCTGTTCAAGCCCAACACCCGATATGGGTCCAGAACCAGAAAGCCCAAATCCGCCCGAAGTATTAGAGATTCCGAATTGAGGGCCATTAGGATAGAGTGCGTCAGGAGAGAGCGCCTCGATACCCATTCCTCTTGGCCAGAAAACTCCCGGACTGGAATTAGGAATTCCAAAATTCATGCCATCTTGAGCCGCGGCAGGCACATTGGAAGCGCAAGAACAAAGAATGATATATAGCAGTGGAAAGATCTTCAACATCATCTGACAGTAGCCAAACATGCACAAGAACAGATATAGAAGAGCGACCCACTCCGCTATGTTTTCGGAATAACAAATTGAATCTGTCTTGCTAAAGGCTGACTCAAACTGCGTTTCCGAGAATCATTATACGCGGACTTTGATCTCAAAAATGACAGAGCAAAACAATTCGCCAAAACTGATAATACTCTAAAGTCAAGCAATCTTCATTTCTGAGGAATGAATATATCTTTCAGACTCTCACTGCGCTTAAGAGCCTCATCATAGGCTTCGGTCTTTGCTTTATACGCTGCACGAAGAGCTTTTGCTTTTGACGCGAGATTCTGACTCTCTAGATACTCAGCCATACTGAGCAATGCATTTTGTATTCCATCGTGCTTGTACGTGCGATTCAATAATTGCTGCTTTGTTTTATCCAGCACCTTTCGCGCCTCAGCATTCCGCTTGAGCTTGCTTAGCGCCTTAATGTAGACGATGGCGGCTTTCGTTCCCTCAGGATCTGTTCTGCCAAATACACCCTCATCGAAAATATGCAAAGAGTGGCGCGCATAATTCTCAGCATCGCTGTATTTTCCAGAAAGATAACACGCTTCGGCGCAAGCCCCCTCCACTCTTGCGAATTGCACGCCTTCGACCTTGTCTCTCTTCAAGCAAGAGCATATTTCTTCGAGGCGCACGACCCCCTTTTCTGGCTCATTCATGTCTCGGTATACTCGGGCAATTTGAGATGGAATATTCACCCTCATAACAACCGCCTCAGGCTGCAGATCTAAAATTGAGTTCAAATACTTCAAAGCTTCTCTTGCCTTAGCTTCAGCTCTACTTTGATCTTTGAGGCTTTCGGAATAGCGAAGATATGTCTCCAGAATTTCAGACTGACAAGCAATGAGTGCATTTTTTTCGCTCCTCTGCTTGTAGATAATCTCAGCTCCCTTTAGGAGTAACAGAGACTCCTCAAACCGCCCAGCCGACCGATAAAGCACGGCTTCCTTAAATATACTTCCCCAATTACGAACTAAAGCCGGAGGCGCCACACGCACAAGCGTTTCTGCTGGCTTCGGTTTATTAGAAATACATGTAAAAGCGATTACAAATAATACCAGCAGAAACGCCCCCATCGCCACTATATACGGTAGCTTCAGTTGCACACGGCGGAGAATCCGATTATCACCCGAATCCAATGCATCGCGCAAGAGCTGCTTGAATTCAGCAACAGAGGCAGGTCGCGATGAAGGGTCTTTTTCAAGCCCCTGCAAAACCACCTCCATTAGCCTAACTGGAATTTGGGCACCAGTATCAGGCCGCGCTGGAAACGTCGCCTTCTGATTCATATGTAGATACATGGTTTCTACTGGTGAATTCCCAACAAAAGGCGGTTGCCCGACCAGAGTTTCATACATCACACAGGCTAGTGAATATATATCTGAACTGAAATCACACTTGCCACCACGACATTGCTCTGGACTCATATACGCCGGTGTACCCACGCCCGTATCTGCCACCGTCAATGTTTTACTGAGGGACGAACCCGCGCCGACACCCTTGCTTAGCCCGAAATCCAAAAGCTTAACTACCGTTTTGGAAGGTCCTTCCACAATCATTATGTTCGCCGGTTTAATATCGCGATGCAGCAATTCGTTTTCGTGAGCGAGTTCAAGCGCACTCAAGATTGGCATGAATATGCTCTCAAAGCGCTCTTTCGTGAGCGTTTTAACATCTTTAATTAGCTGCTCAAGTGTATGACCCGGAAGCAACTCCATAGCCAGAAAAGCTTCATCACCTTTTGCACCATACGAATAAACTTGAACAATACTGGGGTGCTTTAGACTAGTGCAAACCCGAGCTTCACGCAAGAAGCGCTCTTTCGCTAACTCGTCAGACTGAAATTTCATCACCTTCAGCGCAACCTTACGTTGCAGCAGCAACTCTTCAGCTTCGTAAACGATTGAGTTAGCACCACGCCCAAGCTCTTTGCCGACGACAAACTTACTTGAAAGCTCCGCGTCTTCAAAGACGTTACTTATGCCAGCTTCAGCTTTGTCGTTCGAGTGGCTCATCTGCGTCCAGCCTAACGAGCGCCCGCAGATAATGCGCTGCCAGCTACTTCACGGCATTTTTCAACTATTTCGAGCGTTTGAAGAGCTTCCTCAATCGCAACAGGAACAGCTGCCTCACCCTTCAGCGCAGAGAGCATTTGCTGGTAGTAAGCCTGATAAGCTCCCGGCAGAGTCTGACAAATCGATTCCACTTTGCTTTGCGCATCATCATATGTGGTCAACTTTCCCCAAGATGATTCCGGCTCAATCCCCCAAGCTGCATCAAGAGGAGAGCCACCAGCGCGAAGCGCATCTTCCTGCGGGTCTAATCCACACTTTTCATAAGCCGCCTCCGTGCCCAGAACGCGGAAGCGGGGTCCAAGACTAGACGCAATAGCACTCATCCACAAATGGGCATGAATATTCTCTGCAAAGGTTAAGGCCACAAAACAATCGTCATCTGCATTAACGCCATCGCGACGTGCATTAATCTCGGCATAAATTCGCTCTGGGGCTCCAAACAATTGAACAGCTTGATCAATCAAATGACTACCAAGATCAAACAAAATTCCGCCACCGTCTTCGGCACTCAACTGCTCACGCCATGCGCCTTTTCTTGAAACAGGACGATAACGTTCAAAGCGCGATTCAAATCGCAATATCTTGCCAAATTTACCTTCCAGGATCAATTTCCTTATCGTCAAAAAATCATTGTCCCAACGCCTGTTTTGAAACACAGAAAGGCGAACGCCCGTTCGATTCCTGCAATCAATCAGCTGCCGACACTCTGACGCAGTTACCGCCACAGGTTTATCGATGACCACAGAAAGCCCCGCTTGCATAAGTGATATCGCCTGCGGTGCATGCTCTTTATTCGGCGTCGCGATAACAGCCAGGTCGAAATCATTTGAGTGCTCAAGCAATTCGTTGAAATCTGAAAAAATGCGCGCTTCCGGAAAATCCTTTCTGGCTATGTTCTGCTTTTCCTGAGACCGCGTAACAATTGCTCTAACTTTCAGACCGGGACAAGCTTTGATCAAAGGAGCGTGGAACACAGCTCCGGCGAGCCCATACCCTACAATCACCACGCCAAATTCGCTTTTGCTCATGCCCCATCCTCTCTTTTCAATAATTGATTCCCTCGCGCTGCATTTCTTAAGCTTTGGCAGATAACGAGCTAGAATTTGCTCATATTTGTTAGCCTATATATGGGTTCGCCCGATTTACGCTGTTGACTGCGAGTGAATTATGTTTGACACATTAACAGACCGCCTTACCGAGACCATGAAAACCTTGAGGGGAGACGCTAAGCTCACCCCTGACAATATGGAAGATGCCATCCGCGAAGTGAGAAAGGCATTGCTGGAAGCTGATGTCAGCTTGAAAGTGGTCAAGTTATTTATAAGCAGAGTGCGCCAGAAAGCGCTGGGGGCTGACGTTATTGAATCAGTCTCGCCAGGTCAACAGTTCGTCAAGGTTGTGTACGATGAGCTTACGGAAATTCTGGGCGGCGAGAATGTCCCAATAAAACTTGAAGGCGAACCCGCAGTTGTAATGCTGCTGGGGCTTCAAGGATCTGGTAAGACGACAGCCTGCGCAAAACTCGCTCTCAAACTGAGAAAAGAAGGCGAAAATCCTTTGATGGTTGCCTGTGACGTACAGAGACCAGCAGCTATCAAGCAATTACAAACGCTCGGCAAACAGATTGACATCCCGGTTTTCACAATACCTGATTCTCAGGACGTTCTGGATATTGCAAAGAAGTCAGTAGAAGAAGCAAAGGCAAAAGGACTTAGCCCCGTTATTCTTGATACTGCAGGTAGATTGCAAATCGATACAGACCTGATGGCAGAACTCATGCTTATCGACAGAGCACTCGAACCATCGGAAAAACTTTTGGTCATCGACGCAATGACTGGTCAAGAATCAGTCAATGTAGCGGAGACATTTAATACTCAAATTGGAATTTCTGGTGTTCTTCTTGCCAAGGCTGATGGTGATGCAAGAGGTGGAGCTGCACTTTCTGTTAGGGAAGCAGCAGTGCAACCAATCAAATACATAAGCACTGGTGAAAAGCTCGACAACCTCGATGCATTTTTCCCAGACCGTATGGCAAGCCGAATTCTTGGCATGGGAGACGTTGTGGCTCTTGTAGAAAGAGCACAGGAAGCCATTGACGAAAAGGAAGCAGAACGCGTCGCAAAGCAGATGATCGCTGGCGACTTCACCCTGGAAATGTTCTTGCAATCCCAAAAGATGATGAAAAAGATGGGTTCGCTCGGCGACATCATGAAGATGATGGGTGTGGGTGGAATGCTCGGATTGTCATCAGATCAACAAGACATGCTGGCAACTCATGGCGAAAAAATGCTTAATCTCTATGAAACCGCAATCAGCTCCATGACACCGGACGAACGGCTTCGTCCGGAAACGATCAACATGAGCCGCCGCCGCCGAATTGCAAAGGGAGCGGGACTGAAAGAAAACGAAGTTGGCCAAATGTTGAACGAATTTGAACAAATGCGAAAAATGTTTACTCAGTTCCGCAAAATGATGGGTGGCATGCCTATTCCAGGTTTTCCTGGTATGGGTGGTGGTGCGGCGCCAAACTGGGACGAAATCATGCGTGGTATGCCGCAAATGCCGCCAGGTGGGGGCATGGGGCAGCCTGGAGCAGGGCAGAAGGTACCCCCGGGCTACCGCCCAGGAGGTGGCGGAAGCATATTCCGTAAGAAAAATAAGAAGCGCTTTTGATAAAATAACGAAGTGCAACGAACACCCTCTCGACTCCTTATGTCGAGAAAAGCTCATTGAATTAAGCTGGAAAAGGGGTTTCAGGCATTTTTCGAATCGGTTCGCGCCAGAAAATGCAAAGGCAAGCTAATAACGCTGCCCCAGCGGCTGTTTCCATGATATAACCAAGATTCTGGAAATCAGGAGGTGCAAGAGGAAGGTACAGTGGTTAAAATCAGACTTAAAAGAGTAGGCTCAAAAAAGGCTCCGCACTATCGTGTAGTAGCAACCGATAGTCGTAATCGCCGCGATGGCAGCCCCATCGAAGAACTCGGCTTTTACAACCCACGGTCTAAAGAACTCAAACTTAACTTAGAAGCGGTTAAAACATGGATCAACAACGGCGCTCAGCCAAGCGAGACGGTGGCTCATCTTATCAAAAAGGCAGAGGCGGCGGTCGCTTCGTAAGAGGACGTGGACGCGGTCCCAGAGTCATTAGTGATTCCACGGCCGCTGAAGACCTCGCAGAATATGTCATCACGGTGCTCGCTCGTGACCCTAATGCTGTGCAAATTACACGGCAGCCTGCTGGTTACGGGCGTTCTAAGCTAACGGTGACTTGTGATCCAGCAGTTACCGGTCGATTAATCGGAAAGAGCGGACGAACCATCACGGCTCTGCGACAGGTAGTACGAGCCGTAGCAGGACGCTACGGCAAACGCGTGGATATTGACATTCCGTTCACGAATGACTGAAGAGCAAACAGAAGAGAAAGGATTAGCCGACCTGTTGCTTGACAACAAGCTGTTGTCACTTGCGCAAATCGAGCTTGCCATTGCCGATCAGGAAATGAATGACATCCCCTTAGACGAGATCTTGCTCGTCAGAGGATGGATAACTCTAGAAAAACTGCACGAAATAGCTCCATGGCTTAAGCCCGGCTCTGGTATAAAACCGCCGAATGCCAAGCCTTTCGTCAAACCAACTTCCAAAACTGGGCAGTTCACTAAACCCAGTTTGACTCCGCCCGCAAAACCGGTCGCCGAGACCGCAGCAAAACCCACGCCAGAGGCTGATAAGCCGACAGTCGAGCAAGCAGCAAAACCTGCAGCAACAGAATCAAAAGTTAGTTCCGAACCGGTGGATTCCTCTGCGGTGAACAAAGCTTTGAGTAAAGCATCGCAAAGCTTCCAAAAGCCAGAGTCAAAAGCGGCCGAAGAGGCAAAACCAGTTGCCAAACCTAACGATCTTCCGAAAGAACCGCCGGTTCGACCTGCGGGTGAAGCAGCTGTAATCACTAGCCCGATTGAATCAGATTCGGTAGCTAATCTCAAAGCTTACAAAGAAGTGCTGAAAAAAATATTGGCAGTTGATTAATCAGTAAATCCTCAACAGAATAAGCATATGAGCGCCACCAGATATGGGGGCGTTTTTTTGATTCTGAAGCGCACTTACATGAAATGCGCTTGCAATCGAAGATTGCAATTGAAAAAGGCAAACAAACATTCAGTTCCACAAAATGCAAATTTAGAAGCTAGTTACTGCTTCTGGAACCAGTCGAACTAGAAGAGGAAATCTGTACTTCCTCTCGAAGATAGAGAATCTTTTTTCGAACGTAGTCGCTATAAGCAAGGTTCATCTCAAGTCCTAGCGAACCATCCAGGAAACCACGCCTGATGAAATAGCGATAGAAAAAAGTCCAGAGAGGATGCAGGTACAAATTAATTGACGAGGTTTTGGAAGAACGAAACCCTTTCTTCATAGCTTCCTTAGCAGCAAGCCTGGCGTATTTTTCGTGAGCCATACGAAAGTGCTCAACATCACGGTAGGACATGTGCAAGAGGTGTTCTTTCAAATCTTCTTTCACGCCATCTAACACAATCGATTCATGAACAAGTCGATCATTGAATTGTCCTTTTCCACGCTTGAATAAGCGCAACTGTCGGTCAGGATAAAAGCCACCATGAGCAATGGCAACCTCACCCACATGCATCAGGCGAGCAATGCGAAATCCATCCACTGAAGATGCTTCTCTAGCAAGCACACTCTTAATCTCAGCAGCTAGAGCTGGAGTAATTATTTCATCTGCATCAAGACTCAAAATCCATTCCGAGCTGGCCTGGGAAATCGCGAAATTCTTTTGAGCGGCATAACCAAGCCACTGCTGACTGATCACCTTTGCGTCAAATTGTCGGGCAATTTCCATGGTAGCGTCAGTGGATCCCGAATCTACCAGAATGATCTCGTCCACCATGTCTCTTACTGAAGCAAGAACCTTTCCAATAGTTCTCTCTTCATCTTGCGCTATGAGAACCGCTGAGAGCGTTGGCACCTTGTTATTTCCGCGTCAAATTTATGCGAGATGATTTGTAATCGATGTCAAATTTGTAGCCACCGCCCGTGATGAAATCGGCGCCGAAGGTAGGATATTTAGATGTGGATGTTTCTGTTATTTTGCACGTCACACCATTCTGTACACATGGTCCCATTTTCATTCTAACAGCGAGAAGCTTAGGTTGCGGGGTTCGGTCTTCATCGGGTACCCAGTTGGCTTCGCCACGTTGAGGACCTTCTCCCGGAGTATGGTGCTGAGTCTCAGCCTCATCAACTTTCAAGCCGAGCCCTTTCGCCTGCTTGGAGTCGAGAGACAGACCGCTTCCATTTGGGTCAAAAATCATATTAGCACCGCGACCGTTCACCTCTACTTGAACAATCATATCTTTGCCGTCTTTGCTAAACCCAACAGAAGTAGCACCAGATGCGCCACCACCTTTCTTACGAATATCAATGGATTTAGCACTCTCATCAACATTTACACTGAACGTATCTGTAAAACTCGTACCAATCTTAGCTGGCAGACCACCATCATCAATAGTGATGGGGAAATTTCGACGCGTGATGCCGCCGATTTTCAAATCACATCGAAATTCGATTGCGCCTTTGGGTGGAGAAATCGCAAGTGAACCTAGCTGCTGCCGACTGAAACTGGTCGCCTCTGTGTTGGGATCAAAAATTGCCCGAGTGCTTCGTCCATTTATGAAGCAATCAACCACCTTATCTCCGCCATTTACACGAAACAAGACTCTGGCTCCATCACCTTCGACTGTTCCCATGTCTTTAGTGCCAGAGGCAGCAGCGCTAGAACTGGCACCCTGACTTGGAGTTTGAATTCGCCCCGCATCCTTTTTTGCGGCCTCTGAGCGACGCTTGAAATAGCCTGGGTCTATAACCTTCAGCGCATCCATTGACTGGTTGCAAGCCTGTGTTCCTGGAAAACGTTCTACACACTGCCCATACTTATCGATAGCATTCTTAAAGTCGCCCTTGTAATGGTACGCCAGAGCGCAATAGTAGAAAGCATTGCTTTCCCAGGGCGCAGCTTTAATTGATTGCTCAAAATAGGCTGCGGCGTCAGCATACTTTCTGCCCTGAAAAGCCTTCAATCCAGCGTCGTAATACTGGTCAGCCTGGGCAGGAAGCCCAAAGCAAAGCAGCGAAGCAAAAACACTCAACGACACAGAAAACAAAACTGGAACACATTCTCTCTGGAAGAGCATTCGATAAACCTCTTGTTTTACAAAAGCTTTTTACAGCTTAGCTCAAAATCTAACTAGATCGCCAATTCCTGAACTAATTGAAGCTTCTGTCCTTCTGATGTACCCAAACAAATTTCCATTGCTTTAGCATCGCGATAGAATTTCTCGACCGGGCAATCTTCCATGAGACCAGCAGCGCCAAGAACTTGCATTGCTTCGCCTGAATGCTGGCGAGCTACTCGAGCTGCATACCACTTACACATTGCAGCATATTTTGGGAAACTCTTTGGTTCAGATTCAAGCGACCATGAGGCTCTAGCCACATGCAACCTGGCGGCTTCGCCCTCTGTATACATGTCAGCCAATTTCCACTGAATTCCCTGATACTGACCTATGGTCTTTCCGAATTGTTCTCGGCTGCGAGCATGCTCCACCGCTTTGTTCATTGCACCAAAAGTCAACCCAACTGCTGCAGCTGCCAGTACCGTTTTTGCCACATCCAAAGCGAAAGCAGCAATGAGCCCAGCTTTTTCACCGCTCAAGCGATTTGCCGATTCGAATTTGCTGCCCTTAAAATCAACTGTGTTTACATAAGCAGACTGAAGCCCCATCATCTTGCTTCCGTCTTTTGAGCAAGCCTGAGATTCCTGGCTGCAGTCCAGCAGAGAAACTGCCAACGGATCAGCTTCCCCTTCGATATTCTTGGATAGAACCAGAGCAAGTCCAGACAATTGTCCATTAACTACCCAGAGTTTTTTCCCATCAAGAACAAAACTATCGCCCTCTTTCTTTAACGTGGCAGCAACAGCCTGGTAGTCTGTACCTGCGTTTTCTTCGCTAAACGCCAGAGTTCCAAGCACTTCGCCCCGAGCCAGCAGGGGAAGGAAACGAGATTTTTGAGTATCACTGCCGTATTTTTTGATTGTCTCAATCACGGCATAGTGAACTGCAAGACTGAGCCCCAGACCAGGCTCCTCATGCGAGACAGCCTCAACAAACAGAGCGCAGAATGTGAATGGATTACCATGCCCGCCATATTCTTTAGGTACAGAGATTCCCAAATAGCCTTTCTGCCCTAACATTTGCATGAACTCTTTCAGGCAAGCGCTTCTCGAATCAATATCTTTTGCAACAGGCGCAAGAGATTCTTTTGTGAACGCAATGTAGTTTTCTTTTATCGCTTCCTGAGCAGGACTTAAGAAGGTATTCACGGTACGTCTCCAGAGTGTAATCCCCAGCTGATCTTATCATCTTGATTCGACCAGTTCAGCGCTGTTCCAATAGAGTTAAGAGATCGCGGAACGCCTACGGCACGGGCGCTAGTGAGAATCGGAGCAGTGTTGTCAACACAAGCCAGCTTTCGATTCTTCTCACTCAACGCCCTGTTCGAGAAATCCAACCCGCTCTTTGCAAGTGTAAAGAAGTTGACGGAGGCTCATTATCTGCCTGAAAGAATTGGCCAGCGACAGCTCAGAATCAGGTAAGATCCTTACTCGTCATGATTAACAGGCAAAACAAATGAAGAGAGTATTCGCTGCTCTGGCGGGCAAGGTTCGAAGAATGACAGCTCCATTCAGAGAGCGTCCTACTATGAAAGTAGATGACCATGTGATGGAGCATTTCTTGCTCTACAACGGTCTGATTGGAACCAGTCCAGAAAAGGACCGGGACTATAAAGACGTCAGAAATGATGTAGTTCAAGCCGTAAACGATAACAGCGGACACTTGATGGCAATCGCATTGAAGCTGCAACCGCTTCTCTGGGAAGAACGACTGGAAAAGATCTTTGCCGAAATAGCTCAAATCAACAAACAGGGAGCAATCAATTGCCTTCTTGCGGTTCGTCCAGACGATGACATTATCGGCGATACCACACCTCTCAGCCATAGTGACTGGAGAGTTCGCTCGAACGCAGCACGAATGCTAGCCTTTCTTGAAGTAAAAGAATCAGTTCCTCGCCTTATCGAGATACTCCAATCTAGCAACAAGGAGCAAGCAGCAGCCTTCTGTCACATTTCGCACTCTCTGGCGCGTTTGGGTACGGAGAGCGCACGGCAAGCCCTTGTAGCAGAAATCGCCAATGATGAACACTGGTTCCGCGTGGATGTCGCCAGTTCACTGGCGCACTGGCAACTGTCATCCGTAGTTCAGGATCTGATGCGTCTTATGTCAGCGGGATCCGAATTTGATGATTACATGGCTGTGGCGATTTCTAGAAAACATAAACCAGCCAGTTTTGCAGAATATCACGATGATGACATTCACGAGGGACTGGCAGAGCTGTCGATGTCGCTGCTCAAAGCAATTGAAGGACCGTTCCATGCAGAGCACGCCATCAACGATCAGCTCGAAGAAATCTGCTCGACCCTTATTCAAAATGCAAATAATAAGCCGAGTGCGCGACGAATTGCAGCTGCAATTGCAGTAAATAGATACCTGCATGAGAAGGGGCGCAAAACCCAGCTAGAGCTGAGGGACCTCTCTAACAAGACGCACTATGAAGCTGTCAAACGAACACTCTCGGAGTCCAAGTATGATAGTCCTACAAAAACGAGGGACTTCCGTCATGCGTTGGCACTTGCAGGAACATTCAAACTAACTGAGCTCTCACCACTGATGGTGCCACTCCTCAAAGACGACTTCCCTCTGTTGCCTGAGCTTGTAGACAGTCTTGCTAACATAGGAGATCAAGCTGCTGCTGAACGGATCGTGGAGCTGATTGAAAAGCAAGTAAAGTTGAACCAGCGCTGCCAAATGGCTTTCAGTGCGCATCCAGTTATAGAAGAGGATGCAAGAGCATCCAACTTTTATTGGACTGCACTGAAGTCGCTCGGCTCTCTGCCTCATCCAGCTGCATTAAAGCTGCTTGAACGCGCAGTAAATGATTACGCGCCGGACAAGCGAGAGCAGGCGCTTCTGTCATTGCAAACCATCCTCTTAAGCGAAGAGCTTCGCAAAAAACATTACAAGGGAAATCTTGAATCGCTCATACAAGAGCGCATGGAAGACCCAGCAGCAGCCGTGCAAGCAGCCGCTTTGATTGGAGTCGCGCAACACAAGATGACTTCACTTTTGCCAGATCTCGTGCGAGCACTCAACTCGAGAGAAACGATAGTGCAGCGGCAAGCTCTAGAGTCATGTGTCAATCTCGCGAATAATGGACATCGAAACGATGTGAAGGCTGCGCTAGAAGCCGCTATCACAAAAGAGCATGATAGTAGCCGCAAATTCAGAATGAACAAGGCTTTGCAGAGAATCCAGGCGATTTAGGACTTACGTACCAGCGATTTGGAGTGCTACGATATTCTGAAGCAGTCGGCTTTGGAATACCTTCCTGCGAGAACCTTATGGAAGAAAGCGAAAATCCAGCACAAAGCGAGCCGGCGAAGGTTCAACAACATGTTTCGCATTTGCTAAATGACGTGCTGGAAGGGTCAGCAGCACCAGAAGCAAGAAACCTTCGTTATCCTATAATTCTGGATGTGCTTCTTGGACTTGGATTACTCGCTGCAGTAGGTGGATTTACAGTCGGACTCTTCAATATGTACATCGTCCATTCGGCAGCTCAAGCTATTAGCACACAGCAATTCGGTGCAGCAATCAGCATGCTTCAGAGCGCGCCACTGCCCCAGGTATTTTCGCGCCCAGGTTCTGACACCGAAGAACTCCTGAGCAAGGCGCGTTATCTCGATGCGATGGACAAGATTGAACGAGGCGGAAATATTGAAGAAGCAATCAGAGAATTGAGTGCTATAAATACCAGATCAAAGTATTTCAATTTAGCGCAACAAGTCATCAACGAAAATACTGAGCCTTCACCAATTCTTCTGCAGGTTGGCGCAGAACACAATGCCAATTCTGAGGACCTACAAAAATCAAAATCAAGCGAACAAGAGTCACTTCTCGAGAAAACACTGAAGAGTCCCGAATAAAAAAAAAACTCCGTGCACTATATGTGGTGCACAGAGTTTCAGAATTTGAGTCGGACAACAGATGATTCTGTTTATGTTTAACGACTAGAGTTATTCAACCACGAACTTTTTGTAATCATCTGCAGACATTGCAGACTCGAGATCTTTAGGATTATCGAGCTTGATCTTCAACATCCAGCCTTCGGTATAGCAATCTAAATTGACTATTTCTGGCTCTGATGACAATCTGTCGTTTACGTCAACAACTTCACCTGCAACTGGCATATACAGGTCAGACACTGACTTAACTGACTCAATAACGCCAAATTTTTCGTCTCTCTTGAACTTGCTGCCTTTTTTCGGAAGCTCAACATAGGTGACATCACCCAGTTGATCTGCCGCGAAGGCCGTGATGCCAATAACCGCACTATCGCCTTCAACGCGAATGTATTCATGCGTTTTGACATACTTGAGTTCTGCTGGATAAAGCAGTGTTTTTCCTGCCGAATCGCCCATTTCTAACAACCTCACACTTCTGGATTTCTACGCCCTCAGGTGTCTGAAAAACTTCAGAACCAGTATGTTACACGCTGAAGGCTCACATTAGATCTTGGAAAGAACAACTATTTGCGTTTATAAAAAGGACGCTTCACTACTTCAGCTTCTACCTTTGCATCCCGTATTTGAATTTGCAGTTTCTTGCCGATTTCTGCATAGCCTCTTGGCACAAAAGCATTGGAAATGGGATAACCCACAAAGATGCCCTGGGAGCCGCTAGTGATGGAACCCACCTGACGTTCGCCATCAAATACCGGATAGCCCTGACGAGGAAGTGCCTGACCCTCTGATTTCAGGGATACCAGCTGCTTTGAAAGCCCCATCTTCTTTTGTGCATTCAATGTCGATGAGCCCATGAACTCACCTTTCTCAAGCTTCACACTCCAGCCGAGTCCAGCTTCCAAAGGACTGGTGTTTTCATCAAGTTCGTGGCCATAAAGCGGCAAACCTGCTTCCAGTCGCAAAGTATCGCGTGCGCCGAGGCCGCAAGGCTCAATACCGAACTCCTGACCACGCTCAAGAATCTTCTTCCAGAGTTTCTCAACTTTGTTGGCATGAACGAAGATCTCTAATCCATCTTCACCGGTATAGCCAGTTCGTCCCCATTGCGCATCAACACCATCCATCTTGCCAGAGCCATAATGGAACGACGGTAATTTGCGAACTTCTTCGCCCGCCATAGCAGCCATCAGGTCAATTGCTTTTGGTCCCTGAAGCGCAAGAAGGCACATATCTTCTGAGATGTCGCGCAGATTTACGCCTTTGAATTCACCAACGTTTTCTTCCAGCCAAGCCCAATCTTTCTCGATATTGGACGCGTTGACGACGAGAAGGTAGCCACCATCGAGCCTGTACACGATCAAATCATCAACAGTTCCGCCCTCGTCAGTGCACATCTGCGTGTAAAGAGCCATGTTTGGCTTATCGAGCTTATCTATGTCATTTGCGATCATAAACTGTATGAAATCGCGAGCCTTGGCACCGGTTACGAGAAATTCACCCATGTGCGAAACATCGAAAAGTCCCACATTGGTGCGTACTGCCATATGTTCAGCCTTGATGGACTTGTATTGAACTGGCATGTACCATCCAGCAAAGTCGACCATACGTGCTCCAAGTGCTTTGTGTGCAGCTGCGAGCGGAGTTTGTTTCAATTGAACCGTTGTCATAGGTTACTCTCATATTAAGGTTGGAACCGAATCACAGATCCTAGCATGATAATTTTGCTGCGAAGCCAGATTAGACATAGACTTAAGCATTAAAAGCTTGCTCATGCATCTCTCAGGCAAAAGCCTGCCAAAGCGGATTCTGTTTGGGAGAAGCTTGAAATTTAGGTTTCTAGATGTAAACGAATTCCCGACATTGCGCTTAATGTCACCCGGAAGCTCAAAGTCTTCATCTAAGGCATAGAGAACGCGCACAGCACCAGATACGGTGACAGAATCTCCGCTCTAGGACCCTGCGAATGATGATTTTGTGCTAAAGCATTCAGTTCAATCGACATGAATCCCGGTCAGGCAATGTTGTGTTTATCGGCTCAGAGTTACTTATAGAAGCACTGAATGCTAGCGCAAGCTTTGCAACAAACTTAGTATTGATGTAAGCCTCAAAGCTTGCGGAATCCACGCAGTTCCAATTTTGAAATTCACAATTACTCTAACGCATGTGTGTGAGGGCGGGATAACTCATGGAAGCAACGTTCCATCACTTTTCCACAGCTGAGCTGTTAAAAAAGTCGGACAACGAAAACACAAGATTGCTTACCGAACTTGGTAGCGCGCTTAGCTATCACGCTCTTCAAGCACCAATTGATGGGCTTGGACAATTGCTGCGCAAAATTCCAGGGTGCCCAAATCTTCCAGAACTAAAAATCTGCGCAGAACCAGAAGAAGCCGTTTTTGCTTCCAAGAATTGGCAGGCTCAGCAAATTGGCTCAGCACTTGGAACAACCCTGCCATTTCTTCTCATAAAAAATACTTTGCGGCATGCCGGGATTTCAGAGTTAATGCAAACCCACTATCTGAAACCAGGCACGAGAGACCTGATCGAAGCAAGCACAGCAGCAGCAATACTAGGAACTGTGTTCCGAAAAGGCGCTGACGATGATGCTCATTTTTGGGAAAGTCGCTTGAAAAACGGCAGTGTAGACGCACTCTCATTTTCAACTTTTTGCACTTCCAATCGTGTACTGGGTTCGCTCTCAAGAAAGCTGCCGACTGAAAATGGCATAGCCATGCGTCTTGCAAATGCGGTTATTTCTGGAGGCACCGCGGGTGCAGTTGCTGCAGAATCAGCAGCACTATTGAGCGAAGGCAAACTCGCAAGATATGAGGAGCTTGCGAAATCTGTATATAGCTTTGCCTTTATAGGAGGCACACTAACAGCAGTTGACGCGGGCTTCCAACCTCGCAATATCGCTGGTCGCAGCCTGGCATTTAGCGACAAATTCCTTTCTGAGAAATTGAGAACAGAAGAGAACAAACAACTCTTTCGTGCATTTGAAGAGCGTGCTATTGCTCTGCGGATTTCTCACGCTAATCAGATAGAAACAATCGAACAAGTCTCTAAGCTGGTAAAACCGAGGAAGAAGGATAGTGCGGTAGATAGACAACTGCATCCACAGCTGGCGAAAGAAGTACTCCAAAATATTGCACAACCATTTTATATTGACCAGGGCAACCATCCAACATGCGTACTGAATTCGATTGAGAATATAGTCGCAAGCGGGCATCCCGAAAAATATAGTCAAATAATTGCGGACATAGCAATTAAAGGTGGCTCGACACACGGCATTACTCTCCCCGAGAATTGCCTCGAACCTGATCGAGAGGCTCGCATTACATCAGACCGAGATGGCAGGCGCGTATTTGCAAGCCAGTTATTCCAATATTACCTCGCCAATATTCACTGGTCTGAAGGCGGAGACTTACCGGATGGCAGCTTCTCAGACACAGTCACTTACCAGCCAGTGAAAGCAGGCTCGAATAGTGCAGGACTTTTCGTGGACGGAGAATTGCTCAAAGATTATGGTCGAAACTCAAAAGGCAACTTTGTGAAAATAACTTACGAAGCCCCAGAGATTGAAGAATGGCACATCGTTCCACTTTTTCGCAAAGTGGTTCCTAGAGGCAAACTTACAGTTATAGATCACATCGATAGCGTCGACAGCGGAAACTTCAATGGGCGCAAGACTGTAAATACAGTCAAATCGGTGAAGGATCTCGAATACATCTTAAGCAAGAACTCCCCGAATGCCATGATTTGTGGTGTCAGAGCAGAGGGATTGCTTGGACAGACTAAATCTTCGCAAGAATTCGGATGGCATTCGGTTGTCGTAAGGGACTATGATCCGCGGAGCCGAAGCCTTTACCTGGATAATTCCTGGGGACGCGCAGAGGAGTGGAGCGGGCGCAACTTTGAAAAGCCAAGAATGAGCATTGAACATTTGTTCGAGATTATGACGCCAAAAGACGCGGAGAAGGCTGCTTAGTGCTTTTGTCTGATTTTCACTTTCAAGAGATTGAGTTCCGAGTTTACATGCAGCAAACAGATTTGAATGCAGCAAACACGTTCGAATACGGCAAACACGTCAAGCTCAAATGCAAGAATAAGTCAGGACCGAAATACAGCAACAGCCCAGCTCATACAATGAGCTGAGCAATGCTGTATTTCGATGAGTGAGAGGAGCCGCACCGCCCGTAGTGCAGCGCCCTCTCACAGGAATGGACTAAGCGGCTTCGGTGTCGGATTTTTCCTTATCTGGTGCGGGTGCTTCAGAATCTCCTGACGCATCAGCAACCATTTCGGCAATAGTCTCCTCGACTTTGCGTTCTTCTTCCTTTCTTTCCTCAGGAGTCATTTCGAATCCCTCAGTTTCTGCTGCAGGAGCCTCTTCTGACTTTTCTTCATCAGCTGGAGCTTCTTCAGTTTCTGCTGCGGGAGCCTCTTCTAACTTTTCTTCGTCAGCTGGAGCTTCTTCAGTTTCTGCTTCGGCTGCTGGTGCTTCTTCCGATTTCTCTTCATCAGCTGGAGCTTCTTCAGTTTCTGCTGCGGGAGCCTCTTCTGACTTTTCTTCATCAGCTGGGGCTTCTTCAGTTTCTGCTGCGGGAGCCTCTTCCGATTTCTCTTCATCAGCTGGGGCTTCTTCAGTTTCTGCTGCGGGAGCCTCTTCCGATTTCTCTTCATCAGCCGGAGCTTCTTCAGTTTCTGCTGCGGGAGCCTCTTCTGACTTTTCTTCATCAGCTGGGGCTTCTTCAGTTTCCGCTTCGGCTGCTGGTGCTTCTTCCGATTTCTCTTCATCAGCTGGAGCTTCTTCAGTTTCTGCTGCGGGAGCCTCTTCTGACTTCTCTTCATCAGCTGGGGCTTCTTCAGTTTCCGCTTCGGCTGCTGGTGCCTCTTCCGATTTCTCTTCATCAGCTGGAGCTTCTTCAGTTTCTGCTGCGGGAGCCTCTTCTGACTTTTCTTCATCAGCCGGGGCTTCTTCAGTTTCTGCTGCGGAAGCCTCTTCCGATTTCTCTTCATCAGCTGGGGCTTCTTCAGTTTCTGCTGCGGGAGCCTCTTCTAACTTTTCTTCGTCAGCTGGAGCTTCTTCAGTTTCTGCTGCGGGAGCCTCTTCCGACTTTTCTTCATCAGCTGGAGCTTCTTCAGTTTCTGCTGCGGGAGCCTCTTCTGACTTTTCTTCGTCAGCCGGAGCTTCTTCAGTTTCTGCTGCGGGAGCCTCTTCTGACTTTTCTTCATCAGCCGGAGCTTCTTCAGTTTCTGCTGCGGGAGCCTCTTCTGACTTTTCTTCGTCAGCCGGAGCTTCTTCAGTTTCTGCTGTGGGAGCCTCTTCTGACTTTTCTTCATCAGCCGGAGCTTCTTCACCTGCTTCAGCTGCTGGTGCTTCTTCCGACTTCTCTTCGTCTCCACCGGCTTCCTCACCTGCTTCGCCTGCTGGTGCTTCTTCCGATTTCTCTTCGTCTCCACCGGCTTCTTCACCTGCTTCGGCTGCTGGTGCTTCTTCCGATTTCTCTTCGTCTCCACCGGCTTCTTCACCTGCTTCAGCTGCTGGTGCTTCTTCCGATTTCTCTTCATCACCACCAGATTCTTCACCGGCTTCCGCTACTGGTGCTTCTTCTAATTTCTCTTCGCCGCAGCACGCCTCGATTGCTTCACTACACTCAGAAGACACATCATCACATTTCTGTTCATCGGATGCTGCATCGGTAGCGGCTTCACAGCTAGGTGCTGCTTCCGCATTACAACATTCTTTTGTATCTTCGACTACAATTTCTTCAATCTTTTTTGGTGCAGCAGGGGCGTGCTTTTTTCCTTTCCCTTTTTTCTTCGACATGGTCCTCTTCCTCCGGGCGCGAAAACAAAAGGTCTCCCAAGAAACAATCTGGAAGGCGCGCATGCCAGACGCGCACGATTGTACACGCCTGTAGTGACGGTGAATTAGGTACAAGCACCATGACATTGCGCTCTCGCACACGTCTTTAGAGCTTGTACTCTTGCACACGCCTTTTTATTGCCTGCTCGCTAGGCAAATTCAATTTTGAGACCTTCTATTACAAGTATATGAAAAAGATCAGCTGAGCGGGGTATCGTTTTGGAGAAATTTTGATTAAAACTTGACTTTTTTCGACGCTGAAAAGGCACCACCTAAAGTGGCTTGGTTTTTGCAAACTTTCGGCTATGTTTCTCCACGATTTCGCTGCATTTCATCACAGAGTTCATCAATTTCTTCACGGATCTTCTCGGAAGCCTCCAACGAGATCAGAAGATCCTTTTTTGCTTCCTTGAACTTCTTTTGATCAATTCTTCGGTCGATCACTTTGATTGCGTCACCTAGAAGCACAAGATCGTCACATGTTTTCTCGATACGCTTCGAAATGCCTGAATTAGAGCCAGTCGACACATATCTCGAAGCGAGATCCGCATCGTTAGCGCGCTGCATAAGTTCGGAAATGATTTCTTGCAAGCGAATTCTTGTAGCCTCAAGACGTTCCGCCTCCTCCTTCATTTTTCCACCAAAATACAACCGAACAGCGACTAGCAAAACAAGCCCGGATAACAATGAAAACGAAAGCAGCGCGAATAGGTGGGCTAGTATCATAAGTAGTACTATGCAATCTACAAGATCAGATGTCTGAAAATGTAAGAGAATGTCCTTTTGTGTGGTAAGAAAGAGGAAGTCCTTACAGAGAAGAAACTCATGCGCGGTTTGATAGGTCTTCAAGGTTTAGCTGAACGATTCGAAGAAATAGATTCGGCAGCCCCCTTTGTAATTGCAATGATAATTGTAATGGTTGTAACGGCGTTGCAGGGTGATATAAGTGTCTGGTTAGAGAAACAGGGTTCAAACACAGCGACGACGCAAAAAGATTTACGCGGTGAACGGTTGATTGACCCTGTTGGCCGTTACGAAGACGAAAACCGCTGAAGCGGTAGACGGAGGATTTCTGTGTCGCCACTGAGTTTCGAACACCAAGAAATCAAGACACTTTCGAGCAACTTCTATTTTCCCATATCAAGAAAAGTACTTGGCTCTGTTCTGCTCCTGCACGGAAGCGAAGGCGGCGGATTCGGATACCACGACTTCGATGCTCAGATCTTAGCGTCTCATGGTTTTGCGACGTTGGCATTTACCTGGTGCGGATCGCCCAGAGCACCGGTTAAAGGGCTTCCATCTGTCGTAATAGATATTGCGCTAGAAAGAACCATAGAAGCGATGAGATGGTTGCGGAAGAATCCTCAACTCGCTGCAACGAAGCAAGCAATTTGCGGCGTTTCACGAGGAGCTGAACAAGCGATTATTCTAGCCGCTCTAAGCACTCAAACCGACGAAATACCGAAGCCAGATGCAGTTGCGGTGCTCGCGCCCAGTGATGTGTATGTTTCAGGATTTTCGTGGAACTGGCAGTCGGTAGGCGGCCCGGAACCGGATGATCCAAACGCATACGCATGGAAGTGGCAGGGCAGGAATTGCGGAGAGATAGGACAAGCAATTCCACTCGAATCTTTCAATGGTCCAGTCCTGCTTTGCCATGGAGAAGACGATGAAATCTGGTCAATAGAACGCAGCAGAAATTTAGAGGAGCGCTTACGAAGCGCACAGAGGAAGGTCCAGACTCATTACATGGTTGGAGAAAAACATGCACTTAGCAGCGCGGGGCTGCACTCTTATAGATCCACGTTGGTGGATTTTCTGGAACGAACCTTAGATTGTTAGATCGGTCCCCGAGTTTTGAGGAGATAGATTTTCGCTGGTATTGAGCGAAGATTTTCCGCAGAACTTCACCGGTACCGGTCCAGTTCTCATTTCTAGCGACGATTTTCCGCAGAACTCCATCGGTACCGGTCCAGTTCTCATTTCCAGCGACGATTTTCCGCAGAACTCCATCGGTACCGGTCCAGTTCTCATTTCCAGCGACGATTTTCCGCAGTACTCCATCGGTACCGGTCCAGTTCTCACTTCTAGCGAAGATTTTCCCGAAGTCAATTCATCATGAAGTCTGAGTATTCATGCCGATAAATGTACTTTGGACACTTTCCAAACGCCCGGGATATAGCAACGTAACTTGCCAGAAGCATATAAAAATGACTTTAAGAATAGCGCCCACAACTGCCCCTCCTTGCCCCTGCTTGATAACGCCCTTTATTTCAGTTCAATAAGCCGATAGGGCAAAATCTTAGGGGGTATGATGTTGTCTGACCGTGTTACACTCTTGCCATCAAGACCAGATGTTGTGAACAAGCATCTTAAGATGAATAGATTAGCTGGTCGTTGGCAACACAGTACCGCACCTTGGAGTTGTAGGGAATGTTTATGTCAAACTCAAGCTTGGATTCAGTTGAAGCTGCTCTACGCAACCTGAAAGAAATCGTTGATCGCAATCATTCAGATTGTTCAGAAACAACAGCCCTTCTCCGTGATATGGAGCGCCTGGTCAAAGAAATGAAGATCAAAAACAATCCGACAATGGTTGTAATCGGTCCTATCGGCTTAGCCAACCCCGTTGTCGTTGTTTAATTCGCGAGTTGTTTGCTTAGCTTTATTTGAAAAGCTGTGCTTATTTCTTTGAGCTGTCCTGCAAGGTCGCAGGAAGCTTGGCTTTTGCCCTCCGAAGTCATGGCTTTACGCATCGCCCTCAATTTTTCATCATCGAGCAATATGCTTTTCAAATCGTTCAGCAAGGCTTCTGGTGTGAGCTTCGATTGTGGAATCACTAATGCTGCGCCTTTGCTCACCATATAATTTGCGTTATGGGTCTGATGGTCTGCGGCTGCATACGGATATGGAATGAACAACGCAGGAGTTCCGGTCACTGCTAACTCGGAAATCGTCATAGCGCCAGCTCGGCAAATAGCCATATCAGAGGAAGCGAACGCAACTGAGAGATCGTCAAAGTAATCCCGCAAGAAATACCGACTGTTCGAGAGAACAAGAGGATTCAACTGCTCTCTTACTTCATACAGATTCTTGCTGCCAACCTGATGGATAACTTGAATGGGTGGATCAAGCTCCATGAGTTTCGGCAGTGCAGCTATAACCGCGTCATTAATCGCCTTTGCTCCTTGCGAGCCCCCAGTGATGAGAAGGGTTTTCAGATCGGAGCGCAGCCCAAGTACGGCACACGCAGCATCGCGCTTCATGGGATTCACAAAGCTCTTACCAACAGGATTTCCATTAACCACAATGAGTCCCTTCGAGGGTTTCAGTCGTGTGTAAGCACCCTGCATTCCACATGAAACAAGGCTCGCTGCGCCAGAAAGCAAACGATTTACCAAACCTGGATGTGCATCGGGCTCATGAATTGCATAAGGAATTCCACAAAGCTTTGCTGCAACAAGCGCGGGCGCAGATGCGTAGCCACCTGTTCCAAGCACCACTGTGGGATTGAAGTCAATCAGCGCTCTGCGTGCATCAAACACAGCACCAATAAATTGAAAAGGCCAGGCGAAAAGACGACCAGAAAACCGCCGCGGCAAGCCAGAAACCTCTATTCCAACGAAGTCTAATTTTCGATCCTGCGCAAGTTTTTCTTCCATATGCCCGCGCGCACCCATATATAGGATGGACTCGACTTCTGGATCGTCACGAAGTTGCTCTGCTACGGCCAGCGCTGGATAAATATGACCACCAGTTCCACCGCCAGTTAACACTACTCTGTGTCGGGGCATCTTTAGTGCTCCTCAGAGCTGTCTTCTTCTTCTTCTTCCTGACCCTTATCTCTAGAGATAGATAGAAGAATGCCCACCATAGCTAGAGTGATAACCATAGACGTGCCCCCATAGCTCAAAAAGGGCAACGTGATACCAGTGACTGGAAGCATTCCTGTGCAAACCATGATGTTTACCAGAGCTTGTAGCGAAATTTGGCTTGTAATGCCAATCGCAAGGAAGCGACCGAACAATGTGCGAGCATTCAAAGCAATCTGGAAGCCATAATATGCAAACATTCCGAAGAGCGAAAGAATTGTGAGACAACCAAGCAAACCGAACTCTTCTGAAATCACCGCAAAAATAAAGTCGGCATGTTGAACAGGCAAATAGAACAGCTTCTGCAAAGAATGGCCGAATCCTTGACCCCAGAGCCCGCCTGAACCAATGGCAAGCTGTGCTTGAATGATATTCCAGCCTTCTTTCTGTGGATTCAAGTCTGGATTCAGCCAGCTTTGAATTCGCGCCATCTGGTAAGGCGTCTTTTGTACGTGATGCCAACCCAGCGCACCACCGACACCAATAGCGCTGAGAATTAATAGCGTATTCGTGCCACTGACGAAGAGCATGGAAAGCAAGGTTCCAAGAATCATCATCGCAGTTCCAAGGTCAGGCTGTTTGACGACAATTCCCGCCATTGCCATTACGAAGATAATGCGAATGAAAACGTTGCGATGCCACCAGAAATACTTCGAAACTCCTGACGCCATAAGAATAATGGTGGCAACTTTCGCTAACTCAGATGGCTGGAATTGAATAGGTCCAATAGGAATCCAGCGACTTGACCCCATTTGCGTTACAGACAGATGTGGAACGAGGGTAATTGCAAGAAGCACAAGCGCCGCGATAGCCAGCGGCCAAGCAAACTTTTTCAGTTTTCTGTAGTCATACTTACTGAGCGTGAACATACAGAACAAGCCAATCGCGCAAGCAATAGCCTGCTTCCGCAAATACGCAGTTGAGTCCTGGAAGTTTTGCAGAGCGTCAGGAGCCGATGCGCTAAATACAGCCATAAGACCAAATCCGCACAATGTAATAACAAGCGTTATCAGCGCGCGGTTAGGTAAGCCACGAAATTCCTGGCCAATTAGATTGGAAGCATCACGCTTTCTCCCTGAGGGATTAGGGTTTTGCTGCCATTTCGATTCTGGAGCGGACAAGATTTTTGAAGACACGTCCTCTATCCTCGAAGTCCTTGAACATATCGAAACTTGCACAAGCCGGCGATAAGACGACAGGGCCCTTGTTCAAACTGGATGCGAGGTCGACCGCCTCTTCCATTGTTTGAACAAGTTGAACATCGGTAAAATCAGCGTCACTAAGAGCACGATTGAAGCGCTCTTTTGCTTCGCCCAAAAGGATGACTGCGGATGCATGCTCTTTTATGCTCTGCACCAATTCGTCCAACGGAGTATGTTTATCTTTTCCGCCTGCTATCAAAACGATCTTTTCATTGACAAAAGACTCTAGTGCTTTGATTGTGGAGTTGGGATTTGTGGCTTTAGAGTCATTGTAGTATTTGACACCGTCTATAGTATCAATATATTCAAGACGATGCTCTAGCCCCGGGAAAGACTGCAAAGCTTCAACAATCTTCTCCGTTGCAACGTTTAGCACAGCAGCCACAGAGACAGCGGCTAGCGCGTTTTCCAAATTATGCTTGCCGATAATCTTCAATTCGTCCTTATGACAGAGAATCTGCGTGCGCCCATCAATGCGATAACTAAGGAAGTCGTACTGCATGAATGCGCCTTGAACGGCCGCCTCTAATTGCGTGTCAACACTAAACGGAAAAATCTGTGAATTAGGGCTGAAATCAGCAATGATTGGATCATCCTGATTTAGTACAGCATATTGGTTGAATTGTTGTTTGGCAAACAATTTCTGTTTGGCTTCTGTGTAAGCTTGAAGATCACCATGCCATTCGATGTGGTCAGGTGTCAAATTAGTCCAAACTGCAACTTTTGGAGAAAGACGATCGCAATAATGCAGCTGATAAGAACTGATTTCGGTAACCAAATAATCTGGTGACTTTTCCAATTCATCAAGAATTGGCACACCAATGTTTCCGCAGACTAATGCTTTGTGACCAGCGACGTTCAGAATGTGAGTCACTAGAGAGGTAGTTGTCGACTTCCCATTTGTACCCGTTATCCCGATAAGAGGAATTGTAGTCTCGCGAAAAGCTAATTCAACATCGCAGATAATGTCTTTTTGCTTCTCCTGAAGCTCCCGAATGATCTCACTGCCAGGTGATATACCTGGGCTGACCACCACTAGTTTCGAGAATTCTTTTGCGCGTTCAGAGTGCCCGCCAAACTCAAGCTCAATGCCCTGAGATTTTAGCTTTTCAATTTGCTCGCTCATTTTCGGGCTAGCTTCAGCGCTTTCCGAAAGCAATACTTTAGCTTTGCGTCTAGCTAGAAATTCTGCAGCTGAAATGCCGCTGCGTCCTAACCCTAAGACTAATACCTTCTCATTAGACCAGTCTGTCAAGCTCGTCTCCAGTGCAATGATGATCGTCCGCAAGTATTCTAACAAAGTGCTTTGAAAGCGGGCGTGTTCTAAGAAAAGCTTGATACGAGCGGATTAGAGTCGCCCGCTTCGATATCGCGCAGACATACAATAAGCGCCCTTTCTGAGAAACGCTTAACAGAGGATTCAAATACACACATTGTCATGAATTAAACGGAGCTAAGATTTAGCTTCAAATACAGATGAAAATTATTTTCAGCTTGGTGGTCGTTTCCATGGTCCTCGGTTTTTCTTACCCAAATTGAAGACTCGACCGGTACCGATGTAGTTCTCCGGTTTTTCTTACGCCAATTCAAAACTCGACCGGTACCGATGTAGTTCTCCGGTTTTTCTTACCCAAATTCAAAAACTCGACCGGTACCGATGTAGTTCTAGCGCAGAGCCACCAAAGAAAAACCGCCAGAGAAATCTCTGGCGGTCGATAAAGTGCAATCCTGACGATTAATGACCTGATTTTCTAGCTTTCTCGTCAATCTTGAAAGCTTTCTCCTCGTTCCTCGCAATCCGCTTATTGAGCTTCTCGATTTCCTTTGGAGGCAAATTCGGAGTCAGTGCCATATAAGCCTTGATTTGAGCGTTTGCTTCACGCAAATCTTTGCTCTGAACTGGAGACAATCGCTCTAGTGTATCCGCCACACCAATTCGAGCATCAGCGTTGCGTGGATTTCCGTAAATCGCAGCATGGTATTTATCGATTGCACTGGCTAGTTGTTTGCGTTTAGCAAGGTCACTTGCTAGCGTCAAATCCTGTCTTGCTGTTTCACGAGCCTTCTTCACTTGATCAAGACCGCGCTTGGCACGCTCTTCTCCACCGGGGAAAGAAGAAGCCTTTTTGTAAGCAGCTTCAGCATTGTCCAAATCTTTGATCATCAAAGCGAGATCGCCAACTGCAAAGGTCTGCTTAGAATCAGGAGCCGAAGTAATTACCTGACTCATCAGCTGCTGCGATTCCTGAAACTTATCCTGTGCAAGAAGGGCTTCAGCATATGCCATGCGCTCGCCATCCGTTCTCGGTGGTGGAATTGTTTTGAGATCAACTTGTTCACCGGACATCATGCGAATTTTAGCCATTGCTAGTCTCAACTCCATATCGTTTGGGTTGAGATCAATCGCCTTTTGCAGCCTAGCTTTGGCTGTTTCGTAGTCATTAGATGCAAAGAATGCACCACCACTTTCCTTCTGCGACTTCAAGAAATACGCGCGGGTGACACCTTTTGCAGCTGCTGCGTTGCCAGGATTAACTGACATCACTTTCTCATACTCTTTGATTGCATCATCGAGTTTCTCAAGCTGCAAACTTTCATCAGCGATTCGCATATGCAAATCTTGATTGTCTGGCATTAACTCAAGCGCGCCACGCAATTCGGAGATCGAGAGTTCAAGGTCGCCACGACCTTCTCTAATATCCGAGATATGCAAATACACTTCTGGATTCTCAGGCTTGATCAATGTCGCTTTGTGATATTCACTGATGGCAGCATTCAAATTGTTTTGTGCCTGGTAGCATTCACCCATGGCCTGATGCGCAGGATAGCTGTTCGGATTCTGGTAGAGAGCTGTGTTCAGTTCTTTAATAGCAGCATCTACATTTCCCATTTTCAAGAAAGTCTTGCCCAGACCATAGTGAGCAGTTGAATTACCCGAATTGAATTGAATTGCTTGCTTGAATGCGCCTTCTGCTTCTCCCAAACTATTTTGCGAGAGCTTCAACATTCCAAGCCCAGCATAAGCTTCCGAGTATTTGGGATCGCTTTTGATAGCTTCCTGATACTCCTTAGCTGATTCATCAGTGCGTCCTTGTTCTCTAAGTGACTGAGCTAATTGATAATGCGCTTCAGGAGAGTATGGATCCTTTTGCAATGCCATACGACACTCATTCTCAGCCTGTTTCAGCATTGACTCACGTTGCTGACGAATAGTCATATTCGACGAACTGAGCCTATTCATGAGAACAAGCGCTTTACCAGCATGAGCAACAGCATTAGTTGGATCAAGCTCAATTGCCTTGTTGAACTGTTCTTCAGCGGCATCTAACTTATATTGTTTTCCAAGTGCCATGCCGTAACCTGCGATTGCTGCAGGGTTTTTAGTATCACGATTCATGACAGTATGGTATGCATCTGCTGCCTTAGCCCAGTCACCTTTTGAAAGCATTTCATCGGCTTCAACCAGGTCTTTGGAAACTTTGCCTTTTAGCTTAGTCTTCTCTGCAAGCTGGATATGATCAGTAGCAGATGCCCCCTGAAAAATCCCAATGCCGAGACTCAGTGCAACGATTACTACCGGTACAAGGCGCTCTTTGCGACTAAATCTTGCTCTCATAACGCTCCTTATTGAATGCCCGAGTTATTCCCGTCCATGTTATGTTCTTTGATTCCCTGTCACCTTAACCGGTAGCATTGTTTAATACTCAACTTAACAAGAGCAGAATCTTCTACCGCTAATAGCAAGGACCAACTGGCAACACCAACTGCTCCAAACACTGAGCAACTCGACAGTCCAGACGCGACGAGACCAGCAGCAGAGCCAACAAACGCGAAGTAAAGCAAGCGAAACAAGAGAAATCAAGTTGCCAGAGTAGAAACGTCGCACTCTTTCCTTCTATATAATTGAACGCGGCCGAATCAAAGATTCAAAATTTGTTTTCGAGTCATACATATATAGATGGTTAGATTGATAGATTGAAGCTGTCGATCAACCTAGAAGATCCGAGCCAAAGAAGAGCGGAAATCGCTGGCAAGCGCTTAAATGGAGGCAAGATGTCTGGACATTCTAAGTGGGCAAACATCAAAAGACACAAGGCAGTCGTCGACGCGAAAAAGGGCGCAGTTTACGCCAAAATGGCACGAGAAATAATTGTCGCCGCAAAAATGGGCGGAGCTGACCCCGCAGGAAACTTCAGATTGCGGACGGCAATAGAGAAAGCACGTGCAGAAGGCGTTCCCAACGACAATATCCAGCGTGCCATCGAAAAAGGTGCAGGCGGTGGTGGCGCAGATTCTATAGAAGAGTTGACCTATGAAGGCTATGGACCTGGTGGAGTCGCGGTATTAGTGCGCTGCGCCACAGACAATCGCAATCGAACCGCAGGCGATATTCGCAGCTACTTTTCAAAATGCGGTGGCAATATGGGTGAAACTGGGTGTGTCTCCTGGATGTTCAAGGAACAAGGCGAAGTATTCATCAATCGCCCAGTCAAAACATCGGATGATGACTTAATGCTGCTCGCCATCGATCTTGGAGCCGAGGACATTGATACCAATTCAGAAGAGTACATAAGGATTGTCTGCGATTCAGCCTCACTTGAAGGTCTACGCGAAGGGCTTTCAAAAGCAGGTATCAAGCCAGAATCATCAGAAGTTGTAATGACGCCGTCTTCATCCATCGAGATTCAGGATAAGGAACAAGCGAAGCAACTGATCAAGATGCTAGATCTGATTGAAAACCACGATGACGTACAACAAGTGCACGCAAATTTCGAAATGGATAACGCCTGGCTCGAAGAACTGGTGTAGCGACGACTTTTATAGAGGCTTTCCAAACAGCACAAGCTATTCAAAGAACTGATTCAGAATGAGCTTTGCTGCCTATTGCGACGAAAAAATTATAAGTGCGTGCACTGCTGATGGCGCTTGCGAAGCCGTTTTTCCTTTCAACGAATAATGCCCTTTACACAAAAATTTCCTTTCCATCGCATTCTTTTTTTGCGCAGCAAACAGAGTTTTTTCTTGGGGCTAGACATAGACAAGATCTTAAACTCGTCACGAAAATCACAATGTTTTGCAAACGAAAGTTACAAGCAAAGAGATCTCCCTGTTGGCATCACGGGTGTATATACAATAGCCTTGCTGATAGCGGCATTCGGGCAATCAAGTGGAGATCTAGTACAGAGAATTTTGCAGAATTAGGACGCTTTTTATCTAGCTTTTACAAGTTGTTACAAACTGCGAGCCAAGAGGTTTATAGACAACTCTATGAGTTTCAGCTTAATTCTGCCCGCATCCATCCAGTCGATGATTTTCGCGATTCTTGACTTCGGTCACTTGGCGGATCCGCAGTGTCAACCTCTTGACCATGAACTTCCTCTAAGAAAGGGCGTATCGCCGGCACACGGGAAAATTTCCGAGTTGTCAGAAGATCTTTGACTCCGACTGAGCTTCTCTGATAACTTTTCGCCTGCTTCGAAATTGCCAACACCAGTCGCGAGTTCATAGATTCTCTCCCGCGACGTACAACTCAGAAAGGTTGATATGGGTTCAACAATGAGAGCAAAACCAAATGGATGCCTCCGTTCGCTAGCAATAGCGTTTGCATCTTCCCTGGCTATTTCACTGCTCAGCAGTGCTGCCTATGCTAGAGACATAGCACCGGAAGTAGTATCACGGGTATGGCTGGAAGGTGACAAACAAGTCGCAGCCGTGCTCTTAAACGGAGACGAAATCGCCAGATTCAAATCAGATGAAGCTGATGACGACGATGCAGCAGAAGAAGCTGAAGACCTTGCGGTGAAGCTTCAAGAATTGATCAGCGACAAAAAGTTTGACGCAAATTTGCTCGTGCCTTCAAAGGACAGCGATAAGGCTATCATCAAGCACGATGGAAACATCGTCTGCTCGTTCGACCCATACGCTGGCCAAGATGACAAACCAGAGGACGACAAGAAAGTCGAGACCCAAGTTTTTACAGCAAGCAACAAAGTCGTCAACGCGTTGCGCCTGGCTTTCGGTGTCCCTGCTCTTAGTGGAACAGCTACCGACATAGCAGAAAAAATTGGACAGAGGCTTGAAGCACTTGGACAATCGTTTTCTGGAGCAGCTTCCTGGTACGGCGGACGCTTCAACGGCAGAAAATGCTCTGATGGCACTCGCTTCGATCAAGAGAGACTCACAGCTGCTCACAGAAGCCTGCCATTTGGAACTAAAATTCTTGTCAAAAATCGCAAGACCGGTGATACATGTATCGTTGAAGTCAACGACCGTGGACCGTTTATCGATGGACGCGTAATCGATGTTTCAAAAGCTGCCGCAAGAGAGCTGAACATGTTGAGCTCCGGAATTGCGATGGTCGACTGCACAATCCTGCAATAGTGATTTACAGAGCACAAATAGCTCGTACTGGGGTTTTCCCAGCAGAGAGATTTTGTTCTGAACTCTTCAATCTACACAAATCGCATTAGTAGCGCCTCATAAAGAGCATATCTGTTAGAATGCTCGCAGTTAGCGATTGGGGTTGTCATTTTATGACAGCAAAGCCACGAGTACGAATAGCACCAAGTCCCACCGGAGCATTGCACCTTGGGACAGCTCGTACAGCGCTCTACAATTTTCTTTTCGCTCGCCATCATCGAGGTGAGTTCATACTTCGCCTGGAAGATACTGATGAAGAGCGTTCAAAAGAAGTACACACCCACGACATCCTCGAAAATTTGAAGTGGCTTGGTATCCACTGGGATGAAGGTCCAGATATCGGAGGACCCTATCCACCTTACAGACAAACTGAAAAGACCGATCATTACGAGCAAATCGCACACAAACTGATTTCGCAAGGCAAGGCTTATTTCTGCTACGCAAGCCCTGAGGAATTAGATGCTCTGCGCGAGGAACAAAAATCTAAAGGACTCGCTCCACGTTACGATAACCGCGGGCGATACCACACAAAAGAAGAAATTGAAAAATTCACCGCTGAAGGACGTATACCAGTGATCCGCTTCAAGGTGGAAGACGACCGTGTGGTCAGCTGGAAAGATGCGATCAAAGGCGAAATTCAAATCCACACCGATGATATCGGTGGAGATATGGTCATAGTAAAATCAAGCGGCATCGCAATCTATAATTTCGCAGTTGTAGTGGATGACGTGGACATGAAGATGACCCATGTCATTCGTGGTGAAGATCACATCCACAACACAGCTAAGCAGATTTTGCTCTACGAAGCTCTCGGATACGAGAAACCGATATTCGCTCATGTACCTTTGATATTCGATATGGACCGTCAAAAACTCTCCAAGCGCAAGCATGGGGAAGCGGTGCATATCAGCAAGTACCGCAAAGACGGATACATGCCTGAAGCAATCATGAATTATCTGGCGCAGATGAGCTGGTCTCCGGCTGAAGGCAAAGAGATCTTCTCTGTCGGCGAAGCATGCGAGATGTTCGATTTGGCTAAAGTCAGCACGCATCCGGCTGTATTCGACTTCAAAAAACTCGATTGGTTCAACGAGCATTACATCCGGAGTCTACCGCTCGACGAGATAACAAATCGCGCGCTTCCATTCCTTTCAGAACACGATTACATGCAATATCCAGAAACGGAATTGGAATCAATCGTGGGGCTTGTCAGAGATGGACTCACTTCTCTCAGTCAAATTAGCCAGGCTGCGGCATTCTTTTTTGCCGATGAAATCAAGATCTCAGATGAACTCAGCAACGGACTGATGAAAGAAGACAAATCAAAGAAGGTACTAGGCAGGGTTCAGGAACTCATTCACAAGTTTCCCTGGGGTGATGCAAAAGGCTGTAAAGCCTCAATTGACGCCATCGGTAAAGAACTTGGTTTGAAAGGAAAGGACCTGTACTGGCCCGTACGCGCCGCATTATGCGGTAACACCTCCGGACCAGACCTGGGTGCAACTCTTTCCATTCTCGGCGAAAAGAGAGTCAAACAGCGTATAGAGCGACTGCTTCAGCCGTGTTGAAGCCTCGTTTTTGCAGCACTGAAACGCAGTGCTAGTCGTAATACATATTTGAACTGTTAGGAGAAAGTCTTATGACGGGTCTCAGAATTTTCAATACCCTGACTAATAAGAAGGAAGAATTTGTTCCATTGAGCCCAGGCAAGGTCCTTATGTATGCCTGCGGTCCTACTGTCTATGATTTGAGCCATCTGGGTCATGCCAGAATGACCATGACTTTTGACGTGATACAACGCTATCTCCGCTTTATCGGATATGACGTGACTTTCGTGCGCAACATCACAGACATTGACGATAAAATTATCAATCGGGCAAAAGAGCTTGGCATCAAGCCAGAGTTGCTTTCCAGAAGATTCACGTACACATTCTGGAAGGACATGGACGATCTAAATCTGGCGCCACCAGATATAGAACCACGTGCAACGGAATACATACAGCAGATGATTCAAATGACCGAAGGCTTAATAAAAGCCGGACATGCATATGAATCTAGTGGTGATGTTTATTTCGACGTTCTTTCCTTCAAAGAATACGGCAAGCTAAAAAAGCAAAGCGTCGATGACCTCATGCATGGTGCAAGAGAGCAAGTTCGCAGCCAGGAAGAACTGAAAGAAAAAAAGAAAAACCCGGTTGATTTTGCTTTATGGAAATCAGCCCCGGAAGGAGAAACCGGTTGGAGCAGCCCCTGGGGCTGGGGAAGGCCAGGCTGGCATCTTGAGTGCTCCTCTATGATTAAAAAAGTCCTGGGTGAGACAATCGACATTCATGGCGGAGGTGAGGACCTGGTCTTCCCACATCATGAAAACGAAATTGCTCAGTCGGAAGCGCTTCATGGAAAACCCCTGGCGCGATACTGGATTCATAACTCATTTGTACAAATTGATCAGGAAAAAATGTCAAAATCATTGGGCAATTTCGAAACGATCCAATCTGTGCTATCGAATTATTCTCCGGATGTTGTTCGTTTGTTCATTTTGCAAACTCACTACCGAAGCCCAATTGAGTTTTCGACAGAAAGCATCGAGGCGGCGAAATCCGGTACAGCTCGACTTTTACGAGCAGCTCGTATGGCTCAGAAGCTCGACGGTCACAACGGTGAGAAGAATGGCAAAATTGTGACCTACCTCACAGCAGACCATCCGTGCATGGTAGCTCTGAGAAGTGACACAGCTGCAGGCGAAGCAATCACAAAGTTGCACAATGACTTCATTGAAGCAATGAATAATGATTTCAACACACCACAAGCGGTATCAGCACTATTCCAAATGGCAGACATGGCCTTTTCAAGCAAAGATGCAGAATTAGCAGCTAAGTATGCAGCCGCAATCAAATCATACGCGGACGTTCTAGGACTGCGCCTGATTGATACAGGAAAGATAATCGATACAAAGACGGGGTCTCAACTCGTTGAACTCTTGATCGAAATGCGCGATGCTGCACGAGGCAATAAAGATTACAAACAATCTGACTTGATTCGCGATTCATTACTTAAGTTAGGAATTAAAGTTATGGACGTAAAAGGCGAAGCCAAAGCCCAGTGGGAAAAGGAATAGCTTCACAGATTCGCTGATCTCATAACCGTATCTCAACATAGGAGATACGGTTTTCCTTTTTAGACTCACGACATTCGTGAGCGATCCGAACAAGCCGCTTGTTTTTGATGTCTACGCTGAGAGCTTCTGGAGATGCGATTTTCACGCCGACGAATACAGCAAGATTGACCGCACGGATCTAAGGTTTTTCTGCGCATAAAGTGAGCTCTGCAGTAAGAAAAACAATTTTCAATTCTTTTTTTGCATTTTCATTGAACTTTTTCGACCTCATTTACGTTTTAAACAACAGAAGGTATGAGGTAAAGAATAATGCGAAAGAGAAAAGAGAAAAGCAAATTCGCAGAACTGTATCCAGCATTTTGTAAGGAATTCCCTGATGAAGAACATTGCGTTAGGATGCTTAGTCAACAACGCATGAAAAAAGTCATCCCTTGCAAGAAATGCAAAGGTACAAAATTCGTACACACAAATACCTACAAGCAATATTACTGCGAAAATTGTGGTCAGGAATATTTCACCTTTGCTGGAACCTATTTCGAGAGGTGTACATATTTCCGCGCGCGGGTGGCTGCAATCTGGTTTAAACAACGCAAGATACGCCCCTCGCCACTCGAATTTGCCCAGTACTTTGGCATGGCTCTTTCCACAGCTCAGGACATTTTGAACAACGTGGGGTTTATCTCTCTGGAAAAAATGAATCAGAGAGAAACGGAGACATTGTCCTCATCAGAATTTCTTGAAATATACTGTCGTCGCAGTCTGCAAACTCCAGCCCGAGAGCATCCTCGCGCAGAGCAAAACGAACTAGACGATCACTTCAAAGAGATAGACCAGACTACAGATGAGGCTTTTAATGTTGAGCTAGATGAAACTGAACTTTTGGTGCTCGACGAATTGTCCACAGAGAAGGGAAAAAACGTTGATGACCTGATCAGCAAAACCAGCCTGGAATTTTCGGATATCTTGATGGCTCTGAGCCAGTTACAGTTCAAAGGGCTAGTGGATTTTACAGCAGAACAATTGTTCAAGCGAAAAAAGAAAATTCCTAAGCCAAACAATAATGAGGCACAAAAAAAGTTCATTGAGAAATTCACCGAGTCGATTAAAGATAAGTGCCACCGTATAAGCAGAAAATACATTCAGGTCTACCTCGCGGACGCCTGGGCGACCGAACAAGATGACATATGGACAGATGAATTCATGGCAGAACTTCTTGAACGAAAACCACTCTCAAGGGCGGCTATGCGAGCCTATACATCGCCTTATTATCTACAAATACCCTGCTGCGCCAGCTAAGGAAAGAGACCCAGAACGGTCTTGAATCCTCTCCATAAACTGTTTCTTTGTGGCAAGCAGTCGCAACAATAGTGCCTCAGAAAACTCCTCAAATTCGAACCTGCTTGGTTTGAAGCGAACTCACAATGCCCCAGAACAATGTGCAGCCAGGCATGGCTGCACATTGTTCTGGGGCTAAAATTGTCAACAACCCCGTCCTACAATAAAGGCTGCACCGGTACCGATGTAGTTTTTTTGTTTTTGAGCGGTACCGGTGCAGCCTTTATTGGATCACGCCTACGGAGCTCCAGTTTGACATCTGGCAGCAAAAAATTTGACTCGGTGAACGCGACCAGAGTCTTTTAGTTTTCTGTTAGCAAAAGTTCGGAGAGGGTGGGATTCGAACCCACGTGGCGTTAACCCATCCGCTTTCGAGGCGGCGCCGTTGTGACCGCTTCGGTACCTCTCCTCAATGCTCAGATTGTAGCAAATAAGGATAGCTCAAGGCTAAAGCGCCATCAGCACGTTATTACAAATCGATATTTCTCGCTGCAACGATCCAGGATTAAGGACTTCTTAGCTTGAATATCAGCAACAACCCTATGTTTGACAAGCGAACTGAATTTCTTCCCAATATTCATTTGGAATTCTGAGTTACTACGACATTGGCAACAAAACAAAACACACTTGCAAACCATGCAAGTGTGTAATTTTTCTAACAATATAGATATCTGGTCCTAGTTGCTGTGGCTCACTGCCGTTCCCGCTATCTGCCTGCTCGTCTCTGCATGCTGTTTAAGCGCAGACATAACACCAGGCATATCTGTCCGAACCTGACGCTTTATCAGCGGCGGTGGGAGAAATAAACCACCATTAACATAGCTTGCATACGTCACCAGAGTTGAGTTGCCATCGCTTTGTGGTTCAAGTTTCCAAAAGCCATCAACTTCTCTGAAATCGCCACTCACTCTGTGCCATTCGTACAGCTTGTTAGCAGTTTCTTTCACTTCGATAACATAATCAAAGGTTGTCGGCACACCACTCGGCTTGATCTGATGCTGCACCAGCTTGGTATTACCTTTGTCCTTTACAAGTTTGCACTTTTTGAGACAAGGGAAAATTTCTGTTGCATTTTCGTAATCAGTGAGAATTTTCCAGACAGCTTCTGGCTTCACATGGACCAGAATTTTGCTCACCTGATAATTCTTATCACCAATTTTCTCTTCATTTATTTCAACTGAACCAGCAGACTGAGTCTGCATTGATGCTTTGTCAATTGACTTTGCGCATACGCTATCAATGGATACAAATGAATTGATCGCGAATACGCTAAGCAATGCAAGCGATATTTTAGAAATACTCACGCGGGACCGCCCTCTAGAACTGCGACTTACTGACCGCTGTCTGTGTGCCATCAAATACAATACTAAATTCCTCTTATGTGTCAACAAGGTTTTCAAGTATGTCAAATCGAGCCAGCAGCGTGTAATCATGACCCATAAGTACACTGCGAACGAAATTCTACCCCTTTTCATTTCAAGGGCTCAAGTAAATTGGACTCATGTTGAAAAGAATTACGCTTTAAGACTAATGACTAAGCTGAATAAGAAAAGAATCGCTAATTCAGTATTAATCTACAACCCGAAATCAGGCTCAGCATTGGATCGTGATATCTGGTTGGGTACGATTGTTGACAAACTTTGTACATCATTAGAACAATCGGTCACAGTAGGTGCCACCAGCTCCGGTGTCACTGCTGCTGATATTCTCAAAAGATTTATGGCATTATCGCCTGACCTGGTGATAGCTGCTGGTGGCGATGGAACTATCAGACATATTCTGGGTTCGTTCGCAGAAGCGAAGGTAGAAATTCCTGTCGGATTAATTCCTTTCGGGACAGGAAATCAATTGGCTCGAAATCTTGGAATTCTGGAAGACAGTATTTTTGTTGACCCATTACAAAGATCCATCGACGTTATCGGAAGCGCGAAAACCCGCTGCATTGATTTGGGTATCTGCAACGGACATTATTTCTGCGTCGGAGTTGGCGTAGGACCTGTTTCTGATGCAATCCTCACACCAACACAGGAAGAAAAGCAAAACTGGGGAATGCTTGCATACGTGGGTCCAATGATCCAGACCTTAACATCACAAGCCGTTCAATTTCGCATCACCGCAGATGGTGACACTTTCGAAGTAAAAGCACTTGGGGTTATAGTTTCGAACGTTGCTGATATGGGTTTCGCCCGAATATCAGAGGGGGCGCGACTAGACGATGGTTATCTTGATTTGTGTGTAATTCCTCTGGGTGACTTCGGCGATTATGTAAAGCTTGGATTCAATCTGGCTAGTTCTGTTCTACTTGGAGAAACACCTTTTTATCAGCGACGAGTCAAGAACGTATTGATCGAAAGCAAAAATGGACCGGCTATTGCAAACATAGACGGCGACCACATTGGATTTACGCCAATGAAAATTGAAGTTCTTCCAGGATCAGTGAACATTCTATGTCCCAACTAAATCCATTTAGTAAGCATGCTGTTTTTCAAATCAGCAAATAACTATTATGCAAAAGTTCGATCATCGACAGGAAAGGAGACTTGTTCCCAAAGCTCCAATTTTTCGGCTGTAGTTCCACCGGAAATCTCAGGTGAAGTTCCAGATATTCACACATGAGGTTCCACCGGAAATCTCATGTGAAATCCCGCCGGGAGCCTCTAATGAAGTCCCACAAGTATTCACACACGAAGTTCCACCGGAGTCTTAGGAAGTTCCAGCGAGGAGTTTCAAATCAAACTCAAATGGATGACTGACTCAAGACCAATATTCTTTAACGAAACGACGTTCGTCTTCGGGGTTCGAAATCTTTCCATCAAGCAAAGCGTCACGCAGGCTGTCCAAAACTTTGCCCACGGAAGGTCCTTTTGGCACCCCTAGCGCAATCACGTCCGTTCCACGCAACGTTGGTTTTACATCCTTAAGTTCTTCGAAGAAGATCTTGATACTTCGCCGTAAGCTAGACGCCATTGGAGCAACACATACGCATATTGCTAAAGAATGGAGATCATGCCCATGCAAAAGCTTGTAAAGCGACGAGCGGCTTGCACCGGGTTCAAGCGCTAGCAGCCCGCGCAGGATGCGCTGTGCGTCAATGATTGAGTTACGTTCATCCTCCGATAGGTGTAAGCGCATCAAAGCATCATTTAAGCGCTTATCGGGTAACTCAGATAACAATACGCCCAGGTATACGGCAAATTGACGCGGCAGCGGATAACTTGAAAGAAGCTTTTCTGCTCGCCGGATATGCAATCGTGTCATCCTGCTGTAAACAATTTCAGAGTCAAGAAAACGCAGCCCACCTCCGACTTCATTCAAAATATCGAGAGCCTTTAGACGAGTATCAGACTGAAAAATTGAACGAAGCTCTTCCTTAAGACGAACACCTCCAAGATTATCAAAGATACCAAGCTCGATTGCACGCTCAGCCTGTAATCTAGACCACAAGTCCATCTCGAAATTAAGTCGTGCTGCAAATCGAGCAGCTCTAACAATTCGAGTAGGATCCTCAATGAAACTAAAGTCATGCAAAATTCTGACGACTCCATTTTGCAAATCGATAAGCCCATTGAAATAATCAACTAACTTGCCAAACCTATCAGGATGCAAACACATTGCCAAAGCATTGATAGTGAAATCACGCCGACATAGATCCTGTTCAAGGGAAGAAGGCTCTACAGTAGGAAGAGCTGCGGGATATTCATAATACTCAGTTCTGGCAGTCGCTATATCAATCTCACGTTCGTGAGGGAGATATGCAGCCAAAGTTGCAGTGTCAAAGCGCGAATGCTCAACGAGAATCTTGTACTTCTCGGGAAATTTTTCTACAAGAGCATTCGCCAACTTACGTGCCGATCCTTCTACTACAAAATCAAGGTCGAAGTTAGGTCGGTCCAGAATCAAATCTCTGACACAGCCACCAACAAGATAGGCCGTCATATCAATTTCAGAAGCCACAGCACCAAGCTCTTTATACAGTGGCAGGAGATCTGGCTCAATTGACTCGGCAAGTCGTTCGGTTTCCACCACTGTCAGCTGAGGATTAATAACACCTTTCGATTCAAACTGAAGCTGATCTCCATATAATGCGCCGAGAAGCTCATTGCGCCCTATTAGACCAAGTAGCTTTCCGCCAGCGCTAAGAACAGGTAACCTCCCAATGTCCTTCCCAAGCATGAGAGTCTGAACCTCTCGTAGTGGCGTATCTGGTGTCACAGAAATAACGGGATGGCTCATAAAACCGCGGACAGGCGCATGCGCTAATTTGTGATGTTTTGCCTTATCAACATCTCGAATAGATACCACCCCAGCGGGCTGCTCCTTTTCCATGACGACTAAGCCATCTACGCTGTAACGCAACATGATTCGACCAGCTTCTTCCATACTCGTTTCCGGTCTTATTGTCCTTACTGGACTGCGCATAATTTCTTCGGCTTTCACTTCAGGACTCAGGTGCCTCGATAGAGTTTCTACAACAAACTGGTGTACTTGCTCCACTGATTTGTTTTTGACCACAGCGGAGACAGCCCCCGAGTGGCCACCACCTCCCAATAATTTTGCAAGTGTTCTCAAATCGAATAGTGAAGTTTCACTGCGTCCAACAATATGAATGCGGTCCTTCATTTCAACGATCGAAACAACAGCATCCGCCGCCGAATTCTCCAGCAATCTACTCGTGATCTCAGCAAGCCCTTCTACAAAATCGGCCGTTTTTCCCATTGCAACGGTCAACATATCGCCGCCGAGGTTTTCGGTGCGTGACGCATTCAATAGCGTTTCATACAAAGCTGCTTGCTCATGATTGAACTTAGGTCGAATTATCTCATTGATAATTTCCATATCGGCCCCTTGAGATAAGCAGTATGCAATGCCCAGGGCATCCAATTCAGTAGTGCCACGGTGTGTCAAACAACCCGTATCTTCATAAATTCCGGCAGCAATTATCGTTGCTTCAAGAGGCGTCAACTTCACAGTTTTCTTTCTCAGAAGCTCTGCCAGTATACTGGCTGCAGCTCCAGTTATTTTGTGAACCGAATCTTTTCGCGCCCCGTCCAACAAGCTCTCCGAATCTTTTTCATGATGGTCAAAAACTGTATAGCTGCCATGCTCCAGATAAGCGGAAAACAGCCGGCGCGCGCGATCGTCCAGTCGATCAAGACGCTGACAATCAACAAGATACACATGCTTGACCATAGACCAATCAATATATTGCAAATCGACTAGCGGAAGCTTATCCCTATAAAGTGCCAGGAAGCTCTTTAGACGCTGTGATAAGGGTTGCGCAGGAACGATTCTCGCCGATGGAGATAGCTTATGCACGGCCAGCTGGCAAGCCAAACAGTCGAAGTCCATATTCCGATGTGCAAGAACCAGTTCCATTAGTCATCGCTTTCGCCGCAACGGTTATATTATAGGTTTATCTTAGCCTATGTCCGGGTATCTTTTGAGACACATTTAGAGATCTTGCAAATGACAGCTCTTCAGGATATTTATTTCATCACTTCCTGCGTCGGATTTCTTTATGTCATAGTCACCGCACTCGCTGGCTCATTTCATGGAAAGGTTGGACACCATTCCAATGGTGGACATTCTCTGTTACAAGGGAAAACAGGCAGTGCTTCACACGGCGGAACCGGGGCTCATGGCGCACGCGGAGGGACCGGCGCTCATGGAGCACACGGCGGGACCGGCGCTCATGGAGCACATGGAGAGACCAGAGCTCATGGAGCACACGGCGGGACCGGCGCTCATGGCGCACACGGCGGGACCGGCGCTCATGGCGCACACGGCGGGACCGGCGCTCATGGCGCACACGGCGGGACCGGGGCTCATGGCGCACAAGGCGGGACCGGCGCTCATGGAGCACACGGCGGGACCGGCGCACCAGGCTCTCACAACACCGGCACCGCTGGTGGTGACGCACCGCACGCAGGAAAGAGTTCGCCCACGAACTCAAACAATACTGGACTACATCAATTGCAAGTGCAGGGACCGGACAATATCTCAAATTCGCTCGTGGATTCCCCAACTAGCCTGAACCAACAAAAGCCACAAGTCCCAATCTTGTATTTGGCAATTTTGGATATACTGAGTCCCCTGAAACTTGCCTGCTTCGCCTTTCTCTTTGGCGCAACTGGCATGCTCCTACTTAAATTCATTCCAGGATATCTCAGCGCAGTTCCAGCAGCCATCATTTCATGGTTCCTCGCATCCGCATTTTTCAAGTTGCTGGGAAACATGCTCTTGCGAATGAATTCGAGTACGAATTTCAAGAAAGAGAATCTCATCGGTTCTCTAGGCGAGTTAAGCCTTTCGATTGAAGCCGGGTCCATCGGCGAGATTGTAGTCAGAACAGGTAGTTCCAGATACAACTTTCCAGCGCGAGCAAGAAACGCGGAGCAAACTATAAAGAAACTTATGCAAGTTATCATTGTTGACATTAAAGACGGTATTTTCGTTGTAGAACCCTTTGAAGAAAATCTGGTTTCCTAGAAATCAAAGTTCGCTTAGACAATCTGGTAGTCAATGAATCACATACTTATTTCATACTGGGCATGCGCTGGTTTAGGCTTTCTCTACATCGTAGGGATGGCAGCAATCGGTCATTTGCACGGGACTGAAGATTTTGATACCGAAGGAGGAGATCCAGGAGATGTTGACGCTCCGGCAAGCGCAAATGGCGAAGGTGGGGATCCGGGCGATGTTGATATCGACACTGATGGGGGCGATCCGGGCGACGTCGATGCGAATTCAGGAAGAGCTCATTTTCACAACCAAACAAACATTTTGGCTGTAGAAAAAAAACGTACAGCGCGAAATGATGGCTGGTACTTTAAAGCTCTTGGGATTTTGAGCCCAACAAAGCTTGCAATGTTTCTGTTCTTTTTTGGTGCAACCGGAGTGATGACTATTCAGCTTGCGCCGACGCTTGGTTTACTTACCATAATCCCAAGTGCTATGGCTGGCTGGCTTATTAGCAAGATTATTCTGGCAGTGATGGGTAATTTTGTATCTCGTTTGCACTCATCTACAAACTTCAGACAAGACAGCCTTGTCGGTACAGAAGCGAAACTGAATTTGTCTATTGAACCTGGAACTCTGGGAGAGATCACTTTCACGACAAAGGGGGGGCGCTACAATGGTCCCGCTCGCGCCAAGAATAAAGAACTTGCCATTTCGAATCTGCGAAAAGTAATCATTTGCGACATCGAAAACGGCGTATATGTTGTAGAACCTGTCGAAGACTGATTCAACACCAATAACAGCACACACGGATATCTGCAGAGTATCGACCACAGCAGATGTAGCCGAACGTGCAATAATACCGAGCATCATGAGCGCGTCATAGAGTGTTTGCTCCACCGATGAGAATCAAAGAGTTCGTTTCACATTGCTCTCTAATTATCTTGTCTGTTGGGACACTCAATTTTACGTCCCAACCTTTATTTGCAAGTGAACTGGGCGGCGAAGGCATTGGCGTGAAGCACCGACCATACAAAAGCGTAGCGCCGAATACCGCCGATGCCTCAACCGGATTTCCCGATAGCAAATCCACAGGCTCTCGAATCGAGCAATCAACTTTGCTTGCATCGGGCTCTGAAGACCGCGAATCTTTGGACTTTCAAGCAAAGCAATCGAATCTTCTTGCAGTCGGATTTCCCGATAGCCAATCCACAGGCTCTCGAAAGCCTGAAACCCCGAAATTAAATGGCGATCCGCGAGCAAGCAATGTTGACCAACTTATCGATTTGCTCGGGCTGACGGACACTATCCAAAAGCCAAAGGCAAAAAAATAACAGCCAACTAGACGAGCTGATTTTGAATCAAAAAGTGATGAAAGCCATACAGTATGCTGCTCTGGAACTTGAGGAAGCACTTGCAAATATTGATGGAGACCTCGCTACCACAAACATGCAATACAGCTACTTCTCCGCAAAACATGACCGAGCGCTAGCATTAAACAATGCTGCCACATTCATCAGCTCAGGCACACTAGGATTAATGGATTCTGCCACAGCATCCACATGGCGCCCCCACCGACCTCTGATGTGCTAGGATTGTTGGGAAATGCAAGTGCCATCGGCATACCACTGCTAGGATTTGTGCCACCCAGATACAAGATAAAGCAATCCAATGCGCCAGACGGAAATGCACTAGCTCCCATATTCGGTAGAAAGCCACCCGAGCCAGAGTACGATCCGATTATATGGAAGTATCTTGAAACTGTTCCAGCAAAATCGAAAGACAATCTGACAAGAAGACAAATACTTTTGCGCGATTGGGATAAATTGCGTGGGGTCAAGTCTAAAGACGGTCAAGCGAATGCGTCTGTCGACGAACTCATCGAAGTAAAAAAGAAATCTAGAGTTTCGCTCGGAACACTTAAAACGCGGTCAGAACTGCTAGTCGATCTCCGTGCGCTAGTTCAGCAAATGTACAAAGATATTTCGGATCTTAACACCAGCGTAATGGGTTTAGATTAAGCTAGACCGGTCGTCTATTGCACAGTCCAGTTTTTGACGAAGCTGAAAACCTGTAATCGCTGGCTATTTCAGAGATCCATAGACCGGTCGTCTCGAATGCGCTAACAAATTTGCCACCATATATGAAACCGTATCTGGCATCAATTTGTTGTAAATGTATTAAAGAACTAGGTTCTGTTTATGGGATGCGTATACTGATTGTATTGACATTACAAACGCTCCTTTCAGTTATAGATTTCCCCAACAATGTCAATTTCAGGGAGTTGAAAAAACAAAAGAAAATGGACCAAGTGATACTGTGCAGCCTGCTCGGGTTGGTATCTACGGTTCTTATGCTTCTAGCAGTTGTTGCTAAAAGCTTTATGAGATGCCCCCCAAATACCGCGTTAGTGATACAAGGTAAGCAGGGGAGTGAGCCGCGCGTCATCACAGATGGTGGCACTCTCGTCTTCCCACTATTCGAGACTGTTAGAACAATATCGTTAGAATCAATGCAAGTTTCTTTCAATAATCGTTCTCCAATAAGCAGCTCAAATGGTGTTCCACTGATAGTAAATCTAATTGCTCAAGTGAGGGTTCAAAACGATCTCCGCTCGATCGCAAAGGCCGCACAAACATTGAGCAACAAAGACACTGCCGAAATAGTTGAAACAATTCAAAACGTCATAAGCTCAAAGGTTAAAGACGAAATAAATGAAACAACAGTAGATGATTTGATTGCAAACGCAACAGAGTTTTGCAACGACGTGATGAAAAATTCGAATCCAGAACTGAGCAGGTTTGGCTTACGACTAACTGGACTTGAACTCGTTGACATTTTCGACAGTGCCGGCTATCTCGCTAAAGCAGGAAAAGTAAAAATAACAGCCGCCCAGGAACAATATCTCACCGGGCTTAGCTGGAGTCACAAAACATAGCTTTAGCGCCAATAAGAGAAAACAGACATGGCTTCATCTGCCAAACGAAGCCAATAAATACAACAACAACAAGTAAAACAAGATACGGGAGTATCATCATGGAACTATCATTCATCGCCCTTCTAGTCATGGGATTTGTGTTGCTATCTATGATTTTCGTGATGTTTGTCGGCATGTTTCAAAAATGTCCGCCAAACACTGCGTTAATCGTCTACGGTGCATTTAGCAAAGAGCCTCGTGTCGTCAAAGGTGGTGGTACGACTGTCTTCCCTTTAATCGAAGCAGCGCGTCCATTGTCCCTGGAAGTCATGACAATCGATGTGAAATCATCAGCTCCCATTATTTCCCGCAATGGAGTGCCTGTTTTTGTTGAAGGTGTTGCACAGGTAAAAGTCGACGGCGACGATGATTCAATCAAAACTGCCGCCGAACAGTTCTTGAGCAAAGATGCTCAGGAGATAGTAACTATCGCTCATGAAACACTGATCGGTCACTTGCGCGGCATAGTTGGCACAATGGAAGTCGAAGAACTCATCCAGAGCACAGAATCTTTCTCTAGAAAAGTTCTCGAGATCACCATTCCAGACTTACACAAAATGGGTCTGACCATCGTTTCATTCACCATCAAAGAGATACGTGACTCAGTTGGATACCTCGAACAGTTAGGTCGTAAGCAAGCTGCTGAAACGAAGCAACGTGCTGACATTGGCGTCGCTCTGGCAACTAAAGTGACAGAAGTTGCTAAGGCTGAAGCCCTGCGTGAAACTCAAATCGCTCAATCGACAGCTGCTAGAGAAACAACTATTGCTAAGGCAAACGCAGAAAGAGACTCAAGAATTGCTCTGGCTCACGCTACACAGGAAGGCGAAAAGGTTCAATTAGAAAACGCTGCAAAAATTGCTGAAGCTCAGCGCGACCTCCAGGTCAAACAATCTGAATATGCCGCAGAAATCGCACAGAAAAAAGCATACGCCGACATCGCAGGTGAAATCGTTAAGGCGCAGAATACGCAGAAGCTAATCGAAGAGCAACAGAAGATCAGAATCGTTGAAGCGCAAAAAGCTGTTGAGCTCCAGGCAGTTGAAGTTCAAAAACGCCAGGTGCAATTGGAAGCTGAAGTTCAAAAACCAGCGGAAGCTGAACAATTGAGAACTCGCATTTACGCGCAGGCTGAGCAAGAAAAGAGAAAACTGCTTGCACAGGCTGATGCTGAAGGCGCAAAACTGAGAGCTCTTGGTGAAGCTGAAGCTTTGAGGATTAGAGCGCAGGCAGAAGCTGAAGCTACGCGAGCCACAGGATTTGCAATGGCAGAGTCCAAAAAAGCTCAAGGTCTAGCCGAAGCTGCAGTAATCGCTGCTAAAGGTGAAGCTGAAGCCCAGGCTATGATTAAGAGAGCCGAAGCTTACAAGATGTACAACGACGCTGCTATAGCTTCAATGATCATCGACAAGCTTCCGCAAATCGTCGAATCGGCTTCTGCTCCTCTCTCGAAGATCGGTCAAGTCACTGTTCTTTCGACAGGTGGAGACAGCATAGGCGCAAGCCGCTTAACGCAAGAAGTAGTTAATGCAGCAGCGCAAAGCATGCACCTCGTCAAAGGACTCACTGGCATCGACCTTGCTTCAGCTCTCGGCAAACATGTTGGCGTAGCTAATGATGCAAAAACTGCAATAGACGTTCAAGCTAAGGCGAACAACGGAAGCAACGGCTCCAATGGTGCAGCAGGGCAACCAGCTCTTGCAGCCGCAGGAACTAGCTCATCTACAACAACCGCACCCTCGGTAACAAGCATTCCTCCTCGCCCACAACAACAAGGCTAATCTTTCAAGAACGAAAGGAGCTGCACACACAGCGAAGGTCCTCGAGAAATCGAGGACCTTTTCTTTTGACAGAAGATTTTCAGAAAGCTTTCCTCGCGACCTTTTTATGACTGTTTCACGTGCGAGAATCTTCGCCTCGCACCCCGCAGATTTTCCCGAAAACTCCATCGGTACCGGTTGAGTTCTCAGATTTTTCTGCGCCTCGCACCCGCAGTTTTTCCCGAAAACTTCATCGGTACCGGTCGAGTTCTCAGATTTTTCTTCGCCTCGCAACCGCAGATTTTCCCGAAAACTTCATCGGTACCGGTCGAGTTCTCAGATTTATCTGCGCCTCGCACCGCAGATAAAGCTTGAATCTGACACTTCGATTCAAAAATAAAGAAACAAGTGCGATAATTAGACCTCATCACTTGAGAGCCTCAATTGTCAATCAGACTCACAATTACTGGAGCCAGCGGAGTAGGCAAAACGACTCTTGCTGAATGCATCGCAGAATTACTGGAACTGCCTTTAATACCGGAATTAGCTCGAGAGCTATGTTCGGAAATGGGTTACCCACGAATCGGCGACATTCCTGACCAGGAAAAATTCAAACGCGATGCCTTAGAACGACAAATAGATACAGAGTTGAAACACGAATCATTTGTTGCCGACCGCTCTGCCATCGACACCTGGGTGCTATGGCAGCGTTGGAATATTTGCACGGCAATGACTTATGACACTGAAGCGATTTATGAATTAGTCAGCAAGCACATCAGCCACTACACGCACATAATCTACATCCCTCCGATGTTCAAGGCAGAAGAAGATGGATTTCGCTGGACCGAACCTGATTACATCAAGCAAGTCGACCGCATTATTCGCATGACTCTTTACGAGCTTGACCTCTGGGAAAAAGTCATGGTTATAACAAAAGACAATATCACCGAACGCATCCTTGAGGTTCAGCGATGGATCGAAAGGCAATCGGTAACATGAAGTCGATTGCACCACATCTGGTATTACTGTTTACGCTTGGCATAGCTGCATGTTTCGCCGAATCAAAAGCTGACGAGAAAGTCCCATCGGCAAACCTTAGCTTGAAATCTGCTTCCTCCGCTAGCGTTCCAACACCAGCAACAGCCAAAAGGCTTATCTCAACAGCTCCTTCTAACACAGAACTTATTTATAGCCTCAACGCAGGGAGAAGTCTTGTAGGAGTTTCAGAAAGCTGCAACTTCCCTCCTGAGGCAAAAAGTAAAGAAGTTATATCCAGCTTCAACTCCTTAAAAATGGAAAAGGTCGCCCAGCTAAAACCAGATTGCATCTTTCTTGTAAGCGGGCAGGAATCACTAGCACATAATTTGAAAAAACATGGATTCAACTCCGTTCTGCTAGACAACAGTTCCATTGAAAACATTAGCAAGAATCTGTTAGCCATTGGCAAGGTCACCAAGCAGGAGAACGAAGCCGTAGCGCTTGGCAAAGCTTTTGACATGGCAATCAGGAAACTGAAAAAGCTTACATCAAGCGACAAAAAACTTCCCCGCGTATTTATCTGCGTCTGGCCACAACCGCTAATGTCGGCAGGCAAAAGTAGTTTTATGAATGAGGGTGTCACTATAGCTGGTGGCATAAATTGCACGGGAGATTTGCCACAACCCTATCCGCGCGTCAACCAGGAAAAACTCGTTCTTTTGAAACCGGATCTAATAATAGTTCCCGCCGAACAATCGAGAGAAAAGTTCTGGGATAAAGCTCCGTGGATTAGCATGAAGGCAGTTAAGGAAAACCGTATCTATGTCGTCCCGCAGCACGAAACAGACTGCCTGACGCGGCCCACTTTGCGTTACATAGATGCACTCAGCTGGCTTGCCTGCAAGCTCCATCCCGAACTCAAAACAGCCATAGACAATTGGCATTCGGAAGCGGTTGAGTCATTAAAAGTCCTCAAGAGTGATCAAAAATCATCCTCTCGGAAATCATCCTTCCGTACGTAGAAAAAGATTCATCTAAAGGCTTTACTAAGTACATTGACTTGATGATGGAGGTTAGAAAGTCTGATTTCAGGCGTTTTTCGTATTTGTCCAAATATTTACGCCACGGATGACACTTAGCCATATGGCTCGAGGTAGTGGCTATAATCTTGGAGGTTAGGATTCGCTCGATGAACGAATTTTCACGACCACATGTCAAGCTCTCGGCAGCATTACCAGTAGAGATTTGAAGTGCACTTCAGCAACATAGAACCAAACAACACGGCAGGGCTGACAAACGAGTCAGCAAACAATCACCTCGTTGTAGTCGGCATCAATTACCACTCGTGTCCGATATTCATTCGCGAGAAGTTCGTAATCCCGGATTCCTGCATTAAGCATGCTTTACAAGCTTTGACCCATATGCCGCATCTCAAGGAAGCAGCGATACTTTCAACCTGCAACCGTACAGAAGTATATGCAGTTGTTAGCGATGTCCAGGCGGGGCTCAGAGAAATAGAGTCATTCTTTGCTTCGACTCAAAAGCTTGCAGACCATGATGCTCTGAAACCGAATTTCAAACTTTTAAGGGACGACGTGGCACTCCACCTCTTTAGAGTCGCTTCCGGACTAGACAGCTTGGTACTCGGCGAAGGACAGATTGTCGCCCAGGTTAAGAACGCTTTCAAGCACGCAGTCGATGCTGGCACTGCCAAAACGTTCCTGACTCAGCTCTTTCAGACCGCTCTGTGCACCGGCAAACGAGTTCGCACAGAAACAACGCTCGGTCGCCGTGCGGTCTCTGTCAGCTCGGCAGCAATTGAAATGGCTCGCGAAACCTTTGGCGGACTGAACGACAAGACCGCTCTCATTGTAGGCGCTGGTCACATGGCTCAACTCAGTGCCAAACACCTGCTTGCAGACAATGGTACCAGCAGACTCTTGATGATCAACCGGACGGCTGAACGGCTGGAACATTTTTCAGGCAACAAATTACCAAACAAGGACAGACTTGATATTTCGCAATCTTTCAGCAACCGCTATGAGCTGATGAATGAGAGCGATCTAGTCATAGTATCCACAAGCTCGCCGAAATATCTGCTCACTAAAGCTGAGCTGCAAAAGCACCTCAAGCCTGGCAAGAAAATCTGCATAATCGACATCTCGGTGCCAAGGAATGTAGAGCCCGCAGTCGCTGAACTTGATGCTGTCACTCTCTACCACGCAGATGATCTGGCTAAAGTAGTAAATGCAAATCTTGCCGAACGAGAGGCTTTGACAGCAGACGCCGAGCGCATCGTATTTGAGATGCTCACGGAATATGAAAACTGGGAACGCTCGCTTTTGATAGCGCCAACTTTAACTGAATTCCGCAAAAAAATCGAAGCAATTCGTGTGGAACATCTGGTGAAGCACGAGCGCCAGGAAAACGACGAGTTTGAAGCACTGAGTCGAGCGTTGATAAATCAGATTCTTCATCAACCAACTACGCAGTTGAAATCAACAAGTGACTACCATCTTTTAAAACAGCAGGCAGAAGCACTGCGCAAACTGTTCCAGCTTGATATTTTTGGTGAGGAAACGGGGTCCTCGTGCCCTGCTTCGGCAGCAAATCAAATTCACGCACACGCGAAGCAGATGTAGGCACCGAAAGTAGTGGCAAAGAAAAAGTTTGTTGTTGGTACGCGCGATAGTATTCTCGCTCGGCTGCAGACAGATCTTGTGCTCAAGATTTTGAAGGAAAAATTTTCAAATCTCGAATTTGAAATTATTGCAGTTAAAACTAGCGGTGACAAAATTTTGCACAAACCTCTTGCAGAGCTCGGCGGGCGGGGCGTGTTTGTTAAAGAGCTGGAGGAATCTCTTCTGAGGAAAGAAGTAGATTTCGTCGTACACAGCTTGAAGGATCTACCAACCGAAATTCCCCAACATCTAAACTTAGCAGCCACAATAAACAGGGCGGACCCTCGAGATGTTTTGCTGGGCAAATCGCGAATAAAGTTCAACGAACTGCCAAGCGGGTCCCGAGTTGCAACATCCAGCAGACGCAGAGCGGCACAGCTTGCGGCTATCCGTACAGATATTCAATTTGTGGACATTCGCGGAAACATTCAAACGCGCTTGAGAAAACTGGAAGAAGGTCAATGCGATGCAATGATTCTTGCAGCTGCTGGTCTGGAACGCCTTGAGCTGGCAGATCGAATTAGCCAGTATTTTGAACCAGAAGAATGCGTACCAGCTGTAGGACAGGGAGCGCTTGGCATAGAATGCCATGAAGATAATAAGGAGCTACTTTTATTACTTGAACAAATAAATGATGAAGTGGTTTGGGCTTGTACAAGCGCTGAAAGAGCACTTCTCAATCAACTGGGCGGTGGATGCTCGGTGCCCGTGGGAGCTCTTGCACAAATGCTGGATGACGGAAGCGGCAGAATTGAACTTCGAGCTGTGGTCGCTTCCATGGATGGAAAGCAAGTTTACAGAGCATATGCCACCGGGACCTTAGGTGAAGCTGAATCAATGGGAAAAAAGCTTGCCGAAGAACTATCGTCGCAAGGCGCCGGCGCTGTAATAGAAAGCTTATTGAACCAGAATATTGGTGAAGTTTCGCCTCCCTGACATTTAGAGGTTGAGATGAACGCCGCAAAGCAACTTAATGGAAAACGTATCCTGGTTACCAGACCGGCGCATCAGGCGCAGAAACTATGTAATTTGCTTCAAGAAGCCGGTGCGGAAGTATTCTGCCTTCCACTGCTCACAATTGGCGCACCAAAAAGTTGGAAAGACTTTGATGCAGCTTTTAAGAGCCTGAGCGAATATCAGTGGATAATTTTTGCTAGCGCAAATGCAGTAGAATCAACCATCGAACGAGCGCAAGCACTGAAGCTAGTCGAATCTCTACACAAAATTGAAATTGCCTGCGTCGGCAAAGCAACAGCAGCCTGTCTTGAAGAGCTGGGATTGACACCCTCACTGGTGCCTAACAACTTTGTGGCAGAATCGCTCATCGAAGAGTTGAAGAAAAACGGCCCGGGTAAAGCACTCTGGCCAAAGACCACTAAAGGGCGGCTTCTTATCAAAGATGATCTTGAAAAACTAGGATGGAAGGTCGATGTTGTACACTCGTATATTACAGAGGGTCCGGAAGATCCGCACGCTTGCGCAAGAGAATTAGCGAATATGCTTCGCGAAAAAAACATCGACGTTATTACTCTAACCAGCTCAGAAACAGTTCTTCAACTCCACGCGATAAATGATATGTGCAAGACCGAATTTTCCACATCAATCGACAAACTTAAATTGGCAGTAATCGGGCCTGAAACAGCGAAAACATGCCAAACTCTTTTTTCTCGCGTTGACATCCAGGCTGAGGAGTATTCAATGAAAGGTTTAGTCGAAGCTCTCTGCAACTATTACAGATAATTTTTTGAAGTCTTTTTGAATCAGAGATTTGAAAGAACTTCTGTGCCAACTTGGCGTATCCATTTCGCCCAGTCGATGCCGACTTCCTCAGCCACGCCTAAGCGGTGGAGTTTTCAGGAAAATCTGTGTGGGCGCGCCGGAGAAAAAACGCGAAACTCGAGCGGTACCGCCTTTCGGTACCAAATTCCTCAGCCTAAGCCTTTTGCTCAGACCAAGCAGACCAATTTATGTCCCCCTTAACAGGCGGTATTTTCTCAACATACTTTGTAGCTCAGCATAAAGACGCTCTACTTTTCTTACACCGTCACCACCGATGGTGAATAAAAGAGCATTCTTAAATTCGTTGGCACTCTGATAACGCTCATCCGCATCCTCATCCATCGCCTTTAAGACGACTTTCTCAAGATCCTCAGGAAAAACGGAATCAGGACTGAGCTCCAAGAATGCCGACGGATGCAAATATTGGCGCTCACGCAAAGTCGCTTTTATTTTCGCTCCAGAAAAAGCAGGTTTTCCATGCAACATTTCATACATCAAAACTGCCAGCGAGAAAATATCAGCTCGAGCATCGATTTTTTTTCCTCTAATTTGCTCTGGAGAGTAATAGCAAATCTCCTGGTCGGCCAGCGTAATAGCCTGATAGGATCGCGCGGCGTTCTTATCGAAATCTGTATAAAATTCGCAGGACTTCGAAAGGTCGATCACTTTAGCAATTGCAGCAAGATCATCCGACTCGTGTAAAAAAATACGCTCAGGACGAAGACATCCACTTACAACAAAATTACGATGCATCACAGTCAAGGCATCACAAAGCTGAATCACTATAGGCAGCGCTTCCTCGAATGTAAAAGCTCCATGTTCCAAGATCAATCGGCGCAACGAGCGCCCATCAAGAGCTTCTTCGACGATAAGAGAATTTTGTCCTGTTGTAGGCTCAAAATTCAATATTCGAATTATGTTTTTTGAACTCAAGCGAGAAAGCACTTCTGCTTCGAATTGCAGATTTTTGTGAGCCGATAAGTCCCCAGTGCTATAAACAGAAAGGGTCTTAAGCCAAACAGGAATATTATCCGGTTCGACAATTGCTGAATAAAGCTCAGTCTCATCGCATTTGTCGAGCAATCGGATCACTCGATATTGCCCATTTATGATGTCGCCGGATAAAAGCGCCCCAGTCTCCATTAATTATCTACCAGAATCAGCCGAAGATCCCCTGAATCAGCGGGTTCAAGGATATAGTTAGTATATCGATTTTTGTAGTGAAGAAGTTCCGCAAATTACTCTGGAGATTAAAAATGTCCCCGGTGACAAGTAAACAATCTGGCACGGAAGAAAAGAGCAAAACAGCAGTTCCGACACCAGATCACAGAATGCGACGACTCAGAGCATCTGAAGGTCTGCGCGCAATGGTTCGAGAGACCTATATCAGGCTCGACAAGCTCATTTATCCGTTGTTCATCGTAGAAGGCAACGGCTTCCAAAAGCCGATATCTTCGATGCCCAACATTCATCAACAGAGTATTGATGTTATGCTCAAAGAAGTCGAAGAGGTCGCAAAAGCCGGGCTTCAGTCGGTTATATTATTCGGAATTCCCGCAACAAAAGACACAGAAGCATCTGGTGCCTGGCGCTCAGACGGCATTGTGCAAAAAGCAACACGTGAAATAAAGAAGCGTTTTCCCGAACTGTTAGTTGTAGCCGATACATGCCTCTGTGAATACATGAGTCACGGACATTGTGGAATTGTGGAAAATGGCAAAGTCGTAAATGATCCTAGCCTAGAAATTCTAGCTCGATCTGCTGTTTCACAAGCCGAAGCTGGAGCAGACATTATTGCACCATCAGACATGATGGACGGAAGAATAGCTGCAATACGCCATGCCTTAGACGAAGCAGGTTTTCTCGATATACCAATAATGGCTTACAGTGCGAAGTTCGCTTCCGCATTTTATGGTCCGTTTAGAGAAGCTGCTGAATCTGCGCCACAATTCGGTGATCGCAAGACCTATCAGATGGATCCACCAAATATTCGCGAAGCACTACAAGAAATCGAACTAGATATTTCCGAAGGTGCGGACATAGTAATGGTCAAACCAGCTATGCCGTACTTAGATGTAATTAGCAAAGCTAGAGAGATTACCAGGCTGCCAATTGCGGCATATAATGTCTCAGGAGAATATTCCATGGTCAAAGCAGCCGCGGCTAATGGCTGGATTGACGAGAAGAAGGTCGTAATAGAAAGCTTGACAGGCATCTTCCGTGCCGGAGCCGATATTGTGATTACTTATCATGCCCGTGATTTAGCCAAATGGCTGTCCTAAGCGCTTTGTTTGAGGAAGTATATTAGATGAAAACCAGTACCGCTTATCAAATCAGTTTCGCCAACGCCTTTGCAGATCTCTATCTGGACAAGGAAAACGGTGAAGTCGCTCTTGATTTGAGACGCCAGGAAATCACCATTTATCTCAACCAAACGCAGTACCAGGCACTTGTTCTTCTTGTTCAGCAGAGCCTGGAAGACGAGGAGTTTTTGGAATATCTCAATTGGCAGAAAGACCCGCTTCAGTGCGATGAGAATCGCATTTTTGAGATCTGCGGACCAGACCATATGGTCTGTATGGCGTGCACTCCGAGCTACGAACGCGTCAAACTGACTTTCGAGATCGGAGTAGCCGTCGATCTCTCTTTTGCCGATTACCAGGGGCTTGCAAGCCTACTTAAGGAAGCTCAAGCAGACCTAGAATGGCGTAGAGAGTTGCTACGCTGGAACATGCAGGATCAAGGCGGTGACTTCGCCACCGGCAACGACTAAAACTGCTATTGCAAAGATGAACCTAAGAAGCGGATTTCACGAGGAATTCTGCTTCTTTTTTATTGCGCATTCTGACAATTCGGGAGAATCTGCGCCCCGCCACCGCAGAAAAACATGAGAACTACATCGGTACCGTTTGAGTTTCGGGAAAATCTGCGCCCCGGCCGCCGCAGGAAATCATGAGAACTACACCAGTACCGTTTGAGTTTCTTGGAAAATCTGCGCCCTGCCGCCGCAGAAAAACATGAGAACTACACCAGTACCGTTTGAGTTTCTTGGAAAATCTGCGCCCTGCCGCCGCAGAAAAACATGAGAACTCCACCGGTACCGTTTGAGTTTCTTGGAAAATCTGCGCAGAAAAACATGAGAACTACACCGGTACCGTTTGAGTTTTCGGGAAAATCCGCGCCCCCGCCGCCGCAGAAAAACATTAGAACTCCACCGGTACCGTTTGAGTTCTGCGAAAATCCGCGCCCCTGCCGCCGCAGAAAAACATGAGAACTCCACCGGTACCGTTTGAGTTTTCGGGAAAATCCGCGCCCCGCCGCCGCAGAAAAACATGAGAACTCCACCGGTACCGTTTGAGTTCTGCGAAAATCCGCGCCCAAATAATATCCCGTCAGGGTTATTACTTGCTGGCGTAAACCACGGGCGACTCAGGTCCCCAATACTTGGAATCAGGTCTGGTGTAACCGCTGAAACCGCAATCTTTCAGCATCTTTTGCAACTCAGCTTCAGTGAAGACGCAGCCCTGCTCCGTGAAGAGAAACATATTTATTGCAAACAACTGCGCAAATGGCGGGCCACTTCGCTCGTTATTGCTTATCATTTCAGCGATCACAATTTTTCCGCCTTTCTTCAAGCTGCGATAGACTTCCTTGAGAAGGGCTTCAGAGCGTTCGCTTCCTTCGCTATGCAAGATGTGTCCAAGTAAAACAACATCGTACTTTTCTGATTCTAGCTTGCAATCACTCCAGTTCCCTGCAATGTAGGAATACTGAGATCCAACGCTGTATTTGTCGGCAAAGCGCTTGGTGACTTCGAGAACGCCCGGAAAATCCAACGCATCCACATGCACATTTTTGCTGCGTTCAGCAAAAGGAATGCTCCATACACCGCTGCCAGCTGCGACATCGAGCACTTTAGTCCCTGGGGGCATCTGCTCCACCTTAAGTTCGCTAGCCAGCGTATTGGCAGTTGAGTAATTCATGGGGAATATCGCAGCAGCAAGAGTCGGGAAAAACTCCTCCGCCCCTTTGGTCTGGTTGATTTTGGAGTAAGGAGCCCCGGTCTTCACGCTTTCAGAAAGCTGCATCCAACCGTCCTTAACACCATCCATCAACAAATAATCACCCATATAGAGCGGGCTTTCTTTATCGAGGTAGGGCCGCGAAGCCTCCACTACTGAAAACCTGTCGCCTTTTCTCTCAAGCAAATCAAGAGCCAATAGCGCGTTTAGTAGAAGCTCGGTCGCTGTAACATCCGTTTTCAACTCAGCTGCAAGCTCAGCAGCCGTAAGGGGTTTCCTGGACAGAGGCGAAAAGAAATCTAGCCTGAAAGCTGTCATGAAAGCTTGCAAAGCCCACGCCCCATGCATGATTTGCATGATGCGAAGTGGCGGCTGCATCTTTGTCATTTCAAGAGTAGTCATAGCCCCTCCTCGAGGTGGTCGATTTATGTGAACCAATATTTTAGACCTCAGCGGAATTTAGAGCAGCAAATAAATATTCTAAAGAGATGAGAAATGCCCGCAGCTGCGCTCCACGCGCAAAGGGGCCAGAGAGCACTGAAAAATCAATATACAGCAGGTTGGCAAGCTCTCGCCCATGCCTTGTGCATCAGCTATAATTTTTAGAACAGATCGTTGGGTGCGGCGGAGACCTGCGAACCTGGTCAGGGGTGAAAGCCAGCAGCCATAAGTTGGACCCTTCGGGTGTGCTCAACGGTCTGTATTTTCAATGCCAAGAGCGAACTAGGACAATAACATGACTAAAAAAGGGTCCTCTGAGCAGCCTCCAGAAACCGATCAAAGCACCCTCCTGGGTCAAATCCTTGTGGAGCTGGGTTATATAACCGTTTATCAGCTCGATGAGTCGCTGCAGATTCAGAAAGAAAGTGACGCAAAAGGCGAAGAGCACCAGACTCTTGGAGCTATCCTTCTTGAATTAGGCTATTGCTCAGCTAATCAACTTATACGTGCGATTCAAGTGCAGGTAGAGTACAGAAAAGCGGCAAAGGCTCCAAAATCGTAATCTCGACCCTTTGAACACAAATTCAGGGTTGTCCCGATTTCCCACATGCCCTTGAGGATATAAACTTTTGTTAGTATGCCAGAGGGTCAAGGGCATATTGAGTCTTAGGGGTGCAAATCTTTGGGAGCCAAGTTAAATTTCAGCTTCATAGCGACCATCCTGGTGATGTGTATCGTCCAGGCGATTTTCACGCTTGTAGTTGACATTAACAAGAACCACGCAAAAGCAATTGCGATTGTCGACCCTGCAATTGATTGCGTAAACAAAGAAATTATTTCAGTCTATAAAAAGAATGCTCAAATCGCTGCAGCGATCGAAGGCAACGCTGACTTTAAGAAAGCCGTTTCAGCCAAAGATAGAGGCGCTGTCGCCGCAATAGTTAAGTCCACTTTTGATCGCGTAGGGTTTGACGGCTACGCAACGATTATCAATGAGCAAGGACAGGTCTTCTTCAGCAGCGATGCACCAGGAAAAGCCGGCTATCCAGCAGATGACCTGAATCGCCCTCTTGTTCAAAGCGCATTTTCAATTCCATCGGCACAGGGTGGAACATTCGCCTCCGCGCTCTGCGCTCTATCCTGCACCAAAGCATACACCTTATCGAGCCTCGTCCCCATCGGAATTGGTGGCAGAAACCAGGCTGTTCTAGCTGTGAGCACACCATTTAGCAATGAACTGTTGCTGGGCATGGAACGAAAAATCAAACTCACGAAAGACAATCTCAAAGAATTCGAAATGGCGTTTTACGTGATGGCAGATGCGCAAGTAAAGGCTTGCTCAGCCAATTTACAAGCAATGAAGCCACCTCCGGCTTTTCTTGCAAGCTTGAACAATGCCAAAGGAGATATTCTTGGCGAAACGCCAAAAGAAAAGCAGGCTGATGGTTTCCTCTGGAAAAACCTACCTATAAAAGGTCCCAATACGACGAACGCGATGGGACAAATAATTGTTTGCGCTCCTATGCCAAACCAACTGGCAAGCTTTTCGCTGTTGGCTTTGCAGCTGGCAATCGGCGCTGTTGCGGCCATTGTTCTGGCGTTGGTTTTCTCCGCAGCTTTGTCAAAGCGATTCAATCAATCAATGTGGTTCTTAAAGCAACGCGCGAAGGATCTTGCTGAAAACAAACGGGATTTGCCCTCCCTGAGTGTGCTCAGCGGAGACTATCTTGAATTGGCAGAAATGATGGACACAGCTCTCACCAATCCACGCGCGATGGTCTTGAACTTGAAGCAAACTGTATCCAAGCAGGATGAAGAACTATCAGAACGGCAGCGACAGATCGATGCGATAAACAGCCAATTGGAAATGGTGAACAGACAACTCACTGCTCACAATAGACAATCAGTTGATATCAGCAATCAAGTTCAAACGGCAAACAAGCAAGCGATTCAAATTCAACAGAAGCTCGACGCCGTAATGCAGTGCTCGAGCGAAGGCGTATTATTGCTGGATCCATATGGAAGCCTACTGGCAGCGAATCCAACCTTCCTTCGCTGGACAGGGACAGACGAACGAGAAATTTTCGGAAAAGTCTGTTTTGATCTGGTAAAAAAACCTGGCGAACCAAAAGATCTCCACACAATGTCTTTCGCTAACACATCCGGTGGTCCAAATGATCTTATCAATCAGTTCTTCCCAGAAGGGGTTGTTTATCATCGATTCGAGAACAAACATACGGACGTGCTCATGCACCTCCAGCCTATTGTCGGAGAGGATGGAAACATTCAGGGATACATAATGGTGCTTCGCGACAAATCACTTCACGCTGAAGTGGCACGCCTGCGCGGAGAGATCGTAACCATGCTGGGAGATGATATCCGCTCTCCTTTAGCGACGGCAGAATCTTACTGGAAAAACCTGCAACAACAGCTGCCCAACATGCCTCCTGCGGTGGCTCAAAACCTGCTAGAAATGCATAAGACGTACGAAACCATGATGGGCATGGTGGATAGTTACTTAATGATGTATGGCGGATTCGTGCCACCACCTGTAGAGCAGATCCCCAGGGAGCAAGTTTCAGTAACACGACTCATCGGTGAGTGCCTGGAAACAGTCTCACAACATGCACGAGCGCAGCAAATAATGCTCGACTACAAGACTGTCACCGGTCTTCCTACCACAGCGATTAACAAAGAAATTGTCAGGGACATAATTATCAACCTTCTAGACAAGATGATCTCCGTCACAGCCCCAGGCGGCAGAGTGAGGGCTGAAACAACCATCAAAGGTAAAGAAATCCGCTTGATTATCTCTAGCTCTGGACCCGCCCTGCAGCAACTTGAAATAGAGGACATGTTCATCGGATTTATTGGCGGTAAACACGCTGAAGATACTTATCAAACACGCTTGAACATGTACCTTGCTCGAAACAACGCCGAGCGTCTAGGCGGACGCATTTGGGCAGAATCTGAAGCAGGCAGAGGAACTGCAATCTTCCTGACTCTTCCTGTTCACTAATGGATTTTCCCAAAACTTCACCGTTTGAGTTCTCTCGTTTTTCTTCGCCTTCACCTGCGCAGATTTTCCTCAAAAAACTCCACCGGTACCGTTTGAGTTCTCTCGTTTTTCTTCGCCTTCACTTGCGCAGATTTTCCCCAAATCCGTTCGGCATGGTCCAACCGCATCAGCTAAATGAATCAATGGCACAGCAGCGGTCACATGAAACACCACCTCGAATCTTTGAGCAAAACGCACACGCCGCTCGAGATTATTGTCATCTCCACCGAATTCGGCGAACTATACCGTCTGCTTTTCCGGTTCTTGCACTACTTCTTCCACGGCAACAGCAGCGGCTGCAGCCGCCTTATCACGAGCTTCCTTTGCCTTAATTGCAATCTTCTTCTGACGGTCAGCAACGAACTGCCTTTCTACTGGCCTGTTCTGAACCTTCAACATCTGCGCGTAATATTGCAGAGTCATTAAGAGTTCAGTTGTATCTTTGCCAAAAAGTGTTTCCTTCATCTCGATGGCGATTTTATAGTGCTTTTCTGCAACGGGGTACATTTTGCGTGCGCTATAAAGCAAAGCAAGATTATGATGATTCAGCGCTATATCAGGATGGATTTCACCATGAATACCAATTCGAATATCTAGAGCCCGCTTGTAGTGCGGCTCGGCCATTGTGAATTTGCCTTGCTCATGATACATAGCGGCAAGATTGTTCAAAGTCAGCGCCAAACGATCATCCTGCTCACCAAACTTCTCAGCCTCTTCTAGAGCAGCTAAGAACTTCACTTCGGCTTCCGGAATTTTTCCACGCTCGTAAGAGTTGTTGCCTTCTTCAATCAATCTCTTCCAACTGTCGCTCACTTCAATGACCCCATAAGGCTTACCTATCGGGGAGATCCTAGCAGCTGTGCCAGCGACTAACAACTCAAACCATCTCAAAAATGAGACTCTTTGTGCTATGTTCACACTTTCGCTTGGCAACAGGCGCCTGTTTTCTTACCTTGCGCCCACAAGCAGCCTGAAACATCTTATCGGGTCCGCCTGAACTAAACTGAGAATTATGCAGACAAAAATGCTCCAACCGCACAACAGATTGGAGATTCGGTTTGCAAAAGCATGGACGGAAGAGGTCCCGTCAGCCACCCATTTGCAAGCGAACATTCAGCGCTTTGGCAACCATTGAAAGAGCTTTTCTTGCAGTTGCTCGTAAGTGAATGGAATAGGCAAGTAATCATCCATTCCCTGCTGAATACAAAGATCATAGTTAGCCTGAAGATGTCCAGTAACTGCAATGATGGGCAACTTCCTATTATTCGCCAACTGGCGAACTTTTCTTGTGCATAAGGGTCCATCAACTCGTGGCATAAGCCAGTCCATCAGTATGAGATCACAATGACCGTTTTGTAGATGTTTCAAGGCTTCGCCACAACAATCAACAATGTGAGCTTCGATGCGCAACTCATCGGACAAGAGTTCAAAAATTCTTGCGTACTGCGGATTATCATCAATTACGAGGACTTGAGACCGGGTAACTGCAGAGTCGATTGATTTTAGTAACACTGAATCGTCCATGGGCAAGCCCTTTCAATAACAATGCAGTCCGTCATTAATAGCGAAGTCGAGTCATTCGATAATGTTCACCAGACCATCCCAAAACTCTGTCCTGATATGACAGTACCAAACATTTTCCCAGATCATCAACCCTAACTTTTCTGTTAGGGTATCAATAAGCAAGTCACCAAGCTGACTTGAAGCGACTCTGCACCCACTTACAGATAAGCAATCAATAAATATCCTTGGCTAGGTTACCGCATCAGCGATACCATAGATGGTACCAGCTTGATGTACGAAGAGTGAAATAGATAACTCATCCACCGAAAGCCAATGCTCACTCTCATGAGTGAGGGGTGGAACAAAAAGGAAGAGAGAGCAACTGACAAATAGCAAATAACAGATGGCAAACAACAAATTACAAATCAACAAAAAGGAGGGAGCAGAAAGACTCCCTCCTCAAAACTGAATATCTATACCTACTTGTTTTTGTGCAAGAGGTCCAGCTGCTCTTTCAAGTCCTTAGCAGGAGTGGCAAGACTTACATCACTGCTTTGCCCACCCTCGTGGATTGCTACTACCTTGCCAGACTTATCAACATAAGGACCGCCGGAATACTGGTGCCCAACGCTGTTATAAGTATCAAAAATCAGAAAGTCGCGATTTTTGTCTTCCCCACCTAACTCCGGCAGATCCTGGTCCTTCCTCAGCCCAGTGCGCTGGAAACTACCAACTTTGAACTCTGGATCCCATCGTGTCCTACTTAATCGCACGGTCTCGTCACCAGGCTTAAGCGCATTATCAGATATAGTCAGCGCCTGACACTGTGTTTTTGGATCAGTAATTTCAAGCACTTTGATGAAAGCAAGGTCATGAGCAGGATCCTGCTTCAAAATACTTGCCTTATGCTTTGAGCCATCGTTCAGCGTAACCTCCAACTCAACACTCAATTTGTCGTCGATGTGAATCACATGGTTGTCGGTAACCATTTCACACTGACCTATGTTTGCATTGTCGGAAGAACTTCTTACAAAAAAACCTGACCCAGCCGAACCCATGACTTGCTTGCCCTTGTCATAGTGAGAGGCAACTACATTGCCTACGCTCGGTCGAGCAGCTTCGTACAAAGCTTGAGCAGCCTCTGTAGGCTCATTCTTATTAGCACTCTCCGTAGAGATAATTCTGTCATTCATCGCACTTCCTCAAATCGATCCTCATGCTATCGATTATGTTTTCAGCAAAAAGTGATGTCACCCGTAATATCACCAATCAAACTCATTTCTGAACATATACTCAATATGGGCCAGCTCCAATTGCAGATGGTACAACGGTTCTCAAAAAAAAAACGTACCGACAGAAACACATCAAGAGGTGTGCCAAGCATCGGTCCACCATGGGTGCGGACGAGACATATACAGATACGCACTCACTTACGCACAACACACGCACTATGCACAACACACTCACTATGCACAACACACGCACTACGCACAACACACTCACTTACGCACAGAAAAAAACGCAATCACCCACGCACACACACACACACACACACACACGCACACGCACACACACACGCACAACACACTCACTACACAAAAACGCAAACACACACGCACAAACACAAACGAATACACTCATTTCCGCAGCATAAGACTGGCGAACACAAAGCGGTTCATATTCATTGATAATGGCGAACTACAAAAACTACTCTTCATGAGTGTTTGGTAGGATACCAGCAGTTTCACCTCAATACATTCGTCGCGAGCAAAATCATGCCAAAAGAATCTGCCGGTTGCCTTCTCTATAAGTTAGATAATGGGGAATTGTCAGTATTATTGGTGCATCCCTCTGGAAACTACAACAAGAAAACCCCTTGGACCATTCCAAAAGGTCTTGTAGACGACAATGAAGAAAAGGAAATGGCAGCACGCAGAGAAACAAGAGAAGAAACCGGAGTGGAAGCAGGCGAACTCGTACCACTTGGCTTAGCAATTCAAGGCAAAAGTAAAAAACACATCTACGGCTTTGCTGGTGAGGCTCCCTCTGACGCAGCCCCGCATTGCGCCTCGTGGGAGGTAGACAAATCAGAATTTGTTTCAATGGAAGCCGCCAGAAAGCTCATACATCCCGATCAGTTGATCTTTCTAGAGAAATTGCTTGAACACCTAAAAGACAGCATTTCTCGGCACTAAAATTTACTTCCCAAAAATAAAATTGGTGCATTCGGAGCAGGCTTAATTCGCAAGAGCTCGCGCACTTCCAAACCAGCACCGCACTAACACTAGATCCCGCACCCGCACCGCACCATCACCAGGTCACGCACCCGCGCCGCACTAATACAGGTCCCGCTCCCGCACTAGCACTAGATCCCGCACCCGCACCGCACCATCACTAGGTCACGCACCCGCGCCGCACTAATACAGGTCCCGCACCGCACCAACACCAGATCCCGCACCAGCACCGCACTAGCACTAGGTCCCGAAACCGGCACCAGATCTCGCACCAGCATCAGAACTTTTCTTCTTGTCGTCAGCTACGTTTTGTTTGCCACCCACGAATACGATAGTTCGCTTAAATACGTCAGAATTCACATCACTTTCAGCCATGTTAACTTCTCTATGCGAAAGAGGCACCGTAAGCCACTCCACGGTTCCACCAGCCGCTTTCATGGCATCCACAAATTTCTGATGTTGAGCCGTTGCATCCTTTCTCTTTTCCCCCGAGAACATGAGAAACTTCGGATACTTACTGCCCTTATGAATATTTAGAGTTGGAGACGCATCAGTATAAGTTTTGGGCTCATGACCAAAAGCTGACTCAAACATGCCTTTGGTTAAGATACCAGCAGCAATACCATTCTGCTCCGAAGTTCTGTCGAACAGATCCAAAGTCGCCGTATCAAGACTCACAACCCCCTTAATGTCAGCCAATGATAGTTTGTGCGCCTGAACAAAACGACCGTTGGTTCCCAGCAAATCAACAAGATGCGCTCCAGCAGAATGCCCCATCAAGTAAACATTCTCAGAGTCTCCACCGTATTTTGCAATATTCGCTTTGACCCAAGCAAAGGCCGACGCAACATCCTCTTCGTGTGCCGGATGCTTCACTTCAGGAGATAGCCTGTAATTTGCGCTCACGAACACCACTCCGTGCTCTGTGAAAACACTTCCCTTGTCCTTGTGCGCTTGCTGAGATTTGTCACCGCCCCGCCAACCACCGCCGTGCGCAAACAGCACCACGGGTAGTGCCTTGGCATTCTTGGGAGTATAAATATCTAGCTTTTGCAGCTGATCCTTTCCATAGGGAAGATCGACCGCCACATCCATGTTCGGGTTTGCCGGAACAGCAGAAGGTGCATCAGCTGAGGCTCTCCTTCTTTGAGCACGAGATTGCTTCAACTTTTCGAGAAAAGGTCTTGTCCCATTGGCTCCGCCGGCTTCAGTGCTACCCTGCCCTTGTGCTAGACACGTTGAAGGAAGCGACCCCAGCGACCCTAGGGGAAGCAATCCCAATACGATCAAAGCAACTCTTAGATGTTTTCCCATCACAAACTTCCTCAGTCGAAGAAGCTGAGTATTATAGCCCAGATTTTCGTCTCACAGACAACGCGGGAATCTCCATCCGTCCAATCGCAGGCATGAAGCGCGAAAATGGCCTGTGGCTTGTAGCTTTACTTGTGTCTACAATGATCTCATCGAGAACCGGTCGCGTCCCTGCAGCTCGTTCATAACCTAATAACTCAGCAGTCCCCTCGCTTATGCCACGAGGAGCCGTAACGGTTACATCACTCATTGAGTGTTGTGGCAACCACTGTGATATCGCTGCGACAGGTTGCTGCTCTGTCGTCCCAGCGATAACAGTTCGCTCAAGACTCTGCAGCCCTCCTGTTGCTTGAACAGCCGCTAGCTGCTCACCACCAGAAGCTACAGCTGCAATTGTAGGTTCTTTCCTTATTTGTGCCATTCCTCGTTCAAATACCGAGGCAGATTTGGGCAACACGGTCATATCGCCTGCCGCCAAGCGCTCAAGAAACGCCAGACTGTCCCTAGACCCCGCATTAGCCACAGGATCGCCGAGTGCAGGTGCTGCTGCACCCCATGAATATGCTTCCGGTTTCCCAAAACCTGATGCAATCGAATTGACAGGCTGTGACGCTCTACCCAGCGCAGTAGCTTCGGCAGTACTCAAAACTGGGCCAACTCGTGCGGCTGTGTTCAAGCCCGCACCTTCGGTCAGAGCAGCTCCTGCAAGGCTAGTTTCAGGCAATAATCCAGCTCCAGCAGCAATTTTCGAAGTACCCATAGAACCCAAAGCTCGGCTCTCTAGATTTAGCATTTTGGCAGACGAAGACTCAGTCAATGAAAGTGCGTCCTTCGCGAGTAAGCGAGAAAGCGCTCGCCCACCGAAAGTAAGCGCGACCAAGCCCGCAGTAACTGTGACGCCAGTTAGAATTTTGTTGTTCTCAATCCAGCTGCCCCAACTTTCGTCTGCAAGCTTATTCGCTGGAGCTGACTCTGCCGGTGCATTGAGCAAATCCGAGCGCTTTAATTTGAAAAAGTCGTCCATTTTAGAATATCCACTGCCTCCTGATACTCTAAACGAGTCAGCTGACATTTTGGAGCTGAGGATGGGAAGGATACGAAGTGATCCCAATATTAGTGAATTCATTCTCTCATTTAGACATCGTTTTACTTAGAGCGCAGAGGAGGATTAACAGCTGGCAACTGTGGCTCAATACAGCATCATTTTTTTCTGCAGGTGAGGAGAGCTCCATCAACAATTGCAACAATGAATCGAATAAGTAGAAATGCGCTCAATCCAAGGCGACTCAAGCACTCGAATAATCAAATCGATTGCAAACATAATTCTCTTACAAAATGCCCTCAAAAATAAGCACTGCGCGGCTTTCTCTACTAATTCAAGCATCTGCAATTTTCCCAACAGAAGTGGGAAAGGTATGAATGGCAAAAGCTAAGTCTGTTGAATTGTGCTCTATACGGACCTTTCAATTATCTCAATGAACACTGACTCAGTGCGGAAATTGAGAACAACGGGCTGTGGGTTAACGCAGTTTCTTCTTTTGAACTTGTTGCTATCAAGCAGATTTCTTCCACGGCGGAAAGATGCCTTCGAGCATCCTCAAAGGTCTGTGATGCAATTAAACTCGCAATATGCATTGAGAGTAAGGGTCCCAAAATCATTGCAGAACCGAAAACTCTACAACGTCCACTGGCAATTTCAAACTTGCTCTCGTTTACAAGCAAAAAGATTTTGCTCTCGAATAACCCATCAACGCCTGGCTCAGTCTCTGTGGCGAGTCGAACCTTATTCACCATTTGTTTTGAATCAAAATGAGAATCCAAAAGAATGTGACTGATAGAAGCAAAGTCATCACAACTAGTGCTGTCACAAGCGCTTAGATGCAATAAACAGCTCCTGTATTCGTACTTTCCTTGCGGATCTGTCACCTGCGAACTATTCTCTTTCCAATCCCAAACCAGAGAATCCATCACTTGAGCCACCTGTTCAGCAGTAAGCGAAGAACAGTCCGCCATGACAATTCCTAACTCTGCTTCTGATGCAATTTTTTCTCTCAGTCCAACCGGCTCAGACATCTCACCAAAGTCACAATACAAGAAATCAATGGCGAGGAGCGCGTCAAACTCTGCCGAACTTAATACAAAATCGAAACACATGTTCTCGAATCCTGCGCATCCCTCGACACAAGCAGAAGGATCATTTAGTTCCATGATCTCACTCAATTTGACTTTTGGAAAGACATGCAAACCCGCAGCGCTGCTTGAACAAGTAGGCAGCTGGTCAAGAAACGATTCCCTGCGTCCCAAAAGTCTTTTCTTTCGCATCATAATTTATTTGTTCGACACCTTTTGAAGTATCTAGAAATGCTATCAATTCGAATTTGAAATTTACCTGAAACGAAGTTGTCAGCTAGAGCGCACCGGGAAACTTGCGCATCAAATCCACAATAAGAGCAACTGCTGCGAGATCCGTCAATAGACCGTGAGAAAACCCTGCAGCCAAGACCGAACCAGTTCTCCTGTAAATTATCGCGAGCATTGCACCATACGCAGCTAAGATCAGACTGGCTAACTCAGCTGCGATGGGAAACATTACCAATCTGAAAATAAAGTAGTGAAACAGAGCATAAAGAAGGGACGACACGATGATCGCAAAGTGCGGAAACGGTGGGTTCTTTATTCGTTCGAACACTCTCAAAACAGTTCCACGCCAATAAAATTCCTCGATAAACGGATTTACGACAACTGCATAGAGATTCAATAACCAGAGATTGCTCTTACTCCAGCCTAATTTATTCATCAGCGCAACTGCCGCCACATCAGAGAGAACTTTCTTTCCTAGAATTTCATACGCAAGCACAGTGACGACAGCAAATAAAATAGCAAGTGCAGAAAGAATCACGAAAAATCGCCACGAGGGGAACGATAGATCTTTCGTCCAGATTTTTCTGGACAGCAATAGGGCCGGCAGCAAACAACCGTAGTGATATAGCCCATAAGCCCAAATCGCACTGCTAAGCTTATACAGCCCAACCCACATAGCTACACAAGGCAAAAGACTCCACAAAACAACAAGCCAGACGACTCCATCAGAGAAGTGGCTTCCTTGCTCACTTGAAGATTCAATGGCTGTATCTGTCACGTCATATTCGCCGTAAGAATGCTATCCCAAACTATTATGGCACAGCCCTCTGACGAAGAATTTCGGTCGACACAACTATGCACAGCATGCAACATTGCATCTAGCACGCAACAATGCAGCACAGCGCGCAAGATTGCCCTGCTCACAACAACAACATTGCATCTAAAATGCATTGCATTTACACGCAAATACATCCACCTGCAACAACGAATTAGGAGCTGCCTGAGCTAACCCTCAACGCCAGCAAAGAGCCTATTTGTGCTGCTTCCGGTGCCTGCTTTGAACTTCAACTGGAGTCTTTGAAAGGTCATCACCGTAAAACATATTTAGATCAACAGAATCGCTGTTAATTCCAGGCACTTTTCCCTTTTCGGAATACTGCCAAAAATCCCACTTTGTCCACGGCTTCGGGATGATGGGCTCAGGCACATTATAGTTGGCAATCCACAAACTGTATTTGGCTAACTCTGGCGAATTCTTCAATACCTCGTTAAAGAAATTGGGACTGCCATAGATAGTGATTTGCGGTGCCACACCCAACTCTTTTTGAACACCCTTGCACCAATCATCAATCATCTTTATGCGTTGCTCTATCGTGTATGGCTTCCAGAGCTTCTCATCTTCAGTATCAATCACAAGGCGCAAAGCATTGGCATCAACCTTGCCTACAGTTTTTACAAAGTTCTGTATCTGGTCCTCAACAGGTCTAGGCGGTCTAAAATAATGGTAATAGCCTACAGTAAGCCCGGCATCCACCGCGCCTTTTCTATTTTGAGCAAACTTAGAGTCGACCCAGTCACCACCCTCGGTGGCTTTCAAGAAAGCAAACTGATAACCGGCTTCCTTCACTTTCTGCCAATCGATATCTCCTTGATGAGCAGAAACATCAATTCCCTTAATTCGCTTTACAGCTGAGTCTACCCTCTGTTCAATTTCGCCTTCGGACCAGAGCTTCACATGATCTGTCTTGTTGTAAAAATCGCGCCCCCACTCTTTGAAGTCACGATCACGAATTCGCCGAGATTCAGTAAGAACTTCCTCAGGACTCAGTTTCAACTTCCCATCTTTGACTAGTTGCTCTAAAACCTGATATGGTCCCCAGCCTTCCTTCAGTTCAGCATTCTCGATATTGTTAGCATTGTAGCGAGACCTAAACATATTTCTTTCTTCAAACAGTCGTTGTTCATTCGGCTTCAATACGACCTTAGGGTCTGCAGTATTGCTTGCTTCATCTGCAACCTTTGTTCCAGCAGGAGAAGCCCCGGCATTCCTTTCTCCACTAGATGCAGTCGGCGGCAAATTCTTTTGTTTTGCGGTAGGCTCAACTGACGATCGCTCACCCATCAGCGCAACATACTCTTCTCGCAAATTATCACTGCCAGACCCAGAACTGGCATTCCTCTCCACAGTGCTTTCCCTGCTACGATCTTGAAACGAATCCACCATAAGAGTTCCCCAGTGCCCAAGCACTCTTACATTAATCCTCTGGAGAAATTTGCATAGATTCAGAATGCGGTAAACACTAATAAGGACAACTGAAGTTTTTTCTCACAATACTTCAGCCTTCGCGGCTCCAAACATTTACTTGAACCACATTCTCAATAGAATCGTTCGCATAAAGCAACTCGGTATGCCAGCCACCTTCATAGTAGAAAAACTCAGCAGCCTGTGTAGCATCGCGCTTTTTCAAATCGTCATCATCATGCTCAGTAATGGAACTCACATTGCCGGGTAGCAAGCGCTGCATTACTTTCAGCGCATCATCCCGCTTTATGCCACCGTTCGAATATTTGACCTCGATGCTAAATGGCAAAGAGTTTCTACAATGAACAGCGTAAGCACCACCGAACTCGTCAGCCTTACGCCCCATATACTGAGTTTTTTCACCAAAATGCCCCGGTTCGAAATAGGAAAACTCTGCTGATCTAGACAAACCAACTTCTTCAATATCAATGTGCAAATTCGACACAGTGATGGGCTCAGAACTTCCCGATTTCTTTTTTGCAGCTGATGAATTGATAGAAACAGCAGCCGCACCCGAGCTACTCGGCTTCGATGTAGCAGGTCTCTCCTGTACAAGATCTTTAGTTTCGTTAGCTTGCTTGCAGCCACTCAAGCCTGACAACAAAGTCAGCAAGAGCAGCAAAGATGTTAAGTGTGGGGGAGTCGATTTACGCATTCGTAAAGAATAACCCAACAACATTCGTGGCGAAATACCCTGTATAGTTATGCGTGTGATTCTAAATCTGCATTTAGCATGAGCAACCCTCAAGTTTCCATCTGCCTACCCGTCTACAATGGCGCCAGACACCTCTCAGCAGCAATCGAGAGCGCCCTTTCACAGACATTTGGAGACTTCGAATTACTAATCGCAGATGATGGCTCTTCCGACGGAAGTGCAGAAATAGCAAACACATTCATAAAACAAGATCAGCGCGTTCGCTACTGGAAAAACGAGCAGAGACAGGGGCTTTTTGGAAATTACAACGCTTGCATAAAGCAGGCACAGGGCAAGTTCATCAAAACGTTTGCACAAGATGACATATTTCACTCAAACGCACTTGAAGAAATGGTCAATCTTTTGGACAGCGAACCGAATGTGGCCCTGGTAAGTTCATCTCGCGAAATCATAGATGACAATGGCGAAGTCAGCGAATTTAAGCAACCAATAAAATCGAATTTCCGCGCTCGGGGAAAAGATGTCATCACATTCCACTTGATCGCCCTCAATAATTGGGTAGGTGAGCCGAGTACAGTGATGTTTCGCAGAGAATTCGCTGGCTCTGGTTTCGATAATGCTTATTATCATTATGGCGACATAGAATACTGGTTTCGCATCTTAGAGCATGGCGACTTTTACTATTTCGAAAAAGCCCTGACACAATTTAGAAGACACGCAGCGAGCCAAACGGACAAGAATCATCGGGAAATGTTTTTTGCTTTGGACATTCTACGAATGAGCTCCAAATATCGTCACCTTCTTGCAGAGTTCGAACCAGAAGAGTTGTTCAAACGCCGCATAGCAGAGAAGATTGCACTTGAACATGGACACGTTTTGAGTGCCGCCGAACCGGAAAACCTTTTCGAGATGTACGAAAAGGTTTTTCTAGCAACAGAAAACAAGCAAATCGCCAGTAATTACACAGAGTTGGAATTACAGCGCTTACAAGCAGAAGCCGCGGGATTCAGGCTTCTAGCATCAATGTCTTTGACTACAATATCAAAGCTTATCGAAGAACTAGACCACGAAAAACGTTGCAGAGTCATCGAACACGATCGCTTTGTCGAAGAAGTTAGTAAAATGCAGAGCAGCATTTACTGGAAGTTATCCAGCCCACTGCGCAATCTAAAGAAAGCCCTGAAGGGCTCAAGCAATACCTGATTCGAACGAACTTAATGCAGTACCTTAGTACACGAAAGCTCGTTGCCTTAGGGTGCTTTTATTAGCCTTTTGCAAGCGCTTGTTCATGGTATCCATGTCATAGTCACGATGTGACGCAAAGGCAGACCAGCTGTTCTTGTTATGCCAGCGAATAACAGGGTTCATGAACTCATTTTTTTGGAACCATGAAATCACTGACTCTCGTGCAACATAAAATGCAACAGGAGCAGTCAGATGGTCAAATACAATATGATTGATTTCGGTGAAATCGAAGCGCGAAATATAGTTCATATATGACTGGTAAAACAGATCTGGCAACCAGGGAATGCTTTGTTGCAGCTTGGTCCAAGGTCTAGATATGAACTTTGCATTCAAGTAAACGGGAATAGATAGGATTGTCGAAAGCACTTTCAGCATACCTGTTGGAAGGTTGGATGTGAATGCCTTTCTCAAAGGACAGACAAGGTTGGTAATCCACCAATTGTTTTCTTTTCCGTAAACCCAAATGCTGAGAGCTCCGCCTGGTCGCAAAGTTTTGGCGACTGAAGAGAAGCCAGCCTGGGGATCATCCATGTGATGAAGAACACCTACTGAAAAGGCAAAGTCAAAAATGTTGTTGAATGGTAATTGGCGAATGTCGGCTTGAATCAAGTGTATCTTCGGCAAATGTCCAACGTTCTTGTAGGCTACGTCAACGGCGTTGCCGATGTCGATTCCGAAAACAAGCTTAGCGCCTGATTCCACAACAATTTGCGCATGCCGTCCCTTACCAACACCAGCTTCAAGGACAATCTTATCGTCCATAAAATCGGGATCTACTGGAAAAATCCAATCATAAAACTGCTGCTTATAGCGCTCATCAAGCCGAGAAAACTCCTTCCAGGCATTGGCAAAACGCTCCCCAGTGTTCAAATCGGTTGAGGAACTTAAACTGGGGTCAACCATTCTGGGAATGCCATGAGTAATGGCAAACCTCTGCAAGCAAGACTTGCAAGTAAGCGACCCTGTGATAATCTCACGACCTTCTCTGTTGTCCATAGGAATTGATTCATCCTCTTGAAGAATGAATTGTCCCTTGCAAGAAATACATGCCAGATAGGGTAATAAACTGGGTTTCAAGAGTGTTCTCCCAAAAAAGTCGCCCGAATCGCTCTCCAATCGCAAAAGAAGCCAAGAGAGTTATAACTATTCTATTGTCTGACTAGCTTGGCAAGCAAGCCAGTCAGTTTAAGCAAAAAGCCAATCCGGTTTTGAACAATTTCATCTCAGAAATCCAAAGAGGCTGAAAAATCAAACGTCTCGGGCATATTAGCGCTAACCCCGCCCAAAATTAGACAACTCTCAGATTAGGGATCGGAATTATAAATTTTCCACCCATAGTTCTGAAGTCCTTCTGTTGCTCAAGAATCTCATCGGCAAAATTCCAGGTCAAAAGAACAACATAATCAGGTTTGTCACTAATAAGCTTTTCGGTTCCGTAAATCGGCAAATAAGTACCCGGGGTGTAATGACCTTGCTTGACCGTGCTTCGGTCAACCACGTAATCCACGAGCTGCTTATCTATACCAAAATAATTCATCAAGGTACTGCCTTTTGCTGAGGCACCGTAAACTGCTATGCGCTTGCCTTGAGCCCTCAGATCTTGCAGCATCCTTAGCAACTCAGACTTCAAATTCTCGACCTTCCTCGAAAAACTTTGATAGTAGCGATCATCAAAAATACCATCATTTTTTTCTTGTTCCAGCAAGTTTTTCACAGCATCAGACCGGGCTTCCTTCTTCTCTATGAAGAGCCGCAGCGAACCACCATGAATCTCTAGCTGCTCTACCTCGTTGATGAAAAGCCTATGCGAACTGAACAAACTATCGAGAGCCGTCAGTGAGAAATAGCAAAGATGCTCATGATAAATGGTATCAAACTCGGTATTATCGAGCATGGGCTTCAAGTAGGGTACTTCAATGACTGCAAGTCCGTCAGCTCGAAGAAATTCGTGTAGCCCAGCAACCAGTCCATTCAAATCTGCAACGTGAGCAAGCACGTTGTTAGCATGCACAACGTCTGCCTGATGTCCTTGTGCCACTAGCTTGACCGCAAGTTCTTTGCCAAAGAAATCGCAAACAGTATTGATGCCTTTTTGCCGCGCCATTACAGCAATGTTTTGCGCCGGCTCGATGCCTAAAACATTGATGCCTTCACGCATGTAGTATTGCAAAAGATAGCCATCATTGCTGGCAATTTCGGCTGCAAGATGCTTGCTAGAGAGCTTTTTCTTCCAGAGCAACTTCATCACTAGCGACTCGGCGCTCTTCAATGTGGTATCAGCAAAAGAAGAACAATACACGTAATTCGAAAACAGAATTTCCGGCGACACAGTTTCAGTGATCTGCACCAGAGAGCAATCGGAACATCGTACAAGCTTCAAGGGAAAACGTTGTTCAAGAGCCTTCTCGGAGGGATCCTTCAAAAGCGAATTCGCAAGTGGAGTCTCTCCCAGAGACAATACTTCCTTGAGATTGCTGCCAGAGCATATACGGCAGGTGGTCTCAGTTTTTGAGGGAGCCGTGGTGCCTTTATTCATTTGTATAGTCCTACTTGATGTTAGCCGCGCATTGCAGCTTCAACTTCCATTAATTCTTTCAAAGTCGGAGACTTCTCGTCTCTGGCTGACACAACACTTACGGGAAGCGGCCAGACGATGCCGATATCGGGGTCGTCGAATTTGATGCCGCGCGCGTGCTGAGGAGAATAGATTTGACTCAACATGTAATGCACTTCAGCATTATCAGTAAGTGTTTGATAGCCGTGTGCAAAGCCTTCTGGAATGTAATACATGAGCTGATTCTCTTCGGAAAGCTCAAAGCCCTGCCACTTTTTGAATGTAGGTGAATTAGGACGCAGATCAACGATAACGTCGTAAATTGCGCCTCTAACACAACGGACCAACTTAGTTTCAGCATACGGGGGAAGTTGGAAATGCATTCCTCTGACTGTTCCTTTCGTCTTATTGAAAGAACTGCTGGTCTGCCTGATTTGCGCATTCAATCCATGCGCTTCAAAATCTGGAATCGCAAAGGTGGTTGCAAAATAACCACGATTGTCTTCGATCTTTTCTATTTGTACAGTGAATGCGTCTTTGAGGCTTATTTCTTTGAAAATCATATGGAATGCGTCGACAGGGAAAAAACTATAGTTTGATGGTAGTCTAAGGTCTTGCCGTGCAGAAACGCCGCCTCAGCGGGTTAAACGTGCTTAAGTCGTAAATCTGAAGCAAGTAAACGCGGCTTACGGGAGCAGAATAATGAAGAGTTTCTGGACTGACAGACGGGTGCTAATCACCGGTGCCACGGGGCTATTGGGTTCATGGCTCACGAGAAGACTGATCGACAGCGGCGCTGAGCCAGTTTGCCTCGTTCGTGACTGGGTTCCACAGAGCGAATTATCCCGCGCTGGACTAATGGACCGTTGCCGAGTGGTTCGCGGCGAACTTTGTGACCTGGAGTTTATTGAACGAGTTTTAGCAGAGTACGAAATTGAGACTGTTTTCAATTTGGCTGCTCAAACTATCGTAACAATCGCCAATGCAAGTCCGTTGTCTACATTTGAATCTAATGTTCGTGGCACATGGGTTTTACTCGAAGCTTGCCGCCGGGTTCCATTCGTAAAACAAATAGTGACGGCATCTTCGGACAAAGCATACGGTGAGCAGAAGATACTTCCATATACAGAAAATATGCCACTTCAAGGGCAGCATCCCTATGACGTAAGCAAGTCATGTGCAGATTTGATTGCGCATTCTTTTGCACACAGCTACGGAGTGCCTGTAGCTATAACCAGATGCGGCAATTTCTACGGTGGTGGAGATCTGAATTGGAATCGCATCGTCCCCGGCACTATTCGGTCAGTCTGTCGTGACGAAGCACCAATCATTCGCTCGGATGGAAAGTTTCTGCGTGACTACATTTATGTCGAAGATGGGGCTTACGCCTGCATGTTGCTCGCCGAAAAAATGGCAGAGAACCCAAAGCTGGCTGGAGAAGCGTTCAACTTCTCAACCGAGTCACCGCTCACAGTAATGGAACTCGTAGAAAAAATTCTTCGACTGATGGGCTCAAAGCTAGAGCCTCAAATTCTTTCAAAAGCCAGCAATGAAATCAGAGACCAATATCTCTGCAGCGAAAAAGCCATCAAGCTGCTTGGCTGGAAACCACAGTACAAAGTGGATGAGGCTTTACTAAAAACTATTGATTGGTATCGCGAATTTTTCAACAGCGAAAAAAACGTGCCCGGATTAGCTCAACTCGTGTAGCCTCGCATGCTTTCCGAAAAGCGCAAATCAACCTTAGCTATGATGCTTGTTATGGGCAGCATAGCGGCGTTTTTCTATAAGACCGTTTTTTTGGGAAAACCCCTGGCAAAGCTAGGACTTCTGCCCTCGCTTGATGCGATGTTTAACCCATCCCTGAGAAAAGCGATAATCGAATTCAAAGATCCATCAGGCTATCTTATTTTCTTTCCCAATGGATTTTTCGAAGAAAGCATGTGGTCGCGCCTCGTTATACCAATGTGGAACCCGCTTGTTGGCTGCGGTTACCCGCTGTTTGGCGACCCTCAATCATTCCTATTTTCTCCGGCTCATCTCTTGGGACTGTTCTCCAGCCCTGATATGTACAACCTGGGATTAGTACTTGAGATAGCACTCGGCGGAGCAGGCATGGTGGTGCTCAGCCGATTCCTAAAGCTATCACTGCCTGCAAGCGTACTGGCGTCCCTGGCATTTGCTTTGACACCACGGGTACTGGCACAAGTTGACATAGGCGGAAACGAGTGTTTCTGCCCCTGGATATTCCTGGCATTCTTCTGGCTTGCCGCCAAGCCTGGTTTGCTCAGAGCCGCGCTGGCAGGTCTGGCAGCTTCGCTGCTCGCCTTTTCTGCGCATCCAGAAACGGTATTTTTTGAAGTGTTTTTTTCAGCGATGCTGTCATTTTTCACAATGGCGATTGCCGATACTAACAGCACAGACAGTCGATTAACACTGCTAGCAAAAATTGCAAGAGCATCAGCGCGCGCATTAGGACTGCTTATGGTATCAGCTGTAGTATCAGTCACCGTGGCGTCACCGCTGCTCTTACCCTTTGCCGAGTTTTTGCGACACGCAACTTTATACAAAGAAAGTGCTGGCGATGGTTCAAGTGGCAGCAATCTCAAAGAATACATGCAGGGCTTTTATTTTGGCTTCGGACGTGAACCGTTTTTTCTTGGCTCGATAACTGCGCTTTTGTTTCCCCTGGGAGCTTTCGCACCGTACAAGCGAGCACTGCCGCTCATGCTCTGCGCATTATTTGGATTCATCATCTGCGTTCCACAGGGATTTGTTCTCGATTTTATTTCGCAAAAACCAATCAGTTACGTTAACACCATATACGCCATTCCTCCTCTTCTGCTTGTGCTTTCCTTACTAGCCGGCATGGGTCTTGATGCACTCTCTGAAAAGCACTCCAAGAAAAAAACGCTGGCATTTTTTATAGTTCTATTTCTGAGCCTAATTCTCTGCGCTGCTTATCCAATTTATGAACAAGAGAGACAAATGGCCTCTCATGACCTCGCCTTGCTCTGGAAGAATGCACGTAATGCTCTTACTGCCACTTCAATCTTTGCCACAATTGCTGCCGTTCTCTGCATTCTGCTCGTAAAAGCGCAGAAATTCAGAACCATTGCAATCATGGTCCTGGTAAGTTTGAACTTTGCCAGCCTGGCGATGATGTGCAGAAACATACTGCCTGTGAATCCGAAGTTCGATTTCACAGCCCCAGCACCTCTGGCATATTTGCGCGATCAAAACGCGAGGACCGTCTGCACCGGTACAAACTTCCTCCTGCCGAATTCCAATGCCGACTTCGGACTTCAGGATATTCGCTGTTTCAGCCCGCTTCTACCTACCCGCTACATGAGGTTCATCCGCGCCTGCAATGCGCAGGTTTATAATCTCTACTTCTATGCATTTCCCGATAACTGCTCACGCCTTTTAGACCTCGCAAGTGTGAAATACATTTGCACCCGAAATGGCATCAAAGGATATGATGACCTTATGGACCCGGCGCTAAAGTTAGATGCCCCAACAGGAATGCGCATTTTACCTGGCTTGCGCATCAGTGAAAGTTCCTACTATTTTGACTCCGAAAATTCCCAACTAGATATTCACCTGAAATGGAAAGTACACGACAATTGCAATAACAGGTACTCCACTCAGTTTGTTGTGTTAGACAAGAGCGGAAAAGAACTCTGGTCAAGCAAAGAATTCATCAGTGCCCCGGCAGATAGCAAAGGGCATTATCGCGACGACAATACATCAATTCCTATAGCACAGAATGCAGAGCTTCCTGCACGGCTCTGCTTGCGAGTCACTGACACTTGGATTTCACAGGCTATCGAACCCGATGCAATGTGCAAAAGCATTAAGCACTTGTTCTTACTCTGCGAACTGCCCAAAGTGAAAGCTCAGAGCAAGATTCCAAAACACTTCAGACTAGCTCGCGAATTCACTGCAAACTCCTGCCGAATTTACGAAAACCAGAAAGCCCTTCCCCCAGCCTATCTAATCTTCAATGCTAAGCACCACAAACGCAATGACGAAGGTTTGTTGAAAGAACTGGATGCAGAGGGCTTCAACCCACAATCAACCGTATTACTAGAAGACTCAACAAGCGAAGCAGAAGCTAATGCTAAGAACCAAACGGAAGAAACATCGCCTCGTCGCTTACAGCCCTTGGAACTGAAGCGCATTGATTGCAACACACTACTGATTACTTGCGAAGCACCAGAAGACGCTTATCTGGTACAAACTGACAATTTCTATCCAGGGTGGAAATGCTTTGTCGATGGAAAAAATACAGAGATCATTCAAGCCAACTATCTGTTCCGAGCTATTCGCCTTGGCAAAGGCAAGCATGAAATCAGATTCGCATTCATGCCCACCGGCTTTTTTGGCAGCATCTGTGTTTCGCTGACTCTTATTGCTGCAATAGCAACACTGGCTTTTGTCAACAGAAGAAAATTGTTTACCAGTGATAATGAATCTTCAGCTCATCTGGCTAGCGAAAGCTCAATGACAAACTCTCCAAATCAAAAGGACACAGACTCTGCACAAACTGCGCAGACACCACAGATTGAATGAAGATATCCGATAATCAGACAGACAGACAAAACACCAAACTTAAGCGTCAAAACGACAAAGGCCGAAATGGAAGCGACAATAACACCGATAGTTTCAATCGTAATGATTGCCTACAACGACGGGCGGTATATCGCTGACATTCTAAATAGCATTCTGGCACAGACCTTTTCAAACTTTGAAATTATTCTGATAGACAACTCTTCAACAGACAACACAGCTGAAGTCATAGCAGGTTTTTCCGACCCGCGCCTACGCTCCTTCAGAAATGAGAACGTCGGATTAAGTGAGGGCTACAACATCGGTATTGCAAAAGCACGAGGCGAATACATTGCCATCTCTAATGCCGACGATTTGTGGAAAGCTCAGAAACTCGAAAAACAACTTGAGCTAATGCAGGACGAAAGCGTAGGCGTCGTTTTTTGCACCGCAGATCTCATAGACGACAACGGCAGACAACTCTCTGATGAAGAGGCTAAAAACTATCCCTTCAACTTCGAAAACAGAACGAGCGAAGAGAACTACCAGCGTCTATTTTTCAATTCAAACTACTTCTGCGCACCTAGCGCTCTCATTAGAAAGGAGCTTCTACAGCAGCGCCCATTTGATGCAATGCTGATTCAATTACAAGACTTCGAAATGTGGTTACACCTGGTGCAGAAGAAGGCGTTCAAAACCGTGCAAGAATCCTGCTTCCAATACCGAGTCAGGCTCGATGGATCAAATCTGAGCTTGAGCCAGAAAAACAAAAGTCGAGTAGCTTTTGAGCTGGGAATAGTCTATCGCCATTTCTTCGATAATGTAGACCAGAACTTCTTCAAACGTGCATTTGCCAGCCACCTTCGCAACCCTGACTTCAACAGCACAGAAGAACTAGAGTTTGAAAAGGGCTTCCTCTATCTAAAGATGCAACACCCCGCAATTTACGCTCTTGGTCTTGAAAAACTCTACGAGCTAATGTCAAATCCAACAAGCAGAAAATTTGGCGAAGAAAGATACAAAATCAAAATGAGAGATGTCTGGGAACAGGCTCTGCTGCCAGTCTACAACGACCCAGCTCAGTTCCACGAAACGGTCAATCAGCTTGAGCGCCTAAACGCCGAGCTAAAATGCGCACAAAATGAATTGGCTCAAGTCAAATCGACGATGAATGCTATCACCAGTGGAAAGTTCTGGAAATTAAGAGAAAAGGTTTACAGACTGCTGGGAAAATCTTGACAAGCCCATCTACAGTCAGCGCCAATCAGAGCCTTCAGGCTACGGCGCAGCCCTACTAGCGCGCCATTTGGGGCGGGCGGCTCTTTCCTTTGCGCCACCATTCCATACTCAGACGCAATCCATCTTCCAGACTATACTCAGGTTTGAATTTCAATTCATCCCTTAAGCGGGTAATATCCGCCACTACAAGCGGTGCCTCATCCTGCTCGATCTTTGCAAGATCATGATCTAACAAATACTCTTTATCAATTAACTTTCCGATCAATTGCGTCAGGTTCTTTATGCTAATAGATTCTCCCGAAGCTATATTGACGGCTCCTTGAACGCGAGAATTCAGCAACATAGTGAACGCTCTTGCCACATCGTTCACATACATGAAGTCCCGCTCTTGCGATCCTTCACTACAATGAGCAACCTCATCTGAGAGTAATGCATTAATGACGTATGGAATGACTCGACGCTTGTCTTCTCCCGGTCCATAAAGCCAGAAAATTCTTCCCCACGCAAATTCTACACCAGACATAGTGGCATTTTGCTGAGCCGTCTGAAATAGACTTGATTTACACTGCCCATAGAGAGTAGCAGCATTCAAAGGACTGCTCTCAGACAGCCGACCCGATTCCCAGTCATATTCAGCACAACTACCCGCCCCAACAAATCGCTTTCCGCCCGACTCCGTAAAAATTTTTAGTAAGTGGACGCTGCCACGCAACCATTCCCAATTCAGTCGTGAGTCCCAGAATTTGCCGGGCTCCGTATACCAGGCTAGGTGCAGCAACTGAGTACACCCTAAATGTCCAATTACCGAACTAACTTCCTTTGGCTCAAGCAAATTGACTCTATGCCAGTTCAGTCGATCTCTCTGAGGCAAGGAAGATTGCTTCTGCTCATTGTTGTAGAGCGCATGAATGGTGTAACCAGCTTCCAGTAAGTGCTCAATACAGTGCTTACCAATAAACCCGTTAGCGCCTGTCAGTATGACTGATTCCACTGTTCATCCTTTCAGATTATCTTCCAGGGACTCCAAAGCCATTACTTTAACAGAAAGAGCCCATTAAAAGGCATATACCCTCTACAGTCCACGATCATGCAGAAAGCAAATAGCCTGCCTAGCAAGATATTCCTGAGCCACGACTCAAAAACCGGATAGTACAGAAGACACTAAGAGCCCCCACTTTAAGTAGGGGCTCTCCAGAGTTTGAAATAGATGCAGAACTAGTTCAGATATCCTTTGAATTGACCTTTACGAGAAGTCAAAACATGCAGCACGGCAGCATTCTTAGCTATTCTAGCGTGCAAGCGCCTCTCTTCGGGGCTTCCAGAAGTCGAAAGCCTCTTCAAGACCGGCAGATGCGTATATGCCGAAGGTATTGAGTAATCACTTACAAGCACACGACTGCCATTTTTCGTGCTCGTTTCAGTCTGGCTGCGCACTGCAAGATTGGGCAACGGGGTGATGTCTTTCCAAGAACGTTTATCACTTGCCTGACTAACCACAAGCTGCTCTCCAGCTCGCAGATGGAATTCCTGTCCATCGACCAGAACTGCAATATCACCATTTGCAGAATCATGAAGCCCTAGAACCGCGAATTGCTCTCCTTTCGAGATTAAGAAAGCAGCAGCTCCTTTTGCAACATAAACACGCGATTTTCCGATGCTAGCATTGCTTTCATGCGACTCAGAGCCGAGCAGCACGTTTTCAAACGGCAAACTCTCATCCTGAATTGTAAGTCCAGCATTTTGCACGAAGGCTACTGGTCTAAAATTCGCAGCTCGAGATGATTTGAGATACTCAATTCGTTCTCTCATCTGCGGAAGCGCAGCAATATTTCTTCTGCTCTGGCGCTTAAGAGGACGCCAGAAATCAGAATTGTCATCGGAGTCGTCCATTGTGGTGCGCACCGCTCCGGCAGCTCCGTTAAAGCCAGGACCGCCATTGCTACCTGAGACACCCGATGGGAATCCTGACCCTCCACTGCCTCCAGAACCGAAATTTGGAGAAGCGAGGCCAAAAGACACAACAGCTAATGATGCTGAAGCAGTTGGAATGACTACCACTCCACCGTTGCCCCCCGAGCCAGCGTTGCCGCCGTTGCCTCCATTGCCACCCTTGGAAATCGACCCAGAGCCGCCTCCGCCACCACTGGCACCGTCACCACCGGCGCTTCCGATGGCATTAATAGTGATACCTGGTCCAGCGGAAATCTTACCACTGACCACAAATACACCACCGTTGCCTCCGCGCCCCCCGGTTCCACCGACTCCACCGATAGCCCCAGATGGACCCGAACCTCCAGCTCCACCAGTCGCGGCAGTTCCAGCAACCCCACCATTAGCCAGGAGGTTACCGTTCAGGGTCAATGTTCCGCTCTTTCCAGGGTTAAGCGTTACGTTCCCCCCGGTACCACCGGTGCCACCATTACCTCCTCTGCCGCCGACACCACCTGATGTGAGTGCGCCAACACCGCCGTTGCCTCCGATGGAAGCATCCCCTCCAAGACCGCCACTCGCATCAAACGAAAATGTATTTATGTCGGCATTAGTTGAGAATGTTACGTTGCCGCCGTTGCCTCCAGCACTTCCGGCACTTCCAGAACCTCCGGCTCCGCCTAGACCGGCGGTGCCATCACCCCCAGCTCCAGCCGTAGCAGCCCCGAGCGCACCAAATCCACCCGTGTTTGTGACAGTAAACACCGTGATTTTCCCTGTGGTGCTTGTTACATTAATGATACCACCTAAGCCACCAGCACCCGAGGTCAAAACCGCACCACCAGCGCCACCACGAATACCCGTTTGACCAGCTCCAGCACCTCCAGCGATGACACCAGCCCTGCCTCCGGCCGCTTCCAGATCAATACTTGAAATAATTCCTGTAGTCGTCTTATAAGTTATTGTTCCGCCCTTCCCACCGGCACCAACTCCAAGATATGCACCACCAGCACCACCTGTCGAAGTGGCGACCAAACCGGAATTACCACCGGCTCCGCCTACGGAGTCAGAATTTCCTGAGGCTCCACCCACAGCTTCAACGGCACCAGTAGCAATCTTGCCAGTAGTAGTAGTGATTGACAAAATTCCGCCGGCGCCACCATTGCCAGTTCGACCGGAAGCCCCTCCAGCACCGCCGGAGCCGCTACTAATGGAATCACCACCAGCACCACCTGAAGAGGAAGGCGCCTGACTACCACCACTACCACCTGAGACATCCAAGTTTGCTGTTCCGCCGAAACCTACAGTAGTCAGGGAAATTGTGAGAGTCCCACCTTTGCCACCCGCACCACCATTGCCGGCTGAACCTCCAGCGCCTCCGGTTCCCTGATTGGATATACCACCGTCTCCACCGATGAAGACACCTCCACCGCCGGCGCCACCGGTTGCATTGACAGTGGTAATGTCTGGCGCTCCGAGAGCCAAAATAGTGATGGAACCGCCAGCACCACCAACTCCCCCAGAGCCGCCTGCCGAACCAGCAGCGGCATTGCCTTTCTCTACACTACCTGCACTACCGCCATCTGGTGTAGATGAAGGACCTAGACCAGTGGAACTGCCGACTCCGCCAGACGCATCCAATGAACTAGAGGGCATTCCAGTGAGACTTCCTTTCAGAGCACTGATTTTGATGGTACCGCCAGCGCCACCAGCGGCACCAGCACTACCGGCGCCACCAGTTGTAGCTTTAGCGCCCGAAGGCGTCAAAAAGCCACTATTGCCTCCGTCGCCACCCCGTCCTAGAATCTGCCCTGCGGCACCGCCAACACTGCTGATGGTCACACTGCTTAAGCCATCCACACTTGAGACATTGGACTTAGTAGAAGTGATAGTGACAAGTCCTCCAGCACCTCCAGCACCGGCGCTTGAGGCTGCGCTACCATTGGCAGCACTACCAGTCGGATTGACCACGTTACCGCCATCGCCACCCCTTCCGGCGGCGTCACCACCAGCTCCTCCTGAAGCGAATATGCTGCCCAGCGAAACCGTAGAAAGAGCAGTCAATGTGACACTACCAGCACTGCCGCCTTTTCCCGCAGCTTGGGAAGTTCCAGCAACGCCACCAGCATTGTTTCCATTACCACCATCGCCAGCATCGTTGTTTGCGCCGCCAATTCCTCCCGATGTGTTTATGGTATCAAGAATGAGTGTTCCTGCTCCAGTGTTAGCCAGGGCCAGCACAGAGCCACCAGCTCCACCGACCCCACCAGCACCGCCCTTGCCACCGGCACCACCTGCGGCAGTGGCTGATGCATTCGACAAACTAAATGAAGCATCGCCCCCGTTGCCACCGTAGCCGGCTTCACCTCCGTTGCCGCCTACCAATTGTATGTTGGCGAGCGCGCCATTTATGATTGGAGCTGTAAGTTTCACGGCACCGCCAGCCGCACCAGCACCGCCATTACCACCGATTCCGCCGATTCCACCATTACCATTGTTTGAGCAGCAAGAGTCACCAGCAAGTCCACCATTGCCTCCATTGGCGCCTAAGAGCTGAATACTTATAATGCCACCTATCGAGCTGCTTGCCGTAATAGTCACATTCCCTGACTTCCCCGCAGTGCCACCATTGCCAGCGTTTCCGCCATTTCCAGAATTGTAGAAGGCACTGCTTCCATTACCGCCATCACCCCCTACAGAGCCAGCACCACCTCCACCCACAATCGACTCTAATGTGACACTCCCTGCAGTAGCAGTCATGGTCACATTGCCACCAACACCGCCCGCAGCACCTACCCCACCATTTCCGCCAGCAGGTCCGTTCGAGAACGAAGTTCCACCATCGCCACCAGCACCAGCGTCAAAGCTCGCCCCCCCCACACTGATCAGCGAAGCATTGCTGGTCACACTCTTAGCAGTGAACGTAATAGCGCCGCCTGCGCCACCTGCAGCAGCCGACCCACCGAGGCCTCCTTTGCCCGCAAGGTAGAGCTGAGAATCGTTACCAGCGCCACCAATACCACCAAAACCAGAGCTTCCACCACGAGTATCTATGTTACTTGCATTTGTAGAGCCTAAAAATATGTTTCCAGCAGCAGCACTCACGGTTACAACTCCGCCAGCAGCACCTACTGCGGCAGTAACAGCGTTGCCGCCATTGCCACCGTTGCCCAAAGCACCACTAGCAATACCACCACTTCCAGCCGCAGGTGCAGTGCTAAACGCCACAGATCCTCCCGACGTGACGATAGAGATTTCATCCCCAACATTAAAGCGATCTACATCACTTGTGGTAGCGGTAAGAGCCACAGCACCGCCAATACCTGGTCGGGCGGAGAGAGCGAGGTTTCCGCCTGCGCCACCATTACCCAGTGAACCAACACCACCATTTCCTGCGTTACCAGACACAAACGCCGATCCGCCTGCTGCTGAAATTGTCGCATTTGAATAAATAATCTTAGTCCCAACTAGCTTGACAGCCCCTGCATTTCCGGCAGAACCGACCGAAGCAAGAACATTGCCTCCGGCACCACCATTGGTACCACCGTCTCCGCCATCCCCAGCAGAACCGGGAACGCCCAGTCCAGCGCTTCCTCCATTTGTAGTTATCGAGCTTAAGAAAGTGACTAAGCCTGACTTAGCAGTGAGGCTCACAATACCGCCATTACCACCAGCACCATTAGCGCCGCCTGCACCACCAGCGCCGCCGCTAGCAATTGTAGATTCTCCGCCCGCCCCACCACTAGCCCCGGTGCCGCCCGAACCACCGACAGCTCCAATACCAGCCCCTAAGGTGAGAGAAGTCCCAGCAGACAAAGTCACATTTCCTGCTGCACCTCCGGCCCCAGCCAGAGAGGAGTTGCCAGCAGCGCCAGCAGCCGTCGACGAGTCTCCAGAACTTCCGCCGTTCTGTCCATCGCCGCCTGCACCTCCCGAGGAATCAATAGTCAATTGAGCGCCTAGAAAAGTACCAGACGTGAGGTTGACAGCACCGCCCAATCCACCCGCGCCACCGATACCAGCTGAGCCACCAGCCCCGCTTGAACCAGTGGATGAAGCCCCTGATGAGCCACCATATCCAGCGATACCGCCACCCCCTCCCACGGCGAACACTTTGCCTGTCAAACCTAATGACGTACTTGCAGATATGCTGACAGCGCCAGCATTGCCGCCTTTGCCACCAGCGCCACCAGTTCCTCCAGCGGCAGAGTTGCCAAACGAGGCTACCCCAGAATCAGCTGCCCCACCCGAGGCTGAACCAGCACCGCCAGAGCTGATGATTGATATGTTTTCCGAGCTCGACAAAAGAATACCGCCAGCACTAGCCTTCAAAGTGATAGCGGCACCATTTCCCCCAGCCCCAGGTAGCCCAAGAGAACCGCCCTTGCCTGAAATGCCACCAGTCGAGGCGCCGCCTGGCGCACCATTAGCTACAGCACCAGCAGCGCCACCACTGCTAGAAATTTGGAAGAAGCTGGCTCCAGCCGTATTGACCGAAGCTCCCTGGAGAGAAATAAAAGACCCCCTTCCACCAGCTCCAGCATTACCGGAATTGCCACCATCTCCCCCAATAACTCCCATACCGCCAAAACCACCAAAACCAGAACCGCCTCCCAGACCGCCGCTGGCGTTGATATCAGAGAACAAATTGAGCACGCCCGAAGATGTCACTGTAACAGAACCAGCACTGGCGCCACTGCCGGCATTGCCTCCTGCTGCACCCTTGCCTGCAGTGCCAAGCAGCGCATCGCCACCGACACCGCCACTGCCTCCGAATCCGCCATCGCCCCCAGTTATCACTAACGCACCGAGGGAAATGTCTCCCTTAGAGGTGACCTTAACAGTACCGCCGACCGCACCAACTCCGCCATTCCCCCCTACTGCTGCATTCCCAGCCGCACCTGAAATCGCAGCGATAGAACTGCCGCCAATACCTCCATTTCCACCATCGCCACCGCTGGATAAGACAGCAAGCGCACTCAGGTCGATTTTTGACCCGGAAACGGTGAAACTTCCTCCAGCGCCGCCAGCCCCACCGTTGCCCCCCTTCGTCCCAGCGCGGTCGACCGAGTCGCCTCCAGCGCCATCGCCTCCCGCACCTCCATCACCCCCATACGCCAAAACATTGCCACTCATCGTGACGATACCATTGGCAGTGATCGACACATTACCCGCTTTGCTGCCGGCTCCCCCTGCAGCGCCAGCAAGAGACGGTAGTTTCCCACTCGCCCCAACACTCCCATTTGCTCCAAAAGTAGAAAAGGTGACCCCAGTAGCAGTGATATCGCCGGTAGAGGAGAGCGCCAGACCGCCCGAGCTGTGCCCTGACCCCGCACCAATCAGGGAGATATCGCTGTTCAAGCTCATACCGGACGTTCCAGACTTCATTGTCACTGAGCCACCAGAAGCTGAAAGAGGAAGGGAGGCTGGTAATACAATGCCTCCTGAACTTATTGCACCAGCAGTCAAAGTTCCCGTGAAGCTACCGTCTGACTTCGCAGTGATGCTACCACTGGCAGTGCTATTAGCCACCAGTATGGCAGGTGCGCTATTCGTTGCAGTGGAACTTGCAAGAATTCTCGGGACACTTATTGCGCCGGGAGCAATAATGGTTACGTTACCGGCTTTTGCAGTTGTTGAACCAACGAAAGTATTGCTTGTGTTAACGGTTCCAATGCCAAAATCTATCTTTCCAGTTGTGCTGCCGTTCCCGTAAGCCACTGCTATGACACTGCCACCATTGGCGTTCAGACCACCAGAACTCGCATCAATAGTACAAGTACTACAACTAATGTTGCCGCCAAAAGCCGATACTCCTGAAGCCTTAATTGTTTGCGTGCCTGTCAGCGGACTTGAAGCACCAGCGCTCGGAGTCAACTTGACTCCCGCAATTATCGTTATATTGAATCCCTGACTGCCTGGTCCCGAGGTGGATTGTATAGTACTATTCGCCAACGCAATGTCGCCTTCACTAAGAAGCGTTATAGCTTGCCCAGTCGATATAGAGCCGGGAGTGAGAGTGCCTCCACCAGCCAACCATATGGTCGGGTCGCCGCTGACAGCACTCGATGCGATGTTCAAGTCACCACTCTTTGAGCCAACATATGCGGACCCCGCACTGAAATTAAGGGGAGCATCAAGGCGATTTACTCCGATATTGAGCTGACCCAACCCCGCATCAACATTCAATGCGCTACCCGAATAATCACCACCTATCATAGAAAGGATGTTGGTCTTCCCAGCGCCACCATGATCAATATTGATACTTCCATTGATTGATTGGATCAGTCCACCCGTGCTGTTTATTATCAGATTGCTCACATTGCTCAGAGCAGCAGTGGCGGCAGCCCCTGCTGCCACCTGGCTTGCGATGTTAGCCAGGTCTGTAACTCTAGTGATCTGTTGAGCGATATTAACACTGTTGACGGCTTGCATAACACCAGCATTGGAAATTTGAGGTGACGTTATGTTGGTGTTGTTTAGTGCAGAAAGCGTAGCGCCGGAAGTGTTGATTAGCTGAGTTCCGGCAACAAGATTCAAATTAGCAGCACTGGAGATGATGCCAGAATTCAAAATTTGTTGACTAGCAATGAGTGAAAGATTCAAGTTAGGAATTGCATTCATGAAGCCAGCAAGACCTGTCGTTGGAAGAACACTGGAAATCGTTCCAGTCATTGCGTTATGAATGTTAGTCGCGCCCAGGATAGCATTTGTTGAGGCGCTGTTAGTTGAAAGAGCATAAAAAGTGCCATAGTTAGTGATGTTGCCAGCCACATTGAAGGCAGACCCATTGCTGAAGTCGCCAATCACAGTGACGTTGCGTGGAACCGTCACCATGGAATAACTGCTGGCAGTATTCAAAACAACAGACCCACCAGTTGCATTTCCCAGCACACCCAGTTGTATCGATTGAGACCCCGTGTTCATCACTTGCTGCGCCGCCACCCATTGGGCTGGAGTCAGTTTTGAACCTGCGTTAACTACGAGATTTTGCCCGCCGTTGAGAATAGTCAGAGGACTCGTCACCGAATCCGGCACGATGACAGATTTACTGTGGCTTGCCAGATTCAAATTTTCTGCTGCGAAAACTGAACCGGAGTTCGCTAACAACAGAGATAGGGCAACGAACTTACTTGTTTGACGTGAACGCAATAATGTCATGACTTTCTCCAGCAAAGTGCTTTGCGGATTTTACAAGATCTGCAGTATATATGTATGAGAATTGTTGCCTATCAACAACAGCTACAGAAGCGGATAGTCAGGCGAATGCTGTCATTACACTTCGCAACCAAGCCGCGGTAAAGCCGCCCGATTTGCTGACTGCTCAAGTCACAGGGAAAAGCACACCGGGATCCAGGATTAGCAGCCAAGCTCCAGGATTAGCGACCCGCTTATTTAGAACTTCAGCTTTTTGAACACAAACCACGGAGTCAACCTGAGCGCCAGGCAAATGAACGTCCAAAAAGCCGGAAAGTATGCAAAGCCACTCTTGCCAGTTCGACTGACTATAAACGCAGCAGCATCTTCTGGTTCAGCGGCAGGAAAAGGCAATTTCTTTCCAGCAGTTTGCGCTGTTTTCAAAAAACCCAACTGATAAAGCTGAACTTTGATATTGCTAGACCCGCAACGATGCTGAACACTTTCATAAAAGCTCTGGAGCCCTCTTTTTGCTGCCGCATAGGCAATGTTAGAGCTGCGCCCCCTTTCAGAAGCGACTGATCCAAAAAACGCTAGCAACCCACCATTACGCTGAAGCATTTCTGGCAAGTACGCAGCAGTCAGCGCCATTATTGAAGACAAATTACTGGACACAATTCTTTCAATATCCTCTGCGCCGAGTGAGCCATCGTCATCTAGTCGAGAATAACCGATTGGAAAATAAATTCCGTCCACCTGTCCTAAGTTGCTTGCAGCAAGCTTCACTTTGTTGACGCTGTCGCTATCACAGCGCATGCGCTGTGCAACAACTTCGACTTTCACTGAATGCCTGATACGTACATCAGCAGCTAAAGCATCGAGGTCTTCCTGGTTACTCGCGACAATAACCAGATTGTGCTTCTTCGCTGCCAGTTGATCCACCAGTGCTCGCCCAAGTCCTTGCGAAGCACCAACAACTATAAAATTCACAAGCCCAACCTTTCTGACAACTCTGATTTGTAAATCCGCTTTGAATCGAACTCTCGCAACAAACGCCTGAATCTATCGCACTCTGGATAAGCCTTCTCTATTAATTCTCGGGGTAAGCGAGAGTCCTTGATGATATTAGGAATGCCACCACAATCAAGGATTAGTTTATCAAGATAAGACAGAAATTTCGGCGACTGACTTGAACGCGCAAAGTTCAAAGCAAAGCAAATGCCGTCCCCCGAAAAGCGCAACAGATCCTGCTTTCCAGCAAACAATTTGCCTGAAGCCAGAGTAATTGAAATCTTGTTTTTTGAAAGATAGTTCTTAACACCATCAATGTATTGTAAAAAATTGCTCTCAGGCACGACAACCTGATATTCATGAAAACCAGCAGCGCCAAAGAATTTGAAATACAACTCTTTGCTGTTTTGTATCGGGAAAATACTATCGAAAAGCGACATATTAAAGCTTGCCCCTGCCGAACCGCAGCGCGCACCATACATCAAATTCATGAGTTTTACTGTTATGGGGTTAAACACGGGTATCACAAAACTGCCCCTTCCGGCAGCATTTAGAGATTGATCCGCAGCAAGCTTAGGGCTCCTAATCGACTCTGCGATTTCAGCAGTAAACTTTCCTTCCTGAACAAACCCTTTGCCAAATTCAGACCCAGCACGCGTAAAATCATGCCAGGACAATACAAAGTCGGCTTCGTCCGCAGACTTGCGCAACTGAGATGGCAGCAATTCAATTGATTCAAGTGGCTTCAAAGTTACTTTGGCGTTAGACGATGGAATCTTCTTCAGATTCAACTTGCAAGAAACGATGTTTCCTGTCAGCCCATAGGCACCGCACGTCAGGCGAAAGAGCTCCGGGTCCGAATCAGCCGACAGCTCAATCAGACCATGAGCAGGATGAAACAACTTTAGAGAAAGAACCTGATTAATGAAGGTTCCATCCAGAAATTGGTTTTTGCCATGAATGTCTGGCGCGATACAGCCGCCCACAGATATCCGCGGGTGACCAGGCTGCGTGGCTAGAAATAGATTCTTTTGAATCGCAAAATCATAGAGCTGACCCAAACTTGCACCCGCTTCTATTTCGATCCATTTCCCCGATTCATTGAAGTCAATTATCTTGCTGAGACAAGAATGATCGATTGAAACAGCTCCATCAGCAAAACTAGCAGGTGTGTACGAAAGACCCGCTCCACGCGCAATATAGAAGCGCCCCGGTTCAAAGCTGCCCTTTTCAAAAAAGGAATTGTCCTCTGGATGCGCGCAAGAAGCAGCCACCCGAGTGGACCCATCAAAGGAAACGAAACGCTGATTCTCAATTCGAGCAGGCAGCACAGAAGCAGAAGGCATCACGGTTGTAGTGCGCTAGATTTGCGATCAATTACGAAGTTCGGGCGACCCAAAGTATTTTTGTGCACGCGAGCAACATAGATTGCGATGAAAGACAAAGTTGCTCCCACATATGTCGCAAATGCAAAAAACGTTGCCACCAACCACCATTTGTTGTCCGTTAAGACGTAAGCAGAAGGCAACATAACCATCGCAAGAAGCCAGAATGGCAATGTGTAAATTGGAACGCGCAAAAACAGAGTAGATGAGGACAAAATACCCGCGACGGCAAATTTCGTCATTGTCACAAAGTTATAGTGTGAATCACCAGCTATTCTTTTATGACGCTTGTAAGTGATTCCCCGGCGCTTAAAACCAACTCGCCCGATAGAAGCACGAATGAATGGAAATGAAGTATTGTCCTGGATGATTGCATCGCGAACTTCGGCAGTCATCAGCGAGAACTCCGCCATATCGAGGATGACTTCCTCGTCTGCAAGAGCTCGCAGAACTCGATAAAAAACCTTGCGTAAAAACTTGACGTACTCTGGCTCTTCGCGATCAGTACGTTCCCCATAAACTATGTCATAGCCTTCTTCGTGCGCCTGAATGAACTCAAGCAACATTTCGGGCGGGTCCTCACAATCCACGTCGATGAACGCGAAAAGGTCTCCCTTGCAATTGCGCAAACCACATTCCAGAGAGCGCTGGTACCCGACGTTTGAACTTAAAGAAATCACATAAACGCGCTTATCAATTTTGCGAAGTTCTTCTATGGAACCCAGAGTCGAATCTGTCGAAGCATTATTTGAAAACACCAGACTGACATCGTAAGTCTTGCCCAAATCTGCCATTACGGGCTTCATGCGCTCGTAAAAGAGTGGGATTACTTTCGCCTCATTATGTACAGGACAGATGATCGTCAATCGCTGACGCCCCGGTTTGGCATCTATGAGCAAATTTGCATCACTTGCTTGCAAACTCTGAATTTGGCTTCCTGTAAGCGTTTCCATGATTCCGCCGCTAACGATTTCCCGAGGAAAGTTGTCTTTAACAACTATAGTCCTTTTCAACTGATAGGATATAGCCATGTTGACTTCGCTTCAATGTCAGTGCGCTAACAAAAGCGAAGAGATTTATAAAATGATGAAATCACGTTCATCGTTTGTAAGACTGGAAAGCATACTCTCACAAAGGGGTAGTTCGTGAAAGCAGTAATTCTTGCGGGTGGATTAGGAACACGTCTATCGGAAGAAACCGGCGTGAAACCAAAACCCATGGTCGAGGTCGGTGGCAAACCTATCCTCTGGCACATTATGAAAATTTACTCTGCTTTTGGAATCAACGATTTTGTTGTTTGCTGCGGTTACAAGGGCTACATGATCAAGGAATACTTCGCGAATTACGCGCTGCATTCAGCTGATGTCACGTTCGACTTGTCTCGCAGAAGCATCGAATATCACAACAACGGCTCTGAAGACTGGCGCGTCACCTTGATCGATACCGGCGCTGAAACAATGACAGGCGGGCGCCTGAAGCGCGTTGCTAAATTCGTTAATGACGAAACATTCTGCATGACTTACGGCGATGGTGTCAGTGACATCAATATTGCGAAACTCGTCGAGTTTCATAAGCGCAACAAAGTGGCAGCCACAGTATCTGCTGTGCAGCCCCCCGGAAGATTTGGATCACTCTCAATTAACAGTGACAAGGTAGATGCATTCGTAGAGAAACCAGTTGGCGATGGCGGATGGATCAACGCAGGATTTTTCGTTCTCGAACCAAAAGTGCTCGATTATATTTCCGGCGATCACACCATTTGGGAAAACGAACCGCTTGAGAGGCTTGCAGCAGACGGACTGCTAGCAGCATACAAGCATAGCGGTTTCTGGCATGCAATGGATACCATGCGCGATTGCAAACAGCTAAATACAATGTACGAGTCAGGTAAGGCACCATGGATGGTGTGGAACAAATCAGAAGAACCTAAACGCGTTGAAGAAGTAACCGACTTCTCGCCTACCGTACCGCGCACGACTCGCGTATAGCACTCCCAATCGGCGATAGTGGCCCCACCGTTTCGAACGAATCCACTCGCACTCGGTACACTTGCATAAACAAATACAGACCCGCCTGCTAATGCACTCACCTGAGGCACTCACCTGATGCACTCGCAGCGCCGGTATTCTTGCCACCTCTTAGAAGGACTATTTCAAATAGCCGCTATCTCTCAATTTCTCGGACAGGAAATCAACAAACTGCACCGACCCAGTCCCATTTAAGTGAACAGTGTCAAAAAAACTACTGTTTGGTAGGTGCATGTTCTCGCAATCAATAAACAGAGAAGCAGTGGGTCCAACTCTTCTAAGTTCACTCAGGTAAGCCTCTCTCAATCCTGCTGGACTCAGAGTCTTATGCCCCTCACTCACAGGCATGTTTATCAAGATCAGTTGAATGTTGTGCTTCTTACAAAGTGCTATCACTTCCTGCAGCTGCTCCATTTCACTTTGGAGGCGCTTATAATTTGCAGGTGTATATCGCTGTTGATAATCCAGCGTCGCAAGCGGTGGTTCTGAAGACGGGGTAGAACTAAACAAGTCTTGATTTACTTTCGCTGAAATATGCCGCTTGGAAGGCGGCGCGCCCAAACTCCTAGACGGATCCCCTTCAGCTTTAGCGGGATCCGCGGACTTAGCCACTCGTGCCCCAGCAACTTTAGCGAGATCCGTAGACTTAACCACTTGTGCCCCAGCAACCTTAACGGGATCCGCAGACTTAACCACTTGCTCCCCAGCAACCTTAACGGGATCCGCAGACTTAACCACTTGCTCCCCAGCAAGTTTAACGGGATCCGCAGACTTAGCCACTTGCTCCCCAGCAACCTTAACGGGAGCAGCAGACTTAGCCGCTTGTGCCCCAGCAACATTAGCTTGATTCGACTCCGGGACATTCACCGCAGGTGGTGGCGCCGCAAGCTTCTTGTTCAAATCACCAAGAATAAACGCCAGCTCTATTGAACTTGGATGGTGGAAAGTCTTGCATGCTACATGTTCAGCACTTATTCTGAATTCGTTGCGCAAATCATACAGCTTGCATAAAGCAGCAACACTCAAATCAGAAAAAGAAGGAAAGTGCGCCAGTTCTGAAATATGACCAAGCAGATATTGTGCATTACACAAAGCCTTGTAATAAGGTGTTTCCCCAGGTGGAGGATTCACATTATCAACAAAATCACGCAAACCTAAACCGTATATCAGCGCCTTTGGAGCTTTGTTGGCAGCAATAGCTCGCTCAATCACAAGCTTGCTATCAGAGACCATACAGGCGGCACCAGCAAAATTGAAAACTGTAAAATCCTTGTTACTCAGCTCTTTCAGCTTGTTCTGAAAGTAGCCAGCTTCGGGATATGACTGCAGCAGATTCAGCTTCAAACTTCTAATTCGATCACCTTCTTTCAAGTCAAAGAAAGGAGGCCGCTCAGTGTAAAAGAAGGCGCACATAGGAAGCGACGAGCCAACAATCATGAAGTCGGCTGATTTTGACTTCGTCAACTTGTCCATTTTGTAGCGTAAAGCAGCTTTGGACAACTCAAGGTTGGGCTGCGCTGTATGCGGCACAGCTTGCAAGGGACGCAGCAAACCCCAGGTCAGATTGGCAACGACAAATAGAGCTACGATCCAAAGGAAAGTGCTCGTCATTACTTTGCTCGTCGGTGCCTCGTTCATTTATTAGCTCATGATAATAAAAGCACTGAAGAGCCAATAATAACAGGTTTTCAACAGCCAAACCTGTCCATTTGCTCATAAGCAGAAAAGCTTGCTAGCAGGACCTTTCCGCCCTTAGAAACCGTAACAGAAAGCAACAAGATTCGCCTCTAAGTTATCAGCTTGCGCTGAGCCGAAGTCTTTTCAGAAGCAAGCTTCTTTACCTTTGCCTGCGCATCCTTCGCCGCAACAAAGAGTTCTTTCAGCCTCCCTGCCTTTGCCGGGCAACGGTTGGCAGCTACAGGTTGAAAGAAAATCCAGTTGACGAACCAGGTTTGCTGCGCGGTTTCGAAGCTCATAAATGCGCCAAAAGACTTCACTTTCCGTATACGTGCCCACTCAACGTACTGAGGACGCTCGCCATCACGCTTGAAGATGACACCATTCTTGCCGCACCGAATCAATTTTACACTCGACTTCAAACTGACATAGACATAAATTGATGCCACCGCTGCCAGTACCACCGGAAGCGCTATTGACCAGAGTTCATTAATGATTGGCACCTTACCGGTACTTAGAATAGTAATCAGCGGTCCCAGCACAACAGCTGATAGAAAAGCAGCAGCAGGCAGCTCCATCTGCTCGTTTCCTGTTTCAGCAACAATAGAATTGATTTCAAAATCATCTACTTCTCGATTAGGCATTCGCTCTTTGATTTGTTGAAATAGATCGACAGCTCTTTCCATGTCTTGTGGGAAGAAGTAATTTTCGCCAGAGGTTTGAATCACATATTCTGCCTGAACAGTCGGAAAGACAGCTTCCACCCCCTGCCAGGGAATAACCTTCTCCCCAGAGGAATTTCTCACAGAGACACCAAACTCGTTAACCTTAAAGCTCAAACCGCGAGACTCATGCTCAGCCAAAATACGCCGCCAGATTGACATAATGTATAGAAAGAGCGGTGAGCAGGGAACGGCAATAGTTGCGAGCATCTTCAGATCAAAACTGGAACTTGCGAAAATGAAAAGTAAAAACGCCGGAAACAAAATCATGAACAGAAGGCAATTCAACGACAGCCCCGAGAATTTGAATCTCTTCCAGCGAGCTAACGACTCGCCGGATAGCGCGAATTCATTCTGATTACTTGCGCTGACGATTTTTAAGTCTTCTTGCCTCAGGCGATTCGGCTCAGATGGCTGCATTTCCATTTAACGCCTCGCAAACTCACGGCATAAAGATCAATCATAACACTTAGTGCGCAATGGCAAGAATTACCTTTGTAAAACACGCCAACCGCCGTTGGTATAACATGAACGCACACCCATGTTTGACCTCAGCCTAAATCGACTGCTTAAAAGGTCTAGAACTGGAAGTAGATAAACGGTGCACTTGTGTCAGGAAGGAAAGTTATTATTGCTACGATTAGGGCTGTGCAAAAAACTGCCTTTAACGGTGCCGGCGAATTTTTGAACCAACCACGCTCAGACGCGTAGCTAACGGGTAGATTTGAAATCAACAAACCCACCACCATCAGTAATACCACCGGAACAAGCACTGGCAGTTCTGGTTTCAATATCAAGAAGCTATGATTTTCAGCCCGGGTATAAATTGGACTCATGAACAGCATGCGCTTAACCATGAAAAATGCCTGCCCCACGTCTTGAACGCGGAAGAACACCCAGCCGATGACAGCAGCATGGAAAGTCAAGAATATTGAAAGTAAGGTTCCGATTTTAGAATCTACGAAAGCAGCCAGCTTCGGTTGTTTTGCTTTGAAGGCAGTGAACTCGCGGTGCACAATGAGTGCCAACCCATGAAACATACCCCAGACCATAAAGCTCCAGGACGCACCATGCCAGAGTCCGCCAATAGCCATGGTCAAAAACAAATTGCGGTGAGTCATCATTCTGCCATTACGCGAGCCACCCAACGGAATAAACAGGTAATCTCTCAGCCAGGTTGAGAGCGAAATATGCCAGCGATGCCAGAAATCAGACATATTCTTAGCAAAATAAGGCATGTTGAAATTGATCGGAATATGGTAGCCAAACAACATGGCAGAACCACGACCAATATCCGTATAACCCGAGAAATCAAAGTAGATTTGGAAGGCAAAAGCGTACATGAAAAGCCAGAGTTCAGGCGCACCGTAGACTCGTGGATCCTTCAAGCCCATATCAACGAGAACAGCAAGATTGTCTGCAAGCAAAAGTTTCTTGGCCATACCAAGGATTATGAGAGGCACGCCCTCATCGAAGTTACTGAGCTTGAGTTCAGTGTGCTCAAGCATCTGCTTCTCAAAATCCTTGTACCTTTTGATGGGTCCCGCGATCTGTGTTGGGAAGAATGCAGCAAACAAGGCAAACAACACAAATGACTTTATTGGGGTTCCACCTCTGTAGATTTCAAACAGATAGTGAATGAATTCAAACGCAAAAAACGATATCCCCAGTGGAAGAATAATGTCCGCATGCCAGGTCGGTGCATGGTGCGTCACCAATCCCACAGCGCCAGCAGCAGTGGAGAGCAACATGTTGGTGTACTTGAAAAATCCGAGACAGAGCAAATTCGCGGTAAGACCAATTCCAAAAATTGATTTCTTTTTCTCGGCGGAAGACTTGAAGAGCAGGCTACCCCAGAAGAAATTGAATACAGTCATGCCCAATATCAACAAGATAAAGGCTGGCATGAAGCTCATGTAGAAGTAGTAACTGCATACTAGAAGCAAAGGCAAGCGCCAACTGCGTGGGCAAATCCAGTAGAGCGCAACCACGAGCGGCAAGAAAACGATGTACTGCAGGCTTGTGAATAACATCTTTGCCCAAGACCTCTAAGAGTTCAAAATCCTACCATGACAAGTCGGCATACGCTTTGGAGATACTTTATCTCCGGGCTCAGGGGCAACTTGGAGCAAAGCTAAAAGTTCAAAACTTCCGCCACTCCTTTGCAAGGGCGCCACCCACAGAAGTCCTAAAAAACTTTAATGGAGTGCCCTGCAAATTGCGGTTTGTTAACTCCTTCGACTCTTATGTCCAGATCATGAATTACACAATCCGACCCGGCAGCTTTCTGAAGCTCGATGCGCAACATAGTCTTGCCTTTGACGGTCTGCAATGGAATCTCAGACTTCAACTTGAAAGTCCGCCCGTCAGCACCGGTTTTGAACATCTGTGGAGTGCCAGGCAGTATACTGGCGATCAATCTTTCTCCCTTATCTAGTACTCCCGCTACAGCAAAATCTGAACTTCCCAGCGAGCTTGCATTACCTGACACAGTGACGCCTAGATGTGAGCCACGCAAAACAGCGGGATCAACCTCAACTGAAAATTGAGCTCGTGCCGCCTCGCCGCTACCTAGCGCTACAGAATCCACATGCTTCACCAGCGGCGCAGGTTCATCGGTTTCAGCCAGGTTAGAAAGCGACGGATGAGCATAACCTAGCAGGAGGAAGATTCGATACTCACCATTTTGAAGCCCTGCTGCTAAAGACAGATCTTTTTCATTCACCTTGCCGTTATGCGTAAATTTGCAGATAGATGAAACTGGAACGGAATAGCAGGCTTGCATTATTCGAGAATCAAAAGCATCCTCAGAATCGTTGAAGAACTTACCCGGACTGACTTCATTTGCTGATGGCAAGACACGACGCCCTCCACTCAAGCGATGAAGGTAATCACCATATACGGTGACAGCACCAGCCGGCGGTGCAAGCACAGACAAATCATTAGAGCCTGTTTTTATGAGATCAACTGGTACGGGTACAGCTCTCCATCTTCTAATAAAAGTTGGTGCTTCACGAATCAACGAGGCAAACTGATTCAGCCAATCTTCAAGTTCGTACTTTGAACTATCGAACTGATAAAGAGAAACAGGAGATTCCAACTCTTGTCCATTGACTAACAATTTCGCCTCTGGCAAATGCTGATCACCATCAATCATCAGCAATGCCCACGAGGGCTTATTCTTATCCACATCGACCGACACGATGCGACTTATAGCGTCAGCATTTTTCAACGTCGACTTCCATGTCAAAGCTTCTCTATTGGATACAGCAAACGCAAAGCTAATGGCATAAGAAAGCGTGATACAAACGAGTAGAGCAGCCTTAAAAACAACACTCGGAGCTTGCGCATAAAGAATGCGAAACATCTTTAGCAAAAGAAGCAAGCCCACACTAAACAACGACGCCTTTAGAACTGCTAGAGCAGAAATAGACACAAAAGCATTCTTGAAGATTGCCTGTGCATATGGTGTCAGATCGAATTTGGAAACAAAAAGCAGCAAGAGAAGGGTCAAAAAATAGGAGACCTGAATAACCCGGCTTGCCACCTTTTCACTTGCTGCGGCCTTCGAATTTAGCTCAAATAAGTTTTTCAAAAAACAAACAGCAGCCACAATCAGGCAGGGCAAGGCGGTGAAACCGTACCGTGAAATTCCCTCAAAAGGTAGATAGATCAAATGCCCGAGGACATACAAAGGGATGGAAACAGCAACGACTTTCTCTTGCAGAGTCCATTTGGAATTCTTGCGAAACAACTCAGCTATGAAAAGCAAAAGACCACTGAGTCCAAGCAAAACAAGAAGGAGATGGAAGATGGCTTGTGTTCGATAATTCAATCCAAGAATTTTGTATCGATAGTCGTTCCAAGGCAAGTTCCAAAGCCGAGTAATTTTCCGCAAGCTAAGATTGGCGATTTCTGCAGAGTTTTGCTCAATCAACGCCAATAAAACAGGCAGCGGAGCCTCATTATCGTCATACATCAGCGCAACAGGGTGCGTAGGGTAACAGCCCCAACCATCACCTTCGATATTCAGCCCCGTGCAAATGTTATAAACGGGACGACGAGAAGGCATTAGATTCAAGGTTCCACGTGCCGCATAGGTAAAGGATAGCCACGGCAAAACAACTAACAATCCACCAAGCACAGCCAGCAATACGCGAGCGAACCCAGCACGAGCGAAAGAGAAGCTGAGGCGCGAATCCTCAGCTGAATCAGCCGCATCATTTATTGAAGTATCAAGACCACGTGCCTTCACAAACGCCGCGACTGTTGCCACTATAGAAATAATGCCAATAGCAGGGGCAAAAGCAGGCTTCAATAAAAGGAATAACGCAAGACTCATACCAGCAAGCAAACAGCGCAAATAGCTCAAGCCACCTGGTTCTTTTCTAGCGAGCTCGGACACAAAGAAGATTGAGGAAAGCGAAAGTAAGCAAGCCAACGGCTCAGTAAGATAAGAATTGCAGGAAGCTATTGCTGCTGGATAAAGCATCCACAAAGTACTGCCCAATAGCGACCAGAGCTTGCTCTGGCAAAGGCGCAAGGAAAGCAAATAAACAAGAACGCAAGAGGCGGCATGAAAAACGCATTGCATGATCACAATTGCCTGCCAACCACCCTCATTAGGTGCTTGATTCAAGAGCGCAAAGAGCAGAACTCCAGCACCCGGCAGTACAGGACCATCGAGCATAAGGTAGAAAGCAAGAGCATCTAGCGCCTGAGGCGTAATACCGTGAGCGAAGGCTGCTCGAATGGTTTCATACATTCGCTTTGCAGTTTCAAGGTAATGCGCTGCATCAAAATACAGAGTTGTTCGCGGAAGAACAGACGACGGATTTTGAAGTATGAAAACAAATAAGCTAAGCAGAAAAATTGCGATTAGAATCGGCAAGGTTTAGCCTTTTTTGATATCCCAAAAATCATCGCCTAGAACGTTCCAGGGCAACCTGCGCTCATCTGGGTCTTTTGCATCAAATTGCTGATTTACGAAGTAAATCATATTTGCTGTCTGATTCCATGGGTTAGCCAGACCATGAGCCACTCCACGGGGCAAATAGAGTATTTGGGCGCGGCCTGCGCCCATAACAAACCGCATCGTTTGTTTGTACGTCGGTGAATTTTCGCGAGCATCGAAAAGTCCTATCAACATACGATCATAAGGCATGATGAACCAAACATCTTCTTGATTAAAGTGCAAGTGGAATGCTTTGATTGTGCCGGGCAACATCTGCGACCAGGTAGACTGACGCACTTTGAATTCAGGTAACACAAGCAAATTACCGTTTTCGTCAAGACGAATAATTTCTGCCAGCGCGCCACCATCGTCAACAAAAGAGTTAAGAGTAATTAGCTGCACACCTTCGATGAGGGTCTTCTTGCCATAGTCTTGAACTGAAATCTCAGACCTGAATTCCTTTCCGATTGCATCTTTGTCGATCGGTTTAAGCATGGTGGTCATTTGATCTCCTTAGTAGTTGTTGTGTATTGCAGCAATTAAACAGCCTGTGTTGCCATCTTGAGCTTGAGGTACTTAGCAAGCGAATCTTTCCACGGCACCATATCGCGACCAATCGTCAGCTCAAGAGTCTTGTTATCCAGAACTGAGTATTTTGGACGGGTTGCCGGCCGAGGCATCTGCTTTGTTTCAATCGGCTCAACTTGCGCCTTGAATTCAGCAACGATTTCTTTTGCAAACTCATACCAATTGGTTTCACCACCATCGGTGGCATGATAAACACCCCAACGCTTAGTCGCAATCAAATCTGCGATATATTCAGACAGCGTGAGAGTGCATGTAGGTGATCCAAACTGGTCGGAAACGACACGCAGTGGTTTGCCATCCATAGCCATTTGCGAAATCGTATCGACAAAATTGCGACCATGAGGTCCGTACAACCAACTTGTTCTAACGATGTAGAACTTGTTGAGGTGACTGCGAACCGCTTTTTCACCAGCAAGTTTTGATTTGCCATAAACAGAGAGCGGACCTGTAGGATCCCACGGTTGATACGCGCGATTATTATTGCCACTGAATACATAGTCTGTGCTTACGTAGAGCATTGGAATGTCCATATGGCTGCAGGCTACAGCAATATTCTCAGAGCCATAACCATTAACCAGATAAGCCAGTTCGGGCTCAGATTCAGCCTGATCAACCTTTGTATAAGCTGCAGCGTGAATTACAATTTCTGGTGACTCGGCAGTTATAGTGTCGCGAACTTGCTTGTAGTTGGTTACATCGAGCTTCTCTTTTGGATATGCCAGGACCTGATGATCTCGCTTTTCCAGGCAAGTAGTGAGTGCTTTTCCAAGCATGCCACCACTACCAGTGATCAATATCTTCATGTCTTCGAGTCTCCCACCTTTTTCGTCGACGCTAACTAACATTTACTGGATTAGTACAGGGGCAACGCTTGTGCGTCGCCCCTTTTGAGTACTTATGCCTTTTTCGTGGTTGCCAGATCTTTGGTATGGCTGTGATTGCTTACCGCTTCAAGCCATTCCCGATTATCCAGATACCATTTGATTGTCTGATGAATACCAGTCTCGAACGTGTGGTTCGGCTTCCAACCTAGCTCTTTACGAATCTTGGTCGAGTCGATCGCATAACGACGGTCGTGACCAAGTCTATCTTCAACATACTTGATCAGGTTTTCGCCTTTACCCAGTTCTTTCAACATCAGTTTGGTGATTTCGATATTGGTGCGCTCGTTGTTGCCACCAACGTTATAAACTTCGCCCGGCACACCCTTTGTAAATGCCAGCCAGATAGCCTGACAGTGGTCTTCTACATGCAACCAGTCACGAACATTCATGCCGTCACCGTAAACTGGCACTTGCTTGTCGGCAAGAATGTTCATGATGAATAGCGGAATGAGTTTTTCAGGATGCTGATAAGGACCATAGTTGTTTGAACAACGTGTGATCATCACAGGCATGCTGTAAGTGTGGAAGTATGCACGGCAGAGGAAATCTGCGCCAGCTTTGCTGGATGAATATGGGCTGTTTGGTGCCAGCGGGGTTTCTTCGGTGAAGTAACCTGTTGGTCCGAGCGATCCATAAACTTCATCTGTCGAAACTTGGACATAGCGGATTGTCCACTTGTCGCCTTGCTTTCCATGCACGAATGCTGATTCAAGCAAGGTTTGTGTTCCCAACACATTGCTATGAACAAACACTGATGGGTCAGCGATTGATCTATCAACGTGTGTTTCAGCAGCGGCGTTTATGATGCCATCAATTTTGCCGAACTTCTGTCCAGAAACGATAGACTCAACGAGTTCCTTATCTTCAATGCGTCCCTTGACGAAGGTGTAACGCGGATCTTTTTCGATATCAGAGAGATTTTCGAAGTGACCAGCATATGTGACTGCATCCAGATTGATGATTTTAGTATCTGGGCTGTGTTTGAGAATGTACTTCACCAGATTACTTCCGATGAAACCCAAACCACCTGTAATAAGAACTTGCATTGTTTGTCCCTCGTATTGCAATGTGTGGTCTAAACCACATCTACCTTACTATCGTCGCCTAACATGAATTTGTATGCGACTGGTTTTGCGTGACTGCGTACCAATTCAACATTGACACCAATCAAGCTGTCGACGATGCGACCATCAAAGTCTTTAATTCTGCAGTTTTCACGCAGAATGCTATGTTCAATTTCAACGTTGCTCACATGAGCACCATCACCGATTGAAGTGAATGGGCCGATGTAAGTATTTTCGAGCACGCAATCACTTCCTATAACAGCAGGACCGCGCACCGTGCAATTTGTTAAACGTGAGCCTTCACCAACATGCACACGACCTGACACCACGCTTGAACCTTGAAGGTCACCGTTCATAACGAAGTCTTCCATCTCGTCGAGCACAACACGGTTAGCTTCGAGCATGTCGTCTTTCTTTCCAGTATCTAGCCACCAGCTGGTGAGCACGTGGCTATCAACGTGGAACTTCATATCGATAAGCTTTTGAATCGCATCGGTAATTTCCAACTCTCCTCGCTTAGAGGGCTTGATGTTATCGATTGCGGTATGAATGTGCTTGTTGAACAAGTAAATTCCTACAAGCGCGAAATTTGACTTAGGTTCTTTCGGCTTCTCTTCTAAATTGATTATTCTGCCGTCCTTATCAAGGTTAGCAACACCAAAAGAGCTTGGGTTCGCCACTTCTTTGAGGAGAATCAAGGAGTCAGCCTTGCATTGATTGAATCTCTCAACTAGCGGCTTCACACCGTCTTTAATCAGGTTATCTCCGAGGTACATAACGAAGGTGTCGTCACCAAGAAACTTACCCGCGGTCTTCACAGCATGTGCAAGTCCTTTTGGCTCATCCTGCACGATGTATTCAATTCTTATGCCCCAGCGAGAGCCATCGCCCAGCGCTTCTTTCACATCGCCGCCGGTTTCCGGACTTATGATGATTCCTATTTCGTTTACACCAGCATCTTTAATCGCTTCAACGGCATAAAACAAAATTGGTTTGTTTGCCACTGGTAGCAATTGCTTTGCAGCAGTGTGCGTGATTGGACGCATACGCGTCCCCTTGCCACCACTGAGAATCAATCCCTTCATTTCTGCTTCCTGTTCTAACCTTGTTTGTGTATTCGATCCGTCTTTGCTTCAGCTACTTCGCCCCTCGCCTGGTGAGCACAGTTTGAAATGTCATAAAGATGATTTTCAAATCAAGAAAATAATTCCATTTTTCGCAATACCACTTGTCGTAAGTGACCTTTACGTCATCAGGAAGTTCATCTCTCCCATTCACTTGAGCCCAACCAGTGAGACCCGGTAGAAACCGCAGCACTCCTGCCTCCTGACGCCGCTGCGTCAGATCAGTTTGATTATACAAGGCGGGTCTTGGACCCACGATGGACATCTCATTCTTAATAACGTTGAATATTTGAGGCAGTTCATCAAGACTTGTTTTACGCAAAAAAGCACCGACCTTAGTAATCGGACTCGGCATCTTTAACATCTGATCTGTCGGCAAATCTGGCGTTCCAGTGCGCATTGTCCGGAACTTATAAATGTTGAAAAACCGACCATTTTTTCCGACTCTTCGCTGCTGAAAAATGATGGGTCCAGGTGAGTCCAGCTTAATCGCTGCACATATTGCAAGCATTATTGGAGCAAAAACGACGGCCGAACCCAAACATAGCGCGAGATCTGTGGCGCGCTTCATCGAATGCTGAAACGCCCCAGCAACGGGCATTTGCGCTTCTTTTTCCGGACTCACGATTGGTGTTTTTTGCATTTGTCTCAAAACAGGAATTTAATGCTTATTTAGTGCGGATAAGGTCTCCTTGACAGCGGGCAGAATAGCATATATCAAAATTCCTTTCATTGAACGCATCTCCATTGACCCGCACAGCCTCGAATTCTCGCGATGATGGCATTCACAATCTACTCTTGACAGGGCGACCCAAGACAAAACGCCCACACAATCGCCACTTTACGCATGAATGATTGAGCTTTCCTACTCTTTGTTAATGAAAGCCAAAGCAGTCAAGCATATGATGATCGAGTAAATATCAGCGGTGCGCGAATGCGTCTTTCAGTAATTACAGTTAGCTGGAATGTTTCGAAACTACTCGATGTTGCTTTAGAAACATTGAAAGCAGACCTTCAGGGCATTGAAGCAGAAGTGTTTGTAATCGATAACGCATCGGCTGACGACTCAGCGGAAATGGTGCGAAGAAAGCATCCATGGGTCAGGCTGATTGCTAACGACGAGAATCTTGGCTTTGCCAAAGCCAACAACCAGGCAATGCGCATGGCAAAAGGTGATTTCATATTTCTCTTAAACCCTGACACAGAAGTTAGACCGGGTGCGATAGCAGAGTTGCTGAAGTTTCTGGAAGAACATCCGAAAGCGGGCATCGTGGCTCCTCAACTCATCAATTCTGATGGAAGCATTCAGAGATCATGCCGCGCCTTCCCAACTTTTATAGCAATGCTCTATGAATTGATGGGACTGAGCAAAATGTTTCCGAACGATCCACGCTTCGGGGCATATAAAATGCTCGACTTCGAACATGACGAAGTTCGCGAAGTAGACCAACCCGAAGGCGCAGCACTGCTTTTACGGCGCGAAGTTATTGACCAGGTGGGCATTCTTGATGAAGGCTTTTTCATGCTGTTTGAAGAAGTTGATTGGTGCTACCGCATCAAGCAAGCAGGATGGCAAATCTGGTTTGACCCAGCAGCAAAAATTGTTCATCACTATGGACAATCCATAAAACAGGTCAAAGCAAAAATGATTTTGTCCTCACATCGAGGATTGTATAGATTCTGGTCGAAACATTACGCAAAAGGGCGCTGGTATCTCAACTGGTTCGTCTACACAGGTCTGATGTGCCTGGCATGGTTGAGAATAGCGAGCCACAAACTGCGGTCTATGAAACAAACGAAAGCAGCGCTGGCTTGAGAGCTTTCCGAAATCAGGTTTTTAGTGGCATCCTAATTTTTGATAATAGTTGAATGCCCAGCCTGTGCTAATTTAGTCGTCTCTTGAAATGCACTTGAGAGCTTATGCAGACGACCATTGAACCGAAAAACATGGACTCAAAAACCACTGCGACAAAGCAAACGTTTTTGAAAACGAATTACCCTTTGCTGGTAATCGCTGGATTTTGGGCTGCCTGCATCGCATTTATTGGCGTAAGCGGAAATTTTCCTGTCAATGACGATTGGATTTACGCCGAGTCAGTACAACACTTCTTGCAAAACGGTGAGCTGCGACTACTGGCTTGCGCTCCAGCTTGTGTGTTTCAGATTCTCAGCGCTGCGGCAGTATGCAAAATCTTTGGCTTCAGCCATGAAGTCTTGCGCTCTACCGGTGTGTTCTGGGCGGTGCTGGGAACTTACGCATTGTACGGATGCTTCCGACAGCTGCGCGCACACAAATCTGTTTCGCTGTTCTTAACTCTTTGCTTTGCAGCGAATCCCCTGTTCATCAGCCTTGCTTTCTCATTCATGACTGACACCCCAGCAATTGCACTCACGCTGGGTTATGCCTTCTTCCTTCTCACAGGTCTAAAAAAACAAGAAGAAAAATGGTTTGCCTGTTCAGCGCTTTCACTAATTGCAGCAACACTCGTCCGGCAAAACCTCGGCTTTCTTGCGCTTGTAAACGCAGCACTACTGGCATGTATGTGGCTGCGCAAGCGCAACTCATGGACAATTCTTGTGGGTCTTGTTATTGCCCCGCTTGCAGTCGGCTACTTAGCTGATAAATGGATGCTTGCCACCAATGATTTCACTTCCTTATATGTATGGTACAAGGGCATGGTCGGCAAACAGATTTCGCTGCTTATACACCGACCAGGAAGAATGTTACCTACGCTGCTTCAGATATCGGGAGAATTACTTGGGTACCTCGGACTCTTCTTGCTTCCGGCTATACCCGCGTTCCATCCTTCAGTAATTCGCTTTTTCAAAAACAAGAGCAGCATCAACCCAGCATTTCCAATGATTTCAGCGGCATTGCTAATGTTCTCAATGTGCAAATTTATTTTTGGCGAAAACAGGTTGATGCCTTTCAGCCAGAACCTGCTTCGCATTCCCGAACTCGGCGCACACACCATCCTTGGTATCAACCACGCCAACCTTTCCAACAAATGGAGAGAGAACCTTACTTGGGCAAGCGGAATTGGCGGGTTCATTCTCAGCACGCTTATGTTGGATGCTGCAGCCAAAACAATTACAAGCTATCTGCGTTCTTTCAAGACTCCAGCAAGCGTTGAGAACATTTATCAACGAAGAAGGCTCGGTCACGCATTGCAAGGCATCGCCGCCCTGCTTATTTTCGGATTTCAATTCGCATTTAATGTACTGCAGTCCACCTTCTCGGACATTGACAGATACTATCTGTTTCCACTGCTCGGTGCTTTACTCTGCTTGTCTCAAGTGTGGCGCTGGCAGAAGGCTAAACTCACACTAATTGCAGGCTTGCCACTGTTGCTGATGCTGGCTTCTTATTCAATTGCAGCAACGCAAGATATGATGGCTTGGAATCGCGCACGATGGACAGCGCTTAATAAACTTGAGTCGCAGGGTGTTAACTTCAAGCAAATAGATGGTGGAGCAGAATACAACTACGCCCGCGACCCCCAACTTTTCAAAAACTTGATATTGCACGAAACATGGTATGAATTCACTCATCGCGGTGAGCCTCCGAGAGATCAATGGCGCTGGTGGACAGTCGCTGGAGAAAATTACATTGTCAGCTTCTCTCCTGTGCCGAATTATGATGTAGTATCAAAAGAGAGCTACTGGAGTGCACTCAGCGGAAATCGAGAAATTCTCGTTCTGAAGAAGTCAAACTGAAATCATGAGATTGAACCTGCTACAAATCGCCAAAATGTTTTGCCTCATCGCCTTAACATTTTCGTTCTCTGCATGCTCGAATTCCGACGATCACCTCAGATTGGAAGACTCAGCCCATCACAATGCCGAAACCGAAAAAGAGCCAGAAGTCGAAGTTGACGACGCGAAAATCCAAGCATTTTGGGACTGGTTTCACCAAAACGAAGAACGCCTTGCCGAAATGCGCTCTCCTACAGACCCACAATTTCAAGAAATCGTCAAAAGGCTTCAGGATGTGGATCTGCGCCTCAAGGCAGAAATCGGAGTCGCAAAAAATGGCCAGAACTATCAGTTAGCCATCAGTCCAGAGCTGAATCCCGCTTTGTTTCCAGCAGTGAGGAAAATAGCAGCTGCGGCACCACCATCTCAGTATTGGGAAGTAGTACCGTTCTGCCAGAGATTGCGTCCGCAGACTCTAAGAAAACTCGAACTCAGTAATTCCGATGCCGAACAAAACTTCTATTATTTGTCCATTCGAGACTTGCGTTATCAAATGACAATAGACGGACAAAAAGCCAACATAATCATCAAAATTAGAAACTACGCGCCGGGCGATAGCAAGAGCATCCACTACCAAGATATGGCACTGCTTATGCTGCAACAAGCGTTGGGCGAGTACGACCTATGCACCAAAATAGGCAACGTGAGCTTTGAACCATTGGACGAAAATACCGCAAAGAATTACAAGCATTTCGAGCTTATTTCAAGAGAACTGGACGAAAAGCTTCCGTACACACCAAAGCTCTGATCGTAAGCAAAGCTTGAATTCAAGATTCAAGATCGTGATTCAAGTTTCAAGATGCAAGTTTCAAGATGCAAGATTCAAGATGCAAGATTCAAGATCGTGCCCTGTGCGGACTTTGAATCAAACGAGTCGTGGTCCAGCGGCGTATTATCGTTGAAGCATCTTGGTTTCCGCTTCATCCAGCCATGAAAGCTCGAGCTCGAAGGTTTTGATGCAAAGCTCAACCATAAGCTTTCCCGCGACAGTCATTGCACCAGTTTCGCCAGCGAACTCTTGTAGCGTTTTCTTTTCTCGTGCAAGCTGTTCGCACAGGAAATTGCGCCTTGAAGCAAATAGATTCTTCACGATTGGTTTCGGCAAATGAGCTGATAGCGCCATCCAAGTCTGAAATGGGGGCGGAGGTCGCTGGGTAGCCCAATCTGTTCGAGAAAGATTTGCTTGCAGAGCGTCGCGCCCCTTTTCGTTGATGCGATACGTCTGCTTTTCAGGACCCAACGCGGGTTCAAGCTCTGAGGTCAGAAATATGAACTTCAAAGAAAAGAGCTTCTTAAGCGAATAGTAAACCTGTGGGCGAGAGATGGCAGCCCAATCTTGAACATCCCGAAGCTCCAGCTCGCTTACAAGTTGATATCCATGCATAGCTTGCTCAGACAACAAACTCAGCACAACCAGGTCAGGCAAGGTCAGCTCTCTGCCCTTTTGAGCAGGACTCAAATCAGTCCTCGCTTTCTGAGCCCGCTCCAGTACCACCACTTTCTCTTTTCAGGAGACAAAGACGGATTTTTTGCTTGCTCGATTGCACAACGCAAGACATCTAAAACACACTTATCCTGAGGTCCACCGCTCAAAATCGACAAGCGCTCATAAAGGTCTTCGGCTTTCTGGCGGCTCAACTGCTCGACCGTTGTGATTTTCAAAACGGCGAAATCGCCCAAACAGGCTTTGCCAACACCTTCTAAGTCAGCGAGTTTCTTTGAATTACATTCCATTAAAGTAACCTATCGCAATCTAGTCTAAATTAGACTAGATGATATCACCAACAATTCAATGAGGTCAACGAAATGTTGAAAGTAGCTCCGACACTTCTGCTAGAAGAGCTAGAACCTTCTGTGAGCTTCTTTGTAGACAAACTGGGCTTCGAAAAAATTGCAGAGGTTCCCAGCCAGAATGGCGACAAACTCGACTTCGCCATGCTTAATAGCGGAAGCGTTGAAATTCACTTTCAGCGCCTGGCTAGCGCTACAAAAGACATTCCATACTTCGTTGGAGCCAAAATGCCTCCAAGTTCGTTCCTCTATATTGATGTGAATAACGTCAACGAACTCCACGAATCGCTGAAAGAGCACTGTATCGTGCCCTTAGAGAAAACATTTTATGGAGCCACACATTTTTTCATCAAAGAACCCGGTGGACACGTGATCGGCTTCAGCCAGAACGAAGAGTAAATTCGAGACTCTCCGCCTAGCGATTGACAAAATCGATCGACCCAACAAAGTCGTACGATCCATATTCTTTTTTACTTTCAAAAATATTGAATCTGTAGGTTCCCTTACCAGGCAAAGAACACTGCAATTGCGCAGTTTCTTCGTTTGTAGATGGCAAGTCTAATTCTAGCCTTGTTCCGTCCTGCTCAAGCCCAGCAGAAAGCCAGAGCCTCCTCGGATTCTTTAGCACCACAGTTGCTTTTGATTCTGTTTCATTGCAAGCCCGCGCCGGGGAAACTAGAGCAAGATCCGAGGCAACAAATCGCGGACGCAGCATTGGCTGTCGCAAGAAGTCACCTTGTGTCAAGGGCTTATCCAGAAGCTGCCAATCAGAATCCTCCGGGAAGTGATCTTGAATCATCACCACCGGCGGTGGCAAGAGATAATCAGTCCGGTAGGCTTTTCTAAACCCTTTCTCTCGACTAGTAAATCCTGAGTCCCAACAGGCGTCAATTAGATACCATTTCTTGCCGATGCGTGCAGCATTCCATGCATGCCCTTCACCTGAGAGTTTGCCACCCTTCTCATCTCGCGCATCACCAGTTACAACAATAATTTTCTCGTCGATGGCATCACCCAATGCCGAAAGCAAATTAGCATATCCAGCACAGACACTTTTCCGTGTGCGAAAGGTTGTTTCAGCATCTTGATCGGGAATGTTGCCACTGTAGTAAGCATCTGCATCGTAGCCTACTCGATCTGCCACATAATCGTGCAGCGCCTTTATGCGCTGCACTGGGTCTTTCTCGCGCTTTGCAATGTATTGAGCTACTGATTTGATACTGGCTTCGGCAGATGCAGGCATGCTTGCAACGACAGGGTGCAATGATTGTGAATTCTGCCAGGGCCAGGCCAGCTGAGGCAATACCACTTCGAATTCCGGAGGAGGAGCAGAATCACCGCTAGAGCCATCCCCACCCTCGTCAGCTTGCTGGGTGCCCGCTCCATTTTGCTTGGAATTCGTCCCATTACTCGCCGATTCACTTTTCTCCACCGAAGCAATTTCTTGCGCACGCTCCTGCGAAGCTTCCTCAGCCAATTCTCGAGCTTTGGGATCTATGCAATTTTTGTACGGGTTAGTTTTTGTGGTTTTATACAACCACTCGAGCCCTCCCGCGGCAGTGAACAAAGCCTTGCGTACAGCAGGAACACGGGAGTCTTTTAGATCATCAAGCATCCAATCACCGCGAGTAGACAAAGCGATGAAAGCAGCCTGCGGATAGGTATAAAGCAATGCACCAATGAACAAAACACCCACCACAAAGGTTCGCAAACTGATTCGATCAAGCGGTGTGAGCCAGGCCTTCTTATCCTTATTTCGATGTGACCAGGCATGCAATTCCCACAATCCAGGAATAATTGGAAACAGAAACGCACCTGCCAACCATGGAAGATAGCGTGGTCCGCCAAGATATGCCGCAAGAGAGGAAGCAAGCCAGAACCCCACCAGAGGAGTTGCGTAAAAGAGCAGCGCAAGCGCGAACTTTATTAGCAATTCAAAGAGCTTAGCCAACAAACCAAGCATCTCGGGAAACTCCTTAACCTATTGCTTGAGCCTGGAAAAGATCCATGATAGCCGAACTTGACTTAAAGCAGCAACTTTAACAAGCATGAAATGTCTTCGCCCGGCAACACAAGAACAAACTACCCGGCTAGTCACTTTCCGTTTTTCGCTAGATTCTCTAAACTGGGAGAAACTTTACTCCAGCCATTCCTTCTGAGGCGACCCAGAGTTTTTTCGCCATCTCCTCGTCGAGAGCATGAGGTTTTGCACTAACCCGGGTTGGCATTCCACTGATTTCCATGAAACCATTCGGACCGTAGTATTCACCATTTGAAACGGAAGAATTAGTGCTCGCATGAATGATTGGCAAAGCTCCTTCAGCGTCAGTTTGGGCCAATAAACTAGCAAAAATCTCAGAGATATATGTGCGCAAGACTTTGCGCCCCTGCTGTGGACCCGATGCTAGAATATTTGTCTTGGCCACACCTGGATGCGCAGCCACACTCACTATTGGTAGACCTGCACCTTTTGTTCTCCTTGCCAATTCAAAACTAAACAACAGATTTGCGAGCTTGCTGTTTCCGTACGCAGCCCAACCTTCGTAGTTTCTCTCGGCGTTCAAATCAGCCAAATCAATCTTGCCATATCGATGAGCGATTGAACTTACGGTCACCACTCGCGGTGCCTCCGCTTTCATTAAAGCTGGAAGAAGCTCAGCGGTGAGAAGAAAATGACCAAGATGGTTGGTTGCAAACTGCATTTCAAATCCATCTTTTGAAAGCGTTCTGCTCGGCAGCGCCATTACCGCAGCGTTATTAACTAGCAAATCTAGCTTTGGCTTGCTCTCCACAAAACGACTGCAAAAGTTGCGAATAGAAACTAAACTCGACAAGTCGAGAATGCTCAACTCCACCTTTGCATCAGGCACAATATCCAGAATGCGCCTGAGTGCTTCGGTACCCCGACTGTGGTCGCGACATGCCAGTACCACCTGCGAACCGTCTTTAGCCAGTTGCAAGGCTGTGTGAAAACCGATGCCACCATTCGCCCCAGTCACAATCGCAATCTTCACGCCATCTCTCCGAGTAAATTAAGACCAGACTAAAATCGAGTCCATCATACACTCTTTACGCGCGGAATCGGCAGATCAGGTCGAACTGATGACAGATACCTTAAGATACGCACGCAGCATAACCTGGCACTGGCTTCCGCTCACCCGATGAGCAGAGCGTCCCACGTCAGTCCAGGCTGTAGCCCTTCTCGATTTCTCTAGCTATCTTAAGAGTCTGAACGTGCAACTGCGCCGTAACATCACGCCTTTTGTTATAGCCCCCGGCAAGAACAATAGCCACTCCAGCACCAGCTCTAACACAAGCGTCAATAGTAAATCGATCGCGCTCAGCAAGCTCATCGGTACTCAAAGACATCTGGCCATACCTATCATCAACATGCACATCAACCCCAGCAAGATAGAAAACAATCTCGGGAGAAAACTGCTCCAGACAGCCCACAAGCGTATCCTTCAATCGCTCAAGATAATAAGCACCCTCGACCCACCGCTCAAACTCAAGGTCGTATGTGCCAGCATACTTTTCCACTGGATAATTCGCTGCGACATGTGCAGAATAGGTAAAAACGCTGGGCTCGTTCGCCAATAAAAAATGCGTACCATTGCCCTGATGTGCATCCAAATCGACAATCATAATACGACTAGCGGGACGTTTCTGCTGCAGAACCTTGACGGCCACAGCTACATCATTAATGATGCAATATCCTGCACCTCTATCGGGAAAGGCATGATGCGTACCTCCAGCAAGATTGGCAGCAATCAAGCAAGACTTGCTAGCGACAGACGTTGCAGCCATGATTGTTCCAGCAGCAGCAGCAAAACTGCGTGCCACCAGTTCTGGTGACCAGGGAAAACCAATCTTACGCAGTTCTTCTTTCCCAAGATTCCCTTCGGCGAATGCCTTTATATAGCTCTCTTCATGCACAAGAGCAAGTTCTTCCATACTCACGGAACCAGGGTCTTCCAAATTTTCGCATAGCCCAAGTGCAAGAACAGCATCACGAACTTGGCGATATTTTTCAATAGGAAACGGATGCCCCTCAGGCAACGTAATATCATAACGCGCGCTATAGAAAAATCGCATCTGGGAATTGTACACAAAACCACCGTGCCGAGCACAGCCTGGCGACACGCGCAATCATGATTGTCTCGAATTACTTACAAACGCAGAATAGCACCGCGACATGAGCAGTATACACAATTTCCGTTTCAAGATACTCAAGATGCGTATCTTGAAGCGGCTGATGGAGTACAATTGGACTCTACGCAAACGACCCCTCGAACCCAAATGGGTTCTAAACCTTCAATTCTTGGGCAAATAAGAAAAACGTGAAATGACAAACTCGACTCTGCTCAATTCTTCATTCGGGAGATGCTAGATGCAATCATCAACTCAAACATCTACAGATCTAAAACAGCTACCGTCAGACTGGACAAGTCTTCTTGCAGACGAATTCAGCAAAGCATATTTCACAACACTATCCGATTTCATCAGCGAAGAACGAAAACAGCACACAATTTTTCCGCCAGAAGATGAAGTCTACACAGCTCTCAAGCTAACGCCCTTCGGCAAAGTCAGAGTATTACTTCTAGGGCAAGACCCATACCCGACACCAGGGCATGCGCATGGGCTGTGCTTCTCAGTGAGACCTGGCGTCAAACATCCCGCCTCTTTGCGAAACATTTTCAAAGAAATGCTGGAAGACGTAGGCTGCTCAATTCCAAATCACGGAAATCTGGAAGCATGGGCAGAGCAGGGAATACTCATGCTGAATGCAGTTCTGACAGTGAGAAATGGCGAAGCCAATTCTCACGCAGGCAAAGGCTGGGAAGAGTTTACAGATGCAATTATTAGAGTATTAAACGAGAGAAAAGAGCCCATGGTTTTTGTTCTCTGGGGAAACTATGCACAGAAGAAAGCGAAGCATATTGACGAGTGTAAGCACACAGTAATCAAATCGGCGCACCCTTCACCATTATCCGTCAAAAAATTTGTCGGTTCCAAACCGTTTTCGAAGATAAACGAAGCCCTGGTTAAACACGGTTCAAATCCCATAGACTGGCAATTGAAAGACCTGTAGGCATTAAAGTTCGGATGCTACCCGACAAGCGGCTCCATCAATACATCGAATGCACAATTACACAGTTTCCTCATTCCCATCGTTCGGACTGTTACAGAGGACGTTCACAAGCTTTTCACCTGAGCTTATATATACTTCAATGCTTAAGAACCATAAGCCAGAGAAGTACTATGCCAAACCTAATTGGTGTAACGCATCCAAAATTTGAATCCACCACAGAAAGCAGCACATTGAGCAAGGCTATTGCCATTTGCGCGCTTGGATATTTCATAGATGTTTATGACATCCAACTGTTTGCTGTTTTGCGCGTTGCCAGCCTAAAATCAATCGGCATTGCGCCAGAACAAATGGCGTCAACTGGTGCCAGTATCCTAAATGCACAAATGTTCGGCATGATTTTCGGCGCGTTCATCTGGGGAATTCTCGGCGATAGACTGGGACGCGTGCGTGCCCTATACGGCTCAATTGTCCTCTACTCGCTGGGCACTCTGGCTTGCAGCTTGGTTCAAGATGCGAACACCTACGCAGTTCTTCGTTTTATAACAGCTATTGGACTCGCTGGCGAGGTTGGTGCTGCGGTCGTTCTGATTTCCGAATTAATGCCCAAAGAAAAGCGTGGATGGGGCATCACCATAATTGGTGGCATCGGATTTCTTGGTCCAGTAGTTGCAGTGCTAACTTCATACTTCTTGGAATGGCGCCAATCCTATCTGCTTGCCGGAGCCGTTGGAATGGCACTACTCTTGCTTCGCACAAAATTGTTAGACGCGGGAATGTTCCATAATGCCAAAAGCAAAGAAAATCTATCGCAGTTCTTTAAGTTGTTTGCCAGAAAAGCTTTCATCGCACCATTTCTAACATGTCTAATAATGTCATTGCCTCTGGTTTTTGCATGGAACGTTTTGAACTTCTTTTCAGTTGAAATAGGTCGAGAAGTATTAAAACCAGGGGTAGAATTCGATCAGAAGTTTTGTCTTCTACTGTTTTTTGTAGGCACAAGCATAGGAGATGTTGCAGGCGGTTTGATCACTCAGCAGATGAAAAGCCGACGGAAGGCAATGCTATATACTATCTTCCTGGGCGGAGCCGCTGCATCGTTTTTGCTGCTAGTGGCTCCTGTTATTAAGCTCTCCGCATCGCAGTTCTATGCCAACTATTTTCTACTGGGACTATCCTCTGGCTGCTGGGCACTTGCCACTATGATAACTGCAGAACACTTCGGTATTAACATACGTGCCACGGCCTCGCTTCTGATGCTGAATCTGTTACGTGGAGCAACAATTCCTCTTGTTTTGTTATTCCACGGACTGCAATCCGCTCTGGGGATACCTAACGCGGCAGCCACCATCGGCGCCATACTGTATCTAGCGTCTTTTCTGTCTCTGCTCAAAATGCCCGAAACACACGCGCGAAACCTTGATTTCATCGAGACTACTTGAGCGATTTCATTTGCGCTTCGACTTGCTTTGCTTCATCTTCGCGTCCGAGAAATTTTAATAGCGCAGCATAGTTCTTTAGTGTTGTGAAGGAACTCGCGGTAGATACGCCACCCTTCGACAGTATTGAAACGGCTTCCTTTGTTAAAGACTCCGCTTGTTTCAAATTCTCTTTCTGCACGCAGTCAGAGGCGTAATCATTCAGCACGACTACCAGATGCTCCTTCACTGAATCGAGCTCTGGCTCTATCGCGTATGCCTGTCGACAGTTCGCCAGAGCCTGCTCAAATTGCTTCTGCTTGAGCATTTCACTAGACTCATTGCACAATGAAATTGCCTTATTTGCTTTCATAATCTCTTTGTTCTTCCGAACAAGTTCTGGGTCCTCCACCATCACGCTGGCGGCTTCCTTCGACGGTGAATTCAACTCCGATAAATGCTCGCGAACGATGTCTGCATTCTCGCCGCTCGCTTGTATGGAAAGTGCTTTTTGATATGCCTCTTTTGCTTGCGGAAGCTGCTTCAAATTCGCAGCGGCTTCTCCCAGCAAAGCCCAACCCGAAAATAGCTGTGGTGCAGCTTCGGTACATAGTTTTGCCTGCTCGAGTGCTTCAGCGTTCTTATCTTGCTGAAGCAAAACGAATCCATACTTGTAATGCGCTGACGGACTCTTCGGATAAGTGCTCAAAAAATTCTTGAGCAACTCTGCTGCTTGATCGAATTGATTATGATCTATACACTCTTGCGCTTTTACAAAGATCTTTCCAGACTCAAGGCTTACAACTTCGTCTCCAATTCGCATCATCTCTTTCTGTGGAACCTGCTTCGCAAACGCAGGAAGCGCTCCTAATAGAGTGCAACAGAGGAAGGCTACTAATTGTTTCGGGTACTGTTTTTTCAAAGTATCAACCAGATAAGCAAACGGTATCAGACTAGCAAAATTTCGCGAATTAAACTTGAAATATTGGACACCAGCATGAATGTTCAAGCAATAGAAGGGAATTAGAGTGTGCATGCAAAATCCAATAAAGGCATCAATAAAACCCTGAGATGCGGTGTCAAGCCCCTAAATGCAGTCATAAACTCGCGCGTGTTAAACTAATGGACTCGGCATAAGTGTTCAGCCTGAGGGCAGATCATTTAGTTATACTTCGAGCAACAGGGAATCTCATGAACACAACAAAAAAACAAAAACATATGAGCGGAATCTGCTTGCTAATTAGCTTAGCGTTTTACAGCAGTTTTGCAGCGTGCCAAGCTGAAGATGCCGCCATCGCAAATATCAAAAAAGACCAGGAAACCATAAAGCAACTTGAAACGCAGATGCTTCAACTAATGGCTCAGGGCAAAACGAAAGAAGCAGCAGAAGTGAAAGCTAAAGTTTCGGTTTTGGTTGAGAAAAATAACCGGGAAATTAAAGAAAGCTTTGATGCCATTAAATCAAAACTCGATGAACTCAACAAACAAAGCGCCGACGACTCAAAGAAAATGCTACCCGTTTACCAGCAAAACCTTGCTTCAGCAGAAACAACGTACGGCAAAAACAGTGCTGAGGTTGCAGACAAGCTTCTTGACTTAGGCGGCGCTCAATTTGATATTGGGGATTATGCCAGCGGTCAAAAAACTATGGAAAGAGCACGGAAAATTTACGATGCCCTGCCACAAACGGCAAGTAATAAAGGCAAAAAGGCTGAACTTATCGAAAACTACAAACTCTTTTTGAAGTCTGCATATTTGAGAGTAAAAAGAGATCCCGCTCGCAGCGCAGACAGAGATCAGCTGCAGAAAAAGATAAATGAGCTTGAACAGAAATAGATAACTGAATGAAGGAAATCTACCGATGAACTTGAAGTATCACCCGAATTCAGGCATACGGTCTTTGTTTATAGGACTATCTATAGCCGGGCTGTTGATTCCATCAACAGTACAGGAAAATTGCCATGCAGAAGGAAAGAAAGACACTAACAAGAACTCAGTCTCAAGTGCAAATCTTGCGAGTAAGTCTTGTGGAGCAGCTCAGAATAGTGGCATCGTAAAAAACGAAAAAACACTTCTCAAAATCGAGAAGAGAGCCAAAGCAGAGCGCTGGGAGAACCTACCAATCGGAGAAGTAATCGGCAAAGTCGCTAAGGAGTTGGAAGGCACACCTTATGTAGCAAATACGCTGGATGAATCAGCTGACGAAGAAGTACCGCTTGTAGACATGAACGCACTCGACTGTGTAACCTTTTTCGAGACATCGATGGACCTGGCACGCGCAATAAAGAAGAAGCATGTTTCCAAAACAGCCTTGCTGAATGAGATTCGATATACTCGTTATCGTGATGGTAATGTCGGCGATTATACGACTCGCCTACATTACACGACCGACTGGCTCGTAGACAATGAAGCAAAGCACGTTGTTCAGATTCTCGCAGATTTGCCGGGCGCAGAGCCCTTCAAACAAAAAGTCGATTTCATGACCACCCATCCGAGTAGTTACAAACAACTAGCAGCACATCCCGAGTTCATCGAAAAACTAAAATCGTTCGAAGCAAACATCAATAAGCGTTCACTGAAATTCATTCCTGTAGAAAAAGTTAGCGCAATAGAACCACTACTTAAAACAGGAGATATTATTGGTCTATGCACAAATATTAAAGGACTAGACATAACCCACACGGGCATTATCTACCGAGACATTGATGGAAAGCCACACTTCATGGATGCCTCATCACGCAAGAGTACCATGAAAGTAGTAATCGAACCCTTGCCCATAGGTGAGATGCTTACACAAAATCAAAAGCGTTCTGCAACACTCACAGGAATTATGGTCGCCAGACCACTGGAACCGTAATCAAAAAAAAGAGCACAGTGTCATCGGGCACAACAGACCTTTAGAGATCGATCCAAGAACCCTGAAAAAAAATTCCTTCCGAAATCTAATAAACGTACACTTCAGCCACTCCATCCTGCAATATAACTAAGTTGCGCTTGACACGGAACGCATCAACTCGTAAAATAATCGTATATTTTACACTTTTTCATGGTACTGACCAATGCTGCCACTAGTGCCTCAAGGTCCCGAAATACCGAATCAAGTCATACAAGAATTGGAAAAATCGAGGTTGGTATTTTTCTGCGGCGCAGGCATATCCAGATATACGGGAATTCCCCTGTTCCACGGTTTATGCGAAGAGATATGGAAGCAGTTCGGACACAGAATCACAGATAAAGAGGATGTGAAAGAACTCTTCGACAAAGAGCAATATGACAAATTCTTGTATGTGATGGAGAAACGTGTAAGCAGAGCAGTGCGCGAAAGTGTCGCGAAAATTTGTAGTTCAAGCTTCACAGGAGATCTTGTACTACACAAAGCTCTCTTGCAATTGGGCAGAGTCAGTGATTCAGGAATTCGACTAATAACAACCAACTTCGACAATAGATTTCTAGAAACCGGACTCATTGAAGCCGCAGACATACATTCGGCACCAGCGCTGCCACCACCCAATCTATCTTGGCATAGCCTTGTTCACTTGCATGGACGAACGAATAACTCTCAAGACAGAATGAACGAGAATCTTGTCTTTTCATCCGCAGATTTTGGGGCAGCATATCTCACAGATGCCTGGGCAAGCCGATTTGTCACTCAAATTTTTCGCGACTTTACGATCGTGTTCGTAGGGTACAGCTTAGCAGACCCAATCATGACCTATCTGGTTGATGCAATAGCAGCCGCTCGTGAAAGCGGTGGCTCATTCAAAGAGCCTTTTGCTTTTGCATCCTTTTCCTCATTAGGAGACACAGAAACTACAAGAAGAAGATGGAAAGCAAAGGGTGTAACTCCCATCTTGTATCACGATCTCGATAATCACCGACTGCTAGAGACCACATTGGTAAAACTTGCTGAACTTAAACACAAAGGAGTTGCATACAAATATCAAATTTTGGAGGACTTCGGGAATTCTGTTCCATCAACACTATTGCCTGAAGAAAAAACTCAGATGCTCTGGTCACTCTCAGACGAAAAAGTTGCCGCGAAATTACCAGAGAAAGGAAAACAATTTCGTTTAGAATGGTTCTTAGATATGATCGCCGTAGAAACGGCTGGTAAGTTTGCCCCTGGCTATGAAGGGAGAACACTGCTCGAAGCTCCCGATTCAACATCCAGAACTCATCACCTTACTGGACCCAGACATAGCTTCAGCTATTTACCACCCAATACCCGCAGCATTGCAAGATGGTTATGTAGTTATTTGGACGACAATAGATTGATCGAATGGGCAGTTTCAAAAAACTGCCTATTGCATCCCGATTTCAAACAACTAATACAGGAAAACTTGAGATCGAACACTTCAGTCTCAAGTTTCCAGCGCCTATTTTGGACATTGATAACAGATCCCACCTACAACCCGGAGCCTTTTTGTCAGTCCTACCCTATTCTGCCTGATGAGCTATTATCCGATCAACATAAATTCAAAAAATTGTTTGTTCCAATTCTTGTTTTTGCTCCAAAGGGTGGACATCCGCTCGGAAATGACGGAGCATCGGAGAAAGGCTTCAGAGAATTTTGCAACCCAAGAATCGCCCTTTCTGGAAGGAGGTTGCTGAAACTGAATGAGAATCTATTTGCCAACAATAACCACGAGCTTCTAGCCAAAATAAGTACCTCGTTAACTGAATACCTCTGTTGCGCAATGGAGATGCTCCAAAGTGTAGGTGAAGCCAGTAAAAAAGCCGATTTAAGCTGGTTTGAGCTAAATTCTATTGAGCCTAGCCTGCAGGATAAATCCCCAAATGACCTAGCAATTCTAATTCAAATCGTTAGAAATTCCTTTAATGCGGCAATGGGGCTAGACCCAGAGCTGGCCCATGATTTATTTAGGAAATGGACAAAAATTGATTTCCCCATATTCAGCCGATTGATTTTGTATGCAGCAGCAAAATACGAAGAATTACCAATTGGAACAGCCCTAGAACGCATTTTAGAAGGTGATTGTTTATGGTCAATCGAAACCCACAAAGAACTTCTTGCTTTTCTGAGAATAGCAGGCAATCGACTTTCCACGTTGGAGCTACAAACTCTTTGCGAAGCTATACAAAGAGGACCTAATGCAGGAGAACCGATCGACGAGAGTCACAGTGGCGCCGTAAGACTGCGATTTCATAAACTATCTCAGTCGGGCGCAAACTTATCCGAGGACATCCTGAAAAAGGCGGGAATTTTCGGAACAAACAACCTAGACGAACCGAATGAATACGGAGAATTTGAAAATGAGTTTCTAATCTACTCCGAAATCATAACTGACTGGGATCATTCATCCGGAAATCAGAATCACATTTCACAGCTCAAAATGAATTCAGAGGCGCTCTACCAGGCGCTGACAAGCTCACCGGACGATGTCGATACAACCTTAGCTTGGCAGGAACTAATTGGAGAGAACCCAACAGAAGCACGAAAAATTTGCCAAAAGCTTATAGCGAACCTGCAATGGGTTGAATCAATTTGGCTAACAGTATTTAAAAGTACAGGCGAAAACAACGATATAGTTTACATAGAATCTGTTCTTGAAGCCATTGAGCTCATGAATGATGAAATCCTGAACAAACTTATTCGTCCAGCCTGTAGATGGCTGGCCGCCCTTGGCTGCAAGACATCAAACGAGAAGCTCCTGTTCAAGGCAATTGAGAGACTATGGACCTTAACAACCGCGGAAGACTTAACTTCATCCGTTTCCGCGGAACCCGTTATGGAGTCAATTAACAGCCCAGCAGGAAACCTGGCAGAAGCTTTAATTGACAACATTTCAAGGAATTTACCGGAAAACGAACCAAAAAAAATCCCTTCTGAACTGAGACCATTGCTAGAAAAAATGTGCGGCAAGACGTCAGAGCATGAACTATTAGCATCGACAATTTTTGCTTCAAGACTACCAATCCTGTTCAAGCTTGATCGCGACTGGACCCAAGTGCATTTGTGCGACCACATGGATTGGTCTAATGCGGAACTCTCAAAAAGATTGTGGGCAGGGTATCTTTGGAGCCCATGGGCATTTCCGGATCTCGCAGTTTCGATTGGACCTTCATTATTAAAGACTCTTCGACGAGACGAGATTTCTGGCGACACAGGACGAAACGCATGCAAGCTAGCCGTCAACTTTCTAATGAACAACATGTTTGACTCAAAAGATTTAGCATGTGTATTGACGGATCTTGATACTGAAAAACGTTGTGCCATCCTTGCCCAATTTACAAATCACCTTCTGAAAGTAGACCAGTGGAAATGGACCAAGGATGTGAAATCAAAATTCTCCGAAGTTTGGCCAGCTGATAAATGCCTGCAGAACGTTGAAACCACAACCGCTCTGTCCCAAATGGCGATAGCCGCAGACGAGGAGTTTCCGGATGCCGTTGACACCATTGCTACATACCTGGTCGGTGGTGAAAGCTATGATCAAGTACTATACTCAATTGACAAATCCCAATTACCTGAAAAATTTCCAGCAACATGCATAATTCTTATGACTCTTTTGCTTGATGGATCAAGTCCAAATTGGAATAAAGAACTGTTCTTGAGAGTTGTAGCTCGAATACCAAAATCCACAGCGGGTTACGAAAGCACTAAGTTTAAGAAAATTAGAGAGGTCTTTGGTGAATAAGCTTGGCAAAAAGTTGCCAATGCTCCTTTTAGGCATTCCTAATTGGAATCTACACGATTCGACTCGTTGTTATACAATCCAGAGAGAATGATTGAGAGAACGAACTCGAAGGATCACAACTCTCAGCCAGTCATCAGAGTTAAGAGCCGAACCGGAAAACTCTTAGACCTTTCGTCTTCTGGTTTCAAAAATCGATTTGGCGTCGAATACACCGCGAGACTAATCGTGGATCAAAGCTGTTCCTCGCGTGCATCCGTCGACGCTGTCGCAGATGCACGCTATCAGGATCAGATTCGCAGCACAGTAATAGCGGATGTCTACATTCAAAAAGTCAGTGAAGCCGTAGGACACGGCGTCTTCGCCTATGATGAAATCGAGGCTGGGCAAATGATTGGTGAATACACAGGACTAGCCCGCAGGAAGAAGAACTCAGATTGCAGCAACGCTTATATCTTCAATTACACCAGCGATGACGTTATCGATGCAAGCAAACGCGGAAACTCTATGCGCTTCATAAATCATTCAAATCAAAATGCGAATACCAACTACAAGCGAGTAATGGTAGATGGAGTACAACACATAATCTTCATCGCCCTGCGAAGAATCGCTGCCGGCGAGCAAATACTATTCGATTACGGTGAAAATTACTGGGCGTTCCGCCATGAGCCAGAGGAAATATAGAATCAGGCGAACAGATTGAGAACAAGACCCCTGCTGATTTTGCATCAACTAGACAAAAATTAGCGCAAAAGCTAGACCAGTTGATTCGTGATTTGAAGTAGAGCCCGGAATGGACGTGGCTCCTGAAATTGAAGTAAATAGCGGAATCGGAATTGAGTGGGTCCCGAAACCGGAAGTGGGTCCCGGAATCGGAAGTGGATCTCGGAATTGAGTGGATTCCGAAATCGGAAGTGGCTCCCGGAATCGGAGCGGATCCCGGAATTGAGTGGATCTCGAATTTGAAGTGGAGCCCAGAATTGAAAATAGGCTCTAGAATTGGAAGTAGATAAATGGTTTTGCGACCTCGCTCGTACATGCGAGAATCGCGACAGATAGCCCAGCGTATGCAATTCCTTTTACAGGAATAGGCAAGCTTATGAATGCCTTTTGGAATTTGTCCTTATCCCAAAGTTGCAGACCCCAGCCCAAAAGTATTACTGCAAAAGCAAGGCAAGTGCCGTTAGTAACATAGACTGTGTTCGACCAGCTAAACATACTATGTACAAGCTGACCGAAAAGATTCATGTTCTCGATTCGGAACACCATCCAGCTAAGATTAACAAGAGCAAAAGTTCCAACCTGCCTCATTAACAACGTGAGCCAGCCGCACTTAGGATTGTCTGCATTTGTTTCCCATTTAAACACGCGCTCTAGAACAAGGAAAGCGCCCTGCAAAAATCCCCAGAAAACGAAATGCCATGCGGCGCCGTGCCAGAGCCCACCCAAGAGCATCGTAATCATCAAGTTGCGAAGAACTCCCAGCTCTGTCTTCATCCGACTTCCGCCAAGAGGAATATAAAGATAGTCCCTCAGCCATGACGACAGAGAGATGTGCCAACGACGCCAAAACTCTGTAATACTTGCCGAAGCATATGGACGATTGAAATTCAACGGAAGTTCGAATCCCATTAGCCTTGCACACCCGATGGCTACATCTGTGTAGCCACTGAAGTCGTAGTAAATCTGAAAGGTGAACGCTAAAACGCCAAGCCAGGCATTCAAAGGATCCACACCTAAAGGATTGTTGAAAGCCTTGTCCGCATAACTAGCCAAAAAGTCCGCGAAAATAACCTTCTTGACCAGACCTTGAGCAATCATGAACAAAGCGTTTTCGAGCTGCTCTGGGCTGACTTTCGGCTTCTTATCCAGCTGAGGTAAAAACTGGTGCGGGCGCAGAATTGGTCCTGCAATCAAGTGAGGAAAGTACGCCACGAAGAGAGCAAATCGACTCCAAGATTTTTCCGCCTTGATCTCACCACGATAAACATCGATGGTATAGCTCATGCTTTCAAATGTGTAAAACGAAATACCCACCGGAAGAATGATATTCCAAGCTGTCCAACTGTGCTGTATTCCAAGAAGATTCATGCCATCAGATACGGTACCGCAGAAGAAATTGAAATACTTGAAGAAAGCCAGCATGCTTAGATTTGTGCCCATCGAAAGGAAGAGCAAAAGCTTGCGCCTGACAGGAGACGAGCTAGATTCAATCATTCGCGCCGCGATAAAGTCGATTTGCATGCAAATGAACAGAAGCAATATTATCCAGCCGTTGTTACTCCAGTAAAAGTAAAAACTGGATAGCAAAATTGTCCACAATCTCAGCTTTGGAGTTGGTGCAAGAAGCCAACTCAAAATCAATATTCCAATGTAAAAGAACAGGTACTGGGCTGAAGTAAATAACACTAGTTAGCCCTCCGCAAGAAGGGCTTCAATTGCTGGGCCAGCCGAGCATCATAAATCGCGCCGCCTTCCGAATTGAGGTGATTGTAATCAAAATACTTATCATCAGTGAAATCGGATTGCTCAACTCTGATAAAAGGAAAGCCATAACTGCTAACGATCGGTTTTACTACATCAGTCATGTAGTTCATGTAACTTTGCTGCATTGTCTTATCAGCATACTGATTTGGCGCTTCCTGAATGTCGTTGACGATCAAATTAATCTTATTGTCTTTGAACAATTTGAGTATTGCCTTGAAATTGCTCATGTACTGAGGCAACGCATGAAATTCGTAGTCGATTTTCTTGCTTTTGCCGACCAAACCATCATGATTTTGTTTCTGTTTCTGCCTGAAATATGCATGATCAAGCTCGACACGGCTGTAGCTACCCTGACTTCGAAGGAGTGCTACAGAATGAATTACTTCACCCGACTCCTCTGGAAATTCAACGCTATGTACGTTCGGGTCTTTTTTGTAGAGTTGGACCAAATCGTTTTGTTTAGCAACGCGAGACTGCGCGTTGTTTGCCATCGCAGCGGGCTCTAGTTCTGTAGTTTCTGAATTTGCGAATCCTGCCAATGGTTGGTCAAGGAACGAGTAAAGGCTCTGATGCATTTCTTGTCGCTTAGCGACAATCTGAGTAAGCGGGTTGAAATAAAGCAGATTTTCCGCCAGCTCTTCAATGGGATAGCCCCAGAACAAATACGCTGGTAGATTCTTCAACTTAATGGGATATCGCGATTGGACTTTTCCTGACCTGGTGAAGTTCTGATGGCCGATCGTCAACACAACCGTTGCGCCTGGTTTTATATGTTTGACGATGTCCTGATAGTAAGGTAATTGAGTTGGAAACCAATGCGAAAATGCAGCCATGTTGACAGAATTAGTACCGAGATAACTATCCATAATGTCTGGATGGATGCCACAGTAAGTACGGCTATCTCCGATAAAAATCAAATCGAATGTGTGACCATATTGGCGGAAAAACCGCTGCTTCTCTATTGGCACACCATAAATTGAAGCAATGTCTTTCTTTTGAGTGCTGTGAAGATACAAACTTCCAAGCACGAGAGGAAGAAAAAAGAAAACGAGGTAAAGCAGTACATTTAGTTTTAGAGATCGCGTTCTTGCCAGTGAAGGCTTCGTCTCTGCTTGCTGCAGAGAACTTTCGAAGACTTTGGCTTGCGCCCGCTCCTCTTTCTGGGTGACACTCATAATTTGGCACCCGTCATGCCAGTAACCACCAATCTCTTATCCACAAGCCTGCGCTTTTTATCTGGGCTAAATTAGCTGGCTTACGAAAGCGACGTACATCGCCTCCGTGCTCATGCTCACAGAATTATCTCATGACAGCTTCAAAACCAAGGCTGGGTTTGATTATCTAGCCTTCAGTTAATATTCTACTCATAGAACGAATCTGCTCAAATAGGCTCTGGCTGAGCAACGCGCCGCACGCCCGAGCAACTTTGAATAAGTTGAAAAGTTTCAAATATTGAGTTTGACATCATTTCGTAGATGTTCAGTTCGGACAGAATTGGATATGAAGCCTGACTCATTTCCGTTCAGTGCAAAATTACTGCCCAGGGATGGAGCCAGCAAGCATCATCTGTTTAGCTTTCGCCAGGTTATCGGCGATTATTTTTTTCATTCCAACTGTGGTGGTTAAACCTTCTGCCTTATGGAGCACAACCATCGCAGCCTGGGGTCGGCTTGTTTCAAGATAAACTTCCGCCAGATTTGTCATCGCAGGTACATACCCCGGATCAACGCGAATAGCGCTTTTACACGCAAGTTCTGCACCCATAAAATCCTTATTCTTGGTCATAGCGTCAGCCATATTGCTGTAAGCTGCAGCGAAATCGGGCGTCAGCTCTACCGCTTTCTTGTACTGTGCAATTGCTTCGACATAGCGCTTTAAATCAGATAGAGCATTGCCATAATTGCAGTAATTTACCGAATAAGTTGGATAGGCAGCTATAGCCAATTTGAACTGCACAAGAGCTTCTTTGAACTTTCCTTGCTCTTCAAGCGCAATTCCTTTTTCATTGAACTCGCAGGATCTTGCAAACGCTTCACGCTTGCTTTTACCAGTAACTCTGGACTCAAAAGCTTCTGCAGAACAACTGTTAGCTGCGATCGCTAACGCCAGAAAAAGAGCAGAGACAAAGAGAGATCTGTAAGTGAACATTTGAAGTCATCTCCAAATAGCTAAATAACTATCGGCGGGGTTGAGATATTTTGACAATATCCATAGTTGGGCTCATTCCGAACCGTGAAAATACGAAAAGCCTCTTAAAATGACCCATTACAGACTATTTTTAATGCGAATTTTGGCAGAATTTTGGCACGTTTGACAGCGAATATCTACAGCAACAGCTCATGCTTTTGCAACTGGAAGCTCATCCCATGATGTTGTATACGAAGGTGTCTTATGCTCAGCCTTCATCTTCCATTCTTGCTTGCTGCCCTCTACAGCCAATCTCAATGCACTGCGCCCCATGGTGGCATTTGTAGCGTCAATCAATTGCATTAGCTTCTGCGATTTTGCAACTTTTTCGGTTGCTGTAAAAAGCTGCAATTGCCGAGCATCAGCTGGCGACAAGTCCATCAATGTGACACCAGCTTTCTGATATCCGTAATTGGGCTTGAAGATTTTTCGCAATGCGGTGAGCGCCGCTGTAGTGATCGCTAATGAGTCATCACTTGGATCCTGCAATTTCACTGTTGCTGATTGACTGTGCTGAGGCTGAGTTATTGCATGTGTATTCGTGCGTATAAACACTTGTACGACGCTAGTCAGTGATCCGTCGGCTCTGAGCTTTTCCGAGGCGCGGCGCGCATAGCTGGCAACGGCTTCCTCCAATTCACTCAAATCGTGGATATGACGTCCAAATGAGCGCGAACAAACTATCTGTTGACGAGGCGCTGCAACTTCATCGAGCGACAAGCAAGACTCGCCACGCAACTCAAGTACGGTTCTCTTCACAATGACGGAGAATCGTTTTTGCATATCGTCGGGACAACTATTTTTCAATTGAAGTGCAGTGCTCACCCCAACGTCAAGCAGCTTATCATTGAGCTTTCGTCCGATTCCCCACACATACCCAACCGGGAACTTCTGCAAGGTTCTGTCGAGATCTTCAGAAGCGAGCCTGTCAAAATCAAAAACACCATCGCTTTTTGAACTAAGCTTTGCTGCCTGATTCGCCAATTTTGCCAGTGTTTTGCTGGCTCCAATTCCGACGCAAACCGGCAGACCAAGACATTGTTTGACAGCCAGACGAATTTCTTTTCCAAGCTCTATCGAATCAGAAACTCCTGTGAAGTCTAGAAAGGATTCATCGATAGAATAAATTTCTTGATGGGGGCTAAACTTGCTCAGAATGCTCACAACTCGCTCAGACATATCGCCATAGAGCGCATAATTTGAAGATAACGCAATGATGGTATGTTGTTTCACAAGATCAGCAATCTGATAGAACGGAACTCCCATTTTTACGCCGAGCGCTTTCGCTTCATTCGAACGCGCAACTACGCAACCATCGTTGTTAGAAAGCACTACAACCGGCTTGTCCTGCAGTTTTGGATTGAAAACTCTCTCACATGAGACATAGAAGTTATTGCAATCGACCAGCGCGAATTTGGAACCTTGCGAATTACTAGAGTGCATGAATCACCCAGGTCACTACACCCCAGACCTGAAAGTCCATTTCGCTTGTTACTTCGATTGGCTTATAGTTTTCGTTCTCTGCTACTAGCAAAACCTTGGCGTCCTTTTTCACAAATCGCTTTACGGTAAACTCACCATCAATGACAGCGACAACAACCTTCTGATTTGTAGGCGTTAAGGAACGATCAACAACAAGCAAGTCTCCATTATGAATGCCAGCTCCTAGCATTGAATCACCTTCAACACGCATGAAAAATGTCGCTTCGCGATGCTGAATCAAATGTTCATTCAGATCTAATCGCTGCTCAAGATGGTCGCCAGCGGGGCTTGGAAATCCAGCTGAGACTGAAGACGAGAGCAGCCATGAAAATTTGGAAGAAGAATCTGACACGGAATTTTCTATCTAAAATATTGTTTGGCATGGTAGCAAATTTAGCGAGATACTGTCCAGTTCAAACCAGCGAGCTTTCAGCTTGCGACGAACCTGAATCTCAGTTGAAAGAAATGCACTGCAGCTCAGACTTTAAGGTTTTTCCGGTATAACCTTTTAAAATTTGACTGCGACATTTCCGTAACTGCTAAAACACCAGTATTTTTGCTGCACAGCTCGAACTTTGATCTCTGGAACCGTTATCGCCCGCCGACAAGCACATAAACATAACAGCAACATGCAGCCAGCTACCCAAGCTGCGAGAAGCTGCAAACACTCATGCCATCGACCATAACCATAGGCTCGGATTAATACATCGCAACCTTGCCAAGAAGAAGGCGAAGCGTGTATAGTCTTCATGGGTTAGGATATCGGTTGCTTATGAGAGCAAGTTTATTAGCGATAGTGTTATCGTGCAGCATAGTCATGGCAGTATCGCCTGCGGTGCTCTCATCGTCTATGCAGACTGCGCCTGCGGTGCGTCCGCAACACTACGGCAGCCCTTTCACTTCGCAAACTTCTGACGGCACTCAGCGCGACTACGACGCCTATGCTTCACAACTGAATGATGCAGCTTACCAACTAATTAAGCAAGGCAACTATACTGAGGCGGAGGGGCGCTTGCGTCAGGCTATTGCGTTTGAGCCAAATTTTGTCAACGCACATTGCAACTTGGGCTTTGTTCTGAACAAAACAGGCCGAGCTAGCGAAGCCTTGCCACACCTTCAGTTTGCTTACCGCCTTGCACCAAATGAGCCCGCAATTCTGGAAAGCCTTGCCGCAGCTTACCAACTGCGAGGAAATCTAAAATCGGCAATTGATGCCTACAATCAGTATCTCTATCAATTTCCTACAGCGCCGGACGCACAATTCATTCACGATATGGTCACCCATCTCAGGATGGAAGTCGCACAAAATTCCATCGCTGGAGCCCCTAACGATTTCAACTGGAAAAAGAGACACATCAACGTCTACATTGCACCGGCTGATGGAGTTGCAGGTTTTCAACCAGAGTTCAATGATATCCTCAAGAGTTGTTTTGCAAGTTGGGCCGAAGCAGGTGTAATTTCGTTTGCATTGGTTCCAACAGCTGAAGAATCCGACATAGAATGCGCGTGGACTGATGACGTGAGCAAACTATCTTCTGTGGGCGAAGAAGGCGAAACCACTTTCAAGAAAAGCAATGGCGCAATTTCGCATGCAAAAATCACCCTGCTGACCATTCGCAAAGGTTTGCAACCAGCACTCAGCGACCGTGATGTGCGAGCACTATGCCTGCACGAGATCGGTCACTCCCTTGGTTTAGTTAAACACAATAGCAATCCAGATTCTGTGATGTTTTGTACACTGGCTTCCTCAAAAGACCCAAGCCTGAGCGACCTGCAAAACCTCAGAGCACTTTATCAATGATTGAACATGGCCGTCCCACTGTAAGCCAAAGATCTTTAGCCAATTGGGTTTGAAACTTCTCGACATTTATACGCAGAAGAAGCAGGAACTGCAATTTTAAAGCACCATAATCGGCCAGGCAAATGCGTGGGGATTCTACGCTCCCCAAAAGAACAATTGCACGTTTCTTGCACGCAATAACAGCTTTCATCAATTATGGCTTAGAGCGAGGACCTGACAATGCTAGATAAGAGTGTTCCGATTCCAAAATTTGTAGACGGCAAAACCGATGAGCGTGTTGGAACAGATGAGGAACGTGCGACCTGCGATCAAATAATCGACGAGGTGATGAAACTCTGGCACAAAGGTAATCACGACTTGGATAGCCGAGCCTACGACAGCGTGCATACGAAATGGGATCAGAATAAATGCCACGAGCTGGAGGGCTTTCCTCCTTTCGGCAAGATTCCAAAAGGCTCATAACTTTCATCCCACGATCAAATCAACTTCAAGCAGATGGCGAACGTGAAACCGTTCGTCATTCGCTTTCTGCCTTGCATACGCGAACAACCAGGTTCTGAATCGCGCTAGCAATCTATTGACGGAAAACGACATTCTCCGGCATCCCCTTTTTGCCCTTCCACGCCAAGCAAAACCTCCGCCTGAAGACGGATTGCGTCTGGACTAAAAACCAACACCACTCACCTATTTTGACTATTTTCCGACATTCAGTCTAATGCTAAGCTCAAAGTGTTGGCTGCAAATCAAACACTGGATGGACTGATGAGAGTTTTAGCTCGCAGAGCCATCGTCCTTTTGCCGGTTTACATCCTTTTGGCAAACACGGCAAGTGCGATAGCTCAAACCACCGTTACGTGTCCTGTCAATGTAACTGTTCCATCAGTTGTCCGATTGACTGGTTCAGACAACATCACCACAACACAAAACCTGGTTATAGATCAAACCTCAATTAGTTTTGACACAAATCTAACAGCAACAGGAGAGGCATCTGTCGTGTGGAAAGGAAATACAAATTCGAATGCTGGCTTTCAGGTAACCGTTCAGCGTAGCAGCCTCACAGGCACAGCAAGTGCTGCACTTCAATCTGATCTAAGCGTCTACGGAGAGAGTTCTCCTGGTGGAGATAACGATGTTCTTATGCTCGGATCGTACGCAAGCGGAAAGAGTTTAACTGCGGTAAGTGATGCAATGCCCGAACCTTTTTGCAGTACGAACAAGGCCGGCAGCGCGATGTTCAAGGTCGGCGTCAGACTGAATGCTGCTGCGGCACACGGCAAGGGAACTGTGAACACGGTGCTCACATTTGTGGCTGCGGCTTTATAAATATTCGGAATACTCAAACATAGTTCACATAGGAGTTGTAATTTCACAGAGGAAGCTCGGTTGTTCAAAAGCAGAAGACAAATGGAGAACAAGCTATGGATGCTCAAGCCAAAATTTGCGTTTATATTGTTGAAGATCAGGATCTTCTGAGAACAGGATTGCAGCTAGCTCTCGCCCGTTTCGAGAATATAGAAATTGTTGGCTCAGCCGCCGACGGATTGACAGCAGTCCATCAAGCCGTACAGCTGAACCCAGACATTGTATTGATGGATCTGAGCTTGCCTACACTGGGAGGGTTAGAAGCAACAGCTATGATGAGAGAAGCCTGCCCAAATGCGAAAATAATCATACTTTCTGGGCACGAAGATGACGAAAATCTTTTCGCTTCATTGTCTTCAGGTGCATCCGGATATTGCCTGAAATCTGCATCTCACAAAAAGCTAAAACTAGCGATTGAATCAGTTATGGCTGGTGCTCTTTGGATTGATGAAAAAATAGCGAACCATATCGTCAACTGCGTCAGCGAAAAAAAAATAAAAATAAACCTTGGAACTTTGTGTAAGGTAACCTTATCACCTAGAGAGAAAGATGTCCTTCAGGGGCTAACCTCAGGATTTAGCAACAAAGAAATTGCTCGCAACCTGAGCATTAGTAATTCGACCGTTAGAACTCACATAAGCAATATTGCAGAAAAGTTAGACGTCTCAGGACGCACTGAAATTGCACTTACAGCGCTGAAATTTGGCATGGTCTAAAAAGGGGAAAAGAACAATGAAAATTAAACTCAGGCTCGCCTGCGTTGCTACCGCACTGCTTTCATTTGTCACGAGCAACGTCCATGCATGGACACTCACTCCAATGAAATTATCACGCACGCTGAAACCAGGAGAGAGTTTCACAGATATACTTGTTATCGATAACTCCGGTTCATCAAAAAGCAAACGTTTTGAGATGAAAATCATAGATTGGACCCTAGACCGAAATGGCGGTCTTATTTACAGCGAACCAGGAGCAATCAAAGAGTCATTTGCAAGCGGTATTCTCTGTTCGCCTATGCAATTTAAGTGTGAGCCCGGTGAACGAAAGGTTGTGCGCTATACTCTGACAATTCCGAAAGATGCAAGCACTGGTGAGCATACTGTTGGAATACAAGCTCTCGAAGTAGTGATTCCAGGCAGGGATGATGCAAGTGGAAAAATAAATGTTGGCGTGGCAGTAAAATGTGGCTTTCTTTGCGCAATGAGCATAAATGTCCCAACCTTGAACAATAAGCCAACAGAACCGGTTTCACTTCAATATGTTCCGTCGGACAAGAAGCATTCTGCAGCGATCGATTTGTTGGTGAAGAATGAAGCAAATGGCCGAGTCCGACCATCTTGGTCATTTTTCCTGACCGATAGCAATGGGAAAAGAGTATATGAGCAACCCAATGAAGATTATTTGATTTTGCGTGAAACTGAGCGGGTAATTTCATGCCCACTCAAGGCGACTCTAACTCCCGGCAAATACAAGCTTACAGGCAAATTTGACCAGGGAGTATCTTTTCCAGTTCAGGAGCTAGAGAAGGAAATCGAAGTTAACAAAATGGAAACCTACACACCAGAGATAGCAAGTTCAACCGGGCAAGCTAAGAACTAAAGCAAACCTGTATACGAATAATCAGTTGTTAACCAGAGAGAGGCGTTCGATCAGTCGAACGCCTCTTCTCTTTGCATACATAGCCTGCAGGCACCCGAAGCGGAATAGGCTGCGCATCAGCTCCAGCAGAGGTACAACTCCGCAAAGCTACCGACCTGGCTAGACGCGAGTCCAAGAGGCATAGCCACTATGCGTAATACCAATTGAGCACAATGTGGATAAACAAAAAGGGCAGCGCAAGAGATACTAAAGACATGAAGCGAAGGGGCACGCAATCGAACGAAAAGCGGTCCAGAGAAAGTCAAAAAAAAGAAAGAAAGTCAAATCGACTAATCAACAAAATAATAGACGAACTCTGGACCTAGCCCCACAAACCCTAACTATATAACTAAAATTCCAGATAAAGAGGTGTTGACCATGAAGATGATGAATTCCACAGCAATTAAGTTCGCAGCGGCTCTCGGTTTATTCGCAATTCTCTGCCCAGGTGTTATAGCCGCGAACACTGTTACAGCGAATGTCGATGTCAACGTTCCTTCAGTAGTTAGCCTCAGTGGAACTGATGGGGTTACAACAAGCCAGAACCTAACTTTGAACCAGGGCAACATAGCATTCGACACTGCGCTTAATGCTAGTGGCAACGTCGCAATCACATGGAGAGGCAACACGAATTCAAATAAAGGCTTCAAAGTGACGATTCAACGCTCGGCAATTTCTGGCAACGGTTCAGACGCATTACAGAAAGCTCTCACCATCGCAGGAGCCCCTGCACCTGGTGGAGACAATTCTGCAAATATACTTGGCAGCTACACAAGCGGCGTAGCACTACCTGCGATTCCAGACAGCAAGCCAGACGACTTCTGCTCTACAGGTTCAGCAGGAAGCGCAAACTTCAATGTTCAACTAGGACTCAACGCGCCGTCCTCGGCTGGACAAGGAACAGTCAATACAGTGCTCACGTTCGTCGCAGCAGCCCTCTAGACCCCCCCACCCCATAACAAATGCCAACTAAGAACGCAGGATTAGTCCTGCGTTCTTTTCACTCTTATTGCGGATACCATTTCAACAAAGAAGAGGAGACAATAATCCGTGTCAGCAGGAGACCCCTTGGCAGCAATGTACCTTCAGGCATTTACACTTTTTGTACTCTTAGCTATGAGCTGCAATGCGGCCACGGCATGGACATTGACTCCAATGAAGCTAGAGCGAAAACTAAAACCTGGGGAGAGCATGACAGACGTCCTCGTTATTGACAACTCCGGGACTGCCGAAACAAAGAGGTTTGAGATTAAACCAGTTGACTGGGCACTGGACGCAAATGGCGACTTGACCTACAGTGAGCCAGGCGATTTAGCTCATTCACTTTCAGCACATATTATTTGCACACCCATGCAGTTTAAGTGCGCTCCGGGTGAGCGAAAGTTGATTCGATACACACTTAGCGTTCCTAATGACATTCCGGTTGGCGAACATTGCCTGGGACTTCAGGCGCTAGAAGTAGTTATGCCAACAAAAGATAATTCAACGGGAAGAATCAACGTCGGCGTAGCCGTCAAATGCGGATTTCTCTGCGCAATGAGCATTCTGACAGATAAGATTGCACCCAAAGCCCTAGAACCAGAGACTTTAAATTACTCACCAATAAACAATTCAATTGTCTTGGAGATCAAAAATCCTGCTAACGTGCGCTCCCGACCATTCTGGACTTTCAAGTTGATTAACGATAAGGGGATAGTAATTGAAGAATCAGCAGTGGCAGACTTTCTGATTTTGCGTGAGTCAAAGAGAACAATAACCATACCGTTAAAAACGACCCTGGCTGCGGGACAATACAAACTTTTAGGTAAGCTAGATCAAGGAATGAGTTTTCCTGTTCAGGAATTAGAAAAGGACTTTGCGGTTTCAAAAGAAGGCAAGCAAACAAAGAATACAAGCGATACTGCCAACACTAGCTCCAAAGAACTTTATCTGCCAAATAATGGTCCTAAAGAAGAAGCAAAATTGAAGGAACCTTAATCGCAGTGGCTCTCTCTTGCCTGAATTTGAAAGAGAGCAGAAAAGCGCTTCGTGTAATCGAAAGAAAATGCGCTTCTCGGATACTATTTCTTTTTGCTGCGGTTTTACTCACACTCAACTTACCCTCGAGAGCTGAGCTTGATACACCGCCGCAAATTTTCCTAGAGGGCAAACCGATAATTGGCATGCCCGTATTGAGTAAATCAAAGAACGATTGGTTGATTCCCGTAGCACCAGTAGCACGCGAACTTGGTTCGCAGGTAGAAATCTCAGCTGATGCCAGCACGATTAGAATAACGAGAGCTCAGGACGGTTCAACAGCCCTCTATACACCAAGAACAGGTGAATTTATTGTAAACGGAATTCCTTCAGGGTCATACATTCCTGAGGTGCCATTGAATATGGTGGCAGAGTTTCTCGCATTGCCTGCAGATCTAATGGCAGTGCTTCTCGGTGTCACGATTCAACAAGGTGGGGACCGCATTGAAATTAGCAGAGCAGAAATTAAAAGCGCTGTGTATGTCCAACCGAAAGAAAACTACAAGGACTTTGGTTTTGACTATCTCCAAACAGAGGCGGGGGAATACTCCTTAAAGTTAAATCCAGAAGTCGAAGGAAAACCGACTCACTATGCAGTAGTCCAGAATATGTATCTGGGGTCAGGTGGTCATTGGGGACCTTTGAGCTTCAACGGTGGAAGCAGAGTTCAAGGCGGAACTGGACGAAACTTCTTAACCTTCAACTCCGCCAACTTACAAGTTCGAAATCTGAAAACAGGATTGAAACTATACGGGGGAGACAACCCTCTTTCCGGATTTCAAAGTAAACAATTGAATGGATATCCTGGCAGAGGACTTTTGCATAATATTCCAAAGAAAAACTGGATATTCTCTGGATTCAACGGCTTAGGGTTCACGCAGGGTATTCCAGTTGGTGGAGGCACGGTAAGGCTATCTTATGAAAGGTATCTGTCCGCCAACGAAGTGACTTGGGTTCCAAATTCGCGCTTCCGAGCTTCCTGCGGCACGGTCCTTTTTTACGATCGCCACCCGTTTCTCGACCGGACACAACAACATGGGTATTATCTGCAAACTCTCAGCGCATACCAGAATGCGAAATCAAGCATCTTAGGAGAAGCCTTCGTAGGAGAATCCAGGCGAAGCAACCTGCAAAAAGGCGGAGCATACCTGATTGACATAATTGGCAAACATCAATTCAATCGTCGCTTCGGCATATTAGCCGAATATGATCGCATTAGTCCGCACTTTGCACATCCCCAAATCGGAAATGCATTTGTAAACAGAAGCGATGCGATTGTTGGTGGTGCAGCGACAATCGCAAAGTGGTTGCAAATGAATTGCAATTATTCGTTCAACCAGAGTTTGCTGGAGGCACGACGTCCATCAAGAGTACAGGTCATTAATGCATCATGGCGCATCAGTCCTTTTAAGAACGGTCCATCTATAAATTTATTGGGCAGCCAAACTTTTTTTCGCCCGCCCATTGCACGAAACCCGTCTGATGCATTGACTCTAGCGAGAGCGTTTGCTATCAACATTCTAAATCAACCTTTCACACAAGTCTTACAACAAGGCGCGGTTGGCTTAAATCGGTCAAAATCTACACTGGCAACGGTGACGATAGATCACCAAGTTAGAGGATATTCTCTTTCTGGTGGTGCCACCACGTCGGTAATAAAAACTCAAGGACAACAAAAGCCCACCATAAGCAATTCGATAACAATGTCTCTCGGGCATAATTTCGGACGCCTTGGAGATTTGCAGATTATGTCACAGATAGGAATCTTCACCACACGAACATCAACTCATACTTTTGATATCAGGGCCATCTATAAAACGCCCCCTTTGTTCGGACAAACGTCACTGGTATTTGGACCAGGGTACAGCAGAGCCGGTGAATTTCAACGATTTACTTTCATTACGAGTCTCGCTACTAACGTGCCAGGTGTGGGCTCATACTCCATGAATGTAAATCGCCAGTTAGCGCAGACGACTTCTGCCGGCAAGTATGTAAGAACTGTTTTCTTGAACAAAAGCAGAGGACGACAGGCACTTGACACTGCGGCAGAAGGCAGAGTACCACCTTTTGGAAGCATCACTGGCATTGTTATCGACTCAGCAGAATTTCCCAACAGATTTCCAGCTAAGGCTCCCAAGCTTGCGGGCATCAAAGTTATCCTCGACGGACAAGAAGGCATTTTTCGGGAAACCGGAAGCGATGGGAAATGGTCATTCAACGATATCCCCGCAGGACGGCATCGGGTTTCTATCTCTGTTATCAGCACCCCAGCAAGTTATTCCATCGTGAGTCCCCAAACATTTTATGTTCAAATCTGGCCAGGACAAACCACTCAGACTTGTTTCTCCCTTGCGAAGATGGGTCAAATGAAAGGCACTCTAAAAGCAGCCGACGGCGTCGTAATACCGCATGGACAGTTAGGCAGCGTCAGAGTTTATCTGGCAGAAAGAGACATCGATACACTTTCAGACGTAAATGGAAACTTTTATCTGACCGATGTGCCGCCAGGCAATTACACAATCAAGCTCGATTCTGCGTTTCTGCCGGAAGATCTAGTTGCCGATCCAGATGCAATATCTGTTAAGCTAGGCTCTGGGCAAGTGCTGGAAAATGTCCAGTTTTTCATAAAGAAAAAAGAACGAGAGACAACCAAGAGGAAGATGTAGATTTGAAGTCGCTAAAATCACTCGCGCCATTAATTTCCCTTGCACTATCACTCCAACAATTGCCATCAGCAAAAGCGCAAGGTTTTAGTTTGTCTGCAGACTCAGACGGTGTCAGTAAATTGCAAAACATTTCAGCGGGCGCCGAGTCGGGTCATTTTGATCCTGATCTGACGCTAACTAATACTCAGAGCTGCGGCTGGCGAGCAAACATTGAGAACACAAATTCTGGCGTGATTTTCCAAATCAGAAGGGGCGCAATCAGCGGTCCCGAAAACATCCAATCTAGCATCACTATTAGCGCAGAAGATGGAGCTAGCCAGGCTGTCTTTGTTCCTGCAGCAAACTATACTAGTGGTGTCCCCCTGACAAACATCTCCAGCACCTACGAAACACTCGGATGGGTTCGAACAAACGGCGAAGCAAGATTTCGATTGAAAGTATTTGTTTCATCAAAAAGCAAGAATGGCAGCGGAAATGTTTCTGGCACACTTAGTATAATAGGAGCTCTAGCACCATGAACGCGGAAAGCAAAGGCAACTGTCAAATGAATTCTAAAGCAGTGAAATGCCTCCTTTCAGCCGCCTGCGCATTCACATGTATAGTAGTTTGCTCGACAGCAGCAAGAGCGCAGAGCGCACCAAGCGGTGCGGTTACGGTAAATGTCCAGGTCAATGTACCTACTACAGTTAAGCTTACGGGAACAGACAACATCACCACAATGCAGACGCTCATTCTTGACTCTTCGAACATAACTTTCGATTCGAACCTGAATGCGGCAGGACGGGCCATTGTTACCTGGCGTGGAAACACAAATTCGAATAAAGGATTCAAGATCACTGTTCAGAGGAGCGCTATCACAGGCACAGCGCCAAGCACAATGCAATCAAGCGTACTATTGTCCGGTGAACCGACACCCGGGGCGGACCAAACTGTAACTATTGCAAGCCCATATGTCTCTGGAGTGCCTTTAACCCAAGTGCCCGATTCACTGCCCGACACATTTTGTTCTACCAATGGACCCGGCTCTGCCAATTTCAGTGTGAAACTCAGCATTTCAGCCCCCTCCTCTGCCGGAACGGGGACGATTAACACGCTGCTCACATTCGTTGCCGCTACGCTATAGATTTCAACTCTTAAAGGGATTAAAACTAGTATTGTTCAATGACAATTATTGAATGTCCGCACGGCTTCAATCCTCGTAGTTGTCTTCGCTGGTTCTGATTATGTCGAGTTCGACGGCAACAGGCTCAACTTGCCAAATATTGCGGCAGTATTCCTGGATGGAACGATCTGACGAAAATTTACCCATTCTGGCAACATTGAGTATGGACTTTCTTGTCCATTCCTGAGGGTCTTTCCAGAGCTGAGAAACCTTTTCCTGGCAATCGATATATAGCGGGTAGTCAGCCAAAATCATAAACGGGTCATTGCTTACCAACGTTCTAAGTAATGGATGAAAGAGCCCCTGATAGCCCGGGCTAAGTGCACCAGAACCAATTAAATCGAGCACCTCATGCAATTCCGAATTTTTGTCGTAAATCAGATGGGGATTGTAGGAATGCTGTTTGAGCTTATTGATTTCTTCGACGCTCAACCCAAACTTGAAAAAATTCTCCTCACCAACAGCCTGCATGATCTCAATATTGGCACCATCTAGAGTGCCTATCGTAAGCGCACCGTTCATTGAAAATTTCATATTACCAGTGCCGGAGGCTTCCAGCCCTGCTGTTGAAATTTGTTCCGATAGATCGGCTGCAGGGTAGATGAGATGAGCATTTTTGACATTGAAGTCAGGGAAAAATACCACCTTCAGAAATTGGGCGCAATCAGGGTCATTGTTGACTAACGCAGCCACCGAATTGATTAGCTTGATGATGAGCTTAGCCATATAATAGCCCGGCGCAGCTTTTCCTCCAAAAATGAACGAACGCGGAACCATTCCCTCGGTCTTTCCATTCTTGATGCGCTTGTACAACGTCAATATGTGCAATACGTTCAAAACCTGGCGCTTGTACTCATGAATTCGCTTTGTCTGAACGTCGAAAAGCGAGCGACAATCAAGTGTAATGCCGCAGACTTCCTTAATTTTGGCAGCCAATATTTGCTTGCGTACGAATTTCACAGCAGCCCATTTTTTCCGAAAGCCCTGGTCACCAGCGAGACTTTCAAGCTTCTTAAGCTCAGAGAGATTGCTCTTCCAATCTTCCCCTATGGCATCGCTGATCAACCGGGAGAGTTCTGGATTGGACACGAGCATAAATCGTCGCGGCGTAACACCATTGGTCACATTGAAAAATTTCTCTGGCCAGAGCTCGTAAAAATCCCGCAGCACTGTATTCTTCAATAACTCGCTGTGAAGCTCAGCCACTCCGTTGATAGCATGGCTGCCGACACAAGCGAGATTAGCCATGCGAATATGCTTTTCACCCGACTCATCAATTAAAGATACGCGAGAAATTATGCCCTCATCGCCCGGACGAGCCTGGCGAACAGAATTGAGAAACCGCTCGTTGATTTCGTAAATTATCTCAAGATGCCGCGGCAATAAACGTTCAAATAGCGGAAGGCTGTATGTCTCAAGAGCTTCTGGAAGAAGAGTGTGATTTGTATACGACATGCAGCGGTTTGTAATTTGCCAGGACTTATCCCAGTCCACGCCGTAAACATCAACAAGCAAGCGCATCAACTCCGCGACTGCCAGCGCCGGATGAGTATCATTGAGCTGCACGGCATACTTATCTGCAAAATGCTCAAAATTCTTTTCTTTCTGGAGATAGATTCGAATCATATCTTGCAATGAGCACGAGACGAAAAAGTACTGTTGCTCAAGTCTCAACTGCTTCCCTGCGGCAGGTTCATCGTTTGGATAAAGCACCTTAGTGATATTCTCGGAACTAATCTTCTCCTGAACGGCTTTGTAATAATCACCGATGTTGAAAGCCTGAAAATCAAAAGACTCAGTAGCTTCTGCTTTCCAGAGCCGGAGCAGATTCGCAGTGTTGACGCCATAGCCGAGTACTGGAGTATCACAGGCAATGCCTCTGACGACTCTATCCGGATGCCAGTTCACTCTGATGTGACCGTGCGCATCTACATACCGTTGTGTACGTCCTCCAAATCCAACCTCAAAGTTGAGCGCAGTGTTTGAGATCTCCCATGGATTTCCGTGCCTGAGCCATTTGTCTGTCATTTCAACTTGCCATCCATCACGAATCGCCTGGCTGAAAATACCAAATTCATATCTGATACCATATCCGATGGCAGGTATCTGCATCGTGGCAAGCGAGTCCATGTAGCAAGCTGCTAATCGTCCGAGTCCGCCGTTGCCGAGACCAGGCTCTGCTTCTTGCTCAAGAAGATCATCGAGCTTGATTTTTAGCTCAAGCAAAGTCAGCTCAGCATCAGGGTAAATATCAAGGCTGATCAGATTATTTGCCAGTTGAGGACCGGTCAGATACTCTGCAGAGAGATAGCAAACTGTCCTCGAACCTTTTTCATAATAGGTTCGTGCAGTGCTCGTCCACCTCCGCATCAACCTATCTCTCACTACTCTAGCCAGAGCCAAATAATAATCGTTTTTTGTAGCCGCCCCTGCGAATTTCCCCTGGTCAGAACGAAGATTCTCAAGCAGGTGTCTCTTGATTGCTTCATTCGTGCTTGACACCCGCATTTCGATAGTATCGGCGCCCCTCTTGCGTTTCGAACTTTCAATCACGATTCCTCCTCCTCCTCGCCTTTGAGAGCGAAATCTATGCACAAACGGGCTAGATTTAGGGCAAGACTAATTTGACTGGACGATGATAGATCATGTAATTGCATACGGCTTCAATCTGCGGATTGAGTGCTTCTGATTTCTTTCTTAAATTTCAAAGCGAATTACAATCTCGAGCCAATGCTAACATCACGCAAATTTCACACGACACCACCTAAGCTATGTTCGTGATTGAGTTGAGTGGCTGCCAAAGAGGTTAATCATGAGCAATGAACTAACTGGGCACAGAGAGAAAGAGCACGAAAACGTAGATTCAAAGGAAGATGGCAAAGCTCATTCCGAGACTGCGCGCTCACTGCTATCCCAAGCAGCATGTGACCTTCAAAAACCAGTAACAGTTAACCACCCTGGAGATGGTTATTTTCAAGCTCTCAAAGAAAAATTACCAGCGGCTCCTGATGAACAGGTTTCGGAGCTAGCAAAAGAAACGAAAGCCAATATGGGTGGCAAAAACGTACTGAAGCTTGGTGAGCAACTCGAATTACCGCAGCTTGATTTTAGCAAATGCAGCAATAGTACAGAGGCCCTGCGACAATTACCAGGACCAGAACAGCTTGAGAATATGGCAAAATCCGGACAAAATTTGAGTCCAGCAGAAAAGAATGCTCTCAACGGTTTCATTGAATTTCCAGATAACTATCGGGCTGGCTACCTTGGCGGATTGCAACGAAACAACGTCATAACGCAAAGTGAGCAGAACGAGCTGAATGGGTTTAGAGAATTTCCAAAAAACTATCGCGCTGGCTACCTTGGTGGACTGGAACGAAACCATGAAATCAGTTCTAAGGATAAAGCAGAGCTAAATGGGTATAGAGAATTTCCAGCGAATGCTCGCGCCGGCTTCCTTGCGGGACTGGAAAGAAAAAACGAAATTTCCGACGACGAGAGAATTGAATTACGGGAATACCGTCGACATCGATAGTAGCCAAGGCTAGGACTATGCAATTTCCAGCGCGCACGATGAAAATGCAAAACTTGAGAAGTGCTGATATTTATGCAAAAGACTAAGATGCCACAGCTCAGGTATCTCTTATTTATGATGTGCCTCGCGCTAATGAGCAACTCAGCTTCAGTGGCAATACCTGAGCCAAATTACGTAACGTTCTCCATCATGGGACCAATGGCATTCGGTCCCAAAATAATCAATGGCATTGTTCAACCGCGCTCACTGTGGGCAGAAACTGAAAAAACTGCAGTTGAAGAAATGAGGAAGGAGTTCGGTGAGCAACGCCCCGGACAACAACGTTACATCGGCTTCTCAGTCTGGATACCCACTTTAAATCTGACTCTAGAGCAACTAAAAGCCGAAATAGTATCTGCCCTTGACCTTGCAGAGCGAAACAAAATTCCAGTATTTTTCCATCTAGATGACGAGCATATGCTGTGGGGCAACCCAGAGTTTTTGCAAAATAAAGAAATGGCAGAATGGTCAGACTTTCCCAAAGCAGGATCCAAGCAGGGACCTGTAGTGCCAAGATACTGGCTTAACTGGGGCGACCCAGCAAATGTTTACCCTGTGCCACCACTTTGTTTTGCTTGCCAGCAAACAAAAGCAATTATGGCCAAGCGACTCAAGGAATGCGTTGCTCTGCCCATCGTCCAGAGATTAAATCGATGGCGAAAAGAAGGAAAGGAGTACCTATTTGCAGGTCTGGCGTCTGGAAACGAGACCAAGGTGCCTGACTTCAGTCGAGGATATGAAGGCTACAGAGGTGTAGGAGAGCCAGGGGGTCTCGACAATACACAATTTCCTGCGATAAAAAACACAATGACTAAAACGGAAATGCTGCCGATTGGGTATCACTCCCTGTCAGTAATGGGCTTCAATAAACAGACAATTGAGAATCTGGCGAGGGCTCAACACAAGACAAAAAGTAGAATCGTACACGAGCTTCTTTTCAAAGTCGCTCAAGATTATGCCGAATTCCAAACCAGAACATTGAATCTAGCAGGGTTGCCCAAAAGCAACACATATACACATTTTACCAGCACTAACTATACAATGGGCTCACTCGACGACCAGTTGAAAGCAATCGAATCTCAACCGAGCGCCAGTGCGAGACCAGGCTCCGACAACATGGCACCACCTGTAGTAGCATCAGTAAATCAACACAGCCGACCTGGTTTCACAATTGTAAAAAATGGGGTCGACCTTAATGAACTTGTTTCCCAACTACAGAAAGCAGGCGCACCAGATAGAGGCATGTCTTGGGCAGCAGTCGAGAGCTATGCCTGCTCAGGGCAGCCTGGCACACCTCAAACACAAGTACAATATGAGCAATATCTAGGAGGGCTTCTAAGCCACGGGGCAAAAGTAGTGAATTGCTATGGTTGGAATATCACTAGCGGCCCCTATACAGTTAAGACATCTGGAGTAATTCCGGCAGTTAAAGCCTGGGTCAACGGAAAGAAATTGCCCTCAGACTGGAGTTGCTCCGATGATATCGCTCGACAAAAATCGATACAAGAAAAGGTCGCGATACTACAACGCGCGGCACATGATTTCGTTAATAGCGGAAACGATCCACACAAGGTACAGCATGAGCTCGAAACCTTTCAACGCGAATTTGAACCACTTCTAAAAAGCGGAAAGTTCGTTGAAGCCGAGTCATCTGTAGACAAAGCTATAGTGCGCATCAAGGCGCTTAAGTAAGTATGCATCAGACTCTTAAACTGCGGCAAATAATAGATTCAAGCTCTCTGCCATAGTCGGATGGGTGAAGATGGTATCACGCACCGTCGTATATGGCAGCTTACCAATCATAGCCATTTGCACAACAGACATCACTTCTCCCGCCGAATGACAAAGGAGAGAGCAACCCAATATCTGCTTCGATTCTTTATCGATAACAGCTTTCAAAAGCCCTTTCACTTCACCTGAGGTATTTGATCGCGGAATCTTGGCTGCGGGAATTTTCGCAAGCAGAATGTCAAAACCTTTCTTTCGGGCTTGCTCTTCCGTTAGACCAACCCGACCAAGTTCAGGATCTATGAAAAGTGTATACGGTACAAGTCGGCCCGCAGTCGAACGATTTGCGTTGTGAAGAACATTGTCTCGAATAATTCGAAAGTCGTCCCACGAGACGTGAGTAAAAAGCGGTCCACCATTGCAATCACCAATAGCCCAAATATTTTCTGCGTCTGTCTCTAGTTTGTCGTTTACCTTGATGTTGCCTCGCTCGTCTGTTTTGACTCCGCACAGCTCAAGGTTCAAGCCTTCGGTATTAGGCTTGCGTCCTATCGCGAGCATTAGATGGCTGCATTGCAGCGGCTCTGCATCGGCAAGACTAACGGCAACGCCAGATGAACCATCGCGCGCCACAGACTGAATTTTCGCATTCGAAATAAATCGAATGCCGTCATCTTGCAATATCTGTTTCACGCAATCTGCAATGTCAGCATCTTCAGCCGGTAGGAAGCGTTCGCCCCTGAGCAGAACAGTAACTGCGCTGCCAAGCCTGCGAAAGACTTGAGCAAACTCCAAGGCGATATAGCCACCACCCACGATGACTAGATGTTCAGGCAACACTTCCAATTCCATTATTGAGGTGCTGGTGAGATAAGGTACCTCCGCAAGCCCTGGAGTATCAGGAACGGAAGTTCTGCTGCCAGTATTGATGTAAATGCGCTTAGCGGTAAGCAAGCGATTTGTCTTATCTTCCGCTTCCACTGAAATTGATTTCGCTCCAGCAAATTTGCCGGTGCCAAGAATAAAAGTGAGATTCGGAGTTTTTGTGAACAGATCCCAATGTGTGTTCACCATGTTAGCCACCACCTTGCGCTTACGTTCAACAATGCTTTTCAGACTTGGAAGGGCCGGGGCTGACTGAACACCAAGATGCGCAGAGTGGTTTATTGAATCGAAAAGCTTCGCGCTTGCAACCATGGTCTTAGTAGGAATGCAGGCGACGTTTATGCAGGTGCCGCCAATTTGTCCTCTTTCAATGAGCGCAACCTTGTGTCCTGCTTGCGCAAGGGCAAGAGCTAGCGTCTTTCCCCCTTTGCCACCACCCAAGACTATGTCATCAAAAATTTCTTCAGCAGACACCAGCGTTCCTCACATTTCCGAACTAAAGCTGTATTTTACCTCAGACAAGACGAGGCGAGATCCACTATGCCCGCAAATGCATAGCACAAGATTGGATGCCGCCAAGGATGGAGCAACCAAGCAGATGTAAACAGTGAAGAGTCTATTTAGAACTATTCAAGTGAGCATCGGACTTCATTGCGTCGATCAAAGAAGCGTAGAACTTCTCTCCACCACGTCCGTTAAGGTGGCAGCAATCTTCAAAGTCCTGCAGTGAATAGCCAAGGTGCTTAGTTCCAATATCGAGGAAATTTGCATCATATTGCTCACACAAATGGGCTAATGATTCCGTGTAAGCAGCATAAGCCTTGGGTCCCAACGCTGCGACATTCTCTTCTGTCAACGGCATATTTACCACTACAACACGCGTTCCATTGTTCTTTGCGGCAACCAGCAGCTTCTGCAAAAATCCGCTCTGCTGCTCGAGCATTTGATAGTTCGGCGGGTTATAAAGCTTCTTGTATGTCTCGAGATCCTTCAAGCGATTTGGTCTGTCACCTACATAAGTGGTGACTGCGATTTCTGACTTAGCCTGATGCCCACTCATTGAACATGCAAAATCCACAGCAAGTGAGCGAAGCCTCGCAATGACCTTCTCTACTTTATGTTGCGCTTTTATCGCCGACTCTTTTATTTTTGCAGCGCTCCATTTAGACGGCAGAAGCGAATCTTGCTCGTACTCTTTTATAAACTGGCGCGTGGGAGTTTCCAAATATTTTTGCTGGGTATTATCGAGAAAATCTCTCGGTGCAAGACCGAGCACAACAACTTTTGGATGTTTGTTTTCTTGCAACATCAAACGATAAATGCCAAATTGATCAGACATAATCGAAGAAGCAACACCCAGATTTTTTACCGAGAAATTTAGTCCGGCTTGTTCCTTCAATTTCGACTGAAAATACTTAGCCTGAGTGTATTCTGGGATGTAGCGGTCATAATACCAGCGGTCATAGCAAGCCAACTTATTATCCATTTTGTCATCACATCTCACTGCAGGTGTGAGCACCAGTGACGAACCAAGAAAAACCAAATCGGGATCTTCCCTGGACGGCAAGAACGCAGCAAGCTTGGTTACGAGAACTCTAAAAGTTCCAGTGACACCATCTGCAGCATTAAGGTATCTAGAAGGAATCGCCAATGCAATAAAAAACGATATAGTCAAAAACGCCAGTGTGAGCAGCACTGCACTCTTCCAAAATGAAGCAGAGGAGTTCGGAGCAAGATCATTTGGTAGTCCAGGAGAAACCTTGTCCACCTGTGGTTTGACAATAGTCGCAGTACTTTCTACAGACTGACTCATTTAGCCGGTGTCTCCTTAACGTAAGGATCCACCTTTGGAGCAAGGGCTTTTGCTACGAACTCATGACCAGCCGCTGTGTAATGAACCAGAAAGAAAAGAGCGTCCTTGTCTTTTGCGGGAAGAGTCTTGGCGTCCTCATGCACATTTAGGAGCGGAATTTGCTTTTCAGCACAAATGCCTTGCAACATTTTGATTTCATCGTTGTAATCGAAATCAAGAAAAGCCGTTTGCATTCCCTGCTTTGCGGAAAGAGCCGAACGCACAGGAAGAGCAACAACCGCGAATTTTGCGCCATTCGCTTCTGACACCGTCTTCATTTCATAGAAAAGCGAGCCGAGCGTTCTAACAATCAAATCCTGATAATTGAGGCGCCCTGATTTTGGAGCTTCACTGGATGAGGCAGCAGATACTTTGGATTCAGGCGCGGATTTAGCAGCGCTTTCTTTTCGGACGGATCCCTCATCCTTGCTAGAAGCCCCCAGGATGGCGGGTTTACCAGGTGCGGGTTTACCAGGAGTGGATTTACTAACGCTTTCCTTTCCGACAGATCCCGAGGGCTGGCTAGAAGGCGCCAGGATGGCAGTGTTCCCATGAGTCAAGCTAGCAGTGGAGCTGCCAGCGCTTTCGTTTACGGCTGATGCCGTGGAGAGCTTTTTGCTGGCGGCAGCACCGCGCAGCTGTTTGATTTGCGTGTTGAACCAAGCCTTCGTCTCATCAAAAGTTAGTCGAATTGCTTTTCCTGGACGAGTCATGAACAACGACAACTTCTTATAGGTTTCGTTATGCATACTCCAGTCAAGTTCCGCTGCTGCATAAAGCCCCCAGAGGCGGCTGTTCTCCCTGAGGAACTCGACGTTCTTCAAGAATCGCGCACGCGGAGTCTTCATCCATCCGGTTACAGGGCTGCAATCAATCGTCAGTTTCTGGCCCGGCAAATGCAGCGCAGCAGGGCGAACATTTGTCAGCACCTCATCTGGTGGCGACCAATTTTCAAAGCAGTCGCGACTGTTGTAGCAAAGCAAAACTAAATCAGGATTGAACTTCAAAACCTGCTTCTTCAGCTGCAAATATTCCTGTACAGTCGAATAACCAGAAGTTCCAAAATTGATTACCTGAACAGGGCGACCAAGTTCATCGCTAAGCTTCTTCTCAATCTTGTAGCCAAAGCTTTCTTCGACCGGAACCTGCAAACTCTCGGTAAGGGAATCTCCAAGCAGCGCTACTCGATATGTGCCTGCAGGTTTAGCTACAGTGATACCACTTTCGCGCAACCCTTCCTTATCAAAATAAGAGGTAGCAAAGCCCTCTGAACGCCATGTGATCTTCTTATTGCACATGTGCCTAAAACCGAGCTCAGGGTCTAGTTTATAGATTTCCTCCTCGCCCAGCCCAGCAACAAATAACGACGCCTCGACAAGCATAACCGCCATGATTTGCCAGGCAATAATTTTTCCAGCAAGAGCCACGAGCGATCCTTTCTTATCGCTCTTATTCTGAGCTTGATCTTTGATTGTTTTTTCTTTTGTTGAAGAAAACATCGTCAAGCCTCACTAAAACTGGAAATAAATGAAAGGAGTAACTTGCGTCGGGCGCGCAGCAAACAAAAATAGCAAAGTCGCGGTCCACGCGGCGAGCCTGACATGAATCGGAAACACCAGCTCTGCTGGCGACTTCAAATCACGTTTGACCTTCAGGTACTCGGTCAAAAGCCAAAATGCCATATAAATGGTTCCGAAAACTGGAACCCCAGTTCTAATTAGCAACTCCATAGTATTGGGCTGCATGGCAAAATTTCCGAGAGAATTGAAAATGTTCATCGTCGTTCCGAGGTTAGGCGCTCGGAACATCACGAAGCAAGCCGCCACAAACATGAAGGTCATGATTGCATTTAGAACCCGCATAGGTGGAAGACTCAGAATCTGCTTAGCCGTAACAGTCTTATCCAAACGTGATTTCCAAATTCGGTTTAGAACCAGAGCACAGCCATGCAGCGCGCCCCATGCAACAAACTGCCAGGCAGCACCATGCCAGAGACCGCACAGCGTCATGGTGACGAGAAGATTTTTCAAACCAGCAAAATATGAGCAGCGTGACCCGCCCATTGGAATATAGATGTAGTCGCGAATCCACGACGAAAGCGAAATGTGCCAACGCCGCCAGAATGTTGCGATATCTTCGGATATGTATGGAACCTGGAAATTAACTGGAAGACGTATGCCCAACAAAAGTGCCGAGCCACGACCCATGTCGGTATAGCCAGAGAAATCGCAGAATATCTGAATCGAAAACCCGATGAAAGCCAGCCACGCATCTATCGCAGAAACGGGCTGCACTGCAGCATACGTCGGAGCAATGACCCAGCCGAGAGGGTCAGCAATAGCTACCTTTTTGAACAATCCCTGTGCAATCAAAGTCATGCCTTCATAGAGAAGTTCTTTAGACCACGGAGTGGGATGACGAAGATTCTCTTCAAAATCCTGATACCGCTTAATTGGACCCGCGATTTGCGATGGAAAGAAAGCCGCAAAAGCAGCGAATTCCATCCATGATTTGACGCTCTTACTGCCTTTATAAACATCAACAAGGTAGTGAATAAACTCAAAAACAAAGAAGGAAATGCCGAGCGGCAGAATTATTTGCAGCGCCGGCGAATGCATTGTTGCAAGTGTCGCGTTGTGAAGCTGCGTGCCCAACAAATTGAGCAGCGACACTGAATTACTCAACAAGAAATTACTGTACTTGAAGTAGACCAGACAGAATAGGTTGAAGACTATTCCCGCCGTCAGAATAGACTTAGCACGGGGCAGAGAATGCTCACGCACTTTATCGATCGCAATGCCCATCAACCAGCAGGCTGTCGACAGCGCGAATAGCAAAGCACCATAAGCGGGCATCCAGCTCATGTAGAAGAAGTAGCTAGAAGCCACAACCAGAGCCAATCGCGCCTTGCCTTGCAGCTTCCAATAGAGGAAAACCACAATGGGCAAAAATATGAAATATTGGATGCTGCTAAAAATCACCGCTTGGCTGATCCTTCCGAGCTAACTTAAACTAGCAGAAAGCTTATGAATGTTAGCATCCTGCCTCTTGTCATTCATTGCTTAGATTTCAATTTTGCCGCGTTGAATTCAATATATTTAAGGATGCCCCCCATTTTTCAGCACCCAAGGGGAACTTGCAAACAGCTCTTGCAGGCTAAGTTCTTCTAATACTTTGCCACACACCGTTTTTGTAACAAAGTGACCCTCCGATAATGCGATTAGCATGAACGGAATCGACTTGCTGAATGCGGTAGTTGGCGCCATTATTAGCTGCCGGTTGCCGGTAGTTTTACTCAGATGTCTTCACTCACCTCGCCAACACAAACTTCAACAAAGGACGCTTCGAAAGCTCGCAAGCAACTTTGGCTGAATCTGTTTTGTATTGGCTTGCTGGCGCTTGTGGTTCTGGGGTGCTTCCACAGAACGGTTTTTCGCGGACAGCCTATTTCGCGCGTCTATCAATTAGGTCAGCGAGACACGCTCTATTCGAAATATTTTGTGCCAGCTCGTGAGGGCTACGATGCCTCTGTCTATCAATACTTCGTACCATCACATTATTTTTTGACAGAACAGCTGAAGAAAGGTGTGCTTCCTCTGTGGAATCCTCTCGCGGGCTGCGGAGCCCCTTTCCTTGCAGATGTTGAGACGGCTGTGTTCTGGCCGGCGAGGTTGCTTACACTCTTTTTGCAACCACTAAAAGCATGGAATTTGCTTATCGTCTGTAACTTAGTCAATTTTGCCATCGGAACATTCGTGCTGGGCAAACTGATGAATTTGCGCCGCTACGCAATCATCTTCGCTTCATTGACAATGGCGTTCTGCCCATTCCTAGTATTTCAGTCCGAGCTAATCGGCTCATCGTCATCCATGATACCGTGGGTAATGGCAAGTTTTGTTTATATGCATAAAAGCAGACGTCTTTTAGCAAAGCCGCTAGCAGGCTTTGCCTGTGCAGTGATGATTCTCTCGGGACACCCTGAGCCTTCCTTTTTTGGAATTGTTTGTTCAAGCATGCTTCTGATTTGCATGAGCATTTTAGATAGTGGGCAGGGTAGTACCTGGTGGAAACGATCAGGCGAATCACTTCTAGACATTGCTATTGTTGGCGCATTCGCATTTGGCTTCTGCTCGTTTATGTTATTGCCTTTTCTGGAACTTCTGAAAACATCAGACTGCTACAAACTGGGTTTAACCGGACATCGATTTGGCGTTCCGTTGAACAGCATCCTCGTAAATTTGCTGCATCCAGCATACGGAAATTCTAGTCCATTTTTAGGAATTCTCTGCGTTCCATTAGTATTGATCGGAGCATGGTTCAGCTTCGGCAAGGGAGGCGACAAAGGAGCAAAAGCCCTTCTTATTTGCAGTCTTATTTCAATAGCCCTAATGAGCCAGCTGGGTCCACTTGATTTACTGATGAACTCGAAAGCATTTTCCTGGTTTGTACCGAAGTACTGTTGGCCGTCGCTACTACTGATGATAAGCATTCTTTCCGGCTACGGTTTTCAATGCATAGTTGACGACTCAAGGCAAAACTGGAGACGCAGTTCAATTCTTGCACTAACAACTTGCTTAATCAGCCTTGCCGCACTCTGCGCAGTGAGGATGGTTCCTAGCCTACTCGAATGTATCAGACAAGACGAAGCATTCGATCACATGCAAATAATTAGCAAATTCTGGACACGAGACATAATTCTCATCACTATATTCGGTGTCGTAGTTGCATTGAGTAAATTACTTCGCAAAGCACAAGCACCATTTATAGTACTAACAGGAGCGATCCTCACCGTCCTCAGCATCGCCCCTGTAACAAAGCAAGCAGCGCCAATCACAGGTCCATTTAATTACGATCTGGTAGACCCGATTCCATTTCTACAACAATCGGAGCAACGCATTGTGACAATGGGGCGGCACGTGCTCTGCCCATCAACAAACTTCTGCTTTGGCATCAACAACATAGTTCCTGTAAACGTCTATCACCCCAAACGATTCCAAAACTTCCTCATCGCGATGGGTGTAACACCAGAAGGCGTTAACCAGTTTTTCGATGGCAGGCTGAACCCTGCAACAGCAATGGCTTCAGTCAAATATGTTGTTACTCCGCAACCAGTGCTCGACAAAAGCGAGTCACTTCCAGAGCCGATTTTAATCAAAATTTCCAACAAGGTTACGTGGGGTGATAACGACCTTCTGGAACTCAAAGGTGCGGGACTCAGGTACGACCCGCAAAACAATGAACTACTGGGTAGCATCAAAATAAATGTAGATACAGACAAAGCACGTGATATAGCACTTCAGCCAATTCTATTGGATGAACACGATAATGTTTTATGGCTAGGCGATGCAGAACGCCTGCTCTATCTTTTCGCGAAAACGGGCAATGAAAAACGACTGGAACTTGTAAAAGACCTCGTCGTGCCGGTACCGAAATCCACAGATAAAGCCTTGCTTGCCTTGCAAGCTTTCGACTGGAGAACAATGAAGTTTTTGCAGCTTGGAAGCACCTCATACTCCGCCGACACGACCAAACAGAAACTTGCATTAGCAAAGATTGACGCCAAAGCAGGGCTGGTTCAGAGTGACTTGTTCAATCCAGAGCCAAGCTCTGAGTCAAGAAATTTCAAGCTAGTTCAAGAGACAGCGAGTCACGTAAGAGTATATGAGAATACGCTCGCACAACCAATGGCGAGACTAGCTACAAGCGTCATCGCGGTTCGCAACGCAGATGACGCATTAGCACAAATAACGTCTGGAGCAAAGAACGAGCAGTACAAAATAGTGTTGGATGCAAACGACTCGCTTGCTGCTTTCGATAAATTGCAAGTCCTCAGCAATTCGATAGGTTTAAACAGCTCTCAACACAATGCAGACAGGGCGAAATTCCAACGTAAAGACTGCAACAATATCGAGGTAAATGTTGAGACTGCAGCCCGCTCCATATTGTTGGTTGCGGAGAATTATTACCCTGGCTGGTCCGCATCTATAGAACAAGATGGCAAATCCGTAGAAGCTGAAATAATGCATGGCGACTATTTATTTCAAGCTATTGAGGTTCCCTCAGGAAAATCAAAGGTGCACCTTCACTTCGAACCCAAAGGATTTTCCATTGGTCTCATAATCTTGTCAGTCACATCAATAATTGCAGCCCTTGTAATCGCCTTTGATCTCAAAAACACGAAGACCCGATTACCTGAAAGACAAGACTAGAATCTACAGCAAACGAACCTTTGACACTGAATGCATTGCTCGCAGACGAATTCTCGGAATATCCAATCTCACCCCGCGGCATATAGCCCTTTTACACAACTTCAAGCAAGATTCAAATTGCAGAAACCAGAGGAACAAAGCCTGATAAGGCTCTCGGCAAGCCGCAAGCTTGTTACTTGTTAGATTCCAGAAAAGGAGCAGTGTTCTTAAACCGACCTTAGTATTTGAACGCTTTAATGGTGAGCGTCCTTAGAGACACGCCAGCCAAAAAGTAATGGTCGATAGAAAGGTTGTTGCAGCACGCTTGCTGCAACACCATATTTGGTGCAAACAAGGAGCATAATGAAAATAATCGTACTAAGCTGTGACCCTCAATTCAATTTGAACCTCACAGATGTATTAACTCCATACAGAGTCTTCCCAAAACTAAATCTCGAAATCATCAACGTAGTTGAACCTTCACTGGTAGTAGACATGTCACTCTCCCTTGCTGGTGGTCGCAGCATTTTTCGTCATATCATGGAACAACGAATGATTTATGCAGAACAGAGTGCCCTCATGGCCGAAACAATATTGAGTTCATACGCATCATTGAATGTGAGCGCCCAAGCAATTTTTGGAGTGCTGAACATTATTGCTATTAATTCAGCCATCAAAAATGATGCAGATCTTTTGATAGTAGACGCTCGCAATCTGTCGCCTGGCAAGATTGATAGACTAATAAAAAATTGCCCTTGTCCGGTCACGCTGATTGGCAACCCCAGAAAAAAATCAGCCTGATTAATCAAGCGCATTTTAGCTTAGGGACTCTGTACCAAGGTATCTAATAAGCTCAACTCGCGAACTTGCGAGTGCGCTGTTGAATGTCATCGAGGCGCTCTTTCGCATTCTCTACTGCTTCCCATGAGCCTGCACGTTCTCGCACCCGCAAAAGCCACAAATAAAATAACTCCGCTTGCTCATAGTTTCGCCTGAACTCGTAAAACTTCGCTAAGAGCGCAAGGTATGTTTCTAATTCTGGTGCGTCAAGTTCATGCTGAATTGATTGTGATTGAGCAAGTGCAAGATAGGTTCGTTCACTAACCTCGTACTCTTCTTCCAAGAAACAAAGCTCGGCAAGCCGCGACATAACTCTGCGCGTAAATGCTGATTCATCACCATACAATGCGCGCGACAAGTAGAAAGCCGAATCACATATCTTCCTGGCTTCCACCAATTTATCGGCTCGATAAAATTCCTCGCTAATTGAAATCAAGACTTCGACAGGGTTCGGCAAAACTCTCGCCTCAGCATCATCATCGTCTTCCATCTCTCTGTAAGCGCGTTGCATGGAATCAATCTTTCGAGAGAGCTGGCGCAAAACCATACTAGCTATTCCGGGGTCCAACCAGTAGCCACCATTCACCACTATGCGAATGGCTTTTCCGAGATCACGATTTGGAGTTGATTTTAGATGATAGCCTTCAGCACCATGACCAAAAGCTGAAACGATTTCTTCAGGACTATCGTGCGCAGTGACCATAATCACTTTAGTAAACGGCAACATGCTTTTGATTTCTGCCATAGCATTCAAACCATTCATTATCGGCATGCCGATATCCATCAAAACAATGTCCGGCTGCATTTCGAGCGCCATCTTGATACCGGACTGTCCATTGGTCGCTTGCCCTATTACTTGAATCAGAGGGTCAGTGCGCAGCGACAGAGTCAAAATCAATCGAGTTACGTCATCATCGTCGACAATTAACACGCGCAACTTGTCTGTAAAAAGGTCGCCATTGTGGCTGCAAAAATTACGTCGCGCGTTCTCCTGCGCTTTATGGGCTACATATGGATTATCGTCTTCACAAAGCATACCTACAATCTCAGCTGGCAAATTCTTGTTTTCAGCAAGACGATATCGAACATCGGCATGTTCGTCTCTAGCCAGTGTAAATAACAGCTCGAAACTTGCATTTGGATTTTCTCCAACTGCCGCACGAACATCAGGGTGGGTATTTGCAGCCAATTTTTCCAGTAAATCGAGCGGAGTGTTTGGGTGCTCGGCGACCCGTTCTTGCAATCTATGATCTTCCATCGCGCTAATCCATGTAAGTACTTCAGGGGGAGAATTCTCATGCGAACAAAGAATGGTCGAAAACCGATGCAACACCTCAGTTGTATTTTCATTTGTCGACGACCATATTCCAGATGCCTGAACGTCTAAACCTATTTTGCTAGCTTCATGCATAATTTGTGTTAGCCAATGTGGCGAACAATCAGTTTCACAAAGTGGACCTTCCGAATTGCCTGTCGGATTTTCGCCTAACGAATCTTCTCTGGCTTGCATTACTGCCACCTCCGAAACATACCCATTGGATCACTGCATTTCTAATTCTGTTGATTGAAGGTAAAAATCACCATTGGAAACCGAAAGACCACAAACGAAAAAACCTCTTTCCATGGGCTTTTGCCGAGTTCATACTTTTATTCTGTTACAAAACTTCTTCGAAAAATATCACCCAAAAGAGTGATGATCAGCCGCTCAACACAATTCAACGTGCGCTTTGCCGGTTAAACAAGGAATCGCGAGACTCAGAGCTGAAGCTGATTAACATTAATGTTAGGGTCGGATGAATTGTGATCAATACAGATCGAATGTTCTTTGCTCAAGCGCTGGAAGATCCAATGCCGGGAGAAAACGCAAGCGAGCGTTTCTTACTTCAATTCCACTCTTCAAAGCGTCTTTCTTATGCAAGAACAAGAAATCGGGCTGGAATGGAGAGAACATCGGCTGAATTCTTAGACTTCTGAGATGCACCATTTCATTCGGAATTGTGTCCGAAAAACTTGTTGTCTTGAACGAACTTGATTTTGCAATGCCAATTGGCTGCCAGCGAGAAGTCCACGAATGAGCTAGACCTTTTTCGTCAGTGCCAGAAAAACTCAAACTAACAAAACAGGGACGCTCGCCAGAGAGTTTCTTGATTTCGCACGAATATTCGAATCGTATACCTTCGGGAAGAGAGGGCAGGTTTACCACTGAAACATCAGCAATGAAAGAACTTGGGTCTTTACCAAGAACTTGTTTTGTTTTGTCCTGCAACACGACAGGCGTAGCCAAAAGCTGCGCCACTGCTGGTGATACCGCTTCCTGGGCAGCATTGAGTCCAGACGAGGCAGTTGGAACCAGTATTCGCAACCTGAACGCGCCGCTCTGTACACCAGCGGACTCGCTCATATCCCCACTCGCTTGCTGGGTGCGACCTAGTACATGCATTTTTTCGAACACACGAGGGTCGCGATGGTCGAAAGTCGTAAAACCTTTCGTGTAAGAGAAGCTTCTCAGTGAGGGCAGATACAAAAATCCATCATCAGTTCCATCTGCCTTTGCGTTAGTTCTGTAGTCGCCAAAAAGGCGAATTTGGGCAGAATCATCGAGCGAAGATACGCTTACGGTATTAGCTGTTCCGGCGTTCAACAGACTTGAATCAAAAGGAACAACCCACCAATTTCTAAAGCCACGCACGTCCCGAGACATTCCCTCAGCTTGAATAGCTAGACATTGCACAATATCAGTATTGTCTGGCTGCAATTGAGCAAGAGGAACCAGAGGTTCTTGAATCTTGTGCCCATTTATTTCAATACTGAGTGGGGCGGACAGAGCATCTGAATTGATATCCAGAAGAACGAAAGCAGTCTTAGATTTCGCTGCAAAATCAACTGGCAAGACAATAGCTTGACTGAGTTTTGCAGCAGATGGAACTTGAGCACTCCATTCTTTCCAGTCTTGAGATTGAATTGTGTAGACACCAGCAACTACACCTGTTCCCAAAAGCAGAGCCGAAATAAATAGAGTGGCAATGTTTGAACCGCGCCTATCCTCGATAACAAATCGGAAAACCTTGTGTACAAGAAAACCGACCAGACACAACCCTGCAAAGTCTAACGCTACTGAGAGAAAAGGAGCTAGCGAAATTGAAGCTAGTGGTAAGAATGCCGCAATTAGCGTTGCAAATTGCCCAGACAACGAAAGTAGATAAAAGACAAAACCCGCGGAAGCTATCAACGCAAAAAAAGCGGCCCAGCACCTGCGCAATGAAACCTGGACTAGCAACGACGCAGCCAACATTACACACGCAGGCATAGCAGTAATCGCGTATCTGCTGATCGCTTCAAATGGAATGTAAGCGAAATGAAAGAGAATAATGGTTCCCAAAATTGCCGAGGCGGTGAATGTCCGTGAAAGCGTTTTACTGCGAGCATAAAACAGCCCATACGCCAGACCTATAGACCCTAGAAGAAGAAGGAGCTGGTGATAGACGTTTTGAACGTCGAGCGGAATTCCAAACAGTGAATAATGATATTCATTCCATTCGCCCGCCCAAAGTCGAGCAACCTTCTTGAACTGCAATCCAACAAAAGTAGCTGGATCTGCTTTAGCATCGACAGCTAAAGCAGCAATAACATGGGCGCTATCACCGGGAAAGGTACCGATGAAGGGATAACATCGCCAGGCGTCTGTTTTGATTTGATTGCCATGAAAAATGTTGAACGACGGCACTCTATTCACAAAAACTGAATACTGCCCACTGGCAGCCTTATTAAAGAACACCCAGGGTGTCAAGATAACGATAGCGCCGAGAGCTGCCAGCAAGCCGTTTTTGATGTAAGTTCTAAGCAGATTGCCGAAACTCTTCTGGCGAACTTCTTTAGAAGTCTTCAAAACGAACAGGCGAACAGTAGCAATTAAGACGCAAACTGCCGCCACCATGGGTGGTAGCATGACAAAAGCAGGCTTTGACAGCATGAGCAAACCGGAAAGGAGTCCGATTCCAACCCACGATGCCGCAACAGGAAAACGCAAAAGCTTAGAATGCCGCAATACCACGGCTAAAGTGAGCGATGTCCATGCGCAGAGCAAGAAATAACTGAAGGGTTCACTATAACAATGTTGCGTATTGATGATCGCAGCAGGGTAGCTGGCGAAGAGAATGGCCGAAAGCACCGCAGTCTTTTTATTGAACGCAAATCTGGCGCCAAAGTAAATCAATACGCAAGCAAGAGCGTCAATAACAGAATTGCAGAGGCAAATTTGCACCGAATGCGCATCAAAAATTGGGTTTGCCGGGTCCAAGCCTGTTATCCATTCGACCGCGGCTAGATAGGCCGGAAACACAGGACCGTCAATCAATAATCGATCTGTCAGGTTCATTGAAGTCATAGACTGAAGCAACTGCACATGAGGCTCAGCGGGATGATATATCTTGTTGAAGAACTCAATCACGCCACCGGACGAAGTCGCAGCTTGCAGCAACGCCGACCCTGAACGCAAGAAATTGTATGCATCTCCAAAATGTGCAATTCGATGCTCCATAAATATCGCGTTGTATAGATATCGCAAGAAAAACGCGAAGGAAAAGATAAAAGCTGGAAACCACTTAGCTTCGAACGCATTCAACGCAGTCGTCCAGCCTGCCGACTTGCTTGCGGAAGCAGGCTTTGAATCTGCCTTTTCACCGGTCTTCACAACGCTCATTTTGAACTTACCAGTAAGGTCAAAGGCTCGGAGAAGTCACCGACAGCGGTGCCATCGCCGTTCAATGCACGGGCTCGAACCTGGTAATAACCACTGCCCGAAAATGCCTTGTCCGGAATCTGGAAGCTTTGCTCAGTTCCTTCAAGAGTATATTCTGCCGCAATTCCAGCACGACTAAGCTTCTCGTCCATGTTCTCAAAGAAAAATTCCTTCTGTGAAATCTGAACCTGAACTTTCACTCCGTTTTTACTGCTAATTAGCAGCGGCTTTGCAGAGTTATAAGAGTAGACGCCAAAATTGCTGGCGGCTTCACCTTTGAACCCAAGGCTGGGACAAACATCTCCGGCAGATAACAAGCTTATTTCGTGCAAATTGATTTCTGCTACAGCAGGCAAAAACATGCACAGCTCGGAGATTTCATTCTGTCCATACCATCTCCACTGCCTTCCGATCGGAATGTATGCTGTTCGCAAAGTACTCGGGCTGGAATTATCAGCTGCCACACGGTACTGCATGGAATTTTTCTTTTCCAACTCAGCCAGCTTCGTCGCATTGCCCGCAGCCTTCCAGCGCACATGAAATGGAAGATCAATAGCATTGTTCGAAGACCTGAATTGAACCTTCAAATAGGAATGTTCAAAGGGATGAATTGCCAGACCACTCAACCGCACACCATCTGTGTCTCGTGGCAGCACAACGGTTAATCCGTCACTCTTAAAACTGAATTCGCCGTGCCCAAGTGAATAAGGCGCGACAGCTCCATGCTTGGAAGTCTCACCTTCGCTCAGATTTAGATTGAATGTTTCCGGAGCTACTTCCACACGGCTTACTGACTGCTTAACCTCAATAAACTTCTTGAACTGGTTGCTCCACACATAGGGTCCTTGCACATCAGCACTGGTAACTGCATTTTTGAGGCGCGCACGATCGATGATGTTCTCATCTCCAAACAAGATGGAATCAAAAGTAAGAAATGGTTCCCAATGCTCTTTAGACGCGAATGGAGGACCCAGCAACATTTGCAGAGTTGGTCCGTTCAATATCATATGAGCACCAGCATGCTCTTTCGGAACACCAAGCAAAGCAATCTTCTGCGTAGCTGGCGTCTTCTCAGCAAGAGCTACGGCGTTGTCGAAAACTGCTTTTACTTCTCTACCAGCATGCAGCCAGAGCAGATTGGTGGCGTAACAGCTTTTCTGCAGAGAATAAGAAAGCAGCGCGATAAAAGCCACTGCAATAGCAAATAAGCGATGCGAAATTTTCTCTGGAAGCTTCTTCTCTGGAGAAAAAAGTAAAATTGGCAACACACTGCTCAGCGAAAGCGTAAGGAAGAAGCAAAAGCGAGCACCTTCAAGATTGGCTCCCAAGCCGAACAAACGATAAATCGGAGCCGCAGCTGTCGCCGCCCAAACTCCCAGAAATGCCACCCAGCGCCACGGAATTGAACCGGTGACAAACCTCAATGCAACTAGAAACAACAAGGCTAAATACGCAACTACCGTGACTTGCTCTGCGGCACTACCCGGAGGCGAAATTTCAAAAGGGTAGGGCAGGAACAATCGACGCCAGTTATCCACGTCGAGCCACCGCCCGATTGCACTCGCACTTTGAGAAGCACCAACTGACCCATTGTAACCACCAAGCAAGGTTCCGAGGCAGGCAAACCTCACAACAAAATAAACAACAGTACTTATCCACACAGCACGGCTAGACTGCCAAGCAAGTTTGATTCGCTGTCCAAAGGAAAAATCCTTCGCATCATTTGCATGCTCGGATTCACTAGCACTTTCACAAGGTTCCATCAACTCAGGGAATATAAAGGCAATTGCGGCTAAAACGACACCTAAACCGATTGCCATTTCTTTGACACAGAGCCCCAACAAAAACAGCGCAACACCACATACGGTGGCAACTAAAGACTTACGCCCCGAGGGGAGCTTCGCGCGATAAAGAAAGGTGCTAATTGCAGCGAGATAAAACATGCAGCAAGCAGAGTCAACACGCCCCACCACCCATGAAATGCTCTCACAATGAAGTGGATTGCAAACGAAAAGAACGCTACTGGCAAGCCCAGCGGCGGCAGCTCGCATCTTGCCCCAGCCTGAGCACAATCGGCGCACAACAAATGCAAGCAAACATGCTGAGCCCGCAAAGTACAGAATATTCGACAGGTAATAACCAACCGGATTGCCCTTCCAGATTAGATAATCGAAAACAAGCGTCATCAACAACATGGGGCGATAGACGCTCATGTTGGGCACCTGCATGTAGTTGCCACTGAAATTAGACCAGAAGAGGTCCCAGCGGTTGTTGGCAAAGATTTGATGGATGTAACGAATCTCGCCTATGTCGTCTGCCAGGAAAAAACTGCCCAGCGTCCGACCAAAAGTGACCCCGCAAATCAGAACAATGAGCCCAATTGTGAAGAAGGGATTCGTCAGTAATTGAGTCAATTTCTGTACCAAGCTCTCCTTCCAGTCCACGCCCCGCTTCACCTGGGTATCCTCAGGCTCCAACACGCCAGAGTCCGCAGCCCCAGAGTTACCGGGCTTTTCGGGCTGGTTGGCTATATCGGCGATGCCAGACTTTGACACAAACTTGGTTCCAGGGCAGACAATTCTTGGCAATCTTATCAAAACACCGCCGCTCTTCCCTTTACGAATGCTTAGCTTCCCTGAAATTCGCGCTAATTTGTCCAAAATCGCCTGTATTTGTGACATTGCTGGACTTATCCTTCATTTACCAGACACTGACAATTACCGGACAATAGGTTTTGTTGTAAGCTTAAATGGATTTGAGATTCACCGGATATCAGCTTAGAAATCTGGGAAAAGATGAGAACTTTGCTTTAAACTTGTAGAGCGAATTATGGCCAAAATTCTCATAGTCGAAGACGAGCCAACACTGGCGGAACCAATTAAAGCCTACCTGACACACGAGCATCACCTCGTGGAGGTCGTGGGGGATGGATTGGAGGCTATGGAACGGCTGAAATTCTATAAGTACGATGTCATTATATTGGACTGGATGTTGCCAGGATTGCTGGGCGTTGAAGTTTGCAAGCAATTCCGGGCGAACGGCGGCACAACTCCAATTTTGATGCTAACTGCCAAGAAGCAGACACAAGAAAAGGTCTTTGCATTAGATCAGGGGGCGGATGACTATCTGACCAAGCCTTTTGATGTTCAGGAAGTGAGTGCACGGGTACGAGCACTTTTGCGACGCCCTCAAGCCGTCGCAGGAAATGTGCTGCGGGCAAAAAATGTCGTACTGGAACCAGCCACATTCAGAGTCACGCGCGACGGCGCAGAAGTACAGCTGCTGCCAAAAGAATTTGCGCTATTGGAATTCTTCATGAGACATCCAAACCAGGTGTTCAGTGCTGAAGCGCTGCTGGATAGAGTCTGGTCCTCGGATTCAGATGCCTCGCCTGAAACTATTCGAACTTACATTAAGCGGCTGCGCCAGAAAATAGACACACAGGGGCAGGTCTCGCTGATTAGCACCGTGCATGGTGTCGGTTATAAATTAGACGCCTAGAATAAACGCTCTCGTCTACATTTTGCTTTAAGAGCTTATGAGGCAGGAACCTTTGACGCTCGCTTCCGCCATCGCTATGGTTGCATCTCAACTGATAGCCGAAACTCAACATTGGCTCGGGGGTCTAAATGAATTTTCCAGTTTTGCAGAAAACAAGTCTTGGACTGGCGTTGTCCCTTGTGGCATGCGCTTCGACGAACGCAGTAAATGCAGAGCCAGATAAGCAAACAACAACTCCATCAAATGTGAAATCGAAGTCGAGCACAGGCTTAAAATCTGGACTCATGAATGCATCAGAACATCAAGCCATAAAAAAAGAGTCGGCCAAAATAAAAGAAGACATCAAGAACCCAGACTCGATGCCTCCAATAAAAGGATTTCATCCGATCAAAAAACTCTGGCGTCCTATCGACAAAATGAATAACACAGTAGGAAGATTGCAAAAGCAAGTAACAAAACTGCAAAAGCCAATCGACGTACTGACGCCCCCCATGCTTGAGCTGCAAGGGAATATGACTAATGTAGATAAGCGCATTAGTAGCGTGGAATCACAATTAACTGACTTGCACAAGAGGGTCACTGGGGTTCGTAGCGATCTAAAAACGACGTCCAAATCTATTGCAAGCCTGAGATTGCCATTAGTAGAACTCAAGCAGCCAATGGAGAACATAGCCGGTCCAATATCAGCGTTAGACGCTCAACTGAACTGGATAATCGCAGCAATCGTCATGGCAGCAGGTGGTGTCGCCATTGGTGCTCCCCTAGCAGCCCTTTTGATTTACATTAATCGCTTTCGTCTTTTTCCAGCATTCTTTTCAAAGAAATATTCGGAACGCTCAGCTAGCGTTTGATTGTGTTCCGTTACAAGAATCCGCACTGGGTCCGAGATCCACAGGATCCGAGATCCACAGGATCCGAGATCAGCAGGATCCGAGATCAGCAGGATCCGAGATCCACAGGATCCGAGATCCACAGGATCCGAGATCAGCAGGATCCGAGATCCACAGGATCCGAGATCCGCAGGATCCGAGATCCGCAGGATACAGGAATCAACAGCCCGCAAGAATTCAGTCCTGGGGATCATAAGATTCACGAGCACTCAACTTCAGAAATCAGCAAATCGCAAAATTAATTGGATTAGGCAAGAACCTTGCTGCTGATGGCTTCGGCAACTTTCCTTCCCGAAGCCATCGCACCGTTTATCGAACCGGTCTCTTTATAGTCACCACAATTAAACAGAGGTGGCGTATCGTAATTCTTGTCGACGCCGGCAAGATCTTTCGGAGATTGACTTGGCAGAGCGTACTTAACCCTGTATGTGCGAAGATGGCGCCAAGCAGACACCTGCTTGCCGTACCATGAACTCAGGTGAGAGCGCACAGCTTCATCAACTTGCTCATCGCTCATCTTAGGCTCACCTACGATCGATACCGACATCAGGCTCTGCCCTTCAGGAGCGTACGTCGCAGAGACGTTGCTCGGTACACAGAAATTATTGACGATACCAGACTTTTCGCCATTGAGCACCAGAAGCGGCTCTTCAAACGGCGGGCGTTCAGAACTGTAATATAAGCAAGTCTGGCTTCGAAAATCAACTCTATCAGATTGCCCTGTAAGTCGCCTGTACTCAGGTTCTTCACAAGCAATTACTACAGCTTTGTACTGCCGACTTTCTCCATCAGCGAACTTCACCGAATTCCCATTAACACTTTCAACCTTTCTACTGAACTGAATGCATCCACTTGGAAGTCGCGACGCAATTTGCTCAGGAATAGACTGCATGCCACCGGACGGAATCACGTTGTCGCCATTTGCAAATATTTTGAAGAGAAACTCGAACATGGTAGAAGATGTTTCCAGGTCTTGCTCCAGAAAGATTCCTCCAAAGAAAGGTCGGAAAAACTCATTAATCATGTTCTCTGAAAACCCCGACTGCTTCAGAGCAGTCATGGTAGTGTCGCCTTTCTCGTGCATCGGAAGCAGTCCCGCTCGAAGTGACGCCACAAGCATCTTGTCAGAGACATTTCCAATGGGAGACAGTAGTGTTGGAACAAGTTCCAATGGCTGCCTCACAGGATCGGCGAGACGGTGAAACTTATCTCCAGATCGCACAAGGGCACCAGGAAAAAACGACTTAAATTTCAAGGCAGAGTAGTCCAAAACTCGTTTCGCTTCGGGGTATGCTGTCAAAAAGATTTGAAAACCGCGATCGAGCAGAAAGCCATCCTCTCGATCAGTTTTCACTCGTCCCCCGACGGACTCAGAGCCTTCGACGATAGTGAATTCGACGCCTTTCCGGTCCAGCCAATTAGCGCAAGTGAGCCCCGCCAATCCTGCTCCAATTATTAAAACCTTGTCTGAACTCATCACTCACCTATCTTTTGCCAAATCAATTCTAGCTCTCATTAATGAACCTTAAGTGAACGAACCTTCTGTAAATAATACTCATAGCGCTCATCGGCGATTTTATGTAATTCAGGATAGCGAATCAGCAGCTCCCTTATTTTCCCAAACGCATCAGCTTTCTCCTGGAAATCAGCAGATCGCGCTGCATCAAAGCCTTTGAGGCGACTTCTAAAAAACGGTTCAACTTTATCTTCCTGACCGTTAGCAATCCACTCGTCAACAAGCACTCCCTCAAAATCAACCGCCTGTCGCAATTCATCGGCCTGGAATTTTGCCTCCTCGACAAATTGGTAATCGGCTATAGCTTTATCGTGTTCTTTCCTGCGAGATTCCAGATTGCCTCTATCACGCAAGAGTTCCAAATAGTGAATACCGGTTCTTACCTCAAAAGCCGACGGAACATCAAGAATCTTAGTATCCTTTTGCTGTTTCCTCGCATGCTCTAGCCCTATCTTGATGATGGCATCAGCATCATCATATCGGTTTGAATTCAGATAAAGTGAGGCTAAATTCTCGTAGCAGTCAGAGGCTTCTACTGTATATTCGCCATCGGGCAAGCGACAAAAACTCAGCGCTTTTTTCCAGGTGTCTTCACTGTCCCTAAGTTGCAAATGTCTTTCAATATCGGCGACAGAACGATAAGAAACAAATTGAATTCCTTTCTCTTTCGGCGAAATTTGCTGCAATGCCGTCAGAATACCCTTTCTGATTTCCAGAGCTTTCATCGTGTTATCGGCCGAATTTGAATACTCAAAACGCTCAGACTCAGAGAGCAACTGCGATAACTGACGCCTGGCAGATTGAATCTTTGGCACGTTAGTGGAAGCAGTTCGGCCAAGCTCAGAAGCGCCCTTCTTTTCCATGTAAACCATACTGGCAGCGACAAGGCAGACCATAATTGCACAGATGATTAGAGCAATATGTTTCCCGAAGGAACTCTGGCGTTCCTGCCTCTCTGTCCATCTGTTTCTCTTGCCAGCATTCGGTAGAGCTTGCAAGAGCATAGACTTAAACTCTCTAGCGCAGGAGGGTCGCGCATCGGCATCTTTGGAAAGTGCTTTTAAACACAAATCAAAAGCTGCCGCACGACTCACTGTATTTTCAAATTTCCCAGAAGCAGGCAAAGTCGCAGCCTGATGAAGCTGCAAATACCGTGTATGCATTGGGGTTTCGCCTTGAAACGGAGGCTTGCCCGATAAACATTCATAAAGCATACAAGCAACCGAATAAAGGTCAGCTCTTGCATCTAGCTTATCGCCTCGACATTGCTCAGGACTCATGTATGGTGCACTACCCGACAATTGGATAGTACGAGTCAAATTTAGTTTTCCTTCTTCACCTTCGAGTTCTCTGGCAATGCCAAAATCTAGCAATTTCACAAGCAGGCTATCACTCTCCGGATCCTTCATGATCATTACGTTTCCAGGTTTCAAATCACGGTGCAAGAGATTATTGCTGTGTGCGCAATCCAGAGCATCTAGAATTTGAGTAAAGACCTCTACGATCTTCCGTGGACTCAACACTTCCTCAGAGCCTAACAACTGAGAGAGCGTCACACCCTCGATGTATTCACACACAAGAAACGGTGTGCCATCAGAACACGCCCCCATCTGGTAAACCTTCACGATATTTTGATGAGACAAGCGCGCCAGAACTTTTGCTTCGGTCTGCATTCGCGCAATTTGCTTCGCCATATCTGCTGAGCCGTCAGTCTTGATGATCTTGAGAGCTACCAGCTGTTGAAGTGTCTTTTGCCTGGCTTTCAAAACTATGCCATGAGCACCCTCACCAAGAAATTCAAGAACCGCATATTCAGAAGGAACTTGCGATGCAATTTCCTGCAATACCGCAGGTACAACTTCACGAGAATTTGACATGGAGCCCCCGACTAAGCGAAGAGTCAACAGACGTAAAATGGGGGGGCTAGACTTACTATACCCACACAATTATGTTCGTATCGCAAATGAAATTATTTTGCCGTTAGTAGCCTTTGTACACGTCGACTACAGCTGATCTATTTTTGCTTATCTAACTGGCGAGACACAGGCAGCTCAGGGTCTGACCCCCACTCCATCATCGACCCGTCGTAAACGGGTATCTTCTCACCGGTGTAAATCTCATGCAGTAATGCAACAGTACAAGCGCGCACACCAACCTCACAAAACGCGACAATGCTTTTTGCTTGTGCAGCTTGTTCCGGCCAAACCTTCTGCAAATTCTCGGCGTTTAGAAAAGTTCCGTCAGAATTGAACAACTTAGAGTAAGGAAGTAGACAGGCATGCTCAAGCGTTCCAGTTCGAGGCATATACTCGTAAGAATCGCCGATGAACTCCGGCAGGCTGCGTGTATCAATCAATAACGGGTAGGGCTTTTCGCTCATTAACGACTTCAATTCCTGCAGCCGTATTCTGCGGTTTTCATCACGACGAACCAGAAATGGCTCCCCTGGAGGAGGCACCGCATCCGGTGCCACGGAGACAGCAGCCGAATTAGCCTTCCAACTGTTGAATCCGCCATCCAAAATGCGTACATCGCTTGCTCCGAAATAGAGCAGCATCCATGAAATTCGCCCTTCTCGACCTTTAGATTTATTGCCGTCAGCATAAACAACCACGGTGCGATCGTTCGACAAACCGAGCTTAGTCAGCTTGCTTGCAATCTCATCGTCTTGCATCTCTGTGAGTAAGCCCCAATAACCGGGCTGATGCAGATCTGCCTTAGCTTCAGCAGGCGCCTTCGCACACCATTCCTCCCAGGCAATATGAATAGCACCAGGAATATGCCCGAGCTCAAATTCCGAGATTTCACGAGTGTCAACCAGCGAAACAGAACCAGGATCTTTTTCAAGGAGTCCCGATAATTCGGCAACAGTAATTAACGAAATGGGTGTCTTAGACATGGTTATGGCTCAGCGGTAGGAACAACAGCAGAAGCAGGAAGTATAGACCCACTCAGGAATGAATTGAAATCATCTTTTAGTTGTTCTCTGGCCGCCTTGAGAATGTACATCATGTGGCCCGCCGGATAATACGTTAATCTGACATTCCCTCTAATGGTGGGGTCGAGCAACAGCTGGTCAGCGGTGTATTTTGATGCGAAGTATGGTGTCGCTAAGTCGTAGTAACCACAGCACAACCAAACTTTGAGATAAGGATTGCGACTCATGGCTTTGCGCAAATCATCCGAAACATCCAGATATTTGTTTTGAGCATTGCGCCAACTCCACGGCCACACATTTGCAAAAGACTCATAGGGAAGTTCACTCTCGTATTTGAGCTCTTTCCGCACATATTCATTGAATGCTGCTGTGTAGGTTCCTAACACAGCTTCTGAACTGGGGTCGAACTCGCTTTGTTCAGTGCCTGGGTTATAGCGCACACCTGTAAATCTACTATCAAATCTTCCCAACTGTCGATTGCGCTCGTAAAGTAATTTGGTGAAGAACAGAGAATCCTCAATTCTGTTGTTTGCGCGTTTGAGAAAAGCCGCAGGTAATCCTGTAAATCGAGACATCTTTTGAGAAATCTCTTCAGCCCTAGCATCACTTAACCTATCTCCCTCAAACAATGCATCACGATATTCATGCGAGGCGAATTCTTCCGACTCGCGCAACACTTGTGAAAGTGGCTTTGCTTGCATATCAGGAGAGAGCATTTTGTGATACCACGCAGTTGCCGCGTAAGAAGGCAGAAACATTACAAACGGCATCTCATTTCCGGGGTTGAAATCGATTGTCGAGAAATTCAGCACCGTAGAGACTAATACAATACCGTTGAAATAAATGCCATACCTTCGCTGCATGAAATCACTCAAACCAGCAGCACGGGTGGTTCCGTAACTCTCACCGATGATGAATTTCGGAGAACTCCAGCGCTGATTTTTTGTCAGGTATAAACGAATAAACTCGCTTACACTTTCTATATCTTCCGAGAAACCATGAAACTTCTTCGGGTCTTCATCAGGCTCAGTGCGACTGAAGCCAGTAGAGACAGGGTCGATGAAAACCAAATCTGTTTTATCGAGCCAGGACTCATTATTATCTTCTAGCTTGTACGGAGGTGGCAGAGCTTCACCCCTGTCGCTTAACACAGCGCGTCTGGGACCCAAGCCACCCATGTGCAACCAAATTGAAGCTGACCCAGGACCGCCATTGAAGGTGAACGCGACAGGTCTCTTACTCGCGTTTTCATCATCTTGCCGCGTGTAAGCTATATAAAAAACCTTTGCCAAAGTCTTGTGTTCGGCCTTCTTGTCCTTATCTTTGTCCTTGTCTTTGTCTTTTTCGGTCTCTGAGCTTTTCTTCTTTTCCGAAAAGTCTTTCATTAACATATAGCCTGCGGTTGCTTTATAGCGCACAGACTTGCCATTTATCATCACGGTGTGTTCAGTTACAGAGAGCTTTGGCTCGTTTTTTTCGTTTTTTTCGTTCTTTTCGTCCTTTTCGCTTTTTTCGTCCTTATCTTTATCTTTGTTAGAGCTATTAGAATCGGACTTAGCCTTATTTTTGCTCTCTTGCTCTGATTTGCCTTTCTTGGACTGCTCTTCGGCTGCCCCTTTCTCGGCCAGTACTCGACGGTCTTTTGCTTTCAGACGACTCTTACTTTCAGACTGCGTGTTAGCGTGGTTTTTGTTCTGCTGCCCTGGTTCATCACTTTGCTGATTGCCACTGGCAGAATTAGCACAGTAAGCTACATTCCACCAACAAGATGAACTCGTCAAAACTGACAATGCAAAAGCTTTCCAAAACTGCATGCTCACGTTAATCTCATTTCGCTTTCTATTGAAAGCACAGGGAATAAAGAGGAAGAGCTAACTATAGCAGCTTAAATAGCCTGATTCATCCAGTTATGAGATCTTATTTCGATTGACAGCCGGGGCAGAAATGAGATGAACGTCCATTCAGCTTTATGCGTTCAATCTTGCGCTTACATGTCCGGCAAGGCTCGCCCTTTCGTCCGTAAACCAGTGCTTCATGCTGATAGTTTCCATTCACGCCAGTCGCGGTGCGGTAGTCTCTCAGGGTGGAGCCTCCGGCCTCAATCGCATTCTGCAAAACGACTGAGATTTCCCTACTGAGGCGAGACAACTCTTTTAAGTTGACCTCTCCCGCAGCTCTGGCCGGATGGATTTTTGCGCGATGCAAAGACTCATCAGCGTAAATATTTCCAATTCCGGCAAGAATTGATTGATCTAACAAAGCAGTTTTGATGCATTGCTTTTTGCCTTTTAACGCATCTTTCAAAAACTTGGGGTCGACAGCACGCACAGGCTCGGGACCCAACCTTGTTAGCGTGGGAAGAACCTCCTCAAAACTCTCATCGTGTGGAACACACCAGAGCCGACCAAAAACCCTGGTGTCATCAAAAATCAATTTCCTGCCATCCTGCAGCAAAATTCGAACGCGAACATGAGAGGGCTCTTCCGCCTTTGCTTCCATTACAATAAGCTTGCCCGACATCCGCAAATGCGCCATCATGCCCACATCCTCAGAAAGGCTTATAAGCAGGTATTTTCCTCGCCGATTTACAGATAAAAACGTCTTGCCGGCAAGAGTTCGCGCAAAATCTTTAGTGGAAGGGTAAGCAACCGACATCTCGCGCAATACCTTCACTGACTTGATGGTTGCTCCAACTAGCAACTCTTCAAGCCCACGCCGCACCGTCTCAACTTCCGGAAGCTCTGGCAATTCGTCACCTCATCTTGAGCGTCAAACTTTAGTCTAGCCTAGAGTATCAACACCATTCCACAGATTGAAGCAGCGGAGTAAACGAAGTTTACGGTTTGGCAAGCTGAAGCATATAATCAAAGCCTGGCTCCTTCAATTCCGCAAGAGCCTGAGCATTCTTCAAATCGCCGCGCTCTTTCAAGGCAGCAACGAGCTCATTCTTAACAGCTACTACAACCTGCCATTCGTGATTCTTTACTTTCAAGAGTTTTATTGCTTCACGCAAATATACAAACTTCTTCTCTAAGTCTGGTTCCGTACTGATAAGTTTCAAACAACAACTCATTGCATAATCGCGTTCGCGTTGGTCAACCGGCACAGACTTATACCTCTCGAACGCATCAAGTAAATACTCGCGGCCAGACTTGGAATGGTTAACCGCAAAAAGATGCAACCCGGCAACGACTCGAGCACTCGCGCTTTCATTGGAGTCATGATACTGATCGATTTCGGAAAAGAACTTATTAAAGTCAAAAACACCAATTCCTTCTTTAGCCACGCGACTATGTATAACCGTAAAATAGCAGTCATACCAGAACAATGAAATACCGTTTTGCGGTGCAAAAATCTTGTGTCGCTCTAACACCGCTCGCAATTTAGTGAGATATTCGGACATCTCTTTTCGGAGCCCCTTTTTCTGCATCGCATGAGCGGGCAAAAAGCAGTTGGCGGCAACACTTGCCCGATTTGAATTGTCTATGTTCTCATCAAGCACTTTTAAGTACAGGTTAGAAAAAGAAACCAACTGCTCGCTCGTGTCTAGCACGGATGAAGCTCGAACCAGTGAAAGCAAAAATTCATTCCAAAGCTCATTGTTGAGCAGAAGCCGCTTTTCCAAAAACGTTCGCCACTCGCTTTCAAGCTTCTGTGCATCAGCATTGAAACCAGACTTGAAGCAGGCGATGTATAGATCTTCTGCAATGTCTCGAAGCTGTAGGTTATTATCAGCGCCGTATTTTTCCGGATTGTGCAAGATTTCGACAAACGCCTTGCTCGCGTCCTTAACTTCTTCTTTAATGATTTCTGTGTTGCTTCCTATTCTCGAAACCAAAATCGACATCGCCCTGATATAAGCGGGGATATGAGGGTCAAAAATCTCCCTGGCAATTGCAGCATTCCTGACTTCAAGCAAGAACGATAACCCCGCCCGCATTTCATTGCTCCACAGACTTGCCTCTACAAGCAACCCTGCGCATGTAAAAACTCGATTGGCACTTGTCTTGCTCAGCTTTGCACCTGGCACTGAAACATTTCGAACAAAGCAATCCATAATCTGCTTCAATTCAGCAGGGTTAATAGTTCTATGAAGAACAAACGACGCGGTGCAATATCTTTCAATAAATTCCATCAATATATTCAGCTTAAATGGCATGGAATGATCAAAAGTTGTCCAGGCGAATTTAAGGATTTCCAGAGAGTCTTCCGAGCGGTGAATTTCCAAAAGCCCGCTTGAAGTGTACATACAAATTTGAAACAGGGCATCACGGTCTACGGCATTTGAGCCAACAGCCGATTGAACAATCAGGTTTTTGCCTTCATCGAGATGTCCTTGCAAACACATGTAGTAGAATCTTCTGCTCAGATTGGTGAGGCGTGCATTTGCAGCAAACTGCAGTGGAGCAGAGCCGGTTGGAAGAATATGATATCGCCCTTGCCATTGCAACAATGTCTTTTCCAGTTTTTGAGCAATCTCATCTTCTCTATGACTCCGCGCAATATCGATCATCTTTTTCAAAATGCAGGTTTCCGAATTGAAAAATGACTCGTGAGACTCCGCCATTTGGTTGTATACGTATTGCTCTGCAGGCTTTTCGTTTGAATGAACCTTAATCGTTATTTCTAAACGCTCCACAGTATCGGCAACGAACTCATTAAGAAGATCCTTCGCTTTCACTTTTATCAACGATTCAACAAGAATGGGCGCAAGATCCAGACGCAGAACCTTTTCGAGTTCGACAGCAGCGAGAGCAGACTCCTTAGCCTTTTCAACTTCAGGAATCTGCAAATTTAGTTCAACCAAACGTAATTGCAAAGCAAACTTCAACAACTCTGAATAGGAACGTCGCTTCTTAAGCTCTATAAGTGCCTTCGCCTCAGCAGCCGGGTCCCCACGATGGCTGAGTTGCACATCAGACATTTCCAATGCACCTCGAAGGTAAGCAGAAAGACCTTTATTTAGCAAAGCTGCTTTTACATACCTTGCATTGCGCAATTCCCCATGCACAAATTTCTCCAGGAATGGAAGGCTTCCGGCAAGACTGCTCAAGCGTGGCTCTTCACCTGCGCTAACTAACAACTGCCTTCGCTCAAGCGGCAGAATGACAGCTTCCATTACAGCAGCAGTGTCGGGAGACGACCCGAAATAAACATCCGAACGGAAAAGAAATTCGTTGTAAGCACGGGATATTCCGTTAATATAGTTATCGCGAGACATTTGCAAAACCAGCTGGCTTCGCGCTTCAACTTCGAACCATGAGACTGACTCTTTTTGATATTTATCTAGAAGCGAGCCAGCAGCTCGATAAAGTTTCACCCTTTGCGGCAATAGCGAAATCTTGCTGTTTACTTTGATCGCCTCGTCGAGCGACTCCATTGCTTTTTCTGAATTCTTGCAAGCGAAATATGAATCAGCCGCCTTCAAAAGCCAGTCTCGCTGAGAAAGAAAGTCAGAACTCGTCCCATACGTTCTAGCAATTTTCGTAGCCATTTCAGGCGCTTTCACACTCCCAAAACGTTGCAAAAGCTCAAAGTAAGATTGCTGCAGCCCCAGTGTTGAAACCGAAGTCAGGCTCGCCACAGGTTGAAAGGCGAGCTCAAGCACGGCGACCCTGTAATATGCAAGCACCGCAACGGCAATGAGTAAAATGAGACCGGCAGCAATTAGCCTAACCGACCGCCCCGTTTTCACCGTCTTTAATTTTCCATCAGCCCAAGAATGCAAGAAACTTGGGCTGTGCAATTCAACGCCCTGCGCTATGTCCGAAATAGCATTTTCAACTTCAAGAAAAGATTGATATCGATGCTCTGGCTCCTTTTGCAAACAACGCAAAGTTATAAGCTGGAACCCTGCAGACATTTTCTTGTCAGTCCAGTCAAGCACTAGGCCGTCGGGATATTCGTGGCGCTGTTTAAACAAGACGCCTATTGGATTGTCGGCTTCGAATGGCAATTTCCCAGCAAGACACTCGTACAGAACACAGCCAAAAGAGTAAATATCAGATTGAACCGTAGCTTTTTGACCCGCCGCGAGTTCTGGGCTCATATAACTGGGAGTGCCCATGAGAAATCCGGTTTTTGTCAATTTACCGGTAGAACTTGAGTCCGAGTGAACATGACTGATGCCAAAATCGATTAACTTAACCTGAAGCTTTCCAGCGGATTTGACAAGAAAAATGTTGCTCGAATTAAGGTCACGGTGAATTACTCCAGCCTGGTGAGCCGCTTCTAGTCCAGCTGCCACTTGCGAAAATATCTCTATGCAAATTTCAGGTTTTAGTCGTTCAACCGATTTCAGATAGCTCGAAAGTGACTCACCTTCCAACAACTCCATGACGATATAGGGTACTGAAACAACGCCAGAGTCCTTGTCAGAGACCTCCGTGTAGCCAAAAGCATAAGCAGAAACAATGTTGGGATGAACCAATCGCCCTAATAGCTTAGCTTCACGTTGAAAACGAAGCCCGTCTTCCTCGTCATTGAATACATCCGCATGCAAAAACTTGACAGCAGACTGCCTGCCTAGTTCCAGATCTTCCGCGAGATAGACCGTGGCGAACCCACCCTCTCCTAATTTGGAGAGCAGCTTATAACGACCATTTACTACCAGTCCAGCCCCAAATGTCATATAACACCTATACCCGTCTGTCGCAAGCTCGTAGCGCTTCTGCCAAAACGCGAGAAAACGACTTCATTGACTTTAGCAGGGTCAAAGCACTATGCCACTATCAACGGTGCCAATTGTTATCAATTTCAGCATCTCTCAATATCATAAGATCGATGCGATTAGGCGCGACACCTTTGACCCAGGGCTTACACATTGTGTTCTGCGTAGCCTGATAAGTGCATGCCACAGCAGCCTCTTCAGAACACAAAATATGGTCCGCCTGCTCGTAATATGCAAGACGTTTTTGTGGGTCTAATTCGCCTTCTGCAGCCATGACCAATCTGTCATATTCGGGGCTGGTCCACTGCGTATGATTGTTTGCGTTATGACTTACAAACACACTGGCGAACGTTTCAGGGTCAGGGAAATCAGCGCCCCAGTTAGCCCTAAAAATGGGAGGCGGGTCACGATGAAGAGTATTCATGTAGACCTTAAATTCTTGATTTACCAGCTCCAAACGAATATTCAAGTTTCGCTTATATTGGTCTTGTATCTCTTCCACGACAAGCTTGGAGTCTTCGCGAGATGGGTAGAGGATTTCAACTCTAGGAAAGCCTTTTCCATCAGGATAGCCAGCTTCCGCTAGTAGCTTCTTCGCCTTTTCTGGGTCGTAGCATGGTGGATCTTTAGCTTTGTAAGCAGAAAGTCCCTCAGGAATGAAGTTGTAGACCGGCTTTTCCTGTCTTCGTAAAATCTTCGGAAAGACTGATCGATCCAAAGCAAGAGAAAACGCTAATCGCAACTTTGCATTATCAAAAGGCTTTTTATGAACGTTGAAACCGATGTAGTCGGTCTTAAGCAGAGGAATATTTTTGTACTCGCTACTTTGCGCATGTTTAGCCACTTCCGGAGTGGGAAAGCTTCTATTGTCTAAATAATCAAGCTGGTCACTTTCATAAAGCGCAAATGCTGTTGCTTGCTCGGGCACCATAAACATCTGCAAGTACTTTACCTTCGGAGCTCCTTCAAAGAACGTAGGATTTGCCTCAAGTTCAATTTTGTACTCATGCTTCCAATACTTAAGAAGAAAAGGTCCATTCACTACCATATTCTTTGGGTCTGTCCAGCGATTTCCATGCTGTTCAATTAAGTCCGCCCGCACAGGAAGTAACGCACACATGGCAGTAAGATTCAAAAAATATGACGCCGGTTTTCGCAGCCTCACTTCAAAAGTGTGCTCATCTGGACAGCTCATTCCAAGCTTATTTACGTCTTTGAGCTTGCCCGTATTGTAGTCGTAAGCGTTTTCGATTTCGTATAGAAAGAAGGCGTAGGGAGCAGCAGTCTCGGGGTTCAGCAAACGTCGCCAGGAATTCAAAAAGTCTTGCGAAACAACTGGTTTGCCATCAGACCATTTCGCGTCTTTTCTCAAATGAAACACGTACCGCTTGCCAGCATCGAGAATATCCCAACTTTCAGCACACGCTGGCGCGAGACTCAAGTCATTACGAAACCGAGTCAGTCCAACCATCAAATTACCAATTACATCGAATGAATTGTTATCTGTACTGACATGCCAATCTAAACTCGGCGGCTCAGAACCCAGATTAACCCTGAGGGTGTCTTTCAGCGGCCCTGGTTTTACGCCACCGCAAGCGCTCAAGCTCAAACTGAAAGACATTAGCAAGACTATAGCGATGATACTCTGGAGTTGAGCTAACTTATTTTGATCAAACATTCCATCGTACCTACAATTTTGCAGCATTGATTCTCATCGAATTGAGTATGACCGAAATGGAGCTAAGGCTCATGGCCGCTGCTGCTATTGATGGATCCAGCTCCAGACCAGTAAACTTATATAAGATTCCGGTTGCTAATACTAGTGCGACAACGTTGTATGCAAATGCCAAGAACAAATTCTCTTTCATTTTTGCAGTCATCAATCTCGCCAGTCTTATGCCTGAAACTATTACTCGCAAATCATTTTGCACCAGCGTAATGGGCGCGCTTGACAAAGCGATATCAGAACCAGTCGCCATGGCGATTCCCGAATTCGCAGCTTGCAAAGCCGCAACATCATTGACTCCATCACCAAGCATTGCAACTGTTTTGCCCTGCTGCTGGAATGATCTTATGCACTCAACTTTATCTGGAGGAAGTAGATTTGAATGCAAGTTAGAGACTGGAATCCCGAGAATTTTTCCAGCACCGTCAACACTGGAGGGTCCATCACCACTCAAGATGTGAGGCGAAACAGCCAATTCACGAAGCCCATCCACAAAGGGTTGCGAGTCACTCTTCAAAGTATCAGAAAGCACAATAACACCGGCGAACTTTCCATCAATTGCAAAATTAACAAGAGTCGATGCAGATCCCTCTGGCGGAGAAACCTTTACTGAGTCACTGAGAACCACACCTTGCTCTTTCAAGAATTGGGAGCTTCCAAGCAGCAAAGAACGTCCGTTTACTAATCCTCTGACACCCTTACCAGGAAAAGACTGCACTTCTTCGCTTTTATAGAGCGACAGACCATCAGACTGAGCAGACTTTACTATTGACTGCGCAAGGGGATGCTTGCTTCCCTGTTCGAGACTAGCTACAAGCATTAATGCCTCGACGTCATCCATTTGAGTGAAAAGAATAGTATCGGAAATGACAAAGCGCCCTTCCGTCAGAGTTCCCGTTTTGTCCAGGAAGAAGTCAGTCGCCAACGAGAGTTCTTCCAACGCACGTGCATCCTTCACAAGCAGACCCAATCTCGAAGCGCGCGCCACCGCCACTGATACCGCAATAGGAGTTGCAAGTCCTAGAGCGCAGGGGCAAGCAATCACTAAAACTGAGATGGTATCACGCACCGCATGGGTGAAAGCATGCTCTCCCCCAAGAGCTATCCAGATTCCAAATGTTAGGGCAGCTATGCAGAACACAGTGGGAATAAAAATGCCGCTAATACGATCAGCGAATTCCTGCATTGGAGATCTGCTGCGCTGAGAGCTAGAGAGGAGGTTTAGAACTTGAGCAAAAACTGTATCTCTTCCAAGAGAGCTTGCCTTCATCAAGAAACTTCCATCAAGGTTCAAGCTTCCTGCATAAACCTTGTCGCCCTTGTTTTTAACGACAGGAAGTGAATTTCCAGAGAGTATGGACTCATCAACGGAACCGGAACCGTCATCAATAAGACCATCTGCCGGAAATTTATCTCCAGGTCTAACCCTCAACATATCACCAGGTTTAACTTCCAGCACAGAAATTTCTTCCGACTTGCCGTTGGCAATCTCGCGAAAAGCTTTGCTTGGCGCGAGAGCGAAAAGCCCTTCAAGTGACTTATTTGATTGCTGTCTCGCTTTCAGTTCGAGAATTTGCCCCAGCAAAACAAGCATAACAATGCTAGCCGAACTCTCAAAAAACAACATTCCCTGAGGGTCCAAAAGCTTTGCAAAAGGCGGAAAAAGCAATGCAATCAAACTGGTCGCATAACTGATGAACGTGCCCAAGCCCACCAGGGTAAACATATTCAAGTGTTTCATCTTGATTGACTGGATAGCTTTTTCAAAAATAGGTAATGCGCCATAGAGCACCACCGGTGATGCGAACACCAGCCCTACGACAGCCATGTATTGTGCTGGCACAATATGAAAATGCAAACCTAGCATGTGTGGCATGCTAACGAGCAAAAGAGGAACGGTCAGAAGAACAGAAAAAGCGAAGCGCTTTTTCATATCAGCAAGCTCGTTGCCACCTTGTTCATCGCTGGAATTAAAGGACGCTTCAAGTGCCATTCCGCACTTAGGACACGAGCCCGGAAACTTTGAAACAACTTCCGGGTCCATTGGACAAGTGTAAGTTAATGCAGACTCGCTTAGATAAAACACCCGCAAATCGTCTGGTTTACTAGTTTCGGCATGAGTGCCGTGACAACAACTATGCCCAGCTTCTGGCTTGATTTGCCCGGTCACATCAGCTTTCGCAGAAAGATAAGAACCTGGTGATGCCAAAAATTTCTTACTACAGCCAACGTTGCAAAAATAGTAAGTTTGCCCCTGCCATTCAGCACTTACCGCAGCTCGGTCGGGTCTGACCTTCATTTTGCAAACAGGATCTTCTGCTAGCTGCTCTTCAGGCATGAGCTGAAATTCCTTCTGCGGGCTGCATCACATAAAGAAGAAAGCAGTGCCCAAAATAGCATATACAGCTAGCAGTTGCACACCTTCCATCCAATTGCACTCACCGTCATTAGTGACATATCCCAAAATAATGACAGATACAGTTATTGCCATAACCTCGAATTCGGAAAAATACAGGTTCATCGGCTTGCCCATGATGAAACTGACAAAAACAAGAGCAGGGGCCACAAGTAGTGCTATTTGCGCTCCTGAGCCAAGCGCAATGTTCAAGGCTAGATCCATTTTATTTTTCATAGCCATGTAAATTGCCGTGCTGTGCTCGGCGGCATTGCCCACAACGGCAACGAGAATTACACCTATGAAAATCTTGTTGATGTGCCACTCATTGGCGACCTTCTCGACCCCGTGGACAAGAAATTCACTAAGCAATACAACAAGTAAAGTAGAGACCAGGAGAACCGTGACACTAAGCTTGGTGCCCCACCCTTTGACACCGATAGCCTCTTCTGTTTCCCCATCGCCTTCCCGAACATAAAGATGTTTGTGCGTCTTTAGACTGAAAAGCAAGCTGAAAATGTACGTCAAAAACAGAACGATTGATATACCCAAAGCGAGATCGTCTTCGTTGCCTGAGTGCTTAGAGAAATGGTGAAAAATCGACGGAACTGTCAAACTGATCGCAGCAAGGGCTAGAAGCGTTGCAGATGTGCTCGCTGCTATCTTGTTAAACGACTGCGACTGAAACCGAACACCGCCCGCTAGCATACTTCCGCCTAAGACCAGAAGAATGTTACCGATAATAGAACCCGTAATAGATGCTTTAACAACATCGTCGTATCCCGCTCGCAGAGCCGCCAGAGCAATAATGAATTCGCAAGCGTTCCCGAAAGTAGCATTGAGCAATGCACCAAGAGCAGTACCAATACGATCTGACAAATATTCCGTCGCCCGTCCCATCAAGCCCGCTAACGGCAGAATTGCCAGACAGGCTGCGAAAAACTCCAGTGCATGCATTTGCTTGCTTTCCGCGTAGAAAGCGACCGGAATAAATATCAGCAACATGTCAGTGATTTTCAGTTGCGCAAGAATGCTGCGAAACTTAGGTCCACTGATATAAATCTGAGAATAGTTCAAGCTATCGAGCTTTTGAGGTTTGCTCTCGCTTGGTTTAGGCAAAGGAGTTTCTGGATTTCCCTGACTACTAGATTCTGCTGTTGGCTCGTCCATTGGATTTCCTGTCAATAGGATTTGAACATAGTATCGGACATTGAAAACACGAGCCGCAATACCGACCCTTAGAAAGTGTCTAAAAACAAACAACTGAGTAAATGATAACTGCTTGTCTGATTAAAATCACTGAATGTGGTGGCTCAGAAAAACTTAACCGCCCTGATATTGAGCATAAATAAAAGTGGTGAATATCTCGTGTAACATACTTCAGCTATATATTATTGACTCTGCACAAGCAGATCCGGACTTCAGCCGGACCAAGGAGGAAGCAATGACCGCAGCCAAAACAGTGGAACGCCCGGCAATGGAGTGTGAAACTGAGCAATTTTTGATGGTGCAAAGACAACTCGACGAAATTGCGTTGGAGATGGGTCTCGATCCCGAACTTCACGAGCGACTTCGCTATCCGAAGCGCGCTCTGATTGTCACTGTTCCAGTTCGCATGGACAACGGAAGCATCCAGACTTTTACCGGGTATCGCGTACACCATGACGTAACTCTTGGACCAGCTAAAGGCGGAATTCGCTTCCATCCAGAAGTCAGCCTTGGTGAGGTGTCTGCACTAGCAACTTTGATGACCTGGAAGTGCGCGCTGATGGGGCTTCCTTACGGTGGAGCCAAAGGCGGCATCAGATGCCAACCATGGAGTCTTTCGACCACAGAGAAGGAAAGACTTACCCGCCGGTACACTTCTGAAATCATTTCACTCATCGGACCAGACAAAGACATTCCAGCTCCGGACATGTACACCAATGAACAAACCATGGCTTGGATCATGGACACCTACTCAATCAACGTCGGTCACTCAGTGCCCTCAGTCGTCACCGGAAAACCTCTGTCGATCGGTGGTTCGCTGGGCCGTCACGAAGCCACAGGTCGCGGCGTAGCGTACTGCGTCAAACGTGCAGTAGAGTTCACGGGATTGAAAACAGAATCCCCGAGCGTGGTAGTTCAGGGATTCGGCAACGTGGGAGCTATAGCAGCCCGCTTGCTCCACGAGTCCGGCTACAAAATCGTCGCTGTTTCTGACGTTTACGGCGGCATCTACAACAAAGACGGACTGGACATTCCTCGCCTGCAAGCATGGTTGAGCGAAATGGGCAAAGTCTCTGGCTTCCGCAACTCAGAAGACATTAGCAATAGCGAACTTCTCGAACTTCCATGCGATGTGTTGATTCCAGCTGCACTGGGTCACCAAATTCTTGAGCACAACGCAGCGAAACTAAACTGCAAAATCATCGTAGAGGGCGCAAACGGACCAACCAGTCCTGAAGCAGACATGATTTTGCACGAGAAGGGAGTACTGGTTGTTCCGGACATTCTGGCAAACGCCGGCGGTGTGACCGTAAGCTACTTCGAGTGGGTACAGGGCTTGATGCACCTGTTCTGGACCGAAGACGAGGTCAATCAGAAATTGGAACAAATTATGGGTCGCGCATGCGATCAGGTCTTCGAAATGACCAAAAAGACAGGGTTGCGTCCCAGAATGTCGGCACTACGCATTGGCATCGGCAGACTGGCAGAAGCTAAGAAATTGCGTGGGCTCTACCCCTAAAACCAAGAAAAATGGCAAAAACGGACTCGAAAGAGTCCGTTTTTTTTCGGACCCCGCCCGCTTTGAGAGACCTGTCTTATGGGTCCCTGTGAGTATTCCCTTACGGGGACCTTGTTTTTCGGGGACCTCGCTTTACGGACCTTGTTTTGTGGGGTCATCACCTATTTTGAGGATACCCTGCTTGCTGAAATGTTCAGATGTGAACACAACTATCAGACCTCGGGTTGTCAATCGCGTTTTATGCAGCTGATAAAAGCGGCAAGACGCCAAGTTGATAAGGTCTGTTGAGCGATTGTCAGAAAAATCGCGATTTTTACCAGATCAGGCGAAAGACAGTCCACAAGCCGCTCGCACGAAGTTTTCAACAATTAAAGACACTGTTTATTTGCCCAATTTTTAGGACGGAGGCTTAGTTCTCGGCGTTATGTGGCACAGAATAGGTGTTCAGATCAACTAGGCTAAGCTTTATCAGCCAAGCCCAGCCGTGCGAGATTATCGGACAAATGTACCGTCCAAAACAAGCTCCGCAACAACCGGAAAAACCGCAAACGCAGAGGTTGGCCAAGGCGCCGACCCCTCCTTCCGTGCGCGATCTGGAGTTTGCTTATCAAGAAGCTTTCAAGAAAAAGGTCATTATTGAGATACCTTGGGGCGTAGAGCAGGGTCCTTCCTATGTCGTTACGGTCATCACGGCTGCCGAGACAGTCTGGACCATGTTCGAAGGTGATAGCCCAAACGAAAATCCCATCTGGAAACATGCATCGAATGACGTGGGTTTGATTCAGAGCCTGATAGATCAGGTCTGCCCCGACGAAGTAGCAGCGCCGGCTCCGACCCAGGTTGCCAACGCCGTCATCACAGGCAACCACCCTGTGGCAATGGCACCAGCAGACCTCACAAAGGCGACTTTCCAGGGACGACTGGAAAACATGGCCATGCCAACACTGATTCAGTCCATCCAGATGTCCAAGATGTCTGGGCGCTTGCAGCTTTTTGACCAGGGGCAGACGGCTCAAATTTACTTTTTTGATGGAAACCCAGTACATGCTTCCAACACCGATGGCATCGGGGACAATGCCGTAGTCGAAATCATGACCTGGGAGCAGGGAGAGTTTCGTTTTTTCCCTGACGAACAGACTGAAGATCGCACCGTAAAACGTCGAGTGGACGGCATGATCATGGAAGGCATCACATTGCTTGACCAGATCAAATTCCTGCAAAACCAAGGATTAAAACCAGACTCCTTCCTGGTTCGGAAGGAAGCGAGAATCACACCCGAGGAATTTAAGACCCGAGTCTCACGTGGCGCCCCCCTCGATATTGGCTCTCAGATGGCCATGTACGAACTTTGTGACGGACGCTCGCGCTGGCAAGATTTGCTGACACGCAAACCCATGGGTAGAACCGAGTGGGTGCCGCTCATGTTTAACCTTGCAAGCTGCGGACTGATTAGCATTCAAGACCAATCTCCATTTGGGGCACGCGCACAGGGCTTGCCCGGACAGGATATCGACCGAGCCATGATTGCAGGGGTGGTGAAAAATCTTGTTCGCCCGGAAACGGGTCTCTTCAATTACCCTGCGCTGCTTTTCTTTATTGAGCGGGAGTTTTCAAAGTCGATGGCCTTCGGCATGCCCCTCTCTTTGATCGTTTTTGAATCGCGCATCATCCTCGGAGGCGATAACACCCCGCAGCCCCTGCCGATTCCAGCACTCAAAGAAATCGCGAACCGGGTAGAAGGCATGAAGCGCCCCTTCGACATTCTGGCGCATTACGAGACTTTTGATTTCGCACTTCTGCTCCCAGGTGCCACAGCAAAATCGGCAAGAATGTTCGCGCACAAGGTTGCCGAGTCTTTAATGAACGTGCCATTGATGCAAGGGCAGACACAGAGATTGCTGTTGGCTGGCGGTATTGCTAGCACTCCAGAAGACACCCAAGATATTGGCAGATTTTTGGCAGCCGCGAGAGAGGCAAAAAACAAGGCCAAAGAGGCTCGCGTACCCCTGAAATCCTTTGCTGAGCTGTAGTTCATGATTAAATCTGCTTGACATTGACAAGTGGTAGACGCATTATTGGAGCAAGGAACGGAAGGGTATGGTCTCAGCTACAAGCTCTCAGTGAGTGGCTAAGACTGCATCCTATCTTGCTCACCACCACATATTCGGTTTGGCAATTTCTGTCGAAAAGGACAGCAGTTAAATGTCTCAATGGCAATATGGAGACGGCTTTGGCGCAGTTTCACACCAATCAAATGGTGAAATGATGCAAAGTTGGAATCAAGAAAAGAATAATCTAAGAGCGCAAGCAGAAGCATGGGGTGCAACACCTCAAGCTAGCTCATTTCACTATGACGCCATGTCTCAGTACTGGCGACACGCTACGACGCCCGCCAACGCAGCGGCGGTAGTCGAGGCCCCACCTCTGGCACTGCGCTTCGAGCCGAACAAAGAGGAAGAAGCGCCCCTGGCGACTCGCGTAGAACTAGGGCATCACGACAGAGCAGAAAGTCTTCTCCGCAACGACGCGAAAGAGAACTTGTTCGCTGCAGCAAAAGATCAACCAAGCACACCGCTGAGTCGAATATACGACATACTCGACGTTCACAGCGCATCATCCAGATGGCTCGAACAACGAGGTTATCTCGAGGCTTTCAAGTCGCCCAATTGCACTCTCGACCTCACTTTTGGAACTGACGGTAGCAAAGTCGGCGCCGTAGTGACAGCACCAGATGGATCGAAACGAACAGTTGTAGCAGCTGATGGCGGGGTTTCATTTCAGCGACTCACCGCTGCAAACGGGCAAGAACTGGTGAAGTTTTTGTCGAGCGGACAGATCGTAGAGCTGAACGCAAAGCACGTAGGGTAATGCGCCGACTTTTTTTCTGGGCTACAACGGCTATCTTAGCCTTCTTGTTCTACATCACAACTATTCGAGCTTCAGAGGCCGAAGCTGAGAAGGTTAAGCTAGAAGGCGTCTATTTCTTTGGCTATGAAGGCTTCAATATCAACGACCTTAGACAAACGTTTAGCTTAAAGAAAGGGACAATAGTCGATCTAAATGAATGGTTTCCGAAGAGAGTAAATGAGCTCAAGGCAGAAATCAAAACGATCACTGGAGCAGCAGCCACCGATATAGCCCTTATTCACACGGAGGAGGGGCAAATATTGTTCGTTGGAATTCCAGGTAAATCAAACTCTAAGCCTTCCGAACGAAACGCCATAGGCACAAAAGCTGTTGCCACTCCGGTTGAGATCAAGAGTGCATACGACCGAATGATAGAGTTGCTCCCAAAAGCTGTAGCAAGGAAAACAAAAGAAGACGTCGAACAATTTGATGCTGCAAAAAATGAACTGAGAAGGCTATCTAGAGCGAAACGCCCAGAGTTACTCGCAGCCTTAGACTCCTCAGAAAGCATAGACCGCGTTGTGGCAAGTTATGCGATAGGATTGGTGGCCGAAAAGCCAGAGGAATTAAACGCCCTGGTGAGACTCTCCAACGATTCAGACAGCGTTGTCAGAAACAACTCGGCCCGAGAGCTAAGCGAGCTTCTGCAAGACCATCCAGAACTCGCTAAAGACATACCGGCATCCCCATTCATCACGATGTTGAATTCACCGACATGGACAGACAGAAACAAATCCGTATTTGTTCTAGAAAGACTCACACGCTCGCGGAGACCAGTCGTCCTGAAGGAAATGAGCGACAGAGCCCTTCCGTCGCTGAAAGAAATGTGCGATTGGCCGAGCGGATATTCAGAAACTGCAATTGAGTTGCTCGGGCGAATCGCTGGAATTCCAGAAGACCAACTGCTACAGATGTGCCAGAGGAATGACTCCAGTGCAGTAAAGAAGGCACTAGATTCCGCATTAGAAAAACCGCCACATCATTCAAGCGCGAAAGAGGCAAGACAGAGATGAGCGAGCAACTTGGCACCATAAGCGACACCATTATCTCAATTACGCAGGGAGATATAACAAAAGAAGAAATAGACGCAATCGTAAACGCGGCTAATTCAAGCCTTCTGGGTGGGGGAGGAGTCGACGGAGCCATCCATCGCGCCGGTGGTCCGCAGATACTTGAAGAGTGCAAAAAAATCAGGGCGGCACAGGGATCATGCGCAGCAGGCAAAGCAGTCACCACATCTGGTGGCAAACTCAAAGCAAAATGGGTAATACACACGGTCGGTCCTGTCTGGCGGGGAGGCAACTCCAATGAACACATATTGCTCACCAACTGCTACAAAAATAGCCTTACAAGAGCAGTTGAGTCCGGAGCCAAATCAATAGCTTTTCCCTCAATTAGCACAGGTGCCTACGGATACCCGGTTGAAGAAGCATCGAAAGTGGCTGTAAAAGCCGTTGTCGAATTCATAAAAGAGCAGCCTGGGAAGCTTGGCGAGATTCGCTTTGTACTTTTCGACAACAAAAGCTTTGGCACATACAAAACAGAAGTGCAGTCCATAATGACTGCTGAGGCTTGACACTGCTTTGAAAGGTTTCAACCCGAAATGGATTGTTCTGGCTGACTCAATCCATCGCTTCAACGCACCTTTTTGTTTGCTCTTTAGTTGCTTCATTCTGTTTGGCGTCCGGCAGCGCAAATCTTGCACCAGGACTTCTGACAATACAAAAGATTTACCTGTCTTAGTGAATCAACGCGAATTCAAGCAACTAAGTAACTTTTCGGCTATGATTGCGCCTTCAACAAAGGTAGATGCGTGCGCTAGCATGCATCAGGCATGTCGAGGGGAAGAAAATTATGCTGCAAGGGTTTAAGAAAAGCGTGCAGATTAATGCGACAAGAAAGAATCTTGCAATCAAAGTTAGTTCGCTGCTCATATTGAGCAATTCAATCAGCTCTTACTTTCCTACATACGCTGCAGAGAGCACAGTAAGCAGCAGAGGTGATGTAAGCACTGCCAGTTCAGCTTCTCCTTACCGCTTGCCCACTAGCATCGTTCCAACAAAATACGACTTGGAGTTTTCACCCGACCCTGCCGCTGGAAAGTTCACAGGCACTGCCGACATTGAATTGGACTTCAAAAAAGCGAACAAAGTCATTTTGATGAACACAAATGACATGCAAATCTCCAGTGCATTTCTTGTAGACCCGAAGAGCAAGGAAAAGACTCCGCTGCAAGTCTCACAGGACAAGAAACTTGAACGAATTAGTTTCACCGCAGGCAAAGAAATAGCACCGGGTAAACATCATTTGCAATGTGAATTTTCTGGCAACCTGAACGACAAGCTAGTTGGATTTTACCGTTCTACATTCAAAGATTCATCGGGTAAAATCCATTACCTTGCCACCACACAAATGGAACCGACCGACGCCAGGCGCATGTTTCCTTGCTTTGATGAGCCAGCATTCAAAGCTGTGTTTAAGATAAAAGTCAAAACCGACAAAAACAACACAGCAATTTCGAATGCGGCGATGCTGAAAGAAACTGTCGAAGGCGACAAAAAAATAATAGAGTTCGAAGAGAGCAAACCCATGTCTAGCTATCTCGTGGCTCTTTGCGTAGGTGAGTTTAAGTCGACCGAGCCAGTTGAATCAGAAGGCATTCCCATTCGCGTATGGTCCGTACAACACGACCCAGCCATGGGAAATTATGCACGCGACAACGCAGCGAAACTTTTGAAATATTTGAACGCATACTTTGGCGCTCCCTATCCCTGGAAGAAACTTGACCTCATCGCCATACCAGACTTCCAGGCAGGAGCAATGGAAAACCCAGGCGCCATCACGTTCAGAGAGAAGTTTTTGTTAGCAGACGAAAAAGATTCTGCCTTGAGTACAAAACAAGATATCGTCAGCATTATCGCTCATGAAATGGCGCATCTCTGGTTTGGAGACCTGGTGACAATGAAGTGGTGGGACGATATCTGGCTTAACGAAGCGTTTGCTACCTGGATGGCCGACAAAGCGACCAACAATGTGAAACCGGAGTGGAAGATCATTGAACAGTTCTTCAGCAAGAGACAAAGAGCTCTTCTCACAGACTCTCTGCATTCAACTCGTTCAATTCAAGCACCAGTTGAGAAACCGGAAGATGCTCATCAGATGTTCGATGAAATCACCTACGTTAAAGGTGCAGCAGTGCTCCGAATGCTGGAGTTTTTCCTTGGCGAGAAAACATTTCAGAATGGCGTGAGCGCTTATATCAAGCAGCATTCATTTGGAAACGCTAGCACAAACGACCTTTGGTCTGCGCTAGATAAAGCTTCCGGAAAACGCGTCAAGTCAATCATGGACACATGGTGCAAACAACCAGGTTACCCGTTAATCAAGGTTAGTTCCAACAATGGCACATTCAATCTAGAACAAGAGCGCTTCTTCCTCGACGGCAGCAAGCCAAGTTCGCAGATTTGGCAAATTCCGTTAGGAACAAGAACACTCGCAAAGGCAGAAAAGGACTCAGAGCAAATAGTTCCAAAATACAATCTTCTGGACTCAAAAAATTCCAGCTTAAAAGCGGCAGAATCGAATACTTTCATCAATGCCGGCGGGCTTGGTTTTTACAGAACAAAGTATTCTGCTGACCTTGATCAGAAACTGAAAAATCAGATCGTAATGATGAACTCAATCGAACGACTTTCCTTCCTTAGCGACCACGCCGCACTGTGTTTGGCAGGTAAGCTACCGGTTGGACAGCTGATGGAAGTCTTGAAGGCTTACAAATCCGAAACGAATTTTGTGGTGTGGGATTGCATTATTGATTCATTGCGAAAACTAGACCGATACATCACTGCAGAAGGTCGCCCCGGGTTCGCAAAATTTGTGCGCTTCCTTCTAAGTGATGAATACAAACGACTTGGCTGGGAATCTCATTCGGGAGAGCCAGAACCACTGAAGCTGGTCAGAGGGAACGTCATCTCAATGCTAGGAACAATCGGTGAAGACACTGAAGTTATTGAAAAATCTCGCAAGGTATTCAACGATTACGCAAAAGACCCAGCAAGTACAAACCCGGACGTTCTTGATGCGGCTGTTCATGTAGTGGCATACAACGGAACGCAAAAGGACTTCGACGAATTAAAACAGCTCTGGAAAAAAGCCGACAACCCGGAAAGAGAGCACCGAAACCTATTCGCACTCGCTTCTTTCAGGAAACCGGAATTGACCAAATCAGCTCTTGAGCTAACCTTGAGTAAAGAGGTTCGTATCCAGGACGCTCCAAAACTCCTTGCAGAGTTTTTCGACGACAGCACGACAAAGTTAGCAGCATGGTCATTCATGCGCAGTCACTGGCAACAAATAAAGAAAACATTTGCCCCAAGCATGTTGGCACGCCTGTCCGATGCTCCATCAAGTCTAGCAACCAGCGAGAACCTCAAGGAAGCAAACGCGTTTTTCAGTAGCAATAAGATTCCCGACGGGACGGCAAACATCAACAGAATGCTCGAAAAGGTAAAAATCAATAGCCAGTTTGCCGATCGCTCGGCCAAAGAGTTAAACACGTGGGCTAAGAAGTTCAATCAATAGATTCAACAAGCAGGAAATGAGTTAAGGGACATAAGACTGATGTCTACCAGTGGCGGCAACCAGAGACGGCAACCAAAGCTGAATCTAGGGGCAGCACCCAGAGGCGGCAACAGTGGCGGCAACCAGAGCCGAATCTAGAGGCAGCACCCTGACGCGGCGACCATAGGCAGAAATTAGTTGCTGCCAACCACCCGGGAGTCCTGTCCCATATAGCTTTCCGGCATTTAATCATTTCGTCTGCAAAATTCAGGAACCAATTTTAAATTGGTTCGCCTAATTCCACGTGAGAGGCAGTTATCAAGAAAGGAATTGAGGATAGGTCCATGGATAGCAAAGAAACAACAGTCAAAGCTGAGGTCAAAAAGACGGTGGAACTGGATTTGGCTCGCAACGCAAAAAACAACACTGTTTCTATGCAGAAGCCAACGTGCAAAGACGGTGTTTGCTCAATAACATGGAAGCCGATTAAACCGGCTGCTTAAGCTGAATCTCAACAGGTTTGGCGATCTCATTTTCGACAAAACGAACTCAACGTGAATAAGTGGTTCGGGCGATAAGTAAGCATTATGCTAGAGGACTTTCCTCGGAAATGAAATGATGCAGACAATGCGCAAACGAAAATGAGATCGTCATCAAAGCTAATAGAGGTGCGTGAGAACTTAACCGTGCACCTCTATTTTTTTTCTTCCTAAACCCTGATTGTAGGCTCTGAACTATTTGTCTTTGTTGCTAGGATTCATGCAACTGTGAATTGCGTTGTTCGACCTCACTAGCATCATAGGTTCATAAGCTGAACCACTGAGCTTCGCCCCCATCCAAACGGAATCATCAATATCGATAATCTTATATCGACCTTTCGATAACTCTTGCAGAGTTTCATTTACCCCGCCGACAACTGCACCCAGCCTGCTAGATGAGATGCTTTCAAATTCTTTCTCTAGCGGATTTTTTGCCGCAACGTGACGCCGAGCAAGCTCATAGTCCCAGGGCAGTGCGTGATTCATAAGCTCTTCTTTATCAGCCAAATAACTATATGCATCCCTTGCAAGTATTGCTGAGAGATCCTTCTCCTCTAAACCGAGTTCAGTCCCATTTCGTTCACGCGATTGATTCAATGCACCTTCATATGACTTGAGCAACTCCTTACAGAAATTTTCCACCAGCACTCGCTCCTCATGCAATACCTATAATCCGTTGTCGTAACTGTAAAGGCGAACTCGTGATTTCATCGTGAATTTTGAGGAACGAGTGACGCTAGTACTGTCATTCCAGTTTTACAGCTCGAACAAGGTGTTAGAATTCAACCAGTTGCAAGATTAGTAAATTGACCCAAAGCAAAAGACCAATTGGCAAACTGATTTCCCGCATTACTTGTGGGCTCCTCTTCGCAGCGGCGGGATTGAACCACTTCTGGAATCCCTCAATTTACTGCAAAATTATGCCAGCGTATCTTCCCTACCCTCTTGAGCTAGTCTACCTGAGCGGTGTCTGTGAAGTTCTTGGCGGACTGGGTCTTTTGATTCCACAGACAACTAATATGGCAGCCTGGGGTTTGCTTGCGCTGCTTCTGGCTGTTTATCCCGCCAACATAAATATGGCAATGCATCCCGATATAACCCCCAAAATATCACCGCTCTTGTTGTACTTGAGGCTGCCGCTTCAGTTTTTATTGATGTATTGGGTCTGGACACTGAGAATCAGCGAAAACTCGATAAAGCAGAACATTGAAGATTAAACTCGCATCCGCAGATCTCAGTAGGTTTCGTGTGGTGTAAGATTAGCTCTACAAAATTCATTTCTTGCTGAATCTGTCGGCTCATTCGATAGTTTCAACATCTTTTTTAGCTCGGACATTCGCAGCCTGTGCGAAGTATTCGGTCGTGCCTTGGATTTGCATGGGGAAAATAATCATGGACGAAAAATCCAGCAAGTCCACAACCGAGCAATTATCGTTCGATTCCCACACGCTTAAAGAGATGGATGCCACCTGGACTGAAACGTATCTGCCCAAAAAGGAGAAACGAAATGTATTTCACAGATGATTCACTCTTGCCAGAAAATCAGGAACCACTAATCATCACTGCTGCGCCTTACGGACCAGTATGGCTGCCGTCCGACTACCCCGAGGACATTGCAGTAAGCTGGGATCAACAAGTGCAGAAAGCGGTTGATTGCTACAATGCAGGCGCCACGATGTTGCATATACATGTACGAGATCCAAAGACAGGCAAAATCTCAAAGAACTTCAAGGAATATGGTGAGTTGATCGGCCGCTTGCGTGAAGCTGTGCCAAAGATGATCTTGCAGGTCGGAGGCTCAATTTCATTCTCCCCGCCAGATGACCACAGCAAAGCGCAGTGGCAGGGATATGACACCAGGCACATGCTTACCGAGTTGGATCCAAAACCTGACCAGGTTACTGTTGCAATTGGCTCATGCCAGTGGGATATCACTTCGCTGACAACGATGGATGATTGGGCCGGAACTCACGTCGCAACCGAAGAGATGGTCTGGGCATTTTCGAACATGGTTGTAGATGCTTTGCCTGACTTCTACATTGAACACTTGAAGCGCCTGAGACAGCACGGAATACAACCTTACTTCGCACTAGCCCATATTCACAGCCTGGAAATAGTTGAGCGACTCATACGCAGAGGACTCTATATGGGACCTGTAAATGGATTCTTCAGCATGGGAGGCGGTGGCGCATGCGGTGCCAATCCATTCGACTGGATGGAACTTATCCGCCGCACTCCACACGGCTCAGTTTTCACATATCAATCAGTTCACCGCCTCTCTCATCCATTAGCAGCAATGATGATCGCTCTTGGTCAGCACACACGCGCTGGAATCGAAGAGAACCTGTGGGACACCACAAAAGGGAAGCGCCTCACAACGGTTCAGATGATCGAAAAGCAAGTGCGTATGGCTAACGAGCTTGGAAGAAAAATTGCCACCGGTGACGAAGCTCGACGAATTCTCAAAATAGGTACCTGGTACAACTCAGTTGAAGAAACGCTGCAAAACTTGGGGTTGCCACCAAATCGACAACATGGTCAAACCGGTTTCATCGGCTATCCGGCTACTGACGGCAGACTTCGAAGCATGGTTGCGGCCGGTTCTGACGGACACCCACTTGCAGGGGAAATCGAACTGGAAAAAGTAGCTAAGTGAACATCGAACTAAAGTAAATCAAAGGGCGTCAGATATGGCGCCCTTCTTGTTTGCAGCAATCATAGCCTCCGGCAATCTCCGAAAACAATCTCAGAAACCACCCTCTAAAACGGCTGACGTAGAGCAAGCGGTCGAATCTATCTTTGCTGAATTACAGGTTCGTCAGTGCGAGTCCACTTGCTCGAAAATAAGGGACGCAGGCTATTGAACGCAGCGAGAATAGCTGAACCATTGTTCAACAGTGTAGACATCGCAGGTCCAATCGCACCAGTCGCAGCCAGAGCCAATCCGACGCCGTTCGGTATGGCTACGAAACTGAGATTCTCTCTAACAAGCCCCATAGCTTTGCGAGAAATGTCAATTGCTTCAGGCAAACGACTAAGATCATTATCAGTGAGCAGAACGTCTGAACTCTCTCTTGCAGCATCTGTTGCACTGTGGAGTGAGACCCCGAGATCAGCATGAGCCAGAGCAGGCGAGTCGTTGATGCCATCACCGACCACTGCCACCACAAAGCCTTCTTCCTTGAGTGATTTAACTAAGTTCGCTTTTTGCTCTGGGAACGAATTAGCGAATACATGATCGATTCCAGCAATCTTTGCAATAATTTTGGCAGCATGCTCATGATCGCCTGTCGCCATATAAATTCGCTTGATGCCTTGCTTTCTCAAGCGCTTAATTACCCGCGGAACCTCAGGACGCAGATTGTCTGCATAACTGATCAACCCAGCGAGTTTTCCGTCAACAGCAACGTAAGCGACTGACTCACCTTTTTTGTGCAAAGCGTTTTCGACCGAATGGGCCGCTTGAATATCAATGTGTTCAGAATTCATGAAGCGACGGCTGCCAACCAAAACTTGCTTGCCTTCGACAGAAGCACCTACACCAAGCCCAGTCTTATGAGCAGACTCGTCTCTGTCGGGAATGCGGTCAAGGTGAGTTTTTGCATACCTCACAATGGCTCGAGCTGCTGGATGATGCAACCTCTCTTCAACTGCAGCGGCAAAGGCTAAGACCTTTTTGTCGCTGTACTCGCCCAATGCCACCACATCTGATACCTGAGGTTCACCCAGGGTGAGCGTTCCAGTTTTATCTAGCACAATCGCATCGACTTGCGCCAGACGCTCTACCGCACCACCGCTCTTCATCAGAATGCCCAGTCGTCCTGCCCTTTGCATAGAAGCAAGAATTGCCGTGGGAGCAGAAATTCGTATGCCCGTAGAAAAATCAAAGATGAGAATAGACATCACGCGAGTTACGTTTCTCGTACATACTCCGCAGATGGCTGCCGTTGCCAGAATTGGCAAAACAAGCTTGTCCGCCAACTGTGAGGCATAGTTTTGAGTTCTCGTTTCAAAAACCGGTGCTGACTTCACCATTTCAATTACGCGTCCAGCCCGACTGTCTTTGACACTGGCTTCGCATCGAATATAAACCTTACCTTGTTCTAAATAAGTTCCAGCATAAACTGAATTATCAGCACTGACTTCGACCGGCACAGACTCACCAGTAAGAGCAGCCTGATTGACAGTGGCTATGCCTCTGATGACCACCCCGTCAACTGGCACAAGCTCACCTGGATAGACCACGACAAGGTCGCCGACACAGACCTGCTCTGCAGGAATACAAACGCGCTTGTTTCCTTTGACTATCCACGCCGAACAGCCAGCTAGCCCGAGCAAATTGTCCAGCATCTTCTGACAGCGCTGTGCCGTCAGCTCTCGAATATATTCGCCCAACCCGATCAAGGCAGTCATGAAACTAGCTGCATGCAAATTTTGCTGTGCGATCATCAAAATTGCAGCCAACCCATCTAAGCCGTCGACACCTATGCGCCCCTCATCAATAGCAGTCTGTGCAGCCCGTCCTGCTATCGGCAGAACGGCGAGACTGCTGAGAGTCGTGGTTGCCAATGCAGGTGCACCGATAAGAGCTGACGCGAATGCAGAGGCCCCAATCGCACACTGCACCACAGGCGGTGTTAATTGCTCAAGCTTGTGCAAGGCAAATCGAAGCATCAACTTTAGCTTCGTGAACAATCCAGGAATAAAAGCTTGAGTCTGCTTTATGCCAACAGGCATTTTACGCAGATTGGCGAGGAGGCGTTCTTGCGAAATAACAGATTCATCAAAACTGATGACTACTGAGGCACACCAGGTGTTAACTCGAACAGAAAGTACACCTTCGATGTTTTGCGCTGCAAAAAGAAAAGACCGAGATAGTTTATGGTCAAAACCAAGCTCGTTGACTCTCAGCCTTATACGCCCCTTAACTGCATGCTGCAACTCAATACTGAGAAGCGTTCTTTCACCAGCTTGCTCGTTATTCTTTTCATTTTCTTCGACGATCGCTAAAGCGTCCGGTCGATTCTTTCCATCTGCAGCGTACATGTAAGGGATGCCTCAAAGACTAATTGCCGTGCCCGTGACTGTGACCGTGCCCATTGCCGTCTTTCTTGTGGTGAGACTCAGCCTCTAGATGACTGCCGTTGCCATTCCCTTTGCCATTTGGCTGATCAAACACTGAAGGATTTGCAATATTGAATCGCCAGTAAGTATCGAAAGCCCAATAAGCCAGAGCCAGAGGGGTAATGCCATGCCAGAAACTTCGAGTCTCGTAAGCCTTGAAGATCGCGGCAGCCAGAAACGCTGTTGGAACAACTGTCTTCAAGTCCGACGCCTGCCCCTTTAGTGGTATTAGTGACTTTCCTGCACCGCCGGAAGCAGCGCCACGTTCTCCAAGGAAGGCTTTAGCAACCATGCCAAGCAGTCCCATGCCTGCGGCGATGAGCCCAGCTCCACTTAAGACTTCGACAGCTTCGCCTTCGACCAGGGCGGTCAAAAGTTCGGTCTCTACAGCCTCAACCGTCTTGTGCAGCACTTCAAAGATAGGCATATCATGGTCATGATGAACCAAAACACTTCCGGTGTCCTGATTCAGCTCTACCTGCTTGACGCCAGGCTTCTTCTCAAGCTCCTTCTTAATCTCATGCATTCTATGCCTGTGAGCTTTTGGAACTTTAATTCGAGTTCTACCAGGAGAGTGATGAGCAACGCCTTTGGACACATGGCTCAGTCTGCTCGACATTCAAACACCTCTAATGCAGCTATGCTGAAGGAATCCCAACAAAAGAAAACAGCACCGCCCAAACGAGCAGTGCTGTTTGCAAAGACTAAGAGCTGCTCTTGGCAGAGATTTGCTTGCCTTGTGTTTTGCGCTCAGCTTGCACTTCAGCAACGAGATCATCGGCTTCTTCTTTAACTTCAGCCACAATCTCTTTCACTTTGTCAGACACCACAAGCCCTGCTCGAATGACTTCCTTGCTAGCAGACTTTACTAACTTGCGGCCACCTGCGGTGCCGAATAGAAGTACTGCTGCGAGTGCCCAGGGGCTTCTGATTGCATCTTTCCAATCCATTATTTCTCTCCTTAAATCCCGCTTAATCCCGCAAGAAAGAACCGTTATCTGGCTTTAGGGGAAAGCCGTCGAATTCGTTCAATTTATAGGCGTAAACTACAAGTATATATCATTAGAGTAAAAATGGATCTGTCAGCGCTGGAGTTGCTCCAAAGCCTTTGCACAACTTTTCTTCTCTGCTTCAGCGCCAAGAGAATCGTAAACAGAAATCAACATATTCCAGACATTCAGAGGGGCATCTCCACCCGTTATAGTTCGCAAAAGTTTTTGAGCTCGGTCAGCTTGGTCCAAGGCCTGCTGTTTTTTGTTCTCCTTAGCCAAAATTAGCGCCCTGTACACCCAGACACGAGCTACAGACTGAGGACTGGCTGTAGAAGCCTGCTCGGTAGAGAGTTCGTTCATCACATTTAAAACACAATTTGCAGATTTATAATCATCTACGCTGATGTAATAATCGAAGAGATCGCTTGTCGCAATAATTTTGTCGTGATAAGACAGTGCCGAACCTTTTGCAAACTTACATATTTCATTCCTGTACTCAGATTCTGAGCTGCTTTTACCTTCCTGAGAGTAAATCTTACATATAAGAACTTTAGCGAGGAATGTTTGTGTATTGTACTCAGGAGCCGTGACAGCAATTGCTTTCTCAGCTTCACTTATGGCTTCCGTGAACTTGCGTTGTTTCTCCAAAATCTGAGCAGAAATAACGTGACCATAAGTCAAAATGTATTTAGCTTTTTCGCGCGAAGCACTCTCGTAATCAAGATCGCTTGATTGCGAATCAAGCTCGCGTTGAGCGGCGGAAATTGCATGATTAACAAGACCGCTAATGTCACTCATATCGGCGTTTTTAGAGCCATCGAGTAACAAGCGCGCAAGATTAATTTCAGCATCAGCTGTTTCCAGCGAATTTGGTCCAAAGTCTTCCCTATAAACAGATACTATTTTCTTCCAATTCTCAGCCTGAATCGATTTGTCATTCGAAAATTGCGCCTGACAGTTCGAAAAATGCATCAAGCTTTTCCTTCGTGCTGTTTTAACAGCCTGAAGGATGCCACCATTTGATTTCGATGCAATAATGCTGTCTAGTTCAGCCAACGCATGTTTGTATAACTCAGAGGCTTCTTTGTACCGTCTATCTTCTCGTTTCGAATCAGCTTGCTTAATTTCAGCTTTCGCCTTCACCCATCGAGAGTCCACAACTTCTTGTGGGCTATTCTGCTTATTTGCAACAAAAATCGTATAAGCGAAACCAACAGTCAGCAGCAAAGCTGCAACAAACAAACCGCTCTTAAAATGCTTCAGGGTCCTGGCACTTGAACTGCGGCTCTTCAGCTTCACTGGTTCATCTTCAAAAGCCTTTTGCATTTGCTTAATTACATCGCTCATCGATTGAGGACGCTGCGTTGGGTCTTTCTCCAAACAAGAATAGATGAGCCCCGGAAGGCGTGGTGGCAGCTCCAAGTCGTTGCGCACTGACTCCATAGGCGGTACCACATCATTAATATGCATCATCAACACATTTACCGAATTCTCAGCGGCAAATGGAGGGTTTCCGCAAAGCGCTTCGTACATTACACAACCTAGCGAATAGATGTCAGTTCTGTAATCGAGCTTCTGCCCCTTGCATTGCTCAGGGCTCATGTAAGCGGGACTGCCAACGAGGGCCCCCGTCTTGGTCAATTTATGCTCAGCGGACTCGTTATCGTTTCGAGCAATTCCAAAATCCAACAACTTACTCGTTTCGATTTTCTCGTCAGTACAAAGCATTATGTTGCCAGGCTTTATATCTCGATGAACAACCCCATTGCTGTGGGCATACTCAAGAGCTGACACGACTTGCAGAAATACATGTTGAAATCTAGCAAGAGTTAAGGGACCATTTTGCTTCAGCTCCTGCGCAAGGGTTTGTCCCTTCAAAAATTCCATCACAAAGTAAGGACGGGAGTTCTCGGCGATACCAAATGAGAATATCTTGACTATATTTGGATGATCTAACGCTGAGGTTGTCTTTGCTTCCCGTTTGAATCTTTGCAAACTGCTCTCATCGATCAGCTCGGTATCGGGCAGCATTTTAATCGCTACGATGCGCTCAGAAGCGAGTTGCAGCGCTTCATAAACGACCCCAGCGCCGCCTTCTCCTATAGTTCTGATGATTTCATATTGATCGAGCATCTCTAGCGATTATCTCAGATCAAAGCAAAATCAAGAAGTCTTGATGTTATATTAGCGGAATGAACGTAGTATCTAGACGACTCTCACTTACCGTTTGCGCACTAATCAGCTCGCAACAATTTTTAGCTCCATCTCCAGGCTTAACAGAAACTGTTGCTCCTCCAACTACAAAAAAGGTTCAAAGCTCACAAAATCATTTCGGCTTCGAAATTAATGACCACTACAAATGGATGGAAGATGGTTTTAAGAACAAGGAATTTGCTGATTACTTGCGTGAACAAAATGACTACACCAGAGCACTGTTAAATAGTATTGGCCCCCCAAGACAACAGCTGCTCTCTCGCATTCGCGAACTCGACGCAGCGGTTCCAATAGTCAGGTACTGGCAAAGGGCAAACTCAAAAATTTTCTTTTTTGAGACAGCTACCGATACATTGAGCACATCATTAATGATGGCGAATGAATCAGGAAAGAATGTGAAATTGGTTCTCGACCCGCGGACTCTAGGCAGGAAGGGACAACATGCCTCCATGGATTATTACGCTCCTTCCCCAGACGGAAAGTATGTTGCCGTCGGCCTCTCACTTGGAGGCTCGGAGAATAGCACCATTTACGTCATCGATACAAAAAAACGCGAACTATTGCCTGAGAAATTGACGCGAGCTCAATACGGATATCCTAGCTGGAACGCTGATTCAAATGGATTTTACTATTCACGCTTGCAAGAACTTCCCGAAAATGCAGGACAAAATGAAATTTATGAAAACGAGAAAGTCTTTTTTCACAAGCTAAAAACTAGTGATGAACAGGACATTCCAGTTTTTGGCAGCGGAGTCTGTGCAAAGATAGATATACCCAAGTATGGATTTATCGGCGCCGTAGCCGACGTTTCATCCCCATTCATACTTGGATTTCACTCAACAGGAACCAGTGACCACCAGATCGTTTTTGTCGCAAGAAAGAGCGAGGAAAAGGCACCTCACTGGACCCAAGTGATCAAGAAGGATGATGAACTAGCAGGCTCTGGCATATCACTGCACGGCAACAACATGTTTGGACTGTTCGAGAAAGACTCACCAAATAGACAACTAATTTCAATAGACCTGAGTCATCCAGATCTGAAAAGAACAGTTCTCATTCCGTCCAGTAAACGAGTCTTGTTGGGTGTCTATTGCGCTAAGGATGGGCTTTACGTAACGAGCAGGGACGGTATCAAATACTTTCTACAGCGCTATCAATACGACAAATTCAATGAAGCGGAAGATATTGAACTTCCGTTCGAAGGCATGCTGACAAACATTGATACCAACTCAGATATGAACGGAATTATGTTTCGACTGGAATCATGGACCGAAGCCGGGCAGTCATTTGTCTATGATCCCATCAAACGAAAGATGACAAATACAAAGCTAGTGAAAAAACACCCTGCAGACTTTTCCCAGATAGAAGCTAAAGAGATTCTCGTAGACAGCACTGATGGCGCAAGGGTGCCTGTCACTATAGTGAAGCCCAAGAACCTGCCGCTGGACGGCCAAAGTCCATGCATCATGGTCGCTTATGGAGCCTATGGCATCTCGATTGAACCAAATTACGACCCTACAATGCTTTCATGGTTAGAGAAATCGGGACTCGTTGTAATCGTACATGCAAGAGGTGGCGGCGAACTGGGAGTTGCCTGGCATGAATCAGGCAAAAAGAGCAAGAAGCAACATTCAATAGACGACGTCATCTGCACGGCAGAATATCTCATAGCAAACAAATATACATCCCCAGCCAAGCTAACCATCAAGGGCACCAGTGCCGGTGGCATTGTTTGCGGAGGTGCCATCACTCAACGTCCTGACCTATTCGCTGTAGCAATAGATAATGTTGGAATGACAGATATGATTGGCTTCCAGCAAACACAGGGTGGAGAGGCCAACATACCTGAGTTTGGCGACCTCAAGAAAAAGGACGAGTTCGAAAGCCTGTTCGCCATGAGTGCCTATCACCACATCAAGGACGGCACAAAATATCCTGCTTTGCTAGGAATTACAGGAGCAAACGACCCAAGAGTGCCCAGCTGGATAATCGCGAAAATGGTGGCACGCATCCGCGAAGCATCAAGCAGCGGCAAGCCGTCACTTCTAAGAGTCGATTTCGATGCTGGACATGGCAATGGCTCAAATCGAACTCAACGACAAAAGCAACAGGCTGACGAGCGAAGCTTCATCCTCTGGCAAACAGGCGACCCAAATTTTCAGCCAGCAGCTGATGCTTTTGAAGAGAGTCGCTAATAATCCCTTTGACGAACACAAAGAAAGCCAGCAGGGCTTCCGCCGACACGGATTAACGCAAATTGCGAGTTTTATAAGTAATAAGCGGCCTCAAGCTCAGAATTACTTTAATAACACCTGCATCCACCAGGTCTTTGACCACTATATCAATATTTTTGTAAGCTTCTGGGGCTTCCTCATAAAGCAGTTCTTTATCATCGCAAATCACCCGACTTCCCAGTTCGGTTCTCTGCAGGTCTTCACGGCTATAGCGCTGCTCTAGCCTTCCTCTACAATCAGCTCTCTTCCACTTGCGCCCTGCACCGTGAGCCAGAGTGGACAGATTGTCATTCTGCGACCCCGTTGCAATAACAAGATAACTTGAAGCACCTCTCGACCCCGGAATAACCACCGCACCACGATTTGATGGTGCCGCCCCTTTTCGGTGCAACCAGACGTTTCTGTCCTGCAGTGATGCCGGTTCCAGCAAGTTGTGATGAACGTCCAGGCATTGAGATATCTCAGTACCTATTGCCGACGAGAACCGCTGTGCTATTAATTTCCGATTAGCCCGAGCCCAAGATAACGCATCGTTATGCAAGCTCAAGTAACGCTTTGCCGCTGCGCTTGATTCTTCTAACGGACCATTTTTATGTTCAGCAACATGCTGCCTCAAAATGCTATCGCCAAATCCACGTGACCCGCTGTGAACTAGCAGATACAAGCATTTATCGTCGTAGTCGACTGCAGCTTGCTCATCGAATACTTCGTGGATCTGCTGCAACTCGGCAAAATGATTGCCACCACCAATAGTTCCTAAGGAACTATCAAACTCAATTGACTGCACACCGTTATCATGTCGAAACTGCTCACAATCACCGCCCCAGCTATCGTCTAAACCAACGAGCTTCTTGGTCCACTTGTCTAATTTCAATTTCCGCTTTTCTAAATCGGTTTTCCACAAAGCCATTCCACATCCGATATCATTACCAACCAGGTGTGGATAAAAGAGCCCTTCACTCGCGAAAACGGCACCAATAGGAACATCTTTCCCAGGATGCAAATCTGGCATTCCGACAGCAGCAAGCATACCTGGCAGCTGAGCTGTCTTTTGCAGTTGCTCAATAGCGAGAGATTCAATCCAATTTTCAGGCGATGCAATTACACGCGCAGCTAACACGGCAGTTCTAAACTCCGTGAAGAGTATGAATCATAAATATGCATGCAGTTGGGCACGAAACTCTCTAATGGGGTAAACCAAAAATGTAATAGATTAAGCAGAGAGCGGCAAGTAGATATGAACCTGGATGAATTTCTTTTGCCTTGCCCGCTATCAGCTTGAATAAAGGATACAGAATCAACCCAGCTGTCAGCCCGTTGGCGATGTTATAGCTAAAAATGATTATGATGATTGTTGCAAAAGCAGGTACCGCCTCACTCAAATCTTCCAGATCAATCTTTGAAATCGACCCAACCATCAATAAGCCCACCGCCATCAATGCGGGAGCATAAGCAAAATTCAATTTCTGGAGTGGCTCAATTAGAGGAATCATAAACAACGACACGGCAAAGCCTGCGGCAATCACTAGAGCTGCAAGCCCTGTTCTAGCACCCTCTCTGATGCCAGCGGCAGACTCAATAAAGGCACCGCTGGTAGAGCTTCCTATAGCCGCACTGAACGTGCAAGACAGAGCATCGACAATCATAGGCTTTTCAATTTCAGGAAAATTGCCGTGTTCATCTAACATCTTTCCTGCAGACCCCACCCCTACAAGCGTTCCGAGGGTGTCTAAAAAGCCCATCAAGAAAAGAGTCATCAAAATGGGCAAATAAGACAATTTGAGAATTCCAGGAAGATCCATCTTAAAAGCGATTGCATCGAGAGTATACGCTCCTGTAAATGGCAAAGCAAAAATTGCTTTGGGAGCTGCCCCGAACCCCATGCACACTCCAATAAAAGCAGTTAGCAAGATACCAATTAAGATAGCTCCGGGAATTCGACGAACCAGAAGAGCGCAAATGAGAACGAACCCAAAGATAGCTAGCAAGACCTGAGGGTCGTGAAAGTCCCCAATCTTCACAGGAACAGCAGGACCGTTCAGTAGCCCGGTGGCGGTGTTGGTCAATGCTGCAACCGGCATTCCTTTCGCGCCACTAACTACGATACCAGTCTCATACAGTCCAATAAAAGTCAGAAACAGCCCTATGCCTGCAGCGAAGCTCTGTTTCATGCTGTAGGATATGGCGCCAGCCAACCATGGTCGAACCTTCAGGACTGCCAACAAGAAGAATAGCAATCCGCTAATGAACACCGCCCCTAATCGCTGCTGCCAGCTGATACCCATGGCAGCCAAGCCAAAAGCGATGAATGCATTTTCCCCCATGTAGGGCGCTACCACCAATGGCAGGTTCGCATACAAAGCCATCAGCAGCGTTCCAAAAATGCAAGTAATTATTGTTGCTATCGTGGCGGGCTCAACAGGAAATCCGGCGAAACTAAGAATTGCAGGATTCACCACGATGATATAAGCCGTGGTCATGAAGGTAGTAATTCCGCCAACTATCTCTGACTTTATGGAGCTTCCGCGCTCCTGTATCTTGAAAAACTTCTCCAGCAAATCAGTCACCGTCTAGAGTTTATACTTCCACCAATTCAATCTGACTGATGCTGCTGCCAGCAGAACCGCCACAGCAAATAATACCAACCCGAGAGTAAATGAGAAAGGCTCGTATCGGAAACTGACCTTATGGTCTCCCGATGCCAGACGAACAGCTCGAAAAGCGAAGTTGGCTCGTCTTATCTCGTTTTTCTGCCCATCCACATACACACTCCAACCTGGATAATAGATGTCAGTTACAACGAGCCAGCAAGGCGACTTAGTGTTGACGGAGATGGAGAGCGAATCACCAGCATCTTCAAATGAACGGACCTTCTGGTAGACCGGCGGGAGGCAGGTTGAGCTGGCGTTATCAGCGGCTCCCTTCGCGTCAGCAGCCCCAGACTTTATGGTTCCCCTTGTGCTTTCTTCGGACTCATCAGCTCCCTTGTGGTCTCTTGCACCTGAATTGACGTCTTCGCCTTTAGCATCTGACTCGACGGATCCGCCTTTTGCACCCGGCTCGGTTGAGTCGCTGCCTCTAGCATCGGATTCGGCAGCTCCCCCCGCTTCCTCTATGACCACGTTCTTACTCGGGTCAAAACTCTTCGCCTGTATTAACTGAAGCGCTGCGTCAGCGTTCTTACAAAAGCTTGCGTTCTCAACCAGGAAAGCCCTGGGCGCAGCATTCTGGTTTTCGAAAATCCAAATATTGTTTTTGCTTTTGTAGAATTCTCTAAATCTTTTGAGATCGCCAGCAGCATCTTCCACTGGCTTAAGCGACAAAATGTATTTTACCGAAGCGAGGTCTAGCAAGCGCGAAAGGCGCGTATCGAAAGACTGATTGAACGTATCGGTTTTTGCCCCGCATGCGCGGAGAAACTGCAGGAAGCGCTTCGGGAAAAGAGGATTGTGCACAGTCAAAAAGTTGACGCCATAAACTGAATTCGTTGCTGGTCTGAATACATATTCACAAGTGGAAATCACTCGAGCAGCCGGGTCTTTCAGCTTATCAATCAGCTCTGTTTGAGGATAAAAGAACTTCGATTGAAGAGGCAAAGACAATTTCGCAACGCTTGCTTCACTGGTAAAACTCAGACCAATTGCAAAAACACAAAATAATGAAGGAAGCCAACGCTTGAATGAGAACGGTACTTTCTTTCCTAAGCATGCAAGCAAAAGTGCGGCACTCGCAAACAAGGCAGCACAAATTGCATCGCGTCTGAGCGCAGACGTATTTAACGCCGTGGTTGGCAACATAGCGTCAAAATCTGCGGCTTTCATAAAACTCGAATTGTGTGACACCAGGTCAACAAAAACCAAACCCACAATGGGCACCACACACAGTACCAAGAGGACCCAGCGTTTCTTCATATCAGTGCAAAGTATAGAACTCAGTACATCAAGACCCCGAGCGGCAAGACACCCAATCAACAACAGCAAAAACGGCAGCGCATAACGTGTAATTATTGCAGTAAGCGGAGGTTTGCTAAATAGAATCACCAGAGGACCTACTTGCGAAACCAGAGCGAGACTAAAAACAGTCAAAAGCACAAGCGCAAAATCTTTATGTCTATTGATGCTCTCTTTTGAAAGAGCAAAACCAACAAGGGGACAAAGCGCTACGGCAATTATGCCAAGATAGGGACTGGCGCCATTCTGCCCAGGATTGAAAAGGTTGAAAAAGATTCCGTTGCACGAAACCGGAGTCGAATAGCTTGGTCCATATTTGTATGACTCACCGTTTAGCAAATATTCGGCGAAAGGAAACAATGCCGGAGCCGAAATAGCTATGGTTGTAAGACCAGCGACTAGCAACAATTTGATGAATGAAACAAATGCCTTTGCTTTCGACTCTGACTTAGCCAAAAGCAATAAAAGCATCAACAAACTCGACAACGCAATTCCAAAAAAAGAGCATTCTGGATGCCCGCTCAAAATTGATACGCCCGACGCCACACCTGCCAGAATAGCTGCCCCAAGGGTTGCACGCTCGGCAGCATAAGCGAATGCAAGTGCCGTCAGAGGAAACAAACAGGAAGACGCCCCAAGGTTCATCTCCATGTACCAGAGATTGTAAGGACAAAATGTATAAACCAGAGCAGCTAGAACTGAGGCAGGACGGCTAGCACCAAGCACTCTAGCGAGGAAGAATGTTGCCAGACCACAAGCCAATAGTTCGAGAATCAGATACATGTTGTACGTATACAGACTCGGTGCAAAATCAAAAATGAAGCGCAGTGGTGCAAATGCAGAAGATTGAATATCAGCGATAAATGGATACCCAAGCCCGCTGTGCGGGTTCCATAAAGGCAGTATGCCTTTGCTCAATTTTTGCGCGAGAAAGACATAATCAGGACCAAAGATTTGAACAAGGGAGGGATCATAGGCCTGCGCCTTTCCTGTCCGCATAAAATCAAAAACCGAATCCCACTCAGCCAAAACACAGAGGCGAGAGATCGACGCAGCTCGAAAAATCGGCTTAAAGAACGCTAGAACCAGAAATGCAGATATTGAAAAAACCGCCATCAGGTTTCCGTAACGCAGCCAAACGGAATTAGCGGCCACACCGCTTTCAGAAATCACATCTTTGAGCTCAGCGACGGGCTCCATGCCTTCAGCAGGTTGAGACGAACTCATAGAAGAGATGCGGTTTTTGAACCCTCGGATAAATCTGTTTCTGTTGCATCTGCAATTGGTTCAAACTTGTCAAACTGCGCAGAAAGAACCCGGTCATCTTCAGGATAACGAACACCATTTTTGAAGAGTTCACCCACCAAATATGTTGGACGCGATCTTACTTCGTCGAGCGTTCTCGCCAAATAAACAGCGATGAGTCCCATCGCAACCATCTGAATGCCTGTCAGCATGATAAAAGCAGCTAACAACGCAGTGTTGTCCAGTGCAAGCCCGTGACCGATGCCCGCAATCAACCAGCCTAACAAAACTAGAGCACCAAGAGCAACAACAACTGCCCCGGCACTGGAAATCAGAAACAGTGGTGCCGAACTCAGAGCCAGCATTCCATCCATTGCCAGTTGAAGGAGTTTCTTCAACGTGTAGGTACTTTCACCGACTTCACGTGCGCCACGGTCTATCTGAATTCCAATCTGCTTAAAACCGAGCCATGGAATTTGCCCACGCAAATAGCGAGTTTTTTCCGGCAAAGAATTCAACGCTGCAACCACACGGCGGTCTACCAGGCGAAAATCGCCAGTGTCGCGAGGAAATTGAACTGACGAGGCAGCTGCCAGCATTCGATAGTATAGAAATGCGGTAAGACGCTTAAATACTCTGTCTCTGCGGCTTGAGCGCTGAGCGTAGACAACGTCGTAGCCAGCTCTCCAGTACTTCAGCATCTCCGGAATCAATTCCGGAGGGTCCTGCAAATCAGAGTCGATATTAACGATTGCTCGTCCATCGGCATGGTCCAACCCAGCTGAGATTGCAGCTTGTTGACCAAAATTCCTGGACAGTACTACTAGTTTTACGTTCTTTGTTTCAAGAGCAATGCGCTGCAAAGCCTTGCTGGTCTCAGCGCGGCTTCCATCGTTTACAAACACGACCTCATAACATATGGCGAGAGGCGCCAGAACCTGACGAAGCCTATCTAGTAATCTGATTAGGTTGTCTGGGTGTTCGTTATAAACAGCCACCACAACAGACAAATCGATGTTAGTCATGCAAACCCATTTACTGGACGCCAGTTGATCTCTCAACAACGTTCAAATTGTCCTTCTAAACCTGCTTTGAGGTCAACCTGACAATAGCTAATCAGTTCACATCTTGATTTGCTTTAAGGCTGCTGACAAGCCCCTGTAACTCCGACTCATAGCCGCTTAAAGGCATGCTTAGTTCTTACTAACCTTACAAAGCCAATCCCAAGTTTTTCTAATCCCATGCTCTAAATTTATTTCAGGTTTCCAGTTAAGACACTTTTTGGCTCGGCTTATATCAAGCACATTGGCTGGAACGTCCGCAGAGCGGGCGGGATGGTGGACGACCTCAAGTTCTCGACCTACGGCGGCTCTGATTGCCCGCACAATTTCGTTCAATGACTGTCCACCGCCAGACCCAATATTGAACACGCGCGGCTCTTTCTCGTCGGGACAATACTCTGCAGCTTTCACAAGCGCTTCGGCAGCATCACCTATATATATGTAGTCGCGGATGACTTCTCCGTCACCCCAGATTGTTATCGGCTTGTTTTGCAGCACGTTCCCCAAAAACACAGCAATTGCGCCCTGCTTTGCCTGAGGATTTTGCAATTCGCCATAAGGGTTGGCAAGACGTGCAACCACATAATCGAGATTATGCAAATGATGGTAGAGATGCAAGTATTTCTCGATAGTCAGTTTCGTAATGCCATATGAGCAGATTGGCTCTGTTGGATGGTCTTCATCAATAGGCAAGGTCTGTGGCACACCATATACGGTGCCACCAGAACTTATAAACACCACTTTCTTGACGCTAAACTTGCGACAAGCTTCAAGCAGCTGCAGAGTATCAATAATGTTGGAGCGAACGTCGAACATCGGGTCTTCATTCGAAGTGGCTGGCAGAGTTGTATAGGCGAGGTGGAAGATCCAATCGATGCCCTTCACAGCCTCTTCGACTTCACCATGATTTGCGAAATCACCATAGATGTAGTTGATGCGAGGGTCAGCTTCACGATATCTACTTGGATATCGGTCAAAGCTGGTCACCTTATGCCCGCTTCGAAGCAATGCATCTGCCAAATTGCTTCCGATGAAACCATTACCGCCGATGATTAGCGCTTTCATTTTTACATCCGTTTCTTGCTGGCTTGATTAACGGGAAATGGTATCACGACTCTGATCTGACTTCAGTGCATCTCGATATACGGACTCGATGTCATCAACCATTTGAGGAACAGTTCTCTCTGGAGCTATATTGTCTCTCATCCTCTCCAGAAGCTCAGGGTCAGCGAGCAATTGCTTCATTTGCTCGGCCAGAGAGTTTACGTTATTTAATTCGAACACAAATCCATTGAAACCATGCCTGATCAACTCGGCCATACCGCCCAAGTTAGTGACGATTAAGGGTGTCTTTGTGGCTAGTGCAGATTGAATCACAAGTGGAGTGTTTTCATACCAACGTGAAGGCACCACGAGCACATCCATATTTTGCAAGACATCACCAAGCTGTGAGTTCGGGAAAGTACCCATGAAGTGAATCTTGTCTTTGCTTGCTGAATCAGCCGCTACAAGCCTGGTAAGAGTATTACCATAGTCGCTGAATTGATTGAGGTCACCATAGATTTTTAGTTCTGCCTTGCAGTCTGCAGCTAAGCTCTGAAAAGCTTTGATGAGCAAATCAGGACCTTTGTGCTCAAACAAAGTTCCAATAAAACCAAAGCGCAGCACAGGGCTTTCTGTCTTTTTCTGAAACGGAATTAGCGGAGCACTGTCAATGCCGAAAGGTACATGCTTAATCAACTCAGCCTTGATGCCGTTTTCAACAAAAATATCGCGCATCAAATGTGTCGGAACCATGATTGCCCTGGTTTTATTTGCGGCTTCACGCAAAACAGCAGGACGACTCACGGTGGAGGCTATAGCCTCTGGCGCTTTCGCGGAAACATAAGCTGCAAGCAGACTGCCTTCCATCATGCGCTTGAGCGGAACAGGACCAGATTCCAGAGCTGCCTCAAGAATAGGAAACTTCTGTTTCAGTTTCTCAACTAGTTCGCTTCGTGGCGGTATCAAGTGCGGTGTATAGCAAGACAGACAGTTAGTTGCCAAAGCGGAAGGACCTCTGCATACACTGCCATCAGGCTTTTTCAATTGCACAATGGGGCAAACAAACCAGAAATCAGTTGTGGAACAGACCACGGGAATAGCACGTTCTACTGCAACATCAATAATGCTGGACGATAAATTCTGAGCATGAAAAATGTGCAACAAATCAGGCTTGAATTCATCGAGCACCGACCGGAAATGCTCACCGATAGCTGGGTGCTTGAACTCGTGCTCAAAAGTGTAACCCTGCAGGCGAAGTGATTCACCGATAGAGTGAACTTTCACGCCATCGTGTTCGTATTTTGAAACCATCTCGCCAGTAGCATGTCGCGCATCGGTATCAGGTGGACTTGCTGTAAATACTAAAACCTCATAGTTGCGGCGCTGCAATTCCTGCGCCACCTTCAGCGTGAGCACCTCAGTGCCAGCTTTGTGTTCAGGAAAAAACTTATGAACGGTAAGTAAGACCCGTTTCATTATTCGTGCCGCAATTGCCCCTCAATGGCATCAAAATGGATATCCGCAACAATATGGCTGATATCCGCTCCAATTATAGGTGCAGCGAGGGCAATCCCCGTTTTAGCAGCGTTACATTTCTCAACTCTAAAGCCCTTTCGTGGCTGTCTAAAAGCTATCTCAAACAGATTACAAGCAGTGCAACTAAAATATGGTGTTGATCCTGAGCCGAATTTCGCGGTGTTTGTGAAGGAAAACTTAGAGTGCGCATCTGTCTTATTTCCAGAGAATATCCCCCCGAAACAGGTTTCGGAGGCATTGCGACGTTTGTGCGACACCTGGCACATGGTCTCAAGGAAATAGGACATGACGTCGAAGTGGTGGCTCTAGCAAAAGAGCACGAACGGCTCGTCGATGACAACGGCATCAATGTACATCGCGTTCTGCCTTATCAACTCGAAGGCGAACTCGATGCTGTAAACAGGTGTATGCCGTACAGCCGATATGTGATGCTGACCACGCTTGCACTCTGGAGAAAATTCTTTGAATTGCATCAGGCAAAGCCTTTTGATGTGGTTGAGACTCCTGAGTTATTAGCAGAGTCGCTATACGCTTCGGTACTACGCATAGTACCACTCGTAATTCGACTGTACACACCTCACAGCAAATTCATGGCTGAGAATCTGCACAATACAGCCGCCACATTCGACCATATGTTCCTTGCGTCGCTTGAGCGAGTCGCTATGGCAGGGGCAGATGTGCTCACATCGCCAAGTAAGGACTTAGCGTCATTTGTCTCGCAAGATTTGCCTTGCCCAGTTGAAAACATAAAGATAATTCCCAACCCGATCGACCCAGACGAATTCTCACCGGAAGGTGAACGAGCTATCGAGCCCGAAGGCAAAAATACAGTGTTGTTCGTGGGCAGACTGGAAGAGCGCAAAGGCGTAAATTATCTTGTGCAGGCTATTCCTGCGGTGCTCAAAGAATGCCCCGATACTCGTTTTGTGATTATCGGAGATGACACCATGTATGCTGCCGGCGGCTTGCGCTCGGTGCTGGAAGACCTCAAAAAGACACTTGCAGAAAATTCCTGCCAGCACGCTGTCACCTTCATCAACCGCATTCCACTTGCAGATCTACCAAAGTACTACCGTTCGGCAGACATCAGCGTAGTACCTTCGTTATACGACAATTCACCGTACACCTGCCTCGAAGCTATGGCTTGTGGACGAGCTGTCATTGGCACCTCAGCTGGTGGCACGAAAGAGTATATCGAAGATGGAGAATCAGGAATGATTGTTCCACCGAAAGACCCACAAGCTATCGCTGAGGCAATCATTAAGCTGCTCAAAGAACCAGGTTACAGACAGTATTTGAGTGAAAACGCTAGAAAACAAGTTCTGCAAAAATTTCAGCGCAAGAAAATCGCGGCAGACACTACCGAACTATACGAGCTTGCCATTTCGCGACATGCAACGAACCACAAGTCTCTATACTTGAGACCTCCAGATCAGCTCGTTCCAGATGCAGCGGTAATGTTATACGCACTAGACCGTATGATCTACAGCTTGATGTTCCAGGAGTCATATCGATTCAGACTCTCACATAGACTTCATTACATGATGCATCGACCACGGCTATTTGCCGCAAAATTATTGCTTACTGCAATTCGCCCCATCTCTTCGCTGATATATCCTCGAAAAGACAAGGTCCTCAAAATTCAAACCTGGCTTGAGAGCCAGGTTCAAGCAAGACAGGAAGACCCCTTTGCAAAAGTCCTGGAGTATGCGCGTTCAACCGAGCGCACGCCTCAGAACATGACAAAATAGTACGATCAGGTGAAACGAGCAAACTATGCTAGCTGAGACGCAGGACAAAGCTGACAATAAAGATCAGCCTGCCTCATCTGCGCAGGCGCAAAAAACATGGATGATTGAACTATCGGCCCTGTTTGTTTTTGCCCTGCTGATACGCTGTGCGTTCAATTTTTGGATTCCTCACGTCAACAATTTCGCTGCCTGCGACGCATTTGAATACATAAATAACGGACAGGCACTAATGCAACTTGGCGCACAGCCCGCAGCTTTCTGGCAAGCTTGCATGAGCGTCTTAGCTGGCAACCACTCTGCTGATACATTGAAGCTGGTGAAGGAGGGATTGGAACCTCTCAAAGACTTCTACATTAGCGGACCAGTATATCCTGCGGTTCTTGCGCTAAATATAATCGCGTTTGGAGGCGGCGTAGGTAACGTTCACAACGCGTGGCCAGCGCTTCTCTTTGGAAACAGCTTAGTTTCAGCGTTGACGTGCGTATTCATTGCATTGATTGCCCAAGAGTCTTTTGGCAAAAGAGAGGCAAGATTTGCAGGCATAATTTCTGCTATTTACCCGGCATTCATTGTAAATAGCGGAAGACTTTATTCCGAAACATTCGCGTGCTTCTTACTTTCAGCGCTTGCGTACCTGACAATAAGAGGCTTCCGTAATGGCGGTAATAATCTGGTACTAGTTTTTCTCAGCGGCTTTCTTGCAGCGGCACTACAACTGACCCGCTCAGTCATGTCAGCCCTTAGTCTGGCCCTCATTCCAATTACTGCGTTGCAACAACAAGGCAAAAGACGACTCTTCTTTTTGTTGCCATTCATTATTGGATTTTCGCTGGTGGCGGTTCCTTGGCTTGCTTTTCAGAAGTTAGCTTTTGGTGGTGGCGGGTTAGTCGTTGACAGAGTCGGTCACTACAATTTCTTCATCGGCAATAATATTGACACGCAAGGATGGCTCTCTTATCCATATCCCGATGGAAGAAATGTTGAATCAACAAGTTTTCCGCAGCTTTTTAGCTCAGCGTTCAAGAAGAGCCCTGCCCGCTGGACCCGGCTGATGCTGGATAAACCACTGCGATTGTTTAAGTACCCCTGGAACGATTTCCGCACCGCCATTGGTGCCATTTCATTTAAGTGGCAAGTCGCGATTCATGAGCTTGTTCTCTTTCTATCATTGCTCGGGTTGACATTGTGTACGCTTCTGTCATTTCCGCAAATGGCTGACAGAAAGCAACTCTACTCACGGCTCTTTCTTGCAGGGCTGTTTGCATTCCACTGCGTTTACTACCTGTTCATCACGGTGCCACGATATAACCTTACTTCCATTCCAGAGATGATCATATTTGCAGCAGCGGCGCTTGGACTCGCTAGCAGAATGATAGAAGATAAGCAAACGCGTTCTCAAGGCTTGCTTTTGACGGGCAGCAGCATCGCCCTATTTCTTTTGATGAGGTTGAATCTTCTTGGAGTTTTTGCAAATCTCGCAAGCGTAGAGACTTCGTGGGTTTTACAATCAGCATTGCGCTTTATTGCATTTGCAGCAGTCATCTTCTCATGCGTGCGCAGTGTGCAAAGTAGCGCCGGTTACAAGCGAACTGCGCTGACAGCTCTGTCCTTAATGGCAATCGCTATTTGCCCTTTAATAGTGATGCCTTTGCGTGCAAACGGACGACTCCAAGAATGGCACGTTGAGCTCAAGCCTGGCGAACAAGTTCAGCAAGAAATGCAATTAGCTCGGAGTGAATTGCAAAAAACGATTTATTTGCTGGTAGACACTGAAGGCGTGAAGCAGGGTGCAGATGGGTTTGAACTCAGCATCAATGGCGAAAAATTAAGCGGTCCGCTTTTGCCCAGTATGGCATTTGCTGAGGACTTTGACCGGTTTCTTGACCTGGGAAATAACAGTGTTCAACGAGAAGGTGAACGCATGTGGGATTCCCTGACGAATTCTGCAGACTGCGGAAATATCGACCTGCGGCAATGGTCAATGATTCCCATTCCGAGTTCTGTACTGAAGCGCGTAGCGAACGAATCTAGCACTAACGATAAGCAAACCTTATCTCTCAACGTAAGCATCAAGAATGCTGGTCATCAGATCATTAGACTTTACGGAAGTTATGACACTGGCAATAAAGAACGGCTTCTGCCCAGCGTTGCATCTTATTCCTGGGAAAAAGTATTTTACGGAGTAGAAAACGACGAAGGCTTGACTGACACCAGATATGACATCAAGGTTCCGGCAAGCACATTGAGTGTCAGAAAACAAGATTTGAGCGATGAACCCGGTCTTCAAAACGGCGTATACAATCTCGCATTTCTAATTGCACCACCGGTCAGTTCGCAAAATGAAAGACTGAATTCATCAGTTCCCACAGTTGAGCACCAGAGCGATTCAATGAAGGAACTTGCTTCTTTTGAGGTTCCCATCTTGGAGAAAATAGAAAGCAAGAAAGGAGTTAACATTCCCATTGATCTCGACACTGCTGTTGAAGGTCCTAACAGTCTGAACACATTGCTAAGACAACCTTCTAAAAGAATTTGGGCTTCCAAAATAAATAATGATACAGTCTGGCTATTTGTAGTAAAAGGTTCCAGTAAAGTTAGGTCTGGCTCCGCCTGCCCTGCCGCCGAAATCACAACTACCTACACACGCCCAGATGGCAGCAAGTACACTTACAAATCATCATGGATTCCACGGCGCTTGCCCCGCGAAAACATCGGCGAGAATGCGCCATTCGAGTTCATTGTTCCAATAAAACCAATTGTTCAAGGAGCGAAAGCTAGCTTCGCAAATTTGAACCTGCGCATAACGACGAAAGAGTCTCAGTACCTGAATTTGCAAAAACAGCCCGAAGGAATCATCGATTTCGAATCTGAAATCAAGTTGTTGAGCTTGCCTTCAAACCCTATCGGCTTAGGCCATCAGGTCATGTAATATTCGTAGAAAACTGCAGTTCAAATAACAAAAAGCAAACCTTATTGAAGAAAATCGAGCGCGAAGCCTGTAAACTTTGCGAAGAGAAGAAATCTGTGTTAACTTTTTGATGGATGTGGAGGGTTTCCCGTGCGGGCTACTGCTTCAGTAGCGCTAACAGCGATTTGCTTGGTTCAGGCTTTATCATGCCTGGCAGCAACTCACACTGCCTCAATGGTCCCCAAAATCTCAGAAAGAAGCCCCAGCACATCGAGCGCAGAAGCCGAAAACAGGTTAACAGGGACAGCATCTTTTAGCGCAAGCCTCACGGCAAGAGACTATGACCAGGGATTGAAGGATTTGAGCCTCCGCCTTTATGGTCCAGCAAAAGAACGGCTTGCGCGAGCACTTGAGAGCTTATCTAAAACTAGAGACGGAAATGAGCAGAAAGCGCGGGCAAAACTTAGCCTGGCGGAAGCTTACTTAGGTCTAGAAAATTACCCGCGGGCCAAAACAATGCTGGAAGAGGCTCGTTTGGCATGCTTTGAGACTTTCGGAGCTAATTCAGAAGAAGTAGTACGATATTATGCCGACCTTGCCGAACTAAATCTAGAAACAGGCACAGCTGCATCTGCTACACAAGCTGCTGATCAATGCCTTAAGTTAGTCGAAAAAAATGGAAAACAGGGATTTGAACTGGCGAAAGCACAAGTACTCATGGGTCGAGTTTTGTCTAACCAAAATTACAATGAAATGGCACGTGACTTTCTGAAGAAAGCTCTGCCTGCATTAGAAATGGCACCCGGCATCGACAGACTAGAGTACGCAAATGCGCTTGCCAGTCTCGCACTTGTCGAGAAAAAAATGGGCAATGAAGACGAATCTGCAGAGCAGATGAAAAAAGCCTTTGCCATCAAAGATGATGCTGTTGATTTAACAAAAACTGAGAGTCAGAAGGGTGTCGTTAAATACAAATGGACTGAGGGACTCTACGGCAGTCGTCAAATTGTTGACCCAACCTATCCATTGAAATACATGGTTGTAGACGGTGTGAGAGTCGCTTGTACAGTGGTGCGCAGCTACAAGCATATGGCAGTTCTGATTTCACTGGCAAATTGCTCACCTAAGCCACTTCACTTAGCAGTCGGTGCAGCATCGCTCGAAAAGCTCAGCCCAGGACGAAAGCTAATGGAATATTGCGACCCCGGCTTGATAGACGAAGTGCTGGAAGAAGATGTGATTCTCGATAGAACGTGGCGTCGAAAAGCTTTATGCCACATTCAAAAATCGCGCAGAATTCCTGGCTATCTAAAAAACGGAGTCTTAGACTCTGACGATTTTTTTGGCAACAATGAATTCGGGCTGTACGGAGCCTGGGATTCACACCTGCGTGATGCACCACCCATAGTGACACGTGAGCAATTCTTTTATGATGAGCGACCCAAGCACGGAGACCAGGAAATACTCGGCTTCATGCGTGGGAATGCTTCAGTTCGCCCAACATACATTGAAACAGGCGCAGCCAGAACGGGAGTAGTTTTCTTTTTAAGAGACCGATGGGACGACGCTCTTGTGCGCGTCAAAATCGGCAACGCCGAACTCCAATTTCCATTTCACGTAGCCCCAGGACAATAGCAAAGGAAAAAACCATGTGGGAAAGATTGCAAATGAGTGCGCAGCAACTTATGGGTCAGGGAAAGCCAGCTGAGGCTGAGAGTTATTTCCGCCAATCTCTGATGGAAGCGGAGAAAGAATTTGGAATGTGGCACAACAATGTTGCAACGATTCTGAACAATCTTGGAAGTTGCTACCGTGTGCAGGGACGATGGATTGAAGCAGAGTCAAGCTACAAGAGAGCTCTTGAAGTCAGACGAAAGGCACTTGGTCCACTACATAAAGACGAAGTCATTATTTTGGAAAATTATGCAAAGGTTTTGCGTTCACTAAACAAAGAAGCCGAAGCAAAAAAGATGGAGCAAACAGCAATGGGAATTATGCGTCGCTAGGGCGCACGTCAAACGGTATAACAAAAGGACTATCAAAAGACGCCAGAAAAGCCTTTGCAGCGAAGGGAATCGAATAGGACTTGCGAAAAGAATCGAGTAGATTTGGCCGGCAAGGGGATTCCAGTAGACTTTGCAGCAATGGGAATGAAGTAGAACCTCGCAACAAAATCGAGTAGATTTGGCCAGCAAGAGAAACCAAACAGACTTCTCCGTGCACAGATTCATCGACACGCAGATTCACCTAGCGCAAAGAATCCAAGTGGTACATTCTTCCTAATTCGAGAAATTTGAGAGTCGGATATACATAAGCCCAGACTTGTAAAGCGGTCGCATCAGCGGTCTTTCGCTGTTTTGTGCAATTTTCCACGTTTGAAAGTGGTATCACCCGAGGTATTAAAAATGCGTAGAGGTATCACTGAGATGAAAGCCACCATGAAGACTTTATCTGCTATTTTGCTTGCGCTAATTTGTGCGGTACCAGCAACACAAGCCCAAGACCTCAGCTGGGAAGCGCATTACAGCAAGGCAGAACGAGCCTATGCAAAGAGAAATCTTTTCGAAGCAAGACACGAGTTCTTGGTGGCACTCAAAGAAGCAAAAAACTGCCAGGCCGATCGAGAACTGGCGAGTAAAGTAGAAAACCTCGCACTCAGCTACCAGTCGCAAGACAATGCCGCGCTCGCGCAACCATTGATCAAATTGGCGCAAAAGCTGAAATCAAACATCCCAACGATGTAAATTGAACCTATGGACTTTGTGAGACTGCTACGTCTCATATATAATAGGTGCTCATCAAATATTGTGGGGAGCAGCCATGACATCTTTCCTGGAAAACGACGTTGAACTCAACAAAGTACTGACTGGCAAGGTCATCGCAAGTGCCTCCAGCAGCCTGACGTTTTTCGCTGTCAAATTTACAGATGGTTCTGGTGTTTTGCTTGAATCGGTCGGAACTCCCGACAGCTTGACTGTAAGGCATACCCTCATGAGCGCGGATGAACTGCCGCAAATTGATGAAGCCGTGTGCAAGGTAGATTGGGGTTGGATTACAGAATCGACAATCAAGTCAGTGCGCACAACGATTGGCTCTTTTAAGTTCATGCTTGAGCCCGCAGAAGATTTATTGGTCACAGCAATGATTTGGGAGCAGAAACCATTTCTCGGTTTCAAGCCATACCAAGCAAGCACAAAATAGCTTTAGCACTACAGCTTCTGCGCTTCTCTGCTTCTTGATTCAACAAGCACTACATATAGTGCCAGAGCAAACAGTTCATCATCTTGTGGCTTTAGACTGAGCAAAATGGATCGGCACAAGCACAATCAGATAATACTCGGGCTGGCTACCATAATAGTGCTCGCTAGCACTGCAGCTTGCGGACAAAAGTCACTAGAAAATAAACCAAAACAGACAACATCTCCGCTGACTGCTGAAATCAGCATAGACGCTTCCAGAGTTATCAGAACGATTCCACCAGAGCTTTTTGGAGCGAACATAGAGTGGACGATGAATATGCAGGGAATCTGGTTAGCCGAAAAAAACTGCATTGATCCAGAAATACTGCAGCTGTCAAAAGAGTCCGGGCTTGCTCTTTTTAGATATCCCGGAGGCACCGGTGCTGATTACTATGACTGGGAAAAGGGAATCGGTCCTGCGGCTAGCCGTCAACAACAAAGACGCGTTATTAGCGAAGGTAGTGAAGTTAATTTATTTGGTACAGATGAGTTGCTCTCGTTCTGTGAGAAACTTGAAGCAAAAGCAATTTTGACAGTGAACCTGATCACCGAGTCTTCGGAAAAGGCAGCAAATTGGGTAGCTTACTGCAACCGACAGAACGACTATCAAGCCTCAAGAAAGGTCCCGTCAGCGGTGCAAAAGATCGCTTTTTGGGAACTAGCAAACGAGCCTTACATGAAGGCAGACAACCCCAATACCAGAGCAAGCTCGATTAGCGCGGAAGAATATGTGCGCAAAAGCAAAGATTTCATAGATGCAATGCGGCGAAAGGATGCCTCAGTCAAAATCGCGGCTGTTGGGGGAAGTGACTTTACTCGATACTCCTTTCTTTCCGATAGAGACTGGAATCAAAAAATACTCAAACAATTGGGCAATAAAATCGATGTGCTCTCGTTGCACACCGGGTATGCACCACTAATAATCGAGAATACCGACTATTCCCTAGAGGACGTGTATTCTTCACTACTTGCATTTCCAAAATTGATGGACGAAAACCTGAACAAAGTAAGCAGAGAAATTGACGATTGCGTCAAACCATCACCATCGAAAGTAAGCATAGCAGTGACAGAGTGGGCGCCTTTATTTCATGTTGCAACAACGAGTCCATGGGTCGACCATCCAAAGACCTTCGGCTCAGGACTGTACACAGCATTGGTTTTACAATCACTAATTCGCAACCCACGAGTTAGCGCAAGCACTTTCTTCAAGCTGAAAGACTTTCTTTTCGGCGGAATTATCGGATTTAACAACGTTCCAAAATCCAGCTTTTATGCTTTGAAAATGTATTCAGCGTTGCGCAAGCAAAACCTGCTTGCCTGCAAAACCGAATCACCTACTTATGATGCAAAAGCCGTCGGATTGATTCCAGAAATAAAGCAAGTGCCTTTGCTAGACACCATCTCAACAATGCACCCTCAGAGAAAAACTCTTTCAATCTGCGCTATTAACCGCAGCATCGACACAGCCTTGCGAACTCACATTGAGATAAAAGACTACAAGCCTAAACCCGGTTGCAAAATCACCATATTTGATGCCGCCAATCTGGACTCAAACAATGGAAAAGACATTCCAGACGTTCCAGGCTACAGTTGGGCGCACCAAAAAGAAGCGACACACAACCCCCAGTTTCAACAAGGGCGACCGGGCACTCTGCAACTACAAACCCGTGCCTTTAGCGGCGCAAGCAACAGTTTCGATTTCACTTTCCCACCGCATTCGGCAGTTTGTCTTACTTTAGAAAGTGCAATCTAGCACGCAACCAAAATATTCCTTGTCGGAAGCAATAACCCGATGTAATTCAAACGCGTACATTACTTGCAAGAAGCTATTTTTTGCGAATCGGAGTTGATGGAGCTGGATTTAACAGCGTAATCAAAAGAGGAATCTCAAGCGTTGTTATAATACCCATCGGTCTTTCCGCATGCCCGCCGCTATTGGTGATAATAATAGCTTTCAGATGCTTACCTCGCTTGTAGGAAGCTTCAAATAAGGCGAGGGCGTCGAATATAGAACTCTTCGCGCCAAGCACAGAAAATTCTTCAGCACCTTCCGCAAACTGCAGAACGTCGCGAACCCTGGTGCCTGGGTCGATATAATCTGCAGAATGAAACGCGTCAGCTAGCCACATTGCAATGGCTTCGGTGGTTAGCAATCCAATGAGCTTGTTACCGTTATAGACCGGAGCTTGATTAAACTGACCAGATTTCAGCTGAGCCAGTACGTTTTTGAGCGAGTCCTGTGGTGCACAGACCACGACATGGCGGTGAAAATGGTCTTCGAGCAACTCTGCATGAATAATTTTGTCTGCTATCGACTCGATTCGCGAGACCACGTCTGGATGTGGCTCAGCTATGGCCTCCGTTCCGATTCTCTTGTGAACAATTGCGTTTCGCAGTTCGGCGAATTCTTTAAGGTCCTCCTTAAAGTGAGCAAAAGCCGGATTAGACCTCGAAACGTGATCGAGCAAAAACGAAAAGGATTCGTGTCCAGACCCCGTTATCCGCCTCAGCTCTTCCTCGAGCCGACAAAAGGCATTCAAAAATCGTTCGGACAATTCAGTAGACATCGTACCCAGGAATTGTTAGATTGAGCATATTATGAGAGATTGACAACCTTCTTTCTTATGTAAGGATAGCTTGGTTGGGGTAAATAATTTGCAGGAGCTAAAAATGAAAAAAGCAGTTCTAAGCAAATTGGTGCCCGCGCAAACGCTTGCGCTACTTAGCTTTCTCGCATATGCTGTTCCTGCGGAAAGCCAGGAAATGCAGTATTCTGGCGGGTCCGACGAATTTGCGCAGCTCAACAATGTGCTCAACAACGCAGATGCCGGTCGCAGCTGGAGCGCGCCGCAGGGCAACATGGGCGGCGGCGGCATGAACGGCTCCCAGATGGGCAACATGGGCGGCGGCATGAACGGCTCCCAGATGGGCAACATGGGCGGCGGCATGAACGGCTCCCCAATGGGCAACATGGGTGGCGGCATGAACGGCCCCCAGATGGGCAACATGGGCGGCGGCATGAATGGCTACATGGGCGGCGGCATGATGAACGGTTCCCAGATGGGCAACATGGGTGGCGGCATGATGAACGGCTCCCAGATGGGCAACATGGGCGGCGGCATGATGAATGGCTCCCAGATGGGCAACATGGGTGGCGGCATGATGAACGGCTCCCAGATGGGCAACATGGGTGGCGGCATGATGAATGGCTCCCAGATGGGCAACATGGGTGGCGGCATGATGAACGGCTCCCAGATGGGCAACATGGGTGGCGGCATGATGAACGGTTCCCCAATGGGAAATGGTTTCACGCCAGGACCCCAAACTGGCAATATGGGCGGCATGATGGGCGCACCTCAAATGGGCGGCATGATGGGCGCACCCGCCATGAACAATAGCCCTTTCGGCAACCTTGCAAAGCTGATGGGTGGACAGCCCAACCCTCTAACCGGAAATGTGCAATCCACCGGAAACAAAGGCATCGGAAGCATGCTTCAACAGTTCATGCAAGGTAATGCCAACTCGCCTGGTACTGCAGTTGGTGCCAGCAATCCGTTCAACCGAATGAACCTTTTAAAGACTTTTTTCGGCGGGGCTCCAGGCACCGCAGGCAGTGGCAGCAGCAGCGGCAACTCCGCTGAACAGCAAGCAAAGAACGCGAGCGTTACTGGTCAGGCTGAGGCATTATTCCAGAGGGCGACGAATCAAGCAGCGCAAGCCGTTTCTGATGCAGAACGTGCCAGCAAAGGGTATGGCGATAAGGGCTCGCGCCTGGCCGCGGCATCCAGCGCACAATACCACGCAAATGATGCACGAGCGGCCGCCGACGAAGCTGGAAATATAACCTATAGCGGTCCTCAGTACGCACAAGATTACGCAGCACAAGCCCGTGCACAGGCAAATCGGGCGCAGGAAGCTGCAGACCGTGCCGCTTACAATGCTGCACAATAGAGAACCAGTCAAAACCTAACCCTCCGAAGCCGCAAGGATGGCGCCCTTCCAGTCCAGAAGCCGCCAAGATCGCGCAGTTCCCAGTCCAGAAGCCGCCAAGATGGCGACTTTCCCAGTTCCGAAGAAGGCTACATCGTTAGCCAATTTTGGTGCTACTATTTCTAAGCTGATTCCAGAAAAGGACGAATCGTTTTGAATAAGAGAAGGAAACTTGGTTCCACAACGCTGATTATGGCTGCTGTCCTGCTACTCTCTGCTTCCTGCGCCAATGCGAAGGAGCATAAAGCAAAACCAGAAGTACAAGAACCCGCTCCAGCCACGCAGATTATAAAAAGCACGGGAGAGCTAACAAAAGCTGACCTCGCTACTGCAAATGGATCCGCACGAATAGGCATGTCTTCGGGAAACATCTACTGCGTGTTGACTTCGATTCAAACACGTGTACAGCTCGACCCAGATAAATGGAGTGGAGACGACGAAGCCACAAATTGGACAACCTGGCTCACAGCCTTCGACGACAACCTCTATGCAAATTGGATTAAGAACGGCTCGGTTAACGGACAAGAGACTGTCGCAATTCGCATAAATCCGGACAGTTCAGTCGAAGTCACAAATAACAGTTTCTTCCCAGATAAAGACAATAAAGAGTCAAACTCACAACAAGTTTTCGAAGCTGCAATAGTCAAATCTTTGAATGAAACTCTGAAGATGGCAAAAGCAATGCCAACTACAAAAAACAAATTGAAAGAAGTGCATATGTCGCTGACATTCATGCGAGATGTGAAGGCTGTTCCTCGCATCGGCAAGAACGCTTACGGCTTCGTTGCAGTCGTTGGTGACAAGGACTTCGTCACCGTTTACGAGCGCACCAGCGATGACGGACGCTTTCCAGGAATTCAAATTCTCACCGATATAGATGAACCTGGCAAAGTTGTTCCACTAGATCAAGGTGCATTTGACCAAAAGGTAAGTGAATCAGAAAAGTAGCTGAGGCTAATCGAATTTTGCTAAAGGATCCTGCCTGGTGGCATAGACTGCCGTAAGGGAGCGCGAACCTATTTCTTTTGATAGATTCGCTCAACGGCAGAGATAGCCTGATCAAGCAAGTTTTCCTTGTTATTCATGATCGCGTTGTAGCGATCTTTAGCGGAGCTGCGTCCCCAGAGCTTGCAGTTATCGGCAAAGACTTTATCCGCTTCCGTGCCAGGGTACTTCAAATCCTTCATTATATGTGAACTGGTTTCAGGATCGAGCGGGTACACACGCCCGTTGCTTGCCTTCTCCCAGACGAGATGACCTTTTTGCGCTTCAATATCGACCTTGTCTTGCTGTTTGACCTTGGCATCGTAGAGTTCTTTGGCGGGGTTGAACATTACGTTGTGGAGGTTTCTCAGGCGCGAGGTTTCGTATTCATTTACTTGAACATTCTTTCCATTCACATCAAAAACTTCATCCTTCAGTCCGCCCATTTCTCCGAACTTGTTCTGCGGGCTTACGGAGATGTGCTTCACATGGCCGGCGTCCTTGCCTTTGCCCATATCAAATTCAATGTGAGGAAGGCTTGAATTGAACACCTTTCCACTTTCAGATTTGGAAGCGTGATCGCCAGCGGCTTTTAGCCCTTGCAGTACAGTCTTCAATTCTGATGGATGCTGGGTGGCGATTTGCTGCAACTCGTCTTGAAACTTGTGCTGTCCTTCATGAGCCTGGTCGCTCTTAAAAGCGTTCTTCAGGTCTTGCACTTCGGTCTTTATATAGTTTCTGTCTTGCATTTCCTCGCCCTCACTCATTCCCAATGCGTTCCCAATGCGTTCATATTAGTCAGCAAATCTGAAAAAGATCTGAGAGTTTTTGACCTTGAGATATTGGGTTACGAAAATGTCAGGTGCATTGAATAAAGTTCATAAATCCGCGACTGAGGGCAGAGCAATGGGTTCCAACGACAGACTCGAATACTCCGAATCTCCTTCTGACTCTTCAAGAGCCGATAGCACTTACGACCCAGTTGCTCTTTACCAAGAAGGCATTAGTAGCGGATATTTCGGACCCAAAGTAGGCGGTTGAGGAGGCGGCGTCTGCCCTCCAGGTGGAGGGAGCGACTACATAACTCCAGAGCAGTACCAACCAGTTTATCCAAGCGATTCGTCCCCACTACCCCCGATGAACATCTCGGGTGGAGTCATCAAACCCGAAGCAAACAAATGGGGCAGCAAATCTGAATACATAAATGCGATCAACAAAGCTGGCTTTGACCATCAGTTGATTGATTCGGATAAAAACGAAGGCAAGCCTCAAGGCACATCTGAAGGTAAGCCAGAAGAGAATCAAGACAAACCAGAAGACAATTATAATTTCCACCAGGATGGAACATCAAAGGGCGACGCTGACCCATTCCAGTTCCACCAGGGCTCAAAAGACAAACAAAATTCGAGCGACGGAAACAAGGGTGATTCATCCGAGAATCCAGATGGAAAAAAAGCCGAAAACTCTCCCGAAAAAGAATATCAAGACAAGTTAGCTTACGCAGCCAAGAATGGCTTGCCAGTGGTCGTAGTCTTTGGCAATCAGGAAGCAAAAGACACGGAAAAAGCAGCGAACAACTTGCAGTCCAACATGCAATCCAAGGACGCTGTATACATTTACGCCGATACAAACAAAATTGATCCGAATTCTGACTTGGGCAAAGTCATCAGACGCAACGCGTCGAGCGGCGAAGGTCTCGGAGATTCAGGGAAGAGCGACATGAGCTTCACCGGTGTGTACACCGTTGAGAAGAAAGCTGATGGTTCACTCGGCATCGGCAAAACCATAGCAACTGTCCATGGTGGCAGAGAAGAAATTTCTGCAATCGTGAAGGATCAACTGCAATACGCAAAACGCGGCACACTCAACCTTGGCGGAGGAGACCAGACTGCTCCACCAAATAACCCTGAGAACAAACCTAACGATCAAGACTTTCGTCCAAATCCGCAAGAGCCGAACCCAGACAAACAAAATAACCCTAACGACAACTCCAACAACAATAACAACAACAGACCAGACGCTGATAAGAGCGATGGAAACGATCGTGAAACGTTCCAAAAACAACGTGACGAACGCTACAAACAGCGGCTCAAAGAACTTGAAGAAGTTGGTGGAAAGAAAGGATACAACCTCAAGCAATATGCACAGGGTTGGGGTCGCTTCCTTGAGCGTAATGAAGTTCCAGAAGGACCAGTGAAAGACGCTCTCAACGAATTCGGGCAGCAGATGCTGACCGGTGATTTCGATGGAAAGAAACTTGCAGAAATGATGGAAAAAGCTTCTGCAAGCAATCAACAGGCTTTGAATGAAGCTCTTCTTGCAGCCAATAAAGAACTCGGCAGCAGCGGATTGCGACTCAATGCAGACATCGACCCTGCAAGTGGCAAACTCAAGTCTATTGAACTGACAGAGGCAGTTGCTTCAGGACAATCCAGAAACAGCTTGAGAATCAATAGTGATGGACAGTTCGTGTCTGGCACAGCAATGGACGTTCCAGGAGCGGCCCAGCAATTTAAGCCGATACCGATAGAAGAATTGTCCAGGCGACTGGCAAAGAAATCAGAACAAGCGGCGTGTCCGTGAAACGGCTAACCGATTGAAACCGTGAGTTTCAAAAGAAAATTGAAAGAGTAGTCTAAACCCTGAACTTCGCAGAATGCGGTGGCGAGTCAGAGCGGATGAATCAGTGTGAAGATGAGTCAGAGCGTCGACGACGATACGCTGCTAAACCCGTCAGGGGCGACGAGCCAGAAAGGGTCAACTTAGCTCTGGCAGCTTTTTAACGAATCCAAGTTGATACATCTCTTCAAGGTCATGATTGCTAGCCTTAGCACATGTACCAAGTACAAAATCTGCAAAAGGTATCACCACGTTAAAATTCTTACTTGGATATTTGTGATGCAACCAGTGGTATCGCGCAAGATACTTGTAGATTGGCCAATTGCTGAAACCGCGATGCTCAGGTTTGTGCATTTCGAGGTGAATCTTATTCCAAATCCAATGGTGCATGGTTGCTACAAAGACAAAAATTAGAGCGCCAGGCCAAGAGAAAATCGCAATTACAAGTGCGAAAGGAATAGCCTTTATTGGAGCCTTTTGCACTGTTAGACGAATCTCCTTGTCCTCCCCAACGGGCACGGGTTCATCAGTAAAATGTTCAGAATAGTGTTCTTTATGGTGGACGATAGCATGAGCTTGAAATGTTCGCTCAAATCTTGCAAAACTACGTCTATGCATCAAACGGCTATGCACTTGATGTTCAATAAAGGACATTAGTATGCAAGAAAAAATAAACCAGCCAAATAGCTGCAATACAAACACAGTAGACTCCAGTAAGTACGGGATTAGGCTGGTTAGTTTCCGAAATCCTATCCTCATCAAAAGAAAAGATGTAAGAGTAGAGAAACTACATGCTGCATGGGTCACGCAGCTGGGTTAACTATAATCGTCACCGCGTTTTGTGAACGCTTTTCTCATGGGATAAGCAGCACTCAACCATAAAAGAACTCAAGAAAATCCCCCGCACCTGATCGAAGCATAGCCGAAGAACGATCTCTTGCGGGTTAACTTATTACTAGCAACACATAGCGTTACTTATCACAAAGCGATCACCTGGTGTGAACCTAATTTTTATCAACCCGAAAAGTCACAAAAGCTCTACCGTCCGCCGAAGAGTCAGCCACACAGGAGATCTAACTGTCCACACAGGATCAAGCCATCCTATCAGATGCTGGTTGGAAGCCCGGCGCTCCCAGACGAGAAGCCCACTCAGGATCTACTCGAACCAGAAGAGATCACCACTCAAATCTTTTTGGTTCCTGGCTGAACACTAAGAATCGAGCTGCCACCACTTAAGCTCTACCACCCGCCACAACACATGATCAAACTGCTGATTCGATCCAACCGGCAGCGCAAAAGACGTCTAGTATGCGAACCCGCGATTTATACGACTTGCCCCGCAGAGAATCCCGAAGCCCATGCCCACTGGAAGTTGTAGCCTCCCAATTGACCAGTGACATCAACAACCTCGCCGACAAAATACAGACCTGGCACTTTTTTTGATTCCATTGTCTTTGCGGACAGCTCGTCAGTACTGACACCGCCTCTGGTGACTTCAGCTTTCTGGTAACCGAAGTTTGCAGCAGGCACTAGTGACCACGCATGCAGTTTTCTACAAAAATCATCAAGCGTTTTGTCAGCGAGTGAATTGATTGGCCGCGAAGATTGAAATAGTTCGCAAAGCTTATCTGCAAGCCTCGCTGGCAACAACTCCTGCAATGCGTTTCGCAATTCCTTCTTGCTCTTTTGCGCCTGTAGTTCAGCCAGGAAAGCTCGCACATCAACATCTGGGCATGTGTCGATTTGAAGTGCATCGCCTGGATGCCAATAAAGAGAAGCCTGCAAAATGGCTGGTCCGCTCACGCCTGTATGAGTGAACAGCGTGTTTTCTCTAAAACTATGTTTTCGACATTTCACGGTGCTATCGAAAGATACTCCGGTTAGCTCGCCAAAGCTCTGCTTGTCTTGCGGCTTCAAATCGAAGCCAACAAGGGCAGGGTAGGTATCTTCCAACTTCAATCCGAATTGCTTTGCAATCTCGTAACCAAAACCGGTGGCTCCAATTTTCGGAATTGACAAGCCACCGGTTGCCACCACTACAGAATAAGTATGAATATCAGCATGCTCACACTGCACCACAAATCTACTTTCCTCATCAGCAGACTCTTGTCTTATTCTCTTCACCTTGGAACCAAGACGAAAACTTACTTTAGCCTTGCGACACTCCGTTACTAGCAGGTCAACAATTTGTTCTGCTGACTCATCACAGAATAACTGTCCAAGTTTCTTTTCGTGAAAGCGAATTTTGTGCGCTCGTACCAATGAAATGAAATCATTCGGTTGATATCGAGCCAGTGCTGATTTGCAAAAGTGAGGGTTAGCTGAATGATAATTTTCGGGCTTCGCGTGCAAGTTAGTAAAATTGCAACGTCCTCCACCAGAAATCAAAATCTTACGTCCGATCTTTTCCGAATGGTCAATGACAAGCACTCGCCGAAAGCGCTTCGCGGCTTCAATTGCACACATCATGCCTGCGCCACCCGCGCCGATGACTACGACGTCTGTCTTAATAATTTCAGGTGACACCGTTCAACCGTCCAATCAACCTGACACCACTTTTGGTGCAGAGGTTTCAGAAGTATCAATCAGCATTCGTTTTAAAATCTTCCCGGTAGAATTGCGAGGCAATGTTGATCTAAACTCCACAATGCGAGGCACTTTGTATTCAGCCATGTGCTCCGAGCAAAACTCCTTGACCTTGGATTCATCAAGATTTGCTCCGGACTTCAATACCAAAACAGCTTTGACACGCTCACCCATGAGCTTATCTGGCACACCCACGACCGCAGCCTCTGCCACCTGCTCAAGCTTCAGCAAGACCTCTTCAATCTCCCGAGGGTAAATGTTAGCTCCACCTCGAATGATCATTTCCTTCTTACGACCCACGATAAAGACATAACCATCTTCATCGATGTAGCCCAAATCGCCGGTGAAAAACCAGTCGCCGTCCATACTCTTTTGAGTTTCTTCAGGCAACTTGTAATAGCCTTTCATGATATTCGGACCTTTTATGCTCAACTCGCCTACATTTGCGGATCCGACAGAGAGCACAGTACCATCATCAGCGACCACACGCATTTCAACGCCTGGCAAGACTGGTCCTACCGAGCCAGCTTTCCGCACACCTTTTAGAGGATTGATCGTGGCCACACAAGCGGTTTCGGTCATGCCGAAGCCTTCAACTAACACCGCACCGAAAGCGGTTTCCAGTTGCTTAATCAGTTCAGGTGCAAGCGCGGCCGCACCACTGAAACATACGCGAACGGATTCGAGGTCGTACTTATTTTTCTCAAGTTCCATCAGGCAAAACTGATACATTGCAGGAACAAGCGGTACCAGCGTCAGTCGTTCTTTCTCGATTATCTTCAGTGCCTGCACCGCTTCAAATTTAGGCATTATCGCCAGGGTGCCACCACGAGATAGCGTGCCAATCATGAGAATCGTAATTCCATAAATGTGGCACATAGGCAAAACGGCAAGAGTTTTGTCCAGCTCAGAAACGTCGAATAAGTCGAGCCTTTCTGGAAAAATGCTAAGCATATTGAAATGGCTTAGCATTGCGCCTTTGGGCTTTCCAGTCGTACCTGATGTATACACTATGAGGGCGAGGTCCTCATACGGGTTGATGTGACAGTACCAATCAACAGAATTCAGTTCTCTCAATTCCTGCGAGAGATCAATAATAGGCACACCAAGCTGGCTTGCATTTCCAGAACAAGAAGTCGAAGTTGCAGAACTGGCACCGCATTCAGTATCACGACTTACGAATATGTGTTTAAGAATCGAACCTTCAGCTTGAGACTTAAGAGCCTCCGCAAGCGTACTTTCGTGCAAAATCAAGGTTGTTGATTCAGAATCACTCAATATATGCGCAATTTCGTCAGACTTGAGCAATGCATTGATTGGAACAATTGTAAGACCGAGTCCAGCAGCAGCAAAAAACGCAGCCACATAATCGGGATGATTTGGAAACAAGATTCCAACCTTCTCCCCTGGCTTCACACCAGCGTCTAGCAACTGAGTCGCAACCGCAGCAATTCGTTGCATCAGAACGGAAAAGGTCCAGCGTGTCTCATTGTAGACAAGCGCTTCTTTGTTCGGCAGGAGGATGGCTCGATTTTTCAGCAAAGCAAAGAAGTGCATCGACGCAGATAACTGGTCTGTCGAACCCTTACTCATCGCACTTCCTCTGCATTCCATACATGCGAATTATCGCCTGTGAGCAAGCTCAGTACTTTAGTGTCCTCTAACGCACCATGCGCTGAGCCGCAGCCAGACAGGAATACAAGCGCAAACAAAAGCAGCTGAGCCGCAAAATTGCTTATGCACCGTTCAGACACTTGCTCACTAATTCCCCAATGTTGCCTGAAAACAAGCGATGCTGCTTACGGATTGGACGGCAACACTCTGCGGCGCGTACCCATAGCACACGGTGCCCGCAATCTTCTAGGAGATCGAAAACGCCCCCTTAAACGACTGTGGATAATGAACCTTGTAGCATTCATTATCGTCTTCGCAGTCTCGTTTGCTAGCAACGACAGCCCCTTCAAGAAACATCGACTCCGAGAGGGCGTCGATGACTGTTTTTGCAGCCACCTCCACATCGATTACCATAGAGTAAATATTGATGGTGCTGTTGCCAATGTCACCACCTTCGCAATGCCCATTGCCAGTCCATCCGAGACATTCCTGAAGCAAGCCTTCGATCAAATGACGTGTCTCGAGGTCGCCAGGACTGCCCCACCCATCCAATTTATACTGAACAACGAGTTCACCGCGTGCTTCCATTTGATCAAATCCGTCAGAGAGCTTGGGTTTGCACTCGCGCTGAATGAGCCGTTCTCCATTTTCACTTGCAGCTAACTTGATTTCAGTGGTTTCGCCAATTTCGCCCAGTCGCCCCCAATGAGTCACAACCTTGCCAGTTTCTTCCCAAGCCTCCCAGTAGAGAATTTCATCGATATTCTTTTTGTACAGCTTTAGCATTTGGATTTACGCTCAATCAGTGGCAGACAACTGGCTCGCAAGAATGACACCTGCATTCGGTATTTTCACAGAGGCATTTGCATAAACGCAAGTCAGCCTTAGGCATTCGGAGCTGTACGCATGATTTCGAAAAAAATTCGATTTGCGGACCTTAGACAGACCAAGCCGAAATCTGCAGGCGGATTTTGTTGCGATATTGGATTGGATGACGATTGTAAATCTTGGGCTGAATCGATACAAAGCTCAAAGCAAGCCGCTCCGGCTCTTAAATCCTGGGCTGATGACTGCTTGAAAGCCAGTGTTTTCCCAGGAGCGAAGCGGGTCACCTGTCGAGTTCAGGGGAATATCTACGCACCATCGTCGCAGATAAACCTGAAAACTCCACCGGTACCGTTTGAGTTCTCGAAAATATCTTCGCACCCTCAGCCGCAGATAAACCTGAAAACTCCACCGGTACCGTTTGAGTTCTCAAAAATATCTTCGCACCCTCAGCCGCAGAAAATCCTGAAAACTCCGCCGGTACCGTTTGAGTTCTCGAAAATATCTTCGCACCCTCAGCCGCAGATAAACCTGAAAACTCCACCGGTACCGTTTGAGTTCTCAAAAATATCTTCGCACCCTCAGCCGCAGATAAACCTGAAAACTCCACCGGTACCGATTGAGTTCTCGAAAATATCTTCGCTTCAATGGTCGACAACAAAAGCAAAGGCGCCGCAAACCTAATCGCGACGCCAAATTTCAGAATTCGTTATTCCTAAAAAGCTACAACTACTACGTTGCCGCCTTTTTCTTTTGCTTCAATCATGGCTTCACAAGCTGCTTCCAGCAGTCCATGAGGGTCAGCACTATGTTTTGGATAGCTGGAAACCGCCAACGACGCCGTCAAGCTAATTAGCTTTCCGCTGCGAGGGTCCTTAATTTCCAACATCGCGACTTTTCTGCGAACGCGCTCTGCAACAGTGGCAGCGCCTTCCGCATCAGTTTCGTGGAGTACTGCAACCAGTTCCTCACCGCCCCAGCGGGCTGGCATATCGATTTCTCGAACTGAGTTGCGCAAAATTTTGGAAACTTCGACCAGTACCTGGTCTCCAATTTCGTGACCGTAACGCAAGTTGATGTCTCGCAAACAGTCTATATCGATGAGCATCAAAGATAGTGAATAGCCGAGTCTCACGGCTCTCTTTAATGAATGTGTCAGATGTTCCTTAAAAGCATGTCTATTGGGAAGTTGAGTCAGAAGGTCCGAACCCATCATCTCCTGCAAGCGAGCTTGCGTATTTGATAGTTCATGACGCAACCGGTCAATTTCTCTGTCTTTCTCGCGAAGCAGCTTCTCATAATCAACGTTGGCATTCTGGTTTTTATGCATCTGCCAATCTGCTGGTCTGTTGTTGTGCTGCCCGCCGTGGATGTTCTGCAGCATTTGTGTTATGCGTGCTTTCATTCCAACCCCCGCTGTGCCTTGTGTCTCATGTAACTACCTGATTGAGCTGAAGTCTTCGCCAATTTGCTTGAGAGAGATGCTTTCGTAAATCCCGCAAGATGCTCATCGATAGTCGCCCGGTGAATCTCCATATATTAGCCCTAGTTAGGATTAATTGCTAGTTATGTAGTGGGGAAATCACCATGATTAATTTATTGCCACTTGCGAAAGTATATTTATATGACCGCGATCCAGCAATACAAGCCAATACTTGTGTTTATCGCTAGTAACCTGAAAGGTAATTGTCGCTTCCTGAAGGGCGTTGGGACCTACTTTCTTATGTGCTTCCTTCAGATCTGATAAAGCATAAGGAAAACAATTCTGGTTATGGTCAGATTTCAGGGCAATATCAGCAAAGTCGTATGAACGATTGCTGTGATTTTCCACCAGAAATTTTACTGAGAGTAGCTTGGATTTCTTGTCACCAAAGGGTCCAGGGCCGAAGCGCAAATCCTTTATCACGAAATCAACGTTATCTAGTTTTGGTTTTGGCGCCTTCGATGGAATAACGTCCTGCTTGAACGCCGGCAGAGTTATATCAGAAGGCAAATTGATTTCGATTTCTTCACCAGCAAGATTGCTTTGAATATTACCTTTGCGGTGTAGCGCTGCAGCAACACCTATGGCAGCACCAACGCCTCCACCAATTCCAACAGAGATACCGTAAGATGCGATTGCAACGCCGATTCCTGTCATTTGCACTGAAGCAAGGGCACCGCCGATGGCACCAACTGTGGTGTACCCTGTTGTTGTGACCACCTGTTTTGCGATGGTCTTACCAGTACTTTCTTTTGTCGTAGCTTTCGCATCTAACGGCACAACGTACTCACCATCGGGAGACACTAGCTGATCAAACTTCACTTCGACATAGCCATCGCGTCCCATGCGCTTCTGACGCTCAACACGAGTCACATGCCCCTTAACGCGCCATTTTCCGGGCAACACTACCGTTTCGCCTTCTTTCAAATCAGTTGAAACTTCAGCCCATATCTCATCGCCGACTTTGGCTAACTCAGAATTCAAGTTAGCACTGAGATTCAACCCAAGCTTAGTACCTTGCGGCACCACTTCGGTTTTGCCTTCTATAAATGGATAAGCAGTCTGAGAAACATTGCCTTTCAAAATCTTTGAAGAAGATCCAGCAGCTCCTGAAGCGGCGCCAGATCCAGCAGCTCCTGAAGCAGCGCCTGACCCCGCGGCCCCTGAAGCAGAGCCTGCTCCCACAGCCCCCGAAGCTGAGCCTGAAGAAGCGCTTGCATTCATTTTGGTCGGCGTCGGCATGCCTTTGGCTTGCCCGCCAACATGAGCTACGGAGTGAGCGGAGGAATTCCCTGCCTGCGATTGTGCGCTCGAAGATGATTGTGCATGCACAAGCGAAAGTGGGTAAGTGAACGTCGTCGCAATTAGAACTGGCAGCAGAGCAAGAGACTTTCCCCTTCCGATGCTGCTTGAATTCACGGTGGTTGCAAAGAGCTTACTCATTAGGCTTTCCGGAACCTGACGATTGGAAACGACGACAGCGCATCCGACAAGTTCCTAAGGGTAGCGCTTGATTTCGTTCTTTACAAGTACCCTTCTTGCACATGTTCGCAAACAGAAATGCGGTTCAAAAATCGCCCCAGAAAGCGAAAGAGCAGCAACTCGCCGCTCTCTCCAAAATCAAAATAGTTACAAAGAGAAAACTACATCTTCTTATTGAGCAGCTCCTTGAGCTGATCAAGAAATCCCTTCTTTTCACCGTTTGCGGCAGGCGCTGCTGCCTCTTTCGGCTGAGTTCCACTGCTCTTATTGCTGGTCTTCAACTTGAGCTCAACTTGCTTGGCTTCGTAGTTTTTCGGATCAATCTTGAGCGCCGCATTAACCGAGGTCATCGCAAGCGTTCTCCACCCCCTGGCCATCTGGATTTCAGCAAGAACTGCATGATACTTAGCATTGTTCGGAGCCAGCCTGATTGCTTCTTTGATGGCAGTTTCAGCCTCGGGAAAGCGTTTACGACTCAACATGTCGTTGGCACGGTCACAGTGCTTAGCAGCCCATGAATCACGGTTCTCAGCCTTGACTTCTGCCTTCTCCGCCGGAGCCTCCGCAACTGCTGCGATACCCTTATTTCGGGCGAGCCTTCTTAGCGCATCATACTCGTCCTTCTGCTTCGCATCAGAGAGAACTTCATGCGCACGAGTCACCTTTGAAAACTCCACTTGAGCTTCAGCACGCTTCTCTGGGTCATTCGGAAAGCGGTCTGGGTGCAATTTCTTTGCAAGCTTCAAATACGCTTTTCTGATTTCATCAGGCGCCGCAGTTTCCTCGACACCTAAAACACCGTAAAAATCTTCCTCAATATCCAGCATATTTCTCGTTTTTCTTAAGCGAAGTTGTGGGAAACCATCATCTGCATCGATCCGCCGATACGCGATGATTCAGAACAAGTCACCAGCGGCTGATGATCTGTCAACCTTACATATTCCCAATTCCTAACATAGATCACATAGTATCCGCCTTTTTTCTTTGAAAAGATCGAAAAAATCAGCCTTTTGGCCGACTGGGGCTGTCGAGTCTAAATAAATTCGGAATTTGTGAATCACGTATAATGCTGCACCCCATAATCTCTATTAGGAGACGACTCAAATCCGTTGTGATGAGTTGTTGACGAACTCTGGCGAAAGGCGGAATGAATATGAACCTAGATAGATTCACACATAAAGCAAGAGAAGCCGTTACTAACTGTCAGGAGATTCTATCCAGATTTTCCCACAGTCAAGTCTTACCGGAACATCTGTTGCTCTCACTTTTCGAGCAAGAAGATGGGCTAGCCGGAAAGATACTGACAGCGCTGGACATCAAGGATGAACCGATTGTCGAGGAGCTTTCCCGCTATTTGACAAATCAGCCAAAAGCTTCATCAGTTCAAGTCAAGAAAGACGAAATTGTCGTCTCATCGAAGCTGATCGGCATGCTGGAAGAAGCTGGCAAAGAGGCGGAACGCCTCAAAGACCAGTTCATAAGCATCGAACACTTGATGCTGGTGCTCTGCGACGCTTCAAAGTCGCAGGCTGGAACCATCCTGAAACAACACGGCGTCACGCGCGACCGCATCTTGCAGGTTCTCACTCAAATTCGCGGAAGCCAGAACGTCACCTCGCAAGACCCAGAGCAAACCTATCAGGCGCTGGCCAGATACGGAAAAGACCTCACAGCCGCTGCGGCTGCGGGAAAGCTCGACCCAGTCATTGGTCGTGACGACGAAATTCGCCGCGTCATGCAGGTGCTCTCACGTAGAACGAAAAATAACCCGGTGCTTGTTGGAGAGCCCGGGGTAGGTAAAACGGCGATTGTAGAGGGTCTTGCACAACGCATCACAAAGAGAGACGTCCCCGAAGGTTTAAAAGACAAAAAGCTCATTGCGCTGGACATGGGCTCGCTTATAGCTGGTGCAAAATACAGAGGTGAGTTCGAAGAACGTTTGAAAGCAGTCCTCAAGGAAGTTACAGAATCGAACGGCAAAATCATTCTCTTCATCGATGAACTTCACACAGTAGTTGGCGCAGGTTCTTCGGGCGAAGGTTCGATGGATGCTGGCAATTTGCTGAAACCACCTCTGGCACGCGGCGAACTACACTGCGTGGGTGCGACCACTCTTGATGAATACAGAAAGCACGTCGAGAAAGACCCAGCACTGGAAAGACGCTTCCAGACAGTTTTTGTCGACCAGCCAACTGTCGAAGATTCAATTTCGATATTGCGCGGTTTGAAAGAACGCTACGAAGTGCACCACGGGGTGCGCATTCAAGACGCAGCGCTCGTCGCAGCAGCTGTGCTTTCGCACCGGTACATCGCGGACAGAGCCCTTCCAGATAAAGCAATTGACCTGGTGGATGAAGCTGCCGCTCGCATGCGCATAGAAATCGACTCGATGCCAGCTGAACTCGACGAAATGGAACGTCGCAAAATTCAACTCGAAATTGAGCGCGAAGCCCTAAAGCGCGAACGGGACGCTGCTTCAAAAGAACGTCTTGAAAAAATCGAAAAGGAAATTCAAGACATTCAAGAATCAGCAGGAGTCTTGCGCAACCAATGGAACACCGAAAAAGACGCGCTCAATCGCCTTCAGCAGCTGAAAGCAGAACGCGAAGCTGTGAACGTGCAAATTGAGCAGGCTGAACGTAACACCGATTTGGCAAAGGCTGCGCAACTAAAATACGGCACCTTGATGGAAATCGAAAAACGCATAGCTCAAGAAGAAGAAACTTTCAACCAGAAAAATGTTGCTCGACTTCTATCACAAGAAGTAAGTGCAGAGGACATCGCCGAAATCGTTTCCAAATGGACAGGCATTCCTGTTACAAAGCTGATGGAAGGTGAGGTTCAGAAGTTGATTAGACTTGAGGATCACCTCCACAAACGGGTAATCGGACAAGAGGAAGCAATCGAAGTGGTGGCAAATGCGGTGCGTCGTGCACGTGCAGGGTTTAAAGATCCGAACCGCCCAATAGGAAGCTTCCTCTTCCTCGGACCCACCGGCGTAGGCAAAACAGAGCTTGCAAAAGCGCTTGCTGAGTTTCTCTTCGATGACGATCGCGCGATGGTGCGCATCGACATGTCTGAATATCAGGAGCGCCACACAGTAGCAAGACTGATTGGTGCACCTCCAGGATACATCGGATACGATGAAGGCGGTCAGCTCACAGAGGCTGTTCGACGACGCCAATACACCTGCGTGCTCTTCGATGAAATCGAAAAAGCGCACGGCGATGTGTTCAACGTCTTGTTGCAAGTGCTCGATGAAGGTCACCTCACCGACTCGAAGGGTCGCCATGTTGATTTCAAAAACACGGTAATCATCATGACCTCCAATATTGGTAGCCAACACATTCTCGACTACCAATCAAAATCGGCATCTGACTCTTCTGACGAAGCTTATGACGATATGAAAGACAAGGTTCTTTCAGCATTACGCCAGCACTTCCGCCCAGAGTTCCTCAACCGAATCGACGAGACAGTTGTTTTCCACGCACTGACGCTGGCACAACTCAAGCACATTGTCGAACTTCAAGTTCGCCTTCTCAACAAGCGACTGGAAGAACGAAAGATTGTGCTCGAACCAACCCCAGAGGCAATGGAATGGCTGGCAAACTCTGGATACGACCCCATGTACGGTGCGCGTCCGCTTAAGCGAGTTATTCAACGTGAAATTGAAAACACACTTTCGCTCGAGATGCTCGAAGGCAAGTTCCAGGACGGAGACCGCATCGTAGTAGACGTGGGCGACGAAGGACTTGAATTCAAGAAAGACGCCGTCGTACTTAGCACCGCCGGCACCGCTGGCAGTGCTGCAGCGACATAATTGAATCACAATCAAGTCGGTCTAATTCAATCTAGATCGGCACCGGCGAGAGGAACAGGCAACTGTTCCTCTGTCCATTTGAGCGCGGCCGACGGGCTGACGCTACTTTTAAGAACTCAATCGGTACCGGTGCAGTTTTCGCGTTTTTCTGCGCCTGAAGAGCGAAGATATTTTTGAGACCGGTAAGCATAGAGCTTTGTGATCGAGTACAAGGCTAGATCGGCGAGCTAGCGACTGCGCTCTTTACCGATCATTGCTTGCAGCTGCAGCCGATGCCGCAAGCAACTCGCGCTCATACTTAGACACGCACTCAGACCTTATTTCGCGAGCACGAAAATCTAGCTTATTCGCCAGCGCAATGCGCTTCGTTTTGCGCAAAATAGTTGCATAAGTTTCAACACAAGCCGCGACAGACGGATGATTGCTTCCGAATAGCTTGACTCGTGTTTTCATCGCAATCTTCACTAGTGGCTCAGCATCGGCATACTTCCGCAAACCAAGGTACATATTGCCCAGGTTCATAGTTAAACCAGAGAAGTCCTCATCGGAGGTTGCGTTGTTCAATTCCTTAATTGCAATGGCTCTCTTGTAAATCGACTCAGCCTGCTTGAACTTCTTTTGCCCCCGCATGAATTCGGCAAGCTTTGACAGAACGCGCGCTGCCACGGGATTTTGAGGCCAATACATGTCTTCGCTTTCGATCATGGTGCAGGCGACTAATTCAAGTGCCTCAACCTTACGGTCTTGTGCAAAATAGAGATTGATTATCTCTGACAAGCTCAAATAGTCGACAGTGTAACCAATCGCGCACTTGTCTTTGATTATGGCAGCAGCCTTCTCGGCATATGACTTGGACGCATCCATATCACCTTTTGCATCGCAGACCACTGCAAGCGCAATCAATGAATAGCCAGCCTGATAACTATTAGCCGGGTGCTTCGCCTGAAACACCGATAGCAGTTTCTGCAAAGCAGTTTCCGCTTTATCCAATTGCACGATGTTGATGTAAAAATATACAAGACTGCGAATTGCCTGAACAATGCCGTCCTCATTCGATTCTAAATCGTGATTGACCGACTCAAGCGCGTGCAGCAGCATGCTCTCCGCTTCGATATTTCTATCCTGCAGAAAAAACAACCAACCAAGCTTTTGCTTTGCCAACTTAATTTGCTCGTGGTTTGTTGGGTTTAACGCAGAAGCAATTGCCAATCCACGATTAAGCAAATCCTCAGCTCTGGCATAATTCTTCTCGGTCAGATGATACTGTGCGGCGGCATTCAGCGGCGTCAGCAATTCTGGGTTATCACGCCCGTGCATTTCTTCAGCACTTAGAAGATTTGCCTCCAGCATTTCCCCATCCGAATTATTTCCGTTACCTGCCTGCTGGTTCGCCATAACATACTCCGCAATTGTTACTTGCTGTCTTCCGACTCTCTAACGCTAGTTTTTTCTTCAGCGATGGAACCATAATATGCTGCCATCACGCGATTTTGTGCTTCCTTAATAGTGATTCCCATTCTCTGTGAAAATAGCGCAATATCTTCAAATTCCGGCTGGGCATTGATGAGATTGCCAAGCTTATCGAAAGCCAGCTTCACCCTGACTTTCAGGTCATCTACTGTCAGTTCTTGCCAACGACGAGCAGCAAACAACCTGTTTTCTCGTCTTGAGCGAACGCCAATTGAAGTGGTCTCCCTGAGTATCATCTCCTGAAAGCGAGTCTCATCCTCAGGTCGGCATATTACGGTAAGCAGGTGTGCACTACGTGATTTTTTCATCGTCACTGCTGTGGTAAACACATCGAGGGCACCCGCGGACAGAATTTTTTCTAGCGCGAATGAAATTGCTTGCGGCGATTGGTCGTCAACATTGGCTTCGATTACGGAAATGACTTCCGACTCAAACGACACGGGCGCAAGGTCAGAAACGCTTTTCGAAGCGCCCCGCCCAATCAGGATGCGAACCACGTTCGGCCAGTCTTTAGGATCTTTAGTACCAGCACCATAGCCGGTGGCACCAATTTTGTCGAATGCGGGCGCCGAGCCCCAGCGCTCTGCAATTTCACAAAGAATTGCGGCTCCGGTTGGAGTTAGGCATTCAAATGGAACAGCCAGCCCGCTGGTCAAAGCGCCTGCTTCATGCAATAGCTCGACAACGGCCGGAGCGGGAATTGGAAAATTACCATGTTCGGTCTTTACCGTCCCGTTGCCCAGTGGAACTGCAGTACAAGTACTAGACTCGATTTCAGCGAGGTCATATGCAATGGCGAATCCAACTATATCTACAATTGCATCAATCGCGCCCACTTCATGAAAATGAACCTCCTCGATTGAGACCGCGTGTACACGGGCTTCAGCCCTGCCTAGCCTCTGAAAAATATTCGTTGCAAGCTGCTTGGCTCTGGATGAAATCCCCGAATTCTGAATTATCGCCGTGATTTCGCTAAGCCCTCTGTGGCTGTGCTGGTGCGAGCCCCCATGCCGGCGAGATACTCCATACCCGGGAGCGCTGCCATCCTGGCGGCTCCTAGCGTCTCCGTGATGCTCAAGGGATCCCTCGTGCCCGTGGTGCTCGTGGGATCCTTCATGCCCGTGGTGCTCGTGCGATCCGTCACGCCCGTGGTGCTCGTGCGATTCTTCAAGCCCATGGTGCTCGTGCGATCCGTCAAGCCCATGGTGCTCGAGCGATTCTTCAAGCCCGTGGAGCTCGTGCGATCCGTCACGCCCGTGGTGCTCGTGCGATTCTTCAAGCCCATGGTGCTCGTGCGATCCGTCACGCCCGTGGTGCTCGTGGGATCCGTCACGCCCGTGATGCTCGTGGGATCCGTCAACCCCGTGGTGCTCGTGGGATCCGTCACCCCCGTGGTGCTCGTGCGATCCTTCGGGACTGGGAGCGCCGCCATCCTGGCATTCACTCACATGAATCTTCAGCGCACCAAGCCCGCATCTGCGCACTCTTTCAACACTAAAAGAAAAATACTCAGACAGCTTCAATTTGGACAGCTCGCAAAGAAAAGCGTCGCGATCAACGCCTGCATCCAGCAAGGCTGCAAGCAACATGTCGCCCGCCGCGCCGAATTGGCAATCAAAGTGAGCTAGCTTAGAACTCATTTGTGATGATTTTTAATTAGAGGCAGAGTAATATCAGGAATTTTGGTATCACCTGTGATGGTGATTTCGTGATGATAAACCGGAGCCAGATTCGAATACACATCATTCTTTATCTGCATTATCTTCTTGCCCGGGGTCAGCAAAACTTCATAATCACCGTCACCATCTGTGGTTGCAACACCGCCACCATGCACAACGTGTGAAGTTCCACCCTCATCTCTGCCGACGAACCTTACCTCAAGCCCTTTGACACCGCTGCCTTCTGCCATTACACGTCCGGAAACCTTGAAGCCTTTATGCAATTGAACTATAAAGTGCTTAGATTGCTCGCCAGAAACATGTGCATAGTGAGCGCGGCTGTAGCCAGAGCGCGGGTTAGGAATAACATCAAAGGAAAGCGTGTTGCAGGGCTCGTGCTCGACTTCAAAATTGCCTTTGCCGTCTGACTTGCCCGACGAATCTTCCTGCTTATCCTCATCATGAACAACAATTTTCACGCCACCAACTGGCTTACCTTCCGCATCCATGACTTTGCCCTTTAAGAAAGCCGAGTCGGCATTTGCGGCAGGTGACATCATAACTAAACAGATTGTTAGTGCTGAAATAAGAAAGCGCATGAACCACCTTTTGCTCGATGCGTTCAATATACACTATGTGGGCAAGAAAAGCCTGTGCTGTCTATTTAGCACAAACAAAGTTCAACGGACTCCGGAGTGTCCTTGCATAGAAATGAAAACAAAACTCAAGATAGCGAGAACCAAAATAGCGACAACGCCAACTGCAACTTTAACTTTCGGAGAAAGCCCATGTTTCGATTCATCCATCATATTGCGCATTTTTGCATGCTCAGGCGCGGGGGCAGTTTCACCCTTGTTCTGGTTAGCCGTGGGGTCTAGCAGTGCTGCAATTTCCGCCGAAGCTCTCAATTCATGAGTTTTCAACTTCGCAAGCGCCTCTGACAGCTCATCTGCCGTTTGATAGCGCTTCTTCGGGTCTTTCGATAAACACTTCAGAACCAACTGCTGCAAAGCAGGCACCACAGCTGTTTTCTCATCGAACACCGGCGCATTGTGCACGTGCTTCTGCATTACTTCAATCGGATTTTTGCCCAGGAAAACAGGGCTTCCAGTCAGAACCTCATGCATCACAACCCCTAGCGAATAAATATCAGTTCTGCAATCGAGATCTTTAGCCATGCACTGCTCTGGACTCATGTAGAAAGGACTACCAACGACTTCACCTGTAACCGTGATGCGCGACTCTTCATGATTGTCACCAGGCATGAGCTTCGCCATGCCGAAATCCAAGACTTTCGCGACATCGCTTCCATCTGGCAGTGTCTTGATCAGAATATTGGCGGGCTTCAAATCGCGGTGCAGAACACCATTCTTGTGCGCATGTGAAAGCCCAGCGCAGACCTGCTGAAAAATATCAAAAAAGCGAACCCGACTTATGCCATGCGCTGTTTTCAGCTCGTCGGCAAGCGAACGCCCCTGAAAATACTCCATAGCAATGTAAGGAACCCCATCGGGAGTTAAGCCATAGTCGTGAATGCCAATAATATTAGGATGTTCGAGCAAACTTGAGGCCTGTGCTTCGAGCTTGAAGCGCTTCAAATTAGTCTCTGAAATCTTCTGCGGATGCACAAACTTCAAGGCGAAGGTCTTGTTCATCACCGCATGCTTTGCGAGATAAACTCTTCCAATCGCACCAAAACCAAGCAGGGAGATGATTTCGTAGCGATTGTCTACAACCGTGCCGGGTTGGAACTCTAATACTAGGTCGTCCTTTTTTGGCAAGAGCCCCCCAAGCTCAGACTGCGATCATAGTTTACCCCGATATACCACGCTACGAACAGCAGTAGGCTAATGTTCGAGCAAAATCCTTAAACCCCTGGTGATTATTGTATTTCGAGTCTTCCCGCATCATTTCCTGGCAGACCCAATCTAACATCAACACGATCATAAACTCGCTAAACTGGCTCAAAACTTCCATCGATTTCAGTGTGCTGCTGGTGCTTCCATAGCCCTCAAGGAACGAAGTCATGCGCCGTTGGTTGAAGAGCTCGCGGCGCTCTTGCCCCTCACGAACAGGCTGAAGACAAAACACGAAAAGCGCGTAAGCCAGGTCGTAGACTGCACCTCCGACGGAAGCATAGTCCCAATCGATGACACAGGTGATACTTGTGTCAGTTGCCAGAACGTTCTCGCAGTGGAAATCGCCGTGATTAATGGTTGTTCGAGATTTCTTGTCAGCCTCAATCAAATCGGCGGCAAGAAACTCTGACTGCTCAACTGTGCGACTAAAGTCTATCGCCTTCAGAAGCTCTATTTCCGCCGCTAACGGCGAATCACTCGCGAATTTGTAGCCAGAAAACTCACGGGCTGTATGGTCGAGTCGCCCAGGCATAGTACCGATAATTTGGGCGGTTCGAACAAATGCCCTCAGACCAGAATTACGTCGCACCAATTGCGACCCAGCATAATGAAGCCTGCCCAGCGTGGAACCAGCCGAGTAACAGAGGCGCGACGGACAATCAAAGTTCAGCCAATCGTAGCGGTCGCGACTCTCAACAAAATTCTGGCACGACCAGATGTGGCGCAAAAGCAGCATACAAGAGCCTTCACTGGAAACGTGAAACTCCGGCACATTTGCAAAACCATTTCTAGCTAGATTGTCGCAAAGCCATCGCTGCAAGTCAGCATTGGCGCACGGTTCTGAGAGGCTGTTCTCGGCCGTGCGCTTCAAAAACAAACGCACAGACTCACCTGCGCGCGTAGCTCGCACACAAAATGTAGAGAGAGATTCGTCAACTGGAGTCACCGCAGAAGCTTCAAAGCCAAACAACCCAGCCGCTTCCTTTGCTTCCTCAATTATTTCCGTCTTAAATGTTCGCTCTGAATTTGTCATCTTCTCGCCTGCTCGACAGGCAGATTGTAGCGCCTCTGCACCATATGGCGTGGCAGTTTTGGCATTTCGCAACATGCGAAAACGATAAGTCGACCGGAATAACGCTTTGCCGTAGAATAGGACTTGATAAGTCGCCGCCGGCTTCGACCATAAGAAGCTTGCGACTTTTGTCTCTCTGAGGAAACAATGGTCAAAATCGGTAACTTCGAGCTGAAAAGCCGTGTATACGTGCCACCTATGGCTGGTGTCACCGACATCGTCTTTCGCAACATCGTTCGACAGGTCGACCCGAACTGCCTATTGTCGACAGAGATGGTTTCAAGCAAAGGCTTGATGTACCGAAAAGACACGCACATTATGGACCTTGACCCAGATGAACATCCGATTGGAATTCAAATTTTCGGTCACGAACCAGAAATCATGGCGCAGGCAGCACAGATGGCAGAGGCTCGCGGAGCTGATTTCATCGACATTAACATGGGCTGCCCCGTTCCAAAAATAGTTAAAGGCAAGGACGGGTGCGCCCTCATGCGCGAGCCAGAGCTTGCGCGAGAAATCATCAGAACTGTCAAAGCATCGGTGAAAGTGCCTGTCACCGTGAAATTTCGCCTGGGCTGGGACGACACTTCAAGAAATGCAGTGGAGTTTGGCGAAATGGCGGAGGACTCAGGCGCCTCACTGGTAACGGTTCATGGCAGAACTCGTGCACAGCTCTATGCAGGAAAAGCCGATTGGTCGTTCATAGCAAAAGTGAAGAAAGCGCTCTCCATTCCTGTGTTTGGAAATGGTGATGTTTTTGAAGCGGACGACGCACTTAAGCTGCTGGAAATAACAGACTGCGACGGAGTTGCCGTTGCCCGGGGCTCGCTGGGCAATCCCTGGCTTATTCCTCGCATCACAAAATATCTTGATAGGGGAGTTCTTGATGCGCCTCCCGACGATGTAGAACGCCTGGTAATTGCGTTCAACCATTGCGTTGGACTAGTGAAGTACAAAGGGCTGAGAGTTGGAACGAGCGAAAGCCGGCGCCACATGACTCATTACACAAAGGGAATCACTGGCGGAGCGCCCTTCCGCAATCGCCTCACACAAATAAACAGCGTGGAAGACTGCTTGAATGTGCTAGCAGATCTCGCAGAGCATGTTGGCGGACCATCAGCCAGAGAGCGCTTCTTACTTACAGTAGAGGGCACATATCTCGAATATTGCAAACATCCAGGCGAACGGGCAGGCGATCGTAAAAACTGTGTCCAGACCCCAGTTGATGTCGATGCCATCACGCCAGTCGCAGTACCATAGAATTGCGTTTACGAATGGAGTCATGGTCCAACCCATGATGCCTGCCATCGCTGCGAATATGAGTAGAATTGCCCAAAAATCCATCTGCCAGTACCGCGTGAATGCCTCAGTGACGCAATAATAGGCGTGAACGCTGTGGAGTGCAATGATCCAAACCCCATAGCTAAGAGGATTTAAGCCATTTTCAGTGGTGGAATTCCCACTCCGTTTCACACAAATATTGCGCAGCTCGAAAACAACGACAAGCAAGTCACTTTGAAAAATCGAAAGAGACTACTATAATCTGCAAACACTCGACATGATTGTCAACAGCTTGGAGCAAATAATGAAATCGAAAAATGCCCTCCTAAAAGCAACTGGAATAGCTTCATTCGCAGCGCTATTTATCGCTTTCCCTGCTCTAGCTCAATACCAGAAAGGACAAGTTGTCGATTACAAGGAAGGCGAATATTCCCCATGGCAAACCGGAACCGTTGAAGAAATGACGCCAAGTGGCAAGCAGGTGATAGTCAGGTCAAAACCCAGAGAATTCTACCCAAATGGTGACACGCGGGCTATCGATCTCGACAAAATTCGCCCATCAACTGGCGGCGCGCCAAATGCCGCAGCGCAGCACCAGCAGGCGTCCGCGAATACGCAGGACGGCACTAATTTTCGACCATTCAGTAGGTGCTCGAAAAATCGAGCTTATTTCCTGCCTTTTGCGATTAAAGAGCGACAATTCAATTAACAGAAAACGCGCAACTATTGAAAATTGTGCAAGATGACGTATTGCTTGCGGGCTTCAAACCCGTCAGATGTCCATTTATGAGCATACGCGGCGAGGGCTTTTGCACCTTCCGGAAATTCGTTACCGTTTACTCTGCAGTCTGCATCTACGTCTCCATCAGCATTCGTAGCGAACATTCTGATACCGACGAAACCTTCAGACTCAATCAAAGGCTTGAAGACATCCATTGACTCGGTGAGGAAACAACAAGGGCAAAAGCTGTCTGCGTGCCCATCCTCATCATCCTCATCGGCACTATGAGGCTGCTGCAAAGCTTCAAGTTGATCTTCGGCATAATCGCTTATTTGCATTAGCGGTCCCAAAACGGCTCGCCTTCCTGGCTTATCGGAATCTGGTTCTCTAAAAACCAGGTACTGACACTCATTTGGTTCTGAACTCTGCACCTCAAGCAAGGTAGCGAAATCTGTTTCAATCCAGCTAACAAAGCCATTCTCGAACGCTTCGAGCGGGCTGCTGCCAAAATCATGCTGGTACTCAAAAACACCTTCTGGAATGTAAATTGGATGGTTGACCTGAACTGTGCTGACTATCTGCACGCCTTCATCGGAGACTTGCGCATCAACAAATTGCGGACTGATTAAGTAACCGCTGTTCGTATGCACAAGAAAACTGTCATGACTTACTACATCATGCCCGTATTCGTTGAGGAGACGCCTCATCAGGTCCACCAGGTCCAGGTTTTCGACCTGCTGATTGCCCTTCTCGTCCTCAAAGCCAATTTCCAGGTCAAAACCGGAACCGGGATTGCTCTCGATCAGAGTAGGTTGTTGCATTTTAATGACCGTTCTAGTTTAGTAGACGCGGAAATCGCCAGGTCCAGATGTCGAAATCAGGATGGTTCCATCGCCTTCTGCTGCAACCATTTGAAGCGCCTGAATTACAGGGTTGGTTGCTCTGGGCTGATCGCGTGTTTCAGACTTAATTTGCTTAGCGCGCTGCGCCACTTTCAAAACCAATTCATAACGGTTGGTATGGCTGTCCAGTAATTGATCGAGAATGCGAGTAGTACTCATTGGCTACAATTTCCGCCGTGCTGTTTTCGTATACGACAACGTTCAGCATACACGATATGCACCAAATTGGTAACTGCAACGTCTATATCGTCGTTAATAACTTCATAGTGGAAGAGGTTCTTCTCACGCAATTCGTCTTCAGCCTTGGCAAGACGGCGCTTAATCTTTTCCTCGCATTCGGTGGCCCGGCTCTCAAGGCGCTGGCGCAGCACTTCGAAGGAAGGTGGAGATATGAAAATCAGGAGAGATTCAGCGCGCTTCCGCCGAATTTGATGAGCGCCCTGCACCTCAATTTCCAAGAGAACATCATTACCACGATTTAACTGTTCATCAACCCAGAAAAGCGGCGTTCCATAGCAGTTCCCCGCAAACTCCGCCCACTCAAGCAAATCAGGCTTCATTGCCTCAAAATCGTCACGGCTTCGATAGAAGTAGTCGACGCCTTCCTCTTCTCCCGGACGTTTGTCGCGCGTCGTCACCGACACTGATTTCACGAGACTGGGAACCTGCCCGAGCAATCGTTTGGTCAATGTACCCTTGCCAACCCCGGATGGACCAGTGAGCACGATCAGGTTGCCCTTTCGCAAAGGCACCGTTTTGTCAGAAAACGCTTCGAACCCTGACTCGCTCGCGGATGGCATTTTGTTTATCTGTTTCACCATGGACCTAAACCAGATTACGTGAGCTGATGATTCAAAAGTAACTGATGCAAAGTTCTACGTAAAGGGTTGTCCATGAAATAAAGTGGAAATTCTTTCCAATTGTCCTGTTACTATTGCTTGTTTAGTTAGTGGTGGCGCTTCCAAACCGGATTTTTCGATGCAACCGTTTGACGCTCTTAGCATGAGAGCAGTATTAGCTGAAGCCAATCCAATTCTGCTAAATCGTCGAGTTGAGAAGATTCAACAGATAAGCAGAGATGAGGTCGTCATTTCGCTGCGTTCCAAAGCGGGAACAGTCCATTTGCTTGTGTCCGCCCAGGCGAGCTTCGGCCGCATATGCCTGCTGCCGACGCCACCTGCACCGAAAGGAAGCAACCCGCCACCCTTTTGCCAGCTATTGCGCAAGCATCTGACTTCAGCGATTTTGATGGAACTGACTCAGCTGCCCGGCGAGCGCGTTGTCGACCTGGTTTTTGCCTGTTCTGATGAACTGGGTAATCGCTCAAGCAAAAGTCTGACAGCGGAAATTATGGGTCGCCACAGCAACCTCATTCTCTGGGACATTGACACAAACAAAATTCTTGGAGCCTCTCACGTCGTCACCGCAGAAATGAGCAGACAGCGCGAAGTCTCAGCCGGGCTGACTTACGTGCGCCCCCCAAAGCAAGAGAAGCCGGGAATTTTCGCCCTTAGCCACGATGAGTTTGATAAAGCTTACGCTCGCCTGCAGGCAAGCTATGCAGCTGCCAGCGAAACGCAAAACGACGGCACGGAAAAATCGCAGGGCGGAGAAATCAAAACTTACGAGCAATGGCTGATGGCAAACTTCGCTGGGCTGGGCAGGCATCTTGCCGAAGAAATTGTTGAAGCTGCAAAATTGCCTGATGCAATCAGTAAAGAAACTACGAGCACAGCAGAGCGAGATGAGCTCTGGAAGCGCATCGAATCCATACAAAATATTAGCAACTACGCACCAAGTATGCGCATCGACCTGACTAAATTCTCTGTGCTTTCCTGGTGGAAAGAAGAAAGCAGAGGCGCAGAATTATGGAAAGAGCACAGTTCGGCGAACGAGATGATCGATAGCTACTTCAAGGGTGTGCAACTTCGTACCGAAATTCAGCAGCTGAAAGATCGCATTCGCTCAGAACTAAAAACTGAAAACGACAAGCTTCAACAGCGCATGGAATTGGCAAAGAAGCTACTGTGCGAGTCGGCTGACCACGACAGATTCAAGAAATTTGGTGATACCATTCTTGCGCACTTGAATGAAATTAAGCCAGGACAAAGCAAGCTTGAATGCCCCGATATGTTCGCGGAAACGGAACAAATGCTTTCGATTGAGCTCAACCCGAACGTCTCAGCATCGCAAAACGCGCAAAATTATTATCGACGGTTTGCAAAAGCGAGGACGCGCTCGAAGACTGCAAGCGCCTCCGCGCAAGATGCAAATGACAAACTCGCGGAAGTTCAAGCGTGCACACTGACACTCGAAAAAGCAGAGACTTTAAACGACCTTCAATCACTAAAGGAAAAGGTACTTGATCGCGGACGCAAAGCTGAAGCAGTGCCAAGCAAGCCTCAGTCAACGCATGGCTCGCAACGCGAGCACAAGGCAAGCCATCCACGTTTATTGAGCACAAAGTCATCAGACGGATTCACCATCTTGGTCGGACGTAACAAACAAGAGAATGATGTGCTAGTGAGCAAATTAGCGCACCCGCATGATATATGGTTGCACGCTCAAGGACTCGAAGGCGCACATGTTCTAATAAAACTACCGAACAAAAAAGACCCACCGCTAAGCACCTTGAAAGAGGCTGCACAAATTGCTGCTCGTTTTGCAAAAATCGGACTGGGCGGTAAAGTAAAGGTGATCTACACCTACGGTAAGTATGTTCGAAAAATAGCAAAAGACAAGCCGGGTTTGGTTCGATATGAAAATGAAAAGACACTGGAAGTTGATACGGCAGCGCCCCTGCCGGAAGCTTTGCGCAAGTTTTTCTCGTAGGTAGAATGCATGGCAAAAATTTTGATAGTTGAGGATGACAAACAAGTTGGAGAAGTACTGAAAGACGTACTTAACCATGAGCACTACCTCACTGACCTGGCACCAACATTGTCTGACGCAAAACACTTTCTGAAGGTGTCGGCCTACGATTTGATTTTACTAGATTGGGAACTACCCGATGGACCAGGCGTCGACCTATGTCGAGATTTGCGCAGAGTGAACGACGCAGTGCCGATATTGATGCTGACAGGCCGCTCAGCAATACAAGACAAAGCGACCGGGCTCGATATTGGTGCAGATGATTATTTAACCAAGCCATTCGAAATCGCAGAACTTCTAGCACGCATCAGAAGCTTGCTGCGAAGACTCTGGCAAGAGAAGAGCGAGCGCCTAACTTTTGGACCTCTGGAAATGGATATACAAACCAGACAGGTTTTTCGTGATGGCAAAGAGCTGAAATTGTTGCGCAAAGAATTTGACTTGCTTGAACTTTTGATGCGCAACACCTCAACTCACTTCTCCACAGACATGTTGCTTCAAAAACTCTGGGGCGGCGACACGGACGCAGGAACTGACGCAGTATTCCAATGCATACGCAGACTGCGCAGAAAACTTGATGATGGCGAGGCACCGTCCATAGTGCACCTCGAACACGGACAGGGGTATTGCCTGAAGGTTCCAAGCTAGAATTTGGCAACGCACCGTTTGCCAGAGATTGATTCAATGGAGTGATTCAATGGCTCGGTTCAATGGAGCTATTCATTGAAGCTATTCATTGGAATGAATCATGTGATGAATCCCTAGTAGAACAGACTGAAAATACAAAGTTTTTTAGGCAATTTCAAAAAGATCAAGCGGAGTGTTTCCGTGGAGTTACCTCTTTTTGCCCTGAAAGTCTTGCGCAAGCTATGCGAACAGCTCAAACAAAAGGTCACTGCTGAGATTTTATGTTCCGAAAACCCAACCCCAGAGCAGAGCTTTGGTGTCAATAGCAATTTGGCAAGAATTTTGAAGAAAAAAGTCAACATGCATAGGGTATTGTGAATTTAGTCCAAATTTGATCTCAACCGGTCGGGCAACTGCTTCCGGTTGAGCGTTCTCTACTGGAAAAAATTTTGGAGCACATGTCGGGGGGCTTTGTGTATGAGTCGAGATCAAAAGAATTGCGGAACCAGCATCTTGCATTTGGCAAAAGTTGCAAAAATATTTGGCAAAATTTGGTCATATGGTAAGCGAGGTGTCGCCATTTCTTTGGCATCAATGATGAGCGCACAAATGCTCACACCAGCCCTTGCGAATCCGCCCTCGCCCCCGCGGCCAGGCTCTATAAACCCTAATGGCTTTTCCGTAGTCATGAGTGGATCAACCCCTGTGCATTCGACAGCGACACCAGCCACGATACCAGCGAGTTTGATTTCATCGATCATGAACGCAAGTGGTACAACAAATTTTCAAAAGTCTCAGGTAATCGACATAGGCAATTACCCGAGTGGAACGCTGAGCTTTGCTGGAAATTTTGTAAACCAGTCAACGCTTTATTTGATAAGCAGCAATCCTCATGTATCAACTGCGACGATCAAGGCCGATAACGATGAGGTATTCGCGAGATGCGAGTTGACAATCTTGAGCAACTGAAGCATACATCAACAATCATAGCCATCCAAGAGTTTTTCCAGAATTTCTGCATTTCCTTCGAGAGACAATTGTGGGGGTCAAGACTTGTCGGCTCATTTAAAGTCAAGATTTCTTTCCGGTACAGGGATGGTAATTTCAATTACACCTTTCTCAACGATAGTAAATTATCGGAAGAGCAGCGCCTAGAGCTGGAAGTTGTGCTTAAAAGATTTCTAGATGACACCACTTTTTTAAATTTTCCATTACGCAATACTGACTTTGCCTTGGAATTATCACCTGGTTTCAAAATCATACTCAAGTCCCAGTCATGTACCAAAGAGCTTCTCAGCTTGGCGAATCAAATGATTTCCAAAATTGATCTAAGAAAACTAAATCTGGGAACCACAATGTTTAGAGTCACCTTCTTGCGTGCACCAAACTCTTGCTTTTGCGTTCCTGTCTATTCCGATTCAACAGTGAAAAGGGACATTGAAAAAGCCTGCCTAATTATCAAAGAGGTCGTAGGGAATCTCTTCGATGCTTTTGAAAGAATATGTGCCGCGGACTCACTAGAGTTATGTATAGGAGCAACCGAGAACCAATTGGTGCCTGTCATACCAGATATTAAGCTAGTCGAACTGGAGCGAAGTAACTATAAAACTTCTATTGACCTGCTTTATTGGTACAAAAGACAAGTAGAGATCGAACCGGAAAAAATGCTCTATCTTTTTGACTACCGATTGGCTCTTTCTTGGTTTTCAAATTCTGAAGACATTCTTTCTCTAGCAGAAGCTTGCATTGACCAGTGCTTTGAAAATGTAGGTGAATTATCTACCCAACAGTGTTATGGTCTTGCCAAAGCTATGGGATACTTTTGCAACAAATTCAACACTTCAAAATATGAAAGTAAGATTTTACAGCTGATGAAATTTGTTGTGGAAAACGACAAAGAAACCGCCGAGTCTTCTATCTTTGACCTTGCCTTGTACTATAAGTCTTTTGGCAAGAATGATCTTGCATATGACCAGCTCGCCTCGGAAAGGTTTAGACCATTCTTGCGACCCGGTGTACGTTACGGCATATATCTGTCCATGATCCTAGAGATGGGGCGAAAGTGCGGAAAGAAAGAAGAAGCCATCGCATTGGTTCAGGAAGTTGCTGATGGACTAACTGAAGAGAGATTCCAAAACTATCGTGAGAGTACTAACCGGATTATAGAAGCAGCAAAGATGATAGATGACGCGTGAGATGTATTTTCCGGTTGGTGCTGAGCGCAGCATTCACCAAGTGCAACAGAAATTTCAACACAAGGATTATTCTGCAGCAGAAACTACATTACACTACGAGCACGGGAAGACACACTGCCTGAATCTTCAGAGCTAGGCAAAACGCAGAATAACAGCACAGTCTTCCGATTACATAGTCAGCTTCCAAGCATGGTAACTTAGGATAGAAGCCTTCTTCCATGTGGCCGCTTGAGTTGAGAGAATGGACAAGCTAGACGAGAAAAAAGTAAAGCTGACGGAAGCTGCTCCAACGGAGCAGCTAGCTTACGACCTCGCAATGAATAAAACTGAATCCTCGCAGGAAGCAGCCGACGACAACAGCTTGGATTTAGGCGTTTCAATAGCTGACCTTTCCGCTCAGAGCGCCTCCGCTCAAAGGACTAAAAGACGCAGGCGAATCCTCTTGATGCTGGCGTTGATTATCTTATCCTTGAGCACAAGCTATTACTCGTTCTGGTTGTACAACAAAACAAAATTGATTTCAGTAACAGAACTGGGACTATGCGCAGATTCTGTTTTAGATAGACAATACGGCGCTAAATACGAACAAGACGAAGCACTTTGGCTAAATTTGTGCGCTCGCTTCACGGGCACTACAAGCGCAGGGAATAACGAAGCTCTAGAAATTGCAAGAGCTGTAGCAGCGAAGAAAAACAAGGACTACTTTGTGGCGAGGCTTTGTGAATCGCGGGCCCTGGAATATATCGCCCAGGCGAAGCGCAGCCAGAACAGGTATGAAGTGTTAGAAGACTACTACAAGAAGGCATTAGCAATCAATCAAGAAATACTAGGTAAGACTCATCCTGCAACACTGGAATGCCTCGGCCGCTTGTTCTATGAGTATTTTCATCATCAAAAACTCGAATATGCCAAACAAGCTGCCGACTCAGGCTTAAAACTATGTAGTGAATCTTTTGGAATAAGGGAATCAACAAGTGCAGCTTTCCTTGAATGCCTAAGAAGAATCCGCCCTTCCTACTACAAATACAAGAGAGTAGATGTTCTTAGTCCTGAGACTTACTCACTCTTTAAAGACGAAGTGCCAGCCACAAATGCAGCACCAAAGCTCGCAATATCAGATTCTCAAATGAATGCATATAGATTCATTCTCGCAGGCAAGATTCATGAAGCCGATTGTGAATATCGAAAACTTCTTCAACAAATAGCCAGCATGAAAGGAATTGACTCAACCAAGTACCGTAACGCAGCATCTTGCTATGCAACTCTATTGGCGAGCCAGGGCCGCCAGGAAGAAGCTAAACGGCTTTGCGAAAAAGCGCATATAGAATTACCAACAACAACATTTACACCTCTCGCTGACAGCCCCATCACTTCACCGGTATGCAAACCCGCATCGTATTCAGGTCAAAGAAGTAGAGTAGCAACGGCTTTCGATGTAGAGGAAAAACTGAGACCTTTTGCGAAGCAAGGAACTGTTGCTATTTCGGAATTGAAAACGAAAGCAAACCTCACTGGTTTCGGCTTTTTCGTTGGTCCGAGAATGTTGTTAACCAGCACCAGCGTAATAGGCTCCCGAAGCGACATACTAAACCGCACAGCAAAAAGCTGCTCTGACGAGAGTGAATTTCTGTTGCTAAGAATTTTGGCAAAAGACCCTGAACACGGCATGACCATAGTGGAGGCGCTTCCATCGAGTCCTTCGTCCAGACTGGGCAGAACATTGCAAATATCTGATTTGAGCACTGATGCCTGGACTTCAGGTATATATCTATTTAAGAATACAGATAACACGATATCCTTTGGTTCGGGCATTGTAACCACAGTGGCAAGTAATACAACTGCGCCCGCTTCGACAGATGTAGTAAAATCCTGCTCCTTGAGCAATGCTGAATATCTTAATCTTAGCGCCTCTAGTGGAGAGAAAAACGATGGAGCCCCATGCTTAGGAGAGGACAGCAAGGTGATGGGAGTTGTTGTAGCTAAAGAGCTAGCCGCATCAGCCCGCTTTATTCCGCCACTTATTGAAAAGGCTGAAAAAGTACTAGCCGAACAAAAGAACAAATCGAACGAGCCCGAAAAAGGAACGCAAGCTAACAAGACACCCAAGGCACATTAATCGCAAAGCTATGCCGGGACACATTTGTCCGATCAATCATTCGATCAATCAACCCTCGCTCGGTCAGCAGCGCAGAAAAAGAAATTATCAAAAGCTACTTCCGTAGAGCTGAAGAAATCAGATGAGTACTAAGCACCATTAATAGTACACGTCGACGAACGCAGTGCCTATATTGATGCTGACGGGTCGCTCAGCAATCAAGACAAAGCGACTGGGCTCGATATTGGTGCAGCTGATTATTCAACTAAGCCATTCAAAATTGCAGAACTTCTAACACGCGTCAGAAGCTTGCGACGAAGACTCTGGCAAGAGAAGAGCGAGCGCCTAACTTTTGGTCCTCTGGAAATGGATATACAAACCAGACAGGTTTTTCATGACGGCAAAGAGCTGAAATTGTTGCGCAAAGAATTTGACTTGCTTGAACTTTTGATGCGCAATACCTCAACATACTTCTCCACAGACATGTTGCCTCAAAACCTCTGGGGCGGCGACACGGACGCAGGAACTGACGCAGTATTCCAATGCATACACAGACTGCGCAGAAAACTTGATGATGGCTAGGCACCGTCCATAGTGCACCTCGAACACGGGCAGGGGTATTGCCTGAAGGTTCCAAGCTAGAATATTTGCTTTGGTGTGTTACTCAAGGAAATCTATTAGTTTCTGGTTTCAATCCTGGAAGCATAACCGCCTCAACAATAGATGTCTCTATTGTTCCCGGTAATCCTCGAAATGGAAGCATACTCATTGACACCGGTGGAGGTAACATTACAACGGGAAGTCTTATATGTCGTTTGCAATATTCCCACCAAAACATATCGATTAGCATATATTATAGATAAGCCTGACCACTGACCGCTGGCACGCTCGCAATTCGGCCAGCCCATACAGCGCTGCAACTGATTCTTGCACAAATTATGTGATGTCGGTTATGCCGATGAAAACGTAAATTGAGAAGCCGGGCACCACTGCGCGATAAAACCGCAGAGAACCAAAGGACAGGGAACGAGCCCTGTCCTTTGACAAAAATACTTCTGAAGAAATCAGAGTTGCAATTACATTTTGCGGAATAAGGCAACAACAACGCCTTGTATTTGAAGGTCATTCAAAGAGTTGACGTAAATCGGTTCCATTGCGGAATTTGCTGGCTGTAACCGGAATCGGTTCTTCTCTTTGTAGAAGCGTTTCAACGTAGCACTTCCGTCGTCTAGCAATGCCACCACTATCTCACCTTGATTTGGAGATGGCTTCGGCTTGATGATTACAAAGTCTCCGTCGTGTATGCCATCTTCAATCATTGAGTCGCCCTTCACCTTCAGCGCAAAGCATCCAGCTGAATACTGGGAATCAATCTCTAGATATTCATCGCGGCTCACTACATCGATTGGCTGACCCGCAGCAATCATACCGGCATAAGGAATGCCTATCGGAGTGGCGTCGTCGTCGTCAGAGATAACGTCTTCTCCTTCTTCTGTCACAGCGGCTACAATCGGCTTAACAGCTTCTGGAGAATCAGCTACACGGAGCGACCTGTTAAGACCTGGCTCCCACAAGACAATGCCCTTCTTTTTCAAGGCAGTTACATGCTGGTGCACTGTCATTCGGTTTCGCAACCCCATTGCTTTGGCAAGCTCCGCCAGAGTTGGTGGATATCCATGCTCCTCAGTGAGCTGAATAATTAACCGAACGACCTCCTTTTGCCGTGGTGGAAGGGATTCTAGTTCTGTCACCACTTTTAGCACTCCTTGTTTCTAGGGTTTCAAAAGGAAAATTATCAAACACATACGTAAGTATAGTATCGAAGTATTTTCTTGTCTAGTAGTTTATGCAACTTTTTTCGGCATTATTGCAAATTCTTTCGTGCCACCATTCGGATGGTATCACTTACGGTGCACGACAGAACATACACCCTTTCGAAAATGATGCTTACTCACCCATGTTCGCTTGCGCTTCGGAGAGAAAGCCAGGCTCTAACAATTCGAAACTCATGCTTTTCCCTGCCGGTTACTTGACAGCCACAAATGGCTGATTTAGTTCACAACGATGTAAATGAAGAGGCCTGGTCTGCTATGCTTGCGCTCAAAGAGAGACAATCCTATGCACCTCGACCCGCTAATGCTGTCACGCATTCAGTTTGCGTTGACCATTATGTTTCACTACATCTTCCCGCCACTGACGATTGGTTTGGGATTATTTATGGTGATAATCGAGACGCTCTGGCTCTATAAAAAAGAAGCCATTTACGAGTCTATGGCTCGCTTCTGGACCAAAATATTTGCCGTCAACTTCGCCATGGGCGTCGCGACTGGCATTGTAATGGAATTTGAGTTTGGTACGAATTGGTCTCGATATTCCAAATTTGTGGGCGATGTTTTCGGCTCAGCACTTGCGGCGGAAGGCATTTTTGCGTTTTTTCTGGAATCAGGCTTTCTTTCCATTCTCGTGTTCGGCTGGGGACGAGTTGGCAAAAAACTGCATTACCTCTCAACATTGATGGTGTGCCTGGGGTCGATTTTCTCAAGCGTCTGGATAACTATTGCAAACAGCTGGCAACAGACACCAGCTGGCTATCACATAGTAAAGACTGCCAACGGACTTTTGCGCGCAGAGATCGTCGATTTCTGGGCCATGGTCTTCAACCCATCGACAGTCCCCCGGCTTCTGCACGTCTGGTTGGGCGCTTTCGTTCTAGGTGCTTTCTTCGCACTAAGCATTAGTGCATTCTACATTTTGAAAAACATCCATCTTGATTTTGCAAAACGTAGTTTCAAAATCTCTCTTGTGTATGCGGCAGCCGCATCGATGATCGCCGCAGCATCAGGGCATCTTCAAGCCTGCGAAGTGGCGGAGAACCAGCCCGCCAAACTCGCTGCAATGGAAGCACACTTCACCACCGGCACTGGTGGCACAGGATTGTGGCTGTTCGGGCTGCCCGATCCCAAAAAGCAGCAGGTAAATTTCGGAGTTCAAGTGCCTTCGCTGCTCAGCCTGCTGGTATATTTCAACCCCGACAAACCTGTAAAAGGGCTCGACGCGTTCCCCAAGGAAGACCATCCACCAATTCTGATACCTTTCATTTCTTTTCACCTGATGGTGGCACTCGGAACTTACTTTATTGCAGTGACCATGCTTGCATTGTTCCTGTGGTGGCGCGGAATGCTATTTAACTCGCGCCCGCTTCTGTGGACTTTTGTTTTCTCAACAGTTCCTGCCATTGCTGCAAATGAATTAGGCTGGGTCACTGCTGAAGTCGGACGACAGCCCTGGGTCGTCTATGGCCTTCTGCGCACCGCTGATGGTTACTCACAGGCAGTACCAGCAGAGCACATTTTAGGCTCGATCATCATGTTTGCAGTGATTTACTCCCTCTTATTCTGGGTGTGGATCTACGTTCTGCACCAGAAAATACTACACGGACCCGAGCCAGTAACTGACATCACTGACAATACCCCACTCGGACAACTAATCGATTCTGCATCGCGTAGGAGCGACCCGGCTGGGCCATCAATGACTAGCTCAAAATCACCGTCCGACGAGCCGGCAAATCCCAACAGCGGGGAGGCTTGATATGGATATTCACATAATGATGTTCATTCTCATGGGAATTCTGCTTTCCGGCTATGGCATTCTCGACGGCTTTGACCTGGGCGTGGGCATTCTTCATCTTTTTGGAAAAACGGAAGAAGAAAGAGCCGTGATGATGCACACGATCGGCCCAGTCTGGGACGGCAACGAAGTCTGGCTAGTAACTTTTGGCGGCGCCCTTTTTGCAGCCTTTCCCAATGTGTACGCTGCGTCTTTTTCAGGGTTCTACCTTCCGTTCATGGTTCTTCTCAGTGCTCTAATTTTCCGTGGTGTGTCACTCGAATTCCGCAACAAAAACAAATCTACAAATTGGAAACGCTTCTGGGATTTTTCGTTTTGTATGTCGTCAGCGCTAATCGCATTTTTGCTCGGAGTGGCTGTAGGAGACACAATGCAGGGCTTACCTGTGGATGCCAAAGGTGATTTCGTCGGAAGCATTGCAGACGTTTTTCGCCCCTACCCACTGCTTGTTGGACTATTGTCGGTAGCAGGCTGCGCAATGCACGGTTCCATCTACTTATATTTGAAGACAAAAGAAGAGCTGCAAAGCAAAATACACCCGTGGATGTGGACCACTTTCGGCATATTTCTAGTGTTTTACATGCTCACCACGATGGTGACTCTAATATCAGTTCCAAGCTCAGTCGAAAACTTCAAGCGCTTCCCGATTGCCTGGACTGTTGTCATTCTAAACATTCTCGCGATCGCCAATATTCCCCGCGCGATATTTTTGAGTAGACCTTTCTACGCATTTATTTCGTCATCAGCAACGATATTGGGTCTGACTAGCCTCTTCGGAATCGCCCTGTTTCCAAATCTTTTGCGTTCCACCATTGATGAGAAGTTCAGCTTGAATATTTACAACGCTTCCTCTTCAGAGCCTACGCTCTGGCTAATTTTCTGGATTGCGTGCATGGGTGTTCCGTTTGTTTTGTCCTATACCGGAGTGGTGTACTGGGTTTTTAGAGGAAAGATTACCGCGGAGGACGTAATCTATTGAGTTATCAGCCGCCACTTGGAAACCGCGGTTGACATTGTGTTTATGAGAGTTTGGGTATAAACCTGAAATAAGCGTTTATGTTCTGTAGGATCCGTTGTCATATGGTGTATAACCGCTAGAAATACGCTTTAGATAAGCTTTGGGGAGCGAGAGATGGGTAAAGGTGGTCTTGAAGATGTCGTTGCAGCGGACTCCAGTGTTTGCTTTTTAGATGGCAAAGAAGGGCGTCTGATTTATCAGGGCTATGACATACATGATTTGGCAAAACATTCGACTTTTGAAGAAACGGTTTATTTGCTCTGGTTTGGACGCATGCCGGTCAAATCGGAATTGGACAAACTAAACACCGACCTTCAAACAAATCGCAAGTTGCCAGACGACGTTGTGAAAATGATGAAGATGCTTCCAAAGAAGGCATTGCCTATGGAAGTACTCCGCACAATCGTTTCCATGTTGTCGATGTACGATGAAGATCCGGAAAACAACGATCGTGAACATACGATCAGAAAAGCAATTCATCTGACAGCTCAAATGCCTACCATCATTGCTTATTGGGATAACATCCGCAATGGCAAAGAACCGCTTGCACCTCTGACAGATTGCAACCTTGCTACAAATTTCTTGTACATGTTGAATCAAAAGATGCCGGACGAGTTGAGCGCAAAGTCACTCGACCTCGCATTGATTCTGCATGCTGACCATGAATTGAACGCCTCGACTTTCGCAGCTCGCGTCGCAGCAGCTACCGAAACCGACATGCACTCAGCGATTACTGCAGCCATCGGTGCCCTCAAAGGACCACTACACGGCGGAGCTAATCAGGAAGTTATCAAAATGTTGTTGCAGATTGGCGAGTCCAGCAATGCTGACCCGTTCATCAAGAAGCAACTTGCTGAGCACAAGAAGGTTATGGGCTTCGGCCACCGCGTATACAAGACAGAAGACCCACGTGCATGGCACTTGCGTCAGATGTCCGAAGAACTCGGAAAGCGCATCGGCGAAATGAAGTGGTTCGAAATGTCACGCACCATTGAAGAAGCAGTCTTCCGTGAGAAAGGACTCTACGCAAACGTAGACTTCTACTCCGCGTCGGTGTACTACATGCTCGGTATTCCAATAGACTTGTTCACACCTATCTTCGCAATGAGCCGCATCTCAGGTTGGGCTGCACACGTTCTTGAACAACATGCAAACAACCGCCTGATTCGCCCACGTGCAGAGTACACAGGTCAAACGAATCTCAAATACGAGCCAATCGAAAACAGACATGCACTTTCTAAGTCCTAGTACTGGGACGAGCAAAGTGGCGACAATTCGATCTGCGGATTAGTCTAAAAAATCAACGAGCACGCTACACCAATAGGGGTCGCGTGCTCGCCCTTAAGGGGTGGCAGAACTAGCAGGCTTATTCTGCAAGCGAAACAGCAGCGTGATGAACGCTCGGTCGACAGAGAAAGCCGGAAAACACAGATTACTATTTAAGAATGAATTGGCAGCAAATCATGGATAAAGCGTTCACTGAATTGAAAAATTCAGGCGCTGCTGCAGCCGAACCCTGGTTGCGAAAAGCAATTGAAGTAGCAGGCGACGGCACAGAGTTCCAAGCCCTGGCAATCTTCAATATGGGGCTTGTTTGCTACGACTTGAAGAAGCCAAAAGAAGCGGAAAATCATCTTGCACACGCCATTGAAATAATTCAGGACCACTTGCCCCAGCAAGATGAACTCTACGGAATGTTCATCAAAACGATGATTGAATTCTACGAAAAAGAGGGGCGTTTCGCTGAAAGCAAAGAATACTATTTGATGGAAATACAGCACACCAAAAACATGTTTGGTGAGCGGCATCCGTATGTTTCAAATATGATTTGTGAGTATGCCGACGTACTGATGAAGCTGAAAGAGTTTCCCGAGGCAGAGCGGGCACTCACACGGGCACTAGACATAATGTCTGGCGCTAAGGGACCTGACCATCTTCAGAACGCAAATATTCACAGCAACCTGGCACGCTGCTACTCGGCGTTGGGACGCACGGAAGATGCAGAATGGCATAATGCAAGGGCGGCAACTTTGAACTCTCGCCGACCACGAAATGCTGATGGACGCCCGAACATCGAAGACAAAGACACTGTAGAGCAACAGTTAGATTGATGCCAGTTTTCGAGACAGCACGCATAGTAGTTCGCGAATTAGACATTGCTGATGCAGCCGACTTGCACACCATATGCGGTGACGCAGAAGTCATGAAATTTGTCGGCAACCTTCAACCGTACACTTTTCCACAGACAAAGCAAGCAATTTTGAAATGCCTGAAAAGCTATGGATGGAACGGCTGGGGCGGCTGGGCACTTTGCGACAAAGACAACGCTAGCTTATTCGGGTATGGTGGCTTTGAGTGGGTGGAAGAACGTTCCATGCCAGAACTCTTCTATATCTTCAATGCCGAGCATTGGGGCAAAGGTTTCGCAAGCGAATTCGCAAAAGCAGCTGTCATGTACGCCAAAACAGAGCTAAAACTGAACCAGCTCGGAACCTCCTTTGACCCAGCCAATAAAGCCTCAATGCGTGTAGCTAGCAAGGTAGGATTCACGTTTTCCCATGAGGGACTAGACGAATTCAATCTTCCAACCATTTACTACAGCTTGAAGCTTAATGACTTAGCTATTGATTAAAAACCCATTCACGACGGGCTAGGCTCCTATTCTCGATGAATAAAACCTTTTGTGTCCTCAATACTTGTTGAGACAACCATAGCGGCACGAATACCCCATAGAATAATTTCGCACAGCTTCGATGACTCGATTGGCGAACTCAAAACGATCTCCACCATCGTTGGAGAGTCCATCGAAGTCACCACGCAATGCCTTCATTGCAAATTTTTCGACGTCAATTTCCTGCCTAGTGCGTTTACCCATAGCACGCAAAATGGGCACTGGAGGACACCATCCCTGAATTGCATGAAGTAAGAGAAATGAACCTACAATCGCCGGAATAAGTAAAAACCACGGACTCAAAAAGGCGCCCAAAGCAGTGCCAATTATCACTAGTGAGGATGCATTAGTTTCGATGATTCTCTCAACATCCCACTCAGACTCTAGTTCTTCGATGCGACTTGAAATAGCAAAATCAGGTTGAGAAGAAAACACATGAATGTTGTGCTCGATTCTTCTGTCAATATCCAAATTCGTTCTCGCCGAAGTGTTATGCCGCACCCGGTCGAATTCCGAAGGAATCATTTCTACCATAATCGATCTCCTTCTAATTATATGTATGTCGCATAAGAGACGCGACACATGCTCACTGGTTCCGAAGAGCATGTGCCGATCGAGTTTCGTGAGCAACGCTCTGCGCTAGCCTGAGCTGCGTGCCATGGCTATTTCGTCAACAATGAATTGAGCGACATGGTCAATGACTATGTCTCGAGCATCTTTGTCTCCACGCTTTTTGAATTCGACCAGACCCTGCTCGACCTTCTTACCGACAGTAATTCGCAGAGGAATACCGATTAAATCCATATCGTTGAATTTGACTCCAGCACGTTCGTTGCGATCATCCAGCAAAACCTCAATGCCCCTTGCGCGAAGCTCAGAGTAAAGCTTTTCTGCATGATTGCGAAGGTCGTCATTTGCCCAATTAATAGGAACAATTGCAACTTGAAACGGTGCAACAGAAAGCGGCCAAATAATGCCATGCTCATCGTGATGTTGTTCTACCACAGCCGCCAGGAGTCGTTCCACACCAATGCCGTATGAACCCATCAAAATCGGAGTCCGCGCTCCTTCAGAGGTCAAAACATGAGCGTTCATCTTTTCGGAGTAGCGTGTTCCGAGCTTAAATATATGACCGATTTCCAAAGCAGTTTTCAAACTCAAACTGGCGGAGCACTTGCTGCATTTCTCAGACCCTTTAACGGTATGCAAGTCAACAAACCTAGCCACCTTCATGTCTCTTGTGATACTTACATTCTTAAGGTGGTAGTCATTCTGGTTTGCACCAGTAACCATTCCGGTGCGTCCTTCCAGGCGAGAGTCAGCAATCACGGTGTGAATTTTCTTTCCGTCGCCCCACTCCACGCCGCACGCACCCAGTGAACCGGGTTGAGCACCCAACGCATCAACGATTTCAGATTCAGTAGCTGCACGGAGGGTTGCAGCTGCCAATGCCGACTGCAATTTTGATTCATTCAATTCCTGGTCACCCTGCACCAATGCAATAACCAGTCTCTCATCGGCTCGCATCACAAGAGTTTTCACTTGCTTCGAAGCAGGATATCCCTCGCCAAACTCTTCAAGTTGTTTGATTGTCCGCACTGCCGGAGTGTGGAATTTCTCGATAGCAGCCTCACTATGCTGGGTGTCCTTTTCAAAAGCTGATTGAGCCTTCTCTAAATTTGCTGCGTAATTACAAGCATCACAAACAACGATAGTGTCTTCGCCAGACTCACTTGCAACCATAAATTCAGCTGACGCGCTGCCGCCCATAGCTCCGGAACTAGCTTCTACCATAGTGAATGGAATGCCGCACCTCGAAAAGATCTTTTTGTAGGCCTCTCGGTGCAAAACATAAGATTTGTCGAGTCCTTCATCATTTACGTCGAAAGAATAAGAGTCTTTCATAGTGAATTCTCGAACTCGAAGCAAACCACCTTTCGGACGCAGTTCATCCCTGAATTTCGTCTGAATTTGATACCACATCTGCGGCAATTGTTTGTAGGAGTTCAAGCTGTTTCTTGCAATCGAAGTGAATACCTCTTCATGGGTCAACCCCAGGGCAAGCGGCGAATCTTTCCTATCTTTCAAACGAAACATGATGTCCGAAACAGCTTCCAGGCGCCCCGACTCTTCCCAGAGTTCTAGCGGCTGCAGGGCAGACAACATAAACTCCTGGGCTCCAATCTCATTCATTTCCTGCCTAATGATATCAATGATTTTCAATCTGACTCTTTGCGCCAGCGGAAGTATGCTGTAAATACCCGCCGCCAACTGCTGGATGTATCCTCCACGCAATAAAAGCTTGTGGCTAACCGCTTGCACATTTGCCGGCTCATCTCGAAGAGTCGATATAAAACAATTGCTCCAACGCATTCTCTTTTCCTTATCTATATACGCAACGAAGAGAGCCCAACCATCTGTTGGCTCTCACAGCGTTTACTACTACCAGCAAAGCGTGTTAGCCAACCTCGATGGTTGGGCTGCCTGGCGCTGCTGGTGTGTTAACTGAATTCATTCCTTCATTATGTCCAGCGAAAAGTTTTTGTCAACCAATTACTTCAAAACACTAAGCCCCTATGCCACCACATATGGTGAGGGACAGGATTGCTTAAGCGCCTCTAACCCAGATGAGAAAAAGCTCGGAAATGGCTATTTGATTAGGCTTCGCTAAGATACGCAGATCGAACGTGTCGGGTGGGATTTTTACGATTGCCCGTCGATATACAGCAGACTAAATTTGCATATGGGGAAAGGCAAGGACCTTGAAGTTTTTTATTTGGATGTGAGGTGGAGCTAATGACGGACAAAGTAATTCAATTAGATGAAGCGCGCGATAAGACTAGCGAGTCGAAGGACAACTCGAATCAGGCAGGGCAGAATCTAGTTGGCGAGTTGAACAACAACAAACAAGAGGCTCTTGCATTGGCGAAGGCTGCGGCAGCTCCCGGACAGTTCCCGGTAGGGTACAGTGTGTTGCCTCCTTACTTGCTGCAAGATCTGGCGACCCGTAATCCGCAAAACGGCGACTTCTTAAAGACATACACAAAGACGAAGGACATGCAGGAGACGCCTGTAGTAGTGCGACCAAGAGTCGACACAAATGCTAATGGCGACCGTGAAGTCTACGACGCCAAAGGCAAGGAAGACCACCCAGGAGACAAGGCTCGCTTCGAAGGAGAGGCAGCAACTGGAGACAATGAAGTAGACAACGCATACGACTACACTGGAAAAATACGCGACTTTTATCTAAAGGAATACGGACGCAATTCCATTGACGGACAGGGAATGAAATTTATTTCAACTGTCAACTATGGCGACAACTATGAAAACGCATTCTGGAACGGCTCACAAATGACCTACGGTCGCCCGAGTGACTCAAGCCCCTTCAAGACATTCGTTCTGTTAGATGTATGCGGACACGAAATCACACATGGCGTCACCGAGAAAGAATCCGGCATGCGCTACTACGGTCAGTCCGGTGCCCTGAACGAAAGTATGTCAGACGTATTCGGTGAAATGATTGAGCAATACTCTAAGAAACAAACAGCAGACCAGGCTGACTGGGTAGTCGGAAACGGAATATGGAAAGACACTGTAAAGGGTCGTGGACTGCGAGACATGTTGAATCCGGGAACTGCCTATGACGATCCAGCAATCGGAAAAGACCCTCAGCCAGCACACATGAAGGATTACTGGAACGGCTGGGGAGACAATGGTGGCGTGCACTACAACTCCGGCATACCTAACAAGGCGTTTGCCACATTTGCAAAAGCTGTAGGCGGATACGCATGGGAAGATCCAGGACACATCTGGTATGACGCAAGAAAAGCTGCAGGAAGTAACCCTGACTTCGCGACATTTGCGTACCATACAATTGAAGCAGCAAAAGCTCGCGGAAAAGCAGATCTTGTCCAGAAACTAGAAAAGGCTTGGGCTGATGTAGGTGTGGTACCTGCAGCACAAAAAGCTGCCGATACAAAGCCATCAACAGAGTCAGATCCAAACAACGATGGCAAGCTTCCTCCACTCGAGAAAGATGATCATGATCACAAACCGCTAAAGAAAGCTGGCTAATTCACAGCAATCGAAATTATTTGAGAGGCACCTTATTTGGTGCCTCTCTTTTTCTTCGTGAGCGCGCCAGATTCGTATAGTGAGAAGCAGGCTGGAAGCTTGCGCCCCAGGCGGAAATCCTGCGCCCAAGCGGGAATCCCGGTGATTCACTCTGCGCCATGGAGATTCGGTGCCTGCGCCCCCAGATTCGCCATACTGCGGCACACAATATCACAACCCAAAACGCTTACTGGCATTAGGTTCTGCTCAACTGGTGGTATTGTGCAATGCAAGTGGGATTGCTACGCTTGAAGCCAATTCGTAGCAGTTGGTAGAGTAGCTCTGGACTGGGGGGTCACATTATTCAGTAGGCAAGGCGAGGTCTTTAGAAATGGACGATAACTCACGTCAAAGAGTCGAGAAAGCTACACCCGTTACCGAGCGAAATGAAGAAGCAAGCAACAAACTTGCATCCGAAGCAAATGCAAAAACAGGCGAAGTTCTGGCGTTCGCCAAAACTGGCAGCGCAGCACAAAGTTTCAAACCAAGCGGATTTAGCGTCATTCCTCCATATGTCCTGGAAGATTTAGCCAAGAAAAATCCTGGTCAAGACGGCTTTTTGAAAACGTACAACAAGACAAAGGAAATGCTTGATTCACCGAGCAAAATAAAACCGAGAGCGGTAGGTGGAAATGATTCTGCCCGGGAAGTTTATGACGCTAAAGGAAAAGAAGTACAACCCGGTGATAAAGCTCGCTTTGAAGGAGACAAGGCTACTGGTAATGAAGAAGTAGACAACGCCTATGATTACACGGGCTTTATTCGCGACTTCTACAAGAAAGAATACGGGCGCGATTCTATCGACGGCAATGGCATGAAATTTGTCTCCACCGTAAATTATGGAGACAACTATGAGAATGCATTCTGGAACGGGTCGCAGATGACCTATGGTCATCCTTCAGCAGACAGCCCTTTCAAAACGTTTGTGCTTCTAGACGTATGCGGACATGAAATCACCCATGGTGTCACAGAAAAAGAATCGAACCTGACTTATTACGGTCAATCAGGAGCACTGAACGAAAGCCTCTCGGACGTATTTGGCGAACTAATCGAACAATACTCTAAGAAGCAAACCGCAGATCAAGCCGATTGGGTTGTAGGTAATGGCATTTGGAAAGACACGGTCAAAGGACGCGGCTTGCGCGACATGCTAAATCCAGGCACCGCATATGATGACCCAAAAGTTGGAAAAGACCCACAACCTGCCCACATGAAAGACTATCTGAAAACGTGGGGAGACAATGGAGGCGTTCACTACAACTCGGGAATTCCAAATAAGGCATTTGCAACATTTGCCAGAGCGGTAGGTGGCAACGCGTGGGAAACACCTGGACATATCTGGTATGAAGCCAGAAAAGCAGCAGGTAGCGACCCAAGTTTCGCACAATTTGCATATCACACGATTGAAGCAGCAAAGACTCGCAAAGATGCAGAACTAGTGAAGAAACTGGAAAAAGCCTGGTCCGACGTAGGTGTGACTCCATCTGCCACAGAAAAGGATAATGACACACCAAGCCGTGGCGATGACGGTGACTGGGACGAAATAAGAAAAGGCGTCAAGAAAGGCTTGAAGAAAGCTTCCTAAGCGTCTTTGGTGCCTGCCAATTCAGCATAGGACAAGTAAACTTTTTCCAGAAAATTCTCGGAGGACTCTCCTTTATTTTCTGGATTTAGTTTTGTCCTGAAATACAATTCAAGGTCCTTCGCAACGCGAGTACGGCTGGAAGGTTCCATCTTGTGGCGCTTTCGCAAAAACGCGAGCAAGAGCTGATATTCATCAAGTGAAAGTTGCCCAGCATCAACAAACGAAGTAGTTGGTAGCTCAGTGCTAATTTGCAAACTTCTTCCAGCCAGCTCAGGGCGCCGCTCTCTTATAACCAGAGTTCCGCCCATCAAATCGCCAAGACGACGTTCGTTCTTGTCAAAAATCATAAAGACGACACCGATCATCAGGACGCCGGCATCAATTATTCGCACCAGGTTTCTGATAATAACCGAAGCCCAGTTCACGGGCTGACCATTCGCTTCGATAACTCGAATGTCCGCGAACTTTTTGCCTGGAGTCTGCCCGTTCCAAAGTTTCTCAAAAAGAATGAAGTAACCAAACTGGATGATAAAAGCAATGAGAATGCTTACACCCGCGACATAATAGTAAAGCGTAGTCTTGCTCTCCATCGGCATATCCATAGCTGTCACAAAAGACGCGATACCGACGGCGACAATAATCACAACAAACAAAGCCAGGTAAATCATAACCATGTCCAGGAAGGCGGCATAGATGCGACATCCCATTCCTGCTAACTCAAGGTGTAGGTCAACATTTTCCGGGGTAGAGATTGAATAGTGTGGGCTGTTGCTCATTTGCTGAAATCGAGACCTTATGAACGTTGAAAGATGGGTTGCAACCAGACAAATTTCCTGGCAAAAGCTGGAGGATCTTCTCCTTCAGGTTGAGAAAAAGGGTCTGCCGAGCCTTAGTAGAGAACAACTGCAATCACTTGGCAGGCTTTACCGTTCCGCAGCCTCAGACTTGTCCAGGGCAAGAGTCATGGGACTCGGCTTCGACGTTACTGGTTACCTCAACAACCTCGTCGTCAAAGGGCACAATCAAGTTTATCAGAGTCCGAGAAATCGCTGGCACGACCTCTGGCACTTTCTCTGGATTACATTCCCAACAAACTTCAGAAACAACCTTGGCTATGTACTGTTGTCATTTCTTTGTTTCGCAATACCTTTTGCAGTAACCTGGTTCACAGTATTGCAGAACATCAATTTCGCCCACATGGAAATGCTTCCGAACCATCCGCTTGTGTCAGACGAACTGTGGTCATACATCGAGGCGAAACAAATGTGGACAGACGCTGTCGCTGGTCACAGCCCGGCTGCCGCGAGTTTCATAGCAACCAACAACATCAAAGTGGCGCTCATGGCATACGCATTCGGTGCCACCGCCGGTTTAGGAACTCTTTTTGTCCTGTTCACCAATGGTATGTCAATCGGAGCAACATTCGCCGTCTGCCAGGTTTATGGAATGGCAGATCGCCTGGGCGCTTTCGTTGCGCCCCATGGAGTCTTCGAGTTGAGTGCCATCTATATTAGTGGGGGTGCAGGCTTGATGATGGCGAAAGGCATTTTATTTCCGGGACAAATGCGGCGCACTGACTCAATGAAAAAAATGGCGAAAGAAGGCTCGCTGCTAGCGTTGGGCTGCATTCCGCTTTTGCTAATTGCCGGAGCCATCGAGGGCTATGTGTCTCCCCGAACCGACATTCCACTCGAATACAAACTTGCCGTGTCAATTGCAACCGCAGTAGTGCTTCTCTTTTACCTATTTGCACCGCGAACGATACCAACAGAAAAGAAAAAAGAGAATCAAATTCAGACCGTTCCCGCCTGAACTTCTATTTTATTTTGGGAACGCGACCCGTGCCGTGACAAACCGGGCACTTACCTTTGCTCACAGCTTTGCCTTCTTTATCGAACGAAATGAGCTCTCCAAGATGATGTTCAGAGAATGCTTCCCATGCGCCAGAGTGATTGAACTTGATCCATCGAAGATTTGATTTTTTTCCTTCAGGTGACATGTATTGCCAGCCAGGCATTGACAGCTTGAGACAATTTGCTGGACAAATACCGCGCTGATAGCAACGAATTGTGCGCGCAGCATTGTCAGCTGTTCGGCGCATTGTCATACTTCGAGCATGTTCTTTCAACCAGTCATATTGAACCAACGCTTTTGCGTACTGTTTTTGAGCCTGGTAGGAAGCAGCTAAATATTCGCGCGATTCATCGTCTGCTGTCCCCGCGCTCACAAACTTCTCAAATTTTGCAATCGCTTCTTTTGTTTTACCGCTCTTGTACAGCTTAGCGGCTTCGTCAAAACCGGCTGGTTTAGGCTTTTCAACGGAAGGAAGCGAACGTGGAGCCGCAGGTGGCGATACCGGCGGTGGTGACTGAGCACCTGCTTGCTCTGTGGACCCACCGGCTCCATCAGGAGCTTGCTCTGAATCTTTGTCGTCTTTCGACTCGGAAGATTCAATCTTCGGAGGCGGCTTAACCAGCCATGAGTCTGGGCTCTTTTCCTGCGCCGAAACTGGCGCGGACAGTAGTAAAGCCATTAATAGCGTAGGAAACAATAGACTACTGGCTAAAAATTTCATGATAGCGTCCTCTAGACCCACCTCATTCTAACCCTGGGTTAGAGGCATCAAAAGCTAATACTGTTCAAAATGCATCTTTTGTCACAAATTTGCATCAGAAGCAGGCTGGAAGCCGGCGCTCTCCCAGGCAAGCTCCTTCTCACATCTTCTGGGACCAGACGAGGCATACATGGATCGACGCCACATAGATTCGCAGACATGGACTCCTGCCACGTTGATCCGCATACATGGATCCGTTCCACATTGATTCGCATACATGGCACATCTATTCGCAGACATGGACTCCGTGCCACGTTGATCCGCATACATGGATTCGCACACAAAATAGTTGGGGAGCGGGGCGGCAGCTTGCAGCACACAGAAACTGTACGAGACAGAATAATTAGAATCTCAAAAAGCAGTAAAGGCAGCTTGCGCTGCCTCTGCTGTGTCTTCCCCTAAAAAAGTCTTTGTCTTTTACCGCTATTTTGTCTATTACCGCTATGCCTGTAATTTATTGCTCTCTTCGATATCCCATTGGGCAGAGGTCTAACTTCCACCTCCTCCACATCAGCCGTCCTCTGCCTTGTGGGATTTCGATTTGGCGCTTCCTTTTAGTCGGTCATGAAAACTTTGCACATTGTGTCTTTATTAGAATCCTTCCGGAAGAGATGACTTCCACCCAACCACCACTATCAACTTCATGCCATCTCTTCCGGGGATTCGTTCCGCTCCTGTCTAAATCAAACTTTCAATCAATCTTTGTTGGACTTCACGATTTCTCTTTTCTGCTTCGCTCGCTCTCTCGTCTCTCAACTCTCTTATACTATTTCTTTTTTGTAGGGAACGTGTGAGCCGTTCGTGAGGGTTTTGTGAGTCCTAGTGCCTGACTGGAACAGTTTGTCGGGTCAAGCTTTCCTTGGCTTTGCACGCAACATATGCATTCTCATCCTCAGTGAGAATTTTGAGAAGATCGACCGGTGCATCGAGATTTTCAGCAACGCCATAACGCACAGTTGCGAGGTCATCACATGCGAGCTTCTCCATAATTCGATAGGAGATGCATGGGTTTTGCGCGACGCTTAAACGCACGTCCCAATTTGCATCTGAAGCGAGCTCTTCCAAAATCGCATCAGGCGTGTGCGGATTAGACGCTACTTGCCTGCGTATAACATGGTCTTGCGCTGTGGCCAATTTGGCCAGTACCTTTCCCGGCGTATGCGGGTTGCTTGCTATTACATAATAAACATCTGACATGACTGTAAACTCCTAAATTCTGATGACGCTCAGTTCCACTAATTGCAGTGACTATGCTCTGCCCACAGGTCATTTATTACCGAGAGAACCTGTTGCAACTTTGCTCCATTCACCGGCTTCACCATGTAATAGTTCATGTGAGAATCCAGGGCGCGTTGAATATCATTTTGATCATCTGACACAGTTAGCAAGACAACGGGAATGTCATCTGCCTTAAGCAAAGTATGTACCTCTTCAAGGAATTCATGTCCTCCTTTTCGAGGCATGTTCAAGTCCAAAATAATAAGATCAGGTCGCGAAGCTTTTGAATACTCGCCATCCTTCTTTATGTAGCTGATTGCGTGCTCACCATCAGTCACAGCATGCAGATCAACATCAATGTGACAGTCTGCAATTGCTTCTTCAACAAGGCGGCGATCAGCTGCGTGATCTTCGACTAAAAGTACATTCAATTTCTTATTCATAAAACCTCCACCACGAACATTTCGAACTAGGACTTACTTGGAATTTTGAAACAGAATCGCGCTCCTTTGCCGTGTTCTGATTCCACCCAGATTTCACCGCTATGCTGGACAACGATTGCTTTGCATATCGCCAGTCCCAATCCACTGCCTGGGTAAGTTTGCGTTGAGTGCAGTCGTTTGAACATCTCAAATATTTGACGTTGATACTGCCTTTCTATACCAATTCCGTTATCTTGCACTGCAAAAATATAGCCTGAATCATACTTTTCGCAAGAGACATGGATTACCGGAGCCCGGTCAGCACTCTGAAATTTTAGAGCGTTGCCTATTAAATTTTGGAACAGCTGAGTAAGCTGAATTTTGTTTGCAATTAAGCGAGGCAATTCGTCGTGCGTGACTGTGGCTCCGGTCTCCGTGATCTTCACTTGCAGGTTGGCACAGGCATCCTCGAGGGCTTTCTCCACCTCCACATTCTCAAACTTCCTGGTGCTGTACGACACCGTCGCGTGCTCAAGAATGCCTTTAACCAACCGCTCCATGCGTTTCGTGCCATCAACTATGTATTCAAGAAATTCATTTCCGCTTGCATCAAGCTTGTCTTTATACCTCGACTCTAACAATCCGACGTAGCCTTGAATAGCTCGAAGTGGCTCTTGCAAATCGTGCGATGCTACTCGCGCAAATTGCTGCAACATAGCGTTCGACCTGCCTAACTCATCTACCGTTCTTCGAAGCTTCTCCGCTGTGATTTTGTTTTTCGCAATTTCCTCCGACAATTGCTTGTTCGATGCAGCCAACTCAGAGGTGCGCAATGCGACGGTATCCTCGAGTTCCACAGCGCTTCTTCTTATGTGCGCGGTGCTGCGATTAGTCAACAAAATCATGAGAAGCATTATCGAAAACGGCAACGCATGACTAAAATCAAATTGGAAGATGGGCTGCGTAAAGAAATAGTCAAATAGAACGAGACTAAGAATACTTGCCCATAGTGCTGGTCCAAGGGTCGATCGGTATGCCAGCAGATATGTGGTGGCGAAGTACAGCATAATCACATCAATTAGACTGAATCGATAGCCGCCCTGAAAACACAGGTAGGTCACACTCGAGATTGCAACTGTAGCAATCAGATATTGCATCGTCAATGATTCTAAATGCGGGGGATTTAAGACCCTATCTAGAAAGTTGTCTATGCACATCCTTGGGTCGTTGCCACATTTTTGGTTTTCAACGAGCGTGGTCATTTGTGCGTTTCCTCTTCCAATGATTCGATAATATCGCTTTGTTGTGGGGGTCTTGTGAGAACGAAGTGATGATTTCGTGAGTAAATTGTGAGGAACTCGTGAGGAATGCGCCCTGAGCAAGTTCTCCAAGACGCGCCAGAGTCCGCAGCAGAAGAGCGTTTCAAGAACCATGCCATTTCATGCCTGAAGACACAAGTGTAACTTTGCTCGCAAAAAATAATTCTGCTCCGCTGCAGCATCAGATCCATTTCTATGCAAAATCAGAATTATTCCGCTGCAACATCAGATCAATTGCGAAGGAAAATCAGATCGCAGAACGAGCAATTGGCTTATAAGCAGCCTGGAAGCCTGCGTTCCCAGGCGATGTTCCTCTTCCTATGCATGACCAAACAAACTTGCTATGCTTGATCATATAATTTCGATCTTGACCGGATCACTTGCTATGCTAATAAGGAATGTAGGAGAAATTTCCAGTGAACACATTTACTGAAACAGTTATCACTTCCTTATCCGCAACTAGCACCCTGGACGCCGCATTTCGCAAACTGAAAGAATGGAAATTTCCACTTGCAAAAATGGAGCCCATCGCGCAGGACGAATTTAGTCACGACATAGTGATACCATTTCGAGATAACAAACAGCATTTAGTTATCAGCGCGACATGACTGGGAGTAATAACGGCGGTCGCCGTCTGGCAGCATAAACCCAGTCCTAACGAACTCTTAAGCCATCGACTGAGTAATGGATGGCAAGCGCAGAGCTCTGAGCTTGTGGATGGTCCAAAGATTCTCGGCCATGCGAGTTGCCTCGGCTCCAATCTCGAGAGCTAATGAGATCTCCTCTTCTCAATTTTTTCCATCATCGCTTCTTCTGATATCAGAGTATCAATCCCAGTGCTAACACCGACCTCATCGTCAGCTCTTTCCTGCAGCAGACCAGCATCTTTATCATCCCCAAGTGAACGCAGAACAGAGACACAAGAGCGCATCTCTTGAGTGTGTCTTGCTGACCTCATGTATGGCATAGACAGCCACTGCCGCGCTGCCTTCTTGGCATACTCCAAGGCCTTCTCATTCATTTTATTCATAGCGCAGACTTGAGCGCGTCCAAGAAAGATGAGGTTTTCGCATTCTGCTTTATCTACCTTATCTCGTGCTTGCACTTGCGCACCCTCATTCAACATTTGTTCGGCTAGCTGAGCCTCACCAGTAACAATTCTGCAGTTAGCAGCATCGGCAAAGTATCTGACACTATCTACTTCTTCTTCACTCGCTGCTCTGGCAAGTCTTGCAGCAATCAAGTACAAATTTGCAGTAATCTTGTTCGGAAACAGCCTCTTCGGCTGCTCATATGCCATAGTACGCAAGGCGACTTCCAGCCCGAAAGAATCTTTCAATCTTGCATTTACCGCCAACTCTGCGATCTTTCCCGAAGACAAATACAGCTTATTCATGGTTTCCGAATCTTTTGGCGGCGAATTGTGCAAACAGGTTAGGAGGCTTCTGATTGCGGAAGCCAATTCGTCGCCCGCAGCTACAGAATTTTTTTGCTCAAGAAACTTCTCACATGATTTTATACTCGATTGCATGCGAGTATAGATGTAATTTGCACGCGCTCTGCGGGCATCAAGTGCAAGTTTCGGTTTCAACTGGCTATTTAGTGAATCATTCTTAAGAGAATTACTTGTATTGGCGAGCAGAAGCAGACCAATTCCCAAAACCGCAGAGATGGAGACTGCTGCAAGAACAAGAAACCTACCGCCTCCTTTCTTACTTTTTCGCTGCTCGATGTTGATTGCTACTGTATCATCACCAAGTTCATTCAACAGCAAATCAATCGACTCTGCAAACTCAGCCATAGATTGAAATCGTCTCTCAGCTTGCTTTGCAGTTGCACGCTGCAATAGCTCATTTAGAAACCTATTTTGATTTTTGCCCAAGCCTGTTTTCAATTCAGGCAGAGTCTCGTTGATATGCTTATAAATGATGCCAACCGGAGTGTCCGCAACAAAAGGCACCTCACCAGTTATTATCTCGAACAAACAAATTCCCAGGGAATAAATATCAGCGCGGTGATCAACACGCTGCCCGGTGCATTGCTCAGGGCTCATATAGTTCACACTACCAACCAGAAACCCTGTCTTGGTCAACTTTATTTCACGCTCTTCTTGAAGTTTCGCAAGTCCAAAATCGAGAATTTTGATGGTATCAGGCTCAGGCTCATCAACAAGAATAAAATTCTCCGGTTTTAAGTCACGATGAATAACACCTTCATGGTGCGCAAACTCCATTGCATTCGCTAAATCTCTTATGATTTTGAGAGAACGAACATAGTTTAATCGCCTTTCAACAATCAGACGTCGAGCACTAACTCCTGAAATGTATTCCATCACCAGATATGGTGCAAAAGATGAACTCACGCCTGCGTGGTAGATGCTTACGATGTTCAAGTGTTTAAGCTTGCCCAGGCTCAGGGCCTCACGAATGACCCGTTCTTTAAATACTTCGTCCGATTCCTCCACAACTTCAAAGATTTTGATAGCAACTAAACGGTCGGCATCTAGCTGTCGCGCTTTAAAAACTGATCCGAAGGCTCCCGTTCCCAATAGCTCAAGTAGCTCGTACCGATCGTCGAACGTCTTGCCTACCATGCTTTTGGGCGATAATTGCATCGATTTGTGGGGACCTTGACGCTAAAAATGAAAACGATTATCATTAATATACAGTCAGCATAGTGCGTAAAAGTGTATTTTCCCAGAATACTGACTGCTTAAGAGTTAGAACAAATGTGTCAGTCCGCAGATGATTCCATCGCAGTAAACCACCGTCCGTGCATTGGGCGGCATGGCAAAACGGAAAAAACGCCAGTGGGCGCTCACTCTGAGCTGCACGGTTCTGTAGACCTGTCGCAGATCAATATTGTAGCCAATGAAAACTCCTGGTCCTTAGACAAGCTGGGAATTCTTGCCAGCACAATTTGCATGGTGCATTGCATCAGCATGCCACTTCTGATTAGCGCTCTGCCTTTTGTTGGGGCAGGATTCTTGGAGTCCGACTTCACTCATGAAGTACTGGCGGCCTTTGTTCTGGTTTTTGCTTTAGCTTCGCTCGTACCAAGCTATCTGAAGTACAAAGACAACGTTATTCTAGCCGGGCTCATCGCAGGTCTCAGCACGGTTATGTTTGCGACATTTTTTGTTGAAAAAACACTTGGGCACGGCTGGGAAATGCCACTTATAAGCGTCGGCAACATAATAATCGTTTTGACCCATTTGCGTAATCGCAAGCATTTAGCCTGCAAACACTAGAATTGCAAATCCAAATTGCAGATCCCGGATTGCAAATCCAAATTGCAGGTCCCCGATTGCAGCTCCAGATTGCAGATTCTCGATTGCAATTCCAGATTGCTGTAACAGATGCGCTGCGATTAGTGTTTCTCGACCGCGTCGAGGTCAACTTTTCTTCCAAAGAAGGTTGACTGACCAATCGTTGGAATAGTTATGGTAAAAGTCGTTCCTTTGCCCAGCTCACTGGCAACAGCGATGGTGCCTCCGTGAGATTCCGTGATAGCCTTCACAATAGCCAGACCCAAACCGGCTCCACCCTTTGCACGCGAACGAGATTCATCGACTCGGAAGAACCGCTCAAATATTCTATCCAGAGCTTCTGCAGGAATGCCAACACCAGTGTCTGAAATTCTCAGCACCAAATTGCTTCCCGATAAATTAAGAGTGACCGTGACAGTGCCACCACTATTAGTGTAGTTGAGCGCATTCTCGAAAAGGTTGGCGAGCATGCGATAGAGAGCATCTTTGTCGCCACTAACTCTTGTAGGTGTTATTTCATCAGCCTTTAATTCAATGCCTTTGTCTTCATAGAGGTCTCCAAATTCACCCAGAACTTCTCGAAGCAACATATCAAAACGAAGAGGTATCAGCTTCAAGGCAAGGCTCGATTGTTCAGATTTTGTCAATAACAACAGGTCTGCAACGAGTCTTTGCATTCTGTCAGCAGTTCTACTAATAACCTCGACTCTATCAGTTGCTGCTTTATTTCCTTCCAGATCAGCAAGCAGATTGTCACAGGTTGCATGAATTACAGCAATCGGTGTTTTCAGCTCGTGCCCCGCATCAGACATGAAGCGGCGCAGAATAGCAAAAGTGTCCTCTATAGGCCGCAAAGCTCTGCTGGCAAAGATATAACCAGCTGCGGCAAGTGCAACAATCAAGATAGGCGCCGTTGTATACAAAGCTTCGAGATATTCAGCAATTGCATGTTCTCTATGAGCGGTCGAAAGTTGAATTTGAATGAACCCTACTTTCTTTCCCTGATTATTGGTTACTTCTTCAGCCAGGGTGCGCAAATGCACCGCAGAGAATGGAACTTCGGAGGTTCCAATTCTCATGAGCGCCTTAGAACCGACAGGACCATGCTGAACAATCAATCTTCTATCGGCACCAAACAAGGTGACAGTTGGAGACAGAATCAGATTTGAAATACTCAGCTCTTTCGGGGGCTGGCGCAAAGAAAGTGCGTCGTCAAAGCCAACTTCGACAGATGGCAGTATCACAGAATATATTTCCTGCAATTGCTCATCTAATGATTGCGAAAGTCCATGGTGAAAAAAATACGCCGATATAACTGACAAGCAAACAAACGCGGTAATTGAGAGAATCAAAAACTTGCCAGTCAGGTTGAAGCGCAGACTTTTGAACATTACTTGTCCTCGAGCCTGTACCCAAGTCCATGAACTGTGGTTATTATCGAAGGCTCCCCAGAGCTGTCTAGCTTTTTTCTAAGTGCTTTGATGTACGTCCTAATGGAATCTGGAGACACCGAAGTGTCAGACTCCCAAACGCGATCGAGCAAAGCATCAGCGCTGAAAACAACATTGCGATTGCGCATCAAGAATTCAAGGAGAGCAAATTCTTTCGGCTCTAACTTAATGTCATGTTCTCCCTTACACACTCTGCGAGCGGCTGGGTCAAGACTGATCATTCCCAGGTGAAGAACCTTGTCAGTGCTAGCACCAGCACCGGAAGCTCGGCGTATCAAGGCACGAACACGAGCCGACAATTCTTTCAAATGAAATGGCTTGCACAGGTAATCATCAGCGCCCGCATCAAGGCCCTGCTCCTTATCATCAACAGTGCTTCTGGCCGTCAGCATTAACACAGGTGATTTACCACCGAGCGATCTATATTTCTTGCATATCTCAAGACCACTCATTCCCGGCAATTGCCAATCAAGAATGATGACATCATATTTGGAGACACGTAACTGATGGTAGGCCATCTCACCATTATCGAGAGTTTCGACAATATGATGGTCGCGCATCAACCAATCTTTGATTTGTTTAGACAAATCCAACTCATCTTCTACTAGTAGTATCTTGCTCATATATTTGCGGTACTTGTGAATTGTCGCGTGATATTCGCCATCTATTTTACACAAAAATAGTGACAGTGTCTCAGCCGAAAAATTCGTTGAGCAAACGCTCTACAAGCAAGTACAATATCTCACTGTGAAAAATCAAAAAGCGATCCGCAAAAAGAAACGGAAGGCGCAAAACGCTGCGCCTTCGAAGCGTTTTGTACGCAGCCTGGCACTCGCCTTGTGCATCATTTGCACTATTTGTGCATATGTGCCAGCGGGGCAACAAGACAGCTCTTCTGATCCAAAATACTCCGCGCAGGTGGCACCGATGCCTGCCGCTTTCGATAAGACACAACCTTTAGACAATCTAGAAAAACAGATCTTTTCTATGGCAGACCAACCGAAATTGCACCTTGGTGCATTTGCAGTTGAACCTGCAACAGGTCGCTACGTCAGCGTCAACGGGGAGGAAACCTTTGCAGCTGCTTCAATGATTAAGGTACCAGTGCTGGTGCAATTGCTTGATGCAATCGACAAGGGTGAAGTCTCGCCTGACGAAATTCTTGTAATGCGCAAAGACCTCATAGGTGGTGGCTCTGGATTTTTGCAATGGCGGCCAGTTGACTCCAAGGTTTCTCTAAAAGAAGCAATGGAAACAATGATCATCTTTTCAGACAATACTGCCACAAACTTGATTATCGATAGGCTAGGTGGAAAAGACGTTTGCAATCGAGCTTACTCGTATTGGGGACTCAAACACACATACATAAACAACTGGCTTCCAGACCTCGAAGGAACGAACAAAACAAGTCCATACGATTTGGTTGAGCTTCTTGCTCGCGTCGATAAAGGAGACTTGTTGCAACCAGACAGTCGTAAACGAATGATGGCAATTATGGAAAAGACAAGAATAAAGACTCTTTTGCCATTTGGGCTGCCACCCGGAGCAAAAATTGCTCATAAAACTGGAGACATCGGCTCACTCGTTGGAGATTGCGGCATCATCGACAGCCCCGAACCAGACGGCAAGCATTTTATTGCATGCATTCAAGTTTCGCGTCCTCACAATGATAGACGAGCAAACGAATTAATAAGGCAAGTTTCCCGCGTATTGTACGCCGAGATGGTGCCGGGTGGTGCCTCACAACAAATTGCCTATTCCCAAACTCCAAGAAGAAGACATCGCCGTCATCGCGGCTCGTCTATGTAACCTTTACACTGGCTAAACCTGAGTCCAGGCAAAGACTAACTGTGAAGAGCGACACGATCTGCCTGATCTAGGGAAAAACCCATGTCGAATAAAATCGCTGCGCGCTATTTTAGGTAAAGCGCAAATATCGGAGTATTCAACATGAAGTTGCATCTTAGAATGCCACTCGTCGTTAGCACACGGCGAGTTTCAGCCATACTGTTATCGCTTGCTCTGGGAACCTGGTCATCATTCACGCTTCCTCAGGTCTCGAAGGCGCTAGGAATTGACGCTGGCTCAATCGGTGCCACAGGAGGAATGCTAGATTGCTCCGATTCGGGAGTACTGGTTGCGACGGCTGGCCCGGGAAAACGATTAGGCACATGCCCGCTAAAGCACACCGACGTGCAAGCCAGCGTGTCAGGTTACGTAGCACGCGTCACCGTGAAACAACAATTCCACAATCCGTTTAAACAAAAAATCGAAGCAGTTTACACATTCCCGATGCCTGACGATGCTGCAGTAGACGAAATGACAATGCGCATCGGCAATCGAGTAATCAAAGGCACAATTAAGAAAAAAGACGACGCCAGACAAACCTACGAAACAGCTAGAGCGCAAGGGCAAGTCGCAAGCCTTCTCGATCAAGAACGCCCGAATATTTTTACACAATCTGTGGCCAACATAGAACCCGGACAGAACATCGATATAGAAATTCACTACGTCAACATACTGAAGTACGAGAATGGTTCGTTCAGCTTTGTTTTTCCAACTGTTGTTGGCCCCCGATTTATTCCTGGGCATACGAACGATGGCAGAAGCGGCACCGGCACCGCATATGATACCGAATCAGTTCCCGACGCCTCTAAAATTAGTCCTATAATGAAACAGGAGGGCGAGCGCGCGGGGCACGATATCTCAATAAATCTAGACATCAACGCAGGAGTGCCGATTCAAACCGTTGCATCCAAGCTTCACGAAATAGATCTAACAAGACCAACAGCAAATACGGCGCATGTCTCTCTAAAGAATAAAGACAAGATACCAAACAAAGACTTCATTGCCACATGGAACGTAGCAGCCGACTCAATTCAGAGCGGATATCTAACGCACAAAAAAGGTAATGAGGGCTTCTTCACCCTCATGCTGATTCCGCCCAAGAAGGTCACACCAAGCACGGTTCAACCAAAAGAAATGGTTTTCCTCTTAGACTGCTCTGGCTCGCAGAGAGGACTTCCGATTGAGAAAGCAAAGGAAACAATGGAATACATTGTTGACCACATGAATCCTAAAGACACATTTCAGGTGGTAACTTTCAACAACGAAATCAAATTCCTCTCTGAAACTCCTCAGCTTGCCAGCCAGAGCCTCCGAGAAAAAGCCAAGGAATTCATAAAGCCCATTTATGCAAATGGTGGCACGTGGGCAGAGCCAGCCGTAGAAAAGGTTTGTTCGCTGCCCTCACAAGATAACCGCTTGCGCGTTGTCACATTTATGACCGATGGCTACGTGGGCAACGATATGCAAGTAATTGATACAGTAAAGCGCTTCCGAGGCAAATCTCGCTGGTTTACATTCGGAACCGGGAATTCGGTAAACCGATTCATGATCGATTCAATTGCAAAAGAAGGCGGCGGCGAAGCCGATTATGTACTTTTGAACTCTTCGGCGGAAGAAGTTGGAAAGAAATTTTACGACCGCATAAGTTCGCCTGTTTTGACTGACGTGAAAGTTGAGTTTGATGGACTTGAAGTAAAAGATGTGTTTCCGAAAGAGCCAGCGGATGTTTGGGCCCAGCGACCGGTTTACATAACAGGGCGCTATACAAAAGGTGGCACAGGCAAAGTTATTCTCCGAGGTTTTTCGGGAGGTAAGCCGTACAAACAGGAACTAAAAATCACACTACCAGAAGATCAAAATGCAAATGACGTTCTACCTTCAATATGGGCGCGAGCAAAGGTAGACCGCTTGATGTCAGAAGACTGGCGTGGAGTCCAATACGGAACCTTCAAATCAGAATTGAAGGAAGAGGTCGAACAAACAGCTTTGAAATACCACATCATGAGCCAGTTCACGTCCTTCGTGGCCGTAGAGGAAGACCGCAAGACAGCTGGCGGCGAGCCCGTGAAGATGGCGGTGCCGGTTGAATCACCCGAAGGGGTCAGCACCGATGCACTGCGCCAATCAGCAGCATATAGACAGAAATCAATGAGCCCATTACCCAGGGCACAGTACTCAATGGGTCAAGCAGGCACCAGGTACGGTGCAAGAGCTGCGGGCGGCGGAGGCGGCGGCGGGGGCAACGGATGGAGCAGCGGACCAGTAGGATTCAACGGATCATCAGGAGCAGCCAGTCAAAGCTACGGCTTGCCAATGCCAACACCATCATCCGTAACCACGAAAAGAAGTGCTTCGTTTCAACATTACAATCACTATGAAGTGCATCCAAGTATGCAAAGCCGCGGCATGATGTTGCCACAGACAGCGATGGGCAATTTCGTGGCGTCGCCAGGAAATTCCACGTCGGCATACGGAGCCTCAGGCTCTGCCAATTCAGCGCCGAGCGCATCACCTATGTTCTCTAGGGAACGAAGCCAAAGTGCACCTTCATGGTATTCAAATGCAAAGCAGCCAATGCCAACCCCACCATCGGCAAGCTCGTCCCAGAATAAACCCAAGCTCTCCATTAATGAGGAGCGGCCGATCGTTCGTGATTTTAGAGAGATGCAAACTGAAACGAAATCGGACAAAGGCAAAGGTCGCCTCAGCAAAGACAAAGAACAATTTGCACAATCACAAGCCGAAGATGACAAAACACAAGTAGACCGACCGCTTCCTGCACGATCCAAAATAGACTCAAAATTGCAAGATGCCATTGGTCGAAAGCTAAAGCATCCCAATGAATCGCAAACGCTTAGAATCAAAATCGTTCTTTCCAACAGCCCTGGCTCTGATTTCCTGGACAAACTAAATAAAGCAGGTCTAAAAATAGACAAACGAGAAGGGAAAAATCTAATTGGAAATATCGATGCGAAGTTAATTCAGAAACTCTTAGAGTTTCCAGAAATACAAGCATTATTTCTGGCGAGCAAGTAGCACTGAGCCTGACCAAAGAGTTGCTATTGCTGGCGATCTCGTCCTAGTCCTTTTTTGGCAAAGCGTTCACTTTTTGCCGAATGGATTCTAGTTCAGATACACGATGCGCATTAACAACTGCCTCTTCAGCACTTTGTGCCTTTGGTGCCCATTTGAATTGTGACAGATACTGTGGAATCACGTTTAAATACCAATAACCAAACAAGAAAAAAGCACCCATAATCAGACTACCGCGTAGAATCATTTGGGTCACCGACAGTTGTGTTTTACGCTCATTCATAATATACCCTTCAGTTGCATAACACGTCAGAATATTTATTTAGACTCCTGCACTCCAAGATCATTCGGTATCATTCTCGTTGATGCACCTATAAGAAATGGAATATAACACTTTTTAGTGGCTTTTTTTTGGTCCTGCCGGGCTTGTACAGATCGTCCCAAATGTTTGAAAACGATCGCTCTCATTTCAAGCAATTCCTTTCTTTCTCCAGCATCTGCAATTACTATATTCAGGTCAGAAAGGGCGGCACCCCAGCGCTTTTCTGCGATTTCAGCGGACGCACGTCCCTCGTAAGCTTCAAATTTTTCATTCGCTGAAAGTTCGGATTGGGCTTTTAACACGGACGAGAAGTCAGATCTCGCTTCACCGTAATGCTCCAAGCTTAACTGGAGTCTTGCGCGCTCTAATAGCAGCGTGTGATCAGTACCAGGTAACAAGTCAATCGTCGCAGTTAAGTCACTTACGGCCCCTAATGGATCACTTAACTTGATTCGCAACTGCGCCCTCTCATAAAGTACGTTGACGGCTCTTGGAGCTAGCTCTAAGCACTTTGAATAGTCTTGCAAAGCCTGTTGATCGTAATGCAATACAGTTTGTTCAGAAGCGGATGCTCTTTCTTTGCTCACCGCATCAAATGGATACCCATGGGCAACGCTCGGGCAATCAATTATGTAGTTACGTTTGAGTTCTAACAACTTTTCACGCGCAGCCTGCGAATTGCAATCAGCTTCTAAAGCAAGAGCAAATTGCTCGGCTCCGGTTACGTAGCGCAGCGTCCCACACAATTGCGTTCCGTAGGCAATATGGGCAAAGCAAAGATTCTCCAGCAATATCTTGTTTTGCGGCTCTCTAATGCACGCCATTCGATGCAACTCGATTGCCTTCTTCCACTCATTGTTTAATCCACTCTTTATAGCTCTATTATTGATCTCAACAACCGTTGCATTTGTAATTGAGAGATTCGCCAATTTCTGAGCCAACATTTCTTTTGCACGAGCGCGATAGAAATATGCAAGAGGAAATTCGGAATTCAGACTTATACATTTATCGTAATCTGCAATCGCCCTTTCAATTTGTTGCGTGCTTAGCAAAAGCTCTCCACGCTGCAGATAGAGGTTTTCATTAGATGGATCGTGCTCAATCTTCTTGCTGATAGCATCAACTTTCATCAGAATTGGTTTCATGTAATCAAGGCAAATGCGTTTCTTGCTAATGGGTTTCTTAGCAAAACTGACAGTCCGCTTGGCTTGCGCTTCCCGAATTGTGACCGATGAAAACAAAAATAACAAAACGAAGAAACCTAACAATGACCATCGAATTGGTCGATTGGTTAGTTCAATTGGAGTAAACTGTGTCATGGTAAATTCGTAAGCACCCGTTAAAAAAATGGTTTCCTTTTCGACTGTTCTAATCTGGTAAGTGAATGACGTAATCAACATCTCGATTCGTTTCTCTGTTAAGCCGAACTAGAAAACGTTGGTGGCTCATGTCAGTGCCACTAGTCGCAGAATTTACAAGATCGGACATCGACCTTATTCTGGAGCTTCGAGCATCGTTGCTTGAGAAACCTACCACAACCGAGTCGCGATGGTATTTCTCAGCAAGAACTTGATTTAGGCGATTATTTTTTGGTGAATACCCACCATGATTTTCGCCAGCCAAAACAGCCATTCTAGCCCCAGGAGATTCAGAAAGAGTTCTGTCGATAACTTCAGCCCAGTTCTTGTTCCTGGTGCCTAATGTATGTGCGCCTTCATCCGAGCCTTCAGTAGCATAGTAGGATGGTGATTCGAGAGCTACAACGCGAATACCAAGTTTTTTTGCTTGATCAATCACTCCCATGTATTTTTCTTCCATGCCGGGATTCCAATACTCCTTGAAATGATCGTAGAGGCGCTGTCTTGATGCATTAACCTGCTCAGCCGAAGAATTTGGATCTAGAAATTGATCAATGGCAGGTTGAAGGTTTGTAGGTAACATCTCTAGCCCGATGTGCGAAACATGAAGTTGTTCCATATTTGCAATAAGTTCATCCTTAATGACACCACTTCCATGGCGCTCACCAAAAAACAGAACCGATTTGTCGGAAGGAAATATTTTCGACCAATCAACATCGCTACGAGTGCCTGGTTCTTTTAAGGACTTGCGGATATTTTCCACCTCGGCATGGAAGCTCGGACCCTGGCCGCTCCATGCAATCGGTTTGTCTATAGGTATCGTTGCTGGTTGCGATAAACTCCTTTCTGGCGCTGCCGCATCGTTTGAATCGTTCTTGTTTTTGGGTTCACCATCACGGTGAGATGCATCGGTCAACTCCACCGATGGCAGGTGATCGTTGGCTGAGTCAGAATTGTTAGCTGTTGGCAAAGTGACTGGCTTTTCTTCAGGGGAAATTGCATAAACGTCCGCACGAAGACGGTCACTAGCGCGATCGATGTCCTTCGCTGGCTTTGCTTCATCGTGATCTACTGCGTGATCGCGCCCAAGACTTTTACTCATAACTGCCCATTTACTAAGTTAGGCATGAGCATAGTTGCAGTGGCATAAAAAATGCGTGAAAAATTAGGGTGCGGCGTCAAGCCTGACTTTTTGCTTTGACTTCTTCGATGACCACCGCCACTTTTTCTTGCGACCATGAATCTAATCTAGTTGTGAAAAATGCGGCAAGCATCAAGGCAAGAACACCAGTAAGAGATAGAGTATGACCGACTCCTATGACATTTGCCAGAGCGCCAGCGCCTATGCAACCGAAGGGAGCCATCCCCATCATAGCCATAACGAAAATGCTCATGACCCTTCCACGCTTATCTTTATCAACAATTGTTTGAATCAGCGTATTACTACCCGCCATAACGAACATGCTGCCGAACCCCATCACCGCCAGTAGTGGCAATGACAAGAACATACTTGTCGAAAATCCCATTGCAAGTAGTCCCAAGCCTGTCAGTGCGCAGCCACTCAACACCCATTTTGCAAGATTTCCCTTGGCTTTACGAGCTGCAAGCATAACCGCAGCTCCAACTGAGCCCACACCGGAAGCAGCATTCATGAAACCGAGAATTGCAGCATTTCCATGAAAGACATCCTTAACATATGCTGGAAGCAAAACAATAAATGGCATTGCAACAAGACCAAATAATCCAACAAGCATAATCAGGTCTCGTATTGGAGCAGTAGCAAAAGCATACCTGAAGCCTTCCTTCAGCTCGTCAGTTGGTCTACCAGTTTTCTTAGCAGCATCGACCTGGTAAGACTTGATGAGAAACAATGCAGCGATAACGGCAACATAGCTGAGCGCATTGAGTAGAAAACAAATTCCTTCCCCAGTCCAGGCAACCATAAGACCAGCAACGAAGGGACCCACCAGTCGACTCAAAGTTGTAATTGAAGAGTTGACCCCAATGACCATCGGTAATTGCGTGTGGTCTTTCAGCATGTCGACAATGAAAGTTTGGCGCGCCGGCATATCAAAAGCTGTTATTACACCAAGAATTGCACTTAAGACAATCAATTCCCACAACTGTGCCTGTCCAGTCAGAACCAACACAGACAGCACTGCAGCCTGAATAAGGGCAGCGACTTGCGTGACAATCAGCAGTTTATGCCTATTTGACCGATCGATCACAGTGCCGGCAAATGGCGTCACCAGCAATGATGGAACCTGGCTGGCAAATCCTATCAAACCAAGCATTAGAGGTGAGTTTGTAAGACGATAGATCAGCCAGCTCATCGCCATTTGCTGCATAAACGAACCAGTCATAGAAATGATCTGTCCGCCGAAGTAGAGCAAGAGGTTGCGATTACTGAGCACCGGGTGGCTTTTGCTTGAAGTTTGCGGCTCCATTTTTAGCTCTTCCACTGCACTGCTTACTACGGACATTATAACGACTCCTCGAACCATACTTCTATAATGAATGAATTCATTCATTCTGTCAAGCATCTCTAAACTTCAACTAGCATAAAAACTCATTTCCTGCCATCGATTATAGATTTTGCAGGGGAAAAGATACCAGAACAGAGTATAATGAATTCGTTCAGCTAATTCGAGACAAATCCCGTGGCGCGCACCCTGGACGAAAACAAAAGAACAGCGATTTTAGAAGCTGCAAAGTCCGTTTTCTTGACCGTTGGGTATGCTGACGCCAAGATTTCGGAGATTGCTGCTGCGGCTGGAGTCGCTGCAGGAACGCTTTATCTCTACTACGATTCCAAGGAAGCACTGGCCAGCGCAATCGGTGAGTCATTCTTTGCACGATTGAGTAAGCAGTTCGGTCTTGTAGTAAAAAAAATCAAGGGTCCGGAGACCATAGAAACATTTGTCGACTGGGCACTCTCGATTTCTGAGCAGGAAAAAGACGTTCTTGCGATTGCACGAGAATATCAGCACAGCAGCAAGAGAAAAGATTCCTCAAGGAAATTGCTGGTCAATCAGCTTGCTGATGTTTTCAAAGAAGGAATGGAACGCAAGGAGATCCGCAGCTTTAGCGATGCAGAAGCCCTTGCAGAAGTCGTATTAGCCGTGATTCGGCGGCTGTTTATGTCACAAGCTCTTTTCAAAGATGAGAACAAAGCTGCCTTGAGGCAGGTCGCAACTCAGATGCTCAAACATGCTCTGTTTGAAGATGCATACCTTCAGTCGAGAGAAAAGCTCTGAGCACAATCGGCTCAGCATTGTAGCTCAGTTCAAGGCGTAGCTCAGGGCTAAGCGTTGCGGACCAGCCCAGGGATGAGCATTGCAGAACAGCCCATAGCACAGTGTTGCGGACCGACTCAGGGATCAGCATTGCAGAACAGCTCAAACCCAGCGTTGCGGAAAAGCTCAGGGCTCATGGTTTCTTCGCAGCATCAATATTGTCGTTATAGGCGTTGAAGAGTTTCACGAACTCCGCTGAAGCATCAAACTGGGTGTACTTCTCCTGCGCATTTGTGCGAGCACCTCGCAGCGGACCAGGATAGCTATGCTTCGCTTCAACCAAATTAAAAACAGTCAATCGCAGCGGGTCGCCACTAGATGTGGTGCTTCTATACTCTTTGACATAATCTTTGGTTTTCTCTTTAGCGGGAGTTGCCAGTTTCCAATTGCTCTCAGCGTGAGCGGTGCCTTTCGGAAACAAATTTGCAGCATAAAACTTCTCTTGCAAAAGCGGGTTTTGGTCTATGTTATTGATCGCGGCCAATGGACTTGCCTTTTCAACAACATCATTGCGTCCGACAGAACGCAAAATCTCAGCAAGAACAGACTGCCTGCGATACTTCCAACTTCCTGTAATCGGCAACGTTATTTTGTCTCCAAGGAGATTTATAACAGCTACATTGTGTGCGTTTCCAGGCTTCAATTCATATTTGTATGCTGTGGACATGGTTGAACCGACCAGACCAATCGACGGAAACAAATTCGCCTCTTTGGAGACAAGCGCATTTAGAAATGGACCGCCCTGAGACCAGGCAATGGCACCCCAGGTTTTGTGAGATTCGTCAACGTTAGCAATCTTTGGCACAAGGTCTGCTACTGATTTGACGAACTTCATATCGTCATAGCCGGCAAAAGCCTGGTCTTCTTTATTCAAAAGCGAGCCTTCAGCATTCCAGGCAAAAGCTTGCTGCTTGGAATACTTGCCCAAATAGTGCTTCAGGGGAAGGGGATAAACAGCCACAAAGCTATGTTTAGGGTCATCAGCTAACTGGTTCATTCCTGACTCTTTGGCAAAGTCTTTTATGTCCCACTGCGGCTGAGCTGAGCCCGCCAGAACAAACATGACAGGCAGAGACTTTGCATCAACATTAGCGGGAATGTGAATCTGAAACTCACGACCATCTTTCATTTTCACGAGGTGATCGCCGGCCGAAAGCTTGCCCAGTGGCAGCTCTTTGCCTTCTGGTGTTAATTCAACTGCATGGGAAATTGCATCTTTTGTCAGAGCCTGGCGTGAACGCTCAGCCTCACTGTGCGGGGCAGGCTCAACAAAATTCTCTTTGGCTCTGTCTTCTAGAACAGCAATCATAAATCACTAAACGACCCTATATATGCGACTCTAATGAGCAATTGGCGAAATGCCAAGTTATAAAAGTTTCCCCTGCAATATTTTTCGTAAAAACATCACTGATGTTAGAAAGACTTTCATTTTCGAATCATGGGCGGCCTCCATAACAGCTCCATAACAGCTTTGACGTTAGCCGCTGGGAACACCGAAATATCTTCCGCAGTGGGTGTGCATGACCCGAACTAGATGGTCACAGTATCCATGCCATCAGTCTTGTAAATGTCGAATCGCTTTTTCCAGTAAGCAGCTTCGTGGTCGCCTTCAAATTGAATAAATCCACCGCCGGATTAAATTGATCTGTATTCTAATTTTCTGATGAACCATAACCGTTTCACACTCCTTCCAAGAAAATTTCAACCTCTTCTGGGAATATTGAATGCGGTAGAGGACTTCGAGTGCCAAATCAGCCAAGCGACCACAACGAAAAAGAACGTCCCGAATCAAAAGCGGAACAGGCTGAGCAGCGCGCTGCGAAGTCAATCATGCGCCAGGAATCGCCTGAGGATCGCCAGGCGTTAGTCGACCGGCAAACCGAAGCCGCGGAGAAGGACAAGTCGATTCGGGCGATGACCCCAGAGGCGGCTGCAACGCTTGCTAACGCGGCGAGAAAGTCGTTGGACCAGCGACACTTGCGCTTGGGTTCAGTCCCATCCTGGAGAAGACGAAGAAGGATGGATCGAAATCTGTGATCCTCCCTGGCAGAACCCCCGAAGATGTGCAGGCGCTGAACAACGCAGAGGCTGCGGGTGGGAAGAGTCCGTTCCCATTTAATCCAGATGAGCTGCAGGGGAAAGCAGCCGAGCCTGACTCGCACCATGCAAATGTTGAGGAGCGGCGCGGTGATGGATCCGTTTTTCTGAAGGTGAATCAGCCGCTCGACGATGGACCGCCGCCTGCGGAGAAGTTCATGAAATTCGTCGAGGCTGCCGCCAATAGAAGCCTGGATCCTCAAGCCTGGGGCAATTGGTGCCAGGCTGAGCTGACGAAATTTGGTGGCATCGGCGAAGGTTTGAATGAGGCGAAGGAGGAGACCAAAGCGGCGGTTGTCGCTGGCGTGAAGGCGCTATTTGATGGAACTGTGACGAACTTCTTGGCGCAGCCGAATGCGATCAACTTGCCATTGTTCAAAACCGTTTCGAATGTAGTTGATGCGATGGGAAAGGATCCGAACTCTGTGAACCATGCGCTGGAAGCGCTCAGTAATGCCGTGGTAAAGGCGAGCAATGATTACAGCGCGAAAGGACCTGCGGAGCAGGGAAAGGATATCGGCAAGGCTATGTTCGGCATGGCGAATCTTGAAGGAAGCACTGAAGGGGCTGAAGTCGCTCTGAAAGTCCTCGACCGGGTTGCAACTCACGTCGATAAGACCGTGTGGAGTGCAATTGACACGACCATGGTTGCGATCAAAGATATGGCTCCCGACCTCGCTGCGCAGACAAAGCAATCGCTGTATGATTACATTAGAGCTAGCGGAATCACTGGACCAGAGTTGGAAGCTGCGGGTGTCCCACGCGATTATTTTGCAGCGATGAGCGATGCTGCTGGTGGAAAGGAAGAAAATTTTCTCGCCATGTCCAAAGCAGAGGGCTCTGATGGTGCTCCAAAGAAAGCTAAACTCAGCGATTCAGCTGGAGAAATTGAATTTCAAATTGATAAATCAACAGGTCGCTTACAACGTACTGACATGGGAAAAGTTCGACCACCATACAACTGGGAAGCCATCAATGAGCGCTTTTCTTCGGAGGTGGTTAGGCAAACGACCGACGACTCTTGCATCTCGGCTGTTGGCGAAATGTTATCGCAGGGAAGGCTGTCGGAGAAAGAATTGATTACTAAGCTTGGCGAAAGACCCGACATTTTTGATCTTCTAGAGCATCTTGGACCCAACTGGTCGAAGAAAGGAAAATTTAGGTCTCTAGCTGAAATAGGTAAGAATGGACCATGGGGAACTGAATTGATGGAAAATGCCGGAACTGATCTCGGAAAATCAGTGCATTCTGTTATTGTTGAAGTTATCACTTCCTCAGGTAACGTGGTTATTCACGATCCATGGGAAGGAACTGTATATGAAATGACAGAGAAGAATTTTAATAAGGGTTGGACGAGAAGGATTGTGTACAAGACGGAATTGTAGCGAGGTTAGCTTGGTGTCGATTATTCCTGATAGATATTTAAAACAGCTTATAAATTCCGGTCTTTTTGTTTCGGAACCATTTCCCGAAGGACATGTGTGGGAGCATGGCGTGCGCGTCGGAAAACCAACGGCGGCAAAAGGCAATCTCATTCCGGGGTATGAAGCTGGGTACGTCACTATGGGAGATGAAGTTGAACCACCTGAGATGGATGCACCATATGTGGTTCTTTTTTCGAAGGGGAAGGAATGGTTTGTTCGTGCACAGGAATGCATACCGAAGCCCGGGCATGGCGATTTCACAAATGTATGGACGACGGCTGATGAAGCTGTACAAGATATTTTGGATTTCTATTTCGGTGACCCAGCTCGAATGCTTTTGAAAGCAGAACGCAAAATGTCTTCGTCACCCTGAGCAAGACTCACAGTCCAATCGGGAATAGTGATCAGTCATTCGCAAAAAATTCTAGGATGCGGAGAATTTTCTGAAGTTATGGCATTAATCGAAAAAGAGTATTTAGACCAATTGAGAGCCGCTGGCTTATTTGTTTCGCCTCCGTATTCTCCAAATCACGGATTTCCGAACGGTTTCTTTGTGGATCTCTCACCGCAATCTCTATTTTCACAAAGGTGGAGAAACAGTAGTTTTCCCCTATGAAAGCATTAAGGTATCGCTGCCGTTCAACGATATTGTCGATGCAAAAAACGACAGCACGCTTCGTGGTGTATTCCTTGCTGCTGGTGATGGAAAGCGATTTTTTGTTCCTGTCGATGGTATCACTGATGGTGAATTAGACCTGTTGAAAATCAAACCGATGGTAACTCTGGCGCGTGAGGCATTAGGTTTAGTGGTTGAAGTGAAAAACTCCTAGAAACAATCTTCATCTTATGCGGGACAGCTCCAGGCAAAGCCTCTCTCATGTTAATACTGGAATTATCGCAATTCTTGCATGACGAACAGCAGCCGTCCCCTGTAGACGAGCTTATAGGAGGCGCTGCAGTTCTTCCTTTTCTCGAATTCCGAAAAGGCGAGCAAGAAAAGTGAATGCGCGAAGAAGGTGAGCGTATCTGTAGGCACCAATTTAGTGACTACGAGGTGAAAATCTTTTCCGTAGGTGATTGTGCAAATCAGCACGCGAATATCAATCTAGAATACCCTGCACCCAAATTGTCTACACAACTACAACTATTCTATCTGTCGCCTTGCACCACTGGTTAAGCGCGTCTCGCACCATCTGATCGAATTGTTCATAAAACTCTGGAACTCTATATATGCGACTCTAATGAGCAACTGGCGAAATGCCAAGTTATAAAAGTTTCCCCACTCTATTTTTCGTAAAACATCACTGATGTTGCCGGGGTCAATAGATGTACAATAACGTCTCAGCCCCTTCTTCATGATCAAAATGAGTGCAGAGCAAGAACCAAAAATCGGAGAAGAGCTTGGCAGGTTCAAACTGCTAGCTTTGCTCGGAAGAGGCGCCTCTGGAGACGTATACAAGGCGCATGACGCCCTTATGGACAGAGAGGTCGCGCTCAAGATTTTGCACAAACATGAGCTTGCCGACCCAATCGCAAGAGCAAGGTTTGAGCGCGAAGGAGTAATCGTCTCATCGCTTTCCCACGAAAACATAGTTCAGTTTTTCGCGGTAGGAATTTCCAAAAGCGGTTATCCATACATTGCCATGGAATTGCTGGAGGGCAAAACACTCAGAGAAGTATTAGACAGCGAAGGTTCTCTAAATATAGAACGAGCAATTGATATAGTTAGTAAAGTTACCGAAGCGATTCAATACGCCTTCGATAAGGGTATCCTTCATCGCGACATCAAACCAGAGAACATAGTTTTACTTGAATCAGGATTCGGCGAAACAGCTAAACTACTGGACTTCGGCCTGGCGAAAAATCTAACGAGCCATTTAGACGAAACAACGCTAACCCAAACAGGGCACCTTATCGGAAGCGCATCATACATGGCTCCTGAGCTGGGAAAAGGCGAAAAGCCCGACCACAGGACAGACCTTTACGCTATCGTATCCGTGTTGTTTGAATGCATTGCAGGGTCGCAGCCATACACTGGTGAGACACCAGCTGCGGTGCTCTATCGGCACGCCAACGAACCAATTCCATCGCTCAGCAAGCGCGCGCGAAAGACAATCACACCCGAACTCGAATCAGTAATCAAACGCGGTTTGGCAAAAGACGCATCTGAGAGATTCCAGCTTGCAAGTGAATTAAACACCGCCTTGCAAAAGGCTCGCAGTTCACTTACTAGAACGCAAGAAAAAAAGAAACTCCTTCTCCCTATTACAGCTCTTAGCGTATTGGCAGTCGCAGCCATGCTAATCACAAACATGACAGTCCATAATGACAAGGCGATTCAAGCAAGCGAAAAAACCATATCACCACTCAAGCTAAGGCAGCTAATTATGGCGTCCTTATCGGATAATCCGGCGGAGTTTCCGGCGCAATCAATTGAGCAAGCGCTAAAGCAAGAGCTCACTCCGGTTGAGCGCGGACTGATACTGCGACTCAAAGCAAGAAACACAAAGAACCCTTCTGCGAGATTGTACTATTACATACGTGCATTTCAGTTTATGGCTTCCGACGAAGCAAATGCACCAATGTACTGCGAGCTAGATTGTTTGCGAAACGCCATACAAGGCTGCGGCAATGCAGGTCTCTCAAATGCCCAGAATAGATACTTATATCGCTACATAAACAAGCTTACGAAATGGATCAAAGACGGTAAACCAATTCCGGGACAATATAAAGTAGCGACCATTGTTCCTTACAGAACAAACCTGCAAAACGCCAAACTTGAAAAGATTCTAGTACATCTATCCAGAGGACAAATTGCTAAAGGTCGTGCTGAATTCGCCCAGATAGAAGGGGGATTAGAGTATGCCCCTAGTGTTTTCTTGAGTCAAATCAGATGGAAGCTGGGAGAAAAAAAACGGGTTGAAGATTCCATTTATGAAGACCATTGTACAGCAGAATATTTATCCTTTATGTCCGGTTTCTTTAGAGAAAAAGGATTGAACGAAATGGCACAACGCTGCTCATCCCAGGCAATTGAAAAAACCAAAGACAGTGTAAACGAAGAGGTCTTCCAGACAAGTATTCTTTCATACATAGCAGAACGAAGATTTGCAGATGCGATAGAGTCTATCAAACAGAGGTGTGCACTCGATTCAAACAATTCGCGAAGCAACTGGCGCGAATACACAAGAAGGCGCTCTTTTCGCATTGCTGCTCTTGAGTATTGCGGCGACTCAGCTGAAGCAGAAAAGATGCTGAAATCATTCCTCGCTTCCAAAATAGCCGAAAAAGAAGATCAAGCTATCTTGACTCAGTTTAGTGAGTTGCTCTCAAAGGCTCCTTCGGCTCCACGAGAGCAGTTTCACTACTTACTCAAAACATCCTTAAAGCAAAATGCCGCCCCCTTGCTGCAGTGGTTTGCCATGAGCCACGCGAAAAATATTTCCAAGACTTTTGTTTTGAGCAAAGACGAGAAATTACCTTTGTGGCTTGCAGAGCAAATAATAATACGACAATATTGGCTCAGCACTAGAGAAATAGAACTTTGTAAGAGCATTTTGCAAGAAACGAAAAATCCAAAAGACAACAGCTTTAACGCAGGAAATATCAGGGAGGCAGCACAAATAAGGCTGGCAGAATTGTATTACACCGTAGAAGATCCAGCAAAATGCATCAGAGAACTAGAGAATATTGAAGCAGCTAGTAATGAAGCCTACGCTTGCAATCGAATCTACGGTCTCGAACTGCAACTCAAACGACAAAAGCAAGCCTCTAGAATCATAGACAGCTGCACCGATTTCAAGGAACTTTTGCACATGAGCAGGTCTTCTATTGAAAATTCAGAGCAAATACTTGGAGAGAAGTGCCTGAGCAAAGCCAAGTCAATGCTGGGAAAAAACGTTTTGAGACAAACTCAGTTCTACACAGAGCAAGCCCTCGCATACCTGGAATTTGACCAGAATAACAAAGTAGAAAGCGCAACCAAATGGATAGATTCAATGAAAATTCGCCTGAATCTAACTGCCTTTAACACGACTACAATAAGCGATGCGGCACTAGCCATGCTAATTGCAGACAAGAGAGAGCGAGGCGATGAAATCATAAAGATTCTACAAACACGAGACGACAAAAACTAGTAATCAAACGGTTCTAGTCGAAGGAAGCGATAAAGGCGCTTTGGCTTTCCGCCAGATTGCTTAAGTGTGGTTCTATCAGGGCGCTTATGGACCAATTGCAGCTTTAGTTGAGGCAGGTGTTGATTTGCCATGTACGCTGAAATCACAGAAAACGCAGCGCCGTGACCAAAGTCTTTTGTCACCAGATCGGTCACGTCAATGAATCTGCATTTTTTACCAAGCTCAACATCGAGAGACGGATTTTCATTGAGCCAACGCTTAACGTCATTGGGTTCGGTAAAATCATTGAAGGTAAGCAGGTCTCCCGTGTCTGTGGTGAGCTGCGCAATGTAAGACTGACTAAAAACTTTACTTCTTTCGCGAGTAAACTTGGGTAAATCGATTGGACGACCAAGTCGAGGTTGAGTATGAATAAAGTGCGAGAGAATTAGCGGTTTGTCGCGGTCCGAGACGAAGACATAAACCATGTTTGTCACGGCACTTTCAAATATAGATTTCTTTGACTCAAAGCTAAAAAAATCAATGTCAGCGGAACACATGAATATGTTGCGAAAAACTGGTTCTTTCAAATCAGTTACGCTAAGTCTATTTAGGTACCAGAAAAGCAATCGAGCACCCATGCTGTGGCTGATCACATCTATTTGCGCGTCCGGATTTTTTTCCTTCAGAATTCTATCGATGACCTGGTCAAAGCAAGGAGAACTCCATTCTACGTCTGCTTCATCGGTACCGTATTCGGTGCGACCACCTACCGACGGCCAGGTAAACAAAATGGGCAGTAACTTTCGTTGCGGGCTGGTCTCATACTGTTGATAGTCGCCAAAAATCATTGCCGCATCTTCGGCGGCTTCTTCAAAGGGCTTATCATAACCATGAATATAAATCGCTATAGTGCCGGTCCAATCGTGCACGCGTTTAAAGAAGTCCTCTTCGTCCATTTTAGACACAAAGTTAACTTTGGATTTTCTCCAATCGTCAGCGTCAACACGCAAGAGTTTCTTGTATTCTTTTCCTGTTTTTGCTTTTGCGGGGCTGATAAGCCCCTTGGGCTCTGCAATACCAGCCATACCATATTCGAGCGAACCAGTCCCCTGATCAAGATGCCGCTCGCCACTAAAATCAGGAGATTTATCGCTGCCTGTGTTCAATCTTGTTGTGGCGAAATAGACCTGCACCATCTTTGCCTTTTCGGGATTCGTTTCCACGGTGGCCGCCAGAGACAACGGCGCAGCAAACAAACCCGAGAGCGAACAAGTCGCGAACATAGCAGTCAATTTCTGCCAGAGATGGTTTCTTATAAAAGAGTTTCCGATAAAAAATTCAGAAGGGCGTGTGCGAGAAATCCGCTTTCTGAGCGCTAGCAGTACGTTCGCAACTGTCCTTATATCTACTCCTCTCATACCATTTCGAATTCGTATTCCGCTTACATATTCCTACTCTAGCAGACAATTTCAAATTCAACCCGACAATCTATATTTCCTCGGCATCTAAAGTAAATACTCGCTGCTAGCTTGAATGTGCGCTACATTCTCTGCCTCGCAATTTTCGCACCTCCGCCAAGCTCAAAGCAAAAGCAGATTGCCTACAGCTCAAAGCAAGCGATGATCGCCTACGGCTCAAAGCAAGCGATGATCGCCTACGGCTCAAAGCAATCGAAGATAGCTTACAGCTCAATTCAATCGAAGTTCGCATACAGCTCAAAGCGAAAGCAGGACTCAAGCGAAGATCGCTTACGGCTCAATTCAAGCGAAAATTGCTTACGGCTCAAACCTGATGTACCGATACAGAAAAATCGGTTTGCCACCACATTGATCAAGAAACTTCGCATCCGGGCGTTTGTGCACGGGACGACCTCGCAACTGAGGGAAATCCAAATATCCAGCCATTATTGAGGACACGATGGGCCACGCAAGTGCATGTCCCATGTTCGCAATCGAAAGTTCACTTACATCTAGAAGTCGTGACTTAGTTCCAAACTCTCTGTCCAGTTGAGGATTTTTATTCAGCCAGGTGGCAACATCTGGTGTGTCTGTAAATGACGGCGCCATCAAAAGTTCCGCAGCATCTAGTGAGAGCTGTTTCCAAAAATCACCATTCATAAATTTGTCAGTCAAAGAAGTCGGCTTATTATCACTAGTTTTTGCTGTGGAGGAGTTCTGCTGAGGAGTGGAACTCGGGGGATCCATTGGTCGCCCCAGCCGCGGTGAGCCATGCATGTATTGAGACATGATCAGAGGGCGATCACGATCAGACACGAATATGTAAACCATTCCAGAAACTGCATTCTCAATCTTCTCCCGGGCAGCTTCTACTGCATGAAAATCAACATCACCAGAACAGAGGAAAAGATTATTCAAAAGTGGCTTCGACAGCTCGGGATGCTCTTCCGTCAAATAAGAGAAAATAAGTCGATTTCCCATGCTGTGCGCCACAACATCAACCGAGCAATCAGCACTTTTTTCCTTGATGACACGATCAAGAAGATGATCAAACAGCTGCTGGCTCCATTCAACATTAGCCTCATCTTCCGCATAGCGACTGCGTTCTCCTGAAGACGGCCAACTAAAAAGAATGGGCATGAATGACTTGCCTTCTTCAACGAATTGCCCATAATCAGCCGCTAGCATCGCCGTGTCCTGCAATGCCTCATCGAAAGTTTTGTCATAGCCGTGAATGTAGATGCAAATCTTACCTGAGCATTTCCGCACTTTCTCAATCAAGTCGTCTTCGCTGAAACAACCTATAAAATTGCGCTTCGCTACGCGCCAAACATCGGTATCAGCCTTCATCAAATCACGAAATTGCAAACCAGAAAGCGCTCTGTTTGGCGAAATCAAATTTTGCGGGGTTCGTAAGGTCGCGGTACCGTATTCGAGAGAACCAAAGCCAAGATCGAAGTGTCGGCTTCCGTTATAGCTGGGGTCTGAACGTGAACCCGCGTTGTATCTGCTTGTCGCAAAATAAAGTTGAATCGATTTGGGAATCTTGCTAAAAGTTCGAGGACCGCGAGTATCGCCAACCGGCGTCGTTGCGGGCTTGCCGTCCTTGCAGTCTTCATCAGCTGCAAAAACCCATGCAGTTGTTTGCGAACATATCGCCAACGACATGAGAACGATCAAAAACCTGCATTTCAAAAACGAGAAGAGTCGAGTCACTCAGTAAGCCTTCCACACCACATATGACCAGAAGGGCTATTCTACTAAAAAACAAAAGCCAGCACCGTGAGATGCTGGCTAAATACTTTACTTATGCGACCTTTTTACTCTTCGCGATGTGGAAGCAAGTTAGGTGCAGCACCAGTGTGTCTCTTAACCTGGCCGAGCACTCGTTGACCATTGCGTACAATGTTTTGAGCCTCAGCAAGGGTTCTGCCCATGTTATTGAGGTCAGTGTCGATGCGTGTTAGAACTTGTTCGGCATAGTGGTCAGCACCTTCGCGAACACGAGCAGCATCTTCCTCTGCTTCGATACGCAACTTGTCTGCCTCTGCCAGAGCCTCACGTCGCATTTGCTCAACTTCTTGAACAACTTGCTTACGAATTCTGTCTACTTCGGCTTGAACTGCTTTGAGCAGCTCAGATTCCTGGACCATATTCTCAGCTTGACGGCGTGCGGTCGAAATGATTTGCTCGGCGCGTCTCTGCGACTCAGCAATGATGTCATCACGTTGCTGCAGCACTTCGGTAGCTTCCCTCAGTTCTTCTGGAAGGCGAGCTCTTGCCTTATCGAGAACCTCGAGGAATTGGTCAGCGTTGATAAGTTTGAACTTCCAAACGCCTGACGCATCCTCAATAAGGTGCTCGAGCAAGTCGAGATGCTTGTAGATGGATGTTTGCTTATATGCAGCTGTATTCGGACTAATTGCTACTGTCGTTGTCATTACTCAGCGCCCCTGCTGAAGTTGAAGTGCTTCTTCAAATAGGAATTGACTGCGGTCGGTACGAATTGCGAAACGTCTCCGCCTAATCTAGCGATTTCCTTTACGGTTGACGAGCTTATAAAAGAATACTCGGGTTTTGTCATGAGAAAAATAGTTTCTAGTTCAGGAAGCAACTGTTTATTGGTTTGAGCCATGCCCAGTTCTGCCTCGTAGTCTGATACTGCCCTAAGTCCTCGGATAATGACAGAAATCTGATTATTCTTCGCAAAGTCTACTGTCAGACCTTGAAAGGTATCCACCGCCACATTTGGAATGTCTCTCACCACCTCTCTAATGAGCTCAGAGCGCATTTCGATTGGTAGAAGAGGAGACTTTCCGGGATTAGCCACCACCGCCATTATGACTTCATCTACGAGTTTGCTAGCTCTTCGGATGATGTCTAGATGTCCAAGCGTCATCGGATCGAAGGATCCTGGGTATACGGCTCGAATCACGGTCCTTTTCCCAAAACCTCTGCGATAACTGATGTTACATTGAACTCCTCGATTCGCCAAGACAAAAACTTGTCATTCTTGTCAACCGAAATACTAACACAGCAAATCCGATCTTCAGCCACTTTACATCCCTAGATTTCTCTCATGAGACAACTACGAAGATCCTGTTGCAATCTGGGAAAGAGCCAATTACACAGCATCTTGGAACTTCAATCTTTTGATGAGAACATGCGCATCTATGTAGCCAAGCAAGTGAAAACTGATCACGTTGACAGCGAAACCGAGATATAGAAAGCATCAGCGCCCGCATATCGAGACGCCATGCGGACAGTTTAAAAGATTGAGCAATTCTTAGCTGGGCAGTCGTCAATTGTTACTCTTAGTTTCACAAATTGACGCAGATCTGCGGAATTAGTTTTTCGCCAAGCCTTCAATTCGAGAACTCATGTAGCCAGGTTTTGTCATTCAAGCGAACAAGAAATTCCAAATATCGCTGATGGCGGAAACGAGGAGATCGGGGCCTGTATATACATCAGACATGCTAGTTGAGAAAATCTTCGCTGCTTTTCAAAACTGGACCGGTTCCGTTTGAGTTCTCCTGAATATCTTCGCCCTTTTCAAAACTGCGCCGGTACCGTTTGAGTTCTCCTGAATATCTTCGCTGCTTTTGAGAACTGGACCGGTACCGTTTGAGTTCTCAAATTTTCTACGTGTTTTACTGGGAAGATTTTGCTGGAACCTCATCTGTAGCCGGGCGATACCACCCCGAGCGAGCAACTGGAGACGCTTGCACCCGGGGACGCCACTATTTTGCGGCTTCGCAGTTCCAGACAACAGAATCGAGCACAGCGGCAGGATCGAGCACAACAAGCATCCACTAAAGTTCTTGAAGATGACTTCGGGTAAACTCGTGGGGTCAAAATATTTCTGCAAGCGTAGAAAGACTCGCAAGTGAAGATAGATTGGCAAGTGAAGATAGATTGGCAAGTGAAGAAAGATTAGCAAGTGAAGAAAGAATAGAGAGCTTTAATTGAACGAAAATGACATTGCTAAAAGTGAAAGCCTGGCTCGGTTTCATAACGAACTAATCATGTCCAGATATTTGTTTGAGCAAGCTCGTAGAATCTATCCTGCTCTACAGTCCCACGTACCTGCCTTCGGCGATGCCATTGCCTTGATGAACTATTCATTCGAGACTTTCAGAAAAGCTACGCCGTTCGTGTCCACGGAAGAGCGCTCAAGTCTCTTGCATCTATTGTGTCTTCATTCGGTTCAGGAAATTTGTAGGGTCGAACCCAACTTCAACTGCCGCTCAATAATGGATTCCAACCCAGTAGAAGCGCTCATATCCTTCAACTCTGAAAAACTAAGCAGCATCAGCGATGAGCTTCTGGAGCAAACTAGCTCAAGCCAAAAACGCACTAGTGAAGCGGCATGCAAACTACTTTTGCACCTTTCAGAACCTGAATGGCTAGAGAAAATAGAAATCAATTCGCTGGATTTTGTTGAAGAACCTGTCGGCGAGAGCATTTTGCGAAAACTCAAATATCTAAGACGACTGGAATATTTGAACCTGAGCCACACTTATTTCCCCGCAGAAGCGCTACAAAACCTGGTGCATCTGCCATTATTGCGAGAATTAGTATTGAGCGATACACGAACGAGTAACAACGGGCTTGCACTGCTGAAAAATAGCCCATCAATAGAAATATTGGACATCAAAAACACACTAGTAACGAACGCAGCCTACGAGAGCATACGCAAGGTTGCAAGACTGCAATGCTTGAAGTGCGATGAGCACACATTCTCGTCCACAAACCTGAACTCATTGAATGCAGCAGGCGTAAAAATCGAACATTAGCTTTACTGCCGTTTTCTGAGCACTCTCGGGTCCCACGTCCTCAGCAAATAGATTTCAAATCCGCGATAACCTGCTCGGCGGAAGCATAGCGTTTGCTAACATCTAGTTGAGTAGCTTTCGCTACAATCGCATCTAGCCTATCACCGACCTTCTCGGACATTCCTTTCGGATGTAGTACCGTAATTGGTGGCGGATCAGTACCTACAAGCAAATAGTACAGCGTGGCCCCAAATGAATAAATATCGCTCTGGATAGTGGGTTTCCCTCTAAACTGCTCAGGGGAAATGTAGTTTGGCTTGCCCACAACAGAACCAGTAACTCCGCTAGAGACTTCCTGCGCAACAGAAAAGTCAATCAGCTTGGCGTAGCCGTCTAAACCCAGCATTATATTGTCCGGAGTCAAGTCACGATGGATCACTGGCGGCACCTGCTGATGAAGATATTTCAAAATGTCGCAGATTTGAAGCGCCAATTGAACGACTTGCTCTTCAGGCATGGGTCCCTCAAGAGCTACGCGCTCTTTCAATGAAGCCCCTTCTATATGCTCAATTACAAGATAAGCTCTGTGATCCTCAACAAACAAATCAAGAAACTTAGCTATGCGTGGATGGTCCAATTTGCTCAACATGCTCGCCTCAGACTGAAATCGCTCGGCAGCTTTTTTGCGAACACGAATGTCAGGAAAAACTGGCAAGACGAATTCCTTTAAGACTAGCGGGTTATTGTCCGGATACTTTTGCGATTCCGCTAAATAAACAGTAGCCTGCCCTCCCACACCTACCTTGCTGAGTATCTTGAAATTGCCTTGCTCTAATGTCGCGCCTTCGAGCAAGGGAGTCAGCTTGTCGCGCTTCGGAGCACCCGACAATTCGCGCAACCAGAGTTCTGTATAACTCTGCCTGGGCGAAGCAATACGGAAAGGCTCCAAAATACTCAAGTCCAAATTTTCGGGGTAATGCTCCTCCAAATACTGAAAAAGAGTGCCTCTGTCTTTCACATCGACAATGTCGCCCCACTTCAAGCTGAGCGCTTCACCGAAATCAGGAGCAATTGAAATTACGTAATCTGCATATGATTTTTTTCCCTTTGCCCTCTCCACGCTAACGCCGGCAATTTCGCTCATCTCTATTGAACGATGAACAATGTACGTCTTACCATCCACCTCAATTGAAGAGGCAGTGGCAACATTCTGCGAGCTAGCCAACTTGAGCCAATACAGCCGCTGCTCATCCAGAAATAAGAAATCGGACTGCTTGTTTGCCGATATAGTCAAAAGTACTATAGCTGGAATCATAGTCAAATTAGCGAGCGTGCTTGCTGTTGCCAAAAGCGACACAAGACCAGAGGCACTCGCTGCCGGCTTCGCGAAAAGCAAAGGCTTAATAGGAGCCAGAAGCAATCTAAAAAATGGATAGAGAATGTTCTCAGCCAGAAAAGGAAATATCTGGCAGAGAATTAGCATTACTACTAGAGAGCAAATACAAAGAATAACAGTTTTAGAGAATCGTTGAAAACCCAGCCGCAAAGCAGCATCTGGAAGATACTCAATCATACGAGCATTCTTGACCTGAACCGGCATCCATCGAGTCAAGATGGTAGTCATGTCATGGTCTCAAGGTTGGCCAACAGTGCGCTTGCATCAGCCGGACGCTCCCCTGCTTCCTGCGCAGTACAGGCAGCCACTAGCTGATTCAGTCTTTTGGAAACCGAAGCATTCAGCACTTTTGGATATGCCACCGCCAGCGGTTCAGGATCCTCCCCTGTGAGCAAGAAGTTCAGAGTGCAACCGAATGCATAGATATCGCTCTGCGGTACCGCCTTACCTCGCAACTGTTCTGGCGCAATGTAAGCTTGTTTTCCAATCAAAGTCCCCGTGGCTGTTCCTACGAAATGGTTTGCTGCACCAAAATCAATAACGCAAATATCTCCATCTTCTTTTAGCATAAGATTGTCTGGGGACAAATCCCTATGAATCACTGGAGGTGTCTGAGCATGGAGATAAACCAGAATTTGCGCCAGCTGCTTTGCCCAGACAATAACATCTGATTCTGGCTGGGGACCATGCTCTTTAACCAGGCGCCGCAAGTCTGAGCCCTTTATCAGTTCCATCAAAATGTAATGTCTTCCAGACTCAACGAAGTTATCCAAAACCTTTGCCAGGTTAGGATGTGTTAAAGCGCTCAAAATCTCAGCTTCACGGTTGAGCATGTTTTCGGCAGCCTGACGCAACTCATCGTTTGCATCGTGCGGCACCACTGCTTCCTTCAGCACAAAATGCTGATGCTTCTCATCAGTAACCAGATAAATAGCGGAAAGACCACCAAAAGCCAACTGCCGCTCAACTTTGAACGTGCCAACTTGATGGCCCGGTTCCAGTGGAATGAAGTTGGTCGGACCAAATCGCCGTGTCAACTCATCTTCCCACAACTCAGTAAAACCCGGAGCTGAACTATTTTGAGAGCCCGTAAGTAAGCGCATTCTGGCTTCGAGTAATTCAGGGAAAGCATCTCCACCACCTGCCCAGACTTCGAGTGAGACAATTAGATTTTCAATTTCACTTTCTTTCAATGCATCCAATCGAAGATTGGCTTTTGTTCCGTTTTTGAAACAGAGCTGCATAGTGCCATGCTTTCCCGACGGCAGAATGCGCAAGGATCTTAAATCCGACCAGGACTTCTGGTTACGCAATCCGAATGTCGGACACATAAGAAATGGTAGTGATATACCATCTCGCGTCAAATAAATCGTCTTGTCGCCGGTGAGCGTATTTCCCAGGATTACAAACCCAAGCAGCAAGAACTGAAAAAATACAAAAATCGTGGCATTCTCGCCACTTATATTATTGACTGTCCAGATGTTCAAACTGGAAATCATTACAAATAGCGTTATGATAGGAATAGCGAGCATGAAGCCCCCATTCGCAATGGCGACCGGCAACTCGCGGTAAGTGATGGTGACTTCTGCTTCAGCCATGAATTGATCATGCCTCGGACGAGATAGAATTAGTCGCTACTGGATGCCTAAATGATTCTAACCGTATCGATTCGAGCGTTTTTTTTCGCCCCGGCAGTTAATGCAATGATCTGCGCTAATCCAGAATCCTCTATGTCTGTGCTGCGCTAATCCAGAATCCTGTACGCCATTGTGCTGCGCTAAGCCTAGAATCCTCAACTCTGCTGGAGAAGGCATAGCTCCCTCTGGCATACCGGATCCATACTCAAAACAAGAATGTGCTGCGCTACGCCCAGAATCCTTTACGCCAATGATCTGCGCTAATCTAGAATCCTTTACGCCAATGAGATGCGCTAATCCCAGAATCCTCAACTCCGTTGGAGAAGGCATAGCTCCCTCTGGCATAACCGGATCCATACTCAAAACGAGAATGTGCTGCGCTACGCCCAGAATGGTCTTTAGTGGATAATATCAGTTCCAGGCATAGACGCCCGCAATTTTCCAAGCCCTGAAGGACTAATTTTCGTACCACTCACATCTATTGAACTGGCGCCTTGCAAACGCTGCAAGAAAGGCACAGCCTGGTCACCAATTGCGGTACCACTCAGATCAACACTCTTGATTCCCCGTGGAAGAAAAGTCAGACTAGGACTGGTTATTTTAGTTCCTGCCAAATTCGCATGTTGAAGTGGAAGCTTTTCCAATGCCCGCATCGTTTCGACACCGATTTGTGTATATGACAAATCCAGATCATGTACATCAAGCATCTCTGCGATACGTTTCCCCTGGGTGTCGCCGATTGGTTCATAGCTCAAGTTTATGCTATTCATTTTTAAGCCGCTGAAGTCCGCAGTTTCACCCAGATACAACAAAGCGCGAAAAGCATTCTTCGCCGCAGCGCTATTAGGGTCAGCTTTAATTTGCTCTAGGAGGCTTGTTCTCGCAACGTCGCGACCTGCCGTTCGAAGCATTTCCGCTCGCTGCATAAGCTGATCATGCATTGGACCACGTTCTGCAGGCGACAGTCCGGTCAGCAAGCCATGGAGTCCCTCACCAATAGCTGTGGCCGTCACAGGAGCTGCTTCAATCAAACTAACTGCGCGCTTTCCATCAGGGTGCAGCGCATACTCACCCATCAAGATAGCAAGCCGTTCTCTCGGAACCTCTGCATATGGACGTGTTGGCAAATTATCAACCCGGTTTGCGGCCTGAATAACCTGGGCGGCAAGAGGATTTTTTTCCTCGAAGTGATGCGACCATTCGTGCATGGTGTCTTCAACGAGAGTTTCGCCCTTATTCTTGCGATACCAGGTGGTTTGCCCAGTTTTGAAAACTGTATCAGCAGCCGACTCGAACTGAGAATTGCCACTTCTCGACTTGTACCAGGCGTCGTAAGGGTTCGCCTCTCCTGAAAGAACAATCTCCTGAAACTTACCAGGCTCGGGCGTCATTAGAGCATGGCGGAACGCATCTTCCACGTTCATTCTTCCTGCCAGTTCTTGCATTTCTGGCTTCGACAATTCCATGCGAGCCTTTTCCGCTGCCTGCCCTGTTCCCTCAGATTGCTTTTGCAATTCAGCAAGGCGATCTAGCTGTAAGGCGTATTCTTCAGGAACCAGCACTCTCAACGAGCTTCCCTCTGCCTCATAGACCCGCACAGGAGTTGGCTTCTGGACAATGTTGTTTCGCTCAAAAGCTCCTAGCGACTGCCCTGTGGCAGCACCGTCAGCTCCTTCTTTCACGGTTGGAAGGTCCTTCACATCTCGCCCATAGCTGATTTTTGAAGGAGCTTTAGCCAGATCAAGGTTAAGGTCAGGAATCTTCCCTTCGCCACCCAATCTAGTGCTCAGTTCGCGCAAAAGTTCTGCGCTCGGTTTGCTTGCTAGCGCATTGTCGCTGGCAGAGCGTTCAAGTCCCAATTGAACAGGCTCTCGCTCAGTACCAGCTTTGGGCGATAATATGCGACCCAAACCCGCGCCAACAACCGAGAAGTTGTAGATTGACTCAAGGTATTTGGAATTGAAATGCTGTTCAAGCGTTGGCAGTCCCTTACCATGCATGACAGAATCCGCATCCACAGCAACAATACCCGCTGGAATTCCAGACAAAGCCATCACTGCCGTATCATTTTTCAAAATCTTCGCTAGAGTTGTGCCTTTCAGCATCTCGCTTTGACCCAGATTTTTAAGTCCCATAGAACTTAGGGTCAATGCGCCAAAAGTCGTGCCCCCCGCCCCCGCTTGCCTAACGCGAGCATCAAGCAGAGATTGACCCGGTTCGAGCTTGCTCGGAGTGAGCAAGCCGCCGTAAGCTAGCCCGGTGCCTATCGACACCCCTAGCTCGTAACGTCCTAGAGTCCTGAGCTCTGAGGATGTGAGCGCCGCAAGTCCCTTTTGCGCCGCAAGATCCGCAGTTGCTGACGGAAACGCTGATGTCACAAGCTTCCTGGACAGCAAAATAGGGGCTAGCATTCCAGCCCCGGTTCCAATTTGTTGAAGATTCCAGTCCAGTGACCAGGTTTTTGCAGCCTGCGGGGCACTTATAAGCGCGTCTTGTTTCCCACCAAATGGTTGCACAATGGCATTCAGCGGTGATTGAACAGCCGCATATGCTGCCGAGTGCAAAAGAACTTCAGCCTCATGCAAAACAGGTCGATTGTCCGCCTGAGTGAGGAGTTCCGGATGTCTAGTTAGCGATGGAAAGTTATCCACGTCGGTGAAAACTGGTTTGGGACTTGCCAATATTAAACTCTCTAAAGCTTTCGCTCACAATGGTGGTCCTCCCATCGCGGCAAACCCAGTCGGGGCGGAAGAAAAGTCGCAATATCAGGCACAAAATCTGAGGTTCTCACTTCGGTGTCGGACGGAAGCCAGGGCTTTCGGTCCAGTTTTCAACTTCTCCGAGGATTTTCCTCAAAACTCAAGCGGTACCGGTCCAGTTCTCCGCTTCAGCGCAGATTTTCCCCGGAACTCAAACGGTACCGGTCCAATTTTCAACTTCAGCGTAGATTTTCCTCAAAACTCAATTTAACACTCTGACCCAAATCTGCCACGAGCATGTCCCGATTGTGACCGCGCCGCTGAGTTTAATAAGGACATCAGCAGCGCACGAGGTTCAAGCAAATGCCTAAGCAATCCACCAAAATGAACGGCACAGAAGCAGCAACCCTCATTCTCGTAAAAGCTTCGCTAGTTCTTCTCAGCGTAAACAGTCTCCTCGGATTTGCTTGTGTGTGCAAAACGGTCCTCGGCTAAATCTCAATACTGAGAAGAGCTGCTCTGTGGGCACATACAGAGATCGCACAATTCATCTATGAGGCTTGTCCGCGATGAGCATCAGTACGAGATGAGCATTAGTACGCGCAACAGCAACGTGCAATCAGCACAATCGGCGCACTTAATCGGCGCACCAAATTAGCGCACCAACTGTGCCAACCAATTAGCCCACAAGAAAATGGATTAGTTTCTTCTGTAGGCTCGTTCAAGCGATTTCATGTTGGTGTAGCCATCTGCAGGAAGCTTGTTGAACATTTTCAGATAATCCTGGGCACTTCGCACACTACCACTCATTACGTACAAAGCTTGATCACTAGCGGATTTCATTGAATTAGGCAAACTTGTTATATTCGAAAAATCTGGACGTCCATAAGGGTCTGTTTTGTATGCTGCCGCCCGTCCGCCTTCAGGAACGACAACGGTTCGCCAATCACCTGTTCTGGTGAAAAAGTACGGTTTGCCGTTGGGGTCTTTTCCAAAACTAAAGGTTTCAGCAAGTGAAGCCTGATTGAGAGCCTCGTCCACAACTTTCAATTCAACAGGATTTTTCATAATCTCCTGCGCGGAACTGGTCAACTTATCAACATCGCCTTTTAGATAAGACGAGAATAGATTCGATACTTTTTGCTGGGTAGACGGTGCCAGGTCATAGCCTCTCTGAGCCAAGAAGGGGTCAGTCATTACAGCAGAGACGTACTCATTTACCTGTGTGACACTCGCTCTTCTTAACTCATTGTCGGTCTTTCCATTTATAGTTTCATGCTGAACATTGATGTCCGACTGTTTCCCATCCTTCCCTGGAAAAACAATATGTTCAATATCGCCGTTAGCGTCGTATTGAATTTTTGCACTGCCTGACTGTTGAAGCTGCTCCGCGACTGCCGGAAGCAAGCCTTCTCGTTTCATTTCTCGTATTCCAGAAAGTGCACTACGTCCTTCACTGATGCTCCCCTTACTTAGATTCTCAACTTCTCTGGAAAGGAGTTGAGCGTTGGATTCCGCAATAACCTTGGGGCTAATTTCGAGCCCATCTACTTCTTCGCTGGACGGAGAATTTTTTAGACTCTCACTGGAAAAGCTAGAATCAAACGATCTGCCAGCCATAATTCAACCCCTTCTAAGCCTCAGAAAGACTTCTTGCGTAGAACCAACCATCTCTATATAAACCGTAATTAACCTACAAAACAATGCAGATTTACACAGTCCAAAATCGAGAAAGTGAAGGTGTTCATCCCAATGAGCCTTGGACAATTCGTTCCATGCCATCTATCCGTGACTAAAACCATTTTGAATCAAAAACCGCAAAAGACAAAACGCAAGGGCACCGCATACAGTACCATTAAGTAAATCCTGAAAGCTCATACCGGAAGACATTTATGGCTGCCGTTTTCCGCCCGGGCTGTTATACTGTGGCAAACGAAACTACCGACGATGCAAAGGCGCAAGAATTGTCATTTCAAATAAAAATGGGCTCTAACAAAGAATTTCCCCCTGAAGCCCGCGGCTGGAACTGGGGAGCATTTTGTTTGACATGGGTTTGGGGAATTTGCAACGGAACCTATATTGCACTGCTGTGTCTCATTCCTGCAGTTTCCTTTGTGATGATGTTCGTCTTAGGCGCAAAGGGAAATGAATGGAGCTGGTGCAATAAGAACTGGAATAGCGTTGAGGAGTTTCACCGAGCCCAAAGAACTTGGGCAATAGCTGGAATAACGCTATGGGCTTTGTTCACTGTGCTTGTAATTGTGATTCCCATCGGATTGCTAGGATGGGGAGTCAAAACTGAGTGGCCGCAAATAACGGAAATGTTCAGGGATTTCAACCCTCACAAGAGATTTTGCAACTACGCACTGCAAGAAGCGGAACACAACCCTAGACTTACAGAACAGCTTGGTGCGCCACTTCTGCCCAATGGCCCCAGTGAAACCTACGCTGGAAATGGCTATTTTGAAACAGCGATACCCGTGCATGGTCCAAAGGGAGATGCAACGCTCTATGTTCGCTCTCGTCAAAAGAATGACGAGCTGCAATTAGAAAAGGCCGAGGTTGAATTAAAGTCACTTGAGCGAGTGCCTATCGAATCGCGACAGCAACAAAATGAAATTCGCGAAGCGGAAGGTCGCATAGTTCAACTAGAAAGAGCTATTCATCGCGAAGTTGCATGGAATAATCGAGAGCCCAAAGGTGAGCCAGAAGGCGAGGTCATTTTCCGTAAAGAAATGGCGGATATCCAGGCGAATCCAGAAATAAGAGAGTACTTTGGCGAGCACTTCAGTTTCAAAATCGAGAACGCCTTTGTCAAAATCTACGGACCGGCAGGAGAAGCCAGCTTCGTGGTCCTTCTTGCAGGAAAAGGGCATGAAGGCACTCTCAAACTGTACGCAAATCGCTCTCTCGGGCGCTGGCAGTTTGCGGATGCGCGAGTGAGCACCGCCGGCGGGGTCATCAACATTCCACTTCGAGTTGATTAGCTAGCCTAAAAGCACCAGGTTCAACGCTGCACTTCGCGTTGATTAGTAGCGTAAAAGCACCAGGTTCAACGCTGCACTTCGCGTTGAATAGGCTCAGCAATAACAGTGAAGCCCTAGACTCCACATCGGTACAAAAATCGAGCAAATTAACGTAGCTCCGCACTTAATTCCGATTTCAGCAGGCCCAGCGAAAACTGCGTAGTGCAGGGGAGCACTGAGCGCATAGACAAGAGCCGTGCAAGCAGATTCGATAAGGACGAGCAAGATCTTTGCTAATCAGTTTTGCTAATCAGTAAAATCGTATTGAAATCGTATTTATGGTATCGGTACCGATTTGCTTATTCGCGCGATGTAGTTGCTTGCGATAATTATCGACACATCAGTAGGAAGCACATCGCGTACGTCTCTTATCAAAATCGCCAGAGCAAGACATGCGGCTTTGGCAGCTTTCGCATCGTCGAGACCATGCTTGCCGAACACAGCTGATGCTTTCGGACGCAACTCTTGCGCGAGCTTCAATGGATCACGCACAGGCTGATGGTCTGGCGGAATTTTGCCAGTCCAGATATCAGCTTTGATACCAAGTTCCCCAAGAACCTGTTCCAAATATGCGAGTATTCGCGGTGTACTATCATTCACTTCATCAACAAGAATGATTCCGCCTTGTGGAAACTTCGACAAATCAACATTGCATGAGCGCAAAATCGACTCACCACACACCGCTGATAGTGCAGCAACAGCTGACTCAGCATGAATTCCTCTGCTGTCTTTTAAATGATCCAAAACAGCCTGGTAAATTTCACCAGCTGCTTCTTTGTGCTGTAATTCTGTCACCGTCATTAGTAAATTGCCCCGGACGCCCAAGTATTTACAAGTTGCCCACTGGACTAGAAAGATAACCGCTTTTTTGTTAAAGCTCTGTTTGTGCAGCAAAATACCCCTCACGGGTGAGTCACTTATTTATTGCATGAAGACGTTTCATTTCAACAACATTACGCTTTAGCAAAAGCAAAATCACAGCGATTTGACAGTACGGTCGACGTAGAGCTCAGATGTTCAATTCAATAGCAGCACCGCGAGTCTTTGCTGCGATTTCGGCATCTGCTGCTTCGCCCACGCTACGCGATTCTGCCATCAATTCTTGAGCCGGAAAGTTCATGATAAATGTGGAGCCAAGTCCGATTTCTGATTCTACAGCCACGTTTCCACCATGCTTTTCCACGATGTTTTTGACGATTGTTAGACCCAACCCTGTTCCTTTGATGGTATGCACTTTTTTCTCGACCCGGAAGAAGCGTTCGAAAATATGTTCGACGCATTCTTCAGGAATACCGATACCGTTGTCTTTCACTGCAACACGCACTTCTTTTGTGTCAGGCAAATGTCTGCAACTTACTTCAACCTGACCACCCTTTGGCGTGTATTTAATTGCGTTGTTAATGAGATTGATGCAGGCTCTTTCGACAGATTCGCGATTCATCAAAACCATAGGAATAGGATCATCACAAACAAAAACTAGTTCGATGCCTTTTTCCTTAGCCATCATATTCAAAGCTCTGATTGTGTACTCAGCAGCTGGGCGCACATCCTGAGAGACCATCTCCAGCTCACGATCAACATCTTCAAGCTTCGACAATTCCAAAACTTCATTGACTAGATTAATCAAACGATCAGCTTCGCTATCAATAATTTGCATGAACTCTTTATAGATGTCTGGCTCAAGCTTGTCACCATGCTGGCAGATCGTATCAACATAACTCTTGATTGAAGTAATCGGTGTTCGCAATTCATGAGACACATTGCTGATGAACTCATTTTTCATGCGCTCAAGTTCGGCTTGCTGTGTTATGTCATGCATAATCATTACAGAGCCGAGGAATTCGCCTTTTAGCGAAATCGGCGCGATGTGCAAACGAATTACTTTCTTGTCGATGTTGAGTTGCTGCATCACTGGTCCTAAGCGTCCAGGCGAGACAGTGTCAGTAAAAGCTTGAATGACCTGACAAATTTGCGGACTATCAGGACCTTGCGTACAAAATACAAGCGGCTTTCCAACAAGATCTTTAGCGTCTTTGTCGAACATTTGAGTCGCAGCAGCATTGATGATTTGCACTTTGTTGTCTCTGTCGCACACAACAACACCGTCGGCAATAGACATCAACACCAACTCAAGTTTGTTTCTTTCAGAAATGAACTTATTTCTTTCCGCCATCAAACTATCAAGATTTTGCTTATCGTACTGCTGCAGTCTCTTCGACATATAGTTGAACGCGCTGATCACCTGGTCGATTTCGCGACCCGCACTCTGACTGGCGATTTGATGCCCAAATCGACCTGCCGCAATTTGGCTGGCACCAGCAGACAGTGCTTTAAGAGGACGATTAATCATTGAATAGTTCACGGCCAAACATAGCGCACCGAGAAACCAGACCAGACCAAAAATCGAAAAGAGAAAGACTTTTGTTTCGCCCGATGTTCCAAAAATAGAAAAGGATGTGTCATCAAGCCCAACCCAACAAGCGCCCAAATTCTGCTTGTTTTTGCGCATTGGCACAACAATATTGATAAGCTCGCGATAGCCAGGCGGACTCGGGTAGACACCTGGAATGATCACGTTAGTATTTGGCTGATTGTAGTACTGGTAAATCTTCTCGTCTTTCTTGTTCTTGATGAAATTCTGGCTGTCCAAAAGAACCTTTCCATCAGGACCAACAAGCGCAATGTAAGCAATCGCCGGAGTGTCTACCATCTCGGTCCAGATGTAGTAGCGCAAACCATCAAGGTTTCCGGAATTGGAGAGTGCCTCGGCGCCACCTCGCGCTAACGCATGAGTGAGGGCTTGACCAAACTGATTTACGGAACGACTTTTGATGGACTGCGCATGGCTGACCAAAATCCATGCCGTGAAAGTTACCAGAGAAGAAATCGAAACAAGCCCAAGTAGCAGTAGCCGCTTCTGGGTGGAAATGCCGCCCCAGAGGTGCTGCCCGATTAGCATGGCTCTTCTAAATGGCTTAAAAATCGGATTTCTCAAATTGACTCCACGCATTACTCCGCTTTTTAGCTTCTGTAAGATCGATGAACAGGCGGATGTTCCAATTTTACTCCGGCTGATTTAATTAATATACCTGCCTACGATAACCTGAGAATGTGGAACATACGGTTTAGACCCAGGTTGCAAAGGGAAAAATAAAAAGGTTGGCTCCCACCATTACCAGTCTGAGACAAAATGCCGAAACTGTCTAGAAAACATGAGTTTTCGACTTGCCTCTCCGCGGAGGCGATTGTCAAACAATATATGCCGCTGGTTCGTCAAATAGCCAGGAAATACGGGCGTTTAGCGCCAGATCAGGTTGACGACCTCACGCAAATGGGATGCCTTGGATTATTAAAGGCTGTTAAGTATTACGACGAAAATAGAGAGAACAAAGCGAGCTTTAAGAGCTTCGCCGCCGTTTATATAAAAGGTGAAATTCGCCATTATCTTCGAGACCACGCTTCGCTGGTGCAAGTCCCGAGAAAATACGTGGAGATTAATAGCAAAATAAGCCAGCTAGAAGAAGCTCTCACACGCGACCTCGAACACACACCAAGCGTAGAAGAACTAGCCAAACATGCTGGTTTATCGGCGCAAGAGATTCGCGAGGCGCAGCAGTCCTACGATAACTGTCGTCACTATGAGTCGCTAGAGGGCAGCGACGATAACGAAGGTCGTGAAGACAACCGCGTACTGGCGGAAATGGTCGCCGACAAGAAATATGTGGATGAGCTTAGATATTCAGAAGACAGGGAACTTATTAGTCAAGCTCTGGTATCACTCGGAGAGCGCACTAAGAAGATTATTGAGTTCGTATACTTCTACGATTTAACTCAAAAAGAAACAGCAAAGCTGCTTGGTGTCTCTGAGATGGGCGTATCCAGAACGATCAAAAGTGCGATACAGAAGTTGAAAGACGTGCTGCTCACCGAAATCTTCTGATCGCGCTTCACAGCCGACGGGGGATAGCACACGCATGTCTTTAGCACAACAGCTTTCGATCGAGGACATCCTCGAGCTTGCCATTGAGTACAAAGCCTCAGATATTCACTTAAAGGCAAACATGCCACCAGTATTTCGTATAGACGGTTTGATCCGCTCTGTACCTGACCTTCCGGTGCTCGACCCTGAGACACTGCGGCATATGATTTTCGGCTTTTTGACTCCTCGTCAGCAACAAGTATTCGAAGAAAACTTTGAATTAGACTGCGCACTACTTTTCGGAGACGCAGCTCGTGTGCGCGTCAACGTCTACCTGGACATTGACTCTGTCGGGTGCGCAATGCGTATCGTACCAATCGATGTTCCAACTTGCGAAGAATTGGGACTGCCAGCAGTAATTGAGAAACTCACAAAAGAGAGACAGGGACTGGTTCTCGTCACAGGAGTCACAGGTGCTGGAAAATCCACCACGCTAGCGGCAATGATTAACAACATCAACATGCGTGAAGCGTGCCACATCTACACGATGGAAGACCCAATCGAATTTGTGCACCGTCCAAAATGTTCCATCATCACACAACGTGAAATCGGATTTACGACAAAGAGTTTCGCTAACGCTCTGAAAGCAGCTCTCCGTGCCGACCCCAACGTACTGCTCGTAGGAGAAATGCGTGACCCCACAACGATTCAGATGGCGTTGAGAGCAGCTGAAACAGGTCACCTTGTATTGTCCACGCTACACACTGCGTCTGCTCCTAAGACTATTCAACGTATCCTTGGTGCATTCGACCCAGGTGTACAAGAAGCAATTCGATTGCAGCTTGCAAACTCACTGAAAGCAGTTATCGCTCAGCAGCTGGTTCCAATGATGGGCGGCGGACGTATTTGCGTTCAGGAAATCATGATTTGTACAACTTCTATTTCTGATGCGATTTTGAAAGGTGAAATCGATTCGATTTACGAGTTCATCAAAGCAAGCTCTTACGACGGAATGCAAACGATGGACGCCGCTCTGTATAACGCTTACAGAGAAGGGCTCATCGATGCTGATACCGCCCGTAGTTACGCACTAAACCCAGGTGAAATGGATCGTATCTTGCGTGGTGCTATGACGAGATAATTAGTTTCGGCACCTTACAAGTTGCTGATCAGCCGTCTGCGGATGCTGATCCACTTGTATTCGCGCACTCTTTGTTTCCACGAATTCTGGAACGCTAAAATCTAGTTGTATAATTGACTTGAGTGTCTCAAGCTCTCTTAGGGACTGCCGTCATTTTTGAGGCAGTCCCTTTTGCTGTGTGAACTATCCGGAACCGAGAACGGACCCGCTTACCGGCACCAAATACGGTGGCAATGCAGTTTTTCTGCCCGCCAAGCGGCATAGATTTTCCTAAAAACTCCACCGGTACCGTTTGAGTTCTGCAGTTTTTCTGCACGCCAAGTGGCATAGATTTTCCCGAAAACTCCACCGGTACCGTTTGAGTTCTACGATTTTTCTGCACGCCAAGCGGCATAGATTTTCCTGAAAACTCCACCGGTACCGTTTGAGTTCTCTAGCTCCAGCGAACATTAAACGGCCCACAATTGCAAGAGATCCCCCCGGCGGAGCCCCGCAACAGCCCAGAACATGCAAGACCCGCTCCCAATGAGCCTCCGACCGCGTTCACTGCAATTCAGGAAATGTCACTTTGTTAACAAACGCTTATGATTTGGCTCTAAGCTAGAAGTCAGAAGTAAATTGGGTTCATGTCAACAGATATTTCTGCTGCCAAGCCGGGTTGTCATGGTTGAAACCAACTTAAGGTCTGCTATGATTCATCCGCAAATTGTGGACATGAGTTCCGCTACATAAATCCGGCAAGTGCCCAGTACACGGCTGTTCCCGGAAGGTAGACCCCACAAAAGGAGTTCGGCGCAATGTTTAAGTCATTCAAGGACCTCGCCGGCCTGAGCGAAAAGAGCATCAACACAGAGTTCATCAAAGAACTCGCTCAATTCGAAAAGCTAATCAACGACGGCGAATCAATTGAAACCACTGAAGAGTCCGGTACTTACAAGCTAGGAATCAAAGTTCTCTCCTCCGGCAGACGTGTTATCTGCCCTCATAGACAAAGTCCATCGCGCAACAGGAAACACCTTGTGCGCAGCCTGCTCATTCATCAGTAATCCATTCGTTACTAAAGCAGCTTGAAATTACAATTTAAGACAGGCTCTTAACAGCAGGGACCTATCCCTGCTGTTCGAGCTTTTTGATTGCGCTATCAGCCCTAAAACTCTGTTTTAGTCGATTTGCTTGACTAGCTTGTTGGGCATGCAATGAGCACAGTGTGTAATATAATGATTATCGCGTCGGGACGTGGCGCAGGGGTAGCGCGCACCTTTGGGGTGGGTGAGGCCGGAGGTTCGAATCCTCTCGTCCCGACCATAACAGGAAGCCAAGGAGCAGTGTTCAACGACCTGCTCCTTTGTTCATTTTCTTCGCACAATATCACAACGGCAAAGTTTTGCAGCTCGCTCTATGGTGCATAACGTACTGGTCATCCACTTCTTGAGCCAGCCAACCATGCCCCAAAAGCAAATCTACGTAGAACTCATTGAAGAAGTTCTCTTAAAACAACCGCGCGAACTTGTCATCCCAAAAGGCTTTCAAGGTTGCCTCATTGGTGAAGACAAAGACAAAAGGGCGATTGTCTATTTCAATGTGATGTAGCTAACGACTGAAGACGCGCTGCGCATGTTTCAAGTAAGCGATGCACTTTTGCATCTGAAGACTCGCAAAATAACACTTGCGGAGATTACCTCGATTCAAATAGTTCCGAGCACAGCCAGAAAACCCGCTATTCTCTTTGGGCTGACAAAGAAGAAATTCGTTCTAGTACTGACCCGATTCTCTGGCGCGGTCGACAAGCCGCTGAATAGACTCAAAATCGACAAGCCCATTCCAATTGATTTGGCTCTCGTGCTTTTGCAACCACTCGTGTTCTGCCTGACGACACTTAGCACAAAACAGCGTCATCGATGGATGCATACCGATCATATATATCGACTTTAATTCGGAACGAGCACAGGGAAACAGAGAACTGCTCGCCGTCTTAAATCCCTCTGATTTGCGAAGCAGCCCAGACTGCGCCGAGGCGCTTCCCACCTGGAATGAACAGCGATGCAAGGGACACTTCATACCCGGAGCAAAGTGCAGCAGCACTTTCAGCAAGATCAAACTGAGTGAATTGAGAAAGTTCATCTTCGGCTTGCTCGCGAGTCCATCCTTATATATAAGATCTAGCAGAAAGCAGCCCCTGGTATTTGCGTCACCAAGACATGAAGTATCGAGTAAGGCTGCTTGTCATCAGTCTACTTCAGTCCGACAGACTTCGCACTAATACTGAATGAAATCAAATGCATAGCTTTAAGAGCGCGATTGCCTATTGAACAGCAGTCGTTGTTTAGTTGCAGCATTTTGTTATGATGATCTCGTTGGCACGCTGGAAATCATTTCTTGGACATCGACTTAGCGCAACTCTTCCCGTTCCCCCTTGATGATTTTCAGCTAGAGGCGATTCGACATCTGACAAACGGCGAAAGCGTAGTAGTTTGTGCGCCGACTGGGTCTGGCAAGACAGTCGTTGCTGAGTTTGCGGTTGAATTATCACTGCGCCGCGGAAGGCGTTGCTATTACACGACCCCACTGAAAGCGCTTTCTAACCAGAAGTTTGGTGATTTGAAAAAGAAATATGGTGAGAATGAAGTCGGACTTCTCACGGGCGATATTTCAATCAACAGAGACGCACCAGTGGTGGTGATGACTACTGAAGTGTTTCGCAATATGCTCTACGGAACTCATTTCGGTGATGTGAACAAAAACGTGGCACGAGTTGCCAGTGTCATTCTCGACGAATGCCATTACATGAACGATGCTGAACGCGGCACTGTTTGGGAAGAATCAATCATTTATTGTCCACCCGAGATTCAGATTGTGGCATTGTCTGCCACCATTGCAAACGCTGAGGATCTCACAAATTGGATTGACCAAACCCACGGACCAACACGCCTTGTAACTTCTGATTTCCGCCCCGTGCCTTTGCGGTTTTACTACTTCGGCAACCAGGCGCTTTACCCCTTGATTCAAGCAGGTGGGCAAATCAGTGGGCTATTGCGATCATTGTTTGGCAAAAAGCATGATCGCTTTGGAAAGAAGAACAAGCGCGGAAAGATGGAGCCGCTGCCCGATCCACGAGATGTCTTGCGCACTCTCCAGGCAAAAAATATGTTGCCGGCAATTTATTTTCTCTTCTCTCGACGTGGCTGCGAAGAAGCTATGAAGAAGACGGGCGATTCACATCTATTGAGCAACGCAGAGCAAGCCATTCTTAAGAAAGCTGTTGATGAGCTTGTCGCAGGAAACGAGAATTTAAAGACGCACCCACACCTGCAATATCTGTACAGAGGTGTTGCTGTGCACCACGCAGGAATGCTTCCTAGCTGGAAAGTAACCGTAGAGAAATTGTTTCAACGAGGACTAATCAAAGCAGTTTTTGCTACAGAAACTCTGGCGGCAGGAATCAACATGCCTGCTAGAACCACTGTAATTAGCGCCATTTCGAAACGCGCTGACGAAGGACACCGCTTGCTTCGAGCTTCCGAATTTTTGCAGATGTCTGGTCGTGCCGGTCGTCGAGGCATGGATGAAATCGGACACGTTGTTGTTTTGCGGCATCCATTCGAACACGTTGAAGACGTAGCAAAGCTTGCAACAGCATCGGCAGATCCCCTCAGCAGCAGATTTACACCTTCCTATGGAATGGTATTGAACCTTTTACAAAGACACACTCTGGAAGAAGCAAAAGATCTCGTCGAAAGAAGCTTCGGACAATTTGTAGTGAGCAACGAACTTGAGCCAATCTACGAGCAAAAAATGAGCTTCGAAGACGAACTCTCAAAAAACAACAGCCCCTTGTGTCCAACTGTGCCCGGTGATCTGACAGCCTATAAGCGCAAGATGGACATGCACACCGCAAAACTCAAGCAAATAAAACAGATGAAGCGCAGCTTCACCGATGGCAAGCGCAGTGGAGATGACAGAGAGCTTTTCGCAGCAGTTGCTCAAATGGAAGCCGACAGCAAGGTCATTCTGGCAGAAGCAAAAACTTCGCCTTGCCACAATTGCCCAGTGCAAAAGCCTTGCTCTAAGCAGACAGATCGCCTCAGAACGCTAACAAACAAACTCAAAGACGCGAACAAATTTATCACTACCGAAACAGGGAAGTACTGGCATACGTTCGAAAGCCTGGCAAACATTTTGAGATTGCAGGGCTATCTAAATGGTGACACCGTCACCGACCTGGGCAAAATGACCGCAGCAATTCGCGCTACAAATGAGTTGTTTATTTCTGAAGTAGTACTCAGCGGAGTACTGAAAAAATTATTGCCACAGGAATTTGCCGCAGTGCTAACCGCCCTGGTTACTGAAGATTCTCGTCCAGAAGATGTGTCCTGGGCGAAGATCGACCCGAATGTAGAAATGGTGCTCGAACGCATCAACAAAATCGCCCGCAAGGTTTACGTGCTGCAGCGAGATTTTGGCATAGACATTCCCGTAGAGTTTAGCCCTTTATTTTGCGGCTTATCAGAAATGTGGGCGGCTGGCGCTACCTGGGAAGACATTCGACGAGCCACTTACCACGACGAAGGAATTGTGGTGCGCATTTTTAGGCGCACAGTTGACCTCTGCCGCCAAATAGCAATCGCACCGAACAGCCCTGCAGAAATAGCAGAACTCGCCGTAACCACCGAAAGACTGATGGCGCGCGATGAAGTCCGCGAAGATTACTAAATCGATAGCGCTGCACTTAAGGAAATAAATCAGCCATGAGTTATGTCCACGAGCTACGCAAAGTAATCGGAACACGAGCTATAAACGTCGTTGGCTCTTGCGTCATACTCTTAAATGATGACAGCCACTTGCTTATGGTTAAGCGAGTAGACAATGGCAAATGGGGTTTGCCTGCGGGTTTGCTCGAACTCGGCGAAGCAATAGAAGATTGTGCTCGCAGAGAACTAATGGAAGAAACCGGTATTCACGCTAAAGAAATGGAATTGCTCACAGTAGCATCCGGCAATGACATGCATCACAAATATCCTAATGGTGATGAAGCCTACATAATTTGTGCTGTTTTCCGCTGCCACAGTCATGAAGGAGAGGCGCGAGTAAACGATCACGAAAGCACAGAGGTAAACTACTTTTCTCTCTCATCATTGCCGGAGGAAATAAATCCGCCATCGCTACGTGTAATACACCGGCTGAAAGCAGCTAGGCTACTGGAATGAGCGAATGAACCGATATGTTGAGTAGCGAATGAACCAGTAGCTAATGGCCAACGAAGAAAGCCACTCCAACGAATTAGAATCAACAGAGACAATGGCACTCTTTTATTTCGACCTCGCCTCTTCAAATAGCAACTTTAGATTGAATTACTTTTTCAATCTCTCCAATATTCTGCCTCGTGTGGTCGAGCCTCTGATTTACTTCTTCCAGCAATTTTTCCTGGCTCTCAAGCCTTGTGCGCATGCGATCAATTCTGGCTTTGAGAACACCACGAGCTTTCAGCAAACCTTCTTCGCGACTCTTAGCAGATAACCTTGCTCTCTCCAGGTCTTCGATAGATTTATGCTGAGCAATCGCCTCAGACGACGCAAGAAAAAGCAGAACAAAAGCGATGAGAATTTCTTTCATAATGTTACGCCAAGGAGCACGAAGTCACAAAACTTACCATTTATCCCTCAGATAGTCTTCAGAGAATTGCATACAAAGTTCAATTGACCAGTGCATTACTTACCGCTCTGGAAGACTGATTGAGGAGCATGATTCAAAACACAACTCGAAAAAACTTTTGACCAAAATCGATTTTCTATCAACAAAAAGCACGCACGCGATAATCAAACTTCGCCCGCCCAACGCATGTCGGCTGTATATACAAACGCAAATAAATTTCCAAATCTAATGTACGGATCAGCCCTTAGGTTAATGCAAATTGATCGGGACCACTTTAGAATTGCCATAGATGAAACAAATGCCAAAGCGGTTGGGTCTGCCCGACCTGTTTTTGTGCGCCAAGGAGTCAACTGATGGTAGAAGGCATACTGGTCGTAAATCTAGATCCACCCTACGTTGGATTTGTTCAAAACGAGAATAAACCCGGCGACACCAGAAAAAAACGAGGTTCAGTCAAAAACTGCTCTCTAAGCGAGCTCAGACTTACCCTTATCGAACTTGGCGCTATAAGCCCAAATCAACAATGGCCACCACGAGATTGCGCCATCAGGGTGCCTGGTAGCTTTAGCGATGATGCACTGGCAAAAGCGGGGCTAGCTGACGGGCTAAAACGGCACTAAGAACACCCACAACTCATATCAAAGAAGAAACCCGTGAAGCTCGCGGGTTTCTTTTTCTATCCGACCTTATTACTATCCGAACCGATTTCCTGCCCGAGGTTATTACGAACCGAATCCTGTCCGATCTGGTTTCATGCCAGACACTATTCCGGTGCGCACAGAATCCTGTCCGAACCGATTTCATGCCAGACACTATTCCGGTGCGCACAGAATCCTATCCGAACCGAATCCTATCCGACCTGATTCTGCTTCTTACTTGCGCGTTTTCGTTTAGGCTTTGACTCTGCCACTGCAACTGCAGCAGTAGAAGCTGCTTTCTTGTTCACGCCCTCTTCCAAGCGAAACTTCACAGTTTTGACTTCATTGGCTAAGAAGTGCATTTCTAAAGCACAAACGTCTCGCTCTTCAAAAGCATCAAACCGCGTTTTCACATAATCTCGGTAAAGAAAAACTTCCTCTCCAACTTCTTCGTCAAATCGACAAAGATGTGCTGACTTGAAATCAAAGTCGACAAATATTTTTGTTTTGAAAGTTTGATTGCAAGTATTCATGATTCGCACAAACAGACTTTCGGCATCCTCACTCACATACAATCCCACTATTTTGATCACATCAGTATCAGCTTTAATCAGAGAATGACAGGCAGACTCATTGATAGAGGAAAGAGTTAGGAATGGTTCTTGCTCATACGCATCCGCACAATCATATGCCTCAGCCAGACTCAAATCATCCAAGCTGTCAGCCATCGTGCTAGTCTTTCGCCCCGTCCACAGAGGCGCCCAGCCATAAGAAACCTTATTTAGACCGAAACAATTTGCTCCGTCAACCCGCACATGAGGACCAGCACCACCACCTCTAGTTTGCATTCGTCCCCGAGAGAGAATTGGTACTGAGCGAAGCAATGTAAGCAGTATTCCATCACCATCAACCCCATACTCCGGCAAGCCTTTGTTCAAAAACAATTGCTTGTTGCACACAACAAAGCGCTGCGCCGGATATCGATCGCATGGGGCTTCATTAGCGACTTCTACGGGAAGCTTCAACTCTGGCTCACCTTTCATTTGGTGATAACGGCGCACCAGGCTGAAGTGATTTTCAGAGAACGAACAATGTACTGGGCTTCCCGTAGACATGAAAAGTTCAAGCCTGTGCCCTGATGATCTATTTTGCCAGGTGGTTTCGAACTCAAGCATACGGCTTCCTTTTTTCAGAATTACCTCGGTTTGTATTTCATGCTTGATCTTCTGCTTGCTTCTCTTAAGATTTGCAATACTGCCCGGTTTGACGGCGGCTTTGTCTTCAAGAATTGCCTCAGGAATTTCTATTTCGTAGCTCAGAAGCAGTGAAGCCACAAGCGGACCTTTTCGCCCCACAGCCACCGACACCAGTTTCGCATGACTGGGTTTGTCTCCCAGCACCGGATCAAAATTATAAGTGTCGCCACCATCTGCAGTGTCACGCAATAAATGCTGCAATATATAATGCTCGCTCTTGCCGACGGGCGGCTGGAAGACAACCGCGAGATTGGACTTATCATCAACAAAAACTTCCAGTATTCCATTATCGAGAGTCTTACCTTTCACCTTGCAATCAGCGAATTTACTCTCGACATTTTGCAAAGGCCAGGCGAAGTTAGCTTCTGCAAGCCCCTCTACTTCATCTATCCACACCCATGCATCTTTTCTTTCAAATAGCTTGTAATAAGGCACCTGTCCCCACCCTGAAAAGAGCTGGTCAACAGTCTCAGTTTGCTCTATCTGAACCATAGAGGCACCAAAGGACAGGGGCTGTTCGAGCTTCTCGAACCAGCTGAAAGGAACCACACCCCTGAATGTGCGTGCGGATGAATTGATTACCCTCAAGCGATTCAAATTTGAATCAGGGTCATTCCAATTGCTTGCCGAACTTGCAGAAAGCCCCGACAAAACACAGCGAGCTTCGTCGAGCAGTGCGTCAGCAACCTGATGGAAACGAACACTGCGACTCATCATTTCGTCGTGCACAGCATCGACGCTACATCCGCAAATACTGTCGTGTGGATGATTCTTCAACAAGAGCTTGAGCATATATTCGAGTTCTTGATGCGGATATCGCGCCATCTTCCGCACCTGCAAGATGCTCAACAATGGCTCTATCATGCGAAATAGGCGCCTCTCGGCTTCTCTATTTTCGCGCTTCAAATATAGCCGCGTGGACAGAACCCCTTGAAGAATATAAGCATTTGCATGCGTTGCAGCGGCAGCATTATCACGCAATTCTTTGGAGACCATTCCTACAAGCGCAAAGTCTTTCTTTGCCTGTGCCTCGAGAAGCTGAACAAACTCACCTAAGTGGACAGTTTCAATTTCCAGTTTTGAGTTTTTCAGATGTTGATTAAGCAAATTGATATTCGCATTTAAATCTCGCGGCGGCGCGCTGTGATCAGCACCAATCGGATACAAAAGTAGATCTGGTGTCTTGTCATAGAGACTGGGATTGTCCCACTGCGACTTATCATCAACGAGCTTTTGCAGTTCTTCTTTTAGTTTTTCCAGATTATTACTGTCCAGCCCTTCCTTGACTTTTTCCGTGAGTGAAGTCTGGTAGTACCCCTTGCTCAAATGATAGGCAAGAACCTGACTTCCATCGCTGCTCTTCCACCAGAAACAGGGACCATAGCTAAGTTGTGGAACGCCACGCCACAAAATTGCATTTCGAATTCCAAAGCCATTTAAAATTCGCGGAAGGTCTTGAGAGTGTCCGAAGGTGTCTGGTGAATAGCCAACTAATTCCGGCTTGCCAAACTTTTTTACCGTGTCAACTCCAAGCTTGAGATTGCGCACAAGACTCTCGCCCGAAACCAACATTTCATCAGGCATCACATACCAGGGCCCCGCAGCCAGCTCACCCTTTTCCATCATTGCCTTAACTCTGCCTGCGAGTTCTGGAGCTATAGCCAGAGCATCATCCAATATGATTGCTTGCCCATCAAGGTAAAAGCGCGACAATTTGTCAGACTCAAGGTCTTCCAAAATTTGCTTCAATACCTTAACCAGGTAAAGACGAAAAGTTTCAAAAGGTTGATACCACTCGCGATCCCAATGGGTGTGAGTGTACGCGTAAACCTTTTTCACAGCTAAATCCTCAATTTGAGAATTACTCAGTACTTAACCAGTGGAGCCAACAATTTGACACTGCTGTCTAATGCTTCAAGCAGTGCATTCTCACTCTCGAGAGAGTAGTCATCATTGAATTGAACAGAAAGGTCACCAGAATACTCGTAGAGTTTAAGCGCTTCGATAAACTGCCCCCAATCTACCTGCCCTTTCCCAACAGTCATGTAGCGCCACCATAACGGTCCGAAAATTCCGTTTTCAGAAATTATCTGGCGATTTACATGCACATCTTGTGCTTCGACATGCTCGATTGCAGGCACAAGCGCCGGCAAAATTTTCAGGTAATCGATGCCCTGCCAGGCACAATCTGCAACAGAGAATGAAAGAGAAAGGTCGGGCACTCCTGCCAGCAAATTTCTCCACTCTTGTGGCTCGATTGGCCGCCAACTGCGCAACGACTTGCCACGATATTTTTCGGGTGCAGCAAGACTCAGCGTCAATCTAATTTCTCTGTCCTTGAGGGAGGAAAGAATCGGATTCAAAACATTTTCAACTGATTCAATCCAGTTATCGTGAGGCTCTGCAATAAGATAGAAAATTATTCTTTTACACGAGAGTGCTTCGGCAACATTAGCTAGCTTCTCAGTTTGCGCTTTAAAATCCGCAACAGACTTTTCTTCGCTGACTTTCAATGCAATTCCATTACGTAAGCAAAGAATCTGCACAGAGTTGCTGCTTGCAGCATCAGCAATGCCATTCAGAAATTCTTTTTCCTCATCACTGAGTGCTGAAGACTCAGACTCATCGCCCAAATTTGCAAAGGTAAATTCACAAGTCGGAATTTGCTTTTGCGCAGCAAGCTCTATGGCTTCTTGCAGCCCGGTACCAAATCTGGTGGCATCAAAACATAATCGCATGCGCACCAGTCTAACACACTGACAACACGATTTCGGAAGATCGCGACTTCAGCTCTTTAGAGGTGGATGAGATAGTCTCTCCGAATTCGTGGGTCGAGCAATTCATTAATATCCATGCGCACGCAAGAGACAGCGGAGTAATCTCCGTTTCTCAATATCGACAGGCTCACTGAAGTACCAGGGGTTCCAACAATAAGGTCGAAGACTTCATCTTTACTCAGTCCAGATGTAGGAACTCCGTCAACCGCGACAATCATGTCTGAAATTCTCAAACCGACTCTTTCCGCCGGTGTATTTGGGAAAATCTCGTTAATGACAGGCGGCTTGCCCATCTGGGCAACGAACTTTACACCTATGATTCCGATGGAACTCTGCGCCTGCGCCCGCAATGGGTTGGAGTCATCACGAACACGTGCCTTCAAGGCGTCGGACTGCCCCTTTTTCGCACCTGTCATCAGGCGCCCCTTCTTGCCATTGCGCTTGTCAACATGCTGGACACCGCCTTGCAAGGTAGCAGCGGGAGCACGCTCGATGGGCGGAGGTGTATCCATTTTCGGCTCAGCGGCCTGGTAATTCTGCGCGAACGCACCTATTTCAGGTGCCAAAGATAAGAAAAGAAGAGCCGGACCCAAAAGGAGTGTTTTACACAATGTTTTGTAAGTCAGACTATTTTTGTCGCATCTTTCTACATGCATACGATTCAGCCTTCTAATGTATTGCCGGGTTCTCTGAAAAAAGACGTCAAGCCCATTGCTCTGTTCCCGACTTCCTAAAATGATTATGCCACCGATAACCAACAGCCGCAGCAGGGAAAACACGGAAACAAACAAAATTCTGTCTTAAGCTTTCTTGATGCCTTTTTTCCTCAGAGCCCGCCCCCAGGGCGGATCGCCTCGAAAATCAGGCTCTGACCTGCGTGTTAACCTGAGGCATCGGTTCCGTTAGCTAGATGGCGTTCGCCACCTTGGCGTCGTAGACCCGGAAGAGGAGGAAAAACCGTGAGTAAAGTCACTGTAATTGGTTCTGGAAATGTGGGCGCAACAGTAGCTCAGTATGTTGCAGAAAAGAACATTTCCGACGTGGTTCTCATCGACATTCTTGAAGGAATTCCACAGGGCAAGAGCCTTGATTTGATGGAAGCAGCTCCTATCAACATGCATGACCGCAAACTGTTCGGAACCAATGATTACAAAGACACCAAAGATTCTGAAATCGTTGTCATCACAGCAGGTATCGCTCGCAAACCCGGAATGTCTCGCGATGATTTGCTAAAGACAAACGCTAACATCGTTCAATCATGCGTCAAAGAAGCACAGAAGCACTCGCCAGACGCAATATTCATCACGGTTACAAACCCGCTTGATGTAATGACCTACCTCACATGGAAGACAAGCAAGCTTCCAACAAACAAAGTTATCGGTATGGCCGGAGTTCTGGACAGCGCTCGTTTCCAAGCTTTCATCGGCATGGAGCTGAACATGTCAGTTCAAGACGTTCGCGCCATGGTTCTCGGTGGACACGGCGATTTGATGGTTCCAGTACCGAAGTATTCAACAGTAAACGGCGTTCCTATAACTGAACTGATGAGCGCTGAAAGAGTTGAAGCTCTTTGCCAACGCACACGTGACGGCGGCGCTGAAATCGTGAAACTGCTGAAGACCGGCAGCGCGTTCTACGCTCCTGGCGCTTCCGCTGCACACATGGTTGAAGCCATTCTTCGTGACCAGAACCGCTTGCTGCCTTGCTGCGTTTACGCTGATGGGCACTACGGACTCAAAGATGTTTACGTTGGGCTACCAGCAGTTCTCGGCAAAGGTGGCGTGAAGAAGGTTGTTGAGCTCGACCTGGGCAAAGAAAACCTCGATTCTCTGCACAAGTCAGCTGCATCCATTCGCGAAAACATTGATGCAATGAACTCGTTGCTCTCACCAGCAGCTTGCTAATCTGCTGAACTTAAACATTCAAAGGCGAGACCGAAACTATTTCTGGTCTCGCCTTTATGCAAGCTATTAGCTTGACAGCGCAGAGAGCACTTGCAGTAAAGCCCGGTTGCGCAGATATTCCCGAAAACTCAAACGGTACCGGAACAGCCTCTTTGAATCGTCGTCAAGAGATCTCGTCCCGTCCGTTGTCTAAAACCTGCCAAACACAATATGAACAACATGAGGGCAAATTCTTTCCTGCAACACCCTCAGTGTCGCTATAATGTCGGAATTATGCGTGAATTATGGAGCCAGTCGTGCATCAACGAAATCTTTTCAACGTCTCACTAACAGCCTTGTGCAGTCTTTTCTTAGCGCAAGTTCCTGCCGCAGTACATGCAGCTGACGCAGCACCCGCTACAAGCAACCTTGCTGCCGCCGCTGAAGAGTCAAAAAAGGAAGTGGAGAAGCTTATCTCCAGCTTCGAGAAAGACTGGAATTCGCATAACATCGATGCGGTAATGGCTTACTATGATGAATCTTACGCAAACAATGATGGTTTCGACAAGAAAGCGATTCAGCAATTAACGCAAGATTTGTGGAAAGCTTATCCGGACATTAAGTCAAGCTCTATGGTGAAGCTGGTTCGCGTTGACGGACCTTACGCTGCAGTCGAGTCAAAAGATGAAGCAACTGGCAACACAGCTGACGAAATGGCTGGGCTGGGAACAAAGGGCGAACTGAAATCACTCTCCGAAGGGCAACTTTACCTGAAGAAGATGGGCACAAAGTGGCGCATCATCGGAGACAGAATCGATTACGAAAAAATCAGAGTCAGCTACGGTCTTGCAAAACAACTAGAACCAGTTTTCTCAGCGCCAGACCAGGTTCGCGCAGGCAAGCAATATTCAGCACGACTGGAAGTTGACCTGCCAACTGGATTAGCGGCAACAGGCTCAATTGGGCAAGCAACAGTAATCTATCCACTGCCCAAGAAAACTCCAGATAAGTTCAAACCAATTGGTGACCCAATCACCGAGCACCCACTGCTCGAGCGCATGATGGTGGCAAACACCAAAAATAGAAACGAGCTTCTAATGGCTTCCATCGCCTTGACGAACGCATCTGGCAACTCAATTATGGGTTATGTCATGCTGACACGCCGACTTAATGTCATTCCACCACTGGAAGAAGAAAAGCCAGCAGCAGCAGATACAACAGCCTCAGCTGAGCCAAAAGAGTCTCACAGCGAATCCACAAAATAGACCGATGAGCCATAAAGGCAGTAAATGGATTCTTCCTATTGTTCTGTCTTTGAGCGCATTTGCTGCTGATTTTGCCAGCAAAGCATGGGCAAATCAAAATTTGCAATTGGGCAACTCCGTCATCTTCATTCCAGGATTTATGCGCTTCACTCTGGCGCGAAACACTGGCGGCGCCTGGAGTATTGGTCGCGACAACCCTCTGTTCATGACCATTCTGGCTTCCACAATCGTATTGGGGCTGAGCTTCTGGCTCTGGAAAAGAGAGCAATCTGATTCACCACCAGGCAAGCTCGAACGCAGCGGAATAGCCTTGATTATGGGCGGCGCAATAGGCAATCTTTTTGATCGTTTTACACGCGGCGAAGTAACCGATTTTCTCGATTTTGCTTTCATGCAATTTCCGATCTTCAACGTAGCAGACTCGCTTATTGATATTGGTGCCGGGCTAATTGTAATTAGCGCGCTGTTCTTGCAATCAAAGGCTGAAACGGCGAAAGCAGACTCGAAGGACGCAGCTATCGAATAGGCTCTGTCATCAAGATGACGAACATTCAGAGAGATGAATTTTGGTTGAAATAATAAGAGTCGAGGCAGAAGAAATAGTTGAGGGCGAGCCGCGACTCGATCTATACGTTTCGAACAAACTCAAAGAAAGCCACGACCTGAGCCGTTCGCGCGTGCAAAAACTTATTGAAGATGGAAAGGTACTGGTCAACAAAAAAATTGCCAAAGCATCATTACGCATCTACGGAAAAGAAATTATAGAGCTGGAACTTCCAGACCCAGTTGAACTAGAACTGAAGCCACAAGCCATTCCTCTAAATATCGTTTACGAAGATGATCAGCTTCTCGTGATTGATAAAGACACAGGAATGGTCGTGCACCCCGGCGCCGGAGTGCATGAAGGCACACTGGTCAACGCACTTCTGGAACACTGCAAGGGACGCCTCCCAGGCATCGCAGGCACCATGCGCCCTGGCATCGTGCACCGCTTAGATAAGGACACTTCTGGCTTGCTCGTTGTAGCTAAAACCGACGCTGCTCACAGCAGTCTTTCAGCGCAAATAAGTGCACGCGAAGTAAAACGCATTTACTACGCTTTACTCGAAGGCTGCCCTCCAAACGATGCCGGAATAGTAGACAAGCCGATTGGCCGCCATAAGACTGACCGCAAAAAGATGGCAATTAGCGAAACCGGGCGCCCAGCACAAACCCACTACCAGATTGTTCAGCACTGGCGCAAATTCACACTCATTAAGGCAAGTTTGAAGACAGGTCGAACACATCAAATTCGCGTTCATATGGCCAGCTTGAATTGCCCGGTTGTTGCAGACATTGTTTACAACCAAAAAAGCACCGGCAACGAGGCAGCACGCCAGAAATTGGGACTTAGAGGACATGCATTGCATGCAACTTATCTAGCCTTTCGACATCCTGAGAGCGGCTTGCTGTTAGAATTTGAGTCAAAGTTACCTCTTGAGTTTCAACGCCTTCTAGACAGTCTCAGTTAGACATGACACCAAAAGCTCGATTCATCATAATAAATCTCGTAGGACTAGCGGGCGCACTCTCGTTTTTTGCGCTCTGCCGCGACACCATCACATTCAACTACAACGGCTTACCACTGGCGTCAACGCCAGGCTTTCTAGTTGTGATTTCATATGTTATTGGAGCTGTTATTGGCTCTTGCTCTGTCGTTCCATTCATCAGCGGAAAACAGAGTGAAAACGTCGCTAAATTGAAAGAGTGGCAATCTCAAGACGCAAAGCTAGCTCTCGAAGTTCAAACTGACAAAGAGAAGCAATTAGAGCAAAAGATAGTTACGCTAGAAGCTGCACTGAAACAGGCTTTGAATAAATAAGAGCTGCAGGCATTTAAGTGCCGGCTTCGCCGCCCTCTTCATCTTCAGAATTCAAAGACGAGAAATCTGAGGCTTTCAAATTATCAATGAACTTCTTGAACTCTTCCGCTTCTTCTTCGTCTTTCTCGTGATCTGCAGCAATGGTGCCTTCGGCTACCACCTGCGGAGCCACCAGAATGGGCGCCTTGGCACGCAATGCAAGCGCAATTGCGTCTGATGGGCGAGCATCAACAGTCTTAACGGATTCGTCAGCAGCACCACCATTTCCACGAACAAGCACTATGGTGGCAAAGTAAGTATTTGCTGCGAGCTCATTTATTTCTATATGTTTTACCTTGTATCCGGTTTGCAAAATTGTGCTGAGTAGTAAATCGTGAGTCAGAGGGCGCTCTGGTTTGACATTATCGAGAGCTCGAGTGATTGCATTCGCTTCGAACATTCCGATCCAGATAGGGAGGGCGCGACGCTTGAGAGGATCGTTCAAAACAACGATGGGATGCCCGTTTCGGCCATCCACCGCTATTCCTGCAACCGTCATCTCAATCATGATGCGCTTTCTACGCCTCCTTTATTCGGATTATGCCCAAAATACGGGCTTTTAGAACTTACATAGTTAAAATTTTGCTGAAATGCGCTCCAGATCGAGGAAAGCAAGAGCAACACCTCAATTATATCCACAGAGGAATTTGTTCGCTCGCAAGTTCCAAGTTATGCACACAGTGTTACGCATGGCATCAAATTCATAGACCTGAAGAAACCCCTCAGTTCTCTTTTTCAAGCAATAGCATACGTTTGGAGTCCGCACTTGTGAACGCTCCAAACTTTACTTAGTATTGACAGTGACAGTGGCAAGATATATAAACTATCACTCTGCACCTCCCAATTTGGGAAGGCGGCGCAAAACCTCGTCCGGATGGCGGAATTGGTAGACGCGTACGTTTGAGGGGCGTATGGGTAACCGTGAGGGTTCAAGTCCCTCTCCGGACAATCTTTCCTGAACAAGAACATCGAAATGACAGCCGTAAGACCTCAATGGCCACATACCGTCGATGATATAGTCAAAGCCCTGGACGGAGTCTGGGGCGTTGTCGGTGCGATTTCAGTCAAGGGCAATATGATCAGACTGGAACGCAGCATGAAAGCACCACTCAGCTACAAGTTCATCGAGTACGAAGGTCCTGATGACAGCAGCCCGCTGAGACAAATCGACTATTCAGCCGAACAGAAAAACGAAGCAGTAGCAGAGTTTGCCAACCTACTTGGCTTCAAAAACGAGTAATTGAACCAGTTTCAGCTCTGGCACAGTTGACCTTATGCCCTTACAATGGATATTGGGGTTGCCTTGAGGCCAAGTTGGAAACTAGAAAAGCACATGCTTTAGGCCTGATTACTCAAGGCTCGTTGTCTGCCGGCCTTGAGATGCGGCTAGACAAAAACTGCTCTGTGGAAGACCTCAGAGTAGGTCGCTTTGTAGTTATCGAAGGAAGGCACAGCAGATTCTTCAGTATGCTAACCGACGTTAGCCTTGCTACAAACAGCCCTCAAATCCTAAATTTCCCACCCGAGAATGATCCTTTTTTTCTTGATGTGCTCACCGGAGTCTCAACTTTCGGCTCAGTAAAAGTGCAACCGATGTTGATGCTTGAAAAAAATGGACATTCCCACGAGCTGCGCCCTGTCAAGACAATTCCAAGCCATTTTTCGCCAGTTTTTGAAGCGAAAGAAGAAGACTTCGCGCTGGTGTTTGGCCGTGAAAATCGCCAGGACAAAAAGGATCCCCATTTTGAAATTGGACAGCCATTGAACATGGACATTCCGATTTGCGTAAATCTGAGCCGCTTTATTGAACGATCAAACGGAATCTTCGGGAAATCAGGAACTGGTAAGTCATTTCTGACGAGAATTTTTCTGTGTGGCACCATCAAGAAAGATCTCGCTTCTTTGATCGTGTTTGACATGCATAACGAATACGGCTGGCAAGCCATGTCTGAGAATAAGGGTCAATCACGGGTAAAAGGGCTGAAGCAACTCTTTAATGAAGATGTAATCGTCTACAGCCTTGATAGAGAGTCATCAAAAGCCAGAGGCATCTCTGATGTTCGCGAGCTTTACATCGGACTCGACCAGATCGAAATTGAAGATCTTGATTTGCTGAAAACAGAACTAGCACTCAGCGAAGCGTCACTGGAAAACGCATACATAATAAAAGAACGGTTTGGTCAAAATTGGATTTCTTTGCTACTAGAAATGTCGTCGGAGGAAATTGAAGAGTTCGTTGAAACCTTCAAGGGACACGCCGGTGCAATCAAAGCTTTGCAAAGACGATTAAACACTGTCGTTCAGAAAACCGCCTACCTGAAACCGCGGGTAGACCAAAACTACATCGAAGACATATTGCAACAGATACAAGCAGGTAAACACATAGTCCTTGAATTTGGCAGACAGAACAATCTACTCTCATACATGCTGGCGACAAACATAATTACTCGCCGATTGCACCGACAGTACGTGCGGCTTTCAGAGACTTTTCTTGCAAACCCAGAGACCAACAAAGCGCCACGCAAGCTGATGATAGTCATCGAAGAGGCACACAAGTTTCTCTCTCCTCAGCTTGCAAAGCAAACCATATTTGGTGTCATTGCAAGAGAGATGCGCAAGTACTTCGTCACGCTTCTGATAATCGATCAGAGACCCAGTGGCATTGACCCGGAAATTATGAGCCAACTGGGTACTCGGGTAACGGCACTTCTGAATGATGACAAAGATATAGATGCTGTATTTACTGGAGTGAGCGGAAGCCACACACTACGAACTGTGCTCGCTCAGCTCGACCCGAAACAGCAAGCTCTCTTGCTCGGATACGCGGTTCCAATGCCTGTTGTTATAAGAGCGAGAAACTTCGACTCATCCTTTTATATGGATTTGATGGACAAATTCAACGAAGACGACAATACTGGACTAGACAGCGAAATTAAGCAAAGAAGGGCGAAGCAAGCAAAACTGGAATTATTTGGACCAGGCAAGCAGTAAAGCGGAGAATTGATGGCGAAAGATCCGGAGGAATTGGAGAAAGCAAAGGATGTTGCAGATAACGTCCAACTTTCTGCGCCCAATTCCAATCCCAAATCGCCAAGCTATCTCGATGATTACGACGGCGATGATCCTTACGCTGACATTCCAGCTGCCAGCTCTAAGCCAAAATTTGAAGTTGAAAATCTCGACCTACAAGATAATTTTGTCGAAAATAAAGAGCCTGCAGAGCTAATGTTCTGCATTATTCTGGCATCAATCTACGCAGGGCTGGCCAGATTTTGCTGGACTCCGCTTGAACAATCGCGCTACTGGTATTACTTCATAAATATCGAAGGCTTTTTCATAACCATCGCACTCTTATCACTCTTGTTGGGCATGCGACCATACCTCAGTCCTTCCAGCTTGCAAATGAGTAAGCACGGAATCAAATATAGAGGACCATATTGGCCACAACGCAAAACTGTGAATTGGAGCCAGGTAGTCCAAATGTACGTGAGCCCTGAGCTGATCTTGATTCTCTACAAACTTCCAAACAAACCCAAAAGCATCAGACCACTCTTGATACATTCTGTATATCTTGCAGATCGCGACAAGATACCTGACAGTATTGGAAAATACTGTCCAATCGAAGCGACCTATGTTGGCAATCCTGGCATACTCACGAGAATGGCTCAAATACTGCTTTTCGCTGCAACAGTCTTATGGATAACAATGATGCTAAAAGGTTAGCATCAAAACAAGCTAACTATGTGCTCGAACATTATCTGCGCTTTGATACCATTAGCAGTGTCACAGTTTTCCTAAAACCGCTGCAGCAAAATCTACTTTTTACTTGCTGCATCTTCTTTCAAATTGGTGTTCAGGTTCCGCAAATAAGCTACGAGATTACCCATTTCGATATCATTGATTGACGTAATCGGTTGGGAGGGCATCATCCCCTTGCCCTTGCGCAAGTATTTGATGAGCGCGTCGTCGGAGGGAAAGTCTTTGTCCATGTTTATGAGAGTCGGCCCCATGCCTTCTTTGCCGCGTGGGTGACAGGTGTTGCAACTGCGAACAAAAAGTTGCTCTCCATTCAAATTTGTAGTTCTTTCGGCAACCTTCAGTTCGTTGGCGTGTTTGGACTCTTCGATGCGTCGCATTTCCTCACCCATCGAACAACCCGAAAGAAAAAAACAAATGAGAAAACCGGGAACCAGGGTCAGGTTAAGTAGTCGTATATGGGGCGTATACATTTGAGCAATTTCACAAGAGGAGCAGAGCTTGACAATTCACACTGTGATTCAGTTTAGCACTGTATTTCTCATATAAACTCATTTTGAGATCTGAGCTTAGAACAAGTGCAAATTGTGGAAGATTATCAGCTTCTCCGCTTTCCCAGCTGTTTTTGGGGATTATAAATTAGCTCACGCTTAACACAGGGTTTACGTTGCCAGTGTACACTTATCCATGAAAGGTTGAGATAGAGCAGCATTCTCGGCAGATTTCCAAAAGATATAAAAAACGCAGCCCTTCAGTTCGCCCTTACTAAACAACGCTCCGGAGACAAATATGACAACCCAGATTACAAGACTAGATCCTCCAAAGCGTCCGGGTGACGGCGAGCCAGAACAAAAGATCATCGTTCAAGGTGGTCGTGAAATTAGCGGTGTAGTTCATGTGGGCGGCGCTAAGAATGCAGTTTTGAAGATTATGGCAGCAGCGATATTGACGAAAGATACCTGCGTCATTCGCAATGTGCCGAACCTAACCGACGTAAGCATGATGGCTGCAGTATTACGTCATCTCGGAGCAAAAGTTACGGTTGGTAATGGCGAAGTTATCATCGACGGTCGTGACATCAACGATGTTGAAGCACCTTACGAGTTGGTCAGTCAGCTCAGAGCATCCTTCGTTGTCCTCGGACCATTGGTCTCGCGTTTCCGTTCTGCCAAAGTTTCACTTCCAGGCGGCTGCGCAATCGGAGAAAGAAGAATTGACCTGCACGAGCGTGGTCTCAAGCTGCTCGGCTGCGATGTAAAAATCGAACACGGCTATGTATACGCGCAAGCAGACAAGCTGGTCGGACAGAGAATATATCTCGACAGACCATCAAACGGTGCAACTGAAAATATCATGATGGCGGCTGTCCTTGCTGAAGGACAGACAATCATTGAAAACGCTGCTCAAGATCCAGAAATTGTTAACCTCGCTGATTTCATCAACTCCATTGGTGGAAAAATTCAGGGAGCCGGCACCTATCAAATCACCATTGACGGTGTCAACATCGACGAACTCCATGGCACCACATTCGACACCATCCCAGACAGACTTGAAGCAGGCACATTTATGATGGCACCTGTATGCACTGGCGGCGAAGTGGTCATCGAGAAGGTCAACCCGCACCACATCTACTCAGTCATCAGCAAGATGCAAGAGATGGGCGCCGAAATTTCTATCTACGCACCTGACACAATCAAGGTGAAGATGGTTGGTCGTCCGAAGCCAGTAGAAATCACTACGCTTCCATACCCAGCCTTCCCAACAGACATGCAGTCACTGATTATGGCTGGCTTGGTGACGGCTGATGGTACTTCGATCATCACCGAAACTATTTACGAAAATCGCTTCATGCAAGTTGGCGAACTTCGCCGCATGGGTGGAGACATAACTGTTAAAGGCAACAGTGCTGTCATCAAGGGCGTTCCAAAACTTACCGGTGCCGAAGTGAAGTCACCTGACCTTCGCGCCTCAGCTGCACTGATTCTCAGCGGACTGGCAGCAGAAGGTGTAACGGAAGTTAGCGGATTACACCATCTTGACAGAGGTTATGAGAACTTCGAAGAAAAACTTCGCAGTCTAGGTGCTAATATCTACCGTCGTTAGTACGGACACCTTGCTGGTTCAGACAAGACTTTCTCTTCGAGGAAGCTGAATCGCTATTTGGACAAAGAAATAAGAATATGAGTCAGTCAGCTCCCTCAATCGTCATGAAATTTGGCGGGACTTCTGTAGGTTCTGCCTCGCGCATGGAACAGGTCATTGACCTGGTCGAGACCGCCAAGAAGGGCGGAAAGATGCCGGTAGTAGTGCTCTCTGCTATGTCTGGCGTCACCAACTTGTTAATCGAAGGCGCAGAGAAAGCGTTAGCCCAGGAACTCAGTACAGCAATTGCTGTCGTTGACAAAATCCGGCTGAAACACGAGGAAGTGATCAACGTTCTCTTCAAAGAGAGCGCCGCGAAACAGCGATTGCAAGAAGAACTCGCACAGAAACTGGACGAGCTGCTCATACTTTATAAAGGCGTGGCTTATCTGGGGGAACTATCAAAACGTTCACTCGATGCCATTTCAGGTTTTGGAGAATTACTTTCCTCGAAGCTTGTTGCACAGCTAGCAAATGAGCGAGGGCTAGCAGCACGGTGGCTCGACGCACGCAAAATGGTAGTCACTGATGAGACCTTCGGAAAGGCAATTCCGCTATGGGAAAAACTAACGCCTCTCTGTAAACAATACGTTTCCGAAGCGCACAATAATAATGAAGTGGTAATTACTCAGGGCTTTATTGGCAGCACCACCAGCGGTATCAATACAACTCTGGGGCGCGGCGGTTCAGATTACAGTGCTTCGATCATCGGTGTAGCTATAGACACAGAGGAAATTCAAATCTGGACCGACGTCGATGGCATGATGTCTGCCGACCCACGTGTCGTCAAAAATGCGAAGGTCCTTCCCGAGGTTTCTTTCCAGGAAGCATCAGAACTCGCCTACTTCGGCGCGAAAGTGCTTCATCCTATGACTATTCACCCGGCAGTAGAAAAAGACATTCCGGTGCGCATTTTAAACACACTAAATCCGACTGCAGTCGGCACATCAATTAAAGCTTCAGTTTCAAGCGGCGATTTGATTCGTGCAGTTGCAGCGAAGAAAAGTATTTCGGCAATTTATCTGAGTTCGCCGAACATGTTAATGAGCCACGGATATCTCGCCAAGGTATTTGAAATCTTTGATCGCCATGGTGTCCCCGTGGATTTGATTTCAACCTCGGAAGTCTCAATAGCGCTCACTATAGACAGCACTGACAGACTGGAAGATCTTACTCGCGATTTGAAGAAGTACGCAGATGTTCAAGTTCTGTCCGACGCTGCAATCATTAGCATAGTCGGAAGGCAGTTCAGAGAACAGAGCGGCATAGCCGGCCGTGTCTTCAAAGCCCTCGACGACATAACGGTATTAATGATTTCTGGCGGAGCGTCAGATATCAATTTGAGTTTTGTTGTGTCCGCAAACGAGGCAGACAAGGCGGTTCAGCAATTGCATGCTGAGTTTTTCCATTAAATCAAGGAATCTTGACTGAAAACAGGGAAAAATGAATGTGCACCCAATTTGCTGGGCTTTAGATGGCGGAAAGCAAAACTGACACACTTATCGGACAGACACTCATCGAGCACTACGAAGTGCTCGCGGTTCTCGATGAGCTCGGCGACTCTCGGATCTTGAAAGTCAAAGACAAACGCGACGGTACTGATAAGGTTCTGAAGCTCATCCGAAACTACAGGGAAGAAGAGCTCAAGAATTTCTACAAAGATGCTGAGCGAGCAAGAAATAGCATCAAGCATCCATCATTAGCGCAGCTAGGTGACTTTGGCATTTTGAATGACGATGCGACCCTAGGAAGCTGCGCCTATCTGGTTTTTGAATATCTTGAGGGCAGAAGCCTCTACAACGTTTTGAACAAACAAGGCAGAATCGAGCTGGCCGAAGCACTTCCCATCTTCATACAGATAGCTGAGCTCTCAAAACACCTGCACGCCGCCGGAGTGGCTAATATTCAGCTGACTCCGCGCAAAGTAATACTTTCATCAATCACTAAGCAAGCCAGATTAAGTGACCCTGGTCTGAGTTCGAGCATAACCAAAATTTGCCTGGAACCAGGTGACACAAACACCTCGTTTCCCGAGGCTGTCTTATATTTAAGTCCCGAGCAGTGTGCAAATCAGCAAGTAGACCACCGAAGCGATGTCTACTCACTCGGCTGCATCATGTACGAATGCCTCGTGGGGCTTCCTCCGTTTTTGAGCAAGAGTGCTTATGAAGTTAGCCGTATGCACATCAACGAAGAAGCAAAACCATTAAGGATGAGCAGAGATGATTTGAACTTTCCACTCGAGCTTGATTTGCTGGTTCTGAAATCTCTTCGGAAAAATCCCGGACAAAGACAGCAAAACATGAATGAGCTGATGGAGGATTTGCAACACGTCCGCTCGGAACTGGCTAAAGTTCCAGAATTATCGAAAGATGCTGGTGCCAAACAAAACTCAGTTCTCTCCGATGTTTTCGAAGACCTCTCTGATCTTTTTGGAAGCAACAACACACTAAAAGTTAAAAGTGCAGTGCTTGTGATTTTAGGTGTCATTGTGATTTTTGGCTCGGTCACTGTAGGCTCGATGTTGAACATGCAGAATTTGAAAACGCAATATGCCGGCACGGCAATGGAGCGCGAATGGCAAATGCTGGATGCCCAGGCTCAGAAAGACTTTGAACATGGCAAAACCGAAGCTGCTGAGGGCAGATATTTGAAGGCGCTTGAAATTGCCGAGAAGTTCGGTTCCAACGATAATAGACGCTTGCTGACGACACTCACAAAACTGCAAGATGTCTATTACAGCCAAAAGAAATTCGACAAAGCCGACGAAATCGAAACACGCATCAAAGAACTAATGGCAGCGAATGACAGCAAGCCAGCGGAGACCGCAAACTAAGATTTAGAAATCATGCCGAGTACATCATTCTAAATTGCACGGCATTGAAGATGTGCTTATCATCGATTTTTTCTGAATTATCCAAATCAGCGATGGTTCGCGAAATTCTCAATACGCGATCATATGCTCGCGCTGACAATCCCAGGGAATTCACTGCAGTAGCGATAATTTTCTTAGCGGATGTTGATAGCTCGCAATACTTGTGGAATTCTCTTTGACCATACTCGCTATTGAACATGATTCGATCTACACGTCCCGTCCTCTCTTGCTGACGAATAACCGCGCGAGTTACCCTCTCTTTCAGGCTAGCAGTAGTGACATTAGACGGACTATCAGAGGTAAGTTCATCACTCGTAAGCCGGTTCACTGCAACGTGTAGGTCAATGCGATCAAGAATGGGACCCGACAATCGAGACCAATACCTTGCTGATTGCCCCGAACTGCAAGTGCAGGGGCGCACCCGATCTCCTCTGTAGCCGCATGGACATGGATTGCATGCACCTACCAGCAAGAATTTTGCTGGATAAGTAAAGGTCTGCTGAGCACGACTGATAGTCACATTTCCGGTCTCTAAAGGCTGTCGCAATGATTCCAGGTGAGAGCGAGGAAATTCTATAAATTCATCGAGAAAAAGTATTCCCAGGTGCCCCAGTGAAATCTCGCCAGGCTTTGGATAAGATCCGCCTCCAACCAATCCGTAAAGTGAAGCCGAATGATGGGGAGAACGGAAAGGTCGTTGCGCAATAATTCCACCTTTCTCCTTTAGCTGTCCAGCCACACTATAAAGCTTGGTCAGCTCAAGTGCTTCGTCAAATTCAAGTGCCGGCATAATGCCTGGTAGTCTCCTGGCGAGCATTGACTTGCCCGAGCCGGGCGGTCCGACAAGCATGATATTGTGCCGCCCCGCTGCCGCTATTACGAGAGCCTCCTTAGCTGCGCGTTGTCCTTTCACGTCTCCGAAATCAGGATATGTTTCGATAGGGCAAGAAAGACTTCTCTGAAAATTATCCTTAGCATTTGAAAATAGGGGCTCTTCTAAACGGTCGCGAGTCAACACATTGAACACTTGCTTCAAATGCCCGACAGGATATACGCAAAGACCATCAACAAGACTAGCCTCCTGCGCGTTACTCTCAGGAACTATCATCATATCTGCACCAGATTGTTTGCATGCAATTGCAGCAGCCAGTACGCCACTGACGGCGCGTACAGACCCATCTAACCCAAGTTCTCCAACAATCCAGAAATCCTTCAAGCGCTCAGAGGAAATATGGCCCGTTGATGCGAGAATCCCCACCGCAATTGGCAAATCAAGAAATGGTCCCTCCTTGCGAGTATCAGCGGGAGCAAGATTCACAGTCCATTTTTTCGCCACAGGCATCAGGAAATCACAGGCACGAATAGCAGAGCGCACCCGTTCTTGAGATTCCTTCACGGCAGCATCAGGAAGCCCCACAATGCTGATCTGACCCATCCCGCCACTGCAGTCTACCTCTACCTCAATTCGGTAAGCATCCACTCCACTAATAGCGCCGGAGTACACACGACTAAACATAGAAAATCTCCATAGAAATCTTGCAAGAACCTCTGAGGGATTCCAGCAGACAAAACTAAAAACAGGCATTACAATTCCTAAAACGTAAAAATCATGCCAAGAGTTCAATTTTTCTAGCAGAATTTAGAAAAGATGTTTATAGAAGGTTCCACAATTGAAATTCCTGATGACGAGCTTGAGTTCAGCTTTGCTCGTAGCGGTGGACCTGGCGGGCAAAACGTCAATAAGGTCAACAGCAAGGCTATCTTGCACTGGAAAATCGAATCGAGCTCAAGCATTCCCGAAGATGTGAAAGGCAGATTTCTCTCAAAATATGCAAGCAAGCTGACAACTGATGGTGAGATTGTTTTGAGCAGTCAAACGTTTCGCGACCAGACAAAAAATATTGATGCATGCCGAGAAAAGCTAAGTGAGATGATTATCTCCGTCTTAAAAGCGCCGATTAAGCGAAAAGCGACTAAGCCGAGTAAACAAGCGAAGGAAAAGCGCATTCAGAATAAAAAAGCCACAGCGGTTCGCAAAGCAGGAAGAAAGCAACCTCGGGCGGACGACTAATTACTCTACACGATGGTGTCTTTCTGAAACGCCTGTCAGCTGCTCTAGAATCTGGCTGTATTGAGCTTCCAAAAGCTTCATGCGTTCAAGTGCTTGATTCCACAATTCATTCTCAGCATCACTGGCGATTCGCTCTGTGAGCCGCTTCATTGATCTCAGCCCTAGAAGGGTGCATGGCTTAGTCATTTCTTTGGCAAAATGTTTGATGCTGCGCAAGTCTTTATCATCGATGCCGCAGCGTAAACAACCCAAAACCGTTTTCATGCTTCCAATTGCTATATCAACAACACCTTCGGCTTCGTAGGTTCCATGCGCCTCTTGCACTAATTCAAGATCGATCAAGACACCATCTTTATTTTCTTGGACAGAAGGTACAGGTTCTTCGATTTGTTGTTTTTTGATCGGATAACGGGCGACCAGCTCTCGTATTTGCTTCGCACTTGAGCCCTTTGAAAGATAATCATCCATACCTGACATAACACATCGCTGCAATTCAACTTGCTTCTTGCTTGAACTCATGCCAACAATAATCGTATGTTGTCTATTTTCAATGTCCCATTGACGTATGGCGATGGCAGCTTTAAAGCCACTCATAACGGGCATTTCCAAATCCATAAAAACAATCGCATACTGCTTTTGCTTCACCATTTCCAGCGCGACTTGGCCATTCTCAGCCTGGTCAAATGTATATCCAATCTTCTTGAGTGCACTTCCAATCAGCTTTCGATTGACAGGAAGGTCATCAACGATGAGCACTGCTTTAAGCAACTCCGGCTCGGCTTTCTCGATTTGCTCAGGCTCGTCTACAGAAGGCACGAGCAGAGCTTCAAGCGATGGTACCTTGAAGTTCTCTACAGTTTGTTTTGATACGACTTCTGATTCATCAGGCAAGCAATTCGATTGCGCCGGCGTTGGCCAATTAGTGCTTTTCTCTTCCTGCAGAGATTGGCTTTCAGCCTCTTCAACAAGATAGTCTTTTGGATGTGCATCTAACGGCGTATTCATCGAATTCTCCGCAGCAATACGGCAGTGGGGAACCACTACTTTGCTTTTTATAACGTCCTGCCGGTGATCGGCTCACTTTTATAAGAATGCCACGGATTGAATGCCATGAAACCATCTTGAGATGTGCGAAACACCGCATGACAACAGCGAATAGCGCCTTGACTATTCAAAATAAAGGCCCAGTGTGTCTTTCTAAAATCCAGAAAATATCACAAGAAAGCAACAACTATCGCAAGCTTGACATCAAGTACTAAGCTGTTGTCCAGGCGACTTTCCCCAACAAACACATCAGCACTTTCAATACCACTGCAAAATTGTGCATAGGGCAGATGCGGTTTTGTGCACTCGTGGTTTTACGCTCCACTGCCACAAATTATTAACGCTTACAAAGCTTCAATCTTCCAATCATCGTTCAAGCACTTGGCGTAGGTGCTTCCAGGAGCCGCAAAATGCAATTAGAGAGAAACTCCAATACAAATGAAGAAAAATCGAGCAAATACGAATCTGAAATTGGCAGCAGTGCGCGGTTAAGCGGCAACACACAAGCACTCTCTCGCGAAGCACTTGTCTCCGGCAAATCGTTCAGTAACGATGCCGAAACAAGATCTCACAGCTCTCTAAATAGCCTCTCGTTGTTCGAAAAAGGCGCGATCTTTGCAAAAGATGCAGCAACATCGATGAAGGATACGGCAATAGAAGCGGTTGGTGGATTGCATAAAATGGAACTTGTGGGAGGCATCCATCTCAATGTACCGAACGCAATAGAGACTACCGCAATCGGAGGTGCAATAGGATTTGCATCGCACTTGCTTCTTCCCCGCATGGGAATTCTTGGAAAATTAGGAAACGCAACTCTTGCTGCTTCGCTCACAGCCCCGCTTCTCAAGGAAGGGTTCGATGCGTTCAACAGCCTGCAGTCCGCGAAAACAGAAAATGATCTTAGACTTGCATCACGAAAAGTCGGTGCACTAGCAGGTACTCTTGCGGCGACGACACCGCTAGGAATAGCGGGATTCAAAGCCGGTACAGCAGGTGCAGAGCACCTTGCATTTTCAGCACGACTCAAAGAAGTATCGAATAAATTAGGCGTTCAAGAACTGGTAGAATCACGTCCTCAAGAAGGCGATATCAATCTGCTAAACCGAAGAGATTTGAGGAAAGCGCCGGAAGTCAGAACTGAATTAAGGCGCAATCTAGAAGCACTTTCTCAGGCAGATTCTTACCAACCATTGACACGCTCATTTGGCGCGTACACTCTACCCGTACACAACAAAGAGATCGCTAAATTGATGCGACCGGCCTACACACTTCCTGAGTTTCAATCGATATTAGATGCTCACGAAAAGCACCATTTCTGGAACCTGCCTACAGACCAAAACACGGGATTCGTGCGTACTTCAGGAGCCATCGAAAATGCACCAATGGTTAGACAGTGGGTTACTGACTCGATCAGACTTGGTGACATTCAAAAAGTCCGAGACCCTGAGAATTGGAAAAAGAGCATGTTCAGTCTGGCAAAATTTTACTCTCAAGAAGCAGAAATACAGGCAATGAGGCAGACAATAAGAGATCCCAATTTCTATCGAGAGGGTCCTCTAGAAAACGGAGTTGCTCATGTCTTCATGCCTGAATCACTAATGCGTGATGCAACATGGTACAACAACAAGAGACTTGAATCACATGGTCTTGCTCTAATGAGTTTTAGCGATACCATCGCAGCTGGAATTGCTGAACCTAGAGCAACATGGGGAATCAATCGAGATTTCATCAACACTCCAGCCGGACAACAACTTCTCCAAGCAACAAAAAATCTTGCCGAATACATTCTGGCAGTCAACACAAATCCAAAAACGGGAACATTCGACTTTAAAGCACCAAGCGCCGGCAACTGGGAAGAGATGCCATTCCGCGGATTGACTTCAGACACAGAGGCAATGCGAGCCGGTCTGGAATCATATAGAGGCATGCTCGCCGCAATTGAAAAATTCGATAATACAGGGCTTTATGCAGCAGCGAAATCGAAAAACGATCTAAACAAAATTGATGAAGCAATCGCTGTGGCTACCGAGCTAATCACTAGAAGAGTCAACCATCCAGATGGTCCAAGAGAACATCCAAGCCGCCCATCTGACTCCTCGCTAGCATTTATTTCTACATCAACCATCAAATTTGGTGACCCTATCACCGACGCTCAAACACACTTCAGAATTCTCGATGCACTTTCAAAAAATCTAGTTCGAGAGAATGGCATTATTCGCTATGAACCTTTTGCAGCTGACCAAAAGACAATGATTCCCGATGGATATCTCGGATTGAATTCATGGTTATTGCCTTCACTAAAAACACGTTTGGCAAATCCAGGAACAGAGGTGAAGTTCACCGCGGGGCATTCAGAGGACACAAGTACTCCGCAATCAATGATGCAGCGTGCGCTGCAAACCAGCCCTGAACATGTAGCCCAGTGGCCCTGGGTTTCGACAATGGCTGATGGTTATTCCCGCCAGGTATCAAAGTTGCTGTATTCCCTGGACTCAGGCACAACAAATCCATCCCTCGAAGTGAAATCCCTAATTAACCATGGCACCACCAGAGCAACAGAGTATTTAAACCGTTCACTAGCAAGAACAACCGGCATTGCAAAGGTAAAACCGAACGGATTCCCGGCTCAGACCTGGGTTGAACCTGAAGCATACGAGTTCATCCGAACTCTCAATGGTGAAGTAAAAGCCGTGCCAGGTGTAAACACCCCACTTGCCTGGGCTCATGCATCTCGCCACGCAGCATTTCGCAGCTATGAAAAGATGCTACAACAATTAGAAAAGCAGAAATAAACTACTGCAAGAAATTAGCGGGAATAGCTTCAGCACTTGCGGTCAAACGCTCTAGCTTTTCCTCTAGTACTTTCATTCCTTGNTGAATGACTTGAGCTCCGCCATCAATTCAGCCATGGCTGCATCGCAACTAGCTTGTCCCTTTTCTTGCCACTGCTGTATCGTTATCTCTGAGTTCTTCTTACTATCGCTGTCGAAATTATTTACTGAAGTCTCAATAGTTTGCATACAGTTCTTTCTCATTGTCTCTGCACGCTTGACTAAACGCGTTTCCAATGATTCCTTGTTTTCATCAGCATCATCTGACTTGAATGATTCCTTGAACTCTTCTAAGGTCTTGTCCAAGCGCTCAGACAGGTTTGCAAGCAATGAATCAACCTTAGCCTTGCCCTCACTCTCCACAGAAGAATTCAAGTCAGCAACGGTCTTATTAATACTGGTAAGAGCGGCTTTTCCGTCAGTGACATTCTTGTCGAACTCAGCAACGAATTCCTTTGCACTCTTGTCCAGTTGCTGAACATAAGCGACCTTCAAGCGCTCAGCATATCTTCCCACCTGCGATTTCAATTCAACAAGCTTCGGCAAAACCACGTCAGCTAAAGCCTTGTCACAAAGCTGCGTGACTCGCAAATCTGCGTTTCGAACTGCTTTGTTCAGTGCATCTTCAAGCTGTGCTTTGCGCAGTGCAATGCTTTCAACATCGATGTCTCTGATGCGTCTAAATTCCAACAACATTGATTTGGAAACAACATCAAGATCAGCCATTGCTGAATGCTGATTCTCTTCAACTTGTTTCAACGCCAGCTCATAAGCTATCTCATAGCGATCTAATGTGTCGGCGCGCCATGCCTTAATCTTCGTACGCTCTTCTTCAACCAACGCACTTAGTGTGACTTCAACATCTCGCTCCACAATACGACCCAATTTCGCACTGTACTTCGAAGTGAAGTCCTCTGCAGCATGCTTCATTCTTGTCAAAGCAACATCAATTTCGTTTTGATCTTTTGCTCTTGCGAGATCCTCTAAGGCCGGCTCAACGGCTGCTTCAAGCTTGGTTCTTCCATCTTCTGCAATCGAACTCAACTTTTGGTCAGCGTCAATGGAAAGTCGGCGCAATTTACTGAGAACTGTCTTGCGCAAATCTCTCAGCCGCTCATTGTAATCGTGCTCGAATTTAGCGCTGTATTGCTTCAAATCAGCGACCCCTTGAGCACAAGATGATTCGTGATTGGTCTTGAACTCTTCGAGCTTCGCGTAAGCTTTCTGCTTTTGCTCTTCTAGCTTATCGAGGGTATCTTGCAATGACATTGTCTTGCGCTCGCGCGGACCGGCTGATTCCTCTTCCTTCTCGGGATCCGCATCTGCGACTGGAGCTTCTGCAACTGGTGCTGGCGCCTCGGCAACCGGTGCTGGTGCTTCTGCGACTGGTGCTGGCGTTTCGGCTACTGGCGCTGGCGCTTCGGCAGCTGGTGCTGGCGTTTCGGCTACTGGCGCTGGCGCTTCGGCAGCTGGTGCTGGCGCTTCCGCGACTGGCGCTGGCGTTTCTGCCACTGGCGATGGTGTCTCGGCGACTAGTGCGGGCGCTTCTGCAGCTGGTGCTGGCGTTTCGGCGACTAGTGCGGGCGCTTCTGCAGCTGGTGCTGGCGTTTCGGCGACTGGCGTTTCCGCGACTGGCGCTGGCGTTTCTGCCACTGGCGCTGGCGTTTCTGCCACTGGCGATGGTGTCTCGGCAACTGCTGGTGTCTCGGCAACTGGTGCTGCTGTTTCTGTGACTGGCGCTGGCGTTTCGGCAACTGGCGCTGGTGTCTCGGCGACTGGTGCGGGCGCTTCGGCAACTGGTGCTGGTGCTTCGGCAACTGGTGCTGGTGTCTCTGCAACTGGCGCTGGTGTTTCTGCGACTGGCGCTGGTGTCTCTGCGACTGGCGCTGGAGTCTCAGCAACTGGTGCTGGTGTCTCTGCAACTGGCGCTGGTGTTTCTGCGACTGGCGCTGGTGTTTCTGCGACTGGCGCTGGTGTTTCTGCGACTGGCGCTGGTGCTTCTGCAACTGGTGCTGGTGTTTCCGCAACCGGTGCTGGAGTCTCTGCAACTGGTGCTGGAGTCTCTGCAACCGGTGCCGGTGCTTCTGCTGCCGGTGCTGGCGCTAGAGCTTCCGCGACTGGCGCAGGGGCTTCTGCTGCCGGTGCTGGAGTCTCTGCAACTGGTGCTGGAGTCTCTGCAACCGGTGCTGGAGTCTCTGCAACTGGTGCTGGAGTCTCTGCAACCGGTGCCGGTGCTTCTGCTGCCGGTGCTGACGCTTCCGCGACTGGCGCCGGGTCCTCTGCAACTGGTGTTGGAGCTTCCGCAACCGGTGCTGGTGTTTCCGCAACCGGTGCTGACGCTTCCGCGACTGGCGCCGGGTCCTCTGCAACTGGTGTTGGAGTGTCTGCAACTGCTGCTGATGCTTCTGCAACTGGTGCTGGTGTTTCTGCGACTGGCACTGGCGCTTCTGCGACTGGCACTGGCGCTTCTGCAACTGGTGCTGGTGTTTCTGCAACTGCTGCTGATGCTTCTGCGACTGGCGCTGGCGCTTCGACAACTGGTGTTGGAGCTTCTGCAACTGGTGCTGGTGTTTCTGCGACTGGCACTGGCGCTTCGGCAACTGGTGCTGGTGCTTCCTCTTTCTTTCCTAACAACATCTCTTCCAGCGATTCAGCTGGCTTCTTAGCAGAAAGCAAGTCATTTAAAGAATCATCCAAGCTTGAAGGTGTTTCTACAACCGCAGCCGCTTCCGGTTTCGTTCCCAATAACATTTCTTCCAAGGAACCTGACCCAGACTTGGATCCCAACAAATCATCGATTGCCGCCGGCTCGGCTGCAGGCTCTGGCTTCTTACCTAATAACATTTCTTCGAGCGATCCGCTAGCGGGCTCTGGCTTCTTGCCCAACAACATCTCTTCGAGCGAACCACTGGTCGGCGCTGGTGCTGGCGTTTCGGCAACCGGTGCTGGCGCAGGGACTTCGGCAACTGGTGCTGGTGTTTCGGCAACTGGTGCTGGTGCTTCGGCAACCGTTGCTGGTGTTTCGGCAACCGGTGCTGGCTTGCCCAGAAGCAGTTCTTCCAATGAACCACCACTACTAGGTTCTGGCTTCTTAGGCAGAAGTAGGTCTTCGAGATTGCTTGCAGCTGCTGGCGCGGGTGCTACTTCCGCAGATGGCGCCTCCGCAGATTCTGTTTTCTTGCCCAGTAAAAGTTCTTCAAGTGAGCCGCCAGACGAAGCTGGTGCTGGCGCTGGCGCTTCTACAACCGGTGCCGGTGCCGCCACTTCTGGTGCCGACTCAGCTTTCTTGCCGAGCAGAAGCTCTTCTAGCGAGCCGCCTGACGAAGCTGGAGCTGGTGCCGCCTCCGCAACCGGGGATGGAGCTGTCTCCGCTACCGCTGCTGGTGTCGCATCCGCGACCGGAGATGCCGCCTCCACTTCGGATTTCTTACCTAGTAACATTTCCTCAAGCGAGCCTGGGGCTGGTGCTGGTTCATTTTTCTTCCCAAGCAGTAACTCTTCAAGCGAGCCACTAGATGTTGGTGCTGGCGCCGCGGCTTCCGGTTTCTTACCCAGGAGCATTTCCTCGAGAGAGCCACCACTGGCGGCTGCTGGAGCTAGAGCTGTTTCCGCTGCTGGTGCTAGACCTGTTTCCGCAACTTGTGCCAGAGCTGCTTCCGCAGCCGGTGCCAGAGCTGTTTCCGCTACTTGTGCCAGAGCTGTTTCCGCTGCTGGTGCTAGACCTGTTTCCGCAACTTGTGCCAGAGCTGCTTCCGCAGCCGGTGCCAGAGCTGTTTCCGCTGCTGGTGCTAGAGCTGTTTCCGCTGCTGGTGCTAGAGCCGTTTCCGCTGCTGGTGCTAGAGCTGTTTCCGCTACTTGTGCCAGAGCTGCTTCCGCAGCCGGTGCCAGAGCTGCTTCCGCAGCCGGTGCCAGAGCTGTTTCCGCTGCTGGTGCTAGAGCTGTTTCCGCTAGCGCAGGTTCAGGCTGCTCAGTTTTCTTCTTAAATAGGAATGCGGGAGGTCCACCCAGTTCGGTTGCCGGGGCTGGTTCCTTTTTACCGAGAAGAATATCCTCAAGACTGACAGATTGCATTCCACCAGCTGGTGCTGCGGGCTCAGGTTTCTTAGCAGATAGTAAATCAGCAACAGAAGGGTCAACGGCAGAGGGCACCGCCGGTGATGCATCCCCACCTTGCTGTGCCTTTGCGGCCTGAATTGAGGGGTCTGACAACATCGCCTTCAAAGTTTCGATTGCATGCGCATGCTCGGGTCTGTTGCTAGCTAGCAGCCCTTCAAGCAATTGGGCACTGGAGTCAGCCCCACCATTCTGAGGAGGCACCGCAGGCGGTACCGGAGAATCAGACAACAAACTTTCGAGCGAACTAGATGCAGGTGCGGGGGCCGGCGCGGGTGGAGTACCTTGCTTGTTAGATTCAACCAACTTCTCCGAAAGCGCAGCCTCAAGAGCAGCTCCAAATGAGTCATTAGAAGCAGCGCCCTTTGCAGCTTTGGGCGACCCAAACAAATCATCAGCGCCGCCAAATAAATCGTCTGCGATCGATTTACCTATATTGCCACCAACAGCTTTGGTGTCAGATGACGCAGGCAAAACATTCTCGACTGACTTTTTCGGAGCCTTGAGCATATCCCAAACTTCTTCAGAATCTTCCTTTTTGAATACGGTGTCAGAAGATCCACTAGCTGCGGCTGGAGCTGGTGTAGGCGCTGGAGCAGCCGCGACTGGCTCTTCTGCCTTCTTCTCTGGTTCTGGGTCGCCAGCCGCTTCCCAGCTTGTGTATATCGGAAACATGCTAGGCGCGCGACTACCGGCTGGAAGCTCTTTGGGAGCAAACAGCGAAAGTGCAAGTTCCATCATTGAAAGCGGGTCTGATGCAATAGCAGCATCAGGTTCAACGCCAAGTGTCTCAAGGAAGAAATATAATGGGTCTTCCTGACCATCTTTCTTGCGCTCACCCGAACCGCCGTACTTTTTCTCCATGCCAGCGAGAGCTTTGATAAGGTCCTTGCTGAGCGGTTGCAACACATTCGAACGTGAACAAAAGAAAGCCTGGTTATTTTCTTTAGCTTCCGACGCTTTTGTCGAAAGAACACCTTCCATGAAACTCATCTCGTAAGCGCTTTCATCGACCAGGTAATTCATCGGAAAGAAAGCATCTTCGCGAAATACTAGAGCGACACCAGCTATTTCCAACTCAGCATTGTCGTTTGACAATGCCTCTTCCGGCGCAGGTTGAAACAGAATAAAAATGTCACCAACTTTGGTGTTACCGGTTTCACTGCCAGCCCATGCATCAGGATAAACACCCGACGAGGGAAGGTAGCTCAGCAGCTGCTTCCTTACGTTCTTTATTTTCAATTTGGTCTTAGTTACACTGCTCATTTCTTGCTACCACCAGCCCCTTCAAGCTGCGATGATGTCTCATCGATTTGTTTTTCCAATTTTTCCAAATGACGATGCAAATCTTCTTCTTTCTGTGCGAAGAGCTGATCTTGCATTTTGACCATTTCGCAAAGCTGCACCTTATAGTTTGAAAACAGGTCTGAAAACGATTTTTCAGATGCCACCCCAAGCTTTTCCATTCCATCTGCATGCTTCTTGAGCAGCTCCTTCAATTTCTGGCTCAGGTCCTTGCCCAGTTCATCGAACTCTTCATTCATTTCCTTGAAAGTGTCCTCGATAGCATTCGCACCATCATTGAAAGAATTACCAGAGAAGCTTTTTAACTCTGAGCATATTGTCGAGGAACTATTCATAGTATTCTCGCCAATCTCATCAATAGAATGTTGTTCCTGTTCCAACAGCTTTGCACTGAGTTCCTTCAATTCAGAGAGTCTCTGCTCTAACTCAGTTTTGCTGTACTCGCAAGAATCTTCAAGTTCGGAAAGCGAGTCTTTACTCAAATTCTTCAACTCTTCAATTTTTTCAGCAAGCGTCTTGTCCTTAGTCTCTTCAAGAGACTTCTCCAGCTTCTTGCAAAAATCTTTGAGATCGTCGAGAGATGATAAAGCCACCTTTGCTACGATGCCATCAAGCTTCTTGTTTGCTTTATCAATATCATCAGCCTGATCATCAAACAGCCGATCAACAGTTTTGCCGGCCTTCAAACGGCTTGCTTCTGCCTTCTTAAGTATGGCTGCCAGAGTTTCACCAAAACCAGTTTTGTATTCATTTTTTGCTTGCGACAATTTTCCGAAAGCATCAGATTGAATCTGATTTAAGCTAGCCTGACTGCGGCGGCAGAGCCGATCCATATCGAGAAGCAGCTTTTCAGCCTCATAGCTAAATTCTTGCTTGTCTACTGCAAACCCTTTTTCGACTTTCAAAAGCTGAGTATCTAGCCGCTCTGAAGCTGCCTTGATTGCGTGGTCTCTAGACTGTTCTGCGTTTTGAAGTATGGCGGAAACTTCAAGGCGCAACGTTTCTTTTACACTTGTTTGAAAAATCTCTTTGTTTTCACCAACCTGCACAAGAGTTTGGCGCAAGTCTTCAAGCAACTGATCAACCTGCTTATTGATTTCGCTTACATAGCTAACTTCAGAGGTCTTCAACTTCTGTTCGAAGGCTTCGCTCTGCGGTCCTGATGATGTAGCGATGGCTTCAGAACGAGCAAGTATTTCCTTGCGTTTTTGAGCAAGCTCAGCCAGCCTCGTGAAGCCTTCGTCAACTATATCCTTTAAGTTCTTTGCCATAACTCCGTTCCCTGTTCAATAAAATTAGTCGAGCGCACTCAGTAGGTCTCTAGCATCTGTAACCAGCTGCTCGAGTGCGTCTGATTTGTGAGTCATTTCTTCGATTTTCTCTTTGTTGGATTCAGTCAGCTCTGAGATTTCTTTACGCGCTTCGTTGAAACTCTTTTCAATAGAATTTGCGTAATTCAAGCTGGACACATTCAGCTTGCTACGAAACTCATCAAGCGAATCTTCCATTATCGTTTTGGCTGCAGAAACATTTTCTTTCACGTTAGATTTCAGCTCAGCTTTCATCTTCGAAATGAACTCAACTACAGCTTCCGGCACGCCTTCAGATTCAGGACTCTTTGCTTTAGTAGCATCGATAGCAGGCATAGCCTCACGGGCACTCTTTTCAAATTTCTGCAAAAGCTTGGCTGCTTGCTCATTGAAATTGTCCTGATAGTTATGCAACAGCGTCTGCAAATGAGAACGAATAATCATCATCTGGTCTTCGCTTTGTTTAGCGATAGAGACGATTTCTGTGCGATAAACAAGAGCTAGATTGTTAGTTTGAGTCGAATGTAGGTCGAGCTTCATCGTGGTGAGATTTCGGCAAGACTCTGCGAACTTCTCTGGCATGCTATCAAGATAATCACGATCAATTGCAACACCCAACTTGACTCGCTCTTGAACTTCAGAAAGAGCGTCAATTCTCTCTTTCAACTTAGCCTGGTGTTCAGACACAAGCTTTTCCATCACACTATCGAGTGTGCTGACATATGCCGCGCCTTCTTCATCGAGCGAGGTTTTCAGCAAGGTAAAATGCTCAGAAAGTTTGATTAGCCCATCTGCTGACTTTTCACGCAGCTGTTCGTGTTGTTTGTTGTGGCTTGATTCAATTGTGTCGCGCTCGGACTCGCGCTCTTTCTTAAGTTTGGCGAGCTGCTCTGGAAGACCTTTTGTCAGAGACGAACTCACTTTTGTAAGCTCATCAGATACGGTTGTTTCAGAACTCTCGAGCTGTTCCAGAAATGCAGCAACACTGGCTTTCATTTCAGCTTCAACACCGCTTATTTGTTCTTTCAGCTTGCTCAGCAATGCTTCGCGCATGTTCTGACCGATGGACTGGAGAACCTTCAATTCTTCACGGCGCAATTCTGTAAGCTCAGCCAGAATTGCATCTTTCTCAGCAATCAAGCCTTCAAGCTGACTTCTAACTATCAGCTCTGAATGTTCACTAAGTTCTGCCAGTCGCTCGTTGACCTTGTTTTCAAGCGTAGCATTCAGTCTGCTTACCTGCTCGCAACTGTCATTGAATTTTCTTGTCATTTCCTGCGAAGCACGAGTCAGCGCGGCAAGCATTTGTTTTGCCGCGCTTGTTCCTGATTGTGTTTCGCCCGTTGAAGTTTCCGCCATTTTCCGCTTTCGGGGTTAATGCCCCTACCTTAATTGATATGCCACACCACAGAAATCTTATGCCCAACGGCAGGGCAAAAACATATCTTTTGATCTCTTTGTCTAGCAAACTTTTCTAAACAGCGGTTGCCAAATAGTTCTGCACAAAATCTAAGACACGCTGATATTCGCTGGCAAATTCTTCAAGCATCTGCCGAGCTGCCTGCAAATCTGATTTATCAGCCGCCTGCTCGATGCGCTTGGCGAGCGCCGCAGCATTGTGTGCACGCAATGTCGTGCAACAGCCCTTAACTTTGTGCGCACACTTGCGCAATAAATCTGCTTGTCCGGCTTCCAGATTGCCTCGCAAAGTCTCCATGATATTTTTTGTGTCATCGAGAAACGATTCAAACACAACTGGAACCATGTCCGCATCAATTTCATCAATGAGTTCTGCCATATCCAGAGGCGGAGATGCAGAATCTAGATTCGTCATCTCAGTGCTCCTTCTGCGACAAATGCTTGCCACCGCTTCCACTACTTGCAGGAGTCGACTTCCACTGTTCCCACTGTTGAATTATTCGTTTTGACTGACTTTCGATAATCACCATTGCCTGCTCAGCGCGTTCCCAATTGGCATTGTCAGCATCTTTTATCATGCCAGCAGTGAGTGCCACCATTGCTTCGAGTCCAAGTGTCGCGCACGGACCCTTGAAGGAATATGCAAAATGATTGACGCTCTTTCGATCTCTCTCATCGAGAGCGAAGCGTAAACAACCAGTTAGCGTCTTCATCGTGTTGATGAAGAGGTCCATTATTTCTTCTGTTTCGATGGCACCATAAGTCTCTTGTAAAAGATGGAAGTCAATCGTAATTGGAGTATCTTCGGGCGGTGGTTCAACGTCAACAACTTGAGGCTGAATTGACTTCCGTGTGCGAATGCAACGCTGAATGACTTCTTGCAACCTTTTCTTTGTCACACCTTTGGACAGGTAATCATCCATTCCGGTCGACAAACATTTTTCCTTGTCACCTTCGCGATCATAAGACGTCATCGCAACAATCGGAGTGTGCTGCTTCGTGTCGAGGTCGTGCCGACGAATCATCGCGGTTGCCTGAAAACCGTCCATTCCCGGCATATCCAGGTCCATGAATATAAGCCCGTAAATTTTGCTCTTTGCCATTTCAACAGCGGGCAATCCATCTTCCGCTTGATCGACTTCAAAACCTAACTTCTGCAGTTGAATCGCAATGAGCTTTCGATTTACTTGCAAATCGTCTACAACCAGAACGGTTTTGATGATGTCATCGTCATCGAGATCAACTTCTTTTTTGCTCGAACTTTCTTCACCCGGCTTTTCACTCACAGGCTTCCATTGAGGAGTTCCGAGCCTGCTTGCCAGTTGGTCCAGATCAGTTTTTGCAGTTTCTATTACTTCGATTTGTGTTTCAAGAGAATCACAAATTTCTTGCAGCTCGCGCTCAACCCGCACTTGTTCAGAGATATCGCTTATCACCAGAACGGCACCAGCTCTGACATTTGAATCATCAGTCAGAGGTACACAATGCGCTTGAATCCATGCTCCGCTGTCATTCTTAGAGCGATGCTTCACCAGGAGTTTCTTACAACTGGCTTCCTTGCTCTGCTCCCATGGAAGCGCTCCTGCAGGAACTGCAGTCGATTTCTCATCAAGGAAAAAGTCTATGCCTGCCTTCTGTCTATCAAACGAAGTTTCACCCGGCTTCAAACCTAGAAGACTTTGAATGGCCGGATTGAACAATAGAATTTTTCCATCAGCACCAAGCACCATGACACCGAAATTCTTATCGTTCATGACAGTCTGCAGTATTCTCGGGAGTTGCCCAAGAGTATGCGAAGAACTCTCGTTGAGTTTGCGCAATTTGTCCGCAAGGCTGTTCAGCTCTTGCATTCGCTCTTCAGCCAATTGCTGAGTCAACCTCTTGGCATCCTCCGCCGAGGCAAACTCTTTCTTTAGCTCGTTTACATGTTGATCATCTAAGTCAGTCATACTCTGAGCATGCCCGACTCGAACCGCACTCAAACGAGATCATGCTATTTTTTTGCAGAGTCTTCTTCTGAATATTTCTTCTTCAACTCAATTAAGCTCGGGTCGTCCGACTTTTTCTTTAACAACTCATCAATTTCGGCACTGGCCGCTGCTTTGTCATTTAGAGCAAGAATTTCTGCGTACACTTTTCCTGCCTCGATATTGTCGGGCTTGAGCTCAAGTGCGCGTTTCAATTCAGGAACCGCAGCATCATCGTCGCCAGACTTGTGCAAAGCTTCTCCGAGAAACTGATGCGCCTGGTCGTCATCTGCATCTGTCTTTGTTATGTAGCGATATTCATCAATCGCGGTAGGCAGTTGCCCTCCAGCCAGACTCGCTTCTGCCAGAGCGCGATGTGCCGCCAATTCTTCAGGTCCTAAATCAACAGCCTTAGTAGCATTTGCTATAGCTTTGTCAAACTGCTTAAGATGCGTCTGGGCACGCGCCAGAGCGTAAAGTGCGATTTGGTTTTTGGGATCTTGCTGAAGCGCTTTTTCGAGAACCTCCGCGGCCTCTTGATGCTTGCCAAGCTCATTTAGCACAACACCGAGATTATTGAGAGCCGTAGAATTTTCCGGCTCCATTTTCAGCGCCAGTCGATATTCAGAGGCAGCACGCTCATACTCTTTAGACGCGAAATACTCGTTTCCGGAAATCAGACATTCTCGAGCAGTCCTGATATCACTGCAAGAGCTGAGAATCAGGACAAGGCAAATGCAAACAAGTGGCGTAGTAAGCCACAAGGCACCATTTGGATATTTGTCTGCTAATCGGAATGCAATCCGCATCAGGGAAATCCCCTTTAGAGCTAAGGCTCTGACCGCATTCTAACACGTGCCGGGAGCTGAGACCACTTCCTGTTTCCCAGAAGGCTTTGCGGGTTTGAACTCGACTTGCAGTTCCTTCAATTGCTCTGGTGACGCCGCAGATGGTGCAGAAGTCATAAGACACGTTCCAGATTGCGTTTTCGGAAACGCGATAACGTCTCTTATTGATTTACAGCCCGCCAGAAGCATGACCAGACGGTCTAAACCTAATGCGAGCCCGCCATGCGGCGGTGCGCCAGATTCCAGAGCATCCAGGAGGAACCCAAACTTGTCTCTAGCCCCTTCTGCTGTCAATCCAATCACTTTGAAAGCTTTTTCCTGAACTTCTTTTGAGTGAATTCTTATCGAGCCACCACCAATTTCAACACCGTTATAAATGATGTCGTAGGCTCGGGCTTTGCATGCCAATGGGTCTGTCTCCAGAAGCTCGATGTGCTCAAGCTTTGGACTCGTAAACGGATGATTTACCGCAACAAGGCGACCCTCAGTTTCATCGTATTCGAAAGCAGGGAAATCAGTAAGCCAGTGCAGCTTGTGCTGAGATTCATCAATCAGGTTGAGCTCTTCAGCAACCTTCAAACGCAAGCGCCCCAGGACGTTTGCAACATTCTTGGGCTTGTCGCCAACAATCAAGAGCATATCGCCATCGCTGGCTTCCGCCAGTTGTTTCATTGCGTTTAGCTCGTCAGCACTGAGGTCTTTATGAATTCCAGAACTTCTCAACTCAGGTCCGAGCGCCAACCAGGCCATTCCTTTGCCACCGCTAGACTTAACAAAAGCAGTCCAGAGGTCTATTTGCTTTCTAGAGATGCTTGTGGCACCACCCTTAATAGCAATGGACTTTACTTGTCCACCGGCTTCAACAGCCTGTTTAAAGAAATTGACTCCACAGGTCTTAGCCACAGTGCTGAGGTCATGAATCTCCATTTCGAAGCGCAAATCTGGTTTATCAGAGCCAAATCTAGCCATTGCATCATCGTAGGTCATGCGCATGAACGGTGGCTTTACCGCTATGTTGGCACATTTGAAAGCAGCTTCAATAATGCCTTCCGTGACATTCATAACATCTTCTTCGTCAGGAAAAGACAGCTCAAGGTCAACCTGAGTAAACTCTGGTTGCCTGTCAGCGCGGAGGTCTTCATCTCTAAAGCATCTGGCTATCTGGTAATAGCGATCAATACCACTTATCATTAATGTTTGCTTGAAAAGCTGTGGTGACTGAGGTAGAGCGTACCAATCGCCTGGGTTCAATCTCGACGGAACGAGGAAATCACGAGCGCCTTCAGGCGTTGCTCTGGTCAGAATGGGCGTTTCCACTTCGATGAAGCCCTGCCCGTTCAAAAAATTCCTGATTGCAAAAGCAATGTCATGGCGCAAAACCAGGTTGTTATGCATCTCTGGGCGACGCAAATCAAGATAGCGATGCTTCAAGCGAAGAGACTCATCAACCTTGGCGCCTTCTCCCAGCTGAAATGGCAAGGGACGAGCAGTGTTGAGAAGTTCCATTCTGTCAGGATAAATCTCCAGCATTCCCGTAGCATTTTCGTTTTTTTCACTGCCAGTCGGGCGTTTACCAACCTTGCCAGAAATGATAATTACATACTCAGAGCGAAGCGTAGAAAACTTTTCGTGAACTTCTTTATTCTTGTTTGGGTCTGATACGAGCTGCACTTTGCCGCTTGGGTCTCTCAGTTCGATGAAGACTAAACCACCAAGATCTCGCCTCACATCAACCCATCCAGCCAGACAGACTTCCTTGTCTACGTCCGAGAGAGTCAACTTTCCTGCGTAGTGAGTGCGTTTCAATTTGTTGCCCACGGCTAACTCCTGATCAAAATTTCTGCCAGAGCCCTGAATTACTTGGACCCATGGTCTTTCGTTGCGAATTCAATATTGTAGCCTTGCGCAAGTGCAATTTCCAAGCCAATCGAACATGTAAGATTAATTCAGCTTGCCCCCAGACTTTTTTTTCCTGCAATACTAATGATGCGCCACTATCTTGGGAATAAGCGTTGTAAACTGGTAGTCAATGAGTCTTAATCATTAGTGCTATCTATTTACTAAGTACAAAAAAATAAACGGACGTTTAGCATGCCAACAAATGGTTTACCTCCCGAGTTCATACCAGCCTGCCAAATGGTTGGCGGGTTCTTGTTGTTTCTCCTGGGGGTCTCATACGGGTATAAGTTCTTTCAAGCATCCATCATGGGCAAAATGACCTACTGGGCAGGTCTTGAGACATTTGGTTTCTGGTTTATTCCAGTAACATTGTTGGTCACACCCCTGTTGGTGCATACACCACCAAAAGACAAAAACCTTATCAGAACTAAAACAGCCGGCTGGATACATCTAATTTGGGGTCCAGTGTTCTTCCTGCTGAGCCTGATGATGATGGTTGCCGGAGCTGATTTTATGAAGCTTCCAGGAACCAAAGTCATGAACTTTGTCCTGACCGCTGGGCAACCAGGAGTTCCACAGGCGATTGTTTATCAGCCACCTTTTACATACAAGTTTCCGCTTTTGAAAAAAGCCAGACGCAAGCTGTTCAGACTCCTGACAACAGAAATCGCAGTCGACAAGAAGAAGGTTCTCAACCAATTCGAGAAAGAAGGTCGAGATGTCAAAGGATACAAGCGAGAAACAGAGGAAGAAGAAGAAGCCAGAGAGGAAGAAGAAGAAAGACTTCAGGCACAACAACAAGCACAGCAAGCACACTGAGTTTGTTTGATTTGAGAATTACAAAGGGGTAGCGTAGACAGTACGCTACCCCTTCTATTTGAATGCCATTGCTCGATTCAGCGAAAACAGCAGCAGATCAAGCAGAAGCTCAGTCGACGACCATTTTCCTCAGGTATTCATGAACTATAAGCATGAAGAATGCTTGAAGATTGTTTCAAGCCATTAAGCGCATAGACAAAAGCTAGCAAAAGATCTTTGGCATTTAACCCCTTCTATGAGATGATAGCCTATCCACAGAGATTACTTTACTGATTGTGACCCGAGGAGGGGATAGACTTGTCCGAGGTTAGAGTAGCGGAAGGCGAAAGCATCGAAGCGGCATTGAAGCGTTTCAAAAAGAAGATACAGAAAGCAGGAATACTTTCTGAAATCAAGAGACGTGAGCGCTATGAAAAGCCCAGCGTAAAGCGTAAACGCAAAGCTGAAGCAGCACGCAAGAGAAGATCCTAGTCCTCAAAATTGGTCTTCAAAATCAGTCAGGCGCCTGGAGTACAAGTACCCAGGTGCTTTATTGTGTTTTCAGGCTTTTATGCCGCAAAATCTATAGGTACTTTAATCGAATTGCTTCGTCCGATAAGCTCAGCGAAGACAAGCATTGTCAGCGGCTTCCGATTTCTCTCCACGCCAACATGTATTTGCCATTTTTCGAGTCAAATATCGGCAAGTGATCTGCGCCCGCCCCCCAAATCATGATGGCGTCTAAATGATCATAATAAACTGTTATTGAGCCAGGTTCTGCGCGCCAATCTGCTGGCGGAGTCTTCACACACTCATTGTATTTTTGAGCATTCAATCCTGCATAGCTTACAAAGTGTAGCTGGCATGGTGTTTTCTTTTCGTCTTCGGAAGCCACTCCAGTCGCAGTATACGGATTAGGCAATAAAATTCTCTTGCGCAAAGTTTCAAGAGCAGCATCCTGGTCTACTCCAGGTTCAGGAAAGCTGCCATTGCGAAAACGAAAGTCGGTGAGCCAATCCGCAACGTTTTCCATGATATCGAGCAACTTTTTGTCAGCTTTGAGTCGCTTTTCCTGCGCCTGATTGAATGCAGAAACAAAATGAAGCGGAATTTGCTGAGCCTTTGCTGGGGGAAGAGATACAAGCAGCAGCAATGAAACTGCAAACAAAGTTGGCGCCTTTTTCACAGAAGAACTCCTCAAAAGTTTCAAAAAAAACACTGCACTTCCCTTGCTGCGAACAAGCCCATTTTATCAATTCTCGATAAACGAAGAAATGGTTCTCATGCAAATAATGGAAAATTCCACCTTCACCCCAAAGCAGGCTGGAAACCTGCACTCACAGGCTTCGGCATTTAGCGCAATAATTGAGCGGCGTGAGCATTGTCCTCTTGCGCGCGACGCTCGTCCTTCATGTCTAAAAACAGCTTCGCTCTTTGTTGAAAAACGAAAGCGTCTGTAGAGTCATATTTAATGGCGTTACTAAAATCTTCCATGGCTTCTTGGAACGTGCCTGAATCTCGATGAAGCATTCCCTGCAAGCAGTAGAACTCACCCCTGGCAATGACTCTGTATGGTTCTGCTGGAATCATCTTTTTTGCTTTATCTAAAAAGCTTGCAGCAGACTTTAGATCTTTTTGCTGCAATGCAGCAAGAGCTTTAGCGTAACAATATTCAAACTCCTCCGCACCATGCGCGTATTTCCGCGCTCTTTCGGCCAGTTCATTTGCTTGAGTAAAATCACTAGTCATTGCGCAAACGCAGGAAAGATTGAAAAGCGCCGTTCGGTAATCAGGAAAGATTGACACTGTTTTTTCAAACGCTTTCTTCGCCTCGGCATAACGTTGCAACTTGAATAAACCATGCCCCAAGTAATTCAAAGCTTGAGTTGAGTCAGGACGAGTCTTAAGCTCTTGCTCAGTGTCGAACACTTCATTTTTCCAATCTCCCTTACAGCCATATAGAAACCCGCGCTGCTCATGGGCAAACAAGAGTCCTTTGCAAAGGGACAGAGCCTGTGTTTCCAATTTTATGCCATCTTCAATACGACCCAGCCTTCCAAAAGCGAGCCCCTTGAAGTTGTATGCCAATGGATTTCTTGGATTTAGCGCGATTGCTTTCTCGCAATCGGAAAGACACTTCTTATAATCCTCCTTGCTGAAGTAAAACCAAGCACGTCCGCTATAAACAGATGATTTATCCGCAACAACGTCCAGGGCTTTCTTGTATACAAGCAAACTCTCATTGCTTGCGCCCATCGCTTCATAAGCTCGCGCCATTATCACGTATGCATCTGAATTTTTCGGAGCAAAAGTAAGTGCTTTCCTTGCACTTTCTATTCCAGATTTGTAGTCCCTGGCATTGATATAGTCATCCGCAATACCCAAATAAACTGTAGCAATTCGATCTGAAGTACGCCCCTCAGACGCCTCCAACTCTGTACTGGAATCCATCCACAAATCAATTGTCTTCTCGCGATGCCTGATAGCAGTTTGCCAGTCTTTTCTCGATTCGCAAATCGCCGCCTTCATCAGAGTTGCAGAAGGCCAGGTATCTAGTATTTTCTTAGACTCAAGAAAATGCATAGCGAGATCATAGTTACGCTGGTCGTATGCAACCATTGCTTTTAAATACCAGATTTCATCCGACGCTGGCGGATGAACAAAAATTCTCTCTGCAGTTTTCAGAATTTCGCTCGCCTCTTCATAGCGTTCAGCTTCAACCAAACACACAACTTGAATTCTGAAAGCCTCGTAATAGTCAGCAGCATTTATTTGCGGGGTGTTCAGGACCGTGTCGGTGACCTTTGAAGCTTCAGCTAAAGCTTCGGAGTATTGATGACTAGCCAAATTCTTGACCGCATGATTCATCAAAATCTTCAGATTGCTTCTGGACAAGTAGGCATTGTCTTCACGCTGAGTTTCAGCATCCGTTTTTCCCTTGTAGCACAAGTAGTCGACAGCCTTAATAGACAGCGCAAATAGTGCCCATCCTCCAAATGGAAGACCTATGCAAAATAGCAGTGCGACAGCCATCTGAGAACCAAACTTGCGTGCAAGCCTGGTCCCCTTTGAGTTCTGAACGGTCTTACCTTCCGCAGCCAATTCGAGAGCTGCAATGAGTTCCGGCATGTTTTGAAAACGATCTTCCGGTTTCTTCGCAAGTGCTTTTCTCAACACATCAATGATGCCGTTTGGAACCGCTGAAGGAAGCTTAGCAAGACGTTGCTCTGGAGATTCATTACTGTGTTTGTAAATCAACCCAATAGAATTGTCCGCATCGAACAGCTTCGCACCCATCAGCATTTCAAAAATGATGCAACCCAATGCATAAATGTCGCATCGATAGTCAACCGGCTTACCTGCAATAAGCTCGGGAGACATGTAGCCAGCCGTTCCCAAAAGTAAACCGGTTTTGGTAAGCTTCTGCGATTGCTTCAGGTCGATAAACATTTTCGACAAACCGAAGTCGATGACCTTAACGTAATCTGGTTCAGGCTTGTCTAACAGAAATACATTTTCCGGTTTCAAATCGCGATGCACAACACCCTGCGCATGGGCATCTTTCAAACCAATACTAACCTGCAAGGTGATTTTCACAACCTTTTGCCAGTCCATAGGACCGTCACACATTACACTGCGAAGAGTCTTTCCTTCCATGTACTCGCAAACAGCATACGGAACATCATCTACGGTTTTGCCAATGCTATAAATGGTCATGATATGCGGACTGCTTAGTTTTGCCAGTATCTTTGATTCACGAAAAAACCGTTCAAGATCATCAGCATTTTCTTGAGCATCAAGATGTGGAATCTTGATTGCCACAGACCTTGAAGCATCCAGCTGGCGAGCATGAAATACCGAAGCCATTCCACCCATTCCGAGAAGAGAGATGATCTCGAAGCGCTCTTCAAAAATATCGCCAGGATTCAATTTCATTTTGATACTTTGCAGAGAGGGAAGAAGAAAGACCAATGGTGCTGAAAGTGCGGTGCAAATTGACCATGAAGGATGTGGTCAATTTATGAACCTACCTCTCATATACCGCGCATTAGGGAATAAACTACTACCAAACTAACGCAACAATTGTGAAGCACGTTCATCGTCTTCTCGCGCACGCGCTTCGTCCTTCATTTGAAGAAACAACTTTGCTCTCTGCTGATAAATGAACGCATCATTGGGCGAGATTTCGATTGCCTTACTGAAATCATCCAGTGCTTCAGCAAATTTCCCAGAATCACGATGCAACATTCCTTGCAGGTAATAAAAATCAGCCTTCGTAATGCTGAGGTATGACTCAATGGGAATTTTCTCTTTTGCCTTAGCAAGGAACGAAGCAGCAGATTTAAGATCCTTTCGCTGTAAACTAGCAAGAGCCTTTGCGCAAAAATATGGGTACCCCTTATCCTTTGCTGGCACACGCTCAGCAAAGCGATCAGCTTGATCAGGATCATTGGTAAGACTGCAAAGCCAAGACATATTCAGGAGTGCTGTCCCATACTCAGGAGAGCGAGAAACACACTCCTCCAGAGCCTTTCTAGCCTCTGCGTAGCGCTGCAATTTGTACAAGGAAAATCCCTTATTGTTCAATGAGATTATTTCACCTGGTCGCAGCTTAAGTTCTGCTTCGCTGTCCTCAAGCTCTTTCCGCCACTCACCCAGACAACCGTACAAATAACCACGGTCCTCATGAAAGAACCAGGACCTTGGTCCAACAGAGACCGCTTTCTCGTAAAGCTGGATTGCTTCGTTTATGTGACCTTTACGGCTGACTCCAAGCGCCCTCTGTCCATATCCATAGCTATTCTTAGGGTCTAGCTCGATAGCGCGATCAGCATCTGAGATACACTTCTCATAATCACGCTTAACAAAATGGTACCAGGCACGGTTACTATAGGCTGATGATACTTCGGGATTTGCTTTAACAGCATCGTCTGAAACCTGCAATGCTTTATCAATGTTTCCCTGGGCCTCGTATACCCGACCCAGTTGTTGAGACACGAACAGAGAGCTCGGTGAAAGCTCAAGAGCTTTGAGGCAATTTCTTTCGGCTGACTTGTAGTCTTTGGCTTTGCAATAGGCGGCTCCGATACGCGCATAAAGCGAGGCAATAGAATCAGGGAGAGAATCGTTAACATTGGTAGCCCTGGGCACCCCCGACAAATAACCAATGCTGTTCTGGTATTGGCAAATCGCTTTAGCCCAGTCTTCGCGGCTCTCATAGACCGATGCTTTAAACCCATAGACTAAGGTTGGTCTCAAAGTTTTGCACTGACCAATGGTCTGCAAGGCAAAATCATATTTACACTCACGCTGCGCAATTTGGGCCTTGAAATACAAAAGCTCTTCAGACTCTGGTGGCGAAGGAAAATTAGCTTCACTGACTTTCAAAAAACGCTTCGCCTCTTCCAATCGATCAAGAATAATCAAGCAATCTAGGCGCATGCTAAATGCAGAAAAATACTCACTCTTTTTCAACCGATTTGATTTCAGCACTGCGTCTGTAACAGTGCTTACTGCCTTCAGCGCATCCACTAATCTTCCGTTGGTGAAATCACTCTCGGCTCGATTTAGAAGAAGTTTCGCCTGGCTTCTCGACAAACTGCGGACATCCATCAATTGCCCCTGAGCTTTCTCAATTCCGGCAGGATTCTTGCGCGCTGAACGCTCAGCAGACGTGGACATCCAGTACAGAATAGGAATTAGAGCAATAACCAGAGCAGCCAGACATATTTGCAAAGAAAGCCCTGTTTTTTGTGATTTCGTAGATTTCTTGTTTTCTGCTGCCGCTTCAATTGCAACAATAAACTCAGACATGTTTTGAAATCGGTCTTCAGGTTTTTTAGCAAGGGATTTGCGCAAGACTTCTATAAAACCAGCTGGCACTTTCGAAGAAAGTTTAGCAAGCTGCGGCTCTGGAGATTCATTAGTATGTTTGTAAATCAAACCTATGGAATTATCAGCATCGAATAGTTTTTCACCCATCAGCATCTCAAAAATGATGCATCCCAGTGCGTAGATATCGCAACGATGATCTACTGGCTTGCCAGCAATGAGCTCAGGAGAAATGTATCCAGCCGTTCCCAGAAGAAAACCAGTCTTTGTAAGTTTCTGCGACTGCGTGAGGTCGATAAACATCTTCGACAAACCGAAGTCAATGACCTTAACGAAGTCTGGCTCCGGTTTCTCTAACAAAAAAATATTTTCGGGTTTCAAATCGCGATGCACAATTCCCTGAGAATGCGCATCTTTCAAACCGATACAAATCTGCAAAACAATTCTTGAAACACGTTGCCATGGCATTGGTCCATCATTGATGAGTTTGCGAAGAGTCTGTCCTTCCATGTATTCACAAACAGCGTAAGGAACATCAGCAGCGGTTCTACCAATGCTATAGATGGTCATAACGTGGGGACTGTTTAATTTTGCCAGAATTTTTGATTCACGAAAAAATCGCTCCATGTCTTCAGCATTACTCTGTGCATCGATGTGTGGGATCTTTATCGCAACATCCCTTGACGCATCTAACTGGCGAGCACGGAAGACTGAACCCATGCCACCAACTCCAAGTAGAGAGATGATCTCAAAGCGCTCTTCAAAATTATCGCCAGGATTCAGATTCATTTGGCTACATCGCGAAATTGAATAACAGCATGGCATTTTTCAGCAGTTCGAAATAGAGGTTTCCCTCAGACTCTTTTTCAAGCTGAAAACTATCATTGATCATATACCGCGCTTGAAGAAGAAATAAATTGAGAGTTGTGCACAGCAAGCGAGATAAACGGTAAGTCTTGGGTTGGATACTACCCAGAGAAAGATTCCAAACTCTAGCGCGTTAACAGAAAGAATCGCAGTTCTGAATGTTAGTGCAAGCGCGCAATACAATCAGCGAAGAACCCTGATGCTGAATTGTGCATTCTTGCAATGCCAGTGCCCGCACACTTTTGCAATGCCAGTCAAATAAAGCAAGCTCAACAGCAACCTCGCGCATTCAGACCAGGAAACTTAAAAACATAAATTCAAAAAGCGACCAGTGGGAATCGAACCCATATCTTCGTCCTGGCAAGGCGGAGTTTTACCATTAAACTATGGCCGCGTAAAAGCCGACAAGAGGATTTGAACCTCCAACAAACTGCTTACGAAGCAGCTGCTCTACCGTTGAGCTATGTCGGCAAAGCCCACAATCAGAATCGAACTGATGTTTCTTCCTTACCATGGAAGTGTTCTACCATTGAACTATGCGGGCGCAGAACCGCATGACACCATATGCGATGCCATTGCAGGTATAAAACGAGAAATAAAAAAGCCTTCCAGATTACAGGAAGGCTATCTCAACGAATGCTGATAAACTTCCCCGAACTCAATCAAAGCCTGTACCGGTACCGGTCGGCGTGAATGTGCTCAAGGTTGTGAAAACAAATTGCATCGTTGCACCATTTCTAAGTAAAACCATCGTATAACGCAAAGAGGAAATTTGTCAATGCAAATTTCCTCTCCTTAATTGATTAAGAACACAAGAAAATCATTTGGGTTCTTGCGCTGGCGCTGGCTCATCTGTCGTTTTCGCAGCAGGCGCGCCCAGGCTCTTGAAGCGCATCGGGAAATTCAAACTCTTATTGCTGCTCACATATGAACGAAACATAGACTTCCCTTCTGGCGACCACAAGGTAAGTTGATTTGGCACATCGACAAAGACAGCAAGAATATTGGGAAAGGTTAACGGTACAACCTTATTGAACATAGTACTCACCCAGGCGGCTTCATCAAGCGGGTTTCTATTCCTGAAAGGAGCCGCCTTAACCAACATTACTGGAGTCGTGAGCCAGCTTGAAGTACGCAGCTCTGCCATAAATGGCTCAATTGACTCCATGATGTTGGGACCTTTCGGATCATGCCCCGGATCAGTACCAATCGCATTTATGCCCAACCAATCCATCACGCCGGCACCAGGCCAATAGTACTCCAGCTTGTTCCAGCTTTGATTGCCCGCATCTGATTCATCGGGAAACTTCCCGGCGTTTTTATTGCCATGAAAAGCTCCTGCAGAGCTGAACATCACGATAGAGCTTGCGTTGCTCTCAGTTAAAACTTTGCTCAATCGCTTCCACGCATCCCGAACCCTCTCGGGTCCATCAGGAATGTTAGCGTCCCCGTACTGATTGCTCAATTCAGCACTGCTTCCTTTTGGTCCAGAATAAACACCCTTCTCTAATCGTTTTTTGATTTCATCATTTCTCTTGGACTCAGGCATGTCTTTCAGCTTCGGGTCAAGAATTGAATAATATGGCGTATGACCATCAGCACCGAATGCGGTGGCAGCAGCTTCGCGATCGAATTCTGAAAACAACCCGAGCATGACCGGCGACTTCTCAGGTGCCAGCTCTTTTACATTCGCCTTGAAGTAATCGTCCATCTTGCCAGAAGCCACGTCTGCGACAGTCATAAACTCGCCCTTAGCACTAGCATAATTGGGATCTTTCGACCTAGCATCACTGTCTACGAGCTTCAGAAGTATAACTGGCAAGCGCCCCTCAAGAATTCGCGTCTTAGCCCATAGGCTCAGCGGCGGGCTAAATGGAATTCCCAGAGAAGGGTTATTTGCCTCCGCAAAATTAGCAGGCTTCCCATCAGGCGCCTGCATGTAGTGCTCAGCCATCTCCATCTGCAGCGGCTTACCGCAGCCCTCGTCGATTAGTGCGACAGAGGGACGATCGCCTGTAAGATACATTTGCTCATTTGGCGTATCGCCCATGTAAACCAATTTAGGCAATGAGACCAGTCGCTTGTTTTTGCATGTATCAAAAAGTTGGGTCTTACCGAAATCAGCATCTGGGGCTCGTTCAATCAAACCTTCAATTCGCTCAAGCTCCGAAGCAATCTTATCCTTATCCCAAAGCCCCAGCGAAGTATACCGAACCAGCTTGTCACTAATATGAAACGCGCGGTCAAAATCTTTGTTCAAAATCAAATCATCAAACTGAGCGCATGCTTTTTTGTAGCGCTCTTGCAGGGGAGCCAACTCATCTGCTGTCGGTTCTTTATGATCTTTCGCTATTGCATCTAGAAATTCCATGTCGGCCTTGACCCGAGCATCGCTCGCCCCTGAACCAACGAAAGCAATCTGGTCAATAGCCTTTTGCATTCGCGCACCTAGCGCCGGGTTCGACTGTTTAATCGAATCGCACTTTGCCTGAGCCTTCTTGACCAGCTCTTCTGCGCGAGCATCTCTCTTGGCTAAATTTTTCACCTTCTCAACACGCAATTCTTCAATAGTAGTTGGCGCACTGCTGACCGCGGCGAAAGCAGTGCCGGCTCCCAGCAATAGCGACAAACTCAAAGTAATTACGGCGCTTCGCTTCATTATGCATCCCCCAATGAACGACAGTAATTCCTTGCGCTGATACGAGAAGACGCAGGATCTCTCCTGCGTCATTCCCAGATCTCGAACTTTCAATTCAAACAAAAGCCAAGGCTGTCAGATTTAGTGACCGCGCATACCGCTTTGCTGATTAATGCCTTTCTCAATTTCCTCAAGCCAGGTTTCAGGAATATCAACTGTTTGACGACCTTCCATCAAAGCAAGTTCCTTCAAATCCCAGAGATAATCGAAACGGCTGAGGTCGGCGCGACCGCTGGCTCTGAGACCAGTGTACATTTTATTGAGCCGAGACTTGAGGTCTGCGGTGTTTACACTGATAAGCTTTTCGTTTTGGTTAACACGAACCTGCTTACTTCCCATGATAAAGTCCCCTCTTAATCGAATAGCGCCTGACCCTTTTTATATTCCACACATATGCAAGTTCAAACCTGTTGAACCCTCTTGACGTCGCTCACGCAAGTCTTCTCGGTCAAAATCGCTGAAACCACCATATTTGGGAACTGAGATGCGCAGCGGAAAAATAAGTTCCCCCAGTCCATTATTTCTCCACACTCTTCATTCTCATTCCATCACCCTTTCCTAGGATAGTCATGGAAGGACAAGAGAAGGAACGCGCTCCGAACCGATTTTGGATGGGTCGGTTCGGAGCACCCAAATCATGGAGGAGAGTGGAGGATGAGGATTTGGATTTGCAGCGTCCTGGCTGCATTGATCCTCTGTTTCTTCAGCTTAGCTACTAAAGCGGAAGAAACAGGAGATGAAGCGGATCCCGCAGCTAGTAAGTACGCGAATATGAGCAAAGAGCAGTACGAATCGGAGGTGATAAAACTCGAAACTTGGAAAGCGAATGTGCAGCACACACAAATGGGAAAGGCACTCATGAAGCATCTGACTCAATTGGATGCAAACATTGTATTGAATAACAGAGACACAAATTCGTTGTACAAGAGAGCCTATTTGTATGGAACGATTGGTTGCACTCGCGCAGCATTGGTAGATTTAATCAAAGCACTTAAAATTGACCCAATCAACCCGAGCTTTCATTGCGAGCGAGCACTCTGTTACATGGACATGGGCGAATACTCGAAAGCAGAAAGCGACCTCAATACAGCAATTGAACAAAACCCAAATTCTGGAGATGCATTACTTGCTAGAGGAAGATTGTACCTACTGCTGAATAAACCAGACCTTGCTTTGAAGGATCTTCTTGCAAGCAAGAACCCTCACTCAACTTTTAACCCAGCGCTGCCCGATGAAGTGCCAGCGAACTTTTACAACGCTCCAGATTACTATCTCGGTGTTTGTTATGACCAACTGGGTCAGCATGACAAAGCGCTTTCACACTATAACGAATCAGCAAAAGATGTAACCGGTGCAGATAGCGGATATTTACACCGCTATGCTGATCGCCCACAAGCGCTGAACAGTGCAATTTAATTTTACCTGGAACTAAAGATGCAGCCTAACTGGTAGCGCACGGATTCCCCTTCTGTGCGTTACCAGTTTTTTTTTGCTATCTACAATTAAGCAACTTGTACTTTGGAGAAAGCGCCTGAACTAAAATAGAAACAAAAGTAGAAATACGATTGCGATCAAATCGCCAGCGATGATAGGATGGTTCTACGACCCTTCAGAAGGGAGGAATTATCATGACTGAAGAAGCAAAAAAACTCTATGAAATCGCCAGCAACACCGCCGTTAAATCCGCAGTGATGCACGTCCGAGTTAACGGACGAAGCAGAGACATAGCATTAGATCTTCTAGATATTTCCCCAAGCTCACCTGATGAATACATCAGAGAGAAGGTCGCTGCTTTTGTGGAATTGTCTCCGAAAGATCTTGAGTTCACAGTCGTAGAACGCCATGAAAATGGAAACATGACTGTGCGCCCAGAAGCGGTGTTCGGATGAAAAAGAGAGACGGATTCGATCCGCTCTCTCTTGTATCCAAAATTGCTGACAAAGAAAAGCAGCTAATCGGCTCAAAGTTTCTTGCGCCAAAATTAGGAACAGGAAAAATTCGCCTGAAACTATCGGGAATCGCCTATCAGGTTGACGCCCCTGATAGCCCTGACGGTTGGGGAATATTCGAGCTAAAGGAAAATTCGAGGGCGACATATCTCGAAGCCGCACCACTAAACATGGTGCGGAACTATCTGCTTCTTTTGACGCAGGTCAGACTTGTTATTCTCGACAAATTCGAGAACGATAACTGGTGGGCAATAGTCGCCGACCAGCAAGGACAAAAGCTACAGATTAACGGACCAGTGCCCGTACATTTAATTACACGCACAGCGCCATTCGAAACGGTTTACAGCCGCTTCGATGGAGCACAATTTTGGTTTGAATCAACAGACCGAAAGCGCGACCCGATGGTAGCAAACGAGTTACGAAAGTCACTTGAGAAAAATACCGACCCGGCAGAACTTCAGTGCAAAGGCGCCGTGCCACAAGAGCGGCTCGCTTACAAGATCTTACATATGCGAAAAAATAAGGAGCGCGAAACTCCTGAGCCTCAAGACAACCGCAGTCGTATAAGTCGTGCGCTCGCTCACTCCGGCGCCGAACTTGATTCATTCTGGCAAGAACGCGATAGTAGTGTGACTACAGTTCGTTTTCGCATGGGAGATCAAGTGCGCGCTGTGAGTGTAAACACCGACAATCTTTCCGTTATAAGTTCGGGAATTTGTTTATCAGGAAGAGACAGCGATTTCGACCTGAGCAGCCTTGTTGGGGTATTAAAAGAAGCAGAAGAAGATTACGACTACTACTAAGTCCGGCAATAGCTTATGGATGAGTCCAACAAAAAAAATCGAGCGAGCAAGAATGAGCAAACTTCATCACGAGAACATACACCGCGGCAGCGAAGCAATGAAAATGATTGCAAACCAACGACTCCATATTTGCGGAGCAGGCGCGATCGGCTCAAACCTGGCAATGAACTTAGTTAGAAGCGGATTCAAAAACCTGGTAATTATCGACAAAGACCGCGTTGAAGAAAAGAATCTGAGCACCCAGGCATATGGGCTTGACGATGTCGGCGGCAAGAAAGCAGACCTTCTAAGAAATTTGATCTTTCGCGACCTGGCCGAGAGTATAGACGCCCGCGCCGAAGAGCTGACCCACAATAATGTGAGCAAACTCCTAAAAGGAGCAAGCCTCGTGCTTGATGCTTTCGACAACGCCGCCTCGCGAAAGATTGTCTACGAATTCTGCAAAGAAAATAGAATTGATTGCCTTCATGCTGGCGTGAATGGAGATTTTGCCGAGGTACGCTGGAACGAAAGCTACATCGTTCCACAAGAAAATGGACAAGACATCTGCGATTACCCGCTGGCGAGAAACTTGATCTTATTAACAGTTTCTGTGTGCAGCGAAACCCTTGTAAATTTTGTTCTCAAAACAAAGAAAGACAGTTTTTCAATCACACTGGGCGACATGTCCATAAATCACGAAACAGATTAGACCAAGTGACCTCAGTAATATTGACACACACACTTGCCTCTAATAAGATGCCATAAGTGGTTGAGGTCATTTTCTGAGACCTCTCCGATAAGAGGAAAAAGCGTGAACGAAGACGGTCCGAGTTTTACAGCTTCAACTCGCCAGCAGGCGCTCGGCTAATAGCCGCTGCGTCCGTTTCAGCACGCCTCGACACGCCACCACATTCGATACCAAACAATTTGACAAAGCTTCTCTTACCTTGTAGGGTAGTGATTACCGCGTGTGTTCCGACACGTGGAGCCTTACAATCAGGTACTCACTGAGCTGAATCTTTACGCAGCGCGACAAGCTCCACGAACTTACACAGGCGGCACTAAAAGGATGGTCATTGTGGCAGAAGACGGCCCGACACCGACAACTCGCTCTCACCTGGCACTCGGCTAATGCCGTTGTGCTGCTTTGCCACGCGCAAAATGCGCCACCATATTTAGTATCATTTTCTGTTGACAGATTTGCAATTTCGATCTATTATCAAAATTACCAACTGTACTCAAACATTTGGAGCATACAATCGCTTAGAACGAAAAGGTCGTGGGTTCGAATCCCACCGGGGCAGATGGCCCCGTAGCTCAGTGGATAGAGCGTTAAACTCTGCTCCCACAACTCGTACAGATGGCATCGTTTAAGTAAGAGGAGGTCGCCAGTCGTTATAGTGGACACGGGTGACATAACATGGATCGATCCGAAACACGCGCCCGGTAGTGACTGGAGCGCGTGCTCCTCGTTTAAATCGCATGCCACTACATATGGTGCAACATTTATTTGACAAACACCATTCGGCGATCTAAATTAGTATTACTGCCTGTACTCAAACAGACTGAGCTTACAATCTGGTACATTTTCCGTAACTGGAGAATGAGGTTCGAATCCTCCCCTGGGCGGGGTTCCGTCCATCAAAACAAACAGCTCTTTCAACTCGTACAGGCAGTGAATTTTACACCAATGACTCGATGCACCAGCGAACGCGCATTGTTCCAACATTGACTCATAGGTGAGCTACTGGACCCAGGGCACCGTCCCGAGGGTCCCCGTAGACTTGGAAGAGTCGTCAGGTTTGCTTCTGCTCGAATTGTGGTAATCTGGTTATACGCCTGTACTCACTGCTCGAGCTTACAAACCTTTTCAAGTTAGAAACAGCTCTGGCGACTCGTACAGGCCCTTTTTTTGCAAATTTTTGGTGAACACAATGAACAACGAGATCATTAAATCTCTAGTAGATCTGGCCGTGCAGTCATTGCGCTCAATTGAGAATGAGCTGTTTGGCTCAAGACCCAACACGGCGCAGACACCACAGAGCCAATATCAGACCACGTTCAACAGAAGCAATGGACGGGCACAAAGCAATAGGCGCACTAACAGCCGAAGAAGAACAGCACTCAATAGCAGCATTAGCAAAAGCAATGAAGAGGTAAGCAGCATGTTTGAATCACTAATAAATCAAACAGCTAATTCAAGTGAACAAGATTTCCGTCTGGCGATTCTCAACTCGTTGCTGCGCACACCACACAGAGAGATCGAACCCTACATCCCTCTCTTTCGCTATGTGCATGACAGAGACCCTCTCTTCTTCGCGCACCTGGCTGTGTGGTACTTCGAAAACGGCACAGTGAGAGACTTGAAGCAACTTTTCGTCGCTTTTCTAGCTGTTTCAAAATTCTCAGACGAATTTCGCAGCGCCGGTGCAGCAATGCTACAAAAGATGGCACCTTTCGAAGTAGAAAGAGTTCTTTCAATTATCAAAGGTCGCAAAACAAATGACGGAAAGAATGTCTCAGGTATTGTCGATACCGTACCACGTTCAGTGAAAACTACTATCGAACATTACTTGCGTGAACGCGAAAGCAATCGCGAAAATTTCGACCGTGTAGTTTTGCATGCACGCAAACCACTGAAAACACTTTATGCCTCACTGCGCATAAAGCCTGGTGAACACGCGCAGAAGGTGCTTTTCGACAATACTCCACCAGAGGACAGCAAACTATTTGCCCTCAAACTTATCGCAAAGACTGATGACCCAACAGAGCAAGCAAAACTCATCGTTGAGCATGAGATTCCATACCGAGTGGCAATCTCAGGTTTGAAAAACGTGACACCTTCGGTTCTTACAGCGCTTGTTTGCGCTATGACACCACAGGAGGTCATCAACAACCTTTCAAGCTTGCAAAAACGCGGGGCTATGCAAAACGAAGACTTGCGAAAAGTGATTGAATCAAAACTTGCCGATGCACAATCGGACAAGCGTGTTTCAGCTTTGAAAACCAGACAGGCACTTAAATCTGCAAATATCGATGAAAGCCTCGCTAAGAAAGTTGAGGCAGTCGGCGATAAGCAGATCAAAAACAAAGCCAAGATCAAAAAATCTACAGCATTATTGATCGATAAGTCTGGCTCGATGGAGATTGCAATTGAAGTCGGTAAACAAACTGCGGCAATCATTGCACCAATTTGTGAAGCCGGTCTCTCTGTTTATGCTTTCGACACCATGTCTTACAAGATTGAACCTAAAACAGGAAACAACTTATCTGATTGGGAGAAAGCATTCAAAGGCATCGCCGCTGGCGGTGGTACTTCGTGTGGTGTCTCAATCGAGGCGATGAGAAAACAAAAAGTAATTGCAGAGCAAATCATCATGGTCACCGACCAGGAAGAAAACAACCAGCCATACATGGCTACGGCTCTGCAAGCTTATGCAAATGAGTTCGGAGCAACTCCGGACATCATCATCGTGAACGTGGGACGCCACTCTCAGAGATTGGAGAAATCTCTAAGGCATGAGAACATCGCGGTCGACACCTTTGATTTCAACGGCGACTACTACAGCTTGCCTAGCTTGCTGCCAATGCTTGCCGGTGGAACAAGGCTAGACTTGTTGATGGAAATCATGGATGTTCCATTGCCAGAACGCAGATTGCGCACACCTGCGATTGTGTGAGCACGCCAACCAAGCGAACCAAAAGCGCTGCTCTTGCAAATAGCGAGAACAGCGCTGCGCTTGCTTCTGGTGCTCACCTGGTGGCGCCATCAGGCTTCTAGTTCCCTCCCACCTGGGAGCGCCTGCTTCAAGCAGGCTTCTGAGCTAGAATTTTATTTCTTTCGGCTCTTGGTTGACTTTGACTTTGCGATCGGAACTGCCATCGCCTCTCCTTCCCGCAAACTTATCCATCAGCAGCGCCTTCTCGTCCGACGTTAGTTCTGGTCCAACTTTTTTCTGAAAATTGAGGTCTTTCTCCCAAAGCTTGCGGGCTTGCTCATCGTGAGGGAAGGCTAGCTTACTACTCAAGCGAGACGCTTCCTGCGGAGAAAGTGGCTCGCCTTTGCCGTACTGAGCTTTCAGGTCGCGCTCATGCAAAATACGGTAGGAGTCATCTTTGCTGTCAGGAAACGCCAGCTTACTGAAGAGTTTTGCGCGTTCTTCGCCCGTTAACTCAGGACCTTTCGCATCTGGGGGCTGAGACAACAAATCCTTCTCATGGAGCTTTCTATATGAAGCATCCTTCTCATCCGGAAACGCAAGCTTTCCATTTAATTTGGCATTATCCTCTTTACTGAGAGGTTCGCCAATGCCTCGATCAGCTTTCAATCTCCGCTCTGCAAGATCCCGAAATTCTCCATCCGCAGGGTTCGGGAAAGTCCTCCACCCATATAATTTCGCCGTCTCCTCATTGCTGAGCTTAGGACCTTGCCCAAGGTCTGAAAACCTCTCTTTATCCGCAAGTTTGCTTATGTCCTCGGGTGGCGGATAAGTCTGCCGCTCGTTGTCCCTGAAAGCCGAACTTTCGCTTTGTTTTGGAGCATCGCTTCTTTCAGCTCCCGCGCTAGGCGCTGGATTTTCAACCCTATCTGCCATAAGAACATCCTCAAGTCTGCTAAGGCTATTATCGACAAAAAAGCGCAAACCCAAACCTGGATCCGCCTTTTGCCCTTCTCCCATATATTTTCGGGATCGCGAAACTTTCCTGTCCCGTTCGTGTCTCTGTACCAAAGCCTCGTATGGCTATTCCGATCATATGGCGCTAACGCTTAAAACGACACGGATATGGCATAATCCCGATAGGTGGCAGCTTGGAGAATCTACTCTCTTTGACAGACGCTCAAGAAATTAGAGCAGATAACGGTGAAGTCCAGGTTGGACAAATATTCGAAGGTCGCTTCGAAATTTTGTCTGTGTTGGGTCAGGGCGGCATGGGCATGGTCTATCGAGCCCGCCACACACACATGGACAAAATCGTTGCCATGAAAACTCTTGTGCAAGGCGCCGTCTATGATGACATCAGTTTCCTGCGCTTTGAACAAGAAGCACGCACCGCGGCATCATTAGAGCACCCAAACATCATCACGATTTACGATTTCGGGCGAACGAAACAGGGGCTCGCCTACCTTGTGATGGAATACATCAACGGTCCTACATTAGAAGATGTAATCGTCGAAATCGACAGCCTGCCGCTGCCTCGGTTCATGCGCATTTTCGGACAAGCTTGCGAAGGCATGCAGCATGCGCACAAAAAAGGAATCATTCATAGAGACTTGAAACCCAGCAATCTTATGCTCTACGACGCAGAAGATTTTGTTGATAAGGTGAAAATAGTAGACTTCGGACTTGCAAAGCTAGCTCAAGACGACACACAGAAGTTGACGCAGTCCGGCATGGTTATGGGAAGTCCGCTCTACATGAGCCCTGAACAGGGGCGGGGTGACGAACTCGATACTCGATCTGACATTTACTCACTGGGATGCGTGATGTATGTTGCCTTGTCCGGTCATGTTCCGCTAAAAGGCAACAATTCAATGGCAACAATTTATAAGCACATCTCTGATGTGCCACCATTGATGTCACAGGTTGCACCAGACATTCACATTCCTCGGCGCTTAGAGCAGCTCGTGATGCGCACACTGGAAAAAGACCCTGCATTGCGGCCTCAAAGCATGGCTGAATTGCATTATGAAATGAACGAGGCGATAACATCTACCGACTCTACAAAACCAGTCGTGATGCCAACTGTACCGGCAGATTTGGGCAAGACGGTTCCAAGCGGGCATGGCATAAATGCTGCAAACATGGCGCACTTAGATTCGAAAGGGTCCGCGGGTGCTGGAGCTCAAGCGGGCGCTCAGACTGGAGGCGATCAAGCAAAGCCTCAATCATCGCATCAGCCGCCTCAGGCTAACGGACAGCCAACAAACAATTTCAAAATTATTCTTGGTGCAGCCGCAGTGGTGCTCCTTGGTTTTGCATTTATGCAGATGTCGTCCCACAACGGATCAGCCCCGCAATCTCAACCATCTAAAGCAATCGATTCCGCGACACAAAGCACGAATAATTCCAGTGCAAAGCAGAATGGCGAAACGAAATCTTCTGCACAAATTTCTGCTTCAACGAACAATACTTCGAACAACGATAGCTCCGGGAAAAACGCAACAGCAAGCTCCGGTCCTAGCCAGATCAAACCTGGCGACATGAACGCGACTCAAATAAGTTCCACATCTAAACCTGGAAACACAAAGCCAGAAAATTCTAAGCAATCATCAAGCAGCTCATCCACCTCAGCAACAGATTCCGCGAATAGTGCAGATTCAGTCGCGGCAGCTAAGGGGTCATCAGCAAATAGCTCAAAAGCTTCAGCTCCGACAAACGGCACACCGACACCAAAGGTGGTGCCAATAGCTTCAGCCAGCATTCCGTCTCAAATAAAGGGCGAACTTTCGACTGAAAAGTCCATGGCTCATAAGTTGGTGGCACAGTATGGCGCACAAGCAACTGCTGCACTAAAAGCAGGCGACCTCGATGAAGCACTTCCCTGGTTAGAAAAGCAACTGCAGCAAGAGCGCATTATATACGCAAGCGAAATCGACCCTCACATGATTGTCACGTTCGCTCAATTGATTCATGCCACACGTGGAGATCAGTTCGCTGAAGGCACAAAGCAAGCGCAATACCTCGAGCTGGCGCTCAAAGCCTTCGCGAAGGATAAGCAGACCGCCATCGCTTTTGTTGACTCAAAATCACATTCATGGAAAATTTGGAAATCACTTGCTGATGCATGTTTTACAAAAGCAAATTTGCTGCCCGGACCATTCAAGCTAGCCTACCAAGAATGGGCAACGGTATTTTACTCACTGGCAGAGTCCAAATATAACGGCGCTAAAGATCGCAATTATTTTGAAATGCTATCGAAGACTTACATTTGCGCGAAGAAAAGTGGCAATCTGGAACTTTGCGGAAAGGTAGGAGCAATTCTAAGCGCAAATGGACAACAGGTGCCCAGCGCACCAGACGAGATGCAGCGACGCTTGTTAAATCGACAGGGACCGCTCAGAGAATTTGGCCGACGTTTCCGCAGACCAAATCTTGAGCGCCAGCAATAATCGCGGCTCGCTCAACGCCAGGGCGGCGCGCCAGCAAGGTTATGTGGGATGATTTCGTAAAATTTCCTGCCGCCCAATTGCAAAGAGGCGCCTTTTTGGCGTACAATGGGTAAAGCACAGTAAGGCAAGCAGGTGCGCAATGGCAGTCAAGAAAAAAGCGAAGAAAGAGGCAATAGAGCGGCTTGCTATGCGAGTCCCCTCCGCTCTCAAGGAAAAATACACGCGTGCAGCCGAGCTGCGCGGGGAGACTTTTAGCGGCTGGGCCAAGCATGTGCTTGACGAGGCAGCCGAAAAACAGCTCCGCGAGCATGAGTTTACAGATATGGCGCTTGCTGATCGTATTGCCTTCATGGAGAGTGTACTCTCGCCGCCTAAGCCAGCACAAGCAGCGGTACAGGCGGCAAAGCGGTACAAGAAAGTATTCGGTCTCTAGTTGCAAACTGAGCTTACTTTTAACCCAATTGAGGCGCTTGACCCCAAACGCCACAACCGGAACGCATTTACTTGTGGAGTAAAGCAGCTTGATGTTTTCATCCAGCAGAAAGCGCGTAAGGAAGCGCCCGATCTTTCGCTGACTTTTGTGCTTACCTGCCGCGAGGAGCCTGGAGAAATCCTGGGCTTCTACAGCTTGAGCGCGACTAAACTCAAGGCGGATGATTTGTCTGCGGAGTTGAAAAAAAAGATCGCGCAGTACGGTTGTGTACCAGCAACCCTGCTCGGCCGGCTCGCTACTGCGATCAAATACCAGCGGAACAAGCAGCTGCGTATCGGCGAAATGCTCCTCATTGATGCCATGTTAAGAACCCATCTCGCTGCCCGTCAGGTCGCATCTTTTGGATTGATCGTCGACGTGTTGAAGACGGAAGCATCCGACCCGACCGGATTCTACCGCCGTTACGGATTCATTGATTGCCAACAGTCTACCGATCGAATGTACATGCCAATGAAAACAATTGAAGATACCCTGCGCGAAGCCGCTATTACTGGCGGTTAGTCGTAGCCCGAGTCGTTTTCATCCGATTCGTTTTCATCCGATTCGTCTTCATCTGGTGATTCAAGCGGCGGGAGATTGTTGAGCGGCGGACCGCCAAGCGACTCGCGAACATCTTTTGAAAATCCTACCTCCAACGAACAGGACAATCGGATTCAGCTATCAAAACCTTTATTGACGAAACAAGAAAAATACTTGAATAGGTGACGGAAAGAGGAAGCATAAGCTCCCTCTTTCCTTGATCTAGTGACAATGATTAGTGCGTCGTGAATTTGAGAAACACTAGAATTAGCGTTTTTTGCGGAAATCATCCATGCTTATTTTCGTTCCTTCGAACTTCGGTACCGTGTATACAGCAGTGCCCTTATCGACGAGTGGATAAATTTTCAAAATGTCTGTGTTGTTGTGTCGCATGCAGCCATGGCTGACACTTCTGCCGATCTGATCTGGACGATTGGTTCCATGCAAACCAAAATTGGTGCCATCGAGGCGAATAAATGCAAGACCGATAGGATTGCGCGGGTTCTCTTTGAACGGTGCGACAGGCTTGCCACCAATGCTCTTTGGAGGATACCAAATGGGGTCGAGGCGCTTGTCAGAGACTTCCCAGCGTTGGAATGGTGTTGGTGTCGATGATTTGCCAACTGCATTGGAGACTGTAAGAACATCTTCAATCTGCCCGTTCTTCAGTTGCAGAACATGCGTTTTGTGAGCGCTCTGATCAACTATAACGACCGAGGGGAGCGAACGATCAGCTTCGCCTTTTGGAACAGCGTTCGACAAAGTGACTTTCTCTGCCGGTGGCGCAGATTGTGCGGCTCTCGCCACAGTGGTAGTCCAGTCTGATTTATCCAAAGATTGAATTAACGCGCCGATAGCGTCATTGTTAGACGCCTGCGCTTTTACCGCAGCCTTTTCCATTTTGCAACCTTCCCTTAAACACCGCGCTGCCACGCGGGATCCTGCCAGATGAGATTACTATAAGCTTCGTCGCCAACGTTGTCATTGGGGAAATTCCCATGGTCCCCGAGGCGACCCGGGGCGCTGATCCCTCCGTCCTCTGGGAGCCCGCCATCTGTTATAGGTGAGGCATTACAACTACCTGATCTCAAAATGAACCTTGTGGGATTTTCCCACTTGTTTTTCATTCCCACAAGAGTTAGAGTGAAAATAGTGCGCGGGAAAGAAAAATGGATTGGATTGACACCGGCAGAGAATCTGAACCAGATAGCAAAAAACGAGTTTGCTTAGGGTCGGCTGTGTCAGAAAACAAGGTCAGGTACAGGATCATGAAAAACAAGTTGGGACAGATTCTGCTAGACCCCGTTAAATCCGTTCCCGCCTACGAAGCGTGGGTTTGGGAAAATCCGGAAATAATCGCAGCCTTTAACCGCAGCGTTTTACAAGCTGAAAAAGGAGAGACCACTGAAATTGATCTTTCAGAATTCGAGGATGATTAGAGAGTGCAGTTTCGACTCGCCTACACCCAAGAGGCTATGCGCCAATTCAGAGAGCTTCAGCAAGATAAGAATCAAGAGAAGAGATTCAAAGCTGTCGTAAAAGCTTTGCGTTTTCTGACAGAAAACCCCAAGCATCCATCACTAAATACTCACAAGTTCGAATCGCTAATAGGTCCAGCTGGAGTAGAGGTGTTTGAGGCTTACGCCGAAGATAAGACAGCAGGCGCTTATAGAATATTTTGGTGCTATTATCCGCCGCGGAAAGCAAAAACATCTAAGAGCCAATCTCGAAAAACGGGTTTGGATAAGCAGGCAGAAGATAGACCCACAATAACAATCTTAGCAATCACCGCGCATCCAGATTAGACCTCGAATCACGAATGCTCAATTCGAACAAGGTAAGATGCCTCCTGATGATCGCCACAAACCGCGACTCACATAATTGGTATGATCATTACTCTTCTGAGGAAACTGTATGCCAGCAGCCAGACCTGACGGAAAAATACTTTCCATATGCGTGAGCAAGCCCAAGACGGTCTTGTTCGATGGAGAGTATGTAAGCACTGGAATTTTCAAAGAGCCTGTTGAAGGCAAAATTGAGCTACGAAAGCTCAACCTCGAAGGCGATGAACAGGCGGACCTCACAGTGCATGGCGGACCAGACAAAGCAGTCTACGCCTACCCCTCCGAGCACTACCCATGGTGGCAGCAAAAGTTACCAGAGTTCGATTTTCCCTTTGGCAAATTTGGCGAGAATTTCACAACCGAAGGACTTCTCGAAAAAGATGTCTGCATAGGCGACGAGTTTCAGGTCGGAACCGCGACAATAAAAGTCTCGCAACCACGATTGCCCTGCTACAAACTTGGTGTTAGATTCGGACGCAACGATATAATCAAGACATTCTTGCAGAGCGGTTTTAGCGGCATATACTTCTCAGTGATAAAAGAAGGACAGGTTTCCGCCGGAGACAACATCATATTCTTGCGTGATGACGGACTTGAAATACGCGTTCAGGATGTAGCAAATTTATTCAACGGAAAGAAAGCTCGCGAACCAGAATACATTCAACGATGCTTAAGTTCGCAGCTTGCGGAACAAATGAAGATGTTCATCAGATCAAGCGTAGCAAGGCATTCCTAACAACTAAAAACCAGAAGATACAGCATGACGAATAGTCCTCAAAAAATCATCCCGCCGTTCACCCTGGAAAGCGCCAAACAGAAAGTGCGCGCGGCAGAAAATGCCTGGAACTCGTGCGACCCCGATAGAGTGAGCCACGCTTACACAGAAGATTGCAAATGGAGAAACCGTGCAGAATTTTTTCAAGGGCGCACAGCAATCGTAGAATTCCTGAAGCGAAAATGGGCGCGAGAACTCGATTATCGCCTGATTAAAGAGCTGTGGGCACATGATGGCAATCGCATCGCAGTTCGCTTTGCCTATGAGTGGCATGATGATTCTGGAAATTGGTTCCGCTCGTATGGAAATGAGAATTGGGAATTCAACGATGAAGGAATAATGACTCATCGACATGCATCCATCAATGATGTGCCTATCAAAGAATCAGAACGCCAATTCTTGTGGGATCGCTCAGCACCACGCCCACAAGAGCATCCAGAACTTAGTGAACTTGGCTTGTGATGCTTGGTTCATAATTTCCGCGCCGCAGGCAACGTATGCGCACGGTACGCGGTAGAATGTGTCCAGATGAACGAAGCAATAATACTTCTTGCAACGGCAGCTACTCTCGGATTCAGACACGGGTTCGACTGGGACCACATCGCCGCGATACTCGACCTTGTGAGCAGCACGACATCAAGCAGAGCCGAGACAAGTGCAGTCAGGTTTCGCGCACTCTGCCTTTCCTTCATGTATGCATTGGGTCACGCACTATTGGTTTTGGTCCTTGGTTCATGCGCACTCATTTTTGCCGCAATATTACCAACATGGGTAGACGCATGCATGGAGAGAATCGTTGGCAACACACTTTTGCTACTGGGAATCTGGGTTTCAGTAGCATTGTTTGAACATCTTAGAGGCAGAAGTGACTTTCAATTGAAAAGTCGTTGGATGCTCATGTTTGAATTAGCAGAGCGAATGCAAAATAAATTGAGCAGATCGACAGCTGATGATTATCATGCTGATGCTGCGCAAGCAGAGCAAGAGCAAGCTGAGCAAGAGCGAAAGCGAACATACGGAGCAGGCTCATCATTTTTCATTGGCATGCTTCATGGTATTGGCGCGGAGACTGGGACACAAGTCTTGCTAATAAGCGCAATCGGAGGCGCAGCCAGTCGAGGACTCGGAATGGCTATGCTTGTCTCTTTTGTTCTGGGACTTCTCGCATCAAACACACTGGTTGCTATTGCAAGCATCACAGGATTTGCAACATCAGCGAAAGCAAAACCAATTTACTTAACCGCAGGATTACTAACCTGCGTGTTCAGCCTGGTAGTTGGAACTTACTTCGTCACCGGACAAGTCGACGCCTTGCCCGACCTCCAACGCATCATGGGTTGATTTGCAGAATGCAGCACGAAACTTAATCAAGCTGCAAAGTGACAGTAGCCTAGAGTTCATGCACATATGCAAGAGGCGCACTTTCAATCTGGAAAAACAAAAGCAGAAAGCAGCCCTAATCTGTGTGATAATGATGAACGAATATAGTCAGGCTTTCTTACTCAACCTCGAGTGATTAGCGAAGGTTGATAATTGTAGAGCCCAATCCAAGAAGTTTGCCAATCCACATCAGAACTGTTCCAGCATTTCGTCTGCCGGAATTTTCTCGTCGTTTTCAATGACTTTCAATGCTCTCATGCCGACTATTACGCTGTTCATACTGAACAGTGTTCTAAATAACACAAAGGCTAAAACACATGCAAAATAAACTATTCGTCCGCAATTTGTCTTTCAACACAGAAGACAGCGATCTCAACAATCTTTTTTCTCGCTTCGGAACTGTGCACTCAGCGAAGGTAGCAACCCATAGAGATACAGGCAAAAAACGCGGTTTCGGATTTGTAGAAATGGGCTCAGAGCAATCAGCTAATGATGCAATCAGAGCACTTGAAGGCTCGAGCCTCGATGGCAGAACCATTTATGTCGCACACTCTGAACAACGCAGCGCCAGAACCACCTCTTCGAACTGGTAGTGGACTGCGAGCCAGCCAAATCTGCTGTGCTCGCCTGAACTAACACGTTTTCAATCGACCTACAAAAGCACTCGACTTTCGGCACCGGCAATGGTGTCTGCAGGGCGAGTGCTTACGTACTTTTACCCGGTTTTCCAACTCACAAACAGAGGCAGCATGCAAAACACTAACAACAAAGGACAGCCGGAAAAGAAGGCAGCAGGGGACCTGACGTACCTATATGACTTTATTTGCCAATGCCCTAACCCAAAAATCACCGAAGCGATAAAAAAGCTTGTTGACGGCTGGCTAGAGCAGACGAATGAAATTCCCAGCTTCTCCGAAGAACTGAAAAAACAACTGCACATGACAGATGATGAAATCATCGAGATATGCTGGCTACTCGCGATAAATCCGAAGACGCCTCCTTCCGTACTGAACGACCTGTGCGCAGGCGCCTCAGACGGACTAATGGAGAGAATTGCCGAGAATAGCAATACCGGCGCAAGTACGCTAGCTCAACTTTCATATCAGGCAGAACACAAATGTACCAACGGAAGCGCTGGAGATTCTAGCTGCAGATGACAATCCATATGTAAAAATGCGCGCCGCAATGACATTGATGCGCGCCGAAATACAACGTGACGTCTTTGGCAAATAGTCAGCTCATTTCCACGCGAAGAGCTCATCAATCCTCGAACTCAACCCCATCTATTTCGGCTTCCAGGCGCTCGTATTCCGCAGAGCCAATCACCCAGAGAAAGGTTTGAATGTCGTGAAAGTTTTTCGGCTTTAGATCTGCAATTCCCGCTTTGGTTTGTTCAGCGAGATCCATCAGCAACTCATAGGTTCGGAAATTTGGTTTGGAAGAATACTCCAGATCAAACCCCAATTCTTCCGACGCGACACGCATCGCGGTGGGCTTCATTATCATGAATTTGTTCGGCTGTGCAATATAAGGAAAGAAGGTCAGAACGGGCCAGGACAACACGCGCGACTTCTTTCGTGGAAGCTCTGAAACGGCGACAATCCATGCGACAAATCTTTCCCTAAACGGGTCTTTTCCGTGCAGAAGATTATAGAGCCCTTCAGCGAAGGTTCGCGCACCATCGCCCATATTCAGAGCGTCGCGCAGAGCCATCTTTTCAAACGAAAACAGAAATGTGCATCGAGACTCAACTTGAAGTGCGCGAGATGCAATCGTTGAATAATCACGTTTTTTCAAAAGTGAAAGGAATTCCTCCTGTCCGAGAAGTTTCTTCCACAGGAGGTGCGCCTCCCACTTATAGGTGCGCTCCCACTCTATGTAACGCTGGTCATTGAATCCTTTAGGGAAAATCTTCAAAAACCGTTTCTTGTGCTTAAGCAGCGCTCGTTGATTTATTTTCTTTGACACGAATACATCCCAAACTCAGCACCCAATTCTAACACTGATTTGCCCATGACCACCAAAGACGAAGCAGAGGCGCAAAGCCTCTGCTCACTGTCTCGCAGAATGGTCTCCTTAGTTCTGCCAAATCTGAGGTGCGTGATCGTCAACCTTTTGGTAGACACCAGATGCGGTGACACCTATACCGCCGAATCCTTCACCGACCTGATCAACATAAACGTACTTTCCATCAAATCGCATAATCAATCGATAACCAGAATCGCTGCCGTACTCGCAATCATAAACAGCTGTGTTGTTTTTGATTGGAACAACACCAGAGGCTTCTCCTGTGTGGCTGCCGTTCAAAGCCTGGCAGCAGAAGTTAATCTTGTTGCCGGGCAAACTCACCACGCGAAAATCAGCACCTTCAAATTTTGGTTCGGTGTCTACACGTGAGTAGGAACCGGTCAGCTGCGAAAGATTCAAGTTTTTCTTTGCCGCGTGCACTGCGACCAGCTTACTCGAATCTTCTCTCTTTGGCCTTGCGAAGCAAATTTGTGGAAGCGCTACACTGCTCACCATTGCCTCTTTCCCATGCAATCTGCTTCTCACGTCATCGATGTATTCTTTGACTGGCTCTGGCAGTTTGCTCATCGAATCAACACCGTAAATGGACAATTTGTTTTCGGCAAGAACACAAACACAAACTTTCTTGGTATTCATGTTCAAATCAAAAAAGCTCTCTGAGATAGTGAACAGACCACGCACGCCACCTGCCGCATAAAGGTCAGCACCTTTCACATCAGGCAATTCTGTAATTTGTGTTGCATCAAAATACTTGTCGAGGTCGGCTCCCATTGTGCTTTTCATCAAAGACTTAACGTCTTCGTCTTCAAGCACGGTCCACAAGCTCTCCGATTTCTTCAATCGAATCAAACTTGTTTCTTGCGCAAGCACTTGATTCAAACTTGCACTGCTTTGTTTTTCGAAATTTTTTCCAGCGGCGTTCGGCGAGAACGACAGCGCCTGAACTGTGACTGCTAGTGCCACCAAACCCGCTGCTGAAAATGCTTTTTTCAAGCTCAACATTGTCGTACTCCCTTCTAGTTGCATTTGAGTTTCCTCAATTGCAATCCTCTCATAAGGAGCACTCGCTGAAAAGCCCTATTGACGGGGTTTTACGGAGTTATCACTTCTGCTTAGCTTTGCTTTTGCACAGCCTTTACAAACTACTTTGTAGCTGCGCTTTTTCCAGATTTTTTGGAATCTGCAGAACCTTTCGCTGCAGCACTCTTCGGATCTGCTGGCGGGTTCGGATCACCCTTCTCTAGCTTATCGAGCAGAGCTAGCACTCTGTCATCGTTAGGGTCTAACTCAAGAGCCTTCGCCAGAGTCAGTTTCGCTTCACTAACATCACCGTTTTCATTTTGGACGCGACCGAGGTTGTACATCGCGTTCTCGTAATCTGGTTTTAACTGAATTGCAATTTTGTATTCTTGCGCGGCACCCTTAAGGTCGCCTGACTTAGATTTTGCATTGCCGAGCACTACGCGGAAGATGGCGTTATCTTTGTCGATTTTTACCGCCTTATTCGCTTCCTCTAATGCCTCATTGTATTTTTTCAAATCGAAATAGTTAACGCTGAGATTTGCGTGAGCAGCACCCATATCAGGTTTGATTTCAATTGCTTGCTTTAGATACTTTTCGGCTTCTGCGTTCTTGCCATTCTGGCGCAGAGCGAAGCCCAGATCATTCAATGCTTCAGGGTCTTTCGGGTTCTTATCAACCTTAGCTTGAGCAGCCTTCAAATCAGGCGCCCCCTGTGTGCCCTTTCTCCAGGACCCAGCGCGCCCATCCTTATCTGCGGCAAAACTCACAGTAGATGTTGCAAGTGCAACACAAGCGCTCAATACGATACTGGGCAATAGCAAAGATCTCATGATGACCCTCCGAAGTCGTGCTGAAATCATAGCAACCGACCATCTAGCAGACCTTAAGGGAGAATCAGACGAGACCGCTTACCAACGGCGACAAGCGCCAGAGCATCGCTATGGCAGCGTTTAGGGCGCTTTACTGCAAGTGAAGATTTTCCCAGAAGTCCCTCCGTATTGGGACTATAACGTACTGACCGACTCTTCGCACACGCCGGGTATAGCGGAAAGCCAGCGCCCCCAGGCGAGCAGATTTAGCCGTAGACCCTACGGCGTACCTGGTCCACTTGGCGCCCCGAAGAACACCACAATAATCAAAAACAATCCGACAGAAACGCCCAACAATCCGAACAAGGCAGACTCAATCATATTCTTAGCGTCAAGCGAACTCTTAGCGATGAATCCACCGCCCAGCACAAAAACGATGCCTACGATAAATTGCAAAATTTTCTCGACGAATTCCACTGAGTCTCGCTTAGTCGCCAAAATGCACTGACATTCGTTTCCGCCCCCAGACGCCATCGAGTTTGTCGAAGTGTCCTGGAATGGTCTCCCCACAGTGCTGGCAACAACTGCCATTCATGTAATACTTCCCTATGTTAAACCAATCGCGCTCGATTACAAGCTTTTTGCACGCGTGACAATACGTACTCTGCGTATTTTTGTCATTAATATTGCCGGTATAAACATACCGAATTCCCGCGTCCATTGCTATTTGACGAGCACGCAGCAATGTGGCGGGCGGAGTTGCTGGAGTGTCCTTCATGCGGAAATCAGGATGGAAGGCAGTGAAATGCACAGGCACATCAGTACCGAGATTTTGCACAATCCAGTCACACATGCGCTTAGTCTCGTCTTCGGAATCATTTTCGTTGGGAATCATCAAATTTGTGATTTCAAACCAGACAGTGCTTTCGTGTTTAAGCCATTTCAGCGTGTCCAATACTGGCTCAAGCGCAGCCAGGCTGAGCCGCTGATAGAACTTCTCGGTGAACGCTTTCAAATCAACATTAGCTGCATCAATCACTGAATAGAATTCTGCGCGAGCCTCAGGACTAATATAACCAGCAGTAACCGCGACAGCCTTCACGCCCCTCTCATGGCAGGCTTTGGCAGTGTCGATTGCATATTCGGCCCAAATAACCGGATCATTATATGTAAAGGCCACGCTCTTGCAATTCAGCCTAACGGCCGCAGCAGCAATTTGTTCAGGGCTAGCAGATTCACTGAGCAACTCGATTTCTCGAGCCTTACTGATAGACCAGTTCTGGCAGAACTTGCAACCGAGATTGCAACCAGCAGTTCCAAACGACAAAATGCTGGAACCGGGAAGGAATTGATTCAAAGGCTTCTTCTCAATTGGGTCGACACAAAACCCCGTGCTTTTGCCGTACGTGGTCAAAACCATTTTGTCGCCAACATTTGCCCGAACAAAACAAAAGCCCCGATCGCCCTCTTTTAAAACGCAAGCGCGGGGGCATAATTCACAAAGAATCTTGCCGCCCTCAACAGGCTTCCACCAGCGCCCAGCGTGAGTTTCGCCGTATTGTTCTTTTGTTTCCATACAAACCTTTTCCCAATACCATACATAAATATCATAGCTGGAAGCAGAGCCAATCACCACTTCAGGCTTGGAACACTATTGCATAGAATTCCAATTGGACCATTAAGCAATGTGAGTGAAACATTAACTGGGCCGCATCTTGCTTGAAACCTGATAGTTCTTGCCACACAAAAGCTTCGGGACACGCCGCCTCTTCCTGAGAAAGACTTATATACGTAATTCCCCCAATGCACTTGGGCCACAATGATTTAGGGACTTGATTTTATCTAGAAATCTGTCCACACCCACCAGTTTTTGCGTAGATACGCATGGGTGAGAGAGATGGGTGTTGGGTATCATGGCACTGGATCAAGTCAAAGATTCTAAAAAGCCTGAAGAGTCAGCAAGTGAAGCTGCGGCAAAACTCTTCAAAGATGCAATCGGCAATCTGGGTGAAAAATCTCCAGTTGAAAACAAGACCGACGCAGCCAAACCGGCAGCGCAAAACGCAAAGCAAGATGCTACTGCGAACGAAAGCTCTATGTTCGACAGCCTTTCAAGCGCGTTTCACAAGACGGCTGACTGGATAACTTCCTCAACGGTTCTGCACTATATCAACCCGATCGCCGCGAGCATCGGCGCTGGTATCAGTCTTGGTGGCGAGCTTGTTAAGGTTGCAGAAAACCTTTACCAGTCCGAAGACAAAAAGCTTACAGTGTCGAAGATCAATAGCCAGGAAGCTACAAAGCTAAAAAATGACTGGGACAAGATGTTCGACAGCGACAAGCCAAGCGTCGCCGCAGGCTCTGCAAAAGGCAGCATCGAATTCAACGACATTTTCGAAAGCTTGAAAAAGCCAGCCGAAATCAAAGTAGATCGCGTAAGTGATGAAGTAGCTTCCGTTCCTACAAATCAGGATGCTACACGCTGGCTCTTCGGTGCAAATGAGAGACTCACCAGTGCTGACTACCTGCATAACTTCAGCAACGAAAAGAAAGAAAAGACAGAAATCAGCACAGAAGCTGGACACGTTCATGTTGAAAAATCAGACGCAAATGGCAATGTCAGAACAATTGTAGATAAGACAGACAACAAAACAGTTGTTTTGCGTGACAATGAATCGGTCGTCATTGAAAACGGCAAAGAAGTCATCAAAGGTGACGGATACAAAGTTACCTGGGATGAGCAAAACAAGCGCCACGTCACCCTCGACAACGGCAATGAATTGGTCAGAGATGGCAACAACGTCAAAATGAATCTCGCACAAGACAAGCTCGAGATAACCCCACATGTTTTGAAAAATCAAACAGCAGGCTTTTCATTTGTTGATACCAAAGACAACCTCGCGGCAAAAACCGAAGAGATCCGCAAAACCCTCGGCGAAGGACAAACCTACTTGCTCGCAATCAAAGGCGTTGGCACCAGAACAATTTTTCAGGACGGCACAACCTTTGATGTTCAACAACAGAAAGCAAGATTGGAAACAGCCAACCATCAAGTTTTCCATTTCGAAATCAAAGAAGGACAACTCTACGTTCGCAAGGACGGCGAGCTGCTTCCTATAACCAGCGAAAAATCACCAATCAAAGCAGTAGACGGCAAATTCAAAATCGGTGACCTCGTTATTGACCAGCGCGAGTTATGCATCAAAACTGATGGTGACAAGCCAGGACAACACAGAACTCCAGATAGCTGCAAAACAGAAACAAGCTGCAAACCAGAACCAGAGCTTGCATGCACAATCGCTAAGCCTGGTGATGCAAACAAAGAAACAGCTCCTGCAGCGGACTCTTGTGCTCCAAAAATATCACCATTCAATGTAAACCTACAAACCGGCGAATTCAGCTGGGTCGGAAAAGATGGCAGAGTCTGGCACGGTAACATCAACCCAGATGGCAGCACACAAATAAACGACGGAAACAAAAAATATGAAAACAACGCTACTGATAGCAAAGTCAAAGTCACAGTTGAACAACCTGCAGCCGTTCCGGCTGCAACTGATGCCAAAGTTCAACCTGCTCAGCCAGCCAAGCCAGAAGTGACCACAATTGACCTGGCTACTACAACAATCGACACACCAAAGTTAGTGGACACCGTCAAAGATACAACAATCAAAGATACTAACACTGTAATTCATAATGACCGTGTAGTTGAATTCAAAGATGGTCCAACCGTAAATCCTGATGGCTCAGTTCGTGTTGACCGCGACACATTCATTGCAAAAGACATGCATGTTTACTCCCGTGACTGGGAGTCTAGTGCAGCAGTAAGCAGCGAGCGCAATGCCAATAGCATTTTCGGTTCGAGCAAAGCACCGCTTACTGAAGCCCAAGCACAAACAGCAGCAATCAACATTGCACAGAAAGCATCAAGCATTCAAAATCTTGCAAAATCAGGTGTTGTTAGATGGACAGAAGTTGCTTCATTAAACGCAGCTCTGGGCGACGTGCTTTCAATGATGTCCTCTGTGCCAGCAGGAAGCGCAGCACACGCAATGTTAATGCAAAGCTACAGCCTGATCATCAACGCAATTAACGTGGCTACGCCAAAGGCTCAAGCCGCAGAATCAGCCAATCAGATGGGTAGCGAAAACAAACAGGTCATTAAAGCAATCGAAAACGGCGCAAGCACAAGCGATTTGAAAAACCTGCATCGCGCTGCATAATCAATGCATCACGGTGCCACATAGCAGCACTCAATTCTTGCCACATTAGAGAGAGATCAACGTTGTGACACGCCCGCCTTTTTCAGGGCTTCTAGTTTCTGCAGTTCAGACTCATCTTTCATTTCTTGTGCACAACTAATTGCAGCGCTGATGCTGCCGGTCCACTTATTCAAGCCATTGTTTCCCAGTTTTGCAAACTGTGCGATCGCCTTTTTGTAATAAGCGATTGCTTGCACATTATCTTTTTTAGCGGCGTAAACATTTCCCATCAGGTGGTCGACGTAACCGATTTTAAGCTCCTTTTGCCATGAATCATGGCTATCAGACTCGACGGCAAATCGTCTGACCTCATTCAAACATTGTTTCGCTTCTTCCCACTGCTTGCTGTCAGTGTACGCCACTGCCAACTCAACCTTAACATCATTGTAAAACACCTTCATTCCCAAGCTTTGTTGCTTGTTCATTGTCAAACATTGCTTCAAAAGAGTAATGCGTTGAGGAAGTTCATTTCCTGCAAGATAAAGCAGTGATTTCCGATATGGACCCAGGCACTTTAGGGATTCAGGTGCACTATTTTGAATGATATCAATGCAATAAAGTGCGAGTTCTCGATCTGGCTGTAACAAATAATTAGTCCACACAAAATTGAGGATCGCATTTACTGCGCGATCGTCAGCCAGCGGATAATTTCCAATTTCCTTCAAACTTACAAGACACTGCTTGCGCTTATCTGCCTGCTTTGTCTTGCCATACACTTCAGCAAGAAGGAGATAAAATCTGAATTGCAGCCATCTCTGTTCAGGTTCTCTAGTTCGCAAGTCTTCAATACTAGCTAAAGAAGCATGCTGGGCTTCCTCATAGTTCTGAACAGAAATCTGGTACAAGACAAAATTCGAAGACTTTTCTATCCACTCGGATAAATTCGACATTTTGACATTCATCATCAGCGAAGAGTTGGCATTCAAAAATGTCTTCAACTCCGCATATTGCTTCAACTCAAGCAAAGCAGAACAATACACATATGCTTGTTCGACCAAATATGGCTCAGCTCGAATGTCGTTTCGATACTCGTCGAAGAACGATTTGGCGACGGCACCTAACATTTTCACATCATTCTGAAGCCTGAAGAGCAGTTCTCTTAATCGAGCGATTTCGGCTTTACCTTCCAAAATATATGAATTCTGCTTACTTGAAATGGGTTGTTCTTGCATTTCCTTGAGGAGCTCTTCAATTCCCTTCACATGCTCCGAAAGCAAGTCTGCATTAGTGAACCCCAAAACATTCGTCAAGTCCAATTTTTTCCGGTAAAGAAACAAGCCTATTTCAGGAAATTGCTTTCCATACAATTTAAGTCCATCTTCCGCGGTATCAAGGGCTTGCATGTATTGCAAGTCTTCAGAGTACATATCAATCACACGCGAAATAGCAGATTGGTAAGCATCCTCGCAATCAAACTTGCTCTGGCTCTTATCTCCCGAAGAGAATTTGTCGAGAGCCTTCTTTGCCAGGTCGAAAGCCTTCGCAATATATTTTGATTCCGCCGCTTTATCACCTCGCTGCAGAGCATTCACTGAAAGCATTGTAAGAGCCATAACCTTGCCTTTCACACTGGGCGCTATCGAGAAAAACTCTTCCTCCAACTTTTGCGCTTCTGCATATTTCTTTGCGGCAAGGAACTGATTTGCAAGATAACGGTCAGCTTCTTGGAGTTGAGTTTTCATAGCATTTTTCTTGAAGACAGTCCGCGCTCTTTGAGCATGATTAATCAACCGTTCTGTATAACCATAAACAGCAAACAATCTCGTCAATGCCAGATCAGCCTTTGCTTTCCCAACTTCATTATTCTCGAAAAACCTATCGACTGATGCAACACATTCGTTGATACCTCGTTCATCCCGCAAAGCAAAACACGCAGTTAACATTCGGCTGGCTCCCGCTATTTCGTCATCATTAGCTATGTAAGCGTCCCCCGAAACTTGCGCGACCTTCCAGGACTTGCTGTACTCAAGCTTGGCACTTTTATAATCACCCAGGCCCATGTAACAATCACCTAGAAGCCTCAGGAATATGACTTGCTGCATCTTCTCTCTGTGAATTTCGGGGAATTTTTTCTCAAATTCTCCGTAGATGACTATCGCCTCACGAAATTGTCTCAGCTCTACAAGTCGGCTCATGTAGGCATAAAGCGCTGCTGAAGCTCTTGGAAAAAAACTAGTCGCAAACAAAGATTCGACTATCACCTTCGCTTCGTCCATCCGATCTAATTTACACAACTGTTGTACTCGCAGAGCTTTAACAGCGTCACTTGTAGTAGCATCGAACTGCTTAGCGTAACGCTTTTCCCAGTTATCTATATATTCTAAAGCCTGGTCGGCATCCTGATTAGCCTTCGTAGATTTAGTATTTATATCTCCAATCTTTTTAGTCAACTCCTCAATTCGAATTGGCAACCTGCTATTAACTTTTTGGATTCCACGGTTTGGCAAAACATCCGCCAAATCTGGCGACTTTGATCTAGCTTTCTTAGTGCTCGAAATGTAATAGAAAAAACCGGCACAGCAAATGAGCAACGCGAGCACAGCTATGCTTCGTTTATGATCTTGGTGAGCGTCGCTAATCGATTTTTTCAGACAATCCTTGCTGACTTTGCATTGTTCAAAGTCGTGTTTTAGCTCAGCCAAATTTTGATAACGATCTTGCGCATCACGCTCAAGACATTTCTTGATCAACTTTGCTAAAGACGGCGGAAGTTTCTTCAAAAAGCCGAGTCTCTTTTGCGTAATCTCAAGGTGTCGAGACATGACTTCCAGGTCAGTGCCACCACTAAATGGTGCAGTGCCTATCAATGCTTCTGACATAACACAGCCGATAGAATAAATATCGCTGCGCTGGTCGATTGATTTCTCTCCCCGGCATTGCTCTGGGCTCATATACCCAGCGCTACCTAACAGCAGCCCGGTATTGGTAGATGACTGAGCCTCTGCTTCGATTGATTTGGCAAGTCCAAAATCAATCAAAACAGCATTCAAGACACCGTTCTCGCGCTTTACTATGATGTTTGAAGGTTTTATATCTCGATGAACAATCTTCTTCTCGTGGGCATGTTCGACTCCACTCAGCAAATCGGAGAAGAAAGAAAAAAAGTCGGGTAGGGAAAGCTTTGATTCGTCAGCAAGAATTTCAGCCAGCGTTCTACCTTCAATATAATCCATAACCAGGTATAGTCGACCATCTGCTGTTACTCCGCTGTTATACACGCGTGCTATTGCAGGATGCGACAAAGAAGAACATAGTGCAGCCTCCGTCTTAAACCGCTGAATAGCTAACTCACTCGTCAAAAGATGAGGGTGAATAACTTTTACCACTATGTCACGCTCAAGAAGTAAATCTCGCGCTTTGTATGCACTGGAAGAAGCGCCTTTCCCGAGAAGCTCGCCTAAGATGTAGCGCTTATCAAAAGACTTTTCTTGAATTTCGTCATTTTCACCTGGAGAAGACACTTAAACGATTCTCCTTTTTAATTGAAGAAGTGTTCCGAAGCTTCCCGATGTCGGCTGGAAGTCGGCGCTCCCAGGTGCGAGGACTGCGCTTGCAGATGCCGGCTGGAAGCTGGCGCTCACAGGTGTGAGGACTGCCCCAGACAGGTTCGTTTTCTTAGCGTATTTCTTGAGCGATTTTCGCAGATGCTGAAGAAGTTCAAGCGTCCGATCTTTTCCGCGAAATTCTCCAGATTTCTTAGCTAGTTCATCAGCAAGATCTAACTGTTCTTTTGCCTTTTCCACATCACCAACTTCCATAAGACTTTGAGCGAGCACCGAATAGGCACTTATCTTTATTTCACCAGGGGCAGCAGCCAGAGCCAATTTTGATTCCTCAACTGCTTGCTCAAAATTTCTTTGAGCACGAGCAATTCTTACCAACGTAGTGTGAATTCGGTATTTCCAAACATCAGCCAGAACTGGGTCTTTTTGCTTGAGTCTGTTGTTCAAAACATTTTCGGCATCGGCATAGCGCCCCATCTGAAGCAAAACTAGAGCCTGGTCAATTTCAAGATTAGTAGGAACAGGCGTGCCATCTCTTTTGGCTTGCGTTAAAGATTTGTCCAGGCTGTTCAACGCGTCAGGCAATTTTTTCTCATATACTTTTAATTGCGAATATCGCCGCTTGCCTTCTAGAAGCAACTTTTGCCAGATGTCGGGACGTTCCGCAATTGTCTTTTCAATTTCGGCGATCAAGTCTTTAGCTTTCTCACCGTGATTGCTTTCAAAATACGAAGTTGCGAGAACTAACTCGTCAAACAACAGTGCAGCTTCATCGATCTTTGATTGCTTCCTGAAATATAACGCTTGCTCTTCAGCTTTTATCGCCTGTTCTGGCAAACCAGCACTCGTATATACTTGAAATTCGATTTCTCGATTAATTCCAAGGAGAGTTGGTCGATCAATACCATACCTAGCCAATTCAATGTCATCGATACTCTTCAGCATCTGTTCTGCTTCTTTTAGTAAGGCTAACCCTCGATTTGTATCAGCGTATTCTAACGCCATCTTGGACCTTAGCGAAACGTAAATCAACTTCCTGAATGTTGTCTTAGTTCCAACAAAAGAAGACCAATCATCGAGAAATTTTATTGCCGCATTGGCACCATGTTCTACTCTTATATTTGCGGCACAAGAACCAAGGCTTTGATCTAAGAGAACAATGTCTGCGCCGGTCAATTGAACAGGACCTCTCAAAAGTGCCCGCCACTCGTTTACTATGGCCCTGTCAAAGTCCGCAACATCCTTATTCAATTTTAGAATAGTAGCATCGGCTTTCATTGCAATTAGTATCTGAATTTTCAAGTTCCTGTCAGTCACGTGGTTAAACAAGCCTCTTTCCAATTCAAGTGCTCGCCTGTTCTCATTAATTGAACGAAGCAGACTGCAATAGGGCATTACTATGGTCGCGCGTTCACCTGGAGGACATCGAGACAAAGCCATTTCGTACAAGCTCAACGAAGTCTTGGGGTCATCCTTTTGAATCTCCTGCGCCATTTCAGCAAAGGCTATGTGCTTTCCTCTCTCTTGAAATTGGTCAATCTGACTCAAATAATTTTCGAGCAGAATGTTCGCCTTTTTCTTGTCACCAGCACGTAGCAATGCAACAACATACCTTTTTCTCGAATCAGTACCGGTATGACCAAATTCGGTAAATTTCGAACTCATGATCTTTTCATTTTCTTCGCCCAGCCGAACAGCCTTTTGCGCATCACCTAACTCCAGGTAACACGCGATCTCATCAGCCTTAGCTTGAACCGCGAGCTTGGGGAGTTGCGCAAATCTTTCGTCATGAACAAACTGCTCTAATTTCTTGATTCCACCGGAAAAATCACGCTTCGCTTTAAAGTAAATAAAATAGGAATCCACTACCGTCGGTGCAATTTCATTAGCGAACGAACTGGAAAGTACTCTCTTCGAATATGTTTCCATCGAGTCATAATCAAGAACCATAGCAAATTGGACAATCGCACTGGTCCACAAACTCACAGATTCTCGGTCAGCGTGCCTGCGAGAATGCTTTTCGTCCCAGCGCCGATATAGAATTCGCAACTGCTTTCCAGTTGGGTCAAGGTTCATATATTTATTGCCGAGCGCTGAAACTTTATCGGGGTCGGCCGGCAGCTCGACAAGATTTGAATCTGCAACCTCAGAGTTCTTACCCTTTTTGTCCTCTATAGCATTATCGAGAACAGCAGCCTCTTTAGCGCGGCTATTTGTTATTGCAAGGTAAGCAACAAATCCAGACAATAGCAATAAGCACAAAGCACCAACCACAATAAGTGGCGGTTTCCAGTTACGTATTTCGGTTTTGCGAGTGCAAGCAAGAAAGCTCTGCCGCAACTGAGAAATATTTTGGAATCTATCACTTCGATTTTTCTGCAGCCCCTTACGAAACAAAGGCACCATATTCGATGGCACATTTTTCAAAATATCAGAACCATCTACGGAAGCATTAACATGCTTGTACATAACGTCCAGCGATGAATCTCCTGTAAAAGGAGGTTTCCCGGTTAGCGCCTCGAACATTACGCAGGTCAACGAATAAACATCGCTCCTTTCGTCAATCTCTCTTTCGCCACGGCATTGTTCTGGACTCATATAGGCGCTTGTGCCCATAATCGCCCCTGTTGCGGTGAGGTGCTGATTCTGATTCTCAACCCATTTCACCAGCCCAAAATCAACTAACACAGCTTGCTCTTGCCCGTCTCTAGACGAAATCATGATATTACTTGGTTTGAGATCACGATGAACAACTCCAAGTTCATGAGCGTAGATCAAAGCATCGGTGAGTTGGTCGAAAATATTCAAAAATTGTGTTGCAGATAACGTTCCTTGTTCCGCCAAAACAGAAGCCAGAGAACGCCCCGAGATGAAGTCCATTACCATGAACAAGCGACCTGCAGGAGTTGCTTTCAGTGCATACGATCTGCAAATACCAGCATGTTCAAGTTTTGTGGTAACGAGAGCCTCCGTTTTGAACCGCTCTATTGTTTCTTCATTTTGGCTTGCAGTTTCACCCAGAAATTTGATTGCAACTGTCCTACTCAGCAATATATCGTGTGCTTTATAAGTTTCGCCAACAGCACCTGCACCCAGAAATTCTAGAAGCTCAAATCGGCTTTCCAAAACTGTGCCAATGCCAAACTCACCCGAAGCAATTTGCGGGGAGATCGCTGCGTTTTCTTGTGCGGATGAATTGGCCTCACTCATATTGCCAGGTCCTTGGGGCTCCACCCTATGTACCCAGGACTGCAGCAGGATCACCACAGAGACGACCACCCGCACCGATGAGCGCCGTAGGCGGCAGCAGCGCTGCAGCTGATAAAGAAGTCCGATAAATCTCGCGATTTCCACAAAACTCATACAGGGGAACAACCGAGTTGTCTAAATTGCGATTGTGGCTGCTAGTTGCATGATGAAGAAAGAGCTAGCATTAATCGCAATTTTGCTCCCTTTGAGCCTGCCACCCAATTTGGCTCAGGGCTTCGGCGAAATGCCAAAAGAAATTTTCGGAAGAACAGAACGCACACACGAAGAGATCAAAGCTTTCAACAGAGAATTTGAGTTGAGACAGGCACTCATGGCGAGCATGTCGATACTGATCCCGCTAAAAGGCTTTGTTATCTGGCAACGGCGCAAACAAAGGATATCGAGCTAAATGAACAAAATTGTGTCACTCTTCGTTTTCGTTTGGCTGGGGCTACAAATTGCCTCTGCTCAAGGCTTGCAGGACACGAAACTGAGTCCAGATGAGATCGCAGGACGTAATCCTGTTCCCAAGCTCTTGCCTGGAAAAACAGACCAAGAGCGGTGGGACCTGGTATCGAAGAATGCGTCTAAGCTAATTGGAATGAAGCAATCGCAGTTAACAGCGTTGTTTGGGAATGGAGTCTTGACTAGAACAAACGAAATTGCCTATCAAATCACCAAGCCTCAAAAGAGTGGAAAGTTAGCATTCATCGAGCTTAGAATTAAGCTTATCAGTGGTTCCGTATCGGAATACTCTGTAATTGGAATTTGGCATTGAATCAAAATCCGCCTGCCTCTATCGCCTTCTTTAATGTCGGATCGAGGTTCATGCGTTTGTTCAATTCGTCATGGGCCGGTCTCCAAAGAGCTGCATACTTCGGCTGAGCAAACCAAACACTAGCACCTGCCGATAAATTTCGCACTCGTGGCAAGAGGGTAAAGAAGTGCTGCAAACTCGCGCCGACTGACGGCAGCAGCATCGGAAAGCGCTTGCGCAGGTTGAAACCCTAACTCCGAAAGCGTCATATGCAGCTCAGGCGCAGTAACGGGCAGATTGCCCTCCAACTCATTTTTAGCGCAGTTAAGCAACGCCTCAACAGCAGCGGTTCGTTCTGATTCTTTTCGATCCAGTTTCATCAGCCGAGAGATAGCCGTCGCAAGCTCTAACCTGCTTAGAGAATCGTCAGGGCGAAAGGATAGTGACTCAAGGTCAACAGGCATAATCTTGCAAATCGCAAGGAATTGAATTGCTGCAAAATTCTCGTCTTCAGGAGAAACATCATTAAACCAGACAATGGGCGAACCATACTCCAGCACTCGTTTCTGCAGACGGCGCATTGCAACTTTTGATTGATGCAAACGGCGCGAATCAGTTTTTGCTGCCAACACCTCCACAGCGAACATGGCCGCAGCTTCGCCAATCGCCCACTCGATGGGATGCAGACGGTAGGCTCCGTTAGTGACATGCGTACAAGAAATATTTTTGCAAGCAGGCAAGAGATTGCGCAAATCACTTGAGACAAACGCGAATGCAGGCACCTGAAATGGCGCAGTAGACTGTGCTGCACCGGGCACATCTTGCTTTCCGTGAATATCAACCGGATAGAGACCTATACCAAGAGAGTCACTGAACCAACGCGCTCGTGCGCCAGGATTTGAAGCCTTTGTGATATCACTTTCTAGTACGAACCGCCCGGTTGAAAGTCGGCGTGATTCTCGAATGTATGGATATTTAGAGATACCATCGGCGGTGCCCATAACATCGCAACGAAGTTTGAACTCGGGGTAACCCCTACCACCATCATCGCGCTCCATTTCGGTCTGCATCCAATAAAGGAAGCCCAGGCTCAGGCATTTAGCGCGTGCCAGACGCTCGCACATAAGGGCTGGCTCAACATCGATTATGCTTTCCAGGCGTAAATCATTACTCTCCCAATTTATCATTGCGATATCTCGGGGGAATTGCTTCGATGAAAACGTAGCAGCGTCGATTAAGCGACGGTACTCCCAGAAAGGCAGGTACTCAACTTCCTTGCCTTTCTCATTGATACATTTTCTGTTTTTGAACACCGCATAGCCGAGCAGGGAGAACTTGCCCTTATCTCTGAACTCCTCATAATGTGGGGGCTTGGCAATGGTGTGATTTTCGCCAGGACAAAGCTCTATCGCAAATGGGTAGGTAAAGTCCTGAACATTATCAGGGTCTGCAAATGCTGGCGCATGCTCTTCGCGGGTGGCAAAGCGCGACTCTACGCCACTAAAATAAGGAACTTCCAGCAGTGGAAAAAGGTCACCAAGTTCGGTGGCATCGAGACAAAACTTGCATCGCAACTCGGTGATTTTTCCAGTTTCAAAATTACCAAATTGAACTGCACGAATTTTGTCACCCTGAATTCGCCCAGAAAGAGCCACAGTGCGCTTAAACACTCTAAGTCTCCCAGTTCGCAAATGCGGTGCAAGCAACTCATCCAATATCTGCACAGCCACCTTAGGCTCAAACGCAAGCCGGCTTACCCAGCAATTACCCGGGTCAAGAAATTTCTCAAAGCGTGCTAATCCATCTTTAGCACCAAGTGCCCTGTAGTGCTCGCGAATCTTGTTGCGAACTAATTTATAGGTGCGCGATGCTCCAGAAGTTTCCACAAGATAATTCTCATCCAGCGCTGAGACACCCTGGGCTGTCATCTGCCCGCCCAACCAAGATGTTTCCTCTGTCAGACACACAGTTAAACCAGCTGAGCAAGCAGCCAGAGCCGCCGCGACACCACCCGTGCCACCACCCACAATTAGCAAATCGCATGAAACTACGCGAGGCTTGCGGCTTATTACAAACCTTTTTATGGCGTTCGCAGGTTGGTCGATTGATACAGATTCAACGTCAACCTTCAGGAAAACTTTCCCTTGTTGGACTGCCTCAGTGGAAGAACTTTCAAGTTTTTGCATTGCTTCGACCCGCAAATTGATGCCTGCAAAAGCATATCAGGGCTTCAAACAGAGGTCCACGGGGAAAGCGACTTTACACTAGAGAATTCAAATGTGTATAGATTCCAAGCTCGTGCTTTACTGTATGCATCATCGGTAAGCGTTAATGACAACCGCAGGAGCAAACCGCAGGAGTAAGCCATGTCTAGCAACTATTCAGAAGAACAAATCAAAAGAGCCGCCAAAATAAAGCTCATTCTTATGGATGTTGATGGGGTGCTCACTGACGGAAAACTTTATTACTTCCCGAACTCTCAGGGCGAAATGACTGAGTTCAAGGGGTTCAACTCACATGATGGACTGGGACTGCATCTTTGCAGTTTCGCAGGCATCGGCACCGGTGTTATCAGCGGACGTAACTCTCCATCAGTGGTCGAACGCGCGAAGATGCTAAAGATGAAATATGTCTATCAAGGGCATCTTCACAAGGTCGAGTCTTGGAACGAAATACTCGCCGATGCAAAAGTTGAAGCTGATGAAGTGGCTTACATAGGTGACGACTTCCCGGATATTCCACTCCTCCGCAAAGCAGGTCTGGCAGTGGCAGTAGCAAACGCCCGCCCCGAAGTGAAAGCTGTCTCCCATTTTGTGACAGAGCATGATGGCGGCGAGGGAGCCGTCAGAGACGCGGTGGAACTTGTGCTCAAGTCCACTGGAAACTGGGAAAATGCGATTAAACAGTACGAAGTTCAGAAGCCTGAAGCTGTCACAGCTGTCTAATCCTGACCCAAATGCTCCAAAAAAAGTGATGAATCAGCCCGAATTGGGAATATTGGTTGTGCAATAAACCGTTCTCATTGGGAGCCTGAACTATGGGCAGACAAGAAAGGCGCGAGCGAACAGCTCTGGATGAAGCTTTTAAGTACTTCCGGGAGCTGGACAGCGGCGCACAAGAACCTGACATTTTTCGTCTAAACAAGGCAGTCAAAACTCTATCATTCGCTCTTGCAATATCAGATGTGAGCGAGTTCAAGCTGACAAAGCAATTGTGGAAACGTCTACATCAGGCACTTTTTGACAAATTAATCAGTAATTTCAATGGGCGCGTCGAGATTTACAACGATGACCGCTTGCCTCTCGAAATTAGAAATAAAGTCCCAGAGTCGGGTTTTCTGGTGTTCTTTCCAGAAAAATGCAAAAGAACTGACGACTTTAATGAAATCGAACTGCAGAAGCTATATCCAAAGACTTTTGCTGTGGTTAAGCATGTTTGGGAAGAGCGAGGCGCATTCATCAAGCCTGCAGACTTCGAAGGAGGCGATTGTAGCGGTGGTGTCTGCTATATGAAGCCGATGGTTCCGGGTCAGGAAGTTCTGACTGAGGAATCAGCAAAAGGAAGGGCGGAAGCACACAACAAATGGTGGGAGCTGTATTGGCAGGCCTATTGCTCGGGAAGCAAGAGAGACCAGGACCATCTCGCAAAACAAATGAACGAACTGGAGTCAATCTGGGGAAATCTATACTACTAAACCAAGAACCTGCAAGCTAACTTGCAGGTTCTTGTTTCTGCGCGAACCCAACGTGAACATGAAAGACTGGCTTAAAACAATCTGGTCCACGATGACGGGCAAAGATGCCTGGCGAGACAAATTCGAAGAAGCTTGCCGAGTCTTTCAAGAAGGTGACCCAAATACTGCAGAATCACAATTCAAAGATGCTCTAACAATTCTTGCAAACGCAAAAAAAGGCGACCCGAGGGTTTTCTCCACACTCGTCTGCCTCGGGGCTTGTTATCGGGCACTTGAGCGATATGAAGAAGCTGAAAAAGTTTTGCGCGAAGCAATTGATGCAAAAGCAAGCAACAAGAACATGAACACCAATGATAGCGCTTTTGCATACAAAGAGCTGGCATCTTGCCTTTATGAGGCTGGCAAATGCACAGAAGTAGAAATTGAAATAAGAAAGGCGCTCGATCTTTACAAACAAGACGGCGATAAGTCTCTAGAGGAAAAAGCAGAATGCTCCCTCATTTTAGCTAGAACGCTAATAATGCAATGCAGTTACTCCGAGGCAGAACCATTTCTAGAAGAAGCGCTTGCCGTCTTCGAGAAAAGTTCTGTGGACAGAACTTTTGAAATTGCAGATTCTCTAACGTGCCAGGCAATTGCATGGAATAGACGAGCCGCGTTTCAAAATGCTGAGGAAAACTTGAGAAAAGTAATTCCAATGCATGCAAAATTGACAGGAGAAGAGAGTCTTGAGGTTGCGCGCTGCAACACCGAGTTAGCAGCATCACTTTTGGCGCAAACAAGATTTGATGATGCAGAAAAGTGCTTTCATGCGGCATTGAAGACAATGAAGAAGTTGGGCGCGCATACAAGCATCGATTACGCAGATGCGCTTGCGGGGCTCGCTACAGGGCTGCGCTCTCAAAGAAAATTTGATGCCGCGATTTCATTTTATTTGCAAGCGCTCGGCATTTATGAGGAAACTTATAAACACGAGCATGATGATATTGCGACTGTCTTGACGCAGTTGGCAGTCTGCCAAAGCGAACAAGAGCAATACAAAGATGCAGAGAAATCTTTCACAAGAGCTCTGGCGATAAGTGAGCAAACTTTGGGAAAAGAGCACTCTGCAGTCGCAGACAATTTGTTCAATCTAGCAAATTGCTATAGCTTTCAAAAGCGCTATGAAGAAGCCATTCCACTCTACAAGAAAGCTCTGGACATCACAGAAAAATGCACCGGTATAGAACACCCCGACTTTGCGTCTAAGCTCACAGGGCTTGCTTACTGTTTTCAGCTTCAAGACAAATTTAGCGATGCAAAACCACTCTACACACGCGCCCTGGAAATATGCGAGCGACTACCCGACTGCACTGAAGATGAATTGTCAGACAACCTCATTGGGTTAGCAAACTGCCACCTTGAGACTGGTGATTTCGCTGCCGCAAAACCTCTCTACCAGCGGGCACTCGAGTTCAAGCAGAACAAATTCGACCCTCGTGATCAAGAACTGGCAACTCGAATTGAATCACTTCTGAAGAGAATGGAGCACAGCGTTGCCTAGCGCCTCAACCACGGATTTTCATGGCGGCGGTGCCAGGATCCGAACCCGTCCTCTGTATTCTTTAGTGAATCGGGTTGGCCTCTGCATTCAATTCTTGAATTGGTCCAAGATTGAGTTTCTCCAACTCCGGCATAATCTTCGCCTTATCACCAACTGTGACCACAACCATCTTGTTAGGATCAAGATATTTTTTCACCATCGACTCGGCTTCCGCAGGCGTAACTGCATACACTTTATCTGGCAAATTTTTGTAGTAGTCCACAGGCAAGTTGTACACAAACAAGTTGCTGAATTGATTCACCACATTCAATGATGTTTCAAAATCGCCTGGCAATGACAGCGCGTAGGAGTCTTTCGCCATTTTCACCTCTTCTGCACTCGGCGGATTGCTGCGCATTCCATCAAATTCCTTGAAGTACTCTGAAATTGCAGGACCAGTAACATTGGTTCTAATTCCTGCACTAGCAGAGAATGGTCCGGCAGCTCGTCGTGCAGAGAAGCGAGAGTAGGTACCATAGGTGTAACCATGCTTCTCTCTCAAATTCATATTCAATCGACTCGAAAACATTCCGCCGAGCACATTGTTCATCACCAGAACTGGCACATAGTCAGGGTTTGAACGTGCCAACCCGATTGACGCAATAATGACTGCTGTTTGCGGTGCCGCATCCTTATTTACTACAAATATTTGTCGCTTGGTATTGTTTTCTACAACTGGTGGCACATGACTAGTACCTGCACCAGTCCAAGAACCCAGATATTTTTCCGCAATTGTTTTCGCCTGCTCTTTGGTCAAATCACCTGCAATAACTAGCGCAGCATTTGATGGGGTGTATTCAGTTTTCCAGAACTTCACTAAATCATCTCTACTGATGTTCTTCAGCGAAAAGACAGTTCCGTCGTCCTCGTATCCATACGGGCTATTAGCGCCGTACAATTTGCGATAAACGACTCGACGAGCAAGAGCATTTGCATCATCTTTCTCTTGCTCAAGAGATGTAATTCTCATGCTACGAACACGGTCAATCTCCTTCTGCTCAAAAGCAGAATTCAATAGCAAATCAGAAAAAATTTCAAACGCTGGCTCAGCAGTCTTGCTGAGTGTGCGCATCGCCATTCTGGAGGAATCTACCCCAGACATTGTTACCAGAAATGTCCCCAACTGCTCAAGATCGTCAGCTATTTGAAGCGTAGAGCGCTTCTTCGTGCCCTCATCAAGCATACTCGCAGTAAAAGCTGCAAGACCCGGCTTATCGACAGGGTTACGTTCTGTTCCACTCAATGTGCTGAGCTGCGCAGAGATAATGGGAAGGTTGTGCCTTTCAAGTAGGTAAACCGTTAGACCATTTGAGAGTTTGAAGCTTTCTGGAACCGGCAGATTTAGTTTCACTTCTCCTGAAGGTTTTGGGGCTTCTTTTCTCCAGGCTTCATCAGGCGACTCTGCTACTGCATCGACCTTCTCTGCGTCTTTGCTTTCCTCTTTTGCTTGAGGAACATCTTCTAAAACTTTCTTGCCAGGCACGCCAAAAACCACGACGCGTGAGTTATTCTGCAAATAGGAATCGGTGACCTTTTTCAAGTCTGCAAGAGTCGCAGTGTCATAGCGCTGAAGATCTTTAGACAAATAATCAGGGTCACCAATGAAGTGATTGTAATTGTTGAGCCTATCTGCGACCCCGCCAAATCCACCAAGGTTTTCCAGGTCGCCGACTATTTTTGCTTCAATAGTATTGCGAGCACCATCAAGTTCACGTTGCGTCGCACCATCTTGCCTGAACTTCTGCAATTCGGCATCGATTTCCTTCTGCAAGTCTTCCGGTTTCACTCCAGGCTTAGCAGTCGCTTTAATGGTGAAAACAGAGCCTAGCAGCAGAGGGTAATTTTCAACCGTCACATCTTGTGCAATTTGCTTCTCATACACAAGCTTCTTGAACAAGCGACCAGATTTGCCACCACCAAGAATTCGTGCGATAAGGTCAGCCTCAGCACTTCCTGACTTATAAATCGGTGCAGTAATCCAGGACATATATACACGAGGAAGCTCAACCTGATCTGCTACAGTCACCTTTTTTTCCGCGGTGATTGGCGGAGTCTGTATAGTGATTTTCGGCACCGGCGGACCAGCCTGCAGTGTGCCAAAATACTTCTCTACGAGAGCCTTTGCTTTTGCCTTATCGAAGTCGCCTACGATTGCAAGACTTGCATTGCTGGGTGAGTAATACTGTTTGAAGAAGTCACGCAAATGGTCGAGGCGTGCGGCTTCAATGTCGGCATGCGATCCGATAACACTTGCATAGTATGGATGCCCTTTTGGAAACAATTGATGGAACATCTCCTCTTCAACTATTCCATAGGGATGATTCTCTACGCTCTGACGGCGCTCATTGCGCACGACGTCTCGTTGGTTGGCAAGCTTCTCCTTATCGAGAGTGTCACGCAAGAAGCCCATGCGATCGCTCTCTAACCAGAGTGCAAGCTCCAGTTGATTTGATGGCAAAGTTTCAAAATAGTTTGTTCTGTCAAAATCAGTGGTGCCGTTAATATCACTTGCACCAGCAGACTCAAGATATTTGAAGTGAGCTTTGGCACCAACGTGTCGAGAGCCTTCAAACATCATGTGCTCAAACAAATGAGCGAACCCAGTCAGTCCCTCGCGCTCATTGGCGGGACCCACGTGATACCACAAATTCACCGACACCAGCGGAAGCTTATGGTCTTCAGAAAGAATGACCTCGAGCCCATTTTTCAATTTGTATTTTTCAAATGGAATTGAAGGCAAGGTATGCTCAGATTTTGCTGGCACGCTGACTGACGGTTGCGCAGCAGCTTGAACTGCAGCCATGCTAGTTAGATATGAAAACGCGAGAAAAGGGGACAAAACTTTCTGCCAATTGAGCATTACGGGGCTCCTTGCAACTCCACTGTCTATGCGGTTGCGATAATAGCATATATAGGGTTAGCGTTTGGGTAACTAAGGGCGCTCAATTATGAACGGATCGTCGGCAATAGAATAAAATTCCCCGCCCAATCTGGCTACTGGCTGCAGCTTTCCGACATCAATCTGCCCATCGGTCAAAACTGAGTTATCAATGTGAATACAAACAATCTGCCCGAGAACGAGATTGCTTGTACCAATTTCCACAATCTTGAAAAGCTTGCATTCAAGATTGATCGGTGACTCCTGAACGCGCGGAGCAGAAACATAGAGAGAGTCAGCACAAGTCAGACCAACAGCATCAAACTCGCTAATATCAGAACTGAAGTTAGCGCTAGTCTTGACCATCTGCTCGGCTAGTGGAGCACTGACAATATTAACAACAAACTCCTCAGTATCACGCACATTTTGTAACGTGTCTTTCGGCACCACGTGCCCATCGGAGGCTCTTTTCAGTCCTGGTGAAAATCCTAAAACAGGAGGGTTCGCGCTGAACACATTGAAGAAGGAAAACGGTGCAAGGTTATTGACTCCGTTTTTGCCTCTGGTAGAAACCCAGGCAATCGGGCGAGGAACAACAGCGTTAACGAGCAATTCGTAAACCTGCTTCGGCGCAGTCTTTTCACAGTCGATAAACATAAATTCTGATCCAACAACGAACTAAAGTTAGCATAAATCGAGCCAAAATTCAGCGGCATACGTTATCTTAATAGCCCTAATGCGAGGTGAGTGATGGCTTCAATCGAGGAAATAAAATTCGATTGCTCAAAAATGGAGCAATCCCGTGATGAACAGTACGAAAAATACTGGCTAGATTACAACACAAAAACGGAGATTACCCTCCATTTCTTCGACAAAGAGCCAGACATCCCCTGCAAACTATCTGATATTGAGTCACTTAGAAACTCCTTTAGAGACGGCATAACGCAGTGCGGTGGCGGTCTAATTAGTTTGGACCCGATTCAACTTGATAGCGTCGATGGAATTGAATGCATCTTCAAAGTGCCTCAACAGCCCCATGGAATGACATATATTTGCGCGCTGACACTGCCTTTCTCTCGTTTCAGTTATGTTATAAAAGTGCTTGCCGCAGAGCTGGGCACCACAGGACTACGCGACAACATCGTGATCGGGGCGCTGCTTCAGGAAGGCAAGATTCAAATAGAAACAGACGGTCAAATACGTGGATGGGCGAGAGATCCCTACATGGAGCAGTGGCAGGCAGCCTGCCTGAGAAATGAATCTGACGACGAGAAATACGATGAGCAATTCCCAGACCACCCACTTTCAAGATTGCGCAAAATCATTGCGCACATAAAAAATACAATCAGCTTTCAAGCCAATGTGAAATCTGAACCCCGCTTTGCAAAATAGTCAGAACCTAACTGAGCACTTCAATCTACTAGCGAAGTGCTCAGTTACGTACATCGGTTCGCATTAACCAGAGCTGCGCGAAGAATCGGGCAATTCATCTTCCAGCAAAAGGGGGAGTTGAATCAAGAAAGCACGACTGTTTTCCCTAAGCTCAAATTCGATGCTTCCCCTCAACAATCCAAAGATTGTTTTGCAAAGTGCGAGAGTCAGTGAAGAACCTCGAAGATCACCTTCTGAAGAACCAGTAGCAAGAAATTGAAACTTGTCGAATAGGTGGGAAGCACTCGTCTGATCAAGCTGCGAACCAGCAAAGGGAACACGAATCGTGAGCAGCGAAGCGTTTTCTGAAATCACAATAGGTTCAGCCGTTTTGCCAGCAACCTGTTGACAAAAAAGCACTAAGCGGCCAAAGGCTTTTGTGCATAGGGCCGGGTCTGCGCTGACCGCCGGAGCAGCCTTTGTTTTGTTGAGTACTACAAATTCCACTTCGGGATTTGTTTCTTTCGCCGATGCTAAAGCAGTCTCCAATGCATGAGCAGGGTCTATATCTTGCAGTTCTAGCGGAAACTTTCCGGCTTCCAATCTTTCAAGATCAAGAAGGTCGTTCACAAGCAAAATTACCTGTAAGACATTATCGTAAGCACGTTCAACAGTACTGGCATTTTCGACACTAAGCCTGCCGTAAACACCTTGTTGCAGCATTGTTAGAAATCCAAAAACACTGGTTAGTGGTGTGCGCAGCTCGTGCGACACCACAGCTAACATGTGCTGTTTGAACTCTTGATTTTCCTCCAGTCGTTGCACCATACTTTTGAAATTCGCGTGGAACGACTGCAACTCATCGTGCCCGTGCAAGAGAGGCAAAAGCGGCTTACCATCCGTAAACCGAACCGTATCATCAATTAAAATCTTGACTCTCTTACTTATGCTGGTACTAAAAAACGCTCCTAACAAAACACTCAGGGCAACACTTAGAACGACTGCCTCTGCAATTAACATCTGAATATCGTCACGAGATCTCTTTCTCAAAGCAGGGCTCTTATCTTCAATTTCCTTCTGCTTTTCCAGTACCTTTCCTATCGATTGCGCTACAGCATCTAAACTTGATTCGATAGATGCTACTCGCCTCTTAAAACTGGCAAGCTCTGCAACCGACATGTTTCCGCCATTATTGAGCATCAATTTACCCGTATGTAATGCAACAAGCTCGGTTTTATGAAACATGCTGCTAACTCTAGATAAAGCACGACGATCATTACGATTAAGGTCAAACATTTCAGAGCACTGATACAACATGGCAGCAACAGTTACAGAGTAAGAATAGAAGTCCTTTTCATCTCCTTCACGCAAAAAGACGCCCCCAGATGTGGTGCCGAGAGTCACACACTCCCTGAACAAACTATTCGCCGTTTCAGTAACTCGCATGGCGTGCAAAACACGATTAGTCTGTGTTTCAGCTCGCAAGAGCATAGTGCTCAACACGAAAACAAATAGAATCTGAAACAACAGAGGCACCGCAACAACAATAAGCCCTTTATGCCAAATCTTCAAATGCAAGATACTCTCCAACTCAGGCTCTGCCGAACCGAGTACTGGTCCGATAGAACCCTCTTGCGGCAGCCTTGACGAGCCGCTGTCATCCAAAACAGAAATCTCATTTCTCGAGACTGGCAGCGCAAACCAGAACTCACTTCCCTGACCGACTTCGCTGTCAACGCCAATATGCCCTCCGTGAGACTTGATGATAATCGCACAAATATTCAGCCCCAGACCAGCGCCACCATGAGCAGTGGCATCCTTCCGCTCAGTTTGTTCGTATCGTTCGAAGATCTTCGTTCTCAATTCAGAGGGGATGCCTGGACCCTCATCTTTCACGCGAAACTCGACCCTGTCGTCGAGTTTCTTGCAATTTATAAACAATCTGCTATTTGCCGGCGAGAATTTGATCGCGTTGGAGAGGAAATTGACGAGAACCTGCGTCAAGCGCCCCTTATCGCCAGCAAACTCAAAGGCTGTTTCGGTGTAGTCGATGGCTATTTTTTTCTTCTCGAGTAAAGACTTTACTGCATCAATCGAGTTCTTTACGAGTTCGTCCGTATTCAGCTGCTGTACATTTAATTCAATAAAGCCCTTATCGACATTTTCGAGCTGCAACAAATCATCGAGAAGAACAATCAATCGCTCAATATTTTTTGCGGCAGTTTTCAGCCATTCATTTCCATTCTTATTAAGCTCAGCTGTAGCCGCGGTCTGCAATTCTTTAACTGATTCAACTGTTTGAACCAATGGCTGCTGCAAGCGATCCTTCAACATCGAGGCTAACTGTTGCCGCTGCCGATCAGCAGCCTTCAGCTGTTCTGACAAGCGATGAATTACCAGATCTAACTGCTCAAGTTCATCACCCCCGCCCAAGAGCGGCAATGGCTCTAAACCTCGAGACACAAGCCTGGTGTTTTCTGCAAGCTTACTTAACTTGGATGAGATACTCCTGGTAAAGTTCAAAGCTAATACGACGGTGATAGCCAGGTTCGACAAAACACCTGCAAGCAATATCCATTTTAGATTTTCAGCCAGAAAAGAAGGGCGCCCTTCTGGATGAATAAACTCATCACTGCCAGCCACAGCCGAGAAAGTCCTTACGCTGTTGTTGATCTCTCTCAAATTCGCATCAACATCAATAAACAGACTCGTATTCGACATGTTGGACATCAAAACGCCGACGTCCTGCCCAGAGAACTGCTTGAACATCTGATACATTTTTCGAGACGAACGCTTCATCTCCTTATAGGTCAGACGCAAAACTGGGTCGTTCCCCACAAGCTGATCCAACTGCTCAAAGGTGCCCGTGATTGATTGCTCGCCATTGCTCAAACGCGTCTGGCGATCTGACTGAAAAACTATTGTGTAAAGCCCCATCGAGACTATTTGGCGCAACAGAATGGTGCTTTTTTCTACAATTTCCTGACTGCGAAGCTGCCTGTCTGTCTGCGCCTCAGCCTGATTCAGCGCATTTACCAGAGTGTACACGAATGCAATCTCAAAAATGAGAGGCACCGTAACCAGTATAATCCCTTTCCCAGCGATGCTTAGCTTCACAAAGCTACCCTCGCAATTGTTATCAGAAACCAGGCAAAATGGCTTGCTCAGTTGTTTTTACTATATTCCCATAGATTTGACTTGACCTTACCTGAGGTCCCGAACTTGCTACCGACATTAATCATGAGGATCAGGGCATAAAACAATTAAGCAAATAGCCCGCATTTTGCTATGCTAGTTGCCCTCTGATCGGACAGGGGCGTTCACAAATGAGTCAAGAGCCAAACATCAAAATTGACGAGAACCCTGGTACTGACTCGTTGGGCAGACAAGCGGTCATTAGCGCCAAGAGCCATGAAAGCACTCAAAAGACTGTCCTGGACGAGCTAGACGCCACACCCAGTAGCGCGCACTCAGGACAAAAAAATGCGCGTAATCCTGAACTTGAACTTGTGGGTAAGGTTCTCGCGAATAAATACGAAATCTTAGAACTGGTAGGCAAGGGCGGAATGAGCGTTGTCTATAAGGCAAAGCATACCGGCATGGGCAAAATCTTCGCGGTCAAACTTCTTCATTTACACCTGGCTGATGATGAGATATCGCAAAAACGATTTAAGCAAGAAGCGCAGGCATCTTCCAACCTGAATCACCCGGGTATCGTTTCGGTACACGATTATGGCGAAGACTTTCACAACATGCCTTACTTGGTAATGGACTACATCGAAGGCCCATCACTGTCCGAAATATTGAAAGAATCTGGGAACCTGTCGCTCGAACGATTTTTGTCCATAATGCAACAAGTCACCTCAGCCCTCGCTCATGCCCACGCCAGCGGCATTGTGCATCGAGACCTGAAACCAAGCAATATCATGATTACCCGAGCCGAGGGAAAAGAGCAAGCAAAAATAGTCGATTTCGGAATTGCAAAAGTACTGAGCCAATCAAATGAAGGTGCCCAGCAGCTAACACAAACAGGGGAAATTTTTGGCAGCCCACTCTACATGAGTCCAGAGCAATGTAGCGGCTCCATCATTGATCAACGCACGGATATTTACGCTCTCGGCTGCGTCATGTATGAGGCATTAAGCGGTAAGCTTCCGCATAAAGGCAACACCGTGATTGAGACAATGCATAAGCACGTCAACGAGCAGCCACCGCCGCTGGTTGCACCACAAATTCCAGATGCAGACAGACAGAAAATTGAATTAATGCTGCTAAAGTGTCTGGCAAAACTTCCGGAAGATCGTTTTCAAAACACAGTCGAAATTGAGTCGGAATTGCACCAGCTAAAGATGCGTTCAGGCACTGGCGTTCTCTCCAAGCTTGCTGGAGCATGGGACCTCGCTTCTGCAAAAAGACGGGCAGGAAAGAAAACAAAATTACCAATCGTATTGGGTGCCTTAGCAGCTTGTATGCTTTCTGTATTTATTTTGCTCTTTGGACTATATCAAGCGGATCAGAAATTACATGAGCTTGCCCGAATTCGCAAAATAGTTGACAGCATCGGAGCGACCGAGTCGGCGTTCTTAAACCTTGGCGAGGCAGTTAGAGAATACTTTGCTGCGATGATGTTTCATCCCGAGAGAGTTAACGCTGCACGAAAGTTCTACATTCGGCATTCGAAGCATGTGATAGAGAAAATCACGATTGTAGACAAACTCTTGAAGAAAGAAAAACTAATCACAAAAAACGATCGCTTACTCTGGAGAAAACAGTTAGAGCGCGTTCCAAGAGCAGTTGAACCGCTTAACACATTTAGCGATAGCGTCGCATCAGGTGACGAGTCTCAGTTCAGCCCTAATGCAGTCAACCTATTCAATGAGCTCTCACTGGTGAGCAGACAAAGTGCTGCAGTTATGCAAGAAATGACGCTTCGCGCTCACCAGCTTGAGAACAGAGCGCTGGAAGAATTTGCAAGAACCGAGCAAACCGTTGTTCTTTACTCATTTATCTGCATCGTCATCAATGGCACAGTTATGCTCGCCTTGAGCCTCAACTTCGTTAGAGGCAACCCTGACTTGAAGAAACTTGCAGACCAGGCAAGCAAACTCTCACGACGAAAATCGGCGGGTGCTGAAGGCGATATTGATGACGTAGAAGAATTGAATAATGTTCTGCAAGAACTGGCGAATGCTTTGTCCGAGGCAGAGGAACGCGAGAAAGCGCTTCTTTCAAAAATAAAAGAACAAGACAAGCCTCTAGACCAGACTGGCTCTCTAAGCTCAAAACATACTGCGCAAAAGCTACAAGCTTTCGCCGAGAAAAGCAAAGCTGCGATGGAAGCAGGCAAATCAAATGCTACCGATGAATCACAGGCGACAACTGAGACGGTAGCGGTTCTTCAGCTCGACAACGATGACGGAACCTTACCAGTACTCATGCCTCCTATCGACAAGAACAACTAAATTTATTTGTCGACCACTGTTAAACTCGAAATCTCGCATTGCGAATAATTGACAGGGAACAGTCACCTATACTGAATGATAAATGAGTCTTTTTGCATTACTTTGTCAGCACAATGCACACATAATAAGGTCTGCGAAGAGCAATTGATCGGAAAAGTTGAAGGTCCGCTCGATATTCAAAATAGCTTGCTACAGTAGGCGAAGGCGAAATTCAACAGGAGTATGTAATGAAGCGCACAGCATCTGCCGAATGGCAAAAAGGACTCAAAGACGGTAAAGGCACCATCACGACCCAGAGCGGCGTCCTGGACAAAACACAATACAGTTTTGGAACCAGATTCGAAGAAGGCAAAGGCACCAACCCAGAAGAATTGATTGCAGCAGCACACTCTGGTTGTTTCTCGATGGCTCTTTCCAATCAATTGGGAGAACTAGGTCTTACAGCTGATCGCATCAACACAACAGCAACAGTTAAGTTGGAAAAGCTGGAAACAGGTTTCACCATCACTGAAGTACATCTCGATGTAACAGCTGCTATCCCAGGCGCTAGCGATGAGCAATTCAAGAAAGCAACCGAAGCAGCAAAAACAGGTTGCCCAATCTCGAAATTGTTCAATGCAAAAATCACAATGGATGCTAAATTGGAAGCCGCTGTAAAAGCGTAGTTTCAATAACACACCAAAGTAATTGCAAATAAAACGAGTCCCATCGCGGACTCGTTTTTTTTCTCTCTTGCTCTTGCTGCTTCCTCTATGCAATCTGTTGAGAATCGATCTTGCACTTGGTCTCGAAGGATAATTCAAGTTTGAATGATTGCGAGCGCATATTATGTATGCGATGAACAATCGGAATCGTAATTGCGACGTAAAACAAAATACAATGTGAACATCGAAAAACCCGAAGAAGAGCGCCACGCGGAGATGCCAAGAAGAAAGTGGAATTCACTCTAAAAGGCAGCTAATTTGCAAGAGCAAGCGTCTAGAATTGACGTCATTGAGTTACCCGAGTTCATCTGGAGAACGCCAAAATGACAGTTATCGCAAAAGAACAAATCAAACCAACCTGGAATACAGAAAAGTTGCACGAAATGTACTCACACATGACAGCAAACAACATGATGGTTGCTATGAGTGTTCTAGGCAAATTCGGTCCTGAAGCAATGAATGAGTTCAAGACTGCTAGCCGCAAACCAATGGTCGAATACTACAAGCGCCTTGGCGTTAAGACCCCAATCGAAGTAATCAAAGCTAAAGCTGAACTCGAAGCTAACATCTTCGGCAGCATCATCGAAGTAGAAGGCGATGACAAAGAAGCTCACCTCACCTACATCTCCTGCGGAATGTGGGAAGCAATGAAGAAGTGCGGCGGCAACGCTTGCGGCGAAACAGAAGCCAAAATGAAAGAAGGCTTCCAAAATTGCGTAAGCGAATTCGCAAAAGAATTCGACCTGATCGGATCAGTCAAATTCGAAGGCGAAAAAGCAATCATCACAATGAAGAAGTAAGATCATCAACTGATCTTAAAAGCCCGGGCGCACGCTCGGGCTTTTTTCTTTAGGTACAAAAGCTAAGGATTACGGTAGGATCTTCCTCAGCAAACCGCAAAAAACTCATATCTCTGCAGATTTTGTCAGGCAGAACCCCGTTTTTGAAACTGGAAATGGAAATGAAAAAACGAGTTGTTACAAAGGAAGACGGGCGAAAACTTATCTACTACAGCTTTCCCTGTTCCGAACAAAAAGAGAATTGCGACGGGCAAGACAGTCGTGTAGACGAAGAACGATCCCAAGCATCAGCAGCGAAATCAGAGAAGGGTAAAAAGAATGTCTGAAATGCGCTGGAATCCCGTATTGGGGGAATGGGTGGTGACAGCGACTCACCGCCAGGACCGCACATTTCTGCCGCCAGCCGGCTATTGTCCGCTTTGCCCCACGGCCGAGGGAGGCTTTCCTACAGAAGTGCCAGAAACTGATTACGAGTTTGTTGTTTTCGAAAACAAATTTCCGAGCTTCAGCCCACAAGCCGCCGCACCAGGTATAGTGGCGACTGATCTTTACCCGGTCAAGCCATCCGAGGGTGTGTGCGAAGTCGTTTTGTACAGCTCGCAACATCAGAGTTCTCTGGCAGAAATGCCGCTTTCAAAAATCGAGCAACTTGTTCGGGTTTGGAAAGATCGATATGAAGAGCTATCAAAACTGAACAACATCGAATACGTCTTGATTTTTGAAAACAAGGGAGAGGCAGTTGGCGTGACCATTCACCATCCCCATGGACAAATCTACGCCTTTCCATTCATTCCGCCCAAGCTTGAGCGCGAAATTGAAAACGAAGAGAAGCATGCAAACGAACACGGACGTTGCCTTCATTGTGACGTGCTCAAAGAAGAGAAACAGAACGGTGAACGAATTGTCGCCGAAAACTCAAAATTCATTGCTTTCATTCCATTTTACGCGCGATATCCCTATGAGGTTCACATCTATAGCCAGGCTCATGTCGAATCGATGGAGCAGTTTTCAGAGCAAGATTGCAATGAACTTGCGCAACTGCTGCAGATTGTCCTTAAGAAGTACGACAACCTGTGGGGTATTTCGTTTCCATACATGATGGTGATTCACCAGAAACCAACTGACGGAAAATCATATCGAGGCGCGCACTTTCACATCGAATTTTATCCTCCAATGCGCACGGAAAAGAAATTGAAGTACCTTGCTGGTTGTGAGTCGGGTGCAGGCACCTTTATCAACGATACGTTGCCGGAAGTTAAAGCAGCAGAGCTAAGAAAAATCGAACCTGTTAGCTAACTCGACTTGCTGGCGCTAGGAAGGCAAAATACATCACCAGGTAGATGCCATCCCTCTGATATCGTTGAAATTTGAAACCGAATTACGCGCTAGTGCTTGCTCACACTTGCACCATCTACAGCTGAGCAAATGTGAACTTCCTCTGGCTTACTGAACGCATCAAAGTAGTCGCGCTTCAAGCGCTCTCTTAAAGGTTCAATAGCATCGGTCTTAACTAATGCCACAACACATCCACCAAAGCCGGCACCAGTCATTCGAGCACCAAAAACCCCTTCCTGATTTCTCGCGATATCAACAATGCTATCAAGCTCAGGACAGCTCACTTGAAAATCATTCCGCAAAGACTCATGCGACTCATACATCAAAGATCCGAACACTGCAAGATCCTTACTATTTAGAGCTGCAACAGCATCTAGCACCCTCTGGTTTTCATAAACAACATGCTTACATCGTTTTGCTACGATAGGCGAAAGCTCAGTAGAATAGCGGTCGAAATCAGCAACACAAACATCGCGCAAGCTGTTCAATACTCCTCTATTCATTAACCGCGTAAATCGCTCGACACCCTGACGACATTCTTCTCTGCGCTTATTGTATTCGCTGTCGACGAGACCGCGGCGCACTCCGGAGTTAATGACTAAAATTGACGCACCCAGTGATTCAAGACTTAATGGAACAATCTTGAATTCAAGCGAACGACAATCCAAAAAAATAGCGCTATCAACTGCTCCGGCAGCCGAGGCGAATTGATCCATGATGCCACACTTAACACCAATGTATTCGTTCTCTGCTTTCTGCGCCAACCTTGCAATATCGGCAAGACCCATGTTCACAGAGCCAAAATGATTCATAAGTTTCACTACAGCAACTTCGTATGCAGCCGATGAACTCAGCCCTGCGCCCTGCGGAACATTGCCGCTTAAGACAGCGCGGAATCCGCAGATTGGATATCCGGCATCACGCAAAATTTTTAATACACCACGAAGATAATTGACCCACTGATGCTGAGAACGAGTATTCAGATCATCCAAATTAAACTGCACTAGCTGAGCATAGTCGATCGAATACACTTCAACTTCAGGCTTTTCGGTCTTACTTGCTGCAATAAGCATTTCGCGATCAATTGCAGCGGGAAAAACAAACCCCTCGTTGTAATCAGTATGCTCGCCAATCAAGTTGACGCGCCCTGGAGCTCGCGCCACCATATCTGGAGCCACACCATAGCGCGATTCGAACTCAGAAATGACTGCAAGCTGTCGGCTTTCTACTTTGCTATTGGATACCATGTCAAAGCTCCCGACTAACTATTATGCATTCTCTGGAAAAAAAATTGCTCAGTCGATTTAATGAACTCAAAAAATCTGAGCGAATCTTTATTGAAATGTAGTCGACAAGCTAAACTCAGAACAAGCGTTAGAAGGAGAACAGGAATTCCAAATCTTCCCGCGTCAATTCTTTGGCAATTGACTCATCATCGCCGATAACCATATCGGCGAGTTCTTTCTTCTTCTGCTGCAACGCAATAATTTTCTCTTCTACAGTTCCACGAGTAATCAACTTGTAATTGAATACATGTCTCGTTTGACCAATTCTGTGCGCTCGGTCTGTTGCCTGGCTCTCTACAGCAGGGTTCCACCATGGGTCATAATGGATGACATAGTCCGCACCGGTCAGGTTCAACCCTGTACCACCAGCTTTTAGACTGATCAAGAATATCGGAATAGACTGGTCCTCATTGAAGCGATTGACGCGATCTAACCTTTCCTTCGCTGGTACCTGACCGTCAATGTACTCATAAGTGAGCTTGCTCTTCTCAAGCTCAACCCGAATCAATGAAAGCATCTCGACGAACTGACTGAAAATGAGTATTTTATGACCGGCATCTGCAATTTCAGTAATCATCGCAAGCAACGAAGCCAGCTTAGCAGACGGTGGCACAGCAGTTTTCTCGTCTCTGTTCTTCAGCAAGCGAGGGTCGCAGCAAACCTGGCGAAGTCGCAACAATGCAGCGAGCACTGAAATCGATGAACGACCAAATCCGCGAGAAGCAATTTCACCAAATACTTTCTGACGGCAATCATCCAGCACATCCAGGTACAGTGCACGTTGCTCGTCGTCCATTTCACACTGGCTAATGATGTCAGTACGCGGAGGAAGTTCCTTTTCGACCTGACTCTTCAAGCGTCGCATTATAAATGGATGAACAATCTTACGCAGCTTCTGTCCTGACTCACCGAGCCCAGCTTCGATTGGGCGCTCGAAATTGTCATTGAAATCTCGATACGTTCCCAAAAATTCAGGCATCAAGAAATCAAACAAAGACCAGAGTTCTTTCAGCCTGTTCTCAACTGGAGTACCTGAGAGACAAACGCGATGCAATGCCTTTAAGCTCTTGGACGCGACAGCCCCTACCGACTCTGGGTTTTTGATGTTCTGTGCTTCATCGAGCACCAGATAATCGAATTGAATCTCTTTCAACTGTTCGTAGTCACGTCGGATGATTCCATACGTAGTAAAAATTACGTCGGGGAGATTTGCAGCGCCCTTCTTAAGCCTCTGCAAGAGCTCACCACGTTCTCTTCCGAGGAAAAGCGCAGTCGAAAGCTTGGGGCTGAACTTTTCAGCTTCAGCCAACCAGTTATAAACCACTGATGTAGGTGCCACCACGAGCGATGGCGCACGCTTCTTGCCATTAGTATGATGCGACAAGAGTAAAACGAGAGCTTGAATTGTTTTTCCGAGACCCATGTCATCGGCAAGAATTCCTGCAAGCCCGTATTCGCGAAGGAAAGACAACCAGTTGTAGCCTTCTCGCTGGTACTCACGCAGGCTTCCCTGAAATGATTTGGGAATTGGCATTGGCGCAAGCTCTTTGAAGTTGCGCAGCTTATGAATGAATTCTTTGAACCCTTCGCTTGCTTCGATTTCGATGCCTTGTGTTTCAAGCAAATGGGCAATCGGCAAAGCTTGGTAAAGAGGACGCACTGGCTCTTTGCTCGCACCGACCCCTTTCAAAACTGCAAGAAGAGTTGCGACTGGCAAACGAACGAAAGAACCAGCCTCCAACTTCAAATAGTTCCTGTTCTTAAAGACTGATTCAAGAACCTGTGGAAGAGTCAGCTTCACACCTGTAGCAGTGATGGCTTGCAAATCAAACTCGAAATTATAAGAGTCTTTCTGAAGCGATAACACCGCCTTCAGCTTGACTGCGTCGCGCTCTACCTTGTAATACTTCAGTGTTTCAAGACCAGTGATTTCCCAGTCAGAACTGTCTTCAGAACATGTGTAGTAAAGCGCATCAAGAGCCGGTTCTTCATTGAAGAAAAATCTATCAGCCAGAGTACGGGTAGGCTGCAGGTTGGTCAAGAAGCGCCTCAGTTGCCCTTCTTGTTCCCAGGTTCGCTTCACCCAAACACTCTGACCGGTATCAGTGACGGTGCGGGTATAAGGTTCAGACTCTACCGCACTTGTCTCATCTCTCGATGGCATAACAAGGTCGCCATATCTAAAACCAAGAATCACTTCCAGGTCAGGAGGCTGATTTGTGATGTTCGGGTTGTTTCTGTTTGCAGACCTTTCAGCAACTTTGATAGAGGCTTTTGGTGGCTCAGTGATAGCCATAGGAAATGGCGCAGCACTTTCATCAAGTTCCACATCCATTCTCTTTTTCAGAATTGGTAAGTCCACTGAAAGAAACTTCGGTACAGTCTCAAGCTTGACTGTCATGTGCCCGTGCGAGTCAAAGAACTGGAAGAGTCGGTGAATTGCACCAAGATCTATTGGGTAGAAAACCTGTTTGGACATTACCCACGATGGTTGCCCGAGAAAGAAGACAGCCTCAGTAAGCGGCTCTTCATCAGGTCCAATCGCAGAAAGCAGAATGGAAAGTTCACCACTTTCTGTTTCTGTTATTTTGATTTTCGGCTTTGCCTGCTGCGCCGAAAAACTCATCGGCGTTCCATCAGAGGCATTAACCAGATTGCAGCAAAGTCCTAGCTGTGCCAGCACAACACCCTCATCACCGCGAGGTATGCGATGTCCGCCCGCGGGTCCTTTTGTTGATTGCGGAAGCTGCAAAAGATATTTCACTAGAGTATGAATGCGACTTCCATCTTCGAGGAAGTTCAACATAGGCTCTGGGACTTTTAGTATGTTCACTTTGCCATGAACTTCATCGGGCAAAGTTCCAACAATAAAAGCCAGCGGTTTTTCGAGAACCAGCACGCCCATTGTAAAGTCACGCTGTATGTTGTTTGCCGCAAGCTCTGTCAAAGCGACCTTCGGGTCTTCCAGAAGATCCTTCGCGCGCGGACCGTGCTCTTGCGTTGGCTCTTTCAAAGAATCGCCCGTGTCAAACCTGATGCCAGGAAAACTTCGAGCGATGTGAGTCAAAACGACAGAAACTGAATGCTTGCAAATCTCTTCAAAGTAAGGACATGAACAAACAGCTTTGAAGTTATCATTCGGTTCAACCGTCACCGTAATCTTGTATGGCTGCGGCTCAGAGCCTATGACCAGAGCCTCTACTTGCGCACCGTCATTCTGCTCTTCGTATTTCAAAACTTTTTTGCGGCGCCAGTACTGAACACCCCGACGATAGACGGGAGGACTTGCAGCGTCCTGCAGAGCCTGGAGCGATATGGTTGCTCTTTTGCTGGATACGGGCTTCATCAGCTTCGAAGAACTGCCTTAAATTACAGGATAAACACAGACTTCTCCCCGCTTCAATTCACAAAGAATTGAGCGTGGTTGGTCCCAGCGATTTAAAGCTTAGCATGTAATGCGCTTCAAGAGAATGTGGATTGTGAGGTTTGGTTCTCAGGAGGAGCGTAGGCTTCTGCCATTCCAGCTGCTCGCCCCGTCGGGGCCACTGGAGAACGCTGCTGAAGAAGGCGTTGCAACTCGGTCTGCCGCGCTTCCAGTTGAGCACAATACGTCTGCCAGACCTCTGCCTGCGAGCGCAGAACCCTTGCGTTGTGCGTTAGCTCAGGAAGAAGGCTTTCAACTTCACCTATTAAGGATGAGGCTTTGTGCAACGGTGGGCGGACAGAAATCTCGTCTTCGGCTCCTGGCGGAGGCGTCGGGTCATTCGGGTCAGCGATGAAAATGTCTTCTTTGATTTTGACAAGTGTTTCGCGTATGCGTAGCGCGCGCTGGTAGGCAAGCTCAGCTTCTTGTTCAAGCCATTCTTTGCGTTTTCGCTGAGAAGCAATGTCGGCATTGAGATGGTCGAGGGCTCTGCGCCTTAGTACCAGTTCAGACTCTTTGGAGTTGAGTTCTTTCTCACGCAACTCAAGAACTCGCTGACGCCAGAGAATCATAACAATGAATGAACTTGCAAACCCTACCATCACAAGGGTCAGAAGAATGTAGCCTCTCTTCGACCCTCGCATTTCGGTCCAATTGCTGGCAACAGCTGAAAGCAAGTCTTCATGAAAAGCAGGGGGCACACCTCGAACGTAATATAGTCGCCCAATGGCGCGACCAGGAGGCTTGCTCAACTTAATAACATCGTCGATGCGCGGTCCATTGTGCGAAAACTGTGACGCCAGCGGCGGAGGGTCGGTCAACAGGTCGTAAGGCTCTTTCAGCGATTGAAGATATTCAATGTTCAAAAGCGGCTGCCAGGACTCTTTCTGGTAAAAATTGCTCGTGCGAAAAAAGATTTCCTGCCCAGACGGGTCAGTCACGACCAGCCCAAATATGCCAAAGTTCGAATTCAATACTTTTTGAACTTCATCTACCTTTCCAGCGAGAATCAGCTGCGAAAGGCAGGAAGGCAGAGTGTGATGAAGAATGTTGAAATCGACCGTCTGCACTCGATGAATCGTGCCGTTCCAATAGCTTTCATAATGTGAACGACAGAAACCAAGCCACAGCAACAGCGAAACAATAATCACTGATGGGATCAGGAAGCGCTTTTGAATTGAAAGTACAAGCCGGTTCAACATGGTTTCCTGAGAATGCGGGTCATGAGGGATCTTACATTAGGGACAGAGAAAGTACATACGTATTTCCGCCCACCCTCCGGCAAAATCGGGATTTTCTTTGCAAAAAATGCCCTTGAAAAACGCCCTTGAAAAACGCGTCTCCAGATTAATAATGCAGTTCCAGTTGGCTAAATCAACCAGATATCAATCGATTGCCGTTGGAGTCTAGACCTAGTGCCTGTTGATTAGAATAGGATTCAGCCAGGCTTTGCTTGTTTTTTTCAAAGTCCAGAATCCACTGGCTAATCAAGCCACAGCCGGCGCAGCCCAGAGACTTCACACAGGAGTGTTTTGGGCTTCCGGCTTTGAATCGCTTGGCTGGATTCATAGGTATACCGAAAAACGATTGTGACACCCATTCCATCAGCCCCCAACGGACAGAAACAAGCGGAAAAAAACCAATCTCTAGCAGCTGAACTGAGCCACATCCAGGACATTTGTTTGTATGCATATTGCCCTCTGACCTTGCGGAACCTAGAAACAAAGCGGGTAGGGAGTCGCGCAAAGGCAATATTAAACGAACCCTGCAGTAACAACAATTATGAAGAATCCTTAAGGTTGAAAAGCGTTATGTCTTTTGATCCTACGGGTATTAATACTGTGTGCAGGAAACAGCTTGTGGAGAACTCGTTATAGAGTCAAACAAATCCTAAAGCATAATACGTCTGACGCACTTAATACGCCATAGAGGCGCGACCCTACGCGGGTCACAAATATTGGCCGCCCCTTCGGGGGCGGCCTACCAATTTTAAAACGCTAAAACTGTGAGACAGCACCGGAAAGAACTGAAACGGTACCGGTTGAGTTCTGGGAAAAATCTGCGCCCTACCGCCGTAGAAAAACCGGAGAACTGCATCGGTACCGGTTGAGTTCTGGGGAAAATCTCACCTAGATCAAATCCACCCCAGAAGGTACTCGGTTTCGACCGATTTCCCTTTCCACATCAACACGTCACCAGAGCCGTTAAGCTCACTAATTACCTGATCAGTTATCGAAACAATGTTATCCCCTTCATGATGTTCATGCAAAAGCTTTTTCAATCTAAGCATCGTATCCAGACAGTCTTTCTTGTTACCCTCTAGGTAGCACCACTTCGCCAAACGCAACATTGCTTGTTCTTGCAAGATTCTCCGCCCCCGCGATTTGCCAAGATCACACATTACACTATCGACAGCTTCATGGATGAATTTCTCAGCTTCTTTGGCACGTCCAGCTTCTTTGAGCACCTGGGCTTTCATCACATACATAGGCGAAACACCGCTTGGGTAAGCACCTTCATTCGACCCGAGCGGAATAAGGAGATCGAGATATTTCAAACTCCTTTCAAAGTCTTTCATTCGATATGCATTAACAGCGCAATAGGTGTAAAGATCGACCCGCCTGTTCAGCGTGTCGAGAACTCTATCAAGAGGAGCAGGAATTTGCAGGTACAGAAAACTGGAAGCCTCATCCTCAGACAATTGTCGATTTCTCAATATCCTATCAAGCAAGACCTTTTGCCCTTCAAGATCATTTCGCTTTAGCGCCAAAATCATTTCAGCTGTGTCACAGTAAACAGACTCAAAATAAGGTTTCACAGATTGAGTCGGAATGAGTTGCCTAGCCCGAATGATGGAAGCTTTCATGTCGTCTAAATCAGGACCCAAGATATCGATGACTCTCGCTCTCAAAATCCAGGCTGCAAATTTTAACCCTCTGTTCTTTTCGGTCAGCGGTCCAGATTCAATTTCTTGAAATACGAGCTGTTCTCTGGTCTTAAATTTCTGCAGCAGCTTCGCTTCGGGCTGAGCAGGCAAGTCCTTAAAATCCTTCATTAGCTGAAGTAACTGCGCCTCCAGAGATACAAATTTCACCCCTGAACCTTGCTGTATTCCCAACTTTACTTCAGCAGACTTTCTCGTATGCGCAAAATAGAAACAGATTGCAAGCGAGCTGACAAAACAGAAAGCAAGCACAGGAAAAATCGGAAAGCGTCGCGCGACTACAGCTGGCTGGTGAGCAGCAAAAGCCTCGCGTAGAAGCTTGAGAAATTCTTCTCCACTTCGCAAGCGCCGTTCGGGATTGCGAGCAAGAGCCCTATCAAACAAACGACGCACCGCCGGCGATACCTTGTTCAACAAAGGAGAAAGGTGTGCTACAGAATGATGAACCTTGTTATACTGCGTTGACAACTCCGAATCGCCCAGAAATGGCGGCTCACCGAAAACACATTCAAAAATAACACAGGCACATGAATAAAAATCTGAAGCCGGACCTGGCACCTCACCACGACATTGCTCTGGACTCATATAGGCAGGGCTGCCAGACAGCAACGTAGTTCTGGTCAGCCCAGCTGCCGAGCTTTCATCTTTTTCTTCAATTTCTCTTGCTATGCCGAAATCCAGAAGTTTAGCCACATAGACACCTGCATCTTCCGAAATCATGATGTTGCTTGGCTTAATGTCACGATGAATTATTCTGTTTTCGTGAGCATACTGAAGGGCATTAATGATTTGCTGAAAAATCAGATAAATAAGCTCAGGAGCCAGACGCCCATCTCGCTTTAGAATTGTCTGCAGAGATTCTCCTTCCAGATATTCACAAACCAGAAACGGAGCTGAATTTGCATTTACCCCAACTTGAAACAAGCGCACTATGTTTGGATGCTCTAGTTTTTTTGCCAGAGTTTGAGCCTCGCGTTTCATACGCTCAGCCTGCTTTTTCATCTCCTCGGAATCTTCGTTTTTGAGAATCTTCAATGCAACTATGCGGTCAAGATTTGCAGAGCGAGCCTTATACACCACCCCATGAGCGCCCTCACCCAGTGGCGCTATTACGGAAAACCCAAGCGGCATATTGGGCACTTCCACGAAGCTTTGCGGTTTAATTTTCCCAGGCTCTTCCATTCTTCATCTCAACGAAACATCTGCATCAAAACGAATGTCAGAGTCAAAACCAAAACCAACACTGTGAAAACTTGGGAAGCTTGTTTATAAGCTCCTACAGCCTCGCTTTTGGTTCTTGCGCGGTAATACGTTCCTTTAATTGACTCTACAGAACCATCCAGCGATGCAATTCCGGTCGGCACTTCTTCTTCGAGACTGACAAGCTCATGACCGCTTGCAGCAGAAGCAGCTTGCGATGGTGCCATAAATAGCTGCGCTAAAGCGGAGTTCGACGCTGACTTCTTAGTAGGCGCCTTCTCACTTGCTACTGGTTCTGTGCCTTTTCGCTGCGCGACATTCACCCCACCTTTGACCTTACTTCTAGGCCGCTTGGGGTTATGATGGAACGGACCCTGATCAACTAATTCACCGGAAGCCGCAATCAACTCACTTGAACCTGGGTCTGGCGAAGCATCAAAAACAACTATCTGCCTGGACGATTCTTCCTGATCAACAGGAAGCAACTCTGCAAAATCATCGGGCACTAATAAGTCTGTTCCGAAGCCGGGCAAATCAGATAGACTGCAGCCCGCAAGATAGCGCAGCTTTCTTGCGGCATCTTTTACAGCAGCTAACTCATGCGCCTCTAGCAAGAAGAACATACGTGATGACGCAGGATTTGTGAGGTCAGACTTGCGAAATAACAAAGCATCGTTACCGCAAGAAAAATCGTCCCACAATTCAGGAGCATGTTTCAAAATCTCAACGCTCAAGTATATGAGCCATGCTGAAAAATTATCCAAGCGCTCATCAAAATCACTTTGCGAGCGCCCCGGATGCTGATAGGCTCCATGCCCTAGCTCGTTACTTTGCAATCCACGCAATTCAGGAACAAACATCGCATCATAATCAACAATCTTAATTGCGTCGCCATCTATCAAAATATTTCCATGCTGCAAGTCACCATGAGCGATACCACACGCCTGCATCGAAGTCACAATTCTTGCGAACTCATTCTGAAATTTCTGCAGCCTCGCTGGATTGCTCTTTGCCTCAGCCAGCCAGCGCTCGAGAGTTTCCCCTGCACACCATTGCATTTTTAGCAATGGCATCCATTTGCCATGAACGAGTATTCCTTTTGCCTGCAATTCGAAATCAACAGCAAACGGAAACTTTGCCTTTTCCAAAGCGCCGCAAATTGCCGTATAGCGGTCAATCAAATCTGGAGTTTGACGCAGGAAGCACCGAGCAGCCCATGACTTACCACTCTTACGAATCTGGTAGACACTTGCAAACATTCCGCTATAAGGACGCGGCAAACCCAGCGCATCGAGCTCAGGATTAGCCGTCGCCAGCTCAGCATCACGAAAGCTGTGCAAGGGATTTTGCACAGCCTCATTGTAATCTTGAGGACTGGGCCACGAAGACGGAATTTTTCCCGACGGAATCTGTTCGTCCAAGCTTCGGCGTGCCCCTGCGTAATATCTGGTGTTACATATTACAACTTACCCAAAGTTTTCTTCGTTCATCCAGATCCACTTGACTCGAATAATCGGGGATAATCAATGAATTAAGAACTTATCTGGGGAAGACAAGTATGCCCTATACCGCTGAAATAAGCAGAGCCAACCCGTCTTGCATCGTAATTCTTATAGACCAGTCTGGCTCGATGGAAGATCCATTCGGCCAGGGCGCCGGCAAGCGCAAGGCAGACGGTGTCGCCGACGCGGTCAACCGGCTGCTGCAAAACCTGGTAATTAAGTGTGCAAAGTCTGAAGGCATTAGAGACTACTACCATGTAGGAGTTCTGGGCTACGGTGACAGAGGCGTTGGTACGGTGTTTACCGGTATTCTTTCAGGAAAAGAACTGGTTCCTATCAGCGATATTGCAAACAACCCAGCCCGAGTCGAACAACGTACCAAAAAGGTAGATGACGGCGCCGGCGGTATTCTTGAACAGAAAATCAAATTTCCGGTCTGGATCGACCCCTTATACAAGGGCGGAACCCCAATGTGCGAAGCCTTGCGCCAGGCGAAGCGCATTGTGAGTAATTGGCTTCACCAGCACAACGGCTGTTTTCCACCTATTGTTGTGAACATTACAGACGGCGAAGCGACCGACGGCGACGCTGAAGACCCGGCTGAACAGATAAGAAGAATGTCCAGCGAAGACGGAAATGTCCTCCTGTTCAATCTGCACATTTCCTCATCCAATCACGCTCCAATCGAATTCCCAGACTCGGAATCGTTGCTGCCAGACGATTATGCAAAACTGCTTTTCAGAATGTCGAGCCAGCTGCCCGATTACATGTGGTCGCTGGTGCAGGAAGAAGGAATAATTATTTCCGACAACCCACGCGGCTTTGTGTTTAACGCTGACCTGGTATCAGTAATTCGCTTCCTCACAATCGGTACACGCCCCAGCAATCTCAGATGAGGAAACAATGAGAGTAAGCTATCGGGTGTTCTGGCTTCAGAAAGCGGGCATCAGCGCTGATGAATACGAAGATGCATACGCTCCGGAATCAGCCCCAGACCAGGAATTAAATGAGTTTCGCTGTGCCGTCGCAGATGGTGCTACGGAAACATCATTTTCTGGACTCTGGGCAAAAATGCTTTGCGATGCTTATACAGAAAAAAAATTCGACCTTATTGAGCTGCAAGCGGAGTGGCTCAAATCAGTCTCCAGCAAAGAACTTCCCTGGTACGCCGAACAGAAACTGGAATCAGGTGCGTTCGCCACAATACTTGGTCTAGACATTCGTGAAGAAAACAAAGAATTACACTGGTCAGCACGCGCACTCGGCGACAGTTGTTTGTTTCACATAAGAGGAACAGAAATTCTGAAAGCACTGCCACTAGAGAAATGGCAAGATTTTGATTACACCCCTATGCTGATTTCTTCACAGCAGAAAGCCAACAAAGGCGTACTGGAAAAACAAGAGCATGAAGTCGGACAATGCAAGCAAGGTGACGTTTTTTATCTAATGACCGACGCAATTTCAAAATGGTTTTTACGAAGACAGACAGAGCAGCAAGATGCCGTGAGAACCCTCGAAGCCATTCGGGACAACGAGCAGTTTCAGAAAATTGTTGATACTGAACGACAGGCTAAAGATGCGGAAGGGCGAGCTCTGATGCCAAATGACGATGTAACGTGGACTCGCATTGCATTGCTTGCTTGAACTTTACCGATCATAGGTGCTCATTATTGTATTTGCATGACTTGTTCGAGACGAACTTGCAATGCCGAAATATTCAAACTGCCGCACTTGCACAATCAATTTTCCCGGCTGAAAATTCGGGTTATTCCTATTGCTTTAGCATCCATCGCGATCTACCTTTTCACAAGACATTAAACCTTCTAATTTCGGCATTAGCGGGAATTTCAAGAGGTGCTGCGAGCGCTAAAATTACAGCTATTCATCTCACAGAAATTATCAAGCGATGCAGGTTTTTATTGCCGCATTGCGAGTGTTTTCCCTAAAATTGGTGCATCCATGCAAAAGAAACAAGTTTACTCACTCATTGCAGTCTTAATGTGCTTATCAATGGTTATTGAGCCTGCATCTGTGGCTGCATCTCTTGAAAGAAATAATTCAAAGAAGAGCCTTGCCATGCGCAGATTTCTTCCACCACCAATAACTAACTCGAATGATAATACAGTCGAGTTTGATCTATCAGAAGGTGCCGAAAAGATTGAGCACGAAGCCGGCAACAAAGTTGTAGTAGCTACATCCATTCCAGCTGCAAGATTGCAAAATCTTTTGAAACGATTGCCACCACAAGAGGCTAATCAGAAGTCAGATGAATTCAATATTCCGCCGAACCCGACTGTTCCACCTAAGCCTGGAAAAATTGTAAACGTAGAGTTTCCGCCGAAAGAATCTCTAGCGCCACCACAGAAGGTGCGCAAAATCACTTCTCCATTGACGGTATTGCGAAAGAGTCCTGAGGGAAATACAGCAAACATTGACCAGGTGAGTGTAACATTCTCTCAGCCAATGGTGCCAATCGCAGATGCCGAGTCTGAGGTTCTTGCCCAGCGACTACCTTTGAAAATGAGCCCTCAGCCGAAAGGAAAATGGCGCTGGCAAGGCACGCAAACTTTAGTTTTTACGCCCGAAAATAAATTGCTTCCGAAGGCTACAACTTATAAACTCGTCATTGAAAAAGGGACGAAATCAGAACTTGGAAATGCTCTGGAAAACGGCGTAAGCTGGACCATCAACACACCAGCACCAACAATAAGATCATTTTTCCCTAACGACCGGAATTCAAATTATGTAGGACGAAAACTAAACCAAATAATGCTGATTAGCTTCGATCAAAAAATTGATCCGAAAGCAGTTCTTGCTTGCATCAATGTCAGTGAAAATAAGGTTAGCAAACAAATAAGACTGGCTAGCGAAGAAGAAATAAATGCTGACGAAGAAATAAAGCTTCAATCAACTTCCCTGCCCGCAGGCACGTGGCTTGCAGTTCGCGCGACTGAAAAATTCCAGCCAGCACAAGCAATTCATATAACTGTAGGTCCAAATATTCCATCAACAGAGGGTCCTCTCACCCAAAAAGCAGCATGGAACTACGACTTTTCGACATATCACCCCCTGGGCATTAAGAATGCTTATGATGCTTACTCAAGCTCGGGAAGCTTGACGGTAACATTCAATAACAGACTCGATACCAAACTCTTTAAACCAGAGATGGTAAAAACAAGTCCTGATATCAAAGAAAAGCGCATTATGGTGAATGATACCAGCATCTATATTTATGGCGCCCTGCAAGTCGAGCAAACCTATACAATTACAATAGACAAAGCAATCACTGATATTTACGGACAGACTCTGGGCAGCGACAAATCTGTAAAGGCAAAGGTTCGACCGTCATCTCCACAGTTGGTTAACCCAGAGAAGAACATGGTTATCTTGCAACCAAGCAAGAAACCATCATTTTCATTTTTGAGTTCCAACCATGCACAAGTGAAAGTGAGCGCCTACGCTGCTAGCGGAGCCGCTGATTTCCGCAAATACTTGAGCTCGACGCAAAACTACGCAGAGTGGCACGAGAAACCGGAAGACTACCGCGAGTTTCAAGGATTCAAAACACTGAGCAGCAAAATCATCAAGATTGACAAATCGGCAGATCAATTCAATGAAACAGTTGTTGATTTAAGCCCCTACCTGAAAAATGGAATAGGTCATGTAATTCTCACAGCAGAGTCATGGCCCCGCAAAAAAGATCAAGTGCAGAGATTTGCTATATGGATTCAATGCAGTAAAATCGGATTAGATTATTTCACCGACAGTCGCAAGTTGGTCGCTATAGCAAGCAGTCTTGAGGATGGAAGCCCACTGAGCGATGTTCAAATTAAAACAGAGGGGAAAACTCCCAACGAAGGAAAAACAGATAAGGATGGGATTTTCCAAACACCTTTTAACCGTACAGTTCCATCAATACTAATTGCTCGCAAAAACGACGACGAAACGTTCTTGCCAAGCAACCCGGGCTACATAAGCGATGACTCAGAACCCTACAACACGGTAAATCATCAGGACTTATTGCGCTGGTACACAGTAACTGATCGCAACCTATATAAGCCGGGCGAGACACTAAAAGCAAAGGGTTGGATTCGCAGATTTGGCAATGGACCCAAAGGTGATTTAAGTATTCAAGACGGACTGAACGGCAAAACAATCAGCTACCGAGTTACAGACGGGTTTGGCGTTGAGCTGGGCAAGGGCGAAACCAAAGCGGACGAGGCTGGCGGATTCACATTCAATTTCGACATTCCCAAAACTGCCAACCTTGGAAATGCATTTATAGAGATAAACAGTTCGGCCCCTTCGAGTGTCGAAAACACATCTACAAGTCTTTCCTTCCAGATTCAGGAATTCCGAAGACCAGAATTTGAGCTCAAAGTCAAAACATCACAAGGCAGTATGGTTCTTGGCGATAAGGCTGCTGTCACGGCGTCTGCAAACTATTTTGCTGGTGGCGCTCTGGCTGATGCTCCCTTGCACTGGGATGTACAGGCGAACGAAACGAATTATTCGCCCGCAGGTTGGGACGACTATGTGTTCGGCAAGCAGATGCGCATTTTCAGATTTTTTGACTACGGCATAGCCCCTGCAATCGGTGGAAGCTCACATGCTTACTTCGATGGAAAAACTGACGGGACAGGCAAGCATACTCTCGATTTAAAAATCAAAACACTGAAACAGCCTTTTCCAGAATCCATCATTGTTGAGGGAACAGTGACCGATGTAAATCGGCAGACCTGGACCGACAAAGCAACAATGATTTTGCACCCCGCCGACAATTACATCGGCATTCATAACAATAAACAATTCTACAAAGCAGATGAGCCCATCAAGCTAGACGCAATCGTCACCGACCTTGATGGCAAAGCCATCGGCGGGCGAAAGGTTCATATTGATGTTAGCCGCGAAGCTATGGTTATGAAAGACAACCAGTGGAAAAGCGAAGACGAAGTGCTAGTCAGCAACGAGATAAACTCTTCCAGCAAACCAGAAACATGGGAATTCAACCTGAGCAAAGGCGGAAACATCAAAGTTTCAGCAGTGGTCATTGACGAGAAAGGCAGAAAAAACAAGACAGAACTCTCGTTCTGGCGTGAGGATAAGCAGCCCAAAACGCAAGACAAAGTTGAGCAGGGCAAAATTCTTTTGCTTGCAGACCGCAAAACATACGCGCCGGGCGATACTGCCGAAATTATGATACAGGCGCCTTTTGCAAAAGCCAAAGGAGTTGTGAGTGTTAGACACAACGGCATTTTGGACTCATTCCCAATTGCACTCCAGGAAGCGAGTGGCTCCGTCAAAATTCCTATCACCGAAAACTTCATGCCAAACGCACAAATTCAGGTTGACCTCGATGGTGCATCCTGTGCTTACGCATCAGGCAGCTTGGAGCTAAGCGTGCCGGCAGAAATCAGACAGATCAAAATGGAAGTATCTCCTGCCGAGAAAGCGCTTGCACCCGGGGCAAGCACAAAACTCTCATTTAAGTTACACGATAACAAAGGCCAAGCCCTCAACAACGCGCAAATCGCAGTAGCGGTTGTAGATGAGTCAGTTCTGGCACTTTCGAATTATGACTGGGCTGATCCCCTTTCCATTTTCTATGTCAATACGTCATCGGAAACAAGCGATTACCACAGTCGTGAATACGTCTTATTGAACAAGAAACCTGAGGCACCAAAAGAGGGTCCTGCTGCATCTCTCGCGCCGCCATCAGCGCCAGTTGCTGGCGGAGTCGACCGAGGCTTCGGCTCTGCTGGAGGAGGAGAAGTCATGCAACTTGCAGCACCAGCCTCCGCAGAAGAGAAAGGAAACTTCGCCGCGCCAAGAATGCAAATGGCTAGAGCAAAATCAGCCATGCTGGCTGACGCCCGTGATTTCAAGGACGGCGCCGACCCGCAACCCAAAATTGCTCTAAGAACCAATTTCGATAGTCTTGCTTACTTCAACCCGAACCTACTTACAGATTCATCTGGAGAAGCCAGCGTCGAAGTAAAACTGCCAGACAATCTGACGCGTTATCGAGTCATGGCAGTCGCAGTTTCAGGAGAAAAGCTTTGCGGTAAAGGTGCCACCACAATTACAGCCCGGCTGCCGTTGATGGTTCGCCCATCAGCTCCTCGCTTCTTAAATTTTGGCGACAAGTGCGAAATGCCAGTAGTCCTTCAAAATCAAACTGACCATGAGATGAGCGTAGACCTGGGGCTGAGGTCAAGCAATCTCAAATTCGTTCCTGAAGCAGGTCCTGCAGGTGCAGCAAGTGGGCTTGACACGGCACACTTATCTGGAGGAACAGTAATCGTTCCGCCAAATGATAGAGTCGAAGTGAGATTCCCAATGGTCACCGAAGATGATGGCACTGCGAAAATTGACGTAGCTGCCAGCAGCGAGGCATACTCCGACGCTGCAAACGTAAACCTGCCAGTATATACCCCCGCCACTACTCACGCATTTGCAGCATATGGACAAATAGATGAGGGCGGCGCAGAACAAACATATGAATTGCCAAAAGATGTTTATGATCAGATTGGCGGGCTCGAACTAAGCACGAGCAGCACCGCACTGCAATCGCTCACAGATGCATACATCTATTTGCACAATTATTCATTTGCTTGTTCAGAGCAATTGTCTTCTAGAATTCTTGCTACGGTGGCTTTGCAAAATGTTCTTGCGGCATTTAATAAAATGACGGCAACAGAAATCGCAGCTGTTAAATCCAGAACGCAAGAAGAGCTGAACGAGCTGGGCAAACGTCAAAACTATGATGGCAGCTTTGGTTTGTGGAAACAAAATGAATCGCATACATGGCCATTCTTAACAGTACAAGTCACGCGTGCTCTTTATGAGGCAAAACAAAAGAAATATGATGTCTCTGACGCGGTTTTAAGCCGAGCTCAATATTATTTAAAGGCAATCGATTCACACCTGCCGAGCAAGGAATATAACGTATTCACCAAGCGCTCGATTCAAGCTTACGCCTTGTTCGTAAGACATTTGATGAAAGATGAGCAACCGGAACTTGCACGAAATCTGGTCAAAACAGCACTTGCCTCATATGACAGCAAAGACTACACATTCCGCCGCAGCGGTGGTGAGCCGGTGAAAGGTATGAGCGACCAGGACAAATTACTTCAGGTTTTTTCGATGGAAACACTGGGCTGGCTCCTTCCAGTTTTGTCTGCCAAAAACAGTGACTCAAGCGAACTAAAACTAGTTCGTACCGCCATCGCATCACACATCAGAGAAACTGCGTCATTAGCAGAAATCAAAGACGACGGTTATGGAGACTGCGATTACTTTGTCTTCTATTCATCACCGAGAATGAATGCCACCATTTTGGAAGCTCTCATTATGGATCAACCCAAGAATGATGTGATACCAAAATTAGCGGGCGCTCTACTGGCACACCGCAAAGCAGGAAAGTGGGAAAGCACCCAGGAAAACTGCACGGCGTTGTTGGCACTGAACAGATACTTCGAAACCTATGAGAAGCAGGTTCCAGATTTTGTGGTAAATGCCTGGCTTGGAGATAGATTCATCAGTTCCTCAAAATTCCAGGGCCGCAGCGTGGATACAAATGTAACCAGAATTCCGATGCGATATTTGCAGGAGCACAAACAAGATAAGGACATTCTCGTTTCGAAAACAGGTAAAGGAAGACTCTATTATCGACTCGCTCTGAACTATGCTCCACGAAATTTACGATTACCGACTTTCGATAATGGCTTCGAAGTAAAACGAACTTATGAGGCGGTAGACAATACATCAGATGTAAGAAAAGATGCAGATGGCACATGGCATTTCAAAGCTGGTGCTACAGTCAAAGCCAAAATAACCTTGCAGGTTCCAGGGCAAAGATTCCACGTTGCACTTACAGACCCTTTCCCCGCAGGTATGGAACCTATCAATGCTGAACTGGCTGGCAATAAAACCATTCACCCAGAACTAAAAGGCGGCTCAGGTTCTGAAGACAGCGGCTCTGGCATCGCGCCGTATTGGCGCTGGTGGAACTGGCGCTGGTACGAGCACCAGAATCTTCGCGATTTCAGAGCAGAAGCCTTCACTTCAGCTCTCTGGGGAGGCAAATATGAATACAGCTACCTTATGCGTGCCACTACACCTGGTGATTACCTTGCGCCTCCCTGCAAAGCCGAGGAGATGTACACACCTGAAACTTTTGGCAGAGCACAATCCGAGCACGTAATAATCGAATAGGCTCCAGGAGAAGAAAATGCATCCGCCCTACTTAGGCAAATACATGAGCCTGCTTGGTGTCCCTATTCAGGGCATGGGTACCACCCACGAATTGAATCACCTGAATAGTGTTACTAGCGATAAAAATCCTGCTCATAACACAATATCAGGGCTCGTTCTAGCTTCTGCTATAGCTTTGAGTTCCAGCCTGATTGTGAATTCTGTCTTCAGTGCCAGCCCAGCCGCTGAAATCTCTCACACAGAACAAAAGTCAAAACAAAACGGCGCCTCAAACACACTCAACGACAAGAATAGATCTGCAGCAACGACGGATTCAACAACCGGCAACGAAACACATTCTGGAGAAAATCTCAAAGCGTTACCGATGAAACACTTCGGCACGGTTTCTGCCGCGCTCAGTGAATATGGCAACACAGTGCGCTCTAAACTAAAACCAGCTTTCAATAAATTGAATGTTTCCTATCCGCCTCTTGAGCAAAAATGGGTCTGCTTGAAAGAAGAGAAAATGCTCTTTATTTTTGCCTTAGACAGAAAAGGAAAAATGAAAAGAGTACTTTCCTATCCAATTATTGGTGCAAGCGGCGTAGCTGGTCCCAAATTAAAAGAGGGTGATAAGCAAGTCCCCGAGGGATTCTACAAATTTGATGGCTTTCGTCCGAATGTGATAGCTCACCTCGGACTTTCTGTAAATTATCCAAACGCCGAAGACAAAGCACACGCAAAAGCAGAAAAGCGCAGCAATTTAGGAAAAGACATTCTCATTCATGGAAGCAGATGGTCAACCGGTTGCCTCGCTATGGGCAACGAGCCCATAGAAGAAATGTTCGTGCTCACTCATGATAGTGGACTAGACGCAGTGAAGCTTGTTTTCGCGCCCTGCGATTTAACAAGAAAGGAAGCGCAGGTCGACTATAAACTCCAGCCAGAATGGCTAAGCCCGCTGTACAAACGTCTAAAAGATGAACTCATGCCACTGAGCAATCAGTTGAATTGATGCTGATAGTTCCAACCTTTCTGAACTGCTCAATTCCACAGGCGCCTTCCAAAAGCATTTCGGTGCAAGATTTTCAAGCAACTCAGCCGGAATACGAAGATTGAAAGTAACGTAATTCCACGATTTTCATTCCGATTCGCGTCAATAAAATCTATCGATGTTAGGTTGGTTGGAATTGGAAAAAGAGTGAACAATGAATTTCTCAAGGAATGCAAAGCAGCATTTCCAGACTTACAAAACGGCGAACAAACTATCTCACTCACCTCATTGCTAGATGGAAGCAGCAAGAACGGCGAGAAAACAAATCTAGTCGAACTAGATACAAATCGAGAAGCGATGCTCCAAAAATATGGATTCGCTTCCTCAGGCTCAATGTTGATTGACAAAGCTCAACTTGGAGCAAAATGCACACAGGAATACAAAGCAGAACTAGAAGACCAGTTCGTAAAAAGAACACTAGATGATGCTGAAGCGAAGATGGCTGAGGCAATCCTAAACGGCAAGAAGAGTTTCACTCTGCTCGACCTCGGTCAAGGCAAACAAAGCTTTGACACGGTTTATTCTGCTCCCAAACTCTCCGATAGCCAACAAAAAATCCTCGACGGCATCAACGCAAAACAAGCGCTGAAAGCTGAAGTTAAAGCTGTAGAGCCACAGAGAAAAAACTACGTAATCGAGGTTTCCTTGCGAGATAAATCCAAATAGCACGAATGCATATTTTGAATTAATTCATTCAAGCAAAATCAATTGGTGCAACCGATCCTGAATCGACAAAATGAACAGGGGGCTGTGATTAATCACAACCCCCTGCGCTCCCTTTTAATAACCGGAAGCCACAAATCAGCGTGGCTACCGTTTCTCAAACTAGTTGCTAGATGTCACTTCGGCATCAATGATGTCGTCTGACCCATGACTTGAGCTAGCTTTCGGAGCACCATATCCACCACCACCAAAAGGACCGCTATTTGCTCCGAACGGACCGTTAGCAAATGGATTGTTTGCACCTGCTGCGGCTCCGGCATGCTGCTGTTGAGCGTTCTGAGCGGCTTGCTGCTGGACTTGATTGACTACGTTCTTCATCTCGTCGAGAAGATTCTTGATTTTGCTTACTTCTGCATTAGCTTTCAAACTAGCCTTGAGTTCGTCAAGGACTATATGCGCTTTAGATGCATCAACAGGCACATTGTTGTCTTTCAAATCTTTCAGTTGACGCTCAACCGAGTAACAAACTGAGTCAGCCTCATTTCGAACATCTGCACGTTCTTTGAGTTCGCGATCGCTGACTGCATTGGTTTCAGCCTCTTTCACCATTCGCTCAATATCTTCCTTAGTGAGGTTTGTACTTGCGGTTATGGTGATTTTTTGCTCTTTCTGAGTGGAAAGGTCTTTAGCCGTAACATTCAAAATTCCGTTAGCGTCGATATCAAAAGCCACTTCAATCTGAGGAGTACCTCTTTGAGCAGGCGCGATACCTTCAAGGCGGAAATCTCCAAGCAGTTTGTTATCACGTGCCATCGGACGTTCACCCTGGAAGACATAGATGTCTACGGCAGGTTGCATATCTTCAGCAGTTGAGAACACCTGAGACTTGTGGGTCGGTATAGTTGTATTTTTCTCAACTAACTTGGTGAAGACTCCTCCCATGGTTTCGAGTCCCAGAGACAATGGAGTTACGTCGAGAAGTACAACGTCTTTGACTTCACCAGCAAGAACTCCGGCTTGAACAGCGGCTCCTACTGCCACCACCTCGTCCGGGTTCACGCTCTGATTAGGCTCTTTGCCACCACTCAAAGTGCGCACCAGTTCTTGCACCGCAGGAATACGTGTTGAACCGCCGACCAATACAACCTCATCGATTTCTGATGTAGAAATCTTTGCGTCTTTGATTGCTTGCTCAACCGGCTTGCGGCAACGCTCGACTAATTGACGAGTCAGTTCGTTGAATTTAGAACGATTGATTTTGCAATCCAGATGCTTAGGTCCGTCAGCATTGGCTGTAATGAATGGCAGAGATACAGATGCTTCTGTGATAGAAGACAACTCAATCTTTGCCTTTTCGGCAGCCTCAGTCAAACGTTGCAATGCCTGAACATCTGCACGAAGGTCGATGCCCTCTTGCTTCTTAAATTCATCAGCAAGATAGTCAACGATACAACGGTCGAAGTCATCACCACCTAAATGAGTGTCACCGTGAGTTGCTTTAACTTCATACAATCCATCGCCCACTTCCAGGATGGACACATCAAACGTGCCACCACCCAAGTCGAACACCATGATTGTGTGTTGCTTTGCCCCTTTATCCATACCGTAGGCAAGAGCAGCAGCTGTCGGCTCATTTATGATGCGCAGAACATCTAAGCCTGCAATAGTGCCAGCATTTTTTGTTGCCTGCCTTTGAGAGTCATTGAAGTACGCGGGCACAGTTATAACAGCACTCGTCACCTTCTCGCCCAGATATTTTTCCGCATCTTCCTTCAGCTTGCGAAGGATCATTGCCGAGATTTCCTCTGGACTATAATCACGTCCTTGAAGGGTAACTTTACAGCCACCATCTGGACCCTTAACGACTTTATATGAAACTAGATGACGCTCGGAATCGACTTCATCGAAATGCCGACCCATAAACCTCTTTATTGAATAAACAGTGTTGGTCGGGTTTAAGACTGCCTGCCGTCGAGCTAGCTGTCCAACCAGGCGCTCACCAGATTTGCTAAATGCCACTACTGACGGAGTCGTTCTACCTCCCTCAGCGTTTGCAATAACGACAGGCTTACCACCTTCCATTACTGCCACAACCGAGTTCGTGGTGCCAAGGTCTATACCAACTGATTTTCCCATGTTTCAATCCCTCTTAGAGATGCCTAAACCTGCCCCAATCCACGGTTTGACCGTTAGCAACTGAGGTTTGCGCTGTTCGTTTTACCGAACCAATTTTTTCAAACTAAGCCAGAACGATAGGGAGCTATTACACTTTATTTCGAACTGGTCTCAGACGAAAGTTCGTCTATATTTTTCATACTACGTGAATGGAGTCATTCCGTAGTCATCAACAATTTCTTAACAGATTTCTCTTGAACACCGGACCCATATTTCCCGATTTCACTACATCTTGGGGACTTTCCCAGTTAAATTTCGGCTACCCCGAAAAAAGTGGTCCATATTGGAAATTACTCTTTCAACTTATAGTCAAAAGGGAAGCTGTTCGTCTTTCCATCGGTGGTATCTTCAACATCAACATGCAGTGATTTTGCTCCAGTTTTCTTGTAGACCACTTTGACGTGATGATTTTTATTGCCATTATCAAAAGTCGCCTCCGAGTCTGATGAGCTGATCAACTTCAAATCTCCAGCCTCGTCTTTGTCCGCCCACGGCACAAAATCAGCATTCAAATGCTTCATCCGCAATACCGTGGTGTCAGCGAGCTTGACCACAGCAAGCAACTCATAGAATGTGGTGCGAGACTCTTTTATAAATCGACAATACCCCACGAGACTGTCACCCTGCGGTGCTGACCATGCTTCCTCTACGTACGCTCCGGACGTGGTTCTACCCTCCCAAACACCTTGCATGAAAGCAAGCGATTTGAGACCAGCTGCGTGCTCTCTGCCAGCGTCGGTGGAAGGGTCTCGGTTTGCTTCCTCGCTTACCACTGGCTTCGGAGCTGCTGCAGGCGCCTCATCTTTTTTGGCGTCCTTAGTTGGGATAGGACTTTTTGACACTTCAGCTGCGTTGCCGGCTTGCACAAAGGCATTTGCCAGAAAACTGATGAACATTAGCGTCTTCACCAGGTGGCTCGTTGAAAATGTTATTTGCATATATGCCTCCAGATCTAGGCGAGTACAAAACAAGTCAGGCGAAAACAAGCTTCCTCAGTTCCTCAGAACCGCTCATCGCTCGGATATTTGACGGATGCTCTGACAAAAGAACTCTACAGCAACTCAAATTTTACGAGCAAGAAATTGATTAATGTGCCAATAGTAACAAGACTGGTAGCTTGCTTCGTTAGCGCAAACTCTATCGCTAACACAGCGTCCAATTTTGCCTCTGCTTCTCGGAAGCCTTTACTGCTATGTCGTTTCGAGCGAAAAGGCAACTGAGCTAGAAGCTCGATGGCAGCTGACTCAAGGCTACCCTAACCATTTCCTCAGTTTATTTAATTCAACTTGTCAAAATATCCGTAAATTGGGGGTTTGCCGATTCTTCCCGATAAATTACAGTACTCGGGGAATTCCACCACTGACAAAAGGCTAGTTGTCATGTAGTGTTTAACCATCAAAATACTGGCGTATCTAGAATTGGCGTAATATCAATGGTTTCAACCTCCAGAACAGTACTTTCTTTGGCCTTATTGGCTTCAGTTGTTACTTGCACGGGCTCTGCTTTAGCAGTTGAGCTAAGCAGCAAGCCAGCAGTTCCAGCTCATCACAAAATGGTGCAAAAGGCTTACAAAAGCATCAAACAAGGCGACTACGACAATGCAATTCCACTGCTTAAGAAGGCAGTTGAGATTGACCCAAGCAACACTGATGCACATAGATATCTTGCATATTCATATCTAAAGAAGGGACTCGTAACACTTTCACTGAGCGAATCAAAAGCTCTAGTGGAAGGCGGCAGTCGAATTCCTCACGACCATTTCGCGCTCGGAGAAGCAAATTTCTACAACAGCAAATTCAAAGAAGCACTCCGAAATTACAAGGACGCTCTAGTTCTTGATCCAAAATTCACAGATGCTCGTATGGGCGTGATTCGCTCGCTTCTAGCAATGAACAAGACTCAAGAAGCGAAAGCCATCTGCGAAGACGCAGCGTACAACTCTCCAACTATTCAGTCCAAGGGTCAATTTAAGAAACTGTTGAATGAAATGAATTCGCGAACACAAATCGCGACCACAATTAAATACGGGAGCTAATAATGACTCGAATGTGTAGATATCGAAGAAAGGGATATACATTAGCAGAAGCACCAGCCGCTCTCTGGGTCACATTTGTCTTGCTGTTTATGCCGCTGTTTTGCCTGGTCACTTGCTTGATCAGATATTCATTCCTTCTAACAGCGGCACATGAAGCCGCATATGAAGCAGCGATATCCAAAACATTCTCAACAGATGTCTCATCTGTTGATCTTTCCGCAATAAACACTGCTCAAAATATCGCAAATAACGTGGCGAAGAGTTTTTCGGGTGTGACCGTAAAAACTGTGAATACAAGGATTGTTCGCAGCGACACTCAAACCAACGCAATTCAAGTATATACAAGCAAGCTGCCAACACCAGCTGATACCAGCAGATATGTATATGTAATGGAGACCACAGTGGCAGGCTCAATTCTGCCAATTATCCAAGGTCACAGCGCAGGATTATTCGGTACAATACCAGGGCTGACAGCTCCGATGGAAGTGCAAGCCACATCGAGAAAAGTGGCTGAGAATCCGCAGGGACTCAATCTCTAATACACCGAGGAATTTTATGGTACGGGTTCGAAAACAGCGTGGGCAAAGCCTGATCATCATGATCTTCGTAATGGCTTTCCTGATACTCGGCGTGGCAGGTATGTTTACTTTCGAGATCACGCGAGCGAACCTGGCACGCGAGCAGCTTCGTTCTGCTTGCCAGGCAGCAGCTCTTGCTGGCGCAGCAACATTAGCCAGTTCAGATTTGAGTGACCCAAAACAAGCGCAGCTAGATGCCATAAGTGCTGCAATGGTTGTATTCAAGAAAAACCTCGTCATAGGACAACCATTAACCTCCGCTACGCAAAGTGGCTCAATTAACCCACTCTTTGCTAACAAGACCCCAAACGCCAGCATGGTGTTTTTTGAGTTTTTAGATCCCAACCAGGACAACAAAGTAGTCACCCTGGGCGACGCAGATGGAAAAGTCTTGCGGGTAACATCCTCCTTTGGCTTGAAACCAAGCTTCGCATCTTACCTCGGACTCAGCACGCTGCCAATCGAAGGAATCGCTTCTGCTGGTGTTCCACAACTCGACATTGTTCTTTGCTTTGATGTCTCCGGTTCTATCGACGACCAGACCAAGGTAACCTTTGTGAAACGCACCTGGAATGGTGCCACAGGAAAAAATAACTACACAATAACGAACGCCAAACCAGGTGCTCCGGCAGGCAACCTCGCCGAAGGCACCATCTTTGATATTTTAAAACCACCAGCAACAGGTACTGGATTTAACGCGGACTATCCACAAGGTCTTTCTGCGGCCCAATCTGGTGGAAGCTACCCACTGAGCTTTTCGGAAGCTGGAGCAGCACCAGGTTTACGCGGCAAAACTAATGCAGGCTCTCCACCAGGAAATTACCCGGGACAGGGCGCGGGAACGGGGAATCAATATACATTCACTGACCTTGTAGTAAATATTGATGGCAATACGCATTTCAATGGTTTCAACTCAAACGGCTATAGCTTCCCAGACCTCGGAACACTAGTTGAAGCTGCCCGTGGAAACCTGGAAGACCAAAATGTTTTCACCGCCAGCAAAGCCGACACAGCACTTACAGTTCTGCCAAAATCAGGTTATCAGGCTGAGTATTTTAAGAACGCATACAAAAACACACATCCAATTTATGATGCACAACAAGCAGCTGAGCTTTTTTACACAATTTTGAATCACGACACTGATGCACATTTTGGATTGGTCTGCTTTAACGGAACCGCTGGAACATCAGCTACCGACTCAACCTCAGACGATAATGTAGATTCAAACTACAAGGTTGCTGGCAGCGATAAATTTCCAAAGCCGAACATTTCTGTTGTGCAAACTAAGGGTGTAAGTAATTTCAATTCTGTGATTTCTGCGCTACCTAACCTGAGAGCTGGTGGCAACACGAACATTGGTGATGCGGTCAAGAAAGCAATAGATCAACTAAAAACCAACAGCAGAATTGGTGCGCGCAAAGCAATAATCGTATTTACAGATGGTCAGCCAACAGCTGGAAGTCCGTTGGATTCCGACCCGTGGACGAATGCCAGAAAAGCAGCGAAGCTTGCAAAAGACGAAGGTATTCCAATTTACACAATTGGATTAGCACAAACTCCCGCCATCATCGATGGCGAAAAGAAGATCCTCAACGACTGGGACAACAACCAGAGCACAGGTGGAATAGCAGCAATTGCTGGAAACGGCGGACGATTTTTTCTTGTAACCAACCAACAAAACTTGCGTTTGGTTTTTGAAAACCTGGCTAGACAACTCGTTCTTCTGGTGAGAGGACAATGAGATCACGAACTCAAAAGCGCAGCAAAAAAGGTGTGCAACTCATTGAAGTGGCCGCAAGCGCTGTTGCTTTAACTGTGATGACTATCCTTTGTATCGATGCCTGCGTAGTGGTGCTTGGGTTTATGTTTAACGATGCGGCATGTCGTGACGCAGCTAGAGCAGCAAGCCAGGCAAACACACTTACCAACGCTATTTCTATAGCCAAAACGACAGTAGCCGCCCACAAGGGAGATGGCATGTTCTGGAGCACCCCGGTAGTAACAAACAGCGACGTAGAGTTTCAAGACTTTGGTGGAAAAATTACCGCGACTGATGTTCCATACGTAACAGTAACAACAAATTGTTCAATTAAGATGCCGGCGCCGCTGTTCTTTTTGGGCGCAAATCTAAAACCAGATGGTTCGTTTAACTCAACTTGTCACTATACTTTTCCATTGACGAACATCACTCTAACTATTCCAGGCGAAAGCCAAAATTAGCGCATCTAAGCGTGCGATGGATACTGAAAAATTTGCTAGCAAACAAAAACCCGGTTTCAGAAAAGGAAACCAGGTTATTCAAATTGATTTGAGAGTTTGTGAGGCAAGTAATGTGTAGCGGAAATTATTCCACCTGGAGCCGGCCCAGGTTAAGCCGCCCAGAAAATTGTGACCTTAGCAGGTGCTACTACGTTGGAATTCATACCATGAAACTCAACTGCATTCGGGTCAAATTGAATAGTCTCTAGTAGTTCTTGAAGCTGAGTCAAACCATCTTTTTTAGCGACGATAACCGATGTCCAGAGTGCATCTAGTTCACTTTGCTGTACTTGTTCATTGTCTAAATGTGGGCTCCAGAAACCATTTTCGCTTAAAGAGATTGTGTGCACCCACACATGACCGATTGCTAGAAGTTTGTAGTAGAGAGAGCCGTGCTCAACAGTACCGTCAGCTGTCAGACCACAAGATTCTTTAGCCATTACAGGAGTCTCCCATTGCTTCACCCAAATGAAGAATACAAAACCATTAGTGCAATAAACGTGCAAGACTTGCACTCTCGGCTCTTTTTTCTTAGACCGAAAACCAGAGCAGTCGCTCACCTACCGAGTTGTAAGTAATCAAGCTTAACGCTTGTTTTTGGCATTCGCATCGGAGCAACAAACTCGGTTGCCGCCTGCTCGCGTCGTGCGGATGTATTGAGGAAAGTCGTAAAAGTCGCTGACTGTGCTCAAACACAGGGAACGAAAGCGTTTCTCAACAGTGAACTGACTCCGTCAATGGGACTTACCGCCCCCAAATTCATCAACAGGAAGACCGAAAACCCCAAAAGGCTTGTCTTGCCATAGTTCGTAAACTCGTTGCGCAAGCCCGCAAACATCGCCAAAAATTATTGAAACATTTTTAAGCCTGCCTATAATTCTGATCGTTACTAACTCAACTTCTGCAAAGCCACGCCTGAGAAGGCGTGCGTTCCTTTGCGTTTTCCGGGTGCCAATGGGAGGGAACTTACTATGTCAGCAGAAAAAAGCTCAATTGTCGAAAGCAGAGAAAACAACTCGAAAGATCTTGATTCAAGATTAGTCAGTGACGCACTAGACCTTCTTTCGAGATTCGATTCAAAGCAACACGCTGCTCAGAAAGAGCTACCGCCTCAGTTCGACAATAAGTGCATCAGCAATCTCAATGACAAAGACATCAATGCTTGCGTCGCGCGCCATGAAAAGCCATTGTTCCCACAAGCACCTGATGGTGACAAGGACATCAACGCTTGCGTGGCTCGCCATGAGAAGCCATCGTTCCCACAAAGTCCTGGTGGTGATAAGGACATCAACGCTTGCGTGGCTCGCCATGAGAAACCATCGTTTCCACAAAGTCCTGGTGGTGACAAAGACATCAACGCTTGCGTCGCGCGCCATGAGAAACCCTTGTTCCCAAACAAGCCCGAAACTCCCAAAGATGGTGGCACAGGAAAGCCTCACCCGGGCAACGACGGGCTTTATGCCTGTTCCAATAAAATAGAGATCCCCAAAGATGGTGGCACAGGAAAGCCTCACCCGGGCAACGACGGGCTTTATGCCTGCTCCAACAAAATTGAGATCCCCAAAGACGGCAAGGGTCAAGGACACCCGGGTAACGATGGCGTTTACGCATGCTCCAACAAAATTGAGATCCCCAAAGATGGTGGCAAGGGTCAAGGACACCCCGGAAACGATGGCGTTTACGCCTGCTCCAACAAAATTGAGATCCCCAAAGACGGCAAGGGTCAAGGACACCCTGGAAACGATGGCGTTTACGCCTGCTCCAACAAAATTGAGATCCCCAAAGACGGCAAGGGTCAGGCACACCCGGGCAACGATGGGCTTCATGCTTGCTCCAACAAAATCGAGATCCCCAAGCAAGAGAATCACGCACCTTCACACCCACAGATAGACAAAACTCCTAGACCCGAATCTCCCCAAACGCCGGCACCAAAGGAATTACCCTCGAAACCTGAACAAAAGAATCACCTGCTAGACCTTCTCAAGCAAGAATTGAAAACCAACAGATAGCATTTAGGCAACAATGCTATATACAACTGGAAATTGCGGTGATACCATAGGTAGGGTCGCCAGGAGAATTTATGCGTTCACTGCCAGGATTTTTGTACCTTGTGTTTGCATCACCAATCGCCTGCTTAGCGCTATTGGCTCGCATTAACCAACTTCTGAATTTGGTTGACCCTGCGTACAAGAAAAAGCATCGCTGAACTCAACTTGAAGCTAGACGCTCACATTCATAAGCTCATTTTGGGCTTGCATAGTCTTTTGAAAAGCTGTCTGCAGATGATTCATAAACTCACCCACAGGCACATCATCAGAAATAAACGACTGGCTTGCACTTCCAAGTGCCGCGTCAGCTGCATTGAGAATTGAACGAACACTCTTCACTTTGTCAGCCATGCCTTCATTGGATTTCATGGCTTTCAACTGTGTCTCGATCGCAGCGCGCATTTCAGCCATTCCTACAATAAGACCCACGGCTGAGGCTTTCTCAAAAGCCTCTTCAAAGCGCGATTGCGTAACCAATCTCTCAGCCGTTTCTATGCTGAATTGAGCCAGGGACAAATCAACTTTCACACCGTCAGGCTGTTTATAGTTCTCTAGAATTTGCTTGGAACTATGGAGAACGACCTTAGCCCGCTCTTCCGCTGGATCTACTTCAAGCTTTTCCGCTTCTTCCTTCTTCTCGGTTTCAACTGCCTCTGCAATAGTAGCAGCAGCTAATGCAAGCTCATTAACCGACTCAGCTTGTGAAGGCGAAAAGTCCTGCTCGAGCACTTTTTCTGTGGCAGCCTCGCTGAGTTCAGTCGCAACAGAGCTGGCATTCGGCGAAGAAGCAGTAGCCGCACTCGGCTCGTCATTTGCAGCTCTCTCAATTGCCGCCTCACTCAACTCGGTGCTAACTGTACTTGTATCTGAATGCGGCACCGCTGGAAATGAACCAGAAGTACCGCTACGTCGCCGTGCTTCGACAGCTCTTTGCGCCGCCGCAGCGGCTTCCTTTGCCTTAGCGACCTTTTCGTTTTTAGCCTGACGTGCAGTAGCTAGCGCCTCTTCTCGCTTGCGTCGTGCAAGTTCGATCTCAGAAACCGGCTCAGCCGATGGTGTTGCAGCAGGTTGCGCAAGCGGTTTCTCCGAAGCGCTGGAGCTGCCATGGGTTCCAGAGACAGGCTCGGACGAACCACTATTTGCGCCGCTTGCAGCCGAATGCTTCGCACGAGCAACAGATTCACCGCCGTCACTTCTCGACGACTCACCCTCAGTCACTTTTGGTCGCAAATCCTCACGAAAGCGATTTTGCTCCTCCGCCTTACGTTGGAGATATCGCCTAGTCAAGAGAGCGGCAATGGTGCAAGAACCTGCAATAGTTAAAACGCGAAATATAATTGGAAACATAGCTGACCATCGTTCCAAAAGGGCTGAGCGCATATACACACTTTATTCAATTGTATCAGTCCCTGTGCCGAATAAAATCAAACCTTGCTTACGCAAGGCGCTAAGCAGCAAGTATTTAAGGCAAAACAAGCCACGGGCTGCGAAAATACAATCTATCATTTGGCGCAGATTATGAACTCCAGCTGTTCACAATTTTTGCTCGACGCCGTACTCGAAGACAAATTTGGTCTCGAGTCGTTTCGCATCAAGCAGAAAGAAGTAATCGACGCGCTCATGGAAGGCAAACACACGCTAGCACTGTTGCCGACAGGTTACGGAAAATCACTGTGTTATCAGGTTCCTAGCCAGATTTTGCAAGGAACGACTATTGTTGTCTCCCCATTGATTGCTTTGATGCAAGATCAATTAAGTGGACTTTCACGACGCGGAATATACAACGCTACAAGCCTGAACAGCAGCATAAGCACTTACGAGCTTGAGGAACGTTTCGACGGTATCAAAAGTGGAGACATAAAGCTCGTTTATGTAGCGCCTGAGCGATTTGAATCTCCGCGTTTTCGTAAGCTGCTAGAGCAAATAAAAGTATCACTGGTGGTAATCGACGAAGCGCACTGCATCAGCGAATGGGGACATGATTTCAGGTTGCAATACAGAAATTTGAGCACCTACCTGGCTCGATTTAAGGGCGCCACAATTTTGGCATTAACAGCAACAGCAACACCTCAAACGCAGCGAGATATCGTGAAAACACTCGGACTGCCACGCATGCAAATAATTAGCGCAAATTTCGATCGCCCAAACCTTCGCTATGACGTAAAGGCACTCGGTTCTCCAGCGGAGAAAGATAAGCACCTCGTCTCGCTGCTAGATAAGCATCGCGGCTCTGCGATCGTCTACACTTCTAGCAGGAAAGAGGTTGAAAGAGTTGCCGGACTTCTGCAATCTAACGGCTTTGCAGCGTGTCATTATCACGCAGGGCTGGATAGTACTCAAAGACAGAGAACGCAACGAGATTTTGAAACCGAGAAGAAGTCGATCATAGTTTCAACTGTCGCATTCGGCATGGGAATTGATAAAGCTAATATTCGGCAGGTCATTCATTTCAACATGCCACCGTCTCTGGAAAACTATTACCAGGAAGCTGGTCGCGCCGGGCGTGATGGCGAAAGTGCTCTTTGTTCGCTTCTATACCAGGCTAAAGACATAAGTACGCTGAAATGGCTCGTAAGCAGAAACTACCCTAGCGAAGATGAGCTGAACATGATTTTTAACGAGATACACAAACAGGGCATGAACCCGATTCGCGTTTTTGAATTGAGTCAGCGCTTGTCGGTCGGCGAAGGCGCGCTTCTAGCAGGTCTGTCGTTATTGCGAAACCTCCAGCTAATTGACGCCACTGCAGATGGTGCATATTTTGACAGACATTGTGGAGCGGCTCCGAAAATTGATATGACGACATTACATCAACGAAAGCAGCACGAACTCGATCGCTTGCAACACATGATTAATTACAGCAGCGCTGGGCGATGCCGAAGGGAAAGCATTTTGGATTATTTTGGGCAAGCGCTTCAATATCCCTGCTCGGGATGTGATGTTTGCTATTAGAGGATCCCTGCTTCTCACGAATGCTGTGCCAGCGAGTACTTTAACGAATACTTCCCCTATAACTTGCAACCCGTTTATTAGCCTAGCCAAAACAGTGCTTAGGACTGGTGGACTGGACACATGCGTCATAATTCGGATCGTTCGGCGACGTGCGTGAGTGCTCATTCAGCGATTGTTATGGAACCGCCAGATTCCTCTAATACGCGATTTGCGTTAGTTCGCGTTTTAGCACCGTGCTCAGCGAGCATTGAGGCAATATCAGTGTGCCCGTTTCGAAGGGCAACATCCAGGGGGGTATATCCCCAGCCATCTTCCGAATTCAGATTTACACCCAATTCGAGAAGGTACTGCACCACATTCAAACGACCTTCGTTTGAGGCAAGATGGAGGGCAGTGCATCCATTGTAGTCTTGAATATCAGGATCTAAACCGCCAGCAATGAGGCGGCGCATTTCATTCAAATCACCTTCCATTGCAGCAGAACAAAACGCAATGACTCCAGCATATTTGGCTTCATGCCGATTGCGCCGAGGGTCGATGCGATCGTCCTTCAAACCGATGGTGCTATCGAATGCGTGAAACTTGAATCGAGCAGAGAGTCGCTTGCAAAAATCAATGCCACGAACTGAATTTCCCAGCTCATCCAAACGAGGTGACCAGAGAGCTATTCCCATCAGATTTGGAATGACAAGCAAAATAGCACCGGAAACACCACTCTTACCAGGAATTCCCACACGAAAAGCAAATTCACCAGAGAAATCATACATACCGCAAGAAGACATAAGTGAAAGGCAATCTTTGACGTGATTTGATCTGAACACCTTGTTGCCAGTCAGAGGGCAGGTTCCGCCATTAGCCAAGGTAGCTGCAATCACCGACATTGCGCGGGTGGTGACTTCAATAGAACAACATTGAAAGTAGAAATCCAGAACATCCAAGATATCTACACCTTCAGGAAAAGCGCCCTTTTCTCGCATGAAATATGCAAGTGCAAAATTGCGATCTCCGGTTTGTCGTTCTGAAAGATATACAGCATTGTCAAAACCGACTTTCATATTGCCGGACAGGTCTTTCCACTTACTCATCACGAAGTCAAAACGATCTGACGCAGTAGAACCACGCCTAATCAAGGCACCACTCATGATGGCACCAGCATTGATCATCGGGTTGTGAGGACGCCCCTTCGCGTTGAGAGTCAATTCGTTGAAGGTTTTGCCGCTCGGTTCTGTGCCAACATAATTGTGAACCTCATCCTCACCATTCTCATCCAGCGCCAGGCAATACGTGATGGGTTTAGAGCAAGACTGAACACAAAAGAAATCGTCTGCATCACCGATTGCAAATTGTTGACCATCGATAGAGCAAACCGCCATTGAGAATTTGTCTGGGTCGACGCGCGACAGCTGAGGAATGTAGTCCGCAAGGTCGCCTCCCTCGTTGGCGCGCACAATTTCGAAGATGTGCGCAAGTTCAGAGGAGAAGTTGGCAAAATGCGGAATCGACATTTGCCCACTCAGCACTTTGTCAAACAGGGCAGGAGAGCAAGCCTGGAGTTCACGGAATTGTTCAGGTCCCAAATCAGTTTCGACAGCCTTCAATTTTCGAAAGAAGGCAGAGGCGCGGGGATCATTTTCCAGAATGCCAGCTTCCGAAAAGATTTCATGGAGGGTTTGTCGAGAAACCTTTGCCCCTGAAGCATACGCTTTGAATAAATCGGTATTATCGGACATCTAACGCTCCAAAACGCCTGTCACAGCATTATTCCCCGAATACTACAAGCTATTCTCCATTCATTTTCGGGTGAACTCTGAACCAGATTAACCGCCTCATCTACCTGCCTGCACCCCCATTTGTCCTTTTAAGTGGGAGAACTACGTGCACTAAATCGCCATTCTTTGGCGCTCGATGTCCAGCCGGGCGGTAGATTTGGATATTAGCGTTTAATGAGGAATAGCCATGCTATCTCCCAACTAAGATGCACAAGGAGGTCGTCCGCAGCCGACCTCCTTTCCTTTTTGCCTGCTAAAAATTCCAATTTCTCTGTTGGAAATGATGACGTTAGTATTGCGATACGGAGAAACGAAAACTTTGGCCGGTAGGAGCGGCGCTTGCCGCTCGAAAAAAAGCACGGGCGGCAATCGCGCGCTCCTACCGTTCAGGCTTGCCTTTGCAAAGCTGCCATCAATTACCACGACACTATTTTTCACGAAGGGGAAGGCTCATGAAGACAAGCCTTACAACGATTTTTTCACTGTCTATAGCGGCTATTCTGATTATCGCTATACCGCCAGCTCCCTCGCTTGCCGATGACAGTGAAGATGAGCAAGCAACGGAGAGCGCTGATGAAAGAGACGAAAACGCGGCTCCGATCGCCGCTGCCGCCGGACAAAAGCCGCAGGTGAACAAGACAGCGACACATTCTCCGGAAGAAATCGCAAAAGCGCTTCAATCTTGTGAGCAGGCAATCAATAAGTTCAAGGAAATGGGTGTGGGAGTTGCCCCGTTTGAATCGGTCACTGCACAAGCACACGGCCTTCTTGAGGCAAATCAAATCGGCGAGGCAGAAGAACTTACTTTCGCGCTGAAGCACTCACTTGAAGATCAGCAGCGGCGCTTCTATGCTAACAAAATTCAAGTCTGGCACAATCAGGTTAAACTTCAACAGGAAGAAATGAAGAAAAAGAAAGGACATAACTTAGTAAGCGCAAGCTCACCGAGCACCAAATCTGGTGGCAACCTGGCAAAAGGAGCACATGGTGTTCTTTCTCGGGCTGACGCTAAGTACACACCGCTGATTTATCCTATAGCCCGGTAGGCGAAGCTTACTGATTTGCCTGATGCTGAGCCAAAATCTCGTGCACTGCTTTATGCATATGCGCGCGCACTTCTTCATCTTGCCATTTGACCATGTCATCCAGACTGGCATTCTTTGCTATTTCAGTCACGAGTAAATAGCCCAATCCATAGCCGAAATGCAGAGGCACGCACTTTTCTTTTTGCTCTTGCTCAAAAAAGCGCGCTTGAATCTTGCCAGCGCGGTCGTCCTCATCAAGATGTTTTGTGAGTTCACTAGCCATCGCCGGTAGTGCAAGTCGAGTTTGCGCAAGTAACTTGTCGTCAAAGAACAAATCTTTTTCCGATGCATGTGGCGAAAGATGCTTAGCAGCGTAAATAGCCAGCCCCTCGACCCACAAACGGCTGTGTAGTTTCTCAAAGCGGCAATAGTGCTGTGCATGATACACGCGAAATAATTGCTCATCTACGAATGGTTCAAGATTATCAACATGTCTTTGTTTGGCCAAAACATCCACTGCAAAACAAACTAAAACTCTGCTATTCACAAGAGGTGCAAACTCGGGAGAGTAGCCCAGACAGTGAGCTATATAAAAATTGAGGTCTTCCGTATGAAAATCAGAAAAGCGATGCTCAAATTTCTGTATGTATGCCCCTAAATGACTTCGCAACTCCTTGTGCAGACTCTCAAATCGCGACCGTATACCGGGAAATTGCGCACAATTGTCATCTAGCAACTTTTGCTTTTCCACATGCAAAGCATGCTTAAAATGATGAAAAATCACTTCGCTGTAAAGTTCTGGAGCCCTATTCACCACCTGTTGGTAGAAATCAACGCTCCTGTCATGCTCAGCCACCGAAGCACTTTTCTGGTAAAAAACCAAAAAGTCCTCTGCAAGATCTTTTATTTTTACGGCTGTTGTTTTCACCCCAGCCAGGTGATGAGTAGACATAAGGGCTGAGGTGCTGCTCGAATTACTGTCTGCAATTTTTGGACCTGCAGCTTTAACACCACTTGTCATGAAAAAAGGAAAACGCAAGCAAAGCGGATACTAGTTTTGAATGCAAACGTTTACCTCAAAATGAAAAATCCATAACACCAAATACATTATATATATTGGAGGTGGATTAATATGCGACAATTCCATAGATTTTGAAACGAGAATTGAAAAACAAAGCCGCTTGACGGCTTTGCTGTTTGAGCACGACTACACAAAAGGTTGATTCCATGAATACAACGGTTCAATCGTCTCCTAGAAATCTGGAAGCTTTGAAAGCGCTAGAGGAGAGCATAATACGTGACCTCGAGCTTGAAGACTACCCAAAACGAGACTGGGTATTCGAGCGCGTCAGCTCAAGCGGACAGAAAATTCTAGATGTTCTAATCATAGGAGCCGGTCAAGGCGGGCTTGCAGCAGCTTTCGCTCTCATGCGCGAAAAAGTCAAAAACATTTTGCTGGTTGACGAAAATCCAGAGGGCAGGGAAGGTCCCTGGCTTAATTTCGCACGAATGCACACGTTGCGCACTCCAAAATATATAACAGGACCTGACCTCGGCTTTCCAAATTTAACTCCTCGTCACTGGTATGAGACGGTTTTTGGCAAAGACACTTGGGACCAACTCACATTGATTCCCAAAGAACACTGGGCTGAATACCTACAGTGGTATCGCAAAGTACTGAACATTCCAGTTCGAAACTTGACACAAGCTGGCTCGATAGAGTGGAACAGCAAAGAAAACTGCTTCAACATACCACTCACGGATAAAGTCAGCGGCAAAGAAGAAATAGCCTTGGCAAGAAAGGTGGTTCTTGCAACGGGCATCGATGGCTCTGGACGCTGGGACGTGCCTCAAATGATCAGCGACAATATTGCAAGAACTCATTACGCTCATACTCGTGATGAAATAGATTTTGATCATTTGAAAGGAAAAAGTATCGCAGTACTCGGTGCCGGAGCATCTGCGTTCGATAATGCCTCTGTTGCTATGGAGACAGGCGCAAAAGAGATTCACCTGTTTTACAGGAGAGAAGACTTACCAAATATCAACCCTTACAGATGGGCGGAATTCGTCGGCTTCCTCAAGCACCATGGCGACCTTCCAGACCACATGAAGTGGAAGTTCATTCTGGAAATTCTGAGAATGGGACAGCTTCCTCCAACAGACACGTTCCTTCGCGCGACGAAAAATCCTAACTTCTTGATGCACGGCGGTTATGTTTGGAATTCGCTAAAACAAAACAATGGAACAGTGGAAATTACGACGAACAAAGAAACCTTCAACGTTGACTATGTAATTGTCGGAACGGGTTGCGTCACAGACCTGACCTTCCGCCCAGAACTGAATAAAGTCTATGACAAAATCGCCCTGTGGAAAGATCGATATACACCACCCAAAGAGGACTATAACGGCGACCTTTTGAGACACCCATACCTCGGCGCTTCATGCGAATTCACTGAAAAAGTTGCTGGTGAAGCACCTTACCTGAACTCGCTATTTAACTTCACTTTTGGTGGCTTACTCAGCCTGGGCTTTGCAGGTTCAAGTATTTCAGGCATGAAATACAGTGTACAGAGATTGGTTTCAGGCATCACAAAACAACTTTATTTCGAAGACGCAGAAAAGTATTACGAGCAACTCAAATCGTTCGATGTGAGGGAATTTTAGTTATGAGCGAGAAAACTTCATTTGGTCTCTATAGCAAGAATGTCTACACTCCAGAAGGAGTAAGAGAAGCTGTTGTCGTAATAAATGAGGGAAAGATTTCGGACATCATTGCGCCAGAGCTTGCTCATCCTGATTGTCAAATCGAAGATTTGAGCGAACTGTGTTTGATGCCTGGTCTCATCGACAGCCACGTACACGTAAACGAACCTGGCAGAACTGAATGGGAAGGGTTTCGCACAGCGACTCGCGCTGCCGCCGCAGGTGGTATCACAACAATCGCAGACATGCCTCTCAATTGCGACCCAGTAACCACGACTGCAAAAGCTTTCCAAACCAAACTCGACGCCTTAAAAGGCTCAAGCAAAAGCAAATCGAAGAAGGCAAAAGCTAGCGAAACAGCCAGCGACGCGGATGAAGAAGATAAGCTCTGGGTGGACTGTGCCTTCTATGGCGGCGTCGTCCCCGGCAACAGTGGCGAACTCGAAAAAATGATAGAAATGGGAGTTAAGGGCTTCAAGTGCTTCTTAATTCATTCTGGAATTGATGAATTCCCAAATGTCACAGAAAAAGATTTGCGCGAAGCTATGCCAATCTTAGCTAAGCATAAAATCCCCTTGCTGGTACATGCGGAACTCGATTGTGGACAGTGCCATGAAGAAGAGTGGGCAGACCCTCGCTCATACAAATCATTCTTAGCCTCCCGTCCACGCAAGTGGGAAAATGACGCTATTGAAATGATGATCAATCTCTGCCGCGAATTTGGTGGACCAGTGCACATTGTGCATCTTTCATCATCTGACGCACTGACACAGATTTCACAGCTAAAACGTGATGGGCTGCCATTTACAGTAGAAACTTGCCCACATTATCTGAGCTTCGAAGCAGAGAATATTCCCGATGGAGACCCGCGATTTAAGTGTGCACCTCCTATTCGAGAAGCTGAAAATAGAGAGAAGCTCTGGCGTGGTCTTACCGCAGGGCTCATCGACTTTGTCGTTAGCGACCATTCCCCATGCGTTCCAGACAAGAAATTCCTTCCAGAAGGAGACTTGAAGAGAGCCTGGGGAGGAATTTCCTCACTGCAATTCGGACTTCCAGTCATTTGGACTGAAGCGCAAAAGAGAAAGTTGGACCTGACAGATCTCGTAGAGTGGATGTGTGCTCGACCAGCTAAATTTCTGGGCTTGCAAGATCGAAAAGGCGCAATCAAAGTGGGCTACGATGCAGACCTGATCGCATTTGACCCGAAGGCTGATTTCAAAATCAACAAAGAAATCATTCAGCACAAACACAAAGTAACTCCCTATGAGGGCAAAGAATTAAAAGGCCTAGTCCGCAAGACTTATGTCAGAGGGCGCCTGGTGTACGAAAACGGGAAATTAACCACACATGCCAGTGGTGACCAATTACTGCAAAAACGAGTGGAGATAAATGCATAATGGACAAAAATGCGATTCTAGATGCTGCTGCATTTACAGGCACTATCGACCTCGCTTCAGAACGGGTTGGCGGCAAAGTTCTCTATGCCAATGACGAATTCTTTGCAGAGAAAGAGAATTTGATAAAGCCAGGTCGCGGTGTTTTCATTGCTGACAAATACACTGAGCGTGGCAAATGGATGGATGGCTGGGAAACCAGGCGCAAACGCACTCCTGGGCACGACTGGTGCATATTGAGACTTGGTATTGCTGGACAGATTCACGGGGTCGACATCGACACAAATCACTTTCTTGGTAATAACCCAGCTTATGCCTCGATTGAAGCAGCAGAATTACACACGGATGTGCTGGTCTCAGAGCTGATTTCAGATTCATTCGAATGGGTTGAAATACTTCCACGCATTCCGCTGAAACCTGGTGCTCAAAATATTTTTGCCGTGACCAGCAAAGAACGATGGACCCACCTGCGTTTGAACATATATCCAGATGGAGGTGTAGCACGCTTCCGTGTCCACGGAGAGCCGGTTCCAGACTGGAGTCGCATTGGCGAAAACCAGGAAATCGATCTTATCGCGGTAGAGAATGGTGGCAAAGTTCTGTGCGCCAGTGATATGTTTTTTGGAAACAAAGACAACATGATTATGCCTGGCCGAGCCGAAAACATGGGCGATGGATGGGAAACAAAACGTCGCCGTGGACCAGGTTTTGATTGGTCAATAATCAAGCTGGGACATGAAGGCGTGCTCAAGAAAGTTGAAATTGACACAAATCACTTTAAAGGTAATTACCCTGACAGTTTCTGGCTGGAAGGTACATATGCGCCTGATGCGGACATATCGCTTCTTAATTGGAACCAATTCGAATGGAAACCAATTCACGAACAGACGAAGCTGCAAGCGCACCATCAACACTTTTATGATGTGAAACAAGAACACCAGGGTCCGTGGACACATTTGCGACTGAGTATCGCGCCAGATGGTGGCGTGAGCCGCTTCCGTGCATTCGGCATGCCACATAGTACACACCACACACAGAAGGAAGAGGCAAAAAGTGGGGCTAAGTCCGTTAAATAACGCAAGCAATGCAGAAGCATATCGAAGCCTGGTTCGCTGCTGTGGAGCCGAGAAGTGGGTTGAAGCGATGCTGAACGCACGCCCGTACACGTCGATGGACGACCTCTATGACAAAGCAGAGCGTTTTCTGGATGCTCTGGGCGAAGAAGATTGGAGAGAAGCTTTTTCACACCATCCAAAAATCGGCGATTTGCATGTATTGCGACAGAAGTTCAACACCACAGCAACATGGGAAGCAGGAGAGCAGTGTTCAGTTGCAACAGCAACTGAGGACCTACTCCGTGAGCTGCACGAATACAATGTCAGATACGAAGACAAGTTCGGCTACATCTTCATCATTTGCGCCACCGGGCGTAGCGCAGAGTCCATGTTGGACAATTTGAAACTGCGATTGCCTAACGACAAAGACAAAGAGCTGCAAATTGCAGCGAACGAACAGAAGAAAATTACACTTTTGAGATTGGAGAAACTATGCCAGTAAGCCCGATTACAACGCATATTCTTGACACAGCAAAAGGTTGCCCGGCTGCCGGAGTTCCAATAAGAATTGAAATAGAAAGAAGCGGCAGATTTGAATTGATTGGCGAAGGCGTGACCAATGCAGATGGTCGAGTAATTGATCTTCTTCCTTACGATAGACCGCTCGAAACAGGGCGCTATCGCATGCGCTTCGACACGAATAGATACTTCAGCGATAACAAGATCGAAGGCTTCTACCCTTATGTTGAGGTCGTCTTCGACATCCTACAAGCAGAGCAGCATTATCATGTTCCTCTTCTTCTGAGCCCTTTCGGCTTCTCGACATATAGAGGCAGCTAGAGCTCAAACGCAGTTAATGAGCTAATTTCCAAGCTAGCGCTTTTCGTAACAATTTTAGAATCCAAGTAGCGAAAAGCTGCGTAATTTAGCGCAGTTCCAGCGAAATTCGGCTATGATTTCGGATCCAAAAATAAGCTCGGGGGTTGGAAATCATGGCGACGACAGTGCAAACAGATGCTGGACAGATGACTGCTGTCAAGAACTTTATCAAGCATCATTTCAGACACTTCAACGCTGCGGTAGTCATCGATGCTGCCGAAGCGTACAACGCGCACCTGAACAAAGGCGGCAAGATGTTCATGACTCTTGCTGGTGCGATGAGTACAGCTGAGCTTGGGCTGTCTCTTGCAGAGATGATTCGCCAGGACAAAGTACATGCAATTTGCTGCACTGGCGCAAATCTTGAAGAAGACATCTTCAATTTAGTGGCCCACGATAGCTATGTAAGAGTTCCCCACTATCGTCAACTGACCCCACAGGAAGAGGTCGCCCTTCGCGAAAAGGGAATGAACCGCGTTACCGACACATGCATTCCAGAAGACACAGCCATTCGCGCAATTGAGCATCAGGTTCTCGACCTCTGGAAAGCCGCAGACAAAGAAGGAAAGCGCTATTTCCCTTATGAGTTCATGTATCAACTGATTCGCAACGGCAGCATTGAAAAGTCATATCAAATCGACCCGAAAAACTCCTGGATGATCGCAGCCTGCGAAAAGAACATTCCAATCTTCACACCAGGCTGGGAAGATTCAACATTGGGCAACATCTTCGTTTCGCACGTATATTCTGGCGACCTGTCCAGCTACCAGATTTACAAATCTGGGCTGGAAGCAATGGCACAACTAATTGATTGGTACAAAGCTAACTCCAAAGACGAAAGCATAGGCTTCTATCAAATTGGTGGTGGCATCGCCGGTGACTTCCCGATTTGCGTTGTTCCCCTTATTCACCAGGATTTGCAAGAGAAGAGCTGCCGCTATTGGGGTTATTTCTGCCAGATTTCAGACAGCACCACTTCATACGGTAGCTACAGCGGTGCTGTTCCAAACGAAAAAATCACATGGGGCAAACTGGAAATCGACACCCCGCGATTTGTAATTGAATCTGACGCATCGATAGTGGCACCACTCATGTTCGCTTACATACTTGGACAATAATTCAAGCGGGGGAACATAAAGTGACAGCGGAAGAATTGATTCAACTTCTAGGTTTAGAGCCCCTGCCCAGAGAGGGAGGCTATTTCCGACGCTCTTATTGTTGCAACGAAGAAATTCCACAACCATCGATGCCTCATCGCTATCTGGTGGACCATCCTTTCGGAACTTGCATCTACTATCTTCTTACAAGAGATAGCTTCTCCCATTTTCACAGCTTACTATCTGATGAGATTTACCACTTCTACCTGGGCGACCCTGTTGAGTTGGTTGAACTGCACCCAAACGGCGAATGCAGCATCACAGTGCTGGGACAAGACATCCTGAATGGACAAAAGGTTCAACACGCAGTAATGCGCAACACGTGGCAAGCATCATATCTGCGACCGGGTGGAGACTGGGCGTTGCTTGGTTGCACCGTAGCACCAGGCTACGACGATAACGACTTCCAGATGGGCAACTGGGAAAACTTACTGCGCACGCATCCGAAACACCATCAGATCATAATGAAGCTTTCCAGAAAGTAGAATTCTGAGTAAGCGTTAAAGACGGAAAACACGAATGATCACGAGTGCAATGGATAACCAATGCGCTACTATTGTGCCGGGTTGAATTTGGAACGCAAGAGAAAGCGCTTCGCCGGGCTGGCATTGCAGTCATGTGGGGCGTCATCGTGGGCGATAGCTTTCTGCCGGATCCTTTAACCAGGGACACTACCAACTTCCATTTACCAGATTCTCTGACCGGGGACTTCCATCTGCCAGATCCCCTGAGCAGGGACACTAACAACCTTCTACATCCGGATTTGCCGGAGTCTCTGTCTCGGGAGTTTTGTCGCTCTGCATTTCATTCAGGGGCACAAGCTCCTATAAATGGTGTGGTTCAGCTAACCGACAAAATGCTGGGCACAAAAATACTTCCGCATGTGCAATTCGTTGACGGATGCCAGCACGCTGAGTTTATGACTCGACGCTGGCATGCGCAGCAGTTTGGCGTCTTGTTTGGAACAGCGGTCAATCTGCTAGTACTGCAAAAGTGCGTCGGCACAGCAGGGGACAAACTTTTTGGACACATAGAAAACCTGCCCGCCAATCAAATGAAAATGGCACTGAGAAGCGTGGAAGAAGCGGCTGTTACAGGCTTCATCCACAACACTCTCTTTCGCCCTGTATACAGACACGAGGGCGATTACTGGCAGGCAAAATTAAATGCAGGACTTGTTGGCGCCGGCACCTGGGCGTCACTGCAGGCTTCAGCGCTGGGAATCAAACGCCTCGGCAGAGGACAAGACAATTTGATGGGAGCCTTCTTGCGCAGCGAGATGGGCTCAACTTTGCTTTCCGGCGTTCCCGGAGGAATAGTGCAGGCTGAAATGAAAACGGCTTTGAGCGGCAAAGGCTGGGCTGATGGCAAAGAACTCGCCGAATGCATTTACACTCAATCAATCTTGGGCGGACTCTGGGCAGGCGGCAAAGAAGCCATCGGCGGCGTGAGCAGCTCTGATACCAATTTGAACATACATATGAAGATTGCATCCCTAACTGCAAGAGGAAAGGAAATACCGCACGGTCTTCTTCAGTCTTCGCTTCCCTTGCCGAAAGACTATAGCCATCTGGCGAACCCTCCCATAATTCCCAAATTTGGAAAGTAAAATTCGAGCTGTGTTAGGATGGAAATATCGAGGAGATCGCGATGGATCCAGACAGCGGCAGAGCCTACATCTTCTTGTCCATCATCGCCATGGTGCTATGGGCAAAATTTGTGCAAGATGACGATCTTGCAGGCCGAGAAGCCATTCTGAATCGCATGTTTCTAACAGCCAGCGCTGCTGATAATTTTGCCAGACAACACGGGAAGAGAGAGCCGCAAACGGAGGATGAGTTCCAATCTTATCTAATTCGCGCTTCGCTTCACATTCAGGATTCAGACAAAAAATTTTGGGATTGGCTTAGCTGCAGAGCTGTGAAAAGCAAGGCAGAAGCGCTAAAGCTCAGCAAAACGGTTCCTCCACTACACGTCTTGTATTGTGTCGAAGAAGGCTCTTCATCCACTCATTACTATGTGATTGGAAAAGACGCACGTGGCGGGCTTGCTCGCTTTTCGGCAGACGACCAACTAGCCATCCTCGAGCCAAATGTATATTGCAAGAGTTGGAGCGAAGACGATACAAGCAATGAAGAGAATCGACAAAGCAGGATAGACCTGTTATCCTCAAACAAATCAAGTAAGGATAAGGCATTCAAGTGAGCGAGCTTCCAAAGGTTTTGACACTCGGCAATCCAAAATTGCGGGAAATCTCCAAACCAGTAGCAGATTTTTCAGCACCACCCCTGGTGACAGACGCAGGTGCTTTGCATAACGTTCTCTTGAAGTTTCGAGAGGAACACGGGTTCGGACGAGGCATCGCAGCTCCACAGCTGGGAATCATGCGGCGAATGATTGCGCTCAATCTGAATGGCAGACAAACAACTATGCTCAACCCAGAAATCACATGGAACAGCCCGGAAGAGTTTTCTCTCTGGGACGACTGCATGTGCTTCCCCGACTTGTTGGTTCGCTTGAGGAGAAACAGCTCTATTTCGGTAGAGTTTCAAGATGAGTCCGGAAACCTTTGTACCTGGGAAAAGCTTGACCCAGCGACATCAGAATTACTTCAGCATGAAATCGACCATTTGAATGGTGTACTCGCGATAGATAGAGCCCTGGACAAAGAATCAATTAGCTATAAATCAAACGTGAACGATAGATAAATACAGATAGATAGACTGAGCTGCGCATTCTTGCAAAAAAGCTAATTAAACTGAGACCAGCATATACTCAAGCCAAGCAATTACAATATAAGGTGTTCAAAAGGCAACACTTCTTGGCTTCGAGGCAATTATGACCCAAATCGGTTATTACCAACATCCTACCGTTCACGGTGAACGAATTGTCTTTTGCTGTGATGACAGCCTGTGGACAGTCAGCACGAATGGTGGTGTAGCCCGTCGCCTCACGAATGCTAGCGCGGAATGTTCATCTCCCAGATTTTCACCGGACGGTAAGTGGATAGCCTTTGTCAGCCAGGAAGAAGGGCATCCGGAAGTTTTTGTTATGTCCTCAGACGGTGGTACGCCAAAACGACTGACCTACCTCGGTAGCCAGGTTTGTTACGTGTCCAGCTGGAGTCCCGATAGCAAGAAAATTTTGATTTGTTCAGATGCTCGCTCGCCTTTTTTCCGACACAATGAAATATTTGAACTCGCTCTAGACGGAACGCTTACAAATCTCCAACTGGGACATGCGACCTCCTTTGTGCGCGATGAAGACAATCGCTCTGCGATGGCGCGTAACAATCATGACCCTGCTCTCTGGAAGCGATACCGAGGTGGGCGAGCCGGCGAAATCTGGATTGATGCCGAGGGAAAAGGCAGCTTCAAACAGCTTACGAAACTTGACGGAAACATGGTATCGCCCATGTTCATCAGTGGCAGAGTTTATTTTCTCAGCGACCACGATGGCATCGGAAATATTTACTCATGCAAACGCGATGGGAGAGATCTGCAGCAACACACGTTCAACAAAGAATATTATGTTCGATTTCCATCTACCGATGGTAAACGCATAGTCTTTACCAGTGCAGGAAATGTATTTTTACTCGATTGCAAATCTGCTGAAGTGAAAGAGCTAAAAATAGAAGCACCATCACAAGAAGCTCGCACCGCGCGAAGATTCGTAGACCCTACTCATTATCTTGAGAGCTTTTCGCCTCATCCAGATTCTCACACAATTGGATTCATCAGCCGAGGACAGGCATTTTCGATGCCATTCTTCGAAGGTCCTTGCGTGAATTACAGCGTTGGAAGCGCCGTGCGCAACAGATTTTTCGAATGGCTGCCTGACGGAAAGCACTTCATTACAGTAGATGACAGCGCGAACAAAGAACGTATTTGTCGCATAAAAACAGGCGAGAATCCAGAAACAGAATATCTCACAAACGAAGATATTGGACGAGTTATTTCGCTGCGCGTTTCTCCTAACGGAAAGCTACTTGCTATTTCAAATCAGCGCTACGAGCTACTCTTGCTTGACCTGGAGAAGAAAAAACTGCACCATCTCGACCGGAGCAGTGCAGAAAGCATGCGAGGTTTAACCTGGTCACCAGACAGCAAATGGATTGCATATACTTTCCGCACACAAATGAACCTCAGTGTTATCAAAATTGCAGACACTTCAACCAGAAAAAGCCACCAGATAACACGAGAGATAAAGGCTGACTTTAGCCCCGCTTGGGACCCCGCCGGAAAGTATTTGTACTTCCTTTCAGATCGAGATTTTCGACCAATTTACGACTCACAGCATTTCGATTTGAGCTTTGTGGAATCTACACGACCATATTTGATAACCTTGCGCAAAGATGTAAGTTCTCCGTTTGCACCTGATTTGAAGCCATTCATCAAACAGGAAAAGAAAAGTGACTCTTCCAACAATGATGATGAATCTAACCACAAAAAGACTTCGCAAAAGAAGAGCGCATCAGAATCAGACAACACTATTCAAATCGATTTTGACGGAATTGAAGAACGCATACTCGCATTTCCAATCAATGAAGGAACGTATGGTCAGCTGATTGCAGCCAAAAACAGAATTTTGTTTCTTAGCTACACAAGGCGCGGACTGGGACGTGATCACTCCTGGAACAGTGACTCCGATGGTGCAGCAAAGCTCATGGCATACGACTTCGGCGAGCAAAAGTCAGCTGTGCTTCAAACAGGCATTAGTGGTTTAACACTCGGTTTCGATAATCAAACGCTGCTTTACTCCACAAAAGACAAAGTGAGAGTAATGGATGCTCTGCAGGGCATAAACAAGGGACCAGATGCCAATTCAACTCAAGCCGGACGCTCAACTGGTTTCATCGACTTCAGCAGATGCAATCTTCTAGTTGAACCAAGAAAAGAATGGGCGCAGATGTACCGCGAAGCCTGGCGCTTACAAAGAGAAAATTTCTGGGACGAAGCGATGTCCGATGTAGATTGGGACCTAGTCTTAGAAAGGTATGAATGCCTGATTCCCAAGATAAGAACAAGAACCGAACTCTCAGATCTAATTTGGGAAATGCAGGGAGAACTTGGAACCTCACACGCCTACGAAATGGGAGGTGACCGACCTCGCCCGGCGCCGTATCACAAGGGCTTTCTTGCCTGCGACCTCAGCTACGATAGCAAAAATGACGCATATAAAATCAGCAATATTCTGAGAGGTGACTCCTGGGAAAAAGAGGCGGACTCACCTCTTGCAGAACCAGGAGTAGACATTGCCAACGGAGACCTTATTCTCGCCGTTAATGGACGCAGAGTCAGTAAAACTCTAAGCGTTGACGAGCTGCTTTTGAAAGCTGGCGGAAAACACATTCAACTCACAACCAAGCGCGGCAATAAAATCAAGAACGCTACCATTCAACCACTGCACTCAGAACGCTATCTGCGATATCGCCACTGGGTTGAAACCAATCGCAAAATCGTGGAGAAACTAAGCAAAGGAAAACTTGGCTACATCCATATTCCAGACATGGGTCCGTTCGGCTTCTCCGAGTTCCATCGCAGCTATCTCTCGGAGTTTCACCATGATGGGCTGGTTGTCGACGCTCGCTATAACCGAGGTGGACATGTTTCATCCCTACTTCTAGAAAAGCTAATGCGCAAACGCGTCGGATACGATGTATCACGCTGGGGTACACCGCAACCATACCCGATGGAGTCTCCAGCAGGTCCTATGGTGGCTGTGACAAACCAGTTCGCTGGTTCCGATGGCGACATCTTCAGCCATTGCTTCAAGCTCTACGAACTTGGACCCTTAGTAGGAAAACGCACCTGGGGTGGTGTCATCGGTATAGAATCGCGACACCAGCTTGTGGACAAAACGCTAACAACTCAGCCCGAATTTTCATTCTGGTTCAAAGATGTTGGCTGGTCGGTTGAAAATTATGGAACTGACCCCGACTACGAAGTTGATTTTCGTCCACAGGACTATCATGCAGGCTCAGACCCGCAACTGGAAAAAGCGATTACGTTGGCCTTAGATTCACTCCGCAAAAACCCATTCCAATTGCCGGAATTCCCAGAACGGCCAAAACTTACACTTCCGGCAGTGCAGAAGAAAAATGCCTCAACCGGAAAGCGACAAATATCACAAAGTAAGGACTCTGGCAAAGTAGCCGCATCCAGTCGGAAGAGTTCAAGCCGAAAGAGGTAATTTCGCTTCAGAACTTCACCTAACCTTGAATAGATCGGGCTTCAGGCGATAAACTATGCGCTGAATATATTAACGCAGAGGTTATCATGGCCACCGAACTGCATCTGAAGTCAGACTTAATCGACGACGATATCACACGGGCAGAAACACTTCCGGCTCGCTTTTATCGAGATCAGGAATATTTCGAAAAGGCCAGAGAGAGTATTTTTGCGAGAACCTGGCAATTCATTACTGACTCAGACAGATTAACCGTTCCAGGGCAGGTATTGCCGTTATCTATTCTTCCCGGTTATGTTGATGAACCCATCGTCTTAAGTCGCGACCTCGATGACAAACTCCAGTGTTTATCGAATGTTTGCACACACAGGGGTAACCTTTTAGTAGAAGGTGAATGCCATGTGCAGAGCTTGCGATGCAGGTATCACGGACGCAGATTTGGTTTAGACGGCAAGTTTACATCTTCGCCGGGCTTCGAGCGTGCAGCCTGTTTTCCCGGTGAGAAAGACAACCTCGCAAAGGTTCCTTTTGAGCAATTTGAAAAATTCCTCTTCGCTGGCATCAACCCAGCATTTAGTTTTGAAGAACTCATAGGTCCAATGCGTGAGCGACTTTCATGGATGCCCTGGGACAAGTTTACTTACGACCCGACTCGCTCCCAAGACTACCTTGCTAAAGCCAATTGGGCGCTGTATTGCGAAAATTACCTGGAAGGTTTCCACATTCCGTATGTACACCCCGCGCTAGCCGCAGCCGTCGACTGCAAGGACTATCACACTGAAGTACTTAAATATGGTGTGCTGCAAATTGGTATGGCTCTGAACCCGGCAGATGCATTCAAACTGCCTGAGTCATCACCAGATTATGGCAAGAATGTAGCAGCCTACTATTATTGGTTTTTCCCAAACATGATGTTTAACTTCTATCCCTGGGGGCTCTCATTGAATGTTGTGGTACCTCTTGCGAAGGATCGCACACGCATCACCTACATCACGTATGTGATGGATGAAACTAAACTTGCCACCGGCGCTGGTGCCAATGTCGACAAAACAGAAAGAGAAGACCAGAACATTATTGAACAGGTTCAAAAAGGCATACAATCACGCTTTTACGATCGAGGAAGATATGCCCCCGACTGGGAAGCCGGCACACACCATTTCCATCGCCTACTAACCCAATTTTTATCGTAATCGGAGTATCGAATGAGCAAAATTGCAGTTGTTGGAAGCTTGAGCTATGACCTGGTGATGCAAGTTCCTCGCAGACCACAAGTTGGCGAAACGATTATTGGCACCGCATTTAATACCTTTGTTGGCGGAAAAGGAAACAACCAGGCGTTAGCAGCAGCACGCAGTGGAGCCGATGTTGTCTTCGTAGGCAAGGTCGGAAAAGACAACTTCGGAGATCAAATCGCCAACAAGCTGACAGAAACTGGTGTCAACATAGAATTCCTTTTCCGAGACAACGAAGTAAGCACTGGCATTGCTGACATATTAGTAGATGCGAATGGCGACAACAGCATCTCCATAGCTCCACAAGCAAATGCAAGACTCTCGACAGCAGATATCGACACCGCAAAATCAGCTATAGCGAACTGCAAACTCATGCTGATGCAACTCGAAATTCCAATTGCCACCGTTCAACACGCGGCAAAACTGGGCAAAGAACTAGGCTTGATGGTGGTGCTCAACCCGGCTCCTGCACCGTCGGAAGGGTTGCCAGACGAGCTGTTGAAGTTGGTTGACCTCATAATTCCGAACCAAACTGAGGCAGAACTGCTAACTGGTATCAAAGTTGTAGACATTCTATCTGCTATTGATGCGGCAAAAGCGCTACAGAATAAAGGAATAAACAAGGTCATCATCACAATGGGCGAAATGGGTGCGCTTCTTGTGTGCGGCGACAACACGGCACATGTATGCCCTGCCTTCGAGGTCGAGGTGAAAGACACTACCGCAGCCGGCGACGCTTTTTGCGGAGCATTGCTTGCAGCCCTGGCCAAAGGACATGAGCTAGAAATGGCGATGAACTATGCCTGTGCAGCGGGTGCACTGGCGACCACAAAGCTGGGAGCAGAACCATCGCTGCCAGCGGCATCAGAAGTAAACAAAATGGTAGACGAACGGCTCACTTGCGCCAACGTTTGATGGCTGCAGCGCAACTCGTTTCATGGCATCTTATCAATCTACGAATCGCCGTCCGGCAAGCAGTTTGAGCATACGCGCTTAGGAGCACTTGCCGAACTTCCAATAAAAATGAAACCCATTAGTGGAGTGGGGACTCTACTAATGGGTTTCACACCGTGCGACTTCAAAAACATATTAGTTCGCGCTTGTGAAATTCCCGTACCTGGCTGGGTGCCCATACCCAAACTTCCAGAAAATAATCAGTGTCTTTTTGAAAATATCGGGGAACCAAAAGGGATGTCACTATGTCTTAGCTGATCGGATGAGTTAGGGGACTAAAAAATGAACACTCAAGAAATTCCTGCGGAGCCAATCGAGCCAGATTTCGAAACTATACTTTCAGAGAACGAACCAATCACTAAGCACAGCGCCCGAATTCTGCGCAAGCAAATCCTGCAAGATGGACACGTAAGCAAAAGAGAACGCGCCTTCTTGAAGGACGTTTTGGACCATGGCAATTTAATGGATGACGAATCCTACTACATTTTATTGGAAGTGTTATTGAACGGAAGACGCCTCAGCTAGGCTGCTTAAGCGTAAACGTAAACGAAAGTCCTCTTATTGGATTTCCAAAACGCACTCACCCAATCCAAATTGTAATTCATCGAGTCCATCAGGTAATTAAGCTGATGGACTCGGCGTTTAGCTAGAGGCAGAACCCCTTGCCTCCAAGGCTGAATCAGATCACTAACGCCTGGTCTAGAAGAATAAATTCTAGGTACCATTTTTACACAATCGATCAGTAACCTGAATATTGAAGTCGCACGGTGTGAGTCCCACGAGAAAGCCCCCAGCTGTCTCGTGGGACTCATTTTTCTCTAGGCATATCAGCGCAGTTCAGCCTGATCTTCGCTTACCTTAAGCGCCACAGACGCATCAGGCTTCGACTCCGCCCTTCTAATCCTAAACCAGAAGGTGCTGCCCTCTCCCAATGCCGAACTTACTCCAATTTTGCCACCATGTTCCTCAATGATAGCTTTGGCTATCGCGAGTCCCAAACCGGTTCCACCCTTTGCTTTCTCATCAGACTTTTCGACCTGCTGAAAGCGGTCAAAAACCTTCCCGACGAATTCAACCGGAATACCACGACCTTTGTCGATAACACTAACTTCAACCAGATTCTCCGCTGTCAACTCATTGACGCAAACGCGAACATCAGACTTTGGCTCGGAATACTTGATTGCGTTTGAGAGAAAATTGATCAAGACCTGAACAATTCTATCGTTGTCGGCATGCACTAAAAGCTCAGTTTCATCAAAGGAAATAGTGACCTCTTGCTTCGATGCGAACTCCGAAACAGCATCGAGCGATACCTTGATGATCTCCGAAAGGCTGCAATCCTTAAGCTCTAACTCAAACTTACCAGCTTCCATTTTCTCAATATCAAGCAAGTCATTAATCAATCTGATCAAACGATTCGTATTCGACTCAAGCAGCGCAACCTTCCTCTTAGCCTTTTCGGGCAGCTCACCAGTGGCACCATGAGACATCAGAGCAAGATTTACTTGCATTGAACTAAGCGGCGTTTTCAATTCGTGAGACACAATTCCGATCAGTTGCTTTTTGAAATCTTCCAATTCTTCCAAACGTGAAGCAGCTTTGTGGAACGCAGAATCCAGCTCAGCAATTTCGTCTGTTCCACCCACCGCTGGAACTAATTTCTGCCTTGAGGCCAGGCGCTCAGTATTTTCCCGAACCACCAGCAATCTCTTTGTGACACTGCGACTGAAATAGTAGGCAAGCACAATAGCCATAACAACATTGAAAATTACGCCACCGAACAAAACCATTCGAATGCGATAGCGCATGCGAGCCTTCTGCTTGGGACTCTCCATCTCAAGTTTGACTTCTTCTGCTATTACAGATTTAGTGACAACACCCAACTGATTGACCAGGCGATTAATTGATTGAAATTGCCTTCCACGACCAATGAAGCCAGCAAGCCCGGTAACCTCATCTGACGAATCTTTGGACTGAAGATTGTTCACTACTCGCAAGAGATCAGAAGTGAGTTTCTCAATCTCTTTTATGTCTTTCATCCGATTAGGCTTACTGCGCAACAACTGCTTTAGTTTTGCCGTATTCCTTCGGGTCATTTCCATGGCCAATTCTGAACGCGCGCTGAAAAGCGGATTCATAGTTATTCGATAGGCACCAGCTGCGGTGGTAGCATCAACCGTTGTTCTTGTCAGCTCATTGGCACAGGCGATAATTTCCTTTGAGCGAGCCTCAACGTCAGCCTCATGCTCAGCTTGAGTCAGCAAAGAGGTCAATATGACAACAAAAACGATTTCAAATACCGATGGAACCGCCACCAGCAACAAACCCTTTTGAGAAATTTTGAGCCCCAGAGCCATTAGTTTTAAAGCTTCCTCCAAAATGGCATTATAAAGGTCGAATAGCAGTTAAACTATTGATTCTCAGGACTGGTTGGATTTCTCATGGCAAAGATTCTAATTGTTGAAGACGACGTTTCATTCGGACAGGGACTTGTAGACTGGCTCGAATTTGAAAAAAACGAGGTAACCTGGCGCACCGACGGCATCGCCGGGCTAGAGGAACTGCAAAGCGGCAGCGATTTCGACATCATAATCCTAGATATAGAAATGCCCAAGATGAACGGCCTTGAGGTTTGCAAGAGATATAGAGATGGCGGAGGAACTACTCCGATTCTCATGTTGACAGGAAAAAACGCTGTCACTGACAAAGTTAATGGGCTAGATTGTGGAGCTGACGACTACTTGACAAAACCGTTTCACCCGCGCGAGTTGTCAGCAAGATTAAAAGCTGTCGCCCGCCGACCAGCAGGGTTGCTTCCCAATATCTTGTCTGCTGGAAACATTAGCTTGAACACGCAATCTTGCCAAGTGTTGAAGGATGGACAAGAAGTCAAGCTGCAGCGAATGGAATATGCGGTTCTGGAATTCCTCATGAAAAATGCCGGAAAAGTTTACAGCCCAAACGATTTGCTTAACGCGGTCTGGACAGCAGAATCAGACCGCTCACCCGAAACAATACGCACATGCATCAAAAAGATTCGCGACAAGATAGATATACCGGGAAAAGATTCAGTAATTCAGAACGTCCACGGCGTTGGCTACAAAGTCGTATTGGCCGATAACTAATCTATATTATCTGACGGTACTGAAGGCGATACCACGCACTTGTGGGCAAAATGTGGTGGCAAAAATTTTCCGCCACCACATGTAGAGGCTCGACATTTTCAATAAAAAATTAGATAATTCTCGTACAACTGCGGGGGTTTGGTATGGCTGCAGAGTCTAATGCTCGTTCGCTCGATGATGGCGATTTTGTTATTGACAGAATGGATCTTGCTGGGTTAGAGGAGTTCTTTCTCGAACACGAAGAACTTTTCACCAGGGGGCTGAGCATTAAGCAAGCGGTCTTCTATTACGGCGAAACCAGGAAATCTTTGAAGGCAAAGGTTGAGGATGGCAGCATTCCAGCGATTCGTTTGCCGGAAGAACAAGGCGGGAAATGGAGAGTTTTCCCCGATGGTGTTCCTGAGCAGCTGCAGAATTTGATACCAAAGAAGGTGCGCCGCAAACAAGAGCAACCGGAGTCTGAGCCAGTTCAATCTGAGACTGCGATTCAAACTGAAAATCATATTGCAGAGTTGCACGTCATCGGACCAGCAAAACCAAAAAGCAAGAATAAAGCAAAGTCCAAAGCTCACGAGCCTAAAGCACACGAACATGAGTCCAAAGCCCTTGAGTCAAAAAAAGAGGATTACTCTGCCGAGCTAAACGACTGGCAGTGGAACGAAACTTTAGAAAATCCGTTTGTAGAATCAAGCACGGTATTCGTAGCCGAGATACCCATCGAGCCTAAAATGCCAGACTTTCCGGTTCTCAATTTCGGCACCGGTGACCTTGAACACAACAAAATTGTTGAACTGCCAAAAGTGGAAGACAACAAGTCCCTCAGCTCGCCAGTTTTAGAACCGGGACAAATTGATGTTCTACAAGAAACAACAGCAGTAACATCAATGCCCGAGCCACTTATCGATGAAGTAGCAGACCAAATTGCCGATGCATCAGCCCCCTCTGTTTCCGAGCTGTCAGTGGACGCGGAAATAGAAATGGAGCATGCCCAAATAGCTAACACGGCTCCCCTACTTTTCGACCCTATTTTGATAGACGCCACCACCTCTGACTACTCAATCGAGACAAGCCCGGAAATTCCTTCGCTTACACAAGATGAAGAAGAGACAGCAGCAGCAATCATAGAAGTTCCAACGAATGAACTTGCTGTTCAAACTGAAACCGTTTCGTATCTTGCAGACCTTTTCTCGTCAGAAGAAATCAGCGAGCCCACTCACTCAGTTGAAGCAGCGACTTACAATTACGAAGAAACTTGTTATAAACAAAGTGCTGAGCTGCCTATTACACCTGAAACCAACACTGTTGTGCATGAAGAAATTCCAGTGCCGCCTGCCATAGACTTCGAAAACTCGGCGAGAATCACAAATGATTTCGCTGCAATGGCAGCACTAGAAATTCCCTGCACTGACTTCTTTCCATCCCCTTCAGGAATTTTGCCCGAATTAAGCCTGACTGATGAAAGAGTCCTTGGCGCTGAAAACTTTGTCACAGCAATCGCATACGAAAGCTCCAAAACTGACATGTCAATTACGGAAGGCAAGTCATTCATGGCCTTCTCAAAAATGCCTGTGCCTTCGGTCGATACTACTACCGGTGGCATGATCGAAATTGATAGCCTACTCGACAGGCTCTCGGATCTTGAGAAACAGCTAGACGCAGTTTCAGACCGAAACAATTATCTAGAAACAAGAGTGCTTGGGCTGGAAGATCAAATCAAGTTCTTGACGCACAGCCACTACCAGAACAAAGGATTCAACAAATTGATTCTCTTGCTTCCCGGCTTGGCAATGCTCGCAATCATCTATTTGATTCGCTTTGCTCCGATGGGTACACCCTAAAACCGCTGCAAAAATTTAGCGATGATAGTAAGGGAGATGCCTGGTTTTTGCGCTCCCGTCACTCGAACTGAAAATATGAAGGGCTGAGGCTCTCCAGACAAGAGCTGCTGGATATCATACTGCTGTGCCCGCACGTCGCAAGAGCAAGCAAAAGCGATATACCGCAAACGCAACCTCTGCCTATTGTTCCAGCGCACAGCAGAAACAGAAGCCAGCCATTTTCGGCACAAAAGCAGCTGTTTCAGAACACATAGCAGAGAATTTTTCGTCAAACCCTTGTCAAATAGCCAACTGTGCTACATAATGAAAGTACTTGACATTTACAACTGCGCTTCCTGTCAGGATTTGCGAAAGCCTAAGAGAATTCAGACCAATTCTCCGGCTTTGCAGATCAACTTTTGCCGTTAAACCAAAAACGTGTCGAATCCTGTCACAGCGCAAGTGAGGGCTCGACAATGCAAAGACATCCACCTGCAATTGCTAAGGCAATTTTGATTTGCAAAAGTCGAGCCTTCTTTTTCTACTCGTCCTGGCAAAACACTGAGCAGCAGAGGCGAAAGAACACACTAACCAGAACATACACAAGAAATCTATTACTTGCTCTTTTACTATGCTCACTTTCAGCGCCCGCAATTGCCACGGACGAGAATTTGTACGAGCAGTCATTCCACAAAGCATGGAAACTCGTGGAAGATAACACTGCATATACCGAACGCCTTGAACGCTGGAAAGAATGGGAACACAAGTTCGATGGAAAACTAAAAAACAAGCAAGACCTTGAGCTTGCCCTGACAAAGGCACTCAATAATTTCGGCGATAAGTATACTTATTTCAGAAACGAGGATCAAACAAGCTCAAGTCGCAAGGCCGACCAGGACCCGGAAGCCGTGAGCTTCGACATGCCAGGTCCACAACTCGCGCACATATCGATTCACAATTTCAGTTCAGTACACACAGCAGATGAACTCGAAACTGCTTTACTAAAATGCAAAAACTGCACAGGTTATATTCTCGACTTACGCAACAACCATGGTGGCTACGTAGAACAGGCTTTAGCCTGCTTTGAATTGCTAGTTGAGCATGGCAAATTTGTCCAAATGAAAGGGCGAGAAGATGGCGCACCATACGAAGAAATCATCTCGCTAGAGAGTGATTGCATCAAGCGCGAGGTTAACGGCTCAATGTTTTCAGAGAGCCGACGAAAAAATGAGACAGCAAACAAACCAATGATAGTCCTTATTGACGAGAATACGCGCTCTGCTGCAGAGATGCTCGCTGGCGCTCTTCGTGACGTCGACCGAGCCGTGCTTGTCGGCAGACGAACTTTTGGCAAGGGCGTCGTACAGTGCAGTTGGACGATTGAGCCGGCATGCTCAATCAAGGTGACTATGGCGAAGTACTTTCTGCCGTCGGGAGAGGATATAAACGGTGCCGGAATAAACCCAGACACAACACCAGATTTATACAAACAATTCTTTCAAAAAACTGGCATTGAAAAACAGAAGCAAAACAACAACGAGTCTCTGACTCAACTGTTTAGAACTTTAACCCAGACTTCCGCACCTCATCGAATATCTGCTTCAACGGAAAAGTCACGGTAACAGGCATCTCTGTTCCAGGAATATTTGCTGTTGCCTCGACAAGCAATTGTCCTTTGTCATCTCGAATAATCTTAGCTTTGCCTTTCAACGGCACAATTTGCTTGACACCAAAGAAAACGATACTTACTACAAGCGCCAGACCCTCGACGATTTGCAAACTCAACTCTTTGTTGTTTTCGCTAAGCTCAGCTTGCAAATGAACCAACTTATACATGCGCAAAGCTTCGATCTTGCCCAATCCAACAATATCTCTGTTCAAAGGCACATCTGCTTCTTTAACTATGTGCATCTTCATGTCGAGAACGCGCATGGTCTTGAAACGAACATCAACGCCTTTAAGATTAGTCGCTTCCTGAAAAACTTCCATCATTGCTTTTGCGGTAATGGAAATTTGACCACCCAATTTCTGGGCGTTATCTGAAATCGTCTTTAGTGTCTGCTCGGCCGACCCAAACTTTGACGAATCGATTGGCGGAACAACACTGAGAAATTGCTGGAAATACTTTTCCCACTCAGGTGTTTTTTGGCGCTCTTCTTTTTTACTTTCTTCGTTCATCACATTTACTCAACTTAGAAGCTATTATGCAACATGACAACAAGTCTTGCATGAGTGCCGTTACAGCAGCTGATCTAACCAGCGAAAGGCAAGGAAATAGAGGACTGCAGCGCATAGCCCGGCACAAGGAATAGTCAGGAACCAGGAAACCAGAATATCGCGAGCGACCAGCCAGCGGACGTCCTTAAAGCGCTCTCCCGTTCCAATTCCCATGACCGTTGATGAAATTACTTGAGAGGTGGACACAGGACAGCCCGTGATAGAACTCAATAAAATAATGGAGCCGCTTGCTGTCTCGGTGATGAAGCCATGAAGCAGGCGCAAGCGAAAAATACCAGACCCCACACGCTTCACAATTCCCGGAGCCAGAGATAAGACACCAATGGCTATCGCAAGCCCGGAAACTATTCGCACCCAAAGCGGAATGTCGTCGCCCATATGAAGCCCAGATGAGTGCAGAGCTATCAAGATTATTCCCATCACCTTTTGAGGGTCGTTGGCTCCATGACCGAAAGCCAGCATTGATACTGTGAGTACTTGCCCCCACTTCAGATACCTATTTATTGCAGTAGTGGCTTTTACCAGAAGCAGCATCGCAAGCTGCAGCAACAAGTAGCCAACGACAAAACCCACTACTGGCGAAGCAAACAAACTAACTATGATGCGAGAGAATCCGGTTGGATGGAAAAGATTCATTTCGCCAACAACGATATTATCGAAACCACCAGGGCTCGCGACGAATGCCCCCAAGAGCCCGCCAAAGAGAGCATGCGTTGAACTCGATGGCATCTTCAAAGTCTTGGTCAGAAAATTCCACATTATGGCCGCTGTTAAGCCCGCCGATAAAACAGGCAGCATATGCGGATTCTCCGGAATGTTGGTCACAGATCGAACTGCATTTGCTACCGCCGAGCCACCAAATGTGGCACCAGCCAGCTCACAGGCTGCCACCAGCAAAACAGCTCTAACAGGCGTTAGTACACGGCAGACTATGAGCCCAGCTGTCACACTGCTGCCATCTTGCAAGCCATTTGTGTATGTGAATACCAGACTCAATACAACAACGACAATGAATAGGTAGACTTCTGGTTCGAGCACAGCCTCAGCTCATCTTCACGATTGCATGTAAAAGAGTTTCACCTACTCTGTCGATTCTATCTGCACTAACAACCATCGCCCTGTAGACTTCTTTTACTCTGAAGATCGTCTTAAAGTCGTCGAGGTCAAACAACTCGTTCACCGCTGGTCGATAAATTTTTCCAAAACGACTGTCGACCTTCCTCAGCTGCAAAGACTGTTCTGCTGCCTCACGAAGGTCAGTCTTCAGCGAATGAATTGCCGTCTTCATCAGAAGGGTTCCTTCCACAAGCATGTCTGCCATCTCCAGAACCCTTGTGCCAGAAGGAGAAACATTCATCGCTTCCATTTCACGTACGACCCCCTTGGCCGAGTTTATGACTTCGTCCATGGTCCAGGAAAGCTCGTAAATGTCCTCACGGTCGAAGGGAGTGACAAAGGACACCACCAGCTTCCGCTCAAGGTCCATCTTCATCTCGTCAGCCTGCCGCTCGAGGTCCCTCACAGTCTGACAGCGAGCATCACCGTCCTCACGCAGCCAGGTCGCCAACGCGACCATACCCTCATGGGTCTTGTCAGCCTGCGTGGTCAGCAGGGCATAAAAATCGACGGTTGGTTCAAAAATTCCACTGAACCAGTGAAGGTGTTTTTTCTTCTGACCGACCATATTTAACCTCAGCCTAGCTTACACAGCATAACAAATTATCAGCAAGAAAAACCCGAAACTCTTATGTTGTCTGCGATTTCAAGAAATGCTGGCGATACGGCACAATGGCAGTGCCATCCATATCGCTGTTATATATATTTTATGAGCAACCCTGTTATAGCAGACAGTCGCTTGGGTAAGTGAGAAATAGAAAGATGGAGGTCGTTAGCAAGGATGCGTGAGCTTGGCAACTGGATCGCTGAACTAATCAGAAAATTGTTTCCTGCAGCACCGGTGCCAGTGCGTGTTCCCGTCAAGTCAAAAAATCGCTAACGACGACTTTCAAATCTGGGCTAAAGTGGTTACGAAGGAGGGATTGAACAAGATCCCTCCTTCGTATTTGTGCGCCAAATAGACAAAAAGATACGAAGGAGAAACTGGCAGGGATGTTTCTCCTTCGTATTTGGCGAACCGAGGCATCTTGCAGGGAGCAGTACCTTAGTTCGGGGTTCCATATGTGTTTTTATCCGCCTTCAAAATATTTTGGACATATCCATTGAAATATTTTTCTGTTTAATTTATGCCAGCAATGGGCAGGGAAAATTAGGCGGGAAATGGGGATATACGGGCGATGGCGGGCTCTACAACTACTTGTCAGCGATGCGGAAAAGGCTATATGGGCGCCTCTTGCCCATTTTGCACAGTAACAGGGGTAGACCTGGAAGCTTTATTAAACGCCGAGGAGATGAAACTCCTTCGCTCGGAAGTCGACGCATCTCCGGTGTCACTGGTAGACATGGTATCTGGGAAGTCTTACCCTGTGGTTACTCCGCTCTGCAAAGTGGGTCGCGACCTCGGAAACGACATCGCACTGTCTGGCGACCGTTCAATGTCCAGGTTCCATTGCCAGATAACCCATAACGGTATCGACTATTTAATCGAAGACTGTGGAAGCAGAAACGGCACCTTCTTAAACGGCAGCCCCATCGCTACGTCCAGAAAATTGCAGAACGGCGACATTATGAGCGCTGGTGTCAGCAGATACCGATTCACTGTAAAGAGCATCGATGAGCTTTCGGCCATAGACCTCATGCCAAATACGCCTGTCGAAGAGCCGAGCCTAGAGTCGGGCGCAACAACAGAATTTGTCTCAGACGGAGTTCCAACATCAGCCGTCACACCTGAGCAAATAAATGAGGCAAGAGAGGCCCTGCAGAAATTGCGGGGAACTGTCGAGGAGCCAGAGAATGACGGATGGCAGGAAGCCACTCCGCCAGCGGCTCCAGCTCAGCAATCGAAACCAGTACCAGAAAAAGACAAACCAAGTTCTGCACCCAGCTTGCCGCCGCCACCAAAGCCGAGAAGCGCACCAGCAACGGCAGCATTGCCTCCGCGACCCACACCGAGGTCAGCAATGGCAGCTGCTATGTTTGGCGACGGAGTTTTGCCAGCATGGATGGAAGAGTTTTCCATGCCAGAACTGCAAAAACTCATGCATGAGAAAGAGCGGCTTAATGGTCTGCTCGAGGAAATTCGCCAGGACATCCATCAGATTGACAGGCGCATCGCAGCTATGCAAGGCGTTTCACAGGCGCTGCTATCAGCAGGGGGACCAGAACTGGGTCATGCCTGCAAACAAGTTTTTGAAGCAGTCGAGTGGCACACCGACATTTCGCCGAATAACCCATTCGAACTCAGCTTGAAACGTGAAGGCAAAATTGAAGCTGTGATCCGCGTCATAGTCTGCAACGGCGACCCTAACCAGAAAGATTTTGAGGCTCTCGTAAATCAGCAAGCAGTTGTCTGGTGCCAACACAACCACGAACCGAAAGGAATTATGGTGGTTCAAGTCAGCCCCAATCTTGCGCCAAAAGACCGACCATATTTGACGCAAGAATTCCTGGAAAACATGCGGCGCAAGAAGATTTGCGTGGTGCAACCAACGCAGCTGCTAGCGATGTTCAGGCTCGCTTCTCAAACAGGTGCTGACAAAAACTATTTCAAACAAATGCTAATCACCACCAGTGGTGCCTTACCTGGTTTCGTAATGAAACCCCAAGAAGCACAAGCGCAAAATCAGCCGACACCGACGGTTTAGCTGCTGCAAGAAATGCTGCAAGAAACAACACTTACGCCAATCACAAACAATTGAAGGCGAGCCTAACCCCACTTGTTCATACGTTCTTTAATCAAATCAATTGTCTTATCCGAATACAAGCGGAACACTTTGACTGGCACCTTGCCAGAAACTTTTTTCACGGCTTCTTCGCTGGGCAAATCGCAAAATACTAAATTCGCGTGTTTCATCACGTATTGAATCTCAGTTGTTTCATCTTTGCCGATGCAGCGCACTGCAACTTCCTCGCCACGCACAGCTGCTGCCATGTTGTTCGCCATCTTCAGCAATGTTTTGCTGGCCGAAATGATTGCCAGCAAGCTGCCCGCACGAAGCTCAGTAAGCGCATTCATTTCATCGACGCCCGGCTCTACTGTGCAGACAACAAATCGAGTTGGGTCAAGGTCAAGGCTTTGTACGGGGTAAAGGTGATAGAAGCTGGTGAGTAGTAGTGAATCTGCCAGCAACCCGGAATTTTTTGCGAGTTTCTCCACGGTAATTGGTTGCACCGGAATCTCAAACTTAGGCGAAAGCTCTGCCATCAAGATAGGGTGAAAGTCCTCATTTCTATCGACAACAAGAATTCTCTGAATAGGCTTTGACTTCAGCATGCGTTCGGCAAACTGACTGACTTGCTCGCGGGATAGCCCAGACTCAGCGGCACGCGCGAGACACTGCTTAAAAAGCGCCTCTAAACTTATTTCTCGCTGGCTGTCGCCGGACAGACTTCTGCTTGCTACACGAACACCGCTACCCTGGCGAATTTCGAGAAGTCCAGCTTCCTCGAGCTGGTTGTATGCCGATGTGACTGTGCTGTGATGAATGGCCAGCTTTTGCGCCAACTGACGTATACTTGGCAGCTTGTCTCTGGGTTTCAATGTGCCTGAGGCAATCTGCAACCCAATCTGTTCGATTAGTTGGTCTTTAACTGGCACCGGACCATCTTTTGAAATACTCAACTTAATCGTGCTTGACAGCATATCGCCTCGCTAAACATAGTGCAGCTACTCATTATAGCCCAAGCGAGAAAGCGCGAGGTGAGTACTTCAGACCAATAATAAGAGAACGCGCACAGCCAAAAACATGCCACCACATTTGGTAGCAAATAACAAGCAAAAGCGAGTTAAGAGAATGTCTCTAAATGCCTCGCAGATTAACATCCGCACATTTGTCAACAGCCTCAATACGCTAGGATCTTGGCAATGTTCCAGGTGCGAGATGAATCAGACGCTTGATCCTTACGCTCAAGCCCTCGAAGAACGCGTTGCACAAAGTACTTTCAGACTTTTGCGCTCTTCAAGGCCGCTTCCTCAGGGTATGCTTGAAATTTCAGGCAAGACCCTGCTTAACCTTGCATCTAACGACTATTTGGGACTCTCTCAGGACTCGCGGCTGATTGAACGCGCTCAGGAATACGCCAGAAAATATGGCGTCGGAAGCGGCGCTTCGCGACTTATAAGTGGCAATCTCAGAATTTACGATGATATTGAGGCAAAATTGGCGAGCCTCAAAGGCAGTGAGACAGCGTTAATACTGCCAGGCGGCTATCAGACCAACAGCTCACTCATACCAACTCTTCTCAACAAAAGCAGCACAGCAGCAGCAGACAAGCTGGTACATCGAAGCATGCTAGAAGGCTTGCGCCTGAGTGAATCCAAATGGTTCAGATACAAACATGGCGATTTACAAAATATGCAGGCAAAACTCGCAAGTTTTGCAGACTCAAAAACGCGTTGGCTTTTCACCGAAACAGTGTTCAGCATGGATGGTGATTGCAGCGACTTCGATGAACTCATCTCTGTAAGTCAAAACAATGACATGCGGCTTTATGTTGACGAAGCACACGCCACAGGCGTTCTTGGGAAGAACGGCATGGGGCTGAGTGCTGGAAAGAATTTTTCGGGCATCAGCATGGGAACTTTTGGAAAGGGACTCGGAAGCTTCGGCTCGTACATCTGCTGCTCTTCCTTGATGCGAGAATTCTTGATTAACTTTTGCCCCGGACTCATTTATTCAACTGCTTTACCTCCACCCGTTCTGGGCGCCATTGACGCAGCACTCGACCTGGTTCCGGAAATGGAAGAAGATCGCGCACGCCTTCTAGACAATGCTAGTTACTTGCGCACAGCGCTGAATCAATCAGGATTTGAAACAGGTACATCAAGCACTCAGATTATTCCTATTATTGTCGGTTCAACAGTTTCCGCACTAAATCTTTCGGCATACCTGGAAGGTGCAGGCTTCTTCATTCCTGCTATTCGACCTCCAACAGTGCCTGATGGAAGCGCACGCTTGAGAGTTTCACTGAGTTCAGTTCATACAAAAGAGCAAATAGACAGGCTAATTGGTTCGATCAGGAGATGGCATGAAAAAGAAGATTGAAATAATTCTGCAACACGGCTGGGGTTTCGACAGCTCGTGTTGGCGCGGTTGGATGCCCCACCTCAAAGAGAATCAGGACTGTGAAATTTCAGTACAAACACCTGATCGCGGCTATTTTGACACTCCTAAAGAAGTGAGCCCATTCCAGAATAACGATTCATTGAAAGTAATCATCGTACATTCCCTAGGACTTCACCTTTTGCCCGAGAGAATCATTCAATCTGCTGATCTCCTGGTCATCGCTTCGAGTTTCACTGACTTCCACAGCGGCAGCCCGCTCGATAGCAAACGTAGTAAACGCAAAGTCGCTTCAATGCTTCGCCGTATTGATGAGTCACCGGTAGATCTCATAAACGACTTTTACAGGACCTGCTACAGCCCTCTTTTGACCAAGCAACTTTTGCTAATGCCAACACCACGCTCAATGAATGTTGAACAGCTGCGCACAGACCTTCACTTGCTGGACACTCACGTTTTCGACCTCCAGAATCTGAAAAAAGCTGCCAAAGTTCTTTTTGTTCACGGCAGCGAAGACGATGTTGTTTCGTCTTCTCATTCAATAAGAATGAACGAAGAACTGCACAATAGCGACATAATTTTGTTTGAAGGCGCAGGTCACTCGCTGCCTTTGACACATGTTGCACCCGTATGGATTTCCCTGCGCAGCAAATTGCGTCACTTACTGGCGGTGAGCCTGAAATCATGATTAGCCAGTTGAGTGCAGACAGATTCAAAATTAGAGTAAGAGATGCGTTCTCCAGATATGCGGGCAGTTACGATAACCACGCCCGTTTGCAGGACCATGCAGCAGAACAAACTGCACGACTACTCCACCAATTGAAAGAAAAAACTGTCATTCCCGAGGGCGCAGTACTGGAAATCGGCTGTGGAACGGGATTATTCACGAATAGATTTGCGAACATCTTGCCCGAACGCACAATAGTTTGCTCGGACATTTCAAGCAAAATGGTCGAAATATGCCAGAAGCGAATGGCAGCACACAACAATTTAGAGTACTGCACTCTTGACGCAGAAGACCTGCCACCACAACCTCAGTATGCTCTCATAGCATCAAGCTTTGCACTGCAGTGGTTCTACAACCCTGTTGAAGGAATCACAAAACTGGTCAACGCTCTCAAGCCAGGAGGACTTCTGCTATTTTCTGTTCCGGGTGACGAAAGCTGCCAGGAATGGCGAACAGCCAGCCACAAATTGGACATTCCTTTTACAAGAAATCCACTACCGAAACTATCAGAGTTGAAAGACATTGCGCTGGAAAAGCGCATGGAATTCCGCTTGCAAGACCTCACAGTGGAAGAGACCTACTCGGATGCTGCAGCCATGTTACGCTCATTCAAAGAACTCGGGGCAGGTACCCAACGCAACAATCTCGAAATGACAGCAGGGCAGTTAAGGCAACTTCTACGTGAACTTGATTTGAATTCCAAACCGCTCAAGACGAAGCATCAGGTGATAGTCGGCTATTACCGTAGACTTCCAAGTTAATGATTAATATGACAACGACAACAGAATTTCCGAAAGTATTTTTTGTTAGCGGCACAGATACCGATGTAGGCAAAACTGTGGTGTCCACTGTGTTAGCCCTTGGTCTCAATGCATATTACTGGAAGCCCGTGCAGTCGGGACCTGAGACTGACAGCGCTACCCTTGAAAAAATGGGAGTCGACCCCGCTCGAATTCTTCCTGAAACATTTACTCTAAGTCAGCCTTTATCACCCCACTTAGCAGCGCGACTGGACAACAAATACATAAGCCTTGACGACCTCACTTTGCCGATCATTCGTCCGGACCAATATCTCATCGTAGAGGGCGCAGGCGGGCTGCTGGTGCCTCTCAATGAAGACAAATTGGTCATTGATCTAATACAAAAGCTAGAACTACCAGTGGTGCTTGTAAGTCGCACGACCCTTGGAACAATAAACCACACTTTGCTGAGTATTGAAGCACTGAAAGCGAGAAAGATTCCCATTGTCGGTGTGATTATGTCTGGCGAACCAAACGAAGAAAACAAGAAAGCTATTGAGCAACACGGCAAAATAAAAGTGATTGGGGTCGTTCCCAAAATGGAATCGCTAAACAAAACATCTTTGCTGGAAACCTTTGAAAGTGTTTTTGGACAAAGAGAAGCAATAAATGAAAAATAGAATCTGGCATCCCTTCACACAAATGCAAACCGCTGACCCGCCGCTCAAGGTCACTAGCGGCAAGGGCAGCACACTTACGCTAGAAGATGGGCGAACTATAGTCGATTGTATTTCTAGCTGGTGGGTAAATTTGCATGGGCACTCGCATCCAGAGATTGCCCATGCCATTTTCGAACAGGCGAAGACGCTTGAACAAGTTATATTTGCAGGCTTCACTCACCAACCAGCAGAAGACGTTGCCGAGTTAATTGTCGAAGCACTGCCGTCACCTCTTTCACACGTCTTCTTTTCAGACAATGGCAGCACCTCGGTTGAAGTGTCGCTAAAAATGTCATTTCAGTACTGGCTAAACAGCGGTGAAAAGCGAACAAGATTCGTTGGTTTTGAAGGTGGCTATCATGGCGACACAGTCGGTGCTATGTCCATCGGTAGCGGCTCTCCATTCTGGAATAAGTTTTCGCCACTCTTATTTTCGATAGACCTTATTCCGTTCCCTCACACTTATGATGGTGACAACGAAGTTGATGCAAAAGAAGATGCTTCAATAAAAGCTCTTGAATCACTTTTCGAGAATGCTAGCCCCGAAAATCGACACGCAGCCCTCTGTATCGAGCCGCTAGTACAAGGCGCAGCAGGAATGCGAATGTGCCGTCCTGAGTTCCTGCAAAAACTAAAAGCTGTTTGTTCGAAGCACAAAGTGCTGCTGATATTCGATGAAGTCATGACAGGTTTTGGCAGAACAGGCGATTTCTTTGCCTGCACAAAATCAAAAGTAACCCCCGATATCATATGCCTTTCCAAAGGCATAACTGGCGGCTTTCTGCCTCTTTCCGTGACCATTTGCAGCGAAGATATCTTCAACTCATTTTTGGACCACGGCAATGAAAAAACATTTTTTCACGGGCATTCCTACACGGCGAACCCGCTTGCTTGCGCCGCAGCAGTTGCATCATGGCGCATTCTCCAGGGAAATCAAATACGTTTTCAAAGCATGGAAAACCTTCACCGAAAGTTTGTTTCTGCAGAACTGAGTGGAAACTCTCTAATCGAACATGCTCGATTTTGTGGCACAATATTTGCCGCAGAATTGCGCACGGGAGAGGAAGACAGCTACTTTTATAGTCTGACTCCTCAGCTAAAGAAACGCTTCATTGACCTAGGCTTCTTAATTCGCCCATTGGGAAATACTATTTACTTGATGCCGCCCTATTGCATTTCGGACGAGGAGTTGGAATCTGCTTACAAGGCTATCAACAAAGTTTTAGAAGAGCTGAAAGCAGTTAAGAAGTAGCGACTCAGTTACTCTCATGAGCAGCCACCGCTTCGGCATACGAGCGTTTCCTTCAACCCCAGCCGCGCAAAGATGCGGTATGATTGCAATAGGAATATGAAATCATGCGAACATTTGAAGAAGCTCTGAAACTCTACCGCACGAAACACCAAACAAGAGGGTGCATAGTTACTCATATGTTTGGCGTACCAATGCTGATTCTTACCCCTTTGCTCTATCTTGCCGGGAGAAAAGGAGAATCCAAATGTTTTCTTCTGGGTGGACTTTTCTTGCAATGGTTGGGCCATGCAGTTTATGAAAGGAATACCCCGACAATTATCGAAACTAAAGACCCCATGATAATTCCGGCTGCACTTGCATTTGTTGGCGAAAAATGGGCAGACGTTGCCACGGGAAAGCCATTCATCGAGAGTTCGGATACCGAAATCAGAGCGATTAGCGAAGATCCCCTATAAAGTCAAAGCGATTAGCGAAGATCCTCCTTAAAGTCAAAGCACTTAGCTGAAGATCCTCCTTAAAGTCAAAGCACTTAATTGAAGATCCTCCATAAAGTCAAAGCACCACGTGGTGCGTGGTGCTCTGCTGAACTCGGGTTAAGGCTTGGGTTCGTTTACAACTGTACCTCCAGCAAGCTTTTCTCTATATGTGCGTTTATGCATTTTTGCGTGCGCCCTTTGCCAGATCCGCAGTGGGAGATCGTTTTGCAACATGTGCCACTCTGCTATAGAACTCTTTTTCAAAGCCCGATAGAATTAGGGGATCTAGTTCGAAGGGAAAGAGGAGCGCTCATGAAAACTCCAGTGGCTATTTTGCTGTCTTGCTGTGCTTTGTTTCAGTTAAGCACTGCCTGGTCAAGCGCGGCAGAAGAAAAATCAGCCAGTGCACCACCTGAGGTATCACAACGAAACGACTCCTCTGAATTGGAAAAGCTTCCGCTCAAGCGCTCTATTAGCCTGAAAGACCTCTCTTCTGAGAAGTCCATAAACATCTCCGCAGTGTGGAAAGGCAAAGTTCAAAAATATACTGGAGTGCCACTGCGAACGTTCTTCAAAGAGATGATTTCAATTCCAATCGAGAATATGGCAGATTGGAAACAGCTCTCTCGCTATGAATTAGTAGTTGAAGTGGTCGGAAAGGACGGTTATCCGGCGCTGGTCAGCGCAAGCGAAATGGCTATGAATGAAAAGGGAAACAAGTTCGTCTTATGCAAGAACACAGAGGGTAAAGAAGAAAGCATTCTGCTTGTATGCAAAGACGACGATTACCGCGTTAGATGCGTGCGTGATGTTGCTTATTTGCGAATTGTTCCAATATCAAAAGCAAAATCCGAATAGAAATAGTTCCTTGCAAATTAGACAGCGGCAACGTGATTTTTGCTGGCATGATCAGCTACAGTCAGGTCCCGTAAGCAAATGCGCTGGTACTACTTCCCTAGCTGCAACGGCGGCGACGCCAGGTCATGTTTTCCACAAGAAGTCGCTTATCGAGCGAACCGTTCCAACTCACATCGAGTCCATTGCGGCGCAAAATCTCAGATATCTTCTGCGCTGTTTTGATAGCCATATCATCTGAATTGTCCACAGCGCCATACGCCAGATAAAGCGCACCATCTTCCACGGCTCGCTCGGTGTCCTGCATGTGGTAAAAAACATAACCTGAGGGCTTTGTCTCTCGTTCTTCCTGTTTTGCCTGCTCGATTTCTTCCCAAATTTCCGCATGACCACAGGTCTGGCAGCACGTAAAATTCTGCCTCGCGACAATACCGCTTTCTTCCAATTCAGAAAACGCGCGGTCGAGCCGGTCGCAATCTGTGTCGCCCTGCCAACTCTGCTCGCTTTCCTGGTGTGCCTCCATGAGTTCGCAGGCAAGTTCTTCGACTAAGTTATTGAGTTCATCGCTTTCACCAAGCTCTTCACTGAAGCACTCAATTGCTTCCTCAACAATTTCCTCTTCAGTGTCGAAACCCTCAGCGACGCGCCGGGCTATGAAAGCACGAATTTCATCTTTCTCTGACAGTTGAGTTGCGCTCATAAACCTCACTCGCAAGAACTCCGAATTCATTTTTCCACGTGCAGAAGTCCATAAACCCTATTATCAGGCGAAACAGAGAAATTCTTGGGCTTTTTCGGTGTCGAATAAACCTGCATTCTGCGAGAGTCAAAGGGCACGATTTAATGAAGTTTCGGACTCGAAATATCGCCATTTGGGCACATAAGAAATACACATTAGTATCCAGCGAGCATTGTCAAGAGGCAATTCGCGGGGTATTCCGTGTTGAAGCGAAACGAATTCCTGTCCTGTTTTCCCGGTGGTTCAATTTCTCTTGTCGAACAAGAGTAGATAAAATCCCAAGCTCAAACGAAAAAGAGTAAAGACATTTTGTCCAGAATGTCGAGTGAGGGTGTAGATACCACTGGCGGGTGCAGAGTAGGGTTCGCGGAAATTGGTCCGGGAGAGCTCTGATGCCATTCGACGATAACGACAAAGCAACAAAACCTAAAAAGACTGAAGCAGACGAATACTTGGGTCTGATTCAGCGCCAGCAAGAGGAAGCAACGCGTGCTAGCGACAATTTGTCGCAAGACGCCTGGACGCCGCCTAACCTGGAAGCAGGCAAGAGTTCCACTGACAAATCGAAGCCGGGCGACCGCGTTACTACAAAAATTGAGTTGTCGCAAGTTTATCCCATAGGCGAGCTGGACAAGCGCGCCCAGGCGTGGAGAGACTACGGTGGTCTACTCAGCCCGTTCGATCCCAACTCACTGAGAAGCCGAAATGGAAGCACTGACCAGCAGCAGGGCGGTCAACCGGGCGCAGGTGGCGAAAAGCAACCAGGCGACAAGAAACCAGGCGACCAGACACAGGGCCCCATTCCGAACCCATATGAATATGAACCGCCATACAAGCCAGGGCAGGACTACCAGCCACCAGCACAGCCAGAAGGCAAACCCGCAGGCAGTGACGCCGGACAATGGATCGCTGGACTGACGGCACTGGCGGCAGGCGCTTACGCACTCAGCCGGACGGTCAAATGGCTCACCAGAGAGAAGGACAATGTAGGTCCTATCGTAGACAAGGCAAGCGTAGACCGAAAAGCAGAATATAAGGATGCAAAAGTTGTAGCTCAAACCAAAGACAGCAAAGAAGAGCTGAACTGGAAAAAGTTTGACGGCAAAGAGTTTGAAACCAAAGACGGCAAAAAGGTCGGCATAAAAGACGTCGATTTCAAACTGCAGCTGCCTGAAGGGGCCGACAAGAACGCCGAGCGGGCTCTTAAAGCTGAATTGGAACTGCGCTTACGTGGGAAAGGCGACCTTGCCGAACAGGCAAGAAAGCTGACTGTTGAAAGCGACCCAAGCTTAAAAGGCAAGGAAGAAAAACTTGTCTACCGCGAAGGAGCCAGTGGCAAAGACTTCGAAATATTGGGAACGCGTGACGGCAAACTTGAGATTAAAGACGGCCCTACCGACTCGCGCCTGGTTGAACCAAAAGCAGAAGATAAAATCGTCTATAAAACCTCTCCCGAGAACGAGCAAGCAGCAAAGGACAAAGGCAAGCCGTTTGAACTGCTCACGCGCACGCTCAACAATGACACCAAACCTGGTGCGAGCGAACTAGGACAACTCGAGAAAGAACTCAAAGCCAAAGAGCAGGCGTTGAAAGAAGAAGAGGCGAGAATAAAGCTTGAGAAAGACCGCCTTGCAAAAGAATCAACAGCTCTTGGCGACAAAGAGAAAGCGCTAGGCGAGAAAGAGGGTTCCTTAGCTAGTGAGGAGCAAAAGCTCAAAGAAGCTGAGCAAAAAGCAACAGAAACAGCCGATAAACTCGCTCAGAAAGAAACAACACTCTCAGAACAAACACGCGCTCTCGATGAAAGACGTCAAAAACTAGAGTCCGATCAAAAAGCACTGGATGCAGAAAAGCAGAAAGCTGATGCTGACAAAACGAAGATCGAAGCAGAAGAAACTCGCCAGAAGCAAGAAAGAGAATCGATAGACCAGAAGAATCGTGAACTAGCAGACCAGGCACGACAACTCACGGACGAGAAAGCAACATTAGCAGCTGATCGCGAAGCGTTGACTGGCGAAAAAGCGAAGGTAAATGCAGATCGAATTGCACTAAATACTGAAAAGGAACAAGTTGCAGAACAGCGCGAAGCTCTGACCAAGGCGCGAGAAGCCCTGACGAGCCAACAAGCAGAACTACAACAAAAACAAGACACGCTGGTCAAAGACCAGGAGCAACTCGCGCAAGATCAAAGAGAGTTTCAGAAAAAGCTCGACGGTTTTGCAAAAGAGCAAGAAGCACTCCGCAAATTGCAACAGCAAAGTGAGGCGCTTCAAAGAGATCTCGATGCTCGCAAAGGCGAGCTAGACAAATCTACGCAGAAATTAGAATCTGACCGTTCTGCTCTGGATAAGAGCAAAACAGAGGTCGCACAGGAAAAACAAGCTCTCGAACAACAACGCGATCAGCAAAATGCCGATCAAGCAAAAATTGAGGAGCGCCTCAGAAAATTAGCAGATCAAGAAGTTGCGAATAAGACTAAGGAAGAGCAGCTTAGTTCTGAGAATCAGCGTCTTGCCGGAGAACGCGAGAAGCTGGCAGACCAACAGAAATCACTCGACGGACAGAAGGCGCAAATTGCCGAAGATAGAGAAGTGATTGAGGAAGCTCGACGCGGTCTGGATGACAGAGCCAAAGCAATTGGACAAGAAGAAAGCAGACTGGTCGAAGAGAAAGCACGCCTGGCGCAAGAATCGAAAACTTTAGCCGACGAGCGCAAAGTCATCGAAGCCGAAAAACGTAGCAATGCCGATACAAAAACTCAGCTCGGTGAAGAAAGAACAGCCTTAGAAAAACAGCGTGGCGAAATCGAAGCAGCACGCGAAGCAATAGTGAGAGACAGACAAGCTCTCGATGCTGAACGGCTGGCGTTTCGCACGGAAGCAGCTCGAACTTCAGCACAACTCGCTGACGAACAACAACGACTGTCTACTGAACGGCAAAAACTGGATGGTGAGAAAACAGAACTCGCTAAACAGAAAGAAGAATCAGCTGCAACGAAGAGAGCCCTCGAAGGCGAACAGGCTAAACTCGACGAACGCAGCCGCAACCTCGACGCTGAGCAAGGAAGACTTGCAAAGCTCGACAGCACGCTTGCAGAGAAAGAGGGTAAGCTCAATGAACAAGGTTCTGCCTTGCAAAAAGAGGCACTAGCACTACAAACAGAAAGAGAAGTCCTCGGTCAGCAAAAACGCGAACTAGACGAACAGTCCAAGCAGCAAAAGCTTTCGCAGGCTGAAATAGAGAAAAGAAATACAGAAATTGCAGACAAAGACCGCGAGTTGAAAACGCGCGAAGAGAAACTTGCAAAAGACAATACAGCCCTGACTGAAGAGCGTAGCAAACTTTTAACGGAGAAAGAAGCCATTCTGGCAGATCGCCAAAAACTCACAGAAGAGCGGCAGACTTTCACCACCGAGAAGGCAAACTTGCAAGCTGAACAAGGCAAGCTAGCAGATGCGCAGATCAGACTAAATGAAAAAGAGCAAGCTCTTGCAAAATCGGAAGAAGCAATTCTGCAGCGGAAAGGCGAACTCGACAAAGCGGTCGCACAACTTACGGCCGACCAGGCTAAGCTTGCCGATGCTCAGAAGGAACTGAAGGACTCACAAGAAAAAGTAGACGCACGCAGCAAGACTCTTGATACTCGTGCTGCTGCCATCGAGAAGAGCAGCAGCGAACTTGCCGCAGCACAAGAGACTCTAAAAACCGAACAAACAGCGCTAGAGAGAAATAGAGAAGCGCTAGAAACAGACAGAAAGCAACTGGAAGCCGACAAGAGAACACAAGGCGCTGATGCAGCCAAGCTGGCTGAACGCGAACGAGAAATCACAGAAAGAAAAGCGGCTCTCGACGCTTCAGCAGAAGCGCAGAGCAAAGAAGCTGTGCGACTAGCGGCTCTATCAGAACAAGTAAGCAGAGAACAAGCAGAACTCAGAATATCTAAAACAACACTGGCAGCAGACCAGGAAAAACTCTCAGCCGCACAAAAGGTTCTTAGCACCGATCAAGAAAAGCTTGCAAGTGAAAGAGCGCAACTGACTCAAGATCAAGAAAAGAATGCAAGCGAAAAAGCAACCTTGCTAGCCGAGAAAGAAGCACTAGGCAAAGAAAAAGAGACACTTGCTAGCTCAAAAGCTCAGCTTGAAAGCGAACGAAGCAAACTCGTCGAAGAGAAAGGTCGCGTCGCAAGCAACAAAGCAGACCTGGAGAAAGAGCGCGCACGACTCACAACAGAACAGCAAGCTCTTGATAGTGCTAAAGCAGCATTTGAGACTGAAACTGCTCAAAAATCAGCAGAACTAGCAGGAGAGAAACAAGCACTTGCTACTGAGCGACTCACCCTGGAAAGTGACCGCAGAAAAATAGAAGCTCAAAAGACAGAGCTTGATGCACAAAAGCGCGCCCAAGACACCAAAGAAACACAGCTAAGCGAAAAACAGTCTGGACTGGCGACCGAGGCAGAGCGCATAGGTAAACTGTCTACAGAAATTGAAGGTCGCGACAAGGAATCCAAAGATCGTAAAGCTGCACTCGATGCTACTGCAGCAGAGATTCAAGCCGCTCGCGAAAAACTCAGCGCAGATCAAACAAAACTGACAGAAGATCAAGCAGCAGCGAAGAAAACTGCTGGCGAACTCAGCGCCGAACAGACTCGCCTTTCTCAACTAGATGAATCATTAAAAGCTAAAGAAGCAAAACTTCTAGGTGATCGCAAAGCATACGAAGAATCTAACACCAAACTTCTCGAAGACAAAGCAGCGCTGCTAGCAGACCAAAAGAAGCTTGCCGGCGACCAGGAAAAGCTCGCAGCTGAGCGCACACAACTGCAAACCGAAAAACAACAATTAAACGAAGAACGCGCAGCTCTTAATGCTAATGAACAAAAACTAGCTACTGCGCAAGAAGAACTGAACGCTAAACAAACCAAGTTAGCTCAAGACCTCGAACAACTAAAAGCAGATCAAACAAAACTTGCCGAAGCTCAAAAGGGACTCGGAGAAGCTCAAAATCAAATAGGTCGACGAGAACGACAATTAGATCAACGCAGCTCAGATCTCGATCGCACTGCAGCTGATCTAAAAGCAGGACAAGACGCACTTTCAAAATCGCAAGGCGATTTACAAACAAAGACAGAACAGTTGGCTGCAGACAAGCGCCAACTCGAGGAAGACCGCAAAGCTGCAGATGCAGACACAAGCAAGCTAGCCGAGCGTGAAAAGACCATCAGCACGAGAGAAGCGGAGCTGCTCGCTAAAACCACAGCGAATGCTAAAGAAGCAGAACGCTTGCAAGCGATGAATGAAAAGCTCAACGCACAAAGAGGACAAATACAGCTAGACAAACAAGCTCTAGAACAGGAAAAGACCAAGGTAAGCGAAGCCAAGCAAGCCTTAGATACAGACAGGCAAAAGCTTGACGCTGAGAAAGCGGCGCTGAGCACAGAGAAAGCCGGTCTTGAAGCTACGAAGCAATCATTGCAAGACCAAGCAAAAGAAATAGAAACAGCGCGGGCGGAAATAAAGAAAACTCAGGGCGAACTCGCAACAGAGAAAGACGCCCTCAGCAAACGCGCTGCCGAATTGCAACAAGCTCAAACACAGCTCGATAAAGATAGAGAAGCGTTCGAGAAGGAAAAGGCAACAAACGCTGCTGACCTTGAAACCAAAACAAAAGAGCTCGCTGACCGAGAAAAAGCGCTCCAGGGCGAGCAAACAAAACTAGCTGAGGACAACCGCAAACTTGAAACGGAGAAGACTTCTCTCAAAGATCAGCAAACAAAACTAGATTCCGACAGAGCTGCTTTAACCGGACAACAGCAAGAGCTTGCAAAACAACAAACACAATTGGGTGAAAAAGACTCTGCACTCAAGGCACAGTCCACTGCTTTGGAAACTAAAGCCAAGGAAATAGAAGGTAACCTCACAAAACTTGGTACTGAGCGTCAAGCAATCGAAGACGAGAAAGCCCAGCTTGAAAAAGACCGTGTTGCGGTCGACGCCGACCAGAAGAAGATTGCTGAACGTGACCATCAACTCGCTGAACGACAGACTCGTTTAACTGAAAAAGAGTCACAACTAACCAGACAAGGACAAGAAGTTCAATCACAAAGACAAACGCTTCTTGCAGATCAAGAAAAACTGAAGTCTGACCAAGCAGCAGTAGCAGAGCAATCGGCGAAGGTAGCAACAGATCGCGTTGCACTCAACGAACAAGCACAAAAACTTGCAGCTCAACAAAGCGATTTGCTGACCCGAGAAACAACCTTGAAGACGGGACAGGAAAAACTCCTTGCCGACCAACTAACTCTCAACTCGGACAAACAAATATTGCAAGCAGGTCAGAAAGATCTGGAAAAAGCACAAGGAGAATTGCAGGCTGAAAGAACCGCTCTTGAAGCAGCGAAATCGGCGTTGACTACCGAGAAAGAATCAGTCAGCAAACAAGCCGGAGAGATTCAACAAAGAAAAGAAACACTCGATGCAGAAAAAACTGCGCTCGACAAAGATAAAGCTAGCTTTGAAAAACAAAAAGGAGAAATAGACACTCAAAAAGGTGAAATCGCGAAACAAAGGGAGTCTCTGCAGGCAGAAGCAGAACGCCTTGCCAGCGAAAGAGAAAGACTTGATCGCGACCATGAGACATTGAAGAAAGAACGCAGCCAATTCATGGATGCTCGATTTGGACAAGAGTCGAAAGATGTTGATCAAAGTGGGCTCGGTAAGGGCAGATGGGGTCAGCGTATCCAAGTCACAGAAGATGGACCGGGTTGGAGAGTAGTCGGAGACAAGGGCGATGCCTTCGTCATGCTCAACGAAGACACATTCTTGAAAGATCGCCGCGCACAAACGCCTATCGCTAAGGAGGAGTTCGCGAAGAATTACGAACCAGTAAATGTCAAATTACCAGGCGAAGAGCCCGGTACAAAGTATGTTGTTGAAAAAGATGGTTCCAAAGTCTACTCAGTTGAGAATACAACTGATGGAAAAGTAAAGCTCACCAAGATTGGCGACACATCAATTGCAAATCCGAAGGGAGAAGGTTCTAGAACCTACTCTAAACTCATGGAGCAGGAAGCAAGACAAGCAGAAGGCAAAACAGAGCCAGCGCCCACTAAACCTGCACAAGTTGAAGAGAAGCCGGTAGAGAAAACCACTAGCGTTGCCGACATTCAGAAAACACTTGAGGGAAATGCAACGTTCCGCAAACTCACAGACGAACAAAGAATGACCGATGCTCTAAAGCAGTTAACCGACCGCGCTCTTCAAAGATTGCCGCAAACAGCAGCCGAACAATCTGAGTTCCTCACCAAGCAGCTCAAATCAGCTATGCGCAAACAGCTAGGTGCATCAACCGATGCTGATTTACCTGAAGGACTACGCAGCGTACAAATCAAAGTTGTAGAAGCAGATGGCGCAGCACCGCGTGTGGTGCAGGGCGATCCATCCAATCCAGCAGTCATTGAAATTCCATCCAAGCTTCTCGCCGAGAATCCAAAGGGAGTGCTTGTGGACGCTTACACTCAAGCATCAGGATTGAGCGTGGTCAACCTGCTGCATGAGAAAGGAAATCGTGCCGTCACAGTACGTTCAATTTCGCCTATGCTCAACCAGATTGCCACTCAAGCAGAGAAGATTGTCGGTGCACGTTCACTCGCACTTCAATCTCAGGAAGCAGCACCTATCAATGCTGAAGCCGCCGCTTCTGATCGCAAGATTGCATTCGATCCTAAGAAACCGCTTGTCACCGCCTGGGATGGTGAGAACCTCGCATTCGGTGGCGAACAATTCCATGTTCGCAGCGAAATCGACAAGCTAGAAAAAGAACGCGATTCTCGCGTGAAAGATCTTGAAGAGCAAACCAGAAAAGCTCGCGAACTTGCTGATACCTCCAAGAAAGAAGCTGACATTGCTGCTGCAAAAGCTCTTGAAACACAGCTCGCCACCGAGAAACAGAACCTTCGCGTAGTGTCAGAACTCAAACTGGCAATGGAAGGCACTCGTGGAACACAGGCACAAGAACGCGCTCGCACGCTTGTAAGAGAAGCTGCAGATCGAGCCATCGCAGAACGCTTCAAATCTGGAGAAGGAGGAGGCGCAGGACTCTCTCGCGGAGCAGCCATCGCGATGGTTATCACAACACTTGCCTTCATGTATGTTGGCACCAACGGACCAGCACAGGCTGACGAGTACAATACCAAGTTCCGCTAATTTGCTATTGCGCAAATCAAGTCCAGAGCTGTTTCGTCAACTCAACCATTTCTGATTCGCGTAGAGTTATCGCATAACCTTCACTCTCGAAAAGCCTGATGAGCTTGGCATTCGATTCAGCTGTGTTGTACACAATTTTTCTCACAGCAAATGTACGAAACCAGGTTTCCAATGCGTTCATGAGAGCGGTTGCTACTCCACTTCGCCTTGAATTGGAATCTACAAAAATAGTAGAAAAGAAACCATAAAAATCCCCGTTCTCATCGCGTTCTAACCTGCCTATCGCATGTCCACAAATTTCGTGTTTTGAGTCTTCGCAGACAAGAACTTTTCCGGTGGTCTGGGCTGACAAATGAAACAAGACTCTTTGCACCAGCCATTCCATGGAATACATCGACTTGCCCTTCTCGTCACCTAGCACTTCAATCAACGTAAGTTGCATGCGTTTGGCAACGAGTTCCACTTCCTCGGTTGAGGACTGATCTAGATCGCGAATTATTCCGCCAGCAAGATCAAAGCGATGCAATCTTTCGCTTCGACTTTTGTTTCGCTCTTCAATCATCTGATTCACTCATGGTTATGGCAGTTCGAGCTGTGCAATGGAGTTACATCATATCCAAAATGAGTGAATCCAGTTGAATTCTGGACGATATGTATCTTGGCAGTTTCATATACAAACAGCCAGATTGCGCGACTCAATAGTCCGACCATCTATTTACTCTATCGCGTTCAACCATTCAATAAATAGGTATTGAATCGAGAATACAAATAAAACACCAATGCACCAGATATCCGAAGTTACGCTCGGACAAAAGTAGAATGACCATTAAATCTTTCGATCAGTGTTTCTTGCTGAAATCAGAAGTAGATCAATCCACCCAACAAGAAATACAGGTACGGCAACTGATCTCAGTTGAAGCCGAAGGAGTTACAGTCTTCACACTAAATCTGATTCTGGGTTCAAAAATAGAGCAAGTGACATTTCATCCCTATTTTAGTGGGGAGAAACCCCACTTCTACCTCCCCAATGTTCATGTATAATCTGCAAAAAAAGTTAGGACAAACGCGCCTACCTTATTTACATGCAAATTAGACTAGGAGAAACCTTATGAAGCTCCGGAATCGTTTACTTCATGTGCCGGCCCTAGTTATGGGACCAGCACTTGCCTGGTCAAGTTTGCCGTGTTTTGCTGAGCTAAATCTGGATTTAGCTAGTAAAAACAGGACTGTGGTTGTTGGTGCCGACCAGCTTTCAACGCCAACCACTATTCAGGCAGGTGGCAAAGCGCATGTAATCACGCCAGGGGCGATGCTCACTCCTGCTGAGTTCGTCGCATTAACACAAGTCATCAACACTGGAAAACAGGACCTCAAATTAGACGCGGCTGGAAGGGCATCTGGTGGCAGTTTCATTTTGAACAGCGTGCCAAATGTGGCTGACCTGAGTGGGCTTACGATACCATCACGAGTAACTGCTTTACATGATTTTGCGAGCACAGCTGGAACACTAAATCTGAGTGGCAATCTCGTAAACAGTGGTAATTTCTTTGCTTTGTCCACTAACGCAGCCACGAACTCCGCTAACATTTCAGCAGCCAATATTTTCAACAATCCACACGCATTACTTAGCACCGTGCTACCAGCCGGTGGACTCCCCTCATTTCTCAATGCTATTTCAAATTTGAATCTGAACTTGAATGCGGCTTCTAATATCATGAATGCCGGTACTATAACGAGCGCCGGAAGCCTGACCGCCACCGCCGGTGGTTCTATCATAAACGCACTCCCTACGGGCATCATAGGACTAGCTCCTGTAATGCAGGCGACACAGAACTTAAATCTCAACACTTCGCACTTGGTCAATTCGGGCGTAATAACGTCGGCAAATGCAAACATCAATATTGTGAATCAGTCAATTTCCAATTTGTTAGTGAACAATCTGGGTGGCACCATGAAGGCTCTCTCAGGAAGCATTAATGTGGGCGACCTATTAACCACAACGAATGCCTCGTTGAGTGGAGGTAACTGGCTCAGCAATTCGCTAAATATAAATGTAGGGAGTGAAGCAAATCTGAATATTGGACAGGTGAGCGGAATAATAAATGCTGCGGCAAACGACCTACATATCACCGCCAGCACTGACGCACTTCGCTTAGGAAACATATGCCTGAAGGGCGACCCAACCTTCTACAATCTAGCTGGAGATGTCCTGCTGAATGATGGTTTTGATTTGACCACAAACGGAGAAGATCTCGCAATTGTTGCCAAAGGCGATATCAAAGTTGATGATTTGGCCCTTAACCCGGTGCAAATCGACACTGACGGGGGAGACGTCTTGATGGTAGCCGGGGCAAATTTCACAGTGCCCTCTGGTGATGACATTACAATTTTCGGTACAAGTCCTGAAGGTGGAGAAATAGACCTTTCTACAGGACCAGGTTGTGACCTCTTCAACACAACACCCACGGCATCAAACTCCAATGGCGGCAATATTACGTTAGTGGCATTTGGTGGTGAATCTGGCACATCGTCTGTTTTAGCAGGCAAAATCACTTTGCCTTTGCTTGGACTGAATGTAACTAGCGGCGGCACCGGGTCTGGTGCAAACGGCAACTTCACCGCAATTGCTGGTGAACTATCAGCTGACTCCACTTCGATTATCATTGGTGGAGTAGATACAAGCGGTGGCACGGGTTCAGGTGGCCAAATAGGGCTGTACACCTCTATTCCTGTATTGACAGTCGGAGGAAATCCAAGTTCTTCAATAGACATAGTGAACCACTCGCTGCTTGCAGGTCACGCAATCACAACTGATACTACAAAGAATCTCCAGAACAACCACATAACTGCGTTCAGCCTCACGTCTACTGGTCGCCAAGGAACATCAGTTATTGCAGGTGGAAACATATTTTTTACAAACGCAAGCTATGTTCCCAACGGAAATGATGGACCACTGACTAATGTAGACGGACCACATATAGACCTCATCGGTGGAGCTAGCGGAATAGTTCATCAGTTGGGTGCAACTCTAGCGCCTAATGCCCAGTTGAATATTCAGGCGGGCTCACAAGGGTTTATAAGTGATGGAGATATTTCTGCTGGTGATATCAAAGTAGAAAGCCAGGGAATCATTACGGTCAAAAATGTGACCAGCACCGCTGGGGCTTACACAATAAATGCAAAAGGCGAGCCGATTGAAGTTAAGTCTGCTTCGCTTCGATCCATTGGTGCCAGTAGTGGAGACATAACAGTTCTGGGAACCATTTGTTGCAATCAAGTATTTTTGCAATCAACCTTCGGAAATGTTGGAAGTATCTCAAACAGGGTAAACATAGCCGCAAACGTGGCAGTGGATGTGGGGGTCAATAGCGGCAGCGCGTTTCTGACTGGACTTGGCGATCTGACTCTTTTCCCAACTAGTTTCGTAGGAAAGTTGAGTAGCAATACACTCGATGTTGAAACAAAAAACAATGGTGATATCGTCCTGGGTGGACTCGACTCATTTGGCGTATTTCTAACTGGCGCTGTTCCGAATATCAATTTCTTGGGTGGACAGAATTCGCTAAAACTCACTGCCGATGGAACAGGGGAAATCAGACAATCTGACTTTGTCCAAATCCACGCGGGGCAAGCAACTCTTACTTCGGGAACCGGTGACATTGGTTTTCACAACTTAGATGTTAATGGAAAAGAGACCGGACTCTGGATCTTCGCTTCTAGCATCGAAGCAAAAACGGGAGGCAACGTTTTCCTGACGCAAGCAACTGTTCCAGACGGCAAGCCTCGTGCATCAGTTCTCATCAATAACGTACCAATAGCCGATGGAAAATCATTCTTATACAGAACAGATTATTCAGCTACTCAGGTAGAACTAAGCAAGGTAAATGCCGGCAATAACTCAAGTATCACGGTAAATTCAGCTGGAAAAATTGTTGTTCTAGACAAAGTGAGTGTCGGCACCGGTTCGTCCATTGACATAGGTACGCAAAGTGACCTTGTTCTGTCAGCACCAACAGGTGTTGTAGAGGGCGACGTTGGCTCGAACATTACCTTAAATGCTGGAAAAAGCTTGCTTCAAGGAACGAGCGTGCTTGTTTCCGCAGGTGGTTCAATTTCGGTTACAACAGGACAAGATATCCAGCCGACGTCAGCCACAGTTAAGCTTGGAGCGGGTTCCGTTTTTCTTGACGCCCCAGGTGATATCGGCAGTCCAAGTTCACCAATCAATACATTTACTGAAAAACTCACTGTCAATTCTTCGACAAATGCCTATATAAATTCTGAGGCATCTTTTCCAATGGAATTAGGCATTGTCAATTCAAACAATTTCAATTTCACTACCGAAGGTGATCTCACTCTGACAAATTCAATGTCAGGTGCTGCCGCTTCCATAAGCAGTAATAGTGGTTCCATAACCGTCAACTCAAACATGAGTTTCGGTGCTCAAATTTCATTGATAGCTAACAAAGGCTCCATTACAAACAATGCAAATGGTCCAGTTATACAGATTGGTAAAACAGGCAGTCATGTATTCATCTCCACACCTCAGTTAAAAAACAATGGCATCATAGTTGGTGAAACCATCAATGTTAGCAGCCCCACAGGCATTGACTTGCATATTTCGGGTACAGGGAAATTCACGTCCAATGACACACGCCTTGCCGCGCCAGGTGATCTTGATGATACCAACACCATTACATTTGACAATCTTTCGAACCAGCACTTTTTCGGGCCAACAACCTTCATTGCCAATGGCGATTTACAGCCAAACATTTTGATTGACAATGCGGTCGTGGTAGTAGATTCTCCTCTCTCACTATTGGCACACGGTTATACAAAGAATTTTGGAAGCTTAAGTGCCGATCCTATCAGGCTAATTACACCAAACGGGGCTGGGATAATTTCCGTAGGGCAAGGCGATGTTGTTCTTCAAAGCAATCTCATTTTTGAGGGAAAAAATCTCACAATCATATCTCCCGGAAATATTTTCGCTACCGCTGCAGTAACAAAAATAGAACTAAAGAGCAAAGACGGAACCGCAGGAAACCTTACCTTGATTGCTGGTTTTGATTTTACGAAGAGCCCAGCGGGAAGCCCCTTTGATCAAAGACTCACATTGAATTCGATCAACACAGTGACTGGACCCTCTAGCCACGGGGGCTCCATTGTATTGCCCAAGGTAGCGATCGATACGTCAACCCAAGGTACCGGGTTTATCTCCGCAATAGGTGGAAATGTAGTTGCAGTTGCACACAAAGGAAGTGAAAACATAGGCGCCATTTTACTCAAGTCTGTTACAGCAACAGGTGGCGCGCAAGGCAGGGGCGGAAACGTAACGTTGATTGGCCAAGGCGGAGTTAAAGCCACTGGACTCATTGATACCAGCGGTAGTACTGGTGGAAACGTCACAGTTGCTGGCGCAGAACCCATCATTGTAGGTGGACCAATTGTCTTTCAAAATGGTTACTTACGCTCAGCTGGAGTGTTTGTCGCATTGCCAGTTGACGAAAAAAATGGTGCCAGCGTTATTATTGGAAGCACTAAAACAAGTGGGTCATTCAAGTTCGGCGGTGATGTTAACATCAGATCCGATTCGCAAGTCAGCGTCGGAAACATAACGGCAACAGGAGCGGGCAAAGCCTTAGACGGAATCTCTGGTGGGTCCGTAACAATTTCTTCGCTGGCAAACCAGGTTAACGCAGCAAACATCGACGTTAGTGGCATGCCTTATGCTACATTTCCCACAGCTCCTGTTGTCTCTACTCATGCAGGGAGCATTGTAATAACGGCCTATTCTGGAATAAGCGTCGGAAACTTGATCGCTCATGGAGGAGCCCGCCCAGGTAAGGGAAGCGGCGGAAATGGCGGCCAAGTATTTGCCTCAACCGCAAGCGATAACATCAAAGGTTATTTTACAGGATCGATATTAGTTGATGGATATATTGACACCAGAGGTGGTGACGGCAATCTGAAAGTAGATGACGGTTCATCAGGCGGAGCTGGTGGTTCTGTCTTCTTAAATGGTGGCACGGTTCAGGTGCTCAAGGCTCTTTCAAATGTCAGCATTAACGTGGCCGGCGGAACAGCCAAGAATTCAGCTAATGGAGGCAGCGGCGGCACAGTTCAAATCAACACATACGGCGTTCAGCCATTTCCCCGGAACTTTGATTTAATAAGCAGTATAGCTTCTGAAGCAGTTTTGCCGGGTGGACTATTCACAGTTGGCGCTCCAAAGGTCGGCACAGCTCTGGTAAATGCAGGCAAGCCTCCAATAAATGGTACCGTCGGATGGATAAACTCTGGGTCAATCACGCAGGCTTTGAAAGTTTCTAGCTTGACTGATACAAACCCAGCTGGTGACGAGTACAACCAGCTGGGAGTTAGTATCAACATCACAGGCGGCAGCGAAACCTATAAAGTGATTGTGAATGAATCTACGACCCCCGCTCTTCAATTCCGTTCCGGGACGGCAACGGTTTCGGGCTTGCGCCAATTCGTCACCCCTGCAGCTGCGGTAGCCCTCTATCAAGTATCAAGAGGTCTAGATCAGCAGATAGGAGTCCTCGGAAGCAATGGAGTTGGTGTAGGGCGAAATCCACAATTCTCCACCACGACTCCTGGATTCTCACCGGCAATCATTCAAGTAGATGAAAGGGATATTCGAGGTCGATTTACGAACTTCAATCTCAGCGTTCTCAATACAACAAATTCAGCGTTAGCTGGAGACGCTGAACTAAATGTCAGCGGTCTTTTACCGGTGATTGATCTCTCGCTGACAAAACAGAAATCGATAAACGGACGCGTCATGTTTGAGACACCAGATGCGGTGTCTATGATCTTCGGCGCCAAGTCGCTCGGTTCCCCATTGGGTAGCATTACGACAGCTCCCACTGGAACACTGGTGATTGGAACCACTGAGGCAAAGATACTGAATCTAGGAAAGATCGGGGCAGGTAAAATTGCTTTTCTTGGTACTGGAAGCTCATTGATGATCGACAACGGACTCTACAGCCCTTCGCCGGCTACAACCTATTCACCGTCAATTTCCGGAGTATTGCATGCCACAGATCCACGCGTCATTATTCCTACCACAGGAACTCTGCCAGCTTACAATTTCAAGACAAGCCGGGCATCTTTCCTTACGCCTATTTCGTTTGAAACCTTCCAGCTGCCTACATCGTTCGGGGCAGTTGGCACACGAACTTTACCCACAGCCGATGTTCGCAATGTAAGAATCAGCGCGCTCAACACTTCGCTAGGAATTGGAAACACCTACGTACCAGGCAACGTGACAATTCGAGGAGAAGTTCTTGGAGGGGACATCTCCATTAATACAATCACGGACATTGGACCAACTAAAGCTGCGACTAACTTGATTTTCGACACAGGGGCATATGTTTACTCCATCGGCGGCACGAGTATTGTCTCTGCCGGCACACTGCAGTTGAATGACTCAACTGTAAATGGGGGCAACAAAACAAAGCCACTGACCATCACTGCAGCTGGCGATATCACCACAAACAACTCGTCCATTTTCAGTAACTACAAGGGCAGCATTACGAGTCAGCACGGAAGCTTCACCGACCTGGGCACTGGCAGTCATGGTTCTTACGACGACAGCCTCTCTATAACCGCAGAAAGTAACATCACTTTCAATTCAGCTAGTTCTTTAGGTACGGTCAAAGGGCTTACCATTCAGTCAAAGAATGCAGGAATTACACTGTCCGGCAATTTATTCAATGCAAGTGGAGTTCTTAGGGTTGTTGCAGCTAAAGGAATCTCTGTCGGGGCAACACTTTCCTCAGGAGAATTAACCCCAACAGCACCAAGCACAGGAAACCTTAGCAAGAATGATATTGCCAAAATGTTTGATGGTGTCACCGCAAAAGCTGGAAGCATTAGCATAATTTCCGGAAGCAAGACAATGCCTCATAGTATCGCCGTGTTAGCCAACGCCAAACTTACATCCAACGGAGGCAATGTAAGCTTAGCCAGCTTCAATGACATCAGCCTTAGTACTCCAGCAACAATTTCTGCTAATGGCGGAAATGTGTTCTTGCTCGCAATGGGAAGCGTTGAAGACAGTAACAACGTCTTTAGTTCAAATGTTGTAAAAGTCAGTGCTCGTGCAATAGGCACAGCAGCCAGCTCTACGGGTGGCGTAATTGAGATTGGCTCGGGGCTGACTGCACCGACGATCGCAAGTCCCCCAGCCCAAACATCTACCGTTAGCCAATCCGCACTGACACGCGGACCAGGATCTGTGACAATAAATGGAACTGGTGCTCTCAAGGTAAACGTAAGTTCCCAGGGTAAGGTAGAGCTAAACAATTACAGCAATAGCGCTGTCATTAACATGAGCGGTGGAGCAATCGTAATAGATGCGAAAAGTACCACACCAGGAAAGGGCGTAATCTTCGACGGAATACAACTTGACGTAAGCGCGTTTAAGCCGATTGCCTTCGTTCAAGAACCGGAGATCAGAACTGCATTAATCGTGTCCGAGCGCGACGCGGTCATTGATACTGCATACGGTGCAATTCAAGTAAAGCGCGGCGCCGTCCTCACATTGGAAACCTCCAATGGAATCATAAGGGTTCAGTCTTGCAGCGGACCTCACGATGTCTCTATCAAAGTTGAGAATGGAACCATTCCTGTTGCGCCTGGACAGGAAGTTTTGTTGACTGGTGCAGAACCAAGGGAGTTCGAGCGACATCCATACGACGGCATCGGACGACGAGGTACGGTCAGCTACAAAATGGGCAAGACTCACCTGACAATTTCAGATTTCTCGATTATCTCACTCTTGCAAAATGCTGATTATCTTTCAGAACTAAAGGCAAGCAAAAACAACAGCGAAAGACGAATTCTAAGCAAGGTACTCAAGACAGCCGCTGCAGTTCAAACACTCACCGCCGGCAAACGTGGCGCTTACAATGCCAAACCGAAGGTACCAGGGTCCATGAAACACCAGCGCAGGAAAGATACGCTGGCTCAACTTTGATTAGCGAAGTTTGGGCAGTCACACTCAGCTTCCCAAGTTGACTAGACCCTTTCACAGCGCAAAAAAGGAAGCGAATACGCAGCGATAGGTTCGGGTTTGCCCGTCTAAGATCACGATGAGCTCACATTGTTTTTTTTTCAGATGCCCGGCATCCGGACACCTGACTCCTGCTACTTCAAAATCTGGATTATCTTTGGGCTGAGGCAGGATCAGTGTTCCCCATGCGGGAATAAGAGAATTAATACAGCGTTTGCGGACTTGCGCCTTGTCGACCTTAACAAAATCTCAGACAATCGCAAGTGTCAGTGCCTGCAAGCTTTCTGCCGGGTGAGCTCAATGAGTTCGGAAAAGTCAGCCATTAGCAATAGCGAGCAATCGGACCAAAAGTCCGTCGCCGCAGACCGTGCTGTTGACAAGCTAAGCCTGGAAGCGAACCCGAACCCAGACGCAAAAGCCAGAACAGAGCAGACCAATAGTGTCGCACTCCAATCACAGAATGAATTAAGCACAAAAGCAGGCTCTGTCCCAGAGCTCAAACGACTTCTCAGTGATGCTGGAAGTTTAACAAGCCCAGAAGCCGGTAAAATGGCTGCTGCAGACAAAACCAAAACAGCTCTAGTACAGGAATCAACAAATTCCGCTGACCGCAGCTCGCAAACTGATAATGGCGCAAGTGACGCAGGCTCGGCGCTGGCGAGGCTAATTCGTGCCGCCAGCGATAATGGTCTCAAGTGCGCAGACAAAGCTTGCAATTTTCTCGGTGAAAAAACAGCTCTCTATGGCTTCGACGAGCAGACAGGTGCAGGAATTGTTTCCAGAGTGCTAAATAAGTTCACTCAGCAGATTCAGCGGCATGAAGCAGACACCAGCAGTGGTACCATGCGAGACATCGGTGGTCGACCCTACACAGAGATAAAACTAAATGGCAATGCTCTCTATCAAGCTGCTGATGGAAGCATCTACAAGAAAGAGACTAGCGATAACAAAACATTCCTTGAAGAAATACCTGGGCTCAAAGCAGTTAGCGCGGACAAGCTGTCCATAGATGGCGTTACAAGAAATGGACTGAGAGAAAACACAACACGACAGAACTCGAATCTCGATTCATCTGCAAGTAGCAGCGAGTTGAAGACGCTGTTTACTTTAATGAAGCAACCTCACGGATTGCTCGAAAGATTGGGCAAGACAGAGACTCCAATCGTCAAACCATTTGTTGAACAGTTTGCATTCCTCGACAAACTCAAAGATTTCGCCTGGCAGTCACCATTGGAAAGCTTGAGTGGAAAACTCTCATTGCCAGGTGATACCACTTTAAGCTCTGCGCAGCTTTCTCTTAAACATCAGTTTTCCGCAGCAAGAACCGAAAGAACACTTCAAGAAGTTCAAGAGAAACAAGAAAACAGCCGTTCCACAGAACGTCTTTCCCCTAAAGCGCTCGCACAATCAAACGACTACGCCACACAGCATTTGCTAAGCGAACCCCTGCAAGATGGTTTTAAGACTGCCGGACAGTTCAGAACCTTCACCGCAGATGGTGCCTTCAACGGTAGCGATCGAGCCGCAACGGTCGTGGATCGCTCGAAGGACCAGAAGCTTAACGAGATCATCGCAGACGCCAAAGCAAAATTCGCTGAGTTGCCAGACCGCGAAAAAGCAAGAGCTCTTGCAGACTACGTGAACAAGATCATGGGACCCGCAGACGGCAATGAAAAGGCTCTGGATGAGCGCTATCGCGCAATGATGACAGAGAATGCCGGCAAGTCGATGATGTTAAGCGAATTTCTGGGGAATGGCTCTTGCACACAACGAGCTTTGTTGCTCAAAGTTCTCGCTGATGAGATGGGGCTCAAAAGCGACGTGGTGAGAGGCAATGGTGGAGCGCATGTATGGAACACATTCAGCTTCAACGACGGAAAGAAAGAAATATTCGACACGAGAGCCCAAATCTATGGCGTCGAGACATCGCCAATGCACAAACCCATGCAGGGTTCAGCTGAGACCGTAAACAGCTCAACGTACACAGCAGGGCAAATAGTCAACACTGAAGGCAAGAGCTGGACAGTAAAGGGCTATAACAATGAAGATGGTCGCCTTGTGCTTGAGAGAAGAGATGAGAAAGCTCTGAATGCTCAAGAAATGGCAAAATTAGCAGGTGCACAAGCGAAGGAAATAAACACGCTTGGCTCTAAGATTACACTCACAAATGAACAAGGCAAGCAGGAAGATTGGACATTCGATGGCAAAACTGCGGATGGGAAATACAAACTCAGTCGAGCAGAAGAAAAGCACGTAAGTCCTCACGACCTTTCCGAATCAGTTCTCGAAATGGCAGGTGGAAAGCGCAATCCTCACGTAGATTATCTGCAAAGCAATTGGAAACAGCTGGTCACTGACAATCCGAAGCTCTCCACACAACAGAAAGAAAGCCTTGAGACATCTCGCCGTTTGCTAGAAGAAAACGCAAACAATGCGGGAGACTTCCGCAAAATTGTAGACGCAATCTCCAAGCTTGGGCAAAGCGGTGCACCCGACGCTGGTGAACGCATAAATGCGCTTACAAAACTTGCTAATACGGCTGTCAATTATGCTGATGCTGTACATCTACCAATCGAACGCATCATAGCACCTGATACAAACTTGACTGCACTAAAACAAGTTGCTGAATCTTTTGCACAAAGCGCACCATTTGAGATGTCTGCCCCAACAATGATGGATGGCACACCGGCTAGAGATGGTGATGCATACGAACATGCGGCAAGTCAGGCGCTGCAAAAGGCTCTACAAGACCAGTACACACTTGACCGGTTAGTAAAAGAAGGCAAATTTCCACCAGGAGAATGGGTCTTCGTTCCTTCATCAAAAGGCTCTGTCGCCGACGACATGAAGATAGATGGCATGCTTGTAGATTTGAAATCAGATAGAGCAATCTTCATCGACTTCGCACGGCAAGATGACAAAGGTGGCTACTCCAAACTTATCGACAAACTAGACCCGAGCAAATCTGGAAATACTTTCAGCGATGGCTCACTCAAACATCCATATGCATTAACTCTCGACCACAGCAGCATTGGGTTCAACCCGACGACTGGTGAGAATAGCGGAAAGGTCAGTGCAACGAAAGTTCTTGAAAGAGTAGGCGCATTCATGCGTGGCACGCAGCTTAGCGAGCTCGGCATCAGACAGGTGCAACAAGGTCCGGCAAAAGAGTTCAGCATCTCACGCCTGAAATCAGCTTTGGGCGGAAGATTTTTCAATTTTGCACCAGTGAATGGCGAAACGGAAGCAGCCGTAATTTCACGAGAAACTGGCACAAAAACTCTGGCAAGACAGACTGAACTTGAAGACATTGCGAAGAGATCGAAATCGAATCCCGAGCTTCGCTTTTTCGGTAATGCTGCCAGTTCAGCTGTTCAAATTGCTGATGAACCTGCGCATGGAGTCGATTTTTTTGCAAATGGCTTGCGCGCTGCTGTAGAAATGGACAAACAGGGACTAAGAGACACTGTGTTTCCTACAGACAAACCGATGACGACAAGCATATCAGTTGGCAACGACACAGAGGGTCCTACTCGCTATAAGAACCAGCCATTCATCAAAATTGTTGCTGATGATAGAACAAAATCAGAATACAGAATCTACCAAAACGGCGATGTTCTGGTTAAAGCAAATGGTGGCAGAGACTTTCATCCAATTGGAAGCCTGGACAGCCTTAGCCAGAAATTGGGTCAGGCTCTAAGACAAGCCGACATGGACAACGCAGACTTTGCTCCGAAGTTGAAAGAGTTGCGGCAGCTGAAAGGACGTGCTTTCCAAACCGCCATGAACGACATCGAAGCTTTAGGCAAAAAGGAAATTTCCGCTCAAGAGTTCTATAAGCGTCAGCCTGGATTGAAACTGCTTGCAGAGGGTCTCGAACACGGTTCTGAGGTTCAGCGAAGCGCCCAGGAATCAGGGCAAAAACTAGAGCTTAGATCGCAAATTGATAAGGACGAAAAACTCGCATCACTTTCTGAAGCAGCTCGAAATGAAATAGCTGCTAAATATTTACAGCTCAAAGCACAAGGAAGAACTGATTTAAGTTTCAGAGAAATTGCTAGAGTAATCTCACTTGAAAAAGCAGGAATGAAGATTCCAGATGCAGTCGACGCAACACGTTTCCAGGCTAAGCTCGGGCCGGCTGCAGAAGCATGGACAGCAGAAGAGATAAAAACAAACTTTGAGAGCGCGAAAAAAGCGCAAGAGACCGACTACCGATCTGTAAATGAATTGACCGAAGTATTCAAATTACAGCAGCTCCAAAAGCAATTCAGCGCCACTCCTTCTGAGGCGCGCCTGTATTCGAATCTGATAAAAGAGGTTCCTACAGCTTCCAACTCGGAACTCATCGAAATGAAGCGAATGTATGATGCGATGAAAGCTAACGAAGTGAGAGGCACAAACGCTGAACTCACCGCAAACACATTTAAGAAGTTCGGCGCCATGAGCAATGAAGCCATAGCAGAATGGGGCAAACTCACCAGCAGCCTGAAGAAGTTGCCCAGCGATCAGCTGGCAACAATGGCAGTCAACAATCTAAAAGCGCAAGCCCTTTTCGGTGTTGACGCAAGCAAAGCTGCCGAGATTAATAAAGCAGCAAGCGATCTCGCAAAAACCGGCACAGCACCTGAGCTTGCGCACGAAGTTGCTGCCTTGCAAGTGCTGAAGAATATTAAAGGCGCTGATGCGTTAGACCAAGCAAGATTGATATCGGAAATGCGCTCAAGATCAAGCGGAAATACGAGCTACGATAATCTGCTGGCTAGCAGCCGAGTTCTTCAGAGTGTTCGCGCTCTGGCGCCAGAGTCAATTCGTGCCGAGATGGAAACATTGATAGCCGAATCAATCAAGAAAAACGGCGCTGACCTAGCGGCACTCAAGACGAACATCAGCGAAGAACTGTTCAATCGAGGAACATCGCAAGGCGCAAATGAAGCAGATTGGGCAAAACTTTTTGATCATGTCGATAGTACTAAATCAGTCGATGAATTCGCCAAATTGCTCAACCTCCCTGGCGAGCAAGCAGAACGCGCAGCCGCCCTGGATGCATACAGACGTTCATACATTCCAGATAGCGGCGACAACGCGCCTGCGACTCCTTCCGCTGTGAGCGCAAGCGATTTAGAAGCAAGACTAAAAGGCAACCAAACCTATGAAAGATTAACTGATGCAAGTCGCATGACAGATGGACTCAAGCAGCTGACAGACAGAGCCTTACAGAGAATGCCAGAAGCTAACAATGAGAAAGCCGAATTCTTGAACAAACAGCTGAAGGCAGCCTTACGCAAGCAGCTCGGTGTGAGCACTGACGCAGAGCTTCCCGAGTCCATTCGGAATATGAAAATTAAGATCACAGACTCAAACGACAAAGCACCAAAGCTGGTGCAAGCCGCTGCGGGTGACCCTGCCACCATCGAGATACCTGCTTCTCTACTGAAAGACAACCCCAAAGGAGCACTCGTAGATGCCTATACCCATGCATCTGGACTTGGAATAATCGACGCGCTCCATCAGAAAGGTAATGAGGCTGTCGGCATACAAGCATTGAAACCAGTTCTTCAAAAAATTGCATCACAAGCAGAATTAATTGTCGGAGCACGCTCACTGGCTTTGACGGCAGATAAGCCGGCAGTCCCTGTGAATACAGAAGCGGCTGCTTCAGAACGCCCAATTCGCATTCCACAGAATCAAACCCTGGTGAGCAGCTGGGACGGAGAGAATCTCGTTTTTGGCGGCGAAAAATTCCAACTTGGCAAAGAGATTCAAGGTCTGGAAAAGGAACGCGAAAGCAGGGTGAAAGCCCTCGAACAAGAACTGAAAAAAGCGCAAGAACTTGCAGAGCAATCAAAGGCAGAATCAGACATCGCGAAAGCCAAAGAATTAGAAACCAGACTTGCAGCTGAACAGCAAGATTACAGAGTAGTATCAGAGCTAAGAGCAGCAATGGAAGGTCAAAGAGGTGCAAACGCCCAAGAGCGGGCACGCAGCTATGTAAAAGCTGCAACAGAAAAGGCAATACAAGATCGTATGAGCAATCGTGGTGGCGGAGCAGTATTCAGCAGGGCCAATGCTGCAGCCCTCGTTATCACCACTCTTGCATTCATGTACGTAAACAGCGCCCCAGCACAAGCCGAGACCTACACAAGTTCATTCCGCTAAAGAGCCCAAGCTGATGTCGACGAATAACTCAGAGCAATTGTCGCAGTTTGACGTGTGGTTATTCCCAAGCACATTGAAATTGAAGGTATTGCCCTAATGATGAATTTGGTATAACCTGCAATAAAGTTCACCACATGTGCAGCTGCGTTTGTTTTTGCGTAAGTCAGAAGCACAAATTGCACTGCAAAAAAAAATAATCGCTTGTTGAGATTCCCAATCTAACAGCGCACTATTTGTCGCTCGTAAGAGCGCAGCTTCTCTTCTCTGAGAGGCAGCCTTGTCTTGGCTTCATCAGGGGTAATACACAAATGAAACTATCAGAACCTACTGGCACGGAAGAGTGCCAGAGCAACAGCAGTGAGCAAGATCTCGCATCTATTGCCGCGGACTTGAGAAAAATTGAGGGATTTGACAGCGGCAGCAAATCGTTTTTGCGAGAGCCTACTCTCTACTTTTCGATCCTCGGAATATTCGCAGTTTGTGCTGCAACACTGCTAAATTCGCCTACCACATTTTGGATAACGTTTTGCGCTTCATCTGCATTCATGGTCATTTTGCACATAGTTGCAGAGCGATATTTGTTCAAAGCTAAACCAGAGAATCTTATCTATGATGCACCCTATGAGGGCTCGTTCGTTGCAATCTTTGGCTCAATACTGCCGGGCATCAGCTTTATTACATATTCCATTTTTGCACTCGTCAGTTCAGCGCGAACTAACATTCCTTTAGAACTGTGCAAAATAGCACTTCTTCTTGCCGTACCATTTTGCAATTTTGTTGTTTGGAAAACCATTCGCAAGCGCTACATAAAAAAGCCGCGACTCATTGGAATGATGAATGGAGTAGCTGTCGGTCTATCAGCGACTTGGACAATAATTCTCTTCAAAGTACTTTCAACCCCTGCAGCCGCAGCGGGATGCAAATTCGGCTGGATGTTTCTGTTGAGCACTTCGCCTTTCTTACTCATATCAGCACTGATGTTGCTAGTAGATCTTCATCTGAAAACCGAGAAACACATTGCTCGCATCACGGCTGCTTTCGCTTCAATAGGATTCGTCTTGTCGTCGCTGATTGCATTTACACCAGCCATTCACACGATGCTGACCGAATCAACAATAAGCGAGGCTCGAAATGCAAGTTCGCAAAATAGAGCTGAAGCAGTCAGCAAGTTAAGCGCAATTGCAAGTGAAGATGATATTCGCCCATCAGAGAATTCGATTGATGGCTTCAGTCTTTCCTCCTTGCTAATTGGAAAAGAAGGGCTGGAACGCAATCAAGATCAAGATATGGAAATATATTTCAGACTAACAGGAAAGCCTTTTCATCAGAAAGGACAGAAACCGTACAGCCCCTCAACGTGGCACCCTGAGGATGATAGACGAACAACCATTTTCATAGGCGATAAAGCATACGGATTAGCCATGAGCAAATCGCAGATGACTGGTTTTCTGGACGCAGCATCGCTGACTGGAAGCCTAGACTGGACTATCAGCCTCTATAATTCGAATAACGCAGATGCAGATGGAAGAGCAGAAATAGTACTACCTCAAGGTTCTGTTATTTCAGGCGTTTCGTTATGGGTGAACAATCACCAACAAAGCATCAATCTCGTACCTACCGAAATACAAAATGCCACAATGCATGTTCCCACAATATTGAGTAATACAGCAGGCGGAAAGATCATTCTCAAACACATCCCCGTAACCGCAAACGGTGGCGAATCACGGGTTAGCCTCCACATCACAATACCCCTTAGCTCTTGCAACAATCTGGCGCAGGCATCACTACCGAAAATTGCCGCGAGCAATTTCTCTCAGACCAAGCGCATGCATCTCAGCCTCAGAGCATCCAGCGAGTTCGTGCGTACAAGAACTTCCAAGACCAGGAAAACCAACAAGACCTACTTCTTTGAAGATTTACTGAAAGACGAAATGCTCGAAAAAACAGCTGACTATCCCATCGCAGTGAAAATTACCGCGCCGTTTCAAGCTCTAGCATACAAAGACGAAAATGCAGACAAGCAGTACATCATTGAAAGATCGCAAACAACAAAACAGATCGGGCCAGATCAATTAGCGATAGTCATAGATCCCTCCGCAAGCATGAAACAGGTTGCCGAAGAAATTAAGAAATGCATTCTAACCCTACCTCAGAAATTGCATGCAGTGGTTTACTTTGCGAGGACACAAGAGATTGCAAGCCACGAGAAAATAAAGTACCTGCCCCTAAAGACTGCCGCGAATGAAATCAATTCCGAGCTATTTGAAGGAGGCAACGACAACAGTGCAGTATTGCGAACCGCAATCGAAAACACAGCAGAGAAGCCAAACTCAGTTGTTCTGTGGATTCACGGACCGCAGCCAGTACTATTCAGCGAAATAGAAAACACTCCTATGGACTTAATTTACCCAGTAAAGTTAGTTGATCTTGCCATCCAGGAAGGACCCGATAAGGTCACGCCAGCGCTGCGACTTGGCTCCACTGATATAAACAAATCATGCGCATACAGTAAATTAGATCGAAGCGGAAGCCTGGAGAACGACCTTAACGCACTAATCAAAGATTGGACTGTAGAAAAAACTGTCACAAAGCTGGTACGCGTAGCATCTCAATCACCGGAGTCAGCAACTCTAGTCGACGCTCCTGAAACCGCGCAGCAAGTAGCCACACTCTGGGCAGAATCGCAATATCGATACTTGCTCGAATCGGGAAGAACCACTCAAGCCATAGCACTAGCGAGGCATTATGAGATCCTCACACCAGACACTGAGTACATCCTATCTCTGAAAAGTGCTCAGCAACTTCATCCAAGATCCTACAAGCCCGAAGTAAGCGAAGAAAAAATCAGCTACGTGGGCAACGCTGTGATTAAAACAAAAGCTATTCAGAAACCAGTAGTGATTGCTGGCGAGAAAGATCAGCTTGAAGCTGTTGAAACTGTGACACCTCCCCAATCTTCAACGCCGGGTCCAGGGCTAATAGGAATGCCAGTTGACCCACGCTACGGACAGTCTAACGAAGTAGGCTCACTAGCAGACTACGGTTATGACACTGCCAGAGATATGTCACGCGCCATCACCTTGATTGTAACCGTCATCAACTCACTGTTTTGCCTGAAGAACGCCTACTTGTCTATCAAACGAAACGACAAACCAGGCCTTGGTAAATCCATAGCTCTATTTATCATAGTTCCAACGGTTGTCCATCTTTTCGGAACCTTCTTAATCAACAATTTTGGTGGTCTCGGTGGTGGGCTCTAACACGTGTGGCCGATACGATCAGGATCCATCTGGCACGATAATACTCCACCTGGCACGATCAGGATCCGCCTAACAAATCAACACCTCTGGAGCGCCTTCTTCAGAGGTGTTTCAATCTTTGAGAATGATGTCCGAAAATGGCGAGTCTTCATCTACTGATGCTGATAGACTTTATTTCATCAAGGACGCGAGTAACTAAAAGAACAATACTGAAATCAGCAATAGACCAAGTCAACGAGCAAACTAACAGCGACAAGATTTGAGTCGCTTAAGGGTTCTCTTTGCTGGCTACCGCTATACTGTTTTGAAGGAATCAAAAATGCTTACAATGACAAAACAATCTGTACACAAGAAAATAAAATCACCTAGTGGAATGCTCACGCTTATATCCAACGGCTCTGCACTCGCTGCTATTCTCTGGGAAAATGATAGTCCCGATAGAGTCAGAATTGAGAAAGGAGAGCAAAGTGAAACTGACCCTATACTAATTGAAGCGGAAAAACAGTTGCTCGAATACTACGCCGGTCGCCGTACTAGTTTTGACTTGCCCTTAGACTTCCAGGGTAGTGACTTCCAAAAGTCGGTATGGAAGGCTCTGTTGGCTATTCCCTATGGCGAAACCAAAACCTACAAACAGATCGCATCAGAGCTTGGCAAAGAGCAAGCAGTAAGAGCAGTTGGAACGGCTATCGGCAAAAATCCTCTCTCGATAGTTGCCCCGTGCCACCGCGTCATCGGCTCTGATGGTGAATTAAGAGGCTTTGCTGGCGGGCTTGAAACAAAAGCACAATTGCTAAAGCTTGAATCGAATACTTCGCTGCAATCGGTGCTATGAAAATGAACTTGAGCTCAGACCTCTGCTACCAGGCGCTACTAACTCGAGACAGACGATTCGATGGATTGTTCTTCGTAGCTGTTAGCTCCACAAAAATCTACTGCAGACCGATTTGCACTGTTAAGGCCCCGCAGCAAAAGAATTGCTCATTTTATGACAATGCAGCGAGTTGCGAACGCGCAGGTTTTCGCCCTTGCTTAAAATGTCGCCCTGAATTAGCCCCAGGAAATTCCATTGTAGATTCACGAAGCAGACTAATCACTGATGCCCTGAGCCGCATCGAAGACAATGCTCTTGCTGCAGATTCACTCGAAGAACTTGCGAACGAACTTGGTGTCAGCAGTCGCCATTTGCGGAGGGTGTTTGAGTCTGAAATTGGAGTTTCGCCAGTTGAGTACATCCAAACCCAACGCCTGTTAGCCGCGAAGAGATTGCTCACCGACACAAGTATGCCTGTAACTCAAATTGCGCTGGCTAGTGGCTTTGGAAGCGTCAGGCGCTTCAATGCACTGTTTCAAGAAAGATATCGCTTAAGCCCGAGCGAACTCAGAAAGTCTCGTTCTGACGAGTTGGGAGGACCATCTGATACTTTCACATGCTCTTTAAGTTATCGCCCACCATATGATTGGGAATCTATGCTGTCCTTCCTTCGGCTACGGGCCTGCCCAGGAATCGAAAGCGTCACGGAGAAGGCATACTCCAGAACCGTGTCGATAGATGAAATAGATGGCTGGTTAAGTGTAGAACAATCCCAAAAATCACCAAACTTGATAGTGACTCTCTCCTCATCACTGGCACCAAAGTTTCTGCAAATAGTTAACAGGCTTAATCGCCTTTTTGACCTTCAAGCAAAACCAGACCTGATAGAGACACAACTCGGAAAACTGGCAAGCGACTTTCCGGGATTGCGCGTTCCTGGTGCATTTGACCCCTTTGAAGTCTCAATCAGAGGAATACTCGGGCAACAAGTGAGTGTCAAAGCTGCTACAAATCTGGCGGGCAGATTGGCAAACAAATATGGAGCTAAGATTGACACACCAATTGACGAACTCAAGCTCTTAAGTCCAACAGCAGAGAAGCTCAGCAAAGCCACCACAGAGGGTATCAGTGAGCTTGGCATAATTTCAACACGCGCAAACACTATCATCAATTTCGCAAAAGCGTATGCAAAGGGAGAACTGAAGCTCTACCCGGGAGCCGACTACGACGCAACCGTGAAGACACTAGCCTCACTGCCAGGCATCGGAGAATGGACTGCTGACTATATTGCTATGCGCTGCCTGGCATGGCCCGACGCATTTCCACATGGGGATCTTGGTATCAAGAAAGCGCTAAATAATAACAGCAAGAAAGAAATTCTCGCCCTGGCAGAAGCTTACCGCCCCTGGAGAGCCTACGCAGCGATGCACCTCTGGAAATCACTGGATAAGCTCGCCCCAAAGTCCAAGGCAAAGACACAGACAAAGGCGAAGTCCAAGAAAATATTGCCTTCCTAGTATTGACTGTAATTACCTTTTCTAAGATTTAGCGATGTGAGAATACAAGCATCTTTCACAATTTGCGAGTAATGCTTTTGGTCAGCCTTCTCCTTCGACTGGCGCAGAGCCTGCAAGGTTTTGTCATTTACAAGAGCTGCTGTGACAGAGAACTCGCTGCTGTGAATTCTCATTCCATTTGCAAGCGTCTGACTGCTGAGGTTACGGACTGCAACCCCTGTTGAGTGGCAAAAATCAAGCGCCGGTCTCTGAGTCTGATTTGTCGCCACCGCCTGCCAACCAAGGTTTACTTCAATCGCATCGTTTCCGCTAATTAACCTCACGTCCCCAGGCTTTCTATCATGAAGCGTGCGCACAGCTGTGAATTCAGCGGAAGTCTCAACAATTACTTTAGCACCTGCCGCAATTTCGAGCGCACCGTGATTGGTTTTCAATACGACATTTTTGGATGGAGCAAGCAAGAGCGCGCCTGACTCCAATTCGAAATTAGAGCGTCCCTTTCCTGCTCGAATCGAGACCCCAGCCCTCGCCAATTTACTCTTCAAATCAGAGGTGAATACCGAATCTGATACCAGGTTTGCAACAGCAGTTTTTGCCACCGCAGCTCTGTATGACTCATTCAGCTCAGCCTCTGATGGAACCACTTCAACAAAACTGATTCCTTTCAATTCGCTCTCTTCCGTCGAACCCTCAGCACCAGACATTGCAAGATTTGTGCCTGAAGCGAGTGGCAACTCAAGTCCCCTGAAAGTAATGAATGTCTTGCTTCTCTTTTTCGCAAAAGGATTTTCCTCAGATTCACCTGGTGACCAGGGAACCAGAGACGTCAGGATTGTGCCGGGCTGACCAGCTTTGCCTTGTGGAGACACGGTGCCATCTTTGCCGGGCGTTAGACCAAGACCTTTCAACCCAGCTACGCCAAGCTGAAGTCCAGCTAAGCCCCCAAGACTTGTGGGTGGAGAGAAGGAATTTCCACCACTAATCGTGATGTCTCCACCATTTCCACCATTGCCGGACGGATTAACATTTCCGCCATTTCCTCCGGTTCCTTTTATAGTTGGACTGGTTGATGCGTCGCCACCTTTTCCTGCGACACCAAGCTGGTCGCCACCTACACCACCATCGGCAGAAATGCTACCCGTTATCGTGATTGAACTACCCGCTGTGATACTTATGGCTTTAACAGAAGGCAAAAGTACAACCTTACCACCGGCATTACCTGCCCTATCTACTGTTCCACCGTCGCCACCATGGAGAGGATTGTTGCCACCATCACCTGCAATACCGAGATTATCGCCACCATTGCCACCAAGGACAGTGACACTTCCCGTAATGTTGATGTCCGAACCAGAATTCAAGACGATTCCCGGAACACCTGCAACGACGCCAGACGCACCTCCATCTCCGGCTCTGCCAATGCCACCACCGTTGCCACCAGTAGAGTCTCTGCCACTGGAAGAAGCATCTCCGCCAGACCCGGCACTGCTAACCTGTGAACCACCATCACCTTGATTAGCAAGAACAGAACCAGAAATTGTCATGTCGCCAGTCAGAGCCTTCAGCGTGACGGAACCGCCTTTGCCTCCGTCGCCAGCATTGAGCACATTGCCGCCAGCACCACCAGTGCTACCACTATCTCCACCACTTCCAGCAACACCATAGTTGTCTCCGCCCTTGCCGCCATTGGCAGTTACACTTCCGCCAATAAGCAAATTATTCGAAGCTGATATTGTAATAGAGCCACCAGGTCCTATCACAAAGCCAGCGCTGCCGGCGTTCCCCGCATTACCAACATTGCCTCCGCTGCCTCCTCCCCTCGCGTCTTCGCCAGTGTTAGATACTGCACCAGTTCCGCCTATGCCGTTCTGAGTGCCACCATTGCCCTGATTAATCGATACCGACCCTGTGATTGTTACGTCGCTATTTACAGATTCAACCGAGATAGCACCAGCTCTTCCTCCATCACCTGCGTCGAGAACCTTACCTCCAGCGCCACCTGAGAGCCCTGTACCTCCACTACCACCAACCGCATAATTATTGCCACCATCTGAACCTTCCGCGATCAGGCTACCTGTGACTGAGACAAGATTGTCGGATTTAATGCTGATAGTACCACCAGCGCCGCCATCAGCACCAGAACCGGCATTACCGCCCGAACCGCCCGCCTTCGTGCTGCTGCCACCATTACCGGAAATACCTTTATTATCTGCAACACCGCCGCCACTCGCACTTATGTTTTGACAGGTCAATTTAGAGGAACCAAGCCCAGCAAACGTGAACGAACCACCAGCCCCAGCGCTTCCATTACCGCTTGTGTCACCAGCTGCGCCACCACTGGCCCCGCCAACGCCTCCATTTCCGCTCTTTCCTGCATATATGCCCAGCACGCTTCCACCGTTGAGATTTATATCAGCGTTTATGGTGGCGTCAAGCTTAGTGCTGATACTGATTGAGCCGCCACTGCCAGCCTTGCCGTTGCTTCCCACGAACCCACTACCACCACCAGCGCCACCAACTATCTTTCCAGCAGTTGGAGCACCAGTACCGCCGTCGGCGCTAGTTCCATTATAGGCACCGACAGAACCACCCGAGAAATTCCAGGACGATGTAGGGTTAGCAAGGAAAGTTCCATCAGTAGATATAGTGAGGGAACCGCCTGCACCCGCATCTCCATTCTTGCCGACAGCGCCGCTCTTTCCACCATCGCCATTTTGCGCAATTTGCGAACCGGGTGTCAAACTCTTGGCGTTCATGTTGCCGACACTGCCACCGTGAGCATCCACCGTAGTTGTGCTAACAGCTCCACTTATACTTGTGATGCGAACATTGCCGCCACCACCACCCGCACCATTGTCGAACACAGAGCCACTTGCGCCACCGGCTCCGCTGAGAGAGCCGGCATCGCCGCCAGCACCACCGCTGCCATCAAAATCACCGTTAATAGAGCCTCCACTCGCCAAAATGACCGTGAGCCCTATGTCGGACTTGGAAGAAATATCGATAGCGTACAAGCCAGGTTTGTTTAATGAGGAACCAGCATCGCCCCCACCACCTATATCTCCACCAACCCCTCCCGCTCCGTTTGCTTTGCCATCGCCACCATTGCCACCGATTTGCAATATACCGAAGGAATCACCACCCCTGGCGAGTATTCCGCCTGCACCAGATATAGTGCTCTGCCCATCAAGGACAACACGACCGCTGTCACCGCCGTGACCTGCTTTCGCTACAGAACCGCCAGCACCGCCTCCGCCACCTATCTTCGAGCCTAAGAGCGGCGACACTCCATTGCCACCATTGCCTCCAGTCTGATTTACCAAGCCACGCTGTCCGCCATCAACCGACAACAAACCATCAATTAATATTTGATTTGCCTTGGAAGTCAATTTGATTAAGCCGCCCGCACCGCCACTTCCAGCAGAATCAATCTTTCCACCGCTACCACCGCCGGCTATCTGAGAGACATTACTTCCACCATTTCCACCATTGCCAGCCACTCCAACGTAAGCACTGGCGTTTCCACCTGAGGCAAGTATGAGTGGACTCGAGGCAGTAATCGATATGGATGCCGCACTAACTTCAAGATTTCCACCACGTCCGCCGTCTCCCTGAGCTCCTAATGAGCCACCAGTGCCACCCGGCTTGGTGTTAGTACCGTTGCCTCCACTGCCAGTCAGAGTCGGCAAATAAGCACCACTATCGCCGCCATACACACTAACAAGCGGCAGTTGAACTGTGCCACCATCCATAGTGAAGACATATTTACCACCTTTACCACCGCCTCCGGCGTTTAAGATATCCCCACCTTTACCACCAGCGCTATCTCTGCTTGCAAGCCCGAGACTGTTACCACCGTTTCCGGACTTCCCTGTGACGTCACCGCCTCTGCCACCATAGGCGCGGAGACCTTCGTTTGCACCACAATCAAAAGTGACAGGGCTAATTGACAAACTGTTGATTTCAACTGTTCCACCATTTCCACCCGAGCCCGAAGCCAGATGAAACGAACTATTAATATCGCCCAGAGCTCCGCCATCACCAGCGGCACCGAGACCATAAACAGCGTTGCCACCATTACCGGCAACTCCCTTGTTGGAACCACCACTACCACCAATAGCATCAACAGTACGAACAATTAAAGAAGGCCCTGCCTCTGCCGTAAGCTTGATGTAGTTCGCGTCTCCACCACTGCCGGCAGAACCAACGCTACCACCTTTTCCTCCATTTTTATCACCATTTCCGCCATTACCAGCAATACTCGCCTGGTCGCTTCCGGCGCCACCATCCACGGTGTACAAAGATGAGCCCGGAATACTCTTTGCCGCATCAATTTTAATGCTTCCACCAACGCCACCCTGAACAGCGTTACCTATAGTGCCGCCATTACCGCCGATTCCCCCTTTGCTTGAATCGCCAATTGCGTTACCACCGTTGCCGGTGTGCGCATTAAAAATCGTGGGACCGAGATAGGTTCCATCTTTGGTATAAATTCCGGTGGTACCACCGAAAGCAAAAATTTGCGCTGGAGTAATGTCACCGTTGGTAGATGTAATCGACACATCGCCACCATTGCCCGCAATACCTTCATGATCAATATCGCCAGCATTTCCGCCTTTGATGGTTCCATTACCACCATTTCCAGTAATTGGAGCATAATTTTGCGAAGCCGCATTACCGCCGTATGCCGCGATTACCTCTCCACCGGTAAAATCGCCTCCACTCGTGATAGATAGAGTGCCACCTAGACCACCCTTGCCGCCTTTACCGATGCTTCCACTGTCGCCTCCTACACCATTTACGGTACTACCACCGTTGCCGGTACGCGACAGATTTCCATTGGCGACTCCTCCACGAAGAATGATAACGCCTACATTAGATGCCGTTCCTGTGTCGGTGCTCAAACTGACTGAGCCAGCGTCGCCACCATTTCCGGTAAACGATCTATCCGCATTTATTGCTATGGAACCACTCTTACCACCATCGCCCTTCACGGAGACTGAGCCACCGTTACCGGTACTAGCCGAGTACAAGCCTCCATCACCGCCCGTAGCTATAACGCTTCCTTTAGGTGTGAATATATTTCCAGATTTACTTATGGCGATGACAGTGCCACCTACGCCGCCCTCACCACTGCTGCCGATATCGCCGCTGTTCCCTCCGTTACCAGTACTAGCGTCACCGCCCTTGCCGGTAGTTGGAGACGCAGCGCCGACCGCTCCACCCGCGACAAGCCAGGTTGCAGAGGTGTTGCCAGATATACCTATTTGACCAGAATCACTGCCAAGCAAGATATATCCACCCTTGCCAGCATTTCCGTTATTTTCAATAAGACCGCTGTTTCCGCCCCGTCCCGAAGTGCTTCCCCCTCTGCCACCATCACCGGTGACAGGATTCCAACCTTGTTCTACGTCTCCTCCAGGAGCTATTAGAGGAACCAACAAGATTTTTCCGCTGCTCGTGCCAATGCTTATTATCCCACCGTTACCAGCATTTCCATTGCCACGGATTATGCCGCTGTTACCACCAACACCAATAACATTGCCACTACCGCCCGCGCCAGAATGCGGTGATGCAGCCGAAACATGCCCCCCGGCAACTGCCAATGTGCCAAAGCCGCTAATGTCACCGGTTCCGCCCAATATGGTGATCGATCCTCCTTTGCCCGCATTGCCGTTGGAAAGAATCTCGCCTCCATTGCCACCCCTTGTGTTGGCGTTGCCCTTAGCACCAGCATTTCCGCCCGAGCCGCTACTAGCAAGATTGAAGAAAACATCACCACCACGCGCTCCGATTAAGTCTTGCTCTCCGGTGGTGCTGGAGGTGAAAGCGTTTGAGACGCTTATTTGAACGAAGCCACCAGCGCCGCCGGAACCGCCATGCCCTACCATGCCTCCGTTGCCACCGTTACCGCTGCCACCGCCGTCTCCGCCGTTTCCAGAGCGTCCAAGAGTCAAATTGAATCCGAGGGCGCGGCCGCCATCGGCATATATGTGTCCTTTGTTGGTGAGATTGGCAACGAAATCAGTGGCAGTGATGAGAACCTGGCCACCTTGCCCTCCGGTACCCTGGTCACCAAGCCTGCCTCCGGCACCGCCGCTTCCATTGCTGGCATTGCCACCGTTTCCGCCAAAAGCATTGTAGGCTCCTGCAAAACCGCCGTTTGCGTCGATTTGAGACGTATCACTCAACGTAATAGTTGCAGTTCCCAGCTGTGATGTCGAAATCTCTATGCCCCCGAAACCAGTGGCACCACCACCGGCACCACCAGCCCCACTGTTGCCGACTGCACCTCCGGCTCCACCGCTGAGCCCCGAACCACCAACGCCTCCACTGGCAAACTGAGCACCACCATCTCCACCATTTGCGTTAATAAGACCCGGAATGATATTCGCCACTCCGGTAATTTTGATGTCACCACCGGCGCCGCCCTTTCCGGCATCAAGGACGGCACCCCCAGCGCCTCCGGCAGCAGTGCTACCCTTGCCACCATCGCCAGCTTTTGCGAACAAACTGCCGCCCGAACCGCCACCAGCTGAAAGCGCAGGCAGTGTGATGTCACCTTGCTGAGAACTTATGGTGATAGATCCACCATTGCCACCATCGCCTGATGCGCCGACCTGACCACCCTTGCCACCTGCAGCACCGTCACCACCTATGCCAGCATTTGCAACGAGCGATTTTCCGACTGAGCCGACTGAGCCACCAATGCCACCCAGAGCGGAGAGCGGCTCTGAAAGTGTGATGCTTGAGTCCGTAGTCAGCTTTATCTGCCCACCTTTGCCTCCGGCTCCAGCTCCAAGTATTGAGCCGCCGGCACCGCCCTGCTTAGAGCCAGCAGCACCCGCGCCAGCATCCGCCAGAATGCTTCCTCCCGAACCGCCATTAACTTTTACCTCGACCCCAGCACTGATGGCTGCCAGTCCGGTAACCGCGGTTAGCTTGCCACCACCGCCTCCCTTGCCAGCGGGACTGATGTCACCGCCCGCACCACCCATTGTCGTCCCTGCACCACCTGCGCCAGAGCCGACGAGAATGTCGCCGCCAGAACCAGCACTCATATCCATAGAACCTAAAAGAGTGATAGTCCCCAATTTAGAGTTCAAAGTGACGGTACCACCATCACCGCCATCACCAGACCCCATCACAATGCCGCCAGAACCGCCATTAGCACCGCTTCCACCTGCACCGCTCTTTTCAGGGCTAGCACCAGCACCACCTTTTGCATTGATTGTGTCAATCAATATGTTGCCCAAGATTGTCGTAACACTAATGGAACCGCCCGCAGAGCCATCAGAGGGCGTACCACTATTGCCGCCTTTGCCGCCAGTCGATTTTCCTGGACCACCATCTGCTCCGGCTCCACCCGCTACGCCAGCTCCACCACTGACATCTAAACCAAAGAGGATAACGTCACCAACCTTTGAACTTACAGTAATCTTCCCGCCTGTTTGAGAAGCACCGCCTGCGCCACCACTACCCCCGATGCCTCCAGCGCTTGCAAGAACGCCGCCAACTCCGGCAGCACCACCTACGCCACCAACACCACCAGTTCCGCCTTTGACACTTATCACGGTGAATGGCAGCTGTGTTAAAGCGGAAGTATCAACAGTCAAGTTAACCGAACCTGCGCGACCACCTGCGCCACCTGCACCTCCGATGCCACCACCTTTACCAGATCCACTTCCGGCACCGCCCGCTCCACCGGCGCCTCCTGTGCCACCATCAGAGAGAATGCTTGCAGCAAGAGTAATTCCAATAGGTGCTGTTAAATCAACTTTGCCGCCACTACCGCCACCCTGCCCGGCTTTGCCATCGGCACCACCGACACCTGCTGCTCCAGCTGTTCCTGCAGCGCCAGAAGCCAGTATCGACGACAACACATTTATTGTGTTTCCTTTTATTGTTATGTCGCCACCATTGTGTCCGCCAGAAAAGCCAGCAGAAATCAGTTCAGCCTGAACGTCAACCTTTCCACCGCTTATTAGAGTTATAGAGCCACTCTCGATAGCAATTTGCTTATTGATTGAGATATCAAAATTATTCGGTATAGTCGAATATTGAACCAGTCCCTTTCCCGTGCCAGTGCTGTCGAAAGACATAGCAACAATCGGCTTAGCTGCCACCAACTGAACTGAGCCAGCAGTGGCACTGTTACCCCCGACAGAAAAGACGCTGATGTTATCAAAGGCTTTGCTCGTCGAAGGCAAGGAGCCGCCCGCTACAGCCAGCAATGAGCCATTTTTTCCAGTCCCCGAGCCACCCGACAGCACAGACAAATTGCCTATACCGCCGTTAGATCCATTAGCATAGGCGATAAGCAGGACATTGCCACCATCCTGATTTAAACCGGTAGAACTTGAGTTCAATACAGCACCGGAGAGATCAATATTACCCCCCTTGGCTGATGCTCCCTGCACTGTCACTGTTTGTCCTGACAAAATGCTGCCACTCAGCGGAGGAATCGCTGATACAGCAACGGCACCGCCCGTTGCAAGAAGCGAAGCACCTGCTATCAAACTGATATCGTGACCCTGTTTCGTCGTCTTGTCTTGAGCTGTGATGCTTATATTTGGAGACGCTGTGATATCACCACTAGCTAATATCGCCAGATTTTCATCAACCTGAATGTTCGAAGTTATCTGTATATTTCCATTATCGTTGAAAAATGTAGGGTCTTTAACGTCGATAGCACCCAAATACAAAGTGTCTGAATTTGAACCGATGTGAGCTGCATAACCGGTTACATTCGTCACACCATTGGCGGTGTCAATGAAACTTCGGATCTCACCAAGTCCGGAATTATAATTTATTTGAGGAGCATTAATTGAGCCTCCGAGCAGCGATAACACAGAATGTGCTTTCAAGCCGCTGCCGCCAACGTTAACTGCACCATTCAATGCTTCAATAGTTCCACCACTATTATTGATGTTTACGAATTTCGGCAAGGAACTTGCAAGGTTCAGCCCCAATTGCTGCACAGAGGTTGTGTAGAGTGATGGGTTTGCAAGATTTACGGCCCCGTTTATTGATGAGATCAATCCAGAATTGGCCACTGCACGCGACAGAACATTCACATTATTGGCTGCTTGCAAACTTGCCAAAACGGAAGAACCAGCGACGCTAGTGTTGCTTATGCTGCCACCTGCAACGAGACTCAAGCTGTTGGCACTGCGGATTGTGCCCTGATTGACGATGTTTTGCAGAGCTACAAGAGTCAAACTCAGATTTGGAATAGCATTCGAAAAACCGGCAAGACCGCTTTGAGGAAGCACTGTGGTTATCAATGCACCTGGCGCGTTGAAGATGTTTCTGGCAATAAGTGTGGCAGTCGTCGTTAAAGGGTTTGTTGAAACGACATAAATGGTGCCGAGATTTGAGAGGTTACCATTCATCTTGTGAATAGGACCATTGCTCACATCGATAACGAATGTGCTGCCAATCGGAATATTCATACTAGACCCGGTTGTGGAAGCCTTAGAGCCTGGTCTTAGTGTTGAAGAAGACAAAAGATTTGTCGTTGGAACAATTGGGTCAGCCACCGCATTCGGTGCAAATACTAAAGAGGAAACTTGAGAAAGACTTACAAAAATGACACACGCAGATGCAGCCGAAGCCACCGGCTTTGTTGAGCCCTTGTTCATTTTTATGCCCCCGAAAGATGGTTTGGTATTTTTTGACCCTTTATTCAGTATACAGAGGGGTATTCAAAGAGCATATACATTTCTATGCCTCTCGACCGGAAATGTTGGCTAGCAACAAAGTGCTACCGATGCAGACTAGCCAGACACGAATTTAAAAGATATCTCAGCTAAGAACAGAGTCCTTGTCACATCATTACTCTGGCGAAATAGATGCCCAAACCAGGTAAATGAAGTGCTCTCAGGAGAGACAGAAGTTGTCAACACAAGAATTCCCGGTTGTCGCAAAATTTGCGACTGAGCACAGCGAGCTTGCAAAGTAGAAGCCCTCTCGCTCTGTTTTGCAGGATCAAGCGGAGAGGGCTTTATTTGGTAGACCTGAACTACAAACCGACTAATCCAGAGAACGATCACCGGTAGGATAAAATGTCGGCTCGTAAGAGCTGCGTTCATCAAGATGCAGCCTGATACCATCTGCAGTATCACCATTAAGTTCCAGGTCTGGACCAAATTCAACCACTTCGTCCGCACCGCTAACTCCAACTCCCGCAGCAATTCGCGAACGAGAACCCAGCGCGACTTCAGCACCAGCTCTAACGCCAGCGGCGTCTTCAATTCCCTGATTGCCGCGCAGTTAGCTTCGTCGTAAACAACAAATAAACAAGTCCTTACTATATTGAAATCATACAACTACTCAAATGTGCCATGAGACTCACTCATCAATTGGCAAAGTGATGCAATATGGAAAGGAACAGAACAAAACTGGTCTACCTCGCTCTTCTACTCGCTCTATTTACGTTAGCACCAGCTGCAGAAGCACAGATTTCAACAGAGAATAACAGAAATACAGCGAGTTCAGAGACAAATTTAGAAGCACCCTCCGATGATAACGCCTCGAAATGGCGATCAACAGTCCCTGACGGCAGCAAAGGCTTGATGCGAAGCAATGCAACACAACAAATTGCATACGCTACACGTCCAGAAATTCAAGAAGCAGCTTCGAGCATTCTTCGCATGGTTTCGGAAATTTCCAGACGAGGGGAGATAGTCGTCGTAAAGGTTCCAGCGTACAACTTCCTCGGCGTACTGCAGGAAATGCAAAACAGAAAGGCACGTTTTCTCATGCCGAACAGCAAGATACCAGCCTACGCTAGAGCAGTTTTCCGACTTGAGTCCGAACAAGCAGGACTGAGTCAATTAGTTTACTTGCCAAACTGAAGTCTCTTCCAGCGCTGTCGTTCAAGGCGGCGCTAACTTCAGTTTACCTGTAAACAACATATAAACAACACAAGTCTAAATTACTAAACATAAGCCACAGCGCACCTACAAGGATTAGAGCAATGGGACACGGACATCACGAACTGGTTGAGAAAAATAGCGACTCCAAGGTCAGCGGGTCATCACTGGCAAAGACAGTAAACGCTGCCGATGAATCATTCAATGACTTATTCAAGAAAGCAACCAATGCTGTTGAGCAAATTCCAATTGCGATGATTACAGGAAATATGACAGGCATCACGAAGGCTCTTGAAAGTGGAGGAAAGGTTGCTTCTGACGCGATCCTAGTGTCAACCAATGGTTTATTCACTGACTCAAGACTGATGGAAGGTCTTATGCAAGGTTTGACAAAAGCGCTTCACGACAACGAAGTTGCAGAGCACCGTCAACATAAGATTGCCGAGAAAGCGCTTCACGACCCAAAAACTCAGCAAGTTCGAGAAATACATAATGGTCAAGCCGTCGAGACAGTTGTTGTTGAAAAGAAAGATGGCTCAGTGCAAACATTCAAACCAGATGGAACGAAAATCGTCGAAACAGCAGACGGTACAAAAACTACCGAGTACCCCAAAGATGTTGATGGGACCGTAGCGAAGGTCATTGAAAAGTCTAACGGGGAGAAGGAAACGATTAATCGTGACGGCTCAAAGGTTTATGAATCTCCTGAACTTCAAGGAAAGAAAATCAAAGTAGATAGAGATGGCACCGAAACCGAAATTCGCCCTAATGGCACGCAAATCATCACCAGACCGGACGGAACACAAACAAAAATTACTGCCGATGGTACAAAGCTAACCCGCAAGCCAGATGGAGAAGAAATACTGGAAAAGCCTAACGGTGACCGGGTTGTAACTCGTCCTGAAATGATAGAAGATGACGGTACGAAAGTATGGACAAAAGACAATGGCACCGAAGTTCGTGAAGGCAAAGACGGTAGCAGAACAACCATCTACCCCGAATCTGTCAACAAGAACGTGGAGTCGATAAAGGTCAGCAAGAACGGCGACGTAGAACAGCACCTCAGAGATGGCTCAGTCATCAAAATGGACCACAAAGGTGGAATGGAAATCACAAATAAAGATGGCAGCACATCAAAGTTCAAAGCAAACGGTGATATCGAAGTACATGACGCTCACGGCAACGGCTTCAAAATGCACAAAGGGGTCATGACCGTCGACTCAGGAGATCTGAGCACAACGTACCACAGCAAAGGTGTCACAGAGATAAGAGACCACAAAACGGGCGATCGCACCATCAAGACCTCAGACGGAAAAGAAATGGTCATACACAAAGATGGCACGGTCGAAGAGCGCGGCAAGAAAGACGAAGACCTCGGCGGCACTCTAGTAAAAATCGCCAACAAGGCAGCAGAACGAATTATGCGCGGCGGCTTCTAGCGCGTACTTCACAGGCTTGAGCAATATCATATTGCTTGCGGTAGAGAGACTCATACATTGGCACCAACCTATCGGCGGAGAAGAAATTCTCCGCCCTGATTTTTCCGTTTTTGCCAAGGCGCTCACGTAATTCTTTATCGCTAATGAGCCTCTCTACTTGCCTTGCAAGTGCATCAGCATCCCCAAAATCGACAAGAAGCCCACACTTATTCTCTATCATAAGCTCAGGAATGCCACCAACCCTGGTAGCAACACTTGGACAGCCAAATGACATAGCTTCCAATATGCTCAGACAGAAACTCTCTGATTCTGAGGTAAAAAGTCCAATATCAGCAGCTTGCATATAGCTTTCTACTTCAGGAACACTTTCTCGGACAATAATGCGATCTTGCAATCCTAGCCGCTGCACCATTTCCACATAAGGCGAAAAACTGCCGCCAGCCACAATGACCAATCTGAATGAATCAGATGGGCGAATTCTTGCGACTGTCTCTAGAAGCAGATCTATGCGCTTGACTGGTCTCAGGTTAGAGGTGTGAACAAGCATGACCTGATCGTCCCTGATACCTAGCTCTGCACGCAAGGACTCACGCGATTGCAGCGGTACGCCTCGTTCGTAGAAATTATGAATGACCTCGATTGGACCATCGAACCCAATTACTCTTCTTGTTTCGTTCTTCAAAAACTCAGATACGGTCGTCACTTCATCCGAGTGCGTCAATGCATGATGAATAGCAGGACCGTAACCGGGGTCACTTCCCAGTAGCGTAGTGTCCGTACCGTGCAAAGTAGTCACAATTCTGGGTTGCTCGTGTGGAGCCAGCATACAATGCGCAAGAATAGCGGCAGTTGCGTGTGGCACCGCGTAGTGAACATGCAAGACATCTAATTGATAATTTCGACTGACTTCGGCCATCTTTACGGACAGAGGCAAAGTATAGTCAGGATATTTGAACAACCCGTAGGTATTGATAGCAACGGGATGAAAATGAATCCTTTCTGCTTTTTCAGGCAAGCGAAACGGGCGGTCATAACTAATGAAATGAACCTCATGACCGCGCTTTGCCAGTTCAATACCCAAAAGCGTTGCGACAACGCCACTACCACCTATTGATGGATAACAGCTCATACCAATTCTCAAAGGGCAATTTGACATTAATACTGACGCGCTCCTCTGCCTGCACCGTCAAGCGATTCAAAAATGAGTGGGTCATTCGAATACAAAGCCATTGCGTATTGAACACCAGCACGCTCTCCCCAAACTCGGGCGCGCGCTAACTGCAGTTCGACATAATTACGAGAAGACGTTTGGGTCAAATGCGCTTGCATTGCTTCTGTCCAGCTCTGCACAATTTCCGCATTTGAAATGTCAAACAGACTAGGCGACACACCTTCCGGTTCTCCCTCAGGAGTAACAGCATAATAAAATAGCTGACGAATCGAATGTGCATTCGAACCTTTCAATTCTTTGAGTCCACCATAACGAGCTAAGCGGCAAGCATCACGAACTAGAAGCCCAAGACGAGAATGATCAGGATGTTGATTTGGTGCATGACTCGGCGCAAGAATACTGGATGGTCGTATTCTCCTGATGATCTCAGCAATCTTGATTGCATGTTCAACCTTTACTTCTAAATGAGCATCACCGTCTAGTTCAAAAAACTCGATTTCAGCACCCAAAATTCTTGCAGCATTTCGGGCCTCTTGCTCACGCTGTTCTGGCGAACCATGGGTGCCCGTCTCACCCCGAGAGCAGACATAGAGATGTACCTTTCTGCCCCGTTTTGACTCCAGAGCTACAATGCCACCGCAACCAAACTCAATATCGTCGGGATGAGCACCAAACACGAGCAATGGGTCGCTATCAAACATCGATGTATGCCTCGTCAGATCGCTCTATTTCCTCACGGGTAACATACTGTATTTCAGGAGCATCTTCTTTGCGCAAATAGTTCGCCTCTCCAGCGCCAGTGACGTAATGAGTGCAGTGTATTACGGACTGCATCCATTTCAAGCGACTGTCTCTCGTGGGACTGATTTGCCTTTTCTCAAACTTCACAGCAGGCACATCCACATAAACATCGCCACCTTCGTGAAGCTTGAAGGAACCGTCAGTAGCGTGTCGGGCACGAACAATCTCGCCGTCTTTTTCAATATCTACAAAAAACTCGTCAACATCACAGGCAGATTCACGAACTTCAGTATCACTAGACCTGAGCACTCTTACACCATCAAGAAGCCCCATCTTCGCGTACATTTCAAGACAGAACTCAGAAACAGTATTGCCCTGCGTCTCTTTGAACATGTTGATCAATTTGTGCTCAACATAATTCGGCAACTGTCCCGTGGTCTTGTTTTGCCAACCTTCAGGAATTCGCTTGGCATACAAAGGCGAGAATTTGCGTTGAAGCTTATTTTCAAAAGTGAAATTGAGCATAGCTGGCTCATTTGTTTTGCGATGTCGAACAACCGTTCTGGTCTCCCGGGGGTCATGATCACTATCATGATAAAAGAAAACTATCTCGCCCCCGATTTCTTGCTGAAGCTTTCGTGCTGTGAAAATTTTGGCAACGAGAAACCTCTTCGGAAAAAAGCCTGAGGGTTGCTGACCAAAACAAATGATTGGAGAACTCATTCGCTAATAACCCTTCCGCCATTACTTCTATCACCAATTGCCATTTGGAGTATCCAACTTAATACCACACAAATAGCGCAGCCAATAAGAGGATACCAGAGGTATGAGATGCTCAGAGTGAAATAAAGAATGAAAACAATTGATTGAGCAATCAATGCAGCCCAAAAGATAGCATTGCCACCAATTCTGCGGAAGAAGAATGCTACGACAAAAAGACCCAACATAACGCCATAAAAAATTGAACCAAGAATATTCACGGCTTGAATGAGGTTCTCAACAAGATTCGCATAAAGCGCAAAAATTATCGCGAGCACTCCCCACAGGGCAGTAAAAATTCGCGTAACTCGCACGTAAGTGGCATCATTTTCTTTTGGGTTGAAATGCTTGTATATGTCGATGCTGGTGCTTGCTCCAAGAGCATTTAGCTCAGCAGCCTTTGATGATAATGCAGCGGCAAAAAATGCGGCGATCAAAAGGCCTATGACTCCGTGTGGCAATTGCTGCAATATGAATGTGATGAACACATAATCGGCATCATTTGCTTTTGCACCAGCTGTCTTACTGGAAATGATCTTAGAAGCTTCCGCTTTTATTGCGTTTGCTTTTTCTTGCGATTCCAACGCAAGAGCGAAGGACTTTTTCTCAGCTTCGAGATTCGATTCTTTGCGAGCTGCCACCCAATCTTGCAGGTTCAGCTTCAAGTCCTTGCGATTCTTCTTATAGCTCTGGTCCAAATTACCCAACTGCGGGTCTGCTGCATTTGCATCCATGAATCTCCTTGATGATGACTCGAAGAACATCGGAGCTTCGTTAAACTGATAAAAAACGAACATCAAAACGCCAAGCATCAAAATAAAAAACTGCATCGGAATTTTGCATACTGCATTGAACAAAAGTCCCAGTCGACTTTCTCTCAAAGATGATCCCGAAATATATCTCTGCACCTGAGACTGATCCGTCCCAAAGTAGGAAAGCATTAGAAAGGTACCACCAAGAAGTCCAGACCAAAAGGTATAGCGTTCTTGCAGATTCGGGTAAAAATTCACTGCATTCAATTTATGCATGCCGCCAGCCAGCGCGAGGGTTCCACCAAGGTCAAGCCCCGTCGGCATTTTAGAAATCAAAAGACAAGCAGCACTAATCATTCCTGCAAAAATGATCAGTAGTTGATACCGCTGCGTCACCGTAACTGCCTCGCACCCGCCCATGACTGTATAGGCGATAACAAGAAGCCCACAGCTAATAATCGTGGGGTTCAAGGGCCATCCAAAGACCGTTGTCAAAACGATTGCCGGTGCATAAATTGTCAGCCCAGCACCAAGTCCCCGTTGCAAAAGAAACAGAACTGCACCGAGCAATCTCGTCTTAAAGTCAAAGCGTTTCTCCAGGTATTCATACGCAGTGTAGACATTCATTTTCCGAAACTTGGGGAGAAAAAATACCGAGATGATTATCAGCGCGAGAGGCACGCCAAAATAAATCTGAATAAAGCTCAGCCCACCAAGATAGCCCTGACCAGGAGTGGAAAGAAAGGTAATAGCACTTGCTTGTGTCGCCATCACGGAAAGCCCGATTGCGTACCACGGAGTTTGGCTGCTACCTTTTAGATAACTGTTCAAATCACCAGGGTGGCGGGTTCTCCACATTGCGTAAGCCGCAATGCCAACTATAGTTCCAATCAAGACAACATAGTCCAACGTGTTCATGAATAGAACTCCGTCAGTAATATCAGCAAACTGATCCACAGAATGAAAGCAAGAAACACAAAGCCATATACTGCTTTCCAGGTCTTTAGCAAAGGCAGTCCCGGGTTTTCATTCTCATCCAAAGTACTGCCCTCACTCTTCACTTTCCGATCGAAAGCATGTTTGCAAACAGCTTGTAGGCTCCAGGTACACCAGCGGGAAGTTCTCTGAAGAACACCAAACCGGTGTACATGTAATAACCTTTGCCGTAAGGTGCTATCAGAAGATTGCCTTTGACGGATTCCTCGCCGACGTCGTTGCAGGCAAGAATGGCGGTAAAATGGCCGTCATACTTAGCTGGGCAATAAATTGATCGCTCTTGCACCCAACCGTCAAAGTCACTCTGTGTAATTTTGTTGGGAAAATTTAAGACCGGATGTTCTGGTGCTAGAAAGGTGATCGGAGCTTTCTCGTCTGTCACGCGAGCTGCAGAAATCTCAAGGTCATATGGTGCAATTTTCTCCGCTTTGAGGTTATCGGGTCGATTGTATTGAACGATTAAAGTGCCACCATTTTTAACGTATTCGAACAAAATCGGAACAGCGGCACCAATGTTCTTCTTGACGTTAAAGGCTCTCACTCCGAGAACCACGGCGTCTACACCCTCTAATTGTTGAGCGTTGAGACCTGATTCATCGAGCACTTTCACTGTATACCCAATCTCTCCTATGTTCTCAGGCAGACTGTCTCCCGCGCCGGCAATGTACCCCACAGTTTTTCCACGAAAGGCAATATTGGTACTGACTGCCTTCATCGATGCTTCCGGTTGCAACAATTGAACGGGCAAGTGTTCGTAACTAACTTCTGATCGGTGGTTTCTATAACTGACACCGTTCATGCTCGCTTCCGCGAGGATTCTAACAGTACCTTCCTTCTTTGGAGAGCTAATGTCGAAACTCAACTTACAAGTGTCGCCCACCTTCTCAAGTCGAAATTCGCGCTTCGATGGAATTGCCTTCCACCCAGAAGGAAGAACTAATCTTAAGGATCCTGCAGATTGCGAGCGTGAAGCAGTCATCTCAAGCTCGACAGTTCGTGTAGTACCTGGCTTAAAGAGCACAACTTCTTTGCTGAAGTTCAAAGAAACTGGTGGTATTACATCAATTCGTCGAGTAATTTCTGCATTGGAAACCTTAGTTGCATTGAAAGGCTCAACTTCAATATCGAGCCTGTGGCCCAATACCTCAAAACTGTCCACAACAGGGAAAGCTGCGGTATTTTCCGGGCTACCAATTAGTTCATCGTCCTCAACTCCAAACAGCCCCGAAGTACCCTCCTTGCGAAGCCACCAGGGCTGTGAGAAGGCAGTTGAAACTGGAATACTTTCTACGGCTTCAAAACTGACTTCCTTGTCCCGCTCAAGGACCAGATGTTTCTTCTCCTCTTTATTCAGGCTCGGATACGTCGTCGAAACCCACACAACAGGCAAATCAGCTCGTAGCAATGCAGTATGAACTATTTTAATTGCCTCACCAGGAACAAAATTCTGTTGAACAGTTTTTGCATTCACTGTCAAACCTATACATTCTTGCAAAATCTTGTCTAACAACTTGCGTTTTTCAGCGATGATCGAGTCGTTCGATTTTAACGAATCGAGCTCAGTGCGCAAGTCTAAAATTGCAAGTGCGCTAGCAGCAGGGTTTTTCGCATCAAACTTAGCAATAATCGAATCGATTGCCTGCTGAATCTTATCTCCGCCTGGTACGCGGTGCCAGGTGGTGTCGACACCATCCATAATATCATTTTGTGCTTGTTCACCATCGAGATTTTGAAAAGATTCCAGGCGCGGACCCGCACTAACATTCTTAAACTGGAATGCATCAAACCCCTGAGTCTTGTGCATTGCTCGGCTCTTCGCAGCAATATCCATAAACGTCTCGGCGCTAACAGAATCAATTCCACCTACGTCGATCTTCAACGCATTTACGCCCACGGCTTTATCTTTTTGGAATGTCGAAATATTCCACATTATTCGTTTCGCCTGCCATGGCGCTAACTTTTGCTCTGGAAATGCCTTGGGGTCCGCAGCAGCCTTGAATGCCTCCAGGGCAAGCACAGTGGACGCCGTATGGTGCCCATGAGTACCGCCAGGGCTCGGAGAAAAGCGCGTGATGATCACATCAGGTTTGAACTTCCTGATAATGCGAACCACATCGGAAAGTACTTCTTGTTTATTCCAAACTTTGAGAGTCTCAGCATAATTTTTCGAGAAACCAAAATCAATCGCGCGCGAAAAGAACTGTTGTGCACCATCTAACTTTCTTGCTGCAAGAAGTTCTTGGGTACGGGCAACACCGAGCTTCGCGCCCAAATCGGCTCCCAAGACATTCTGCCCACCGTCACCACGAGTCAGCGACAAATATGCCGTACGATAATCACGCCCACGAGACAAATAAGTCAGCAACTCGGTGTTTTCGTCATCGGGATGAGCAGCTATGTATAAAACACTGCCCATTTTTCTAAAGCACTCGAGCTCATGCAAAATGGCGGACTGCCTGCTATGCACAGCCACACTAGTTTCCTGATTCATTTGGGCTCCCAGAGTCATATTCGACGCGAACGGCGACATGCACAAAAGCGCAGAGACAAGTGCATGCCGCCAGTTAACGCAGACTAGCTTTTTCCATTTAGTGGAGTGATTGGATTTCACTTCTTGAGGCTTTTAATTAGGTCAGCATTGAGTTTTACAAAACTGGGGTCACTAGCTTTCTCAGCCAGCTCACTCGACTGCTTTGCGGCCGCAATCGCACCTTCTTTATCGCCAAGCTTTGCTAGAATCTCGGCTTTCAAATAAACCATATAATGAGCTTCTCGTTCGGCAATTGCTTTGTCAACCCATTCCTTGGCTTGCTTCAAATCTTGCCCATGATTGTAATAAAACATGGCCGCCTGATAGTACGGCTTTTGCTTCGCATCTGAAGCCATCACTTCTTTGATTTGCGAAAGAACCTTTTCTGTCACATCAACTTCAATCTTCACTGGTACTCTGGTTTTGTCCCAGCTGAGATCCATCTCGGCTGACTCATCGCGCAAATTATCGAAGTCGATGGTGAAACTCTCAACAGCCTGAGATAAATTGACCGGCTTAGCTTTAATTCTGGCAAGGTCACCTTTCTCATCGTATTTGTAGGCGCCCCACTGGTCAGACCCTTTGTTTATGATTACCGTCCATTCGTCCTTTCCAGGAATAGTCATCAAGGCATAGGTTCCTGCCGGTATCTCTGTTCCGTTAAGCTTAACTGCAGTACTGAAGGTAATCTTCGTAGCTTTGTTAGCCCCGGTTCTCCAGACCTTTCCGTAAGCGATCATGCCACCAAAAATTTCGCGACCTTTTACACTTGGTCGGGAATACTCGATTTCTACATCGGTTAGTCCAACGCGCTGTTTGATGGTGCAAGCAGGACTTGGAGCAGGAAACTCAACTTTAGGAGCATCCGCGTAGGCTCCTGCAGCAGAACCAGCGAAGCAACAAAGTGCAAAAGCTAAAGACAAATTCTTTAAGTTCATAACTCTTCCTATCTCGTTTCCAATAAAAACGATTGCCGGTGAACAACAATGAGATAGTACTACCGACATGAGGTACCGATTACACAGTTTTGCTGAAAATTTGCAGAGCATCTAGCGACTTGAATAACTAGTGTGCTGACAACAAGAAATGATCCTTCTGAGAATTCCCATATTCACTGCCAGCAACAGCATTTAAGAATTGACCATTGATGGGTCTACAAACAATTTTTGAAAAACAATTAAACAGAGCAAACTGTCACATTCAGACCTAATACTTCAAAAACAAAGACGGTATCAAAACCTATACCTGCTCAGCCAACCAGCTTTCTAGAGGATTCATCGCTCAGCTCGGCGGTTTCATTTTTTGATTTAGATTCTGCATGTATTGGAAATTTGAACCAGAATGTACTGCCACCACCATCGGTGGCTCTCACAGCTATTTCTCCCCTATGCGCTTGCACAATAGCTCTGCAAATTGGCAATCCTAAACCCGTACCTTTTGTTCTTTTATTGCTGGAACTATGAGCTTGGGAGTATTTTTCAAAAATTGCTTCTTCATAGCCTTCAGGAATGCCCGAGCCATGATCAATCACCCGCAATTCGGCGAAAGTACCATCCACAAACGTGACAAGCTCTACTTCACTATCATCGTCTGAAAATTTAATCGCGTTTGAAAGTAAATTGACGATGACTTGAACTATACGATCAGGGTCAGCGTACACATCCCTTTCATCGGCGCTGCCATCATATTTCAAGCGAACGCCTTGCAGTTCTGCAAAACCGCGCACGGACTCAATTGCACGCTCGACGATTTCGGCAAAGCAGACGTTCCTAAATTTCATTGAGAGCTTTCCTGCTTCCATTTTCTCCATGTCGAGAAGATCATTTATTAGCAAGATTAGCCTCGATATGCCGACCTCTGCGCCTTTTATTCTCTTTTCTGCCACGGGCGTTATAGGTCCATAGGTTCCATTTAAAAGAAGGTCGAGAGTCATTTCCAGCGAGGTCAGCGGGGTGCGCAGCTCGTGTGAAACGACGGCAACAAACTCCTGCTTCAAGCGCTCAACTTCTTTCCTGTCTGTAATGTCGTGCGCTACACAAAAGAAAGATTGCTCTTCTTCAGACCATCGAATTGACCATAAAGTAAAGATCGGACGTCCATCGCTTGCCAGAACTCTGTTTTCCAAATTGAAAAGAACAGCAGAGCCCCGATTTTTTTCCAGACCATCTTTGAATTTTTCGACATCATCTTTGAACAATAAATCCGAAACGTGCTTTCCGATCAGCTGCTCTGGTTGAATACCCCAAACCTGTTGGGAGGCAGGGTTCATAGCACTAAAAATACTGTCTTTGCTGATTGAACAAATCACATCCACAGCATTGTCTAAAATAGCTCGTTCTTTTCTTGTTGCTTCAGCCAGGTCTTTTGCCATCTGATGAAAGGTTCTATCAAGCTGAGATATTTCATCGTCACCGGCAAGCTCAGGCAATAACTCCTCTTTTCGCGAAAGACGCAGTGTGTTGTCCATCAGCAAGCCTAGCCTGGAAGTAGTGCTGCGATTAAAGTTTATCGTCAGGAAAGCTCCGATGCCGATAGCGGCAGCAACTCCAAATAGAATCCAGGCTTTAACGAAAGCGCGAGTTCGGGCTTCTTCGGCTGAATTAATGCGATGCTTTGAAGTTTCGTGAGCTACAAGTTCTTCAAGTTTCGCGGTGAAGGCAGCACCAACCATATCAAGTTGCTTGTATAAGAGCCCCACTTCCAGCTCGCTAAGCCGCTCTTCTCCTGCGATATGGCGCTCATATCTGCTCATGAGATCCATTCCGGTCAATGATATCTTCTGCAATTTTTCAAGTTGCTTTACTTCAACACGATCATCGCCCATCAAGTTCCTGAGCTCAGCAAGATTTTGGTTCGTTCTCTTGATCTTCTCTTGAAACTTTTGACGTTCTTCATCATCACGCGTGTGCTTAAAGGTTAACAACTGAGATGCCGCATCGTAGTACTGCTTCACCATTGAATTAGCTGACGAAATAATGGTTTTGGAATGATCTACTTCTGAGGCTTCTCTTTCTACTTTCTGGAATAGAATGAACAAAGTCAAAAGGAAAATGAGCATGAGCCCAATGGGCACGCCAACTAGAATTGCTGCTTTGTGTGAGAGTTTAAGACTCTGAGCCATAATAAACGCCGAATTCGAAGAGCCTAAGCATAGCAAGGCGAAAGATGCCTTACAATAACAAAATTGAACGAGAGCGAAAGCATCCCTATATGGCAAAAATTCTAATTATTGAAGATGACAAACAGCTGTCAATGTTGATTTGCGACTTTCTTCAAGGCGAAGGTCACACAGCAGAGGCAGTCTATAAAGGAAAAGAGGGACTGGAAAGGCTTCTCTTCTATAAATACGATGTTGTTATTCTCGATTGGGAGTTACCCGAACTTTCTGGACCAGAAATTTGCAAGAGGTATCGCGAGAAAAGCGGAAACAGCCCAATTCTCATGCTAACGGGAAAGAAAGAGCTTGAGGAAAAAGAAACAGGGCTAGACTCTGGCGCTGATGATTATTTGACAAAACCATTTCAGCTTCGTGAGCTCGCCGCGCGCTTACGAGCGCTTCTGCGTCGCCCTGCAGTAGCAAGTTCACCCGTACTCAAAGCAGGAAATATTAGTTTCAACCCAGCCAGCAGGCAGGTGTTCAGAGATGATCTTGAACTCACGATGCAACCCAAAGAAATCGCCTTACTCGAATTTTTCATGCGCCATCCAAACGTTCCATTCAGCGCAGATGCAATTATGGATAGGGTCTGGCCGTCCGAATCGGATGCAGCACCAGATACGGTGCGAATTCAAATCATGCGACTTCGAAATAAGCTAGACATCGACGGCAAAGAATCAATGATAAAAACAGTGCACAGAGTAGGCTACATGTTTGTTCCGCCCGAGGTATGACAAGCGAAGGAAGCCTAACAATATATAAAACTGACAAAATGAGTCAACACAGAATGCTAGGATTTGCAGTTCAGCTTGAGGCAACGCTTCGAACTTCATCTAGCTTGAGGATAAATAAATGGCAGTCAAACCAATTCCAGAAGGGTATCACAGCTTAACCCCATATTTTGTGGTTGATAACGCAATCAAATTCATCGAATTCGTCGAAAAGGTTTTCGATGGCAAAGTTTCAGAAAGAATGATGCAGGAAGACAAAGTTAGGCACTGCGAAATGCAGGTAGGCGATTCCAAAATGATGGTAGCTGACTCGATGCCAGAATATCCGGCAAACCCAATGATAATGTACCATTACGTCGCCAATGTCGATGAAGTCTACAATAAAGCAATTAAAGCCGGTGCCAAGTGCATCTCGGAACCAGCAGACATGTTTTATGGAGATCGCCACGGTGGGGTAATCGACCCCGTGGGAAATAAATGGTGGATCGCTACACGCATTGAAAACGTCAGCGAAGAAGAACTGAAAGCTCGTGCCGCAAAACACCAGCAAGGCAGCTGTGCTTCAACAAAATAGATCTGAGAATTAGTTCGCTGAAAGCGCTAGCTCTATAAATCAAAGACATAACAAAACGGAAGCCCTGAGGCTTCCGTTTTCACATTTTCTAGTGCGCTACGCCAGCTTTATCAATTCTCTGAACTTCTCGGCACTGACACCATATTCGGTGAATATTTTTTCAGCGCCACCACTAAAAGCCTCAGCCAGCCCCTGCAGAATATGCTCTGTTCCAATCTTGTCTTTACCCTCAGCTTCAGCCACCGCAAGTGCACATTCGAGAGTCCTATTAACATCATCTGTAAAAGGAACTTCAACACCGACAAACTCGGTTTCGGCCGCATACATTTTGGAAATTTTCTGACGAATCTTCGAGGCGTTCAGCCCCACTTCATTAATGACTTTTGCGGTCCGGGCGCTGACACCTGGCGTCAACAACCCCAGCAAGAGTTGCGCAGTATCCAAGTGCTTCAATCCTGCCCTGCGCGATTCTTCTTCGGCGGCAAGTATTACTTTCACCGCCTGTCCATCCAGCTTATCGAAAACTTTAATTCTCGGTTCACAGCCGTCGTTCGACAATTTTGCACCTCATGCAAGCTCAGCCGTTAATTTTAGTTGTGGCGTTAGCTTGCTTCAAGCTTTTTGATTAATTGGCAAGTATTTTCACTGAGTTCCAAATAATAGGTTATATAGGTAATAGGTCGTCCCTTATTCACGAGCTACAAAAATGGTTGTAAGACAAATCAAATCCAATTCTCGAGGCGCAGCCAACACGGGCTCAGTCCTTCTGGGACTGGGACTTGGTCTAGCTATTTCTGGTGCATTCTGGGCCGGACATGAGTTCTGGCCCCAACAAAACAAAGCTCAAACGGCTGCGGTCGCTCCAGCTCCGAAGATGGAAAATGTAAGCCCAAAATCGCTTGCCAACAGTGGCAACAATTTCATCGCTGACATCGTGGCTGCAGCCAGCCCGAGCGTTGTGAACATTGACACAAGCACAAGCGTGACAGTGCCAGCTCACGGCATTCCGCTGGGCATCGAACAGTTTTTCTTCCAGGGTGAAGACTTGCAAGCCCCGATGCGCAAATATGAGAGCCATGGCGCAGGGTCCGGGGTGATCATCCGCGCTGACGGTTACATCATCACTAACAACCACGTAGTTCAGCAAGCTGACGACATTAAAGTCACACTTAGCGACGGCCGCACCTTCAAAGGAAAGGTCATCGGAAAAGACAAGTTCACTGATGTTGCTTTGATTAAAATTCCAGCTACTGGGCTTCAAGCTGCCAAACTCGGCTCCACACAGATGATTCGCCCAGGAGACTGGGCTATCGCTATCGGCAGCCCGCTAGGCTTGAGCCAGAGCGTGACACTGGGGATTGTCAGCGCACTCGGACGATCACTTGGCGACATCAACTCAGTCGACCTGATACAGACCGACGCCGCCATCAACCCTGGAAATTCCGGTGGACCGCTGCTCAACATTAAGGGCGAAGTGATCGGAATTAACCAAGCCATAAGGCGAGATGGACAGAACATCAGCTTCGCCATACCAATTGATATTGCGAAGAACATCGCAGAACAATTGATGAGCTCAGGATCGATCAAGCATGCTTACCTGGGAATCAGCATGGTTGATATGGAACCCAAAATAGCAAAACTTGTTGGACTGCCGGAAGACACCAAAGGAGTTTTGATTGGAAAAGTCGAAGATGGCAGCCCTGCCCAGAGAGCAGGACTTCTCCCTAAAGACGTGTTACAGCGAATTGATGGCAAGCCAGTCGGCAGCTCAAAAGAGGTTCAAACCCTTGTGAGAATGCATAAACCTGGCGAAAAACTAGACATGGCTTTATTGCGCCAGAACGAGGTAGTGCTGATACCCGTCAAGATAGGCGACTATGAAGAGCTTAAAAGCCAGGAACAGCAAGCAATTCAGATTCCATAGTCGATCCTGAAATGCCTTGCAGGTTAATCCAAAAGATATCTGGGATAATGCATTCGTTTCAATTTGCTTAGACCCAAAGGATATCAAGATGTCTGCTTGCTGCACAAAAGAATCTCAATACTCAACCCCTGGCAATGGCAAGGAACAGAGTGATGCTGCCCTCAAGACAGTAAATGGAGAAGTCAGACACGACTGGACCAAAGAAGAAATCGGCGCAATCTATAACTCGCCTGTTTTGGAATTAGTCTTCACGGCAGCAACAGTTCACAGAAAGTACCACGACTCTCGTGCAGTTCAGCAGTGCACTCTACTATCAGTGAAGACTGGCGGCTGCTCTGAAGACTGCGCTTACTGCCCACAATCTGCTCGCTATGAAACTGACGTCAAAGCAGAAAAGTTGCTCGACCCTGAAACAGTGTACATGGCAGCAAAGCTCGCCAAGGAAAGCGGCAGTACAAGGTTCTGTATGGGCGCAGCCTGGAGAGAAGTGAAAGACAACGAACAATTTGACCAGGTTATTTCAATGGTTGAGAAAGTCAAATCTCTCGACATGGAAGTATGTGTAACTCTCGGCATGCTAAATCTCGATCAGGCGCAAAAATTGAAGGATGCAGGCGTACACGCCTACAACCATAACCTTGACACCGGTGAAGGTTACTATTCAAAAATCATCAGCACACGCACTTATCAGGACCGCTTAAACACTCTGAAAAATGTTCGTGAAGCTGGCATCACAGTCTGTTGTGGTGGCATTGTTGGAATGGGAGAAAGCGATGAGGATCGTGTTGACCTGATTCACACTCTTGCCACGATGGAAGAGCATCCAGAATCAGTTCCAGTGAACGCTCTGGTTGCTGTAGAAGGCACTCCTCTAGAAGAAAAGGCACCAGTAAATATCACTGAGATGCTTCGCATGATCGCCACTGCTCGCATAACGATGCCGAAATCGGTGGTCAGATTGTCTGCCGGCAGACTGCAAATGTCACTAGCAGAACAGGCGCTCTGCTTCATGGCTGGTGCAAATTCCATATTCGCTGGTGATAAATTGCTGACGACTTCCAACCCGGAATTCGACGCAGACAAAGCGATGTTTGATATGCTTGGCTTAAAAGCAAAAACACTGGAGCACGCCGCATGCAGCTAAGTCCTATTTCCGAAATCAGAAAGCTCAAACAGATCTCGTTAAGCTTACTTCTTGCGACAAGTGTCTCTGCTTCATTTGCGATCTGCACGTTTGCAGAAGACACGCCACCAAAAGACGAGAAAGCAAAAACTGGTGAACAACCGCTGTTTCCGTGGGCACAGCCAGGCGGAAAAGAGACTTCTGACAAAGAGAAGGAAAAAGAGGAAGAGGACGAGGACAAGCCACCGGTAGCACCTGTAGTGCCACAGAAGCCAGCAACTCCTCCGCCGAAACAGGAAGATGATCCTGAAAAAGCCAGAAAATTCAAAGCACAACTGCACGCATTTGAAGCGGGAAAACTGCTCAAGCAAAACAACTACCATTATGCTGCAATCGAATTTAAAGCAGCATGTGGTTTCGAGCCCGAAAATACAAACTATGTTTTGGGTTATGCAAATGCTGCGCACAAAGCTAACAACTGGGCTGATGCAATCGATGCCTATACAAAACTGCTGAAGGCAGACCCGACACACAAAGAAGTGCACAAAACCATGGCAGAGTGCATGCAAAAACTTGGCAGATATGATGAGGCTGTGGCAGCTTACAGAAAGTCTCTTGACTTCGAAAAGGACAAGGCTGAGATTTGGCGACGAATCGCCTCTATTCGCACCGGACAATCCAAACAGCAAGAAGCTATGGACGCATACAAGAGTGCCACAAAATGTGACCCTAGCGATGCAGCATCATACAAAGCACTTGCATCAATGCAGTGGAATAATGGCAACAAAAGTGGTGCCCTGCAGACGTACAGAGAAGGTATAGCACACGCTAGAGATCGCGATTTGTCGGCAGCATATGCTTATGCACTCATGAGCAATCAGCAGTGGCAAGAAGCAGCTGACGCCTATATGGCTGCAGCCAAAATCGGTGGCACCACGCCACAAATCGATGCCGGGTACAAGAGCGCCATGGAGCACATTGCCTACGACAAGCAAATGGCCCAGCGCAAAGCCGAAGCCGACGCAAAACGAGAAGCCAAACTGCATCCGCTGCGAAGCAAATAATTAGAGCGGTCGCCCGATAATCTAGCCTTTGATCTGCAGCTTCTTCGGAACTTTATGCTTCTTTTTGAGTGCTTTCACTAGATCAAAACAATCGTCAATTTCTAAGTTGCCGACGTACTTGTCCATACTTTTCACTTTGGCAACGGGACCCCGTCCGCACTTTCCTAAGCATTCCGACTTTTTGAGACAAATTCTGTCTTCTGCCTCATAGTCATCGAGAGCCTCTTCCAAGGCATGAAGGATCTCACGGGCCCCACGCTTCTTGCAGGTCTTCCCTTCTGTACAAACTATCAATTTCAACTTCGTTGACATATCCAAATTATAGACAGGAAACTCTCAATTTATTGAGAATAATGTCAATTTAGAAATGAGAAAATTGCCAGAATTGTCAAGCGCCGCTCAGCCATTGCCAACAAAGCGTTTCTTGGGTGAGAATGATGATAATTGGCTTCATCTAATCAGGAACCACATGAGCAATTTCTTTATTGCTTCGCTAGAGGAATTGAAGGGTCTAATAGACTTCAGCCCAGGCATGGGAACCGGCATAGGCGGCATAGAGGTAGATCTCCTCATGCTCTGCAACCTTGAAGCAATACTCACTGGCATAGACTGGGAATCAGTCTTCGACAAAGACTACATAAATCCTATAACTGATGAAGGTCCTGATGGTCCCTGGGTGTACAAAGTCTCAGAAGGACTACTCGAGGCATTGAAACGATTGAGCCCAGATGCAGTGCTGAAGACTGCTAAAGAATGGGCAGAAACAGATGAATGGACGCTGCGAGAAAACGAACCTCAGGAAAACATTGCAGCAGTCATTCAAAAACTCGCAAGCATGGCCAAGAAAGCTAAATCCGAAGGCAAAAGCATATTTATAAGAACGGAACCATGAGAATCAGATCTGAGCGAAGCAAGCAAAGCTCATAATCATGAATCGACCCGAAGGGCAGAGCCTATTTCTTAGCGTAGGCAAAAAGCGCATCGCTGAGCACTGTACGCAACGGGTCAAAGCCCTGCTGAAGCATTTCTTTGTAGGCTTCATCCACAGTCCAGTTTTGAACTTTGACGCGATAAGTAGCTAGCATAAAGCCAGTTCGCTCACGCCCATGCAAACAATGAACATACATTGGCAGATTTGTGTCATCAGCAAACAAAGATACAAAACGATCAATATCTTCAAAGCCAGGGGCATTCACACCGTCCAGCGAAATATTCAAAAACTTCAGACCAATGCGATCGCACACTTCCTGCTCTTCGTCGATTTCATCGTCGTCAGAATGCCTGCGAAAGAAGCTGTATGAGCTGGCTGGCTTGGGAGAGTTCTTACTGTGATGACGCAGATTCACAACTAGCTTTACCCCTGCTTTTTGCAATAAGAGCAGCGCATCTTCATCAGGCTGACTACCGCGCAGCACCGCTGGCGATACCATCATAAAATTGACCAGGTAGTCTTCCGCGTCCTTTAATGCGTCTTCATCTAGTTGACTCATATCTATTCCAGCCCAAAAGTGACATGTCGCTACAAGTTATGCCCAGATGAACTAATAATTCATCAAACATCAGCTCAATTTCAGATTTAGCCAATCTCTTGCCTGAGCACAAAAACGCTCGCGTGCCAAACATTTCAAGCATCTGATCCGCCTCTCATCTGAAAGCTTAAGTATGTTAATAACTGATCTTGAAGCTAGATGAGTTGGCTAAAAGGCAATACAGTTACAAAGTGCTATTATCAACGCTGCTCCTGCTGGAGCTGTTCCTATCATGGTGTCTATAACGATGTTAAACAAGCCAGTGCAAGTCCTCAACTCTGTTTTAGGTGCAGCCCTTTTGGCAGCGACGCAACTTTATGTCGGCACCGCAGCTGCGCTAGCAAAAGACCCTCTGGAAGCAGCCCAAGACCTTGCCGGAACCAATAATTCTGACCCCAATGGATTCACTCTGATGATCGTAAGCATCGGAATGTTGTTTGTGTTTGCTATTACACTAATAGTCGCGACTTCAGTGCACGTCTTCAAGAAAAAACCACAACGCCAGGGGCTCCGTCAGCCAAGCGCTAGTTATACCAGTTCAGCAGCTCAACGTTAACCTGCGAACCCTGTTTCAAATGTTCTTCATCCTGCGGAAAGACAATGAGTCCATTCGCTAGCGAAAGCCCGCCCAGCATGTGTGAATCTTGTCCCGTAGTTGGATGAGCATAGAGTTCGCCACCAGAACTCGAAACAACAGCACGAACCAGCTCAGTTCGTCCTTTTGCCTTACGCAAGTCACGACTTAGAATTGCTCTGAGATGCGAAACGGTCTGTCCGTACAACGCATTTTCCAGCCCCATGAGTTTGAAAATCGCTGGCTTCACGAATTGATTGAAGCAGACCATGGCTGAAACAGGGTTGCCTGGAAGTCCAAACACATACTGAACTTTGTTTTTGCGACGATGCTTTGCAGTGCCGAAAAAGACTGGTTTGCCTGGCTTTACAGCTACTTTATAGAAGATCGTTTGCACGCCTAACTCATCATAAACTTGCTTCACGTAATCATGATCGCCCACGGACAATCCGCCCACAGTGATAATCAAGTCGGCGAAATCGAGCCCTAAGCCAACAACTTTTCTCGTTTCACTCAAATCTTCACGACAACTCAAGGGCAAGTAATCATCAAGCCCCAACGCATCGCATGCAGCTTTAAGGGTGAAACTGTTTGAGTCATATATTTTACCAGGCGATAATGGCTTGCCCGGCTTTACGATTTCATTCCCCGTTGAGATAATCGCCACGGTCGGCTTTTTGTGCACCATAAATGATGCTTGTCCAAGAGAGGCAAGAAGCCCTATAACAGCCGGAGTAACGCGAACGCCTTCTGGCAGTATTTCTTGCCCGCGCAAGAATTCTTCTCCTCGACGGCGAATGTTCTCACCCGACTTAGGTTCTTTGAGTATGCGAACGCGTCCACTTTCCTCAATGCAGTTCTCACGCATTACAACTGCGTCTACGCCGACTGGCACCATTCCGCCAGTAAAAATTCGAACCGCACTCGATGAGGGCAAGCTCTCCGGCACTTCATCTCCTGCTCGAATTTCTGTCGCAACAGGAAGAACCGAGGGCGATGCTTCGTTTGCTCCCCTGACATCAGACAGACAAACACCATACCCATCAACGGCTGAGTTATCAAAAAGCGGTAAGTCGTGCGTCGCTAAAACAGACTCGCCAAGCACGGCTCCAAGAAGTTTCTCCAGGCGCACTCTGACCTTCGGAAGTGCATTCACGTTCGAAAGCACAAGAGAACGCGCTTCATCGTATGAAATCATTTAGCTCAACCACCTATTTCTACCATTGCACGATTTGACATCTCAGCAAGCTCTTCCATTGGGGGATGAGCCTCAGGCTTATTCGCCAGTGCATAGAGTATCATCTCTCGGATTTCTAAATCACTAGCTCCAGAGCGTAATTTTTCCTTGAAGCTGATTTCGGCATCGTAAAACAAGCAAGATTTGATAGAACCATCAGCAGTCATGCGCAATCTATTGCATGTGGAGCAAAAGCTATCTGTCATCGAGCTTATGAAACTGACTTTGCCTCTAAAACCAGCGATCTGGAAGTCTTTGGCAACATCTGACGGAAGTCCTTTAAGAGGTTCCAACTGATAACGGGTTTGAATCACTTCTTTCATTTCGCCAAATGAATAGACATTTGCAGCATCCCAATGGTTATCTTTGAAAGGCATATATTCAATAAATCGAACGTTGAAATCGCGATCTCTCACGTAATCAACGAAATCTAGTACTTCATCATGATTGCGTCCCTTCATCACCACCACATTCAACTTTATCGGGCTCAGCCCCACTGATTCAGCAGCATCTATTCCGGCGATGACCTTATCGAAATCGTCGCGTAAAGCTATTTCTTTGAAGCGGTCTGAACGCAAGGAATCAATACTAATATTGATGGACTGCAAGCCTGCGTTTTTCAAAGCAGCAGCTTTTTGTGCGAGCAGAACTGCATTGCTGGTCATTGAAAGATGCTTCAAACCGGGCAAAGTAGCAAGTCCTGCAATTAGAGCTTCGAGATCATGCCTGACCAACGGCTCACCACCGGTAATGCGAATTTTATCGATGCCCATTTCCACAAACACGCGAGCAACTCGAACAATCTCTTCAAAGCTAAGCAACTCATTTTTCTTTTTCAGCGGAATACCTTCTGGCGGCATGCAGTAAACACAACGCAGATTGCACCTGTCTGTAACTGATATTCGCAGATAGCTATGCTTTCTTCCGAACTTGTCTATCAAGAGATTCTCTGCACTGCTCATGATTTAAAACCTGCACTGAGGTCATTTGAACAAGATTTTTTTCTGGATTCATCTAAATGTTCTGGGCTCGAGGAATGCGCATGGCTCGAGCATTGCACGCAATTCACCCATTCTGCAGTTTCGTCCACATAGTATTCTTTCTTCCATATCGGAACACGTGCTTTTATTTCATCGATAATGAAGCGGCATGCATCAAAACCCTCCGCCCTATGCCTTGAGAGAACACCAACCCAGACAGCGATATCACCGATTTCCAAAAGCCCGGTTCGGTGAATACAGCTAGCAGCAATTATCGGAAAGCGCTCTGCAGCCTCTTTCATAATGAGCGCAGCTTCCTTCTCAGCTAGTGCCGCGTAGGCTTCATACTCCAAACGCAGAACTGCCTTTCCTTCATTATGATTGCGCACGCGCCCTTCAAAGCAAACAAAGGCGCCCGCTTCTTTGCTGCTCATTTTGCGACTTTCTTCTGCCGCATCTATAGTCTGTTCTGAAAGCTTGAACATTCACCCCCCAGCGACTGGTGGTATGAACACTATTTCATCGCCACTTTTGAGTACGGCTTCCCACGGGCAAAATTCGCTATTTCTCGCAACTCTTAAAGTGTTGATGGATAAAGCAAAGCCATACTTTTCCTTGAGTTCCTCATAGAAATCAGCGAGTGTATTGGCTTCAGTTGCACACTCCTCGCTGGAAACGCCTCGTTTCTCGCGAAAGAGCGCAAAATAGCTAACTTTTACAGTTTTGCTCATAACAGCACCTCTTGTACAAGTTTAATACGTAGCAGGCCTTTACACCCACTTGTCAACGCAATGTTCACATTTGCGCTTATCCGCACAAATGAGCTTTTACTCTCGAATTCCACAATATTTTTACCTGCGATTTCTAAGCTTAGTGTCATAGCCCAAACGAGGACAAAACAATGGAACTAGCAAACCCCGAAGCGAACAAGCCGACGCATACTCGGCTGATCCTGGTTCTACTAGCATTTTTATTTTCGCTATCGGGAGGAGACTATGTAAAAATACTAAGAGAGCTGCTTCATTGTCGAAGTAAATCTAAATGAGCCCTCGTCTTTGACTTGCTAGAGAATTCATCATGCAGAATAAAACAGATACACGCGGAGAACTCATTACGTGGTATCTCGCTAAATTGAGAAAAAATGCTCAGCAAAGTACCCGAGAGCGTAAGTTGACGCCGATGACTCTGGTGGAAACAGACAGACATTTGATTCAAGAGCTGGTCATGAGTTCGCAACTCGATATTGAACAAAAGACAGCCAATGTGCTTGAAACTATTCAAAAGCAAAACAAGGGAATCAGAGACAGCCTCTCAGCACTTATTGTCTTGACGGCAATTGTTGCAGCGGGGCTCTTCCTACTTGCATTCCTCAATTGAGAATCAAGAACTCTATTCGCCCGCGACGGTATCTGGGGCATCAGAAACCGAAATAACATAACCTTCGTTTTTATTTGTCGCAATCCCAACTACCGTGCCGGAAGCCGCGAGCTTCTTTCTCAAATTCTTCACATGGACTTTTACCAGTTGCTTCGAGACCTGAGGCTTGTCTGACCAGAGGCGAGATAGCATAGACTCTGTAGAAAACACTGTGTCAGGATTACGTGCAAACAGTTTGAAAATTTCAAACTCAATAGGAGAAAGCTGTAGCTTGTCTGTGCCCTTCAAAACCTCGTGAGAATCTAACTTTATCTCAAGGTCACCTATGAGAAAACAGCGCTCTTCATTCTTACCATGACGACGCAAAAGAGCCCTGATGCGAGCAGACAGCTCCTCAAGCGAACAGGGCTTCACGAGGTAATCGTACGCACCCACATCGAGTCCATGAACACGATCATCAAGAGAGCCACGCGAGGTCAGCATCAAAATTGGAACCTGACTACCTTCATTGCGCACTGTCTCGCAAATTTTGGACCCTTCCATTCCCGGCAACTGCCAATCAAGAATGGCAAGGTCATAAGCATAGTGGCGCAGCATCTCGAGCCCTTCCAGGCCGTTTGCAACAGTGTCTACTACATGCTTTTCCTTTTCGAGCCAGGCTTTCAAATTGGACGAAACAGATAGGTCGTCTTCAACAAGAAGAATTTTTGCCATTGGAATCCATCACGAAATGCGATTGCATAATCATATCGAAAGATCACCGTTTAATCCATGTTCACCTTGCCAAGACCGGCTGCTCTATTTGTCCCGCAAAGCTTTGATGCTACGATAGTTCAGCGAACGAACCACTCAGATGAAGCTAGAGAACCCAATCAAATTATTACTAGTACTGGTGTCAGCAAATGCGCTGTTTTTTGCCGCAATTGCTTTTTTGATCAAAAGCAGTTCAAGCTCCGCTGATGAGAAAATGCACTTGATCTTGCTCTGCGCAGTCGGCTTCACCCTTGCTTCTGTCGCGGCAATATTTGCTGGCAAACGACTTTTGAAGAATTTCGTTGAACCTCTCGAAGAGTCTGCTAGCAGAATGAATGCCGTCCTAGACACTGACTCAAAGAGTTCTAGCCTGAAGGATCTATGCAACGCTCTCATTACGAGATTGGAAACCGCTACACAAAGAGAGCGCTTAATTGCAGACTACTCTTCTGACTTGCTTTTCTGTTTGGATGGAGAACGCAAGATTCTGGATCTAAATGCACAGGCGGAGTCTGTTCTTGAATATCCGCCCATCACCTTGCTGGCAACTCCGATTGATGTGGTGGTTTTTAAGGAAGATATCAACGATCAACTTCTCTATTTTGAAGCGTGCAAGATTCAAGAGCAGCAAAAGTTTCTCGAAACCAGAGTGATGTCTCGCACTGGCAAGGTGCTGGATCTTGAATGGCAAGTAGAATGGTCGCAAAAACTATCGCAGTATTATTGCCTGGCTCGAAACATAACTGAGCGCAAAGAAGCACAACGTTTGAAAGCTGAGATTACTGCAATGGTAGGACATGACTTGCGGGCTCCAGCATCTTCACTTTCCTTTCTACTGCAGAATTTGAAGGCTGGAACTTTTGGTAATTTACCAGCCGAAGCAGTAGAAAAAGTAAATCGCGCCAGCGACAATGTCGAAACTATGCTAAAGCTCATCAATCAGCTGCTTGATGCGGAAAAGCTCGATGGTGGACAGATGGAAGTTGAGCTAAAGATAATTCCACTGAGCGAACTCTACGAGACCTGTACGGATCTCTTAAGTGATTTGGCCAGCAGAAAATCCATCACCATCACATTCCCAGAAGAAAGCAGCAGTATGGTCATGGCAGATTTTGACCGTTGCGTGCAGATTCTCTGCAATCTCCTCTCGAATGCAATTAAGTGGTCACCGGAAAATTCGCGTGTGGAAATTAGTGAAGCACAAGAAGGAAAAAGCATTTGCATTAAGGTCAAAGACTGCGGACCAGGCATAGAGAAAGAGCGTCAGGAATCAATTTTTCATCGTTTCAAATCCGTTGATACCAGAGCAGATAAATCACTTGCAAGTACAGGGCTCGGCTTGTACATCGCAAAAAAACTCATCGAATTGCAAAATGGCAACATTTCAGTTGAAAGCGAACCAGGGCACGGAAGCACTTTTACAATCTGCCTTAAACGGGTTCGCGAGGTCGATCTGCCCGGTTATTTGGATTAAAGAATTTAGCGAGAGGCTGACACACGGAATTCGCCAATTCTCAAAGTTAATACAAAAAGCAGAAAGAGATGCTCATATGAGCATCCCTCACTACTACCGTCCAACAAATTACTAGCGTCGGAAATTGCCACCAACGGCGATATTCCAATCGTCATCCCATCCGCCATAGGTGCGAATTGGAATGTTGCCGTTTCGAGTGACAATCTGAACATTGTCCCATGTGCCTCGAGCGGGATCCCACGCGCCAAGATACAGATCGGCGCCAAATCCTTTGCGGTCAAAATTATTGACACGGCTCAGTAGCTGATCTTGAGCATACATGTCACCGCGCAGATTGTAGAGGTCTTCGCTGAGTTCCGCAGCAGCACCAACAGCATTTCCTGTGTCAAGCTGGAATGCGATGTTACTCGCTTCGCGCCCTATATTGTCATTCCACCGTGGATAGTTTGGACTCTGCCTCCAGAACCAGTCGTCCCAGCCATGGTGCCAGCGATTCTGATCATGCCAGCCCCAGTGATGTCCAGGTTCTGGACCCCAACGATGCCCGCCCGGAAAACCATGATCTGGTGGATGAGGTCTTGGATGCGGATGTGGTTCTGGCCTCGGAGGATGTGGTTCCGGCCTCGGAGGATGCGGTTCTGGCCTCGGAGGATGCGGCTGCGGCCTCGGAGGATGTGGCTCCGGTCTCGGAGGATGTGGTTCTGGTCTCGGAGGATGCGGTTGCGGCCTCGGAGGATGTGGTTCCGGTCTCGGAGGATGCGGTTCTGGCCTCGGAGGATGCGGTTGCGGCCTCGGAGGATGTGGTTCCGGTCTCGGAGGATGTGGTTCCGGTCTCGGAGGATGTGGTTCCGGTCTCGGAGGATGCGGTTCTGGCCTCGGAGGATGTGGTTGCGGCCTCGGAGGATGCGGTTCCGGTCTCGGAGGATGCGGTTCTGGTCTCGGAGGATGCGGTTGCGGCCTCGGAGGATGTGGTTCCGGTCTCGGAGGATGCGGCTGAGGCCTCGGCACATCATGCCCGCCACCTGGACGTGGGAATCCGCCACCACCACCACCTGGGTGCGGTCTGGGCACATCGTGCCCGCCACCAGGACGCGGAAATCCGCCACCACCACCACCTGGGTGCGGTCTTGGCACATCATGCCCACCGCCTGGTCTCCCACCACCACCGCCTGGTCGTCCGCCACCACCACCGCCACCACGTAATTCAAACGCGATTTCTTCGTTCAATGCCGAGTTTCTATTTTCCTGCACCTTTCCCGGCGTATCTTTTGCAGGTTGAAAATTCTCAATTGCCATATTCTGTTCTCACCCAATGTCTTAGCAGTTTCTAAGCGCCAAACCATCACACAGTAATTGCTCCCCACCTCAGTAAACAATTCACCAAACACAGTTACAATGCGGTTTTTACGCTTAGCCAAGCTTAAGGTAGGAAGATCAAAAAGAATATTGAGTGTTTATCAAGCTTTGAAGCAAGCTTGTAATTAATCTCATTCTTTTGTTGTCCAAAAACAGGAGGAACCGTATATCGGCAGATATTGCGCCTGTCGGCTATTTCAACTTTGCCGCAAGTGCTTGTCATAGAGCGAATGCCACCACTATTAGTTGCACGTAATATTGAATACGCACCTGATTCTCGATCCCTTTAACAAACGGCACATCGTGAACATCGGTCAGAATCGCGCTTCGGCAAGCATAACTATGCCGACCATATGCTCTTCTTGTTCCTTACTTTCCAAATAAAACCATCTAATACGTAGTGCGTTGATTGGGGCAATGCCAAAAACGGAATTAGTAAAGCCATGATGCTTTTGTCAGCAATGGCTGGCAGCACGACAAAAGGTGCAAACACATTAAGGTGTTCTCTCCAAATAAAACCATCCCAGAGACCCTCTTCCAAATAAGCACAAACAAATAACAGAAGGATGAATGCAGGCAGATACCTTGCACAAACAGAAGCCAACATCTCTAGTAAGGGAGAGGCTTCACGCACTTCAGATTGCGAACTCGTCGGCTTATGCATGTACATCCAGATAAGTGCCATGTAAGGAACACCATGACTAATCACATTCACAAGTGTAAAAGACAAATCCGAATTGATTGCGATAATCGCCACCCACCAACTGAAGGCTGTTCCAAGAATGGTTAGAAGCTTGGGCCAATTTATGATCTTCAATCGTGAAAATAGAAAGCACTCCTTAAGCAAAAAAAGCACAGCACTTATTGCATAAAGAAGAAAACCTACATCAGCAAGAAATGCAGGTGTCGACTCGACGAAATCGCCCTCAACAAACCAATTGAAGTTACGTGGCATATGAGTATGCCAAAACACTAGCGGAAATAAAACTGCAGCGTACAAACAAAACTGATCGAGAATCTGAAACCTTCTAGCTAGCGGCGAGTCAGTCCTTGAGTACAGCGCCAGAAAACCGTACTGTTGGCGCATAAAGTGAAACACCGCTAAGTATGCCAGACAACGCCAGAAGAAAAGTGCATCCACTGAGTAGAGCATCGCTCCAACAGCCCAACACACTATCGGTATACCAATTAGCAAGGATTTGTGCTGCTGCCAGGCGTTTTGGTTCAAATAGGTGCGGAACAATGTTGCGTAGACATGGGCCACATCGACAAAAAGAACGAAGCTAACCCATGCCCATAGAGGTAACGCTTGAAACTGCTCGATCTGTGGCTTCAGTACAAGAGCAAGACCAGCACTAATAAATGCTGGTCCAATTATCCACAACCCATCATAGGCAGCAGACTTCAACCACGGCTGCCGAAATTCAACACCTTCGCCTGCGGAATCTATTAGAGTTTGCATCATACCTTTAACTCTGTAAGTACCCGCCGCGCACACTCGACTCCCTGATACTGAGCCTCTTCGAAGTTGGAAATTCCACTCATGTCAGAATGTGCAAAATGAATTCGTCCCATTCTCTGACTCATAGAGCGTCTAGATTCGCCCCAAATATGGCCAGGGCGAGGAGAAACCATTCCATGCCCCCACCGCCACATATCGATTGAAAGAATATTGCTACTGATTCCTGGATGCATTTTTTCCAAATCGTCGAGAATGACCTTCTTCCAATCTGTCATGCTCGCCTTCAGTAACTTCATGCGAGAAATATCGGTTGGGTCGGAGGATAAAGGATAGTAATAGGTAAGAACTGTTGGTCCTTGCCTGGTACTGATGTTCTGATGTGTCGCAACAACATATCCGAGTGAGGGACTGTAATAGCTGACATTGTCCCATGCAAGGTCTTCGCCGCGCGCTGCGGGCACTTTGGATACTGTAAGGTTCGCCACCATCCACGGTGCATAAGCAGGAAGAGAAGAACTGTCAACTTTTGCATCATCTAAAACATGCTTAGCAACAAATCTGGGTGCAGCAAAAATTAGCTGCTCTGCAGCATAGCCATCAGAGCCATTGTCCTTATTCAGGACTGATAATAGAACACGCCCCTCTCTTTCTTTGGCCTTATAAACTATTGCAGCAGGAACAATGTGCTCACTCAACTTTTCTCGCAACTTGGACACGAGATAGCCATTTCCCTCGGGCCAGGTGACAACCGCGTTGTTCTCAGCATTGGCAGCGCGACCTCGTCTTCCAGCAAAGTAATGCAGGCCTGCCCAGGCTGAAACATCGGCAATACCTACTCCGTAATCATCTCTACAGCAATAGTTCACGTACCATAGAAGCGCCTTAGAATCGAACCCCTTTGACTCAAGCCATTCTTTCATCGAAAGCTTATCGAGTTCCAAAAATTCTTTGTCCCGAGAGCTCAGATCAAGTGGAATTGCAAATGCTTTTTTTCCATCTGAACCTACTTTTTCACGCAGCTGAGCAAGCTCATCAAAGAACAGCGCCATTTGTTTAGTATCCGACGGCTGCAATCCCTTTTTAGGGACTAATCCTTCTTGAAAGCTACCATCCTTCAACAAGCGCTCCTGCGGCTCGTGACACAAGAACAGCTCATCATAAACTGGCAAATTTGTGTCCTTGTTTATATCGGTGATTACTCCAATTTCTTTGAAGAATTCCATTACATACTCAGACTCTTCGTTGGCTAAAGGCACATAATGTGCAGCCCAGGGAAAAGAACTCACCGAGTTTTTTCCGGAACGCGAATTCCCTCCGACTTCATCTTCAAGTTCAAAAATTTTGAAATCACTGAAATTATGCTTTTTCAGCCACCATCCAGCCGACAGCCCAGCAATGCCGGCCCCGACAATTGCGACTCTCAGAGGTTTTGACTCACGCGCAGGAAAGAGATCCGGCGCCCAGAGTTTATGTCCTCTCTCAAGCGAAGGACCTAACATACGGCAAGGGATGCGATCCTTACGTATATATTGTTCATAAAGAACCTTGCCCGCTACACTGGCAGAACCCAAACCAATCAGCCCCTTGACGAAACTAGAGCGGCTAATGCGTTTCGACATATTCGCTCCACTCTGATTCAAACATGTGCACCAGCGCCTGATTATTCAACTTATTAACAAGATGCTCTGTCGGCATCATGTCCGCCGGAAAATGCAACATTTGAGAGAATGCATCTGCGGACAAATAGCGCAGTCCATCAGGATACTTAGTGGCAGCGACAAATGGTCGCTTCGAAGCAATCACATAGCCCCAATCTCCAAATGACGGAACATAGGCATGATATGGCGTGGTGTTCAATCCAACAGTGTGCAGAGTATTCACAACACACCAATAGGAATTCTTAGCAAAATAAGGTGATGTACTCTGAATTACTATCAAACCATCGTCTTTCAACACGCTTTTCAATGTGCTGTAGAAAGTATCTGTATAAAGCTTCCCGAGTGAAAAATTGCTAGGGTCAGGAAAATCAACCGCAATAAAATCAAATTTGTTTTTGCACTTCCGCAGCCAGAGAAATGCATCATCGTTGATTACTTGCACCTTTGGATTGTTCAGCGAATCTTGATTCAGCTCTGAGAAAAGCCCCTTGGATTTGAACAGGTTGGTCATCTCTTTGTCTAAATCGACAAGCGTGATGTGCTGTACTGATGGGTACCTTAGCAGCTCACGCACGGCCATTCCGTCACCGCCACCGAGAACAAGGACTTCTTGGGGATCCTTCAAGCTAGCCATGGATGGATGAATCAAGGCTTCGTGATAGCGGTATTCATCACGCGAGCTGAACTGCAAGTTTCCGTTCAGAAACAACTTAAAATCCTTTCCACTCCCGGTCAGGACGATGCGCTGATAAGGTGTAGAAGTTGAATAAATGACGTTTTCAGAAAATGTTGTTGATTCTGACAGAGTCATGATTTTGTCAGAGAAGGCAAAGCCCGATACCATAAAAATGATCAGACCATAAGCCAGCGTCCTGAACAGTCGCAGCCAGGGCATTTCTTCTCTGAACAAATGGATAGTCCAGATTGCAACACTTACGTTGAGTATGCCAAAGAGAAAAGAAGAACGAACAAGCCCAAGCACTGGCACTAAAACAAGGGGAAACAATACTGACGCAATTAATGCTCCGATGTAGTCGAAGGTAAAAACCTGCGATACAAGCTCCTTAAACTGCAAGCGATCCTTCAAAACTTGCATAAGTAGCGGCACTTCCATACCAATTAGAATGCCGATCGCACTGACTATCAAATAGAGAAGCACCTTAAAGTTATCGACATGGTTAAACAAGAGAAATAAAGTCGCAGCCGAGCAGCCACCAATAAGTCCGACCATGAGTTCAATTTGCACAAATGTGGCAATAATGTTCTTTTCGATAAAGCGAGAGAAATAAGACCCCACTCCCATAGAAAACAAGTAGACGCCAATTACAATCGAAAATTGAGTAACCGAGTCTCCTAATAAATAGCTAGCAACCGTACCGGCTATCAACTCGTATACAAGACCACAAGTCGAGATTATGAATGCAGTTATGAGAAGTGGATAAGTCACATAAGCTCCATTGTTTACTTATGAAAGCGAGCGGCACTTCCTGTAGGCTTATCAGCCGCACCTGCGTCAGCCAGTCCCAGCCTGGTTCCCGATCCATACAGAAAGAAGAACCAAGCCAAAATACAAACGCAATAAACAATGTAGAACTTGTTCATCATGACTCACCCGATTGATAAATTGACGGCGTGAAGTCGCTCTGACTCCAGCGCTTCACATTGTCGTTGTAAACCGCAAATGAATAAAACATCGGAAAAATCGAAATCAGAATCAGCGAAATCCAATAGTTCGAAAAATCTGGAACATCTCTTTTCACAATCATACTCACAGCTCGAGTGCCACTATCGGTAAAAGCCCCCGACTCATAATCAAGACTTACATAGTATTTGCCAGAAGGAACATTTGAAAATCCAAGTTCTTCAGAACGAGAACCTTCTGACCATGACTCACCATCTGAATAGCCGTGATAGTACTCAATCGATTTCTCAAAAGGATAACTAACACCAGTGTCATTATTCACAAGAACGCCAGACACCCAGAACCAGGAGTTGTCTACAGGCGCAAGGAAATACAAATCGACATTTGCCTTGTCCTTATCCAGTTGAAACACACGACTCGTTTGGCTGCCCTTTTTGTTCACCTCAAATGATATTTCTTCGGCATCAGCTATTTTGTTTGAAGACATAAAACAAGTGAGTATTTGAGCGCACGTTAGAAGTCCGGCAAAGATCAACCAAACTTTCTTCATCGAAGCAAGAGTTCGCTGGGAATGTGTTAGCTGGTTAGCCCCGACTCCTGAAGGCTTCCTAAACCCCTTGATCTTAAAAGCTTTGGCAACATCGTCAGCCTCTACATACTCTCCAATGCTCCAATTAATTTCAAGCTTGTCCTTTTCAGAGGAAAGCATGTAAGGCGGGTTTATGTAGTCTGACATCTCGACAGATGTTTCAACATGCAGGTTCCAATAGAATTCTCCCAGCACAAATTCATAGACAGCAGATCCACGATTGAACAGTGTGTATTTTTTGCCATCTAGGAGAACTGATTTTGCGTTCGAATCATCTGGCACGTCTTTGATGGGGCGCACAAAATTCCAGTGCCCGCTTAAGTTCACCAGCCATCGATAACCATAATATGGGTTAAAGAGAAGATACTCTTCCCAATAATATGCACCATCTCGCCTAACGCAAAAACCAATACACTCCCACAGTTTCCCAAAAAGCGTGCCGCGAGTGCCGAATGCTATCAAAGGCTCTTGCCCACGTCTAGCATCGGCACAGCTATCTATTATTCTGAAGTTCGCATCTTGTGCATCGAGTACAGCCTTGCAAGACTGACACACCACAGAAAGTGATGCTCCAGGGTTACGTATAGTGACAGAGCCGCCGCAACGAGGACAAGAAATCACTTTGACTTTTCTTGGACGAGACGAGGCGGGCAAGTTAGGCTCGCCCTTTTTCGACTCAGACTCAAAATCGTGTGATTCACCAGCCATCGATTTCCCTCAAGTGCTTGAATTTGAAATCGTCAAACTCCTGGTAGGAACCAACATAAATTCGCGTTTGGTCGGGTGCACACTCAATTGTTGCCATCTGTTTTCTTGGACCGCGTAAGTCTAAACTACGAGACCTTCGTCCCGCAGCAGCATTCATTGGTAATTCACCCTCACTGAATATACAGACCACATCATGAATATCATCGACCATGAATTCACCATAGGGAGACAGGGTCAAGCGTTTGCCGAGAGAGAAATGACTTGCGTCAAAGTTCTCATTGAATTGATACGGAAAACAAACCGCATAAAATCCCTGCGCCTCAGCCAACCAACCTTCTTTGCCGGCACTATCGATCGTATACCACTCGTTCCAAAACCCGTCATGATAACGAATTTTCAAACGTCCGATGATATTGAAAAACTGATTCTTGTAATAGCCCTGGGTTCCTACCTGCAGTGGGGATATTTCGTCCTGCAAATCGGCCATTTTCCCAATGGCTTCAAGATTCATATCCTGTCGCACAAGAGTTGATTTGCAGTACTGACATACGGCAAACACAGAGGCTTTAGATAGAAACTTTACTTCAGCACCGCAAGAAGGGCAGCTTAGTTTCAACATCAGGAAATTCTCTTTAGTATCTCCGCTTTCTTCGCATCAAACTCATCCTGGGTGATCAATCCCTTTTGAAGAAGATTCCCAAGCTTTTCCAACAACTCAAAAGGGTCGACTTCCGGTGCTTGTGCTTTTCCAGCATCAGCAGCATGCTGCGTATTTTGTGCAAACATCTGCCCGATGACTTGTCCGGCACCCAAGCCGACTCCAGCGCCAGCCAGTCCGCCTCCATTTGCCGCCGCTGCAGCAATGCTGTCGGCAGCCTGGAAATGTGCGTACTTGTTCAAATCGCCAACAAGATTCATAGAAGAGCGCTTGTCGAGATATTCTTGAAGCTCTTCCGGCAAAGTAATACTCTGCACCATAAAGGAACAAAGCTTCAATCCATAGGTGAAGAACACCGAATCAAGTTCTTTCTTCATTTCTTCAGAGAACAGCATCTGATTTGCTGCAAGGTCCAGAAATGCCGTCTCAGCCTTACCCAACTTTGTCGCAATGCCAGTAATAATCGCTGCACGTAACTGCCCATCTAACTCAGCAACAGTGTAGGTCTGCCGCGTTCCACTAATTTTTTGATAAAAAGTTGTAGGCTCTTCAATTTGATAGGAAAAGGTGCCAAACGCTCGCAAGCGAATTGCGCCAAATTCTTTGTCTCTTACTGTGATAGGTTGCTGCGTTCCCCAGCGCTGGTCAATTTGTTCTCTTGTAGAGAAGAAATAGACATCTGATTTGAAGGGCGACTTGAAGGCCTTATCCCAATTCAGCAAAGTTGTGAGTATCGGCAGGTTAGCGGTTGTTAGCTTGTAACGACCCGGAGTGAAAGAATCAGCTATGTTGCCCTCATTAACAAACAAAGCGAGTTGCGTATCACGCACAGTCAATTGAGCACCGTTTTGAATTTCACGATCCAACGTGGGAAAACGATAGGCAAGGACGCCATCAGTCTCTTCGGTCCATTCGATTACTTCGATAAATTGCTTTTTGAAAATGTCAAACATAAGCGCTCCTCGCGTCCATCTTTGCAACAGGTATTGCTATTGCTGTCAGGATAGCAAAACAGCTGATTTCATGCATGAGAACATGAGACTTAAGTTCTGCTGGACGCAGAAAGAAAATGCAGGATAATTGTCCTTCCTTCATTCTTACCACTGGGAAAGCAAAGATGAGTATTCATACACCCAAAGACACTGACAATCTCGTTATTTACAGTGTGTATGTCAGGGCCCACGGTCCAAGTGGGACATTCAAAGATGTAGAGAACGACCTCGAGCGCATCAAAGGAATGGGCGTAGACGTCGTCTGGTTCCTGCCCATACATCCCATCGGGAAACTAAAAGCCAAAGGCAGCCTTGGCTGCCCCTACAGCATCAGCGATTACCGGGGAGTTAACCCCGAGTATGGAACTGAGGAGGACCTGAAGCGCTTGATCAAAAAGGCGCATCAATTGGGTCTCAAAGTGATGATCGATGTGGTCTACCATCACACCTCACATGATTCAAACCTGATAACTGAACACCCCGAATGGTACCGACAAAATGCTGATGGAACTCCACAGACTTCAGTTCCTGAATGGAGCGACATCATCGACTTGAACCATCCAAACGAAGAGCTGACTCAGTACCTGATTGACTCTTTGCGTAAATGGGTTGAGCTAGGCATCGATGGCTTCCGCTGCGACGTGGCTTCTTGCGTGCCGATTGAGTTCTGGAGTAAGGCAATAAAGAAACTGCGTGAAATAAATCCCGATTTGCTCTGGCTAGCAGAGTCAGTAAACCCTGATTTTATAAGGGACCGCCGAGCAGCAGGGCTCATCGCACATTCAGATGCTGAACTCTTCGAGCATTTCGATATTTTGTACGACTATGACATTTGGTTTGCATTTAAAGCAGTTCTCGCCGGAAAAATGAGCATTGAACGTTATCTTGAGTTGATGGCACTGCAAGATGCGCACTTCCCGCACAATTTTTCAAAGATGCGTTTCGTTGAGAATCACGATCAAAAGCGCATCATGGATGCAGCCACAAGCGAGCGTCATGCATTTGCCTGGACAGCCTTCCAAGCATTTAACAAGGGACCGTTTTTGATCTACGCTGGCCAGGAATCGAAAGATAAACGAACGCCATCGCTTTTTGAAAAAGAGGATGTGAATTGGGACCAATATCAATGGCAAAACCGATTGACTAAATTATCGTTTCTGAAAAAGCACGAAATAATGCTCCACGGAAAATTCAAAATTCTCTCCAGCAGCCCCTGCCTTCAGGCTGCATGGGTGGAACCCTCCGGTCAAAGCCTCTATGGAATTTTCAATGTTGCAGGAAGTTCGAGCCAGGAAATTGAGACGCAAGCACCTGACGGCGAATATGTAGACATTTGCTCAGAAACAGGAAGCCACATTGTGATCAAGAATGGCAAAACAAAGCTACCGGCAGATGCCTGCATCTTCCGAGTTAGCACCCGCTGCTCTTACAAGACCCATGTACCAGACTTCTGGACATATAATTAGCGCTCGAATTAATCAGCGCACTGAATCACATGACCTTCGCGCACGAGTTGCTCTTTGTGCGCACCATTGAACTTCGAATCTTTCACAGGCTGCTTAAGCCCTTTCTCATCGTTTGAGAAAAAGGCATTTAAATCTGGAACTTCACCCAGGACCGTAAACCTATCAAAGAGGTATGGCACACCATTGCTTCCGAGTATGTGGGGATCGTCCACAACATGAAAATGTAAATGAGGACCCGAAGTATTTCCCGTGTTTCCCACTTCAGCTATTTGCTGACCGCGCGAAACTTTGTCACCAACATTGACTTTAATGCTACCCGGTTTCAGGTGAGCATAAAATGCATAGAGCGACTCCGAGCCATTAGAGATTTTGAGCACGATAGAGTTGCCACCAGGATACTTGATGCGATCAGGACCTTTTACATCTTTGTATGGAGTCTGATTTTCGAAGCCTTGATTAACGCCCACCACTACTCCATCAGCCACCGCATATAGTGGCTGCGCATAACAAGAAGAACTCTCGCACTTTGAGCTATCACTTTTAGTTGAGAAACCTTGTTCATCAAGACGGACCCAATCAATGGCAAATCGTTGCGCACAATAGCGCTTGTTATCAATGCCGAATATCGCTCTGCGATGACCTGCTACTCCTGCATAGCCACCGAATGCAACCCACTTCCCACCCTTGAACGGAGGGCTTATGACTAGAGCCGGCTTTTTGTTTACCTCAATACCCGAGCAATCAACTATCTTCGTGGCTGGCTTTTTGTCGAAATCAATTGTTTTGTAGGTAAATCTGTAAGCAAGTCGATCTGGGCACTGACTCGGATTTTCAAATTCTAGATTCACAAACAAAACAACGTCTTGCCCCGCCTTCAAGACCGCTGTTTTGGTCTTATCGTATTTCAGCAATAAAGCAGCAATGTCCTTTGCAGCCAATTCTTTTAGCACAGAATTGTTTTCTGCGTTCAATATTTCAACCTTGCTGAGTTCAATCTCAGACACTGATACATTAGTCAAAAAGAGTTCATAAGCCAGGATAAACCTGCCCTCGCTACCCTGAAACAATTGCGGACTGACAGACTCCCGTACAAGCAACATAGTCCAATTAACAGCAGCCTCAGCAGGGTTTTTCGGGTCTCTTCCCTCAGAAGCAACTGCTGCTAATGCGCAAAAAACAAGAATCGCAGCAGTACTGCTAACTAGAGCAAGCTGAACTAATTGAAAACCAGAATTTACACGCATTTTGACTCTCCAGAAACAAGAGACTCAATTTAGCACGAAGCGAACTAAACCAGGCAAGTTCAAAATAGTGAGATGCTCTTGTGCAAATAATTCATTAGCGAAAGAGGATGCTAAATTTGAAAGACTTAGCTAAATGTCAACGCGTTTTGCAGCAGCGGCCGGTCCACCCTGGCGATGAGTTCTGGCCCTCCACTTTTCCAGGGCTCGAATGCGCTTCCGTTCATTATTACCCTCTGAAAGCTGATCATCGTAGGGGTCGAGAATTTTGTCAAAAACGCGATAGCCGATTGTTGCCGCAGCGTTAGATGACTTGTAGCCCAGCTCTTGCGCAACCTCTGCCCATGAGCAGCCCTCATTAATCAACTCCATCAACCGAGCTTCCTTAGTGGATAACTGTTCCCTGATAAAAACATGGCGCATTTCGCGCGAGACAAGAACAACGTGACCCTGCATAGCAAGCTTTAATTCTGCCACCATGGATGGAATCTCAGCAAGTGGTGCATGCTTGCACAAATATCCATCACAACCAGCTTGCAGAGCCCGCTCACCATCCTCCAACAATCGGGAGTTGGTCAAAACCAAAATTGTTCCGAAAAACCCATCCGCATGACGAAGTTCTTTCACGATTCGAAGACCCGCCATAGAGTTGGCTTCCTTCAGCCCTTCTGATTTCGGAATCACAAGATCTACCAGCGCGCAATCTAGCTTAGAGAGGTCGTTTGATCTAATCCACTCATTTGCAGCTTCTTCATTGTTCAATACTGCCAGTACCTTAGTGGCGCCATCCTCCTCAAGACACTCTTTGAGGATTTCAGCGAAATCAACATCGTCCTCCACTATTATTATGTTAATCATTTTCAGAACCTCTGGCTTCCTGGACTATAGCACCCACAGTTGCCTTCGACGACATTGATAACGAACTACTTTTTTCTTCCACTATTATAGTATGTTGCCCCGTTGAAAGTATGTCCTCACCGGAATCTCCACCAGCCTCAAGATGACTTGACGGCAGGGTTATCGTGAACGTTGTACCTCGTCCTACTTTGCTGCTCACTGCAATTTTCCCCCCAAAGGACTCCACGAAAGCGCTGACAATTTGCAGTCCCAAACCGTCGCCATTGCTACTTTTCAGCTCTTGCATCCGGCTCTTGTCAAACAGCAATGGAAGTTTGTCTTGGTCTATACCCTTACCATTGTCACTAACGAAAATCTGGTGAACATGTGCACTCGAGCGAGCTTCAATAGTAATATGAATTGCATTAGGATTATGGAGAATGGCATTTCTGATGAGGTTATCGAATATTCTGGACAACCTTAGCGGCACTGCATTCATCCAGAGAACGCGCTCAGGAAGTAAGAGTTCGATCTTGTCATTTTTCATCTCGGCGAGGGGACGGGCCATCGCAACACAATCGATCAATATCTTGTTCAGCTGACAACGCTCAGAAACAAACCCCTCCTCATGCTCTGTAGATGAAACAACATAGCTAGAGGAGAGTTCATGAAGAAGGTCGATCAAGCGGTTTGATGTCTTTGCCAGCTTATCTATCTTCTCAGAGACAGCCTCAGGCGGAAGCTCACCAAGCTTGAGCCTGGAGAGAATCCAACTCATAACTGTAACTGGAGCCTTCAGATCATGATTGATTCGCCTTATGAACTCTTGTCGCCTATACTCATCTTGAAGAACTTCTTGAACCTGAAGCTCTGCTAATTGCCTCTTGAGCTCTTCTTCATACTTTTCCTCCTGCAGCTTAAGCCTCTCTTCAGCGTGCTCGAGTTGCCTCTTCAAGGAAAGGGTACGCTCATTTTCGCGTTCCCAAAGTGCAGCCGATAGAGACGCAATCATGATTGAAATCGATGGCACAATCACAGGGACAATCAAGCCAAAATAAGCAAAGACAAAACATGCCGTTAGATAACAAATGTTGATGCTAATAACACAACAGGCAATGTCTAAAATCAGACCTACAGCCAGAGTCTTTCCGAGTCCTTTGACTGATTTCATCAAATACTTCCAGGCAGACAAGAATGCTGCACCTAGCAAAGAACAAAGGAAGAGATACACAAGGCTTCCCGAAAAGGACAAGCGGTGGCGCCAACTATGCCGAGCGATTGTGTCAATCGACTGAGCAATGATTTCGGACCCACTCATCAAGTTGACACCAAGATTTGTAAATGGCGTAGCGTAGACGTCGGTTACGCCATCACCCACAATGACAATGGCATCATCGAGTGTCACATCCTCGTTCTGAGGGTCAGCATTTTGAAGTAAGCGCGACTTTAGCGCAGGGTCCAACAGATATTGAAACGGTCTTACTGGATATAAGTCGGAGTTTGGAGGTCCGGCAAAATCAATGTCCATCTCACGGGGCAAATCAGGTGGAATTGTTTGCCCAAGAGCCTGCAGGACCTTAACAGTTATAGAACTTCGTTCCTTCGATTTTAGATCCGCAGCACTACATACGGTGCGTCGAACAACCAGATCTTCATCAAGCATCATGCTTGTTGTGCCAGTGTACTTCTTCAAAACATCCACACCCGGCTCAAGGTTTGAGAGTTCCTTCAAAACGCCAGATGGATTCGACGTTACATCGAGCTGTAAGATATTGATAAAACTGCGCCGATTGACAGTACTTGCCATCAAGACAGGAACCTTTTTTCCGGTCAGCGTGCCGTTTGAAGCTTCGCTAATTGCTTTTGCCAGAACAGCATCGTCTTCAGAAAACTGGGGGAAATCGTTGTCCAAAATCACAAGCTTGGCATTTGATTTAGCCAGAAAACGCACAATGTTTGCGATCTCTGCTCTTGAGTACGGAAACTTCATCAGGGGTTTCATCCACGGAAACGTTTCCACAGCCTCAGGCGGTGGCTCGTCTTCTAACAGATGATTGAAGATGACAAACTTATTTTTTACCGGTATATGATTGGGCTCTAACAGCCAGCTCAGAGTATAATCCCACGCCCACCACCTTCGCGGAATTTCGTGCTTTTCGTGGTAAGCCCAAAGCCTGGATATATCTAAACGGTCGAAAGCTTCTGGCGACCATACAAGAAATCGCCTCGCCTCAAACATGCGATCTATCGTCTGCAGCTCTGCTCTGCTAAGCATGCCACTCATTAAAAGAATAGTGCCACTGAGGAAACATGACAGAACAAAAACCAGGAAGAGCAGAACACTCTGGCGCGTCTTGATTGCGCTAAACAGCTTATGAAGACGCAGGTTCACCAGAGCACCTCAATGTCCTAATCCTAAACCGCCTCCAGACCCGCCCCCCAAAATCGAGCCAAGACCACCAGTAAGTCCTCCAACGGTATTGCCCACGCCACCGACCAATCCACCGCCGTGCGTTCCGCCCGTAAGCCCCCCAGTGAGTCCTCCTACCGCACCAGTGACACCGCTGGTCACGCCTCCCAGCGCGCTGCTTGCACCGCCAGTGACACCACCCACCGCACCAGTGACACCACCGACTACGCCTGACATACCACTCACGGCACCGGTCACCGCACCAACACCGCCCATAGTACCACCTACCAATCCATGACCTGCTCCGATACTTCCCAGAGCAGCTGTTGTTGTGGTCGGAAGCACGTTAATAGAAGGAACTATGTTTGCCCCTCCAGCCCTATTTAGGACGGGGCCATTTGTAAGCTGCGACAGATCCGACATTCTGTTGAGCGACCCACCCGGACCTATCAGCCCAGGAACGGCGCCACTTGCAGTATTGCTCAACTGACCTATGACACCGCGAGGTGGAAAGAAAGTAACCGATTGGGGCAATGCAAAAGCTGTTCCAGCGAGCGAACCCACGTTATAACTCAAGGTTGTTGGAACCGCAAGAATTTTCGACTCGGACGAAAGCGTTTGACTCAACAATGGCAAAGCACCGTCTTTAAGAAGCCCAGTACTGGCATCAAGCAGATTATTTACTGTAGGCAGAAGAGAGTTAAGCGTGCTCCCAACAAGAGGAAGGCTGCTAAGCGGGGTTTCCAGAGAATTTAGCAATGGATGCTCAAGTAAACTCTGTGGATTTGCCACGTAAAGCGAGGTGATTGTATTTTTCGTCTCGAAGACTTGAACAGGAGGAATATTTCCCAGGGCAATTGGAGTCAAAGATTGCTGCGTCACATTTGCAGATGGACCCTGGCTAGAGGAACCAGATGCATTCGGCATCGATTGATTTAGTTCCTTGATTTCGTAAATGACGCCTGGCTCCAAACGCAAAACACTTTTGTCTTTGCGATTCAAGATATCGACGCATCCTTCTAGCACCGTTATTCTTGTTGTATCATCGTGGCACTGGAACAGCACAGTGGTGCCTCGCAGACGGGCCTGAATAAGCTTCGTCCAGACGAAATAATCACTTTTATCCTTTCTATTTTTGTCGAGGTGATATAGCATCTCTCCACCAAGAAGATAGACGAGCCTCTGATTTGGTGCAATAGCATAAACAGAATTCGACCAGGCTCTAGCAGTAATGTAATTCCATGTAAGTTGCGCCCACGATTTCTCACCAGTGCCAACTTGAGTTCCTTCTTGAAGAACATCACCTTTAGCAGCTTTCGATGGGTCACCCCACTCTTCCTTTTCCCAATCAACAAAGCCGCGCTTATAAACATCTCCGTGCGCTTCAGTAATCTTCGCTTCAGTGTTTTTCTCAGCCCTTGCAAAACAAGATGTTTGAGAAGTCAGAATCATGCACAAACTGATCGTTGCCAACACCGTGGCCATACAGTTCTTCATAGTAACCTCTCCCGATTGGGAAACACTTTCAATCCAACTAAATCGCCTGGATTTGATATGCCCATTTTACACCAAAGTCATAGTGTTTCTGAAGCTAGTAGTCACCTTAAATTTGCTCTGGGACCTATTTCTAACCAAACGGCTATTTTTCTTTCTATAGTCTGCAACAGCTAGATGCCTATGAACAGCTATTTTCCACTTGTTTTGTTAGGGTAGCTCACGGAAGACTGATACTAAGTGCATAAAGGAGGGAACTTGATATGCAATGCGAACCCGAGCTTGAGACCCCCAACTTCGCAGAAGAATTGCTGTCCGAGGTGGAAACTAGCGCTAGTGCACGGCACGAGGACCACGTCAGCGACACAATTTTCATGCCCAACTCTGAAATGACTGAGAAAGAGTCAATTCGATTCCTTTGCAGAATGGCTGAGGATGCGTCATTACCACTGGAAATTTTGGAAAAACTAGCCCAACATGATTGCCCAGAAGTAAGAGAAGCTGTATCAGACAACCCTGGGCTATCAATAGATATTCTGAGGAACTTGGCACAAGATGAGTGCCTAGACGTAAGATTTGCCATCGCAGAAAATCACAACGCACCCTCAAATGTATTGTACGAACTCTGCGAAGATGACAATCCCTATGTGAGCCATCGAGCAAGAAAAACAATTGAGCGACTTCGCCGCAGTTGCATGTTCGGCGCACACAACTTACTAGACATGGAACGTAAACTTGAGATAAAGCACTCTCGCTTACAATATTCTGTCTAAAACATAATCCTTTTTTCCGGATTGGGAGCACATAAGAGCAGGATACCCTAAATGGGAATCCTGCTCTTATCAGGTCTCCAGGCGACCTTTGTCAGCACCTTATTTACTGGCGTCGATATTCTTGTTAATGGCGTATTGCAAACCAGTCATGTGTTTCTCCATTTGGTCTACATCAGCTGTCGGCACACGCCCATATCCGGACTCTCGCATTGCTAGTTCTTCTTTAGCGACTGAAGAATGCCAGTCGGAAAGGTCTTTGTATTGTGCGTCTGTAAGCCAGCCGTTCGATCGAGCATTATTTATTTGCTCTGCCATATCATTTAGCCGTTTGACGTAGTTGGATCTTTTTACAAGGTCCGCATCCGATTGAATAAATGTTTCTGGCTCGTGAATAACTTGCTTTTCTACAACCTTCTGAATACGTTGATCTCGCATTAACACTGGTGGTACTCGTTTAACGACAGTTTGTTCAATGACTTCCTGTCCTAGCGCGCCAGTTGATTGCACACAAGATGTAACGAGTACCGCCAAGGTTAATTTACCAATCATTTTCATACAAAATATCCTCCACTAGTCCTTACAACACATGTAAGTCGAGGAGATGACGTTTTTTCTTTTCGATGATCACGGGCTGCTGAATTGTGCGTTCCATCATAACCGGTCTATGAATCACAACGGGTTTGCTAACAGTCCTTTGAATAATTACAGGACTTGAGACAACCCTACGTTCAACAACCACTGGTTTCTCTACAACACGGTCGATGTAAACTGGTCTTTCAACCATTCGACTTCGTTCAACAACTACAGGTCTTTCGACAACAATCGGTTTTTCAATCGTTCTCTCAATAGTGCTGCTGCTGCTAATTACTTTGTTTGAACACGCTGTAGTATGCGCGCGAGCAATTCGTCGCACTCTATGATGTTTCACAGGGCGATAAGAAACTCGGCGATTGATGTACACAGGTACCTTTTCCTTCACGATTTGCTTTTCAACAATTCGGTTTTCTAAAACAACAGGACGTTCTATAATCACGGACTGAGCCGGAGTTACGGTCTCTGTATAACGGTATTCAGTCACACCTGGACCGATCATTGTTTTTGTAGTATCACAGGAATCAGCCTGAGCCATTGGTGCCAAAAACAGACCTAGCCCAGCGATTGCCATCGCTATTACCCTACCCTTCATCTTACCTCCTTGGTATAAACCTTGTTTCCAACCTCTATCCGCTAGTACTAGAACAAATCAACTCTGCCAAGCGGAGATACACCAACGTGAAGCAAGTGATGACCGTGTTTCTTAATCACTACTGGCTGTGCCATAAGGGTGTCTCGTTGCACGACTACTGGACTTTCCACCACCACCGGTCGTTCCACCATCACTGGGGACTCCTTGATTACGACAGGTTTTTCAATAACCCGATCAAAGCTAGTTAGAGGAGCGTCTGTACAGCTTGCTGCTTCCTCAACTGTCACTGGGCTTTCTACAATCTGCCGCACCGTATACGGTGCGCTCGAACTCGTTGTCGTCGTAACGGTTTTTGTAGTCTTCGTGCAAAAAGTCTCTGCTGAAACTGGCTGCGTAAGCGCTAAACCTAACAAACCCATGATGGGAGCTATAAACAGTTTCTTCGATATCTTCATTGCAATCTCTCCTTGTATTTTCCTTCTGGAGCATGTAGCGAACGACGCCTTGAGCCATCCGCAGTTCCCAAACATCGCCTAAGAGCATCAGCATGCCCCCACTTTCGACGGACTGCCGAATCCTCCTATTGCCTGATGATCAGAGCTTTTCAAAGAATTAAGTACGCTCTACATTTTTGCAGCCATATTTTGTTCAATCTGCTTTAATTGTCATTAGCCGACTCGACCAAGGTCTGATCGGCTTCCTGCATTATTTGAACAGAGCACCGCTAGACGATGAAAATAAAAAACCTGCTATGGCAGTCAATGCTGCCCGCCATTTTGTGCTGCGTACTTTTACAAGCTTCTTCCCCAGCCAGACCGAATCTCGCTTCAGTGAATACAATAGGCGAGACCAACTATTCAAGCGACCTGGCTTCAGATGGATATTACACATGGTCACCAGACAAGTTTCCTTTGAAAGTTCATTTTGCGAAAAATGCAAATACACCAGGGTTCAAATCGACAAATGTGGACCTTCTCAAAAACTGTTTTGATGAATGGTCTCGCGCCTCAGACGGACGAATAAGTTGGGTCGAAACCCAAAATGCCAACGACGCAGATATTGACGTTGTATGGTCAGACCGAGCTGTTGAAGCCAGCCGCGGTACCGAAGCTGGCAACACCAGAAACTACGCCAGATATAACCCGGAAACCAATTGGGGAGAGATTGATCACAGCAGAATGCGCCTACTCACAAGATTACCAGAACGCGAATTTACTCCAGTTGAAACCAAGAAAGCCTACTTACATGAAGTCGGACACGCCCTCGGCATAGCTGGCCATTCAGCTGACCCCGATGACATAATGTACTTTTCTGTTTCAAATCATAAGCGAATCAACCTGAGCTTTAAGGATATAGGAACACTGCATTTCCTTTACGAGAACAAAAATTCGAATTCGAATACGCTCAGCCACGCGAACGTTTACACCGACAGAGCTTCATCTGTGCATCGACCATGAGATGCACGTTCCAAACAGACGGTATCACTCGCTAACCGATACTAATAGTGATGCTTAGCCAGCACACTTTTCGGGACCTGACTCTAAAAAACTGGGGAACTGCACGTTCTCCAGTCCGTCTGCTTTCCACATCCAACACTGGCTTGCCAGAATGAGGAGAGGAGGAAATATGAAAGCAAACCTATCGATTAAAGAGATACTCGGGCGCGAATTTCTCGACAATAAGGAGCTTACAGCGCTAAGTGCTCTTTTAGCGGGCGAGCTCTCAGCGATTCAAGCTTACAATATGGCCATCGACAAAGTGCGCAACAAGCATTTGATACCAACACTCGAAGAATGCCGCAATTCACATGCACTGCGCGTTCAGCCATTACGTGAGCGAATGGAAGCTCACGGTGCACCGGCACTGCGCAATGCTGGCTGGTGGGGGTCATTCGTGAGCGCTGTAGAAAACGGCGCCACATTCATTAGCGATCGCGTGGCAATGAGTGTACTTTGCGCTGGTGAAGATTATGGCTTTGAGCAATACGAAAAAAACATGAAAGATTTGGATTCGGAATCTTATGAGTTAGTTGATTCAGAGTTACTTCCAGCCCAATCACAGACGCTTCAAACCATGACTCTTCTATGTGCATATTTGAAGTCCGAAGAGACTAGAATCGCCCAAGAAAACAAACTCAGCCAGGAAGAAACCGAAGATTCTGAGGTTGTGAGCATGAAGAGACCAATTCAAGAATAGACCGATAAGAAGCTTGCGAAAATAATCAAAGGGAGGTTCAGATTGAACCTCCTTTCTCAATTTGAGAACAAAAAGCTTTCGGCATTTTTTATCAAAAGCGACTCGATAACAGCCTTGTCAAATCCACATGCTCTAAGACGAGGCACAATGGTCCTCAAAACATGGTCGTATCCCATGCCACCATATTTACGCAACTGCATTTTGGTACAGACGTCTTGAGAAATCAAAATCTGCTTTTCGAAGCCGGCTTCAATCAGTCTTGAAAGAAATCCAATTCGCTCAGCATCAGAAGGTTCACGTAAAGAATCCTCATCAAAATAGACTTCGGACCCAAAACAATCCAGCTCAACAAAACATCCCCTTTGCGCTAGCGAAATGCGATATTCATCGTCAGGCAATTCGTCCAAATGACTTAGAGCCACTTTATTGAGTGAAAGCCCTGTACTCTCTAAAATATCCAGGACATTGTGCCCTTCCTTTGCAAAAATTGCTAGATGCACATTGATACTTGCACCTGTAAGCTTGCTGGCCTCAGCCGCCGCTAGCAATACTTTTTTCTCGTCAGGATGAATCGGAGAACTTGTTCCAACTTCACCAATAATTCCGGCACGCACGCTTGAGCCTTCAAACCCATCGTTCAAGTCGCGAATCATTCTTTCTGCAAGCTGCGAAATTGTCTGCTCAGCAACACATGGTGGATGCGCACGTTTAGTATAGAAACCGGTCGCTGCAACGATATTTACGCCGGTGCGCTCCGAAATCACCCTGAGCTTATCCGGGTAGGGACCGATGGTTTGAGTAGAAAGATCAAGAATCGTATTGCCGCCCACGTTCTTAAACAGGAGAACTTCCTGCACCGCTAGCTCGATGTCATCGAGAATCAAATTATCTTTGCAGTGATAGGGGTCACCCATCAAAAGACCGCGAATGCCGCAACAAACATCAGCCGCAACCAAATGCTCTCTAGACTCATCTTTTGGAAAATGCCACAAACAGGAAAGATCAATCAGTAAGTGTTCGTGTGGCAGAGTTACGCCCAATTGCTCTGCTTTGATAGGACCTGTCACTGTCATCAACTCGTGCAATATTCTTCCTCCCATCGAGCACAAGCAGTCTATCAGCCTCATGAATCATTGTCGATGCCACCCAATATCAGTGGGAACAATCTCTCAGTTTCCTGGTCTTCATCTTCGAACGAACCGAAAGGTTCAACCTATCCAGTAAAAAGGAAGAGGTTAAAAAAAGAGCTGAAAAATGCACTTTCCCCTGCAGAAGCGTGATCCCGACTGCAGGGTTTTTCTTTTGAAACACCAGACAAAGAAAACGGCGCAGCCGTAGTTCCCACAACACGACTGCGCCTGGCAATTGTTCAGTTCTTAGGATTGATTCAAATCATCAAGAAGTTTTCGTGCATTAGATGCATGCCCTAGCTTTCTCAATGCAAGACACTCAATTTGCCTCACCCTTTCACGAGAATATCCAAGCGATCGACCCACCTCTGCTAGCGTCATTGGCACACCATTGGCGATACCATACCTGAGCTCAAGCACGGAGCGCTCTTGGTCGCGCAACTTAGAGAGAAGTCCTCTAATTTTGTCCTTCAAGACTATTTTCTGCACAACCTCGTCCGGATTTAGAGAACGACTGTCTTCCACAAAGTCCTTCAACTCTGCATCAAAATCAGCTCGTGGTTTGCAATCAAGCGATACCGGCTCTCGGAATGCAGACCATACCGACAACAAAGTCTCTTCGCTTATTCCCGTTTCTTTCGAGATTTCAGGCAACACTGGACTACGACCTAACTTAACGCTAAGCTTTTCGACTGCCTTTCTTACAACATTTCTCGTTTCAGATAGGTGAACAGGAACTCTTATCGTTCTGGAATCATTCGATAGTGCCCTCGTTATCGCTTGCCTGATCCACCAGGTGGCGTAGGTTGAGAACCTGAATCCCTTCTCGGGATTGAATTTCTCAACAGCCTTCAACAATCCCATATTTCCTTCTTGAATGAGATCTTGAAAGCTGAGCCCACGGTTCTTATAATTTTTCGCAACACTAACCACGAGGCGAAGGTTCGACTGCACAACTCGCCTCCTCGCGGCATCGCTTCCTTTCACTACCTGCCGAAACAAATCTACTTCTTCGGACTTTTGCAAAAGTCGATGTTTGCCTATCTCTTTCAAATACACTTTGATTGAATCGCTTTCGGTTAAAGACATACCCCGAGTTTCGGGCACACTCTCAGGAGCCTCTGGTTCCGTCGTTTCCTCAAACTCGTTTTCCACATCTAGGAAATCGATATCATCGAGAATATTCGGCGGACCGAAAGAATCATTTACGTCAAAGGTGCTGTTTTCATCTTGTAATTTCATATCTATCGCCGCTGCAAAAGCGCTGATGTAAAGGAATCCACAACAAGATTCGCATGCCCTCCGTAGCTCAGCCATCTGAGTTAGATGAGGTATGCAATCATGTCACATTCTAAGCCTAACATGATTTCGGAAACCCGCAGAAATGAAGCAAAAAGATTCTCTGCAAAACAGTAATTGACGAACCAAAACAGAAATTCGTAACTGCAAGTAAGCTAGAGCGAGCTCAAGAACAAAGGGTTGGCACCACTACCAGTGCCAACCCTTTCGGTACACGCATAAAGCGTTCCAGCGCTACTACTGAGCAGGCTGAATGGGCAAATCAGTCTGTATTGTTTGACCAGCATTTGGAGCTGCTGGCACAAGTGCTTTTGCGCTTAAGATTGCTTGCTCATTTGCAAAAACCGACCAGCGCAAGCCCAGCAATATGGGATGAAAACCATAATTCAGCATTTCTCCATAAGCTTTCTTTGCTGTCCAATTCTCCACATTCATTCTGTACATTGCGACCATTGTGCCGCATCTGTCCATTCCCTGACGACAGTGAACGAACGTCTTTCCATCTTTATTTGCGCTTACAGTTTTCAGAAATTTATCAACCTGCGACGGAGTAGCTGTTTTGAACACGCTCATCGGAATGCTCACAAACTTGAGTCCAAGCTTATGCGCTGTTTGCTTCTCGCGCTCGATGTCCTCCAGTCCATCCCTCAAGTTAACAATAGTGTTAACACCCGCTTTTTTAAGCGCTTCCAAGCCACCTTCTCGTGGCTGTCCACCTCGAAGAAGCTTTTCCGAAACAACGCCAAAATTAGGAACGACAGTGTTAATTTCCTGGGTAAGACCAGCACTCAACAATGGAGCTGCGCTGGCTACAGAAGGCGACTGTGCAAAACACACAGGTGCAGCGGCTGAAACAATACAAACTGACAAAATAAAACGACCGAGACTCTTAGTCACTAGCGCAATCCTCACGCGAGATCTCACCAACGAATTTGAGTCTAACAACCTAAAAAAATTACCGCCCGCTCTAGCTCAGGCGAAATAATACACCATTTCGTTTTTTTTACAAAAGTGCCAAATTACTGATGCCAGGCTGCACTAGTCAGCTAGCTGCTCGGTCATCTGACCTATACATACTTGCATGCTTTGTAATCTGACTGACACCACAAATTTCACCTTCGTGCCTTTCTACGTTTATCAAGTTCATCGATTCAGCAACTTCTTTTGGTACCAGAATTGTTGCTGCTTGTGGAATAACCGTTACCCTCATTGGAGTTGTAGAATGAAGGTCGCCATCTATCATGCATGGCATTTCAGTAATTCGCGGCTCATCATCTAACTTCTCGCGGGTCACAAACTCTACGACTTTCTTAACCATCAACTGAAACGATGAGCGCACTCCGCGCCTGGGCAACACCTCTACGACAGCTTCCTTAACTCGAAAAAGCATCTCTGGAGCTTTATTCGAAAGGTCTCCCGCAGCATATCGCTTAGTCAGCTGAATAAAGTCCCCCAGCCGCTTAGGATTCATTACATGCAAATCCAACAACCCATCGGAAAGAAGCCCAATGTCAGCACGTTTTCCTATTCCCAGGTCTTCAACGTTACTCAAAAACACGCCACCTGCCTCGACCTTAAATGAGCCGCCCGAAGTAGTAATTCTGAAATGACGACGAGGCCTGGCAATACTGGTAATCAGCGACTTGAAGTAAGCTTTGAGCTTATTTTGGGTCTTTTCTTCACGTGCTGGCAGCATGAAAGCATCAGCAATGGGTCCGACTCCAGCCATTCCGGCAAAATACTCACCGTTCATCATTCCCATGTCTATTCTCATAGGTACGCCATTTTTGATGTATTCATAGGCATTTTTCAGTGGATCGGCCATCAAGTGTTGTTCGATGATACCTATATTCCTTGCCATGACATTGCCAGTGCCCATTGGGAAAATAGCCACAGGAATAGAACTCTTTGCTTTGGCGACGGCGGCTAGCGCGAACCTGAGCGTTCCATCACCACCCCCAGCAATGATAAGTTCCAATGGATCCTGAATTAAGGGAATCAAGTCATCTGGGGTGGTATGAGCCTCTGTTGGAAAGAAAGATACAAGATATTGATCGTCTTTGTTCAGCTCAGCAACCAATTGACCAATCCATTCCTCAGTCTTGACTTGTGACTTGGAGACAGGATTATAAATAACTAGCGCGTGTTTAACCATCTCAGAGTTCCCCGGTTTACGTCGCTATAGATTCACCATCGACTAAGTAGTTCCCAACTTTTAACTCTGTGTTTGGACATGTTTCGCAAACCATCTGGTAAAACTAGTAGTAATGAAAGATGACACACCCAAAGTCCGAGTGAGAAACTTCCACCAGATTCACGACTGGCTATACCGTGGCGCCCAGCCGCCAATGGACAGTTTTGCCGAACTTAAGGCAATGGGGGTGAAGACAGTTGTGAACCTGCGCTGGCGCAAGGGTCCTGTGAACAGAGAGCGAGCACGTGTCACAGAACTCGGCATGAACTTCATCCATATTCCATTGAACTATTGGACACTGCCAAATCGTGCAAACGTTGATGAATTCCTAGACGTATTAGATAAAGAAGAACTGCGCCCGTTTTTTGTCCATTGCCTTCACGGGGCAGATCGGACAGGAATTCTGTTTGCTATGTACCGTATCTTGCGCTGCCAGTGGAGCTTGAAACAAGCCTACGAAGAAATGGTTCGCTGTGGTTTCCATCGCTTAGCTACAAGACATTTTAAGTGGGCTCTGTGGCGCATGGTCGCACAGAACCGTGAAAGAACTAAGGTTTAGTTCGGGAACTGAAGTAGTCGACCTGCGTCCCATCTAGCGCAGTGACAATACTTTCGTTCAACAGGTTATAGCAAAATGAATATGCAATTCTCCTTTCGCAATCTCCTTATCATGAGCGTTGTTCCCGCGGTTTTAGCACTCACGGGATGCAAGGGATTCGGTCAAGTCGACCAGATGTGTTTTTATGGCCCGGTGCCAGATGAAGCCAGAATGAATGAACTAGAACATCTCGGCGTCAAAACGATGGTAGATTGCCGCCAGCGACCTAATCACAAACTCGAGAATGCGCAGCTCTGTGAGAAACACCATATTCAATACATTTTTCTGAAAACAGGTCTCTATAAAAACCCTGACGAAGCCGTCATGGACAAGTTTGTCACTATGATTAGTGACCCGAAAAATCTCCCCATCTATGTTTGTGATGTCGCAGCAAAAGATAGAACCCAGTTTTACCTCGCGGTATACCGAATTGCAAAAAATAAATGGACAGCGCAAGATGCATCTTGGAAGATGTACCGTAGCGGGTTGCGACACTGGTGGCCCTGGTTCTATAAGTTCCCTAGTGTCCTGGAAGCTCACGAGCAAAAATTCAAAAAGGACTTTGACAGACAACACGAACGGGCTCTCGCTCTTGGTGACAAGACTGACGCTCCGAACGGTCTGGTCTTGAGTAAAACCTCAGACGAGATATTCGCAGAAATGAGTGGCGGCAAAAAAATGAAAAAGCAGGATAATGAAAAGCGTTCTGTTAGCGAGAAAAAGCCACTCAAAAAAGATGAGCTAGTTGGTCCGAGTGTCATTACCGAAGAAGCTCCAGAGCAAAGCAGTATTAAGGCTTCTTTGTAAAGCTCTTGAAATAGCAATGTGGCGATAACAAGAAGTAACACGTTACATTTAGTATGGAACAACACCCTCGCGATTTTGCGAGGGCTCTTGCTTCGCTGAATTTCCTTTTTCGGAGGAGGGCATTCGCAGTGCGCTTTTTTGTTTTCTTTACCATGTCACTTTCTCTGGCAATCGCCAGCATACCCTCTTCCGAGGCTCAAATGAGCGCTCTGAAAAACTTTCGTATTTCGAGATCTACCAAACCAGCCGAAGGCGAAAATACGCAACGTAGCCGCTATTCGGGTGATGGTATCAACGCCCCGTTAACTGGTGGCATCGAGCACCAGGAGGAAGACTCCCTGGTATCTCCTGACGAATTCAAAACGCTGCCAGCAAAATCGGACAGTTATAGCCGACCATTGTCAGGAATGACAGATAACACGCAACTAAGAGCGAACACCGGCATGAGCAACCTTCGCTCAGGTACAGATGCGTTTAACCTTAAATCTGGTTTGCTCAACAAAGTTTTGCCCTTGATCCAGGGAAATCCAACAGAAGACGCACTGCCTCCGCTGCCCAAGCTTCACGCAGACGTAAACAACGACGAACTAAAAGTTCTCAAATCACGAGACATCGTGATCATGCAAGATCGATCAAGTTCAATGGGAGAGCGTGAAAATTTTCCTGAGGGAATGTTTCCGCGCTGGTACTGGTGCTTATCGCAAGCGATGGATTTCCGCCGACAAAGCGCACGAATCCCCGACTGGACCTTCAATCTAGTAATGTTCTCCAGTCAATATGACGTTTACCGCAGCGTTCGCATGGAAATGCTGCCCACGGTCTTTTCTCGCAATCACATATGGATCGGAACAAAATTGGCCGAGCCTATGGCACAACAACTGGGAGAGTACTTCCAAAAACGAGGAATGCAGAGACAAGCGAAGCCGCTCGTAGTAGCAGTTATCACCGATGGCAAGCCACAGGATGAAAGCAATCTCAAAGATGTAATCATAAACGCTACGCACCAAATGCGATACCCGACAGAGGTTCAAATTGTATTTCTTCAAGTTGGAACAGACGATGAAAGCTACAAGAAATTGAGTAAGCTGGATAATCGATTGGTCTCAAACGGTGCAAAATATGACATTGTAGGCGTAATGCCGTTCAATGAGGTGACGCGCCTTGGGCTTGCAAGAGCACTCGTTAAAGCTGTGCAGACAGTGCCACAAGCTATGCCGCGCTATTAGGTCGAATCCTTCAACATTGTATGATAAGCAATCAGACTGAAACTCATCCTAGCTGACGACGGAAACGCCACGCACTGATACTCAATAAAACGGAAGCGCTGATGATCAGAAAGGCGACGTTTGGTAGCAGAACGTCCCACGATGCACCTTTCAATAAGCTTTCTCGCACAAACAGAGTAAAGTAACGCAGTGGGTCAAGCTTAGAAAGGCTCTGCAGGAAAGCTGGCATACTTTCAAATGGCACCACGCTTCCAGACAACTGTATGAGTGGAATACTAATGAAAAAGGACGATAACTGCGCCTGCCGTTGACTTGAGCAAAACGTTCCTAACAGCATCCCGAAACCGATGCAAGAAACTATGTAGGCTGATGCTCCCATCAGGAAAACCAGAGGATTGCAGAGGAAAGGTAATCCAAAGAACATTCTAGACAAAAGCAAGGCCAAAGTAAGATCGCACACGAGCAAAAACACCAGGGGCAAAATCTTGGCGAGAATAATCTCTCCTGCCGTAGGTGGAGCCATCAGCAATTGCTCAAGAGTACCATGCTCCTTCTCCCGCAAAAGCACTGCAGAAGACACCAGTGTTCCAACCACAGTCAGGACAGCACCTAAGACACCGGTGACAAAAAACCAGCTGCTCTTCAATCCCGAATTGAATAACATCTTCGTTTCAATATCGACAGCAGGCTTGTGCTCTTCATTAATGTCGGATGGATTGAAATGAGCAGCAATGTCTTTGAGATAAGCTTTGGCAACATTTGCTGTGTATGCGTCAGTTCCATCAAGAATGGTTTGACTCTCAAGGATATTTTCCTTATTGTATTTTTCTGCAAAATCGCTTGGGATAATCAAGGCCGCAGAAGCCTTTCCTTGCTCAACCATCTTGTAAGTCTGGTCAGGATTGTTCATTCTCTTGATTGGATTGAAGACTGATGCAGAGCTAAACGCATCTACATAATCTCTGCTAATGGCAGTATTGGATTGGTCACAAACTGCAAGACTTAAGTTGTGCAATTCTGGATCTAGAGAAGCAGAGAGAATCAATAACTGCACAGTCGGCGGAACAAGCAAAAGATACAATAAAAGCTTGTTTCGCAGTGTCTGCCTGAACTCCTTTTTTACGAGAGCCCAAAGCCTTGAACCTAAGATAGCGTCAAAAATATTCATATGCGCATCTATTCCTTAAACTTCATCTGGCGCCAGGAAAACCAGGAAATCGAAAAAAGTCCCAAGCAAAACAAAATCAAAACTGTAATATCCTGAACAACTGCGAAGCCGCCCATTCCGCGCTCGAACGAGTCGCGACTTACTTCAATGAAATATCGGGCGGGTACAAGATAAGAGAACAAAGACAACGGGAATGGAATATTGCTGATTGGATAAACGAACCCAGACAAAAGCAAACACGTAAAAAACCCCAAACTAGAAACGCCCTGAACTGCATTGCTCTGCGAATTCGCACACGAACCCAGAGCCATGCCAAACAAAACAGAGCACAGAACATAGATGGGCAATGCAATAAAAAACAACGGCGCACTCGCAAGAAAATGCAGCCCAAAAATAAAGGTTGCAAGACTGATGATTATCACAGCCTGAGCCAAACCTACGAGTGTGTACACAAGGGCCTTTCCCAGAACAAGCTCATGAGCTTTTATGCTAGAAACGAAAACTTGAAGTACCGTCCCCTGCTCTTTTTCTCGCGCCATTGCAACACAAGCCAACAGAGATGGAAACATCCAGAGCACAATGCCGAAGACTCCTGGCACTATGAATAGCGACTCCTTCAAGCCTGGGTTGAACCACACTCGCAAATTTGGCTTAACCTGAACAGGGGGCTTGTCTATACCGTTGGCCAGGACAAAATAAGTGCAGGCTCCTCTTATAGTGGCATCTATCAAACGGGCATTAACGATATCAGTGCCATCCACCGAAACGTCAATTGATGTTGGACTCTTCGATAACAACTTGCTCTCAAAATCTTGAGGTATTGTCACGCTAGCTTTGGTTTCGCTGGCAAGCTCTTTCTCTACTGAAATTGCCTTATCAGCATCTTGTATGTGCAACGTGTTGGTTGCTTCTAGCCTTTCAATAAATGCTCTGCTGGCAGTAGTCTTACTGTTATCATGCACTGAAACTAAGACGTTATGAGATTGCATTCGGACTCCAAAGCCAAAGAGCAATAGCGTAATAAGCGGTAGCAGGAATGCCAATGAGAGACTCAAGCGATCGCGTTTGAACTCGCACCACTCTTTAAGCGCTTGCTCCAGGATATGTCTCATCTGACACCTCCCTGCGGATAGCGTGCATTCTGAACGAGCTGAATGAAGGCTTCTTCAATCGAGCCTGCATTTTGTGAAGCTTTAAGTTCAGATGGCGAAGACTCCGCAAGAATCTGTCCTGCGACCATTACTCCGAGGCGATTGCAATATTCCGCTTCGTCAAGAAAATGAGTGGTGAGAAGCACAGATGCACCATTTGCTGCAAAGAGCCTTATCAAACTCCACAATTCTCTACGAGCAACCGGGTCAACGCCTGAACTGGGTTCGTCAAGGAATATAAGCTCCGGAAAGTGCATGACAGCAGCGGCAAATGCTACTCGTTGTTTCCAGCCTCTAGGCAAGGAAGATACTATCTCCCTGGTATGGTCAGACAGTCCACAAGACTCAATCATCCAGTCCAAACGTGCCTTTCTCTGACGCAGAGGAATCTCATAAACACCAGCAAATAACTCAAGATTTTCGGCAACGCTCAAGTCGCCGTAGAGCGTGCTTTTCTGGCTCATATAGCCAATTCTCTTGCGCAGCGTTCCATTCTCGAGAGCGTGCTCACCGAGTATTTTTATTTGACCTGAACTCGGGCGTTGTAATCCACAGAGCATTTGAATCGTAGTGGTCTTGCCTGCACCATTCGCACCGAGCAGTCCGTAAATTTCACCACGCTTAACTTCTAAACAAAAGTCCTGAACCGCGACAAACGAACCAAATTGTTTGCGCAGGTTTTTCGCTTCAATGGCTGCACCATTAGTGGCATCGACTCGCACGCAGTTCTCTGGCAAAACGTGAGTTATAACAGGCAGCTCTCCTCTCTTTGCCATGTGCAGATAAAAGACATTTTCCACGCTTGGTTCTGTCAGTATAATGCGATCAATTGCAACCTCATCTTGAGTCAACAAAGAACGCAACTGCTCAACAAGTTCGGCTTCCCGTGGAACGAGTATATCCACACGATCTCCCAGCGGCGAGACGTCCCTAATAAAATCGGGACTATGAACTTGAGCAGCTCTACAAACCTGAACTGCTTTATCAATTGCTGACGTATAGATTTCAATGCGGTTCAAGTTTAATGCATTTTTCAGCTCACGCGGCGAGCCTGAAACCTCAATAGCACCATCCATCATAAGACCAATGCGATCGCAGAACTCCGCTTCATCCCAATACGGAGTAGCCAGAAGTATTGCTGTACCCGACCGTTCCCTTGCTTCCTCCACAAGGTCCCAAAACTCGCGTCGAGAAAGAGGGTCAACACCAGCAGTTGGCTCATCCATCAGAATTAACGCGGGCTCAGAAATCAGCGCACAACAAAGTGCCAACTTCTGCTTCATGCCACCAGAGAGTCGTCCACTTGGACGATCCCTAAATCGGGCCAGGTCCATATGCTCTAAGAATTCTTCTTTTCGCTGCTCGAATACGTCTCGAGGTACATCATGCAGCCCGGCAACGTAGCGCAGATTTTCTTCAATACTCAAATCGGGATACAGAGAGTACTGCTGGCTCAAATATCCAATCAATTGCCTGGCGTCATGAGGTTTGCGCCCCAGAACTTCTAGCTCGCCAGAATGAGAGGAAAGCACACCAGCGAGAATTTGCATTGCGGTTGTTTTGCCGGCTCCATCTGGACCGATCAAACCATAAAGCTCACCCGGTTTGACATCGAAACTAAGATTTCTCAATACCTCTTTCGTGCCAAAAGATCGACAAAGTTGATTGACTCTCAGTACTAGATTGTGGGTTTCCATTTTGGTATCAAAAGCGGTGCGCGATACTCCTGCCGTCATTTCTCTGATGGCTCCTCCGCTTCTAGCTCTGCTTCGCAAGACATTCCTGGCTTGGCAGTTCCATCAGGATTGTCAATTCTCAGCTTCATTCCAAAAACTTGTTTGACACGGTCATCTTTGAAGTAAATATTTTCAGGAGTGAAGGATGGCTTAGCGTCAATTGAACTGATATGAGCGCTAAGTCTCTTCTTGCTATTGCCTTCATCAATAAGCACAGTAGCAGACTGACCCACTTTCACCAGCCCGATCTGCGACTCAGGAATGAAGCCTCTTACATAAACGCTCGCTGGGTCGTTAATGAGCATTAACGGCTTCCCGGCAGGTACGACATCGCCGCCATGCACCAGCACATTAGCAACGACTCCATCGATTGGCGAAACAATCTTGTACTGTCCTTTTTTGATGGACAACTGCCTCTTTGCTGACTGAGCTTTTTCCACACTTGCCTGCGCCAGCATAATTTGTGAGTTGACCTGCGCAAGCGCCATCTGCTGCGAATCATGCTGTGCCCTGGCAATCTGCTGCTTTATCGACTTTTCAACTTTTTCTGCTTTCTTGGCTGGTGCCGTTATCGGTTTCATCAGCAAACGGGCTGGAGCCGTAACAAGACTGAATGCTTTCTTGCCGAATCCTGCTGGTTTAGCTACAGTAGTTTCTTCGCTAGCTACTTGTGCCTGAGAAGTCTCAAGCATTTTTTGTCCAAGCTTAGCCTTCTGAGATTTCGCATACACGAGTAAACGTCTTGCCTCAACAAGCGCTCTTTCGGCTTCGACAGCTCCTGCAGAAAGGGCGCTATCATCGAGCTTTACAAGCTCCTGCTCTTTCTTAACCGTATCACCTTCTTTGATCAATACGGTTTCGATTCTTCCTGGCGCAATGCTTGCTACTCTAAATTGCTCAATCTCAATTCGTCCACTAATTGAAAGCTCAGGCTTTTCTAGCTGGGAATCAGTCAGCGTCTTTAGCCAAACCAGAAGAGCGACCTCCAGGATAACGAGGGCTATCGCCCCCATGACCAGAAGGGTTCTTTTTCTAGCACGACTGCTCGCGGCCGCACTCGTGCTGACTGTCGCTCTTCCTGTTTTTGTATACATCTTTGGCTCCGAAATGTGTATTAGTTTGATGTGGATGGTTTAACACTAATTGTGGTGGCTGGCGTTTTTTCAGCGATTAGTTTCATAAGCGCATTAGCTCTTTGCACACCAGCGTCTTCCTTTCCGAGACTGTCAGATCGAACCTTTATGATGTCCTGCAAGTGTTTTTGTGCATCAGCTATTTGTCCTTGCGCAACATCGACATTGGCAATTGTTTCTTTGTCACTCATTAAGAGAAGAGCTGGCTGACCCATCGCCTGTCTTTGCGCTAAGGATTGCTCTGCAAGACTTTTTCCTTCATGAAGTTGTTTGTTTGCAACAGCTATCTTGCCCAGCAAAGACAGGTAATCGGCGTGTGCTGCTGCATCCTTATTCTTAGAAATCAAATCTGCTTTCGCCATTTCATCGAGCAGTTGCTTTGCAGCACTATTCTCTCCAGCAGCAAATTTGAGCTCAGCTAACGACTGCATATCGCAAAGATAATCGGCTGCATCTGGAGCAAGATTTTTGCGATCATATTGAAGCAGTTTTGCAACGTGCACACCCAAACCATCAGTTCTGCCCAGAGCCAATTCAGCTCGTACGTAGTTTCTGGTACACGCCATCATTGTTCCCGCATCTTCATTGGCTTGCGCAGCCCGAATTGCAAAAGCCTTTTCCATGCATCTAGCAGACTCGACTATTTGTCCAGCCTGCCAATTAACAACCGCAAGCAATTCTTGATGTCGAGCTGCCATGTCAGTTGAGGCGTTATTATCAAATTCAACAAGCTCATTAATGTACTTACTTGCAGAGACAAAGTCTCTGTTACTCATAGCAATTTTGGCGAGACCTTCCTTTGCAAGAGCAATTGATTCTCCACTACCGCCTGCAACTGTCGCTGCCTCACTGTAGCTGGCTTTTGCCTTTTGCGAATCTCCTGCTTCTTCATAAAATTCTGCAGCTTTCAGCAACGCATCAATTTTTGCTTGTCCCTGAAGAGTCGACGAATCACCGCGAACAGCAATCGCTTTTAGCCCAGCTTGCAAACTGTCCTTTTGATCCCCAGTGATTTTGTAAGCTTGTGATAAAGCCTCGAAAGTCTCAGCCATTTCAGGGCGACTCAACTTTAGCAACTCTGCCTCTTCGACCGCTTTGCCAAGCATATAAAGAGCAGCGTCATAGTCACCCTTTTTCATGGCTTCTACACCACATCGATGATATTTCGACCAGAGCCCATATACAACTTGTTTTCGTTTTGCTTCGTCTAGTGGAGCAGCCTGGCCTGGTACAGTTTGATTTGACGGCAGCGCATTGAGTGCCTGCGCAAAAACGGAATTTGTTGAAACACTGAAAAGTGCGAGTCCAAACATCAATGAACATGCACTGTTTTTTATAGAAAATTTGGCCGTCATATTCCTCTCCCTGAATATACGATTTTTTGTATGCTCCGGACAGGACAACCCTGCCCGGAGCGTGTACCGCGAACCCTTAATAAGGCTTCGTCAGTCTCCAACCAATCTGGTCTTTTCTACGCAGTCTCAGATAATCGCTTTGCGGTGCGTTCTGAGAAGCGACGGTCAGTTCTTTCACGGACTTACCGATATCGTCACGAACCTCTCTCAAATCTGCGATAAAGAGAGCAGGCTCTGGATCCTCAGGATGCAGCAATTGTGCTTCTCTGTAGCGAACTAACGCAGCCTGATCAAGCCCCTTACTTTCCATAGCTTCCCCCAGGGCGAGATGAACTTGCGCATCATCATGGTCTAACCATCGAGCAGACTCGAGTTCAGAAATTGCTTCCTCGACTCGACCTTGCTTAAGCAAGGATGTACCGAGACCATAATGTGCACGCTGATTATTTGGTTCCATAGCAAGCGCTCTGCGGAACTGAATTTCTGCAGCCTCAGGGTCACGCTTCATCATCGATTGGAATCCGTCATCACGCACGCTGGCGGAGCTGACCATGTCGAGTTGAAGTTCTGGACGAGCCTCGTTTGCAGCATGGTTTAGACGAGCTGCTTTCCATTGCGCTCTCTTGAATGGAGGCGAGTAAGGCGCGTACAAATAGTCGCCAGACAACTGGGCGACGTAATTGTTGACTTTCTCACCGTCAGCAAGAGCACTTCTAAGATTAGCAGCCCACTCATCTGCGAGCGCCTCCATCGAAGTACCGTTCATTGCGGCGAGGTTTGAGTCGATAGTGAGTACGTGCTTGCCACCTACGCGAATAACCGGTAAGTGATTAACAGTCACGATCTCGACTGCCGACGGTGAACGATCCTTGCTCGAAATTAGAGCGTTGTTCAGATTGCGTTCAATAATCGTGCTTCTTTCTTCGGCGGTAAAACCACCTGCAGCAGCCCGAATAGTGAACACATCTGTTCCAGCGCAACGAACTGGACTAATCGCCGAGCTAATATAACCTTTCTGGATAACAATTTTTTCAGTGCTCGTCTGCACTGTCTCTGCCGATGCCGGCAACGCGGCTACTGCCGTAAACAGTGCCAGAGCACTAAGAATAATTTGATTCTTGCTTCTCATGGCAATCTCCTCAACTGGGACCTAACAATAACGACTATTGAAAGCACCACCGGTGGATATGACGCGGGGCCACCCTTCCGGTTCCAAGTCATAAGAAGCCATTTTTCAACGACTAACACCAGGCAAGGATGCTGCTCAACCCTTTCAACAGGGAGGCGCCAATGCATAGCCAGAGAAGCTTTGTATCGATTTCAAATCAGAACGCGCAGCGCACCATGTAGCAACTGCATTTGACGTCAAGCTGGGAGAAACCCGATCAGATCTAATGCAATCCGATTGCAGGCAGAAATGATGAGCAGTCCAGCTTGCATCAGCAAATAATCAGCAGGAAGCGCCCATTGAGGGTCTCATCCGATCCCATATAAATGAATAGAACGCGACAGAGGCGGTAACGCAAAAAGTTTGCGGCTAGCGCTGTAATAAACGCGCTAGCCACAAACTAAGCTGATTATTGAAAAACTCGGTGATTACTGAGCTCTTTCAAACATTCCGATATCTGCACCTGGAGGCGGGCTGAATGATTGCACAAAACCTGGAGCCACTGCTGTGGTATCGGCGTCGGATTCAAGAGCATGAATCATGTCTTTTAGTTCGAGTCCCAATCCATGGGCGATAAACCAAGCAGCACCGATTGTGAGGTTACGAATTCCACGTTCAACATCACTTACATATGTGCGGTGCAAACCGGCTCTGTCAGCAAGCTCTTCTTGGGACAATCCTAACGATTGTCTTTTTCTTCTGATGAATTTGCCCAGAGCAATCAGCTTTGGTTCAACTTCTTGTTTCAACATGAATGTCTCCATGATTTTTCTCCTTCGATTCTTCTAGATTGATTCAGTTTGGTCTAGCCAAAGCAAAAATTCCTGCGAGCGACCAAGCAGTTCTTCGCTGCCGCTCATCACTTCAAGTTGGGGATGCATTTCCACAAATCTGTTGTGGTGATGCAATTTTTCGACAAAATTACCTTGTATTTCAAATACTACCAGCAAAAAATCATAATGGTGCTTCCAAAAGACGAAGCTTGGGGATAACCCGTAAGAAATACAAGGCTATCTATATGGTTTCACTAAAGATTGCTCAACAATTCAACACGTCAAGAGAGGACACAAATTATAGTCATCATCCGCATAACGCTTGCTGAACAAGCACTTACGGCGACGCGTCCAACCCCTTGGCAATAACATTTCTGTTAGGGTTTACTTTTTTGTTCGAATAGCCAACTTGTGCGAATTCCTTTATATGGAATACGCCAGTATGTAATGCGATATTGAAGAACAAGTTGAATACTTTCGCAAAATCTGCGAATTTCACGCCCAATTATAAGAGCGATTAATGCTCCAGTCGATCCGCGCCTAGCGCAGAGCAAAATCACGGACGCAGTAGGACAAAAAATTAAATTTGCTTGCGTCTCTTTTAAGAAGACGAATAAAGCACAATGCCACTGACACCAGCATTGGTATCACCGACTCAGTAGCCTTTGTGCTGCAGCATGCATTAGTGAGCATTCGAGAGACCAGGGAAATCCCTTAGGAAAGCTCCTCGATCCCCTAATTTTTCCTCGCATAAAACAAATATTGGTTATTCTCGAATGAGGGAGATACATTGCAAAACCGCCAGGAGAGCGTGGACCCTAACATAATTGTTGGATTTCCCGAGGGGAACCACAAAAATGAATTGCCGTCCAATTCCGTGATCTGAAATGGAACAGAAATGTTTCCAATGATGGAAAAACTTGGAGGAATGAACAATGGGCAACTGCTGCAACAACAGCGATAAGAGTTCTTACGAAGGCGATATGGAAGCGCGTCTTGCAGAACTTGGTAAAAACATAGATAGCTTCGTCGAGAAAGCTGCGGAGAAAGCCGACAACTCCAAATGTCAGGCACTTGATGCACTCAAACAGAAGCGTGACGAAGCAACATCTAAATTGAAAGAACTCAAAGAATCTGGAAAAGATGCTTTCTCAGAACTAAAAAAAGGTACGGATAGAGCCTGGGAAGACCTGCTCTCTGCCTGGGATGAAATGAAAGTCGCTGGCGATCAAGCGATATCGAAGTTTCAACACTAAATAAAAAACTGTGCTATCCGACGACTTAATCGGATAGCACTCAAATTTTCTTTTCGGTTATTGGAGTATTTCAAAATGGATCTCATATCATACAGAGGACCTGGTGTTGCAGGTGGTGTCTCGTCGGGTCTCGGCGCTGTGTGGATTGGACAACAAGAAACACAATCTCGTTGGTACTACATCAACAAAGAAGTATTTGAGATGCGCCAATCAGACGAGCAGCGCAGCAAATTTATAGCCATGCTACCGGAGGCTATGATTGATGGTCATTACCGTTATTGCAACGAATTAATCTGGCCTATCATGCATGACCTGCCGGAGCATGCGTCGTACAACGCTGACCAACACTATCAATACAACGCATTTAACAAATTGATCGCAGAGCAAATTGATGTTGAATCGCCAGGCTCGAATAAACATTTTGTTCAAGACTATCAATTAGCTTTAACACCTCAGTGGCTCAACCTGCATGGTCACCACTCCGTTGTTTTCTGGCATATTCCCTGGCCCAAAAACGTGCCAGATGAATTTGTAGAACCTATTAAAGAGATTGCCCTCGGACTGCTGGGCGCCGACGCCGTAGGCTTCCATACAGATGAATATGCAAAAAACTTTCAACAATTTGTGAGCAAGCACATTCGCAACCACCGCGTTGTACCGCAAGCGATGGCGATCATAAATGAGTCACAAGCGTGGCCACCATTTATGAACAAATCAACGCGAATGGGTCACAAAGCCTTCGTTATGCAAGAGCCTAACTTCGTACCCAGACACAGCAACGTCTGCCAATTAGTTGTACACCCGCTCGGCATTGACTTCAAATACTGGCAGGACATGAGCGAAACACCAGTTGCTGAAGAGACACGAAGCAGTCTTGCATCACTTACAAACTGCGATTTTATTCTCTCGGTTGACCGCGTCGACTACACAAAAGCTGTATTTGACAGAATTCTTATAGTAGATAGATTCTTCAGAGACAACCCAGACCTCGTGGGCAAGGTCACATTCGCGCAGGTGTCGGGACGCTCGCGAGCAGGACTGCCAGCCTTTGATAAATACTGGACTGATTGCAAAGCCTTGTATGCAGCGTTGAATAACACCTGGAAAACCGAAGATTGGCAACCTCTGGTGTGGATTGACCAAGCACTAAAACCATCAGACCTCGCTTATCTCTATCGCCACGCAAAAGCACTCATGGTAAACGCAGTAAGAGATGGACTCAACTTAACCGCTAAAGAGTACGTCGCTTGCCAGGAAAACAATCCAGGCGTTCTACTACTTTCACCAGGTGCTGGCGCCTGGGACGAGTTAGGCGAATACGCTCTTCCCACTCACCCAAAGAAACCGGAAGAAGCAGTTCAGTCTATTCTGCAAGCGCTCTCAATGCCGCTATGGGAACGCCACCAAAAAAGCCTAAAAATGAAAACGTCGATTGCTGGAAATCAACTCACCCACTGGTGGGATCTATTTAGTCAGATCGCACACGCTCCGATGCCTGCAGCATTGGAAGAGGTGCATACGAAACATGCTCAGCTGGGTTAACCAGTTGACGCAAATAAAGGGAGAATAAAAAACAAATATGAGAACCAAGAATAAAGGTGCGTGGCTCGTACTCGCAGCAACCCTTTTGCTATCAGTCAGTTCAGCTGCTATTGCGGCTCCGGCTGGCATGCAAGTAACACCATTTCGTGATGGAAAGTTATTCAAGGGTAATGTTAGCTACCATGTATCTAGAGCAGAGAATGCACTCATAAACGGCAGCTATCAAAAGGCTGAGACTTCTTTCCGTTCAGCGATAGCAAAGAACCCGAGGGATTATCGGGCCAGGGCCGGGCTGGGATTAGCACTTGCAATGCAATTCAAATTGGATGGCGCTGAGGACCAGGTTGATAGGGCTCTAAAACTTTCACCAAAAGACGCTCTTGCTCACACAGCAAAAGCTATGGTGCTCATGAATCGGTTGCAATCCTCTTCTGGAACTGTTATGAGAAATCGCCAGTCGATTTTATCGCAAGCAGAGCAACACGCTCGTGAGGCAATCAATTCAGATCCTAATATGCCTGAAGCACGGTTCATGATGGGGTCTATATACAAAGAAGAGGGTCGCTTAGCAGATGCTAGCCGAGAATTCGAAAAAGCTTGCGATTTGGACCCGCACTATTCGTCAGCACAATCGGCTCTGGGTCTGAGTTATCTTGCACAGGGCAAGTTGGACGATGCTAGCAACAGCTTCAAGCACGCAATAGCGATCAAATCGAAAAACAGTACCGCCCATTACGGGCTGGGGAAAGTTTACCTGCAGAGAGGCCAAGCCGACGCAGCTCTCAAAGAATTAAATACTGCGTTGTACCTCAATCGCAACAGCGCACCAGTACAGATTGCGCTGGGTGACACCTACACCGCACAAGGAAATACTGTGGGTGCGTTGAAATCTTATCAGGAAGCCATTCGCATAAAGCCAGAGAGCCCCGATGCCTATATGCGCATTGCCGATATAAGAGAATCTCGCGTCGACCTTGAGCACGCTATCGCCGAACTTCACTCTGGACTTGCGATGAATCCAGATAGCATCGAATTACACAATCGAGTCGGTGATATGTCACTCAAGCTTGAAAAACTCGATGATGCAATCAAAGAGTACCGTGCCACTCTGGCAGTCGACCCAGGCAACATTCAAGCTGTGGATGGTCTAACAACTGGTCTTTATTTGAAGACTCAAAAAGAAGGTCAAGGTGCATTCTTTGTCAGCGATGATTATGAAAGCGCTCAACAAAATATAAAAGAAGCGATCACATTGGCACCCAATAATATGATGCTAAGACTAGCTGATGCAAAACTCAGAGCACTTTCTGGACAAGAGATAGATCTCAAAGCGATCGGTGAACCCAGAAATGACGGAGAGCGTGTAGCATATGCAGAAGCACTGATGAGCCAAAATCGCTTCGATGAGGCAAGTCAGCAGTTCGGAGCGCTGATAGTCAATGCACAAAATGCTAAACAGACCTTTGCCGTGGCAGATCTAGCGTTAATGCTAAAAGACCTCAACAGTGCACAGCTAGCCTATGCAAAAGCGAAGACTTTTCCTGGCTATGAAGAACGCGCAAAGCGAGGAATGGCAAAAATTGCAAAGGTAAAAGAAGAGTCAAGACAGCATCTAACAATGGCAAAAGACTTTTATAAAAAAGGTCAATACAATAGCAGTGTCGATCAATACAGAGCGGCAATTTACAATAACCCCAAGGATGCAGCAGCAAGACTGGAGCTTGCAGAAGCAATACAGAAAACACATCCTAATGCTGATTTGATGCGTGACGTAGCCAATCAATATCGCGCATACCTGGCGCTAAGTCCTACACTGGAACAGAAGGAACAGGAGAAATTTAAAAAGAAGATTGCCAGTGCAGAATCGAAAGCGTCAAAGATTGAACATCGTGCAATAGCACGGCAGCGCTAATAAAATAAAGCATAAGAAAGAAGAGCCCCCTGAGCAAAACAGGGGGCTCTAGCTGACCGCTATTTAAGGCGACTTCCGTGCCGATGCCTATGTAGCGAAAACGTTTCCGTCAAACCAAGTGTTGAACTTCTAATTGTATTTGCTAGATCACCTGCGCAGCCTGAGTGTCCGCAGTCACAGGTATCCGATACTGTGGCATGCCTGCACTCCTCACTGCAATAACTATCGCTCAAATCAATTTTGCACGAGCAGCATGCATGCTTGCATCTGCTCTCCTCATCAAAATTACCAAAAAATTCCATTTCAGATTACCTGCATCTGACTGACTAGAAAGCCAATTTTTCAGAAACTGGCTTTCTAGAGTCAACTAACTAAACTTGTGTTTAGTAATAAGGATAGTAGCTGGTGCCCCATCCGTTATTGCCCCATCCATATGGGTTTCCGTAGAAAGCACGATTATTGTAGGAGTAATTACCCCAATTCATATTTCGTCGCCACGAATTATTCCAATTGTTTCGATGGTGATGATTCCAGCCGTTGTTGTAATTTCCCCAGCCGCCACGATAATGATGATGATCATGCGCCTCTGCTTTAGGAATTGCTAAACCAACAGTTAGTGCCGCCAGCGAGAATAGTAGTGCTTTCTTCATTAGACTCTTCATTATTTTTCCTCCTGCTGAGAGGGTCTCATGTGCTAATCGACGACTCCCCCTTCCGAAGGTTCCGAAATCGCCTTAAGAAAATCCCCATCAAGCCCTATTGAAAGTACTTTCGAGGATCACATCGCAGACACAATGCAGACGATTTACACTGTTATTCAAAACAAAACAAGTGTCGATTGAGACTCGCAGATCATCGTGTTCGATATCACTTCTAATTAATATCGAAGCTGCCAGAATATCTGGTAGAGCCCTCGGGAGTCCATATGATTGCTCCGTGCCGTGCAAGCCCAGGCGTTTCGTTCGGCGCTTTCAAAGTCTTACCTGAAAGCCGTTTGTTCAAATCTTCCACAAAAGATTTCAAGCCCGAATCACCACCCGCAATATGAATGGAAATCAGGCTCGCTCGCAGCTGTTGAGCGCTATTGTCTTTATCGCTTGCACCCGCAAGCACAGCTTCCACATTCTTTATAGACTTGCTCATAAGAGCAGCCCTACGACTCTCAAAACTCAAGCGCTCGATTTCATCTTTCATTTCAACACTATCGATAGAAGCGAGATGGCGATTGAGCGCATTAGCATAATCGACGGTTTCTGGAGTACCGGCTCCATAGCGATTTCTAACCACATTAAGAGCGGATCTCAATTCGCTTTCTGCAGAAGCGTTCAATTCAACCGAATGTGCTCCATCGATGTTAGCTGTTTTTTCCAACAGCAAGCCTAAATCGAGGCTAGCCTTTGCAGAAATCAAACCAGCAGCATCCACATTACCCTTTGCCATAGCATGTGTCGCGTCTTTCTTTTCTGCTTCAATATGGGCTAAATCCTGCTTCAGGTCGTTACGCTGTGCATCAGTAAACGTCTCTAGCAAATCTTGATTAGAGGGCAAACGAGGAGTACTGCCCACATGTTTTGGAGAGAATGAAAGAAATAAATCTTCGACATTGTCTTTCTGAATCGATTTGAGACGTTCTCCACTAAAAGTTAAGCGCAATCCATTCGCGTTGGTTAGCACGGTTTCTTCCCAGGGTGAGTTGAAAAAACGCACTTCTTTTTGCAAACGGTCTTCACTATCGACAAAACTAGCACCATTAACGGTATCGATGTGAATCGCGCGCCCTTTATCGGAAAGTTCAATATCTATTCCATTACCCGATCTTCTAATAGTGCCACCGACCTGCAGCTTTTCTGAATTCTGTCCAATCTCAGAATGAGCTTTAACCAGATCCGGCTTTGGCATGTTGTAGCTGGTTTCTCGTAAGGGCTCAAATGACTGCCCTGCTGAGTGATCAACTATTTCGATTTTAACGAGTGTGGTATTTGCATCATAAGCCTGAGGAATAGAATCGGCTTCACGCGAATCATCAAGCAAAAGCCGCGTTAATACGTTTTCACCAACTGCTTTGCCGGCAGAATTATCAGGCAAGTCACTGGCAGCAGCATTTGCTGCTTCATTCCAGATCATAGATTCTTCCCCCTATGGGCAAATGCCCTTCCTGATGCGATGATAATGTCGCTTTCAGTTTAGAAGAAATGAGGAGATCACGTAGAATAATGCGCCTGCTACGTTGATTTTTGCTCATATAGCACTTCAGTAATCAGTTGGAGACTCGTATGTCATTATCCATTAGCGGTAGAAATAAGCTCACAGGGAAGATTGTTGCCATTGAACTGGGGGACATAATGGCCCTTATAACGGTTCAGGTAGGTGAGCATCTGGTTGACGCCGTTATAACGAGACGATCTGCCGAAGAACTTCGCCTTCAAGTCAATGACGAAGTGGCTGCTCTCATTAAGGCGACTGAGGTCATGATCCTGAAGAACTCCGGCTGAGCATTGATTTCGAAATTGAACCTTCTGTCAGCATAGGAACCTTCTTCTAGCGTCCGCGCCATGAATTACAACCAAGGAGGACGATGGAAATGATTGAAATGTTCGTAGCAGGTATCACCATGGACCAAGCCCATTCCTGTCCTATTCTTGTTCTAATCGACGCTCAAAAGCAGCGCGCTCTACCCTTCTGGATTTCACCAACCGATGCCAGTTCAATGCTCTCATCCTTGAGTGGAGATCAGCATAGTCGCCCAATGACGCATGAACTTACTATCGACATCTTGAATAACATTGGCTGGCAAATCGAAGATGCAGAAATCAACGAAGTGAAAGATGATGTACTGATGGCAAGTTTACGTTTAAAACCGCGTGAGGGATCGCCCATTGAAGGTCTGGATGATCTGGTTATTGATGCACGCCCATCTGACGCTGTTGCATTAGCTCTAAAAGCTCAAGCACCAATACTGGTATCACTAGAAATCGTAGCAAACGCAACTATTCCAGCAGATTTTAAGAAGGACAAGAATTCGGCAGAACAATTTGAACGCTTTGTTCAAGATTTGAAAGCATCTGATTTCAATACAATAACCAAACGAGAAAGAGGCTCTTAGGCGCTGCTCGCCATAGAGTTGAGATCTCCAACAAGAGAATACTTTTGTTTCATCGAAAGTTCGACCAATTCATGGGCAGTCATTCCCAAAATGCTGGCGCAATCTTCTAATATCTGGCTGGTTATTGGAACCTCAGCCCGCTCGATTTGAAGAACGAACGTAAGAGTGGAATGTAGCCTACTGGCAAATTCCCTTGGAGAAAGTCCCATATCCAGGCGACACTTCCTAATAGTTTCGCCCAAGGCAGGAGAATTGGTGTTTATCTGGATATCAATTCTTCTGTTTTTCAGCATGTGGTGTCCCCAACTTTCTAGAGCAGATACTTTAATGATTTCACAAATAACTCGAGGGCGCCCACTATATCTGCTACGGGAAAGCCCTATAATCTCTGGTTTTTTGTTGGATTTCGTCGAAGACTTGCATGCGCTGATCTGCGTTAGACGAAACAACAGCGATGTTAGACGGCGAAAGCAGTCAACTCAAACCATTCGCCCAGTTTTGTCTTATTTACAGGCAAGCCATATCATATATCGAGCAAACCCCAGCTTTTAGTCTTAAACAGATCTATTTCCTCATTCACGCTGGTATTCTGAAATTCAGGCAAGCATAGTTTGCCAAACCTGAATTTTGACGAGTGCTGACTTGGAGACTCACAATGTTCGAAGATAAGCAAATTGTTTGTAGAGACTGCAAAAATTGGTTCAATTTCTCCGCAGGAGAACAAGAGTATTTCGCTCAACGATGTCTGGCGAATAGACCAAAGCGCTGCCAGAACTGCCGTCTCGAAATGAGACAAAAGCGCGGAAATAATCCATCAAAAACAGTCGCGGAAATTTGCTGCGCTGGTTGTGGCATCCCAACGAAAGTGCCCTTTCAACCAAAGGGACATAGCCCTGTATACTGCATCACCTGCCTGGTGACCATTAGACAGAGCGCAGCAGTCTCCTAGCCTGCTTGCTCACTTATAGGATAAATGGGAGGGAATCAAACTTGATTCGCTCCTTTTCTTTGTTAGCGCTGTGAGCTTGAAACTGAAACATGGAACTGCAGAAATTGCTTCTCGTCGCAGAACAAAATGCGAACACAGAGGAAGAATTCTATGCACGATACAAGTATTACAAAGGTCAACTCTAACTTCTCTCCCACTGGCAAAATGGGGCAGAAGTATCTTGCCTCAGGCGTGAGCGTTTCTATGCGCCTCTGGAATGAAGAGCCCGCAGAAGAGCAAAAAGAGTTTAACAGTCGAGATTACGAAACAGTAGGTTATGTTCTAAAGGGTCGCGCCGAATTGCATATAGAAGGACAGATGGTTCTTTTGGAAGCTGGGGATTCGTGGGTTGTTGCGAAAGGGGCGCTGCACAGCTACAAAATCCTGGAGAGTTTTTCAGCTGTGGAAGCAACAGCTCCACCTGCACATGCACACGCGCGTGACGAACAGGCAACCTAGAGTCTAGGCTGATTTAGCTCTATTGCTGTTAACTCTGGAGAAGTATTTCTCAAGGTGAATAGAAGTAAGAGCATTTACTGTTTCTGATATGTCTGGATGGTTTGATGGCAAGTTCTTGCGCTCAATCTCCAGACATTTCATTAGCAACTGCTCAGCTTTTGAGTAATTCTCAAGCGCAAAATACAGCATGCCGAAGTTATACATAGTCGTGGTGAGGTTCAAGCTGTCTTTGCCCCACTTCTTTTCTTCCATAGAAAGCACTACAGTCCACAATCTTTCCGCAGACTCGTAGTCACCGATTTCTTCATAACGCTCAGCTCGCGCAGTTAAATATGAGAGCGCATCCATTTACCAAATACCCCTGCTTCACAACGTCATAAGAATATAGCTTGTAATTCGAGTTTATAGATCAAAGATTAGGGATTGCACTAGTATTTGATGCTCAATCCCTTAACTCAAGATATACAATCGATACCGATCGAGATCCACTTGGACTGCGCCTTGGCAAAAATAGGAAAAAAGAAAGCGGGCATTAAGTCCCGCTAACTGATTCGATCAATTCAAATTGCTTCCTAACAACCTAACCGCTAACCGCGATTACTTATCTACGTCAGGTCCAGTCCCTGTATCCGGAGCGATGTACATCGCCCCCCACAAATCGCGATCGATGAACTCTTGTTCTGATTCTTTCGAAATATTCCTGAAGGTCTCTTCGACGCATTCTGGGCTGAGATCGCTATAAAGCGTTATATCAGCAGTTGAAACAATGCCTTGAATTTTGTGCTCGCTATCAAGAACTGGTATTCGCCTGACCTGTTGTGCTCTCATCAACTCAGCAACTTTATCGACCTCGTCATCTGGTCCACACCAGACCACCGGCGTGTGCATCAGTTGATCTAGCCTTGTCGCCTTCGGGTCTTTGCCATCGGCTATTACAGCCATACACAAATCTCTGTCTGTAATTACCCCGACAACCCGATAGCTTTTCTCATTCTCGACAACTGGAATTGCACCAATGTTGTGTTCCTTCATCCTCTTTGCGGCGACGTCGGCTGTTTCCGTTCCGTAACAGCAGATCGGATCGACCGTCATGATTTCATGCACCTTCATGTCATGTCCTCCACTTTGCGAAAACTTAGACGGAACAATTCGTTAGCAGTTCCGGAACCAAATTGCCCAAAGCTAGTCTTTATCCAGGTCGTTTAATAAGGTAAATGGGGATCGAACAATGAAAGCAAAAATGCCGGACAAACCACCGGAGGCAGCCAATTATCTGTGCACAAAATGCGGAAAGCAATTCGCATTCCGCATGGGTGAACTCGTCTGTCCAAAGTGTTCAAGCGACAAGCGCTCAGATTTCGTTCCCATTTTTGTAAAGAGCGATCCTCAAGAAGATTCAATGTACACAGCGGACGATTTCCCTGGAGGATAAGAATGCTCAAATTAGTAACTCCTATGCGAGGTGCCACCACTCCATTAAACGAGGCGGTGACTCAACGCAGGGCAACACAAGGCTTCAAAACAGATCCTATAGCTGACGAAGTCTTGCACGAGCTACTCGGTCTTGCGTTGCTGGCTCCTTCTGGGTACAACCTGCAGCCCTGGAAATTTATAGTGGTGCAAAACCAAGATAACAAAGAGCGATTAATGAAGGTCGCAATGAACCAGGCAAAAGTGGCTGAAGCACCAGTAGTGGTGATAGCATGCGCAAATCCAAATGGGTGGCGTGATGACCTGGACAAGGTTATTGCGATGGCCCGGGAAACAGGACAGATCAAGGATGACAACGTGGCTTCCCAAATGAGGGAAAAAGCCAGCACTTACTTGAGTAGCGTTGACAATCGAGTCTGGGCTACAAAGCAAACAATGATAGCTTTTTCTCATTTGATGTTGCTTGCGGAATCGTACGGCATCGATACGGCTCCAATGGAAGGTTTTAACGAAGTCGAAGTGAAGGCTGAATTCAATATTCCAGACGATTTTCTCGTACTGGCTCTATTGGCCATGGGGTACCGTTCAAAACCTGATAGACCATATGGTGGAAGATTCGAACTTGGAGAACGCGTGTGCTTTGAACGCTACGGAAATCCTGTTTGATCCACTCTAGACCATTTAGAAAACCCAAAGGAGGAATAATACCTTAAATTAAGTAATTGAGTTTTCCCACCTGGAAAATCGCCATGCAGCGCAAGCTGCGTGGCGACTTTGTTTTTGATGCCATGCGAGAACCAGATTTTCTAGCTTTTTGCTCTCTTAGGATTCTGTTGATTGTTCGCTGACTCCGGCGTTGTCTGCTGGTGCTCCTCATGCTCCCTTTGCTGTAAGCGAGCTCGCTGACGACTATTAGGTTTTAGAGCTCTTACTCTCTCACGAATTCCATTTGCGATTTGCTCTGCGTTTGTCTTACCGTCACCCTGTTCAAGAAGCTCTTTAACAGGGACAGGCTCGCCGAATATAACAGTAATTTTTTCGAACTTCGGCCAGAACGCCCCTGGAGGAAGTGCCTCACGCGTTCCATCTAGATAGACAGGAACAACCTCTATTTCTTCAAACTTTTCAAGCAACATACCAATACCAGGTTTGAACGTGAGTAGTTTTCCATCTAATGTCCTTTCACCTTCAGGAAACCAAATCAAGCTTCGGCGTTTTTTTAACACAGCCGCTCCCAAGGCTAAACTCGAGATAAGTGATTTTTTCGCTTCAATTGGGAATGCGTGCACCAGACGGCTCATGAATGTATTGAACGGATTGTGGAATGCGATACCGCTCCACGCTGCCACCTGAGCCTTCTTTAACATCCTGTGCGGAAGCGCAGAGCACAAAGCGAAGATATCGAGATAACTGGCATGATTAGGATTGAAGACATACTGCTTACTTTCATCAAGCTTTTCTAGCCCCACGGCACTCGAATGAAAGAATGTACGCATCAAGCCCAGGTTGAAAGCAAATATTGAGTCAGCAAGAGACTGTTCCCAGCTGCTCAAAGGACTGAGCCAGTGCTTTTGTTCTTTACTAAGATACTTCTCCGGTTCTTCTAGCGGCGAAGCTTTGGCTTCGCTGCCCTGGTCTTTTGCTTCCACAACTTTTTGTATGAGATCTCTCACGCTACTGATAGAAGCAATTGCTTCATCGTCCAGCTCAACTCCGGTTGTCTCCGATAGCTCAAGGGAGAGATTTAGCCATTCGAAAGAATCAATATTCAAATCGAGCGCAGGACTGGTATCTAACCCGATTTCGTGATCTGGAAATCTTCCTTTCAACCAGGACATGACCTGCTCTGCGGCATTGTTTTCCATAAGCGCACTATCTTCAGCACTTAGCCGCGGCTCGCCTGATGCTCCAGACTTGCTGTTTTCCTTCACCTTGCCAGATTTAATGCCCTTATACTGTTCTTCAAGCTCTTTCCTCTTTAACTTGCCCAAATTTGTTTTAGGCAAGGGTTGCTTGGTGATAGCAAAACCACGCACGCGTTTGTATGAGGCTAACTTCGAAGACATAGAAGAAAGTGCTTCAGAGATTTTGTCTTGACTATCACTCGCTGATGCAGGCAGAACCAGAGCAACCAGCTTGTTATCAACCTGGAGAACTCCAATTTCTTTTATAGCAGGATGTTCTCCATACACTTTTTCAATTTCATCTGGCTGAACTTTTTTGCCACCCTCCATCACTATTAATGACGATGCCCGTCCATTGATGTGCAGCTTTCCCTGAGCATCGAGGTGCCCAAGATCACCAGTTTTGAACCAACCATCACTAGTGAAGGCTTCAGCAGTTACTTCCTCTAAATTTAGATAACCAGAAAAGACGTTAGGTCCGCGAGCTTCAATTTCTCCTTCGTTGGAGCCAGATGATGATTCGTCAGCATCATTCTTGCTTGGATCAGGATAGTGAGTTATGCGAAGCTCGACTCCGTTTATTGGTTTGCCTGCGGTACTGAAATTAGTATCGTCAGGCAAACGCATTGTTAAAAGTGGTGCTGTCTCGGTAAGTCCATACCCCACTGCAATTCTCCATCCAAGCCCACTCAATTTATTTGCAAGCTCTTCCTCCAGCAAAGCACCTCCAGAGCAGAGCAACCGAAGACCAGGAGATAGCTCCTTATGGACTTTAGAGAACAGAGCTTTTCCGCAGTTCACGCCTGTTAAGCGTTGAATCACTCCGCTTGTACTCATTAAAGTATTAAAAGCAAATTTTGAAACTTTCGAATCAAGCTTGCCTTCAATTCCATTCAAGATAGATCGAAGCAGTCTTGGCACAGCGACAAGGACAGTAGCTTTACCCATCTTGAGGGCTCTCATCAACTCAGGACCCGTTACTGACTGCGGCAAAATTACAGGCAACCCCATCCTCAGTGGACCTAACAGTCCTACATTCAACGGGTACACATGAAAGAGGGGTAGCGGCAAAAGAACACGATCCCTCTTCTCAAGAAGCTCAGATTCGGATATGGCAGAATCGAGCTGCATCATTATATTTGCATGAGTTAGAGGTACGCCTTTTGGCATACCAGTGGTGCCAGACGTGTAGAAGATGCAAGCAAGGTCGTCGGGAGCCAATTCCATTTCTTCGAGTTTTTCATCGGTATTAAGCAAATTTTTCCAGCTCTTTTTTTCACTCTCGAGATCAAGCCTGAATACACGAAATGGCTTGCGGTGAAAAAGTCTATGCAGAACCTCGTTTCCATTTGCATCAGTAAACACAAACTTTGGTTTGCTATCTGCAATGATGTGTTTGAGCACCTCTTCGCCTTGCTGTCCATCGACGGGAAGCGCCACTGCTCCGATATACACAGTTGCAAGGTATGCATAAATCCATTCAGGCGAATTCGCCGCCATCAGCATGATGCGATCACCTTGCTTTATTCCGAGCTGCTGCATTCCGATAGCCAATCGTGTTGCGTTAAGAAACAGTTTTCCAAAAGTAACGGGCTCTGAACCGTCCTTTTTGAATTGCACAAGCGCAGTCTTTTTCTTATGATTTGAAAAATCATTAACAAGGCTTCGCAGCGTACGCGCGTTTCTCCCTTTTTGCAATGGCAACACCTGATCAGAGCTACTACGTGCGATGACAGTGCCAACAACACTAGTATCGACACCTGAATTATTTGAACTATTTTTTCTAGCTTGCATTGTCATCTGGTTTGTCCTTCAGTGTCTGGATTGACTGACGTTCGTTCTAAGGCATAGGTGTTTTCCAACTTCGCCCTAATTTCTGGCATTAGCTTATCTGCGGCAGCCTCACCGGCGTGAATGCCCTTCCTTACGAGCCGAGCATCTTTGCAGAGTATTGGAATCTCATCACAATTTGGATAGATCAATATGTCTGCACTCTGTGCTTGATGCTTGTCTGATGCTGCCAGCATTATGTCCGATACGCGCTTTATTACAGAGCGAATGGATTTCAGCTTTTCATCAGGTTCAGGTCCGATCGCAGTGTCGACAGTGACAGCGATTACCAAATCGCTTTGCTTATCACTAGCTACTTTGACGGGAAGATTGGCCTTCAACCCACCATCTACATAGAGCTTGCCATCAAATTTACGAGGCGCAAACACCGCAGGAATCGTATTACTAGCCATGACGGCCTCCGGCAATTTCCCCGAAGCCAGAATTTCCGTTTGACCGTCAGTTAAGTTCGTAGCAACTGCAGCGAATGGAATTCTCAAATCTGAAAACTCATCAGGCAACTTAGACTTGAGCAACGCAAAATATCGCTTGCCGCTAGAAAGCCCAGCACTCCGATCAGCAAGATGTAATTTAGACAGCAGTACACTAATGGGATGAATAAATGTTCCTCTCAAAAACAGATTCACAGAACCAGCTTTTTGAATCTTCCCACTCGTGAATAGTTCTTCAATTTCTGACAAAGGAGTGCCGGCACAATACATAGCACCAATAAGCGCACCCATGCTCGTACCCACGACTCCATCAATTTTTATTCCATTTTTTTCAAGGCTTTTAAGCACTCCGATTTCACCAACAACCTTGCAGCCTCCGCCCCCCAGGCACAAAATAACGCGTTGATGCTTTTGCGGCAAACGCGAAAGGAAATCAACGTTCGGTCGAGCAGCTCGCGACAGGCTAGCATCGTCTCGGACAACACCCTGGTTCTGGGTTGGATGGTACTCCTCGGCAGCGGCAGCCCACAGCCAACCGTTGTTAGCCAGACTGAGAGAAACTGCCGCTACAAGAGCCAATCGCTTCATAAAACACCTCAGGCAGACCTTTTACGATCAACTGAAATTAATTCGGTGACATCACGAGCTAACATTTTGAACTCCATTACATTCGCTTTTCGTCAGCTTAGACAGACGCAAGCGGCTTTGGTTCCCAATTGTAGATGTATGGCAAATTCGCAAAGCCATAGAACCGGGAACCTTTACAGCAAACCCTTGTCCAACTAACAGATCACTAATTCATGTATGGAGTCCATTTAACACTCATGAACAAACCGACCGAATCCAACGAAAAAAGAGTGTTGTCGAAAGATCACAAAAAGCTCAGCAAGCTCTTAAACAAGTATGCTGATAGCAATAAGATCACTGATAGAGCCGGTTTAGCGCAATTCCTTGCTTCAGAGTTGCACTCACATCTGAAGTTGGAAGAAAAAATGATATTCCCTGGGTTGTCACGGAACCCCGAGGGTGAGCGCGTAATAGGTGAAATGCTGCGGGATCATCACGCGATGATAATGATTATCGATGAATTGCTTGCGATTTGCACAACAAAAAACGATCTTGCATATCAGTCAAAATTGCAAGACTTGAGAGCTGGGCTCAGTGCCCACATTGAGGAATCAGAACACAACTTCTTGCCGCGCGCGACCGAATTAAAACTGAATAGACCACTTTCGCATTAGCGGGTTTCTGTGCGCTTGAGTGAAAGCCGCTGCCTAAGCAGCTAGCAAAGGAGACATTATGAAAGATAAAAATGATACGGCATTGGAAGACCAGGATAGCAAAAATAAAGATTCCAACAAACTCGAAAATGGCAAGCCCAAAGATCAAAAACAAAATCAAAAAGATGAGTCATTGAAGCAGAAGGGCGAAATGGACAATTCGAAGAACAAGGAATGCGACACGGAAAAGAAAAAGTGTTGTGACAGCTAGGCATCTAGTTGCGGGGTTGACTCTGTTAACCCCGCCTCTTCCCTTCACCTTAAGGGGCAATTATGAAAATAAAAAGTGTAATGACCGTTGACCCAGTTTGCTGCTACGTTGAAGAAAGTCCAATGGAAGCAGCCCGGTTAATGGAACAATTCGATGTCGGGGTCATTCCGGTTACAGAGACCCAAGACAGCTTCAAATTAGTTGGGCTCGTGACCGATAGGGACATAGCACTCTCTGTGGTGGCAAGAGGCAAAGACCCCCAAACCACGACACTCAGCGAGTGCATGAGCAATCGCATCATTAGCTGCCATCCCAACGACGATGTCCAAGAAGTAATTTCATTAATGCGAGAACATCAAGTACGAAGAATACCTGTAGTGGACGAAGCTAATAATATTGCCGGCATGGTATCAATTGCCGATCTCGTCAATATAGAGGACGTCAATCCTCTTATGAAGGATATTTCCAAAGAAGAAAATGCCCCTCATGAGTAAGCGGCGCAGACGCAAGCTCATTCACACTTGACAAAAACAGTTCTTCCACACAAACAAGGAAAGTATTATGGAAAATGTGTATTTGCTGGAGCTGATTGCGTGCATGGAGCGCGAAATTGAAGAGCACAATGCAGGTAAATATAGTGGATCTGAAATTCATAGTAACTGCAACGATCGGTTTCAATCTGCAATTGATAAACTAAAAAATCAGTACTCGAAACAAGAATTTAATAGAGCGCCAAACTTGCAAGAGGAAGAATGTACTGATGCCTCCGCTAAACGAAAAGTAGTGCGGGGTGAAGAATCAGAAGGTGCATTGCTGCTTGAAAAATTAGCAAATGAACTCGACCGTCTTGGAATAACAGAGGAAGCGGAACTGGCAAGAGTTCACGCACGCGAATTGCTGGCTTCCCAGCTAAACGAATTTGATGGATTCAATTATGATGCCGAAGAAGAGAAAAAAGGACCTGCAGTTGTTGATTCAGTGCCCGCGGCTGCACAGCCAGATGAATCACAGTACCGCATGGCGGATGGTCCCTAACACCGGTTTTTGACCTGCAGGAACCGCAGTCCAAATACTACGTCAACTGCATCATAAGTTTATTTTGAAATCTAAGAATGAGGACCGATGCTATGCGTGGGCAAATATTTGACTTGATTGAATACCAGGACAAAGCAAGAGGCACGACAAGCCCCAGAGAATTGTTCAAGCTCTGGGATGAAGTTTGTAAATACTACGAACAAGGCAATATAGGGCTTTACGAATGGGATGAGATGAAGGAATCGATCTATCCTATGCTTCGCGAATTAAACAAAATCAAACACATGATAAATGAAAAAAAAGCAGCATAGTCGACGAAACCCAAGGCGCTGGAGGCATCTACTTTTCCAGCGCTAACCTAAAGCAAATTAGGAACTCTGCTCTAGTGACCCCGTCAAGACCCTCACCTAAGAAGGAGGTTATGCACATGAAAGACCTGATCAAAAAATTGTTCATAGCAGGCTCAGCCCTATCAATGATCGGTATTGTTAACATGCCAGGCGCGGAAGCAAGAGATCATTGGCGATACTATGAGCCAGGCGGATACCGAACCTATTACAATTTGCCGATGGGCAGTATCGTAGAAGTTCGCAGAGGCTATGGACCAGGCTTCTACCACAGAGGCAGATGGCACAGAGCATATTTCAACGATGGTCGTTGGGGCGTTAGAGAACGCATGTACTTCTAGACGCTAAGCCAAATACTCTTAACCGAGAGAGAAGAAAAGCCCTCACTTTTTAAGCGAGGGCTCTTCTTCTGGAACGTTATTTTATATCTTGCTTCTATCCATCTAGAGAAGGAGAAATGAACGATGTTACCTGATTTAGAACCACCGGTGCGACTGAGTCGCCCAACTCGACGTTTTCGCTTACGAAAAGACTATGGTGCGCTGATTGAAAAGTACGCTCTTTGTGGCGCCATAATGGGCATCCTCACAATGTTTGTGTTAATAATGACGAGCAGCAAATACAGCATTATCGCTCAACTCGGCTTCTTTTACTCTCTTGCTTTGGGAGCTGTAATTGGATGCATGGTTTGCACTTTGCTCGGTTGCGTTGCGTCTGGATTGAAAGCAGACTAAAGAGAAACAAACAGCATACCGATCCTTTTCCTAAGTGGGAACTAGTGATGTCGATTTGGTATCACTAGACCATCTGAAGAATAGAGAAGAGGAATCAAACAATGAGACTCAGAAAAGCTTTAACCATGGGGCTCTGCGCACTCATGTCAGCGCCATTTATTTGCGCCGCAAGCAGTGCAGGAACACTTACCGAAATATGGCCAGTGGCAATGATCAAGAGGGCCACTGTTGCAAAAACGCTAGGCAAGTACGAGCTCGTAGTGCTTATTGATTCTTCAGGGTCAATGTCAAAAGCAGATTGCCCAGTGAATATTACTTCAGAACCTAGCGAAGCACAGAGAATTGAAACTGACCCTTCGCTTTTGAGCCGTTGGAAGTGGTCAGAGAAAGAACTTAAAAAGTTAGAAAAGGATCTAGGTGAGCATACTGGTCCACTCACAGTTCTGACCTTTAATGCTGCAAGCAAACAGCATAACGCAAATTCATTGAAGAGCCTCAAGTCAGTTTTCGAGGAGACGAAACCGGGTGGGCAGACGGATACAACTGCTGCTGTAAGGAAGCAACTCGAAGCTTACATGACGCGAGCTAACTCTCCTGCCGCAAAACCACTTTACCTGGTGGTGATAAGCGATTGTGCACCGGACAACCCCGCCAGCCTCACAAGCACTGTGATTGATGCAAGCAAAAAGATCGGCAGCAAAAGCGATTCACACATTGCATTCCTGCAAATTGGAAATGATGACCGAGGCGAAAGGTTCTTACAGCGATTAACGCGCGACATTCGCAAACACAATGGCAACGAAGAATTCGTAAGTACGATGAACTATCGCAACCTTGTTCGAAAGGGGCTGGACATGGCTCTGGTAGAGCTTGCGCAAGCGGCTCCGAAAGAAGCCACTATGTAATAAATCAATCTGGCAAAGATTAGAAAAATGGAGAACAATAATGCAAGACAAAACTATGAACACTAGCGGTTCATCGCCTGTCCCAAATGACCAGGGTAAAGCCACTAAACCAAATTTCTCACTGGCAAAAAACAGGCTCGCTTCCAATCCTGGAACAGCACCGGAGACACTGGAAAAACTTGCCAAAAAGCCGGTAGCACATGTGGTTGAGAGAGTGGCAGAAAATCCACAAACGCCTCCAACGACTCTGGAGAAATTATCTACTCATGAATCTGCAGAAGTCAGAGGTGCCGTTTCTGAAAACGAAAACACTCCCGAGCAAACAATTAGTGAATTGGCCAAAGACAGCGACCCCGATGTGCGATTTCGAGTAGCCGAAAATCCCAAAACACCTACTGAGCTTCTCCATAGCATGTTGGAGGATGAGAATCCGTTTGTCGCAGCACGAGCCAAAGATACACTCGAAGCCAGCCGAAGCTTGGTACACAGAGCTGATGACCTTTTTTTGAATGACAGGTTCGCGGAAGCGGAAGCCCTATACGACGAGCTAGTAACCAAGTTAGTTGAACTCTTGGGGGAAGACCACAGAGAAGTGGCCCTGGCTCTGCATAAACTTGCCGCCACAAAAAAGGGACAGGGTAAGGCTGACGAAGCAGAGAGTATAGCGAACAAAGCGACTATCATTTTGGGTGCCAACGAGGAAAGAATAACTCCTATGGCTTCTGAATAAAGGAGGGTGAAGTGTCTACCGGTAACGACGATAAGCAAGATGCTAATGCAGTTCAAAACGGCTCTGCCAGCCCAGTCAAGTGTGCAAATCCAGAGTGTAAATGCAAAGCGTCAATTGGCGGCGACTCTTGCTGTCAGGTCTGTGCTCAACTTTCACGGGAAAGCGAAGACAGAGTCTGTGAATGCGGACATGCCGAATGTGGCGGTCCCTTAAGCTAAGTGCAAACACAAAACATCAGACAAGAGAAGAGGAAGGGTGTGAGCAGCTCTTCCTTTTCTCTTGCAGATTCGTTGGGAGCAACTCTGTTGATTTACACACCTTGCAGTTCATGAGCTTTTCACGGCGCTTTCTTTAGACTTGTTTATCGCCTAATTATTTAAGCAGACCAACAATCGGTGGTCGTGGATACCGTAGCAGGAGCAGGAAGATGAATCATCCCGATCTAAAAGCCAGCCAGGACAAAACCACGAAGACCGAAAAGTTTGATGGCAATCTAGCGCACGATACAGAGAATAATTCATCAAGAAAAGAGGACGATAGCAAAATCCCTGAACATGCAAAAAAGATTGGCATAGCGCTAGACTTTCCACGAACCTGGACTTTTGCCAATAATGAACAATTAGAAGAAGCAGCAAAAATCATAGAAGCGGAATTACAACATAACCGAAAAACTGGCATTAAGATGGTTCGCGACTTGATCAAACAACATAAATGCGTTGAAGAGGCATACTCCATTCAAATGGCATTCAACAAAGTAGCAACCGAAGACGAAAAATATGAATTATTCGAATGGATGACAAAAGACAGAGAAGCGAGAGCAGCTGATCCGCACAATTTTGCCTCAAACTTTTTAGACAGATTTAGCTTGATCCACAAATGAATTCAAACAAAATCTGTCTGAAAGACTCGGATTTCCTCGCAAATCTTTACTGCCACATTTGGGAAGTACCGGCGATTTCCTGAGACTGGGCAGGCTGTGGAGCAATCTCACCCATATCGCCATTCATAGAGGCTGCTCGCATGACTTGCGGATGCTGAGATGGCAAAGCAGCACTGGCTGTGGTATCAATTGATGCAGCAGCAGTGTCAGTCCATTGACCTGGTGTTGGTTCTCTAAGACTAACAAGAGCCGTATTGAGAGCCATCAAATCTCCCACTTTGGCAATTCCAGAATCGTAGACCTTCTTAACCAGGGCATTGTATTCAACAACATTGCCTTGCAGAGCAGCGAATCTGTTAGTGAGTGACTGTTCGTTTGCCAGAGCCGGAGCCGAAGTTGAGACTGCCATCTGCAAATCATACATTTGCGGCACAGATGATATCAGCGCGTGAGCAGGCTTCGGAAAGCTTAAGCCTTTAGGCATCGGATGACTTTGGTAGAATCCATGCATTACCTGATGCCAGATTCCTGCCATGACCTTACCACCTGTTACGTCTTTATTGGCAATGGGTTTATTGTGCTCATTACCAGCCCAGACTGTTGTGACAGTATCAGGAGTGAATCCAACGAACCATATATCCTTGCCTTTATCAGCAGTTCCAGTCTTTCCGGCAACGGGAATTCCTGCTAAGGATGCTCTTGTTCCGGTGCCATAGCGCACAACGTCTTGCAATACGTCAACAAGCTGTGAAACCTTTTCCGAATCAAGTTGCTTACTACCAACAGCTTGATACACCTTATAATCTTTTCCACTTTCCGTTCGGATAGCACGCACCAGTTGCGGTTGCATAAATACACCACCTCTAGCAAGAGTGGCATAGGCGGTGGTCATGTTCAGGGGTGACACCGCGCAAGAGCCTAGCGCTAATGACGGGTAAGGGTCAAGTTGCGCATCTAGTCCAGCTGCTCGCGCAATACAAATCACTTCATTCAGACCAGTTTCGATGGCCACCCTGGCGGCACATACATTTTTGGAGAATGCCAGAGCGTTGCGTGCGGTCATCCAGCCATGAAAGCTCTTATCAAAATTCTTCGGCTCCCATACCTTTGAAAATGCATCGGCAGCAACACTCAATGGCGCGTCGTTGATGACGGTTTCTGGCTCGATTGTGCCTTGCACCAAGCCTGCAAGATAGACAAATGGCTTAAAAATCGAACCTGCAGTGTGAGCCGCAAGAGCTCTATTCCAGTGATTGGCATCGTTAACCCCGCCAACTATCGCAAGAACGGCGCCATCTTTGACAGACATCGTCACAAGAGCGCCCTGGTCGATTCCCTTGGGAGCATTTTTGATCGCTTTATTTAGCACACTCTCCGCAAGTGCTTGGGTTTTAGGATCCAGGTTGGTGTAAACCTTCCACTCTTGGGTCCACATCTTGTCACCTAGCTCTCTTCTAACTTGTTCAAGAACCGGTGAAACATAATAAGGCCATCTAAGTTTCTCTGGACCTGACTTAAACACAAGCTTAGTCTTATGCGCTGACAAAAGGTCATTATCCGAGATGTAACCGCAGACCTCCAGGTCACGCAGAATTTTATCACGACGAGCTAGAGCCAACTGACGATTAGATGGACGCGCCATTTCCGAAGGTTGGCGAATCAACCCAACGAGGAAGGCAGATTCAGAAAGATTGAGCTGTCCCGCATGTTTATTGAAAAAATGCTGGGCTGCGCGCTCAATTCCATGCACCCCGTCGCCAAAATAGACTTCATTGAGATAAGCCTCTAAGATTTTCGCCTTGGAGTAGTGTGTATCTACATACACTGACATGGCCGCCTCTTTCAACTTTCGTTGATAACTGCGATCATTCTTATCCAAGTATAAATTTCGAACAAGCTGCTGAGTCACTGTGGAAGCGCCCTGGACAATACGCTTAGCCTTATAATTCACTACTGCTGCGCGCGCCATGCCACCGATATCGATACCATGATGCTCATAAAAGTGCCTGTCCTCTGAAGCGATGACGCCTTCACGAACGTACTTACTCATTTTAGATAGGGGAACTGGCTCGCAGTCACGGTCGTGATGAACGGTACATAGCAACTTATCGTTTCTATCATAAAGACTTATGCCCTGTTCCGTTTCTCTTAGAGTAGGAAGCTTGACGTTCTGACTTTCAAAAAGCCCCCAAAAGTAGAGACCGGCGGCACCGATTATAAATAGACTTAAGACAAGCGGAGCCATAAAAGTAGGTGCAACCCACTTTTGCTTTTCAGTATCGGAGCTAACAATCTTCTCTTTCTCTACAGTATTCATATTCGTCTACTTCTCGCCATTCTGGACCTCGGCAGAGACGCGAGGGCAGCATGATCGTTCCCGATAGACGATTTGAATTCAGGCGAAATTCGCTAAGCTTTTCTGATTGCTGTTCTCTTGAATGCCAGCTGTTTTTCTTCCAGTGCACTAAGCCCTTGTCGAAACGCAGTCCAGTCAAATAAAACAGGGTCACTGCGATCTGCAGGTTGGACCTGTCCGTGACCAACAATCTGTTGCAATTCAAATCTATCTTTCAAATAATATGAAAGGCGAGTCAAAGACTTCATCTGCGCATCAGTATAGAGCTGGTCAGACGTACGCACTGTCTCAATTCCGATGCTGTTTTCATTTTTCACACCTAACAAAGTTTTTGAAGAATCAACATGATAGGTCGCGTAATAGGGATCAACAGTCTGGTAAATGGTTCCGTCTCTATCGATTATGTACTGGGTTCCGGCGTGGTAAGTCCCAGCATTGTTCCAGCTTCGCACTATTTGCCTTGCACTGGCGATTGACGCGGTTTCCGTTGAGTGAATTACAAGAGTTTGTGGCATGTTCTTCCTCTTGAATATTCCGCCTCTTAAAGGACAACTCTGAAACACGCCTGCAGCCACAAGCTGCGATGGGGCATAAGTGCTGGCCGAACCAGAAACAAAAGAAGCCATGATAGCCGCACGTTGCATTTTTGACATTACAGCTACCTTGCGGCGAGCAACAGTTTTCGCTTTTGCAATTACACCCTTTTTAGTATTCTTCCGATTCAAATTCTTCGCAAGCTTTGCCGAAATAATTTTCTTCTCTGAATGCTGATGAAAAGACGACTTCACAGCCCTGGCTGATTTTGTTCTATTATCTTTTTTTGAGTTGTTGGTTTTAACAGCTGAAATTTGAGCACTCATAGAAGGTGTTACGGCAGGAACAATTGACCTTGTGAGTGAATGGGCAGGAACTTGCAATCCTATTGCAAGTGCGCAGAGGGCAAAAATAAATTTAGGGGTTTTTGCAATTATTTTTGTCACTAGTATATTTCCAGAATAAAAGGTGTAGCAACGCGAAAACGCGCAAGCAAAATGAACTCGCGTCCGAACGCACTGCATCCCATGATGCATGCCGTGCTTCAGCTCGCGCGACTTCATTGCGCTTGATTCAGTTTTAACACACCTCTTACAAAACCTACTTGCTCAATAAGGTCTTCAAATTTAGGGGAACCAGCGAAACCATTGCACACACGGCGATACAACGACACGCCAGCGAGAGCACGTCGTGGTCTACAGCTTCATCGCTACAAATGTTTACCGCAAGAAGCGTTTAGTGTTCGCCTGCAGACCCAGTACAGAAGCGAGTATCCGCCGATTGACCTAGATTCACAGATTAAATTGCCTTTCTGTCAAATGGCATATGGGCCATAGTGTCTGCCAGCTCAAGTCTGAGTGCTCGCATTTCCTCAGAAAGCCTGGTAAGCGCTTCTATGTCCTTTTTCCTACCTTGTAGGTCATTTCGTAGGCGACCCAAATCATGAATACGTCCGAGGGTCTGCTGCGCTTTTTCCAGCTGCTTGGATGGCTCCGCACCAAAGTCCTCAAGAAGATATCGCCAATTTTTCACTGCAATTCGAAGCCTGTGAAGTGCTTTGTAATCAGCAGCGGATGAAAGCGATTGCGTCAACTTGGCTTGGTCATTCAATACCAGCGCAAGATGCCGAGATGCTGACTCATTCCGAAGGTCTGACTTATGAATATGCTTTGCCACAACCCGTACTTCTTTGCGAAAGAATGTTCGTAGATTTTCGATCAGTTCTGCAATATCAATAGACTTCAAGAAATCTTTCAACTTACCTTTCTGCTTTCTGCGTTTATTTTTCCATCTTCGCAACAGTTGTGGTCGACATCCGAGTTCGTCACCTAATTTGAGGTTTACATCGAGATCTCTCACGTCGCCCAGCCTATCAAGCAGCCTTCTGAGCTGAGCAACGTCTTTCTTTTCAAACCTAAAATCTTGCCAGCCATCCTGAACCAACACTGCCCATAAAGCAAAGAAATGACGCAACGCTATTCGGGCATCGTGAATATTGCTTCGACTTGTTTTTTCAGCCAGGCTCCGCAAGACTTTCTCCAGACCATTCAAAACGCGCTCACTAGCTTTAGCCTCAGCATTCAACCATGGAATTGTGCCTGTTTTAGAACTCGTTTTCATGATGCCCTCCACTATTTGTGAGCTAACATTGTGTTGACATCAGCAAGAGAGAAGGCTGATTCATCAAGATCGACTCCTTCTTCCTCAAGAAAATACTGTTTTTCAAGAATAGCTTTGATGTCCTCAGTGATATTCTCGATTTGGTTGGGGGCAACCAAAATAAGCCTGGTAGTGCCATTTTTCACAAGATCAGACAATAAAGCGCTTGTTTCGACTCGTGAAGAATCATCCGTGACGGCGATAACCTGTCGCCATAAGATGTGTTCAGGTTGCCAGAATTCTGGAGGTGCCACCATATCCAGCGGCATGTGAAGAGCCTTAGCCATGTCATAGGCAATAGGAACAGACTGATATCCGAGAGCTACTACAGCCCACTCTTGGTCTGCATAACAAAGCAATTTTTCAATAAATGCTCTGGCAACTTTAATCTTGCTTTGAAACTGCATAGACATTACCCACCAGCAATACGGTCTTAATGACACCCCGGTGCATTTAAAGTTCCACGGTTTCCTATTCACTTACAGCATTGCTAGACCATTACTGATGCTGACTTTCAACCTCACCTGTTTTCACGTCAAAAACGACGGTTTGTCCAGACCTTAGCTCTACCACGTCTTTTGAACCAACCTTGATTGCGTCGGCGCTGCTATGTCCCGCCGTCACTAGAATCTTTCGCTGACATATATCTACTTTAACACTCTGATGACGATACTGAATTCGAAAGGACAACCTGTTGATGCCTTTCGGCAAGTTAGGGTTCAGCCAGAGGACATCATCTCTCGTCACCATACCTGTGTAGCATCTTTGCACTATGTCTACGGTGCCGGCCATTGCTCCAAGATGTATTCCTTCCGGTGTCGTGCCCCCCTGAATATCCATATAATCACTGCTCAGAGCTTCCCGAAATAAGCCCCAACTAGCTCCTACGTGCTCAGGATCCATCTGCATTTTTCCTTCCACCACAGCAGCATCTTTGTTTTCACCACTCGCGTTACGAAGCGCGGATAAGAGCTTTAGTGAATTTTTTCTATCAATGCGCGACAAAACCCAGCTCAGAGCAACACGGCTCAGGGTCGACTTGTTAGAAGTTCTCTTGATGTAATAATCAACATTTAAGTCAAACGCCTCAGTGTCAAAATCATAACCAAGGTGCTGGAATATTTCCTTCAACTCCTCAGTACTGAATAGGTAAAACAACATGAGTACATCAGCTTGCTTGGATACTTTGTACTTGTTAAAAGTGCCCCCTTCGTGGCCAAAAACTTTATCCAATTTATTCATATCGAGCTTTTCATCCTTGTAAAAAGGAAACTCCTCAAGCTTCTCGTATCCCTCAAATTGTTCTATAAATCCGGATTCGCCAAAAGGAACGAAGAACTTTGCACTCATACTGTTCCACTGAGCCACCTCCTCCTCACTTACATTGAGCCGCTCTAATAGCTCATCACAGCGATCCTCGGGAATGATCTTTATAAGTTCAAGGGCTCTGCAAAGGCACCACGAAGCCATCACATTTGTGTAGGCGTTATTATTAATGCCAGGATGCTCAGACCCAGGATATTTGACGTGATACTCGTCTGGACCAACAACACCATGCAGCTCGAATCGCTCGCGATCTTTGTTCCAAATTGCTATGCTGGAAAAAAACCGCGCAATTTCCATTACTAACTCCGCGCCGTAAGCGTAGAGAAATTCTAGATTTCCAGTCACCTGGTAGTATTGCCAGACGTCCATGACGATTGCGGCATTAACGTGAATCTGCATGTGACTATAGTCGGGTACCCATTCATTCCTCGTCGGATACCAGATAGCGGCAGGTGTTTCTTCTCTTCCACTGCTTCCACTTTGCCAGGGAAAACAGGCTCCCTTCGCACCACGCTGACGAGCAATTTCTCGCGCAGCATCGAGTCTTCGATATCGATACTTAAGCAGCGACTGAGTTACTTCGGGTAACCTCAAATTGACAAAAGGAAAGCAAAACAGGTCGTCCCAGAAGACATGCCCCTGGTAACCCTCAGTCCATCCACGAGCAGGAACACCGACATCAAGATCAACAGAGTTTATACAAACAGTTTGCAGAACATGGAAACTGTGCAAATGAAGCAGGAGTGAAATGTCCTTTCGAGAATTAACATCATCAGTTTCAATTGCCAAATCGAAGCGGCGCCAAAGCTGATGCCAGGCTTCCTTTTGTTCCTCAACCAATAAATCAAAACTCGATTTCCTTCCAAGGACAAGATTTTTTGCAGCTGCCTCTGGCGATGCAATTGCGAAGTCTTTAGAGGAATAAACTGCCACCATTTTCTGTACTTGCACGCGAACGTTGCGCTTCAACTCGAGTTCATAATCATTCCTCGCTACGCCGTTGTGGGCATAACTATTCGGCGTTCCTTTCTGCTCATGACCATCAATGAGTATGTATGTCGAAGCACAGACAGCAATCTCTACATTAGACTGTCTTGTTTTTACTAAGACAAATAAACCATTTTTGTCAGCTTCACTAGACAAGGACGCAAGATGCGCCTTTCCCATGTTTGAATAGAGTCGTGTACCTATGTTGGAAACCGAACCATCAATTGCGGAGCGAACGGTAAGCCTGCCATCCCAGTTTAGAGCCGTAAATGTAAGCTCGATTCCGCAAATGTGAGTCGAACGCATGTGCACGAACCGTCGCTCTGCAACAGCTGTTTGCCGTCCCTTCTTGTCAGTGAACTCAAGAAACCGATAGAGAATTCCCTCGCGCAAATTAAGTTCTTGCCGCCACTTTTGCAATTCTACTTTGTCGATCGAGAACCAATTGTCGTCCTCGATCTTGAACTGAAGCAAGGTCCAATTCGGAATATTGACCAGGTCCTCATACTCAAATGACGTAGTCTCACTTGAATAAAGCGATCTGTCATAAACACCAGCAAGGTATGAACCGGGAGAGTGAATTTCATTCGCGACAGATTCACACGACGCTGCTCGGCACGCCAAATATCCATTACCAAGCATACACAAAGCTTCCCTTCTGCCAACAAGCGAAGGATCGTACTCATCAAAAACAAGCGACCAACTTTCATCGCTCACTCCAAGATCGGCAACGGCATAAGACGCAAGTTCTTTCTTTGTGCCCGCAAGCTCGACTTCATCAAGATCGTCAACAACTAAATCCGCACCATGCTTGATCAATGCATCTCTGTGATTGGCACGGTTGACACCTATTACAAGTCCAAACTGTCCAAGCCTTCCCGCTTCGACTCCCGCCTCAGCGTCTTCGATGACTACAGCATTCCCCTCCTCGACATTCAATTCTTGAGCAGCGTGCAAAAATGTGTCCGGAAAGGGCTTGCCACGAAGCCCTAGAGTGTGCGCATCGACACCATCGACTACAGCATCAAAAACATTCTCAATGCCAGCTGCTTTGAGGATTTGTCGACCATTTTCGCTTGCGGTGATGACAGCGACTTTAGCACCAGACTTCTTGAGAGCATGTATTAAAGCCAGTGTTGTTTCATAAACCTCGACTTTGCCTAACTGAATTTTCTTGAGAAAAATCGAATTTTTCAAATTTCCCAAAGCGTGAATAGAGTTGAAACCCGGCTTGTCTTGAGCCTTTCCTTCAGGAAGATCTATGTGACGTGAGGAGATAAAACTTGCTACACCCTGATAACGCGGTTTGCCATCGACGTATTGGAGGTAATCACTCTCGATATCGAACGGAACGAAATCACTTTCACCGCCGCGCGATTTCAGAAACTTATCGAAAGTCTCTTTCCAGGCTGAAGCATGAAGCTGCGCTGTCTTAGTTACGACGCCATCCATGTCAAAAAGGACAGCCTCATATTTTGAACTGGAAATCACGGCTGACGTTAAACTATTGCGCATTACCGAGCCTCACCTTGTTGGCGAGACGTACCATAAGTTGTACGGTTCCGCACAGAGACAAAAATGTCGGCTCCCAACTGGAACCGACATTTTGTATTTTTTGCCCTGGGCAATAGCTAGGTTGACGCGCGTTAGCGATGCCTCGTGGAGGTACGAGTTCTGGTGCGCCAATGATAATTAACAACTTTCGGTTTGGTTGTAGTTCTCTTCACGGCACTGTAAGTGCGCGTTGATTGTACTTTAGTAGGAGCGGGAGCCTGCTTGACTGGAGCGGATGTCTGAATAGGGGTTAATGGAACGCCACCTGATTCAGAAGAAGATTCTGTCCCAGCTTCAGTCTGGGCGAGACCAGCCGACATGGTGGAGAACAAAATTGCAAGAGCAAACATACCTGAAAGACCCGTCTTGAAACTCATCTTACTTACCTCAAAAGTGATCCGTGCTCACGATGGCGAAGACGCTTTACGAAAGTTCCCGCAGAGTTTTTCCGACAGGACCTTTTATCAAGGTCTGTCGTATGAATTCCGGAACAAAAGCTCACAACACCAGTCCCTGAACAGGTATGTGTAGGAGTAAAAGATAATGATGAAACTCACAAAGCAGCTCTGCTCTATAGCAGGATTTGCTATCTTACTATCTGGCTGTAGCGCCGAACAACAACGCATTTCTGAGGAAAAGAAGCAGGTTGATGAACAGAGAGATGCACAAAAGGCAGTTGTAGATGAAGACGCGAACCTTATGAAAAAGAAGGTCGATGTTCAAACAAAGCGAATCAAGAGCTATCTTGCAGCGACAAGCGACGAAATTAATACTCGCAAGGATGAATTGAATGCCGAAAAATCTCAGGCGGATAAGAATGGTAGTCACGCTAAAAGAGACATAGATGATCGCGCACGCGAACAAAAGAAAGCGCTTGACGAACAAGCAAAAAATGCAAAGAAACAGCTGGACGATAACGCTAAAACTGACAAGAATACATACTAACGCTCGATGCAGCTTTACGAACATCAATAAGGGAGAGACTTGTCTCTCCTTTCTTTTTGCCCTTAATATGAATGGAGCATTAGACAATAGGTGAATTGACCTAATTTTGCTATGCTCGATTCACAAAAGAAGCACCGACATTGCGGCCCTCAAATCTGCCAGCTACGCAACACCTTTATTGGACTTTCGCTTTTTAGGATTAGTTTTTTTGTCAGGCTCTGCAGGCTTTTCCGATTTTGACCTGGCTTTCTGTTGCTGAAGATTATCCAGGCTGGCTTGCAACGACTCCATAAGATCAAGCACGTTAGCGCTGGAACTGGTCTTCGAACGCTGAGTTGGTGGAACACCCTCAACTTTTGACTCGATTAACTTCAGCAACTCTTCGCGATAAGTATCTTTGAATTGCTCGGGCTCAAATGGGGCTGTAAGCATATCAACCAGACTCGACGCCATCTTTTCCTCTGCAGCCGACATTTTCTCGGACGGAGGATTGGCTGAAAGATCAACGTTTATTTCATCAGGAAAATAAAGAGTGGACAAAAGCAATCCATCACCTACAGGGCGTAATGCACAAAGTCGTTCCTTGGTGCGCAAGGTAATTTTCCCCAGAGCTATAAGTTTCTTTTCCACAAGCACATGCAATAGCAAACCATAGGCATGCTTAGCTGCTTTATTTGATTCAATGGAATAAGACTTTTCAAAATAGACTGGATCAACTTCTTCCAGGCGGGCGAACTGCACGATGTCGATCAGATTTTTGCTTGGAACCGGCAGTTTTTCGAAATCGGACTCGGAAAAGGATATGAAATCACCTTTCGTGTATTCATATCCTTTTTCAACTTCATCCCATGGCACCTCTCTATCACAAACCGGACACACGCGTTGCTCTTTTATTCGTGTTTTACACTCTTTGTGAATTTGATGGAAGGCAACACTTTTGCTGCTCGTCGCAGTCTGCAGGCTAACTGGAATATTTACCATTCCAAAACCTATAGAACCTGTCCACATAGAACGCGCCATGACTAAACCTCAGGTGTTAGTACGAATCAAAAATGAAAGCGCCAGGAAAAACTGGTGTAACAGTGGTGCGAACTGGTGTGTTATAAACACCACCGGAGTTAACCGCCTGTACCTGTCCATTCGTAAACGCGCGCTGGGATGAAACCGCAGTGTCAGCCTGATTGGAAACAGCCTGCATAGCCTGGTTCTTAGCTGTCATAGATTCCACCATTGCACGGTTTACTTTCATTTTTTCGCCTGTCTCAGCCAGGTCTTGGCTAAACTTTTCAAAGTTTGCATCAAAAGCAGATGTATGCGAAGTACGAACGGTACGCGAACTTCGTATGGTCTGCGCTTCTGCCGGCAACAATGAGAATCCGACCACTCCTACAACAAACGAAAGTGCGAATAATTTTCTCAACATAAAAGAAGTACCTCGTATCTCAATTTAATTCCTTTGTCGAAGAGACTAAAAAAATGCCGTGCGGTTCCTCTTCATTCTTGAATCTACTTATTAGAATTTGCAAAAGACATTCAAAGAGCGATTAAAATAGATCAGTTGGGTCAGGAATTAGCAAATTGCCAAAGCGCAAATCATCAGACAAAGAGCTTGAGGCAGAGATCGAAGCAACCCTCGATTTGCTTCAAGCTGCAAAAAAGCAAACTGTTATAGAGTTCTCTCAGCACAGAATTGAACTGAGCAATCTTTCCAAAGTCCTGTTTCCTGGTGACGGCAAATCTCCTGAGCTGACCAAGCGAGACTACTTGATCTATCTTTGCAAGCTGGCACCCGAACTTTTGAGGCACTTGCATAACAGGCCGCTCACCATAATTCGGTATCCTGATGGTGTTTTGGGCAAGCGCTTTTTTCAGAAACACTGGATGCACAAGTTGCCTCCTTTCGTTGAAACCGTGACCTACTTCAGTGAGCAAAATGATGGAGACAAAGATTATTTACTCTGTAATAACTTCTCCACACTGATGTGGCTCGGACAAATAGCAGCACTTGAATTACACACAGTGCACAGTCGCTATGATCAAAAACCCGACGGAAAGTCTCATTCTATGGAAGTGACCGGGTCGGCAGAAATAATCGAGGCTTCAATATTGAATTATCCTGATTACCTGATATTGGACCTAGACCCATATCTTTATAGCGGCAAAGAGAAAGAAGGCGATGAGCCCGAGCTACACAAAAAAGGATTTGCGAAGACATGCAAGGCCGCTCGCACCATCAAAGAAATTCTGGCATCAATGAACCTGGATTCTGTTTACCTTAAAACCAGCGGAAAAACAGGCTTACATGTCTACATTCCAGTAATTCGCAATTGCACAAACGAAGAATTGCGAGCCTTTGCTGGAACCATAGGAAAGCATTTGGTTTCAATCCAGCCAAAGGAGATAACGATTGAATGGTCTGTAAAGAACCGAACCGGAAAAATATTCTTTGACCACAACATGAATGCCCGAGCAAAGACTCTGCCATCGCCATACTCAACTCGCAATAGTATCTATGCTACTGTTTCCACCCCCATCTCGTGGGATGAACTCGAAGATGTTTACCCAACTGACTTCACAGTATTGAGCCTACCAGAGCGCGTCGCAGAGAAAGGCGATTTGTGGATTGACATTTTGGAAAACAAAACAAACCTGCGACATTTGTTCAATAAGAAAACCCTTGCCTGAAGCACCAGGCATTGTGTTACCCACATATAATCGACAATTGTCTAGCACCCATCATTATCGCTCCAGGAACCACCTCAGTTCACAAGAAAGTGCTTGCTGAACAAAAAAAACGAGATGCCGCTAACGGCACCCCGCTCTTTAGTTTTTTTGCTCATGCAATTAGCTGATCAAATCTGCTAATTCGTCAGCGTGCTCTTCTTCGACCTCAAGAATCTCTTCAAGGATGCGACGTGTTGTGGGGTCACACTCTGCCACAAATTGAATCATTTCACGATAGGAATCGATGGCAATTCTCTCTGCAACGAGATTCTCAAAAATCATCTCTTCGAGTGTTTTTACATCTTTGTATTCAGCGTGGCTCTTTTGGGTCAGCCGATCTGGATGCAAGTCAGGGTCGCCGCCAAGTTGTGTTATGCGCAATGCGATTTTGTCAGCGTGGGCTTGCTCTTCGTTGGAGTGAGCGAGAAACTCTTCCGCGACAGGCTCGGAGTCCAAACCTTTGGCCATGAAGTAGTGCTTACGGTAGCGCAAGACACAGACCAACTCAGTAGCTAACGCTTCATTGAGTATTTTGATAACTGTCTCCTTGTCGCCGGTATAACCTTCAGTTACCGCGCCAGCTTTTACGTTCTCTCTAGCTTGCTTGCGCAATTGTTCAACAGGCGTGAAGCTACCATTGTTCTTACACGTTTCCGGCTTGAAATCTTGCTGCCCTGGAACCTTGTTTCCTTCTACAGCCTCCGAACTTTTTGATTCCTTCATGGAATATTTCCTCCTTATGCAAATGTGATCCGTATTGCCAATCTATCGGCGTGAGCTTGCTGGCGCCGGATTACCTGGCACCACTTTAGGCATTTCTTTCTCGCTAATTTTTGGGAACAGCTTATTCCTATTCACGTAGATGAGGATAGCTGCAATTGGTGTGCCTATTGCAATAGACAGAGTTGCCACCACTATCGCTACAATGATCCAGTTCAATTGAGCCTGAACCCGCGACAAGGGTTGCGCAACAGAGCCAATTGGCTCTTTCAGCTGAATGAGCGGTTCATGAAGTGATGAAATGGACTTCTGCATTTCGTGCAAATCATGACGCACGCCAGTCACTTGTGATTCCATGGCGTTCAATTGGCTTTGCATGTCATCGATGCGCGAGTCAACTCCCGTCATCTTGTGCTGCAAGGAAACCATTGGAGGGTTCAGTCCAGCAATCGGACCTTCTAGCTTCATAATTTGCTGCTGCAACTTAACAACCATGAGCTGCATATTCTCAATAGGACGCAACGCTTTCTTTATGGGATGAAACCCTTTGATGGGCGGCAGCGTAGGCGGCTCGAGGTCCTTCTCTGAGACTTCGACACCCGGTACAGAATTAGCAGCACGAGCCGTTTCCTTTGCCTGTTTTGAACTTGTTCCACTTAGCTGGAGTTTGGCATCAGAGCCAGTTTTCTTAGATTGCTTAGCCTTTTCCTTTTCAGCCTTTTCTTCGGCTTTCTCAGCGGCTTTGGCTTCTTTCTTCGCCTCTTTGAGCTGCGCTTTTGCAGCCTTTGCCTCCGATTTCGCCTCATCTTTTGCCGACTTAGCGCTATCTTTGCTTTCGTCTGACTGCTCCTTCATTGCATTGACCTCGGACTGAGAATTGTCCTCGGTTCCTGCATTTTTTTTGTCGCTATCGTCACCCTTTGCAATAAGCACTCTCGAATGATTTCCTTCATTCAAGTTTTGAGATAACTGAGCTTGTGCGCTGCCAACAGCACAGGTCAGCGACAATAAAATGGCGCAATTAGCTAACAGTAGTTGTTTCGATTGCAACATCATGATCCGCCTTTTTCTCCATGTTTAACCACTTCTGAGCACCACGAGTGTGCAGTCCAGCAATCGATGTAAAAATCGATGCTAGAAGGATGCCTCCAAAACAAACCGCTAGAGCTGCTCTGTAAGCTGGGGTGGGATCGCTTAAATGATAAGCTGACAAATAGCTCATACCAAACATTGCAATTACAAACACAACTGAACTCAACCAGCTAAGAGTGAATACAAGTTTCTCTCTACGGTCTTGCTCGTCCATAAGAGGTGGGTCTACTTCAATGGCGCCGAGTTTTTGCATAATTTTCTGAGACTCGAGCTCTTCTCGTTCTCTTTCGGCTTCGACTCCCACCCAGATTTTTCCACGAGTCATGTTTGACTCATGAATTTCATCTGCGCGCTCAGCAACGTCGCCTCGGGTCACAGCTCCGAGCATTAGTCCTACATAACCGCCAGCACAAGCGCCGCTTACGGCAGCATACAGCCCTACGAAGAGATTCGTCGCCGTATGGAGTATGACGGTGCTACCCAAAGCAACCACTATTCCGATGGCTGCGCCAGAAATGACTGACTGCATTAGGAAGGCTAAACTATCTTCGGGGTACACATCATCTCTGAATGTCTGGGCATCGCGTTGGCGGCTGCCAAAAACAGATATTCTGGATGAATCAATTCCAGCTCCCTTCAAATCTTCGACGACCTGAGCAGCTACGCCGTAATCATCGAATGCACCTGTTACTGTACTCATACTGCCTCCTGGACATAATCGTCGCCAGCTTGATCAACTTCGCTCTGTAGCACTTCTTTTACTTTTTCTGCTTTCTGAGCCAATTCGCGGCTTTTTTCTGCCACAGCATCAGCCACTTGTTCGCTCTTGTTCTTCACGTTTTCAGCAATGTTTTTGCCTTTTTCTTTCAAGTCTTCTCTCAGTTCTTTACCGGACTTAGTAGCTGATAGGGCTCCTACTGCCATGCCTGCGCCCATTCCCGCCAGGATGCCCGCCACTGCACCAGCGGCGACACCAGCATAGAACGCAACCTCTATCGCTTTACCGACGCCTACTTTCCAAAGATCTCCCAGCATGTGATTTCTCCTCCCGCGGATGCACGCGAATTCATCTACTTAATTGCCGACTTCGTAAATGCTTGGCGCAAGGATTACAGAATTGTTCCGTAAAACCCAAAAACGTGAATCCAAATGAATTCTCGGAACAGGAAAATTAGCTTTGCGTCTGAGCAGAAATCTAAACTAAACCCATTCTTGGCTGGAAATGATATGCACGACAAATTAGCGCTCAACTCAAAACACTTCAAACAATACAAAGAGATCGCTCCGCTTCTTCTCAAACTCTGGAAAGGAACTAATGCTGAGAAAGAGGATTCTGCTGTTGTACTGGATTCTTTGAAAGATGCGAGAATGACAAAAGCATTTTCGCCGCCTCAAATAATTGATGCAAGTCCAGCTCCGAGCATCTGGGCATTCGTTCAAGAAGTAGAAAAGCTGGGTCCAACATATATAAGGTTGGCACAGCTGTTGGCTCTGAGACCAAATCTATTGCCAATGAATTACATCGATGCAATTCCCCTACTTGGACAAAAGTCTGAAGCACTTTCATACCTTGATGTGAAAGCTACAATAGAAAAAGAACTAGGCTACAGTTTAGATCTTGCCTTCCGCAGTGTGGAAGAACTTCCCATCGCAGTGTCCCCTTTCTATCAAATACATAAGGCAATTACCCGCGAAGGAACAGAGGTCGTCGTAAAAGTTCAAAAGCCTGGCGTGAAAGAGAAGGTAGTCGATGACCTTGAAGCCATGAACGAAATGGCTCAAATCTACGACAAATATTCTGGACCAGAAGAAGAGTTCGAAATTCAAGATGCTCTGCAAGATTTTCGTGCGACGATTTTAGCAGAACTAGATTATCGCCAAGAAGCACATAATCTAAAAACAATGGCTAAGTACTTAAAACATCTGGATGGAATTATCATTCCATCACCGATAGATGGACTATCAGGAGAGAAAATACTAACCGGACACTTCATCAAAGGCGAGTACTTGAACGAAGCAAACATGGTCGGATTGTTGAAATCAGAACGTGCAAAACTAGCAGAGCAAGTATTCACGGCGTATCTTCAACAGTTCCTCGTTGACGGATTTGTTCATGCAGACCCATCACCGAAAAAATTACTGCTGACCAAGGAAGGTCGAGTAGCGCTCGTTAACCTCTCAACAGTAGATCGCATCAATCCCTCTATACAAGCGAAACTCATACAGTTGCTTTTGTCCATCACGGAGGGACGTTCAGAACAAGCAACTCAGTTGATACTATCTCTGTGTAAACGACGAAAGAACTTCGATGAAACCCGCTTTCGCCGAACGATCAGCGACATCGTCCTAACGCATAAAGATATTGCCCTCGAACAATCACAGGTGGGCAGCATATTTCGAGGCATAATTCAAACGGCGGCTATGTATGGTGCGGCGTTACCGTGGGAACTCTCTGAATTGGGCACAATGCTGATTAAGTTGGAATCAGTGGCTGGATTACTTGACCCGAAATTCGATTCAAATCAATTCCTAAAAAAGGCTGTAGGTCAAATCATGCAGAAGCACGTGCTTGATGCACTCTCGCCAGCGCATGTTTTTCACACAGTAGTTGAAGCACTGGAGTTCGTAGAGAATTTGCCACAGCAAATTTCCCAGATACTGAATTCTCTCGCCAATAACAACCTTGAAGTCACAGTCCATACAATCGACGAAGAAGTATTGATAGGCGGCTTCCAGAAAATTGCTAACCGCATTACCGTTGGCATTGTGCTTGCTGCCTTGATTATAGGGGCAGCAATGCTAATGCGTGTTCCAACTAATTTCACCATATTTGGGTATCCAGGACTGGCGATGATTTGTTTTCTCGCCGCTGCGGGTTTTGGATTTCTTCTGGTAATTGAAATCATATTTGGTGATCGCAAGAAGCATGGATAATAACTTTCAGCTCTGCGTAACTGCAAATTATTCGGATGAATAAAGGAAAGGAGAGGCAACACCTCTCCTTTCCTTTCACTTTTAGCTTTCGCATTCCAACGATGCATTTACTTTTTCGAGCCAGATTCGGCTTGAACTAATTTAGGCTTTTTCACTCCAGCCTTTTCTACAACCAAGTCACCATCAGGCTTGCTAGTCAAAAACAGCGACTTGATTTGGACGAGGGCTCCTGTCTCGGCAGACTCACGAATTGCGTCCAGCACTTTGACGTCGTTCGCGCCCTCGTAACCATTTGGCACTGGCTCTTTGTTTTCCAAAATGCATTCAGAAAAATGTAAGAGCTCAGGTGCGAATTGATCTCGCTTTGGGGTCTTGTGTACTTCAGTCTTATCGTCCTTGGTTAGTTTGTATTCAAGTTCTACTTCGTAGTCATAAGCAGGCTCCATTGAAATAGCGCCATCAGTACCTACGATTTCATAACGAGACATACTCACAGCACCAAAGCTGCACATAAACGAGGCCAGTCTTTCATCAGGAAATTTCAATATCACCGCCGCACTCTCCTCGATGTCTTTGAATCGACTGTCCTTACCGTATGTGACTTGTGCCATAACTTCTGTCGGCTCATCACCAAACAAGTATCTCGCCGCATTCAAACAGTAGATACCGATATCATTTAGCGGTCCCCCACCTTTCTCTCCCTTGGTGCGAATGTTGTCCTCTTTGACTTGCAGCGTAAAAGTGGAGTTGAAGACTCGCGGGTCACCAATCTTGCCTGATTTGATCAGGTCAACAACAGTCATGTTTGTCTTTTCAAAGTGAAGTCTATAGGCAATCATCAACTTCACGTTGTTGCTTGAAGCGGCACGTATCATCTCAAGACACTCGGCTTCTGAAGTAGCCATAGGCTTCTCACAAAGCACGTGTATTCCTGCTTCAGCAGCCTTCACCGCGTACTCACGGTGCATATCATTTGGCAACGCAATATACACGGCATCAAATGCACCACTCTGTAGTGCTAAATCATACTCTTCGTAAGTCCAGTTCTTTTCCACCCCATACATTTTGCTGAGTTCGGAAACTTTTTCTGGACTGTCAGAAATAAATGCGGTCAGTTCGCATTTATCTTTCGCATGTCGAAACGCTGGTAGTACCGCAACTTGGGCTATGTGACCAAGCCCTACCACTGCGAATCGGACTTTTTTCTTATCTGACATAACAATTCCTCCACGAAACATTCAATCGAATGTTTTAAAGATCGCAATCCTTGATTCGAGAGCTGACGGCACGCTAGGAACCTGGTTCCTGCTGAGTTTTCCATGAGCGAAGAAAGACGCTGGCTTGCAAATACGTAATACGTAAATTGAATGGAACTCAAAGCATAGAGCTCCGTCTTTTCGAACACGAAACAGGTGAGGTCGCTATGAGAATGAGAATGCCGGAATTTTTACGAAAAGATGATGATGCACGTCGTTTAGCCATATTTGGTGCGCTCGTAATTCTTTTTGGAATTTGTTACGAAACCGTAAATCTGACACATCCGAATCAGATTGCGTCGAGCGGCAACAGAAGCTCGACTTATTAGAAGTGTTAGAACAAAAATGTAGGGCTGCAGAATTAGTGGCAGCCCTTTTTCTTGCATGTTACTCTTGAAATGGTGTCTGAAAGTCGCGAGAGACAAACTCTTGCGTAAATGCGCTTTTAAACGGGCGCTATTTTTTTTGTGGGTAGACTATGGCAAGAATTAAAAGCACAATCAAAACTAACGAGTCCATCTTACTAAGCGATGAATACGCTAACAACTTCGAATTTCACATTCCGAGAGAATTTGTTGATCATCCACAAATGGGAGAATTCGACGAGTCGGGAGAAGAGGTCACTGCATTTTCTGAAGACGATGAGCAAAGCGAACTTGAAACCTCTTCAACCTACACATTTGTTTCAGGCACTGAAAATGATGGTGTAAAAACCTATCTGAAGAACATTGGTAGGCACAAACTTCTTGAAAAAGCGGAAGAAATAGCCTTAAGTAGAGCCGCTAAAACTGGTGACATGGAAGCCCGGTCAAAAATCATTCAGTCTAACCTACGCCTTGTTGTGAGCATCGCAAAACACTATCAAAATCGCGGCTTGAGTTTGCTCGATCTTATTCAGGAAGGTAATCTTGGACTGATGAAAGCTGTGGAAAAGTTTGATCCGAAAAAGGGCTTTAAATTCTCAACTTATGCGACATGGTGGATCCGTCAAGCAATCGGTCGAGCTATTTCAAACGATGGGCGCACAATACGAATACCAGTTCATCTAAGCGAAGCAAAAAACAAAGTCTATAGAGCAGTAGAAACACTAAGCAAAGACCTCGGACGGGCGCCGACTATAGAAGAGATAGCAGAGCTTACAAAAGTAAGAACAGAAACACTTAAACAGATATATCAAGCATTCAAAGATCCCCTTTCTCTCGATGGCAAAATACGAGACGACTTCGATGCAGATCTCAAAGATTTTGTAGCAGACAAAAACTCCCTGAAACCAGAGAAATTGGTCGAATCACGCATTTTGAAAAACAAAATAAGATCTTTACTTGAGCGCCTGAAATCGCAAGAACGCGAAGTCATTCAATTACGTTATGGTTTAGACGGAACGCAAACATTGACGCAAGAACAAATCGGCAAGCGTATGGGGTGCTCTCAACAACGAATTCGCCAGATAGAAAGTCGCGCTTTGCGGAAACTTGGACACGCCGCTACAGCTCGCAAGTTACTCGACGATTTAAACCATTAGTCTTCAGCAACTCGTTTTTCGGTGAGAGCATAAGTCATCAGATAGCGCTTTTCAATGCATCGAGTACAAAACACACTTGATTGTCCGCGCGTATGACATGGAACAAGAATCTCGTTTTCGCATGCCTCGCAGCGAACTCTCACGCTGTTATCATGTGCAGATTTACTTGCTCGCCTAATAACGAAGCAGCCCTCACAGGGCTTAGGTTCGACTGCCGATGTTTTAAGATGAAACAGCTCATCTTCGTCGGCACAATACAAAAACTTTTGTTGGCAATTGCAGCACTTGTACAAGCGTTCCATAGAATCAGCCTTACCAGTCTGAAAAGTCACCCTCATCGGAAAATGCGTTTGCATCGCCTAATAATTATGTTGCAAACACTATTACTAGACAACCCGGGCAACCCCCAGAGATTATAGGCGAAACCCCTACATAGCTTTTTGCATGCAATTGATACCATTTAGTCACTGTAAAAAATCGGGCTGGCTGAGAAAATTGGAGAGAAGGTAATGATGAGAAAAGCGCACTATTCGACTTTGTGGGAGTCTTATCTTCAATCTGTCAGATTAACCAGCGTTGATGGAAATTTGAGAACAGCTAGAGAAATTTTGGTTTCAGCCCTGAATGATGCTGAAGACTACAACGAACTAGACGAACGGATTGAGTGGTGTACATACGGAATTGCTGATGAGTGCAGGGCAAGAGGCGACATGCAGAGCGCAAGCCTACTCTACAAAAGACTCATCGAGACGAAAGAGAAAATTTTTGGTGCAAACCATCCTAATGTTCTGGCCGGTTTTGAAAAACTTGCGATATCGCAATTGAAAGAAAACATCAGACTAGAAAAACACAATAAGTTTGAAACTAAATTCAACAAAAAAGAGAATGCGTTGAAGACCTTAGGCGACTCTATGGGTAGTGCATTTCCTTCGATTGGATATCTTGTCAACGCAGCAATGGAAAAGTTTCGCGGACTATCTCACTGAATGTAACTAAGCAAAAAAAAATCATATAGGGATCACCATATGATCGTCAGTGCTTCCATATAAATGTAGCGGAACTGGGATTACTTCCATGCTAGTTTGCCGATATAACTTAAAGCGTGTACCAGCTCTTCGACTATGTTCTGAACGAACGACGAGTTGAATTCTGGTGCAGATTAAAGACTAAATCTGCTTCGAGTTAAGTGAGAATTTTTGCCTTTGAGTGGATCGATAAAAACCAAAACCTTGCTCATTAAGGTGACCAGTCGCGCGATTGGTCGCCTTTTCGAGCATTGCGCCAGCAAACTAAGCTGTAGATCACCAGAATTTTGATTTTGAAATTGTTTACCGCCCTTTTTTGAAAACAGCACACGGAGTATACAAAATGGCTACCCAGGTCCTAAAAGACACAGTTGATACAAGGCAACTGCTTAAAGCGTTGCGTCTAATGTCGAAGGGCGATTTCAATGTACGCATGCCAATTGACCAGACAGGTCTTGCAGGCGAAATCTCAGAAGCATTCAATACAGCAATCGATTTGAACGAGCGACTCACTCATGAACTTGAACGAATTGGAAACGTTGTAGGTAAAGAGGGACGCATCACGCAGCGAGCATCTCTTGGTGAAGCTACGGGATCTTGGGCAAGTTGTATCAACGCAGTCAACACCCTTGTGGGAGACCTTGTGCGTCCCACAACCGAGGTAGCGCGCGTAATTGGTGCGGTGGCAAAAGGTGACCTCAACCAGACAATGGCTCTGGAAATCGAAGGGGGTCCTCTGAAAGGGGAGTTCCTCCGCACAGCCAAAACAATCAACACAATGGTGGAACAGCTTTCTTCGTTCACTTCAGAAGTAACACGTGTGGCTCGAGAAGTAGGTACGGAAGGAAAGCTTGGTGGTCAGGCGCAAGTAAAAGGTGTGTCGGGCACATGGAAGGACCTCACGGACTCCGTAAACTCGATGGCTTCGAACCTCACAGCTCAGGTGCGTAACATCGCAGAAGTGACGACCGCGGTAGCAAACGGTGACCTGTCCAAGAAGATTACGGTAGACGTGCGGGGAGAAATTCTCGAGCTGAAAAACACGATCAACACCATGGTGGACCAGCTCTCCTCGTTCGCATCAGAAGTAACACGTGTGGCGCGTGAAGTAGGTACGGAAGGAAAGCTTGGCGGTCAGGCGCAAGTAAAAGGTGTGTCTGGTACGTGGAAGGACCTTACAGATAACGTAAATTCAATGGCGTCCAACCTGACAGCTCAGGTGCGTAATATCGCAGACGTTACAACCGCGGTAGCAAACGGCGACCTCTCTAAGAAGATCACGGTAGACGTAAAAGGCGAAATTCTCGAGTTGAAGAAAACAATCAACACGATGGTGGACCAGCTTACGTCCTTTGCCTCTGAAGTAACGCGTGTAGCACGCGAAGTAGGTACCGAAGGAAAACTCGGCGGGCAGGCGCAAGTAAAGGGCGTCGGCGGAACGTGGAAGGATCTGACAGACTCCGTAAATTACATGGCGTCGAACCTGACAGCTCAGGTGCGTAACATCGCGGACGTTACAACCGCGGTAGCAAACGGCGACCTCTCGAAGAAGATCACGGTAGACGTAAAAGGTGAAATCCTCGAGCTGAAGAATACTATCAACACGATGGTGGACCAGCTCTCATCATTCGCAGCAGAAGTTACACGTGTAGCACGTGAAGTAGGTACTGACGGACGACTGGGTGGTCAGGCGAATGTTCGCGGTGTGTCCGGAACCTGGAAGGACCTCACAGACTCAGTAAACTCGATGGCTTCGAACCTCACAGCGCAGGTGCGTAACATCGCAGAAGTAACGACGGCAGTTGCAACCGGTGACCTTTCGAAGAAGATCACCGTAGACGTAAAAGGTGAAATTCTCGAGCTAAAAAACACGATCAACACGATGGTGGACCAGCTCTCATCGTTTGCAGCAGAAGTAACACGTGTTGCAAGAGAAGTAGGTACGGAAGGAAAGCTCGGCGGACAAGCAGATGTGCGCGGTGTGTCCGGAACGTGGAAGGACCTTACAGACTCGGTAAACTACATGGCTTCAAACCTCACAGCGCAAGTGCGTAACATCGCTGAGGTGACGACGGCGGTAGCAACCGGTGACCTTTCGAAGAAGATCACGGTAGACGTAAAAGGTGAAATCCTTGAGCTCAAGAACACGATCAATACAATGGTGGACCAGCTCTCTTCGTTTGCAGCTGAAGTAACACGTGTGGCACGTGAAGTAGGTACGGAAGGGAAGCTCGGTGGACAAGCTGATGTGCAAGGTGTAACGGGCGCATGGAAGGGTCTCACGGATAACGTGAATCTGATGGCGTCTAACCTCACAGGTCAGGTGCGTAACGTAGCAGAAGTAACGACGGCAGTAGCAAAAGGCGACCTTTCGAAAAAAATCACAGTAGACGTAAAAGGCGAAATCCTCGAGCTCAAGAACACGATCAACACAATGGTGGACCAGCTTTCATCATTTGCTTCAGAAGTAACACGTGTGGCTCGTGAAGTAGGAACGGAAGGAAAGCTTGGCGGTCAGGCAGATGTACGTGGTGTGTCTGGAACGTGGAAGGACCTTACAGACTCAGTAAACTACATGGCGTCAAACCTCACATCGCAAGTACGAAACATCGCAGACGTTACGACAGCGGTAGCAAAAGGTGACCTATCTAGAAAGATTACCGTAGACGTAAAAGGTGAAATCCTCGAGCTAAAGAACACGATCAACACGATGGTAGATCAGCTCTCCTCGTTCGCTTCAGAAGTAACGCGTGTTGCAAGAGAAGTAGGTACAGAAGGACGACTGGGTGGTCAGGCAGACGTTAAAGGCGTGTCTGGAACGTGGAAGGACCTCACGGACTCCGTGAACTACATGGCGTCGAACCTCACCTCTCAAGTACGTAACATCGCAGATGTAACGACAGCGGTAGCAAAAGGTGACCTGTCCAAGAAGATCACGGTAGACGTAAAAGGTGAAATCCTCGAGCTCAAGAACACGATCAACACAATGGTGGACCAGCTTTCATCATTCGCTTCAGAAGTAACACGTGTAGCTCGTGAAGTAGGTACGGACGGAAGACTGGGCGGTCAGGCAGACGTCAAAGGTGTGTCTGGAACATGGAAGGATCTTACGGACTCCGTAAACTACATGGCTTCAAACCTCACCTCTCAAGTACGTAACATCGCAGACGTAACGACAGCGGTAGCAAAAGGTGACCTCTCTCGAAAGATTACCGTAGACGTAAAAGGTGAAATCCTCGAGCTTAAGAACACGATCAACACGATGGTGGACCAGCTTTCATCATTCGCTTCAGAAGTAACACGTGTAGCTCGTGAAGTAGGAACCGAAGGAAAACTGGGTGGTCAGGCAGACGTTAAAGGTGTGTCTGGAACGTGGAAAGACCTTACGGACTCCGTAAATGGAATGGCGTCTAACCTCACAGAGCAAGTACGTGGAATTGCAGGAGTTGTAACCGCGGTAGCACAAGGTAACTTGAAGCGAACTCTGGTACTGCAAGCGAAAGGTGAAATCGCGTCACTGGCAGACACGATCAACGAGATGATCGACACGCTTGCGACATTCGCCGACCAGGTAACCACGGTAGCAAGAGAAGTAGGTGTTGAAGGTGTACTTGGCGGTCAGGCACTGGTGCCTGGTGCAGCAGGTACATGGAGAGACTTGACCGACAACGTTAATGGATTGGCAGCAAATCTCACCACACAGGTACGAGCTATCGCTGAAGTAGCAACAGCGGTAACGAAGGGTGACTTGACGCGATCCATCGACGTTGAAGCAAGAGGTGAAGTAGCATCACTCAAAGACAATATCAACGAGATGATTCGCAACCTGAAAGACACGACACAGAAGAACACGGAGCAAGACTGGCTCAAGACGAACCTTGCGAAGTTCACTTCTATGTTGCAAGGTCAACGCGAGATGATTACGGTAGCCAACCTGATTCTCTCAGAAGTAGCACCACTGGTAAGGGCACAACACGGCGTCTTCTATGTCAACGAACTGGAAGAAAACGAGCCTGTACTGCGCTTGCTGGGCAGCTATGCGTTCCAGAAGAGAAAGCATCTGTCAGAAAAATACAAGATGCGCGAAGGCATCATCGGGCAGTGCGCACTCGAGAAACAAAGAATATTGATTCTCGATGCACCCAAAGACTACATCACGATTTCATCAGGACTGGGAGAAGCAGCTCCCGTAAATATAGTTGCGCTGCCAGTTCTGTTTGAAGGCGAAGTCAAAGCGGTAATCGAGCTGGCTTCGTTCCAGCACTTCAGTGAGACTCACCTGGCGTTCCTCGACCAGCTTACAGAGTCAATTGGAATCGTTTTGAACACAATCGAAGCGAACATGAGAACAGAAAACCTCCTCATGCAATCACAATCACTCGCGCAAGAGTTGCAAGCACAGCAACAAGAATTGACAGAAACAAACAAGCGACTGGAACAACAGGCAAAAACACTGAAAGCATCAGAAGATTTGCTTACAAAACAACAACAAGAACTCCAACAAACAAACGACGAGTTGCAGGACAAAGCACAACTGCTTGCCCTACAAAACGCGGAAGTGGAAAAGAAGAACAGCGAAATCGAGCAAGCAAGACTTTCACTGGAAGAAAAGGCGGAGCAGCTTGCTCTCACTTCGAAGTATAAGTCGGAGTTTTTGGCAAACATGTCGCATGAGTTGCGCACGCCACTGAACTCTCTCTTGATTCTCTCAAAATTGCTGACGGACAACTCCGATGGCAATCTAACGACAAAGCAAGTAGAGTTTGCAAAAACGATTCACGACTCAGGCTCAGACCTGCTGGCACTCATCAACGACATTCTCGACCTGTCCAAGATTGAGTCTGGAACAATCTCCATTGATGTTGGCGAGTTTCACATCTCAGACCTCACCGAAGGTCTTGAGCGCATCTTCCGTCAGGTGGCAGAGTCAAAGGGACTTGATTTCAACATCCAGGTGGATCCATCAACGCCTCGCGTGATAACCACCGATTCGAAGAGACTGCAACAAGTTCTGAAAAACCTACTTTCAAACGCCTTCAAGTTCACTGAGCAGGGTGGCGTAACTCTAGAAATTAAGCCGACCACAGTCGGTTGGGACCCAAGCCGAGGCACCTTAAATCGGGCACAGACGGTTCTCTCATTCTCGGTTCGTGACACCGGCATTGGCATTGCTCAAGAAAAGCAGAAGATCATCTTCGAAGCATTCCAACAAGCTGACGGAAGCACAAGCCGCAAATATGGTGGCACCGGACTCGGGCTACCTATCAGTCGCGAAATCTCCAGCCTGCTTGGCGGCGAAATTCGCGTATCGAGTGCACCGAGCGAAGGCAGTACCTTCACCCTTTTCATGCCGGCAGACTATGTAGAGCCCACTGTGAAACCGCATGTTTTCAGCGCGCCAGTATCAGAATTCCGATTTAAGGAAGGCATCGTAGTCGATTCAAGTGCTAGCCCGAGCAACGATTCTTCTCTGCTTATTGAAACCGCTATGGCAGACGATCGGGGCAGCCTGCAAGAGAATGATCGTGTTCTGCTAATTGTAGAAGACGACTTACATTTTGCGCGCCTGCTTCTAGATGAAGCCCGCGAGCACGGCTTCAAGGGCATCGTAGCTGCCACAGGTGAATCAGGTCTAGCCCTGGCGACTAGGTTTGGACCAGATGCGATAACACTCGACCTGCGCCTGCCAGACATGGATGGTTGGGCTGTGCTTGACCGTTTAAAACACGATACCAAAACACGGCACATACCAGTGCATGTTATCTCGGCAGCAGACTCACAACCGCACCGTGCCTTTTCTCAAGGTGGCATCGGTTATGTCGAAAAGCCGGTCACGAAAGAGGCTCTGGGTGACGCGTTGAATGGAATCAAGGACTTCATTGAGAAACCAACTAAGACACTACTAGTTATAGATGCCGATGACGAACAGAGACACAACATACTGGAACTCTTGAATGAATCAGACATTCAAGTACATGCGGTTAGCTCTGGAGAAGAAGCGTTGCAGCGACTTTCTTCACGTCAGTTTGACTGCGTGGTCGTAAATCCTCAGTTGCCGGACATGGAACTGAGTGACCTCATTAACAAGATGGAGCATGACTTGAAGATTCAAAAGCTTCCGATGATCATCTACAAATCTAAAGACATGGAAGATGAAGAAGAGGGCAATGGTAAGAAAGAAACTGAACTCTTACGCAAATTTAGAGAAGCAGTCATTGTCCGAGAAGCTCAATCACCCGATCATCTTCTGGATGAAACAGCGCTATTCCTTCACCGTGTAGCAACGAAGCTACCAGACGTAAAACGCAAGATGCTCGAACATGCTCATGCGCAAGATACTATTCTTGCCGGCAGAAAGATTCTTGTAGTTGATGACGATGTTCGAAACATCTTTGCGTTAACGAGCATTCTTGAAACACAGCAAATGACCGTACTCTATGCACAAAATGGACATGAGGCTCTCAGTGTCCTGGAGAGCAATCCTGACATTGAGATCGTGCTTATGGACGTAATGATGCCTGATATGGATGGTTATGAAACGACCAGACGTGTGAGGCTGATGCCCGAGTTCAGAAATCTACCAATCATTGCACTAACAGCAAAAGCGATGAAAGGCGATAGAGAAAAATGCATCGAAGCCGGTGCTTCAGATTACATCGCGAAGCCTGTACACACAGAGCAACTTAAGTCGCTGCTACGCGTCTGGTTGTATGACCAATAAGCACAAGAAGGTTTAGCAAGTACATCTCTGCTCGCGGAGTGTACTCGCTAAAATAGGTAGAAGGAAGGAATCACGGAGCCTCTCAATGTCAACAGAGCAAGTAAAAATCTTGATTGTTGATGACCAGCCAGAAAATATTCTGGCCCTGGAGTCCGTTTTGGTGGACCTTGGCGAACAGCTAATCTCAGCATCATCTGGACGAGAAGCACTAAAGCATCTGCTCGACCACGAGTTTGCCATTATCTTGATGGACTTAAAGATGCCAGGCATGACCGGCTTTGAGACAGCAGAGTTAATTCGGTCTCGCCAGAAATGCAGATACACTCCGATAATATTCCTTACTGCAGCATACACTGAAGATGTCCATGAATCAGAGGGATATGCCCTCGGGGCCGTCGACTTCATCACTAAACCGTTCGTCCCTGAAATTCTGAAATCAAAGGTCACAGTTTTTGTCGACCTCTACAAAAAGACACAAGAGATAAAAAAGCAAACCGACCTCATTACTCTTATCGAACGCAAGCGATTGCAGGAAGCAAGAACGCGACTCGATGCTGAGCGTCAATTGATGCAAGAAGAACTGCTGCGTAAAGAAGCAGAGAGAGCATTGCTACTTGAACGCAGCTTGCAGCTTCAAAAATCAGAACAATTAAAAACTGAATTTTTGGCAAACATGAGTCACGAAATAAGAACGCCAATGCATGGCATTGTCGGTTTTATCGAACTCCTGACGCGCACCGAATTGAACGACGAGCAGAGGCAATATGCAGATTTCATAGCGCAATCAGCAAACTCCTTGCTGACTTTGATTAACGACATTCTGGATCTTTCAAAAGTAGAAGCTGGCAAACTCGATTTAGAAACAGTCGAATTCGATCTGCGATCAGTCGTAGAAGGCACCGCTACACTCGTTGCAGAGTCGGTTAGAGAAAAGAATCTCAGCTTAATGACTTTCATCGACCCTGACATTCCAGCAGTGCTGCAAGGTGACCCTGGTCGCTTGCGACAGATTTTGATGAACCTGATTAGCAATGCTGTGAAGTTTACAGACGAAGGAGAAGTCGTGATTCGCTGCCAGAAAGGAGATACTCCAGACGGCTCGAGACCAAACTCCCAAAACATCTATTTCAGTGTGAGCGACACAGGCATTGGAATTGCAAAACATCACCTTCCGCATCTGTTTAAGCCCTTTTCTCAAGCAGATGGCTCCACCACGCGCAAGTATGGTGGCACTGGACTGGGACTGTCCATTTCTAAACGCCTTATAGAATTGATGGGAGGCGATATAGGCGTTAACTCCGAGCCAGGAAAAGGCTCAACCTTCTGGTTTAAAATCACACTTCCAATTGCTACGTCCATAACTGCGACTCCTCCACTGCGAGACAACAGCCATCGACGAGTTCTTGTAATTGACGATCATGCAAGTGCCAGGCGTATCATGCAGACATACTTGCAATCATGGGGAATGTCTTGTGACGTCGCAATAAACGGACAAGACGGACTTGAGCTGATGAGAACTAGCGTTACAGAAAATAAGCCTTACGACATTGTCATCACTGACCTTGTTCTGCCAGGAATGGACGGTTTCAAATTGCGCGAGCAGATGGAGCAAGACCCTAACCTGCAAAAGATGAAAACACTTTTGATCACAGGCTACGATCTGAAGGATAGAGGAAAATCAGCATTAGCAGCTGGGTTCAGCGCTTACCTGACCAAGCCTCTTGAACAATCACGTTTGTTCAACGCCATAGTGCACATACTGACAGCAAGTGAAAATCCTGAAGAGGAGACAAACGCAGCTGAGAATCTCCTGGAAAAGAAAGAATCTTCCACTGAAACATCAATAATTCTCCTTGCGGAAGACAACCCAGTTAATCAGAAAGTAGCCACGCTTCAATTAAGTCAGCTTGGTTTCAAGTGTCATACCACCAGCAATGGAAGAGAGGCAGCTGAAGAATTCGAGCGGAATGGAAATTACGCTTTGATATTCATGGATTGCCAGATGCCCGAGATGGATGGGTTCCAGGCAACAAAAGCCATACGCGACCTTGAGGTGCTACGCGGCACACACATTCCTATTGTAGGGCTCACAGCTTACGCAATGGAGGGTGATCGAGACAAGTGTATTGCAGCAGGAATGGATGACTATGTCAGTAAGCCATCGTCATTCGATAAATTAGCCACAGTTCTAAAAAAATGGCTCCCGGTGCATGCGGATGCAATTACCGAGAGACAAAAACTTCTACCAAAACAGCGTTCTACAAAGTAACAAGCAACCAAGTCTAAATCACAGCGATTGGGATCTTCACTATTTTGAGTACTAAAGACCCCTATCGCAAGATTCTACTTAACCTATATCTCGTTGCCCACCTTGACCAAACATGGGAAACCACACAAATGAGTTGGTAGTACCCTGGCGCAATCTGTTCAGAGTTTTGTATGCGCGAGATGATACATAGGGATTATCGTCTTCGCAGAGTTTACTTAGAACAGTGAGTGGCAGATTGTGATTTTCTGCAAGACTGTATCTCACGTCCACAGCCTCATCACCAGCCAGAAGTAAAAGGACTCTAGCAGGGGTATTTGGATTTTCAGTCAATGCAATTCGAACATCGACACATTGATGCCTGGCGAGATCTTCCAGGGTTTCAACATTCGTGTTAGCGTTCTCAGCCACTCTAGCTACGATGTCGTAGCAATCATGGCGAGAAAGCCTCTTCAAGCACCACGGTTTGGCTTCGGGGTGCGATGCCAAACGCATCTTCGCCAAAATAACCTTTGGTACTCCTCCAACTTCTTGTCCGTTCTCATCGTGTGAAAAGAAGCGGTCAAAAATTTTCTTTAGCTCCATTGTTTCCTCCTGATTCTGCTTCGCTTCTCGTAGAGAAGGACGAAACATAATTCAATCAGCTAAATTATTTATTCTAACACTGGTCTTGAAAAACGGCACCACATACGACACTACGTTTTTCGTCCCAAGTTTGAAGGTAGACGCAGGGCGAATAGGCATGTTCCCGCAAAATCGTATGCATTTTCAACTTTCCATAAAGAATTGCAGCCGAAAGAAAGCAATTGAAAATTCTTATTTATTGCATGGCTGCGAAGGATAGTCCCTTGACCGTCAAACGCTTACAAAATAGTTGGATGGTCCGAACCCTTAATTCGATATAGTGCGAAGTGTCGCTACAAATAGATGAGTTAGTCCTTAATTTGAGTCGGGCACTAAAGCATTTAATCTGCGTCTCATGCGAAGTCAGAATAATTGAGCACTAAAAAAGAAGGAACTGCAACCAGGCTGTATATTACAGTTGAGCGAATTCTCGTAAGTTGTAGGCTTTGAAGTGCATAGAGTGTCCAGGACGGGCACGCGGAGGAATAACTATGGCACATGCGATAACAGCGATTCTATCTGGTCAAGAGCAACCCATTAGAGTTGCGGATGCTTTGAGACAAGCTGGATTCACCAGAGACGAAATTTCAATTCTTCTTCCTGATGACTTCGGCGCACAAGAGCTTGGGTTTGAACGAAAAACCAAGGCAATTGAAGGGCTAGTCCTCGGTGGCATAATGGGAGCGTTATTCGGAGTAGTTTTGGGGCTGTGCATGGTGCATTTCAACCTACAGGCTCCTGGCTTCGAAGCAATCTACATGAGCACGCCCGGCAACGCCGCGCTAACTATGGCTATTCTATGTGGCGCGATAACCGCCGTACTTTGCGGCGTCATTGGTCTGAGTATTCCAGAATACATTGTCCGCAAGTACGACAGACGCACCAGAGTCGGTGGCTCTCTCCTTTCGGTTCATGTCGATAATTTAGCTGAACGCCGAATAGCTGAAAAAATCCTCCACATGGAAGGTGCACAAGACATCAAATTTACTGATGAGGAAAAAAATCCTCACAAGCCAATGCAATTGGCTCGATAACTCCCTAATATCTAAACACGAATCCGGCTAATAAGCCGGATTCGTTGCACGTTTTGAAACTGCGAAAAAATTCCTGGTCTAGGGCAAACTAGTATTAGTTGCAACTCTAAATTCACGGTTAGGAGTAGCTAAGTGACACAATCCAAACAACGCTATGAGTTGGTGGATACGAGTTATGAAGTCGACACTCGTCCACTATGTTCTGGCATGCCTTTCGTTTTGACGGATGCAGCCCATCCACGAATGGTGCTAAAAAATGGCAGCCATTTCCTTGTAATGGACGAGATGGCTCAAATGCCAGCGTGCAACAGCTTAGGCTATGGATATTATCGCTTCGACACCCGCCATCTCAGCCAATGGGAAATGTACTTGAACGACGTGCCCCTTTCCTTGCTGTCGAGTGATCTGCAACATGGTTATTCAGGACGTTTCTTGTACACGAATCCACAACTGGATGGAATGTCACAGCAAAAAATTACAGTGGAAAGACAAATCGTGGTGGGTGATTTGCTCTGGGAAAATATTCGACTAGAAAACTTCGGTGGCAAACCATACGATCTGGAACTTTCATTCCGCTTTCAATCAGACTTCGCGGACATGTTTGAAGTTCGAGGATTGAATCGCGGTGAACGCGGGCATCGCATGCTGCCGTCGAGCAAAGCAGACAATTCAGCGATATTTCTTGCTTACAGAGGACTTGATGGAGTTCTTCTTGAAACGATTATAGAATTTTTCGGAATGAAGCCACATGAAATTCGTGACGGCGTAGCCAAGTTCAAAATGCAGCTTCCCCTTAGAGGTCAAATTGAGTTTGGTTTTTGCATCGTGACCAAAATGGGTGGGCACACGATAGGCCAGATTGATTCCGAAGTTTCATTTCATAAGGCAAAGACTTCTACAGACGATCACTACAAACAATGGCGCCGAAATACAGTACAGATAGACACCGCTAACGAGTTGTTCAACGTCTCGCTCGGTCGCTCCATCGATGACTACTATATATTGAGGCAACCTACTCCCAAAGGTTATGGGCTAGCAGCTGGATTGCCCTGGTATGCAGCAGTGTTTGGCAGGGATAGCGCAATCGCAGCGCTGCAAGCTGTACCTTTCATGCCGGCGTTAGCCAGAGAGAGCATTGAAGTTTTAGCTGCTTATCAGGGACAAAAAAGCGATGTCTACAAGGTAGAAGAAGAGGGCAAGATAATGCACGAGCTTCGCCTGGGAGAGCTAGCTAGAACTGGTCAAATTCCTCATGCGCCCTATTACGGAACGGTGGATGCGACCCAGCTATGGCTGATGTTATTTTGTGAGTACTTCAACTGGACGGGCGACCAGGCGTTCGCAACAGAACTATGGCCAGCGGTGAAAGCTGCCCTTGCATTTCTCGACCGAGCTGCTGATGAGGGTGATGGCTATATCTTCTATCACCCCAGCCCTAATGGACTAATCAATCAGGGATGGAAAGACTCTGACGATTCCATTATGCATATGGATGGAACGCTAGCCGAAGCACCAATTGCGGTGGCAGAAGCGCAAGCCTACCTATACTCTGCAAAACTTCAACTCTCACGTGTTGCTGAAAAACTCGGGCATCATCAACTGGCAAACAAACTTACAAATGAAGCGGCTATTCTGAAAGACATGTTCCAGAAAGATTTCTGGATGACTACCGAACGATTTATCTGTATCGCACTGGACAAACAAAGGCATCAGGTCGGAGCCATTAGCTCGAATGCAGGACACGCTTTATGGGCTGAAATACTCGATGAGGACAAAGCACATTCAGTTGCAGACCGTCTGATGAAACCAGATATGCACTCTGGTTGGGGCATTCGAACCTTATCTGATAACATAGTTGCGTTCAATCCCGTCAGCTATCACAACGGCTCTGTCTGGCCGCACGACAATGCGATAATCGCCGAAGGCATGCGAAAACTGGGACGCATAGACGACATGCTCAAGATCATGTATGGCATTGTGGAAGTTTCCATGACGGACAATGAGCATCGCTTACCTGAAGTATTTTGCGGTTTTGAACGAGTTGGCTCACTAAAACCAGTTGAGTACCCTGTTTCTTGTTCGCCTCAAGCCTGGGCAGCCGGCAGTATTCTGCACATGATTAAGTCTTGCCTGAATTTTCAACCAGATGCGCAAAACAAGTGTTTAAAGATAGTCGACCCAGCCCTTCCAGAATGGATCGGAAATATTTCCATTCGCGGATTGCGTGTGGGAAATGCCACACTGGACATAGGATTTGAATCGCATATGGGAAGTACTTTTGCAAAGATCCTCCGAAAATCTGGAACTCTCAAGGTAGTGATTGAAAACTAGATTTTGATAGCAACTCTCAATTCAGAAAAAAAAAACAAGGAGCATAGAAACATGCGTATAGCGCAATTGGCACCCCTGGCAGAAAGCGTTCCCCCGAAGGGTTATGGCGGCACAGAATTGGTCATCAACCTATTGACAGAGGGATTGATTGAAGCCGGGCACGATGTCACACTATTTGCATCCGGCGACTCGGAGACTTCAGCCGAATTAGTTTCAATTACGGATCGAGCGCTTCGTCTCGACAGCTCAATTCCAACGCGCCGCTGGTCGGCCTATTCGTTGAAACAACTGATAGAGTTTGAGCGAAGGCACAAAGAATTCGATATTGTGCATAGCCATATGGGATATGAGTCGTTTGACCTCTTACAGAGAATTAGCTGTCCAAGCTTGCTTACAAATCACAATCCGGTTCGCGATTACTGCGCGCCTTTGTATTTCGCTAACTCCAATCTAAACTATGTAGCTATTAGTAATGCCTATAAAAGATTGAATTATCCTGAAAAAATAAATTACGTTGCCACCATTCATAATGGCATCGACATCGAGCGCCACACTTTTGATAGCTCTAAAGAGCGCAGCTATTTGTTGTTCATTGGCAGAATTTGCAAAGACAAAGGAACAGCCGACGCAATTGAAATTGCTAAAAGATTGAGCTTACCTCTAAAAATTGCCGGCAAAGTTGACGAAGCAGATAGAGACTACTTTAACGAACTCGTTGAGCCTTTGCTGGACCCGCCGAATATTGAGTACATCGGAGAAGTAAATTTCGAGCAAAAGAATGAACTCTATCAACAAGCTATTGCAGTAATCTACCCGATAGCTTTCGAGGAACCATTTGGATTGGTCATTGCAGAATCTATCGCTATGGGAGCGCCAGTTGTTGCACTTGAAAGAGGCTCTGTTTCCGAGCTAATCATTGACGGTAAAACTGGTGTCGTAGGAAAAACAGTTGACGAACTCGTATCAAAATTCGACGCCATCAAGAAGATATCGGCAGAAGAGTGTCGGGATTATGCAAAAAAGAATTTCTCCAAAGAGAAAATGGTGAACGATTACATCAAGCTCTATGAGAGACTGTCTAAGGAACAAAATGCGCTCCGCGCCTCAGCCGCCGGAGCACGTTGATCGCTTCCGGGACAAAGCCAAAAAGCTTGTAGAGTGCGCGCCTTGCTCCATTGGCGCGCACTCTATTCAACAGATGCTTGGATCGCCAATTTGAAATAATTCCCTGCAAATTTCAAAAAACATTCCACCAGAGCCCCCAACCTCCTCAGGTCAGTCTTAAGCTGTGGTGGAATATTTTTCTTGCTAGTCGGAACAGAAATGAGGGACTATTCCGGTCTGGCACAAGTATTAAAACTACGCTACATTTCTATCATCATGTTTGAATGGCGGTCGACCATTTCTTCGTTCAGTAAGTTCAGCATCTTCAATGGTGTGAATCAATTCTTTCATTTGGACTGCCAGGATTCGCTTGATGTCTAACCAGAGTTCGCTCACATCTACTTGCGTATACTCGTCTTCGCATCTCAATTCATTCATCGGTCCTCCTCAGCAGGCGGCACATTTGTACTTACCTGTTTCCCTCATCTTCTTCCGGAATTTTGCTTATTCCGAATACGACCTAATAGACAACTGATCGATATAAATGTTCCTGCATGATCCGAATGTGCTTCCGGATCAATACTCTACTCTTCTTTCTGTCGTTTATGAGGTCCTGTTGTATTCAAATCAACCATGCGGTGTACGCTCCGCATGAGAGCAGCCACAGCGCCCGTAGAGCTGAACACCGTGGTATCAACAACTGCTACTCCACCATTGCGAAGAACATTAGACTCTGCTCGCAGAGGACCGACAGGGTCGTTTGTCAACAAATTGACGCTAAGTTGAATCGAATAAGGGAAACGTTTGCCTGCCATCGCCTCTGGTATCACTTCTCCGCCATGAATAGCAGCCGATGCAACCTCATCTGCAAGAGTAACAATTGCACCGGCATGATAGACTCCCGTAGGTTGTTTTACCATGTCTGAGAGTGGCAGCTCGCCGCAAGCATAATTTTCGCGAACTTCGTTCATATGCCCACCAAGAGCGGTAAGCATGGTCCATTCATATTTAGGCATTTTTCCCTCGAACTATTTTGGTTGTTTTTCGGTGGACTCTTTTGAGTCAATTGATGCTTTAGGATGTGTAGAGAAAAAATTCCAACATTCCTGGCTTGCATCAAGACCATTGAAAGCCTTATCAGTATACAGAATGGAATTCTTTCCTGAAGGCCATGTGTGACGCACGCCTTTCATGGTTATAACCTTTACTTCAGACTTGTTCTTTCCCGAAAACACTTCTGTCTTCAGGCTTTCCGTCTCATTAAGCTCACTGGAATCTGTGCACTCATCAGCTTTCTTCCAAAATTTGACAGCATACGAAACCGGTTCACGATTAACAGGATAACCCCAACGAGCCCACTTACCTGTTCCACCATTATAGGGAACATGACGGTCATCTGTGCCATGGATTATTTGCACCGAAACCGGAACTTTTGGCTCGCGTTCTTTGCCACTCATTGCACCGCCAACACAGGTGACTGCAGCAATTTTGTCTGAAAGCTCACAGGCGAGGCGAAAACAAAACATCGCACCGTTAGAGTATCCGCAAGCAAATATCCTCTTTTTGTCGATCGAATACAGTTCACTCAGCTTATCTATCATTGCTGAAACGAATTCTACGTCGTTTACCTTATTATTACTGGCAAAGCCGCAGCAATCGATGGCGTTCCACCACAAATATTTTCGAACGAACATGCCGCTGCCATAGGGATAGACAGCGATGAAACCATTCTTTTTAGCCAGCTCATCCATACCGGTGAGACGACGAATCACTTCTCCGTTTTCCATGGCTCCATGAAAAACGAAAACCAGTGGAATCTCCTTTTTATCCTTCAACTCTGGAGGAACATAAACATGAAATATTCGGCGCATCTTCTTTACGCGAATAATCAGTTCCTTCACAGTTTTTTTCTCAGGCTTTACTTTGTCTGCACTGGCGTATGCAGCGCAGACGAAGCTTTGGCAAAAAAGCAGACCTATCGCCAGGCTTGAAAGGACCCTCAACCAGCGGCCTCCACACTCTGCGCCACCGATTTGCTTCTACTCAAATAGCCAGCGATTACCAGTGGAAGTAAGAACAGCGACAGCATAATAAACATATCGGTGCCAAAAACATTTCTAGTAAATTTGTATAGAGGCAAAAGAGCAAGTCCCATGGAATTCAAAGCACCTACAAGAAAGTAAGCTACTGGATTATTTCTAGCGCACTTTTTGATCCAGAAATAGACCAGCACAGCTTCTAAAATTCCCACGCATGCTTCTATAGCAAAATCCTGCCAGTGCTTTGCCGAACTGCTGAAAGCGATCGTACAGATCGCCGAGACGATGAAATAGTTGCGAAAATTTCGGAAGTACTTAAGGAAGAACCCAATTGCAGCAGGAGCTAAGCACAGTGAGGCAATTCCAAGTGTTATAGCGCTTATCAATTCAGCAAGTGACGGCGAAAGATAATGAGTGCTGTCCACAAGGCTGTCTAATTGCTGCAACACTACAGATGGAGATAGCATCCCCTGAAGGTAACCCGATATCGTAGAAATGGATACTAACCCGAGGATCCAGGCGTAAGCAGAATACACTCCGTCGACCCAAAACTGACGCGCTTCCTTCAGACGATCTGCAGTTGGCTGCACGCAACTATGCCATATGCTCGCTAGAGTAACGCCCGGACACAAAATTCTGAAGGCGCAATGGCTGACGGCAAATATAACGCTGTAAATGGCACCGTAGGAAATAGCGGCAACCAGCGCTTTAATTCCCAATTTGAGCAAGAACGACGAGAACGGAACATCTGTGTCATAACCAATCAGATTGTATTGCAATTCATTCGCCTGACTTATCAAAGTCAACATCGCAACAAATGAGCCCACGATTATTGAGGCGCGCCAGTGAATCGAGGTTGACTTGACCACACCATACGCCCAAATAATTGCAGCGATGCCAAACAAACCCAGGATAAGCTGCGCGACGATACTCACTACAACATCTTTTGTAGTTTTCTTTTCGCGCTCGAATCTCCATTTGTCCGGGATATCCCAAGTGACGTGAGGGAAGGAAACCATATCTCCCACCGTGTCCACACTAATTTTCAAGCGAGCATCACCCATCTTGAAAGCTGGCACCACATACGACACAGTATTATCGTTTCGTTTTTCTCGATTCTGCTCTACTACCGATTCAAACTGCAGTGGTTGGAATTCAGGGCGATATCGCTTGAGAAAATCCTCTGTTAGTTTCTTTGCTTCATCCGAAGTAATTCGTTTTCCAGGAGCGTCCTCGTCCTCTACAACTTGCATGGACACAGGGCGACCTTCGGAGGTTACCGCGACATCATACTCACGATGCTGGTGCGGCTTGAAAAATCTGACCCACCATAGCAAGGGGATACGTGCTGCCTTCATTATCGCTTCTGTTTTTTTGAACCCCTCTTTCTCAAAACCGTATTGAACTTCATCATCATCAAAGTTCACGTTGAGAACTGCACTCACTGTCCAGTCGCCTTCAGCAACGCCGCGATCCCTCATAAAATTGCGAGCGACTTCTTCAACCTTTGCTTTTGAGACTGTCATTCTTGCCCATGTCCCAATTTTTCGGGGATGGACAAAAAACAATACCATTGACGATAAGACGCACAGCATCAGCAAGCCAACCTTCAGCTGCTTGCCAAGCGAAGAGTAGGACAGGTGCCGCTCTGGGATGGGCTCACCAGGTTCATCCTGATGTGGATTCTTCAAATTCTCATTTAGAAGCGGCTCTGTAGGTTGCTCCTCTCCCTTCTTAGACCGTTTTGCCAACCCCACGGCAAGTAAAGCAAACGGGGGTGTGCAGGCTAGGAGCCCGCTAAATGCCAACCATAAGTTTGTAGAGAATAGCATCGGAGTGATGCCGAGAAATGCATCATAAATAAAATGCGCAATGATACCAGCCATGACACCATAGCGTTTCATCATATAGCCATAGAATAAACCAACAATTGTAAGTTCAACACCACGAGCATAGGGCGGCTCTTGGGGGTAATCGCTATGCATAAACGCCCAGCCAGCCGCTTGCACGAAGTTTGCTATCCAGAAATTCTTGAAGACGCGCTGAGCCAGACAAAAACAAAGCACGCGGTAGAGTAGTTCCTCGCTTACGGATGCATTGACACCAACAACAAAGGACGAAAAAGCTGGAGAAAAGCTACTCATAGTAGCGACATCGCGCACTTCGAGTGGTGACCACATTCCCATCTTGGAACCCAGCAAATAGAATGCGGCGACGTACCCGATATGCACTCCAAAAACGCAGATGCCTGCTATGACAGTCTCGAGGATGGACCTATTACTTGCAAATTTGAACTTGAGGAAATGTTCACCCGCAACAGCTTTTGGAAAGTGATTTCTGTAGACAGCTTCAATTCCTCCAACCAGAGCTACTGATGAGAATGCTGCAAGTGCCGCAGCTAGCAGCGAGGACACTAGTTTGCTAAGCAAATAGCTGTGCAAACTCTCGGTGGTGCTGTACGACTGAATAATGGAGGGCCAGTTATTCCAATAATCCAGAATCTCGATAGAGAACGAAACTGCGGCTGCTATAGCAACGAGACGCCAGCGAACACGCTTTGTTGAAAGTGCCCATACGAAGGAGAAGAACATTGCTGCTCCAACAATGGCAAAGAGTACGGAAGAAATCTGCTTTAGTAGGTCATTGTACGAGCGCATGTTTGCGAACTTGTGCTCAAAATCTTCGGGTACATGCAAGGAGCAATCGTAAGAAGTAATCATGTTGCCCGAGACAGTTACGGTAGTTCTGAGTTTTCCGCCTTTAAAATCCTGGTTTTCGTCTTCCCAAGTAAAAGAGTGGTCGACTCTATTTTGCTGTTTAACAGAACCTTGTTTTATTAGCTTGATACCGTCTGCCAGTTCAATCTTCGGGACAGAATCTTGTCCGTTGCCGCTTTTCCTGGCTGTGGATTCGCCATTCTGGGGCGAGCTATTTTGACTTGCACTGAGCACTGGGCTGGTCGCAGCTTCTGCTCCGGGGGAGTCAAATTTGTGCGTCTCTGGAAGGTTCGGATGCGACTCAGGAAGTTTCGAATGCGCATCCCGATCCGAATGAGCATTAGCAGGAGGACTGTTTGCTGCTAGGGCTTTCTCTTGTGACGACCTGGATGATGCCGTTGCCTGGTTCTTACCTTCGGCAGCCCCTGGCGGATTTGCTACTGGCGTCTTTTCTGCTTGCGCTTTCTCTTGCGGTGAATTGGACAACGCCGTCGCCCGCTCCTTATCTTCTGGAGCCTTTAATGTGTTTACTTCTGGCGTCTTCTCTGCTGGCGCTTTCTCTTGCGGTGAATTGGACGACGCCGTCGCCCGCTCCTTATCTTCTGGAGCCTTTAATGTGTTTACTTCTGGCGTTTTTGTTGCAGGCGCTTTCTCTTGCGGTGAATTGGACGACGCGGTCGCCTGCTCCTTATCTTCTGGAGCCTTTGATGAAATAGCTGGAGGCTTTTCTTGCGATGAACTTACCTGATTCGGCAGTTTTTTATATAACTTCTTGCCAGCTTTCTCCTCCACGAAACGAAGTGCCAAGACTTGAGCTTCTTCTTGAGACAAAGTAGGAAGTTTTGCTTCCTTTTCAATGTCATGATTAAGGGCTACCAGCTTACCTTCGGGATCCTGACATACCTGAAATTCCTCTTCCTCTGATGGGCGGCAAAATCGGGTATACCAGTAAAATGCATTTATTTTGGAATGCATGAGTTCATTTGCTTCGCGCATACTGTACTCACGTTCCAAAAAAGTAGTGACCTCATTTCGATCACCAAATGTTGTCGAATCAATGCAATTCTGTGTTGAATAGCCCAGATCAGCGCAAATCTTGCGAGCCTTCGCAACGATCTCCTTCTGGGTTACTTTCAGATCTAGTGAGGCCGCAGGAAATACATCATCATATTTAGTGAAGAAAAAAGTGAGTCCCAAAACTCCCATTACAAGGAATACAAAAAGGGTACCTTGTATGGGCTTCCACTTAGAACTTTCGCTGTCGTCCAAATCCCGCGCCTTTTATGAACTTGCAAACATTGATCATAACGGAAAACAGAGCAATCCGCCGCTTTCAAAACGCCTCTTTGCTTGATTTCTACACGATTTATTTCTGCAAATGAAAGTCATCAAGTATCTCCTCAAAAACCCAACTAAAAATTTCTGCAAGCAAGTGCAATGAGCAAGGACACTTTAAAGACAACTGAAGGACAAGTTAGGAATACCGCGTCGATATTCTGTTCTCATAAACAAACGGGAGACGCAATCATGTTAATCGACGCATTCAAACCACAACACATCGCTTTCAACCGCCAACAAACGGCAGCAGAAGCGCCGGTCAATCAGGAGCCAAGCAGTTTTTTGCCAAACGTGCGTAACAAGCGCATGCACAACGAATACAACACCCTACTGCAATCACCCCGCCGCTATGACCAATCGTGGGTCGAAAACACAATGAAAAATTTCAAATAGTCGTCCAGGGTTTTCAAATCTTTTTCAGAAACTCAAAATAAACTAGTTCTCACAAGGCGATACAAACCAGTCGCCGACTGAGTCGATAAGAAAACATCGAGTTTCAATCGCTCAGCTGCAGGGATAATCCCCACCCGCACTCTCTCCAACAACGACTTTGCGGCTCACTCCAACTCTCTCCGAGTCGCCTCAGTCATGGGCTTTCCTGCAGTGTAATCATGGACTAATCGCCGGCTCACTTTCATCCAAAACTCTCTCTATGAGCCGGCGAATAAGTCCACAGTTTTCTCGACTACATTCTCTACCCAACAAAGGACGAATCGCCGACTCTCTCTCCCACTCTCCCCTGTCGGAGCCTTAGTCCTACCCTTTTCTCGACTACATTCTCTACCCAACAAAGGACGAATCGCCGACTTCTCTCTCTCCCACTCTCCCCTGTCGGCGCCTTAGTCCTACCCTTTTCTCGACTACATTCTCTACCCAACAAAGGACGAATCGCCGACTCTCTCTCTCCCACTCTCCCCTGTCGGCGCCTCAGTCTTACCCCTTTTAATTTGATGGCTGGAAACAAAATGGTCGGTGCCTTTTCTAAAGCACCGACCATTTTCAGAATCGAATTAAAAATCCTGTTTCTAAGAAGCCGGATTACTCAGTTAGCTGCGCGCCACTAAAAACTCGAAATTTGATCGATATCGATGCAATCTGCAAAATTTGCTGGGCTTGGAGCCATGAAAATCTTCGTGGTTGGCAAGCACGAGGAAAATCTGCGCAATCTACACACCACTAAAAACTCGAATTTAGATCGATATCGATGTAATCCGGAGAATTTACTGGGCTTGGAGCCATGAAAGTCTTCGCAGTTGGCAAGCACGAAAAATATCTGCGTACTCTGCGCGCCACTAAAAACTCGAAATTTGATCGATATCGATGTAATCCGGAGAATTTGCTGGGCTTGGAGCCATGAAAATCTTCGCGGTTAGCAAGCACGAAAAATATCTGCGTACTCTGCGCGCCACTGAAAACTCGAAATTTGATCGATATCGATGCAATCTGCAAAATTTGCTGGGCTTGGAGCCATGAAAATCTTCGTGGTTGGCAAGCACGAGGAATATCTACGTACTCGGCGCGCCACTAAAAACTCGAAATTTGATCGATATCGATGCAATCCGCAAAATTTGCTGGGCTTGGAGCCATGAAACTCTTCGTGGTTGGCAAGCACGAGGAATATCTACGTGCTCGGCGCGCCACTAAAAACTCGAAATTTGATCGATATCGATGCAATCTGCAAAATTTGCTGGGCTTGGAGCCATGAAAATCTTCGCGGTTAGCAAACACGAAAAATCTTCCTTTTATTAAAGGAAAACAGAATGCGCTTCAACACTTCAACTAAGTACCCGCGACTGACGCGTGCTTCAATCGTTCGGCACGGCGACGAGCTTCGATGTAGACATAAAGCACGGAAATATCAGCAGGGCTGACACCACCGATGCGCGAGGCTTGACCAAGCGTCTCAGGACGCAATTTTTGAAGTTTTTCTCGAGATTCTTTCGACAAATTTTCCATGGCAGAGTAATTGAAATCGCTCGGCATTGCAACGTTATCGAGCTTCTCTGTGCTGGCAACGTGAGCCTTTTGCCGCTCAATGTAGCCTTCATATTTGACTTCGGTTTCTAGTTCCAACTTCCACAAAAACCCTTTGCCATCTTCCTTAGGACAGGCATTAGCAAGAGCTTCATAAGGCACTTTGGGACGACGCAACAGCTCTTCCAACGTCGCGGACTGCTTCAATTGCTCGTCAAATGGGGACAGAACGTCGTTCCATTCAGGGCATGGATGAACGCGTTTAGCACGGAAACGCAAGCGCTCTTCTTTTATTTCGTCTTGTTTTCTATTGAAGACTTCCCAGCGTTCATCATCGACCATTCCGATCTCACGAGCCAAAGGAGTAAGCCTATAATCAGCGTTGTCTTGACGTAGCAACAGTCGATATTCAGATCGCGAAGTCATCATTCTGTAAGGCTCTTTAAGCTCTTTACTGACGAGATCATCAACAAGTGTGCCAGTGTAACTAGAGACACGGCTCAAGGTGAACGGTTCTTTTGCTTTGACAAATAGTGCAGCGTTGATACCAGCCATGATGCCCTGAGCAGCGGCTTCTTCATACCCGCTAGTGCCTAAAATCTGACCACCAGCAAAGAATCCCGGCAGGTCTTTCGCCATTAATGCATGTGTAAATTGGGTTGCAGGCAAACAATCATACTCGACAGCGTAAGCTGGACGGACCATCGTTGCATTCTCCAAGCCTGGCAACGAATGCACCATCTCGTGCTGCACAGCCATCGGAAGACTTGTTGAAAATCCTTGCAAGTAGACCTCGTATGTAGACCGCCCCTCAGGCTCAAGGAAGAGAGAATGGCTCTCCTTATCCGCAAACCGAACTATCTTGTCTTCAATAGAGGGGCAATATCGTGGACCGATTGCATCAATCATGCCAGAGTACATCGGCGATTCATGCAAGTTTGCACGAATGAGATCGTGGGTTTTATCTGTTGTACGAGTCTGGTGGCAGGGCAATTGATCACGGACTGGTCCGTTTCGCAAAAAAGAGAACCAATCGTGAGGTTCATCGCCCGGAACTACATCAAGGTTCGTGTAATCAATAGTTCTTCCATCGATTCTGGGTGGAGTGCCGGTCTTCAATCGTCCCAAATCAAACCCAAGAGCTTTCAGGCAACCAGAGAGCCCTAAAGCAGGAAACTCACCAGCCCGCCCGGCTGGCATGGTCTCTTTACCGATCCATATCGTACCTTCGAGGAAAGTACCTGCAGTCAAAACCACAGCGGGTGCGTAAATACGATCACCAAACGCAAGCTCAACGCCACGTATTCTGCCGTTTTCAACGAGAATAGACTTAACCATTCCCTGGCGCAAAGTCACGTTCGGAAGCGACTCCATGAAATTCTTCATCCAAATGGAATATTCTCGCTTGTCTGATTGTGCACGCAATGATTGAACGGCGGGTCCGCGGCTCATGTTTAATGTGCGCATTTGCAAATAAGTTGCATCAGCAGCAATCCCCATGATGCCACCCATCGCATCAACTTCTTTGACCAGCTGCGACTTTCCAGGACCACCCACGGCAGGATTACACGGCATGGCTCCGATCGTGTCAATATTGACTGCAAGCATCAATGTCCGGCAACCAAGCCTGCTGGCGGCATTTGCAGCTTCACAGCCCGCATGTCCACCACCTATTACAATGACATCAAAATCTAAACTCATGGCTCTGTCGTCTATGCCAGGGGAAAATGGGAGAAAGAGGATAATACCAAACTTCCTCTTGATAAAGCAAAGATCGACGCCATCAATGCTTAGCATTTGACGCTTTAAAGCGATCTTTGTTACAACATAGTTAGGCATAATCTGCCATCATTAACTAAGTTACAGCATTCAGGAGCGAACAAATCGAAGTGCGGCTAAGAGGTTCGAGTTTTAGGTGGAACTCAATGGCATGTCTTGCGCTGTGTGCAGCAGGGTCTCTATTCTGGACATCTGCTAACAGCACTGAGGCGCTCGAAAAACTCGAAAAACCCAATCAATCCGAACAGAATGGAAAGCACTCGTGTTGCCAGGGAATGAAGATCGCTCTTGAGCAAGCTAAGGACAAAACTCCAGCAAAAGAATCAAAAAAAGGAAAAAAAGAAAAACAATCTACAACAGCTAAGGATGCGCCAAAGGATCCAAAAGAATCAAAGCCTGCAGAAACTACAGCAATTGATCGCAAGCCTGTTTTAGACCCATCACAATTTGCGGGATTAGCTGCTTTTGGATACGCGTCGGCGAAAGCCGCCCCAGAAGTCATGGAAAAACTATTTTGCTATTGTGGCTGTGACCTTACAGACAGCCATACATCACTGCTAGATTGCTTTACCTCAGCTCATGGTGTGGACTGTCACATCTGTCAGGAGGAGGCTGTGCTTGCTCTTAAAATGCACAAAGATGGCACTCCAATAAAACAGATTCAGCAAGAAATTGATGAACGATATTCGGACAAGTATCCGTTCGAAGAGCAAACACCGGCTTACAAGAAATATAAGTCGACAAGACTGTGGACCAGTTCTGGCACCGCGGGTGACACTACCGCTGCCAGCACAACAGCAGCCAGCACGGATAAAGCAACACAAAAAGAAGCCGCAGGACCAGCTGGTCCCGATGGACCCGACGAAAAATGCGAGAAAAAGCCGCCCAAACTTAAGCCTGGAAAGACAGTAGGCAAGTGTTGTGGAGCTGGGCACGATCACAACGATAAGTCCAAGAAAAAATAGTAGAGAAAATCTTCCACAAGTTCCATCAACGAACATGGCATGCCAAGCACTTAGCGCCGACATGAGCGAAAAGCACCTTGGCATCACCCGCTATTTGACAGCCCCTGAGCCTGGGAAGCTAATGGATTTTCGGAATTTGATCGATATCGATCAAATTCTGTGTTTTGCGAGCCCGCAAACCCAGTAAATTTTCGAATTCCGATCGATATCGATCAAATTCTGCGTTTTGGAAGCGCTCCAGCTCAGCATTTATCAGTCACACAAATCCAGCTACAACGCATCGAGATTTTTTTCAAGCAAGCGCAAAGTGACAAGCAGAAAGTACCAACTTCGCCCACTAAAGCCAAAGCAGTAAAGAGGCAAAATCTTTCGCCTCCTCACGCAGGATTTAAGATATCGCCCATCCGCCTGAACAATATTTAAGAGCTATATCCATAAACCAAACAGAAAAGAAACAGCAGATACCGAAAACAAAGCAGCTCCCTACATTCACGGACTCCAGGAGGCAAAAAAGAGAAGCCCGTTTTCACACCTGACAACGCCCAAACCGCGCCGGAAGATTGTCTTTACCATGCAAAATGCGCTTGTCATCGTTTCCAAGTACCATTTTTTAAGAAACCTGATTGCGAAATTCCCGTCCTTCAGCTAGTGACAAGAGTTTTTTTCTTGCTAAAATTGGTTAACCTTAATTCAATAGAAAAGAGGATGCGAATGGAAAAGGTAGTACACACTGCTGAGACCCAGCGCGCCTGGACGATTGTTTGCGATGACAAATGTCCCGTCGTTGATTTTTTGTCTCGCCTGATCAGATCATGCGACAAAGCTGGATTTTTTACTTTTGTTGGTCGTGAAAACGCCGATGAATATTCGCGTTCGCTTATGCGAGAACTCGTCAGCACTCCCTGGAGTCTTCTATTGATAGATGACGAAGGCAAGCGCTTCGAAGGTCCAGCGGCGATACCATTCATTCTTAAGCACCTACCATCCGGTCGTCTAGCTTGCGTGCTCTATCTCATTCCGGGCACAATGTGGCTGACCCGCAAGCTTTACATGTCGGTTTCCCGTAATCGCAGAAAAATTGCAACTCTTGCAGTTTCATCAAAGCAAGAGAAGGGTCAAAACGCTGCCTGATGACCGGCACGGAACCGGTACAAATCAGAAAGATTATCCACATTGATATGGATGCATTTTTTGCATCGGTAGAACAGCGCGACGAGCCTTCCTACCGAGGAAAGCCTGTTGTCGTCGGGGGCTCACCCGACAAACGAGGAGTTGTTGCAGCTGCTAGTTATGAGGCAAGAAAGTTTGGCATTCATTCAGCGATGCCATCGCGTTCTGCCCTTCAACGTTGCCCTCAGCTCATTTTTGTGCGACCCAGATTTGAAATCTACAAATCAGTTTCAAATCAAATACGAGAAATTTTTCTTGAGTATACGGATTTGATGGAACCTCTATCTCTCGATGAAGCCTATCTCGATGTGAGCAACAACAAAAAAGAAATGCCGTCCGCGACTTTGATAGCCAAAGAAATCAAACAAAAGATCTTCCAGCAGACTGAATTAACAGCATCCGCCGGAGTATCAATAAACAAATTTCTAGCCAAAACAGCATCGGGAATGCGCAAGCCAAACGGACTCTTTCTTATCACTCCAGATAAAGCAGAATCATTCGTCGAAACCTTGAAAATAGAAGACTTTTACGGCATTGGAAAGGTCACCGCAGAGAAAATGAAATCGCTAGGAATATTCACCGGCGCAGACCTCAAACGCTGGTCGGAAAACGACCTGATTCAAAAATTCGGGAAGGTCGGTCACTTCTATTACCAAATTGCACGCGGTCGTGACGAGAGACCCGTTGAGCCAAATCGCATATCGAAATCGATTGGCGCGGAGGAGAGCTTTGCCCAAGACCTTTCAACAAGAGAGGAAATGCTTGAAGCGCTCAAAGAAATCGCCGAAACAGTAAACAGACGATTGGAAAAGAATCAAACCGCTGGCAGAACTGTAACGCTCAAGGTCAAGTACGCTGACTACAAGCAGATTACACGCAGCCGCACGCTTGCAGAGTCAATTAATGACGTAGAGAGTCTTTGGACAGTAGCCGTAAGCTTATTAGAATCAAGTGAGGTCGACAAGAAAAATGTCCGACTTTTGGGTATATCATTGTCCAACTTGGACTCAGAACGCGAAGAAAGCGAGTTCAAGCAACTGAGTATCGAACTGGAGCAAGCCACTTGACCATCAAAACCAAGCCCACATCAACACACCAAATACGGTGCCTAGTTGAGTTAACAACGGCAATACTTATTTGTGTGGCGCTGCCGGCATATGGACAACAGGGGATGCTGAAGGGCTCGGCACAATATTCTGCCAATTCTGGAGCAATAGATCCCCTTCTCTGGCCAGGTAATACACTGGACAAAGATGCAGCCAGAGCAATGCTTCGAGACCCTTCACTGGAGTCGGCAATATGGGCTCCAATACCCACCTGGGAAGCCGGAGATTGGACAAGCAACCAAGCAGTAAACACTCGTGCTATTAAGTACGTAAACGGAATGCCAATGGACATACAGCCTCTCGGAGTTCACACCTCCATGGGCAAATTCAACAAGGGTTATTTGAAAGACGCCAGAGGAACAGTTTGGCACCTATTTAACTCCGATTATTGGACCGAAACGGTATTGGATGATTGCACACTTGTCTCATACATTGTATTTTGTAGCCCAAATGGCAGCCCAGATTATCCCGACTTTTATGCCGAATCTGTAGACTTCAAAGTAACAAAACCGAGCAACCAGATTTTGTCAGTTAGAAAAGCAAAATCATGGACCAAGTACTCAAATCTTGCCGATGGCACTATTAAAGAAGATTCGCTTCGAACAAATTTCGACCAATCCGGACAGGCAACAGTGACTAGCATAAACACAGCGCTGGCAAAACGAACGGCACCATTCTCTTCATACGAAAAAAGTTTCTCCAACAATCCAAAAATCATAAAGAGCTTTTCCGACTATCTAAAAGCACACGGGTTAGAGGCGCTGCTTCCTAAACAACCTACTACAACCGCAAAGTAACGGCACATACGCGCGGCTCCAAAATCATCGACTTCAACCACAATGCAATAGCACACACCAACAATACGCCTCGGCTACAACCGAAAACAACGGCACACGAATAATTCGCGCGGCTCCAAAACCATCGGCTTCAACCGCAAAACAACGGCACACGTATAATACGCGCGGCTCCAAAATCATCGGCTTCAACCGCAAAATATCCTGGCGCAAGAAGTCAGCGCAGAGCCGCCCCTAAAGTATACATCACCGAAATCAACATGGGGACTATGACACAGCACGACGTGGGGACTATGACACAGCACGACGTGGGGCCACGGCACAAACACGGGACTATGACACAACACGACATGGGGACTATGACACGGCACGACATGGGGACTATGACACGGCACGACATGGGGACTATGACACGGCACGACATGGGGACTATGACACAGCACGACATGGGGACCACTACACAGCACGACATGGGGACCACTACACAGCACGACATGGGGACCACGGCACAAACAAGGGACCACAACACAACACTCCATGGCACCACGGCACAAACACGGGACCACAACACAACACTCCATGGCACCACGGCACAAACACGGGACCACAACACAACACTACATGGCACCACGACACAAACACGGGACCACAACACAGCGGCACGAGATGGACTAAAACATCTAAGTTACCAAACTATTCGAAATTAGCCCAGTCATCACCGAGATGCAGAGTCACTTTGCCATTCCGATCTATGTGCTCCCAAGAACCATCTGGATGATAAATCGAATTGCTGCCATCTCGAGCATCCTGTTTCAAAATATCGCCCTTCTCATTCTTAAACCAGGTAATTCCATCTTCGGGAGTCTGTCCTTCGTATGCTTGCCACTTCTTTTGCGATTCTTTGTAATCCAAGATGTTAGAGAGCTTCCGGTTAAGCTCTGTCATTCGATGAGGACGCAAAGGCTTGTCGCCAGCAACAACTTCCTTTGGCTTAGCCGCGGCTTTCTCAGGCGCAGCCACTTTAGTCTCAATTCCAGCTTTGCTGCGGTATGTCCGATTTCCCCTCGCATCCTCTAGCACACACGTCCCATCGGGATAGTGTATCTCCTTTCGTTTATTAGGATACTGAATTTGGAAGGTGCCGTCGGCAAATTGTGTTTCAGCATACCCATCTTTCCTGGTAGCTACAATGTCGCCCTTGTCCGTAACATCCAGCTCTCCATCCATAACATCTTGCTTGCGTCCCTTCTCATCAAAGAAGATCCAGCCGCCCGTCTCAGCGGCATTGCGCTTCCACTTGCCACCATCTATGGTGATTTCAACCAACACATTTGCTGAATTGTACTTCACAGTAGTGGCTGATCCATCCGGGTATTTGTAGGTAAAAACCCGCTCAGCAGAAACAATCTTCTTTATAGCGCCAGTTCCAGGTCGGTGCTTTCTGTCGTACTCGTCCTTAGGAGGAGTTATCATTGCCTGCGAATGGATACCACCTGCTTCACTATCTGATGGAGTTTCCCAGGGGTTGTACGCAAGTGGCGAGAGTCCCTTACCACTCCTCGAACCTATCGCATTGTTCAAACCGAGACTCGCGGCCGCAGTAATTGGCGGTCCTGAAGCTGCATTTCCAGTGTGAGCAGGCGCAGCCACCGACGGCTTGCTCTCCTGTCGAGCCGTATGCGCTGACGAATCCGGCACCGCAGATGGTGACTGCCCCATAACAGGATCTACCGAAGGATTATCCCCAGCGGTACCAAGGCGGGCTTTGGCCGATGCCGCAAACTTGACCTTCACATCCTTATTATCAACCTTGTTTTCAACGGGCTTTGGTTCCGCCGCTTTCATCTTTATTGGTCCTGGAACCTGGAAAGGAGGAGACTGAGTCCTCGACGCGGAAGCGATCTCCTTGTGTTCTACAGCACCCATCATGCGAGTCTGCGTAGTCTTCTTGCGAGCCGGCGCCGAACCAGGTTGAATGGCACGACTTTGCTGCAAACTCGACACCGAAGGCGCAACCGCTGGTGGAGTCACTTTCGGAGGAACAATCTTAGGCAAGTCAGCCTTGGGCGCGGGCGCTCGCTGCTCTGCTGCGTCCGGAACACCGAGGACAGAACGAGCCGCTGCGCTAATCGGATCCGCACTACGGTTTCCAGGACTCAGGAAGGATTGATGCGGAGACGGAGCCAGAATCTCCGGCGTGGGTGCCTTAGCCGCCTCCCCCCGTAGTGGTAAGGGAGGTGGTATCGCGCTTGATCTTACTGAAACAGCCGAACTCGACTTAGGCTCCAGCTTTGGGGCTACCTTTTGGGCTTCCAGCTCAGCTTGCGCAGCTGGTTTCGGCTCAATATTTGGAGCTTCCACCTTTGCTTGCACAACTGGCTTCGGCATGATCCCTGGAGCTTCCACCTTTGCCTGTACAACTGGCTTCGGCATGATCCCTGGAGCTTCCATCTTTGCCTGTACAACTGGCTTCGGCATGATCCCTGGAGCTTCCACTTTTGCCTGTACAGCCGGTTTCGGCTCGATCCCTTGAGCTTCCACCTTTGCCTGTACAGCCGGTTTCGGCTCGATCCCTTGAGCTTCCACCTTTGCTTGCACAGCCGGTTTCGGCTCGATCCCTTGAGCTTCCGACTTAGCCTGTACAGCTGGTTTCGGCTCGATCCCTTGAGCTTCCACCTTTGCTTGCACAGCCGGTTTCGGCTCGATCCCTTGAGCTTCCGACTTAGCCTGTACAGCTGGTTTCGGCATGATCCCTGGCGCTTCCGACTTAGCCTGTACAGCCGGCTTCGGCTCGATCCCTGGAGCTTCCGACTTAGCCTGTACAGCTGGTTTCGGCATGATCCCTGGCGCTTCCACCTTTGCCTGTACAGCTGGTTTCGGCATGATCCCCGGAGCTTCCCCCTCTGCCTGTACTACTGGTTTCGGCATGATCCCCGGAGCTTCCCCCTCTGCCTGTACTACTGGTTTCGGCATGATCCCCGGAGCCTCAGGCTTTGCTTGCACAGCTGGTTTCGACATGCTCCCTGGAGCCTCAGACTTAGCCTGTACTTCGGTCTCTGGCTCGGCAACAGATGCGTGCTCATTCGGTTGGATTTCAGTCTTCGACTCCGAACTGCGAGCAATTACTGAATGCGACTCAACCTTCAACTCCTCAGCTTTCATGCGCGTTACAGAGTGAGGTGCAGATGTTCCAGGTGCATGACGCTCACCAGAACTCTTCAAATGTTCAGCAGATTGAGCAGGCTTGGCAGAGCCACCCCAGAATCTGCCACCTCGCTTCTGCGGCAAAGCGTGTGAACTGACTTCCGGACTGGTGCCAGACCAGAACCTTCCAAGCATCTGTACGGCAGCGGCTCCCTCGTCATGCGATACACTCCCGCCCTGAGCAGACGTTGCATCACCATGGGAGTTGAATGCGCCGGTTGCGTTGTTGGCATTCGATGCGACAGAGGAATGAATCGCGCTACCACTCGCAGAAAGTGGCTGCGAAACACCCTGAGGGTCACCAGCAGTAGCAGCGCCAGAAGGAGACAAAAACTTTTCAGAAGGTCCTGGAATTTTAATAGGATTCACTTCTTGCTCAAGTTGCGACTCTCGCCTAAATTGCTCAACCAAGTCCTGGATGCGTGCCTCAACCGGATTGATATTCTCAGCTTGATTATTGGTACCAGATGCTCTGCTCACTTGACCCAATAGTTCTTGTTCTGCGCGAGACAACTGAGCAGCCTCGGTGGCTCCCATTGCGGCTTCCCACTGGGTAAATATGCCTTTTGAGAAATCGTCTGTCGTAAAGGTACCCGAACTGATTTTCTCTTCAAGCAGTTTCTGCCTTGCTAGCTCAGGGTCGTATGGAGGTTGCTGTATTGAACTGAGTTGTGCATTAGACTCGCCTTCCTGCACCTCCTCCCGCGGCAGTTCATGCTCAGAGGTGCTCTTCCTCCTTGCCGCCATACGCTCAGCAATTTTTGCTTTCGGCCACTTACTTTGTGATTTAGACAATTTAGGACCCTGCGCCTGACTGGGGCGATCGTTGTCATTCATATATTTTTGCTCAACATGCGCCGTTGGCTGCGAAGCAAACGACTTATCCGATATCTCCGCTTGCACTACCTGCATACTCTTCTCTGTTGAATCAGATGGGAGATGCAGGGTAACTGCCTCCTCTTCTTCACCGTTTTCATCTGCAGCCGAACTCTGAGGAAGAAAAATTTCTTCCTCAAGCACTTCCTCATCTTCATCAATTGCGTTCGCAGAAGCTTGATCAGCAGACGATTCGTCGTCGCTCGCCAAATCGTAAGACGTTGAAGCATCCTCATCGGGCTGCTCAAAGGTCGACTCTCCGGAAGTCACAAACCCAGAATCAGAATACTCATCAGTAATCTCCTCAGCGGGTCCATCAATAGGCTCCGCAAGCGCATCAGTAGGCTCGACAGCACAATCTTCAAGCATAGACGCACCTTGCTCTTCATCAGTTTCATCCGAATAGCTGTCCGTAAAAAAGGGATCCGCCGCGTGCGAGCTTGCATAATCGTGTGCCCCAGGCGAGCTCGCATGATCCGACACTGCATGCGATACCATCGCACCAGCCACCTGCTCATTAACTTCTTCGAATTCGTCAGCAGATGCGCCATTCACAAATTCAGTGGAATTCACATTTTCTGCTGGCTCGCTGTAACTTCCAGCGGCAGACCCACCATAACTTTTGTCCGTAGACTCCACATAACTTTCGTCGGCAGACTCGCTGTAACTTTCAGACCCAGCACAAGTTTCTTCGGCAGGCTCGCTATTGTTTTCTTCTGCTACAGAATGCTCTAAAGCTTCCATGCTTTCAGGCTCGTAGTCCTGCTCGGAATGCTGATAACGAACAGCAGCTGTGTCCTGTGAATCAAACGCCTCATCAGAATCAACAGGATCGTTTTCTTCAAACTCTTCGTTTTCCCCAATATCTTCAGCTACGGACTCAACATGGGACGATGCAGGGTCCATGGAATGAGCCATGCGGAGAATCTCCGCAGTGGATGGCAGCGGCTTCGTCGCCGGGCGTGGAGCGGCATCTGAAGGCTCTGGTGCATTAGCGAGAGCTTTCAACATTTCCGGGTCTATACGCTTTATCAGCTTACTTTCTTTTGCTTTCTTTTTCTTCTTCTTTTTCCCGAAGATTTCAGGCTGAGGACCGAGATATTGCATGGTCGCCTTGTCTCTCATTCCAGCTTTCCTGGACTCGAGATAATCTTTTTCAACTCTTGCAAGGTCTTTCTTTAGAGAATTGGCTTCAGCTCGTGCCCAGTCGCCATCCTTGTCGCCAGACTCATCATCATCGTCACTCATCAGAGTTCCTTTCTCAGCTTTGTTGCATCAACAAAACAGCCCCAAAAGAATAGGACCAAATTATATTAATTGTGCCCGATTCCTTCAAATTGTCACAACGCTCTCGGGCTTGTTGACGACCGAAGAGCCTCCAAAGTACTCAAGATGCGGTCAAAATCAGAACCGGAAAGCCAGTGGCTGTTGGTGATTGAGAAGCTTCGGCTCGCAAAATCCCGGGCAGCCGGAACGGCGGCATCTGGCACGAATTTACGCAAATATTCGTAATCAGGCAGAGCCGAAAGAAACAGCCTTGTCACTCCTAAGCCGGAAGCCCAGAGCTTATCCATGATTTGGTCCCGCTGCTGCTGGTTTTCCGCCAAAAGCATGATAAATGGCCAGGCCCCCTCACAATCAGGCTCCTCTCGCAGCACTTCCAATCCAGCAATCTGGGAAAACATAGATATTCGAGCCAAAGCACGCTTTCTATTGTCACTTACAAACTCAGGCAAGCGTTTTAACAAACTGGCACCCGCTTTTTTTCGAAAATTACCGAATGCATAGCTGGGAATTTCCATCTCAAAATGTTCGCCCACAGCCTCAAGGAGGTCGCCTTCTGAAAGTGCTTTGCGCAGTGGAGCACCGTAAACAAGCTCTAATCCTGATGGATTGTACAAAGCAGCCAAGCCCAGAAACTGCACGCAGCGCAGCAATTCTAGCCCAGCACGCTTAGGTACGCGCTCAGCAATGACACGCCTGACCTGCTGACGCAGTTCTGCGTCGCGAACACACAAGAGCCCGCCGTCATAAAGAGACAATCCCTTCCCGATGGCAAAACTAAAAATAGACATGTCGCCATCACAGCTGAGTGCTTTGCCATTGCGCTTCGCTCCCAGCGCCTGAGCCGCATCCTCTATGACAAAAGCACCTATTGCACGAGCGATTCTCTTCTCCTCACTAATGTCATAAGCCAGTCCAGCTAAGTACGTTGGAACAATCGCCGCTACCTGATCATCTGAGACCGCTTCGAGTTTATGAATGTCCATTCTGAAACCATTCGAAGCCACGTCGCAAAGAACCAAATCTACATCGGCTTGCCTGGCAGCAATCGCAAGCAAGGGACAGGTGTAGGCTGGAACAATGATTTTGCGGCGACCGCTTATTTTCTTTACGGACTCGAACGCGATCGCCAGGCTTAAAGTACCGGAACTTAAAACATCTATTTCCGGCACCCCTAAAAGCCCAGCAAGCTCACGGTCAAAAGCTTCTGAGTCGCCTGAAACTCCGCACAAACAATCAGTGAAATTGATTGGCAAACCGGCTGTCGGTGGAATCTCCCTCCAGCTCATAGACTATTTTTCTTGCTTCTCCATCCAGTTTGAATCTGATTCAAACAGATGTTTAAACGGAGTAAGAATTGCTCGCAAAATAGGATTGCGAATAAACACTGCGTGACGGGTCATAGTAAAGCTGGCACCAAGAGAGGCTTTTACAGCAGGGTCTGTCCAGCCCGCAATGTAGCAGGTCAAATTATTCTTGATTGCATACTCAAGATTGTAGAACCAGCTTAAAAAATAGAGATTGGCATCGCGAGCATCAGGATAAACAAAGCCGACATACTTGTCTATCAATCGATTATCATGCACAAAACAGATGTTGTAGCCTATGAACCTGCCATCGACCTCGTAGCAAAACACCCTGCCACCACCTGCAGTGCTTTGCAGAACACCTTTGAAGAATTCTTTTGAAAGCACATCAAAGTGTATTTCGCTCTGCTGATAAACGTTCTCATACATTTTATAAATGGTGCCCAGAAAGTCCTCGTCAAAGAACTCAGGTGCCCCACAGTCGAGAACTCTGACTTTAACATGCGCACTATCTTTCAGTTTTTTGCGAAATTCTTTGCGCCGACTTTTCGAAAGACGCGCCATGAACTCATCAATTGACGAGAAATTTATGGGTACAAAAGCCAGCGCTTGACCCTCGACAAGAAGAAAGCCAGCATTCGCACATTCTTCAATTAAAAGATTTGCTTTTTCATTTTCAAGCGAATTTAACAGCGGCGAATTTTGAGGAATATCTTTAACGATTAGCAGCTGGGCGCCGCGCTTTCTCATTTCCTGCAGCAGATTAGCGATAACAGATTTGTAGTTTGCGCAATCGGGATAAGTGGAGTACTCGGTCGCTGTAGTTCCAACAAAAACGCTGGGATAAACAAGAAAGCGTTTCAGAAAGGGGAAACGACCGACCGCATCTTTCAATTGCTTGGCGTCATCATCAAGCGTCGTAAGTAAATCAAAAGCCGCCCTAAAAGCCGGTGTCGCCACCGCCGTGCCTGAGTTCACTTCGAAAGCATCAAAATCTATTGGTGGATTCTTCAAAAAGGTATCAATCAAATAAGCAGGCTCCAAGACGTTCAGAAGCCCCTCAACTGTTTTCTGAGAGCGCGCATCAGCCATACAAGCAAATGCTTGTTTGCCTGAGAACTTCTTGTCCTGGGCCAGTTCCGTAGTCATAACCTTCTCCAGACCGGCATTCTAACACTCAACGACTGCGGACACTCTAGCTAGAGTTAAGAAGCCCCGAATCCCGGAGTACAAAGGCGTTTGCATGTTTGAGCCGTCTTCCAATTTGCTTGATTGAAATGTGCCAAAAGCTACAGCAGGCTCAAGAGATGATGGTTTTCTCAGATACAGAGCGTATCAGCGGACAGCTATTTCGGTTCCACTGCTTTCTGGATCCGCTCTTATCGAGATCCAATGTTATGGGGATACAACGTCCGGATCATGTGTTACGGGGATCCGATCTTATCGGGATCCGATACCAGTTCGGATCCAATTTTATCGGGCTCCACTACCATCCGCGCTCCGATCTTATCGGGACCCGATACCAGTCCGGATCCAATTTTATCGAGCTCCACTACCATCCGCGCTCCGATCTTATCGGGACCCGATACCAGTCCGGATCCGATCTTATCGGGATCCGATACCATCCGCGCTCCAATACCATCTTGGGATTCACTGCCACCTCCGATTCACTACCATCCCAAATCAATTGGGAATCCGCAACGAAAGAGATACTGGATCCGGAACACTCTTAGCTCCGGAGCACCCTCGGATCAGGAGCCCCAGATCAACAGCTTTTCCTCAAGCAATGCTGCAATAGTGTCTTTTGCTTCTTGCCACTTAAGTGTCAACGCTAGACTATTATTCTTAGAGCAGCGAGCTTCATCCAGCAAGGGGAAGAAGCTTGCGTCTTCACGTATCCATGCTTCTTTTCCATTTTCGTTTCTCTGGTGGTTCAAAGTCTTCGAATTGTGCAGGTTATCGAATTGAACCAGGGCTCTGCCGAAAGGCAGATTCGCAAGAATGCTCAGGGACTCTTCGATTGCAGAAAAGGACAACTTTGATTTCGTCATCAAAGACCACGAAACAAGAAAATTGAGACCACGGAGTAGATCGTAGAAATAAAAACGCGGAAAAGTTAGCTTTAACCAATTGTTATCGATAACATCCGAACTGGATCTGGAGCGGAACAGCTTTCTTTCTATGAGGTAGTTAGCTCCTCGTTCAAGAAAAACAATTTCGTCTTTATTCCATTGCTCGTTGCGAGAATTTAGCACAGCTTCCAGAGCTGGCAAGGTTGAGACCACCGAACTCTTTTGAAAAGACTTTGTATACGCAGCCTCATCGCAGTTCAAACCGCCGTCTGCTAATTGATACCTCATGTACCAATTCCTGATCCAGGGCAAGCGACCTTCGACATCCACACCCGCACTATGAAGAACCTGTTCAATAGAACCGAGGGCGCAGTGGCACATGATGTGCCGCGAGCCATCCTTGCCTGGGGGAATTTCGCTCTCCAAAAAAGGAAAAAACTTGAGATAGTGAGAATCAATCACCCTGGTCATCTGGTCTAGAAAAACCGGCGGGATTCTTTTTGCTTCGCCTAGCTCAAAGAGCAAGACTGAATGCCACCACGGGCTGTTCCACTTCGGCCAGTAGGGATCTAGCTGAATGGACTCGATCGCTTCTGCGCTAGACAAATATGCGATGCTGCCAGCAATATTTTCCTCACTCAGCTGCGGTATGTTTGCATCATTTTTTTCGTCAAGCAGCTCCCGAAGCTCAGCTTTTTCCAAGATCTTCTCCTTTCAGGTTGAGACTGATTGATTCGGTTTACTATTGGAATTTCACAACAGTCAAAGCGGAGACGAGCTTATCAAGCCTTGCACCACGGGAACCTTTGATCAAAACACAAGTATCTGAATCAAGCCTACTGCTAAGTTCGTGTTCCGCGACATGCATATCCTGGCAATGGACAACTTCAAATGACGCAGTATGAGCGCCCTCATACACATGCCTTGCCAAACTACCAACCGTTAACAGCAAGTTGATCTTACTCGTCTTCAACCATTCACCTAACTCTCTCAAAAGGGCAGGTCCCTGGTCACCGAGTTCAAGCAAATCACCAACAACCACAATTTTGCGCGCCTGGGGATAAGCCGAAATTTCGCCCAGGGCCGCAACTGCGGCTCTTACAGATTCTGGATTTGCGTTGTATGTTTCATCTATGACGAGGGCACCAGATTCGGTGCGCAACTTATTTCCTCTTCCGAGTACCGCCTTGAATTGCTTCAAGCCATCTGCTATCTCTCCGTCACTCAACCCCAGTTCTCTGGCAGCAATGATTGCGCACCAGGCATCGGAGATCAACGGCAAACCATGAGCCCTGACTTCGAAAACCTGCTCCGCATCATTGAGTTTAAACCTGGTAAATTCAGTATCAGCACCTAAAATTTCGACATTATGCGCATCAAAAACATGCATTTTTCCAGAAAACACAGATTTAGCTTGCTTAACGAGATGCGCATCATTGCTGCCTAGAATTGCCACCCCTCGCTCGGGTTTCAGATGTTGTAACAACTCGCATTTTGCCTTTGCTATGTTTTCTTTGCTTCCGAGAAGTTCTATGTGCGCCGTACCAGCATTTGTAATTATGCCTATGTCAGCAAGAGAGCATTTCGCTAACTGCTCAATTTGCCCAAGTCCTCGCATTGCCATCTCAATGACGGCTACTTGTGTATCATCAGGCATTGAAAGCAAAGTCTTAGGAACGCCAAACTCGTTGTTTTCGTTTTTTGCCGAAAAATGGCACCTGCGGCTATGTGAGAATATGGCTGCAGCCATCTCTTTCGTTGTGGTCTTGCCGGAAGAGCCGGTGATACCGAGCACTTTTGGACCTATCCTCTTTCGCCAATTACGCGCCAATGCATGATAAGCCTCAAGCGTATCCTCCACTGCAATGAGCGGAAATTGCTGACTACCGATAGGATAGTTTGGACGCTCCACTACTATGGCTCCTGCGGCGCCAGCAGAAAATGCATCACCCAAAAAGTCGTGCCCATCGAATTTGTCACCAGCAAATGCGATATACCAATCGCCCTCGGCGACAAGCCTGGTGTCACTGACCAGAGGTCCAACCAGGTCAGACATAAGTCCAGAAGCAAGCCGCCCTTTGCAAACGTGCATAATTTCTTCGCCACTAAAAACGGCTGTCATTGCGTTTCTCCAAAATATCAGCCAATATTGTAGCCTCTTGGCCTAGAACACAAAAAGACGGGGTCAAAATAACCCCGTCGAACTCATTTCTCAATGCGCGCCTCAATGCGCGCCAATTGCTATTTCTTTTCTTCTGGCGGAGCGGGAAACTTCTGCTCTTCTTTCGGTTGAATCTTATTTTCTTGGGTCGTTTTCATACGAACGTTAAGCTCTTTGGTGAGCATTCTGTTCGCAAAGTTGCTGCGCGTGACTCTCTGTTCGGATGCTGTCTCGGACATATTTACCTCCAATAAGCCAGTCGCTAAGCAACCGCTCGACCCATTTCGCGTTATAACGCCAGAGTGATCTTAGGCGAAGAGACCCTTATTGGCAACCCTAAACCCGCCTGTTTAAGCGTAATTAACCGGACCCATGCTCAAGTCGACAGATATGCAAACCATATGCAAATCTCGAAATACTGGCGTCGCAGTTAGTGTCCTCAATTCTTGAAGTAATGAAGAGCTTTACTTATTAGAAGGCATTGATGACAAGCATCTATAATTCAAAAAATACAACTGAGGTTTACTCGGATGTCGGAATCTTATATGACTAGCACGCAGCTTTCACAGAAAGCCCGGGAATTATTGCGCCTGGATCTTCCCGGAAACAAGCTCTGGACAGAGCGCAGGCATCTACTAGACACTAAAGACTTGAAACCCGAAGAACTCGACGCAGTGCTTGAGGCGGCATCATTATGCAAAGAAATGACGCTGAACGGGGAGGGTCCACAGCCAATTCTTAGCACTAAAACAGTCGCCAATCTGTTTTATGAAAACTCAACAAGAACAAGAAGCAGCTTTGAGCTAGCTGCGAAGAGGCTGGGAGCCACTGTAATAAACGTAGATATAGCCTCGTCATCAGTAGCTAAGGGCGAAACCATTATTGACACCGGCAGAACTTTAACTGCAATGTCTGTTGATTGCCTCGTGCAGCGCCATCAAGCATCAGGTTCAGCGCTACAGATTACTAGAGAATTTGGCGATCAAGTACATGTAATTAACGCTGGTGATGGATGGAATGCGCACCCAACACAGGCATTGCTCGATTATTTCACCATGTGGGAAATAAAAGGACATATGAAAGGGCGCAAGATTGCCATCGTCGGTGATATCACTCATAGCCGCGTAGCGCGTTCAAATATTTGGCTATTAAAGACGATGGGAGCCGATGTTCACATCGCTGGTCCACCGACATTGTTGCCACCGAAACTCGAAAAGCTTGGTGTTTCATTCCATACGGGTCTTGAGCCAGCTATCAAAGACGCTGATTTTGTCATGGTCTTACGTTTACAACTGGAACGTCAACAGCAAGGTTTGATTCCTAGCATCGGCGAATACAAGCGACTTTACAGACTAGATCATGAGCGTGTCGCTCTAGCACAGCCGGATGCCAAAGTCTTCCATCCTGGACCAATGAACAGAGACATCGAAATTTCTCATGCTCTTGCTGATGATATGGAGCGTTCACTGGTGCGCACCCAGGTGGCTAACGGTGTGGCAGTTCGAATGGCAGTTTTGTATCTTCTTCTTGCAAACGGGAATCGGAAATAACCATGAGCGAAAACATACTAATAAAAAACGGTCTTCTGATTGATCCTCTTACACAAACGGAATCGAAGGGAGACCTGAGAATTCGCAATGGAAAGATCGCTGAACGCGGCGACAACTTGAAAGAACAAGAAGACGAGAGAATTGTTGACGCAGCTCGTTGCTGGGTAGCTCCTGGACTTATAGATATGCACACGCATATGAGGGATCTCGGACAGAAAGATAAGGAGGATCTCGGCACTGGAACCAAAGCTGCCGCTGCTGGTGGTTTCACTACAGTGGTTGCGATGGCTAATACCGAGCCGGTGCTCGATAGCGGAACCACATTCTCTCTCTACTTACAAAAGATCGCTCGATCTGCTGTCATCGAAGTGCTTCCAGTTGCTGCCGTTACACGCGGTTTGCAGGGACAGGAACTTACCAATATGGTCGAGTTGTCGGATCTCGGTGCAGTTGCCTTCTCCGATGACGGCAAACCCATTCAAAATTTGATTGTTCTTCGCCGAGCACTAGAGTATGTCAAATTAACTGGCAAAACCATAATCAGCCATGCTGAAGATCTAGACCTGGCAGAAGGCGGAGCGATGCATGAGGGTCACCTATCAACAAGCATGGGTGTTCAGGGCATCACATATGCTTCAGAAACAGTAGCAGTGGCTAGAGAGTTGGAGATCGTTCGCTTGACGAAGAGCCCTTATCACTTCACTCACATATCGTGCGCCCCCTCTGTTGAGATGATTAGAAGAGCGCAGTCCGAGGGGCTGCCAGTCACTGCCGATGTGACACCACATCACATCGCCCTGACAGTAGATTTACTTCAGAACTACGATACAAACCTGAAAATGAATCCTCCTCTTCGCACATTTGATGATCAGGAGAAGCTGATTGATGGCATAAAGGACGGCACCATAACTGCCATCGCAACTGACCACGCACCCCATACGAGCCTTGAAAAATCACGGCCTTTACCAGATGCACCTTTCGGCATTACAGGTCTTGAAACTGCATTCAGCATTATTTGCGCATCATTGCTCGAAACCAATCACATCACACGGCTCAAGCTGTACGAACTTCTTACCACTGGCCCAGCAAGAATATTGAATCTGCCAATGCCATCTTTAGCTGTGGGCGCAAGAGCGAACATCTGCATTGTTGACCCAGATAAGAAGTGGGTCTACAACGCTAAGCGAGGACAATCACGTTCATCGAACTCGCCGTGGCATCAACAGGAACTCAAAGGCAAAAACATCTGCACCATATTTGATGGCAAGGTTGTTTACCAATTGAGCAATGAGCTGAGCAACGCAAAATAATGACACCGTTCAGAAAAGGCACTCTCCAGAACTGGAGAGTGCTTTGGATTCATCTGATTCAGTTCAATGATCTTCTACTTGGGTACTGACTAGTTTAGTTGCCGAACTTCTTCTCAAGAAGACCAGGAGCGATTTTCTCTATTCTTCGAAGATCGTCAGCCACTCTCTCATCAGAACTCATCTTGTTACGATCTTTTCCAGCACTTGCCGAGCTGTTTTCAGCGTGAGGAATCTTAGGCGCACCTGGTCCTTCGCTATGGGGTCCGTCACCACCTTTGCCGCCACCGCCGCCGCCCTGACCTTCCATGCGGCCGAATGAAACGCCCTGATTTCCGCGAGTCACAGAGCGGAAGCCTTCTGCATCGAAGGATACTTCAGCTCCGTCCTTGAAGCTTACAGTTGTTACACCATCTCTATCGGTCACTACCTTTTTAACGTTGTCACCTTTGATAGTGTTGGATCCGTCCGGGTTGAGAGTTATGCGATCTCCATCGGGAGTGAATAACGATTCTTTTCCATCTTCACGAACAATGTGGTCGCCGGTGGGCAACTCTTCAACTCCATCCTTGATTTCTTCGGAGCTTTCCGCATGACTTTGCGCGCTCATGTCGCCAATCTTGTCCGAAATTTCTTGATTCTTCAGCTCATTCCCAATTTTGCCGAGACTATCCGCCTTAGGATTCAGCGCATCCTGAAGTTTGTCGGTTTTTCCAGCTGCTTCAGAATTTTCCTTATCCAAGCGATTTGTTTTTGCATCGTCTGGCATCTTATTTACTTGACCATGATGAAATTCATGTTGCTGCGTGACTGGGTCAACTTCTGCACCGTTCTTGTTGCGTTCTTGATCTTTCGAAGAATTGTCCTTATCGGACTTAGCATTATTCTCGCCAGTACCTTTCTTCAGGTCTTCGTGTTCCTTAGAAGACTTTCCTTCCTCTCCCTGCTTACGCTTCTCGACCTGCTTGTCCTTATCGTCACCAAGCTCGAGCTTAGGTAGACCTGAATCTTTGTCACTCTTGCTATTGTTGGTCAATGAATCGCTGATAGCTCCTACTTTGGCTCCAGCTGCACCAAAAACTTCTTCTCTGAACTTATCTCCACTCTCTGCAGCGCCGCCTTTATCGTTCGATTCGACGTTCTCAACCTTCTGTTTGTTCAAGTTATCATCTGCCATCTGAGCAACCCTCCCTGCAACCGTACAGCCTCTCCGGCGAAAGAGAAGCGTCCCAAAAACCAGTTAGTAAAAGCCTTCCTAAAGCAATCCAATGATAGAAGTATGCAAAACTTAAACGGAATTTATTACGGTTTTTCCCACCTACCTGATCTGTTCATCTATGCATCAGGGTTTGCATCATTTTGCATAACGGATCACACAATTATGCAGCTTGAACGAAAAAGCACAAAGAGTTATAAACTAGACCCCTCTCTGGAGCAATGATGAAAACTAGATTTCAGCTGCTCGTTCTAAGCTTCACACCTATTCTGCTCTTGCAGCAGAACGCATGCTGGGGACAAATTTCAAGCAAAGCTCCAAATAAAGTAGTGAAGAAAGCAATGAAAGCAACTCCGCACAATATAGTAGGGACCTGGTCGGGCACTCTGGTTCTCCCAAACTCGTTAACTATGCCACTCGTTTTTCGATTTGCCGAACTCAAAGGTGTTTACTCAGGTAGTCTCGAAAGCCCTAGCCAGAGTTCGCAACAAATCGATTTTGATTCAGTGGGGCAGGATGAGAATGGAAACATACACGCGAAAATTGCAAAGTTACTCGCGGAGTTCTCAGGGCACCTGGAAGAAGATGGCAAAGTTCTAAAAGGCACCTGGACTCAGAATGGACAATCAATGCCAGCTAGTTTCAAATCAGTTGGCGAGTACAGTGCAAAAAAGCATGCGCAGGAACCGATTCCTCCATTTCCTTACAGCTCTGAGGATATCAGCTTCAAGAGTGGCGACCATCAAATTTCCGGGACAATCACTTTCCCGCGTGGTGCGAGTAATTCACCTGCCATCGTACTGATTCACGGCAGTGGACCTCACGACCGCGATGAAAACATATTGGGTCACAAACCATTTCTAGTATTAGCTGATCACCTCACGAAAAATGGCATTGCTGTTCTTCGATATGACAAACGAGGTTGCAAGAAATCTACTGGGAATTATTCAAGTGCTACCAGCGCAGACTTTGCAGATGATGCTGTCGCCGCAGTGGAATTTCTGAAAACACGTTCTGAGATAGACCAAAAACACATTGGACTTCTTGGACACAGTGAGGGTGGAGTCATTGCTCCTATGGTGGCAAACAGGATGCCAAACGACATAAGCTTTGTGGTTTTGATGGCGGGGTCGGCGCTAACAGGCGAGAAAATACTACTAGGGCAGGTCCGCGCGTTATCAGCGAACCCAACTGATGCCACAAAAGAGCTGACACTCGCAAGCAAAACCTATGAAATCCTAAAAGCCGAGCCAAATAACGATAAAGCTATGGACAAGATTCTCTTGATGCGAAAGGAAATTGGAAAGGATGATTCAAAGAATTTGGCGGATGTAAAACGCGATCTAGCCGCGCTAACCAGCCCATGGTACCGCTATTTCATCAGCTACGATCCCAGCGTCGAACTTTCAAAGTTGAAGTCTCCCGTTCTTGCCATAAATGGTGACAAAGACAAGCAGGTGCTGGCTGATGAGAATCTGGCACGAATCAAGGAATGTCTGCAGTCAGCAGGCAATACCAAAGTGAGAATTGAAAAGATTCCCAATACAAATCATCTGATGCAAACATGCGCCACAGGTATGCCACAGGAATATTCCGCAACAGATGAAACGATATCACCTGCGGTGCTGAAGCTGATCAGCGATTGGATAAAAGCGCAGTAAGAGCAGCACAATTCTCTGGATTGCTCAGGTAATCATGCTGAATGCCTGCTTGCACTGCCACTGGAAAGTGGCAGTGCAAGATCAAAGGAATCGGATGCAGGCGACTGAACTCATCTCCATCGTTTCTGAGTTCAATCGCTTAGATACGCTTGGGTAATGCTAACGCGAATCTACGAGAGCGCCAACTCTATATCGTCAGAGTGGTTTGTGTGGCAAGCGAGGGTCCTTCAAAAGGTAACCGTGCATTACTTTGCCATTCAGAAAGAAAACGGCTTCGTTGCCCTTTCTAATTGACTGAAAGCCATTCTTTCCAAAGGTCACTTTTTCTCCATCTCCCAAAGTTATTGTAGTGACACCATCCTTAGTGGTAGCGACAGACTTCACGTCACCTTTCACAGTATAGGTTCCGTCCTCTTTTAGCGAGATTAGATCGCCATTTCCTGTAAGAAGGCGTTGTTCACCATCAAGTCGATCGAGCAAATCACCTGTCGGCAGCTCCTCAGGCTCACCTTCCTCGAATCTGGGTTTCGGTTCAATTCCACCTTCACCAATCCTCTCTGTGATTGGTGGGAATGGAAATGGACGCGGCTCGATGCCGCCTTCTCCTACAGCAAGAGTTATTGGAGGTCGAGGTTCGATGCCACCTTCACCTACCATTTCGGTGATAGGCGGTCGCGGTTCGATGCCGCCCTCTCCCACAGCGAGAGTTATTGGAGGTCGAGGATCTCTGCCACCTTCTCCCACCATTTCGGTGATAGGCGGTCGTGGTTCGATGCCGCCCTCTCCCACAGCAAGGGTTATTGGAGGACGAGGATCCCTGCCACCTTCACCTACCATTTCGGTGATAGGTGGTCGTGGTTCGCTAAAAGGCGGTTTGAGAATGGGACCGGCTTCCTCAGCAGCATTAGTCGTCGTTGGCGGTTTGAGAATGGGACCGGCTTCTTCAGCAGCATTGGTCGTCGTTGGCGGTTTGAGAATGGGACCGGCTTCCTCAGCAACATTGGTCGTCGTTGGCGGTTTGAGAATGGGACCGGCTTCTTCTCTGAAATTTGTTGGGTCCTTGAGAATCCGTCCGGCTTCTTCTACCAGATTCGATGTCTCTGGTGGCTTTGATCCTGTTCCAGCCTCATCTCTTAGGTTCGATGTCTCTGGTGCCTTCGTTCCTGAGCCAGACTCATCTCTTAGGTTCGATGTCTCCGGTGCCTTTGTTCCTGTTCCAGACTCATCTCTCAAGTTCGATGTCTCCGGTGCCTTTTCCCCTGTGCCACCTTCTCCTCGCAAATTAGAGGTTGGAGGGGTAAACGGATACCGGCCGGTCGTACCGTCCTCTCCAACCATTTTACTAGTTGGACCGTGATGCTGGTCACCACCCGGCTTAGAACCAGTTCCCTCCTCGCCTTTCATTTTCGTTAGTGCACGTTCCCCATCATTATGTTCATCGTTTTTTTGCACACTGCTGTAAGTTCGTCGCTCAGCTAAATCTGCGATGAACAAATTCTGCCTGTCTCTTGTGACCTCATCATGAAAGCTGTTGTACGCGCGATCTCGATTCGAGGATTCAGCGTTGCCAACGTCTTTTTGTTGGATATCCTCATGCGGTCTTACTTGCTCAACCATGTTATTTCTCCTCATAAACAGCCAAAAACAGAAGCCGCAAAGCCTCAAATACCCTTACCTACACTTACTAAATTCGGACGCACCTTTCGGTGCATTTACTACCATACTGATCAACAACGACTGAGACCACGTAACTTACAGCAAAAGACTTACGCGCTTCCGCAAAGCTGTATGCGTGGTATCACATAAGCACCACTCATTAAACGCGCTTAGCAAACGCAGTTGCCAAACGCAATTGCCAAATGCAAGCGCTCCTCGCCAGAAATGTGATCCTCACGAGGATACGCTCATATTTTCTGAGATAGATCTGCTTCGATCTTTACTCTACTTTTGGAGCTGATGGCGCAGTATGAGCATCACCCTTTGTCCCACCAGATTTCTTCGAACCTTCTGAGTAAGAGCCTTTGCCACCACCTCCAGCACTGCCACCGCCATATTCGCCCCAACTTTCAGAATAGGATCCACCAGTGCCGCCACCGCCACCACCGCCAATACGACCGTTCTTTTCATCGAGCTTAAACTTGGGCAAAGAGGATTTCTCAAGGCTGATTATATGCGCAGTATGACCATCTCTGCTAACGCTTGAGATGCCATCTTTAGTGAAGGAGACCTTCGCTCCGTCATTGAAGGTAACCGTGGTCCTTCCGTCTTTGTCTTTGTCTATCGCCTTCACATTTCCTTTTATAGAATAGGTGCCATCTGGTTCCAGCAGAACCCGGTCACCTTTTTCGGTGTAAAGTGATTGTCTATCACCCTCAGTAATGAGAGTGTCACCGGTAGCGAGCTTTCGCATGCCGTCGCCAGTGACTATCAAAGCAGAGCTTTCTAGGCGTTTAGTATTCTTCACTTCATTCATCACATCAAACGCAGAGCGCTTCATGTCTTGATTCTCTGGCGATTGATTTTCTTTTTTATTCTCTACAGATCTGGGTTGACGTTGATCCAACTCCCTGTAAAGTTCATCTATCAGCCGCGAACTAGCGCTTTGCGAAGAATCATTTGTAGAGTTTGCATTCTTCGTGTTTTCGATATCATTCTTTTCAATTTGATCTGCCATGGCTTGCCGCTCCTTCCTTGAGGACTCGCAACATCCTAGAGCGGATATGCGAAGTCTTAGACAGCCAGCCGTTTCAAACACCGATCTCCAAAATTATGAAAGAAAGAAGCTCTACAATCTATACGCGAGTTCGCAAAATTGATTGCGTAAAAGCGCTAAGTATATTCGCCAGGTAAATTTACTCAGGTATTTCGCCAAGAAAATTCGGAAACAAGTTTCTCTGAAGCCGATTTTCTCTTGCGCCCCATTATCTTGTCCAGGATTCGTGCAAAGTCAGGTTAGCCTTCGATCAAGAATCTTGCCAATTCGCGATCAATCGGAAAACCACTCCGCATCTGGAATCCTATAAACATAGGTGATGGATTGCATTCAAGAAGAACATACTCACCATTACTAAATTTGACGTCAACACCGCTGAAGACCATGCCACATATTGATGCAGCCTTGACGCACATTTCTTTTACATGCTCAGGAACGTCGACCACTTTGAGTTCGCCTTCGTTTCCACGATAGTCCAGTGCGTCTGATTCTATTTCAATTGCGCAAAGGCATTTACCGTTTAGAACCCAGACACGAATATCGGCACCCGCATGCAGTTTTTGAAACAGTACAGGAGCACTGCTCAGCATCTTCAATCTTTCTTTCCCCAGGTCTTCATCTCTCAAGAGCTTGCAAGATGCACCACCTGCAACAGGCTTGTAGATCACATCGCCATGTTCTTTTTTGAATTCCAGCAATTCTTCTGGATTATTGGTCACTAGCGTAGCGGGAACTTTGATGCCAGCTCTCATAAGCATCACTAATTGATGAGGCTTCAAGAAATGGAGATGAAAACACTCCACTGGATTCACAACACGTTCAGCTTGAAACGCAACGGCGCGCATCCATGATCCAAGTAAAGATTGTCGCTCACGTTCGGCTACGTATGCGCTATACCAACTTTTCATGCTGGGCAGAAGTCCCGCATCAATTTGCTCTTGCAAATCATAAGGAGGTTCGCTGTAATAAACCGTTCTGTTATAAAAGGCATTGATACCATCAAGGTTTTTGCCATTGTAAATCGGAACTTGATCCCGCAAGCTGAACGAAGTCTTGTCTGGAAAATTCAACGTGTCAATTACAACAGCTTCCGCTCCGAGTTCTTCCACTACAGACTTCATGTGTTCCGTGTGCTGCTCACCGGCTCCGCCTACAATTCCTACTTTTGAAGACCTCATCCAGACCACCCTCCGAAACTTGCCCGACTATATTTTTCCCAATCTGCTCGAGACTGAAGTCACCAGCCCATATCCGCTACTCAATACTTAACTACACCTGTTGCGAATTCCAATCGACTTCAATCCATCCGTTCAGTTTCTTCCTATTTTGAATCCAAATAGGGTAAGAGGTTCTTCAATCGCTCAGGCAAGTGGTTTCGCTGATCATCTTTAGGGCTTCCGTTGGGAAGGTCCAGGCGATGCTCCCATTTACTTGGGGGAAGCTCTCGCTTCTCTATCTTGGGTGATTGCGAGCCGTTTTCCATGAGATCGTGAAGTCGTTTGTTGGATCGCAGGAATTCCACGGTCTTACCGTTTTTCGAGATGCTCTGAATGCCGCTGGAATCGAAATTGATCTGACTGCCATCAGCAAAAGTCACTTTGCTTGAACCGTCCTTGGCTGTTGATACTTCTCTAACATCTCCCTTGACACTGTAGGTTCCGTCCTTGTTTATCGTCAGCTGATTTCCGCTCGGAGTGAAAATAGTTTGGGCACCGTCCTTGGTGACGAGATAATCACCTGTAGATAGTTTTTCAACACCATCTTTCAGCGGAGGGAAAACATAGTCGATTCTGTGACTTAAGCGGTCACCGATGCTTCCGGCACGATCGTCAAAGCGGCCTTGCTGGTCAGACTCGAATCTTTTACTTGGCGAGGACGAATCCTTGCTGTCAGAACTTTGATCAACCGGCGTCGGCCGAAGTATTTTGTCAGACACAGTATCTTCAAAGCGAAGCGGCTTGTCGAGCACCGCAGGACGCGGTTCATGGACCTGCTTAGCTGGCGATTCAGAATTGCGGTCCTCTTGCTCTGGCTTTCCGGGTCCACAAATTATTACTGAATAGCGTTCTCCTCCTAGAATCGCCTGCCTGCCGTCAGATGAGCTAGCAGGCGTATTGGGATTACGCTCGTCCCTATCTTTTGGTCCACAAACAATTAATGGGTCCCCTGCTATCGCCGCTTTCGAGGTGTCAAGCAAGCCAGCCGGCACATTGAGATTCCGCCCGTCTTTTAGTTTTGCTGAAGACGCGGAATCTCCTGCTACAGGAATTAAACCGGCTCCATACACACCGTTTTCCTTATTAGGAGATGATACCAAAGCCTCCTTTCCGTTTTGAATCAAGGGATTTGCTAAGCCATAAAGGATTTCTGCATGCCCTTCGGACAAGATCTTGCCTCTCGACCTCTCAGCATTCACTTCGTTCATTAGTACATCAACAGCGCCCCCAGAGCTTGAACTGTTCTGTTCAGCGTTGTCGTTTTGTTTTGATCTATCTGTCATGTCCTGGTCCTCCAATCAAACGGATACTCGATCCATTATTCTTTTCAAACCAGCCTTGAATCACCCGATTCATGCATAACACATACCTAGAATAGTGCTTGAGAATAAATGCGATAAGTATGTGCAAACGCGCCGACATAGACAGACCGATTCTGCATTCAATTTGCAAGTTTCCGCAACGACTTGAGTGCGCTTGTTGACGTAGCGGATTTGCTTTCACACTGCAATCAGGTACCACTCTTTCCTATCAGTATTTTCCTTTTTGTTCATCAGGATTGTTCTGCTTTTATCGATTCTCTGATGATCAGTACATCTGCTCTTGCTGTTCTCGCATAGCCTTCTTGTTTCTTTGCTTTGCTTTGTTCTTATCGATTCTCTGATGATCAGTACATCTGCTCTTGCGGTTTTCGCATCGCCTTCTTGTTTCTTCACTTTGCTTTGTTCAGCTCTTATCGATTCTCTGATGATAGGTACATCTGCTCTTGCGGTTTTCGCATAGCCTTCTTGTTTCTTTGCTTTGCTTTGTTCTGCTCGTGTCGATTCTCTGATGATCGGTACATCTGCTCTTGCGGTTTCGCATCGCCTTCTTGTTTCTTTGCTTTGCTTTGTTCAGCTCTTATCGATTCTCTGATGATCGGTACATCTGCTCTTGCGGTTTTCGCATAGCCTTCTTGTTTCTTTGCTTTGTTCAGCTCTTATCGATTCTCTGATCATCAGTACATCTGCTCTTGCGGTTTTCGCATCGCCTTCTTGTTTCTTTGCTTTGCTTTGTTCTGCTCGTGTCGATTCTCTGATGATCGGTACATCTGCTCTTGCGGTTTTCGCATTGCCTTCTTGTTTCTTCCTTATTGCAACTTTCAGTCACGTGACTTATCGGAATGTGATGGAACCTTGGAATGGTCAAACTGTCTATGATCTATGTCCAAAATGATAGTAAAATGGTGCTTGTCGAATTCGAACCGAATCCAAGCAAGATGACACTTCTGTCTGTTATAAAAACCCAACTCAGGCATCAGGAAATAAATCTAGTGATGTTTTTGGCTGGTTTGGCGTTGTTCAGGATTCCGCTGCAGCATTATTTTACGCTAGCGCGATACCAGCATTATGGAATTTGTCTGGCCGTATGGGCGATGGGATTCGTCTTCCAAGTTATTTGGTCATGGAAGAGCCTCACGAAGCTCGGGCGAGCATCCCTTTTGAGCACCGGAATCTATCTTGCTGCATTTGCTCTCGTTTTCTACTACAGTCCCTGGCTTGATACCCGAATGGCTGTTCAAACCGAAGAACAGGATATTCAGCGCATCTGCTATGCAACAATTGGGGCTCTGTTTGGTGGCTTCACAGTTCTTCTATGGCTCTTCTGGCTGTTCGAGCGCAAAGACTCTGAACGAACACAAACACCAAAGGAGAAAGAAAACTGAAGTCACTAGTTTTACTTGTAGGAATTCCTGGTTCAGGCAAAAGCACACTGGCGAAACGCTTGATTGATAAGGGCTATGCAGTCCTAAACGCGGATTCAATTCGGCACGAATTGTGGGGCGACGCTGCTGATCAGAAAGATCAAAGTAAGGTTTTTGAAATCTTCTTTGAGCGCATGAACGCACTTATGGATGCCAATTCCGACATCGTTGTAGATAACATAAACACAAACCCCCGACATAGAAGCGAGATTATCGACCGCGCGAAAGCGAAGGGCTATACCGACATCCAACTTTGGGTTCTGGATGTGCCGCTGGAAACTTGCCTGCAACGGAACCGCGACCGCGACCGAACTGTTCCAGAAGATATTGTTAGCAAGATGCACAACACTCTGAACACTACCGGTCGGCCAAAGAGGCATGAAGGACGAGTGATAATTGTGCGCCCAGGAAAGGAACCGTTTGACTTCAGATTCTTTGCAATGAAGTAGATCGGTGCACTCTTTCGCTATTCTTTGTTCCGAAAATATTTCTTTGTGGCTGCTTCAAACTTTTTGACTGAGTCCTACATTCGGCTGCGAATGCCCGCCGCTGCCTAATTTTGTGACATCTATTGATTAAGCAACTCGACCAAAAAGCATTCTTAATTCGGAAACTGGATCGAGGTCTTCTTCAGCTTCAATCCTTTCATCCGATACGTTACCTGGAACAGAATCAGGGTCGAACAACTCTAGATCAGGCAATGCTGCGACAGTTCCGAACAGATTCTTGAGCTCTTTAACTTCGCTATCAGCACGACCAGTTACGAACTCCATCGAAAACTTTTCTCTAACACTTACTTTGGATGACATTTTTGTGAACCCCAGAAAAGCCCCTTCTCATGATTAAAGAATATTCAGGCTAGCTGACATAAACGTGACCAACTTGGAAAAACCCGAGAAATGTCCAAAAATCATGATGGTTGAGGTTAAATTCCCAGAAACGAGAAAGTTGAATACTTCCGATAAATTGAAAGCCCCGGCTTGGTTCACCCTAGCCATGGTTGCGGGTGCTATTGAACCGATAGTGGCAAAGTTCGCGTTTCGAGATGGGGCGACAGCGCTGCAGCTCGTCGTGCTCAAAAACTGTCTTGGCGGGCTGTTTGTTCTAGTTTTCTTGCTCGGCAAACATAAAAATCTGCGAGATTTGAAACTTGTTAGGTCACTTCTTTTACCAGCATTGCTACTATTCGGAACCAACACGTTAACACTGCTTGCGCTTCAGAGTATTTCGGTCGTTTTGCTAATCACTATCGTCAGTTCTGTTCCGGCTATAGTGGCGCTGATAAACAGCACGCTGGGCAGAGACAGGCTAGGACTCAGGTTTTGGATAGGCTTCGCGCTTTGCTTCGTGGGAATCATTTTCACTCTGGACTTTCGAGATGCTGCGCTGAGCTGGATCGGAGTGGTTTTTGTCTTCCTAGCTGCAATGACATCAAGTATTTACCGTGTCCGGATGGAGATTCTGTGCGAGGAGTTTGAGCCGAAACTTATTGCAGCCGGCACATTTTTCTTGCAGGGGCTTTTAACACTTACGCTTGTTCCCTTCACCCCACCCCTTTCATGGACTACTCTGGGCTTCGGGGCGTGGATAGGAATAATTGCGGCAGTAGCCAATATTGCCTTTGTTGCAGCGCTCAATCTGGTGGGTTCGACGCGGATTTCGGTGCTGACTATGATTCAACGTCCATTGTTAGTCATCTTTGCCGCGGTAACTCTTCATGAGTCAATCAACGCCATTCAAGGTCTTGGAATTGTGATGACTATGATCGGAATTCACCTCGCCCAGGTCAGCCGGACTCAAACCGAACAACGGAGGTTGCCAGCAGGAGGCGAGGCTTAAACGCCCCTAGATTGGCCGAATTTGATCGATATCGACCAAATTCCGTGTTTTGTGAGTCCCGAAACCCGGTAAATTAACCTCATTTGATCGATATCGATCAAATTTCGTGTTTGCAGGTTCCTACGCACAATAAATTTGACAAGCCAGAAAGGCAAGCATTAATGCTTGCCTGCTAATTCTTGCAACTTTGTGCTGACTAAACTAAATCGAACCAGCGAACGGCAGAATTCCTAGCGCTCTAGCTCTCTTGATAGCAAGAGTAATGGCACGCTGATTTTTGGCGTTACAGCCGGTAATGCGACGTGGCAATACTTTGCCGTTCTCAGTAATGAACTTGCGCAGGAGATTCACATCCTTGTAATCGATGTAATCAATTTTGTTAGCAACGATCGGGTCCAACTTTCTTTTGCGTGGACCGTTATCTGCGTAATCTCTCGATCGTTTTTGGGGTTTCATCCCTTATCTCCTTGTGTGACTCAAACACGAGCTCCAGCTAGAAAAGCTGGAATCGGAATCGCAGCCGATATATGGCTGACCGCACTCGCGATATAACCAGGTGGACATTGTAGCAGCAAGAGCCTCACTGCCATTCATGAACTTGAAGCAAAGTTGCAGGTGATCCCAATCGATTAGCAAGTTTTTATGGTCTTAGTTTCTTACAAAGACTACCGAAATTAGAACCTCAGAAACGACAGAAAATTGTCATGTGTTGGAGACCCATTCGGAATTAAGGGTCCAACTCGTATTTTCCGCACTGCGGAATTCCGCACACTCTATTACCATCAATTAATACTTCGGACTGTCCACCGAAAGTGTCCCGCGTTGTTTTTGTTTCAGGGAGAAACAGCCAATAATGGGTGGAGACAAACTTACCAGCAAGCCAACAGACCAAGCGCCTTTGCCAGAGCAGGGCTCAAAACTGAGTCTTCACTTTGATGCATCTGGTGCTCCCCAAACGCGCTCAGCCGAAACCAGTACTGAAAAGAGTCCTTTCAAAACCATCGATAAACAGGGCGACAACTCGAACTCAACAAATCAGATTGAATCGTATTTAGCTCTGCAAGAAAGAGCTCGCGCACCATACGAGGTTCCAAAAAACCTTCAGGAAGGTCAGAAAAACATTGCTCGGGATAGAGAAGCCACAAACACAGCTGGAATCCCGAAAGAACGCACAATTACTACTCAAACCGGCGAACAGATTAAAGGCATCAAAGTTGTTGATGACGTAACGAAGGAACACCGCTTCATAGCGGCCGATAAAGACGGCAAGTTTAACCAGTATCAAATTCAAGAGAATGGCAAAAAACTGCAGCCGCTCGATACATCCGGCAAACCAGTAGGCGATGCAATTATGACCAACAAAGCAAAGCCTATGGAAGGTTCACGCAATACAGCAGAAGAAGCGGCTAAAGCCATGGATGGCAATGGCAAGCGTCATGAGTTACCCGAGTGGGCAAGCAAACGAGATGGCGAAAAGGGGCGCGGCGAGAACAAGGAATCCGCTGACAAAGGCAATTCAACTGCGAAATCGCAAGACGGACTAAAGACAGATCCAGCAAAATCTGATGCGCCAAAAATAGATTCACCTAAAGGCGAAAACAAAACAAATCCAGACTCCACCTCAACCGAAAATCCGAAGCCTAGACAAGAGTGGAACCGAGACAAAGATGGCGATGGCAAGCCCGATAGCCGCCCTATTCGCGACCGTGATGGCGATGGCAAACCAGACTTTCGCCCTATCCGCGACCGCGATGGCGATGGAAAACCAGATTTCCGCCCCGGGAAAGACCGCGATGGCGAAAACAAGCTCGACGCAAGCAAGAAAGATGCAGGTAACAAGGACGCGCCTAAAGATCAAAGCAAAGACAATCCAAAACCTGATTCAACAGATCCGCGCGGAACTCGCGGAGAGATCGACAATACGCGCTTTGGTAAACCAATTCAGCCAGACGCAGGCGAAAAACCAGGACAGTTCCAACAACCAAAGCAAGCACAGGATTGGCAGAAGCCAGACCTGGGAAATCGTCCCAACCGAAATGAATTCAACAATCAAACTAATCCGCAAAAACCAGATGGTCCAATTCCAGCTTCAAATAGGAATTTCGAAAATTCAAATTCGCGAGCGGACGGAAGACCTGAGAATCCTAACCTGAGACCAGACGGAAGACCCGATTTCAACGGACGCCCTGACAGAGGCGACTTGCAGAATAGAGATTTTCCCGGACGACGTGATTTTTCTGGACGTGATGACGTGCCAGGGCGCAGAGAACTTGGAGCACGCGAAGACCTAGCAGGAAAGTTTGACCTGAAAGGACGAGTCGATATGAACTCCCGCACCGATTTTGCTGCCGCGCGTACTGAATTGGCAAATTTGAATGGCGCCAAAGGAGAGCCCAATCTTCGAGCTGGACGAGATATCCCTGGTGATCTACGAGCAGATGGCGGAATGCGAGCCCTAGACAGAGCTCTAACAGCGGACATTATGAGCCGAAGCAACGGACATGACCTTTCCGGACGCGACCTTATCGGTCGCGAACTGGCAGGTAAAGACTTTGCAGGGCGAGGGCTGGACGGTAGATCTTTGAGTCAGATACTTGATGGTCAGAGACTCAGTTTAAAAGACAACACGATGCAGACATTCAGGTCTAATGCCGATCTGCTCACGAATTTGAACCGAAGCCTGGGCGGATCCCAGCTGGACTCCCTTTCAAAACCGGGCGGACGTTCCGGAATTGATGGAGAGCACGCGGGACTCAGCGCAAGAGGACTTGACGGGAAGCTCGCCGACGGCAGACTTTCAGAAAGCAAACTGGACGCTAAAGAACTTGGTAAATCAAGCAGTATGCTTCAAAACGCTATGTCCGAATTGAGCGGAAAAATGCTCGCCACCAAGCTACTCGATATGACGCAAAAACTTGAAATCGGCAAAATACCGAATCAGGAGCAAACAAACAACGCCATCCGTGAGATGTCCAGGATTCAACGAAACGAAATGGGTACAGCCCAGGACCTTCTCTCTTCTATCCAGAAAAATCTTTCGCAAAAGAACAACGAGATTGCTTCAAATTCGAATAACAATAACAGCTTTATCGCAAAGAACCTGGAAATTGGTCAGCAACAAGCATTGCGCAGCCGCGAACAGGAAAATAATAAGGAACAGAAAACGGAAACCATCACAAAGAACGTTGACAGCATCGCTAATAAATCCCAACAAAACCAACAGAATCAAATTCTGACCGCGAAAAATGCTGAGTCTACGAGCCAAAGCCAGACGCAGAAACAAGAACAAACCAGAACTGGTCGCGATGCTGAAGAGCAAACGAATCAAAACGCAAAGAACTTCCAAGCAAATCAGAACCTGGTTCAAGCCGAGAAGACTCAAGACAGCAAGCAAGATTCAATTACAAACAAAAACCAAGATAACAAGCTAGATGACAAAAAACATCTCGAGGACGACAAGAAAACGAAGCAAGACCTTCGAGACGACAGCAAGCAAGACCAGATGGCTGGACTGATTGCAGCAGCAAAGCTGAAAGAACTAAAAGACAAAGAAAAAGGTAAAGAAAAGGAAGACATAAAAGACAAGAGCAAGCAAGATCCCAAACAAAAAACTCGCTTGAAATATCGGGTGAAGAAAAACGATACTCTGGCGCTGATAGCCGAGAAGTTCCTAGGCAATTCGGCACATGCCGCATCCATTTTCCATATCAACAGAACACTCATTCCAGTCACCACCTATAGTGGCAAGTCCTTCGCTAACCCGCAAGTTGACTCGATGATCTGGATTCCAACAGACGATGATATCGAAATATTCAAGAACTCAGGTGTCTTGAAAAACTACGCGGAGATCTCCTTTGCAGGTGTCACTTACGCATCGGCAGAAGATGAATTAGCAGCACGCTTCGGTCAGCGCTGGTTCGGACCGTCGGATGAGGAGAAGAGAATTAGCCGCGCAAACTTCTCTGATTCTGATAGACAGATTCGCCGAACCAACATAGAAAACCAGCTTGGCGATTTTAACCCGAGCAATAAAGAATTGGACGGACGCATCCGTTACACCGTACGTCTTGGCGAAACTTTGAAGAGCATCGCTCTAAAGCACCCGCTGTTAAAAGATGTAGAAATGTGGAAACTCATTGCTCGAGTAAATAACCTGAGCGAAGAAACAGACGAGAAAGGGTGTCCGCTAGCTTCACTTAAGCGTGGAACAAGCATTGTGCTTCCAACACATGAGGAAGCGGAAAATTTCAGAGCCAGCAAGCCTGTGCGCAAACCGAGTTCTGAACAAATGATGCCAGTTCTGCCAATTTCAGAGATCAGCGCGATCATGCAAGGCTAGAGCAAGATATTAACAAAGCTGGGATGGGCGCCGTGTCCTGCGCGGCTGATGGGCGCCGTGTCCTGCGCGGCTGATGGGCGCCGTGTCCTGCGCTGAGATACGCGCGATGTACTGCGTCATCGACCGCCATTAGCTCAGCCCGAGTAATATTTGCGGTGTCATCCTGAACGGTTAGACATTGACCACCACCACTCCTAAGAAATCCGCTTCAGGACTGGCTTTCACGAAACCTTCATATCAAAAAATCCCAATATCATTAGTAGTTTCAACATATTCAAAATGACAAGGGGCTCATAACATTGATTCATAGGTTGACAAGCAATCCCCATGCTTTTCACTCTATCTGGGTGGTGAGGTTGATAAAATGGCTAACGCTTTGGATATAGCGCTTTTTGGCGCTTTCATTGTTCTGACGATTGCACTAATCTGCTTCCGTCGTTTTCATCATTACGAAACCTTCGTCAAATCAGACGAACTAGGTCCTTCAGCATGGGGGCTGTATTCTGCCCCTTCCGAAAAGACGGCAGTGGCGAACACTCCGCATTCACGTAAGCGTCGATAAAATTGCTGTTAAGCTCATGAGAGCAGTGTCCCATTTCGAACAAAATTGGGTGTACACTTGAATGCATGGCAATTAATGGCGAATCAAAAGACAAACTGAAGAGCCGACTGGCGCGAGCCATCGGTCACCTTAACGCTGTGTATCGCATGGTAGATGAGGAAAAATATTGCATTGATGTTTTGCATCAGCTGAAAGCTGTTCAGGCGGCGCTGGATAAAACATCAGAGGTAATTCTAAAACAACATCTTCAGACCTGTGTAGTGGAAGCTATCCAAGGGCAGGATTCAGCTCGAGTAATTGAAGAGCTGATGCAAGTCTTCAAACATGCCCCTACGCTTTATGCAGAGCAGGATTCTGGAATTGAATTGGTCAATCTCACGACAGCAGCCGCCTCAGTCAAACCAGTAGCTACCAAGACTTCTGATGATAAGCAATCAGGTGGTTGCTGCCACTAAAGTACTTATGGCTTGCATTTTCACAACCGTCGCCTGTCTGCTGAAAGGCTGCAGTTGTGACATGACCGGTAAGTTTTACGCTCTAAAAGCCTTTCAGGCGCCCGAACAATCCTGAATTAAGAATGCACTTACTAGTGGCTCAACCTTTGTAGAGTGGCAGCCAAGCTGCTAACTGGCTGAAACTGCGATGAAAGAGCTGATTCTGCGCTTGTTCTCATCGAAAACTGACCGGCTGGTGACCACATAAACGCGGGAGGTGAAGGTTGAGTGCGTACAGCAAAATCACTTATTGAAACGCCACCGAAACCATGCCTTTCAGGAATGACCGACGCTTTTACGGCTGGATCAAGCAACCCCTTTGAATTGATTCCTTCACGACTTACTGAGGCGCCGGTGTAACGATCGAGCCTCAAGGTCAGGTCACTGCCTACCTGAAGTTCGGCACGGCCTGCGTCAATCTTTACTGCAGTGCTAAATGGGGCTGGAAGATAATCCCCATTCCTTACTCTAATTCCATTTGCTTCCACTTTTAGCAGGTCATTTTCTATTCGCATTGTTAGGGTGTTACCCTGTCCAACCTTCATTGTCACTGAGTCCATTTGAGCGGCGACTGATTTGCCGTCGGGAACGGCTAAATTGATTGATTTGCCGGTGGTTCGCATTGCAGCACCATCGGAAAAAGCAAATCCCAGTTCAGGAAGTCCTGCGCTGCTCCGTGAAAGCATGGAGATTCCAGAATCTGCATTTCCTGAAAATTTAGCGAACGCATCCTTGCCGCCCAGTTCCGCAAGATTTGCAAAACCTCCGCCGACCGCCATGCGTTCTCCTGTTAATCCAACAGCCTCAGACAGTGCCTTAGCTGCACCTGGCATTAGCGATTCCAACTCATGAGCACCCGCTTGAGCTGCGGCCAGCAAAACTCGTTCTCCACCCATCCTGTACACTCCAACCAAACCACAAGAGAATCGTAAAATATTAAGAATCTATAACCAATGTTGAATTGAACAGGTTATTTCTGAACTTCAAAGCAACGCGAAATAACCGAAGTTTGATCGATATCGATCAAATTTCGGCTTTTTGGGAGGGTTCGGAGAGAATTTAGCAGCCTTGGACAGCCACCCTTTTCAACGGGCTGCTGTTTGCATGAAAGACGAAACATGAAACTTGGTTTTTGATCGATATCGATCAAAATTGCAAGATTTAGGGGCTCTCGGGCATCAAGAAACACGAAATTTGATCGATATCGATCAAATTCGAGCAATCCACAGGCGTCTGCGATTCTCTTTCTTCTGCTTGGTGCAACTCGACTCTAATCTCAAAAGCCAGCAACAAGAATCCATATGAATACAACCATTACAACAAAGCCGAAAAGCAAAACAAGAAATCCGAGCAATGCCCATTTTTTCAAGAAATCGCCAAACTTCTTTTTGAGCGTGTTCCAGATCATCTTAAAAAGAGCTTCTAAAAAGCGTTTGATAATTGCCAGCATTTGAAGTCCCATCGAATCCAGTTAGGTTTTGAACCAGGAACAGAGTAAGGCGCTACCAAACAAACTCTCTGCCTAAATCAATCATATTTCTACGTCCACAAATTAATCAATAGGCAAAAGCCTGATCTCCAGACAAATAGAGTGGAAGGTACATATGTATATTGTGGTGCAGCGTATCCAAGTTTTGCTGGAACGGCAGGCGAGTTTGACAGAGAGGATCCCGCAAAGAAACGGTTTCATCGTGTGATCAGAGAGAGAGAGTTTGTATGTGGTCAGCAGGCTTTTGGTTGCCAAAAGCCTGCAAAAATCTCTGCAAATCGATTCCACATGATATTTCAGGTCGCCTATTCGACCGCAGAGCTGCGAAGACGCCTCATGGACCATTCGAAACAGCCAGATTATATGCTTTCAGCAACTCCAATACCTGGGTTCTGGTTGCATCTTCCGAGCCGGAATTATCAATCACGTGAGAAGAGCGCCTCATCTTTTCCGCTTGAGGATACTGCGCCCTTAGTCGCTTATCCACCTCTTCATCATTGATTCCATCGCGAGCCTTCAAACGACTACGCACAACATCATCGGAAGCTATCACGGTCCAAATCTCATCGTATCGTTTTTCTACCCCCGCCTCAAATAGAAGGGGGACCAGAACCGCGACAATTGTCTCCCCGGACAACTCCTCTATCTGTCGATTACACTCTTGAACTATCGCGGGATGAATTATGCCATTTAGGTCAGACAAGGCGTCCTTGTCGTCGAACACGATTTTTGCAAGTGCTTTGCGATCAATCTGATCTTGATTGTCAAAAACAGCGTTGCCAAATCTTTTTCTGACAGCATCCTTCACTTTTCTGTCGTTCTTTTGAAGAGCATGCGCAATATGATCTGTGTCCAACACCGGCACACCGAGCTCGTGCAAAATTTTGCCTACTAGAGATTTACCTGATGCAATAGTACCAGTGATACCTACAATCTTTGCTTTCACCGCTATTACGCACCTGCCGCACTAAGTTGGCGAGCTGAGCCCTGAAGTTCTTCATACTCCCCGAAGACCCTGAGAAGCTCTGCCACTGACCACGCTTGAGCGATGCAACCGTGAGCCTTATGCGGAGGGTCTCCATCAAAAATCTCGGATATAGTACCCAAGCCTGCTTCGAAAAGTAAATGATGATGCAGCAAAAGCGCTAGCTGCGCGTTTATGTACCTAACGTTGTCCTCGTTTTCACCCTGTACATTCATTCGCGCATCAATCCACTGTCCCAAAAGCCATGTCCAGACAGTGCCTTGATGATAGGTCATGTCTCGATCATACTGATTGGATGAGCGCTTCCCTGTGCCGTATTTCGATTTGTATTTAGCATCTTTCGGAGAAAGCGAACGTATTCCCAACGGGGTGAGCAATTCGGCTTCGACTGTCTTCAAAATAGATTCTTTTTGCTCCTCTGAAAGGAGATCCTTTTGCAGGCTGAGTGCCAGTATTTGATTGGGTCTAACACTGTCATCAAAGCTGCCATCTATATTTATGACATCGTACAAGCACTTGCGTTCAGCATTCCAGAATTGCTGGAAGCCTGATTTAGTGCGCTCAGCAAGTTCATCGTATTGTGTGGAGTCTTGTCCAAGCGAAGACTTAAACAGCGAGAGTGTTCGCAGAAAAGAATACCAGAGAGCATTGACTTCGACAGCTTTTCCTTGGCGTGGTGTAACAACAAGCCCATCGACTTTCGCATCCATCCAGGTCAGCTGCGCACCATCTGCGCCACCACTCAACAGCCCATCTTCTTCGTCAACCTTGATGTTGAATCGAGTCCCTTTCAAGTGATGGTCAACCACAGACTCCATGGCTGGTAAGGCCAACTTGACAAACTCACCGTCTCTGCTAGCAAGAAGATATTTCTTCAGCGCCCACGACCACCAGAGAGTTGCGTCAAGAGTGTTGTATTGCGGCTCAGCACCCTGATCGGGAAAATTATTTGGTAACATCCCCTCACTTAGGTAACTTTGGAATGTGCTTAAAATGGAACGCGCTTCGCTTAGTCTTCCCGTGGTCAGGGTCAGTCCCGGCAAACTAATCATTGCATCTCTGCCCCAGTCAGTGAACCAATGATAGCCAGCAATAATGGACTGCGAGTCCGTAGTTTGGCGTTGAACAATAAAATTGTCTGCTGCTAAAACCAATCGCTTCACTGCAGGGTGTGATGGCGAGCCCGCTTGCGCCAAAAGTCCCTCTCGGTGACGGACCAGCTCACGTAATGCCTCTTCTAATGTAAGCAACTCTTCCATTGGCTCGAGCGATGCGGTGAGAAGAATAGAATCGCCATCTGTCAAATTTAATTGCAAATAACCAGCGTGAAAAGCATCCTCGCGATCTGGCAAGCCGCGCTCCAATTCTCTTGGATAAAAGTAACCATCGTACCAGTTTGCGTCCGGAACCCACTTCCCGGCAGCGAAATTGATAAACAACTCTTGTGCACCTTCATAAGCTCTTATGCAAACGGAGTTTTGATCGTGCTCTTGTTGAAATCGCCATTCACGACTTCCGTGCGTTTCAGAATGGAAGTCTCGGAAATTCGTAATCACGTGCAGGTCAAGCTGCTGTCCGGTGGCGCCTGGCTGAGCTGCGCCTTGTTGAGTTGCGCCTGGCTGAGCTGCTCCCGGTTGAGCTGCTCCCGGTTGAGCGCCTCCTGGTTGAGATGCTCCTGGTTGAGATGCTCCTTCATTTTGTTTGCTATGCCAGGAATATCCAACATATGAATGTTGCTTGCCAGGTAACATAAAGACCAATTTGATCAGGTAGCCAGCCTCTAACTCATAAACCCAGTGAGGACATGGATAAATGGAAAAAGCCACGATCTTCTCGTAACCCCTTGGATTAACCACGTCTGGCGTCCATAGATTGGTCGAAATGTTTTCTCCGCCCAAATGTTCATCTATCCGAGAGAGCAATAAAGTGCGCTTTGTTGGCGGTTCAAGTGCGGCAACGAATAGACCATGATAGCGCCTAGAGTTAGCACCGGACATAGATCCTGATCCAAAAGAACCCAGCCCGTTTGTAACTAACCACTCTCTTCTGTCATCGGGATCGATGGATTTCGGGTCATAAAAAGGTCTTTCAAAGGCGAAGTCAGCGCCGAGCTTCTCCGCGAACCATAAATCCAGATCAAAACTCATCGCTCATTTCTCCAAAACTGAAAGGATCTTTCCCGATCTTGGCGGATTTTTTCGCCAAAACTGGAAAATTCACCAACAAATTATTCTTGAATTAAGACTTGCCGACCATCCCTGAAATTACGCACTCTAAACGCCATTTTTCCAAAATTTCGGTAGCCGCGCTCGCATCTTTTCGACGTCTAATTGGGGTTCTTGCTCTAGTATCTTTCCAACAGCGACAACGATTTCAGGTAGTCGAAAACTAATCTGGTCGCCTCCAGTTAAAAGCACCTCTGGCTTGTAGCCCACTAATTCTTGCAGAGCGCTGTAGAACGAGGCGCGAAGACCGACAGTAAGTACTTGAGGAAAGCAAGCAGGTTCCGGCAGCAATTCTGGCGAAACCCAATTTTCCAATCTTGCGTCCTCCGCCCATAAATCAACGCTTAAGCCGTTATCGGTCCTTATACCGCCTTTAGACTTCCGTGCGATCTCTATCTCTACTTTGCCTCCACCGGTAATACTGAATTTTAGCTGTTGACTGTTGTTCCACATATTTGGTGGAACCTCCGAAGAATCTGAAAACCAGACAACTTCACCATTCAATCTGGCTTCTAAGATCCAGTCGGGCTTCTTCACAAACGTTTGCCCGAGCCCAAACCAACAGTTATATTCGCACCAACCATCCTGTCTCGCGTAAAAAGTTTTCCTTTCTCCGTCAAGCAAATTTACCTTGCCATGCACTGCTCTGCTGTCTCCGTACCCAGCTGCCGCGACAAGAACATGACCTGGCTTTCCAGTACCTGTCCAGTTGCCAATCTGCATGGATTCCCAGCCGGTGCCGTCCATTGCATGCCGGTAGCCTCCAAAAGAACAGTTTCCGACAGAAACCATCCCTAACGATTCAGCAAGTTGGGCTGCCCAGGCATAACCTTCACTCCAACCAGGACGCACTATTCTTCCTTGGTCCCAAAGTGTCTTGCAAACCTCAAAATTCTCAAAGGCCTTGAGTAAAATCACTTTTGCGTTTGGCTCAAAGCGCAACAAGCGTGTCAAAACTTCTGTCCCATGACCCATTGGATCTCCCGCAAATCGCTCTAGCTGCTTTGCGGAGAGATAATCATTTCTTGACTCGACTTGAAACTTACAGTTTTTCTCGGTTAGGTCCCAAGCTCCGAGAACCTGTGTGCTGACACGTTTCAAGACTTCGCGTGTAAAGCCGCTATCGATGATAATGAAGGCGCAAGTTTTTTTCACCTAGACTCAGACTCCTGGACGCAGCTCTGAGCTTCAATTTTACGTGGTTTCTTTAGTCAAGCGATAACATTATTCGGGTCAATTTTTGAAACTATGCTCGTGGATATCCGTTGTGTAGCATCTAAAGTGCTATCATCTTGCCATTCTGCACCTCTGGAAAAATCAGTGGAAAACGAAACACTAAGTCTCTTGACTCCTCCTCCGCAAGATCTGCTCATAAACTGGCTTGCTGAAATGTATGGAAAAAGGGTCGAAATAGAGAAACGGCAGGTTCTACGGCACCGCGATCTTTCGTTTGTTGAGCGCTTATGGGTTCACGATGCTTTTCCTAAAACACTGATCTACAAAGTAGTATTACCACCGTGGGATATCGAACAAGACCTGCACGAGCACATTCTGATTCCTGGGGTTTCAAACTCCGCGCGCCTTTATTTAGCCGGCAACCACTTGAATCAAACAGCTATGTTGATGGAAGACCTGGGAGAGCAAGAACTCGTAGCAAGTTTGGAGACCAACACAGATTTACCTAACCGTGTGGGCACCGAGTTGGCAAAGTTACATCGAGCATTTACTTATCGCATACAGGAGGTCCAGGGAACAGGAGTTCTTCGCAACCTGCTGCCGGCGGACTTCAAAAACCTTCTCTTGCAAATGAAGCAGGAACTCTACAATTGGGCAATCATCGATTCAGCCCAAGAAAAATTATTAGATGAAATCGGCTCGATGCTCAGCGAAAGGCTTGCCGACGAACCAGTTTCTCTCGTGCATGGCGATTTATATGCAGAGAATATGTTATTCGACGGACAACACCTCTGGATCATTGACTGGTCCTGGTTCACAAAAATAAGCACACCAATTCTAGATCTTGCAACTTTGACTATGGATCACTTTAAGAACGGAGCACTTCGTGAAAAAAGCGCAGAGGTTCTCGAGGCTTATTGTGCAGAATACAGCCGGCCGCTGGAAGAAACAAAAGAAAAACTGCCCTATGCTGAGCTACTTAGCCGAGTGCTGTTTCTTGAATGGCTAATCGAACGACGCAGACGTGGCATCATGGGTACTACTGTCGGACCTGTGGAGATAGTAATAGCAAGCGTGCTGGCTGAATTAAATCTGCGATTCCAGACTTGCGCAAAATTGGCTCCTCCGTAAACACAATTTTGATCGATATCGACCAAATAACGCGTTTTAAATCGATATCGATCAAATCGAACATTTGTTTGTGGCGATTCAAATCGACTCAAGACCAATAGTCCCCGACCTCTCGTGAGGAGGAGGACATCGCAACTACGGACTCATCGGAATAGGACTGCAAAGAACTAGCGCAGAATCTATAAGGCTGCAAAAAATAATCCTTCTGCTCTACTTTCGCAAAACAGAAAAAGGTATTCGATGTGGTGACTTACAATGGTGCCACTTTGGAAATAGGGATGTTGTTATATCTGTCCTAACAATACGATCTGTCCTAACAATCGTTCTGTAGCGGCGATACATTGCTCACAGAGTCCGAGCCTGCGCCCCGAAACCAAGCAATGACAATGATGTACAGAGAAGACAAGATGCTCCTAACAGCCTGCAAAAAGGTGATGACACCATAAGGTACTGCACTGACTTTTCGAAAAAAACAAGTCAAAATCATCGGTAAGATCGCAAGAGAAAAACAGCTACATATTCAACTAAGCGGCGTCTACCGCCGGAATTCGAACTCTAGCTGGCGAAGAATAGCCCTGTAACACAGCAGGAGTCGGCATCTCAAAACGCGCTACCTTGCTCCAGAAGCCTATTGTCTCACTCTCTTCTCGCAGTGAGTTCCAATACCAAGCCAAATACAGCTGAAGGTACTTTCTACTGATGCGCTGCCAAGTTTTTTTACATTCAGCAATGAATCCAGCAATAACTGCCATTGCTGCGACGGAGTTCCAAACTCGTTTCTCTGCCTGATTTATGAGCTTGTATGAATTTCCCTGGTTTGACTCCACAAGTCCCTTAAATTGGAGGCTCGTGATAGTCATCACTAAGTCGGAAAAATCAAATTTAGTCTTTTCGATGAGTTCGTCAATTGTCTGGAATGCGATCTCCGAAAGCTGTTCCAACACTGCCTTCTCACCAGGCAACAAATCAGTATTAGCACTTCCATCTAAACTCTGGGAATCCGGATAATTATGATCATGTTGCTGGTCACAATGCGGCTCGCAAAAATCGAAACAATCAGGGAAAATTCGGTCAAACGGTAACTGTTCTGCGCTCGGATGAGCATTCGCCGGTGTCTCGGAACTTCTTCTGCAGAACAATTCCAAAAATACTTGTGAAAAAGCTTCCGGCACTCCAACCATTTCGCCATCTAGAAACAAACCTACCGTCTTCTTAATACGATCTGCAGTCGAATAGGCGACCTGAAATATCAGGTGGAATCGATTTGCAGAGATTTTCACTCGCTTTTGAGCATACCAAAAGCCTGCGAACCACTCTCTCACTCTGAGCACACGATGAAACACCGTTCCAACAAAACTTGGATACTCTGCACCACAATAGGTACATTCATAGTGCCTGGGATCCGCTGTTTCGACGAAGTCATTTTGTTCGCAACGACTGCATTCTTGCCAATTTACTTTTGATGCCTCAATCAGCACTTTGAAGCATGAATCTTCATCCGGAAATTGTTCGTTAAAAAGCGGCAACAGTGCAAGAATTTCGCATTCTTCTTTATCACTCATGGAATTTCACCTCTCACGAAGGGGCTAATCCTATAACGTTGAGAATGCGAAAATAGTTCAAAAAATGGAGATAAAAAGAGCAATCAAAGCAGTCGATTTAACGTGATTGTCAAGCCCCCGAAGCGGTTTTGAGGTTTTTCTGATAACAGCTTCTTGTATGTTGAGAAACCAAATTTAGACTTTTTGAAAAGAACTTTTTAGATAGAAGTGAATAGAATTTTGGGCACGGCAAAATCGTGCGCAACGGCAACCGCATTCAGTCAATCGTGCACGCAGCCAGATTGCGCGGCACAATGATTCACACAGGACACAGAGCAATCGGATTTGGATAGCTATTTGCATTCAGTCAATCGCGCACGCAGCCAGATTGCGCGGCACAATGATTCACACAGGACACAGAGCAATCGGATTTGGATAGCTATTTGCATTCAGTCAATCGCGCACGCAGCCAGATTGCGCGGCACAATGATTCACACAGGACACAGAGCAATCGGATTTGGATAGCTATTTGCATTCAGTCAATCGCGCACGCAGCCAGATTGCGCGGCACAATGATTCACACAGCACACAGAGCAATCGGATTTGGACAGATCATCTGCACTCAGTCATGCTCGCAATGCAATCGGATTTGGACAGATCATCTGCACTCAGTCATGCTCGCAATGCAATCGGATTTGGACAGATCATCTGCACTCAGTCATGCTCGCAATATGAATCAACCTAAGTTAAGCTAGATTTGCACGCGGCTACTGAACCCGTCGGATTCGCACGGATTCGCGACAGTTACCCGCATGCGAAAATTCCCTTGTGAGCGACAGAAAACGTGATTCAGCAGCTTCTCTTTTCTTCTGCGCAAGCGTTGCTTCATTCAGATTTTGCGTGGAAGCCGCTGCACCAAGAAAGCATTCACCTGTTCATGCTACAAGCTAGAGAATAGTAGGTCCAATTTAATAAGAAGATTAGGCGAAATACTTGTTCTTCCGCTAAAATTTCCAATAAGGAGCATTTGTAAGTCGTTCAAATCCATCCGCAGTTACCACGAGATCGTCTTCTATACGGACGCCTCCGAAGCCCTCGATGTAGATCCCTGGCTCATCGGTAACAACCATACCTTCCTGAAATGGATCATTCAAATAATCATAGGGATCATGCGCCACCAACCCCAGACTGTGCCCCAGCCCATGGGAGAAGTATTTTCCATAGCCACATGATTCTATGTAATCACGCGCAACTCTATCAAATTCTGTGTACATGATTCCCGGCTTAAGCACTTTTGCAGCCTTTCTGTTCGCATCCAATACTACCTTGTAAATCTCGACCAATCGCGCGTCGGGCTTTTTGCCAGGTACAAATGCAGTACGGGTAATATCAGAGCAGTAACCCCCTGTATAAATACCACCAAAGTCCATAACAACAGGCTCGCCAGCCTTCAGTTTCCTGCTCCCAGTTGAATGGTGAGGTACCGCAGAATTAGGTCCACTGGCAACTATTGTTGTGAAACTATTGGCGGTGGCACCATTCTTGCGAAGGCGCATATCGATTTCGAAGCACAATTCTGACTCTGTCATCCCGGGACGAATAAGCGGTAGCACCTCGTTGTACACTTTGCTGGTGGAACGACAGGCTTTGCGTAGGCAATCGATCTCGTCTTCATCTTTGAATTGCCTCAGTCGCTCAACAAAATGAACTGTTGGCACCAAAGTCGCTTTGATTTCTCTATTCCAGCGACCAAGCAGATCGACCGAAACATGCGTAGCTTCGAAAGCCACCCTTGGCTTTTTAGCTGCTTTAGCTTTTTTGAGCAAGTCATTGATAATCGCAGAAACGCTTCCTTTGCGCTCCAACTTTACCATCCTGAAGTGTTTCACTTCAGAGGGCACGCGCAACCAGTAACGCGGGTCCACAATTATGAAAGCCTGCTTTTGTGTTATCAACAAATGAGCTGCACTGCCACCAAATCCACTCAAATAGAGTACATTTTGATTGTCCGACTCAAATACACGCACTATCAGAGCGTCGAGTTTCTGCTTAATCAGTTCTTTCTGGATTTTCTGTACTCTATTCATCAGGGAAGCTCATCACGGGAATCATGGGAACGCGAAATAAATCTACCATGTGCCAGCAAAGGTAGTCTGTGAAAAGTGAAATCCTGCAGGAACTTAGATTTGCGGAAGAGTTGCGGATGGGCAAATTTCCGCTGCATCCGGGACGAACTTGTACAGTGCAAGCAAATTTCTGTGAAAGCAAGCGAACTCGGTGAGAATGCGAAAAGAGGAGCTGACCTTCTCTGAACGAAAAAACTGTACTAACAGAAAACAGACAAGAAGCGATGTGGATATCAAGAACTGGAAAATCTTTGCCGCGGAAACCAAGCAAATTCCACGATTTTGATCGATATCGACCAAAATCGTGCTTTCTTACGTCCGCAAACCAAGTAGATTGAATCCATCAGATCGATATCGATCAAAATCAGAATTTTAAGTGCAAAAAGCGGTAGAAAAGGAAAAAGGGCAGGAAAGTAAGAAAAACACCACAGAAGATTCAAAACACTAACCAAAATCGCAATCAAAACTGCGATTAGGGCTTTACTCCACTCAAAAAGTGCAAAAAGCAAGAAAAGCTCCACAAAAAGTGCAAAACACTAACCAAAACCACAATCAAAAACTGCAATTGGGTCTTTACTCCACTCAAAAAGTGCAAAAAGCAAGAAAAGCTCCACAAAAAGTGCAAAACACTAACCAAAATCGCAATCAAAAACTGCAATTGGGTCTTTACTCCACTCAAAAAGTGCAAAAAGCAAGAAAAGCTCCACAAAAAGTGCAAAACACTAACCAAAATCACAATCAAACTGCAATTGGGTCTTTACTCCACTCAAAAAGCGCAAAAAGCAAGAAAAGCTCCACAAAAAGTGCAAAACACTAACCAAAATCACAATCAAAACTGCAATTGGGGATTTACTCCACTCAAAAAGTGCAAAAAGCGGCAGGGTTAGATTGTTAGTCTAACCCTGCCACCAAGAGGGAAGCACCGCAACATAGAATGCTGTTACGGTGCTTCCCAAGCAAAGACTACTTGCCGGATCCGTTGCCGAACTTGCGAACCAGCTCGACAAGGGTGCGAACGCCCCAGCCAGTGCCCTGCTCTTGAGCGAAGGCGACGGCCGCGATATCCAGGTGCACCCACGGCGTCTTGCCAGCAAAGCGGCTCAGGAATTGAGCCGCCGTGATGGAGCCAGCGCCAGCATCGCCACCCGAGTTCTTCAGGTCAGCGATTTTCGAATCGTTGGCACGTGCAAGCTCTTCCCAGAGGGGGAGCTCCCACGCGAGTTCGCCGACCGCAGCCCCCGAGTCGATCACCTTGCGGGTAAACTCAGGCGAGTTGCCGAACGCACCAGCCCCGGCCGAACCAAGAGCCACACGAATGGCTCCAGTGAGCGTCGCGACATCCACGATGTGCGTTGCTCCCTGACGCTTGGCGAACTCGATCGCGTCAGCAAGGGTCAGGCGCCCCTCGGCATCGGTGTTGTCCACCTCAACCGTCAGTCCCGCCATCGAGTGGAGGACGTCACCAGGCTTCATAGCCTTGCCGCTGACCATATTCTCGGTCGCTGCCATCAGCACCTTCACACGCACAGGCAGCTTGAGTGCCGAAATGGCGCTCATCGCCGCGAGCGTCGCCGCACCACCACCCATGTCACACTTCATGTGCCGCATGCCGGCGGAGGGCTTCAGGTCGTAACCGCCAGAGTCAAAGGTGACCGACTTGCCGATCAGCGTGAGCAGCACGTTCGGGTCGGCGTCAGCCGGCGAATAGTCCATCTCGATGAGAACCGGAGGCTCTGCAGATCCGCGACCGACCGCCAGGAAGCAGTTGGCGCCCATCTTGCTCAGCTCCTTCGCGTGATAGAGAGTCACCGTGACAGCACCATTGCTGTCTGCGGCGACCTTCTTCGCTTCACGCGCAAGCCGAGATGGCGTCATCGTTCCCGAGGGCTCTGTGACGAGATCCCGAGCGAGATTGACCGCACGAGCGAGCGCCTGACCCTGACGCAGTCCGTCGGACAGGCCGGAATCGCCGGTGGCGCCGACCAGCGAAACTTCAGAAAGGCGAACTTCCGGCCTGTGACCGCCAATGCTCGTCTTCTGATGGTTCATCACATAGTCGACCGTTCCTGCGGATTCGCCAACAGCACGACCGAATTCCTCAGGGCTGACACCAAGACCTGCGAGGTCAGGAACAGCCAGAGACACATGCGTCACCTTGAGCAACCTGGCTTGCTGGAAACCAGCCTCGAGCCCCTTGCGCAGACGCCGACCGTCGAGCTTGGAGCGTTCGCCCATGCCAACATAGACGGTGCGAGCGGCCGCCGAGAACGAACCGGAAAACTGCAGCATGGTCGAGCCATGCTTTGCGGTGAAATTCTCGGCCGCAGCTTGTCCAGCGAAGAGACCCGCGCTCGCGGAAATCAGCCCCTGGACGTGGGTGGAATCGAGTTCAGACTCGAACACCGGAACGATGAGGAGCTGAGCAGCATGCTGAGTGGCATTAGCACTCAGCGCACGAAGTTTTATAGAGGGCATTTTCTAATCCTTCTGCTTGTTGAAATTGAAGTCAGCTGCGCGGGTCCTGATAATCAGGCGGCAGCAGGAGTGGAGACTTTGCCGGCTTCTTTGTCTTGAGCGCCCGAGCCCAGATCTCACGATTTGGAACTCGGATGACATCAGCCTTGGACTCGATGGTCGTGGATAGCATCCCGACCTCGCGCACAGAGCCTTGCACATCAAGACCTTCGACCTTCACCTCGTCTTTTTCTGTGATCTTGCGGGTGAACTGAATCAAGAGCCCACAAATGAAGTCGTTGGCGGCGCCCTGCAAAGACAGAGTCAGAGCAGCACCGAAAACACCGAAGCCAACGATGAATCGGCTTATGAACTCGGCAGCCGTGAGGCTGAGAACCAGGACGGCGACCACAGACCAGTAGAAAAACTTGAAGAGTTTGAGCGAGAGATCCTTGCCCCGGTCGGAAGCGTGGGTCTTGCTCAGGACGGCTTCAAATGCCGTACAGAACGGCTTGTAGAACACCCACGCGATGTTGACCATCAGCGCACCGAACATCAGGTCGATGGCGAACGGCAGCATTTTGTGGAAGTAGTCCAGGAATGCCTGTCGCAGAGTCACATGGATATACGGGCTGAACACGTCGGTAACAGACGCGACGGTAACCAGCACGATCACCAGCAACATGGGCAGGAATTTCTGGAAGTTGCGGAAGAACGTTGTGACGATTCGGATCATGTTTGTCCTCCGTTTACGGAAGGTTTGGACGAAAGACCGACCGAGAAACAGAACCACAACCATCTGGGCAGGCTTAGGCGCTGCTTCAGGAATGGAAGATTTACTCGTGGTCTGGCTCTGGCGGCTTTGTCCTGGGTGGAAAGAAGAAACTCGTTACAGACAGAAACTACCTGGTTTCCAAGCCCTAAATCAATTCTTGAAAAATTACTTCTTGATTAGTTAGTTTATTAGTGCATTTATTGGCAATTTCTCAGTATCAAAGCGAGGCTGCGCAAGCATTGAAGCGAGGTTGCGCAAGCATCCAGAACCTGTCTTAAATGGGCACTTTTCAGATGCGCAATCAAAACTTAGACGCACCTCACTTTGAACAGTCCATTGGAACAGTCTATACAAGCCGAATTTATCTCAATTTTTCGGTGCTCTCGCGAACGAAAAATGATCTAGCAGAGATCGCGCAAGAGGTAACGTGATTTAGGATGGGCGGATTTATCCACTTCACAAAACCCTGACAAGAAGACATTTCCACGTCGCCAATCTCGTGAAATTAAGCCGGAATAAGGAGTAATTACGAAAAAAAACTTTCAACACTTGGTATCCAGGAGCCACGCGGCTTGCGATTTCAGCTGCAAAAACAGTAGTTTATGAACATATTCCAGCCCCAGCCCACAGTCCAGGAAAACCTCAGCCCACAAAGCTTCAAGAACTTTGCTATCGCAAGAATCTGGAATTAACTTCCAGTAGCCGAGACTGCCCAGCGAGGATTCTGAACATCTGCCTCAAGCAGATGCGAATTAGTTCCACACCCGAGCACTTAGCCACTTACACACTTGGGCACTCGCGTACTTGGGCACTTGGACAGCGCTCTTGAATACATGGGCACTTGCGCTCTTGAATACATGGGCGCTTGCGCTCTTGAGCTCATGGGCACTTGCGCTCTTGAGCTCTTGGGCACTTGGGCACTTGGGCACTTGGGCACTATTTTCGATTAGAGCCAGACGTCATGGCTCTGCCTGCCTGTATCTCGTTGCGAAACGAGATACAGCACCACATCGTCCACCAGAGCAAAGTCACTTTGCAAAGGATTATCTATGCAAGTAAAGCCTGCCGGAAAAGGAGACAAGAGCTCAACCAGTCCACCAGAACCTGATGCTCACCAACCGACGCCAACTCAGTACATCCCTCCACCCTCGCCGCCGATACCTCCCGGCGGTCCATTCCCCTTACCGCAGATCCCGCTGGAGACAGTGTGGGACGTCGCAAGGATCGTCATCTTCGTCCTTACCTGGTACGTAACCAATGACGCCAACAAGGCGTTGGTCCACTACGTGGATTATTCGCAAATGGCTGCCGACTCAAACTCGCTCATGGGAGCTAGCTGGCAAGGCGCTTCAATTGGCTTACTCCAGGGGATGATCATGTCAGTGCAAGCGCTGGCAATCATCTGGGCATCACCGACACTGTTCCTGTACTTGGGTCCTGTCCTGAGTGCTGCGCTTAAAACACCAATCCAACTTGTCGCAGAATTCCGACGGGCACTTCACCCGCCTGAGGGAGACAAGCCAGGCAAGCCCGGTAAGCCGGATGCACCGAACAAACCGGATAAGCCGGATGCACCAAGCGAACCGGACAAGCCAGGCGCACCGAACGGTAAGCCGGACCGGTAAGCCGGATGCACCGAACAAGACGGATAAGCCGGATGCACCAAGCGAACCGGACAAGCCAGGCGCACCGAACGGTAAGCCGGACCGGTAAGCCTGACGCCCAGGAACCGAACGGTAAGCCGGACCAGTAAGCCTGACGCCCAGGAACCGAACGGTAAGCCGGACCGAACAGACGCACCGGACCCGGACCGGCGAGCCTGACGCCCAGACAGCGTGATAACGGGCAACGGCTGACAGAGACAGCATTGGATGCTCTCAAAAAAAACCACCGAATCCTGAGACAACAGTCATGCGCTCCTTTGGACCGTGGCTCGCTGTTCGTTGGGATATGTCAGCTGACTTCTCACTCGTTCATCGGACCAAGCTGCTGAGCTGACACCGGTCGGCTTCTCAGGTCCATCCTCTAACCGCTGAGCAACTCAGCAACGACACAGCTGTTCGATCAGAGCTCGGGGCATTGCCAAAACTCTGATGTTCTTTTTCCAATCGAAAAGAGTTCAACATGCACAGACCGCAACGCTACCCTGTGCTGCCTTTGGTCGCGCTCGCGACCATGGCTGCATGCATCTTTTGCTTCTCTACAGGAGTATTCTCCGCAAGCAACACCGCCCAGTTCTTCGGTGAATACAACTTCTACGCGCGCAAGCTGGCACACATCAGCGAGTACGCACTCTTGTTTCTCATAAGTCGCTATGCACTGAGCAAAGTGCTTCCCAACAGAAGCACCGCGTTTCATTGCGCAGCGTCCCTTGGTTTTGCCGCGCTATTCGCCGCTACCGATGAATGGCACCAAACCTTCGTTCCAAGTCGAACCGGCAACGTCTTCGACATGTACATCGACTGGAGCGGCGCAATTCTGGGATTCATCCTCTACACGGGACACAGAGCCCTTCGCAGCAGGTAAGGAATCCGCTTCTTCTGTGCACCACTGGAGGTGCGTGACAAAAACTACTTGAACACAGAACAGCGCGACTGGCCGAGCCAGTAAGCGCTGCAGGAACAACACCATGACCGCCCGAAACAACGCAGAGCTCGCTGCCCATCACCGGCAAGCGAAAGGGTTGATGACTTTTTTCGCGCTTGTCTTCATCGCCGAAGGGCTGGGACAAGTCTCGGGACTCATCAACCAACCACTCAGTTACTACCTACTCAAAACCAACGGCTGGAACGCGGAGCAAATCAACGCATTCCTGTCGGTGCTCGTGATTCCGTGGATTATCAAGCCACTCTACGGCATTGTCTCCGACTTCGTGCCACTGTTCGGATATCGCCGCAAGACCTACCTGTTCCTTGCGAACCTTGCTGCAACGGTGGGCTATCTGTGGATCTTCAACCTGACTCAAACCTCTAGCATCCTGATTGCACTGATGCTCACATCAGTGGGCATGGCAGCATCAAGCACGCTGAGCCAGGCTTTGATGGTCGAAAACGGCAAGAAAACAGGAATGAACAGTAAGTTCGTCACACAGCAATGGCTCTGGTTCTTCATTGCTGCCATTGGCACCTCGTACGCCGGTGGTCAGCTGTGCCAACATCTGAGCCCTGAAGCAGCGATGCACACCGCTGCTTTGATCGTCGCCATCGCCCCTGTTGGTGTGATGATCGGCTGTTGGATTTACGTTCACGAGGAACCAGCGAAAATCAATGCTGAGGGATTCAAGAAAAGCCTTGTCAGCTTGAAAAATGGCTTGATGTCGAAAACCCTTTGGGTCGTGGGCGGATTCATATTCGCATACAACTTCAGCCCGGGATTCGGCACTCCCCTGTACATCCACATGTCTGACAATCTGAAGTTTGGTCAGGACTTTATTGGTACTCTGGGAGCATTAAGTGCAGCAGGAAGCATCGCTGGAGCGTTTGCCTATTCTTGGTTGTCTAAGCGCATGCAACTCAGACACCTGCTCTATCTGTGCATCGCAATGGGAGCAGTGTCGCAAGGTTCGTTCGTTTTCCTTCATGGCGAAACGAGCGCAATTCTGCTGAACATCTCACATGGATTTGCTGCGATGATTGCTCTGCTTGCTTCACTGACGCTGGCTGCGGACTCGTGCCCAGAGGGGTCAGAGGGATTCACGTATGCGCTGCTGATGTCCGTCAACAATTTGTCGTCTCCCGCTTCGAGCAGTAGCGGCGCATGGCTCTACGAGCATGTTTTCGAGCACAACCTGACGCCACTGATCATCGTGTCTGCCGTAGTCACATTGTTCGCTGCCTTTCTAGTCCCCACGCTGAAACTGGGCAATCGTAAGCCTGGACAGCATAATGCGGAAGCATAGTTGTGGGATCATCTCGTTTTAGCCGAGACAAGAGGGGTGATCTGCGCAAGCAGATCCGCCCCTCTTGATTTCACCGATTACTACTATACTGCTTCGTACAACGCAGAAAACTACGACTAGTAACGCAGTCTTTTTTCCAATTTTGATCGATATCGATCAAAATCTCCATTTCTCGATCCCGCAAACCCAGTAAATTGCCTCTCCAAAATCGATATCGATCAAAAATGGAATTTGAAGGTCGAATTCAGCTGACAACACGACGCCTTCTGACAACCAGGACTTATCGTGTATAACTAAAATAATCGCCATCGAAATTAAAACGTTATTTGCAATCCATCCACTACTGCTGCTGAAATTTTAAGAACTAAAAAATGCGAATAAAATCCTTAGCATTTCTCGTATGCGCTAGCCTTCAGATACAGGCTTGCTTCCTTTTTCCAGAACGTGTTATCGCCGACCCCACAGCTGAGGCTACTCCACCTACTCAACAACTAGATAAGCTGCAACCAAATTCTGCCAACACGGTTGATCCAGAAAAATCAAAAACTGACGCAACAACTCTACCCGGTTCAGAAAAAATAGATCGTCAACAAAAGACTTTACTCCAAAGAAAATCACCTCTAAACAGCTACACACAGTCACCGACACAAGATTGCGAGTCTCAATTGCATTCGAAATCAGAGCAAAACTGCGCAAACGCTCCACCCTCTGTTGTCGACTCAATTGAAAGTGAAAAGACAGATTCTGACGACAACACTCCTAAATGGAAAAACAAACTTGATGACGGTCCCGAGGATTTGTTCTACTTTGTAGAGGCCGTTTCTGGCAAAAAGCTAAAAGACCAGACCTTCAATCTTCTGAAAGGTGTAACAGACATTGAGATTTCGGAAGATCATATTCAATTCTTCAGATGTGACAAACAATCACTGAGAGTTGGCGGAGACACCACGGGCGGTGCCAAATTTTACGAAGACTGGGAAAAAGCCAAAACAAATTTGCAAGAGAAATTCGGTGATCAAGGCAAGGAATTTCTAGATAACATTCAAGGAATTCACTTGGCAGGAAACCGCATCGAAGTAATTCGAAAGGGTCCCGAGGAATTGAACATTGACCTTGGCGACAAGAAATTGCATCCAGCCTTTGACTTGCGAAGCATTCGATTCAAGAAAATAGCAGTAACAGTAGACAACTCCAGCACATTTCCGAAATTACGTGACATAAATGGAGTTGTGGCAGTTATAAAAGCCCCTGGCTTCAGTTTCCCCGTCGAAGTCAAAGACTTTTGCAAGGTCCGCTTGGAAGCAGAAAATGATATCACTGTCGGTGTCACCGACCCCGTGCCTTCAGCAATTCGAGCATTTTTCTTTCTACCTTCAATTTTTCATTTTCATTTTCGGCTCAAAAGGAAGGTCAATTGAAGCCATGTTTGAATGCAAAAAGGTGATGTAGAACGCCAAGCCACTTCAAAATCAGTTCTAAATCAATTCTAGAAAGCAGTTTCCGCAATCATATCGATGTGTTCTATGAAATCTGCTGGCCATTCACGAATACAGAGCTTAAACCTGTTTTTGTCCCCTGCAAATAGCGCTCTGCTTGCCTCTTCAAACCCTGGTAAATCTCCCCCAATAGCGCCCATGAACTTGTAAGTGATCTCGCGAGATTTCCTGGGAGAAATTTGGTCAGCAAGCCTTGCTTTCTCAACTAACTTTCGTATCGCCACTGAAGCGCCACCAGACTGTTCATTCAGCCAATCCCAATGTCTCGGCAGAAGCGTCACTTCACGAGCGATTACCCCAAGCTTCGGTCTTCCACGCCCACGCACCGACTCTGGAAGCACCTCGGCGAGATTTTTTCCACCTAGAGCAAAACGCTGCTTCACATCAGCAACAGATCCACGAAGGTCCAATTCTACAATCTTACTCTCGTCATCAAAAACAAGAATTTGGGCCATTGAATTCGAATCCAAGAATTTTCTCGACGAAAGGGCCACTTCCGCCTTGGTTCCTCGAACAATTTTCTTTCCACCACAAAACGCAGTGCACAGTTGATCACTCTGCATATATGTCCACCTATATTCTGCCCAAAGCTTAATCCATCGATGTTTCTAATATTACCCGGGTAATATTAGACTGTCAAGTCTATACTTCCCGACAAGTAACAATTTCCTGAGGCAACCAGTAGCAACTGTAACCGCGAACTAATGCTATCAACAAACGAAGCAACAGAGTCCTACCTACCTCTGACAACGAACAACAATCAAATCCAACCTGCGGCAATCTCACGACAACGAACAACAAAGCAGTTCCACTGCCAACGGTGACATGCAAACAACAAGGCTATTCCACTGCCTGCGGCAATCTCACAACAACGAGCAATAAGACTATTCCACTGCCAACGGTGACACCCCTAAAGCAAACAACAAAGCAATTCCACTGCCTGCGGTATCACTAAACAATTAAAAGCAAACCATTCCACTGCCATTGATGCCGCTGCCATAGATATAGTTATTGCAAACAAGACAGCACAAAGCGCCAGTTCGACAACATCAACTGGCCGAACTAGTACAAAAATATCACTTACAACCCACACATAATTCCGATATCACACAACAACCAACAACAAGCGATTCCGCTGACACAATGCGCAATAAAGATAAGCATTCCATCATCACTTCATCATTCCATATTTTTTTATGAGACTTAGCGCAAGCCAAAAATTAAAGCAGAACATGGACTTCCGGTGCCTTCTGCTACCAGCATTATCGCCAGCTAAGCTGCAAAAGTATCAATTTCAAAATCTCCATTTAATCAGCTAACGCCAACTTGCTAGAGATAACTTGCATTTATGTTTTCTGCAAGCGGCGAGACCCCGAACAACCAATTAGCAAGGGCGACACAAGAAATCAGACAGGACATAACATGTGTCAGGTTTGAATGTTGCTCGGGTTATTTTGCGCCCAACGAAAACATACTTGCATTCGCAACCTATCAAAGTTCAGAAGGAGTAACCATGATCAACGACATCGTGAAGACGAACGCCCCCGAAACCGCCAACATCTCGGTCTACCAGGTTGGAGACGCGGTGGTTCACGAACGGCGGCTCGTCAAGCTCGAGGCAGGCAAGACTCAGATTCTGGTCAATGGCTTGCCGGTCAACTTCGTCGAAGATTCCTTCCAGGTCTGTAGCGTACATGGCCCGGCCGAGCTGAAACTCGGCTCCGATTCGTTCTCGCCCGCCGAACTGAGCGTCGAAGCGCTTCTCCAGAAGTCCATCAGCTCGCAGATCACGGTGCAAGAGAACACGAGCGACGGCGTCACCACATACAGTGGCACATTACGCTTCGTGTTCGGAAACCAGGTCGCGCTTCAAACGGAAGATGGCGTGCAATTGCTCCAGCTCGGCTCGAGGTTCAAGCTGGCGAGTATGCCAGCAAATCTCCGCGAGACGCCGACCCTCTGCCTGGAAGCCAACGCCACCACCAACGGTGACTACACTCTTCACTCGCTCTACGAAACGGGTGGGCTCTCCTGGTCTGCCATGTACTCACTCTTCTACGACGCTGCCGCCGGAAAGCTCAAGACTCTGCAGTGCAGGGTCAAGCTCAGCAATCTGAGCGGCGCCAAGTTCGAGAATGTGTTGTTCCACCTGATGACAGGAACCAACAGCTCTCGCGCCCGCGTTGCGCCGCAGCAGAGGGGTCTCGAGAGTGCAAAGTATGCGCTGGCTTCCAGCGTGTCGCCCAGCGCGCTCGCCTCGGTCGAGTCTCTCGGGGACCAGAAGATGTACACGCTGCCCGAGGCTCTCAGCATCGAGCATGGGCAGACGAAGCGCCCGTACCTCATTGTGAAGCGAGACATTCCGGTCCGCTCGGAATACTTCGTCGATGCGAGCAACTACGGCTCCGTCGAGCCCAGCAAGCACTCGGTGCGTGTGCGTCTGCGAGTGGACAACACTGCGGAGAACAACCTGGGCGTCGACTTGCCTGCTGGTGAAGCGGCTGTCTTCCAAACCGATACGCTCGGAAACGCCCAGAAGACGGAGCATTCGCTCAGCATCGAGCAGCTCGCTGCCGGTGAAGAACTGTGCGTTGAATTCAACACGCCCTGTTCTGAAATCAAGGCGAGTCGGCAGTTGCTCAGCTCTAAGGAGGATCCTGAAACCCAAGAAGAAGCATCGGGCGAGGGCGAGCAGCCCAAAGCACCGCGCTATCGCGTCGAAGAGAGAAAGCTCGAACTCAGCAACTACAAAGACGAAAACGTCTGTGTGCTCGTGCAGGAGGAACTGCCGGGCTGCGAATTCGAAATTCTCCACAGCGACCAGCGATTCGCCGAGCAGAACCTGCACAAGGGCGTCTTCGTCGTGGAAGTGCCCGGCAATGGCAGCCGCACTGTGACTTACGCTCTCAAGTGGCGTGTCAACTAACTTGAGCATCTGAATTCCGTGAAGGGGGTGGAAGTCCACCCCCTTCTTTCTTACTTCCATAACAAGATCACCAAGACAAGGTGGCAAAATGAAACGTCTTATGTACATTCTTCTGATTGCTGTCTGCCCTCTGAGCATCGCCGGTTGCGGCGGCGGCGACATCAGCAATTATGCCTTCGAGCTGTCGAGTTTCGGAGAACGCAACTTCGACAAACTCGATCGCAACCACGATGGAACCGTCATCGAAAGCGAACTCTGGGAAGCGCAAGCTACCAATGAGTACACGTCAGCCGAAAAACAGCTCATCAAGATGATTCGAGACAACCTCTCAAGCATCGGACACGTGACCGACAGCGAAAAGTACCAGTCGATCGATCCAATTGCCCTCCCGGACGGCAACGGCGGCATCACGTGGATCTACATTCCCTCCACCAAGACTCGGTACTTGTACGGTGTAAATCTTGCCGACTTCAAGAATTTTGGGATGCGACAGACCCGTCGCTGATTCTGCGCTAAAAGAGCAGGAAGCTTTGGGGTAAGCTTGTTAGATCCGCAGTAACTCTCAATTCCATCGCAAAGCGATGAATAGTGGAACATGCTCTGTGCCTAGCAAATGCTGGGCAAGGCATTGTGACAAACTGCGATCGATCAAATGGATCCCTAAAGATAGCAAAAGGTCTCAGCGATAGCAAAGAACTCCTCGCCGCATAAGAGGCGGTGAGTCAATGCTATCGCTGGGACCCTTCTTTCCCGACTTTGCCGAAGGCAAAGCTATAAAGCAAAGCTGTTATGAGGACCTTCCAAGGAGCACTGCCATTCTTATAAGCAGGACTTCTACTACGCCACCACGTACGACACACATAAATAGAACAACAGAAAAGAAGAGGAAACGGCAGCGCAGGAGATTCTGCGCTGCCGTCTCACACTTGCCTTAACGGCTCAACTATATTTCCACATCTCGATTACACCGTGTTTCGGCTAAAATGAACATGGAATGCACGCCGCTACTGCAGGAGTAAGCGAGATAAAGACACGGAGTCATCTTTTCCACGGATAACTTCAACATGATGAAGTTGCACCGCTAGTGCAAGTAGAATCCGTGTTTCCTCATTTCGATTACATCCTTCGCACCCGGCTTTTTATAGGTCCCCATCAGCCAATCAGCCAGAGGACAAACGATGCAAAAATTGACCTTCGGATAGGCATGATGAAGAAAATGATTTCGCGCCAACCACAAACAAAGCGAAGATCGATTGAACCACTTCGCCCTCTTCTCAGGTTGAGTATGCATTTGGATGTGGATCAAATTCCAAGCATTGTGATGAAGAAACAGCGAAAGCATAAAGATCACGGCGCCCAACCCAAAGACCATTCCGATGATACTGCTAAAGCCAAAGAAGAGGGCAAGTAAAAGCAGCGGTCCCCATATCCAGAAAGAAGCCACTTGCCCTTCAAAAACTGGAAGCTTGATGTTGACCTCCAGACAATCGCCTTCGGACTCATCGAAATGAGTGCCAGGAAAACATTCACCATGATGGAAGTGCCGATGGCGATCCAACACACCTTTGAAGAAAGGCATCCGACGGGAGAGAACAGTCGGCTTGTGCATCAGAACACCATGTGCAAAAAACTCGATAAAGGAGATGATCACATACGAAACTGCAAACCAGAAAGCGGTGATACCAATCCAGAAAAACATATTTTGAAAACCACCAATCAAATAATATTTTTTCGCAAACTGCGGTCATCCGAAAAACGCATTCCACGGCTTCTCAGGAGTAGCTGCAAACCGCGGAAATCAGTGAATCTTTAGCTGAAAGGGGTCAGCCTTCCCCAATCAAAATTCATCGAGACTTTTGAAAGCCTCAATTGAACTAGTAGTCGCAGCACATCATTTCTGCATCATTTCTGTTGAGACCATTCTTACGCGCAGAGCTTTTAAGAGTCCTGAAGGAACTCCTGCAGGTGCAACCTACTAGCAGCAAGCACAAATGCAACCAAGCAGTAGTCTACGCAGGAGGCGCCAGTGCAACGATTGCAGATCTCAACGCGTCAGAAGCAATCCTTGCATTCTCGTCTCTGTATTGTGATGACGGAATCATTTTTCCTACAAAAATGCGCACACCACCCCTGTAAAATGGAGCCAAGACGGTCATTAGAATTAGTTGAATCAGAATTGGATATTTGCATATCCAGGATCCAGGATACCTTCCATATCGCATAAAAATCGGCACGAAATAAGCATTCCTGCCACAAGAAGCAGCCAGGTCCTTCGAGATGAGCACAGCACCAGGTTTGAACGGACCCATCCTTCCGTCAAGATAGACCCAACCTTCCGGAAAAATTAGCAAGCTCTGTGCGCTTTGTAGAACTTTCAAGCCGGTGAGGCGGCTAGCCGTGAAGGCTCCGAATAATCCGAAGATCAGCCCGAATAGCCCCCCAAAGCTGTTCATCAAGGTTGGAGCTGCCATAGACCTTGGGTTCCACTTCTCCAGAAGCTGCAATGTCACAAACGCATCGGCAATGTGCGTGTGATTGGGCGTGAAGATAAACGGCGTTTCTTGTGGCAGCTCTTCAAGATTTTCCACTCCTTCCACTTTGATTTTGCCGACCATGCTCCAACACAAGAAACGCAAGATATAGCGGCGAATCCACAAGAGAATCCCATTAGGAGCCGGTGGCAAAGAGCCCTTTATGCGATTGATAAGTATTCGCTTTCGAAGCGTAAGTACCGCCTCAAACGAGACTGCGATAAACAAACCACCGAGCAGAAGAAAAGCCAATTCTGTTAAAGACCGCATTTCTGCAGTCCTCCCTTCCTTTTTGCAAAATGAAATTTGTTATCTCGGCAAGATCCGAGACCTAGAACAGACCATGAGCACAAAACACCGTTTCCGCCCGCTTAGCAAGCAGTTGCGGACGTTTTTGCAGTGCGGGTTTAGCATGCCGCCAATTGCCGAGTTCATACAAAACCTGCTTTACGAACTCAAGACGCTCTCCATGGAGAACGCCTTCCAAAGCCAACCTCGCACAACAAGACTCAAACGCAATCAAAACTGCTAACCATTTCGCATCCTGCGAAAACGCGAATTGCAGTGCTGGCACATGATAAATCTGCGGACGAAACTCAATCACGCCAACGGTGTCATCATCCCATTCCCATTTTTGATCGATACCCCAGGTGCGCCGGCATAGGGAATGGAAGGATCCTGAAATAGGGTCTAAGCGGTCCACCGATAGGTTGCAGGCAATTATGGTTCGCGGATCCACACCAAAGTGCTGAATCTGCAACCCTACCGGACAAAACCCATAGCGACTCAAGGCACCATCGAACATCAACTTTCCCTGGTACTTCATAGCAGCGAAAACGCCAGGAATGCTACAGCTCATCCGAACCGCGTCCGACAATTTAGGAGGCTCCAGCGAGAGCTGCTTCACGGAGTTATCTCTCTCAATCAGAAATACACCATCAGACTTGAACACGACCGGCATGCCAGATTTAGTTGTTGCCATCGTCCAGAACTTTGCCGGCCAATGCCCGCCGCATCCCCGAAACTCGGCAATTTTGTCCAGGTAATTACCAATCGATGAAGTTTGCAGCAAACCAGTGTGTCGACAATCTGTCGATGTAGCCTTGGATCCCAGAGCCGAAAGAAAATTCCTCAGCTGGCCCTTTGTCCCGATTTCGGCTTTGAAATCCAGTTCCAGCCCCAGATGCAAAAGTTGCACAGCATCCAGACCCAGACTGAGAAGAGCAGCGCAGATAGAGCCTGCACTTACACCACCGAGTGTGCGGAACTGCCTCAACCCTGCAGCATGACAGGCTATCACAGCACCTAGACTTGCTAGAAACGACTGCGATCCTCCGCTGCTCAATGTCAGATGGTAGGCATTGCTGCTAATTGCTTTGTTTGAACCACTTTCAAAAACAGACAAGGATTCATACCAACCTCTCTAATATTTTTGAGCGATGTCGCACAGCTTGTAGCGTTGCATTCGCTCGTCATTTAGTGTTTTGGACCTCATTCAATACGGTCTGCCCAAGATGGTTTTCACAATCCATCCGACACAAAGCATCGAAATACTGCTCAGCAGGGGTAAAACTGCGATGAGCAGAATGTAAGAGTGCAAGGGACTCATTCCTGTTGCTCCTTTCCAAAGTTCTATAATCCTGGCGGGCTAGCACCAGAATTTTCGTTTTGTTTGTGTTCTTTCCGTGGGGGGCTGGAAGAATTCCGAAAAAGAGAAATGAATTTCTGGCTTTTAGATTACCTTCGATCTCAATATCACTATCAAGTGACAAATCCTCTCAACCGGCTTTTTTCCCGTAGCCCTCACAGGAGAGCAGCTAGGTAAACTAGCACTAACCACTTGACTTGCACAGCTGCAAACCCAGCCAATTCCCTCTGCTTGATCGATATCGATCAAAATCCTGGTTTTTTGCACCCGCAAACCCAGTAAATTGTCCCCGCAAGATCGATATCGATCAAAATTCGGCTTTTCACCCCAAAATCCGCCCAGAAAAAATCCAGCGAAAAACAGTCCAAGCACTTGATTTCTTAAGACATCATGGCTACTCGTACAGCCTCGCTAACCTAATTTTTCAACGTGTCGTCAAGTGCCACAGGAACTGTGAATTGATTTCAATCATTCCAGCCTTTCAACTGCACCTTCAAATCGGCTAAATAAATGGCGTCCTTGTCAAATCCCATATGAGCCACTAACCACCAAAAAGACTTCACTTTTGTGCCGAATGTAACCGCACTAACAGCAGAAATTCTGCTGAGGTGAATTATGGCAAGCAGTGACAGGGATTTTCATCACTCATACTCACGCGTTGAACGTGTGAGCCAGCCAACGGAGAAATCGCCATGGTAAGGCGCTTCGTTACTCGTTTTCTTCTGAACAATGTGGAACCCACTCTGGAAACTCCGGAAAGGGACCTCCATCTTGTTTGTGGTGCTGGTGGGACTCGCGCTATCATCGGCTGCGCCGGTGCGGTGTTCGGCATGCATGCTATGGGAATGAACTCCTGGGCAAGCATAGGCGGTATCAGCGGTGGCTCATTGCCCACCCTGCTCTACGCTGCGGGCATCCACCCTCGTGCGCTGATGCGTCGAGCTCTCACCACTGATTTTTCGACCCTTGTCGTGAAGCGGCGGCATCTGCTGCAGGTTTTGCGCAAGTTCATGGGACAGGCGAAGCATGAGCGCCTGCCCCGCACTGCAGTTCACTGCTCCAAGGGGATGGTCAAGTTCATCGACGACCTCGTGCCCACGTGGCCCGACAAGTTCTGGACCATGGCCACAACCGACCTGCCGAAGAAAGGGCGCTGCCAAGTTCTCTTCACCAAGAGAGGCGTCTTCCTCTACGACAAGCACGGCAACTGCGAGCAGCTCTCCTACCACCCTGCGCCCGTCGGTCTTGCGATCGCCGCAAGTTGCGCAATCCCGGGTGTCATTGACCACGTCGAGTATCTGGGGATGCAACTGTATGACGGCATGATGAGCTGGGATGGGCGCACGCCCGCCCGGCTGGTCAAGCTGCATTACGGCGCTGCCTACGAAGACATCGTTGCAGTCGATGTGGGTGGCATCAAGCCACCGTTCCCGTCGCTGACCAAGCGCATCGCTGCCTACCTCTGTGACGATGACTGTCATCCCGACACCCACATGACGCCTGATCAGTGGGACGCGCTCGGTGTGCGGGTTGTGCGAGCCAACATTCACAATTTCGGCTCTCTGAACCTGAACCCGACACTGAAACAGCGTTCTCATGCCATGCGCCTGGGCTACACTGCGGCAGTGAGGACACTCTGTCCGAAACGCGGCAAATTCAAGTTCGATGCCAAAAAGCTGCTGGCTTCATCGCTGGAACAATTTGGCATCGAGCGTGGTGGCAAAACCAAGTCCTTCGCGGCTACCCAAGCGGAGCATGAGCCCAAGAAAACATCGAAGGCCAAAGCACCGCGTCGCAAGGCAAAACAAAAGGCTAGCAAGAAAATCAAAATCAGCTAGTCTGCAACAGTTTCTTCCATAGCAACGCCACGAATCGCATCTAGTGGCGTTGCTCTCAACCTGATGCGCAAGATTCGGAGAACCTTCTCATGAAAAAGGTCATCGCAGTAGCTCTTGCTGTGCTCGTCGGGCTCGGCGGCTTCTTCCTCTACCAGGACCACGAGTACCGTCGTGTTCACGGCGTTGTCACCGAGGTCGGGTTGTTCAACTACGACCAGGAGGTCGAGCAAGCTCTCGACAGCGGATCGACCGTTCTGCTCTACTTCTACAAGCAGGAGGATGGGACCGCCGCCGATCAGGAGCAGCTCGCCGTGGTGAAGTCGTTCGCCTGGCGCAGTGCTGGCAAGGTCAAGGTCGTGGAGATCAACGTCGCTCGACTGGAGAACCTTCCGCTCGCCATCGCATACGGTGCGGTTCGCCAACCGGCATTCGTGTTCGTGAACGGCAAGAAGAAGGTCAACGGCGCCCACGGCAAGTTCACCTCTATCGAGGAGCTGAACAGGCTCAACGACTTGCTCAAACAGACGCCGGCACCCGCGCCTGCATCCGACAAGAACTGAGAATCCACGGACAGATATGGTGTGGTCGAAATGTTTCGTCCACATCTATCTGTCTTCTCGGGCAGAATCCTCACAAGGGATTCTGCCCTTTTCTTTTCTCTGGGCACTTTTTGACCTTTAAAATGCAAGAATCAGAAGAAAGCGTGCTGCGGCCAATGCTCTTTCAGCATTTTAAATGGCTTTTTGTGATCGCAAAATGCGATCAAGATCTAAAAAATGGCTTGGGAAAGGGTTTCTCTTCCCTCGTTTCGTTGATTTAAAATACAGAAAGACGATGAAAAATTGGGTATTGACAGGATCGGCGCCTCATTGAAGGTGAAAAAGATGAGGAAACTGTTGAGATGATTGCGGCTGTAATTTCGTCATATCCTTCCGCAGAGAGGGAGACAAAATTGTCTCCCTCTCTTACGTTTCCACACTCGCTTCCTAAACTGTTACTTCAGCCAGCTTTCCACAGCTTTTGCAGTAGCTTTTGAAGTAGCTTTTGCAGTAACCGTTGCCTCAGCTATTGCCCTGGATCTTGCAGAGGAAGCGGAACAAAGCCGCTTGAGCCATCATGTCCGACGACTCACGAGCAAACTGAGCGAAGGTCATCCACTGACCATTTGGTGGCAGCAAATAATCAGTGCGTCCCGTCTCAGTAACATCAACAACGCCGCAGCGAATCGTTCCAATGATTCGAGCGGAGTTCGAGCGACCAATGCCGAGTTCGGTCACGGGATAGTGCACTAATTTGGCGTTATCGACCGAATTTCGTGCAGCTTCCAGCAGCATCTCGCAACCATTTGCCCCAACGCGTTTGACTTCGCAAACGGCAACCTCCCATTCATTGTCCGCAAGACGAACGAGTGGCAGGACAGACCCGCAAATACCTTCAGCATCGCAGTTTTCCCGAACCACTGGTTGGATGTAGCCGAGGGAATCGTCGAATTCAACGCTGAAGAAGCGACCATCAGCGCGTTCAAAGCGGGGAATTCCTGAAATCGTGGCTACGCGCCATTGACCATCAACCTGAACTAGAACTTCTGTTTCCTGATTTTTGGACATATCGAACTAACTTTCATTTCTTGGAAGGGACAAAAAAACACCTGACTCTCTCCAAGCAAAAGAGTCGATGACAAACTAGCTCATAACAATAAGCGGATTCTTCAAAAATTTCTGATTTAGCTAAATTCAGTAGATTGTTGTTGAATCCTACATTTCGAGAGAGCATTAACGAGATACTAGATTGGTAGCAAGAATGCCCCTGACGCTACAAGCAAATATCGGGTAGAAATACGGTCATAATTCAAAGCTGTCAGTTGAAACAATGATAATAAATCACGTATGCCCCAATGAAACCAGTCTTTCCAGCCTTCTCGATCCATGGTTTCGCTCGCACAGAGATTGCGCTATCCTCTAATCCAACCTCGAATTGCTCCGAAAATCGCTTTAGCGCAACTCCTCTGATGGTTCGCAGTGGCACCTCAAAAGTGCAACGAAGGCATCCCTCGCAACTCCGCAACGCACCCGGCACCCCCATGAAGCACTGCGGATCCGATTTAGCATCTCTTTCGGATCCCGCTCCGCAACGCACCGCGGCAACCTTCTCCCCATAAAGCACTGTGGATCCGATTTAGCATCTCTTACGGATCCCGCTTCGCATCAATCATTCTCTCGCAACTCCCCAACGCACCGCGGCAACCTTCTCCATAAAGCACTGTGGATCCGATTTGGCATCTCTTACGGTTCCCGCTCCGCATCAATCATTCACATCTTCCTATGAAACCTGCGGAAGATATGAGTGAAAGCTTAGGCGCACTCACCATCGTGCCTGTAGCCAATTTTACATCGCCAGTGCTGGATGAAATGGACGCCTTTTCAAAAGCAGTCAGATTCCCCGCCAAACTAACGTCACCAACAGAGGAGACTGAAACCCTTTCTCCGATTATTTGCCCGCCGACGCTAAGTTGGGTACCTGCGGTCAAAGTGAGATCCAGTCGAAATCACACCACCACTTTTCCCGGATCCATCTGCGCCCAAGAGAGGAGTGCCACCACCACCAGTGCCACTTACGCCAATTTGTGAGGCACTACCAGCGTTTTTTGCAGAACCGCCAGAGCTGATACCGCCACCTCCTGTACCGCCAGCGGGTCCATTGATGCCGGAACCGGGTGACCCGCCACCACCGCCTACTCCATAGCTGCCGCCTCCGCCGCACCGTATTTATTTAAAAATGCCCGTTAGGAAACTGTTTGCAATAATGCTCTGTAAACTTCAAGGAGCCTCTTGCGGACTGCCTGCCCTTGCAAGAACAGATCTTTCTGCAATTCTACGTATTCGGCGCGACCCTCAATCGTTTCGATTTTGATTGGTGTCACGCCGAAGGCTGTAAGGTCGTAGGGACTGGCCCGCATGTCTATTTCTCGAGCGGCCACTGCCAAAACAAATGCGTCGCCAACCAAGTCGCTCGGACAAAATGGCGCTATCTTGTAGGCGAATTTGTAGCTATCCATATTTACATGCAGGCAGGCTGGTTGATCATTGCTCATTACCTGCTCTCGCTCGAGGTTGGTGCGATTGAGGGGCATTGCATCCTTTGTGAAGAAGCGGTAGGCATCGTAATGCGTACATCGAATTGGAAGTTCTTCCACCAACTGATCAGTGCACACCGAGCCAAGACGGCAGGGAATATTGCTGTATCTGAGTTCATCGGACTTGTATACCATTGCCCATTCGTGGAGACCGTAGCATGAGTATAACGGTACACGTTCTGATACGGTTTCCAGATATTCGATGCACCAGTGCAAATACTCTATGCGATGAGCTGGAAACGCCTGTGCTTGCAATTCGAGCCCTAATTCTGTTAGTGAGAACTGCGCCCACTCTACGTCGAGCTTAGTGGCGCCTTCCAGAGTTACGCCAAAGCCGGGCGTCCAACGCAGCAGATGTGCCGGACGAAAGGAATAATAGTCGAACATGAAATCATAGACAGGATGGCGTTTGTGGTTCCTCGAACGCATAACCCGGTCCTCTGCCCAAGGACGGACAAGTTGGAGATAGGCTTCACGTCGTACCTTCCAAATCTCCGCTGTGAGTGTTGCACCGACCGGATGTGGCATCGAATGGGAGCCGGTAACTTTATCCACTTAAATTAGGACCTCACCTCAATTATGCGATTCTGTCGGTCAAACAATTACACAACGTGGAATTTGCTCTTCTCATATTAACCGGAAATTGAATTCGCCGGGCTTCCGTCGAATGTGGTTTGACTGCACGGCGCCGCTACATGTTTTTATGCAGTTATTATCCTCGATATTTAGTCCGTTTTTTATCACCCGAATTATTCATGGGATACCAAAGCAATTTTCAAAAAGGACTGGGCAATTCCTTAACAACACAACGGGATCGAAATCGCCTACCTACAAATAAGCTGCAGATCTTGCGGCTGCTTTAAAATGCAAAAGCACCGAAAGAAAGGTGCTGTTTATCAATGTTTGATGCAAATACTCAGCAAGAGAACTCGTCAAAATTACATGAAAACCCGCCTCACATCCTCGAAAGCTAAAAATCTAAAAAAAATCCCACTATATGCATGAATAGACCAGGGCAAAAGACAGAAAGCGGATGATGAGATGTGAATCTCTCATCCGCTTTTCTGTGGTAAACACAACCGTTATTGCTTAGACCTGACCCAGCGCAATCTTCAGCACGTCGATGCCGTTGTTGAGCGCGTGAAGGAAAATTCCCGAGTACAGAGAACCTGTACGCCGGTAAATTTCCGCTTGCACACAGCCAAGAACGAAGAGCAAGACCAACGTGGTCGGATGGAATTGCATGTGCATCAACGAAAACAACAGTGCACTTAAAATCACCGCACTGAATTCCGCACGCTTGCCTCCAAGCAGCAAGTGCACTCGCCGTGCGAATCGGCTGAAGATTCCAGCATCCGGCTTCAACTGAGCAGCTTCCCGCTTCAGCGAACACCGAATAATCTGAAACAGGAAACCGCGAAACACGATTTCCTCAAACAGCGGCGCACCAACAACTGCCATCAGCGCAAACAGAAAGAAGTTCCCTCCTGTAGCCGATTTGGCCAGGTCGACCGTAGACTGCTGCGGAGGACCCATAACATACACCACTGCCTCGCTGAGACCTTGCGCAATGCCATATGCCAGGAGCACAGGCAGCACGGTTTTCAGCAACGTCGCGCCCCACCAAGAACCTTTGAGGGGTTCAAAGGTCAGAGCCATTGCTTCTTTCAGAGACACGCCTTCCTTTCGCAGGCTGCGTGCGATGTAGCGTACCTGCATACCGAAACCCATGACGAATCCGACCAGACTGAGTCCGATCATGAACGTCACGTTAGCGGTTCCGTCAGAGTTTGAAATGACGCGGGAAACCCAATCAATCACCCGAGGAAACGGATGATCCATCATCGCAAGGAGGTAGGGGAACACAGTTGCAAAAACCGCTCCGAAGAGCAAGTAGCTTCGTAGATTTCGCACAATTCGCGCGCGCTTGTCGGAACATTCCGCCAGCCATAGCCACAGGTAGTGAGCCACACCGGCAGTCAGCATCGCAGAAACCGCAGTAATCGAAAGAACTCGGATGGTACCACCAATGGTGAGAAACTCACTACAAATCGCCGGATAATAGGCGAGTCCAAAGATGGAAGCGATCACCAGAAATGGCACCAGGAAAGTACCTACAGCAAAATGCAGCAAAGCTACGCCGTATTTTTTTCCAGCTGTTTGTACGCTCCACGGAAAGCTCACAGGAAGCTTACTTTCCGCGAAAAGGACCTCAAGAAATCTGTTCATGAGCATTTCCTCGCCAGTCGGACTGGCATGTGAATAAATCGAACAAAAAAGAGATAGGAGGTGCACCTGCACAAGACAGATGCACCTCCTTCTCGAGCAGGGCTACGCACCCTACCTGCTTGTTACTCCTTCGGAGCAGGAAGCGCCTTGGTCGCCGTCGGATTCACCGCCAAGTCATCAGCCTCGTGAATGCGGCAGAGCAGATTCATCTGCTCGCGAGTGCCCTTCACGATGAGCTGGAAGACGAACGGTGCGACCCGCTGATACGACACGTGAGTGACTTCAACCTCGATGACGTTCTCCAGCGTGTGGATGACATCGAAGGCCAACTTCATCATCTTCTCACTGTTGTCGCCGCGAGAGATGACGCTGAACTCCTGGATGCCTCCTCCGTTCTTCGCTGCAAGCGCTGCCTTCCGCAGGTCACGCTGCAAGCTCAGGTTGACGACGCCGCCACCCTTGCCACGCTTGACGATGATGCGCTCATTCTCACCGACGCCCAGCGCATTCTTCGCCACCGAGAACTCGAGCGCAGTCCCTTCGGCGTTCACCGAAATGCGAACAATGTCACCACCGTTCACCTTGCCGGTGACAAGCAAACGACCCAGAGGCATGAGCACGTCGCGGTTGATAACCCGCTTCAGCTCAGCCACGTTGTTGTTCACTTCACGCAGCATGAACTGCTTCGCGTCGTCCGTGACTTCGATCGTGAAGTCCTTGCCGGCCTCCATCTCCTCGCTGATGCGCTTGCGCACAGCAGAGAATTCGGAATCGACAATCTTCACAAGCGTGTCGCTGGTGAAGGGCTGGAACACCACGATTGCGTCCAGGCGGTTACGGAACTCCGGCTTGTAGGCACGCTTGATCTCTTCCATGACCACATCATCGACCTTGGACTCGCGAGTGCTCTGCACGAAGCCCATCGACGGACGCTGTTCGCGTTCGAAGCGATCCATGCCGATGTTCGAAGTCAGGATGAAGATGGTGTTGCGGAAATCAGCGACCATGCCGTTGCCCAAACGAGCCACGCCCTTGTCGAAGACGCCCATCCAGAACTTGTAGAAGTCGGGACTGGACTTTTCGAACTCCTCGATCACGACGACGTCCACAGTCTCTCCCGAGTTCAGACGAACGCGACGGAGATTGTGGGGCGACACGACCGAGTAGGGATCGGTCTCGTGGTCTTCGAGCTTGTTCTTGGGGTCCTTGGGGTCACGGAAGCCAACATAGCTGGGAGGGGCGCCCTTCAGTTCGAGCAACTGGTGGTCTTCCGTGTAGTCAGACGCCTGGATGCGAGTCAACGCTTCCGGGTCGCCATGGAGGATCTCGGCAATGGTGGCGCCTGTGTGTGACTTACCGGTTCGCGAGGGACCGGCAAGGAAGAAGATCCCGATTGGACGAGTACGGTCGCGCAGCGGGTTCTTCGCCATGTTGTAAGCCAACTGGGCGACACGCAGTGCGCCAGGCTGACCAATGACCTTGCTGCCGAAACGTTCCGCGAAGGCGATTTCCTCGTGGCTCAGTTCGGTGTGGTCAACAACAGTGTAGATGGCGGTGTTAGTGGTAGTCATGATGATTCTCCTTTTGGCTTTGCAGCCGAGTTTTGGCGTTTCCGCCGGGTTCATGTGAAACAAATCTCCGGCAGTCATAGGAGCTGCCGGGAGGGTGCTCTCACACAGGAGAGCGAGTTAGACAACCACTCCAAGCACGAGGCTGAAGCGCTGTCGACTTTCTGTTCTAGTCCTGCAATGCAGGCGAAAACGCCGTGACTCAAGAGCCACGGCGTTTACGTCTGAACTGCAAAACTACTTGTAAGAATCAGACCAGTTGCTTGGAAATCTTAAGCATGTCCAGATAAGAACGCTTCTCGTCCTGCTTGGCGCATCCAAAGATTTTTTCTACCAGGTCATATATGCAAGATTGCGCACTAGATGATTCCTCACCAAGCGGAACAATGCATTCGATTTCGAAAAAATTTCCCGAGAATTCACCCAGACCGCTTACTCTGTCCACACTCACGACAACATCTTTCTCGTTGTGTCTTCCAGAGAAGAGGGCTCTTTCTTTACTAAAGCTCAGTAGTTCGCTTGGGCTTGCAGAGCGGGCTAGCATCACTACGATAGTGCGCAACAGAGGACCGACCTCAGTCTCGCTTTCCTTTCGTTCTCTGCCACCACTTGCTGTTTCTACCCAACTCTTCAGGGTGAACACACACTTAACTCCAGCCGAGCCTCGTTCATCACGAACACGCATCATTTCCCCAGCTTCACGCGAAGGAATGAACGTGTCAGTCATGTGTACGCTGCCATCAGGTTTTAGTCCGAGTTCACGCAGTTTCATGGGCAGAGATTCTGATTCCTGAGCGCTAATCGGAAATTTCCGTTCAACCTCAAGATGACCCTTTTTCGCCTTCGACTGAACAAACCACGCGAACGCTGTTTGCAAAGCCTTCAGGACTATGGAACCGAATATGCATTTGCTTTTCATTTCTCGACCTGTAGCTGGGGCTATCAGGCTTATTCCCGAAGGGATACAGATTCAACGAGGTTAATCGCTGAGAAATGGAATCGAAATAGAACAGAAACGAGGGGTTTGGGGCTATCTGCTAGGGTCGGGGGATGAATATAAAGACAACCTTAACGTACCAAGAATCCCCTCTTCCTCAAAAGGCTGCCCCGAAGCCCTGGCAGAGCTGAAGTCCCTCACAAGCACAACGTTTGCGGAGATCCACATTCCTAATATGTGGAAATTCACATCTACTGGCAGCAAAGTTAACAGTCTCGCAAGGTTGTGATACCAGGCTTTACAGTGATTTTAGTGACAGGGAGAAGCTGGGATAAGCGTTCACGGAAGTTAGCGTGCCGCTTAATAATCCTGAGAACGCGAGCTTGTGTAGACTATAATCTGTACAAGTCATTGAACAATTCATTGGGTTTCGGGCTCCTCAAACTCTGATTTGGATCGATATCGATCCAAATCGGAGAATTCACTGGCTTTCCAGTCACATTGCTAAGAGCAAGAATCTCCCGGGAGCGTTCCTGTAAAAGGTCATGAGTTCATGCATCAAATGCATCGACGCGCTAAACTTTCTTCGCTCCAAATCAAGGAATTTTGAAATGCTTAGATCAGAAGCCGAGGTGGTTTTCCGTCGTTGCATGGAAGATACAAAAGCTGAGTTCACCGAACAGCAAATTAAATGCATAGTCGAGGCAGTAATTAAAATAAGCGGACGAATGGTCGAAGAAGCGTCGGCATCCTCGAACCGCGGGGCGGGACCAGGACGAAAGCAAGGCTATTTCGCCGACTAATAAATTTGCACGCGTCAACTCTTAAAGGATCCATCATGGCTGGAAGTCGACTCCTGGAAAAATCTCGCGAACTCGAAAAAGAAATCATAGAGTTGCGCCGTTATTTGCATAGTCATCCAGAACTCAGTTTTCTCGAGTCAGAGACAGCTAAACTAGCTTCGAGCAAACTGAAAGAGCTGGGTTTCTCCGTACAAGAAAAAGTTGCAAAAACTGGCGTTGTTGGCGACATTGGTGTCGGACCAAAAACAGTGGCAATTCGAGCGGATATGGACGGACTCCCCATCCTCGAATGCAACAAGACCCCCTATAGGTCGAACAATCCTGGTGTCATGCACGCGTGTGGACATGACGCCCACGTTTCGTGTGGATTGGCCGCAGCGAAACTTTTATCATCGATGGAAACTCTTCCAGGGAAGCTGCGAATGATTATGCAACCATCGGAAGAAGACACTGATTCGGAAGGAAAATCCGGCGCCTTTAGAATGGTCGAAGAAGGTGTCATGGACGGAGTGTCGGCCGTGATAGGACTTCACATGGACGCCTCGCTTGAGGCCGGAAAAGTAGCAATTATGTCCGGTCCTGTGATGGCTGCTTGTGATGGCTTTAAACTAACAGTTCAAGGAAAAGGTGGCCACGGTGCTTACCCTGAAAGTACCGTGGATTCTGTTGTGGTAGCAGCTCAAATCATCTCCGCGATTCAGCAAATTGTGTCACGTCGAATCTCTCCCCTCGAACCGGCGGTTATAACCATCGGCTCCGTTCAGAGTTCGAGCACTCGCGGTAATGTGATTGCAGACAGCGTAGTTATGCTTGGCACCATAAGAAGCTTCACCGAAGCTGTGCGAACGAAACTGAGAGACGAATTGGAAAAGGCGTGTGCTCTCGCTCATGCTTTTGGAGCAGAATTCAAAATTGAATACGAGTTGGGATACCCTCCAACTGTGAATGATCCAAGAATTGCTGAAGTAATGAAACAGGCAGCAATTGATTTAATTGGTGCGGACAATGTAGTCACGCTTCCTTTGAAGACCTGGTCCGAGGATTTTTCGATGCTCGCACAAGCATCCCCAGGAGCTTTCATGTTCCTGGGAGGAAAAATGACCGATTACGAAAGAAGCCATCATTCTCCCGATTTCGATATCAACGAAAGTGGTCTTTACTTAGGTCCGGCAATTTTGGCTGAAACGGCGCTTCGCCTTATGAAGTAAGGGTTGGCGTCCTAGCGAACCCGCGCTTAGTTAGCGAACATGAACACATGTGTTCATAGTTGCCAAGCATCGCATAACCTTTGCACTAGGAGTTGGAGGGGCAATCTTAGTCAACCGATGAAGCTACCTGCCGATTTTTGATTTTTGGCCGCAACCGAATCAGTCATCTAACCCATCCGTCACTTCCTTGCTGCACGGACCACCTAGACCCTTTGATTCCTTTAGCCCCTGCATCTCGGATCACATGAACTGAAGATCGGCCTGCATCTCGGATCATGAACCTGGTGGATCGCTTCCGAGAATCCCTACGGTGGATTTCGAGAAGAAATTATTAGACTCACAAGTCCAAACCAATTATTTTGATCGATCAAAAACAGGACCAGAAATTTGCTGGGTCCTCAAAGATGGAAGTTTCCGGCTCTTCAAAAATCCCAGCGGACCGGTTGTAAAAGGTAATCCAACCAGAGAAATTTGACCGCCTTCACTCAAAACAGGACCAGAAATTTACCGGGTTTCCATCATTTCAAAACACGATTTTCGTCGATATCGATCAAAAATGGAAAATTGGCTGGGTTTCCGGCTCTTCAAAAGTAACAGCGGACCGGTTGCAAAGGGTCATCCAACCAGAGAAATTCGATCGCTATCACTCAAAAAACAGGACAAGAAATTTCCGGGTTTCCAGCATTTCAAAACACGATTTTCGTCGATATCGATCAAAGATCGAAAATTGGCTGGGTTTCCGTCCTTTCAAAACTCTGAGTTAGCGGGTTGCGAAAGCACAGCGACTTCCAAATGGAGGCTTGCAAATTGGTGGCACAGCGACTTGCATATGGGTGGCTTGCAACTGGGGCAAGGTGACTTGAAAATGAGAGGTCCCATTGAAAACCATTAGAGACCCCAGACCTCAGACCCCAGACCTCAGACCCCAGACCTCAGACCCCAGACCTCAGACCTCAGACCTCAGACCCCAGACCCCAGACCCCAGACCCCAGACCCCAGACCCCAGACCCCAGACCCCAGACCCCAGATTTATACGATAAGACATAGTATATCAAAACGGAAAAACAAAAACACAGAAAAGTATTCAGTGATTGCAACACTTCACCACCGGTCAAGGCGATGAATGTTCACAGTTCAAGCAAAGGAGCCTCTGCTCTAAACTACGCATGAAGCTCAGCTTTCACACGCCGCAGCCAAGGAGGAGCCGAATCCTTTCAGCTCCCCTCCCATTTACGCTCCTCTGTTGACGCTGCCTCCGCAGGCGACCCGCATCGTGCTGAAGCCTAACGCTACTTCTTACTTGTAGCGGTGCAGAATCGGCGCTTCAGCGGTGCCATCCAGCTGTTTGAACTGACCCGCGATGACCATTTCGGCCAGTCGGTTACAGTCCTTGTAGTAGGACGCACCAGGTCGAGCACCGGTGAGCTTGTGATTGAGACTCTGGCAGAGCAGGTCAGCCGCCGCGATGCTTGCCACATCGCCACAGTTATGACCGTGCATCGCCGTCGTCAAAATCATAATCACATCCTGCGCGCGCATGCTCAGCTGAAGCGCGAGAGACTGCATGTCTTCGCCCAGCCGATTGCCGTACTTACGCACGGTGCTCGACAGTTCCAGCGAGAGCTTAGCGCCCTGACGCAGCGCGAAGTTGACATGCTTCTGCAAGCGTGCATCCATGCCTTCCACCGTCTGCGAAGCGAACCGAGCCTTCCACTGCTGCTTGACGGTCCAGGCAGCCAGAGCAGCTCCAGAACTCAGAGCGCCACCCAGAGCAGCGACCTTGCCCTTGCTGACGGCCTTGATGGAGCTACCCAAAGGCTTCAGCAGGGTTTCGGCGTGTTCTGCCGTCAGCAGCGCGAAGAACTTACCCGAGAGCACATCGTTTTCGCCCTCGTAGATGGTAGGTGCCATGAAGTCAGCGAAGTTCGTACCGATGTCGTGACCGACGATGAAGCTTCGACCTCCATGGGTGCGCAAGCCGATCTCGATGGCTGCTTCACGAAGCGCATCGGCGGCGAACACCTTGGCGATGGTGCACTCCAACTCGGCACGGTCACCACGTCGCAGCAAAGTCGAACACCAGTCGCGCTGTGCATCCGCTCCGATGATGAGCGAAGCCAGGCGAGCGATGCGCTTCTTCACATTGGCGTGGTCCTGAATCGGCTTCTTGAACGTCTCACGATACTCGCCCCAGCTACGCGCTCCGCAGATGCCGCGCAGAAGGAAGCGCATCACGCCAGCAGCGTTCGCGTCCACGAGCAATCGTCCGTAATTGAGCCCGTGGTAGTGGATGTTATTGCCTTCCAGTCGGTTTGCAGCAGGGATGCGGAAGTTGTTGAAACGCGCACCCTTGTTGTGGAACTGGCGCACCGCGTAGATGTCGTAGGGAATCTCCTGGAAGGTTTCGTCGTAGCTGGCCGGGAACTCTGCGATGAACACAGCCGGCTTCGCTTCGCCTTCGACCTTGCAGACGAACGCCAGGAGTTGACCCGGGCGCAAGTTGCCAACGAACATCTTCTGACCGGTGACAAGGTACTCGTCACCGACGCGACGCGCAGTCGTGCTGATCGCGCTCACGTCCGTGCCAGCGCCAGGCTCCGTCAGCGCAAAGCCGGACATCTTCTCGCCAGTGGCAAGCTTGCGCAGGTACTTGTCCTTTTGCTGCTTGCTGCCGAACTGGTTCAGCGAGTGACCCAGCCCGATGCAGGAGTGCAGACCCAGCACACCAGCTTCGGTGGCAAAGCCTGCGGCTGCCACATCGGAGATCACCTTGGCGTACTGCGAGAAGTCAGCGCCGAAACCACCGTACTCCTTGTCGATGCGCGTACCCCAGAACCCGATGGCGGCGAGGTCCGCGATGGATTTCGGGCTGATCTTGCCGCGTTCGTCGTATCCGCTGCCATCAGCCTTGTTGGCACGGAGAATCGCCACGGCCTTTTCGACCATGGCATTGACAGCAGGGTCGTTGCCGACAGCACCAGCAGGACCGAACTCGCTGATGTTCTCGTTACCGAAGATGATCCGGTTGACGGGGCTGCCAGCGACGGTGCTGCGATCGATGTTTTTCGTAGTCATGGAACTTTTCCTTTGTGAAAAGAAGGGTAAGAGCCAGCGTCGACTGGCTCGAGAGTGCGTTGAAAACCAGACACTCAACCGGTCGAAACCGGCACGAGTGTTCGTTGAAAACCAGACACTCAACCGGTCGAAACCGGCACGAGTGTTCGTCCTGACACAGGACTACTGAGCTTTGTCCTGAGACAGGACTGATTTTTGCTGCGGCTCTAGCGAGCTGTCAGCGCGAATTTGCTTGCTTCGTGCACGAGACTCTGTGGAATCAAGACTCCAGCAGAGACTCCGAAGTTGAGTGCGTCTTCGACACTCATAGTGCTTTCAATCACGTCCTTGCACGCAACCACCAGAAGAAAGCCTGCAGTTGGGTTCGGCATTTGCGGAACGAAGACAACGTAGAATTTCTCTCCGCTGGCTTCATCAACAAATTGGTTGCTGACGAAGGCCATCGTTTTGAAGATGGGACCTGGCCAGGCAACGAACACGACCTTCTGAAAACTTTTTCCGGATGCTCCGATGGTCTCAATCAACTTTCGACTTGGCGCATAGATACAGCGCAGCAATGGAACTCTGCTGAGCACTGCATCAATGCCTGCAAGCAATTGGCGTCCCCGAGCAAATGAACTCAAGCAGCCAAATCCGAAGAGCAACACGATTCCCAGAAGCAGACCGGCTCCTGGAATTCGTCCGTCGGCGAAAGCATCAGGCAGGTAGTCCGCAGGAACGCACCAGCGCACAAGGCTGGCACTCATCCCAATGAACTCGTTTTCGATGAGCCTACAGCAAAAGCCCAGCACCATGAGGCTGAGCCAAAGTGGAACCAAGAACAGAGCACCACGGATGATGCTTGTTTTTGTCTTAGCAGTGAGATTGCTAATCATGACTTCTTTCCGAAGAAACGGACCTGCACGGAAACGCCGCATATTTCAGCGGCGTCTCCAATGCAGTCCTGAGAACAGGAATCAAGTAAACGTCCAGGTGGCGTTCGCCCCGGGACTGACCTCGCACTTACTTGTCGCGAGTTGGATTTTCGTAAAGGTCGTCAATTACCTTCTCGAAACGCTTCAGCAGCACCTTGTTGCGCAGCTTCTGCGTTTCAGTGATGATGCCATCGTCGACGGTGGCAGCCACCGGCATCACCACAAAGTCCTTGACCTGCTCCCACTGTTCGAGCTCCTTGTTGCCTTCCGCGATGGCTTCGCCAACCGCTGCCTTCACCTTGTCGCTGTAGGCATAGTACTCAGCTGGCTGCACACCCTGCGGCGCAGGACCAGCCACAGCCCTCGCCCTTTCCTGATTGGCGAAGACCAGTGCAGTGGTGTATTTGCGCTTGTACGCCACGGGCAGAAGGTAGTGGATGATGGAGAAGTTCTTGAAGGCGTTCTCCACCTTTACGGTCGACACGTACTTACCCTGGGCAGTCTTGTACATGCCGTTCATCCGACCTTTGATGCTAACGAAGCCATCAGCATCCACCGTAACCAGGTCGCCCGTTCTGTAGAAGCCATCTGCAAAGGCATCGCGGGTCGCTTCCGGATTCTTCCAGTAGCCCAGGAAGATCTGAGGTCCCTTCAATTGGATTTCTCCGCCTTCCAGTTCCTCCTCACCCTCAGCCTTGACGACGCGAACCTCGCACTGAGGAATGGGCAGACCAACCGTTCCGACCTTCTTGTTGCCGGGTCGATTGGTGATGATGCCGCCGCAGGTCTCGGTCGCACCGTAGCCCTCTAGCGTCTCGAGCGAGATATCCGGACGACCTTGGACATGACCGAGGCGGTCGAAGTAATCGAGTACTTCCTTTGAGATGGGCGCGCTTCCTGAGATGAGCAAGCGCAGGCGCCCACCCATCTTCGCCCGTACCCGTGCGAAGAGCGTTCTGTCGAAGAACTTGCCCAAGAGCGAAGACGGCTTCTGGCGAACAGCGAAGTCCAGGAATCGCTTCCAGCAATTGACCGTACTCTTCGGCAGATGCAGAGCCTTCACCGCGTTGAGCAGCGCTTTGGGTTCGTAGAGTCCATTGCGCATCTTCTCCCAGCCAGCCGGCACACCGCAGAGCATGGTCGGTTTGTAGAGGCTGAGGTTCGCAGCCATGCGATCGATTGGCGAGAACCCCATCGGCACCTTGTTCCAGATGCAGACGTAGGTTCCGTTCAAGCGCTCGTAGACGTGCGCCATCGGCAGGTAGGACAGGTAGAAGTCACTTTCCGAGTCGAGCTTCACGACTGCAGCCAGTCCTTCGAGGCAGGCCTGGATGTTCCCGTGCGAGATCATGCAACCCTTCGGATTCCCAGAGGAGCCGGAGGTATAGATGAGCGTCGCCAGGTCAGCCTTGGTGATGCCAGCGAAGCTGTCGCCACCGTCAGCAACCGCACGCTTCATTCGCGCGAGTTCATCGCGTGCTGCTGCCGCTTGAACGAAGATGCCCGGATTGTAGGCTGGCACAATCCAGGTCTGGAACGGCACCGGCAGCCCGAGGTGCTTATCCATTTCTTCGACGCAGATCGGCTGTCCGACCTTGACGATTTTTCCATCCTTGTCTTCCGCTGCCCAGTACTGGAGGTACTTGGGGTCGGTGACGAACACGAACTGCGCCCCGGCGTCCCCGAGGATGAAGTTGATCTGGTCTCGCGAGGAGTTGGGGTAGATCGGCACGGTGACCGCTCCCAGACTCTGAATAGCGAGGTCTGCCCAGAGCCACTCCGGAGAGTCTTTCTGAACGTTGTTCTCGCTTCGCGACTGCCAGCCGAGGATGGCGACCCGGTCTCCGGGTTGGATGCCCTGCTTACGCAGGTAGGACATGAAGGCAGCCACCGCCAGACCGCTTTGCTCCCAGGTGACATCGACGAGACGTGGACCGTTGTCGCTGAGATCATTGAGGCGAAGCGCCGTGGTGTTTGCGCTTTGGAAGACGTGGTTCCAGAACCGTTGAATCAGGATTGTCATTGTCTGCTTTCCAAAATTGAGGCTGGAGCCAGTTGTGCTGGCTCCGGTTTCGTTGTAGAACGACCTGCCGAGCAGATCGTGATGTCAAAAACGGAAAGACAGAGCTGGCACTTACACGCCAGCCCTGTCTTGACCTGATAACGCTTGCCGAAAGACAAGCTGTCACTTCACTCTGTTCGAACTTAGGAGTTCTTCTTCTTCGCCTGGTGGTCGAGGAAGCGCTGCACCGCACGCTTGCATCCTTCGGTATGTGTCAGAGCAGCGAACTGTCCCGACTCGAGGGACATGCTCTCGTCGACACCACGCGAGAAAGTGGACTCCATCACATCCATCGCAGCAAACGGCGCAGGGAACTTGGTCTCGTTGCCCATGCTCATCTTCACCAGCAGTCCAGCCGCACCGCTGAGGAACTTGCGGCCCAGCTTGCTGTCGAAACACTTCCGAGCCAGCCTGGACAGCAAGCTCTGCTTACGCGGTTCGGCAAGATCTCCGCCACCCGCGATTTCGATGGCGCGGGACAAAAGCTGCTCCTCGTTGACCAGTTCCTGGACAATGCCTTCGGCGTAGGCTCGCCGTGCCGACCAGGGTTTCAGCGGGTTGAGCACCATCGTCAGTGCCGACTTGTAGCCGACCGCGCGGGGCATGAGCACGCAGCCACCCCAGCCGGGAATGACTCCAAGACCCACTTCCGGCAAGCCGAACACAGTCGACTTGCTGTTGCTGGCGATGCGGTAACCGAAGCGCAGCATCATTTCGAAGCCACCGCCGAGGCAGCGCCCGTTGATAGCGCAGACGGTGTACATGGGCAAGAATCTGATGCTGTCGAGAATCTGCTTGCCTTTGTGGCAGGCTTCGTAGACTTCATCGACTTCCATGGACTGTGCCCGCTGAATCTCCTTGATGTCGGCACCTGCAACGAAGCAGTTGGGCTTGCCGGAGTAGAAGACCACACCATGGATTGGTGGCAGGTCTGGGTTGCTCATGGCGCCATCCAGGATACGCACCACATCCGCGATTTCCTGCATCACAGCCGAGGACAGCAGGTTGACCGTCGGCTTGTCCTGACAGTCGAGCTTGACCAGCGCGACACCTTCACGGTCGAGCACGCTCAGCTCGACATTGGCGCTGCGGTGGATCAGTCGTGCATTTTGAATCGTCATGTTCATTCCTTGTTCTTGAGGAAAAGTGTTTTGCGCAAACTGCGCGGAAATCTGCCAGCCTCTGCTTTGATTAGAAGCAGCACTAGCCAGTGAAAGGTGGAACTGGAGATTCTTTCAGAAGCTGCCCGTGATGGCTAGCGAACCCCTGAATCTCTCCAGCTCCACCCAGTTGCTCAATTGGACAAGCACTAGCCTGTGATTTCAGGCTGCCGCACGTTGTCGCCCGGACGAGCAAGCCCGAGCGGGTCAAGCTCACAGACGCGAGTCTTGAGCAGCATCGTCGCCTTCTCAGCGATGTCGCCGTTTTCGTCGGCAGGCAGCTGGTCAGCAGCGATGGGTTCGCCGATGGTCACTGTGCATCCCGAGCGATAAATCGGCGCCAACAGCAAGCAGGCAACGTATTGCAGCTCGATTGGAATCTTGCGAATCCAATGGCCTGGGTAGCGTCCATACCGGATGTAGGCCGGCAGGATGTAGGCATTCTCTCCCAGTTTCTTGGCGGTCTCATGTGCGATGAGAACCGCGCCCTTTTTGAAGTAGCCCATGGCGCCATCGCAGTAGCTGTAGCCCTCCGGGAAGAGCACCAGAATGCGATTGCCGCGGCTCAGCAGGTCGATGGCTGCGTCACGAGCTGCACCGCCCTTGCCGCGCTCCAACGCGCAGGGAATGACGCCCATGGGTCCGAAGAGCAGCGCACCGAACCCACCGAAGATAGGGTAGAGTCCGACCGTAGCCATATAGCGCTCGCCCTTGCCGCGCAGCACTTCAGGCATCACAACAACATCTGCGAAGTTGCCGTGATTGGCGCATACAAGGAAGGACTTCCCGTTCAGCTTCTCAAGGTTTTCCATGCCCTTGATTTTGACCTTGCCGACCAGAAGCCAGAGGAAGAAACGCGTGATTTTGTCACGCCGCGCGAGTCCACTTGCGGTGGGCTCTTCGATGTTGCCCGAGCGAGACACTCGCTTGATGTAGTCAGCGTTGCGGCGCAGTACGCTGCGTGCCCACAGCCAGGCACAAAACGCCACCACACCGATGGTGACAGCAATCCAGGACCAGAGCCCAAGGCCGAAGCCCCAGGCGAAAGTCGTCGCGATCATGTTCGTCTCCGATTCAGGAAATGAGATGGAAATGTTCGATGGGCTCGACGCCCTCGAACAGTCAGCGCAAAGACCTACGAGGACTTCTTGCTGACTCACGATGTTTAGCCGCCTTATTTCAAAGGCAGCGAAAAGGGGCTCCCCACGCGAGAAGCCCCTCTTGTTGCAGGGTCGAAACCCTGGATTAGTGCAGGCTCGGCTGAGCCGAACCATCACCGTCAGCCCGCCTGTTTCTGCACTTCCATGACCACGCGGACCTTTAGTTCGGTCCAGGAGTCTGGCTGCAGCGTATTGCACGGTCGCTATATCGGCAAGGTAGCCGGCGAAGCGGCTACCCTGCCCGGTTCCGAAGCAGTGCTGTCGCCCTGCATTCCGGTTCCCTGAAAGGTTGTAGTTAGTAGAGCCCGTGCTTGGCGAAGACCGCCTTCACCTTGTGAGTGTAGTACTGCGGCTTGCCCAGCGGGTTCGGCTGGAAGTCACGCCAGAATCCCAGTTCTGAGATGATGGTGCGAGCACGCTCCAGATTCTCTCCAGTCAGGAGCCCGTGCAGCGCCAGAACAGAGAGGGCGTCATTGAACGCCAGCAAGACAGCGAGCCACTTCTCATCGCTCGAGAGATGGAAACGCAGCGTCGAAGTATGCTGAATCGGCGGATGCAACTCAATCACCCCCGCGGTTTCCGGTCCCCAGTGAGAATCGGGGTGAGTCCGCCAGACCCAGCGAGCAGCCCGGTGCAGCCTGCCTGCCAGTGTGGTGGGGTGGATTTCGTTGCAGCGAATGGCGATCATCTTCTTCGGGTCGCGGCCGAAGTGCTCGATATGGAGCCCAACCGGGCAGTATCCGTACCGGCTCAGCCCGCCGTCGAAGAGCACGTTGCCCTTGTAGGACAGAGGCACCATCACACCACCGATGCTGCAGCTAGCCCGCACCGCCAGTGGCAGCGGGAGCGGTTCGTCGGAGAGCATGAGCCGCTCACCATCACGGAACAGGGTCGCTCCGTGCTCGTTGAATAGGATCGGATCTCCATATCGCGAAGTCGCGATGCAGCTGTACCCCGACGGCCAGGACTCCAGCCCAGCCTGCTTCTGGAATGCGGCGATGGTATCGCCCAGGGACTCCGTGCCGAGCAGTCCGTACCACTGGCACTCGCGCCACTCGTCGCCATATCCGCGTACAGCGCGCGTGCACGTGAGCGGGTCGGTGAACGGAGCAGCGAAGATGCCGCGCTTGATACTGACCCGTTCGCGGAACTTGAGGTCCAGAGTGATATGGAGCAGCTCCTGAGGGCTGTACCCACAGGCGATGAGCGCACCGACGATGGAGCCCCCGCTGGCACCGTGAACCTGGCGCCACTTGGAGATGCCGGCGACGTGAGCCGCCAGCTGGAAGCCCACACCGGCCATCAGCGAAGTGACACCACCAGCGCTGATATGAACCTCATAATCAGAGGCGACGCCGTTGTTCTTCGCGCCTTGATTTTCATTCAACTGTTTCGAAGAGTTCATGTTGGTCCTTCTTGGAAAAAAGTGAAGAGACGTGCACCCTGGCACGCTCTTCGGTTACGCTGATTGGCTCTAGAAGCCGTTCAGCCCAATGTGCAAAAAAGGGAGTCAGGAAGCGTTCCCGCTTCCTGACTGAGTTGTTGACACCACTTGTTTCCCGCGGATGACTTAGCGGCTCTGCTCAGCGAGGTCGAGCAGTTCGAGAACACGGTCGCGCAGAAACAGGCTCGCTTCGTCTTCATCAGCCGGCAGGGTGCTGCTGTCGATGGGGTCGCCGACGACGACCACACCGCCATACAGAGTGATGTGCGAGCGGTAGTAGGCTTTGAGTTTCTGATCACGTTCAGCCGTAACCTTCTCACGCTCTTCTTCGCTCATCTGGTCGAGGTCGAGCTTGAAGACCGGGTCCCAGTTGCGCGGGTCGCGCATGCCCAACCAGGCAGCCCGAGCCAGGAAGCGCTGAATCCAGTTCGCATTCTTCGGGTCACGTTCGTAGTAAAGAGCGACCGGAACGATATTGATCTTGGCACCGCCAGCCTTCTCCGAAGCCAATCGCGCAATGCGAACAGCACCAGGCAACCAGCGCTCGGTCAAGCGAGGGTTGTCCGGCAACAGGTTGCCTTCCGGGAAGATGCCGAAGCTACCATCTTCCTTGGCCAGCACGTCCACGCAAGTAGCTTGAGCAGCCGCGCGTTCAGACTTTTCCTTGAAATTGATCGAGATCGCACCGGTCCAGGCGCCCAGCACACCGAAGAAGCCCCGCAACTCCTTTCCGGAGGTCAGGGTTCGGAAGTGCCGATTTGTACCATGACGCAGCATCGCGAAGTCGCAGGGCATCTGGTGGTTGGCGATGTACATGGTTCGCCCCGAAAGAGGCGACTTGCGACGATTCACCACCTTGACCGGACCGACCGTCAGCAGGGTGAGCAGCTTGGTGGAGAAATTGAAGAAGATTTTGCCCCAGACGGTGGTGTAGGGGGCGGTGTAGCCGCTCTGCGTGAACTTGCGAGCGTGATACTTCCAGACACGGTACCAGCGAACAGCAGCTGCGACGCAGAGGAACGCCAGACCGAGCCAGAGGTAGCCTTGAACAGACATCATCGTTTTCTTCCTTCAAAATGAGGTTTGTTGTGCCAGCTCCCAATGAGCTAGCGTGCGTCGGCAAAGCCGAACGCCAGAAACGTGATGTAGACTGATCCGAACAGGGATCAGCACATCATTTGGAACGGTTTCTCTCTGTTTCCACTTCGGTGGAATTTTCACAAGCCTGGTAATGAGATTGGGGGTGCTTTCGTGTTGGAGTTCTGGGGGGGGCTGTAAGTGACAGAGAGGTCTTGAGTATGGAACTTAGGCGGCGTCACAGTCAAAGCTGGGACGCAGCGCGGGAACCATCGTAAGTACAAGGGTTTGTCCTAATATCGGCGGGTTTTCACGCCGCCCGAGTCTGCGTAATTGCACCATCACACACTGAGAATGTTCTCCGCTAAGCTCACACAAATTTTCAGCGGAGAAACCACATGCGCTAACCTATCGCTGCGCCTCATCTTGGCGTAAACCTTGTCTTTATAAAGCGAACTAAGGCTTACCGCGCGCTGAATTTCACATTTGTCTTCGCAAAGCCTTGCGCACAATTAGCAGTCAAAATAAACCGGCTCTAACCTGCACTCCAGCCAATACTCCGATATCCAAGCTGGATACCGAGTCCCTTGAAAATTCATGCAGCCCAATAAATCATCGAAATTAGATCGATATCGATCTAATTCGGGCTTTTTAATAGCTTTTCGATGTCGCGTAGATTTTCTCGGGCTTGCCAACCCCGCAGATTTTCCCCTCTGGAATGCCAGCAAATTTTCCCGACTTCATCGATATCGATCCAACTTCGCCTTTTAACTAGTCTTTCGACTACGCAGATTTCTTCGTAGCTTGCCAACTCCGTAGATTTTCCCCGCCCGAAACCCAGCAAATTTTCCCGACTTCATCGATATCGATCCAACTTCGCCTTTTTACTAGTCTTTCGACTACGCAGATTTCTGCGTAGCTTGCCAACTCCGTAGATTTTCCCCGCCCGAAACCCAGCAAATTTTCCCGACTTCGTCGATATCGATCCAACTTCGCCTTTTTAGGGGGCTTCGTCCCGCTTTAATGCCTGATCCAAAGAGCTGCCACCAGATCACAGCTTGACGAACAAACTCTTTCTTCTAATGAATTTCTGGGACATTCCCAATTGATACAGAGTGCCACCACATATAGCACCACCATTCAGCAGCGAGACTTTCTTAAATGCTCCTACATGAATGCAGTTCTGTTAAGCTTCTGCATCGGATCATCACTATTCTGTACTTCTGTTAAGTTATCGCATTGGACACTCTCATAGCTAGCGCCAGTCTGATTAGTCTCACACTATGGGACCTTCACCCCGTAACTGCAGCCCGTGCACCCGAAGACCCTTGCCCCATGCATCGCCACACGGTAGGGTGAGGCGTCACTCTATCTAGACCGCACCGAGAAACCCCGAAGCCCAGTAAACCCAAACCCTACTGCTAACACCTGCGCATCTCGTTGATGTTCAGGTGGCTTCATGCTCGGCGCAACTTTGTTTCGATCCACAAAACCAGAAAGAAGAGGAACGAATCATGGCTAAGAACCGTACCCACCAGGTGCACGCGAAGAAGACGGAACGCATGTCGTTCACAATCACCAAGGAAACCCTCCTGGTGGCTGATCGCAAAGCGCGTCGCGAAGCCTCGATCGAGGCAGGCACCTACCGCCAGTCCGGCAACGGAGTGCATGGCGGCACTGACAAGCAGCGGAACCGTCGTGACCGTCACGACATCCGCAAGAAGATGAAGCGCTGGGGAAACTCGGACGAGTAACTCAAGCGTACTACCAATTCGAACTTCAGCCCTCGTCGAAAGGAATCACCCCATCATGGACACGATGCTCTGTGTCGTAGATGTCCAGTATCCCTTCGTGCAGCGGGAGGACGACGCGTATATCGCGGCGATCCTCCTTGCTGTTGAGCAAGCAAGAAATGAGGGTAACTTCATCGCCCTCATCGAAGACAAAGGAGGAACAATCACTGACGAGCGGGTACTGGCGTCCCTGCAGGGCTACAGCAAAGTCGTTACACTGAGGAAGTGTCAGTGGGACGGCTCTCTGCAGGTCGCCATCGCAATCAGTGACTTCAAGATGCAGATTGTACGCTTCCGCCTATGCGGTGCGTTCGGTGAGCAATGCGTGCTTGCTACCGCTGCGGGTCTCCGCGAACGCTTCGAAAGAGCGGACGTGGAGATTATTCGCAGTGCGTGCGTACCAGTTCCTGTTCGTCGTTTCAACAACAACGAGTGGGAGCGAGTCGCTAAGCGATTGCGCATTACTGTTTCATGAACTACAAGGAGCAAGATTTTGAATCTCAAAATGATGCTGGTCATTCGAAATGACCTGAACATGAGAAAGGGGAAGCTTGCGGCGCAAGCTGCTCACGCTGCCCAGGAGGCAATTCTCGACCGTAGCGCCGAGACACCTCGACTCAAGTCCGACCCGCTGATTTTCGCATGGCTCGCTAGCGACTACCGCAAAGTGACCGTACGAGTTGATAGCGAGCAGGAACTGCTGGCGCTCGTCGAAAGAGCGAAGGAACTCGGTATCAACGTGCATCTGGTCGAAGACCTCGGTCACACCGAGTTTCACGGGGTCAAGACTTACACCGCAGTAGCCCTCGGTCCTGCCGAATCAGACGCACTCGATGCACTGACCGGCGAGCTGAAGCTGCTTTAGCAGCATCGCCCTGTCCCCTGGCAGAGCGATGGTCTTTCTCAACAATCCCAATTCAAGGAGAGATGCCATGACGAACGCTCTGCTCTGTGAAGTCCAGATCACTGGCTGCCTGTCTGCCGACCTCTTCTACATCGAGGTCCCGGACCAGGGCTCCGATGATGCGAATGTCGCCGCCGCACATAACCGCTATGCGGAGCTGTTCGGCGGTCCGTTCCGTTCGCACTACTGCGACCAGTGCCACGACAGCACCTCCATGTGCGTCGAAGTGCTGAGCACTAAGCGCAGCCGCAAGGTGCGCTCCCGTGCAGCAATCGGGCGGCACGACGCAAATGGTCAGGAGTACGTAATCCATCGGCTTCGCAACTAGCACACAGCTACCTCGTTGCTGGCAGTGACCGCCGCCTCCTGGCACGGTCACCGCTGGCGACGTGGTGTGTGCCTCATGCCTCATCCCTGCGTGATGTGGTGTGTAACTCAAGCTACATCTGCTTGATGTGGCGTGCCTAATGCCGCACCTGCGTGGTGTGGTGTGCCTCAAGCCACATCCGCGTGATGTGGTGTGTGCCTTTAGCCGCAGCTCACATCTGCGCTACCAAGTGACACATCGCCACTACAGGCGGTGCGTACTGTTTATTTTTCTGAAAACACTAACCGGAGAATACGACACGAATGTGTACAGCAATCATCGGCTTCATTATGCTTATGAGCCTGCTGGTGAGACGCCTCATCAGCGGACCTTCTAGCATGAAGCCAAAAAAACAAGCAAAGTGCCCCTTCCGCTTTCTTGCGCGGAAAGAGACCGAACCCGTCAAGCAGTCTGCGGACGGGCTTGGCTGGGAAGAGAACTTTCTCTTCGGCAGCCACCAACACGAAGTGGCCTTCATCGACCAGGCGGCCCAGGACATCCACCGCGTCCAGCAGAACAACCGCAAGTCCGGCAAAGCTGCCTGCATCTTCCGAGCCTTCCACGCCAAGCCACTTGCGGCGATGAAGAATGCGGAACTGCACGTTGCTGAAGACATCCCCGCGGAGCTACGCGTGGGCATCCTACAGCCAGGCAAGAAGTACAGCAGCACGCTGCGCTTCTCGAACGCCGCCGGCACAATGAAATCAGACCTCGGCAAAGATCTGCGAGGCATCGCGCTGCGTGTCCACACCGAAGAGGGTGAACACGACCTACTCGCCACCAACGGGCGAGCTTCGCATGCGCGTAATGCGTGGCAATTCATCGCATTCGCACTTGCGATGTCGGGGTCAAAGTTGCTCATGCCGTTCCGGCTCATCTGGAGTGTTGGTCTTTTCGAAGCTGTCCGTATGATTCGCACGGCAAGCCGCCAGGCGTCGCGCAAGATCAACAGTGCAGCCACAGAGACCTACTTCAGCCGTGCCGCGTACGCAGTGGGCGAGCGCGCCGTGAAGTTCCAACTGACGCCTTGTGCGACTGAGGAACTGGGCATCGAGCGAACGCCAGAATACCTGCATGCCGATCTGGTTGAGCGGCTGAAGCGCGGACCTGTGGTCTTCAACCTGCAGGTTCAATACTTCAAAAACGAGACGGAAACGCCTGTCGAAGACGGCTCCGTCGAGTGGAACACTCCGCTCATCACCATCGCGCAAGTCGTGATTCCGCAACAAGACCTGTATTCTCAGGAAGCCGTTGCGGTGCAAGTCGAGGTCGACAACCTCGAGTTCAACCCCTGGAATGTAACGACGGGATTCCGTCCACTGGGCAGCCAGAACCGTGCGCGGCTCCTCGTCTACAAGGCGAGCGCAGCGTTGCGGAAAGGCGGCTCAGATTCCGGTCTTTCACAGAAAGGACAAAATTCCATGAGTCATGACGATCAGCAACGACGCTGTCCGTTCGGATTCGGCGGCAAGAATCAGCCTGACGGCACACAGCCTGACGGCAGCGAAGCGAAGATCTGGCGCCCTCGTTCGCGCCGGGTCGGCTTCAGGTTGGTCAGCTATGTGCTGCTCAACGCTTTCTACTGGGTTATGGAGACGATCAACCGCGGTCTCTCCCGTGACCCGAACCGCAAGGTGTCCTGGGACAAGTGGCCCACGCCGCTCGGACTGATGTACCTTCTCGCAAAGATCTGGTACGTGCGCTCCAACGCCCTCACGGACCCCTACGACTATGCCACCAACGACGTGAAGGACATGGGTCCGGAACCCGAGGCGGCGAAACACGGCTACCTGCCCGACGGCAGCTGGGCGCTCGATAACGATGACCCTCAGATGGGAACACCCGGCACGCGTTTCGGCTCCAATATTCCGCCGAAGAAGGTGCGCCCTGACGTGGAGGAGATGACTCCAAGCGCTCGGGAAGCGGGCAAGCTGCGCTGGCGTCGGCTCGACGAGAACGGCAAGGAAATCACCATTCCTGCGCTGATTCTCAGCGACCTCGCTGGCGGCTGGATTCAGTTCCAGTTCCACAACTTCGGCGGAAACACACTGCGTGACCCCGTCACACAGTGCCCGCATCTGATGAAGCGCGACCCCAAGGACAACTGGCCGGGCAACGTTGCTCGCATCGACCGAACCACTGCGGACCCGACGCGCGTGACGGATAACGGTCGCCCCACGCCGATCAACGAGAAGACGGTAGCGTGGGTGCAGGGTCAGATCTACGGCAACAACGGCGACGAGCAGAACGCGCTGCGCTCCTTCGAGGGCGGCAAATTCGCGCTCGAAGCCGACCTGCGCCTACCGGAAGATCCGAACAAGCCGGGCATCGACCACACCGGTTTCAACAACAACTACAACCCGCTGCTGAGCTTCTTGCACTGGCTCTTCGTGCAAGAGCACAACGCCATCGCCGACCATTACGCCTACTTCTACCCGGAGTGGGATGATGAAAAGCTTTTCCAGATGGCGCGCAAGGTCAACGTTGCGCAAATCGCCCGCATCCACACCATCCAGTGGACGGAAGACCTGCTGCAACATCCGACCCTGCAACTCGGCATGCACACTGACTGGTACGGCTTCCTCGGTCAGCGCACCAAGATGTACCTGATGCGCCTGGCGCATCGGTCGCCCTTCGTTGCTCGGCTCATCAAGCCGTTGCAAGGACAGGACGCCATCTGGGGCATGCCCGGCTCGAAGTGGGAACACCACGACGGTCCGTTCCAGGTGCCGAAGCACTTCCGGATGGTCTATCGCCTCCATGAGCTCATCCTCAGCGAGCGAGAAATCGTCCAGCCCGGCACAGACAAGCTGCTCGAGCGCGTGGATCTGATCAACTTCGTCCACAGCAACACGCGTCCGCTCGTCGCCAAATACGGCTACGAAACGCTCGCCTACAGCTTCGTGCGCAAGTCGTGTGGCGCTCTCACGCTGCACAACTTCCCGCGCGCGCTGACGCAGTTCGAAAACCAGCAGGACGGCGAGTTGACCGACCTGGCGGAACGGGACCTCCTTCGTGAGCGCACCGACGGCACCGGCACTTATAACGAGTTCCGGCAGTCTGTGGGTGAACCGCCCGTTACGTCCTTCCTCGAGCTGACCGGCGGCGACGCCGAGCTTGCTCGTGAGCTGGAAATCAAATACGAAGGCGACGTGGACAAGGTGGACGCGGGCATCGGCATTCTCGCCGAACCCAAGCCTGCCGGCTTCGCGCTCGGCTTCTGCCAATTCTACCAATTCGTCCTGAATGCCCCTCGTCGAGTGAAGAGCAATCGACACCTGACGGAAGGCTTCACCTACGCCGAATACGCGGAAGGCATGGACTGGGTGGAACACGGTGGTGGCATGCTCGGTGCCATGGCTCGGCACTTGCCGGGTCTCCGTTCACAGATGGAGGGCGTCACTCGCGCGTTCTCGCCCTGGAAGGAAACGGAAACCTTCCCGCATCGTCAATTGCAGGAAACGCACAAGGACACGGCCAACGTGTTCAAGGCGGACCTGCGCACCTTTGTTCTGGCAGTCGTTACGGCTGTCCTGGCGACCATGTCCGGCGCGATACCCGCTTGGGTAGCGACGGGTGCGGTAGCGTGTATCACGCTCATCCCACTGGCTCTGACTGTGCGCCGTATGCTCGCCATGCGGTTCATGCAGATTTGCTGGAAGAAGTGCTACACAGACAAGCGTGGGTTCATGTTCGGAACATTGACTCGCGCCGAGAACTCCATCAACAGTGCGGCGCACTTCGGTGCTCTGCACGCGCTCGCGGTGATGGTCGGTTCGCTCGGATTGGCTGCGTTCTTTGGCTCCAGCTTCCCGCTGCTGTCTGCGCTGCTGGTTCTTGTGTCCATCAGCTCGCTCGGGGTGCGCAAGTGGTCGAAGTCTTTTGCTGCGAACGCACAGGTGCTGCGAATTGCCCTGCGTAATCGCATGCGAGACGGTCAACCGCAAATCGACCCCTGCGACATTGCAGGCAGCTCCGCCTTCGAAAAGCGGTTCTGCTTCAATCGTGAGCTGCCAGCTCGCGTTCGGGCTTCGGCGAGCAAAGACAACCATGTTTACAGCTGCTACGGCGACGTAGACATGGAAGAATTTGAGCGCCTCTTCCGGACTTACGCACCGGGTCGCGACCACCTGACTGCCTACGACTTCAATCGCATGGCAGAACAGGAGTCGCTCTATGCCGGCAGCAACTTCATGAGCCGCTTCGTAGCTCGCTTGTCGATGCTGCGTCGTTCTCACGAAGTGCTGCACCTGTTCGGCGACACCATCGTCGAAGAGGACAAGAAGCTGGTTCCGGCAATCAGCAAGGGCATGCTGCTGAGCTTCTACCAGGGCACTGCCCAAGCTCAGCTGAAGCGGGAGCACGAAGAAGGGGACACTGACCCCAGCCCGCAGCCCCGTCAGTCCAGGTAACGAGCATCTGGATTAGGTTCAGGTAGACGAACCGGGAGAGCATTCGACGCAAGTCGGATGCTTTCCTTTTTCGACTCTTATTACTACCACTTATCATACGAAAGGGCATAGGAGAAATAGAAAAATTTCGATCTCAAGTGAATCCGCAATCATCGTGTGTTTGCTCAAACTGATCGATATCGATCAAAAACGCTGTTTTGCAATCCCCGAAACCTAGCAAATTGGCCGAAACTGATCGATATCGATCAAAAATCCGCTTTGCAGATTTCGGAACTCAAGAGCTGAAACTCCTGACATTCACACAAAGAAAATGCCCCTTTTCATCGATCCCCAAATCCCAATAAATTGTCGGGATTTGATCGATATCGATCAAAAACACGGTTTCGCGATCCTCGAAACCCAAAAAATTGCCCCAAAAAGATCGATATCGATCAAAATCCCGATTTGGAAGCCTGCTAAGGAGTGTTCGATGCGCGAAGAAAAACCCCAGAATCTGCTCCTGCTTGCCAACCGCAACGGTTGATATAATTTGCCATCTCATTCCAAACACTTGTTCTGGAGCTTGCCTCATGACTAGCAATACGCGACAAGAAATTCTTGACCTGGAAGAACGCCTGCGAGCAGCAGAATTAGCTCACGACCCAGAATTTTTTGAAACGTACCTGGACGACCATATGATCATGGTTTCGAAGGGTGAAGCAAGCTCGCCAAAACAGCACATTATCAAAGCCCATCAACCCGAACTAGGAACAAAATTTACCCGGGTTGTGATGACAGATATGAAAGTAATTGATCACGGCGACTCAGCTGTAGTCACCTGCAAAGGAACTTACGAGGGTCCGCGCGGCGTACAAGACTTGAAATTCATGCGAGTTTGGGTAAAAAAAACAGACGGCTGGCGAATCATCGCAGGAACAATCTCATAAAACTCGCCCCCAAGCTCAAACTCAAGCGCACAAGCTAAACCTCCAACTATCCACTAGGCTCCTGCTCAGGCCCCCAAGCTTAAACCTCGACTCAAATCACCGCCAAAACCCACCTCCAAGCTCAAAGGAAATTTTCTGATGACACAGTGTTATAAATGCGCAGGAAACGGCAAAATCACTTGTGAAACTTGCTCCGGGTACAAACAAATAAACTGCACCAGCTGCAGTGGCACAGGCAAGTACGGCACAGACCAATGTCAGACTTGCTATGGAAACAAACGGATCCAATGCACTGTATGCGGAGGCTGGGGAAAGGTATCGTGCCCCCAGTGTTACGGCAGTGGCAATCAACCTTAAGAGTATCTACATCAGGTTCCATTTGCGACCATGCACCCTAACAGCTGTTTATGCAACAGCTCAGGCGAACGAACTTAGCTCTCTAAAGATGCGTAACCCTGCATCACCATCTCATCTCATCCAATCGGGCAAACCGTTGTAATTCTTGCCTTCGGAACTCTCAGAAACACCCACAGGACCAGACTTAGAAGCCGCTGCTGTGTCATCCCGCTCAATCTCTGAATTTTGCACACTCGATGCAGAATCACCCGGTTCACTCAGATTCGGTTCACTCAGATACGGAATGGACTCTATCTGTGTCTGCAAAAGCGATAGCAAAAACTCACCACGCTCTCTAATCTCATCATCATCATGGTCAAGCATATAAGCAAAAATAGCAGACTGTTTCGGGCGTTCGAAATCGTTTCTCTTAAACATCAGTGACTCTCCATCACCCGCGAATTTAGACCACATTTGCGGATCCTTCAGCAAACAAAGCAACGAAGAATCGATTATCCAAGCAGAAAAATTGTCTAGATAAGGTCCAAAGTGCTTCCCTTCACGAGACGGATGCTGATAATTCGGATGGCCTCTTTCATTGCTGAGAAATCCGCTTAGCTCTGGCACAAACATTCCGTCATAATCGACTAAAACAAAATCACCATCGCGAATGATAATGTTTCCATGCTGCAAATCTGAATGGGCAACTCCAACTCTTCTCAGCTCACCCATCATAAATCCGAAGCGATATCGCAGGTCTTCAATTACACGCTGTTCAGTGTAGTTCTGGTCTATGTATGTGTAAATGGATAAGCCATCCACCCACTCCATTTTGAGAATCGGGAACCACTGTCCCTTGAGCATAATTCCCTTATCAAGAAAATACAGATTTACAGTGTAAGGCAAATCATCCGCACAAATGAATCTGCTTGTGCGCTTGTAGCGCTCTTCCTGGTCCTTCATTGCGGAATTGAAGCACCGAACAGCATACGAAATACCATTGGCTTCGAGCTGATAAACGCTTGCAAAAGCACCTGTTGCTACCTTCGGCAAACCGAGGATGCTAGTCTCGACAACGCCCATTTGCAGCTCGGGGTCACTAAAACAGGTTTCAGGATTTTGCACGGCCTCATTATAGTCTTGCAGACTTGGCCAAAAGGGCTTTGTAGAATGTTGCTTGTTCTCGGGAAGATCCCTGAACCAATCAATCGAGGGATTTGCGGGTGTTCTCACATTACTGTTGACGCGGGCTTGCACCGGATTGTACTGAACAGGTTTTCCACCCGCAATCAGAAGCTCTCTGTTCAACTCATCAAGAATAAATCGGATAAGATCACCCGAACTGGGCTGAAACTTGCCCGTCCATTCACAAGCAATAGTTGTCGTCTTGAGATTAGGAAGAGCCCCAATTTCCCAGCGAATCAACAGTTCGTCCTTAAGGGAGGCATACTCTGAATAATACTCATATTCACTGAATGCTATCTTTGTCTCTATGATACTAGGGGTGGTTGCATCATTGCTACATTCCCCAACCCATCGAAGTGATTTTATGTTACTGATCGGCTCGCTGAGATGACCCTCTCGCTGCAAAAGTCCAATCAAAGTCTTTTTTACATCGATTTCGTTAATATCTGCATAGGCTCTGATCGGCACATTCACCGCAGAAAGGGAAGAGGATTGCGAGAATGCCGAGCGCAAGCTCGACCCCCCCTGAATTAGCCCGACTACCGGTTGATGCGTTTGTGCCGGCACAGGTACACTATGGGACAAAGTCACTACGTTCGAAATCTGGGGCGCTGGCTGCCACGCGCTCGGAACAGTGGTCGACGAAATTGCTCGATTGAATATCGAAGCAAGCTCGATATCTATTTCATCTTCCACTGATTTTAATACCAAATCTATAAAATTCTTCCACTCACTCGATGGATCTGTCCCCCATGAGTATTGTGTCTGCACCTCAACAACAAGCTTCTGAGCCTCTCTTATATACCACCTGACCATAAATGAAAAATGGATATAGGAACCCTGAATAAGAAAAACACTGAAGGTTGCATCGATTTTTTCGGGAGTCATTTCATCAATGTCTGCACTCCACTTGCAATCGATATCGTTTGACTTGACCAATCCACCTTTCTTGCAAATCTTCGAAATTATCCTGGAAGCATCATCAAGGTAGATCCCGGAGTATTGTTTCTTGCACAGGTCATGCAAATCGCTCGGACTAAGCGCCTTCCAATCGGCCAGCCGCTTCTCCTTTCCCTGCTCGGAACTCGCGAAGGTCAGTACACTGAGCACTCCGGACAACATGAGAATTAAGCTGATAAGTTCAAAAGCGGTCATCACAAGCTCTCATAACAGAGTCAATATGCCCGCTTAATGGCAAAATCGGCGACGGATAAAGCAACTGAAGTCATTAGTCGAACTCAGAAGCAGTTTGCACTTTTGTTGCACGTTAGCTCGATTATTCTTCAAGTGTTCCAGTTGGAACACCCAATCTCTTACTAAATACAACTTCGAAAGTGACGGACCCGTCACTCTTGTTTCTTCCATCACGGGGGCTTGCACAATGGCTGAGAACGAAATCAACCAAAACCAGGAATCGCAGATCGAAAAATCAGGTGCTGCAGAATCCAGTAATCTCAATGCGAATGATTATCAGCAAGGTGCGAACGCTGCTTCCCTCGATTCACAAAAACAGGCCACCGATGACCTGGTCAAAAACAATTCTCTCCCTTCACTTCAGCTAGCCGACAATTCGAAAAACAATGGCTCGGACATTTCAAATAAAGACGGCAAGCCATCAGACAATATGAGCAAAGAAGGCAATTCTACCGATAACAAGGAAGGCAAAGTCGGCGAAAAGAATTCCGCAGGTGATAAAGGTCAATCCGAAGGAAAAAACTCGCAGTCACAAAAGACTGACAGCGACCACGCCATGCCAAATGGTAAATCAGATTCATCAAGCGGACAGCCTAACGGCAAGTCAGCCCAAGAAGGTACCCCTCGTGGAGACGGACAGGGCGGACAGCCTAACGGTAAATCAGCCGAAGAAGGATCCCCTCATGGAGATGGCAAAGGCGGTCAGCCAAACGGCAAGTCAGCCCAAGAAGGCACCCCTCGTGGAGACGGACAGGGCGGACAGCCTAACGGCAAGTCAGCCCAAGAAGGTACCCCTCGCGGAGACGGACAGGGCGGACAGCCTAACGGCAAGTCAGCCCAAGAAGGCACCCCTCGTGGAGACGGACAGGGCGGTCAGCCAAACGGCAAGTCTTCTGAAAAAGAATCGCAAAGCAATTCTCCCAAAGGTGACTCCCAACATGGTGTTCCAAACGGCAAAGAAGCCGACAATAACGGAAGCCCTAAGGGTGACTCCCAGCATGGTGTTCCAAACGGCAAAGAAGCAGACAATAGCGGAAGCCCTAAAGGCAACTCACAGCATGGTGTTCCAAACGGCAAAGAAGCAGACAATAGCGGAAGCCCTAAGGGTGACTCACAGCATGGTGTTCCAAACGGCAAAGAAGCCGACAATAGCGGAAGCCCTAAGGGTGACTCACAGCATGGTGTTCCAAACGGCAAAGAAGCCGACAAGAACTCAAGCTCTGGAAAACCTGGCTCCGGAACAGAAAAAAATGAAAACGGCAAACCCGGATCGAGCGAAGCTAAGCCAAATAACAATCTAGATCCATCCAGCGAAAAAGGTACCCCGAAAGATTACGAGAAATCCTCTCTGCCGCCCGACAACGGAGGATCCAAAGGATCCAAAGATTACGGGACAAAAGAGAATAAACAAATCGACTCAAAAGATGGGCACGGCACACACGACAACAAAGAACTAAACGATCAGAAGAATAAGAACGGACAGATGGAATCAAAAGACAGTTCCGACTCGAAGGAACACAACGACCCCAATAGCAAACAAAAAGATGTGCCATCCGAACAAAAGGAAAAGGACGGACAGAAGAGCAAAGCCGAGTCAAAGAACCATCTACCAGACATGTTCATCACTGGTCTCGACGCCAGCAAGAAGGTAAGAAAATAGAACCTCAACGTCAACCAATAATCCCGTTGCTTTTAGAGACTCTGCGCCCCCCGGAAGGATAACATTCGTGTTATCCTTCTTCACTTTTATTGAAAACAAATGGGTACAAAAAGTGATCAAAGTGCGATAGATAGCGCGTTTATATCATCCACATTTAATTAAGCTGTATAGCATATTGTATGCATAATTGAATTTATTCAATTTGTGGCACCTATGATTTCAATCAAAATCGGAACTCTAGCGATTTGCTTTCTTGCGGTCTTCGCACCTGCAGCTAGAGCGTGGCGATCCCCAAATTACGCGAACACCAACAACTATGCAGCTTACCGAGCGCATCAATATTGGCAATCTCAGTCACATAGTTCACACGCTTCATTCGCGCCTCCTATGCCGAGATATACTCCTGAACCCTACATCGCTCCGCCAAGAATTCCTCCACCTGAGCCAGTGCAAGCGAGTGATTTTTGGGGCGGAGGCAAAGACCACAACTTCTATTGGGGTGGCGGAAGCGACACCGAATATTATTGGGGAAACAGGCAAACATCCTCTTCTCCTTACCTCCATGGAAGTATACATCGAGACAATTATTCAATGTACACGCCACCATTGCACTGTGACACGCCAATCACTCATTTCCTTGAAGCACCGAAATCTGGTCCAGCTAACGGTTTGCATGACGAGTTCAAGAAAGCGGATGAATTGCTAATTACAATGCATGACAGAAATGAACTGGGAACCATGGATATGGATTTGTATTCTCAGCAATTACTAAATATCAAAAAGGACTATTGCGAGGCTATCAAAGGTAAAACCGAAGTATCGGATCGAAGAGCTCGTGCCATCAAAGCGCAAATCTCAACACTCATTGCAGAACTGCACAAAAGACGATTCTGAAACCGAGTTTCAAGCACCAGGGTCGAGGCTTGCTGGAGTCATTCCATGGGAAAACTCCCAAGATTTGATTCCTGTTGCACCTTATTTGCACACCCCTATTTCTATTATCAGTCCATCGATAGCGTTGGAGTAATTGAAATGGAAAGACAAGGATTGGCTCCTCAGCCGAGAGATGAGGCTAAAGAAAGCGCACTTGTGCAGCAATGTTGGGCGGAAGAACTCCACCTGAGCCGAGCAGATGTAGCAAACAAATCTCTTAAAGATGTCAGATCACTTACGAAAGAAGATCAAGACAAAGTTTATAGATGCATCGCAAAAAAGGTTGGCGAATCCTAGATAAAAAAAGCGGATCCCATCGGCGCACAATCCGGATCCCGTTAGCGTGGTCAGAGTATCCATATGCGGAACTTCTGTTTCGCATATGGGGCTTCTTGACCGATTTGATCAAAAACCCTCTTTATTGGGTTTCGGGGATCTCAAAATCAGGATTTTGATCGATATCGATCTAGTGGAGGCAATTAGTTGGCTTTCCGGCTCTGATGTTAAGGGGGCGCAATTCTCCTCATGAGATCTCCCTCAGCGTCGACAGCGGATCCGCATTCGAAACTTGGGTTACGCCAAGGGGCTTCTTCACCGATTTGATCAAAAACCCTCTTTATTGGGTTTCGGGAATCTCAAACTCAGGATTTTGATCGATATCGATCTAGTGGAGGCAATTAGTTGGCTTTCCGGCTCTGATGTTAAGGGGGCGCAATTCTCCTCATGAGATCTCGTTCAAAGAAATTCACTCCACTACACGCACTAGTATCTCAATCGAAAAATCGAAAATTCGAAAAATAACAAAGCACAAATCAAATATCAAATCATCAAGATAGAACCCCCAAAACCCGCATGGGGCTGCCGGTTATTCCGGCAGCCCCCGCGAATGCATCAAGCAGAATGACTAAGCACAGATTGACTAGGCACAGATTGACTAAGCACAGGTCTATCGTTGCTGGTCGATGCTACCGCGTGAAGCCATGCTTTTTCATGTCTTCAATGTCCTTTTCACTTGGCGCCTTGTACGTTCCCATGATCCAATCCGCCAGCGGAGTCACCACGCAGAAGTTCACACGCGGATACACGTGGTGCATGTAGTGATAGCGAGCCAGATAGAGACACAGTGACGACTTTGCGAACCAGCGAGCACGCTTATCCCGGTTGGTATGCATTTGCACATGAATAAAGTTCCATGTGACGTGATGCACCGCCAGTGACACCATGAAGGTCACACCGACCACACACAAAGAAAGCCCCACAGTGGTTGCAATGCCGCAGCAGTAAGCAGCGATAAACAGGGGCGCCCAAGCCCAACTCGCGGCGAGTTGCCCAAACAAAATTCGCAGATGGATGTTTACCGTCAGACAGTCGCCCTCCGCCTCATCGAAATGACGCCCGGGAAAGCACTCGCCGTGATGGAAAGTGCGATGCTCATGCAGCGTTTCATTGAAGAACTTAAACCGCTTGCTGAACCATGTGGGCTTGTGCATGAAGACGCCGTGGCTGATCCACTCGATGAAGGAAATCAGGACATAGGAAAAGGCGAGCGAAGCGATGAAAACAACCGCCCAGAAGAGATTCGAAGTCATAGTTGTAAGTAAAGTAAATCGGTTAAAGAAGAAACAGCGCCCTGCATGGGTTCGCTAATCTATAGACTCAGGTTTCAGTTTCAGAATTTCAGTCCGCAGCATTTCTGCCGCCTCCTTATCCGCCGAAGGCAATTTATCACTGCTGATGGGCTTACCGAACCGCACAACGACACCCCGACGGAAGGACAGAAAACCAAGCAGCAGCATCAGATACTGCAACCGAATGGGGAATCGTTTGATCCACGGGCCCGGATATCTGCCGTAGCGAATGAACACCGGCAAGAGAAAGCTTTCGCGCTGGGTCTCACGCGCAACTGCCTTGCAAATGTTAACTGCACCGGTGCGGCAGCGCCCCATTTCACCATCGAGATAAGTCCAGCCCTCTGGAAAAATCACCTGAGGCTCACCATTGAGAACGACCTTCAGACCGGACTTGCGGCTTGCTGCGTAGGCGCCCATTTTGGAGACCAGCCAACCGAACAAACCGAAGAAACCAGACATCACACCAGGGTCAGCCATGTAGCGCATCCGCCGTTCATTGAGAACGGGTGGCAACACAAAGATGTCTGCGAAATGAGAATGGTTCGGCGTGATCTGATAGCTGTACTCCGCAGGAACCGCACTGAGATTCTCACCCCCCAGGACCCTAACCCTGCCGACGAAAACCCAGGTCAGAAAGCTCGAGAGCCGACGTTGCCAGCGCCAACCACGCACCGTAGGCGGTGGCGGTACATACCCAGGCGTCCGCAACTCAGAAAGCTTGGCGCGAAACTGCGTCAGGCGTCCACGCTGAGAGTAACACACTGCAAGCAGCGCAGAGAGTGGAATAATCCAATTGAGCATAGAGAAAGAAGTTGAATTTTACCTGGACTGTGTTTCGCTCTCGACCCGCCAGGAAGGTCGAGCGTTTTCTTACAGAAGTCCGTATTCTCTGAACACCTGCGAAGCTACGTCAGCAAGATGTTGTGGCTTCTTCTTGCAGGGCACAGGGTGGCGGTCGCGCCAGAATCCAATCTTGCCCATAAGTTCACGAGCAGTCATCAGGCGCTCGCCATGCAACAAGCCGGCGAAGGCAAGTCGGTTAAGACAAGCCTCGAAGCTCACCATGATGCCGTACCATTTCTCATCCGGCGTAAGCTTGAACTTAAGTGTGTGCACGTGGTCGATCTCTGATCGTACTTCCATGACGCCGGTGGTCTCATCACCCCAGTCAAAACGAGGGCTAATGAGCCAGAGTCGCCGCGCCCAACGATACAGCCGCCTCATCATCGGCTTCAGGCTTGGCTCGCTGACGCGACAAGCCAGAACATGGTCAGGACGCGCTCCGAAGCGCCGTATGTTGATACCCACCGGGCAAAACCCGTCCTCCGTTAGCGCGCCATCGAAGAGGTGCAGCCCCTTGTAGCGAAGGGCTGAGATGACACCAGGAATGGTGGCACTAGCGCGCACGGCAAGTCCGAGGGACGCAGGAGTGTCCGAGAGCACGGTCTCCTTGCCAGAGCGCTCATCGATATGAAACACACCATCTTTGTTGAAGACCACCGGAGAACCGTTCTTGCTCGTAGCGAGAGTAGAAAAGTTAGCCGGCCATTGACCATCCAGCCCCAACTCGCTGGCGTATTTTTCAATCACGTTGCCGAGTCCAGCACTGCTGTATAGTCCGGTTAGCCGAGACTCGGTCCAATCAGCGTGAGAAGGCCGAACAGCGGGGGCACCAAAGCAAGCGAACACAGGACTTAGCAAACCGCCATTAAAGGACATCATCCTATCGAAGTCGTGGTCCAGGGCGACGCGCAATAGCTGTGCGGATTTCATACCGCAAGCCAGAAGCGCGGTTACGACAGCTCCGCCACTTACACCGAAGAGCCTGCGCCACTTGTTGATACCCGCGAGTTCGCAGGCAGCAGCGGTACCGACACCCGCCAGCACGGCGGCAGATCCTCCGCTGCTAATTGCCAGCTCAAGGTCGTTGAGATCAAGCTCGGACTGACCTCGCCGACATTGAAACATACAGGATTTTTTCATGATATTTGAAGTAAGAATTCAGCAGAAACATATCCGATTTCTCGGGGAAAACTTTGTGGGGTCTGGGCAGTGTTCTGCCCAGACCCCAGCGAGGTTCACGCGAAGCGCACATTCGGGCGATGCGCGAACTTGTGCCACACGTCAGAACCCTCTTCATCGTTGCAAGCGTCCTTGACCACGTCGATGCGACTGTCTTCCAGACGGTCAGCAACACCCAGAACAGTGCGTTGCACGCACTGCAGTGTATTCACACCGCAGACTCGGTACACGTTCTGAAAGTACTCGTTGCCAATGCACGCCTCCAAGAGCTCTTCAGAGCCGTCGTCTTCGCGCTTGGTCTCAATCGCCACTTTATCGTAGCCTTCGACCAACTGTAGAAGACGTTCGTGCGTAGCGGGGTATTTGGCATACTCCAAAATCACGATCGGATGATTCGCAGCTCTGGCACTGCGAATTTCTGCAGCGACACAATCGATAGTTGCTTCATTCAGACTGGCTCGAAATCCAGGCTGCATGTCGATAACCACGAGAATGTACGGTGATGTATTTTTTGTTTCGTTCATATTCTTGTTTGGTTTTAGAGTTTGATTTTAGTTTTGCTTCGGTTTTGGAAATCGGTTTAGTTCGGCTTCCGTTCGGTTTTGGTTCGGCTTCTGTTCGGGTTTAGTTCGGTTTTGGTCCGGTTTTAATTCGGCTCATGCGAGCTGGAGAGAAAAGCCTCAAAAGGCTTCTCTGTTCAACGCGCACAACGCGCACAAGAGCCCAGAAGGTCTTAGACTACTTCTGAGCACAGATGGAAACTGAATTTTGCTGGGTGGGGGTTTGGGGGTGACGGGCTGCTTTTAGGGATTTGTGATCTGGAATAACTTCAATCTAGTCGGTAGTAGCGCCAATTCAAAAAACTGCCTCCACAGCCGCGAAGGAGCAGCCCCCAACACTTACAGGCTCAAGCCCCACCCGAGCCCAGGCATTCGCTCCCCAGATTTTATGGAAATGCCCGTCTCGCATCGACGCGAAGTTCCGCTACGCCAACTCACGTCAACCTTGAAGCCACACCTCCGAACACCGTCGCCACGCGGAAAAAAGTCTACCGGAACCAAACAAGCACGAGCGCGTCTCTGCGCGAAAGTAAAAGTCCTGGTTCGCCTTGCGGCGAGTAAAGCAGGTTAGAGAAGGAGGAGTTCATGAAGCTTTTGGCCCCATTACTGGCTGCATCATTGGCACTTTGTGCAAGTACGGCCTTTGCACAAACAACAGAAACTACCACGACCACCACAACCATAGAAACAACAGAAGCTGTAAGCCCCGTTGTTCTGCCAGCTGGTGTCACATACAAAATCGTGGATCCTACAAAATCAGTCATTGTCGGACAATATGTCGTCGGACAAACAATAACACCAGGTTTCTACGTAATTGACGAAACCACAGGAAAAGTAGTAGCAACGGTAAACGACGCTGGCAAATTAATGCTATTGAGCAGTATGCCGTCTGTGGTGCCTCACAACTTCCTCGTTGTAGATGGTGCACTAGTCTATTATTCCTCAGACTATGCGTATCGCAGAGCTAAACTAGAGCTCGAAGTCGCATCTGACTACGCCGGCGGTCGTCTCACACATGAGCAAGCCCGAAACTTGCGCCAGAAGCTTGCGGTCATAGCGTCACTTGAAACCAAACGCAAGTCTGATTTGACCTACAGCAAAGGCACGATGAAATCAATCGAAAAGAAATTTGCCGATGTGGAAACGTACAAGGCAAAGTATGTTGCTTCAACAAACACCAAGAAAGCAAAAATTGGTATTCGGGTAGACTAAATCCAGAACAGCTCAAATCTTGATTTCTGTGTGAGATCAGAACAGTGGTAGCGGTGTCCAAGCGCCGCTATCACTGTTTGTAATTCTCTGTGCTACATCACCCAGCAACTTCAAGGGGATACCGCTTCTCGAGCGTTCGTCGGCGGCTTCAACGGCTGCTTAAAACACAAAATCTAGGAAACCCGACTTCCAATGCGTCCATGAGAGCGTTTGCTACTCCTCTTCGCCTTGAATTGGAATGCTACTCCACTTCGCCTTGAATTGGAATCTACAAATTAGTAGAAACTTCATCGTACCGTTTGAGTTTCACCGTTTTCCGCGCCAGCACCTGCCACGATGCTTTTCCGAAAACTGACGGGAGAAAACAATGAGCGGCCCTTCGCAAAACCACTCTGCAAAATACTGAGCTCTTGCCGACCAGATCGCCGAGTTCGTTCACCCAGAATCGAGGAATGCATCAATGGGTAAAGATGCTGCCGACTTTAGGCAATCAAAGGGGAGCGGCGCGGTAAACTCAAACCTCTCCAACGAATCCACGGAAGCAATGAATCCAAGCATTTCCCTCTTGCAGCCCTACCCCTTCGAAAAGCTAGCAGCGCTATTTGATGGTGTAAGCCCAGCCAAAAAGAAAGCGATTCTCTGGTCAATCGGCGAACCGAAGCATGATGCACCAGAATTCGTTTTCGAGCTTATAAAGAGGGAGTTAGGAGGACTCAGCAACTATCCACTCACGGCTGGAATGCCGGAACTCCGCGCCGCCATAAGAGACTGGCTCATCCAACGTTTCAAACTAGACAGCAGCATCTTGCATGCCGACAAGCACATCGTTCCAGTAAATGGCACCCGCGAGGCTTTGTTCGCGTTCTGCCATTTCATCATCAATCCCTCAAGCGATGCGCTTGTACTGATGCCCAACCCCTTCTATCAAATTTACGAGGGCGCTGCCTATCTCGCCGGCGCAAGACCCTGGTACATGAACCTGAATCCGGACAGCCTCTTGCCAGATTTCGACGAAGTTCCTGAAGAAGTTTGGCAGAAATCTCAGCTCATCTATATCAGCTCTCCGGGCAACCCAACAGGAGCCGTTTTGAGCCTTCAGGACATGCAGAAACTGATCAAACTGAGCGACCAATTCAACTTTGTAATTGCTTCAGACGAGTGTTATTCCGAAATCTATCCGGATGAGAACAATCCACCCTGCGGATTGCTGGAAGCCGCGCACCAGATGGGACGAAACGACTTCAAAAACTGTGTCGTTTTTCACAGTCTATCTAAGCGCTCGAGCCTTCCTGGTATGCGCTCTGGCTTTGTTGCGGGCGATGCGGAATTGATTCGCAAATTCAAACTTTATCGCACCTACCACGGCTGCGCCATGTCCCCACCTTTTCAGAAAGCAAGCATTGCTGCATGGCAAGACGAAAATCATGTCGTTGCAAACCGCGCTTTATATAGAGAAAAATTCAAGTTGGTTCACAATATTTTGGGTGAATTTCTCGATGTAAAACAGCCAGCAGGCTCGTTTTACCTCTGGCCGAAAACGCCGTTCGCCGACACAATGTTCGCCAAGTTTTTGTATCGCGATCAAAATTTGACCGTTCTTCCTGGCTCATACCTGTCTCGCGATTTCAACGAAGTTAACCCTGGCGTTAACAGACTGAGAATGGCTCTGGTTGCGCCAATTGACGAATGCAGAGAAGGGGCAGAACGTTTGAGAGAGTTCATTGTGGCGTGCCAGTCTGGGTCAGTGCACTAAAGAAAGGAGCAAAGTGTGGACATAAAAGACATCATCGAAGAGGCGTTTGAAAATCGAGCAAAGATAAGTCCATCCAATGCTGAGCAGAAAGTCCGTGAGGCAGTTCGCGAAGCAATTATGGGGCTTGATCGCGGTTCACTTCGTGTCGCAGATAAAGAAAGCGGCTCCTGGAAGGTGAACGAATGGCTCAAGAAAGCAGTATTGCTGTCATTCCGCCTGGAAGATAATGCCCTGATGGAAGGCGGACACACAAATTATTGGGACAAAGTACCTTCGAAATTTGCTGATTTCACTGCCGAAGATTTCCAAAACGCCGGATACAGAATTGTGCCACCAGCTGCAGTGCGACGTGGATCATATATAGCAGAGAATGTCGTCTGCATGCCAGCGTTCGTTAACATAGGCGCGTATGTTGATTCCGGAACCATGATCGACACCTGGGCAACAGTGGGATCATGCGCACAAATAGGTAAGAATGTTCACCTCTCTGGTGGCGCAGGAATAGGTGGAGTTCTGGAACCATTGCAAGCAAGCCCAACCATAATTGAAGACAATTGCTTCGTCGGTGCACGTTCAGAAGTCGTCGAAGGAGTAATCGTCGAGGAAGGTTCCGTAATCTCCATGGGAGTGTTCTTGGGACAAAGCACGCGTATCTACAATCGCCTCACTGGTGAAATCAGCTACGGTCGCATTCCAGCTGGCTCTGTCGTAGTGCCAGGAAACTTGCCATCAGCTGATGGCAAATACAGCTTGTACTGTGCGGTCATCGTGAAACAGGTCGATGAAAAAACCAGAGGGAAAGTTTCAATCAACGAATTGCTTCGCTCGGTCCAAGACTGATACTCTAGCCCATTAATTCGTTGGACTCAGAGCCAGTACCAGACCGGCATCGGGTGAACCGAACAGAAGGATCTGCCTCTAATCACGATGAACAAGCAACTGAACCATTGGCAACAAGCGCCTGAAAAATCTCACTGAACAGTCACAATGAACAATCACAATGAACATCCAACTAAAAGATCACGCTGAACGATTGCCAACAAACACACTGAAACATCACACGAAACAGTCACAATGAGCATCCTCGCTAAACGATCACGTTGAAAGATCACACTGAATGATTGCCAACAAGCACGCTGAACCATCGCGCTGGACTATGACTGAACAAACTAATTTCAATCTTCAATCAAAAAGGAATTGAAAATGAAGACACTGGAACTGGCTAAAGAACTGATAAATCGCCCTTCTGTGACACCGGAAGATGCTGGCTGCCAGACATTTCTTGCAGATCTGTTAGCAAAATCTGGTTTCAGAAACGAGCATCTGAGATACGAGGACGTGGATAATCTATGGTCCACGCACGGACAGGGCGCGCCACTCTTTGTCTTCCTTGGACACACTGACGTTGTACCCACAGGCTCTGAAGCAGACTGGAAACATCCCCCTTTCACCGCTACCGAGGACAATGGCTACCTCTACGGTCGAGGATCCGCAGACATGAAAGGGTGCATCGCATCTTTCGTAAATGCTGCAATCGACTTTGTCTCAAAAAAACCCGACCACAAAGGTACGCTAGCAATACTTTTGACCAGTGACGAAGAGGGAATTGGAATCAACGGCACAGCTGCCGTGATACGAGAGTTCGAAACACGTAAGACAAAAATTGATTATTGCTTGGTTGGTGAGCCTAGCTCTGAAGAGCAACTTGGAGATGTTATAAAAGTGGGACGTCGCGGTTCTCTCACCGGCAAGCTGGATATCAAAGGAATCCAGGGGCATGTTGCCTATCCACACTTGGCGCGCAATCCAGTCCATCAAGCTCTGGGCGCACTCAAGCAGCTTGCGGACCGCGAGTGGGACAAAGGCAACGATTTTTTTCCGCCCACAAGCTTCCAGATAAGCAACGTCAGTGCAGGTACTGGAGCGGATAACGTCATACCTGGACAGATGAACCTGATTTTTAATTTTCGATATTCAAGCGAACTGAACGCTGATTTGATAAAAGCAGAGGTCCACAAGATACTCGATGAGGCAGGACTCGAATACACGTTGAATTGGCGCTTGTCAGGACTTCCCTTCCTTACTGCCAGAGGAGAATTAGTGGAAGCGATCGCAGCAGGAATAGAATCTTGCGTCGGAGCCAAGCCCCAACTTCTTACGACGGGAGGCACATCTGACGGGCGATTCGTCGCACCTACAGGGGCGCAAGTTGCGGAATTCGGACTTATTAATCGCACCATTCACAAAGTGAATGAGTGCATAAAAATTGAACACCTGGATTCATTGAAATCGACCTACGAGGATGTTTTGCAAAGGTTGCTATAGCAATAGCTCTTTAGCAACTGAACTTCAGCAGTAACAAAAACTCTGGGGCATTCCCATACAACTAGCCGATCAGACAAAACCCAAACAGTTTCCCAACCTGACAACACCATGAACAAGAAATTTGAAGCAGAATATGGAACATGGAAATCGCCAATTAGCAGCGATTTAATAGTATCAAATATGGTGCGAATGGGTAAAGTCTGCCTTGATGGAGACACAGTCTATTGGCTCGAAACGCGACCTGAAGAAGCTGGCAGAGACATGGTTAGTTCATCGAGAGATGATCTCATAACAGACGTCACTCCTCTTCCACTCAATGTCAGAACGAGAGTTCACGAGTTCGGGGGCGGCAGCTTCAGCGCATTCGACGGACAGATATTCTTTTCCAATCTAATAGACCAGCGAATATATGTGCAATCAAGAGATTCCAACGGCAAATTCAGCGAGCCATCTCCGCTGACTCCTGGTTTCTCAGAAACCGCCAGACATCTTCGCTTTGCCGACATTACGATCGATCGCCAGCGCGAGAGACTGATTGTCGTTCAGGAAGATCATCGCGAAACTGATTCGACGCCCCCAGCTTGTTTAGTGGCAGTGCCGCTGGACGGAAGCGCAGCCATCACAAAACTAGTCGATGGATACGACTTCTATTCGTCACCGAAAGTTAGTCCAGACGGAACTAAACTTGCCTGGTTCTGCTGGAATCATCCAAACATGCCCTGGTATGGTACTGACCTGTGGCTTGCAGATCTGGCAGCAGATGGCAGTTTAGAAAACCAGAGAATGGTTGCCGGTGGAGTGGATGAGGCGATATTTCAGCCCGAGTGGTCGCCTTCAGGACAACTATATTTTTGCTCGGATCTCAGTGGCTGGTGGAACATATACCGACTCGACCAAAATGAAAAAGTAGAGCGTGTTCTCGAAATCGAGGCAGAATGCGGCTTTCCACATATGTATTTCGGACACTCAAGTTACGCTTTTGTGGACAACGAACGAATAATTTTCACCTACGCTAAGCACGGCATGTTCGGACTCGCCGAACTAAACACAGTGCAAAAGACGTTTGCACCGATACAAAGTAAGTTTGGTGAGATAACATTCCTTCGCGCAAACGCAGAGAGAGCTGTTTTTCGTGGTGGCGCACCCGACCAGCCAGTTTCCATTATTGAAATGGATGTAAAAACGAAATCCTTCAAAACCTTGCGACAATCATTCGATTTATCCAGCTCAGACAGCGATTTTCCTGGATGCCTATCTTATGCTGAGCCCATAGAATTTCCCACAGAGAACGGACTGAATGCTCATGCATTTTTCTATCCCGCAAGAAATGAGAATTATGTAGCACCTGCTAACACGCTCCCCCCGCTGATAGTGCGCATCCACGGCGGTCCCAATAATCAGCACTTTAATACACTCGACCTCACAATTCAGTATTGGACCAGCCGAGGCTTTGCACTGGTCGATGTGAACTATGGGGGCAGTACCGGATTCGGTAGAGAATACAGGCAAAGACTGAGGGGTAACTGGGGAGTTGTCGACAATCAAGACGCTGTGAACGCGGCGCGATATTTGGCAAACAAAGGGCTTGTGGACCCAAACAAAATGATTATTACGGGGCTTAGCGCCGGCGGGTACGCCACCATATGCGGCGTCACTTTTTACAATGATTTTGCCTGCGGTTCAGCACAATTCGGAGTCAGCGATATGGAATCGATGGCCCAGTTATTCCATAAGTTCCAGTCAAACTTCCTACAGACGATGATTGCCCCCTTTCCGGAACAACGAGAGGTGTACAAGAAACGATCGGCTATCAACTTTGTGGATCAAATAAATTGCCCTATTTTGCTTTCTCACGGATTGCTAGATACTATTGTTCCAATTGACCAATCTGAGCGACTCGCGCATTCTCTGAACGAAAAGAAAAAGCCATATGCCTATGTGAAGTTTGATGATGAACCTCACGTTTTTCGTAAAGCTGCGAACGTGAAAAAATTCATTGAAATGGAACTGGCGTTTTTTGGTGCTGTGCTTGGGTTTCAGCCTGCAGATCAAATTCCTCCTGTCAAAATCGAACATTTTCACCCGAGAAACTGAAGCGCCCGGCCCCTGTAGTTTAAGCGTTTGCGGACCTCGACTTAATATGAGCCTGCGGTAATTTGTTAAGACACAGTCCTAGCGAGAGCCTTCCGCCAGCTATGTCAACTGCGATGTACGCTTAAGCAGAACCTGAATGGCACTATCCGCGGTGTAGCAGAATTGAAACACCGCCTGGACTGCGTTTGCAGCTCAGGCGCTGGTTTGACTTTCTAGCTCTGCAGCAACTAAGGTCGAATAACTACTCTACTTTCATCAACCTCGGAAAAGATCTCTCAAGCTAACCCGCTGCTGCATTTGCGCAAATAAAAAATCCCGCAATGGATTGCCAACGCAGCCGGGCGAACTGTCTTTTCAAGCCAATCCGAAAGGAGTCGCTTATGGATAAGTCATCTGTTCGCCCGCCGGCCCAAAAATACGAATTCGTTCTTGGCGCTGGCGGTGTCGAAGGTCCCGCTCACATCGGGGTTCTTCGTTGCCTTGAAGAAAGGCAAGTTCCTCTCGGTAAGATAACGGGTGCATCAGTTGGCGCGCTCATCGCGACGTTCATCGCCAACGGATACAACTCGAAACAGCTGCAGGAAATCTTCCTCAGCGAGAGCTTCCGTTATCCCAGCTGGGACCTCTGGTCGAAATGCATCCGCATGCCCGACCCGAGCAATCTCTTCTTCCCGTGGACCTTTGACCAGTCGACCTGGATGAACTACTTCATCAAGAACGCTTGGCCCTGGGTCGTGGACTTCAAGCCCTGGCTGACTCACGTAGTCAACGAGTATGGGCTGAAGCCGCAAGACAACCTGCGTCTCGTCGCCGCTGACGCTCTCACGCGCAAGCCGGTCGTCTTCCAGGGTTGCGACTATGACCTCGTCGACGGGCTCACTGCCTCTACTGCAGCGATATCCGGTCTCGGCATGCGTCCCCTCTGGATTCCGCCCAATGGAAATCACAGGGATGGACACGATGATTGTGAATCTGTCGGCGGGCATCTGCTCATCGATGGATTTTACTTCCACCCGATTCCGGCGACGCTCTGTGAGACGAAGCCCGCGATCGTGTCGAAGATCGGTTTTGCAACTCAACTGCCGAACGAGCGCTTGTCCCCCTGGGACTTCGCGATGCATCTTCGTGAGATGATGCTGGCGGTGCAGTTCGACGCGATGTTTCCGGATCCGCCCGGGCACATCATCATCGAGTCCGGAATGCGCAATGTGGCTTCGACGAATTTCGGCGTGTCGTTGCGCACGCTGGAAACCTTGATCGATCACGCGTACAAAGCAGCAAATGAAAAGCTGGCGCGTGAACTGCCCTAACAGGTAGGCAGATTGCAGCATGCGGAATTTACCTGGCGTGCAATGAAGAACTGGCTCAATGCCTGGATCTTCATTGCACGTACTTTTTCTCTCCGGATCTACTATGCCACTACGTAGACAACAGGTAGTGTACGACAGCCACTGCTGAGGAGTCCCAAAGCGCAACTGCAAATGCGTAGCTCCCAAAGCGCGTAGCAGCTCCCTAAAGCCACGAGCTAATACGTAACAGCTCCCTAAAGCGTCACCTGCATATGCGTAACTCCTCAATGGATTCTAAGGCGATAACCTATTCGCGGAATATTTTCGATGTACGAACTATCATCTGCATCACCGTCGTCGATTTTTTTGCGCAGGCGCTTTATAGCCGTACGTAGAGCTTCTGGTCCAGCCTCGCTGTCATCACTCCAGACCCGTGAAAGAAGGGCATCGGTACTAAATACGGTATCAGGATTGCGCATCAAGAACTCCAGTAAAGCAAAGTCTCTGGGCATAAGTTGAATCTCTTTGCCATCCTTGCTTATGCGGTGCTTTGCGATATCGAGTTTCAGACTTCCCACTTCCAACATGTTTGAGTTCATTGCCACCGGGCGCCTTAAGAGAGCCCTTACACGCGCAGACAGCTCCTTGAGGCTAAACGGTTTTGTAAGATAATCATCCGCACCTGCATCAAGACCTGAGACCCGGTCGGTGATTGCATCACGCCCGGTCAAGATCAACACCGGCATGCTTCCTTTGCTTAGGCGGTAACGTCTGCATATTTCAAGTCCACTGATCCCGGGCAATTCCCAATCTAGTATTGCAAGGTCGTAGGATGAAGATTTGATTCGGTCGTAGCCATCATTACCATCTGTACAGAGCACCACTTCGTAATGCTCTGTGGCAAGCCATGAACTGATGGTTGCAGCCATCTCAGCATCGTCTTCAACTAGCAGAATCTTTGCCATAGTAAGTGGGGCGGGGTTTAACAGCAAGCACAGTCTAGCATTATCTCATTTAATCTGATGGTCTCAGTTTCGCCACAGATCAACCACAGTTCCACCATTTGTTTTTCCTAGTATTCAGTCATCGGGAATGCCTGCAGCGCAGGCGAACAAATGGGGAGAAGCGACATGGGCAAAGAACTTACAGAAGCAAAAAATCAAGAAGTAGAAACAAGTTCCTCAAATGAGCAAAGCAGCGCCAAAGGCAGATTGCTGGAAGATTATCTGAATTCCTCGGATTTCAAAACTCAAAATGATATTGGAGACAAATTCTCGGGCGGAACAGATGCAGCAAAAGATCCATCTGGACTGAAAGATGGAAAAGCACTCGAGAAAAAAGATAACGAATCAGGGTCACCCAGTGGCTTACCTGAACTGTCGATAAGTGATGCAAAGAACAACAACAACAATGAAAAAGGCAAAAATTCCGAAAAAGAAGAAATTTCCGACTCTCAAGACGCTAGCGAACAGGTAGCCGAAAAAGGCGAGGGCGAAAACAAGTCAAAAGATGATGACGATTCGAAACAACAAGGCTCAGAAGTGGAAAGCAACAAGCCTTACGACAGCCCTCAAAAGAAACGAGAAGAAGGAAAACAAGAAAACGAGGATGAAGCCGGGAAATCAGCTGAATCGGGTGCTCCTCAACTCAAGACTGACGAATCTGGAAAAACTAGTGAATCTGAAAGCGGCAGAGAAAAATCTGACCAAACCGACGACGATGTGGACACTGACAAGCCTGCTAGTTCTCCCCAGGAAAAGGGTGGAAATGAACAGAGCAAAGCTGGCAATTACCTGCCCGAATTAGTACTGGTCGCCTAAAGGCGATATTGACTAAATACCTTACTAGTTTTCCTAGACGATGCCCAAGCCTCGCAGCGGTTGTAACCCAACCGCTGCTTCCTGCTTTACGTCGCTGCTAAGTTTCGGGCACTTCAAACACGAAATTTGATCGATATCGATCAAATTTGAACTTTTTACTCCCTTTCCGAGCGCTATCGCATGACAACACCAGGTCTGCTCAACGACCCATCCCTCGCCTCTGGTAGATCCCTGACATCCTCGCTTAACATCTGCTAAGGCTTCCCTCGCTAGCTGCGTTAACTTCCATCCAGTTGTAAAGTAACAATTGCATCGAAATTATTGCTTCTTGGGCTGCCAATTCCTTAGCTTAAGGACGCAATTTCCTCTCCCCACTTTCACAGGTCTAAACCCAGAGCCACTCAAAACCTACGCCAAAATCCTCTCGGCAGTGTCTGCTCTGGTTTTGAATTGCTATTCAGTTGCGCGCGCATCTGAGTAGTAATGTGCCTTTTGGAAGTGTGGACAAGGAAGTTGAAGTCTCAAATCCTAACCTGGAGAAAATGCACATGAACGTTCTGCTCTTCATCCCCGCGTTGCTTCTCGGCTTCCCGTTCGTCGTCGGGTCCTGGATCGCCGCGTCCCGCGTCTACAAGTTCCTCGCCTCGAAGTTCAGCGGCCAGACCTCCTTCGTGGTCACGCTCTGCCTCGCGGCCGCTGTCCTCAGCCTCCTCACCGCTCCGGCGTGGCTCATCGGCTGGCAGGGTTACGCGATCGTCTGCGCCGTCTACGTCATCTTCGTCGGTGTCGGCGCTCCGCACATCCGTCGCCTCCTGAAGTTCCTCGCCATCGAGCTGGACTCCGACCCGACCAACGACGTCCCGCTGCCGGAAGACGAGGTCAAAACGAAGGACGCCCCCAAGAAGGACTAACAATCCTTCGACATGCGTCGCGTCTGAGTACCAAGTACTGAGTAAGTAACAAGCCCAGTAGGGAAGAACCCAGTTCTTCCCTACTGGTGCTTTGCTTTCTTGCCTCAAAATCCGACGTTTTGTTTTTTCAGCCATTCTCTTATACGTTATAGTATTACGCCGCAGCGTCAAGTATCCTTCGATGCCGCCAGGATGATATTGACCCCAAGCAGGATCCCAACAGACTCGCCACGCGTATCCTTCGATGCCGCCAGGATGATATTGACCCCAAGCAGGATCCCAACAGACGGACCTAAGCAAGCACCTGTGCCAGCCAGCAGCTAGACGCGGATCCCTCCTTTAAGTAGAATCATCCTCAGCGTTTCGGGAACGTTCAGCTTGGACGATAATCAAAAAATTCAAAGCACTCAGACATTCGCCGAAAGGCTTGCCCTGAAGCTTGACCACAAGAATAGCGTCCCGCTATATCGGCAACTCAGTGAACGACTGCGCGAGATGATTCTCAGCCTGAAACTTATGCCAGGAGAACTCTTACCTTCGACTCGCGAACTCGCCATAGCTCTCAATGTCTCGAGAAAAACTGTTTTTCGCTGTTATGAGGACCTGCAGAGTCAGGGCTTCATCAAAACCGAATCTGGCTTAGGAACTTACGTAAACAACTCAAACTTTGCCAACACCAAGAGCACCGGCGAAAACGTCATCCAGCACAGGCTGACCGCATATGCCCAAAGTTTGCTGAACTTGCCGGACGAACCAAGCCATCAAGGTGACCATCCCGAACTGCATTTCGGCGCTCCACCAGTGTCCGAGCTGCCACTGAGCGCATGGCGCCAAATGCTTCTAAAACAACTCAGAAAAACTGATTTAGACCAGTTCTATTATGATACGGAGGCATTCGGTTATCTGCCCCTTCGTCAGGCACTTGCTTCTTATCTCATGCGTTCTCGCGCTCTGCATTGCGATGCTGAAAACCTTATCGTTTTTTCGCATGCTTTGAGCCCACTGCGTTTGCTCGCCAAAATCATGGTCGATGCAGGAGATTCGGTGGCAATGGAAAACCCCGGCTTCCCGTTTGCAAGACAAGTTTTTAGCTCAATCGGTGCAAAAATAATTCCAGTTGGTGTTGATGCTCAAGGATTGCGTGTACAAGAGTTAGCGGCTCTAAAAGAGCCTGTGAAGCTGGTTTATGTTACACCATCCCATCAGGATCCCTGTGGTGTAATGATGAGTCTTGAGCGAAGAAAAGAACTGCTTGCTTGGGCAAAATCGAGCAACTGTTTGATTCTCGAAGACGACTATGACAGCGAGTTTCGCTATACAGGCTCAACACTGCCCGCTCTAATGGCTCTTGATGAGAATGAATCGGTGATTTACATTGGCGATATGTGGAAAACACTGTTTCCGCTAGTAAATGTCGGTTACCTCGTTTTACCATCTGGGCTTCGTTCTGTTTTCAAAAAGGCGCAATCTATTAGTTGGACCAAAGCAAGCACCAGTCTTCCTTTTTTTGATCAGCTGGCACTTACTGATTTCATGAATGATGGTCTTCTCGAAAGACATTTGCGAAAAACCAAATCAACATACGCTAGCCGTTACAGAAACCTCATAGTAGGACTGAGTAAGCATTTCAACAATCGAATTGACTATGCAAAAGAAAGCAGCAGCATGCAGCTGTTGATAAAGTTCAAACAACCTATAAGTGATTCAGAGGTAAAAGCAACTTCGGAAGCTGCCGGCTTATCCGTAGTCTCAACAAGAGCATATTATCAAGGCAATTTTGTTCAAAACGAGTACTTACTTGCTTTCGTGATGCTTGAAGAAACAGAGATGAGCCGCCGCCTCAAACTCTGGTCGACTTTGCTTTTTGAATAGCATGGTAACAGATCGTTCGCTTGGGTAGCGCACAATCTAATCCCTCGCTTACCCGGCCTGGCAGCGAATAACAGCTTTTTTGCAGCAATTGGAACGCTGGTGACAGCTCCCTTAGATTAAAGGGTCCAGTGAAAACGGCATTTGTATCTCAAACGCACTTAGTCATTTCTACGACGGTGCTTTGCGCCAAAGGAGTCCACCTTAGCGTCTTGTTGGAGTCCACAATAAACAATCCGTGAATTCATCCAGACTAGCGTATTTCAACGACCAACTGGCGTTGTGATCCCCTCTGGACGCGCACTAAGCTCAACTTACATCCACTTACCCACTCAAACCCCAAAGCAGCAGTTCCAACAAAACGAAACAGAACTAAACCCCAACCCAAGTTTGCGCTCATGCGTCACGCATAGAGCCACTATTGATTTAATTGCCATTTCCCCTATTAGCAAAGAACTCCAGAAATGACTTTTGAAGACACTATCGGAATGTTACTAGCATTGGTTATCGTACTCGGATTTGCCTTCATGACCCTGCGGCACGAAAAGTGCCACAAACTGCAACTCAGATTCAACGAAAAGGTCTATGCACTCTCTCTCGCGGTGAACCAGTATCGCAGTCTCAATTTCGAACTCCAACAAGGACCCAGCGGACTCAACAAAGACAATTGCAAATTCGTGAACTCCAGCCTTGAGGAACACAAAATTGCAAAAGATGCTTGGGCTAAATTCCTGAGCACCTACACACTTGCAGTTGCGAAGCTGAAAAGCGCTCAAGATTTTCAACACGAAGTGTCTGGAGTTCCAACCTGGTGGAGACTTCCAACCTTGCTGGAAATTGCCCTGAAGAATCTCTTCGAAGGTGAATGCAAGGATTTGCCAGACAAACTGACAACAGAAGCAACTGCCGCGAGGGAAGCAATCCAACGGTTTGTTACAGCACAAAAGACGAATGATGCGCAACTCTGCAAACTTAATAATCAAATAAGCGGGAACAGTAAGACTATCGTTCCATTGTTCGAAGAGCTGAAACTATGGGGTCCGACCAGCCCGAGGTACCAGACAGCAGTTACTAACGTGCAAGAGCAATACCTAGAGTTGGAACAGTCCCTAAAGCTGGATCCACTTGATCCGAAACAGGAAGCTGTCGCAAATCTAGGAAAGCAGATTGCAAAGCTCACAGCGTTACTGCACAGAGCTCTGCGTCTATTCATTTCTCTTGAAGAGATGAGATACGCTGTCGTTCGGTTGGAAACGCGAATTGAGTCGATGCGAAACGACCAACCGCTTTCGACAATGACTAATGTACGTTATATCCAAAACGGATTCACTCTGGACGAGCCTGGTTTCGAAGTACAGAGCATGCTTGATGATTGTCGAACGCTTCTGGGACTCATGGACAAAGCCCTCCTTAACAGGCGCTTGTATTCTTTCAGTAAGTACCATAAGTTGTGTTCAACGAAAACTGAACAGTTGAAGCGTTTGCTCGCAGAAATACTGGACGACAAGTGTTTCGTAGACGAGCAGATGCAAGCGGTCAAAAAGCAATCCACTGTTGAAGACCGGAAGTCTGACAGGAAGCATTGGACCAAGATCCGCCGATTATACAAGGCTCAGCACTGGCATGCAGCAATGCTCAGTGTGAAAGAATTCCTGCTTGAGCACACGCCACGCGTGCAAGCAAGAGAGCAAGTCGGAAAGTTGGCAGATTCTTTCGCGCAGGTACTTCGTGTTCTGCAAGCTTATCCGAACGCGATTTCCTTCGAGCTTGATGCTGCTTTTCAGTTGATAACAACTGAGATTAGTTGTCTGCACCAGCAGGCAGCAAGCAGCAAGGCAGACTGGGCATCGCTAGCAAAGGAAGCTCAAGAACTGGACTTCCGTCTCGTGGGTTCTTCACCTGAATCACTTCTCTTCCGCGGACAGGCAGAGTTTAATGCCTACGAACAAGCTCAAACTGAGCTGAATAAGCTCATAGAGACAGTGCGCAGATTGGACGAAGAGTTTGCCTTTTGGTGTGGTGAGGAAGCCGCAAACAAACAGCAAGAGGTGCAGAAACAAGCTTCAGAACTCATCGAAGATGCGAAGATAATCAAACAAGATTGGCAGCAATTAACTGCGCAAATTCTTAAGAACATGGAGCTCTTGGAAGAAGCAAACACTTTACTCGAATTGGCAAAGGAGAAACATAGACTTCAAGAATTGCAAATCGAAAAACTCGAAGCTCAGCTATCGACCTGTCAAAAGGACGAAGCATACAGTCGAGTGATTTGTGGCACCAAATTCGGTGCCTGCATCTACATTCAGGATGAACAGCCTCAGAAACTGCTTGCAAAAGCAAAGGCAAGCTTGAAGGGTCGAGACTATGAATCCATGCATCTTGATCTCCAGCAGGCGCGCGCACGCCTGTCTTCAGAGAACGTTGAGGCATGGTGGTTGTGCTTACAATTGATGGCTAACAGCGATGTAGCTTGCGCGCGTTCATTCGCCCTCAAGCATGGTTACACTCCTGGAGGCTTTGATTTGTGGTCCCAAGAGAAACTGAAGACAGACCATGAAGAACTCTATGTTCCTTCAAGTCATGCCTGTGCACACAAAGGGGGAAGCGCTTATCCAGTGATCTACCCCAACGATTTTCCTGTCATGAGCGATTATGAAGGCGGGCTAGTGCCAGCCGGATGATTCGTCTTTCACGTTGCCTGAAGGGAGGCTTCATGAATAGCTATTTTTTGACTCGTCTTAGCAGCGAGCAGAAGAAAAAATTGGATGAGAAATCCATTGCCTACTTTGAATTCGCCCTCGGCGATGAGAATGGTTTGCTCCTGCAAGCTGACGCCATGGAATCAGCCCTGGAGGTTCTAGAGCTGATTGCGGAAGAACAAGTTGCCACAAACTACGAAGGTATTTTTCGTACCAGGGTAAGAGCTACTCACTCCGAACTCGCCTCAGCTGCGAACGTGGGCTCCTGGAAAGGCAAGAACAAGCATGGCATGTTGCAGATAGTTCAACAGCTGTTCTTGCCATACTTGCAAAAACAGATCGTTTTGGAAAATCGCCACGGAGTTGTTGCACCCATCAACGATGGCAACTTCCACATTCACATCTACTCTGCACCTGTCAAAACATCAGGTTGCAACACTCCCAAAACGATCTGGGGAATTCCCACTCAGTCCTCTAGCAATTCCTGGAGTCCAAGCGGCAAAGGGACTTGCTTCTACGACGGCAAATACGCCGTTGCAGAACTTCTCGAGCAGAACAATCTGTATGTTTTCCATAATCTAGCGGAGAGTGGAAATGTTAATGAGGAGATGCTGTTCTCAGTTCTCCTCGATCGTGTTTTGCAACACCTGCAGCCTGAGCAATCAGAAGCCCAGGCAAAGCACCTGTTTATCGATGCTTGTTCGTACTTTCGCTGCGCTGGACTCACCGAAGCCAGCGGTTCTGCCGACGAGCTTCAGGTATCAATCCGAGAGCTTAAGAAAGAGTTGAAGAAATGCTCACGCGCAGCCGCTGCTGAAGAACTCAAACTTCTTCGCAATGAGAAAATTTCAACTGATGAAATCTTTGCAGCGGAATACGAGAATCTTCTCAAAGTTCCAAAAGTAACAGATGTTCAAGTTGAAAACGGCGTCATCATCGTTTCAACAGAAGTACTTTACGCAAAGGATCCGCGATCGGACAAATATCACGAGATTGGCGCATTCAAGATTCACCTTTCACCCGAAAATGAGAGCCCCCGCTGGTTCAATCAGACGCGGCTGGTAAAATCAATTGGTACGAAACCAATGCAAGCGGTGCACGTCTTTAACAGCGGCATGGCCTGCCTCGGAAACACAGAAGCCTTGTTCAAAGACTTGTTTAAGCAGCGAGAATGGGCGCTCGCAGCGCAGGTAGCCATAGAATTTGCCGAGAGCGTAAATCAGCGTCAGCGCGACAATGCTGGTTTACATGTAACCGAGTGGCCGGAAGCTGCTGATGCTGATGTTGCGCGCCGCGATAAACGCATCAGTCGACCCAAAAAGTTAACTGATGCACAACTCGCGTACAAGCCGCAGTACATCTCTGCTTGTGCCGATCGTGTGAACTCGCTGATTAAAGATTCTCTCTGTCAGATCGAATCGATACGCAGAACAGTTGAAGAACTTCAAGCTGAGCTCGTTTCCCTTTTGCGGAACCGCGCCTCAAAATTGAAACAGGCGACTCGTAAGAAACTCTGCAATCGAGATGAAATTGCAGCGGAATTCGACGCGCTGTTAAGAGTCCCGAAAGTAACTGGCGTTCGTGTACAAGATCGCAGTGTCACAATTTCGACTGAGACACTGTTTTGCACCTGTCCAAATTCCAAACTCAAACGAGAAATTGGCAGTTTCCTGATCAAAATCAATCTGGATGGAAGCGGAGATTGCGTGCGCTGGATAAATACCAGCCGCCAGGTCAAAGCTCTCTTTCAGAAGCAAAACGCCGTCCGAGTGCTAAGTAGCGGGCGTGCGCTGTTCAGCGATATTCGCGAATCCTTCCCGGATCTGATTGCTGACTTCAAGTTGGCAATTCTTGCACAGCTGGCAATTGAATTCATCGAACAAATTGATGCCGATGAGCCAGCTTCCTCTTTCCTTGATCAATGGCCAGAGTCCCAAACCTCAGGAGCAATCTAATGTATTTTTCAAGAAGAGAACAGCCTCTTACACCCCACAGTTTCAATACGCAGGTCAGGTTTCTGCCCAAAGCAGAACCGAAGAAACCGCGAATTGTTCTTTCCCGACTAGCATTTGCACAGATGACTGTGTATGTGAAAATCGCACAGGAAGAAGTCGGTTGGATGGGCACAGTGAAGCGCCTTCCAGATGGTGACTTTCTGATTGAAAAGTGTTTCTTGTTCAAGCAGAAGGTCCATGCAACTGAAACTGAAATCAGCACAGAAGGATTCTCTGAACTCTCAATGGAGCTGCTCAACACAGCGACTGATGACGAAGACGAATCGAACTGGGAGGTGAACAAGCTCCGTTTCTGGGGTCATTCACACGTCAGAATGGCTACAGGACCCTCAGACACAGACCAGCGTGCGATGCTCACCTCATTCGGCAAGGGACACTCTAACAACACCGGGCAGCTTCGTTTTTGCTTCGAAGAATGCGGTTATCCTTGGGTGATTCGCGGTATCTTCAACAAATTCGGTGAAGCGAACTTTGATGTTTATCTTTATTCTGAAGGCTTGCACTTTGCGGACGTTGAGTGGACGGTAGAAGACCCTAGCGCAGAAGAGATTGCTTTACAGAAGCAGGTCGATACGCTCTGTTTAGCCATCCAAACAGGACTGTTTCCAAATAAAGAAACAACAAAACCTGCCAAGGTTGCCACTCTCGGAGAGCCTGAGTCCGACTCAAGCGTCTGTCCTCAAAGGAAGAGTCCTAATACCTTCGGTTTTGGCATCGATCGTGAACTGAGGTATTGGCCTCACATTACTCCGGAATTGCGTACCGCCATTCAACAAGAATTCGACAAGAAGGTTGTAAGTGTGCGTCGTCATTCAGAAGAGCCGCAGCAAACGAAATCCGGATGGCGGTCCATGTTTCAACAACGTACTAGCAGCGCACAGGTTCAAACCAACTCTGCAGATTCCTCAACTTCGACCGAGCAATATCCAAGCGAGTTCGGTGATGAAGTCTACGGGCGAGGCTCAGCTCCCGACATGGGCTCAGCCTCTGCAAGACCAGCTCTTCAAATCGGCAAAGAACATCGAGCCGAAACACCGCGAACAAATGAAGTGCGGTGGATTGCACCAAAACCAAAAGAAACGCCCAAAACGACCAGCATTTCTGAAACCTTGCGCACGGCATGGAGCGAGCTCCTCGACTTCCTCTCCTAGAACGGTCGATAGAGCTTAGTGTTCTCAGATTCTATTTCAACAAAAACCACACACACTTTTTTGAAAGTAGTACACATGATTGATACGCAACGACATCTGTCAGTTTTTGATCCAGATGCTTTTGGCAGCAAGATTGTCGACGTAATCGGTGTCGGTGCTACCGGCTCGAAGGTTGTACTCAGCCTGGCTAAGCTGGGCATCCAAAACATTCGTGCATGGGACGCCGACGTTCTCGAAGCGCACAACATCTGCAACCAGGCATACGCAAAAGAAGATATCGGCCTGAAAAAGGTCGAAGCTCTGAAGGAAATGGTCTGGCGCCAAGCCGGCTTGAACCTGGATGCAAGAGCTGAATATGTTGACGGCACACAAGAACTCGGTCCAATCGTATTCTTGCTAACCGACACTATGTCCTCCCGCAAGAAGATCTGGGAAGGCAGCTTGCGCTTCAAATCGCGTGTCAAGCTAGTGGTGGAAACCCGCCTTGGCGCTGAGTCGTCGTACATTTACAGTATCAACCCTTGCTCACTGCCTGAAGTACAGGGTTGGGAAAGCACACTCTGCGATGACGATAAAGTTGAGCGCTCCGCATGTGGAAGCAAGATTTCCGTCGGTCCCAGCGCTGGAATTCTCGCAGAGAAGGCTGTATGGCAATTGATTCGCTGGTTCGCCATCGAGAACGGTCAGGATGACGTTCTTGACCATGAGATCATCGAGTCCTTCCGTCCACCTGCAATCTACACCAGACAGTTCGAAGATTGAGAGAATTTGACTCCAAACAGATCTTCATCAGCAGAACCGCCACCGCTATCGGTGGCTTAGCCTTCAACCGATAGCGCCTGGCGACGTTATCGACTGAAGACACAAAACTGGATGCGACAGCGCTCAGCTCTGCATCCAAGACAACTTAACTAAAAACTCTATCCAAGACATACTCATCCTTTACGAAAGAGCAGTTAAACATGTCCACTGAAAACAGTAATAAAAACGGTGTCGATAGCGCTCCTGAAATGCTCAGCGTGCGAGTCGGCAAAATGCCTGGCAACATCACAATCAAGAAGGTCTCCCCAGGCTCAACAGCGGCTGACGTGTTGCGCATGGCAGACCTTGACCCCAGCGACCACGAAGTGCGTGTCAATGGAGTTCCAGCCAACCTGACTCAAAAATTGCGGCACAACGATGCGGTGTTGTTGTTCAAGCCACTGGCCGGCAACTAGCAAAACGACACGCATCAATTCTCAAGCAGGAGTGCCTTCTGACACTCCTGCAATCGATTCTACACATCCAAAACTATTGAAGGAAAAGAGATAAAGCATGGGAACTTTCATTAATGTGTTCGTTCTTGGACCACTCCTGGGACTGCTTACTATTCAGTTGCTGGCTCGGGTACACCAAATCAAGAATCGTGTTTTGCCGAAGCCCAAGAATGAGCTGCGAGTGCTAGTAAATGGCGTCGCTGTGATTTTCGAACTGATTGGCATGTGCGCAATCAGCATGTTTTTGGGCGCCGGAATTCTCGCTCTGTCAGTGCCAATGCTGTTGATCGCTCAGCTTATCATTGCCGGTGAAGATGCTGGCGAAGATAACGTCAAAGCAAAAATGGTTATTGAAACCTACCAGCGATGGTCTACCAGGTTCAAGCTCGTCGCCCAGATTACGTTCAATCATGGACGGGTGCTAGTACAATCGTACACAAGTAGCCGTTCTCCTCGATCCTCCGAGAACGCAACAGTCGGCACGACAGAAAAAACTCCTACCCGTGCTGAGCCGATTAGCTGCCCACGAAAACCATTGAGTGAGCAAGAATTGCTACAGCAACTGGTGGCAAAGGTTGCACAGTTACAACAATGGGCATCGCGCCCAGAATCTGACCGTGTAGCCGTTGCTGAACTGACAAAGCAGGCGCGCGACCTGGAGGAAGCACTCAATGCTGAAGTGCAAAAGCTTGAAACCGGCACCACCGACTGGAAAGACATCTGCTCTCACATCGAAGGTCTAAACCGCCATCAGCTACCGGCAGAGCTATCCAGCGCACTCAATGAACTGGTTCAAGAGCGTGCCGCCAAGCTTGACACCAATCGGGATGATGTTGCTCTGCTTTCGAGCGAGTTGCGCGCCACAGCAGACAACCTGAAGCAAAAGCTCACCACGCGGTCTCTCTCTCCTGAAGAAGTGATCAGCTCTGCTAATGCAGCACTGGATTCGGCTGAGCAAGTCTGCTCAAAATCCCAAAGCTAAGTAGCACACAAGCACGATGACATAGATTTCGTCTAACAGCAGGTCGCAATGTCTGCTGGGCTCCCAAAAGGCAGGCCCAAACGGGCCTGTCTTTCTGGAAATTTGTACACACTCAAAATGTTCACAAGCACACCTAACTGAAAGAACCGAAAATGGGACTCTACACAGCCAAGACTAACTCAATGGAAGCGCTGAACGACGTACTGGCACAAGTACAAAAGCTCCAAGCAAATGTCGGTCTTACCGAGACAGAGCGAGCTGAACGTCAGCGCCTGCAAGCTGAAGTACAGTCAAAACAACAAGCCCTGCAAACAGCGACGCAGCGCCTGAAGTCTACGACTGAGATTTGCGAGCAAACCGCGGCACGTATCCAGACGATCGCTGATATCAGCGCTTCCCTTGGCACCGAAATGGCTGCATTGCCAACTGACCTGCAGACTCAATGCGCCGCCGTGAACGACCATTTGACTGGCTTGTCCTCTAAGCTGTCCGAACTGGCAAACTCATGCCAAAACGACAAAGCGACGGCAAGAGAAGTGGTCGAGCAAAAGAAAGGCGAACTCCAGTCTGCCAAGGAAGCTCTCCTCGCTGATATCAACAAGCAACGCCCTTCAGCTGAAGACGCCATTCTTGATGCAGAAGCAGCAATCGCCGAAGCGGCACAAGTCTCATCGAACCAGGACTAAAGTTCCCGTCCGAGTTCAAATTCGCTCAGCCCATGTTTATTGCCTGTAACCATTTCACAAAATCCTCTTGTAACAGGACAGCTATAGATGACCATCAACAAAAACAACAGCGGCGTTGAGCCCACTCCAGAGATGCTCAGTGTGCGAGTCGGCAAAATGCCTGGCAATATCACAATCAAGAAAGTCTCAACCGGTTCAACAGCTTCTGACGTGTTGCGCATGGCAGACCTTGATCCGACCGATCACGAAGTGCGTGTCAACGGAGTTCCTGCCAATTTGACTCAAGAGCTGCGTCATAACGATGCGGTGTTGTTATTCAAGCCTCTGGCGGGCAACTAGCAACAGGCTCTGCAGTCAGCTGAGCAAGTTTGCTCAAAATCCCAAAGCTAAGTTGTGCTTACAAAGCACAATGATATCGATTTGGTCTAACAGCAGATCGCAATGTCTGCTGGATTCCCAACAGACAGACCCAAACGGGTCTGTCTGTTTGCAAATTTGTACACAGTGTCAAATGTTCACAAGCACACCTAACTGAAAGAACCGAAAATGGGACTCTACACCAAGGCTGACTCAATGGAAGCGCTGAACGACGTACTGGCTCAAGTAAAGAAGCTGCAAGCAGAAACCAGCCTCACCGAGACAGAGCGTGCTGAACGTCAGCGCCTGCAAGCTGAAGTACAGTCAAAACAACAAGCCCTGCAAACAGCGACGCAGCGCCTGAAGTCTACGACTGAGATTTGCGAGCAGACCGCGGCACGTATCCAAACTATCGCTGACATTGCAGCGTCACTCAGCACCGAAATGGCTGCATTGCCAACGGACCTGCAGACTCAATGCACCGCCGTGAACGACCATTTGACCGGCTTATCCACTAAGTTGTCCGAACTGGCAAACTCATGTCAAAACGACAAATCGGCGGCCAGAGAAGCGGTAGAGCAAAAGAAAGGCGAGCTGCAGTCTGCAAAGGAAGCTCTCCTCGCTGATATCAACAAGCAACGCCCTTCAGCTGAAGACGCCATTCTTGATGCAGACGCAGCAATCGCCGAAGCAGCACGAGTCTCAGCGAACCAGAACTAAAGTTCTCGCCTAGTTTACCCTGGCAAATAGCATCCAACTACATGAATGCTATTTGCCTCTCTACGAATTTCCACCAAATCCGTTAACAACGAAAGACATCAAATGAGCCAATCATCCTATTTCCTGCCAGCCTTGACTGCCGCAGACGCACAAACCCTGGAAGCTGCTGGCTGCATCTGTGCATTGACCACAATCAACCATGAGACTGGATACATCATCAATCCTGGAGACCTGGAATTGGCAATCCAGCGCTTGAACGCCGTAGTCGATCAAATGAATTCGACAGGTCAGTTCGGCGTCATGCGCGTGACTCTCCTTCGCACAGACGTAGCGACGGCTCGCACGAAGCAGCGAGGCACTTCTTCGAAAGATAGCTCTATGGAAGCGCTGTCCACTGTACTTGCCCAGGTGCAACGGCTTCAGGCGCAGGTCAATCTCACAGACACTGAACGTGATGAACGTCTACGCTTACAAGCTGAAGTTCAGTCGAAACAGAAAGATCTGGAAACCGCAACTCAGCGCCTGAAGTCAACTGTTGCGATCTACAATCAAACCGCAGCGCGCATTCGTACAATCGCAGAAATTGCGGGTGCACTGGGCACAGAAATGGAAGCTTTGCCTGCTGAACTGCAGGGTCAATGCAGCTCTGTCAACGAGCATCTAAACGGTCTGGCAGCCAAACTCACCGATCTGGCAAATTCCTGCCAAAACGACAAAGCCGCAGCGCTGCAAGCAGTCGAGGGAAAGAAATCCGAGCTTCAAGCCGCTAAGGATGCTCTGGTCAACGACATGAGCAAGAAACGAGTTTCGGCTGAAGAAGCCCTGCTCGATGCAGAAACCGCGCTCAACGACGCAGAGAGCGTCGCATTCAAGCAACAAAGTTGAAGCAGCTTTGGCTTTCTATCTCTCTCGCCTGTCTTAACGACTTCCTCACTGGCTCGATGCGAGTGAGCTCAGGAAAAGACCGATGTTAATCGTCGGTCTTTTCCATTATGATCAAAAATTGCCTACGAATTCCTGAATCGAAAGAAAACGGATCCGAACGGCAGAAAGGGCGCGAGCATTGCTTGCGTCCTTTCCTATTTTCCTTGAAAATGACTTTTGAATGAAAGAGTTACTTATGAAGCGCTTTGCTCTGGTACTTTTGTCTCTAGTTTCGTTCGGGCTTGTTGGCTGTGGAAACAATAGACACTTCGATGAAATCCCAAGCTTCGGCGAAAGCAAATTCGAGCAACTCGACCGCAATCACGACGGAACAGTTGTCGAAAGCGAACTTCTGGAAGCAGCGACTGCGCCTGAATTCAACGAATCCGAACGAGAACTCATCAAGTCAATACACGAGAATATCGCGGGAATCGGCCACATCACAGCAAGCGAGGAGTTCACTCACGAAGCTTCGGATGGCGGAACGTTCGTAAAAGTGCATCATTCCCACGGGATAGATCAGTTTGAGTTTAAGGAACTCGGCGAAAATCAGCAGATTAGACGAACAAACATGAAAGTACTGCTGCTTGTGTACATCGTGATTTGTCTAACAATTTCTACGGGCATGTGCTTTGGAGAGCGGATGCAAAAGGAACGACAAGGCGCGTCATGATCACTCCGTCCTCATGTGCTTAAGCCTTTTCCGCTGAACCTACACAAAATGCAGGGAGACAGGATCAGAAATCCTCCTCCCTGATTTACTCCTCGAAATACCAATTAGTGGCAAGCTGCCTGGTTTTTCGAGGAGACTTTCATAAACGATTATAAAAACAGCACACCTACTACTCGCATTAGTACCCGAGTCCTGAAATAAAGTAGCAAAGAAGACCAAGTTCAAAAGTCCTCGTAGAGCATTTCAGAAGATGGAAAGCGAAGAGGGCGGGACAAGCTTACGCTCATCCCGCCCTCCCGCATCAGCTCAGTTTAGCCATAAGCCAAACTAAAGCTTAGTTCCACGGTGCCTTGAAATCAGGAGCAGGCCCGAAGTCAGCGCCACCACCATTGGTGCCGTTCAAATCGGGTTGCCACAGACCTCCGGCCGAGGTGGCACGCTTGCTGACAAAACCGTCGACCCATTCCGTGCAGGTTTTGTCATCGCGGTAACCGTTGTTCCAGGCAGTGCGCTGGGCAACCCGGTCGTTGCTGTTCCGCATTTGCCGCAGAAGATTGAACCAGCCAATGTTATTGACTGCCCCAAGCTCTTTGCGCAATGAACGGACAGCCTCAGAATAACCGACCTGCTCGCCAGCACGCCAGGCGCGAACAGCCGCATCGTAGCGAGCCGAAGCCTCATCGAGGTGGCTGCTAAAATTGCTGTCGCGTCGGCTTGCATCTGCACCGCTGTAGTTCCGTCCATTGATGGTGCAGCTAAAGGCGTTCCACGCGCTGCTCTGCTTGAGCTGGGTCTTCAGCTCGGACAACTCATCCCACTTCTTGTTGTCGTCGTTGACTGCCTGCTTCGCATCCTTCAACTTCTGGATGCCGTCTTCTGCGTCTCGCTTCACCTGACGCCAATCCTGCTTGGTCAAGCGAATCTGACGTTCGATGCGAGTAGAGATGTCGTTTATAACGTTGACCTTCTGCTTCGTTGCATCAGTCAATTCGTTATGCAGACTTTGAGACAGGAAGCTCAACGGAGGGGTTCCGTTGCGATCCGCATCTTCAAAGTCACGACGGAAGTTCTTCACGGCAACCAGCGCATCATCGTAATCACGACGAGACTGCACAGCCTCGTCGCGAACAGCGTTCAACGACTTCTCAATACTCTGACCACTGGACTTCAGGTCAGTCCAATTAGAGTGGTCTTGCTTGAGCGACTCAGCAAGGCTGTTGAGCTGATTCTTCAGCGACTCGAACTTCTGGTCAGTGCTCGTCGAAGTGAAGTTCGCATTGTCTTCCAACGAGCGCGCAACATCTCGCTGCAGACGCTGACAGTACGCAACTACCTCACGCGTTTCGCGGCGATCCTCAATGCGCTGATTAAGCGCATCCATCCGACGAGCTGCACTCACGAACTTGTGTTCGAAGTAAGCTGCCTTGACGGAAGATTCGTAGCTGCTATCGCTGCCCTCGGACTTCTGCAAAATCGCCGTCAATTCACTCTCTACCCGCTTCTTAGAGCTGAAAGCGCGATCGATGCAAGCAGTGGCGGACGCAGCAGAAGACTTGGCGTTTTTCAGAGAAGCAGCAGCTGAACGCGGGTCACCAGCTTCCAACGCCCCATCGATACTGTCCAGTGAGCGGCGGGCAGCCGAGATGTGCGCGTCTGGGTTGTTGTCCTCCTCTTCAAGGCGCAGCTTCTCCGAGCGCGAAGAAGTACCAGGATAGTTGAGGTCGATCGTTTGCCGGCGCGCTTGCTCAACACGCTCTTCGGCATTGCTGAGAGCGGAACGAGCGCCGCTGTCAGTCTTCACCTCGATAGCCAGATTCAGATCAGACAGCACTGATTGGAAGTGCCCCTCCGCTTCCGCGGAGATTTTGTCGGCGGCCTGCGGGTCGCGCGAAAGTACGGTTTCCGCCGTCTTCAGCTCACGTTCAGCCGAGTCGAAGCGACTCTGGTAGGGCTGAAACTTGAGGCCGGTTCCTGAAAGGGTGCCTTGCTGTCGCAAGATTTGCGCCTGCAGCTGGTGGCAGGCAGCGATGTGCGCCTGGCTGCTGGTTTTCGCCGCCTCGACATTGTGCCGATGGATGGCGTAGCCGATGATGCTGCCGATGATCACAACGGCGGCGATGGCGATAGCGATGATGACGCCCTGATTCGCCTGCCCCCGTCGATTCCGATTCGTGTTACTCATGTTCATTGAATTCTCCGGTTTGTAGAAGAAGAAACGTGTGTTCGAACTTCCGGCTCCACCTACTCAGTGGTGCCGGCTTGGCGAACTCCAGTAGTCCGCCGCTTCCGCGTTTGAACTCCCGACTCCAACTCAGTGGGCCGGTCCTGGCTAGCTCAAGAGAGCCGCCTCTTTTGCGCGGGCTGGTCAACTCCAACGGAGTTCACCAACTATGCCTCGCGCGTCGACAATCTGGCATCCTAATGGTGCCGTGTCACGAAGCTGCGGGATAGTTCGCCGATGGTGCGCACAGCCACCTCGCGAGCGAATTCGGCCGGGTCTGGATTCGGGTTCTCCCAATCCAACCATGACCCTGACTCCCGCAGTACACGTGCCTGATCTGCATCGTCGAATCCTGCCGCTTTCAGCGAACGACCGACGCGCATTCCCGCCGTGTAGGTATACCGTTCGGTTCCCTCGTAATGTCGCTTACTGCGAACGACGACCAGCACACAGTATGTGTAGGTTGGGAACCCTCTGAGATAGCGATAAGCATCCAACTGCTGTGTCGCGACTGCTGCACCATCCATGCCACCATCTTCCTGACGAGTGAACGTCACAAAGAAAGCGACTCCGTTCTTGTTACCAAGTCGGGTCAGCTGGCGCTGGAGATTGCTGCGCTCGATGAGGGGCGAGTCGTCGTCGAAAGTCCATGATGGACTGACCCAAACTCGCTGGTCGTCGAGATAATCTTTTACTCGTGGTTTCATAAATTGCTCCGGTAGACGCAATCGAAAAAACTCTTCTAGTTCTATCGATGGAACGATAGCAGCAAGTGACCGAGGACCAACATTTGTTGGATGCATTCAGGTTCTACTGCGGTCTCGGGTGCTGGGTTTGCGTTCCTGGGCTGAGATGTAAGAGAAGAGACTCCTTACCCTCCACGTTTGACCCCTCAATATTCAAGGGTTGTAACTGTCGGAGCATAACAGCACCACGCCCTCCAGCCCAGCCAGCACAAGCGACAGCACTGTGGGACTGGCAGCGTAATGCTCCCAACTACATCACAAGAGTCGCTAGCACTAGCTATGAGGAGACCTCTTAAGCTAACTAGCGCCTTAATAATGAATCTCCTGTCATGTCCGCGCTCCAACCCATGAATACGGGAATTGAGCTTCCTGCCAAACTGTAGCAATCAAAACCAAGTAGATCCGATTTGAACCTAATTCGATCCTCTTAGCCAAGACAATATGCAAAGTCTTTCTACAGAACTATCGTCTAACCCAGAGTATTGGCATCCAAGAGGTTAAGATCAGTCCGACAATATCCGGGGATGCCAAAAATGCTCAAGAATAAAACCGCACTAGTGACTGGTTCAACCAGCGGTATAGGATTGGGAATGGCTCGCAAATTAGCCATGAACGGCGCAAATGTGATTCTAAATGGATTCGGCGACCATGTAGAAATTGAAAAACTACGCACATCGATTGAAAACGAATTTTCAGTGAAAGCCGCCTACATAAACGCTGACCTGAGTAAAAGCAACGAGATAGAAACGCTCACGAATAAGGCTCTGGAACTTTTCGACAGCGTGGACATATTGGTAAACAACGCCGGAGTACAACACACTGCTTCTGTTGAAGATTTTCCCGCAGATAAGTGGGACTTGATTATCGCGCTGAATCTCTCTGCCGCCTTCCATCTGACTCGACTGCTTCTGCCAGGAATGAAGAAAAACAACTGGGGCAGAATTATCAATATCGCATCGGTTCATGGCTTGGTTGCATCTATGCAGAAAGCTGCCTATGTTGCAGCAAAGCATGGAATCGTCGGTTTAACGAAAGTAGTAGCTCTTGAATGCGCAGAAAGTGGTATCACCTGTAATGCCATTTGTCCTGGCTGGGTGCTCACGCCACTAGTGGAAAAACAAATTGAAGCACTAGCTCAACAAAGAGGAATCAGCATCGATGCGGCTTCTGATGAGCTTCTTAGCGCAAAACAACCAAGCAAGCGCTTTACCGAAATCGATCATCTTGCAGAACTAACAATTTTCCTTTGCAGTGAACATGCCTCAAACATGACGGGCGCGAGCATCCCCATGGACGGTGCTTGGACAGCGCATTAGACTGGCAAGCAACCCCTATCACTGGTGCGGTAGTTTATCCAACTGTTTCACTATTGGCTCATCAAAGCTCTTCTTCAATTGAAGTGCAAGGTCACGGCTGGAGTTCGCATTTACTGCCGCAATACGATCTCTAAATACACGGTACTTCTTTTCGTCTTGCTGCACCGTGTTGTATTGAACAGCCTCATTGAGGAACTGCAAAGACTCTCCATACAAATGCATAGCCGCCAGTTCCTGTCCAAGCTTAAAGGCTACCGCTGAGTGAAAATGTGGATGCATTGCGTAAGCCGCAGCAAGCTGAGCACAAGCATTCTTTCGATTTCCGCGAATTGAAAACAAATCGGCCAGACGAATTCTGAAAAGAGTCGAACGAAAGCCACCGCCATTGGTGCCAGGTTCCGACAACTTAAAAGAGAGGTCGTTGATAGCGGCTTGCAGAACACGCTTATCAGCATATTCCATCAAGTCATAGACCTGGTGCTTCGCCTCTGATAGAGTTTGTGCATCGTGCTGCCAGTAGAGCCCGAGCAACGAAGGCACAATTGCCTTGTCATATTGCTTTGCTCCCAGGTAAACTCGTCCAAGCAAAAGATTCATTTCATCATCCATAGGTGACTCTTGCAAAGCTCGAGTTATGCCTTCCACCACTTCTGATTGTTTTCTTCCTGTCTTCACCAGAGCCAAGGCGTTTATGCGCAGAGCGAGCGGTTCTTTTGGGTTACGTTTGAGTTCCTGATTTACCAGACTGAGCGCAGAGCCTATTTTGCCTTCGTTGTATTCCAGCATCGCTAGCGTAGCAAAGGTGCCTGGGTAGGGGTCTGATGTCTGAATCGCTTCACTTAACTCTTTTCGAGCATTAGAAAGCGCCTTTTGCTTGCTCTCCCGGCTAAAAGTGATGGCCGCTAGATTTTTTCTGGCAGCATAGAAGAGAACAGCCGGGTCACGCGGATATTTGTCTTGCAAATAGAGAAACATCAGTGCCGAACTAAACTGGTCGTGCGCAAAAATTTTCTTAAACTGATTCAAAACAAAATCAGCGCTACTTTTATCAGCCGCTGCATACTGGTCGTTAGCCAGTCCGTAGAGACCTTTGCTCGCCAGAGCCTCCCCCGCCGTGAGACAGGTAAAGGGGTCAGCAGGATTCTTGCTCAATTCTGTAGACAGAAAGTTAATGTCAGAATCTGTCGCCTTTAGCCCCCTCGACAGTCGTGACCTCAATTCGTCGACCCCCGGAGAGGCCAAAACAGCCATATGTCCAGAAAGGATCATTAGAAATATAGAGAATAGTTGACACCCTTTTTTCAAACGAAATCCCTCTTCTCTTTAGAATCAAGCTTTTCAGGCTTCTGAGTCTAGCAGATGTCTAAGTCGGGCTCAATTGACAAAACAAGGCTGGTAAGCTACAAAATTAAATAGGGTTAATAATTATCACAGTCTGTTCCTTATCCGGGGCTCTCACCTTTATGAAGACTCGTGCAAAACAGGGTTCTACACTCTCTTTGGTTGTGGCGTGCACCATCGTCCTAGTCTTACTAGGCATTGGCTTTATAGCACTTACATTTCTTTTTGGTGGTCATCGCGAAGCGCAACACGCTGCCGACTCTGGCAGCTTGAACGTTTCCAAACGAGCAATTTTGTCTCCGGCGGTGCAATCATCCGCCTTAGAGTCAGACGTGGGGCGTGCTATGGCAGCCAACTTGTCTGCGCCAAATGGCTCAAACATCAACATGGGCACGGGAGTGAACTTGTTGAGCTTCAACCGCATGGTCGCTCAAGCCATGTTGGTCGCTCTTAACGCCGAGGCAGAAGGCCAGGGTCAAGCGAACGCCCAACAAGCCTTCAATTTCGTCGAAGGTAGTGCTGGCAGTATCGGTGCTCAGTTGAAGACACTGTTGAGCGACAACAGTGCTGGAGCCTGGGCTGAAGACGACTACAACGAAGTCAGCGGAAACGTACTGAAGATGTTGGGCGGCCAGGGCGCCCCCACATACAATCCGGCAGACTTCCAAGTCGCCTACATGAACCAGAGAGCTAACGATTTCACTGGTACCAACGTTGATATGTCGGCATTCGACCCCTCATCAACGACGTACAGAAACGAGATACTGCCCATAAAGGACTACACCGATCCAAATCAAAGAAACAACTTCAACTCGAAGTCTTTCGTGAAGGGTTCGGGCAGTTCTGCCAACGTATCATTCCTGGCAGGTTTCACAACGATAACCACGGCTGGCTGCAATTTCATGGGAGTTCCAACCAACCCGGGAATGCAACCTCACCTTGAGTCTACCAACCTCTTCAGCCAGGAAACATCTCAACCAGGTCAGGGCTCTGTGTACCTGCCTCCTAACGCCTTCAGGATCGGTGGCACGGCAACAGCCACCCCAGCCCAGGACAATGGAATGACAAAGGCTCACGTTGTGTCTGTGTCAATGATCGGCACTCCGCAGACTCCATTCCCTCTGCAGATTCCAGGCGGCTACATCGTCATCGACAATTCAGCCACCCAGAACTTCTCCGGACACACTCCAAATACAGATAACGTCGCAGCCCACGAACTGGGCACGGGCATCCTTGTAGATAAAGCAACAGGTTACTTCTCCTACGGTTCTGACCCGAATGGAAAAGGAAACTTGATCGACCAGTGGCAAACATACGACCACGATCCGAACAACTTCCAGCCCTCGGCTTCAGACCCTCCGTATCAGGGAATCTACAACTCAAGCGGAAACGCCCTAGCATCAGCAAGCGAAGCTGCGAAGATCCCCTACGTGCCCAACCCAACTACTCCTCCATCAATTCTCTGCACTGATAACAATTCCAGTGCTCCAGGAGGAGATCCAACTTGTATTCAAGAAGCTAGTGGAACCGCATCAGTTCTGTCACCATTTGACCGTGCCTATCATCCAAACTCGCTCGCCAATGGTGGGGGCACTATGTCGACTACCGATTCAACAGCCAGCGAACTCGCCCAATGCCAGGTTATCGATCTCTATGGACCGACACCACACGGTGGTGGTCCAGCTATGGATTACAACTACAACTTCGGCCCTACCGGCATCAGACGCTATCCTAACGGATTGCCCAGCCAGGCTAATCAATACGCATGGCAAGGTCCTCCCGGCGGCGGCTTCGGAATGTCTCCTGACTCTGTTCCAGCTTCAGTCCACACAAACTCAAGCTCAACCTGCAAAGTCACCGAAGATGGAACCATTCAACAATACTTCCAACAAGTTGAAGCTGGTAACCACATTGAGGTTGACCGCGGAGCAAGCAACACATCAGTACTCTCATTCTTGAGACAACGCATGCTGGAAATCCTGCCGACTGCTACCGCAGCTCAGATGGATCAAATTCTGCAAACTCCTATCGGTCTGGGCAAAACCTACTTCATCTACCTGAAGAATGGTGCTCTGACGATGGATACAACAGGTCCAGCCTACAGAGGTGGTCAATCCGCAAACGCTTTACAGGCTGATGGTTACGAACACAAAGTAAAATCAGACTACCCAATTTTGGAAGGTGTAGCAAACCCATATTACGCATATGGCATCCACGACAGATTGTTCACCACCTGGGGAAGCAACTCTAATAAAGACGACCTGCAAGGCGAAATCACAGCTACTCAAACAGCCTCATTCCAACCAGCTTCTGGTGCTTATGGACTGCTTGGTATCGTGCGGTTCACCGAAACAAGTACCGCTAGTGGAAGCCTCGGCTTCAACAACCGCGACTAGTTTAGCCTTAGAGGCAAAAAAACTGCAGGGAGGGTAGAGATACCCTCCCTGTTTGTTATTTGATATCATCATGAAAGGTGAAGGGGGTATTATCGTGCGCACCTACATACTTATTCTCGCTCTGCTAAGTTCGGCTCAGCTCTGCCCTCCAGCCCATAGCCAATTTGGCGTGCCACAAAAAGAGTCACCTGCAGAAAAGCTGAAAAAATCCAAAGCGAAATTCAAGACCCAAGCGGTGACCGCGCTCAGACCAATCCCAAACGTTCCGGCATATCCTGCTCCTCAAAACGCTCAGAAGTTCATTCGAGCGCAACAATACAGCGCTCTCGGACAAGGTGATAACTGCATCGTTCAGTCATTCTTGTTAAGGGACCCGCCTGACACAGTGCGCGAATTCTATAGAACACAGCTCACAAACAATGGGTGGATGCTTCAACCTGCCAACGCAGCAGGAACACAGCTGCTTGCCAGACGGCGCAAAGATGGTTCATCGTGCCATGTGATGGTTGCGCCTAGCCCAGAAAAAGGCTGGAAGTCTTTCGTGCAACTAAGGTACGTGCAATTCCACCCATTAGAAGATTGATGAAATTCAAAATCATAACTAACCTGATTCTTGCCAGCTTCATTGCTTGTGCTTTTCCAGTCAACTCAAACGCAAATCAACTTTCGCTAGGAAAAGAGTCCAAAGTCCCGGGCACAATCATGATTCCAGTGGTCAGCTTCAGTAGCCTGAACGGCATTACGATTGAAGACCTTTATAAAAAACGCAGTGAAGCAGTTTTCAAATATAAGCAATTACTATCAGACACTTACGAACCATCCGATTCAATTTTTGGTTCTTGCGAATCAAAGAAACCCTGGTGGGGAACCTGGGGAATGTACGTCTACAGGCAAGGACAGCGTGCAATAGTCGGTCCTTCTAAAGAATCAATCTACCTCTTCAATCCCTTTAGATTGGTCTCCGCAGAGCAACACAGCGTTGGTTTATGGGACCCACGTTCGCTCTCTGATGCGGACCTCAGAGACCCTAAATTCCCTTTTGTCTGGGAGTCAGGTCCTGTTTTGTTCAACCCAAAATTGCGTACAGCGCAAGTCTGGTACAACGTCTCAAAGTTCAATAATCAATTGCTTGAATATCAGAAAAACATGCGGGTTCATTTAACGAGCATAAATGGATTTAGCCTTATTGCATACAACGCCAGAGACTTTGGCCTCAACTACATTTACATGGACCCTATTAAGAGTATAAACATGCGACGCTGGCGCGCACAGGCAGTCCCAATTACCCAGTTTCTGCACTGCGGTGGCTCCTGTGGTTACCCCGGCGGTTGCAACAACATGAGCCCATTTATAGAAGAACTCGACAAAAACAGTTTCCGCAAACTCCCTGCCAGAGCCTATTTGAAGCTATGGTCTATTGAACCGGAAACTGTTAGTAATCCTCCAGATTTTACCTACATCATTGATTTCAAATAGCTTTGAACATTGTGTAATTTAGAGATTGATTGCTGTGATGGTGATGGTATAAACCGATAAACGTCATAAGTTTGGAGAAAAAATGAGCGAAGAAACCGCAGCAGAAAGCTCCCCAGCAAATAACTATTTTGGCTTGCCCGAAGAATTTTCAAGCCCAGAAAACTCGCGTGTAGCCATCGTCCCTTGTCCATACGAAGCAACGACGAGTTATGGCAAGGGAACTGCAAATGGTCCCGCGGCCATCTTGGAGGCGAGCCAGCAGGTTGAGCTCTTCGATGATGAACTCTGGGTCGAGCCACATGTTGTAGGTATTCAAACCTGTAGTCCAGTTATCATGGATGCGCAAACTGCAGAAATGGAGAATCCATTCTTGCAGTTACAAGAAGCTGTAGCACCACTGGTCGAGTTCAACAAATTTCCGATAATTCTCGGTGGCGAGCATTCACTCACGCTGGGCGCAGTTAAAGCGTGCCTTGGACGATATCCCGACCTTTCGATTCTCCAAGTTGACGCCCACGCAGACCTTCGCAAATCGTATGAGGATAAGGATTATAGCCACGCGTGCGTTAGCTATCATCTCTACAAAACTCTGCCGCAACCTAACATTACCCAAGTAGGTATTCGCAATATTAGCAAGGGCGAAGCTGAATGGATGGAAGAAGAACAGCCCAACATCCACATCTTCTGGGCACGCCATCAAGAAAAATGGAATTTTTCGGAAATCATCTCGACCTTATCTGACAATGTCTATCTCACAATCGATGTCGACGGACTTGATTCAGCTTTGATGCCTGCAACAGGAACACCAGAGCCCGGCGGCATGAACTGGTATCAATTGATGGACCTCATCAAACAACTCTGCATTCGTAAAAATGTTGTTGCTGCAGACATCGTAGAGTATGCCCCTATCGATAACTTTCACGCTCCCTCGTTTCTTTGCGCAAAGCTTATCTATAAAATAATAGGCTACCGCTTTGCTCTAGACCTCGGAGTGACGAAAAAATATCTGTAAATGAAAGACCGCAGCTTTCGCCGCGGTCTTCAAAATTTGTGCTTCTCAGGTTTTCACCTTTGAATATTGCTTCCTCCATCGATTGCTACCCACCCCAGGCAGCTCTCTAGGATTTTGAAACAGCCACTGCCAGGTTGAGTACACCACACCCCTGATGTATTTCGTCCTGTCAGTTGCTCTGACAAACGTCTATATACGAGTAATTCAAAATTTGGACAAGAATATGGAAATTTTGGAACTCCACAGTTTAATGCAAGAAACTCTTGCCGAAGCAAAACGCTGCGAAATGGACGTGCCGGTTGGAGCCATCATCGTCAAAGACGGGGAAATAATTTCACGCGGCTTTAATCAAAGAGAGCAATTAAACGACCCCATTGGTCACGCAGAAATCATAGCCATAAAACAGGCTGCCCTGAAACTGGGAAGCTGGCGCCTCAGTGGTTGCATCCTGTTTTGCACGCTAGAGCCCTGCCCAATGTGTGCCGAAGCAGCAATACAAAGCCGCATTAGCAAGATTGTGTTTTCAGCTTACGACCCTGTTGCGGGCGCTGCAGGAACAGTGTTCAATCTGTTCGCAAATAGAAAGGCTTTACCAACACCAGAGTTGATTGGTGGCATACTGGAAAAAGAAGGAGTCGCGTTGCTAAAAGATTTTTTCGAGCAACGAAGAAAAGAAAATGATGCCAAAAAGTAAACCGCCAGTTTTCCTCCTCAGCCTTCTGGTTTGCCTGATTGCCAGCCCGAAGACGATTAGCGCGGAAGGGCTTCCTGAGGCTAAGCCCAAGAAACAGATTAGCTACGCAAATGATCTGCTGGCGCTTCGTCCAGACGAATCCATACGCCATCTCTGCGCTCCCTTAAATGAGGCTTTGAGGAAGTCTGATTTCAAACTCGCAGCAAACATCATGCGCTGTATTGCACTCTCATTCAGATTCGACGAAAACGATAGAGCCGCTTGCCAGGCAGCTTTAATGGCAACAAGGTTAGATCCGAACAACGCTCTGGCAGAGTTTCAGGCTGCAGAATATTTGAACAGAAACGGAGAACAAACACTCAGCGAGAGCATCCTCGAAAAGATTGCAGAGGGCAAAGATGAGCGCCTGGCTCTTCGAGCCTCAGCGTTTCTAGCGCATCAGAAGGGTTACACCGGAAAAGCAATGGAACTGATGCAGCGCTACCTGGAGAAGTATCCAGATGATCAACGGACATTGCTGCGCCTTTGCTACATCTATCAAAACATCGACGATCGCGATGATGCTGCCATTTCGTACAAACGCTTAGCAGAACTCAGTGACACTGAATACTTGCGCCAGATTTACCTCGGCAGAGCAGCAGAAGTAGAAAACAAACTAAACGATGCCATCAAGGCATATCAAAAAGCAGGAAACTTCCTTCCTTACGACCCCCTCTGGCACTCACAGCTCGCAGCAATATTTTTGAAACAGCAGAAATTGAAAGAAGCAGATTATCAATTGAAACAATGCTTTGAATGCAGCAGATTACTGAGCAGCGCATATTCCAACTGGGCAGTAAAAGAATCCTTCTTCGGTAGCTCTAAGCAAGCCCATCAAGCTATCGCTTACATTCAAGAATTACGACCAAATGCCAGCGAGATTTGGCTGGTAAATGGAATTATTTTGGAGCGAGAGAACCGCAGCAAAGAAGCAGTTGAGTCCTTTCGCAAATCACTAAGCTTGAATTGCCACAACAGTTCTGTCTACCAACATCTCTTGCAAGCAGCAGAGTTTTCCGCTAGCACAAAACGCAAAGAACTCTGCAAACAGTGGGTTGACGCCTGCCCAAGCTCAGGACTAGCTGCAATCGAATTGGCAAATGCAATTGCCAGAGAGAATGATCCCGCAGCAACCCGGAAAGCATATGAGAAAGCCCGAGATCTCGTTCGGAACAGACGCCCCCCGTCCGATCCCAACTACAGAATCGCAATCTGCAAAATGCGCGCACAACTGTCTGTAATCTATTACAAGAACAAAGAGAAGGAATCTGCACTGGAAGAAGCAAAGGCTTTCAATTCATTGCGACCAGAATCTGCTGCGAACATGGGGATGCGTCCTCCAAAAATAGATCTCAGCAAAATTAAAGACAAGGAACTAAAAGCAGCTGAGCATGCCCTTCTAGCCGATGTGCTCAGTGAAACCAGAGATCTGAATGATGCTGAAAAAGAATACCGCGAAGCAATAAAGCAAGACCCCAACGACAGCATGTATCATTCCTGCCTTCTGAAAGTTCTGCTAGACAAAAAAGATTTCGCCGCAGCTGCCGCTGAAGATGCAAAAGTAAGTCACCAAATTGTGAGTCATGTGGGTGACATCTTCAGCAAGAAGAAATGAAGCTTAGTTCCTTGCAGAGGCTCACGCGAAGTCCATATCCACCAAATTGACGAAATTACGAAGACCTCTTTTAAATCTAATACGCAGCCTGGCTCGTAGCGCCTGCGTCCTACGCTAGGCTGCGAGTATTCCAGGTTCCCCTTACTCTTTTGGAGACTAACCCGTAGATTAGCCTCACTCAAACGCGATTGAGTCCACGCAACTTCCCCTGGAGGAAGCCGCGATCGCGCATCCTCGGACTTAGGTCCACATCTTGGAAGGGTTTACTATGCTACGCCCAATTTCCGTTGTTGACTGGGATGCATGCCGACTCCCACACTACGACCGCGAAGCCCTGCTGTTAGCCTTCAAGAATGTCGAGCTAGACATCGGAGACGAACACGGCACTCCTGCAGAAGTTGTTGCGCGCTACGATTCCGCATTCAAACTTCAGCAAGAGCACAAGTTTACGGAGGCTGTTGAGCTTTACCGCCAGGTAGAGGAACTAGCGCAAGCCAGTGGCAATCCGGTTCTGGCAATGATGGCGCAACACCAGCGCTTTGTTTGCACCCAGACTGGACACATGCTCATCCGCGAGCTGGCATTGCTCATCAACTACCTCCCCACTCTCTACGAAGAACTCGAAGCACCAACAGCTCATGCCATGCGGCTGACGGTCGCCATGAAAGAATTCGAGTCCCTCGTCCGCAGCAATCACATGCTTCTCAAAGCTCAGGAGCAAGGACGCTACGCCAGAACTCGACTCTCTGCCATCGAAGAGATGATTGCCGAGTGTTCGTTCGAACGTGCAGAGAATTTCGCTCGGGAAACCGCCCGTGTGCTCGCCGAATCACTCGGCGAAGACCACTGGTGGCGAGCTATTCTCTTGCTCAAGCAAGCAGAGTGCTTGAAAGCACTGAACAAGCTCGAAGAAGCCCGCGCAGTCCTCAAGGTCTGCGACATGATTTTTGCTGAATGGTGCTGCTCTGAAGAGCACATTCTCTTTCCCTACGTGCGTCAATTCGTGGTGCTGAGCCGCTCGGTTGGCGCTTGATTCCCACTTACAAACATCATCACTTGACTGGAGAAATCTAGAAATGTCGAAAGACAAAAACGAAGAAACGAAGCAGGACCCTCGCGAACAGCAACCCAGCGCTCCCGCCAACTCGGGAACGTCGGCGAGCGACGCGAAACCTGCCGACAGCCCGAAGCCCAGCGACAGCCGCCCTGACTGGCTCGGATGCGGACCTACCGGTTTCGGTGGCTGCTAATTCGCTTGCCTGATTAACGCATATTGGTGCAAGAGTGTTCTTTGCACCGATTCTTCAACGACCTTGGGGGTCTAGGTACAGCCCGCGTGTGGCTGTATCTAGCCCCTTTCTTGCTAAGGAAATTTCAATGAATCCTGCCCTTTCACTCCTGGTTTATTCGGTCGCGCTCGCCGTCATTGCTGGCTTTGGATACCTGTGGTACCAGACCACTCCGACGAAGGGTTCTGGCTGGACGCTGTTCGCCTGCATCTTCGTCTCCGTCTGCATGAAATCACCAGCAGACATTTTCGTCAGCACCTTCGTTTACGGCATCATGAGCGTTGGCTTCGGCGTGGGCTGGTATCAGACACGAAACATCAAAGACAGCGGCTGGCTTTTAGCGGCCTCCATCCTCTCGGCTCTGACGCTGGTCGATAAACTGTTCTAATTTGTTTGAGTCAGCACGGTGCTGCTGACAGCTTGATTACAGAGTGGCGTAGAACTTACCTTCTACGCCACTCTGTTTTTGCTACGGCTTTTCAATTTAGCATCATTCTACTATGGCATATCGTTGTAAATCAAAAAAAGGAAGCGGAGGCCGAAACCCATGCACATGGCATGGGCTCGACCTCCGCGACAGGCGCTCACTTCTTCACGCCGGCTCCAGGATAGGCTACATCCTTGTAGTTACCCCAAATCCAGACGCTGCCAGAGCCGTCCGCAGCCTCTCCTTGCAGGTGCTTGCCCACGGGGATGGACGAACTCAGCTCAAGCTGGTAGACAGCAGTGTCGCCCTCGTAGAGAGTGACCTTGCTCGTACCCTTCTCCACCTTACCACCCTTCAGCGAGCGGACAACGACGTTTCCGCACACGCGGATAACCTCGCTGCCGTCAGCAGGGAAGAGCAGCACCGATTGCGCGTCGGTACTGAAGTTGCGAACCTGCCAGGTTCCAACAACCTTGCTGCCGCTGTAGAGCGTCACTTCGTAACGCTTTTCCGAAGCAACAGGCTTCCACGACTTGTGCTTCACCACCCAGGTGCCACGGGCGTTGCCGGTCTGGCTCGGAGCGCCCTTCTCCTTGCCCTTCACCTCGTAGGTGATTGAGTCGGAGTCGGCGGCAGCGGAGTAGGAGTCGGCAGTCACAGTAGGCTGTGCAACACCATCCTGGTAGACGGTGATTTCATAGCCGGTGGCAGCCTTCGGAGGGTCCTTCTTGGTGTCATCTTTGCCCCACCAGTTGCAACCGCTCAGCGTGACGCAGAGAACAGCAGCAACAAGGACAGACATTACTCGATTCAGATTCATGGTTTTCTCACTTGTGTGTTGGGGCTAACGCCCATTCGTCGAACATGTAGAAGCGCAGCGAAATTGCATTTCCGCTAGAACAGCAGGTCAAATCCGCACAGAAGCTCTGAGGGAAAGGGGGAGTGAAACTGGAAGGTGGATTGCGACTTGTGCGGGAATCTGACCTGGATGTTCAAAAGAAAAAAGAGACAAACTCAACTTAGCGCCCCGGGGTGTGCAGAATCAGCCTCTGGACCCTGGGTGGATTTAAATTGGATCTAAAGGACATTCAGCAGGTCTAGCCCAAACCTCAGCCAGAAAGGCTCTCTGGCAGCTAAGTCCCAGAGTTGCAGCCATAAATTCAACGCTGGCGAAGCTACCGCGAGCGCTGCCATAAGATTACTGCCATACAAACAAGCCTCAATCCGCCAAACCTGCACTGGGCCAGGACTGAGTAAACATGAACAGAGTTCCTGCCTTGAGTGGATCTAACAAAATTCGAAGCTCTAAAATCCTGCTATCACTCTTCTTCACCCCAATCAGGTCCGTCCAAACCAAAGCTAAGCCTCTCCCGATTTACAGCTAAACAAGTGTTCAGACGGAACATTGGGATTTTGCGTTGCAGAAGAAGAAAGAAACGAACTATCACAGTGGAGGTCAGAATGAGACAATCACTCTCCGGCTACTTGCTCGCTAAAGGAGCTTCCTTGCTGACGAGCAAACTGAGTCATGAATCGTTCAGCAAATCAAGCATGCTGGTTCTCTCAGCTCACAAGGGACTGTTCTGGGTTGAACTCATCAAGCTCGGAAATGTATACGAAGCTAGCACAGGCACAAAGCACTTCCAATCGACTGACGAAGATGAGATCATCCAGCTCATCCTCAATCAATGTTTTGAGGAACTTCGCCTCCTCGAACACACCGACCTCTCCGAGCGATATGACATCGCACTGGTCGCCACCACCAATGATGGCAGCCCGCCCCAGGTCACTGTCATGCGGATGGGTCAGGACGGAAACCTTCAATACTCCGGAATCTACGGAACTGAGCGGCAACTTATTCGACAAGCGGTGGCGATTGTCGAGCGACAAATCGAGCAACAGAGCATCGAGTTCGGAGACATTCTCGTCAAGGATGATGCAGGCAAATCGATTTGCGTCCGCATCTGCGCCGAAAGTGCCTACAGCACTGACTACGATCTCTTCGCCGGCGGCGGGTCGACGTTCTACACCAAGGGCACAGGCAAAGACCTGAGCAATTCCGTCGACACCTTTCTTGCCTACTATTTCGCCAGCGCAAAACGTTTGCAGCTGCGTGTCACCGCCGATGATATCACTGACAGACGAAAGCGCGCGCTAGATTTACAGGCAGATTCCGATCACGGAGTCGAATTCAAGGCACCCCTGGTCTTCGATCCTCCTGTTTAGCAGCTGGCGGGGGAGTATTGGCAATCGCCTCTACTCCCCCGCCTTTTTACTTTTAAAGCCTGATCAAATAAACACAAATTTTTTCAAGCCAAGCTACTACACCTTATCGTTTAGCCAAGATTGGGCGCTGCAGCTCAGCCGCTGAAATCAGAACCTTTCGCCGCACGACGGGTACATTTTTTCCACAACTCTTGCTTATTATTCATCTACCAGCCCAATCAACCCGATCCTGAAAACACCTCGCGCAATCCCAGATTCTCGAGGTGTTTTCTTTTCTACTTTTCTTGCGCAAGTTTTTGCTTTTCAAAATTCAGCATGCTTGCGGGAAAGTGCTTGTGAAAACTGGCAATTCGCCAGCGTGCATTGGATTGATGCGTTCAGACTCAAGAACAGTGAAATAGAACTCTGTAATCCCTATGCATAAGCAATCGCCAGATGACAGAGAGAAACGCTCCCGGTCGACTTTTCTTCCGTTAACCCTTGTGCCGTTCTTACTGCAAAGATCAATGATGAAGAAGGATCCATTCTCGAAAGTGATGCTTGCATGTTGACGTGACACAGTTCTATCGTCGTTTAGAACAAAATCGTTTTCTAAACCACGACCAAGCGTTGTTGTGAATCTCGACAAACTATATTCATGGCCTGTTCGGCGTTCGACCAAAAAGGCAACACAATGTACATCGGTTTCTTGAATGAGCATGATTAGTAAGGTTCCTTCGAAAGCCAAAATCTGTAGGAAGTTCCCCAGTGACTCCGATGTCAAGAATACAAGTTATGAGATACGCTTAAAATGGCTAAACGCACTGGCTGAAATGTGGAATTATGCAAGCAGCGACCAAACTTTGGGTTCCGGACACGAACTGAATGACAACGGCAGACTCATTGACCAAAAGACCAGTGCTGGCAGCAATTGTGGCAGCTGTGTTTGTTGCTTTGATTGTCTGGCTGGTCGTAAAACAATTCGAAGGCTTTGAAGCAAACGTTTTTCAACGTCTGATAACTGCATTTGGTGCAACGGATGTAAAAATCGACATAGCGTCACTACGGCACATGTCCTTAAATGCCAAAGCCGCAACGAGCGCAGGTTTTCTCCTATTTGCCATCGCCTCGATCTGGGCCGGTTTTAAGTTAGCCACCTTCGCTCGAATTATTGTGGGCATCCAGCTTTTCGTTATGAGCCTTATCTATCAATGGGCACTGTGGAATCTGTTTGGAATAACAGGGCACCCACTTGGCTACTCATTCACAGTTCTAATTGGCTGCATTTCGGGCGCAGGGCTCAGACAAATTGAACTCGCCAGAAGAGAGAGCGAAGCACGATATTACGAACTCAAATTGCGAAATAAAGAATTGAAGGAAACGAGGCTAAGCCTGGTCAAACAAGACGAAGTAGAACGCCGCATGCTCGCCGCTGACCTGCATGACCAGGTTCTAAATGACATGAAACAACTTGTGCAGCGCTTCGAAAATTATGTCGAAAACGCTGAAGACAGAGAATCGCTTGACAAAGTACGTACGCTTTCAAACAAAGTCATGGGCGAAATTAGAGAGGTAATGGAAAGCCTCTGCCCATCAGTGCTCGAACATCTTGGCATGGCTGCGGCAATCGAAGATTGCTTGAGAAAAGGTGGTGAGAGATCGGGGTTCAAAGTTCGCTTTCGAAATAAAATCGACTCCGACGAATTCAAGTGCCTATCTATCGTTGAGCAATCTCTTGTCTATCGTTTGGTGCAAGAATCGATAACCAACACTTGCAAACATGCAAACGCAGGTACGGTTCGCGTAACTATTGAAAAAATTGATTCATCACTTTTAATCACTATAAACGACGATGGGAAGGGGCTTGACCCCGCTAAAGCAAGGTCTGATTCTCGCGGATTGAAATACATGCGCTTGAGAGCTGACCTCATCGGTGCAACAATAGCGTGGAAACAAGGTGACAATGACAAGGGCACCAAAGTTGAGATACGCTTAGATTTGACGGGCAGGCAGGCGGTGCAAAGCGATGACTAAACTACTGGTTGTAGATGATTTATCAGCCCTGAGGCAACATATAGTTCGACTGGTAAAGGAAAAGGTCGTTCCAAATGACTTGGAGGTCATGGAGGCACCTAACGGTGCCGAGGGGCTGAAACTTTTCAGAACCTTCAAACCTGACATGATAGTTATGGATATTGTCATGCCTGAAATGACCGGTATTAAAGCGGCTCAACAAATCTGGGGAGAAAGTCCCAGAACAAAGATTCTCTTCTGGTCGCAGTTCCACAAAGAAGCATACATTCGCGAGCTAGGCAAAATAGTTCCAGATGAAGCAATTCATGGATACGCACTGAAAAGCGAAAGCGATGAGAAGTTGCTCTATGCTCTGACATCAATAATGCTTCACGACAATCCTTACATCGACCCGATCGTTCGCGGTGTACAAACAAGATTGCAGAGCAAAGATGGCTCACTCTCTGATGTGGAATACGAAACCTTACTAGACATTGCATTGGGACTTACCGACAAAGCGATTGCGTATCGCAGACACATCAGTGTTCGCGGTGTACAAAACCGACTTGCCATGCTTTCAGCAAAACTCTTCAAGGGAGAAGATGTATTCTTGAAAGAAAGCGCCGGAATGGAAGTCTACAACCCACGCACACGCTTGGTTCTTGAAGGGCTGAAACGCGGACTGATTGATATCGATCAAATTCCACAGCTTGAAGAAGAGCTTAATGAGTGGATCGAAGAAGAATTCGATTACGAGAAAACATAGTTTCCAATTGACCTGTTGGAATGCGAGTTACTAGGCTGTAAGTAAGTAGCTTCACTACTTGTCCGCCATAAGTCCGCTTCTTACTAGTTCGTTATTTAGCCCAAATGCAGGCAGTTTTGCTTGCAGATTAGTCTTGAGTTTCAGCGTCACTCCCCGCGCTGCTGGCTCTGCTTTTCTGGCGTTCCTTAACTTCTCCTTCGCGGAGGCGCGCTCCAATGCACAAAATTGTTCTCAAATCGTTCCTTGAAGAAGATGATGCTCAGGGCATCACAGAGTATGGAGCTATTTTAGCTTTTACATGCTTACTCATCATCGTTGTTTTTAGTTTCGCGCATGGCACCTTAGGGTTTGCTATGAGCACTTCTATGTCTACAGTTATTGGGCAGTTTGATCGTTTGAATAACGCCGCATTCAATGCCACCTGACAGAATTTTCTTGTACTCTCTCTTCACTTAATGAGGGCAAAGCTCATCGCTTTGCCCTCACTCTTTGTTTGCAAATTTTCCGAAAATTAGTGCTTGCCCTGCGTTCCTTCCCAGGCGAAACTGTACTTATCTCCAGCCTCTTCGATGATTTTAGATGTCGGCTTACCTGCACCATGACCGGTGCGTGTTTCCACTCTTATCAAAACAGGAGGCGCATTGCTTGCCTGAGCTGCCTGAAGTGTAGATGCGAATTTGAAGCTATGCCCGGGGAATACACGATCATCATGATCCCCAGTTATTATCAAAGTTGCGGGATAGCGGGTTCCTGCATGAACATTATGCAAAGGCGAGTACTTCATCAAATAATTCAACTCGCTTTTCTCGTCTGAAGAGCCATACTCTCCCATCCAGGCATGCCCAATCGTGAACTTATGGTAGCGAAGCATGTCGAGGACGCCTACCTCTGGAATAGCAACAGAAAAGAGATCAGGACGCTGCGTTAACACAGCACCAATCAAAAGCCCACCGTTGCTTCCACCATTTACGGCAAGCATGTCCTTAACAGTGTAGTGATTGTCCAGCAGCCACTCTGAAGCCGAAATAAAATCATCAAAAACATTTTGCTTTTTGTCTTTCATTCCTGCTCTGTGCCACTCTTCACCATATTCGCCACCACCGCGAATAGATGGCTGTGCATAAATACCGCCTTTCTCCAGCCAGGCCACAATGCTTGGGCTAAACCGTGGCAGCATGGGAATGTTAAAGCCCCCGTAAGCATACAAGAAGGTCGGCAGAGGTTTTTTCTGCAATCCCAATCCCTTTTTTGCAACGATGAACATCGGAATTTTGCTGCCATCTTTGCTGGAATAGAAGATCTGCTTCGTCTCGTAGTCATCAGGATTAAAGGCCACTGTGGGACGAGCAAGTAATTCCTGTTTCTTGGATGCGAAGTCGTATTTGTAAATTGAAGGTGGTTCAGTGAAACTCACAAAAGAGAAGAAAGCTTCCTTGTCTTCCTTTCTGCCAGTAACCACATTTACAGCACCAATTCCAGGTGTCGCGATTTGCCCTGAGCGCTTACCATCGCGATCATATAACCACAATTCGGTGTGAGCATCTTTCAAATAACTCGCTACCAATTTGCCATCAACAGCGACTGTGCTGCGCAAAATCTCATTTTGCTGCGGCACAAGTTCCTTCCAATCTTTAGGGCTCGGGCTGGCAGTATCAATGGAAATCAAACGTCCACGTGGCGCTTTGTCAGTCGTTTGAAAAATGAAATTTGCGCCCTCATTATCAACGAATTCGTACTGGTAACCCCAGCTGTCTATCAGGTGAACAAAGGGACTCTCAGGCTTTGTCAGGTCTTTGTAATAAACCAGATTTTCCGGGTTGGTATTTCTAGATATGCTTACAACGAGATATTTTCCGTCATCACTTAACTCCGGAGAAAACTCCCACTCCTTCTCCTGCGCATTTTCGAGGATCATCTTGTCCTCTGACTGCGAACTTCCTATCTTGTGATAATAGACCTTGTTGTAATAATTTTGGTCCTTCAATTCATTCTTCGGTTCTGGATAACGGCTGTAATAGATGCCGCTTCCATCAGAATTAAATTCGCAGCTTGTGAACTTAATCCATTTCAGTTCATCTCCGAGATCTTTTCCCGAATCAACATCTCGAACCTTCCAGGAAGTCCAATCTGAGCCAGCTTTAGAAACGCCATAGCAGAGCAACTTTCCGTTGTCGCTTATCGAATAGCCAGCCATTGAAGTGGTGCCATCAGCGGAAAGTCCGTTAGGATCCAAAAGCACTCGTGCGTCTTTGGCATAGGGAGTCTTCGAAACATAGAGCACAGGCTGATTTTGCAAACCGCTCAACTTCGTGAAAAAGAATAAGTCTCCTCGTTTGATCGGAGCGGCATATTTGTCATAGTTCCACAATTCGCCAAGTCGCTTTTTGAATTCTTTGTTAGAAGGCAAAGACCCTAAATAGTCGAAGGTCAGCTTATTTTCGTCGTCGATCCACTTCCTGGTTTCTTCTGATTCGTTATTCTCAAGCCAGCGGTAAGGATCTGCAACCTTGACTCCATGATATTCATCTTGAGTTGAGTCTTTTTTTGTCTCCGGATATTTGAAGTTAAATCCTGCCTGTGCTGCCAATAAAACCAGAAGCACAGAGCAACAAAGTCCAATGTTTACCATAACACTGCCCCGCTAACCTTTTACGAGTCCACATTATAGCGCTGTGTCAGAATGCAAATGAAAGTGCTAGCGAATTCATAAGTTTTGGGACACCTTGTCTCAAGGGTCGGCGGAACCAGCCTCTGTTGCAGCAACCAAGGCTGGCTCCGTTTCTGAAAACTGCGGCGTTTCCTCATTGGTACAGATTGCATCTTTGCAATATCGCAACTCAATCGGACGCAAAACAAAATATAGACTCAAGCAAATAATCCAACCCGGCAAAGCCGGAACCCCACACCAGGAATTGGATAAACCGGGAAGCAATCCCGACACCAAACTCGCGATGATACTCCCGGTGGTGAGTGCTGCAACAGCTGCCCATCTAATGGCAGGAAGTTTTTCATACGGCACAAGAACATTCAAGTTCTCTGCAGAGCCCCAAACCCGCTTTATCAGGAAGGCCTCAGTCATCATGATCACAGTTGCACTTGGAAGAATTATTGACGATAAAGCAGCGACCACTTCAAAATTTTTGCTGTAGCCCAAAAGCATAACAGAAGCGCTTGCAGCAGCAATCGCAAGGGCTCCAACAAGCACCTTTCGGGGAATCTTCTTCAAGTTCTCTACTGCATTAATCGTGGCATACAGTCCTGCATCGTTCACAGCTACATAATTTATAGTCAGAACTGCTGCAGAAATTATCGCCAGTCCACCAAAAACATAATCGTTCATCAGGCGGGTGGCGCCAGCTATGCCGTGAACACCAGTCAGCTTCGCCATCATCCATCCTGTAATCGGAAAAATCACCATACCGATCAACAGAGCGACACTCAGTGGAAGAATCGCAAAGGTCCATTTTGGTTTACCAAAACGCCAGTAGTCTGGCTCATTTCCCCAGCACGAAATGCCCACAACAAATGAGGACACCATTGTTAAACAATCGATGGACTTGAGATTAGAAGCCTCGTTCCAGACAGTGACCGGACAGGTGGAGGCTGATTTGACGAATGCTACTCCGACCCAAAATAGCAAGACCGGAGCCGCTAAGTATTTGGCAAAATTAGCTACTCCGTTGAAGCCGAAAAAGTTATTCACAGCCATCAAAAGCGCCATAATTGCTACAAATACGGCCTGGGGGATTCCAAAATCGAAAAGTCCTCTTATGCCATCTGCCAGAAATATTGCATTCAGTGCATACCAACCGAGCGAAATCCAGATGACGTTTAGCGTGATCAACCGAGCGCCCCAGCGACCGAACACAGCACGGCTCAGCATTGTGTACGAGAGCCCGAACTTAGCACCCATATAACTGGCTGGAATGCCGTAGAGCAAGACAATCAGACAGCTGAACGCAACAGAAAATACAAGCTGTTTCAAGCTCATACCAGCATGAAACCAGCGAAATCCTGCTAAGACATTTGGGAAGCAAGTCACCATCGTTATCCACAACAAGCCCATGGTAAAGGCACCGCGGCGCTCTGAAAGAGGCACGGAGGACAAAAGGTGATCTTCTGTGGTGTCGTCAGTATCCATAGTCGCTTTTCGGTGGACGAGAAAGCTTAGCATGCAGTCTGGATAAACTCCTTGGGGAAACCCGCAGGATAGGTTTCAAGGTAACAAATTGGAACAGCAAACTCGCTCAATATTCCGTTGACGCAAGTGAATTATGTTGGACTAGCGCAGGGATGCATAGAAACGCGGCTCGCTTAAATGCTGCTAAGCCAAAGATTTATAAAAACCGAATTCGCCGCGCACTGAGGCTTCGCCTCGCGCTAGCCCTGCTCGCAGCTCTGGGAGAAGCCCCATGCGCAGATTGAGCGTACACCCTGCAGCAGCGAATACTCGAACTATCCCCACATTTCCGTTTCTCAAGTGAGAACAACCCAGAGCTAGCCAGTCACATCAGCAAAAAGCAAGAGCATTGAAGCCATTAACAGCTTCTGGGCGGGGAGTGTTTCTGAACAAACCTTTTTCTCGAGGGACAAGCATGAAGTCTTTCTACACACAGCAATTTCTCACAACGCTGCTCATCGCGAGCTGCTGGTTCGGCGGCATCGCAGCTCTCAGTCGCACCGACATGACTCCGCACTCACACGTGGCTCTGCGGACTGAAGAAAAGTCGCCAGACCACCAGTCAAAGACTGTTACTGAGCCTCGCGACCCGGACAAAACGGGCGAAACCTCGCGCGTCCACCATCGCGATGGATTCGACAACGAGCGCAAAACTGAGATCACCTTCGCCGATAAGACGCAGGCTCTCATCGAGTACAGTGTCTTCGGCAAACCTGCCAAAGTCACTGAGACCTACAAAGACGGCAGCAGCCAGCTGTTCTTCTTCGACCCCATCAAGGGTCAGTTGCAGCGCATCGAATCGGTGCGTCCTGATGGCACGCTCGCCATTCGCTCGCAACCGGTCAAGAACACTCTTCAGCGGCAGTTCTTCAGCACCGATGGCAAGACGCTGCGCTGCAAACTGAGCATGGAAGAGGGCAAGACCAGCGCTGAAATCTTCAGAGCCGACGGCACACTGGAGGCTCGCTATGAGGAAATCAGCACCGGTGAAGATTCAGCAGCAGAACACAAAGTCAGCCTGAAAGTCTTCGACAAATCAGGCAAGAAACTGCTGCGAGAAGAGACGCTCGAAAACAAGACTGATGAATTGTCGATGGCTGAGTACGAACACGAGGGCTACTCTCCGCAGTCGCTCGTTGTTAAAACCTTCTGGGACAACGGCAAGATTCGCTCTGAGCAAGAGTGGGATACTTACGGTGGTGCCAATGCAACGCTCAAACAAGCCATCGACTACAACGAAGATGGCAAGAAAACACGCTGCACCAGCACCTGTTACGAGAAGATCGCTGAAGAGTACGCCAATTTCCGTGTCGAAAATTACGGCGCGTATTCGCAGGTCGAGAGCACCATCTTCGTCAACAGCAGCCACAAAGTGCTGAAGCAGTCCACCATGGAAAACGGCGCTCTCAAAGAGAGCACGCCGACAAACAAAGTGCTAGAGCAAAGCCCGGCGACTCCGCCGAGCCTGTTCAGCTACCCGCAAGAATTCTTCCGGGCTTCGCTCGAAGGAAACCACTTGCGACAGATTTTCTCTGAGTAATTCGCCGCAAGCGCAAGGAGGCGCGACTACCCCCCGCCTGAATGTTCAGGCGGGGGTGCCCGAAACTAGAACTCAACTGGGAGTCTACCCTTGTTACGTCTATTTCTCGTACTGAGCGTCTCCATCCTCTTCGGTTTACTGAGCGGCTTGTGCTGCCGCACCGATAAGAATCGCCTCTTCCTCTTCGCCGGACTCGGCGGACTGGCTGGAGTTATTGCAGCAGCAATGCTGCAAATGTTCTACCCGGTGCTCTTCGACCACTTCTTCTCCTGCGACAGCTGGTTTGAATGGGTCAAGTACGCTGGCACCGGCTACTCGCTGATGCTGCTTCCACGAAGTCTCATCCTTCTGCCCATTGGCTTCGCTGGCGGCTTTGCTTTGAGCAAGCTTGTTCGTCCAAGTCAACCACTGAGCAGTGGCTGGCCAGTTGCAGCTTTTGCAACTTGCTTTCTGCTCATCTGGGGCTTCGAAGCGGAGCATCTGCCTGGCGAAGTGCAAACCCGTGTTTGTGTCTACCGATTTACCGACGAAAACCTGACGGAAGAGCAATCGGATGAGTGGAACAAGTTCCTTGACTGGAACTGGAGTCCCCATTTCCACTACGAAGTCTATTCTCGAGACACGATGCCACGCGCACTGCAGTTGCTGCTGAACGCCCGAGACATCTTCACAAACCAACATGAGCAGCCACATCTCGGTGGCTCTACTTTTGTGTTTGTGAAGGAGTACTGGGTCAAAGGACAACGCAAAAGTGTCATCACAACGACCAAGACCGGCTTCAAAGATGCGTTTGAACTCGGAGAGTTCTACCGCAACTTTGCTCGCAGTCGCTGCACACCGTGACTCGGTCGCGCCTCCAGATAGGTACAAGGAAGTACCTGTCTAGGGGTGCGTTGAATTGGGCTAACACCCCAATTCAACATTTTGCCAGAATCTACTACACCCCATCGTATTAAATCAAAAAAGATCTAAAAGGAAGCAAGCAGCAAAGCTTGCCGCATACTTCCTTTTGACCTAGCTCAAAAAACTCAGGCTTCGCGAGCACAAGCAATAACCCCACCTATCAATGCAAAGCAGAACAATGCAGGAATGCTAGCAAACCCGCTAAACAGCACAGCGCAAGTGATGACAGCAGCAACTCCAGCCACAAACAGCAATGCGAAAAACGCAAAGTAGCTAATGCTATCTACTGGACCTGACATGGATAAGCGAATCATCAATCGAAGAACCACAAAGCCGGCCAGACCAGCCAGAAAGACAGACAGAAGTGCCTGAGCAAGAGCGAAATCACTAAAGACATTCATTTACCAAACAGCCTATTTAAGAGATAGATGGGAAGCAAAGAAGCAGCCGGGCGACTTGCCCGGCTGCTCGAGAAGAAATTCAGGAGCAGGTTCGCTCAGGCTCTTGAGCCACAGCCGAACGCCGCACCAATAAATCCCAAGCAAATCAGCGCAGGAATTCCAGCATGCCCGATGAAGAGCATGACGATGGTGGCAACTGCAGCGATTGCCGCGAACACGAGGAACACGAAAAAACCAACTGCATTTCCCATTCGCTCATCAGCAGATTGCGCTGGATACAGCCCCGTAATGAAACGGAGAATCCAGTACCCCGCGCCCAGCGCGAGGAATGCATAGACAATGGACAGAACGAACGCAAGCGGGTCGTTGAATGAAATGGTCATGGCATTGTACTTTCATGAGGAAAAGCAGCCGGGCGAGATGCCCGGCTGCTCAGAGTTGAGAAAGAAACTTGAGGGGAGTCCTCACTTTGCATTCACGAAAAACGACCAGGACTGAGGGTCATTCACTGAATGCTGAAAGGGCTTGCCGTCCAGGTCGTAGACGTAGCCAATCTTGTCATTGCCACCAGGGTAGCTGCGCAACCCATCAGGCACGAAGCCGCGAGTGCGAGGCTGATACACATGCACCTCGCTCTTTCCTTCCTTGAACTCTTCATGACTGACGGTGCGACTTTCCATGTCAAACTCGCGACGCATCTCAAGAACACCCGTCTTGGAAAACCGCTCGTGGCGCAGGAGCGCGCCGTTCGAACGAACCCAGACCTTGTGCTCGATAGTTACGCCGTCGTCGCCAAAAGCCTCGCTGTAGGCAAGCTGGTAGAACGGACGTTCCCAGTCTTCTCCGACCAGACGCCAGACCTGACGACACTTGAGTTTGTCCTTTTCGCTGTAGCGAAACTCCAACGAACCATCAGGAAGAGCCTTGCCTGTGTGCTCACAGACGCCTTTTTCGTCGAAGTACTCCCAGCTGACCAGTTGCTGTCCTTGACGCTGAATGCGCAGACGAATCTGCTTATGTTCAGCATCCCAGAAAACACGATCCTCATTTACGACCGTGTTAGTGCTGGAGGCTTCCTTTCGACCGCTGTCCGTGTAATCGACAGTCGTAGCACGACCATCAGCGAAGAGCGTCTGTTCTTGCACAAGTTTCCCTGCACTAAAAAAGCTACGCTTAACGCTGCCGTCAGCTGCGCTCTCCGCTAATGTTTCGACGCTACCGTCCTTTCTGTAGCGCCACGATTTCTTGATGCGCCGACCGCTGTCGTCGTATTCAGCCCGGTACATCGGGCTGCCATCCTCACTCTCGACCCAAACCACGCTGAGCTTGTTGCCTTCGCCGAAGCAGAGGTGCGCAACGCTCTTGTCCGCTCGAAAGCGATGCACCACCTCTCGGCCTGAGGACGACTGCTGATCCTGTGTACTGAAGTACGGCGTCGCCTCATCCTCGAGCTGTGGCAGCCCCGGCACCTGGGAGAGCTGCGGTGTGTAGACGAAGGATGGAGGGGTGACGGGCTGGCTTCCGAACCAGAGACCGAGGAGCAGCAGCAGCGTGGCAAAGCATCCAACACCGAGATTCTTGAAACGATTCATGCTTGTCCTTTCTGAAGACAGTGGTAGAAAAAACAGTCCTGTAGATTGCACCTTGAAGCACATAAAGGAGTTATTGAACTGACTTGGGTGGCTTTCTTAGCGACTAACTCCAGATGTGCTCAGGTGAAACAGGTGACAGTTCCACGCTAGACCGGCGAAACACCCTCAGGGAAGTAGTTCTAAAAGAATTTCATGGGAGATTTCCCATGAGTTCAATGACTGATAGATCAGGTTAGCGCAAAGTGTTTATGTGGTAGGAATGTCTTGGAGATTTAGTTTCCGGTCCGATATTACAAAGGAGCCTATTTTGACTGAACCTGAGAATTCTCAAAATGATATGAAGAGCGAGCCAGGCGATGCTGCATCCGCTCAAAGAGTTCAGGCTCCAAGAAGAAGCATAATGGATGTTGCAGGCGAAACCATTCGCTACATCGAGCGTGCCGAGAAAGATAAGACGCTTCACGTAAGGACTAATGACAGAAAATCGGCCGTGTTTATGGCGATCTCTCTCATTCTAGGTGTCGCCTTTACAGCTTTGTACATGCTGAATGAATCATCACGCCAACTCTGCATTGTAATGGCTCTTATTGCTGATGCGTTTCTAGGCCTTTCGATACTCTGGTATGTACTGCTTCGCTTCGGCGTGTTGAGAACAGTTGAACCCAGGCATGCTTTGCTTTGCTGGCAATTGATGCTCGGCGCAGGCGTGCTTTTTGCGTTTTACACTATGAACATTGCCTTTGCTTTTTTCACTGTCTACAGCACCTACCATCCTGCCACTCCGCCAAGTACTTTGTAATCAAAATTGGGCGAAGTTCGTCTTGAACATTCCGCAGCTTATATTTGCTCAGGGGAATAAACAGATCAGTCCCTGAGAAATTTTGGCGTCTATGGCTCACAGTAAAAGCACTTCACAGCAATTCCTGGTTGATCACCTCCTCAGGCGAGCGGGTTTCAATAGCACGCTGCAAGAACAGCGGTATTACAACGAACTAGGCTTTGAAAAAAGCCTGGATGAATTGCTTCATCCCGAAAAGATAGAAAATTCTGCACTGAACAAAATAATCGACGAACAGAACTTTGACTTTACCGATATTGCTGACCTGCGCCGCTGGTGGATCTACCGCATGATGTTCACGCGCGCACCACTTGAAGAAAAAATCTGCCTCTTCTGGCACGGTCATTTCGCTACTTCCAACGCGGGCAAAGTCAACAACCCCTACCTTATGTACCAGCAAAATTTGACTTTTCGCAAGTACGGACTGGGCAGGTTCGAAGACTTATTGCTGGCTGTTTCTCGTGACCCCGCCATGATTATCTGGTTGGACAATAAAGAGAATCGCAAAAATAGACCCAACGAAAACTACGCCAGAGAAGTTATGGAACTTTTCACAATGGGCATCGGCAATTACAGCGAAACAGATGTGAAAGAAGCTGCTCGAGCATTCACAGGATGGGCAGCACCGAGCGAATTTTATTTCAACAAGAAACATCACGACTACGGGCAAAAAACCTTTCTGGGACAAGCTGGAAACTATGGGGGCGAAGACATCGTTCGCATTCTGGCAGCGCGCCCAGAGACAGCCAAATACCTCAGTCGCAAATTGATTGCTTTCTTCTGTCTTGATTCTAACGACGAAGCCTTCATCAATCGCATTTCACAGGTCTATCTATCTAGTAACCAGGAGATTCGAAAGGTGCTAAGAGCAATTTTTGAATCAGACGAATTCAGAAGTGAGCAAGCCTATCACGCCAAAATAAAGAGCCCGGCTGAGTTTGTAATTGGCACCATGAAATTGCTTCATGTCGACAAACTGGATGGCGACCTGCCCAGCGTGATGGCTCGAATGGGACAAAATCTTTTCGAACCACCAAACGTAAAAGGCTGGGACGGAGGGCTCTCCTGGATTGCGACCGACACCCTGATGGAACGATTTAATTTCGCCAATCGCATAAGCTCTCAGAAGTTTGATGCAAAAGAAGGCTACATAAATCCAGAAGTGCTATCACACCAATACGGCTCTACAAGCGCTAAAGATATGGTTGACTACTTCCTTGCGCGCCTCGTAGATGCTGACGTTCCTAGCACCACTAAAAAGAAACTTCTCGAATACGTTTCAACAATAGACAATAAAGAACTTACAAACATTCCTGATGCCAAAACTCTAGACATGAAAATGCGTGGGCTACTCCACCTGATTATGACTCTGCCGTCCTACCAATTAGCTTGAGGTGCTTGATGAAAATCACAAGAAGACGTTTTGTTCAATCTGGTATCACCGCATTTGGTGCCGCACTTGCTTCAAGCCAATTGGTCAATCTTCTTGCACAACAAGCCCAAGCCGCACCGCGCAACGCTGGTGCTTCAAGAATTCTGATATTAGTGCAAATGTCTGGTGGAAACGATGGGCTCAACACTGTGATTCCATATGCTGACCCTGCATACCTCAAACTGCGCCCCAGCATCGGCATAAAACCAGATGCCGTTTTAAAATTAGATGACAAATTTGGCTTGAATCCCAATCTTGGGCCACTTGAACAGTTGTTCAAAGACGGGCACCTGGCGATTGTTCAAGGAGTTGGCTATCCAAATCCAAACAGATCACATTTTCGCTCGCTAGAGATATGGCAAACAGCAGAACCGAAGAAGGTAAAAGATACGGGCTGGATCGGTCGCTATTTAGACCTGGCGAATGCCGGCAACAACCGCATCGATAATATTTTCCCAGCAATCAATATCGATTCAATTCCACCAAAAACCCTATCGGCAGAAAAGGTGATTGTGCCTTCGATAAATGATATTGCCAGATTCAGTTTCAAAACAAATCCGCGCTATGAGGCTGATCGAAAAGCACAAATCGAAGCATTCAACGCTATTTATGAAAAGTATCAACTGAACCGACCTTATATCAACGAGTTGCGAAAGGTAGGTTTGGACACTACCGGTGCTTCAGATTACTTCGAAAAACTGGTGACACAAAATCCTGGTAGCGCAAAATTTCCAAACGATGGCTTTGGTAAAGCAATGCGATTCATCTCTCAACTAATTGTCGGTGGCGTTAATTGCTCGATTTACACGCTCTCACTCGGTGGCTTCGACACTCACACCAACGAAGTCAACGCGCAGGGGCGGCAACTCAGAACTCTTGGAGAATCGATCAAAGCCTTACATGACAATTTGAAAGAGCACAAGTTAGACAAAGATGTGGTCGTGATGACATTCTCAGAGTTCGGCAGACGTGCGGCTGAAAATGGTGGCAGAGGAAGCGACCATGGAGCAGCTGCACCGATGTTCGTAGTGGGCTCTCAGGTTAAAGGCGGCATTGTCGGAGAACACCCAAGTCTGACTGAGCTGGAAGATGGTGATCTGAAATACAAGATGGATTTCAGAAACGTCTACGCAAGTGTTTTAGACAAGTGGCTTAATGCTGACAGCAAGATTATTCTTGGCGATAAGTTCGATAACCTTGAACTCTTTCTTAAGACTTAAGAAAGGGACTGCTTTAACAAAGAAATCTTGACCACAGCACTTGAGGAGATTGAATCTGCTCATCCTGATTTGAGAGATTTGATTATCTTCCGATTCCCCCAACTGATTCCTGAGCAAAACGCAAAAGCTACTTTCTGCAATCACTTCCAGCCCTAAGACAGAAGCTTCTTGCTTCGTTGTTTTGGACTGCGAATCTGAGAAAAATGAAAAGTAAGCTCGTCGATTCTCTGCTCGGGGTGCTCAGTGCGTCGCCTGTAGCGCTAGCTGTCGCTACCAGGGCGATCGCCCCAGAGCACGTCAGGCGGGCGATAGGACAGTTTCTCTGCAAGAACAGCATTAAAAACTTCTGACACTGATTGGTGGTTTCCGCAAATCAGTGTAACCCCGTTCCGAAAGGAATTCACATGAATCAAATCAGACGAACCGTCGTAGCAGGGCTAATCGTCCTCTCCTGTGCCGCAGTCACCATCCTGATGTTCGCAGCAACACTCCGCATGGAGAACGGTGCAGCAGAACGTCACTGGGACATGCGGGTCTCCGATACGCTTCCACTGCAGCTCATGGACGAGCTGACTGGAGAGCTGACACGGACCGTACATCCCAACCCCAAGACCGGCCGTCCTGACTTCATCGAAGTGGGCTACAAAGATGGTCGGCTAGGCACTTACCACTTCGATAACGGTCACCTCAGCCGTTATCAAAGCTTCGAAGCAGACAAGACCCTCCGCTACGAAGCTGAATACGACGCAACTGGCGCGTTAACCGGATATCGCTTCTTGCGCAAGGATGGAACTCAGGAAACCGTTTACCGACGCAACTTGAGCGGCTCTGAAGAGCTGTCATTCTTCGATGCAAAAGGTCTGTGCATCAAATCAGTGGTCACAGCGGCCGATGGCAGCCAGACCATCAGCGTCAGGGATGCCGCCACCGCGCGCGTCAGCAACACGAACAGTGATGCCAGCGCGAGCGAGAAGGAGTTCTACCCCGTCGAAACGGAGAACGGAACGATTCACCAGCTGAAAATGAAGCTGCAAGGCGTCAGACTGAAGAGCTGGGAGTATCGCAACAAAGAAGGCACCCTTCTCCATACTGGCACATTCACCGCAGATGGTGACATCGAAATGACGATCTATTCTGCGGGCAAAGCTGTGCTCAAACAGACCTGGACCGGCAGCGGCGAGGACTGGACAAGACGATACTATCGACTTTCCATAATTCGCCAGCTCGACGGCTCTGGCGAAGTGGCCTCCGAGGCAAAGCTTCAGGCTGACGGCAAAACACCGTTGGAAATCAGCACCTTCTACGGCGGGAGAAAGAACAACACCAACCATTACGACAGCAACGGCTTCCACTACCGCACCAGCTACTACGACTACAGCGGCTCACCATCCTCTAGCTACGAGATTCCTGCGCAATACCGGCGCCAGTCCAAATTCTCGCCACTAGTTCTTGGGGAACCCAGCGACGGCAAACAACCTTTGTACCGCTTACGCGGTGTGCCTTACTCGTCCGCGCCCGAGGAAAACGCCGGCCCACTGCCAGCCTTCTTCCTCAACGCGAAATAACAAACTGATCACCAGTTCACCTGTCAGAGAGGGAGTGCGCATTTGCACTCCCTCTCTGATTATCCTTTCGAGGAGCTCTCTATGCACTTTTGCAAACCTGCTCTCATCAGAAATCCGGTTGGAGGTTCAGCGAATACGTTCATGTACACCAGCCTTCTGAAAGAGCTGGCGGGGCATAAGTCGTGTGTCTTAGACTACACCACCACACCAGAGCCACGCTCAGCCTACAATCACGCCACGGACGCCATCGCCCGCGGTGCAGACCTTCTCATCGCGATGGGTGGTGATGGCACTGCGATGGAAGTCGCTGAGGCCGCGCTCGCGACGAACACACCCATGGCTGTCTATCAAGGCGGCACTGGAAATCAGTTCGCCAGCACCTTTTACCCCAGACTGCCGGCAGATCTCTTCTGTCGCATGCTTCTTGAGGGAGAACCTCAAGAACTGGACATTCTGCAGCTGAATCTGCGCCTGAACGGAAGCGAAAGTTCCAGATACGCCCTGGTCGGCTGCTGCTCACACGAAATCGCCAACGCCATCTCGTTTGCTCCCAGAAAGTGGAAGAGAATTTTTGGCAATCTCGTTTATCACTACCGCTGTGGTCTGGCTTTTCTGAATCCCAAAACGCAAAAGGTAAGGTTTGTTACTGATAAAGCTCAATGGGAAAGCGATGTCCTGACCTGCTCAGTCCTGAACGCATGTGCCATGCCTCTGCTGCAAACGGGGTCGTCCATCAACGCAAGCGACGGACTCGCCGACGTCTTCGTCATATCAGCAAAAACACGAAAAGAACTCGTGAAGCTGGGCTTCAATCTGTTCTTCAAAGGACCACGGCGGGTCCGAGAAAACCTGCAGATGCTGCGTACAAACCGGATCGTACTCGAGTCAGACAAAACCTTCGACATGAACATCGATGGTGAGCCTGCCCAAGCCGACCGGGTCGAAATCAAAGTGCTCAAAGGCGCTTTGAAAATGATTGTTTCTCAATAATTCAAGTCCCTAAGCCGAGTCCCTACGAGGGTCTCGGCTTAACTTTTGCATTGAAAGTGTTGCGATGTTTGCTAGAACCAAAACAGTTATTTCAGGTTCATTCATTGGTCGATTGGTTGCTTGCTGCAAAGACAAGTACAAGAAAGAAGTCGAACTACGCCTAACAAGCGGTTACATCGCGCCGGTGTCACGATGGCTGCTTATTCCAACCCGAATTATCACCGCCTTCTGGTGCTGGCTTCAACTGGGTCGAATCAGTCTGATCAATTCGGACATCTGCTTCTCCAAGCAACGGCTGATTTATTGCCCCAACCACAGCAGCTACTTCGACGCCCTCGTCATGCACAGCATCACGATGGGACCAGTCCACTACATGAGCGCCGTTGAAGAACTTCGTGGACTCTTCGGATTGAAAGCGCTACTCTTAACCGCGGTTGGCTCTTTCGCAGTCGATCGTTCGAAAGGTCGCACTGTTATTGCTCCGGCGGTGGATACGCTGGTCAGCGGTAAGCAGCTGCTCATGTTTCCGGAGGGTAAAATCCACATCACTGGAAAGTTTGGCCCCTTCAAACCAGGCGCTGCTGTGATTGCTGGTCGAGCCTGTGAGCATCTCGAAGCAGGAACACCCGTCGGCATCGTGCCAGTGCACATCAGCTATGGAAAGCGCGATGTTGAAACTGGCAGCACTTACAGCTTCTTTAAGATGGGATTCTCCTGGCGAGGAGGCGTGAAGGTATTCTTCGGAGAACCGATCTGGGTTAACGAACTCCAGGAGCTGTCGGCAGACGAAATCATGGAAAAGGTGCGACAGGGCATGCTGAAATTCCCGTCTGAAACAAGCGGTGAATAAAAGAGAAACGCAAGTATGAAGTTTGGCTCCAAAAGCCAGACCCATGCTTGCTTTCTCTTACCAGAATACTACTACACGTTATACTAGACACCCCTTTGGAGCCTGAAGCAAAATTTGACCAAAGCCACAAGTCACATCACGCTAAAGCGACGACGATGAATGACCAGACCTCTTTTCTTCAGTCCTTCTTAGCTAAAAGTTGCGCAATAATGTATTCAAAAGAGGCTCTCCCAGAGAGCGAATGCTACAATTTGGCAATGCCTAAGATAAACGTTTTACCTGACTTTATAGCCAGTCAGATCGCCGCCGGAGAGGTGGTCGAGCGTCCTTCATCTGTCGTGAAAGAGCTCGTAGAGAATGCCATCGATGCTGGCGCTCATCAAATAGAAATCGCAGTCGGAGCTGAATGCCGAGATATTCGCATAGCTGATGATGGCTGCGGTATGAGTCCTGATGACGCTGTACTCGCATTTCAAAGACATGCCACTTCCAAGCTTAGTTCTGCAGAAGACCTGACCAATCTCAAGACTCTGGGGTTCAGAGGAGAAGCTCTGCCCAGTATAGCCTCAGTATCACGAGTCAGCTGCACCACACGAACAGCAGACGCCACTAACGGCACCAAAGTCAGCGTTGAAGAAGGCAAGATAAGCGCACATGAAACCGGTTGCGCCATTGGAACAATAATAGAAATTTGCGATCTCTTTTACAACGTTCCAGCTCGCCTGAAGTTCTTGAAGAAAGGCTCCACAGAATTTTCCCATATACATGAAATCGTAGAACAACTTGCTCTTGCAAATCCTAAGATAGTCTTTCAATTGCTAAATCAAGGCGAAGTAGTGTTGAGAACAAGCGGCTCTGGCAAGCTGGCTGAGGCAATGGTTGAGCTGGAATTTGTCAAACCATCTCACGACCTCATTCCAATTACCGGAGTTGATATGCGCTTCGGAATGGCTGTTTATGGTAATGTCGGACGCCCGCCTCTCTGTCGTGGTGACCGCAAAGGCATTGTAACCATCGTCAATAACAGGCCCGTGCGCTGTCATCTTGCGCTCAAAGCCCTCGACTACGCGTTTTCTGACTTAATACCTCGGGGCAAATATCCGATTGCCGTCCTCAACGTCACGATAGATCCCCACGAAGTTGATGTGAATGTACATCCGACCAAGAAAGAGGTTCGCTATAGCAATTCCAGCGATGTTTACCTTGCAATTCAAAAGGCCTTAATTGAAGGAACTCGCAGAATGAAGATGAGTTCCGAGGTCGTAGTCAACCCGGGTGCTCCTGGCTCAAGCGAAGAGAAAGAAGAGCAGCCGCAGGAAAGAACAGAAATCGCGCATGAAGAGAAGAGTCAAGTAAGTAGTCCTGTTGAGACTCCTCTCGTGACGCAACAAAGTACGCCCGACCTGGCAATTACAAATCAGTCTTTCCAGACAAGCGACACTGAATATAGTGGCGCGCCAGGCACGCCTGTAGTTCGCGACACACGCGAGGTTGCAGTCGGAGGAAAAACTTATCAGCGCATTCAGCAGCTTGGTCTTCGTGATCGACTGGTCAGCACTCCTCCAAGCCGAATTAGCAATCAGTATCCGATGCCATCTGCCAGAAAAGAACCTGCTTTTCCGATAGGCTGGCGTTATGTCGGCTACATCTTCAACATGTACATGCTTTTTGAAACTCCGGAAGGCTTCAAAATGGTTGAGCAACATATTGCTCACGAGCGATTGTTGTACGAGAAATTAATAGCACAGCAAGAGCTTCCTGGGCGAATTACAGAAGCGGTGCAAAGACTCATCATTTCCGCGCCACTAAATCTGGTGCCTTCACAGAAAGCTGCGCTTGCTGAAAATTTGGAATTTATACAATCACTCGGTTTTGATTTTGACTTCCAACCGAGCCACATAAGCTGTGTACAGGTTCCGCTAGAGCTGGCAACAAAAGACTACGCCGGAACAATTCAGCAGATCTTGGAACAAATTTTAAATTGCGATAAAGCGGAATTCTCGTTGGAAGCAACAAAGTCTCTGGCCTGTCAGGCAGCCATCAAAAATGGCATGGTGTTAACAGAAGGCGAGATCATGGAACTCGTCGCAGCATGGCTAGCTTGCCCACGCAACGATACCTGCCCGCATGGCAGACCAATCTGCCTGACGTTCAGCAAAGAGAAATTATTTGATCTCTATCACAAAAGCACGCTCTGAGCGTTCGCGCACCTCGCGATATTGCAGGCGCTCAGAGACTTCTTCTGCAAGCGGCTTGTCAAGCACAAATCACGACTCGCGCGCCTGTACACAACGCCAAGAGCTGTTCCGCTGCAGCCGTGTGACGAGAATGGCTCAGCATGCCATTCTCAACCGCCAGCATTCAATGCTAACCGCTAGCGCACACTAGTGTAATTAGGTCTAAGCTAATTGAACGAGTGCCTGAAACCTAATAGGTTTAGGTGTTTCCGTAAACCAAACCTTGTTTCCCGCAGCCCGCGCAAAAAGAACTAGCTAGAGCCACAACGACGCGCATAAATACAGCTTGACACGCCTTCTGGTGTGTCAGGTGCGGTAACAAGGGCTGATGCGATGACGACAGGTAACGTGGCACACCTGCTCGCGCGTATCAGTATCCAGTCAGTGAAGTAATCGTAAAACAAGGCAAGCCACCATGACTACAAAGCTCTCCAAACTTGATGTGGCAGAGCTACTTGGACCCACGCCGATCGCTCGCGTGACGGACCGAGAAATCTGCTCACAGCTTCTCTCCCCTCAAACCAAAGCTTTACTGGGACAGATCGAAAACATCGTTCATGGCCCCGAACTACGCGAAACCGACTCTCCGCTTTTCCCTGGAGACGAGGTTAGCAATCTGAATGATCATCGCCTCTACGGTGGTAAGAACGGTTTCATCCGCTTCCCCTACGTTGCGACGATCTACAAGACGACCTACGGCGCCCTGGTCATTAAGCGAGATCAGCACAAGTTCAAAGTGCTGGCTTACCTCGGTGACATCAGCAAGGGCAAAGCTGAACTCATCTTCATGGCAGCTCTGCGCGACCGTCGCTACGACGGCACGTTGCGGGGCAACGATTGCGCGCTACTCTCGTTTGCTTACGACGAGAAGAGCAACGCACCCCTGCCTGTCGATGCCAGCTCCGTGGAAGTCTCGGTCTACGCCTTCTCGCCTGGCTCCCGCATCGTTCATGCGTGCGGTGATGCCGAACTTGAAGCGTTCGTAGCCAGCCCGTTCAAATACCTGGGCGACCCCGAGAAGTTCCGTCGCCTGCTCGACCGCGCCTGGAGCAGCTATCGCTCTCCTGGACAAATCGGAGCCCCAATCGGCGATATCGCCAAGTTCGTCGGCCCTCGTTTCGACCTCATCGCGAAAAACAAGGGCTACGATTTCCTCGAGGATGCAGCAAGCCACTACCATGTCGCCATGTTCGCGGCATCCATGGGCTATCGATGCACCTATGAAGACCAGGAGAAACAGCTTGCAGAGTTCAAGGCTGGCATCGAACGCATTAAAGCGTCCGGCGTCAAACTGACTCGTCAGCAAGAATCGTGGGTCTGCGTCATGCAGTCCTTGCCGGTCGAACTCATTCCGCCTCAGCTTTACCTGGGCGGAGTCAAATGGCCGCAAGACAACATTTCGCAGACGAACCTGTGGATGAACAAGCCCCTTAACGATAAGGCTCGCTTGCTAATCCCAGGAGCGATTAAGCGTGACCTGCCTGCAGGCTGTGCGTCCTGATCGAGCACTGGAATTATTCCGGACAGCGGTTCCCACAAGGCAACTGCATCTAGAGACAGTCGGAGCAAGCTTCCAAGCTTGTTCCGGCTGTTTTCCAGTGCGTTCTCAACAATTCGGGCACGCCCGAGAAGGAGACCTATGCTCAAATTCAAAAGCTGGAACACAGCTGCGATGCTGGGCGTAACACCTCTTTCCCGGACGCAGGTGACAGACGAAATGATCTGGAACCACCTGCTGACCCCTACCGTAAGAGCTCTGCTCGGACCGATCACATCTTTCGGCGAGCCGACAGTGTTCGAAACGACTGCCGGTCATTTTCCGGGAGACGAGAGCACCAACTTGAATGCCCACCTCATCTACGGGCAGCAAGGGTATGTGCGTTACCCCTACGTCTCAGTATGCCACCGCACCGCCTATGGTGCGCTGGTAATCAAACAAGATTTCCGCAAGATCAAAGTCAGCGCATGGGTTGGCGATGTCAATGCGGGAAAAGCCGAAATGGTTCTGCTCGTAGCGCTTCGCGACCGTCGCTATGACGGCACGAAAGCAGCGAATGACACAGCGCTACTCGGCTTCCCCTACGACAACCCCGTCAACAATCCGCTGACGACGAGCCTCAACTCGCTGGAAATCTCAGTTTACAGCTTCTTGCCGGGTTCGAAAGTAAAGGACGCCTGTGGCGACCATGAACTCGAACTCTTCGTCGAGAAGCCCTTCACCTTTGTTGACCGGCCCGAAGTCTTCCTCAAGCTTTTCGAAAAAGCCTGGACAAGCAACCGCGGACCCGGCCAACATGCGGCTCCGATCAAGGACGTCTCCAAATTACTCTTGACCGGCGTCGAAGCCGTGGCCAGGCATTGCGGATACGACTTGTTGGAAGCGGCTTGCAGCCATTACCACGTGGCTATGTGGTTCACCTCAAACGGCTTCGTCTACGAGTACGAAAAAGACCGGCAGCTGATGCAAAATCTCGCTGCAGGTCTCAAAAGAATTCGTGACGAAGGCACACCCTTGAATCGCACACAGCAATCATGGGTTTGCGCAATTCAAAACCTGCCGCAAGAGCACGTTCCAGCGAAGCTTCGCCTGGGACTGCAATGGCCGCAGGACAACATCCGTCCAGACAGCCTCTGGGTTGCAAAATCTCTCTCAGCTAAAGCGAAAGAGTTGTTGCTGCCACTCAAGGGCTGAAGCCACTGTTTCTCGTTCGCGATGACGCCCATCGCGCATTTGCTTGCAGCGTTCAACAAGCTGCGGAAATGAAAGACCCAAATGAAGACCCCATACCTACGGACCAAAGGGGCGCGCACCCGCAGCAAGGCAAGCACTTGCGGGGGGTGGCGCGCTTAAAGCGAAAAGGAACAACCCAATGAAAGCGCAACCCAACGGGGCAGATTCCCGCGGGTTCTCAGCGCACTATGTCATCAGCGCTGGTGGATCTCGTGCTATCCTCGCCGGCTGCGGTTCCATCTTCGCCAGCCAACTGGCTGGAGTGAAGTGGAACAGCATCGGTGGTGTGAGTGGCGGCTCAATTCCCGCCATCCTACTGGCTGCAGGTGTCTCCCCTGCACAACTCCTCAAGTACGCACTTGAACTCGACTTCCGAGAGAAGTGTGTGTCAACGGCCGGCAAATTCAAAACCTTGCTTGCTATCTTGCTCAAGGAGTATCACGAGCATCCGCAAAACCGCACGGGCTTCGGTGTTATGGAAACCGACAAGCTCGCCGAATTCATCGACGAACTCGTCCCTGTCTGGCCGGAGAAATTCTGGACCATGGCAGTCGACGGGACCTCGCAGATCGTATTCAAGAAAGACGGCATCTTCCGTTACGACATTGACGGCAAATGCACCAGGCTGTCTGACGACCCCGGCAAACCCGGTTTCGCCATTCAAGCGACCTGTGCCATCCCCGGCATCACCAAAGCACCGAAGTTGAACGGAGTCCATCTCTACGACGGCGCTTACACGCATCACGGCATCTGCCCTGTTGGCGTGCCCATCGAACGCTGGGGAGTCGACCCGAAGACAGTGGTAGGTGTCTGCGTGGGCGAGGACATGATGGATGGTCTCGCCGGCAAGCTGCGTCAGTTCTGGAAATGGATCTGGCGTATCAAGCCTGATAACTCGTGGGGTTCGCATGCTGCGGGCGCCATCGAGATCCACCCACACATCGACCACATTCACGCGCTGCGCTTCGACCTGTCCGCCGATGAAAAATGGCTGGCTGTGCTCGAAGGCTTCGCTGAGACCGTGGAGGCTTATGCCGCAAACGGAATACTCACCGGTGAAGGACTGCGTACTGCACGTGCGGTACTTGCAGCACTTCCCGACCTCGCCAAAGCAGAAACTGCTGGGCTCGGATACCCTCAACGGTTGTCCTTGCTGGCAGAACAGGTCTTCAAAGAGCATGGATTGCTCTAAAGTCCACGTGTGCGAGCGTCGCATCTCACGCCATCACTGGTGGTGAGCATGCGACGCTTGCAGTCCGCCCGAAACTAGACTTTCACTACCAATTCCTGGACAGGCACAACACTTCGCTTGTCCCAAGAATAAGAAGAATAGGATGAACTATCATGTCAAAGAAGATTACCTCCTCCAAGTCAAACACCTCCAAGAACGGCAACCTTGCAGAAGACATTCTGCGCGATGCTGGCAAGAGCGAAGACGAAGTAACGCGAACAGGCGCCATCGACCGCGCTGACAGTGCTACAGACGAGCTTTACGGCGAACGCGGACGCACGAGCGGAAGCCCTGTGCACCGTGTCATCTGGAAAAAAGCTGGTCTGAGAAACTTCACTCCCGGGCAAGACAAAGTCGACGCCCAAGTCGAAGAGACTGTCGCCAGGTCAATCGCGGTGCTCAAGCAGAACACTGCCGATGGCACCATATACGATGCCAACGGCAAGGTGAGCAAGAAAACCATTGCTGACCTGGGAAACGCTGGCTACTGGGGCATGCTCGTCGACAAGAAATATGGCGGTCAGGGTGCAAGCCTTCAACGCTTCACGAAAATGATCACCGAAGTCGCTGCTGCCGGCTATCCGACTGAAGCTGGCTACGCTTCCATTCATGGATGCATCGGCGCGGTCGACCCGGTAAGCGTCTTCGGCACCGAAGCACAGAAAGCTTACTTCTTGCCGCAGCTGGCATCAGGCAAGCGCATCTCTGCTTTCGCTCTCACAGAGCCAGCGGCTGGCTCCGACCTCACCAACCTGAAGACAGTGGCACGCCGCGATGGCGACGACTACGTCATCACTGGCGAAAAGCTCTTCATTTCGAACGCTGTTCCGGGTCGCACCATCGGACTGGTTACACGCGTCGAAGGTGAAGACAAGCCTGCCGTTTTCATCGTGGAGCTGCCGGAAGAGGAAAATGAAAGCTTCCAGCTCGTTCACTATGGCATTCATGCCTTGAAGCACGGCTTCAATAACGGGCTCAAGTTCAACAAGTTCCGCGTGCCCGCAGCTAATCGGCTGGCGGCTCCCGACGGCAACGGACTCGTCATCGCATATCACGGACTGAACTATGGCCGTGTCGCTCTCTGCGCCAATGCTTCAGGCGTCATGCGCCTATTGCTGCGCAGCATCTGCCCTGACAGCTGGGGCAAATATCGCGTCACCTTCACTCAGCCTATCGAGACCCGAGAGCTGGTGAAGAAACGCGTCGCTCGCCTTGCAGCTCTCATCGTCGGCGCAGACGCGCTGCGTGACTGGTGCTCGGCAAAACTCGATGAAGGCTACCGAGGCGAACTCGAGTGCATCATCGCGAAAATCTTCGGCAGCACTGCACAGAAAGAAGCCGCGGTCGACATCGCCATGACCACTCACGGCGGTCGCTCGTTCCTGCATGGACACCTCGTTGGCGACAACATTCACGACTACCTCGCTCCCATGATTTATGAGGGCGAGGGCGAAATGCTCGCCATGAAGTTCTTCCTTTCGCTGGCTACTGAGCACGGCTCAAACTTCATGCTGCCCCTGGGCAACGCAATGAAGGCACTCAGCAAAGGCAAGGTCTTCTCCGGTCTCTGGCAGCTCGTCAGCAATGGTGTGCCATTCGCCTGGTGGACCGTCAAGAACTACTTCAAACGATTTGTGAACTCCCAGTCTATGCCCGGCATGGACAAACGACTCAAAAAGCACGTCAACTTCGCACTTGCTCAGAGCGCCCGTCTTGCAGCTGAAATCTCGACCAACATGGTCAAGCATCAGGTCAAGCTCGGCGATCGGCAATCTCGCATCGTGCACATGAGTCAGCGAGTTCAAGACACTGTCGTGATGCTGGTGACTGCTATGCACGCGCACCACAGCAAGGATGAAGCAACTATTCTGGCTGCTCACATCCTCTGTCAGGACCTGCGTCGCAAACTCACCGGTGAACAGCCCAGCGACAAGTACTTCCATGAATGCTCTAAGCTGGCAGACATGGTCGTCGAAGGCAAGTTCAAGCAGCTTGACGGTGTCGAAAAGGCTCAGGTTTTGCGTCAGTACAATTAGGCAATTGAGCCCAACGGCTTAGTTTAGTGATTTCACAGAGGGGGCGAAGGAAGTAGAGAAATCTGCTCTTTCGCCCCCTCATTCTTTCTGGTGTCCTGTAATGCCAGTGTGGCTCACAGGGCACCTTTTATTCGATCAATTCATACTACAACGATTAGTATTCAGGGTGAACACTAACTGTCTCATCCAGAAACAAGTAACTCCTCTTCAAAAAGTTTCGCAAAAATCAATGCTAATTAAGGGGCAAGCAAGTGAGTACAGCGTTTTTTTGGGAAGATCAAACATGACCTGACAGATCGTCAGGCTGGTGAATACTGTTCCGAGAAGACTTACTTGAAAGTTGTAATTCCTGGTGGTACTGGCGAAGTTGGAAGTATTCTTGCGAAAACTTTCCTGCTTCGTGGCCATGAAGTAATCATTCTCTCCAGAACGCATCAGACCTCCGCAAGCGGAAAGCTGAAATTCGCCTACTGGGACGCAGAAAATCTTGGCGACTGGACAGATGCACTTGAAGGAGCCGATGCGCTAATCAACCTTGCAGGCAGAACAGTGAACTGCAGATACACTGAAGAAAACCGAAAGCAAATCAAAGAGTCACGCGTGAAATCCACTCAAATACTCGGAGAGGCAATTGCACAGTTATCAAAGCCACCAAAAACGTGGCTACAAATGAGCACTGCAACAATCTACGCGCATACCTACGAAAGGTCTAACGACGAATACTTTGGTATCATAGGCGGTGACGAGCCCAATGTACCAGATTCCTGGCGATACTCAATAGAAGTTGCACGCGCCTGGGAAGAAGCCCTCGATAAAGCTCCTGTAAGCAAGCTCACTCGTCGCGTTAAAATGCGAACGTCAATCGTAATGAGTCCACATCAAGGCGGCCCATTCGACATTCTACTTAAACTGGTCCGCATGGGATTAGGCGGAACTTCAGGCAACGGGAATCAATTCATTTCATGGATAAGTGATGTCGATTTCGCCAATGCAGTGTTCTTTCTGCTTGAGCAAAAGGAAATTTCAGGAGCCGTAAATCTCGCGAGCCCCAACCCTTTACCTAATCGCGATTTCATGCGCATTTTGCGAGAAGCATGGGGCACCAAATTCGGACTACCGGCTTCAGAATGGATGCTAGAAATGGGAGCGGTACCACTAAAAACTGAGACCGAACTTGTACTCAAAAGTCGAAAGGTTCATCCGGCTAAATTACTTCAAGCTAAGTTTCCCTTCGAACATCCCTACTGGGAAGAGGCTGCAGTCGACCTCTGCTATCGTTGGAAACAAGAGCAAAAGGTGAAAGCGGGATAAGCTTGCACACCCGCGCCAACGTTATCGCTAGCAATTGCATCAAATTCCTCTCAAGTCAGCGCGAAAAGCTTGAATTTGCAGCGCTGATGCAGCAGCATGAGACGTCTATTTTCACCAGCATCCGCAGCAGCAAGAAACCAATAACAACTCAACAAAAACGCCAGCACTAACAGTATTTCTCGAACAAATCGTTCCGAGGGTGTTTGTTTGCGTCAGCTGCGAGCATAGTTCCTGAACCCCAACTCCACTACGTGGAAAAAGGAGGTTTTGCAATGAGCAACACTACCGCCGATGCGGTCAATCGCTGCAAAGGCGTTGACGTATCACATAGAAGCGGTGTCATCGACTGGAGAAAGGTCCGCGATTCTGGCTACACGTTTGCCTTCATCAGGGCAACCGACGGAGCCGATGGCGTGGACCCGAGCTTTGCATTGAATCGTCGTTCCGCCCGAGACAACGGGTTGGCTGTCGGTTTCGTGCACAGCTTCCGCGTCGACACCAACATCGAAGCACAAGTGACAAACTTCATTCGTGCTCTCGGTCAACTCGAAGATGACCTCTTGTCGCCGGTTCTCAACTGTAAAGCGTCCGAGCATTGGACGAAGATCAGCATGAAGGACCGCGTCGAACTGGTCGTCGAATGGTGCACCCGAGTCAAACGCCTCTTGGGCGTTGCACCGATTCTTCGTGGAACTCCGAGCTTCTTCAACGAAGTTCTCGGTGCCGATGAAAAACTCAAGAACTTCGAACTCCTGATCGAAGAGCTTGACGTTGAACAGCCGTCGACTCCGGCTCCCTGGGCCGAATGGACGTTCTGGCGCAGCCAGGAGAAGGCAAGCATTCCTGGTATCACAGGTGATGCCGCACTCAACTGGTACAATGGCGCCGACATCAGCAAGGCACAGCATAAGCGAGACTCCAGCGGCACCCCTCAGCCGCTGACCTGGCTGGAAACTACTGCCTGGACCATCGGTGTCAGCCTCTATTTCATCGGCGTAATCACTGTCATCTACGAGCATTTCGCTCGACACTGGTGACGCAAGAATGCGGAGTTTCCTGAACCAAAAGTTCAGCGAGACCCCGCTTCTTGTTTTTCGGCTACATCTACTACTCGTCATCGTACATTACAACAGCGAGACAGCGAGCAGCGAGTTCCAAGGCAGCATCACCCGCAAAGCACGCTCAGCCAGCCTGCACATGGTCTTAGTCAGAATTGCGCAAAGCATCAAATAACAGCGCGAACCCTTTGCTTATTGCCCTCTGTTCGTTGTAAGGTTTTGCATTCTCCAATCACCAGCACCAGGACTCGCCTTTCGCTGCCTTAATTCGAAGCGCAAGATTCCCTGTGCGATGAACGGTTCGACTGCCTTCTTAATTCCATTCAACTCGGCGGTCGATTGCGCAGCAAGCATTGCATCAACAATTACCGGCACCATTTTGGTGTTTCGCATTGCAGCCAGCTCACCTGCTGCAGTGATTCTCTCTGCTTCAACATCCGACTTCAGTCGTCCCTTCAGATCAGCAACGCGCACTGCCAGATCGAGCTTTTCGAGCCCTTCCTGAGCCTTCCGAGCAATTCGAGCGTTGTAGTGCTCAGTCAAATCCTTCAAAAATGGCCTGGTTCTTTCTTGTCCCTCAATAGCCAGGATGTTCACTGCTTCTGCCGTCAGTTGTGGATGTCTTTCTAAAGCACGAAGAGCCAGATCAACTCGCAAATTAGCGTCGTTTGACGCAATCTTCATACCTTCGTTCCACGCAGCTCTTTGTGCAGAAGTCTCAGGAGCATCGTCAAGTAATTTGAGAACTCTACTTAGCTTGTTACCCTTGTAAGATTCCAGCGTGAGCAAATCATGATAGAACTGACCGGACGCATTATCCATTTTGCCTAATTTTTCCAGAGCAGCTGTTCTGCTGCGATTTCCGGACTGCGCCTGATCAACCAAAAACTCCGTCATTTGCGAACGGCTCGAACCGATGCTGCGTTGAATGTAACCATCAACATTGAACCTTGTCTCTCTCAACTTGTTCCAGCTAGCCTGAAACGCAGCCTCTCTGACATGATCGCTACTGCTTGTTTTAGCAAGCCCATGCAACCTTGCCATATCAGCATCATTTGCTATAGGACCAAGAAGGTCTGCTGCTATTTTTGATTTGGCTGCATCGGTACCCTGTACATGTTCGAACAAGGTTTGCTTCACCACGGGCATCAACTCATTACCAACATAAGCCTGTCTTCGCGCCAACTCAGTTTGGTGAATACTTCGAAAAGCAGGGTCAACTGCGTTGAAGGACTTCATAATGCCGCGCATTATTTCAAAAGTACGAAGCGGAGCTTCCTGTGCGGTGATTAGGAATTTATCCGGGTCGGGATGCATGATCGCAGCAGCATGTTCAGCCCAATTCTCGTCATTATTTGTTCTGGCATATTTGCTCACATAATAGCCATCTTTTTCTAGTTTCGCAGCCTCATCAAAGCGCTTAGAGTCTGACTCTGCTTTCCATTTAAGCAAGTGCGACCATTCATGTTTGAAATAATCACGTAGATATGGACTGCGATCTTGCGCATAAAAACTTATGCGTCCTTCATGCGAAACTGTTGCAGCTGCTCTGAAGTCATATCCGTGCTCAACACTCTTCCATGCATTATCAGGTGAACTGTCTGGTCGAATAAGCACCTCGGACACCAAATTTACATCAGGCAACTCTTCCAAGAACTGAACAAAATCAGCAGGATGAGCGCGATCTTTCAAAGGGTGAGCTTCTAATTGCATCTGGGCTTCCGCTACATCTCTAGCCCGACCGTAGCCATGTTGATAAAAATCTCCGTCTTGGGCCGCACGCAGACGCAAATTCAGGACTTCATCAAGCTGGGCGGCATACCACTCTGGCAGCATCACTACAGCTCTATTGACGTTGTACATCCGCATATTGTCTTTTACAAGATGCGCTCCACCGAGCTCTACAAACTCGTGGTAGCTGCGGCTTCTAGCTGCTACTTCAGCCGCTTGTGGAAGAGCTTGATAGTAGTATGCTGTTCCATTGAAGGCTGCACCAAGCTTGTTTACCCTCTCTGCAAGTGTGGCATCACTGTCATTTAACTTTTCAGGACTTATCTCGAGCTTTTTCCACTGTTCGATATCCAGCGCTCGGGGTAAAACCCTTTGTTCATGACCGGAACGCTCTAGGGAATCTCTTTTTGCGGCCTCAGGTGCGTCGATAAGAAACCGACGTGAAGGATCTTTCTTGCTTGAAATTTCAGGAACTGTCAAGTTAGCACGCAAAGCGTGAATGCCGAAGACACCAATTCCACCAGTAAACGCACCCGTGAAGCCACCGTCTTTCGCTCCGTACCAGGCACCTTTTAATTCCCCGGTTGCGAGGTATCCCTGAGCGCCACCAATAGCGACACCACTAAGATATCCGCCACCTACACCTCCAAGTACAAGAGCATTCGTAGTGCTGATTTTTCCTTCTTGTGCTAATTTCAAACCAAAGTTTGCTATTTGCTTGCCAAGCAAGCCAGCCGGCACTCCCATGACACCACCAACGGTGCCAGCTTTTAAGATTTCACCGGTACCGTGTGCCAGGGAAAAATTATGTGATGCATCGTACCAGGTTTCAGACTTAAAGCCTGTGCTTGTACTTGCAATCGCTGCACCAGTAAGAGCAAAACTTGCACTGTCTGCGATTAAACCCTTGCCTAATTTTGCGCTTATGGCTTTGCCAAGCTGCCCTTCTGGCAATGTCATTGACGCGATCTTGTGGAGTGCGGCGCCTTCGACAAAGTCTTTAGCGAAGTTTGTACTCAAACTGACTGCGTCATCGTCTATACGGACAAGAGCCGTGGCACGAATCAAACCTGCACTGGAAAGGCGCAAACCTGGCAACATCGCAACAGTGTCTGCAGCAACAGTTGCGAGTTCATCATTTCTTTTTCCAACAGCCTTCCGCTGTTCAGCATCAAGAATCTGTCCGCGAGAGAAAAGCTCTGAAACAGAGCCCAACACTTTTCCCCCAAGCGTTTTCTCCTCTTGAACCTCTGCTGGCGCAGAAGCGAGAAGTTCACTTTTTGTCAGCTGAAGAAACTGATCCACTAAGCATTCCACCTTAACCACAACTAAGGTAACAAGGGGTGCCCTCCCGGTACAGGGTGTATATACGTAGAGCAGAAAAGTCTTCTTTTAATTGCCTGCCAACAACTTCAGCCAAAAAAAGAGAGATGCTATTACGCATCTCTCTTCCGAACTTAATGTTGTTGATTGAGTTGATTATGCTCCGGCGCCAACAAGTGCGCGAACGGGGCTCCCAGTGTTGCAACGTGCATAACCTCTCTGCCACCAGGACACTGTTCCTTTGCGACCGATGACGGTGTTGTAGTCATGGCTGACACTATCGTGTGGGTAAGTGAAGCCATGGAAAGTTTCGGTTCCAATTTCCAGACCAGCTCCGAGTGCAATTGCAGCAGGAGCCGCTGTATCCCACGCTTTCAAGGTTGGTCTGATATGCACAAAACAATCAACGCTACCAGCCAAGACTTCATGTACATCGAGACCAATGCTTGATGCTGTCTCAATATCAATGCCTGGAACATTGTTGGCCCAGAGATTCTTAGCCAAATCATTCTTACTTATCAAAGTTCTGACCAGTCTCTCTTCATTCATATGTTCAACATTGACTTTAACGGCTTCGCAGCCATCCACCATCTTCCAGGTGCCACATGCTGGGCCGCCGAAGTACATAGTCTGTTTGGCTGGAATGTAGACGATTCCAAAAATAGGATTGTCGTTGTCCACCAACCCGAGCATCACTGACCAGCGACCTGTTTCTTGCACATAGTGCTTGGTGCCGTCGATTGGGTCTATGAACCATCTGCGAGCCTGAGTGCTGGCCACTTCGAATGGATGCTCTTCCGAAACGATATGGTACTCAGGAAATTCGTGTGTAAGACCAGCCATCAAGATTTCGGACAGCTTCTTGTCAGCACAAGTCACAAGATCTTCCGGTCCACTTTTCGTACTGATGTCAACCTCAGCACGCATATCCATAGCAGCTCTTCCAGCAGCCGAAACCATATCTAGTAAAGCCTTTAGGGACTCGACGCTGATCGGCAAAGTGGACTGGTCTAGATCCTTGATTTGATAATTCATAAACTATCCTCTTGAGTTTGATACAGAGGCAACGATGTTCTCTGAGCAAGCCCTATTGTGAACCCAAAGCGCCAAAAAGAAATTAGCTGAAATTCCTTTGCCAGCCTTTAACAGCCAATTTCGGCTCCTTTGCAGATTAGTTCTTTCTATTGTAAAAAGGGACTGCTCCAAACCCAGCCATACAACCTACTTGGCAGCCACAAAGGGGTAGCTCCTCTCAACGCACTTTGAGCTCTTTGCATGGATCAATTCTTAATAAATATGGATTCATGGGAAAGCGTTTTTTGGGCAGTTTTCTTACTACTTGAATCTAAATTTTCTCGGCCATTAACCAAAAAAACGGAGAGCAAAAACACACCCAGAGCAATCAAAACACGCTTGCGATTTTTCCGAACATTGCGATAGAAATGACAAAACAAGCCAGTTTCATCAAAAAGCACATGCAAAAACGAATTCGTTTCGAGCGCTTATTTGCAGAAAAAAAACTGAATTTTTTCAGTGCAGAACTTTGTTAGCTCGAATACAAATATTTTGCTGCAGAGCCCGAAAATCAAAATTTTTGTACGTGATAATTTAACTGAGCGATACTTACGAGGCCATCGATTGACCACCAATGGTATATTGTTTGCTCGGTTCTGGTTGTATCTCAGCTGTCAATCCCATTGATTAGCCGATATTACCGTCCGTTCTCGTGCGACACGAGACGTGAGTCATCCGCTTACAGCAAAAGCGCCCAGTTCACAAATTGGTTTAAGGACAGCTCAAAAGAGAGGGTTAGACAGTGACGACCACTGCATTAGAAAACGAAACATCAAAGATAAACGCCTACGACGAAACTCCATATGAGAGTTATCCATTCCCGCAATCTCATCCGGACAGAATGGCTACACTGGCTACATTGTTCGGCATGAAGCCACAGCCAATTGACAACTGCAGAGTCCTGGAACTTGGTTGCGCAGCTGGTGGAAACTTGATCCCAATGGCATATTCATTGCCAGGAAGCACTTTCGTAGGTGCTGAGCTTTCCGAAAAGCAAGTTAGCGAAGGTCGCAAAGCTATTGACGGAGTTGGCTTGAAGAACATTGAGATCAAGCATCTCAATATTATGGATGTGAACAAAGACCTCGGCACTTTCGATTACATCATTGTGCATGGCGTCTATTCCTGGGTTCCAAACCAGGTTCAAGACAAAATTCTTCAAATTTGCGAAGACTGTTTGAGCCCAAATGGTGTTGCATACATTAGCTACAACACCTACCCAGGCTGGCACTATCGCGGCATGATCCGCGACATGATGCTCTATCACTGCGAACCAATTCGCGACCCAGCAATGAAGGCTGGTCAAGCTAGAGCTCTTCTCGATTTCTTGGCCCAAACAGTTCCAACAGAAAACAATGCTTACGGCATCATGTTGAAAAACGAGTTGGACCTGCTTCGCATGCAGAAAGACTACTACTTGTTGCATGACTATCTGGAAGAAGCAAACTCTCCAGTTTACTTCCACCAGTTCATCGAATCAGCAAACCGCCATGGTCTTCAGTACCTTGCAGAAGCTGATTTCAGCACCATGTTGACCAGCAACTTCCCAAGAGAAGTAGCTGAAACCCTCAAGAGAATTTCAAACGACATCGTCAAGACAGAGCAATACATGGACTTCGTGCGCAACCGCACATTCCGTCAAACATTGCTTTGCAGAAGCGACGTTGCATTGAACCGCAATCTGACCCCAGAAAGCATCACAAACCTCTACGTTTCTTCCGCTGCTAAACCAGAGCACGCTGAGTTCGATCCGAACTTCCAGGGACAAGAGAAGTTCACAATGCCAGATGGTAAGTCGATCAGCACAGGTCTTCCGCTGGTAAGAGCTGCTTTCCATCATCTGCACAAGATCTTCCCGCAAACAGTTTCCTTCGAAGAACTACTCATTCAAGCTCGTGGAATGATGAGCAGCGAAAGAATTCAAGGAAGCAACGCGTTTGCTCAAGAAAGACAAGTGCTCGCTGGAGACCTGCTCTCCTGCTACACAGTTGAGCTGGCAAGCTTCCGTTCACGCAACCTTCCTTACGTTGCCGAACTCTCAGACAAACCAAAAGTTAGCGATCTCGCTCGCTATCAGTCTGAAAATCAGCCAGTGGTTACAAACCAACTTCATGAATCAGTACCGATCGACATCTTCGCAGCTCGCTTGCTGAGACTCGCTGACGGTACCAGAAACAAAGCTCAGATTCTTGATGGTCTGGTTGAACTCGCTAAGAAGGGCGACCTGGTTGTTCAAAAAGATGGCAAGCCAGTCAACGACGACGAAACTCTTCGTTCACTCCTTTCAGGCGTGATGGAAGAGCGTCTTGCTCTTCTTCCAAGAGCAGCTGTTCTGGTCGGTTAATCTCGAACCAATGAAGTCTGGAAGGGCGCACCGAACGGTGCGCCCGGCACACTCTGTTAGCCAATTCCACTAGAGCCACTGCCACAATGCCTGAGATTGATTGGGAAATACTCAAACTCTGGGGTGAGAATCTCACCCCAATTTCGCGACTCACCGGCGGAGTCGCAAACAATGTGTGGAGCGTCCAAATTGGCGGCGAACTCGCTATCTGTCGACTGGGAAGCAGAAGCGACGCTGATCTGGCATGGGAAACAGATTTGCTTCAGAAACTCAATCAACATGGAATTGCTGCTCCCGTACCAATTCCAACAATGGACGGCGCCCTGTTTGCCAGAGGCATGGTTCTCATGACTTACGTAGAAGGTGAGGCACCAGCAAACGAATCAGACTGGCGTCGTGTGGCAGATTTATTGAGAGAAATGCACAAGCTAACACAGGGCTGGCCACAACGCCCAGGATGGCGCTCTTCCATTGAACTTGTGAATGTAGACAACGGTACAAGAATAGATCTAAACGCCATGCCAGAGGAAGGTGTTCGGAGGTGCCGCGCTGCGTGGTCTCGATTCATCGGCAAAGCAACCTGCGTTGTTCATGGTGACCTCAACCCAGGAAACATTCGAATTACCAGAGAGCGTGTCGCACTTATCGACTGGGATGAGTCACATGTCGACGTTCCAGAAATAGACCTTGTACTACCGCATAACGCAGCTGGTCTTGATCCTGATGCCCTGGACATAGCTTCACAAGCTTCGTCAGCCTGGCAAGCCGCAGTCTGCTGGGACGATGATTACTCCAAAAGGCGCCTTGCCGAAGTTCGTCCTCTCTAAACAAACAAGGGCAAAACTCAGGCAAAAAAAATCGAGAGCGCACTTTATTTAGTGCGCTCTCTAATGAAGCAACGAATATATCGTTATCTCAACTGCCCGCTACTAGCCAATCCAGGAGCCAAAGACATCGGTTGATCGAGAGCAAATTGAAGTTTTGTATGGCTCGCGATCTTTACGTCCTTACCTTTACGCCAAACGTTACTGCCCAAGCCAACAGCGCCACCAGTGGCGACACCAGCGATTGCGCCAGCACCAACAGAACCAGCGACGATAGGAGCAAAGCAAATACCTAGAATCGTACCACCTGCAGTCCATGCAGCGGTTCTAACCATTCCTGATTTAACCGAACTGCTCTTGGTTCTGCCCTTCAAATTTCCTTCTTTATCTTCGTGCACACTCTTGTCTGTCTGATTTGCTGTAACAATTGCGGAAAGCGGATAGCGCGTTCCATCGGGAGTCACTGCACCTGTCAGACGCATAGTAAGCAAGCCATTTTTTCCAGTGATACCAGCTTTTTCTGCGTCAGAAATTTGTCCTTCTAAAATGGTGTTCTGCGGCAAAACAAGATCGCTTCCAAGATAGAGAGGCGATGAAAGCTTTGCACTGAAAAGGTCTCCGGGTTTCGTTACGGCGCTATCTATTCCGCTGGTTAGCTCCGCATCTAGTACCGTACCTTGAGGTACATAGGTAATTCTTCCTTGCAATTGTTGGCCGTTGTATGTTTGAGCCACTGCAGGAAGCACCGTTCCTAGAGCCAAAACCACTGCGACCACCATATTTACGGGTGATCTTTTCATAGAACTCTCCTTACTAGAACTGCCTCAACAAATTGAAGAATAACATAAACATTCACAATAGACCAAGAGTTCTGTAAGATTTTGGTCATTCTTTTTCCTTGCCTGATGCGGACTTACAGCTTTTGTTGTCAACATAGACATAAAGGATCCATCTGCACTTTATACACTTAATATCTTTTGTATTACAGATGCTCTGTTCAGAAAGTTGTTTCGAAAGAAGAATCATGCATAAGTCCTAAAACAAGGCATTTTCAGCCCTCCGAGGATTCCATAAAAGCTACCGCTGACGGTATCATAAACAAAAAAAATATTATCAGGCACTCCACACCAAAGATGGTGGCAAGCTCATCTATATATGTAGCCATCATATGCAGTGCCGTGGAAAAACTTAAGCTTGCCAAACCCTGTGGTGCATGCAACTCGCCCGCATCTACAGGCTGCAATACGGTGCCACCATTCTATTTCGGTCCGATGGGACCCGAGAAGAGCTGAAGGAATCTTGCTGGCTTGGACTTGCATGGAAGCGGTTCTCACATGGAAGGATCCGATGGGATCAGATTAGAGCTCAGAGGGGATCCTGCTGGCTTGGACTTGCATGGAAGCGGTTCTCACATGGAAAGATCCGATGGGATCAGATTAGAGCTCAGAGGGGATCCTGCTGGCCTGGACTTGCATGGAAGCAGTTCTCGGTTGGGAGCGCCACTGGTTGTTCACCCCAGTTCCGAAAAAGCCTTTCGCCGCTCAGATGAACAGCTCGCTGAAGCTGTGAAATGCAGGAACAGCTTTTTGCAAACCCAAGCAGACTTCTTCAAGCTGCGCTAAGTGCGTTGTAGTAGACAGGGGGGAAGATCAACAAGTTTAACTCAAACCAAGAATGCTCTCTACCCTGGGCCAGCCCCCATTTATACGACTGAGCCGAAATGAAAGCACTTTGTCCCCAGTTGCTTCGCGACTCCCGTCTTTCGCATACTCTCAATCACTTATCCTTCACAAACCCACTCCGAGAACCCCAAGAAAGAAAACTCCAGCAACAAAATTTGCACTTCTCTAGCAGGTTCAGCCTGATTGGGTTTGGTTCGAGTTCCAACTATTTACTGTGGAGACGGAAATGCGTACTTCGAAAGCGGCTGCTTATAGCGCGGTTGTCTCGCTCTATTTTGGCCTCTTCTACTTCGGCATTGGAACCTTCATGACTCTGTCGCAGCATCAGAGCATGGGCAAATTCCTTGTCGACTTCCTGATCGTGATGGTGACAATCTTCGGGCTGTTCACTTTCCTGTTCAAGGATTTGAGCGGCGCGTTCGACAAGCTCAACACGCCACGCGATACTGACAAGAACCCCTCCGATTCCGAGAACAACGGTCAGTCCTGAACCGTTTCGAGAAGTAGAGACAAAACAAGCACCTGCTCTTCCGAACCTTCGTTTGAACGAAGCCTTCGGGAGAGCGGGTTCGCTGCGCCAAGTTACCCTGGCAAATCTATCTCTCGACCTCAATAGCCAATTTTTTTGTTTCAGCAGCTGCTACATTACATAGTATCTTGCCAATTCCGGAGATTTGATATGCATCACTTTCTTTGCGTGGCAGTTCGCAAAATATACCGCTGGACTGCATTTGACGGTTTGCTTCTGGTGGTCCATAATCTTTTCGATTGCTTGAGGTCGGCTGAATGTCAGTATTTACTGGTGCATTGTCCAAAGATAGATATCAACTTTTCCTGCTCAGCGTGCTCTCACTGTTCATGGAAATGCTGCTGATTCGCTATCTGGGAACAGAGATTTTGATCTTCGCCTTCTTCAAAAATCTAGCCTTGATGGCTGCTTTTCTGGGTCTTGGTCTAGGTTTTCTTTGCACAAACGATAAGCGCGATTATTTCGGCTGGAGTACGCTGGCATTCTTTTTGCTAAGCGGAATCATAATGCTGGCATTGCCTTTGCATCTTACCTTCTTCAAATTCACTAACCCCTATGAACTGATGGTGGTCCTTCAAAAGCTCGATCCCAACGCCATCAATTTGCTCGCGGACAACACACGTACCTTATTGATCATGCTTGGACTTTTTGCCTTGAGCTGCTTTTCGTTCGTCGGAGTGGGACAGCGTATAGGGAGAGTCTTCGAAAAGCTGCGCCCTTTGGAAGCATACTCCATCAACGTTTTGGGTGGATTACTCGGCACTTTATTGTTTACCATTCTCTGTCAGGTTGAAACCTCACCAGGTATCTGGCTTCTCGTCAGTGGCGCGTTGATGTGCCTCGTAGAAATGCGTGCATCTCACGTCGCTCTCTGCGCTCTAGGCTTGACCTACTGCGTGTGGCTGGGCCCGGAAATTGCCCGTATTTATTACGGTCCAAATTACATCAAAACCTACTGGTCTCCGTACTATCGCATTGACTTTGTTGAAAGCCTTACTGAAGGTGGAAAAGAACAGTCTCACTGGGGCTGGCATCTGATGGTCTGTTACGGAAGCTTCCAGGTAATGTTGGACTGCTCACCAGAGAACCTCGCCAAGTTTCCACCAGCCGTTCAAACTGGTATGCATAACGCTTTCGAGCATCCATATCACTTGACCAACCAGGCTCCCAAAAAAGTTCTGATACTCGCCAGTGGCAGCGGAAGCGACGTAGCTGCAGCACTGCGCTGTGGTGCAGAGCATGTTGACGCAGTTGATATCGACCCTGTCATCACCAAAATTGGTCGCACGCTTCACCCTGAGAAGCCTTACGCATCACCGAAAGTCAAACTACATGTTATGGATGCGCGAACTTATCTGCGCAATTGCAAAGAAAAATACGATTTGATTGTTTTTGCTTATCTGGATAGTCACACGGCATTTTCCTGCCTCTCATCCATGCGAACAGACAACTACGTATTCACCAAGGAAGCCTTCGAGGAAGCAAATAAATTACTGGCGCCGGACGGTATCATGTACGTTTCATTCCTCTGCTTTAAAGATTGGCTATGGGACAGACATGGAAAAGCACTCACTGAAGCAACAGGCACGGTGCCTCTGGCCTTTTGCACCAACAACGGTCACGTCGACGTAGGTTTCATGATTGCAGGACCAGGAGTACGCGGCAAAAAACCGAGCGACCTGAATTTTCCGGCCCCAGTCCGTGCAATCGATCCCAACAGTACAGTAAACATATCCGAGGATGACTGGCCGTACGACTTCCTGCCAAGAAGAGAATTCTCCGGCAGCTATATTTTTCCCTTGCTGGCGGTGCTTGCCTTTGCCATCTGGAGCATTTTTAACCGAATAAAAGTTGATAAGCCAGACAAACTAAGCTGCCCGATGTTCTTTCTAGGAATGAGCTTCATGCTTCTAGAAGTCCGCGCCATGGGCGACATGTCGCTTCTCTTTGGCTCAACATGGTATGTGAACCTGGTCACTATCTCAGCAATGATGGTCACCATTTTGCTAGGAAATGTACTTGCTACTAAACTGCAACCAAAACACATCGTTCCTCTGGGCGTCGCGCTCATGGGCACAATCGCATTGACCACCGTGGTGAAGGTGGCAAGCCTGAGCAGCCTGGGCACCACTCTTGGAGCCTTAGCAGCTATCGGCTTATACGTTCTACCAGTCACCCTTGCCGCAGCAATTTTCGCTATATTGCTGAAAACAACAAAGACGACCATGGTATCACTGGGTTTGAATTTGCTTGGCGGCATATTCGGCATAGCACTTGAGTATTTCTCTATGCTCTTAGGACTGCGCGCGTTAGGTTGGATGGCGGTTGCCCTTTACGGAATTGTTATAGCCACCTACTTATGGGCAAGTAAGGACGAAGCAAATGGCTCGCCACTCGCCAGCGCTGAATCAGGATCGTCCACAATTGAATCGCCCAGCACGGATGACCCCACCGGTAATTCAGACGAAAATCCGCAGCCCTGATCAATCTGCTCCAAATAAGAAAACAAATCTTGAAACATCCAACACACTTGATCTAGCCTGTACTTATGGACAAGAAACTAAAACGACTAAAAAAACTAAAGCTGCTCAAAGAAGTTGCTGCTGCTCAGAAGCAGGCGCTCCGACTTAGCCAGGAGCAACAAATAAATCTGGTACAGACAAAAATCATGGAGCAAGAACTTCAGCAACTCAAAGATCATTTAAGTGATCTCGAAGAGAGAAGAAACGAATTGCTCGCCAGAACGATGGCACTGGACCCTTCGCTCTCTGCTAGCGAAGAGGAGACGGAAAACTAAATCGATGTTCGAATTGGAAAAATCAGAGTTAAGCCATAAACACATCCTGACTCAAGCCGAGCAATTGAAACCTCGTCTCATTGAGATGCGCAGGCACATTCATGCAAATCCAGAGCTCAGCTTTGAAGAGCATGCCACCGCAGAATACGTTCAAAAGAAGCTTCTCGCTTTGGGCTATCAGGTTAAACCAAATATTGGTGGAACAGGAGTTCTGGCAGAAATCGGTGAAGGCGAGAAAATCGTCGGAATTCGAGCTGACATGGATGCCCTACCAATTTCTGAAAAAAATCCGGCAGAATATTGCTCGACGAAAGAACAAGTAATGCATGCCTGTGGACATGATGCCCACACAGCCGCAGCTTTAGGTGCGGCAAACCTTCTTGCCAGACTTAACGAACAAAATAAGCTACCCACAAGATTTCGATTCATATTCCAGCCCGCAGAAGAAGCCTGCAACGATGACGGACTCTCTGGCGCCAGCATGATGATGAAGGATGGTTGTCTCGATAAACTCAGTTCTTTAGTCGCCATTCACGTTCACCCGGGAATGCCCACGGGAACACTCGGTTTTAAGAGCGGTACCTTTCTTGCGGCCTGCGACTCTTTTCATATAACACTCAAAGGTCGAGGCGGCCACGGCGGTTATCCCGAAAATACAGTAGATGCCATAGTGCTGGCTAGCAATCTAATTCAGTCATTGCAGACTATAATTTCACGCCGCAAGTCAGCCCTCTCTCCTGCAGTGCTCACCATAGGCGGTATCAAAAGCAATACTTTCAGACCGAACATCGTCGCAGAAGAAGTCGAAATGGTCGGCACTATTCGGTATTTCGACGAGCATTTAAGCCAATTTTTTGAAAACGAAATTCTGAATGCTAACAAGATGCTTGAACCCTGGGGCGCATCATTGACCCTCAAATACTTCCGCGAAAATCCGCCTTTGCATAACGACGAAAAACTAACCTCCAGGCTTCATGAAACTGCAAACGCTCTGCTTGGACAGGACAAGGTATTGAGTTTGCCACTTGAATTAGGTGCCGAGGATTTCAGCTTCTATACCAAACACATACCTTCTGTTTTCGCCATTGTAGGCTGTGGAATCGAAGGAAGTCCTCGCGAGATACACACCTCTACATTCGACATTGACGAAAACGCACTCGTTTATGGCACAGCATTCCTGACTGCTGCTGCCCTCGATATGGCTAACGATAACTGAACCCTAGCTGTTGACCAGTTCGATTATTTCGCGCAGATCCATTCCGACTAAACCAAGGTCTTTTAGACGTCTTGCGTCAGCTCGAAGATCTTTCGCCATGACCTTACTTGCATCGTCTATGATCTTTTCAATTGTCGGTACTGGATAATAAGCAACTTCTGCTAAATCTGTCAGAAGAACGAAGGTATCAGCAATGCGAGCGGCGAGGTCTTGCTTTTCGTGATCAAGAAAATCGCCGAATGCGAATTGCAATTCGGTTCGAGCTGGAACGGAAACGTTATAAAGCTTACCTAAAGCATGAAGCTCAGCCTCAAAGGACTGCAAGATTGTCTTTTGCTCGACACTGAGAGCTGACATTGCCTGCCCTTTTTGTGCAGCCACTGCACGAAAAAGTTGAACAAGTACAATTGAGAGACTGTCTATGTCGCTCAATCCTCTTTCCAACACATTCGATGCAGGCACAAGTCCGGTGAAAAGCTGCCTTCCAACGGCAAGTCCACTTCGCGTTTCATTGATGGATCTTCCACATATAGCGACCTGTTCTTTCAATCCAGAAATTTCGAGGGCTCGTCCCTCAAATTTGCAACGGTCGAAAAGCGCACCCATCTCGATAATGTTGACGGCCATGCGTTTGCGGAGCTTATGCACCAGATTGGACAATTCAAAAGCAGTGCCTAGTGGAGCATCAACTATAAAGACCGTCTGCCCGGGGTTAAGCATCTCTGCCACCGCATTCAGTGCGGTTCGGTAATCACCTGCTTTTCCACAAACAAGCATTAAGTCAGAACTACGATAAACAAAATCATTCTCTGCACTTCTAGGAGTCTGGAGACGTCCGGCTTTGTAACTGACACCATCTCCCTTAATCAGAAGCTGCTCTGGAATATGCATCTCATGATTGGTGAACCTGACATCACGCCCCCTTGAGGACAAAAGCGCGGCTACTGCAAGGCTCTCAACTCCGGTACTCACAATGTCGACTTCTTGACTTGGTACCACGGTCTCGGCCATTACTGCTACATTCTGCATAACCTTCTCCTTATCGGTCACCCGAATAGAAATTCATGGCAACCGGTTCATTAGGTCAGACTAATAGAATAGTCAGGATGTTTCAACAAAACAACATTTACTAACAAACCTTTAATCAGAAAAGGGTTTGAAATTGTACAATTCAAGATCTACTAGAGATATCCAAAAGCCTCGTCAGGAGGGCATTCAAGCATAGCGTATGGCAGATATTTATTATGAGAACTCGTGTGACCTTTCTTCACTTGAAAATTTAACTTTGGGACTCATAGGCTACGGAAACCAAGGCCGGGCGCACGCTTTGAACCTTAAAGACAGTGGACTGAACGTCAAAATCGGCACCAGATCTGGTAGCAAGACTTGTCAACAGGCGCAGGACGATGGATTCGAATGCCTAGATTTAGAGACTGTTGCCAAGTGTTCAGATCTACTTGCTTTAATGCTTCCTGATGAACACATGCCCGAAGTATTTTCAAAACAAATAGCGCCAAATTTGAAAGCAGGCGCTGCTCTGGTCTTCGCTCATGGCTTTGCCATCCATCATAAGACAATAACTCCCCCCGCCAGCAGCGATCTACTGCTGGTCGCTCCGACTGGGCCTGGACGCCAGGTACGCTCACTCTACGCCGAAGGCATAGGGTTACCGGCGCTGGTTGCAGTGGGCAACGACGCCAGCGGTAGAGCATGGGACAAGTGTCTCGCCTATGCAAAAGGCATTGGTTGCACCAGAGCTGGTGTCATTAAGACAAGCTTTGAGGAAGAAACAGTTACAGATTTATTCTGCGAACAAGCTGTGCTTTGCGGAGGGCTTCCAGAACTGATAAAAGCTAGTTTCGACACTCTTGTGAGCAGGGGTTATCAAAGAGAACTTGCATACATATCATGCTTGAAAGAAGTAAAGTTGATAGCTGACCTCTTATTTCAGCAATCAATCGATGGCATGAGAGCAGCAATATCAAATACAGCGAAATATGGCTCGGCTATTGCTGGTCCAAAAATAATTAATTCCGCTACCAGAGCGCATCTGGAAGATATTTTGCAAAATATAGAATCTGGAAGCTTTGCTCAAGATTTTATTGCCGACACCGCAGATGGTGCCCAAACAATAAACTCCTTGATGAAGGAAGAGCGCAATTCAAAATTGGCGGCCGTTGGCCGAGAACTGAAAGAGACTTTGCGCTTTTAGCTGACAATCAGATTGTCTATCAAGCGCACAGACCCTAGCTTAGCTGCCACCAGAAGAACCATTGGAGTCTTCACTTCTTTCAAAGGCTCTAGGGTCAAGGGGTCACAAGCTTCAAGATATTGCAGAGCAAACTCTGGAACTTTGCTTAGTTTTTCCCGGGCAAATCTCAGTGCTTCCTCGAGGCTGCGGCGCCCTGAAAGCGCATCTTCACGCACAACACAGAGTGTACGATACAGCTCTGGGGCGCGTTTTCTTTCATCGTAGCTTAGATAGACATTGCGAGAACTGAGAGCCAGTCCGTCAGATTCCCTGACTGTAGGAACAGAGACCACCTTTACGGGTAAGTTGAGATCTGCCACCATACGGCGAATGATGGTCAACTGCTGATAGTCTTTTTCGCCAAAATAAGCCTGTTCTGGCTGGGTAATCGAAAACAATTTCAAAACCACCGTCGCCACACCTACGAAATGACCAGGGCGAACAGTTCCGCACAACCTATCAGTCAGGTCAGATGGCGGAATAACCTTTGTACTTAGTTCATGACCAGAAGAATACAATTCGCTAACAGCCGGGTTAAAAACGGCAGCCACCCCAGCTTCTCTGCAAAAATTCAGATCTTTCTCGAAGGTTCGAGGGTATTTGTCGAAATCTTCGTTAGGCCCAAACTGCATGGGATTTACAAAGGTGGAGACGACGACGTTTTGACAATCTCTGACGGCGCGACGCACCAGGGTCATGTGCCCTTCATGCAGGGCGCCCATCGTAGGCACAAAGCCAATTAGCGGACGCTCATCGCCTTCTTTTGCAAGCAGCACATTCCGCCAATCACGATAATCAGCAATCGTTTCGAGCACCTTGCTTTCAGCTAACGGGTTCATTCTGTCTCCTCGGCAACGGGTTTAATTATACTGCTGCTGTATCTTGTTCTCGAATGAAACTGCATTTGATGTGAAAGATCTGGGATAATTCTTTGCGAGTTGGTCTTGTCGCAACTCCATAGGACAGCAAAAAAATGCGCCGAAACCGGAAACTTTTATCTTTCTTGCTCCTCCTGAGCACGACATTTACAACACTGTCCACTTCCTCATACGCGGCAGGAGAGACCAGTCTTGGAACCGCATCGTCTGCTGTTGAGCTTGCTAATCAAGTCTCAGCAGCCTATGGCGGAATGGCGCGAATCAAAGAAATGATAAATCGGGGAACACGCAGCCACGCCAAGCTTTACAACATGTCGAGTATATCGAACGCCAGCAATATGTTCGAATGCGAGTTCATCAGCAAAGGCAACAAACTCCGCATTGAAATGGAGGTTTTAGGTCAACAGAAGGTAGAAGCCTTCGACGGCAAAACAGGCTGGACCCAGGCTGGTGGCTGGGTCAGCAAACTCGACCAGAAGACTGTCGATAGAGTGACAGAAGAAATGACACACGGCTTAAATGCCCTTGAGAAGCTCGACGACCCTAATAGCAAGCTTGAGCTTTTGCCACAGAAAAAAATCAATGGAAAATCCTGTGACGTTCTAAAGCTTACGCCTCCGGGTGGTAAGTGGACCCTGTTTTACGTAGACCCTGTAACGCGCATGGTTCTGCGAAATGAATTCATGGGGCAGGACAGCGAGCAGGGAATCGAAACTCTAAAATCAGTGGACTACTTTGATTACCGCAATGTTATGGGGTTTCCAACACCCTATAGGGTGGTCGAATATCTCGGAGACCGCAAAACTCAGGAAGTACTCGTTGACGCAGTCACTATTGATGATGCAGTGACTGAAAATACCTTTTCAATGCCTGAGGAAAGCAGCTATTCACGGTTAGAGCGCGGTCCGGTGACAATTCCGTTTGAGTACATCGGAAACCTAATTGTAATCAACGCACGCGTGAACAACGGACAAGAAGCCAAGTTTATTGTGGATACTGGCGCTAGCCAAACGGTCTTAGACAAATCAACTGCGCAAGCTCTTGGACCGCTAACAACGAATACCTTCAATGTTACTGCTCTGGCAAAAGCTGTACCACTCAGCTACACCAAATTGGACAAACTTCAAATAGGCGATCTCAGCATCGAAAATATTTCTACTCTTGTGACAGATCTCTCGTCCTTCAGCTCATCGATAGGTCAGCGCCCAGGCGGACTCATAGGCGCAAATGTCCTCTCACGCTTCCTCGTCACATTTGATTTTCAGGACAAAAAACTTGTTTTGGAAGATCCTAAAAATGTAGCTGTGCCTGACCGCGCGTTCGTGATTCCCACATCTCCTGTGTTTGCAGCAACCGGACTTGTTGTTTCAGGACAACTAGACGATAAGCCAATTAATTTTCTTGTGGATACCGGTGCTGCCTTTAACAATTTGCCCTTTTCGCTGGCACAGCAATTTAATGCCGGTTCTGTGCTAACGGTAGGACAACTGAACGGTCTTGACGGACTTAAGACAAGAATAGGTTCAATCAAACTAAGAGAACTACAGCTCGGAAACTTCAAGGTTCCGAACCCTGTATTTGTGGTTCGCCCTGACAAAGGTTCAAGCACCAGCCCTTCTGGACTTTCCACAGCCTCTGCAATGGGACTTCTGGGCAACCTCGTATGGAGCAAAACAAATCTCACAATCGACTATCGCAATAATCGCATCATAGTTATAGTACCTGTGGACAAACAGAAAAACGAATCATATTTCGCGAAGATTGAAGAAATCGATCGCAGTTACTTGAAGAAAAAGAATGTAGATGAAAGCGCTGCTGCTTTCGAAAAGCTGATGAACAATGCAAAAGCGGATAACGCAAAAGCAGCAGAGGCGCTTGCTCTTTCTCGCCTTGCTTCTTTGTATGCAGACAAATATTACTCAACGAAAGAGAGTAAATGGCTCGATCTATCCTCACAAGAATATGAGCGTGCCACCAAACTTGCTACCACTTCCAGAGACAAAACTATAGAAGGACAAATACTCGCGCAGTGGGCAATGCTCAATCTAAACGCACCAAGAAGCAGCACCGACCTGACTTCTGGCCAGAATCTGTTGAAGCGAGCCTCGAAGAGAGCAATGGACCCGAGCATTTTTGCTGCGCTCGGAACAGCGATGCTAAAGACGAGTAAAAGCCCTCTGGCAGTTCAATTCATCGATAATGCCCTGATGCTCGACCCGTCCAACTGGCAAGCGCTCTGGACAAAATACAAAGTTCTTGAGTCAGAAAAAAAATACGAAGAGATGAACTTATTAGCAGCTCAAATGTCTCGCTACTACCCTGACTTTCCGCAAGTCAAAGAAGTGCTCGCTAAACTTGCCAAAATGAACCCAACGAAAAAAGCTCCCGGCAGTACATCGTCCAAACCGGGAGTCAATTCAGCTGCCCCTCAGAAGAAGAAAACACAGCAGCGATAACGCTGCTTGAGTCACTATGCCTGAGCGGCGATTTTGATAATCTGGAATTCCATGCCAGCAACTTCTTTATTGTTAATAGCTAGCATCAGCTGATAAGAACCTTCTTCTGGGAATAAGAGCCCGGAAAATGCACCAATCAGTTTATGTGAAATGTTTTTGTCAGGTGATGGAGCCACTTGCTGAACGTTTGATTCAGTGATGACTTGACCTCTTTTGTCCTTGAATCTGAATTGATAGCTAAACTCGGTTGCGGACCCGGTGACTTCGGAGTATGCAAACACAAGTGGAACAACTGCAGGGAATTGTTGAACTGACATTGTGCTGTGTATGTTGACAAGCGTAATGTCGGTTTTTCTGAGCATATCTTGAAGAACACGCTCACACATGAAAACTGCAATTGGTCTTGGAACGTCTGCCACGATTATTCTTCCTCTCGTTTAAGTTGCTCCTGGCAACGATAGGTGCTTGAATTAGTAAAGTATCGGCCAGAAGTGTTCCAGATTATAGATGATCGATCCAGAAGAACTAACTTTTGCGCAATTGTTTTGGCTGTTTCTTGGCCTTATTGTCGCTATCGTGCTTTTCTGTCGCTGGGTTGACATGAACTGGGTGTTTCAGCACTAGCCAAGTATTCAATCTTAGTGAGGCTTAAGACTGCGCGCGAGAATAGCGCCAGTTTGAGCGAAACTGTACTTTAAGTTCTTAACCCAACTTGCTTTTGGCCCGGACAAAAGAGCGAGTCTGAAGGCACTCGTTGTTTTCTTCTCTAAATCGCAAAGTCTAAGCCAGACAGTACCATCACCCACCAAGACGCGTATCTGGAGCCAGATGTACTGGTCTGCGTGTGCGTGGCCTTGCGAAACGAGAACGCTGAGATTCTGGAACACCAGACAGCACAACGACAAGAACCAAGAAAACCTCTGGAGAAACCATGAGAAAGTTAGCACTTCTAGCGCTCTTTGCCCTCCCAACGTTGGCCGCCAACCCGGCATTTGCGCAGCACGGTCACGTCGGTGGCGGTCCTGTCCACCACGGTCCTGTCCACCCTGGTCCTGTCCACCACGGTCCTGCTCACCCAGGTCCTGCTCACCCAGGTCCTGCTCACCCCGGTCCTGTTCACCCCCGTCCTGTTCACCCTGGTCCCGTCCACCCTGGTCCTG
>JBGAHS010000013.1:0-70376 GCA_044226015.1 Obscuribacteraceae bacterium (SeqCode)
GCCTAGTACCACCGACGGAGGACATCAGAAATGAATGAAGAGATGAAGGAATTGGTTGAATTGATTGCCGAGCTACGGAAGGAAATGAATGGACTAGAAGAAGATGATGTCGATTACATCGCCTTGCAGTTTGAACTCAATCACTGGAACTCCTGCCTGAAAGATCTACGTGAGGCTCGGGGGCGTTAAGCCCCCTTTTCCTCCTGACCCGCCCCGGGCCCAAGCGACTGCGCCGCTTCCGATTAAGGCCAAGAAAGCCAGAAAATTCGTCACGCAATTTTCAAAACTTGCTGAGCAGGTCGAACTTCTCAAAGAAGAGATTCGCTACAATCCAGAAAATCTCGATGAGATAGCAAAGGTGCTAATTGCTATCTTTGAATTTCAGCGAGCGATGATCGAAGCTGAGAGCGGGGCGCTCACGCGCCCCTTTTTTTGATTGGCTGGTGTACAAAAAAACCGGAAGAAAAAACGAAACGCTCCTCTTTTACATTGTTGAATTGTGTTTAGAACAAAGCCGGTCAAGCCCCCTGGCCCTGCGGGTCGCTACGCGAGGCTTGACCTACAATGCTCCACTACTCTCACTTTGTTCGTTCCGTTCCACACTGGTACTCCGTCGCCGTTAGTTCCTATTAGATCACGGAGCCGAAAGGTTCAAGCCCAAGCCCTACGGGTCGCTACGCGAGGCTTGAACCTTTCGGCGCCACCGTGATGAGGGCGGTCAGTATCCCGATGGAGGACCTACATCATGGTCATTGACATAACTGAAATCATCGAAATCTTGAAGAATATCGAGTGGCTGGAGAGCGAGAAAGAGGGACTGGAACCTGATGACATTGATTACATTGGGATCCAGTTTGAGATCAACATGGAATACAAAAACCTCGAATACATCAAGACTCTTTTGAGGTCGGGGGGCTAGTCCCCCCTTTTTTGATCCTCTGGTCAGTCTTCGGTCGTTCAGGGCGCAATGCGAGGGCTGACCTAGCCGCTGCCCGCAACGCTGGCGCGTTGCTCTGCTACACCCCACCCCGTGCCCAACTGGCTCTCGCCAGTTCCGTAAAAGGCACCGTATATGGTGCTTTTGAAAAAAGAAAAAAAGAAAGGGACCGCCTCTGCAATGACGACAGTCCCTTCGATAGAGCTTGAGACACTCAAGACCATTATACAGCCAATTCCCCTGACCGCCCCCACCCAGCTTCTGTAGGAATTTCGGAGTGGAAGATGGAGATTGGCGACCCGTCAGAATTTCACATCGTCAAACGCCCGGTGCGCCCACACAAAACCTTATCACAGGCGAACCTGTGATTTTTAGAACCGTGTGGGCGCCCCAGGTCGGCGTTTGAGCTTGAGACACTCGAGCGACGGGTTCAACTCCCGTGGCGTCCACTCCGAAATTCCGATTGCCCCACCCATGCGGTCTAGCTCCAGGTCGCTGCAGCAGCTGGTAGGATCATGGAATGGATATTCTCTGGTCGCTAGGTCTTGTCGTCGTCATCTTGCTTGCGCTCAACCACATGGCTGGGGGCAACCCGGGCAACGTGCTGCGCCCTACCGCCCGTATCGTCACAGGTGTGGTTGGAGGCGTGCTGGGTTTTGTTACTCGCTTTCTCGGGTCCCTCTTGCGCATCGGGGCCGGTTCGGTTGGATCAATGAAAATACCGAAGAAGGATGACAACAATAATGGACCTGGACCTCCGCCACCCAGGTGGGATTGAGTAGGCTAAAAGTAACAACGAGCGAAGCTCGAACCTTGGAGCGAAGCGACCCCTCCCCTGCCGCTAGCGCGGAGATGAACGACGCGCAACATTAAAAACGTAGCGAGGAACGAGCGGAGCCTTGCCGAAGCGGGAAGCCTTTTTTGAGCAATCGGGGACCTTCACGTCCGTATGAGAGGCTTACCGTTTTGGTAAGGCAAGATACAATCGACCCGCACGGCGGGTCTAGAATAAGGTTAGGAAAGGCTTTTGGAACCCGCACGGTGTTTTTGATTTGCTATTTTGAACCCGCACACATCCTATAATGGTTGGAAATAGATAATTTTGGAGCAAGCACAGTGGGCGAGAGCAAAAAGCCAAAGAGTGAGACAGGAAAGTCCAGCAGCGAGGTCAAAAAACGCGTCTTCAATCCAACTGTTGAAACACGAATGACACGAAATGACATCAAAAGATTGGACGAGGCCGCCAAAGAAAAGGGTAAGACTCGTGCAGACTTTATGCGTCAAGTACTGCTATGGTATCTAGACAATCAGGAAAATATCGAACTTGACAAGAGGGAGTCGGAGGTCGCCCAGGCGATCCGTTATGCGACTGATCAGCACATTAAGGCCGTAAAAAATGGGACGGATCGGATCTGTAAAATGCTAGCTCGTCAGGGAGCCGCCATAGGTACCCTTTATGAGTTGAGCTGGATGGCCCTGCCTGATGACGAAAATGCCAAACTTGTTTTTGAGGTAGCAGCCAAAACAGCCAAGGCAAAAATGCATAAGCATCTTGAAAAAGACGAAGCTGAAATAGCCGAGAGGATGAAGAAGGTAACTGGCTCTTGATCGTTGTAAAACACAACTACATCTCAGCCCGAGATAGGCAAAGTCGTGGCAAGGGCAAATCTCCAAAACTTGCCGCCGTCGGTCGTGCCCTGGCTCACGTCAAATACATCCAGCATCGCCCAGGAGAGGACCGAGAGGACGGGGGAAGGGAGCTTTTCAATGAAGAAGAAGAAAGGCTTGATAGTAAGAGGCTTCGCGCAGCTATTCGCGAGCTGAAAGACGCCAAGGTCGTTGTCCATAAGGTAACACTAGCCCCAGATATCAATCCTGGAGACAAGAAACAGTTCACCCGTGAAGTCATGCAGCAACTTGCCCAGGAAAAGGGGCTGGACCTCCAGTGGTTCGGAGTCGAGCACAACAACACCGACCATCATCACATTCACGTTGTTGTTCTCGGTAAAGACAAAAATGGTGTTGACGTTCGTATCGACAGGAAAGACTACGACAAAATCAAAGAATACGGAGATCGCTATCTTGAGCGCCATCACCCATTAGAACTTGAAAGAGCGCGCTCAGAGCGCGAGAAAAAAGAGCAAGAGCGCCTGGAGCTCCGCAAGAAAGAACGCGAAGCCGAGCGTGAACAGCGCATCAGGGACGGGCTTGAACTCCCATATGCTCACAAGAAAATAATTCGAGAAATGTTTCAGCCTTACGACAAATGGAAGGAGATGGAACAGAAAAGAGCTGCAGAAGAAAAGAAAGTTCCGGCTAAAGAGGAGCCCGAAAAACCTTATTTTCAGGACACTATTGAAGCTGCCGGTAAAGAGTGGAGCAAGCAAAATACCCTTGCTGAATTACAGGAATTGAATCAATTCCTCTGGGACAACTATGAAGAGAGAATTGATATAACTGAGTACAAGAAACTTGTAGCCTGGATTAAAGAGAAAGAGCGTCTGGCTCAAAAGGAGCCTGAAAAGAAAGAGGAGCAAAAAGAAGAGAAAAAGGACCGTGACTCTTTCGATTACAAAGGTGAAAAATATGGCAAAGATTCATCCTACGAAAAGCTCACTGGGCTTGCCTCTCGGCTGCGCGAGAACAAGAAGAAAGAAGACCGTTTGCCAATAGATGATTACCAGAATCTGCGCAAATGGATTGAAGCTAAGGACCGAGCGCGTTGGGCAGGTGCGCTAGAGAAAAATATGGACATAGCCAAGACGCAAGCCTGGCAAAAGAAAGCACGTGATGGAGCAGCCGACAACTACAGGTACATTGATCCAGTACAACAGCAAGTGACTGGAATGAAAGCCTTTGGATTGTGGATGAAGTTTGCATCGCTCTCAAATGAATTGGTGAAGTCTATTCCACTTGACGATCGCTATCGCGATTACTACAAAGAGGCAATCCAGGAGATGGAGGCAGCAAAAAAAGACATTATAGATAGGTCCATCAAGAAAGGGGACACTGCCGGCGGCGAGGCCCAGCACAAAATTAACAAGCTCGATGAGGCTATAGATGCCGAGATCGATAAGAAAAAAGAAGAGGAAGACAGGAAAAAAAGACCGAAAAAGAAAGATCCTTTTGAGCGTGATCAGTGGGGTAGATTTTAATGGCGGAAGTTCAAGACTCAGGCATAGTGCAAGTCTCGGCAAAGGAATTTCCAGCCATTGCCGTAAATGTGCTTGATAAATTGGGTTATACGGTTTCAAGAACGAGCAATCAGCTTGATCAGATCATTGCCGTAGAGCGCATCAATGAGCAGGTTGGCAGAGACTGGTGGAGGCACGAATATCGTCTCGTGTTGCAATGGTCTGCCACCTCAGACGGTGCTTCAGTAGTCGTGGAAATCGAACTCAAGGAAACCCTCGGAAGCGCCAGCCCACAGGAATGTCGGTCCCGATGCGACAAGCTAATAACGCAGTTGCAGAAAGACGCCGATAGGGCCTTGAAAACTCGCCAAAAAAAAGAACCCAATACTCGCTATGGAGCAGCCAGATGGGGAACCGACGCTGATCTTCTTCAGCAGGGATATGTAATGTCGAAGGTGGATCCAAAAAGGCTGATAATTGGGCGAACTGCTGACGGAAAATACCTGCAGGTGCCAGAGCTTTCAACCCATGCCCATGCAATCATTTGTGGACGAACGGGCGTCGGCAAATCCAGAGCGTTTTTTATACCAAACCTGATAGAGCGGCTTGGTACAAGCATGGTTGTGACAGAAGCTACTCCAGGTTTTGAAGCTGGCGAATTGTATTCGCTCACGGCCGGATGGCGGAAAAAGGCTGGTCATGAGGTTTTTTGTTTTAATCCCTCTGATATGTCATCTCATCGAATAAACCCAATCGACCGAGTCCGTCATGCGCCAGCTGCTCAAAAGACCGCGCGTGCAGAAGCGTTGGCCGAGCTTATCATCATGAACGGCGAGCGCGCTGACAGTAACTATGAGCAAACCTGGAACCGGTCTGAGAAATTGCTCTTAACGCCACTCATTCTGCATGCCGCAGCAAGTGACCCGGAACAGGGGCATTTAGGTGCGTTGCGCTGGCTCATATTGCAAGGACCGGATAGGTTGCAGAAGGTCCTGGAGCAGAGTCCGTCTCGTGTTGCTCAGATGGAGTTTGAAGGCTGGATGAGACTTTCCGGCGAAACCAATTTTAAATATGGCGTCTTTTCAGGGCTTATTACTAAGTTAAATCCATGGATGACTGACCACATGGTGGCTCTTACTGAGACCACTGATATTGACTTTGAGAGCCTTGCTGACCAGCTTTTTACATTCTATCTTGCTGTGCCCAGCCGATCAAAAGATAGCAAGCTTGTTGGCTCTCTTATGATGAATTTCTTGCTCGACCATATACTGGAAATGCGCAAGCAGCTCAAACATCCAGTAACCATGCTGCTTGATGAGTTTACGAACTTCGGTAAAATTACCGGCATTGCAGATGTTCTTTCGTTGATTCGAAAAAATAGAATTGGCTTGATGCTCGGTTTTCAAAACTATGCGCAGCTCGAAATGGTCTATTCACGCAAGGAAGCGCAGGTGATTATCGACCAGCCAGCTACTCAGGTCTACTTCAGGCAGAAAAATATTGAAGAGGCAAAACAGCTAAGTGATGCTATTGGAAGAACCACCGTTGAAGAAGTGACTGTCACAGACAGCGGACGAGTACAGGAATTTGTCCAGGCTCGTCAGTTGATCACTGCTGATGAACTTTGTGATCTTAACAACGAGGTCATAGTTCTAACTGCAGAGGTTAAGCCCTTGCGTTTGCCGAGAACGGCACCAGACGCCTATCAGCATGCGCTGGCTTATGATGCTCCAGAAAGAGAAGAGCATGAAATTAGCGATTACATTGTCAATCGAGGACGGGCCGCAAAGGCTGAGGAAGTTAAGCAAAAAGACAAAATGAATAAAGCGCGCAAAGTCGATCCCAAGAAAATTGCAAGAATCGGACAAAACAAAAACGGTGAGTCCAAAAAGGACGAGCCTCAGCCGCCGCCTCCTCCCTCGCCGAGCAGAGATAGGGGCTCGCCGGACTATGGAGACGAGTTTTAGGGGAATAAATAGGCAGAGGGCAAGCTAATGTTTTTTGGAGCAATCTTGGCTGGGTTGATTACGTGGGGGACAGTTGGCGCTGTCCTCGGACAGCTGGTGCTTCACAAGAATGAAGCTGGTATCTTTCCGGGTCTTATAGCCGCTATATGGGCTGCCTGGCCCTTCATGCATCATGGAGGAGTTGAGAGATATAACTTCCTGCATCCGGTGCCTAAGCGCTACAGGGTTCCCTTGAAAGTCGCATTCAGCAAGGTTCGCGACATACTCTCTGACACAACCTATAACTTTGGCGACAAATGGAATGTGCAGACTGCCGATACACAGCAAAGGCGCATACGAGCGACTCTGCCATTTGCCGATGAGAGCATGAAGATGGAAATGGACGCGCGAGGAGGCGTCCATACGCGCACTGAGAGAAATCGTCGAATCCTAATTTTGGACGTGCAGATGAAGGATGAGGGCGAGTATACGGTCATCCAATTTGACTTTGATCCGAAGATCGAGGGCTCTTCCTTCTTTGCCTGTGATGACAAAATCGCTAACTTACTCAAGTCTGTGGAAGCCGCGCTTGGACCTAGTTCTGACGCCGGTAAGCCTGTTGGTGGCAATATACCTGCACCCCCCTGGTGGCTTCTGGGTTTAACGGCTTACGGGCTTTTGCTTCTCTTAGGCGATGCGCAGTCGGCGGTGTCCGGAAAATGAACGAATACCAGAAAGCCTATTCCATTCTTGGTCTTGAGCCAGGTACAAATAAGGAGAGTATCCAAAGGCGCTATAAGCGCTTGGTGATGGTTTGGCATCCGGACCGCTTCCCAACCGAAGAAGGACGCAAGGATGCCGAGGAAGAACTCAAGAAAATAAATAACGCCAAGGACCTTCTCTGGAAGCACTTTGACAAAGGCGAGCACAAAGCGAGTGGCTGTGTCTGTCAAGGCAGTGCTGCTAAAAGTGAGTCAGCGCCGCCTCCCAGACCTAAGCCAAATCCGCATCCACCGCCGCAGCCTAACCCAGGACCTGGTCCTGGACCTAAGCAAAAGACTGCCGCTGAACAAGAAGCTGAGCGACGAGACGCCGAACGCAGAGCACAGCAAGAGGCTGGTTCTAAGCAACAACAACAAAGTCAAACAGCAGCATTTGCTGACGCTATGAAGAAGCAGCCGACTTATGATGCAGAGAAACTTCGTTGGAAAATAGCGCTTGGCGAAGGAGCTGTTTTCCTTGCAATATGCTTGTATAGCTGGATAGGCTCAGGCATTGGTGCTGCAATTCGTAGCAATACCAACAGCTCTGATAACAACAATCAAGCTACAACCGTAGTAGAAAAGAAAGATGACCCTTGTTCTCTGGCAGGTACATATAGCGCCCCGCCAGACCGCATTTCCTCTACAGTTTTAGACGCAGCAAAATCAAAGGCGACAGTCTGGACTGTGAAGTGTGATGGCACTGCTGGTGGTGCCACTCTCGAGGCTCGAGATCCAAACAATCGTCTGGTATTGGTGCAAGTCATAGCTCCTGATTGGAGTGTCGACCACCAGGACTTTATAGAGGCAAACGTATCAAGCAACGAAATAACCGTCAGTCGCTACAAGCAACCAAGTGATTACATTGGGCGCTGCATTTACCGGTACGACAATGCAAATCACTTACTTGAAGCCGTTAAACAAGACTCCCAGAATAATGTAGAGCTTACTGCGACAGTCGAAAGGACCAAATTTGGTAAGTTCTATGCCTTAAACGTGAGACCCGAAGGTGGCAATGCAACTACTTACTACGATACTTCAGGTACCGACGCAAAGGCTCAGTTCTATATGAGCAGCTTGTGCATGAACATCGACAAGTTTGTGGAACCAGCACCAACCCTCACTGGACCTGATGCTGCAGCTCCTTCAGCACCCGTTCGAACAGAGCCTTTTCCATGGCAAACAAAAATGTATGTTCCAGAAAAAACGCCGGATGTTGTTCGACCCGCAGACCCGTTTACCACAAGCACCAGTACGGACACCGGAACTTCGTCTACACCTCACCTAGATGAGCTACTTAACAAGTACAAATAACACTGAGTCACTCAGATAATTTTCAGACATTTCCTTTAGAGTGCGTGCGGGGATCCATTGGGTAACGAGTTGGGTTGATGGCAAATAATCACCACAATCAAGACGCCGGAGACGGCGGTAAGCGGAAAGAGTCGAAGGCTGAGAGGTCTGAGCGAAAAGCTGAAGCCTATGAGCGAGGAGACATAGCTAATTCCGTCGAAAACTATAACGACAAACTCAAAGAACAAAGCAAAGAACAGAAAATTAGCGGCAGGAGTAAAGTTACTGGTAAAGGGCAAGGAGCAGATGGTAAGGGAGGTTTCTCCTCTGCTAAAGACTTGCTTGGCGACTTAGCGCACGAGACGCTCACAAAGGATGCAGAGAAAAAGCAAATGACTCCCCAGCGCAAGGCTCAGATCATGGCAGAGTTTGAGCGCGACGGTTATATTGTCGGTAAGCCGCAAGAAAAAGCAGAAGCTGCTCCAAAGGGGTCTGCAGAGGATACCGGCAAAGTAACTGATTACAAGCCTAAGCAGAACTCGCAAGCAGCATTCTCTTTGGGGATGAACTATGAAGAAGGCAAGCCAGAAAATAAAGATCTTGTCGGGAAAATCGGCAGCTTTGCCGAAGCAGCAGTCCGGAATGCTACCAATCCCAAAGGCTGGCAGGACTGGTTTGATGGCGAACTACAGAAAGCAAAAGGCATTGCTGAAGGACTCAATGAGGCTAAGGAAGAGACAAAAGCTACAGCCGTGGCAGGATTCAAGGCTCTGACTGATGGCACTGTTGCTAACTTCTTAGCGAACCCAAATGCAATCAATGATCCGTTGTTTAAGGCCGTTGGCTCAGTTTTTGATGCGATTAGCTCTGATCCAAACGCTACGAATAAGGCTCTTGAGGCTTTGGGGAATGCAGTCATGAAAGCGAGTAATGATTATTCCAACATGCCAAAAGAGGAGCAAGGAAAGGTAATTGGCAAAGTGGCTTTCGGAATGATCAATCCAGAAGGCAGCACCGAAGGCGCTGAAGTCGCGCTTAAGGTCGTTGATAAAGTCGCAACGCAAGTAGATAAAGCGGTTGTGGATACCATATCTGTCTCTCTGAAAGCGGCAGAAAAGGCTGCGCAGCGGTCGCCTGAGATGGCTCAGCTGGCGAAACAGCGATTACTAGATTATCTAGATTCCAAAGGTTTGTTAGGTCCAAAGCTTGAATATGCCGGTGTTCCTGATGGCTATTTTGAAGGAATGCAGCCCACTAAGAACGCTGCGAAAGATAACTACATGGCCATGTCCTCTGAATCTGATGCTGGTGGTTTTGGCGGTAAGCGTCCGATGAGTAGGGCTGAACGAGCTGAAGCTTTGGAGAGGAATCCCCCTTCTGAAATCTTTAGAGCCGAAATGGCTAAGGCAATCGACAATCTGGAACCGCACCTTCGGGATTACCTTGAAGAAAAAGGCGTCGAAATAAAGACTTGCCGCCGCATCACAGATCTTTTTCCAGACCAGAAACCTAGCACAATGGGTTGCTATTCCATAAAAGAAAACTCTATCTATATTGCTGAAGAAGTAAGGTCTGGAGGACAATGGGTGAAAAACTTTGACGTTGATTTCAATCTCAGGCATGAAAGTGGGCATGCATTTAGCTATACCAAACGTGGTTACGAGCAGCTTTCAGCCGATGTGAAATTTCAAAAATTGTTCGCTCAAGATATCAAGAATATTCCGCAAGACGTGCTTAAGAGTTTGGACTTTGACATAAACAGCCGCGAAGGAATAGAGTTTGCCAGAGAAGAGGTTTTTGCTGACTCGTTTGCTCACGCTACCGGGTGCGCGACAAAAAATAGATACTCGCAACTAATTAGAGAGCACTTTCCCAGCTGCCGCACTTACTTTTGAGGTTCTCATGCAATCAGACAATTCGAAAAACTGGTTTCAAAAATTGAATGAGCGTATCGATAACGAGCCTCGTCCTTCAGACGAAGAGATTGAACGTCTGCGCGCTGAGAAAGAGTCCGTGCATGAGGCGATGGAAGGCACAGCCAAGGAAACAGCCTTTATGAGCGACGATCTTGCAGTTACAGTTAAGTACTGGACCTACAAGGATGGCGTAATTGGCGACGGATGGGACCTTATTACACCGGCAGATGGTAATTATCAGGAAATTTGTACCAGGCATAATCTTCGTAAGCCAGGCGACTCCAACGCCATCATGTCGAAATGGATTGATGGCAGGTGGGTTGAGCTTCCAGGCATGAGCCAATGAGCAGGAGCGCGCGAAATATTGTTCTAGCGCTCGTCTGTTTTGCGCCTGGCATCCTTGATCAGCTGCTCCAGTGATTCGTATTTATTGAAGTCAGTTGACGATTTATGGACAGAAAAAAGCGCCTTGCCGATCTTTGGCGTTTGTAGGAGTCTGGTGAAGTACCTTACTGGCTTGCTTTGGTTTTGTCCAAAAGTTCGCGTACGAAGCGTACAGGCACCGCAAAATTCAAGTCGTGTCCATTATCGTCGCCGGCAAAACAGACTCCAATAACTCTGCCTTTGTCATTAAGGAGCGCAGAGCCGCTGCTGCCGTGGCTACTAGGGGTTGTGTACTGAATGACATCCCCGTCAGGTGCTGCATCGATAGCCAGCTTTCCAGTTTTGTCATCAACGTGAAACTTTGTTTGTAATTCCTTGCGGTCTCTGAATCCGCTTACTATCCCAGAGCTGAAGGTGCCCTTGTATCCAACCGGGTTGCCAAACTCGTACACAGTCATGCCTTGTTTCGCTTTCCAGTTCGGATTATCCAGTGAGAGGTAGGGGATGTCATCCGCCAGTTTGGACTTAGTTTGTGCTTGCTTTTCCCTAGCGATTACATCTTTGGATTCCGTCAGGCTGTCTTGAATCAAGCTTTCATTGGTTTTTGCTAGAGTCTTCTTTGCTTCGGTAATTGGATCATCAGTACTGGCTGACTTGAATGGGTGTGGAGTTGAGCGCGCTGCCGTGGTCATATCGGCAAGGGAAATATAGCGCAACTCAATAATCGCCAGGTCATGCTCCGGGTCATCGGCGAGGACTTTGCTAATCTGGCACTTGAGTCCGCCCTTTGCGGGTCCATACACTTCTGCGTATCCGTTGATTCCATTCTTGATGACATGGTGATTTGTGACAACCCAGCCTGGAGCGACAAACCAGCCAGTGCCTAAACTACCACCTGCAGATATGAAGACCGTAGATTTTTCTGCTTTGTCTTTGATTTGTTCTGCTGTTAGTACAGGACCTTCCGATTCAAGTACACCATCAGGTCCGGTCATCTTATTGAAGCGCTCGTCCATCGAAGTAATTGCATTTGGACCGGGAGATAGACTTGTCGTCGATGGGGTTGACTGAGAGCTCTGCTCCGTCTTGTTGTGCTCGGGTTCTGTTTTTGAGCAAGACTGAAGGGCGAAAGTGAGAAAAGTGCAAATAAGAAGAAAAACTGATTTGTTCATGTGCAAAACGCCTTTTTGATTCTCCAGCAGTTTACCTGATTAACAGTTTCTATTCAAAACATACAGATGAGTTTATCTTGAGCTGATAATTCAGTGTGAAGAAAAGCTCCTTCTGACACAAATGCTGCCATCCACGAAGTCATGTGTATGCTAAATCCAAGAGCTTCCAAATGTATTCGCTGAAGTCGTTCCAGCCGTTCGGCTTTTTGCCTTCGCGCTTACCATTGACTAGTTCTCGTACTTTCAGCCAATGCCCGCGATCGGCCCAGATATCGCATTTTGCGTTATTGAAATACTCAGCAAAAATCCTTGCTGCGATTTTTGGCTCAAGAGCCTTTTCCGGATGAGTTAGCAGATCAACTTCTGGAGAAGAGTACTTCTGGTAGTTTTCTTTTCCTGTAAGTTGTATAAAGCCTCGCCCACGCCATTTCCACAACCCTGCGCTGTCTACCTCATAGTCTGATCGCTTTCCGTAGGTTTTTCTAAAATACTCGGCGTCGCCGTTTTCTTCGATAGGGCGAAAGTGGTCTTCTGTGGCAATTGTCGCGACACATGCCACCAGAATGCGCGGATTGTTGAGTTCTATTTTCTGGGTTTTACACGCTTGAAAAATGATTGGCCAGGCTGAGCTGACATCTACTATTCTTGACGAAGTCGCTTTTGCAATTTCTGAATCTTTAAGCGGGAAGGACATCTTGTTGTTCTCCTTTTACGAAGTTTTTTCGAGAGATAGCACTATCTGCATATAGTGCCGCATGCTTGAATGCGCCTGAATTCACGTCTTGTGTCAAAATGCAAATAAGCTCACTGCTTCCAGGAGTAAAACAATGACCGAACATTTGGATTATGTCGAAGCACAGATAGAGCAGCAAAGGCACCAGCTAGAGGCTCTTAGAGAAGAACGAAAAAAATCACGAGAGCCTGTTAGACCATCTAATCAGGTTTCGCTCTTGTTATCTACTGCCGGCATCAAGCAACAAAAGTACAGGCTCGTTGCGCAGGGCGACTCGTGGTTTGATTATCTTCCCGGGCATGATCTCATCGATTATCTGGAAGGCAAATACGGTCACGAAATTGAGAATATCGGTGTGGCTGGATCAACCTTGAATGATATTGCATATGGTTCCGTGCCAAAGGACTTCTTTGGCATTCCATGTTCGGATGAATTATTGCGCATTTCTCAATTAATACATGCGGTAGAGCAAGTAAGACCGCAGGCAGTTCTGCTCTCTGGCGGGGGGAACGATATCGCCGGCGAAGAGTTTTTTCCTCTTTTGAATAACGCCTTGTCCAAACTTGATAATCCCAACGCACTAGTGCTTAATGGAGTGATGAAAGAGACTTTGCAAAAAGGTTACAGAGACACTATTGACACGCTGCTTGCTAAAGCAAAAAAGATGGGAGTTTGTTTACCCATATTCATTCATGGTTACGATTACCCCTGGCCAGATGGAAGGGCGGTATTTGCTTTTAACATAATCGGTCCATGGTTCCATCAGGCTTTCAACAAAAAGAATTTCCCTTTTGAGAAGCAACATCAGGAGCAGCTATTAACGCGATTTTTGATAATGAGCAAAGTGATAGATGCATTCAACGAAATGCTAGCTGAGCTTGCAATGGCTGTTTATCCCGGAAAAGTGTTCCATGTTGATCTTAGAGGTACATTGAAAACAAGAGACCGTTGGGCAAATGAACTTCATCCAAACAATGATGGCTTCGAGGACCTGGCTGAGAGATTCAATTTTGTTTTGCATCAGGTATTGCGTTGAAAATTTATTAGCACTGCACTAAACCGGCATAGTATGCGGGGTTTACAGAAGTGGAAAACAATTCTATGATGCAATTGAAGGATGCATCCTTGAATGCAAGAAAAGCAATCTGCAAACCTTGTGCAAAGGTGTCCAAACAATCAATGAGCAGAGTATGGTACCTCTAACGGGCTGTTTATTGGAGCCATCCTGAGAGTCTGGGCAATCTGACAAATTTCAATTGGCTTTATTGACTTGCGGCAATAGAGCTTTGGCTGCCTCCGAATAACCCAATTTTTACTGCGCGAACAATCATGATTTTCTGAAGCCTGCATTTGCTTCGGTGTGTTTGATAGTTCGCCGAGGAGACTCTTATGGAAACGAAAAAATGGATTGTAATGCCATCGCAAGGGCTGACGGCTCGTGACGGCATAGCGACAAATGCAACTACAAATTTACTCGGGGTCATGAATAATGCACTCGTAAATCCTTCACCGAGCAATCAAGTACCTGGATTGAGTGGTGTAAAGGTTCTTGATTCCCTTGCAGAAGATGGTGCCAAATTGGTTGAGATGAATGATTCTGCTGCGCTCAGTCTAAAAGCTGCGGCTCCAGGCTTGCGCGTACTGCCCCTGGTTTATTACAAGCCTTGCAGTGTAAGACTTGAGGCTGAAGAGCTGGCTGAACCGGATGATCTGCTAACTCTCAAACCTGTGCATGTGAAAATTTCTGCTGATGGCGGAGCTCCTATTGTAGGTGCTATGGTCGTTGCCTTTACAAATTTGCAAGCCCGGCTTGGCTCTAATGCATATACCGACGAAACCGGTGAAGCTGTCCTGAAAGGAATCGCTCCAGGTACAAAAGTAGAATTGCTATTGGTCTATCCGCTCCATTCATTTTGGAGCAAGGTTGTTCACAGCGTAACGGTAGAAGAAGTCTTAAAACTTGAATTGATTTCAATCAATCCGCAGCACCTCGATTGTGTTCAGTCCTTCTATGCAGAGCACGAGATAGGAGATGGTACCGGAGTTAGAGTAGGTGTTATCGATACTGGAATAGGACCACATCCAGACCTGTCAGTGAAAGGAGGCACGAATACAACAGGTGAGGACAGAAATCTGATCACTGATGGGCATCAGCATGGAACACATGTAGCAGGAATAATTGCAAGGAGAAATCAGGGTATTGCTCCGAACGTGGAACTCTTCAGCTACAGGATATTCCGAGATCCCTCCAAAAATGACAGGGGCGCGAGCAATTGGGCAATAATCAAAGCCATTTACAGAGCAGTAAAAGACAACTGCGATGTTTTAAATATGAGTTTTGGTGGTGGCATGGCTGACGAGGCGACGAAATCAGCCATAGATGAAGCCCGCCGAAAAGGAACTCTTTGTGTTGTGGCCGCTGGTAATGACGGTGCTCGCGTCAGTTATCCAGCTGCTTTTCAGCTTTCGGTAGCAGTCTCGGCGCTGGGAAGAGAAGGAACATTTCCAAGCGACTCATCGGCAGGATTGCATGTCAGCGATGTAAGAGGCGCAGACAGTGTGAACTTCGTAGCACGATTCTCAAATCGAGGACCTGAAATTGATGTTGTGGGACCAGGTGTTGCCGTTGTATCCACAGTGCCAGGGGGAAAGTATGCCGAAATGAGCGGTACCTCTATGGCGTGTCCAGCGGTCACAGGTGTCATGGCGGCGCTCTTGTCTGCTCCACAAAATGCTTGGCTTTTAAAAGCTAAGCGAGATTCTTCGCGCTCAGACGATCTTGCTCGGCTCTTGTTTAATTCTGCCAAGCAGCTTGGATTTGGCATACAATATGAGGGACATGGACTGCCTGGAGTAAGAGATGTACATTCTGACGTGCATGACACCAAGCAAGGCGTTATTGAAGAATGATCTTGAGAAAATAAGAAGATTCGAGAATATTCAAATTCTTGAATTGATTGATGATAACTTTCCATCTCAACTTCTGATACAGGGTGATAGTGAGGCAGTAAGAGCTTTGATGCTTTTGCTGCCTCACTGGAAAGCAGAAGAGGAAAATAAAATTCCTCTTCCCGATACAAGATACAAAGCAAATTAGTTTGGCGTTTTGTCGCAGGATACGATACGCCACTGTATTTGGTGCTACGCTAATTGATTGTGCTGATTCGCTGGTAAGGCTTGCTATTAAAGAACTTTGGGGATGACATAAATTTCATTCGGAGAAAAAAACAGAATAAAAAGTTTTTTTCCAACAAGAGTTTTTACCTTTGCTGTGAAGAACCGCATGAATAGTACGTCTTGGATTGACTGAATTAGAATACTGTGCTATATATAAAAGTGGAAATGCAATTGAACGAGGGTATTTCCGCAAGAGACGGTAAAGAATACTTCCTCTTCGAAAGCAAATTCAATCTCCCAAATTCCTCCTGAGCAAGGGAACATGGTAGTAACAGCCCATCACACACACAACCAGAGAAATCAGAGCTTGACTAAGTTCTGTACTCCTGCCAGGGTCCACCATTGATCCGCTCTCAGTGACGCGTTTCGTTGAATTGACTTGGTGCGAGTACTCAGTAGCGCATCAAGATCTAGCTAGTTGAACAAACATTGTCTAAGCAGATTTTCGAGCTTATACCATATTTGGTATCACTCAAAATATCCGTGCGGACATATGTTTGATCGAGCTGCTCAATCGAATAAACATTGACTGCGGAACCTGCTGAAGCGCGGGCATCGGCCAGGAACGTTTGCCCAGCGCTTCCAGCAGTATTTCATTGACTAAAACTCTTTCACTCTTTTTCGGCTTTCATTCACGATTGCATATTGCTTTGCGTCTTGATGAAAGGAGGCTATATGTTTTTCGCGCTTTCAAAAGTAACACGATGGATTCAGGCTCATAAAAGGGTGCCTGTATACGCGTTTTGTAGGGTGATAAAAATCCTCCTTTTACTTTTGATGGTCTCTATCAACAGTCCTGCTGAGGCGCAAATAGCAACTTTTACAGGAACAGCAATAGGAAGTGGTAGCTCGGGAACTTACAGTTACAGTTCGCCAAATTATTCTGTTTCCGGAGCTGGAACAGGTGTGTCTGGTACGGCAGACAGTTGCTTTTTTGCAAATACTGACACATCTGGAAACATAGAAATAATAGCCAAAATAAACAGCATAAGCGCCGCCAATTTAAATCCGCATGCGGCTGCCGGGCTGATGGTGCGAGCGGGAACAGCAGCAAGCGATAGCACCGCTTTTATCTCAGTAAGCCCGGGTGATGGTATCAGATTCAGTATCAGAAAAGCTAGTCAGGCACAAGCACTAACTACACTGGGTCCAGGACTTGGAACACCGGTGTTCTTGCGTTTGGTAGTGAGCGGAACCTCTGTTGCTGGCTATCAAAGCTCCGATGGTAGTAATTGGAAACTTGTTGGACAAGATACTCTATTACTGCAAAAGAACTTCAAATGTGGATTCTGTGTCGCTAGCGGTTCTACTCAGCAATGTACAGCCGTATTCGGACCATTGGAACTACTCTCGTCCGTGCCTCAGCGTGACGCCAGTATGGTTACGTGGCTGAGAGCAGATGCAGGTGTTATCACCAGTGGTTCTAATGTCCTCAAGTGGATCGACCAGAGTGGGAATGGACAGAACGCAACGGCGCCAGCCACCTCGTCAAATCAACCGACATTTACAAGCGCAAGCGGTTCAACGCCTCCAGCCCTAACGTTTAATTCGGCTAACCAGCAATACCTTACTTTTGGATCTGGTTTTAAGGATTTCACTCAAGGTGCATCGATATTCATAGTAACAAAGCCTGCAACGACGGCGACTGACCAACGTATTCTAGATTTGAATCCTGCCGGGACAGGACAAACAATCAGATGTTATGAGTCTAGCGCAACCCAATTTAGATTCAGAGTGAGTGACTCTGCCGGGACTGCCACCGATGCCAATGCAACCTTAGCCGCAAATACAGTTCAGGTTTTTGAGTGTATTCATGACGGCACTGCAGTTGCTACTGCGTATACCAATGGGGTAGCTGGCACGCCTAATACAGCTATGAAAGCAATTGGAAATGTGTTGAGAACAGATAACTCGATTGCTAAGCAAAAGGGTGCAGTTTCCACCAATTGTTACAGCGGTACAATCTCCGAAATCATTGTCTATTCGCGTATTTTGAGCCCCAGTGAAAGGCTTGGAGTTGAAAGTTATCTTTTTAGCAAGTTTGGCATTGGCGGGACACCACAGCTGGTGGCGCCGACTATCACCCCGCCAAATTCGGTTGCAGCTAAAGAACAGCTTATCACAATCACACATCCAGCAGGTGCAATTATCAAATATCAGATAAACGGCGGAACCGTCACAACCTACGCCGGACCATTCACAGTAAATTCTAATTCCATAATAACTGCCACTGCATCTTTGCCAGGATTTGGAACTAGTCCGACAGCGACTGCCCAGGTGCAAATTGAAAGCGCCTCCACTGCCGTAATTCGCAATGGATTGCAATTGTGGTTACGAGCCAGCAATGGTGTAACACCCACTCCGACCTCCACGGCTGCCGCTGTTACAGCTTGGCAAGATTTAAGTGGTAACCAAAATAATCCCACACCATCAGCAACAGCACCAACGACATTGATCGATAGCAACGGAGTTCCGCAAGTGCGCTTTAATGGAACAAATAGTTTTTCGTTGCCTGCCACAGCAGCCTTTACGTCAGGATGTTCCATTTTTGTTGTCGCCAACCCTTCGACAATAGCGACGAACAAAACGCTCATAGAATACGGAAACACAAGTTTTGTTGGCATATTCAGGCTCTTTGAAGGAAGTGCCAGCACAGTCACTTTCTCAAGTTATGACAGTGGTGGCAACGTGGGTTCAATTTCAACAGGGCTCGCTGCAAATACACCACAGCTGATCGATCTTACCTTCAATGGAACCGATACAGGCTCACTGTTTGTTAATTCAACAGGAGCTACCAACACCGCTATGAAGGTGATGCCGAGCATCACGCGGTCATCCAATAGCATCGGGCGCAGTCTGATTGCAGGAGCAGGCTCGACCTACTTCTACCAGGGCGACATAGCCGAAATGCTTGTGTACAACACGAATCTGACTTCTGATCAAAGAGATGCTATCGAGCGATACTTGGTTTCACGCTACAGTATTCGCGTTAATACTCCTATTATCACTCCGAGTGGTGGCACATTCACTGACTTCAGGAAAACTGTCTCAATTGTCAGTGATCCAGGCTCTACGACCTACTATACCACGGATGGAACTGATCCTGTAGTTGGAAGTTCTCCTGTATACTCGGGACCCTTCACAATTTCGTCGAGCACAACAGTGAAGGCTTTATCTCGCCAGTCCTTCGGTGGTGGCACGAACAGTTCCATAGCAGTTGCAGACATCTTTCTAGACCCAATGGCAATAAATCTTCCCACGAGTAACTTATGGGGTTGGTTCAGGGCCGACATAGGTGTTGAACGCTCTGGTAGTAATCGAGTTAGTGCCTGGCGAGACATTACTAAAACGAATGATGCGACGAATACTGACCTATCTACTCAACCAACATTTATTCCTGCCTTACCAGCAATTGAAAGTGTTGGGCAATGGTTGAATAAGCCAAATACAACAACAGCCTTTGCAAACGGATTTAGCTTTTTGCACGTTTTTCGAAACCCTGGCTCACTCGATCAAAACTTTAACTCGTTTGGAAATATAACCAACGGAGTTGCCTTCACTGCAAACACTAATGGAAGTAGTTTGCGTATCGATGTTAGGAAAGCTGGAGTTTCCAACGTCCTCGCTGTGCCAACCACTTACGGCTTGCCAAAAGATATAAATTCGTTAGCTGAAGCTGTCCAAGGTGGCGGCAATGCTGTCATTTACCTCAATGGAAAGACATTAGCCACTGGATCATTGCCTGCTCCGAACACTCTTTCGTTAACGAGTGGAACTGTTGCGTATTCTTCCGTTGATTTGTATGAGTCAGAGATATTGCTCTACTCAAAAACGCTTACCGATCAAGAAAGGCAAATTCTTGAAGCGTACTTGCTCCATCGATACAAAATTAATCCAGACAATCACCTTAACTTCAGCATTGCTAGTGGTAGTACGCTATCCGCTCCATCACAAGTAGCGCTTTCGTTTCCACCTGGCGCAACAGTGCGGTTCACCAACGATGGAAGCTCACCGACCACTTCGTCACAGTTGTATACCGGACCAATTCTGATTTTTTACAGTCAAACGATCAAGGCCTCCATTTTTGTTAATGGCGTGAGCGTTCAGGACGCAACCGCTTCTTACACATTAGATCCTGCCGCATGGCCAGCTCCAAATTCAAGTGATGCGGTGGCACCAAGGATCAATATTCAAACACCAACTCCAGCACAATAGTAGGTTCACATCATGAACGCTTTAGAAACATTATCGAAAAAAGTTATGGCAGTAGCAACCAGCGTCATTACTGTGCTGAGCAGCTCTTCGCTGAGTTCCTTTGCTCTAGATGTTGATACGGTGGCTGCACCACATACAGTGCAAGCGCAAGCATCACTTAAGAGGAGCCCGCGAAAAAAAGCAGCCGACATGAAGCTCGTCATGAAAAAATCGCATTTGTCGACCGCGCCGGACGACCTAGAGATCCGCCGGTTCAGAGGTTTGCCCGAGCCAGTAATTCCTATAGTTGAAATGAAAGCCGTCCAGGGAGAAAATGCCGGACTTGCAAGGGCATTGAATCAATTTCAAATTAGAGCCGATCAACAGGACCTGTCAGCGCTTGAATCTTTTCTAAAGCAGTTTCCCAACTCCAGGTGGTCACCCTCCATAGCCTTAAATTTGGGGCTACTAGAGAGCCAGGAAGGTCTTTTGAGCAAAGCGCTCGAGCACTGGAAATTAGCATGGGAAAATTCCAAAAACACCAACGACCTCTCCTCTATTTCAGTGGCTGAACATGCGGTGTCCGAGCTCGCTGTTTTAGAAGCCAGGTTGGGCCGCCAGGAAGAGCTTGATATTCTGCTCAAAGGCTTGGGAACACGAACGCTGCATGGTTCCTCGCAGACTAGGCTCAATGAAGCAAGAAATGGTTTGATCGCTCAGAAGCGGTCTCCCGGCAATTCTTTTAAGTGTGGTCCATTTGCCTTAAATGCCCTTCTTAATGTCGGAAAAGCCGCAAAAGGATACCATCCGATATTGAAAGCCGCTAAGTCAACCAGCAAAGGAACTAATCTGAATCAGGTTTTTGAACTCTCTAAACAAGTGGGCTTAAATCTTCAGTTGGCAAAGCGCGAACCCGGCGCAGAGCTCCTTGTGCCATCACTAATTCATTGGAGACTGAACCATTTCGGGGCGCTGACGCAACGCCATGGTCAGAATTACAAATTAGAAGATGCCACCTTTGATCAGTCTGGGAAGTCTTGGGTTACTGCATCTGTAATTGACTCCGAAAGCGATGGTTATTTTCTTGTACCAGCGGGACCACTTCCGGCCGGCTGGAGATCAGTTGACGCTGCTGAGGCGGAGAAGGTCTGGGGAAGAGGGCGTGCGCACGGGCGGGGTCCAAAGTGCCCTGGCGCTCCAAAAAACGGCAAGGGAAAGCCTGACGGCAGCCCACCGAGTTGTGGGATGGCGGAGCCGTCGACATGGACAATGCAAGCTGAACTGAACATACAGGATACGCCGATCAGTTGGAACACGCCATTTGGCAGCCTCGATTTTCTAGTTAACTACAACCAAAATGAATCTGATCAGCCTACGTTTACCTTCACGAATCTTAGCGATTGGTGGAGTCTAAATTGGGTCTCGTGGCTGACCATTGACACTTCTAAAAACGCCACTGTGCACGTATCGGGTGGTGGCATTGAGACTTATGAGTATCAAGTTCCGGACAATGTGAACAATCCATATCCACGTGCGCCTCTATCACATGCCAATTTGACAATTACAGACACCGGCGTCTATCAAAGGGAATTGCCTGATGGCAGCATTGAAGTTTTCGGGCTTAGCGATGGTGTCAATTATTTCATGACTGCTGTCATAGACCCACAGGGCAACATTAACTCCATTAATTGGGATACAGCCAACTTCAGGATTCTTTCGATAATAGATCCTACCGGCGCGCCGATCACATTCAACTATGTTTCAAATACCGTCTCAAACTCAGGCTATTACAAGCTTGCTAGCATTGTTGATCCGGTAGGACGTTCAGCAACATTCTCATACGATTCAACAAACACGTATCTGCTATCCATTACCGATCCTATCGGTATCGCGTCAAAATTTTCTTACGTGAGTGGCTCTTTCATTACAACGCTAACAACGCCGTATGGCGCGACGTCGTTCTACAGCTATGTTCCCGACGGTGGCTTGGACTATCCTCCACAAGGGCTACGCATTGTGTATCCAGATAGCACGATGAACGTGACTGAAAATTGGATCGATGAAACTAAAACCACGTACTTCTGGGACAGGCAAGGCATGTCGCTTTATCCAAATGATGCGGCTGACCACATATACACGCATTCCCATAACACCAAATTCTTGTTTGATGCTGCGACAGGAAACGAATCTCCAATTGTTAACTATCAAAGAGATCCTTTGGAGGGACCGGTCTATTATTTGACTGAGGGTGAACAATCCAGGGACGTAGCTGGAACCAGTGACTTGCCTCTAAGTATCTTTCGCTCGCTCACCGGCAATCCCAATCAACTTGTTGCTTTGACTGGTGTCGCTAAACCGTCAGACGTCGTGACTCTTAGATTCGGCGATCCCGGACTCACTGGTGATGTCGCAATTGTCGCTACTTATACGGTTCTCCCTTCAGATTCTCTTGCGACCATTGCGCAGAATCTCGCTAACGCTGTTAACGCCAATACGGTGTTGCCTTCACTGGGTATTCTTGCACAAGCAAATGGCAATAGTTTGAACATTAGCTCACTGTCTGCTGACAAAACCGATGTCACTGTTGATGTTGTTACAACTCCGACTGAAACCCTGACCCTTAGTTCTTCCGGTCAATTAGAAACCATAAGCGTCGGAGGGACTGCCACTAACAATGACACAATCAAAATCACCATCACAAGCGACCTGTTCAGCTCAGGAAGCTTGGTTGTTGAAACTGCTCCCATTAGCAGTGGTGAGGCGTTATCATCGATAGCCGCTAAAATTGTAACGGCCCTGACCGGTAGTAGCGATTTTATAAGTAAGGGATTTACCGCAATCAACAATGAGAATGTGGTCAGTGTGCTTTCTCCGGAATTTGGCACCGCTTATCAGGGCAAGGTCGAGACAAGTGGCGTAATAGCAACCATTGATTTTAATGGCACTGTTGCAACCGTTGAACCATTAGCAGCCTCACCTGGCATTACCATCACGGATGCAGCATTGCCCACGGGCTCCCAAACCGTGAATGCTGGCCCGCACAGTGGAGATCCGCTTTCATCGATCGCACTTGAGCTTGCCGCAAAAATTTCAAGCAATTCTGATTTGAAAACAGCAGGAATTTCTGCTTTTCCGGTCGGTGAATCATTGGTTATTCAATCGCTTTCTGCAAATCATACGACCTTTGCGCCCTCTGCTGGTAGCACAGGAATGATCACGTTTGCAACGGACAAAAATATCCTGGAAAAAAGTAATTACGAATTTAACGCGCTAGGAAAAGTCACAAAATCAGTTGACCCGCTGGGAAGGACTTTTGAGTCTTTTTACAGCGCCAATGGCATTGATTTATTAGAACAAAGAGAGACCAAAAACGGTGACAATCTTTTGCTCGGCAAATGGACTTATAACGACCAACATGAGCCGGTCACTTTGATGAATGGAGCAGGACAACAGTCCTTCATCTCTTACAACACGGACGGACAAGTAGCTTCTGCTACAGACGCCATGGGCAATCAAACTAAAATTGCATATAACACAGTTACACCTGTTGTTTTTGGAGGAACAGGACAGACCAGCAAAGCGCTTTCGTTGACCATTAGTGGGACAACTCTTAATTACACAACGACGACCACGAATTTGGCAGATTATGCAAATGCTTTCAACAGTTTGATAAATGGCGCTAGCATACCCGGAGTTAGTTCATTTGTGACAGGACAAACTCTGCGTGTGAAAGGTCTCTCGGATACTGTGATCAGCAGCACAACTGGTGGGTCAACAATCACAATAACTCCTGCCACCCCGATCAATTCATACGTCGAATCTATAAACGGACCACTTGCTGGTTCCCAGGACACAACGAAATTCTCATGGAATCTTGAAGGCACACTTAAATCTCTTACAAATTCGCAGGGCTATATAGAGACCTTCCTCTACGACAATTTCAACAGACTTTTACAAGCAACTTTTCCTGATGGTACTACAGAAAAAACTAGCTATTTAAACCTGGACCCGATCTTCTTTATCGATCGGCTCGGGCGGACCAGCTCATACATATTTGATTCCATGGATCAGCTCGTCAGCCAAACTGATCCCGAGGGCAGAACAACCAAGTATAAATGGTGCGGATGCGGCTCAATAGCCAGCCTCACAGATGCAAACGGTCAGGTCACTACGTGGAATCATGATCTTGAAGGGCGAGTTTTTGAAAAAATCTACAACGATCCGGATTCAAAAGTAGAATACAGCTTCTTTCCACTACTAAATCTGCTGTATGCAAAAACAGATGCTGAAAATCAGTCAAAATATCTCAATTTCAATTTGGACAACAGTCTCGCTGGAATCGACTATGAAGGCGAGCACAATGATACAAGTTCGGTGTCCTTTCAATACGACGATAAATTCATGCGGCTCATTTCAGCAAAAAATGGCACTGGAAAGATCGCATATGATTTCAATGATTTTATAAGCGATCCAACCGAAAGTACTTTCACAAATAGAACTATTTGGTTGCAGGGACGTCCAACATTTGACAGCACCTCTAGTCTGACAGATGTGGTAAACGTCAAAATCAGCAATGCAGCAATTTCAGGTGGTTCGCGCACGCTCCAATACTTGGTGGGCTCTACTGACAAATCGCTGCTTGACCTTGCCGCACACGTGAAGGATCTCATCAATGCTGATTCAGTACTATCAGCTGCCGGTATTCTAGCAACTGCAAATGGTGGATCCGTCCAAGTAGACGGAATAGGTGTCGAAACAATCGGCGGGACTCTTCGCCAAGATGACACTGTTTCGATAAAGGTGAGTAACAAGAGTATTTCCGGCGGTTCTCAAATATTCACGCATAGTGTGGATGCTGCCCATGACACCAAGAATAGTATTGCCACAGTCTTGGCTTCTGATATCACTACAGTGCTTGGTTCTTTGGGTATTACGGCCGTGGCGCAGAACGCTAATATTGTTTTGCATTCAACCAGTCCTTTCAATACTTCATTTTCGGAATTCACTAGCAATTCTGCTCTTATCACCATAAGTTTTTCAGGCAGCATGCAGTCTTATTCGAAGGGTAAATGGACCGAAATTATTACTCCAGGCTCGGCTGTTAGTGGTTTTGGTGCAACCGTCACTGTTACTGATCCAGCCATATCCGGTGGCTCTCAGACGTTTAATTCAACCTTGAGTTCTTACCCGGCAATCATAGCGAATTTGGCAAGTCAGATTAACACCGCACTGAATGCATCTGGTATCACTGCCACAACTGATTCAAATTTGCGACTGTTCATAAGTTCACATACGCTCAACCCGACAAATTATACGCAATCGGTGACCGGTACTGGAGGAACAATTCCAACAAAAATTGAGGGATTCGAAGGAGCCACAGAACAGGTCAGTCTTTCAGGAAATTTCGTGGGTGCTGGTCGTCTGTCCACAATCACCAATGACTTCATTGCAAATTCGCAACAGCGATTCGAATACGATCCGCAAGGAAGAACAGTAAAAAGGTCGATAAATGGTACTGCCAACGAAGTTTATAACTTCTATGATCCGACTGACAGATCTACCGGAACAAAAAACAATCTCGGAACTTTCGCATACTCTTATGTGGATGACGATCCTCTTTCAGGATCGAAAGGAGACTCCCGGCTGGCGTCGACGCTCTATCCCAATGGTCAAATTACAAAATTTGGTTACCTCACCACGACCTTTGATGAACGATTACAGCACATTCAAAATTTTGATAGTACAGGTAGCTCGCTTCTCTCACAATTCGATTATGACTACGATTCGGCTGGACAGATAACAAGCTGGAATCAGCTACAGGCAAAAAGCCACATAAATTCGAGGTTCGAATATGACAAAGCTGGACAACTAATAGGTGCTCAGGGGGGAACTGGTGGCAGTGTTCAACCATTTGTAACTCAATCCCACTATACCTATGACCCTGCTGCAAACCGTGTCTCGACCCAAACTAGTAGGGATCAATTTGGTAATCTAACCGGAACATTGACTGTAGGAGACGTGATTACAGTCACGGTAAATGACCCTGCCCTTTCTGGAGGCACCAGGACTATTGCTGGTTATCCTGTTGTTTCCGGTGACACCTTGTCGAAGGTAGCAGCAAATATCGCCGCTCTGGTTAGCTCTGACAGTGCACTGCAAGGTGTGGGAATATCTGCGGTTCCGCAAGGGAACTCGTTCATGTTGAAATCAACAACGGGTAACATGACCACTTACACTGCCACTATTACTGGTGTCCAACAGGAAAAGCTCGAGTTTGGTTTGAACAGCAGCACTTATAATATTGCGCTCTCTGGAACCATCGTTCCTTCCAGTACCATCAGCATCAACGTTTATGATGCAGCTCTCGGATCTAATCCAACTACAGTTACTCGCAATGTTCCTGGTACAGGAGAAACGATCAACAGCGCTGCTACTGCTTTGGCTTCAAGTCTTCAAACGGCTCTTTCTAGTCTTGGGGCAGTAGCAACTGTAACTCCTTCAAGCATTAGTTCTGTCGGTGTAATAACGTTGCAGCTGGTCTCGCCAAACGTGACCTCATTCACGGTGAGTGTTCCATCAGGAACTATGCTTTCTATTGCACCAAGCGTAAATGGAACCACGCTCGGTCTCATAACTGGCACAACAACAGTGGGCGACAAGGTAAAGCTGACCGTTGAAGATAAGGGGCTCGTTGCATTGGGAGGCAAGAAGACCGTTTCTTACACTGTAGCCTCGGGCAACACAACCACGGATATTGCCACTGGATTGGTTGCTGCCGTTAACGCGGACAGCGATCTAGCTAGCCTTGGAGTAACCGCTGTCGCATCCACAAATGGCAGATTTAGCTTGAGTTCATCCTCGCCCACAGCGACAATATTCCGTGGCTTTGCGACAAACTCTGCGGGTACTTTACCTGCCAATACTGAAGGAATTCTCCTTGGACTTCCGACCAACGGCACCATCCCTGTTGTCGTCGGAGGTACCCCATCCGCAAACGATACCGTCAGCATAACCGTTTATGACTCAGCAATCAGCGGAGGATCTCAGACTTTCACTCAAAATGTAGGCTCATTAACAATTAATGGAATTGCCACAAACTTGGCTTCTTCGATTTCCTCAGCGCTTAGTGCCTCAGGTATTTCAGCTTCAGTTCCGAATACGGCAACTGGTGTTGTGAATATAACATCTACATCGCCGAACCTCACTACTTACACAGGTTCAATTGGTGGAACAGGTGCGCACTCTGAAACCATAGCCATAAGTCCGACTGTTGGTCTATCCCAGTTTGGATATGGTACTAACGGTATGAATGAGCTGCAGAGTATCGCCAGTGGTGGCACTGCATACATAAAGGGCACCACTGATAGACCTGTGAAACCCGTGACGTTAAATAGCAGTCCTGCGATTGCTGCAAGAATGATCCACTCCAAGAGTTTTGTGGGGCAGCCTTCGATGACGGCCGGTGCAAATACTGAAACTGTGAATGCAACGAATGGAGCAAACACCACCACATCGACAAGCTATCAGCTCAACGTGCAGGGTCCAAGCTCAGCGACTCTGACCTATGATAATAATGGCAACATGACGAGCGATGGCACCAACACGTACTCCTGGGATGCGGAAGATAGATTGATTCAAATTACATATCCAGGATCTGGCAATAGTACTCAATTTTCGTATGATGCGCTTGGAAGGCGAACGACAATTGAAGAATACTTCGCAAGTAGTAAGACCTCAAGTAAAGCGCACATCTGGCGTGAGAACATCAGAATGGAGGAAAGGGACGCCATTGGTACACTTTTAAAACAATTTTTTGCTTTAGGACAAATCAATGTAGGTTCCCCAACCGTGAGCTATTTCTATGCGAAAGATCATCAAGCCTCGGTCCGAGAAATGACCAAGCTAGTCAGTGGTGTTACAACTTCAGAATCGGAATACAGTTATGATCCTTTTGGGCAAATTATAAAATTGGCTGGCACGACAGATTCCGAGTTTAGCTATGCTGGTTATTATTTACATCCAAGGTCCAATCTTAATTTGACCTATTCTCGCGCTTATTCAAGCCGCACTGGACGATTTATTAACAGGGACCCAATTGATGAAAACGGTGGAATTAACCTCTATCAGTATGTTGAAAATAGTCCCATTGTGTCTATCGACCCTTCTGGATATCTAGCCATAACAGCTGTTCCTGGTGGCTTTCGTGGCACTTTCCTTGGAAATAAATTAATTCCCTTTGGTCAGGGTCACGACAACACCAAGTCACCAGCCAGTCCTAGGCACTGTAATAACGGTGATGGTGATGGAAATGATCCCGATCCTGGTGAGGGTGATGGTGATGGTGATGGCGGTGGTGGCGGCGGCGGCGGTGGCGGCGGTGGCGGCGGCGGCAATCCTGATAGACCATGGTGGGAAAAATTATTTGAGGATTCTAGGCGAGATCCGCGCCCCAAGTTGAAAAAACTGGACGATCCCATGGCGGGTCAAAGGCGTCCAAGAAGTAGAACAAAACCAGGTACGCTTGGCGAGGCCTCTGAGGGGATGACGGACAAGGATAACAAGCAATATGGAAAGATCCCCAAAGAAAGGAGAGGTAAGCGGTGGACATATAGAGATTTTCAGAATGCAAGCAATGAAGTTGCTAAGGAAATACGACGTAAGAATCAAGGGTTGGACGACGATTGATTCTCCTGCGGTGCGAGCGAAGCGTGTGTAGGAAAGAACTTTACAAGGGCGGCACCATGAGAAATTGAGAAAACAAGCAAAAGAGGAGGAAAAACTCCTTTGCATAGTTTGAAGTCTTCTATAATTGAAGCTGAAGCCAAAATAGTTGGACAAAGCAGTCGTAGCAATTTCTCCTTGCCGTGTCGACTGTCTTCGAAAATGAGGTAGAGATAGCCGTTGGCGATGGGGGGGTCAAAAGAATTCTATGGATGAGTATCTGGAATTGATCGCTATGAGCGAAATTGAGATCATTCGATCAGAGTTTTTGCGGTCAGGATACTACTACTTAATGGTTCATGCACCGATATTCGGACTCGACAAGGACCACCCAGAGGTTTGTACAACATACGTTGTACTAAAAGACAGCGAAGATCGAATTGTATTACGCGCGTATGGGTATGGGGCTTCCGAATTTCAATCCCTGGTCTATTCGTTTTCTTCTATGCATCTGAAGTTCTTAAAGAAGTTTGATTTCTCCGATCAGGTGAGGCTGCATGGACTCAAACAAACTATGAATCTTAGAACCGCTATCCAAGAATTGCTCTGCCTAAATTACGAGATAGTCGTTCAAGAAGGAACAAAGCTGGGCAGGCGAATCGGTGTTGAAAAAATTGGCGCCTTTCAACATCTTGCTACCAAATCCGAGATTGACTTGAGTATTGCCATCCACAAACCGAGAAGAGTAAGAAAGCAATGGCACTGTGCTTATCAAATTAATAACGAAGTTCTTGTTGTGAAATCTTATGATTCATTGAGAGCTTTGACAGCCGCGTTACGCAGTCTTGAGCTTTGTTTCCGTAAAGAGTTTGATGACACATGGCAATTTGTCTATAAAGACACAAATGAAGAAATGGTGATTAGCTCTTTTGAAAAAATCCTTTCCACTTTTTTTGGTGTCCATTCGGAAACTTGATTACTTATTTTGGTTGTCTTTTCTGCTGAATCCGCTATGCCAGAAAATGAGTAATGAGTATATAAGTATTTGTACAACCTCCACACGTTTTGCTCTGAGTATGGTGTAAAACATCAGTTTCGGCAAAGTTGAAAGCGCAACCGTTAGTCGAGCAAAAACTAAAATCTCAGATAGTGAACAAAACAGGTGTTTTGTTCACTATCCGATCCTACTCCAGTCAGCCTTCTCAGGCGCAGCCTCAACTTGTAAGCCCATTTTGTGAATAAAACCTCTCGTTTTGAGGTATTTTGTTCACATGCCAGGACAAGCAAAAATTTTGACGCCAGCAGAAATCAAAACTGTTTTTCAAGTTTTGAAAAACGAACGCGATCGAGCGCTATTTGCTCTAGGAATCTACGCAGGTTTGCGAGTAGGTGAAATCATCACCCTGAAGAAAAATCAGCTCTTCACGAAGGACGGAGGGGTCCGTAATGTCCTTAAAGTTGTCCGACTGAAACGCAAAACCACTGTTTACTCCGACATACCGATCCATCCAAAGTTGCGCGATCGGCTCGAAGCTTACCGAAAAAGTTCGGAGCAAGTACCTCGCAGCACCTGGCTATTTCCGTCCGACGTTTCTGAAACGGGCCACCTGGAGCGTGTGCGCGCTCATCATATTTTGCGTGCAGCTTTCGACGCGCTCAATTTGCAAGACGCATCCACTCACTCCATGCGGCGAACATGTTTAACAAACATGAGTCGCGCCGGCGTTCCCTTGCGCACAATTCAAGAAATTTCAGGGCATGCAAGTCTTGCGCAGTTGCAGGAGTATCTCGCCGTCGATCCAGCGGATAAGCACAAGGCGATAAATCTTCTGAAATACTGATCGGATAATCCGTCAGAGCATATCGAATCGAATTCTTCGATTGCGTTACTCGTAGGAATGGTTCGGGTATGCACTTCATAGACCAGCGATAAATGGTTAGATTCTGAAGTAACAGAAAACTTCTGTTTTCTTTTTTATGTGAGTCTGAGTAATCGGATGGCTGGAAGTCATCAAATTTGGTCATCTTCAAAAATTTTGAAATCACGAGGTCTGCGTAAATACCAATGTTTTGCGCCTTTTTCAATCTGTCCCGATATTTGAACTAGCTGTCCCTCAGGATGCGCGCGGCAAGCTAGTAAATAATCCGTTGGAGTCAGGTGAGCGATTACATTTTTCCACCGCTTGGATTTGTCTCTACCGTAAATTTTTACTTGTCTCGCATGTTCTGGATTGTCGGGATCATCGTCGCTCACTTTGAATTTCAATTCCACTATATGACCAACAACATCCGTATCTTCAGCCTCTGATTCTTGTTTGCTCAATCGTTCCGATGCGACCTTTAAAAATGGAACAACGCTGGGAGTCAGTTCTATTGTGGTGATGGGACCGCGATCCGATAATGGTTCAACCCATTTTTGCGACCATTGGAACGAATATTCCAATGTTGGTGTTTTTAAAACTGAAAACATGTCAAATACTGCATCGCACATATTCGCAACCATGCCTGACTTGTAACTTTGAACAATGATATCTGGATCGCCAACTAAAGCAGCTTCTTTCACAGTGTCTAGACCAGTAGCAATTCTCGAAAGTACCTGCCTCTGAAATGGAATTGGTTTGTGTATTTCAAATCCTTGTAGCGGCGGCGTATCGTAAATATAGGACTCGATAGTGAAGCCGAAACTGCCTGGAAACGTGTGCCCAAGCTTACATCCTTCAACAAAATCGAATGCTTCGTTTGTTAATTTTCGAATTGCGGGATGAATTATTTTCTCAGCGGATGCAGAATACATCAATAAATCTCGTAGATCCTCCATTATCGAAACCGCATAGTTAAAGGGTAAAAGCGCCTCTTTTCGCTTAATTCTCAGTTTGACCACATCAACAAATGGATTCTTAATCGACTCAACGACATTTTGAGGTTCTGTATTCAATACTTGTGCCAACAGATCAATTGCTTCCCTCAATCTGCGTGCGTAATCACCCACTGATCTTTCTGACGGGATGACTAAGCTTAATGCTTCTGCCTCATCAACTGATTCGCAAAATAGCAATAATTTCTTGTTTTCATAGTTGGTTTGCTTCCAGCCTGTGCTTTTTAAGTAGTCAGTTATTTCATCAACTGTGATATCGGACAGTACTGCATCGGACGGCTTATTTATCATCGATCCACCGTCCTATTTTTATCAGTTCCATCAGTCTGCTGAGGGAATCGGGCGTGAATAATTGAGACCGTGGAATTTCAATGCGCTGGCTGCTGTCGTCTTTGTTCTTGCTTTTGTTGCCTTTAGCATAGTACCAATAACAGCAGCGCTTCAATAACAACTCATCTTCAGTTTGCTTGACCCAATTTACCTTGTCTTTTGCTAGGCAGCAAAGGATCAAAATGCATGGAGTTGAATCTTCGTTGTTGCGTTTGACTAGCTTGTTGTATGCCGGGACCTTCATATCATATTTCAGCAGTCCATTCTTATCGTCCCAGATACAATTGATGCAGCTTTTCGCTTGAAAGTCTAAACCTGGTCCGAATACAACGTAATCTCCTTCGAGTTTCCGAACTTGACGAAAGGTTCCATCTGTGGCGTAATCCTGTTCAAATCCTTGTATGTTGTAACCGGCATGAGCCGCAATTGCCCTGATATAAGCTTTGCTAAGCCACTCCTGAATGTGTGAAGTCTGCATTTGTGACATTGATGATCGCCAACCAACAACGTTGCCAGGATAAATATTATGCCCGAATTTACCTTCATATTAGACCCATAAAGTTAGCTTTAGTTGATGACTTTATCAGTTCGCCAGAAAACCATTGCCAAAAGCCCTTCTTCGGCATTGCTTAAGAGCTTCTGCTTCTGACCGCTGGCTGTCGATCTGGTGCTCCACGTTCCCTGCTGTGTAAAGCGGATCAAGTAATTCTGAATCGACTCCAGTGGCTGATAGTATCGAGAGCGGTGCGAAATGGAACAGTTTTGGCTACCCCAAAATTGTTTATTGAGAAAACCGGTAATGACTTCTTGAAAAATTGTTTTTTTTGAATGCTTCTGTTGGGTGGCGTTTTAGCCATTCGTACGCTTGCTATGAAACATAATGTATTATTATCAGTCTTTGCGATTTTCAGAGAATAGTCGGTTACCCATATGGTTTTTCCAGGGGCATTTTCAGTGGACAATCCTTTCGATTCAAACGACGCGGTTAGCAATTGCACAGCGTTCCGACGTGCCGATGGAATACTTGTTCACCTTGATGGTGCAAAGGTTGAAAATCCGCAAATCAAGTTGGTTCATGAGTTCATTGTTAGGCTCGTGCTGAAAAACGACTATCCATGCACCATAGCTCGTGGTTTGGTTTCTTCCGACAAGTATATTTTTGGAGTCTATCACGATCTTTCGGCTGGGTCTTCGTTGGAAGCCCTGTGTCGCGACTTGTGGTCTTTTATTCAAGAATTTCAAGCAAATCGTGCAAGGAGTTTCTTTGCATCCTTTTTAGCGCCTGAGATAAGCACTGAGGAAGAGTTTGAGGCAATCCTTTGGGGGGCGTTGCAGAAAGTCCATGATTGTGATTGCAAGATTCACACTTCCTGGCCTTCTCGTGTGTCTTCGGATCCAGAGAACCCTGCATTCGCATTTTGTGTAGCAGGATTTCCGTTCTTAGTGTTGGCTGGTTTCAAGGGGAGTTCCAGGCGCGGTAGAGCCTTTGAGTACCCTACGCTGACATTCAATCCGCTGGAGATCTTTGAGGGTATGCAAAACAAATCCGCCGGAGATACAACTGCTCTTGCTACCGCTGCGAGGCTAATTAGAGCAAGAGATGCTGATCTCCACGGCGGGGCCGCAAACCCTAACCAAATCGAATTTGGAGCCGCCAGTCAGGCCAAAAAGTTCAGTGGACGTACCGTTGAGGATGGCTGGAAATGCCCCTTTAAGCCGAACATATGAGGCCGAGGTCAAACTCCTCGGGTTTTTCCTTCGACGAAACACCCTCAAGTTTTTGATTTATGTCTCCGCTCAAGACTATGGAGATAGTACCGAGCTTCGTTTCGGAAAACCAGATATCAACTTTGCCTAACTTCTTCGGTCCATACATGATTACCCCGTGGCACTTCACGCTCTTTTCGCCAGTGCGCTCAAGGGCCTTAAAGTCTATGGAGTAGATCAGTGCAGGCTTGTACTCTAGACTTCCGCCTTCAAAGTAGCATGACCAATCAGAACCCATGGATTGTTCAAGTTCTTTCAGAACAATTTCTCGATTTCTTATGCTCACTTTTGTCTGTGTGGTCATACAGCACCTTAATCATTTATTTTCACTATACAGCCTGATCCGGCTATTTACAAGGTTTTTGCTCCGTAGAACTCCCACAATAGACTCTATTTATGGTCAGATAGTTCCATGAGATTGGCTTTGGGAGCCCATGAATTGGACTGCGGCTGCAATGGACGGACCTCTACCGCCTCCTGTAACGGTTATCGGATTCTCCCCAATCATCATCGTCATCGTTGTAACCACGTCGATCGTCACGGGCGCCGCTCCAATCCTCGTCTTCGATAATTGATAAGAACGAGAGATACCCATTTTCCCCTATTCGCTTAGCCCACTCCTGAACCTTGAATGCATTTGCTTTCCTGCTGTTTGGGAACCAGATGCTGGCATTCATGTTCCTCATGGTGCTGACTTGTGAGGAAGGATCTTTGGCCAGGCGTGCCACTAATGAACCATTCGGCATGGATGCGCCGCCGGGTATCGGCAACTCAGTGTCAGAAAAGTATCGGGATCGGATTGCGCCTTGTGGTGCTTCACCGCCGGTTCCAAAGTAAAACATAAGCGCCGGAAAATTGGCTTCTACGGTGACTCTGCGTAGTGCTACCGTGAGGGAAACGTCGTATTCATCGGCTAGATAACCAGCTTCCTCGATAACATTATCCCACTGAAAGGTCTTGAGACTCTGTTCTAGAAGAGGTTGTGGCATCAACAACTCGGCGGCAAATTCGTTGGCCTGAGACTCTCGCATACGTTTGTATCGCGTAGCATGCGGGTTTTGCACCTTCTCCACCATTCCGGGGCTTTCTGAAAACTCCAGTAGTTTCTGCAGCCCATAATCTTTGTGGCTATTCAGGCACGCATGGCCGATCTCGTGGCCCAGACTGAATCTTTGCCTGCGACGAAGAGTGGAGTCGTTGGAAAATCCGCTTTGGTTGTCTGCGTATTTCACATTGACCACAATCTGAACAGAGTCACCATCCATGAGGGTTGTGGCAGCTCTTTTTTCTCCCTCAATGGTCATGAAAAACAGCGGCCAATCATTGAATCTGCAGAGCTCTATCAAATCGATGGGAATTGTTGCACCATTGGCTTCCTGCAGCAGCTTCAGAGCTGCCAGTCTTGGCACCTCTGAAACGTTTGCGAAATCAGGGTTAAGGGGTTTCATCCTTCTGAGGTCCGCTCCTTGGCGCCGGGCCCATTCGATCCACGAATCGGTCAAGCGATAGGATGTCATCCTTGGACATTCCTCGCAACTTTTGTGCCACCGCTGCAATCAGCAACTCAATATCGTTCTCCGCAACCTGGCCAGCGACTAGCTCCGAAAATGGCAGTGAAAATGCATTGGCAATGCTTTCCAGTGCCGTGGCAGACGGCATCCGCTCCGCCTTTTCGAACTGTGAAATGGCTGATTGCGACAGCCCCACCTTGATTGCAAACTCTTGTTGGCTAAGTCCATAGGTCTTTCGAAGAAGCTTCAACCGGTCCGCGATTACTTGTTTGTTCTGAACCGCCACTTTTATCACCCACTTTGCCAGCGCTTGAGATCCCCTACTGCTAATAAGATACCACTCTGGAAGATAAGATTGCGAAAATTTAAGAATTCTCATCTTGTAGGCTGGTGTAGACTTTTGCTGGATCAGATCTGTTTCATTTAGTAGCTATTGTGATAATTATGATCGAAATAACTACTTGCATGGTATTATAATTAATGTAAGGGTAAGAAAGGTTCTTTAATGGTCGTGTTGATGTGTGGTAAGAGATTCAGAAGTGGTGGGACCAAGGTCCGCTGCCTTTGCACTACCTCACGCCTTTCGCAAGGTCTGAAAGGAGGTGGTGAGCGCTAATGGCAAGGCAAAGAGCACGAGGCGGGATCGAGATACCCGCGGGCTGGTATCTGGCAGGTTGGTATACCTGCCGGAAAACCGGCAAAAAAAGACCCATCCTTAAAAGGATTGGGTCCTAGGAAAGTGCCGGATTCAGAAGATCTTGCAGGATAGCTGAAGCCCGGAACGGGAGCTTGTGTCTCGCGTGTTTATGCGCGGGGCACCGCTTCTCACAAATATACCAAAATCGTTCCACAAATTCCATCTAAGAGGTAAGTCCAATGGCAAAGAAGCCAAGCAATCACGGAAAAGCCTGGACATCCCAGCAAGTTCAGAAGCTCGAAAAGCTCGCGGAGGGCAACACACCTACCCGAGTAATTGGGTTGAGGCTTCAGCGTACTGAAGACTCAATCCGTTCTAAGGCTACTGAGGAAGGTATCTCCCTCAAGCCAACAAATCAAAGCCCGTACAACCGTTCTAAATGAGGAGCAAACAAATGACACGCATACCAATTGCACATATTAAAGAACAAGGCCAGAACGTCATCATAGCCATGCTTGATAGATCGTTTGGCTACAAGAGCCGTGACGAGCAATACAACATCACCGCGTACTTGCAAGCGTCGGCGCGATCTGCGGGGTTGGCTGGAACCGTAGTCCCTGTATGGGATGGGGGATCTGGTCGTATGGCGTTTATCGCTCCGCGACCATGGCAGCCCTTCTTCATGGGATTATCTCTGCCTTCGGTTGCAAGAATGATTAATCGTGAGCTGGTGTGCGCATCATGATGTATTCTCTTAGTCACCAGGACTGTTTTTACATGGCTCCCAATATTGACCGCTACACACATGCATACTACGAGCCGGCCGAGTTAAACGGCTGGCTATGTGAGTACTATGCTTATGAGAACTCTTACCGCTGGAGAAAGCAATCGTACTCACCCGAGCTGTTGAATTTCAAAGAAGGCGAAGATAAAGACATTCAGTACTTCGTTAAGGCTTACACTAAGCTTCTCGACTATGTTATAGAATGCCATTCTGCTACGCATCTTTGTCTGATACCTGTTCCGGCATCGGCAATGAAGAACAGTCCCAAATACACAACCGAACCAATGTCCAAAACCGGTTCCAACAGATCGAATCGCAATGAGATTTTTTGCGGCTACTTGGCTAAAGACCACCCCAAGCTCATCCTGATAAATAACTTGGAGCGAGTGAAGCCTAAAGAACCGAAGGCTCGTTGGAGCGCAGAGCAACATGCTGATACCATGCGCTGCACATCAGGTATCAGTAATTTGACCGCAAGTGATTTGCTTGTTCTCGTGGATGATGTCACCACCACGGGAGGCACGATGGACGGGGCAAAACTTCTATTGCAAGCCGACTTTCCGAAGGCGAAGATAGTGACACTGCCAATCGGAAGAACCCGTAGTCTCGCCGACTTTCGTCCCTTGTTTTCATAATTTATTCGAGCAGATGTGCCCGCAGTTCTGCCACTGTGTGGCAGATGAAGTCGGCGCCGGCCGCGGCTAATGCGTCTTTGTCGGCGGCACCCCAGGTGCAAGCAACATTGAAGATCTTTGCACCGCGCGCACTTTCAATGTCCTTTATGTCGTCTCCTAACGCCTTTACTTTCGAGGAGTGGAGTCCCAGTAATTCCAGGGCTTTGTGCATTGGCTCCGGGTGTGGCTTCCTATTTGTTGTGTCGTGATAGCAGACCATATAGTCTATCGGAAACTTGAAGTGTTCCAGCACTCTGCTGCAGTAGGGCTTCGGGCTGCTGGTAACCACTGCAAGTCTAATGTCTCTGCCCTTGAGATCAGCAAGAAGATCGAGTATCCCTGGGTAGGCTGTTATGTCACCAATTCGCTTGTAAACATCGGACCAGGCTCGTTGCTTCCGCAATGCATCAAGGACGGCAGAATCAACCAGTGTTTGATCCAAGTCGAGGATAACGCCTTTGTAGGTCATAGCAGAGTCAGTTGCTTGTCCGCGGAAGGTCCTGTATCCATCCAGTGATCGCAATGTTCATTTTCTAGCGACTGTGATTGCAAACTTTGCAGAAACTGATTAACGTCCTCTTTATTGCCTAGTGGAGTGGCTTTTCCTTCTCGAATGAGCATTTGATTGCCTTGTGCCTTGTCGTGCTGGCTCCATTTTTCGGTATGTTTCACTGCTGCCAACTTCCGTTTCTGCTCGAGACAAAATCTCGCCGTGTGCAGCGTACCGCCCGATGTCCCGGTCTCAATAACGATCACCCCGTCGCTCAGACCGCTTTGAAGGCGATCTCGTTCCACGAAAAAATTCCTTGCCGGCTTGGTTCCTGTTGCATATTCACTAATTACGCAGCCACCACTTTCCACGATTTCGTCGGCAAGCCGCTTGTTCTCACGAGGGTGGACTGAATCAAGACCATGGGCCAACACTGCAATTGTCTTGCCGCCTGCGTCCAGGCAACCCTTATGGCCGGTCGTATCACAACCTCGTGCAAGTCCACTTACGATTGTCGCCCCACTACAGGCTAAAAAAGCCGAGATGCGTCGTCCTGACTCCATACCAAAGTCGGATGGCTCGCGCGTGCCGATTACAGCAATCATAATTTCGGACTTCAGTGCGGACGGGTCGCCTTTTACATACAGCACGGCGGGTGGATCTGCAATTCTCCTCAATCTATCAGGGTACTCGGGACTGCGCGCGCCGATAACCTTAATCCCATCTTTTATATTCGCCTGGTAATCGTGAGTGGCACTATCCCATGCCTCTTGCACTTCAACCAACGTGGGAATGGGGATTCGCTTGCTTGTCTTTGCCTTCTCCACTAACCAGTCAAGGATTTCTGCCGGATCCGCACCCGTGAAGGTACTTTCTGACGCCGCCATCCATGCGGTCCGGCGACCAATACCTTTGAGGTTCATAAGACAAATCAGTCCGATAGTTTCCATCAAAGAATTGCCTCATGCCTCGACCATATGCAAAGAATACACTAGTGGATCCGTCATCGCTAGTCCATTTGCTCTAATCATTGCGCTCCCACTGGGCTTATTGGGCTGCCGGTGCAGGCATGAACCATTTCTTCCACCAGGGGGGTACCAGTTCTTTGACTTTGGCTTGGAGTCTTTGCAGGTCGTTGGCTAAGGCGATCGATTCCTTGGCCTTGTCCTCCAGAATTCATTCTTTTCTTCTTCTGGCGGCTATTTGCTTGTGTAAGGCTTCAATTTCGAGTGCCCGCAGTTCCGCTGCACTGTGCTCGGTTTGTGCTTGTTTCTGGAGACGGGGATAAGTTTGAGTTGACGATCCTTTTCGTCGATGATGCGATTTTGTTTCGATGTTTTCGCCATCGGCAACCTCTTCGGATTCAATGGCGCTGCCAATGATTTCGGTGTCCACCGGCTATTCGCTTAACGTCTTAGTCCTTCCAGGATTTCTTTATTTATAAACACACGCCATTGTCCCGAATTCGTTCTTAGGCACAGGCCCCCTAGAGAGGTAAATTTAGACGGGGAAAACAAAAAACATCGCTTGCTGGCGATTCAACTGTGCATTCTATCAACCGAATCTCAGGTTTTGCCTTGATTAAAGTTGTAATCCGACATGCGTTTACAGCTACATTGAGCTGGCTTATCCAATTATGGCACGAGGGGACCAACACCTAACAATTGTTCTCGTATTCGGCTCAATGTGGTAACATAATTCTTGTGTACTACCTCACCGTATTCGAATGTCTTACGAGTTATCACTTGACCAGCGACAAGCGATCGATAAAATCAAAACGCTGATCAGTAAGGGTCAGAAGCTGCTTGCTCTGGGCGCGCGAGTTTAACTATTGATTCGGACCTCTTCATACGATAAAGATTAAGAGGGCTGGCTTAGGCTAAGTGATGAGCTGTCGCACTGTTGTCTTGTCCAAACTTCGAAACCAAATCTAGGGACGGCTTTTAGGCAGTCGATCTTTTTGCACGTTGGAAGCGTAGCGATGATTCCGTGTTCCGCAAGATCACTAACTTTGGCAAATTTTTTGCCATTGAGTATTGGAGCACCTTCTAATTCAAAATGAATTATCTTCTGAATCCGCATAACAAATGACGTGTGCTCAACACCACCTTCAAGCTTTGAAGAGAAAAGCCCTACTAACCGGTCCTTCCAAAAAACGGGACCTCCGGACATTCCATCTATAACGGGCATGTCAGTTACCCATCTTTCTTGCCGTGTGCCATCTAAGTACTGAACTATTTGTCCCTTCGAAAGCTTTCGACCAGATTCAAAATTGCAATTCGGCTGATCTTCAGGAGGAACAATGGTTTGACAACCGCCAAATCCGAAGCCCCAAAGATCGCTGGTTACTTCCGGACTAAAGTAGCTGATCACTGGCTGCGCAAAAGTGGTGCGCCGTGCTATTTCGTTGACAGGACGCAAAAAAATAAGAGCTAAATCATCATATCCGCTGCTATGCCACATGGCTGACCATAAGCCCATACCTTCTTTTGTTATTCGTCCTCCACATAGCGTCCACGGAGGGCGAAATGTAGGGATGGGCAGCCCAGGTAATAAAGGACGAGGTTCTGGGACTTGAAACTCTTTAAACAGATTTGATAAGCAGTGACGGGCCGTCACTGCGACTAATACTGTTTCCGGTCCCTGTGGTCCAATCCAAATTCCTGACCCAAGTACTGTAGTTGTTCCGGCAGCAAAAAACCTACCATGCATTTTTGCCATTAGTAGGAGGCAAAAATTTTGCACCGCGTCCTCTTCTTGAGCATCACATATACCGCTTTTTCTAACAGTACCAAGAGAGACTTTCTGGACTATTTTATTTGTTTTGTCATTCATCCTGGGGCATTCTCAGAAATTCATCTTATGCGACAACTAGAAATTTCGTCTTTCAACCTTGAAGCGCTGATAGCAATTAGTTTCCTGTTCCGAAAAACCATTGCAACCAGCCTTTCTTCTTTTTCAGGAGTTCCTCGTTCTGGGCTCTCACTGCCGCGAGTTCAGCTTCTACCTGCTCTAATTTCGTACTCAAAGCTTCCTTTTCCGCTTGAGCTTTTTCTTCTGCGCCCTTTTGCAAATCAGGAAGCAATCGCAATTGCCTATCTTTTTCCACTACTTCCTGGCGAAGTTCATAAATTACTTGTGTCTGCTGATCTAGTTTATCTGCAAACTGTTGGGTAATGGATCTGAATATACTTTCAATATCCAAATTGTGCTGTTGAGTTTCCGGTGCAGGGTCTTCTCCTGCGGATGACTCGCAAGAGTCCTCAGTTTCATATTCATCTTCGATAGTTGCTTCTGCATAGACAGCTTTCAGTGATTGATTGGTGATGAATACTAAGATGGGTGAATTGGCGCTTGAGCCTATACGTTTCGACTTGAACTTTCTTGCTTTTATATAACGTCTGATAGTCTTTTCATGCAACCCAGTGGCCTCGGACGCCTTACTTATGGTCATCCATTCACCATCTTTGGTAGCTGTCCTGACAAGCTGCTCACTCTGTCCAGGTGAGAAATCTTGTGTCTGAGCCGTAATATCAATATTGTCCATTCTGTATATCCAGCTGGTGTTGCGCGGTACCGCCTACGGTATTATAGGAAAAATTCCACAAATCTGCATCATATTAATTCAGCTTTCAGTATCAAATGTCCAGTCTTGTCTAGACAATATATCACCGGCTAAAACCATACTCTTGAATCATTTCAGCTGATACCTTCGACAGCACTTGTCTATACAACTAGAGGCATCCACAACTGCGATTTATTGTGGCGGTCTTTTCAAGCCACCACAGGTAACATCATTTAATTGAACACAGTTCCATATCTTTTGGAGCTCGTCCTTGCAGCCCCATTTGTTTTTCCTGCTTAGGATCAGTCTCCGGTCCTTATGGTCACTCATTACATCTCTTGGAACTTATATGCGACTGAGCAGGCTTAAGTGCTGGGAATGCTGTTGTGACTCACGTTTTGCTGTGTCGCATGGACAACGCGATGGAGCGGACTAGACACGACGCTTGATTCGTATCTGAATGCCGAATGCACCGTGCACCAAGGCACTGATGTTCAAATTTGAATTGGACTGAGTAGGTGCTTGAGCAGTATGTTCACTCACACATTCTGTCAGTTTTGTATGATTCCGGATTTGGTATCACTAAATTTTGCGGTCACTTCTATATAAAAGGACTGCCTGGCGATCAATCTGCAAGCTAACTGCTCAGTTATCGCCTATTTATTGTCCAGTTGTCCTATGTCTAGACATTCTTCGAGATTGCTCATCCTGATGAAGGCGCGAGTCCCGCAACCATATCTGGTATTGCATAACCGATCTCTGTCTGGACAAACTGTGCAGTCATGACAAAAATATATTTTGCGACAAATTTCTATTGATCTGTCTAGACATCTTGTGTATATTTTTCATGGACAGTCTAGACAAGATTGCTGAAAGCAGCCCAGGTCAACAAAAAGCACTTGATCAATTTTCTCTTAGGCTTTAGGATCGCATCGATCGTTTCACTTCAACCATCTTTTTGACAGCACCGTTAATGGTGCTCAAATCTAGAAAGCGACCTCATCATTTTTGCTCTTTCCTCAACCCAACAAATTGGACCGGTCATCGAATCTCGCCCTGGTTTTGATGATTTGTTTTCACGATACTGTGAACTCTTTTCCGATCGCTACGGAGCTGCTGTGAGGAAATCTGGCTCTGTGAACTGGCGACCAATGAGTAGGTTTCATTTTCTTTCCAATGAAGAAATACAAGAGTGTATATCTGCTCAAACTGACGTGGAACGTTCCATTGTTTTAGACGAGACTGCGCGACTTGCGGTCATCGAAGTTCCCTCAGCAAGCATCTATCACAATTCTGAAAGCATATTGGAACTGCGTCGTTTACTCTGGTCTCACACAATCAAAACAGTTCTCTACGAATTCAGAAGCGACTGGTTCATCTATATATTTTTAGATCAGCCATTACTACAGGGGCAACTCAACACATTTTTGTCGAAGCTATTGCAAGCAATGCACTACTCTTTGGATTCGACTAATCTCAAGGTCCACTCTTCTTCTAGAGGCAGTGAGTCTTTGGCTCTGCCATTACAAAAGGGTTTTGCCTGGCTTGATGAACAGTGCCGGCCGCTGATTCATCGGGACTCTATTACTTGTTTAGATTCGCTGCAGAACTTTTTTGAAGACTTTGAAAATGCAGTCAATCAATCAGAGCACCTTCATTCTTATATCTCTTCTTGGCTTTTGCAAATAGATAATTGCTTGCTATCAGATGCCACCGTTGATAGTGGTGCAAGCAATGGCAACACTATCGTGAGCTTAAACTCTTCGCCTTCGCTAGATTTTTTTCACGAGGCTAGCGAAGCAATTATTAAGCTAAAACTGGCTTTCTGTAAGCCCGCTGATCGAACTGATTCTTTTAAACCCTTGGATGAACTTGCTGTGCCAGTGCCCTATTGCACTGGCACTTCCGAGGCATTCCAACCTCCTTGCGAAAACGTCCTCAACAATCCAGGACAACTGGTTGTCCTGGACTCCAGTCCAGCGGTTCACTCCGAATCCTTGGTGCCAGATGAACTGAAACCTAATGAGCAGGAACTTTCACCAATTGTTTTTAGCTCCGCTGCACAAAACCCTCGCCCATTCCAAATGGCACTGCTCCCTTGTGAACCCAAGCACTGCTCAATTAAGTCCGAAAAAGCTGATCTGCCATTTGATTCAACAAACGGAACTTGTCTAGACACGCAGTCCAGTTCCCTGAACCTCGAGACTAAATTAGCACTATCGCTTGATCCTCACATGGTCGAAAGAGCGAACTCAATTAGTCCTCCAAATTTTCAAGAAAACGAGCAAGTATCCGCATCAAAAGATGTTTCTCCGCTAGAGAATGCTACTGGCAAAACAAAACAATTAAGCCTGTCTTTATTTGAACCTGCCGATAGAGCTCCTCCAATTGCGGAATAATCGCGTTCAAAGTTGGTACTTATCTGATACAAAATTTCGTATCAAAGTCGTTATCACTGAATTCTGAAACTACTAACAATGCAAGATCTAGAACAACACATCAATGTTCTCAAGAAGCATGGCTATGATCAAGATGAGGCTCTCATAATTCTATGGCGCCTTCAACTCATCAAAGTGATTAATGCTGAGATCAACCGTCGGCAATGGACGCAACGCAAAGCTGCTGCCCTGCTCAAGGTGCCGCAACCTCGTATTGCCGAAATCGCAGTTCTGGCTAGTGAAAAGTTTTCAGTGGAGTTTCTACTTAAACTAATACAGCGCCTCGGGCTAAAAGCTTCGCTTATAGTAAAACCCGGAAAGAATTATGTGCGCCCTGAACGAATTAAGCCCACCATGAAGCATACCAAGCGTTTGCAAGGTAAAACAAAAGCTTCTGGATTCGCAATCCCTAAATCAGTACAAAGGAGGATCACAAACACCAAAAAAGCACTAATTGACTAGGAAACCCTTTAAAACAAAAACACCGCCTGGCAGCGATGCTTTGTTTAAGACCAATAACGGATCTGATATTCCATTTGTATCTCAGGTGTTTGGCTACTTCCTGATAGCAATAAGAATAAAGCACAGATCCGGCTAGGTCAACTCATCTCAAATTAGAAAGAGAGACCATTACGACCGGACTTATAATGTCGTCCTCGCAGACTGCAGGGACGCCGACCAGATTTGTGCGAGAAAATTACTTCCCGTCTTCTTGGAATACGGGAACAGAGCAGTTCTGTGCCTTATATCCAAACCGGTACGGATATATCTACAAACCGCTTCCCGGAGGCAACTGGCTTTCTGCCGACGAGAAATGGCAGCTCTCTGATTCGCTGATTCTTAAGTCCATAGCCTGTGCGCATCAAAAGTACTTTATTGGGACCCGTGCTGGTCGGGCCTCTAGATTTGCAGTCCTCGATATTGATACAGGCAGCAAATATCATTCAGTAGAACAATTCCATCGCATCAGAGCAGTTCTTGCGAAGGCTGGACTTCGCAATCTAGTTCCTTACAGATCAAGCTCATCTGGTGGATGGCATCTGTATATATTCTTTGATAAGGCGATAAGCTCACGTGATTTGAATAAGCAGCTCACAGTTCTTCTGCAGTTAAACCGGATCCAAGTGCAGCGAGGACAGCTTGAGGTCTTTCCAAATCCGGGGCAGGCAAACACGCTCGGTTTCGGATTACGTCTGCCGATGCAGCCGGGTTGGGCCTGGCTTAATCCAGAAACAATGGAACTTGAAACGGAGCGGGAAGAATTAACCGCTCTGGAGGCTCTGGACCTTTTCATTTTTGACCTTCAAAATTGCTGCAACAGCGAGCATGATTTCCATCGGCTAAAAAGATATGTGGAAGATGGACTTGCAGAGAACAGTCATATTGCAGCTAAGCAACCAACGACCAAGCCGCTGCGTAGAGACAATGTTGTGCCGCTCAGACGACAAACCCCGCCGGCCGATCCTGGCGCAACCAGTCTTGTCCTCAAGGCGTTTGCCACACTACCTCCGGGAATACTCGCCGACGTCTGGATCAAAGGACGCAATTATTTTCAACAGGGACTCTCTGGACCCGGACAGAGAGCCGAAGCAATTTGCTCACTCTCACATTACCTTTTCTATGGCGACCCGGAAAACGGTCTTCAAGCAATGGGATATGGTCACGAACAAGAGCGACAGTATTTGCTCGAGCAGTACCTGGAGACAAAGCATAATGGGCACAGCAATGAGATTAATGAAGGTAGAGCAGATGCGCTTGCCCAAATCAAACGGGCAACAAATTGGAGGCCGGCTGACAAACAGGAGCGGGAAATCAGAGCATATTCAAAAGAAGTGCCGGCATCATGGCCGCTTGAAAATGAGCGGCGCAAGCAAGCAGCACGTATGCGCATTCAGCAGGCTGTGGACGAGCTCACAAGTGCAGGAGCTCAGGTGACAGCCAGCGCCGTACAACAAATTGCACGCTGTTCCTGGAAGACCCTCTACAAGCACGCGGATCTCTGGCGCGGGCCCCAGGCTGCTGACAATTTAGCGCCTTCTCAATATGAACAAATCGCCGCTGACTTTTTTGAATCTTCTACACACGAATATAACGATGTGATCTTGGGAAATTATTCTCCCTCGTCTGTTCTCACTGACCCTACTGGGAATTCTTTGTCTAGCTTAGACGAGTCCGGTGTTTGTCTAGTTTCCGGGAACAGAACAGAATCTATCAGCACGAGTATTTTGATCGCAGAGCTTTCTGATCCGCTAGTTCCTCTATTCAATCGATTGCCTGGAGGTCGTGGCAGAAAGAAACCAATTTTCTGTCTCGCGTTGGAGTTCTTGAACATCTTTTGGTTCCTACCTCTGTTTTGTTTTTGTTATCTCTACGATCCTGTTCTGAGACCATGGTCATCAAATTATTTAGCCAGGAGAAGAAGAAGTCGCTCAGCTGCCTTGGAGTAGGGATAGAATCGCAGAATGCCTGTAGGAACCATGAACTTGTTTACAATTAAGGGACCGAATATACAGAGGTCTGGATTTTGAGTTTGGTGGAACCGCATTGGAATCAGAATGTACTTTGGCGAATTCCGTTGCGCCGGTTGGCGCGATATTTTGAGCACACCGAATCCAAAATTTCAATATTGATGGCAATGTGCAAATTAATTTGCCAATGAACGCAAAACAATTCGCCAATAATGCCGCAATTTAATTTGCCAAATTGTATTTTCGTGGTTTTTGCTTTTAATGATTTACTTGCGTATGAAATGATCATGGACAATGAAAAAAGAACTCCGTATTGCCTCATACGCATTGCGTCAAAATGGATCGTACCGCCACTTAAACCGTTGCGCCAAATAAAATTGTACTCAAACGCTACGTATGTTTGGGGCGACTCATCAATGCAAAATCGTATGACTTTAAAAACTAAACGTGAAATTGTAGAAGTTTTTCGCGCTGAATATTGTTCAGCCGATTTGAAACGAAAAACGGAACTTCTCGATGCTTTCACCAAAGCAACTGGACTTTCTAGAAAGCATTCAATTACGGTGCTGCGAAAAAGTCCAGTTACAAACGTGGATTCTTCAAAACAGAAGAGAGGGCGGCGATCAATGTATAATCGAGATGAAATTGAAATTCTGATAAAAGCATGGCATTTAGCAAGCTGTATTTGTTCTAAGCGCCTTCAGCCCTTCATGCCTGAGCTACTTCTTGAATTGGAAAAATCTGGATCAAGCATCTCCCGAAGAAGCCGCACAAATCTAATCGGAATGAGCGCTAGAACTATAGATAGATTGTTGCAAAGAGAGCGTGCTCGAAGTAAACGGGCTGTTCCAACCACGAAACCAGGAAGCTTGTTGAGACATCAAATTCCGATTCACACGCGAACACCATTTCAGATCAAAGGGATTGATTGTGACAATGGCCGCGAGTTCATGAACGAACTGTTAATAGATTGGTGCAAAGAAAAGGCAATATCATTCACTCGCTCACGAGAGTACAAAAAGAACGACCAAGCTTGGATTGAAGAAAAGAATCGCTCTGTTGTGCGAAAGCATGTTGGACATGCGCGCTTTGAAGGAGTGAAAGCAGCTCATATCTTGAATCAGTATTATTCAGTCCTACGCCTGTACATCAATTTCTTTCAACCATGCCAAAAGCTGCTTTTGAAAGAGCGGGTCGGTTCGAAGACCTACAAGAAGCATGATGCTGCGAAGACGCCGTATCAGAGAGTGCTGGAAAGTAAGCATGTATCAAAAAAAGATAAACAGCTCTTAAAAGAGCAAAAGAAAAACCTTTCGATGGTTGTGTTGCACGAAGAACTCTTCGATTTAGGAAAGCGATTGAGACAGCAGGCAATTGACCCAACATCTCCTTTAGCAGCGGCTTTGGCTTCACAAAGAATGTCAACGTTTAAGTTTGTCGAATTTCCTACCGAGGTTAAGGTTAACTCGCAAATAGATCAGAAACAGAATATGGCTCAACGGATTAGGACGCATTTGTTATTGTTCCCGACTGGTCATACATTTCGACCTTGCGACTTCCGGCACATTGCACCGCGGCATCTAATCGATGTTTATTTCAGGCGTTGGATGCAGAAAAATACATTGATCAAAGTCGGCTGGGGACGATACAAAAAAGCTTGATTCCGTAGCGTTTGAGTACGATTTTATTTGGCGCAACGGTTTAAAAGGCGGTACGAATTTAATTTGACGCAACACGCTCATCCAAAATCTTACTATCTCCGCATTGCTATTTCAGTCAATTCTTCAAAGATTTGAAATGTATTTTCAGGAGATAGAGATAGTTTTAAATGTTGAGCTTCTAGGTTCTAGGATAAGTTGTTTTTGCCGCCATTCTAGAACTCTTCGCTGCAGTGTTCTGCGTTGGTTTATTTTGTACTTTTGTGGATCTTCTTTGATTAGTTCGAGAAGAAGATCTTTTGTGGGTCAAGCTCTAAACGCAGCTGAACTGCTGACCATGCGCTTTCGAAAGGGTCCTTCTCGTTCTATGCGTTCGGGGTGGCATGGGTTTGCGTGGTTTCTTTCCTCGATGAAATTTCTTACCAATTTTTGCGATTGCTCTGGGTTCTTGTAGCTCGTAAATCTTTGCGATCGTTTCGGCGACCAGGCTCGGTGCTTCCACGCTGGTTGGCTGTTGCCATGCATATTTGTTCAAATTGTCCTGAAGGTCTTTGATATGATTGAGAAGAGACATTGGATCCAAATCGTCAAATGAGGCTGCGAGTCTCTTCTTAATAGCAGGTTTGATGTATTGCGAGTCAATCAACCTCTGGCAGGGCGTTTTTGCTTTGTCATATCGTTTGATTGTTTTGGAACCATTTCTTGTTTTATCCAGCAGCTTTTGAGACGGCTGAAAATAGTTCACATAGAGTCGGAGTTTTGCATACAATGCGGCCATTGCACGTCATGGTTCTAGTCCTTCAAATCGATCGTACCCGACAGTACGACGGACAACTGAACCATTTTTCTCTTCAACGTGAGCCTGATCGTTTTTGCGATAGGCAAGAGCGCGTGTAAACGTGATGCACTCTGATTCGCAGAATTTCATCAGCTCGTGGTTGATAAATTCGCTTCCGTTGTCAGTGTCTAATCCAAGCAAGGGAAATGGTAAAACATTCCGAATGCCTTCCAGTGCCTTTCTAACGTCGGCATCGCTTCTGCGTAGTAGTGGGACGCATTCGATCCACCCGGTTGAAATATCCGTGAGAGTGCGCGTATGCAGAAACGATCCACTTGCCCGATCACCGCAATGTGCAACGAGGTCTGCTTCCACAAAGCCAGGAGTTACATCGCTCCAATCGGCGAAAGTGCGAATTGGAATTTGCTTTTTGAGCAATGACCCTGCACGGGTTGTGCTGATGCCCTTCTTATTTTTATTGATTCGCTCGTTGCGTAATATTCTTTCGGCAGTTGCAGCGCTCATTTTTAAGAGGCGCTGCTTCACTGCAGTGGTGAGGGAGAGATGATTATGCTTCTCCAATGACTCAACAAAATTTGGAAGAAATGGAATTAAACGCTTAGGACAGATTTCGTTTGCGGCTCTCCATACCGTCATGAACGCTAAGCGGACCTTGTCGCCATAAATCTTCTGGCGTTGCTTTTTTGTTTTCTCCTTCAGCTCTCGTTCTTGCTCCGTACTATTCAGGAGTGTAATAGCGTATTTCCTCCTGTAACCGCTTGCTTGAACAAAAGCATCAAGAATTTGATTCTTTTCTTTTCGCTTTGCTGATTGGTATTTACTCCTTATTCTTTCCAGCAATTCTTTGCGCGTACGTAGACTCATTTTTGTAGCCTCCATTAATGACCCTTTCTAGTCCCGAAGGAGGTTGTTAGGGTTCGATTTTAAATGAGCGTGTTGCAATTTACTATTGAAAGTTCAATTTTTGATGATGCAATGCGCAGCTCAAAATTAATTGACCACGAGTTCTTTTTAATTAGACCACCATCATGAAAATCGCAACACAAGGTATGATCGTATTTGCAGGCTTTCTTGCTCCTTAGGATTACTGTCTCGAATTTCCTATTCGAACGAGATCAACCACAAGTGCAAAAGGACGGACCGCCACTCTGGTCCAGCAACAGCTGATTTGAAGATGTGAAAAAATCATCCGATGCAGGACTCTATCAGAATCAACTTGAAAAGGAGTCCCTACCTTGAATGAGTCACCTCAACAACAAGAAGAAACAAATGACTCGGGCTCAAGAAGCTATGATCCAAAACAATTTTTGATTTTCATAAAACAGCCAGAAGAATCAGAGATCTTTTTTGGACTTGTCGGAGCAACTGGAACTGATCTTAAAATGGTTGAGCTGGCGTTATCCGATGCTCTCAGAAAAGTAAATTATGTTCCTGCACTAATCAAATTGAGCGATCTAATTGAAGAACATATGGGAATCGAGAGATCAAAATATGAATTCAACAGAATCAAGAAAGCTATGGATCTTGGTAATGACCTACGACAGCAGTATGGTAATGAAACCGTAGCAATATTGGGAGTAGCAGAAATTCGGCGCATTAGGGAACAGTACTGGCAAAGCAACAAATTTAGTTTGCCACCAGACACGAGAGAAAAAGACTTCTTTGAAATTCCTGCACCAAAAAGAGCTTATATATTTCATTCCTTGAAACATCCAAAAGAGGTTGAGGTATTGAGAAAGATTTATGGTGAGTCGTTTTACGTTATTTCGGCATATGCTGCAAGAACCGAAAGGAAAGCGGCGTTGGAAAAGCGCGTCGCAGAAAGTGAGATTGGAAAGAGGGTTGATAGACGAAGCAAGAAAGCTGATTCGCTTATGCGACGTGATTATAACGAAGCAAATTTGCCTCACGGGCAGAACGTAAGGGATGCTTTTCCTATGGCGGACTTGTTTGTTCATGCAAGTGGAGAAGAAAAAGCCAAACTTGCTTGTGAGAACGCTGTAGAACGTTTCGTTCAAATGATTTTTGGTGATTCTCAACAAACTCCAACAATTGCGGAGTATTGTATGTTCCATGCCAAAGGAGCCGCTCTCAGATCTGGTGATGCTGGAAGGCAAGTCGGCGCGATAGTAGCAACAAAACAAGGAGACATTCTTTCCCATGGTACAAATGAAGCACCAAAAGCTCATGGCGGACAGTCTTGGACAGGAGACTCTCCCGACGGAAGAGGTGTGGCGCAACCATCTGACATAAGTGATCAGAGAAAGAAAACACTAATGGTCGATCTCTTGCGCCGACTATGGAAAAACAAGCGGATTGACGGAATTGATAGTGATGGAATCTCAGCTTTGGCAGAAGAGATTTTTTCAGACAATCGCCCGAAGTGGATGAAAGGAGCAGAGCTGCTAGAACTGATTGGATTTTATCGATCTGTACATGGCGAAACTGCAGCAATAATAAATGCTTCAAGGATAGGTGTATCAATAAAGGGAGCTAGTCTTTTTGTTACTGCTTTTCCCTGTCATGAATGTGCACGCCACATCTTGGCTGCTGGAATCGAAAGAGTTTATTACATTGAGCCTTACCCAAAATCTCTTGCTGGTGAGCACTATCCCGAATCAATCGTAATAGATGCTGAACCTGAGACTGAGCAGATTCCCTTTTGCCAATTTGTTGGGATTGCTCCTAGAATCTATCTTCAATTTTTTGAAGCGTTGGATCGAAAACTAAAGGATGGAACAATAATTAAGTGGGATCCTCAGCGTTGTGCCATGAGGTATCATCACCATTGGCTCGCCTATATGGCGAAAGAAGACGCTTTTTGCTCAGAGCTTATAAATAAACTGAATCCATCATGATTCTCTGGAATGTTCAGGTTTAGATTCGTCCTTTACTGTGGGTACAGGCTTTTGAATATAAATACAGTGAGACATATTTTTGGTTAGAATCTTCTTCCAGGTTGGCCAATTCTCCACCTTCTCTTTTGAAAGCTCCAACATTTCGGTTAGCGCGCGTTTCTTTGCTGCTTGTGACATGACAAATCTGAGCTCCCTTCAAAAACCTTCTGATCACACCGTTTTCTACAACTTGCCCTCTTAATCTCTTCTCTATCAATACTCTACCAAACATACGTATGCCGAAGCTCGCAATTTGCCACAAATACCTATATCTCTTGCGTTTTCGGATTTTCCTGTTTTTCTATATCGGATACATTAAATACAACAGCCGAAAGCGAAGGAGGAAATTTAAACTCAAAGGAGTTGCTTCCCCATTGCATTGCATTTGATCGTATTTGATTTTGATTCATCCGCCAAGTAGACCTGATGTATATGCCAGCTGCCTAACCTGCACAAGGACCAAAAGGAGGCACCACCATGAAGGACAAAATGCATCTGGAAATGCTCGGGCTGAAGACGTTTCTGAAGAACTACGAAACATTCGCCGAAAAGGCTCAGAAGCAGAAACTGACTTATACCGAGTATCTGTACCAGCTGGTACAGGTGGAAGGTGATGACAAACAAAACCGGAAGGTTGGAAGATTGCTGTAGAATTCAAAACTGCCCGACGGCAAGTCACTTGAAGGTTTCGACCTTACAGGACGGCATGTGCTTTCAGCAAGCCGCCTGAGAGAACTGGCTTCATGTGACTGCCTTGACCATTGTGAAAGCTTACTTGTCATGGAACAAGCAAATCACATTTGTCGGCAGCTCTTGGTCGTGAGTGGTGCCTTAGAGGTCGAAAGGTATTTTATATAATAGCCTCTGCATTGGTCCAAGATCTCTTAGTTGCCAAACGAGATTTGGCACTCAACGAACTGATCGACAAGCTGGATGGCTTCGAAGCTTTGATTATCGATGATATCAGCTATGTGCCGCAAATGTCCTCTTCGTTTTGTTAGCCAAACAGTATGAGACGCGCAGCGTTGTAATTACCAGCAATTTAGTTTTTTCTGACTGATCGCTTGGTCTATCATGGCACGATACTCGAACTCGTTGAAATTGAAGGTGAAAGTTATCGAGAGTGCGCAGCAAAACTCAAGAAAAGAGCTTGTACTTTGGCGAATTCCGTTGCGCCGGTTGGCGCGATATTTTGCGCACACCAAATCCAAAATTTCAATATTGATCGCACGTTGGATCCCAAGAAATCGAACCCGTCTTTCACGTCTCAAAGAGGACAGAAGCTGATGTCGACAGTTTTTTGCTTAATGAAGAGTTGGTGCGCTCTCGCTTGAAACTCGAAGCAACTATTGGGAACGGACTTTCTTCAAATGAATAAAATGGGCGAAGATTTTGCACCCTTTGTTTGGAATTTGGTGGGAGAGAGACCCATGAGAACGCCTGAGCCCCACCCGACCCAGACACCTCTTTCAATGGAAATTTTCAGAGAACTCAAGAAACGAGGTTTCAAATTCGTTGGTCCTGTCATTGTCTACGCTTGGATGGAAGCGGTGGGCATGGTAGACAATCACGTAAATGTCTGTCATAAGCATATGCAACATCGAATAATAACTAGAGGACTAAATGGACCGCAACGACTACATCTCTAAACTGAATAAACTGGAAACGCTCAGCGAAACTAACTTCAAGGACCTCGGTGTTTGGGTCGAAAATGAAGCTCTACCTTGGCTCTGGGATGAACTTGGTGGCGTCATAATTGATACCAAACAACCTCATCCGTTGTCGAATAGACCTGCTCACAGGCAGCCTTTGACGCCGATGTCCGTTTCGGATGCCGTACGCAATGGACTTATTAAAGATCAAAACGACCCGATTCAGTCAAAGCCACCATACTATCGTGCACAAATGACCATGCTAAACGACGAGATATTGCTTTATTGCAGACAAGCAGTCAACTTCTCGATGTCAGAGCAATATGCAGACGCGGCTCTGCACACATTGCATAGAGCACTGCTCGATTTGATGCTCGGTGCACTCTATCTATTGGACAACGCTGCACGGGAGATTGCCGGAGTGGAAGGCTATTACGGTATCTGGAGGCGGAGAAGCGATCATCCTTTTGAAATTTTCAGGGGCGCCGAGCAAGTAATTTACGGGACCTTCTCTGGTCTTGCCTACGCTGACCGCGTAACCAACATGCCTGTTGCTGTCCTTCGCACTGCTATTGAACTCAGACTCAGACACGCCTTTTGCGTTTACCTTGTCCATGACCCGGCGCATCCTGAAAATCCAGTCTTTGTCGATCTAAGCGTTCTTTATGAAGCCATCAAACCTTCAAGGAAGAACATCACTTTTTCAGTTGATATCGATGATGTATTCAAAATCTATCGCTGGAGCAACCTTTATTTGCATGCTGGAATTCGTGACTATCCCTGGATTCCTGGTTTCTTATTACGGTTCCTGCATCAATTTTTTGTCACCGAAAAAGGAGTCGACGCTAGTATCAAACTAAACGAAGCGACCTGGCGCGCGGTACGCGATGCAGCTGAGCAGGCGTATGTGAAGCCAGGAGCCGCAAAAACATTAGTTCTTCCTGCTGCAGACCCAAAAGATGCCCAGTGCGAGTTCCGGTGATATGACCCCGCATGAATTGCCGTGCTTTTCTTTTGCATGTACAAGCAGTCCGATTCGTTAGTAAAAATGAGGATTTTAGAGGGAAAATGAAAGCAATTTCTAGACGAACATTTGGTGTCCGAACCGAAAGCCGGTTTTGTAAATATCGACGTAAAAGCTTTCGGCGTAAACAGCGCTGAGACCTACATGCGGCGCGGCAAGTGAGACCTTGCCGTCGATATCAGCGGCATCGAGTGTGTTGGCCTCGTCAAAGCAGGACCTCGAGGTGAGCTTGCAAAAGGACAGAAAATTGTCGCAATGATGGGCGGCATGGGACGCTCAGTCACCGGCTTTTGGCGCGTACCAGAGTCCGGCGTCGCCGTAACCAGGCATTGACTTACACCATAGCTTTGCACTTTCACACGCCGTTTCGATAGCATTGTCAAAATTCAGCGAAATTATCGTCCTATTTTCTAATTTCTCCTTCGATGCTACGTATTTGACCAGCGGAATAAGGTAATCAACAGAACCAGGGCTACGTACAGTCACTGCGTTTTGAAACGAATTGAGCAAACTAAAGTAGGTACGTTCGACCACCGGCGGAAAATCAATTTTGCCGCTTTTTCCGTGGCTCCAAATTGAACCAATGAGCGAAAGAAACTTCTCAGGACTAATATCGCCAATTTCACGTTGCTTCGTCAGTGTCGCTTCTACTAAATCCCTGCCATCTGGATCTTTGACCGCTGCCTTCAGAAATTCTAGAAGCTTGAGCGAATCCGGTATTCCCGCTTCAATCGAAGCTCCAGCGCCAAGAATTATTAATTCACCCAAGAAAAATTCTCCGGAATTGTGTGCGTAAATCCTTAAGCAGCTATAGCAAAGTAATCGCGCTTTTTGTGTTTATCGTTAACCAGTTGTTCGAAGTTTCACCGGAACGCGATCCACTAAACATTTTTTCTTTAGGCGAGCTATACCGTGACAGGGCTTAAAGCCGCTGCTTTTCTATTTTACCAGCTGAGCGCCCACCGCCTTGAAGCCGTCTCAGTTTTTGTCAAAGTCGCCAGAGTCTGCCGTCTTTCCGGCGGAGCCCAGCTGGCTGTACGGAAAAGAATCTTCAGTCAGGTTGGCATTATCAGTGGGTCGTTCTCTTAACGCCTTGGTTACGCATTCCAACCCTTCGCATGCAATTTTCACGAACCGAAGTTATACCTGCTTAGCCACAAGTGCCGTGCTTTTCTTTCCGCGACTTGCGGCTCTGCGTTCAAGAGGGCAAGCACTTGCTCTTTGAGACTGTATTTTAAAATTGCATTAACTTGCAGATGCTCAACACAATTGTGTTTTGCAGTATGCTCTCTAAATTCATCAAGCGATTTCTTTATCGCTTCTTTGTCTGACTCGCGCGATCGGTTTTCCCATTCCTTTGAACTTTGCAAGAGCAATTGATTTCCTTCAGCACAGCAGTACCGTAAATCGAAATACTCTTTGTGATCTTTCACCCAGGTCGACAGTTTAGCGAGTTGTTCTTTGTTCAATTCTGGCTTTGAATTTTGGCGTGACTTACTTGAAGTCGCGACTAATTCTAATAACTCGAAAATCGCAGTGTAAGGTACCGATGGAGGAGTTCCCGAAATCAAATGCTCAGCCAAATCTAAGTAAACTTTTGGATCCAGTGTTCCGAACGTCAGCACTTCTCTGTCTTTTGAGATAAGCCAATTGCAATAGTATCCTGCGATAGAAAATCCTAGCGCAATGACACTTAACGCGTCTTCTTGTGAAAATGCAGCCCCCTTTTCCGCTTGCTCAATAAGGTCAAACAAGCGTGAGTTAGCCTGCATCATGGCGCTGGTGATTGAGGATTGCTTCTCCATATCTGCTAGCACACTTCGTATATCGCGTCCTTGAATGTACAATCCAGGACCTATTTCAAACACATTGCGAAGGAGTATTTCAAAGCCAGGACGGAGGGCCGCGACAGCCATTCTGGGATCTCTCTCAGCAAGGCTAATATAGTATTTGAATTGCAGGCCTGATGGACTTACCCTCAATTCGGGGAGATCCTCCAATACAGACCTGGCAGCTCTTAGGATACTAGCCCTGGCCCCAGTCTGCTCTTGCTCAGAAATTTTTTCGGGATATGCCAGCTCATCCGATCGCACTGTCCAGGTCCAGTTTTGCAGATGTATTTGCGACATTATGGCGGTTGAGCTGCTCGCACTTGAATCAAGTTGAATTGAAATTCCTTGATATGAAATTTGAGCGGACTTCAACAATTTTGCAATTCCCCTTGCAAAATTAGACGAACTCTTGCCACCCGCTGACGCAGACCCGAGCCACTGATAGGCAAGAAAAAAGAGACTAACGGCACCTGTTAGTGCTAGACCCTGCCCGATTACTTCAATCCAGTCTTTAGCAAGTGCTGCTGGCGTTTTTGAAACACTTGTACTAACCGTTTTACTAGTTACCACTTTATGCATTGCTGCTTGTTGCAAGACACTCGACCTGCCGTGCGCTTGAGCCTTTTCGTTTCGTTCGTAATTGAATAAAAACAGCGCCATCGCTGTCCACAAGAAAATTTGCATGAAAATAATCAGTGGTATTTGCGGAAACAGTTTTGAAATCGATTGATTTTTTCGGCTGAGTTCAAGTTCTTGTTTAAGTTTTTTTGCAACGTTTTCAGCTGATGAGTGCTTCTCTTCGAGTTGTTGGTTTTTGCCTACCAAATTTCTGCATGTGCTTTCCAAAGCATCGTAATTTATAGACAACTGTTCATTTATGTGCTCAAGCTCAACACGTCCGGTTTCGAGTTTCGCCAGCTTGAGGTTCAGCTGTCGAATTTCTTCCCTCTGGATTCTCTTTTCGCCTTCGATTTTAAGTAGCTTTGATTCGCATTCGTTCTCGACTGAATCGTCAAAAACAGCTTCTCGAAAGAGCTTTTTTATTTCGTCTCTAATATTATCAAGCATGACGTGCGAATAATTCCTCTAAGTTCCGCTTTGTCTGGACAGGTCGAAAGCTGCTAAAAGTCAGGCTTTCGATTCCAGCTCCAATACGAGTTTCATTCTCAGTTTCTTTTTTTCTATTTGTGAAAGTAGTTCTTCCAAAATAACGAGGCTGCTTGAGGTTACGCCCTTTTCTGCATTTTCTTCGCTCAATATGAGATCTGCAACGGAAATGCCCAGTACACTGCTCAATCCACCAAGCACGTCCAAGCGGCCGGAGCCGTATCGTGAGTCCCAGTTAGCATTGACCGGAGGTTGTTTCCTTGCGCTGCCTAACATAGTGCTTCTTATGCTAGCTATGTCTGGCAAAGAAGATCCAGCAGCTTGTAATAACAAGGCTATTGCTCCTGTAACGTGAGGCGCCGCCATACTTGTACCGGAAAAAGCTACCGTGCCAGTCTTTGACTCGGATGCAGCAGCACGTACCTGTTCTCCAGGTGCACTGATCTCAGGCTTTTCTCGTCCATCTCTTGTCGGACCCTCTGATGAAAAGCTAGAGAGGTCTCTGCCTAAAACTGCAGCGTTGTATGCTCCCACTGCAATTGTGTTTTTTCCACAAGAGATAGACCCCAGCGTGTGGCTTGCCACTACATCGGCTGCAGAAAATTGCGATTGTCCTAGATCGTCGCGTTCAATCCACGCATGAAATAGAACATCCGCAGAACTAACATTTTTTAGTTCCAGTTTCCAATCGCCCGCTGGCAATTGCTTTGAAAGAAAAATATTGATGTTATTTGATTTATTCAGCGGGTCTTCTTTTCTATGCACGAGTTTGCCTAACTCTAGGGAGTTGGCACCGCTTGTTTTTATCGATAATGGATCTCCACCAAGTCTCACTGTCTTGAAGCGTTTTCCACCAGGTGTTATTAAGGTTGCTTCGAGTTCGCCTGTGCCGCAATACCATAGGTCAAGATCATTATGTGTCGGATCTCCCATCTTGGTGATCCAGGTAAGTGTTCTTGTATTGCCAGGTTGAATCTGTCCGCTGGCATGAATGTTTTTTTCGTGGGAATTTCCAGCAGAAATGACTATTGCTCGCCCGGGCTTCGATAAGAGATTGTCAAAACCTATTTCTGCTGGCGTCCTTCCATCATGCGGACCACTGTTGGTTCCAAGGCTCATATTGATAACGCAGGGAAGTTTTAGTTCCTCGGCTTTGCTGAAGATGTACATTGCTGCTTCCAAAAGGCGTTTTGAATTGCCAAAGGATTCATCGATTTTGTAATCATTTGCAGATAACTGAACAAAAATGATTTCTGCTTTTGGAGCAACTCCTGGATGACCGGAGCCTTTTCCATTGCCTGCCGCAATATCCATTACATGAGTTCCATGTGCACGAACTCCAGGCTGATATGCGAGTTTCCTGTAGGGATCTCCAGCCGCCTGAAGCGCACTGTTTATGACCGTTGAATTGAATTCACGCCCGTAGTTATATGGTTGGGGAGACATCACATTGCTATTGAGAGTTTGATCCCAGAAATATTTGATTCTAGTAGTACCGTCATCGTTACGGAAGTTGTCGTGGAAGAAATCGCATCCGAAGTCTATTATGCCGACCACAACACCGGACCCATCCAAAGCACCTTTGTCTCCAAATGCTTTGCTGAAGTCATTTGCTAGTCCCCTTATTTCCGGTAGTGAATTGATAAGGCTAGGATTTACCGGACGTGCCGCTTTCAAGCTGATTACGTCAGGATTCTTCTTTACGTTTTCGATGTCTTCGGCTGCCACGACTCCGGTAACAACCGTATATTCGGAGTCTCCCATTGCAAGTCCTGTCCTCTTGAGACCTGCAATGTCTACGTCACCTTTTAAGACCGCGAGTACTTCAATGCCGATGATTTCGTTTGATTCATCGCAATTGAGAAGGCTTTCTCTAGGACGATTATTGGCTTTGACGTCCATTAGAACTTTCTGCAGTTCAGGATCTAAATCGCTAGAAACTCCAGATACTTCTGATCCAATCAAGTCAGATTCATCAATCGGCATTGTTATGTACTCCGTTTAGGTTATTAGGAAAAGCGTTGAAGCACTGAATTGCTAAGCATTTCGGTAGCTATATTTGACGTTGACTGATCCGAATCGATAAGTTCTTGTGCAAAGCTAATTCCATCCAATTTAGATTCAAGATCTTTTATGGAGATCAAGTAGGGAGTCCAGTCATCTGATACTTCAAACTCGGCTTGCCATTGAACATGGGTCAATTCTTGTTCAAGCAAAAAAGCGTAGGAATGCAGGTTGCCAGACTCAACGAAGCTAACGATCTTCCAATAGGCGCCTGGAATTTTCACTTTGATTATTCCATCGCGAGAGTAACCTTGAAAAACACTGTCACGAGAAGAAAAAACTGGACCAGCGGTGACACTGTATTTTTCTTGTTCCTTTTTTACTTGTTTAAGAACCAAGTCTTCGAGCTCGCCCCAGAGTCCGCCTAGTTTCCCCTGATTAAAGTTGGCTACCTGAGGGCTGCAGTTGGTGATGTGGAACGTATCGCCGTTGGCTTTTTTGACCTGATCGTAGCTATCACCCCAGCATACGTCCTCGCGTCTGACTATATGTCCTTTGTCGAAGGATTGCCGGTCTTTGTTGTAAAAAGCATCAGTCAGCTGATACTGATCATCGAGCCTGGAATCGGGAACCCATGTTTCGCTATCGCTTGGTCCGAGTTCTCCCAGGACTTTACGCCCGTATTTCTTGGTTTTGTCTGGTGTTCTTTTATCTGGAGCACCATCCACATTTGAAACTGTGCATAGAGCCATTCTTCTTTTGGCGTGCATCGCGATCGAAAAATGCTCGTAATGCAAATAATTCTCTCCCTCTTTTGTTTTGGCAACAATCGTGCTCGTTAAACTTGGCAGCGGAAGTTTAATTCCCAAAAAATCTTCGTCATACCCTGTTCGATCAGAATAATCGGTCACCATATACGGTACTTTTTCTGCAAACAACTCTTCTTCTGAAACAGTTCCTGCGCTATCTGTGGCTTTTTTGCCAGTCACCACGCTATTTTCGGCTGATACTGAGTATCGAATTTGTATGTGAACAGGAATTACAACTTCTTCCGGGCTACCATTTTCTTTATCGTTAAAAACACTATCGATTTGCTTTGAGATGGTCATGAATCTTCCCGCCATGATGTATGCACATGGCAATGAAAAGCCTATGCCATGCTGTTTTTGTTATAGCGAAAATTATAACCGCTGAGGGAGAAAATGTTATTCTCTGGATGTCTTTTCTGCATATTTAATCCGCACCGGATGTCATATCACTCCGATCAAAATGCTGATAAAAAGCCAGAGGGGGCGAGTTGCTAGGGTATCCACTGAATGAGGTTTACTTGATGTCCGAACTTGAAAATGCAAATGCAATCCTTGAGCAAATTTATGAGGCAAGAAAAGCTGGACGATTGCCCATACCTCCGTTGATTGAAACACACCCATTTCTTGAAGCCGAAGGGATCACCCCGAGAAATTTTACTTTGCTTGCCCAAGGCGATTCGTGGTTCGATTATCCAGGCGATGACATCATAAATTTTTTGCGCGATCGATTTTTGCATCAAGTGGAAAATATTGCCGTTAAAGGCTCTACGTTAAACGATATAGTTTACGGACCAGTACCTAAGAACTGGCTTGGTGTTCCTCAATCAAATCAGGTCGATAGAATTCAGGAATTGCAGTTTGTGTTTAACAAAACTGGGCCGGATGCAGTATTACTTTCAGGTGGTGGAAATGACATTGCCGGAAAAGAATTTTTTCAGCTCATCAATAACAAGCTCTCAAATCTCGAAAACCCGAATCAGAAAGTGACAGAGGGTGTGGTCTTTGAGACCTTTTACCAGGCTTACCTGGACATTATCAGCAAAATAATTTCTTGGTTTCATACTGCTGGAAGGGAGCCGCACATTTTTATTCATGGATATGACTACCCCTATCCAGACGGCAGAGGCTTCAGCATGTTCAATCTGGTGGGACCTTGGTTTGATGAAACTTTCAACAAGAAAAATTATCCATTAACTGAACTTGACGCAAGATATCAGATCACCAAAAAGATAATGGATGAATTCAACACCATGCTGGCTAAACTAGCTTCCGATCATGCCGGTGTGGTGCACTATGTTGATTTCCGAGGAACCCTGCCCGATCACGGCGATTGGGCAAATGAATTACATCCGACACGTGATGGTTTTTCTCGCCTTGCTGATAAGTTGAACTATGAGATTCACAAAGCACTTGACACAACCGGTCAGGGCGCCTGAATTGACACAGCCCGGAAATGAACGGGAAGCCCTTTCGAAAGGGCTTCCCCACATTCGAGATCCTTACCATCGTATTTTGCTTTCACTTTTCCATCATCGCTTAGCAGCTGAAGTGTTTTACTTCCAGGGAAAGAAAATAGTGCTTCCGGGTTGAGATTGCCAAAATCATATCGAACTTCTTTTGGGTCCGAGCCTGGATCACCGTTCCACGAAAACAGATGGAAACCTGAGGCGCGGTCAAAAGGTCCGCTTACAATGTAATATTTTTTCAGTTCGGGGATGTACTCTATGCTGCGTACTCCGACGCCACCAAGTTTAAGACGCACAGGATCTCCAAAAACAACTGGTTTTCCGTCCATTAGTTCTTTTGGATTTTCAATTGATACTAAAATTGCTTTTTGACTTGCATCAAGAGGCGCTCTAAGTCCTACAAGCAATTTCTTATTTTGCCAGACAGTCATACCTTCGATGTTAAATGCAGTAGCTGTCTTAGGCATGCGGGTTGGATCAATTTGCTTCGAAAAATCCTCCAGATTAAATTCTTTGTAGCGGCTATCATTTACCAGATCTTTGAGCAGGTTTCTGTATGGTTCACCGATAAGCTTGGCTTCTACGTTATTGCCGTCCATGCCTAGTTTTAAAGCAAATAACCAGTGCCTTCCAGTGTCTAGCTTCCCACCCTTCTTCCTTGAATGGGAAGAAATCCAGTAACTGGTCTCACCGATTGTGGTGGCAGCTTCTATTTCCATCTCTGTGTCTTCTGTGATTCCAGAAATGCGCTTTGCTAGATTTACCTTCTTGTCAATTGGTTTTGACTGTCCTAATTTGTAAGCTGTCATGACTGCATTCTCATCGTTTCCGACCAGGAAATACTTTGTGCCAGGAATAACTACAGCCGCTGAAGCGTCGCAACAATTATTGTATTCCTGTATTTCCAGCGCCATAGCTTGCTGTACGCAGAGAAAGCTTGTTAAAAATCCAAAAAGGATTTGTAGTTTTGTCATATAAGCATCCATTATTTTTTACTGTCAGTTTTGTGGCTTCAGTGTAGCTTTTGCTTTGTTGAGGTGTTTCAGTGCATCATCCAGTGCTTTTAGTCGGGACTTTTCGGCAGGAGATAGTGCCTGTCCTTTTATCGCTATTTGTGAGTACTCTTGTCTGTCACTCTTAATAGCTTCATCAATGGCTTGCTCCGTGGTTAGCGGCCTCATATCAGCATATGCAGCTGTTGTTGCTATGCAAACACTCGTTAAAATCAAGCAATTGTTTAATCGTTTCATTCTTTCACCTCAGCCAGTCTGTAAAGTGAGCATCTTTGCATTAACTCGATTGATTAGGTCGATTCGATCTACCTTCTTACCAGGACAATCATGATTATCTTTCACACAATTCTTGTGGAATCCCAATCCACTGCGCCATAGAATCAATGGATCCGGTGTCCATTTCATTTTGTTAAAAACAGTGGCTATCAGATGAACCGCGTTATCTCTGACTTTTGCACCATCTCCCGAATCAAACTCTTCATTATGATAATCGCCAATCATTTCGCAACCAAAAGCAACCTTATTTGCGCAAGAGCAGTGCACACCGTCTGCCATGGGATCGCATAGTTCCCAGATCAAATCTGGGCTGACAAACCAATGGGGACCTGAATGCCAGCCAAGGGTGTCCCGGTAACGGTGACGAAGATTTACCATCCGTTCTGCCGGAGTCGCAGTACCCGTTAGCCATTGATGTAAGCTTGGCGCGTCTGTGTTATGCAAGATCATCATTCTAGGCTTCCAGCTTGCATGCGCAAAGTCCAGAGCATTAAACATCTTGCTAAATTCATCCAGCGTATAGGATCTCGCTTTTGCCAAAAAGGTCATTACTTAAGCTCGTTATTCAGCATTTTAGCTAGGCGATATCCGGCAAGAGAAATGCGCTTTTCAGCAATTCTTTTTGCGTTGGATCTATATTCATCACTCACGTCGTAGCCGTTTTCACCACCCCATTCAGGTCCAACAGGCGGTTTGTAGACATCAGATTTCGCTATGTCTACGCTCTCTTTAATCCAATCCGAAAGATTTTGATCGTCGATTTCTGAATCGGTAGGCTTCGCTAACGATTTAGCTAAAGTCACAGCACCATCTATATCTTCCTCCTTGTCGCCAGCAGCTGAATCCCAAAACGCATGCAATTCATTTGGCTCGGTGTGTAAAGCAACCTTGTTTCCGCCCTCGTCCCCTGTCGCGTGATCATGCGTACACCGTGTCACCGCATGCAGTGGCTGGTGGACATCACCTACCAGGTGAAAAAGCCAAACAAGACAATAAGCCTTTTCAGCATCACGAGCGTCGGATGCGATAACTTCTCGAAATTTTGTAATTTGTGTCTCTACATTTGGCGTTGGCATATTGGCTGGCAAATTTGTGCCATCAGTACTGAAGGGATAATTCACGTAGTGCCAGCTCTTATGTTTTTGCTTGTCTTTAAAAGCTTCGTGCATGTCCCCAGAGTCAGCTGCTGTGCTGGCAACCTTCTTTGCTCCTTCGCCTTTCCAGTCGTCAGCCCAGCGTCCAGCAATCGCGCCTATCTGAGCTGAATCGCTTTTATCCGTCCTATTCAGATATTTTTTCCATTGTCTTGATGGATTCTTTTTCAATAACTCGGCTACGCGGTCTTTCTTTTGCGGATCTAATTGCGAAAATGCGATGTAACCAATAACCATGTGCCCATATCTATTCCATGCCATGGCAGGCTGTGAAATGGACGCCGCTAAAGACGCGCAGCAAGCCAGACTGATCAACACTTTGTTCATAGAGAATCTCATTCCAATCAGCGTTAGATAGAAGCGCCAATTGACTTGGCGCTTTTGTAGTTTGTTTATGAAGAGATTATAGGTGTCTGCTTTGATAAATCAATCAAGGTGTTGGAAATTCACCAAAAATCCTTTTCTCTTGAAAAGCTCGTTAGCTGATACGGTAATTGCAGTGCCTGGAAACACCTATGTCAACCCCGTTTCTAAGGTGGGAGGATGCCAGTCGTATAAGTTGGTATACATTCATTCCTGTGATGAAGTGTAAAGGGGTAACTCTTTTTTTCCGGATTAGATACGATTTTTCGAGATGAGCTAATCGAGCGGAACGCTTCGCGCTATTCTTGTCTGAATAGATTGCTCGACAAGCTAAAGGCTGAGCAAGCAAAAGCCAGTGTATTGCTTCTCTGTTCGGAGGTCCATACCTCCGGTCAAATTGCCAAGCTACAAAAATTTAGGTATAGGAACAGTGTGCTCGCGCTTGTGTTAGGCACGAAGAAATGCGATCAGGATTTTAAGCGATTGTGTATGAATTGAAGGACACGGCGCAGACTCTGCCACGTGTCTAAGCCTTCGCTTCTCGGTTATAACGCATACTTCAAACTTTAGCGAAAGAAAATGTCTTCAAAGCTAGAGGAATGCAGCAGGACTGTGCGCTTCTGCTATTAAGACCAGTCTCATGACAATCTTTCGAAACTGCAATATAGTTGCGCCAGCACTGATAAGAGTTTTTCTCGATGCATCCATGGTACCTGTTTCGCGCTTTCCACCGGCTCTGGTCCTGGATGAATTGTGATTGTTCCTGGCTCACGGGTTTTCAAAAGTTCCACCGGATTGCCGTAGCTTCAATTCTCTTTTTGTTTTTACCAGTAATACTCCTTTTTGTGTGCGGCTTTTGTAATGGTGATGAAGACAAGTTGTATTGTGGAAAACTATTCCTGGTGCAGCCCTACTACCTTGCACTATTTCTCATTTACATTATCCATCCCGCCGGACGTTCGCTCTGCTTTTGAAAGGGATTTGATTGAACGGACCCACGTATACTTGCGAGCAAGTAAGCAAGCTTCGCCTAAAGAAATTGCCCTAACTGCTATTTGCCATATCTCAAAAAGGCTCAATAAACCTGATGTCTACGCCAAGGCGTCTGTGATAAAAGGCTTGGCAGTAAGTGGCTAGCAACTCTTTCGGCTTAAAGAATTGAATTCCACGAATGGAATTACCTCAGGTAGAGAATCGATCATTGAGTAAAAAAAAAGCCGGAGCTTGCAACTTGCAAGCTCCGGCTCAGAGTGTATTAGCTAGCGTACTTAAACATCATCTTGTCTATGTCTGACTTGAGATATTTTTCTTTGCCTTTAATCAAAACCGGCATTATTGACGATTTTTGCAGCAGATCAGATGTGAGTTGACCTAAGCCTGTATAAACCATCACATCATCGATACTCAAATACTTGTAGCGAAAAAATGATTTTTGTTCCTTGCCGCCGATTTCAATTGCATTTCCACAATCCTGGTTCATCTCGTCTCCTTTAACAAAGCTAACAACAAAGTGTGTGGCACCATTCATTTGCAGAGCGCAAAACAGTGATAGAAGTTCAACCAATACTCTGACGGGCGCCACTCATTCGGGACACAAGGAGTCTTATACTCGCCCGACCACTTCCAATTTAGCGTTCTCTTGTATTTTTTTCTGCGTCAAAAGTCATGTTAATAGGTAATGGATAATCGTGGGTTTGACCTGCTAAAAGTCCTATACATGAAATCTTTTGTTTTCAGTTCCTTTGTCCGAGCAATAAACATCCAAATGGATTAGATTCAAAACAAAAGAAACATCGCTATAACCGCTTTTCCAGTGTACGAGAGCGGCTCGACGCACGGCAAGCGATGAGCTGCTGTTTGTGTTTTGCGTGCAAGCCGTTTCGCTTGCCTTGCAGAGCCGCTCCCGTGACCCCTTGGAGTCGGTTTTTTAACCACTTCTTAGAGGTGTTTTTTATGTACAAAATTACTGAATCAGATTTCGTTGCTGTTTACACTGAAGTAAGAAAATTAGCTCAAAATTGGACGAGCTGGAGCCAGAAAGGAATTTTTGATATTGACGATGTGGTGCAAAACGCCATGCTAAAAGTCCTGGCTCGATCTGAACAAAGAAAGCCAACCAGAGCATGGTTGCGTTTGACACTTCGATCGGTACTTTTTGACCTGCTACGTAAAATAGCTCAGGAGCGAAAATATGAGTTGCGAGATGATCAGGACATGACTGTGTCAGAGCTGATTGAGATAGAAGCTTCGGCTTATCATTGCTTGCCTATCGAAAATGATCTGGAACTGTTGCCTCGTTTGAACAAAGTCATAGATCAACTGAGCCCGCAGCAGAAACAAGCTTTGCTTCTTTGTTCGGAAGGATACACCTATGGACAAATCGCCAGCATAACAAAGGTCGGAGTGGGAACTGTGCGCTCGCGTCTGTCATACGCAAGACGAAATGCACAGAAGCAACTGGCTGATTTGAAATAGATGAGTCAAAAAGGGGCAGGCTTACTGCCCCACATCATCGATTTGATTTCAGGGCTGTCTAGCGATTTCGCTCTTGCTTGGATTGTTCAGCACGGTTGGCTTGGTGTCTCAGGGTGCTTCGGAGTCTTAGCTTGGATGGTTCAATCGTCATCAATCTGGCTTGAGAGCTTCTTTGGTCCTTTCCTTTTGCTAATACTTGTTTTTGACGTTTGCTTCAGCTCGCCCCTTCCTTCTTCGCGCTCGTCCTATTCCATGGAGTCCGTTTAAGGCATCAACTTCAGTTGGAATGTTTCGCTCGCTTTTTCTTGAACGGCACAGAATTTGTTTGCATGTTCTGGGTCTTGAATGATTCTTTGGACTTTTCCAACGCGCCGGTGAGCTGACGTAAGTGTTCTTTTCTTGTAATCGCCAATAGGAAGTTCTGAGACTGCTTTTCTTTCTATCTCCAGTTCTTTTGTATTTTCGAGGAGTTGCTGGAGTAAAGAGGTTGAGCTAATTGAGGAGCCGTCGTTCGCTACGACCGAGCCCTGCGGCTTAAAACGGCTACCTCCCCACATAGTGGGTCCCCTCCAATTTAAATCCTCGGAACTGCGCTGCGCTTGTGTCATAGCGTCCGCCAGCAACCACCTCTATTAGCTGGGTCTTCACTTCCCAATGGAGATTACAACAATGAACAATCTACTTACACTTTGCGGACACGTTGGACTGGAACCCCGAGTGGTTACATTCGGCGACACAGGAAACAAAGTCACCAAATTCAGCATCGCAGTTCAAGAATTTGGCAACAACGAAGAAACGACACTCTGGGTCGATGTTGATGCCTGGAACGGTATCGGTGAGCGCATTATGGCAACAGTCACCAGAGGACGCGAGCTGGTAGTTTCCGGCAAGCTTGCAATCAACAAGTACAACAAGCAACTTGAAGACGGAACGACAATCGAAGTCCACAAGCCGGTGCTGAAGCTTACGACCTTCCATCTCTGTGGACCTAAGCCGAAGACTGGCGAATCTTCAGTAGCTGAAGCTCCAGCCAAGAAAGCGCAATCAACACGAGTTCGCAGCAGTGCCAAATCGGCAAGCAAACTTTCCATCTAGAGACCAAGAGGGGGCGTAAGCCCCCTTTCCTTTTTCGCGTCACTGCCGCAAATGTCAGCGCTCAGACCTGCCCCGTAGCTAATCGTGGGCTGGGATTGTGCGCCGCCCTTGTCCTGCCTGGCAAATAGCCTAAGCGCAGTCACCCCATCGTCAAGCCACGTTGGCGCAGGAGCACGGGACATCTTGACGATAGGACCCAGGCTGCGCTTATTCAGGCAGTCCCGGCAGGTGTGGCGGGCGGCGTGCATTTTGCTGCAGTTCTGTGGCTTGCTGGGAGTCGAATTGGAGATAGAGGCAGTGTTGTCCTCTTCGTCTGTTTTCCTCAATTCTAGCGACCACCCAGCTCTGTCAAGACAGCCTGCGGCTTAAACGGCGCCTCCCCAGAGGGGACCCCTCCATTTAAATCCTCGGTCGCTTCGCGAGTCCTGACACAGCCGGGTCCCGGGCGCTGGGCGGAAAACGTCAGCTTCGAGGAGAACAGCTATGAAGAACATCGATGAAGTCAGAATGGAATTCGGTCACTTGCAAGAGCTTCATGCTCACGGTGAGCACGCTGCTTTGAAAGAGTATCTGTGTCGGGTCACCGGACGTCCGTACTGCCGCATCTGCGGTGACTTTCATGTGGCGAGTCTAGATAAGCATCCGATTGCTTTACTGAAAGAATTTGTTGCGGCGATCTGGTCCAGGGGGCGTTAGCCCCCTTTCTCAAGTGGTGGCACTAAATGCGGTGGCGCGCTTGAATCGATAAGTTATTGAAGAAAATGGGCTCATTGCTGAGCCCTCTCCTTTCTTATGCTTTGGCTTCGCAAAGCACTTCAATCAATGTCTCTTTGATTCCTATGAATACGCCATCGACTGCCTTCCGAGGCAGTGTCGGCTTGGAAGAATTGCATAGAGCAGAAGAAAGAAGTCTTCGACTATGCAGTCATCATTGTCAGCATGTTTTTTCTATCGCCTCAGCAGTTCGGCAAGTTATTGATGCACTTCTATTTTTTCCAGCTGTGCAGAGGCTCTGGTATTGACTCACGTACCTAATCACCATTGGAAGTACTCAATTTTCCTTTTTTATTTTCGTCCCACTTTGATCTGTTTTTTTGCAGCAATTCGAGCCGTATTATCTGACTAGATTCAAGTGTCAAGCCCGAAGCCCTGCGGGTCGCTACGCGAGGCTTGACACCTGTGAGCTAGTGCTACAGAAAATTTCCATTCTAATGCCGAAGAAAAGTCAAGCCCAAGCCCTTCGGGTCGCCTTGCGAGGCTTGACTTTTCTTCTAGCTGCTCAACATATCGCTTTCATTATTTGCATCAAAAGGTGTCAATCCCAGAGCCCTGCGGGTCACTGCGTGAGGATTGACACCTTTTGAGCAGCAGAATAGCTCCGCTGCCGCTGCGCTCACGCTCCACAGTGGAATGGGACTCAGCTTCGTTTCCGCTACGCTCACACTCCACAGGTGGACAGGTCCAGGAGCCAGACTGAGCAAGACCGGGTCCTGCGGCTTAAAAAGACTTCTCCCCAGAGGGTCCCCTCTATTTAAATCCTCGGATCTCGCAAGCGAGAGTCTTGCTAAGTCCAGCGCCACCTGGAAAACGAAGGACGTACTTCCAAAGGAGATTACGCACATGAGTCAATACCAGAGCCTCTGCACAGTTGGAACAATCGAAGGGCATCAAAAACTCGCCGAGCTGGCTCAGGCAATAGTTAAAAACCATGCTGAAAATGATAACTGCACAGCTGAAGACTGCTCTCTTTGCTCTATACAATTCTTCCACGTCGACCCTGACCCAGCAGAGCAAGTCGACAGCGTCTTCATTGAAATCAAAGAGACATTGATTGAAATACTTCGCGAAATCAAAGCACTAAGACAGGACAGGGCTCAGCAATGAGCCCTCTTTCCTTCTGATTCTTTGCCCTAATCGTCGCACCATATCGTGCTCGCTCAAGTGCGATGCTGCGCATCGCCTGTCTGTCCCCACCCCTCTCCCAACTGGCTTTCGCCAGTTCCATTTGCTGCACTCAAGAAATTTTCAACCAACTTCGATACAAGGATAGTACCCATCGGAGGAAATGCAGTGGAACACGGTAAGGATCTTAACCAGGCCGCAAGCAGGATAGAGTTACTTGCCGAGCTTCGCCTTGAGTTCATGGAACTCATGCCTGCAGGGCAATCGAGCATCTTCGAGAGTGTCGACTTGGACTTACGTCAGGCGAAAAGGTTTCAGCAGGCAAAAGAGAATGCCGCTAAAGGCCTCTGTTCAGAATGGCTTTCTTTGAGTCCCGAAGAGCGCAAGCTGGTAGGAAATAAAATCAGTGCAAGTAATCATGGATCTCAAAAAATGAATCCGATCCTCGATGCAAAAGGACAAACAACGGGGCTCGAGTTTATCGAAGGCACAAAAAAGCTCTCTGTCCAGATCAATGCTGCTGGACATGAAGCAACGGTCAAAACTTTTGAAAAGCATCTCGACTTCTAGCAAAATAAAGGGCTGCCTCACGAATGACAGCAGCCCGATATTGTTGAAGCTTGAGATCCTTCAATCCAATTATGAATCCCTGACCGCCCCACCCTGGCGGTCACAGTTGGAAATTGAAGGTAGACGTTTCACGCGGTCTGAAGCTCCGCTGCGTTCGCTTGGCTCTCTACGCTCCACAGAGGTACCTTCGTCGTCGGTGTAAGGGCTCATACCACGGGAGCTGCCAGTTCAAGCCAGCCCTTCGGGTCGCTACGCGAGGCTTGAGCAGGCAGCACCGACCCGTGGTCAAAGGAGCCTAGTACCACCGACGGAGGACATCAGAAATGAATGAAGAGATGAAGGAATTGGTTGAATTGATTGCCGAGCTACGGAAGGAAATGAATGGACTAGAAGAAGATGATGTCGATTACATCGCCTTGCAGTTTGAACTCAA
>JBGAHS010000009.1:0-421271 GCA_044226015.1 Obscuribacteraceae bacterium (SeqCode)
GGGTTTGGTCAGCGGAACTCGTCGACGAATTACTACTATGCATTCGATCATCTCGGTTCAGTGCGCGAAGTCACCAATGACGGTGGCACAGTTCAAGGTGCCTTTGGATTTGATCCCTACGGCAACATGACGGTTTTGTCAGGCACATTCAAGCCAGACTTCGGCTTCACGGGCATCTATCAGCACTCGCGCACGAATCTTGCTTTGACCTGGTTCCGCCAATACAACCCAACGTTAGGCAGGTGGCTGAGCCGCGATCCACTGGGCGAAGATGCAGGTCTGAACTTGTACGGCTACGCAGGGAATAACCCGATCAGTTCCCTTGATCCACTGGGGCTAGACGCTGGATATCCCTGGATGTTCGATCCGACAAAACACTCCGCACCAAATACTAACGGACCATGGCGTCTGCAAGACGTATCATTCGTAAACCCTCTAGCTGACTGGACCAACGCTCCAAAAGAGGTGACCGCAATCGGCGCACACGGAAGCCCCGGAAGCCTCGAGCATGTTCGCGAATCTGATTTGGAGCGCATATTCAATGATCACAAAGGTCATCCTTTTGCTTTAAATGTCTGCCATTCTGCAGAAGACTTAGGTCCAAATTATATTGAGCCAGCCGCAAGTTATTACGCAAAGACCTACAACAGTTATGTCTTAGGATATTATGGTGAAGTCTCAACTCTTCCAAGAGATCAAAAACCAACTAAAGCAGTTTTGTATGCTCCCACTGGAGCCCCGATTGCATCGTTCAATGTACCAATGACTCAGTCAGACTGGCAGAAAGTGCTTAATTTATCAACTCGCATTAAACCAACACGTTAGGTCTCGCCGTGCGAAACAAACAAGTAACAAAACTAAGCATCTGGATTTTACTAGCCATACTGCCAGCCTCGCTGTGGTGGTTAATTCAGGAGCAGACAGAATCAAATGTAAAAAGCATAACGCTAATAAAATATAGGCTATATTCGATTGATTGTGCCCTAAGAGCATATGCAATCAAGCACTCTGGTTCTTATCCTCAAACACTTGATTTTGAGTTTGAAAGGACACTTCAGAGCGAAATCGCGAAACTCAAAAAGAAATTCGGAATAGCAGTCCTTGAGGTTGAACTACCGAAAACTCTCTCCGTTAGGAGCAGAGAAGAAGCAATTGCCGTCGCAAGGAATTTAGGACCGGAAGAAATCGTATACTGTCCCGTTGTAAACGATCACGGAACTGACAAGTATTTTGTTTTGGGTAAAGATAATAGAAGTGAACTAATAAAGATTCGGAGTGATATTCTGATCTTTGAAGCACCATCTAAGCGTGTCTACCCGAGGGCGTTAAAAGGAAGCAAGCAATCGCTCAAATCATCCTTCTAGATTCATTTCAGAAGCAGCCTAGTTATACGGTGGCAACCTGCTTGCTCACGCGCTTGTTGAAACACCATAAATACAATGGCAAGTCCACTGCTGCGTAGTTCGTTATGCAGCATGTCGCTTCGTCACCATGTTGATGCATGTCTTGTCGCCCCTAAAAGATAATTACGTACTTCCTTTCTTTTGGGTTCAATCAAAAGTAAGCCTTCTTTTCGACGATATAACACCCAATTTGTGCATGATGCTGCTGGGCGCTGCGTGCAGATTGCTGAAAACGGCAGCACACCTAGCTATAGCGGGAACGCAATAAAGAACTTTATCTGGTGCGGTTCAGAGCGCTGCGAACAACGCGACAACGGCAATGCAGTCGTCAGTCAGTACAGCGGGTTTGGTCAGCGGAACTCGTCGACGAATTACTACTATGCATTCGATCATCTCGGTTCAGTGCGCGAAGTCACCGGGTTTGGTCAGCGGAACTCGTCGACGAATTACTACTATGCATTCGATCATCTCGGTTCAGTGCGCGAAGTCACCAATGACGGTGGCACAGTTCAAGGTGCCTTTGGATTTGATCCCTACGGCAACATGACGGTTTTGTCCGGCAGCTTCAAGCCTGACTTTGGCTTCACCGGCATCTATCAACACTCACGCACGAATCTTGCTTTGACCTGGTTCCGCCAATACAACCCAGCGCTAGGCAAGTGGCTGAGCCGAGATCCGCTGGGCGAGAATGCTGGTCTTTCTTTGTATACCTACACTGAGAACAACCCGATTAGTTTTGTTGATCCGCTTGGGCTAGATCCGAACACATACAGTCGAACCTTGGGTGGGAAAGAAGGAGTCTTCAAGAGTCCAGCGGCACCATACGACGCTTACCGGAATAATCCAACCGGATATTACCTAATAGGCAACAAAAATACCGACAAAAGATACGTTGGAAGTACGAGAGAGCAGGGATTTGAGCGGATGGGACAAAGCATGGACGCGAAGAGCACTGAAAAGATTCCTAACGGACTTGGTCCACGAGAAGATCAATACGGCTTGTACAAATCTTGTCCCAACAGCGATCCACGTGTTCAAGAAACAAAACTGGTAAAGAAATTGGGAGGTCCTAGTGGCAGAGCTGGAACACCACTTAATCCCAAGCTCCCGCTAAATAAAGATTGGCCGCTTCAGCAGAAGAGATGGAGCTCATTTCCAGGACTAAAAGGAATCATGAGCTTTCCAGGACCAGTGACAACCGATTGGATGCAATACTATAGTGAGAATGGATTCTTTCCTAATGAGGCAAAGTACCACGGCGAGATATAAGGAAACTGCTCAAGCAAGGAGCAAAACATGAGACCGAATCCGGCAACGCGTTGGCGGCAGTTTATTGGCAAAGTGAAAGCCTACACAGAAGAATCTGTTTCAGAAGTTGAATTTCTTTTGGACAAGTATCAGAACGACTTAGTCGTTAGGAAAGACCATACTTCGACTGAGTCGATACTCAAAGTAGTGGTTCGTGAGCTTAACAAGCTTGATGGCACCGATGAGCGGGGCAAGCAATATGGTCGTTTTCCAGGTTTGATCGATTCTATTGAAAGAGAGGATCTCATAAGTTTTATCATGGATTGCGCTTTAGATGCTGGCATGTCATTCGATGATTCACAGCACTTGATTGATGAATCTCGTGAATGGTGAACTTTCGAAGCAAAGACAAATTTAAGAAAAAAACACCCAATTTGTGCATGATGCTGCTGGGCGCTGCGTCCAGATTGCTGAAAACGGCAATGCTGAAGATAGGCTCATTCAAAAGATTTATTCCTATCCAGGAACAGGCAATAACACGCAGTTTTCGTATGATCAGATGGACAGGTGCGTTCAGATTCAGGAAAACGGCAGCACGCCAGGCTATAGCGGGAGCGCGATAAAGAATTTTATCTGGTGCGGTTCAGAGCGCTGCGAACAACGCGACAACAGCAATGCAGTCGTCAGTCAGTACAGCGGGCTTGGTCAGCGCAACTCGACGACGAATTACTTCTATGCATTCGATCATCTAGGCTCAGTGCGCGAAGTCACCAATGATGGTGGCACAGTTCAAGGCGCCTTTGGATTTGATCCCTACGGCAACATGACCGTTTTGTCCGGTAGCTTCACGCCTGACTTTGGCTTCACCGGCATCTATCAACACTCACGCACGAACCTCGATTTGACCTGGTTCCGCCAATACAACCCAGCTCTAGGCCGGTGGCTGAGCCGCGATCCACTGGGCGAGAATGCAGGTTTGAACTTGTACGGCTACGCAGGGAATAATCCAAGCGGCGGAATTGATCCACTCGGATTGGGGACAATCACTGAGTATACAAACCCAGGATTCAACCCCTATCACGCTTACGCTAACTATTACGCACAAAATACGGCGAAGTGGTGGATTACGCGCCATGATGAGGAAAGCTTGACACTTGGATTCTACATGGGAATGGGAGTCCTTGGCGGCCAACTAGCAGTTGGAGGCGCCATCGCAGGCGGAGGCAATTATGTTTATCGCGGACTTGCAGAAGGTGAAGAAATCGGTGGCGGATTAAGTGCACGTTGTCCCAATGCCGGAAATTCTCCGATGAGCCATGTTGCAGGAAAGAAAGACTCGCAGTGGATCTCTACAACAAAGAGCAAGGACATTGCCATAAATCGATTTGGAAAGCACGGTGTAGTCCAGATTGATCTTAGTAAGGTTAGTTCGGAGATCATTGATATTTCAAACGGTCAACCGTTCGGTCAAAATGCTAGAATGCTTAACAGTTGGGCAAAAAATGCCCAAGAGGTGTTGATACAGAATTCCGTACCGAGCGATGCTTTGTTGAGGCTGAAGTAAATTATGATCATCACTGATGCAATAACTTTTTTGGAGTTCGAATGGTCAGAAGGATTTCTCTACAGTATTCGGCAAGGTATCTTTGTAGTGGAGCAAGGCAAAGATTTTGTTTTGAAATTAAATAAAATTGCATTAGAGAACAGCGAGACTCTGAATCGTCGTTTTGTCTCGCTTCTCTGGTACATTCCTCAATTTCTGGAGTGGCAGAAGGAAAGGTTAGAATCATCCGGCATAAACATGGATGAGTACAGACAAGTTTCAAATTCCGTGTTGAACACCGTAGAAGAAATTCTGGGTGTTCCCTGAGGTTGATTGAAATTTAGTGAGCTATTGACCAGCTAAATTAACCGGAGTATGAGGGCTGTGCACTTCGGAAACTGTCAATGAAACAGCACCAGAAAGGAAGTTCAATATGCTGTTCTGGTATTTTGACTCTTTGGTTTTGCAAAAAGTTAGCCTGACTTGTTCTTGGCAATAACACCCAATTTGTGCATGATGCTGCTGGGCGCTGCGTTCAGATTGCAGAAAACGGCAGCACGCCAAGCTATAGCGGGAACGCAATAAAGAACTTTATCTGGTGCGGTTCAGAGCGTTGCGAACAACGCGACTACAGCAATGCAGTCGTTAGTCAGTACAGCGGGTTTGGTCAGCGGAACTCGTCGACGAATTACTACTATGCATTCGACCATCTCGGTTCAGTGCGAGAAGTCACCAGTGACGGTGGCACAGTTCAAGGCGCCTTTGGATTTGATCCCTACGGCAACATGACGGTTTTGGTCGGCAGCTTTAAGCCTGACTTTGGCTTCACCGGCATATATCAACACTCTCGCACCAATCTTGCATTGACCTTGTTCCGCCAATACAACCCAGCGCTAGGTAGGTGGCTGAGCCGAGATCCGTTGGGTGAAGCTGAAGGATTGAATTTGTATGGCTACGCAGGGAAAAATCCGATCTCATATGTGGATACTCTAGGGTTAGACGTTTGGACCATGTATGACCCAAGAGGAGTTGGGCACGTTGGAAATCTTGTGGGAAATCCATCCACTGGATATCTATATCTCTCAAAAACGTCAAAACCAAGTGATTTCAGATTTTACAAAACGCTGAGGGAATTTAGGGCAGATCGCCAAGTTGATGTAAACCTTCGACGGTACAAGTCTGGAGTGTATATCCCTCGAAGTCGTAGCCAAGATGCTGCCATGGCTTTATGGGGCGCTGCCCACCTGCAAGATTATGATGTCTTGCGAAGCAATTGCGTGGACTTTTCTGTTGGTCTACTGAAAGCTGGCGATCTCCCCGATTTTGGACGAAAACCTGGTACCGGTGAGCCCGCGGTCTCCGCGCCTGTGGATTTCATCCTGGACGTAAAGGAATGGGCAGTTAGTGATGAAGGCAAACGTCTGAGGGCTCTCCCGATAGATCCAAGCACTTCTTTAGGACCAATAGAAGAAGCCGAGAATAAATAACGCCACTTTCTGTTAATATTGAATTTGCGTATAACTTTGTGGTGGCAAGAGAATGCTCCTTTGCGAAGGCTATTGTTACTGGAGACCCATCGCTGGTCGGGAGCCAAATCAATATGACTTTCGAGAAATCATTGTATTCTGTTCTGATGGAAATGTCGCTGTAGAGGTGTTTGAAGCAATTGAACCGAATGTAACAAGCATAGAAGAGTTATCTGCGAATGAGGCGGAATTGAAGAAGCAGATAACTCAAGGTGTGGCTCTCGATATCAATATTGGCCGAGGTCAGTATGCAATGGTCGGAAAGAATATTTCATTCACCGTTTGTTATGAAGATGGTTCGGTAACATATAGCGGCGAAATAACTGCTAATGGGATGACGCTTAGTTTTCTGAGTGATTTGGTAGCGCAAAAAGGACAGAGTTCCTCAGGACTTCAGTATCTTGTCGCTAGAATTCACTAGCCTTTCAAAATGTTTGCAAAAACGACTCCGGCTGGTCCGTTCTGTCACACGTCTTTGACTAAACCGGATTCTAGCGCTTGATCGCTATTATTCAATTATACTTTGAATAATAGCGGAAAACGGCAGCACACCAAGCTATAACGGGAATGCAATAAAGAACTTTATCTGGTGCGGTGCAGAGCGCTGCGAACAACGCGACAACAGCAATGCTGTAGTCAGTCAGTACAGCGGACTTGGTCAACGGAATTCGTCGACGAATTATTTCTATGCATTCGACCATCTCGGCTCTGTCCGCGAAGTCACCAATGACAGTGGCACAGTTCAAGGCGCGTTTGGATTTGATCCCTACGGCAACATGACAGTTCCACGAGGCATGGTTAGAGACTCCTCTGAAAAAATCTAATAGGGTAGCGGACTTCAATGCCTTATGTTTCACGTTTGAAATTGATGGAAAGTTTCCCTCTGAACAAGCCAATGACCTAATGTTCAGAGAGAATTTTGGAACATATTGGTATCACAAGACTCCCGTTATTTGCATAGTTTCGAGCCCAAGCCCAAACAAGGTCGAACTCCATGTTGTGGATAGGCGAGCAAGTTCCTTCAAAATAAACGAACCACCCAGTAAGTCCGGGTTAGTACTGATGGTCGAGGCCTCAAGTCCGAACACTGAGAAAAAGTAGATTCATCATGGAGTTCACTTTGAATATTGATTGAGTTGTCTCAGGCACCAGGACTGAAGTCTTCTGTTGCTTCTTGTTTGTCTAATTGTGCGCAGACGCGAAAGGCGAAAATCGCGTAGAGCACAAAGATGCCGTTGAAGAGATGTGTATCCATCGGTCCTAAATGCACATTCCCGAGTATGCCCAGCCCCGATAAAATTATCGATGGCGTGCTGGCGACAAAAAGGATGCGAGTCGCATCAGCAAAAGAATACCTTGATTTGAATGCTCGCAATATCAATGCAACAACCAGTGCTTTTGTAAATGTGAAAGAGAATGAGATGAGCACGACAATTGCCACAATCGGCAGTATTAGCATATTTGCGGTTGCCGTCATCTGTTTGAGGATGGCATCGCCCGTGATATCACCGTCTCTAAACATTCCTTTGTAAGGTAGCACCACCGGTTTTCCGCCTGGCACCTGAATCGTGAATTCATGCGATTGCAAAACCACTGGTGCAGCCGCTTGGTCCCTCAGAGTGTCTTTCGGGTCTACAATCACCACTACATTCGATTTGCTGCCAGGATGAATGATGCGTTCCATATTGTTTGATGCAGTGCTAATCGCGCCGTCTTTCAGCGTGAGCGTCGGCAGCGCGTGCATAATTGCATCAATGTCGGGTGCTTTGATTACAGCCATCGCTCGTAGATAAAAGCCGCTGGCTGCAAGCACTCCGAAGCTAATGCTGATGAATAGCAGGTAGCGCAAGCCCAGCCCTGTCCAATGCTTATACACCTGTTGGTAATAGGCGCGACTGTAAAAGCTCTTCCAGAGCCCTTCGAATATATTTACTCGACCTTTTTTCGCTTCCTGCATTTTGTCTGCTTTGCCTCTGCGACTCGACGAAACTCCTCGCTAAACCCTTGTCAGGTGGCATCACTATAGCAAGACCTCCAGAGCACGGCAAATTTTTCTCTCAGGATATTTCATTCAGATTCACATGAATAGCGGGCTTTAGAGCTTGTCAACCATTGAAATATCTTTTGTTTGGCGGGAAGATAGTCAGCTTGTCACCCGTTCTATATATGGAGAGCGCCATGTCGGTTGAAGTCAAAGGAAAGGATTTAAGCACCTACGTCAAGGATTGCCGCAAAAGCTTTGAGCAGCATTTGAAGGAACTTGTAGACATTCCCAGCGTTTCCGCTGACCCAGCTCACAAAAGCGACATGCTGCGTTGCGGAAAGCGCGCTGCTGACCTGATAAAAGAAATGGGCGGTAAGGCCGAGATTGTCGAAACCAAAGGTAACCCCGTTGTAATCGGCGAATTCCATTCAAGCAAAGATCATCCGACCGTCACCATCTATAACCACATTGATGTGCAGCCGGCAGATGCTGCAGAGTGGAACTCAGCACCATTCGAAATGAAGATCGACGGCGACAAATATTTGGGGCGTGGCACTACCGATGACAAAGGTCCGGCGCTTGCTGTTTTGTACGCAGCGAAGTTCGCCCGGGAAAACGATGTGCCATTGAACATCAAATTTATTTGGGAACTTGAAGAAGAAATCGGAAGCCCGAGCTTCGAAGAGTTTCTTAACGACAACGTAGAAAAGCTTAAGACTGACTTTATCGCAGTCTCCGATACCATCTGGATTTCGCGTGAGCGCCCCGCAATCGGTTATGGTTTGCGCGGACTACAGGGAATGATTGTTCGTTTGAAGACTGGAGTAAAAGATGTCCACTCTGGTTTGACGGGTGGGCTGGCTCGAAACCCAATTGGCGAATTAGCCCAGCTTGCTACTAAGTGCTACGACGCTAAAACAGGCGAAGTGAAGATACCTGGCTTTTACGATGATGTTTTGCCTGTAACCGCAGCTGATGGCGATGATTTTGTTCGCTCTGGTTTTACTGTGGAAAACTTCAAGAAGGCGCATGAACTCCTGAAGTTGCGCACTAATGATAATCTGGATGGTGCCAAGAGAATCTGGGGACAACCTACCTTTGAAGTGCATGGTATCACCGGTGGTTATAGTGGTCCTGGTGTCAAAACCATTGTTCCACATCAGTCCGAACTGAAAGTTAGTATGCGACTGGTGCCAAACCAAGACCCAACCAAAGTTGCGGCGCTCTTTGAAGATTTCGTCAAGAAAGAATTGCCAGACGCTGAAATTGTCAGAGAAGGTTCTCTTTTTCCCTATGTCGGAGACAAGAGCTGCCCTGAGGCACTTGCAGGTGCCAGGGCGATGACTGAAGCTTTTGGAATTGAGCCCGCATTTGTACGCGAAGGCGGCTCTATCGGTGCCATCGTCAGCATGAAAAAAGTCTTGGGTAAAGACTCGATGTTCCTTGGTTTGTCCTTGCCAGAGCATGGCTATCATGCCATCAATGAAAACTTCGATTGGCCTCAAGCATCTGGCGGCATTAAGATGTTCGTAGCTTACTTCAAGGCCCTATCCGAGTTGAAGAAATAGAAATTGTGGCTATTCTAGTCTTGATTTTGAACCCAGTGCTAGAGCGATGCTAATCTTAATACTAGTGCGTTAAGCTGGTCTTAGACAAAATTTAGTGTTAAAGCTGCTAATGCATTGCTAAAGCCTCTAATGCTAGAACTGCTAAACCATTTCTGCTGCGAACAGCAAAGGTGGCGACGGAAGAACAAAAGAAAAGGAAAGCTCGAATGAGCTTTCCTTTTTGCTCTTTTCAGGGAGGGGTTATCTATCCGTTGGCTCTGACGTTTTGATATCTTTGTCCATAAGCCTCAGATGGAGAGTACATGTATCCATTGGTTGGATTCATCTGTGGAGTATACGGATTTCCTGAGTTTACGTTGTACCTTGGTGAGTTCGAATTCGTATCATTATTCGATGCATTTCCGTTGAACGTACTGGCGTTGTTATTTGGTTGATAACGCTGATTGGTTGCGGAAAGTGGCGAATATAGACCCGTCTGGTTCCCTGGGTTTGACTGCGGTGTATTTGGTGCACCTGAGTTCGGATTGTAGGTGGGTACAACTGAGCTGTTGGTAGAGAACGACCCTGTGGTATTCGTACCACCGCTGCTAGTGCCACCGCCATTCGGCTGGAGGAACGACGTGAAATTGCGTGGCGTGCCAGCGTTATCTCCTGAGGCTGCAACTCCGAGTGAATTCATGTTGTTGCTTAAATTCGAATAGGCTGCAGCGCCCCATTGCCAATCTAGAGTGAGGTTCGCGGTGTCTGAGCTAAACGAACCATTCCAGAGAACATTTTGAATGCCTCCAGGCAGGTTAGCTGAGAACGGCATTCCACTCAAGAATATTGCATCGCTGAAGTTCGCCGGTGCGGTGGTGATCCAAGTTTGCGTTGTATTATCGAATGTTGTCGAAGGCGTTGCGTAGCTATTCGAAAGAACAATTTTCGCGTTTGGAATCTTAATTCTGTACACCTTTCCGTCGGCTGTGAAAGTCACAGTTTGCCCTGTGAAATAGATGTTTGTTGTTCCTGTGAGATTTGGGTTATTTCTCACGCGCAATAGTGCGTCGAACCACAAAGATGCTGTACTTGACGCTGAATTGAAGTTGCTGCGAATTGATGAACCTGAAGTCGGTGACATCGGGGTACCTGCCTGTGTTGTTTCAGGACCCGATGCATTCGGCGCAGCGGTGAAGTTGTTTTCAATTACACCGGGTGCTTCCTGTGCGAAAGCGATTTGATTCATCGGGCTCAACATCACCATTCCGGGTGACAATTTCTGAATGCCTGCATCTACTGTCTGTATGCCGGTAGGAGTTCCGATAGGTCCAGGACGTCCTTTTGTTGCGGTTTTTGTCAAAACTGCCTTGATAGCCATTTTGCCATTGAGATCTTTCTCAACGCTTGTGATTTTGACAGCAACGAAACCGTCGACTGGTCGGCTTTGCTTGTAGGGACCATCTCCAGAAATTAACGGAAGAATTACTGGACCTTTGTTCAAAAGTGCCATGCCCTCGATACCAGCTGAAAGGTCGCATATTTGGCGAGTGTCCTTCAAGAAATTGATTTTGTCACCTATCTTGATTGCAGGAATAAAGTTGTTCTTCTTTTCTTTTGAGAGAGATAGCTGTTGCTCAATGGCTTCATTAATGTAGTTGGTGTCAGCTTCATTAGTAAAGCCAGTGAACATAGCATTTGTATAACCGGCGTTGTTGACGAAGAAAGTGACTTCTTCTCCAGGTTCGCACTTATACAATGGTTTCTCATGCCCGCTTATGGTATCGACGCTTACGGCTAGTGGAAATAGAACATTCGGTGCCACTTCAGTGATGGAAGAGTATCCATGAGCTTTTGCGGTCACCGTTACAGGTGTGCTCTGCTGTCCAAAAAGTTTCGCTAGCATTGTTGGCACTTGCATGGTTCCAACTACCTGGCAGACCCCAGGCTTGCTCTCATCGCTGGGAGTTAGTGCGCTGATTGATAGCTTCGCATTATTCGATGCTAAAGCCAGACCATCAGCTGTATTTTTCGAAGCCATTCTTAATGCATCGTTGTACGCCGCGCTATAGTCAAAGCCATGGACAAAGTTTCTGGCTCCAGCTAGTGCGCTGGCATCCATTGCGTTTTGCAATTCTGTGCGCACCGTAGCGGCGTGGCCGATATCAACAGCAAAAGCTGCAAACATACTAGCTGACAAAAGAAGAATGACTAACAATAGTGACGCGAGCACCCCTGATTGGCTACGACGCACTCTTGGCTTAAACTTGTACCTCTGCATAAACATTTCTCCGAAAAAATATGGTTGATGGATTACTCGATTCGATATACAGAACTTGCCACCAGGTTGAATTTGGAGCCAAAGCTAAGTGGGTCTGGCGCAGGAAAAACCGGTAAACCGTTTTTTCCACTGGTGTACGATACTGTCACTGAAACTGTGGGCGGGCTTCCGGTAACATCCCAAACAGGATTTGCGAATTGCTGAGATGAGTTTACGATGTTTGCTATTCGAATCTGGTCGAATACATATCGTTCTTGCAATTTTCTATTTGTCTTGATTTGCTGATCCTGCCCGTAGCATATAGCCATTTGTCTGGCTGCTTCTCTAGCGCTCTGAGAAAGTGATTCTTTAATCAGATAAGCTTGAGAAACTTCGGCTACGACAAAGAGGATTGCAAAAATCAGTGGGATTAGAATTCCCATAGCAGCAGCTGTTTCAGCGATGGTTGAACCATTCGCAGATCGGCTTTGGTGTCTAATTCTCATATGCAAATTTTCCGTTTGAGAAAAGGTGTGATGATATCGATACTATCTGACTGTCTAGTAGCACTCTATAGAAAATGGAATGACAGTCTTTCTTATTCTTTTCCTGAAATGCTGGTATAGCGGACGTTAACAGGCTTCGCGCAGTCGGAAATCCCCTGCAAGTATGTGGATTTCGCTGATAGATCGCTTTAACGGGAACCGAAAAGCACCGCTTATGGTGCATAAAAAATCCTGGTTTTATTTGTTTTATTGGAACTGTTTTGTTCCTGCAGCATCATAAGACTGTCTTGAAATGCTCTGGTTTAGTCATCACACCATCAGCATACTAACCCTTCAATTACTTGACGAGGTAAGGAAAATGCAGTTGCATTCAGCGGAAACCTGGAACACGTTTATTGATCATGTGTGCGATCGCAGTGAGTGGTCACGACTCGTAAGCATGCGCACACAGCGCAGCAAGGTCGGAGCGACAAAAGCTGAACTAGTTGCTCCAGAAAACATAGACCATGAAGGTAAGCCTGACGCTAAACAAGAATCGGGAATTCTAAACACGGCAAATAGAGCCGAAAGAATGCACTATGCGCGGAAATCAGCTCAAATTGCAATGGGTTATTGGTTCAAGAATACACAAAATGTAGTGACTCGATTCTATTCCATCCAATACAACCCCATGACCAAGTGCCTTCCTGCTAATGTTTCGCTCATGGAAGGACTCAGCCCCGAAAACACATTGACGGCTGATGATGCTATGCAACTCTGGCGGAATCCGTTTTCTCCTCCATTCTGCAATCCTTAGTATTACTCTGCAGTCCTTCGCAATACTCTGTAATCCTTGGGCTTATTCTTAAGACCATTTACATGAACTCGTCAGTTATCACCCTAGATGACTATTCACTGACGACTAAGCAAGTGCCGCCGCCTTTCCATCTATGAAATCACAAAGTAGTCGTTTCAACTCATTTTCAAAAAGTAAGGAGATGATGTCCTCGAGGTTTGAGGGGCATCCGTGCATTGGAACACATCTTTTTATCAAAGAATGCTCTGCTAAGCAATGAACAGCCCTCTACAATTGAAATGTTTGGGGACGGATTGCTAGACGGTGCAGTGAAGAGCCCAGCTACTGCGCTATCTCAAATTGGCCAAGAGTTTCGAAAGTCCTTTGAAGCCAGGTCAAATGGTGCCAATACAGCTCAGCAGGGAAACAAAAGCAATCAGTCAGAAGCTCCATCTAAAAAGTCACCAGCGTCCAACCTAGATTCGCCCCATTTATCTTGGTCTCACTCATCTTTTTTCAACCTATCTTTCGTTGAGAAAAACACTTTTGATGCCTACCTAGCAGACCATGCAGCGAACTCACAGGCTTACCAGTTAGGAACTGTCGTGGGTTCCGTTGTTCCATTCGCTGCGACCAGCTTATTAACACGACGCGCAGCGACCCAGGTTTTTGGCAAATCTGAGCTTCCGACTCTCAGTCGAGTTATTGGAGAAAATGCTGCTACAGGGTTTTTGATGGGTGGATTACTAACTCCAAGTCGTGCTGATGAAGGCAACTTTGCTAAAGCTCGGGTTAGTCAGGCTGTAAATTCAGCTCTGGTGTTCGGTACTATGGGCGGTACTGCACATTCTTTGGGAGAAGCTTTGTCAGCAAGCTCACGCTTGCAGACAAGCGACCTCGCTCGCCGATTAATTATTTCAACAGGCTCAGGACTAGCTGGTGGGCTGGTAGATGCGGAGCTTGCAAACAAATTGAAGGCGACTCCTTCGCAGCTTCTTATGCACGCTGCATCTTATGCGGCTTTCGGTACTGTTGCAGAACTCAGCTTCTCTCATTTCAGTGGCTGTGCCCTGGCCAAAAGTGCTGAATGTATGCCATCTCGATTGGGAGGCAAAAACCTTGAATCTGATTACCAGCAAATTTTGGCTGAACTTGAAGGCGCTGATGTTAACTTAGCAATAAATACACCAGAGCCAGTTAGAACTAAGCGCCGCAGAGAGGCGTCAATCTCAGAGCCTGTAGGAACCGGGCGGCAGAGCGGGGAATCACTGGAGTCCGTGGGCAACAGCCAGCATGTAGAAGAGAGAATCGAATCGAAAAACGGACCCTCGATCGGAGAAGATTTTGATATTTCTCAGCGCAAAAAAATTGAGATAAAGCAGCAAAGTGACGAGCTACCCAGACCAGAACATATTAAGGACAAGCCATCGCAAAAGATAAAAGAACATGTTTTTGCATTAGAGAAGGCTGTGAAAAGCAGGCTGCTGAGCGGTTTTGAGATGACCCGTTACAGGGAGAACGTATTGCTTGAACTTAAGCAATTGAGCTATTTAGAGTCTGGGAAGAAAACATTCAATCTGCATTCAGTTTTGTTGCATATGCCTGGACTGACAGATGCTCAACGCTTTCGAATAGCAGATGTTCTAACTCTAATTAACAAATGCACCGTGAATGGTGGGCTCTCAGCGGAGACCTGGACTCGTACAAAGAGTGCATTGGCTGAGCAACTGAAGGATGCTAGAGAGCATAAATCATTCAGTGCCGATGCTGAAGAGAAAATACTTTTGAAACTGTTTTCACAAATAAAAACCACCACAAACGAACCACTTAGAGGTGCCGGCGCGGACTACGAAACAGTTGCTTATGCAAACCAAATAATGCGTCGAGTAGGCTATTCGCAATCTGCAATTCAGACTATGGATGCAAAGCTGGCTAAGTCTTGGCTTACACCGGCGAAAAATAACATTGTTTCTGAAAAGCCTGAAATTGCTAATTATGCACAAACCATTGATGTAGAAGCTGCAAGAGTAGCTGGTGCCTGCGAGTCCCGAGAGTTGTTAAACAAGAAACTGCGTGACGCTGCTGAATATCATTTGGAAAAGCAGGCGTTTGATCGAAAGGTGGACGAAGGGTTCGTGTCAAACATACGGTTGAGCAGAATTAGCTATTTGGAAGCACAGTTTGAAAAACTTGGTCATGATGCTAAAGAGAAATCACGGTTTTATTGGGAACTAAACCGTATCATGGACCCTCAGCGAAACTCGAAGTTCAGCTCAAGCGAAAGATATGATTTGATGGAGCAGGTTTTGAATCATGCCGCGTTTCCATCATCAGTGCATCAAGGACTAAATAATACATGCAATGTTGCCGTTTGCGAGAGCCGCATTTACAGGCGCTCTCCACATCAAATGGCAAGAATGGTTGCAGACATAGCTGAAACTGGAAACTTTCAAACTTTAAGCGGAGCAGTAATAGATCTTGAAAATAGCGCAAGCGGACTACGTCCAGACTCGGAGGCACGTAAGTCGCTGAGCCTTCAGAATCAAGAGCTTGGAACAAGGTATGTAAAAGTTGACGGAGATAGAGACTGGGCTAGCCAACTTGTCCAGACTACTCTGGTTAAGATTCGGCAGAAGGATCGCGTGGAAACTTTTGATATGAGCGATCGAACAATGTTTGATGAAGACAAGTTGGTGTTCGATGAGAATTATCAGTTGCGTGGAATGGTGCGCGAATTGAAGGATATATTGCCGGTAGTTCGTTCGAACGGCAAAGCCAACGACGCACCACAAAAGGGCGTAACACATTACGTAAAATCAGGACTCTACCTTCGAGAAGTTGATGCAGCCAATCTCCTTTATGACAGATATAGCGAAATCATAGGGTGCGTTGCTGATACGCATAAGGTAAATGCTCTCTACGATCAGTTTGGGCGACCGGCACAAGATTTTTCCGATTCCGTAACTAATCTCTTTGACAGAAATGGAAAGCTTGTGTTGTTTCAAAATGTGCCCGGGACAATTGGCTATGACAAGTTACTGAGACCCCCCTCATTTGCATTTGGGACACTTGAGCGTGAGCGCATGCACGTCACAAATTTGGGACGAAAGTTCTATATCTATGAGTGGGATCGCTTTGGTAAGTACCATATCCTTTCAGGACCCGCAATTATGTCTTCGCATCTTTTTGGCATTTGCCAGGCTGTTAATCAACAAGAAAAGCAAGCTGTGACCTTTTATCATGTAGATGGCGCAGCTCAGAAGAATTCGTCACTAATAGAGATTGCGAATCTGACTGATTTGCACCAACAGCTAATGCATTTGAAAGAGGCAGATCAATTTCCTGCAATCGTTCAAGTTGATGTGCGAAATGCTCCCTGGTATATCGAAGATGGTGGCGCACACGTTTTGAATATTCGTAATTACTTTCCTCAGCAGGGTGTAGTGAAATTGACCAACCAGTGGGGGGACGAGAGCAACACCTTAATCAGGCGAATGACTTTGTCTGATTTGTTGCAAGCAATGAAATTCAGAACTGACCTGAACAAATAGCGTTGATGACTTACCTCTTAAAGGGAGAAGGCATTATGTGTCCACCAAGGTTATTCATTTGAGGTTTTGCGTCAATTATTGGTTTCGGCGCTATGACCGGCTTAGGGAATATCGGGTTGGGAACAACGGGCGGTTTTTGCTCGATTGAAGGTTGCGCAGAAGTAGGTATCTCGAAGTTCCATGGAGTTGAGCGTTGCTCCTGTTGGAAAGGCTGTTGAGCTGCCTTTTCTGCAGCTTCAACTTTCTTGCCTGCCTCTTTGTCTTTGGTGTACCAGTTCGGGTCGCGCTTTCCGTTCTCCATCATGTAGTTAACCGCAGATGGTGGCACTCCAGCTTCTACAAGACGAGCTTTGAAATCCTTATTTGTCTGATCATTATAGAAAGCTGGATTTTTGGCAGCGCCTTCCATAATCCACTTATATCCTGTTTCCTTGTGACCCCATTTCATACAAGCAAGACCGAGTTCGGTTCGGGTAGCTGCCTGAAGAAGCGGGTTCTTGGTGCTGTCTGCCATATCCACTGCTTGTTTGAAGAAGCCGTATGCTTTTTCAGTATCTGTCTGTCTCTGAGCTTGTACCAGAGACATGGCGATTGCCTCTTGTGTGCGCTTCTCAATCGCGTTCATATCTGGACGCGGGTAAGGCTGCTCCGGATTTGTCGAATCTGGTTTCGGACCGAGTTGATCGGGTCTGGGGTTTGGTCTCGGAATTTGATCTGGACGTAGATTCGTAAATTGTCCAACCATGTTCAATCTGGCTCTTGAAAGACCCTCGTTGATGCCTCTTAAATCGGGCGCTCCCATTGAGTAGTAACTCGGTGCTTCCGCTTTTACTGGGTTGTTTGCATCGCCGCTTCGAGACATTCCGAAAACCATAGTGAATGGCGGTTCATTCCCATTCTTTGCCATGTTTTCAAATGCGTACTTGCCGACTTGCGAATTGCGGTCAACTTTGTCGAGGTCTACAAAGGCGTAAACAGTGTCACGACCGTTTTTACTGCGGGCATCTTTGAGCGAGTTCTCGATTACGTGTCTTGTGGCTGGGTCGCTGGCGCTTCCAATGAGCATCACGACTGGTTTGTTCTGGCGTGCAGCCGCATTGATGAGTCCGAAGTAGTCCTCATTACCTTTTACAGTGGTATCAAATGTGCCACTGATTGCGCGATCGTACTTTGCTGCATCCCACTTCGGGTAATTTGCGGAGATTCGTTTTAGTTGTTCTAGTTTCTGCTTCTCTGTCAATTTTGGATACAGTGGTTCGCTGTCGCGTCTGGGATCCACCGGGCGCGGCTCAACTGGTCTTACATCTGGTCTTATCGTCGGCCTCACGGGCGGACAGGGTCTCGGGCCTCAGCCCTGAAAGACTTCGCGTGGCGGCTGGTAGTATACCTCCGACACTCTTGTGACTTCTCTAGGTGCTTGCGAGTAAGATTCTCGGACAGATTGAGAATAAATTTGAGCTGCGGAGAGATTTGCCGCTGGCATCTCATCATTTTCTTGGGGGCGCGAAACAAAACGGTCTGACATTCTAGATCCTCACACGCATGCGAAATTAGCGTCTGAGAGAACCTTGAACACCCGATAAAATTCGCGGTTAACTCGTATTAATGTAGAAAGTATATGGTCAAGTTCTGCAGGCGCGACTGTGTAATTCCACAGTCCGGATGATCGAGCATGGTGGTTATACGTAGGCGAAAAGGTAGTGCCAGTTTCCCGGTAGAATTATGGGATGAATCTGCCACCCCCGAACGATGAACTCAACGCCGCCTTTCCTGTAATTGAGGGGATTAAGCTGATTGAAGTGCTCGGGCAAGGGGCATTCTCCACAGTTTATAAGGCAAAGCAGCTTAATCTTGACCGCATTGTCGCCGTTAAGGTTCTTACAAATAAAGAGCAGCACACGCAGCGAGGGCTGGCACGATTTCAGCGCGAGGCGAAAATTACAAGTGAGCTAAACCATCCTAATATAGTGAATGTTCTCGGGTTTGGAACAACGCAGGAAGGCTTGCCTTATCTGGTACTCGAATATATTGAAGGCGCAACTCTTGCTACTGAGCTAGCGAGGTCGGAGAGTTTGACCTATTCTCAGCTGGGAGAGATCTTCATTCCTGTTCTTGACGCACTAGCATTTGCCCATTCGAGAGGTTTGGTGCATCGAGATGTGAAGCCCGAAAATATCATGCTGCGTAAAATTGAGGGCAAGATTGCCAATGTAAGATTGCTTGATTTTGGCATCGCCAGGTTGTTTGAGCCAGATCCTGAACTTGGTCAGATGAATAGCACGATGACAGCCGCAATGATTGGTTCACCCGCCTACATGAGTCCTGAGCAGTGCGCAGGCAAAGTCGTTGATTTCCGCTCTGACCTGTATTCGGTGTCTTGTGTTATTTATGAAAGCTTGTTTGGAACGCCGCCATTTGTTGCTAACTCGGCGCTTGAGGTCATGCAAATGCACCTCAATGGAGATTTGCCAGACGCAAATATCTTGAGTAAACGAACTGATGTTCCACTCGCTTTAACGCAGCTGCTTTTAAGTGGGTTGTCTAAGACTCCCGAGCACCGACCACAGTCCGCAGAGCAAATGAGAAATTCTCTTGCAAATGTCATTGCAAGCCAAACAGGGCAGATTTCACGTCGACCAATATCCGGTACAAAGAATTTGACTGGTGGCAAAAATAAAGCTTACGCTCTGTGTCTAATAGCCATCCTTGCCATTGTGGGCGGTGGCATTTTGTTTCTTCAAGCTCGCAGCAGAAGGGAGGTAGATAAGCCCATTGTGCCTAATGTTTCCGCGTTGGTGGCTCGAGCACGGCTTCTATCCAGCGACAAGCGTGATTGGGTCGGTGCTGCAGTTTTCTGGAAGGAGGCATATGATGCTGAGACAAGTTCACATAACCAGGGGCTTAAGTGGACATGCGCGATTCAGTATTCTCACTCTTTGCAAATGAGCGCTCGAATTCATGGGCACAATGAGAAGCTTGACCGCGATTTGAGAACAGCGTATCCCATGCTTATCAAAACAATGAAAGAGTCTGCTGGAAATAATGAGAAAGTATGCCACGACGCGATGATTCAGTCATCATTGATGCTTGGAGAAATTCGAGACAAAGAGCTCGCCAAATCTTTCGTGCCTACTGCTCTTGAAGTAGCTCCTAAACTTTTGCCAGAGAATAGGCTGGTTGACTTATCGCAGCTGAAGTATGTGCTTTTGAATCTTGATTTGCCTGAAGAGAGTCTCGAAGTCTGTGACAAGTTGATTGCCTCTGCTGAAGCGACTGATGTAAATAATGTGGTCGAGCCAATTTTTGTGCTCAATGGAAAAGCCACTAAAGCTTATTTGACGCTTCTGCTCAAACACGACAAGGAATCAGCAGACAAACTTGCAAAAAATGTGGCTGCCATGCTGCACCAAGATGAATATGCCAGCCCAGTCTATCGAATGTCTGTTCTCGAAATCTTGTTCAAAACACTCATTGTGACTGACGTGTCTTTCGCTGAAAAAATGCTCAAAGCTGAGTTAGGCGAACTCTCTCGTTCTCCCTTCGTGACGGTGCGAGTTTACTCCTGTCTCGCAGACTGTCATGTGAGGCTGAAAAAAGAACATGATGCCATGAATGATTACCTGCAAATTGTAGAAAGATTGCCTAACGTTATGCTAAACACGGTAGACGAGGAAAAGGAATTTGAAAGTGTGCTCGAACAAGGCATTCTTCTGGCTCGAAAGTTGCACGACCCCAACCTCCCCCGACTAGAAGCCGCACGCAAGTACTTTCCTCTGCCTGTGAAACCGGTATAAACAAGCAACTTCACACAAAGCACGAGCACAGTTCATATTCGCTACAATATTCGGCGGTGACTTCGGCGAGATGAAAAGACCTCGTTTCGCCCGTTTCAGCGAGAAAAAAATGGCATACAACGACTTACGTGGATTTATCAAAGCCCTTGAAGATGCGGGCGAATTGATGAGAATTACTGCGCCTGTTGATAGCGATCTCGAAATTGCCGAGATAACTGATCGGGTCAGCAAGTCAAAAGACGGTAGTAACAAAGCGCTTTTGTTCACAAACGTGAAGGGCTACAACATGCCCGTTTTAATTAACGCTTTTGGCTCGATGAAACGCATGTGCATGGCGCTTGAGACCGAATCTCTCGACGATGTGGCCGATCGAATACGTCATTTAATCAAGCCGAAAGTTCCAGAAAGTCTGGTCGAAAAGCTAGGCATGCTGCCAACTTTGATCGAAGTTGGTAATTTCCCGCCGAAGCTAAGCAATCAGGCCGCTCCCTGCCAGGAAGTGGTAATTCGCAATCCAGATCAAAAAATGCTGGATTCGCTACCTATCATTCGCTGCTGGCCTGATGATCCGGCGCCGTTCATTACGCTTCCAGTCGTGATAACGCGCGACCCGAAAAACGGAATTCGCAATTTGGGAGTCTATCGGCTTCAAAAATACGACAACAGCACCACGGGAATGCACTGGCATAAACACCACGATGGAGCTAGAAACTTCGAAGAAATCAGACGCCTTGAGATTTTGACCCCAGGTGCTCCTATGGTGGAACCGCCTAACTACGGCACTTTCTTTGACTCAGCGCCTACTGAAAGACCTGGTAAGCGACTTGAAGTTGCTATAGCTCTGGGTTGCGACCCTACGATTACTTTCTCTGCAACGGCGCCTCTGCCGCCAGAAATTGACGAGCTACTCTTCGCAGGATTTTTGCGGAAGTCACCTGTGAAGTTGGTGAAATGCGTCAGTGTGGATCTCGAAGTTCCGGCAACAGCTGAAATCGTGATAGAAGGGTATGTTGATCAATCCGAATTGCGTGTCGAGGGACCGTTTGGCGACCACACTGGCTTCTACAGCCCGGCAGGCATGTTTCCGGTTTTCCATGTGACTGCCGTGACACACCGTAAGGACCCTATTTATCAAACAACCATCGTCGGCAAGCCGCCACAAGAGGACTGCTATCTCGGCAAGGCGACCGAGCGCATTTTTCTTCCAATGCTGCAGACGCTGGTTTCCGAAATCGTGGATATGGACCTGCCCTGGGAAGGCGTGTTCCATAACTGCGCAATTATTGCCATCGACAAGCGCTATCCTGGTCATGCGAAGAAAGTTATGAGCGCCGTTTGGGGGCTTGGGCAGATGATGTTCACGAAGTACGTCATCATCGTGGACAAGCACGTGAATGTGCACGACATGTCTGAGGTTGCCTTGCATGTGTTCGGCAACGTTGACCCGCGCAGAGATATGATGTTCAGCGATGGACCGGTCGACATACTCGACCACTCGGCGCCCATGTTCGGTTATGGGTCGAAGGTTGGCATTGATGCCACGCAAAAGTGGCAATCTGAAGGGCACACGCGCGAGTGGCCGAAAGAAATAATCATGAGTGACGAAATGAAGGAAGTGGTTTCGCGGCGCTGGGCTGAGTATGGATTCAGCGGCAAGGTGCCTGCGGCTGCCCGCCGTTAGAACTCTCCTGCCTGATCCGGTCTGGACGCGCAGGTTCCAACCCGCTTCGGTTCAGTAGCGCAAGCATCCTGCCTGCTCAGGTCTGGGAGCGTCATCTACCCCTCTCCGGTCTGTGCGTACAGGCGCAAGCATCCTGCTTGCTCAGGTCTGCGAGCGTCATCCACCCAGCTACGGTCTGGGAGCGGCATCCACCCTGCTTAGGTCTGTGGGCGAATGCGCATGCATCATGCCTGATCCGGTCTGGACGACGCGCAGGTTCCAACCCGCTTTGGTTCAGGAGCGCTAGCATCCTGCCTGCTCAGGTCTGTGCGTGCAGGCTTCCAGCCGCCAGGATCGCGGCGCCCCCAGCTAGTTTCCGCCGATAGGCATCCAAATTCTATGGCAAACCCGATATGAATCTATGGCGTCCCTTTACATCCGATAACATTTGGGTTGAGGGAAGCCAGCAGGAAAAACGAAGAAAATCTGAAAATAGCTGCTTTAAGCCTGCAGAAAGCATCCTAAGCTATTCATGCTGCAAAAAAGATCCAAAAAAGGCTTGCCAAGGGCATCATTTAATGTTTTGAGCTTGGAAAGTTCCGCTTTTGGGGGCATAAGAAGAGTACAGCGAAATGTTCGTATAACCAACTGTCTAAAGTGACCGATCAATTCGGCTGCTGTTACACTCCTGCGGAAATTCAAAAATATGTTCAGCATGAAACGCTCCGGGTCATGTCTCTTGGCCCTCATGGCTCTATTTTGCACTGTCTACCCACCAGCACAATCCAGCTACAAGCCGCATCCGCGCGAAGTCTATCATAAGGCTTGGGAATTGGTTTACCAGACCTACTATGATCCTGGTTTCAATCACCAGAATTGGGCTGCTTGGGAGCACAGATACGACGCCGACATCAAGACGGTGGCTGATGCTCACAAAGACATCAAACTCATGCTCGAAAGTTTGAAAGATCCATACACTCGTTTTCTAGACCCACAATCATTCAAAGACGAGAGTGATGCAATCAACGCCAAAATCGTTGGCATCGGCATCAATCTGGTTCAGAAAGAAGGTCGCCTCGTTGTAACCAAAACCATCGACAACAGCCCAGCTCAGAATGCTGGTCTCCAACAAAAAGACGAAATCGTTGCGATCGATGGACACAACACAATTGGCTACACACCAGAGCAAGCTGCTGAAAGAATCCGTGGGAAAGCAGGTTCCACAGTCACCATCGCAGTAAAGCGCGGCGATGCCGAAAAGAAATTCGATATCACCAGAGCTGAAATCACCATTCATGCTGTCAGCTATAAAGTTCTTGATTCGAACATCGGTTACATCCAACTCTCGACCTTCATCTCGAATGATGCTGCTCGTGAGTTCAAGACAGCTCTCGAAAAGCTTTCTAAAACAGATGGTTTGATTGTTGACCTTCGCGATAATCCTGGTGGATTGCTCTCGAACTCCCTCGAAATCGCAGACATGCTTCTCGACGGTGGTGTCATTGTTAGTACCGCAGGTCGCAACGGACGCTCAGTTGATACAGCTTCCGGCAACCCAATGACACATCAACCAATCGCAGTTCTCGTTGACGACGAAAGCGCTAGCGCTAGTGAAATTCTCGCAGGTGCACTGAAAGATAATCAACGTGCCACCATCATCGGAACACACACCTACGGAAAGGGTCTGGTTCAAGAAATCAATCACCTTCCAGGTGGAGCTGCTGTCCACATCACCGTGTCCAAGTATTTGACACCAAGCGGTGCCGACATCAACAAAGTTGGCGTTCAGCCAGACATCATGGTCACCGACCACGAACAGCAAGACAGCGTTGCAATGACATTCTTGAAAGAAAAGATTGCAAGCCTCAAGCACAACAACCAGATTTCATTGAACAAATAAACTAGCCCTCGGCTTAGTTTCCTATCCCGCAATTTTTCGCTGTCAGCCCCGTCTTATTAAAAAGGCGGGGCTGCAAATTTCTGGGACCTTCGATATCATGACAGCGTTCTTTGGTGTCTGTCGTTGGTAAAAACGGTGGTCAAGAGGCGCGACAAATTGGCAGCAATTACCAGGATGCAAGCAGGTCTTGCTTTCGCGGTAGTTATGAGCGGCTTAATCTCTATAGCACTGCCGAGCTACTGCTTGGCAAGTGGCGATCCTTTGGAAGAATGCCGTCATAAGATTCTTCTCAACCCGACAGATCCTGAGCCCTATTACAACCGTGCGCTCTGGCAAGCAAGACTCGGAAATGACGTAAAAGCACTGGAAGACTACAACAAGTGCTTGTCGTTAGATCCCAAAATGACCAGTGCTTATGCCAATCGAGGCAACCTTTATTATCGCCAGGGCAAGTTTGATATGGCGGTGCGAGACTTTAGCAAAGCTATTTCTCTTGTCGGCGATAAAGCAAGCTATTACTACAATCGAGCCTGCGCTTATCGAGCTCTGGGAAATGCAAATGCGGCGCTAGATGATTTCAACAAAGCAGTTGAAATGGAACCGCAAAACGCGCTTATGCTTGAGGCTCGCGCGGACTTTCTCCTCAGCAAAGTGGCGAACAAAGCGGCTATGCAAGACTACACCGCTGCGATTGCTCTCAATCCAAAGCGTCCAGAATTGTTCAACAAGCGGGGCTCGGCATATTTTGAGTTGAAGAACTACAAAGAAGCGCTCTACGACTTTGAGGATTCTATTCGACTCGACCCAACCAATGCTCTTTCCTACTACAACAAGGCTAGCGCTGAACAGAAGCTGAAAGATTACAAAGCCGCGTTGGTAGATTACGGCAAGGCAATCAAGCTTGATTCCTCAAAGTGCGAGCCATTTGCGAGTCGAGCCAAAACTTATTATGAGTTGAAACAGTACAAGAATGCTCTGGCTGACTTTGATGCGGCATTGAACATTGACCCTAAACGTGGTGACTTATATCACGCACGTGGCTGCGCAAATCTCGCAATGGGAAACAATGAGGCTGCGGCAGATGATAGTGGTAAAGCAATCGCACTCAAAGTCAATGTGAATTCCGCGCGCTGGAATAGAGCTGCTGCCTACATCGCGCTGAAGAATTACAGCAAGGCGCTCGAAGATATGAATGAAGTGATTAAAGCCGAGCCGAACAGTGCGATGGCATTCAACAATCGCGCTGATATTTACAATGGGCTTGGTAAGCCAGAACTTGCAATAGCGGATTGCAATCAAGCTTTGAAGTTAGATGCGGGCTGCACCGTCGCGTATGCAACTAGAGCTGAAGCTTTCGACAAGCTGAACAAGTTTGAAGACGCCGTGAAAGACTACAGTAAGTTCATTCAATCGAACCCAACTTTTGCACAAGCATATATAGGTCGCAGCAAGGCGCAAGAGAAATTAGGACGCTGGGACCTTTCCGCCAAGGACAGGCAACTGGCTGAAAAGCTTGGCTATCGCGATTCGTTTAAATAGATTTCGCCGGAGTGACTGAGAATTTCTTGGCTGGGAGGGACTTCCAGCAGAAATTGTTCACCAGCGATGAATCTACTTCGACCTTTTCTTAGATCTGGGCAACATGTATCAGTAATAGTATTCGGTTTGATTGGTCCAGGTGTTCTTCGGAAAATTCCGGTGTAAAACCTGGAAGCACTCCTTGGAATATTTTGTAGAAGTCGCGTTCTTCTCTCCGAACTTGCTCGCCTTTACGCATAGATGCAATGCTTCCGGAATGCGATTGTCTTTGGGATTCGTTTTCCAGTATGCAAGAACATACTTAGACAGAGCCGCCGAGCTTGGTCCAAGTTCGAGCAGCCTCTTGTTCTCTACCAATCCATCTGCTTTTTCTTTTGGGTTCAGGCACGTCAAATAGTATTTAGCGTCACCGAAATGCTCTCCGGGCTCTTCTTGTTCGGGCACCTTTAAGTCAGCCGAATTCCACCAGTTATTCTGATAATCATCAATCTCATTTATTGGTGTAGCACGCCCGTAGTCTGCTTCTATGTAAGGGCGCATACCTGGATTTTTCAAGATCATGAGGGCGGCAGCAAAGTTCTTTTCAGTTTGACTACTGGCTTTCTCATATACTGCTAATTGCGCCGCAAATCGGGGACCGAGTGCTTTCAATTTTGGTGACACCACATTCAGTGCTGCGTTGTCGCCGAGCAGGAATGCTCTTACCCAGAGCGCTTGAGTCGCGTCTGCGTTCAGGCGCTTGCTCAGAGGAAGGCTCAAAAGAGACATCAACAGGTTTTGTGGAACTGCAGAGCTGAAAAAACGTGCGGTCGCAGGCGTTAATGCAGGTTCTAGGGACGGATAGTTCTTGCTTTGTTCTGTTTTTTCAAACTCTTCAGGAACCTCAGCGGCGTCGCCTCCAGCTTCAACACAACTTGGGCGTTGCAATGCAAAGCGAGTAAAATCTGCGAAAGACTTGCAAACCATCAAGCGCTGATTGATGAAGTAATTCTTCGAAGATGGCGCAAGTATAACCGATTTGTTTTCAAAAATTTTATCGATGATTGCGCGTGCTTCGTCTGATTTTTTTGATTGTGCAAGAAGTCTGCTTAGCTCATATTGCAAATGCTGATAAGCTGGTGAACTTGCCGAAACCATTTTTGCTTCATTCATGAGCTTGGCTGCTTCAGCATCAGAGGGCGTTAAATAACGCATCGATGCAATCAGCCACGGTAGTTTATGCGTCTGGTTCCATTTTGAAATTGCATGCTTCTTTGCCTCTGGCAAATTCGTTTGCATCGTGAGAATCCAATCGCTCATTTCCCCCGCTTTTGCGATGCGCTCATGCTTAGACCAACGTTGAGCCGAGGGATCTTTCCCCATATCAACCCAATCGTCGAAGACTTCACCAATAATGTTGCTGTAGAGAAAAGTGTAATCGCTGAGGTATGCACCAGCGTTTGCTCCAGAGGCGTTAGAATTCAACTTGTTATTCAACTCTGCAAGCGTACTGTCTGTATTTGAGTGGAACTTGACGAAACTTAGCAGCGCTTTCAGCGCGCTGTCAAAGGTGCTTGCTTTGTTTAATAAATCGTTGATGCGTTTTTCAGCTTCTGCCAGTAGAGCTGAGTCTACGCTTGCTTTGGTAGTCGCTTCCCGCACGAGTGAACGTACTGCAAGATAAGAGCCCAGGTAGCTAAAAGGTGAATCTTTGTCCTGAGCAATTTTGTCGAACTCCGCTCGAGCCTTTTCGTATTCGCGTCCGTAAAAGTGCGCGCAGGCAATCTGGTAATCTCTATACGCCTTGAACTTTGGACTCAGTCCTTCAGCAGGTGCGGGGAACTTTGTTTGATTACCGGAGCAATTGCAAAACACATCGTCTTGCCCTTTGATCCATTCATTGAATTCCTTGCTATTTGGTCCAAATTCTTTGGACACTTGCTGCCCCGTCTTTGCGGCAAATTCGAACGCGGTGCTTGGGCAGTTTAGAAAGTTGATGTAGAGGCTGCCACTGTCTATATACTTGTAGCCAAAAATGTTGCCGTCTTTGAGCGGTTTGCCAATTGCCTTGCGAAATTCAATCCATTGCGAGCTGTTATCTGAATCCTCGCTGAATCCATAAGCTGCTGTATTGACTGCACCATGCGCCAGGCGTGTCTCCCAGAGTGCCACCATCGATGTTTGCTCTGACTCTGTCAATGGTGCTCCATTCAGATAGCGCCAAGCTGCGACCATATAGCTTCTTGCGATGTTCTTTGGTAGAACTCCAATGTTTCCCTTCGCGAACTTAGGCAAAGGAAAGTCGGGGTGAAGTGTGTATACATAATCGTTTGAGGCAAAAAACGGACCACATGCAAGAGTGGGCGATTGAACGGTTCCTATGGCGATTAGCGCACTTGCTAATAGCACCGAAACCCTTTTATCCATGGTTTGCTCCTTCCTGATTTATTATCGTTTCATGCTGAGGGAAATTCGTTTTCTTTGCTTATCAACCTGAAGGACAGTGACTTTGACCTTCTGATGCACTTTCACAACTTCGTGCGGGTCTTTGATGAATTTATTGGATAATTCACTGATGTGCACGAGACCATCCTGGTGCACTCCGATGTCAACAAATGCACCAAATGCGGTGACGTTGGTAACGATGCCTGGAAGTTCCATGCCTTCTTGCAAGTCGTTAATTGTGTGAACGTCGCTGGCAAATTCAAATTGTTCCAGTTTAGATCGTGGGTCAAGTCCGGGTTTCTCAAGCTCTTGCACGATATCCTTCAAGGTCGGAACTCCGACGGTTTCACTGACGTATTTGTGAATGTCGATTTTTCGGCAGAGTTCTGAGTTACCGATCAACTTGCTCACATCGCACGAAAGATCCTTTGCCATCTTCTGAACAACATCATACCTCTCAGGGTGAACCGCACTTCCATCAAGTGGATTTTGACTCGCTCTGATTCTGAGAAATCCTGCTGCTTGTTCGAAAGCTTTAGGACCGAGTCTCGAAACCTTCTTAAGCTCTGCTCGCGCTTTGAAGGGACCGTTCTCTTGCCGATGTTTGACTATATTTGTTGCTATCTGCTTGTTGAGTCCTGATACATAAGAGAGCAATTCTTTACTTGCCGTATTGAGTTCTACTCCCACTGAATTCACGCAGCTCATCACTGTGTCATCAAGGCTTGTTTGTAGCGCCTTTTGATCAACGTCGTGTTGATATTGACCCACGCCAATGGACTTGGGATCTAACTTCACCAGCTCAGCTAACGGGTCCATCAGTCGGCGACCGATTGAAACTGCACCGCGCACGGTAATGTCTTGGTCTGGAAATTCCTCTCTTGCTACTTCAGATGCTGAGTAAATAGAAGCACCACTTTCATTGACCATTATTATGGGCAGTTTTTCTAGACCGTGTGCCTGGAACTTTATCTCTTTCAGAAACGATTCCGATTCTCTGCTGGCTGTTCCGTTGCCGCAAGCGATTGCTTCTATCGTGTGCTTCTTGCAAAGTTCAACTACTTTCGCTGCAGCTTGCTCTCGCTTCTCGAGTCCTTTTGCAGATTCTTCGAACGGGTAGATGACTCCATGTTCAAGTAGCGCGCCCTGCTTGCTGAGGCACACAAGCTTGCAGCCCGTTCTAAAACCAGGGTCGACTGCCAGAACCGCTTTTTCACCTAGTGGTGGGGACATCAAAAGTTCGCGCAAATTACTGACGAAAACTTTGATAGCTTCTGTGTCGGCAATCAATTTCAAGTCAGCGCGCATCTCTGTTTCCATTGACGGGGCAATAAGCCTTTTATAGCTGTCCTGACAGGCTATGTTGACTTGTTTGCCTGTCTCACTGCGATTTTTTACGAAATGCGCTTCAAGCATCTTTTCAGCTATTTCAAGTTCTGGCTCTATAGAAACTCTGAGAACCCCCTCTTCCTCACCACGAAATACCGCAAGCAGACGGTGGGAAGGAGCTGTTTTTGCAAGTTCTGACCAGTCGAAATAATCCTTGAATTTTGCCCCTTCCTCTTCCTTCTTTTTTACAACCGTAGATACTAGATAACTTTTTGCTTTCCAAAATGTACGCATTTCCTTGCGAAGACGTTCATCTTCGCTTATCCATTCAGCAATGATATCGCGTGCTCCGGCGAGGGCTTCTTCCGCACTGGCTACACCTTTTTCTTGACTTACGTATTTGTTTGCTTCATTTGTTGGGTCGGGAAACTTGTAGCTGAAGATATCTTTTGCAAGCGGTTCGAGTCCTTTCTCTTTTGCTGTGGTGGCTTTTGTTTTTCTCTTTACTTTGAAGGGCAAATAGATGTCTTCAAGTTCAACCATTGTTTGAGCTTTGTCGATGCGCACTTTAAGCTCGGGAGCCAGTAGGCTTCTCTCGTCGAGTGATTTGCAAATGCTGTCTCTGCGCTTGTCTAGTTCTTCCAGTTCTTGAAGCCGCTCTCGGATCTTTATCACCTGAACTTCATCTAGAGAGCCTGTTGCTTCTTTTCTGTATCGCGCAATGAAGGGAATGGTGCAGCCTTCCTGAAGAAGCTCGATGGTAGCGTTGACGTTGCGAGTATTCAATTGCAGATCTTTAGCGATCTTTTCTGAATAGGTATGCATCTCTTTTACTTGAACAGACATCTTTTTTCTTCCAGTTGGGTGATTTATTGAGTGCTACTGTTTGGACTGACGGGTGGATTCCAATTTCATTTGACGTAATCCCATCCAGATTGCTTCAGATCAGTCTTTTCGACAGGCGCCGCTGGAGCTGGAGTCTCCTCAGCTTTGCTTGTTCGCTTTTGCGTTTGAGCAAGTTGCTTCTTGGAACTTGTTCCGTTGGATTGCTTTGCTTTTGCTGTCGAAATTGAAGGAGTCGGGACTTCATTACGCTTCTGCATGCTGAGAATCTTTGTGATGTCCGCTATGTCCTTTAGCATTGCATCGCGCTCTTGCGGAGGCGGTGGTGGCTGCATCTTCATTGCTTTTTGGAAACATGCAATTGTGTCTTTCAATCTGTTTTGTTTGAGATATGCATTTGCAAGATTGGCACATGCTTGCCAGTCATTGGAGCGCAGTTCTAGTGCTTTCTTGAAGGCTTGTTCTGCGCCCGTATAATTTTCCCGTTTGCGAAGGGCTACACCATAGTTGATGTAAAAATCTGGGTCGTATTCATAACGATATATCGCTTCTTCGAAATCTTGGACAGCTTCTTCTATTCGTCCGTGTTCAAGGTATTTGTTGCCACGATTGTAGTAGGGAAGCGCGTTACTCCATGCGAATCTGTCTCCCTTGCCGGGGAAGTCATCTGCCCAGACCATTGTGTTGGATTGCAGAACAATGAAACCCAAGGCGATCAACGCCGAAAGTCCAAGTCGTGGGGAGCGAGTTTTTTTCATTGCTGGTATGACTCAAGGAATAGACAAGCGCAGTCTATCATTTTGTCTGTATTTGAACCTTGAAAAAACTTGATGCATAAAGCTTTCGAAAATTCTGCTAATAGCTATATGCCAGCGAAAAACAGTGCTGACTGTGCAATTCGGCAGATGACGTGTGGAATGCTAACACCGAAGCTTGGTGACTATCTCCAGTAAATTTCTTTTTCTGTGATTTTTGTCCAATCTTTCTTCGAGGCTGGATACATCAGTTCCAGGCAATGCTCGTGAAAAAAAAAGGATCTGGAAACTGTATGGTTGAAATGGAAAAAGTGAAAGAGATAGCTGGTGAGGTTCGTGATTTTGGACAAGCACTAATACATCAAGCACTGGAAAGTCCCGTGAATGGTATCACTCAGGTCGTTAACCATACTGTAGGCACTAATATACCTGAACTTCAAATCGTAGGTGAGGTGAAGAATCCTTCCACTGGTGCCAAGTTAGGTAGTATTGCTGGTGGTGTTATTGACTATTATGTCCTCAGCAAGTTAGCAGGACCTGCTCTCGGAAACCTGGGAGGAAGCGGAACAGTTGGAAACGCTTTACGCGGCGGTATCGTGGGCGGCGTATATTCTGGCTTGCTGACACCCACAGATGCATCAAGCAGTAAATTTTTCTCTGATCGATTCTCTAATGGTATGGTAGGTGCTGCTGGGTTCGCTGGTATGTCTGCTGCGGGGTCTTATCTTTCAAGTAAGGGAATCTTTGCCGTTCCTGAAGTAAGATCGCTTGGCGGTTCCATTACATTTGGTGCGCTGAGTGGTGCTGCAGGCGGTATCGCTCAATCTGAAGCTGAAGCTATCTTCAAAAAGGGAAAGGTTCTTCCGAGTGTGGAAGACCTCGCTACTAACACACTTTCAATGGCAGCATTTGGTGCGGCTTTTGGCGCAGTTGATTACAGCTATAACAAGTTCATTGCTCCTCCAAAGGTAACTGAAGTTAAGTCAACTTTTGTGCCAGAAGAAGGTAGCGGCGCTTCCTTGTATAACAGCAAGGATGGTGAGGCTCTCACACTTCGACTCATTCATAACAAGAATGGAGAGCTTGTGAGAATGCGAGCTGAGCTGCCGGCAATGAACGATTTCGATCATATTGGATGGCAAGCTACCAGAATGACGGACGGTAGTTGGTCAAATAAGGCTATGAGTGTTTTTGATGGGAAATGGAAATCATCCTACACTGAAATTTCGCTTCCTGCATTGCAAAACGTTAGCACTCAGCCAGACGGAACTGTAAAAATCATCTCTTCAGATGGAAGAACGCGCGTATTTGCTCCAAACGGAAAGTACGAGAGGGTTGAAACAAATCCTCGTCCTCAGCCCGTCGTCGACCCTAATTATTCCGAATTGAATATGGGAAACAATTCAAAAGTGGTGTATCTTCGCTCAAACACTGGTGGAACCGAATTAGGTTCGAGACTTCATATTGATAGTTCTGGAAAGGTTTCTGAAGTCTCTTTTTCAAATACTGGCGATCAACTTTTCATGAGAAAAAATGCGGATGGAACCTGGAAGATGTACTCGGGAGTAACTCCAGACGGGAAAACCGCACCTTCTGATTATATGTGGAAAGGAGAAGTAGAAGCTGTTCGGAGTGCAGCTGGCAAGGTTGAGTCTTTGCAGTTCAAGTTTCCGGATGGACACACGGTCAGCATGCCAAAAACGTTGGACAATGCTGCAGACCTCGCCAAAGCTCTGCATGACACAGGTTCGTTCTTGAACTTCGACAAGAATTTCCGCTATTTGCGCACAGATGCTGATGGCAATATGTTTTTGAAAACTCAGTCTGCGACCCTTAATGGCAAGCCTGTCGCCGATGCTGAAGTTCCGATTAAGCCCATGGATGACGTGCGAATAGTCTTTGATATAGGTGACCGCTATTCAATTCTGAAGGACTACTTCATTGGATGGTCTAAGACTGACTCAGGGTTCAGAATCAATAAAACCGAAATTAAGCCTGATAGTATTTATGACCTAAATCGTCTTTTGAACGTCGGTTACTGATTTTCCTGATGATGTAGCATCTTCGGGCGGTCGATGTCGGTATTCCCATGGAGCTGCGGCATTCGAATCTTGCCATAAACCACGTTTCTGTTTTCTGGCTATTTCTTCCAGTTCATGCCTGTGTTCATCTTTAGAAAATTTGCTGTACCACCAGGCGTAACCGTGTTCGAGTAGAAGGTCATTTAGGTTCGATCCGTCAGGTAAAATCACGTCAGCCAGGAATCGGCGATATCTATCGTGTCCTGTACTAACGATTTTGACTGTTTTAGAAAAGGATTTTTTTGAGGTGAAGAGCTTAGCTTGCTGACCAAATGCCTGGGTCTTTTCCGGGCAATCAACGCCATTTAATCGAATCTTCCGTACATTCCCGTGAACCAAAACTGAAATGGTATCACCGTCGCTTACGCCCACAACCTTGCCTTTGAATGTTTCGATTTTGGCACCAGCGGGTAAAATCGACGACGCCAGAAGTGTGCAGAGAAGCAGCGAGCTTTTGAAATTTGCCATAATGTCGAGCCTCAGATGCCACTGTATCAGATGGCATTCTTGTGCCCGTTTATTCCTGGCGTATATCACTTCGTGTCAAAACAGATCACCTTATCAGATTGATGATCCCTGTTTTGAATCGTCAGACGCTAAGCGAAGCATATCTGAGCTCAGTCAATTTAGTTTTTGCTAAGTCTCGTACTGCTATCAGCTAGCTGCGTCGTTGAATCGGTAACGAACTGCTTCAGCTATTCGCGTCGTTGAATCGGTATCCGCTTTAGTTGCTTCGAGCACCCAATCGGTAACTGGGTGCTCAATTATGGTTTCGGCTGCACACCTTTCTGAAGCGCCGCAGTCAAATCGTCGATTGAATCGCACAGAGAGAGTCCTGTAGCTAGACCCAAAGCGACCACGTTTGAGACTGTGGTGTTGATACGATTGAAAAAGTCTTTTTTCATCACTCCTACCGAGTGGTGGTTTTCAGTTCCTTCAGGTGCGGGTTTGAGACTGCATGCATCGCCTAACGTGTCGCGTCGAGATTCTTTTGCCACTGCGGGTCTGAGACTGCATGCGTCATCGAGTGTCGCATCATGGTCAATATCAAGAATGAATTCTTCGACCGATGGAATTGAGGTCAGCGCTGGAATGGATTCTGATCCAACCACGTTGAATTCCTTCAGATTCCTGCAGCTTGAGTCAAAGCTGTTGGAACTTGTCTGCAGTCCATTTGCGTGCTCAGAAGGGCAGCAGGCGCTCTCTTGTGCTCCAGCAGGAAGCGCTAGAAGCACCAGGCACAGAAGAGGAATCAATTTGTTCATAGCTTCACCAGTGAAAAGGACATCTAATTGTTTTCCATCCCTGGCTGTTTGCTCGCCTTGTCATAACACTTTCAAAAGTGATCCGGCTGACGCTTCTTAGCCATCCAAAAACGAAAAACGAATTTGCCGAGCAAATTCGTTTTCGATACTTTGTTTTCACTTGTCCGCAGGGTTGGTGTTGCACCAATGAGCTCAATCCCTTAAGCCCCCCACTGGGGAAACTGCGTTAATTCTGTTTGCAAGGTTTCCAGATGACTGTGCAGACATTGTTATTGCAAACTGGTTCGGTGTGGACCTCACTCCGGTTTTTAGAGTCTTCTTCCGCGCTCGCATTGCTCGGGTTGACTGTGGTGTTTTGAGACCGTTTGTTGGAGTTTGAATTCGTAGTCTTCATGACGGGATACCTTAGTCCTTGCCTTTTCCTGATGATTATTATAAGGATCTAATCACCGGAGACTATGTGGAAATCCGCAATTTCGAATCTGCAATTAAAAATTTCCGAAACTTGCGTCTTAACTGAAGGGCTCGGAAGCTTGTACATTCCCGGCTTCTCAGTCAGAATCTTCTTCGTGTCTTTTTCGAGGATTTTTCGATGACTTTCAGAAGGCTCATCTCAAATAAACCCATTCCAGCAAATCTCGAAACTCCTGACAACGAAAGGGCTGGGAAATTTTTGCATATCGTGGTTGTGTGTCTACTTTTAGTAGCGTGTTCGAATCAATCGAATGAAACAAAATTGATGAAACCGACCACCGAAGCCGACCGAGCAGCTGCACGTTTGAAACTGGAACGAATGAAATTGGAAAGAGTTCAACGTGAACAGGTAGCCGCAGAGCAGCAGCAAGCCGCAGACCAGAAGGCTGCAGAGGCAGAAGCCGCCGCGCAAAAAGCTGCTGAAGAAGCAGCCAAACCCCACTATGATCCGGTGAGACTGAATATGGCAGCCAAATGGCGACAATGGGCTGATATCACCATTCCCGACTTCAACATTCATGGATGGTTGAAGACAAATTGGGTTGACGGCAAAATGCATTTGCGTCTTGCGTTATTGGGCGAAAAGGATGCCTTGCGCATTTTTACGGGGCAGTGGCCGTATCTACGACTCGTTTTTGCTGACCAGTCTGGGGTGAATTTGCATCAGTGCACTCTAGCGACTTCTGACCTGAAGTGGGACCAGGGCGGTTTGCGGAACAGTGGCACACCAACCATGGAGTTCGAGTCTGACTCAGAATGTTCACTTGAGGTTTATGAATCTATTGTGCAGTGGAATCTAAAATGGGAAACAAGTATCGATTAACCCGGAGTCTCTTTGATGAAATGTTTTGTCCACGCAATCTGTGATTATGCGCCTGGTGACCTGGCTTGGGCGGAGGTCTTCTCTGCTATGGTTGCTCGTCTGCCGGAAAATGTTGGACTTCATCTGACATCAGTTGGCTCTTTTGATACCATCGCTACGGGTTTTGTTGTCGCACAGCTTTCGCTGGCTGATAAAGATTTGCGCCCCGAAAACCTGGTCGTGTTTGCTAATTGTGCGCCCCGAAAAGACCTTAAGGAGGCTCGGGACAATAATGCGGGCGAAGGCTTGCTTTATGGATTGATGAGAAATGGTGTGCGTGTCCTGGCTGTGAATAGTGGCTATTCCATGTCGTTCATAAGAGAGGAAATTTCCGAATTGTGGTCTGTAGATGTTGAAGAAGAAGGCTCGCAATTCCGGTCACGCGATTTCTTTCCGCGTGCGTTGTCTCGGTTGATCAAGGAAGAACCTGGGCTCAAGAAGCAACTGCTCAATCCGATGGACGTAATTTGGGATTATCCTGAAGAGGTAATCGGCTACATCGATTCGTTCGGGAATTTGAAGACTACTATTCGTTCGGGAAGCAAGTTGCTTTCTGAGTTAGTTCCGGGCTCAAGAGTTAAGGTGCGAATAGGTACTGTTGTCAGAACAGCGACTGTTGCATCTGGAAGTTTCAACGTGATGGAAGGTGACCTTGCCTTTGCTCCAGGTAGTTCAGGGCATGGAAAGAGGTTTTGGGAATTTTTTCAGCGGGGAGGTTCTGCTGCTGCTGAGTTTGGACATCCCCACGTTGGCTCTAACATTCTGATTGAACGGATTGCTTGAGTCGTTCAGTTAGCATCTGAGAAGCTGCGAGTTTATGCGATTTCGAATCGGTAATACCCGAGATAGGTAAAACGCGGGTCTGTTTGTGGAAATACATCACATTGCTGCCAGACTGCACGCAATGACGGTGCATTATCGCTCAGGCTGAATGTATTGCCCGACCTGAAAGAGCCATCTGTGCAGCTGTGTAGCAGATATATTCCCAGGTGTTCCATCAACTTTCTGGTTTCCCTTATGATACTTTCTTCGTTAAGAGTGGTGCCAAATATGGTGCTTGCATCCGTCTGTTTGATCTTAAAATCTGGAATACCCAGGTGGTGCAATCCGCAACTTATAAATTCGTCTTCAAAGCGAATGGGAAGTTGCACGAATGCAAAAAACAAAAGCTGCCAGAACACCACCGGTCTGGGCGCTTTTGCCTCTTCAATTGCCACGTCGCGGGCAAGGTCTTTCCAGACTTTGTTTGAATGCGACAAGTATGCGCTGTTACAAAAAACCTCAAGTACTCCAATGTCGATTAGCTTACTGATCAGTTTCAGTGTTTCAATACTGTTTTTTACTGCTGACGAAGAATCGAATGGCTTCGTTTTTACTTCGAAGATGGCTCCGTGTCGTGAAAGTTTTTCCTGCTCGCTAGCATCCATAGGAGGAGCAAAAGACGAACGTGCATTAGATGCATCGGCTGCAAGACTCTGATTAGGAGGCATGATTTGATATTCGACATTCGCCATTTGCAATAGCTTTCGTATTTTTGATACTTGATCGCGCTCGGCAAATACCGTGTAAGTAAGTTGGGGTAGCTTGCCCGCAGAAAACTTCTCGTATTTGATCTTATTCCATCCATACCATGCGTTGAAGGGATCTACATCTTCAAATTCCTGAGCCGCCAGGAAATCTGCAAGTTTGTTTTTCGGAATCTTGGCACAAGGTGCTGTGTCTCTGATCTTCATGACCTGATCTTCAGTGAGCGGATGGTCTTGTTCTGACTCGGCAATTGCCAGTGTTTTGGCAAGTGGTACAACATAAACGAGTGCTTCGTTTTCTGATATCTCGATGCTCTTATTTTCAGTCATTTTTGTTCTCGTCTTACTGCGATTTTCCTAAATCTTGTGGTGCTTCCATGAACCTCGATGAAACCATGCCATCGCGATAACTGCACCTACTACAGAAGTTATCGCTATAGCTATCCAACTGCCTAGAGCTCCCATGTTCATCATCAGCGTAAAGAGGTATGCTAGTGGCACTCGCACCATTAATAGGCAGAAAGCAAAGAACAACATCGGAATTCGGGTGTAGCCTGCGCCTTCCATCGCACCGAATAACACCAGCCATACTACGGTGATTGGCTCGGAGATGCCGAGCACTTGCAGGTATTGAGTTGAGTAGAGTTCGACATTTTTGTCGCTGGTCATTAGATGTGCTATTGGCTGCGCTGCAAAAAACATGATTGTTCCAACAATTGCCATTAACACAAAACCAATTCCTGCAGCCTGCCAACCTACCTTTGTGGCGCGGTCGAGCTTCTTGGCGCCTAAATTCTGCCCTATGACAGTTGAAACGCCCATAGACATCGCAAAAATTGGCAGCCCTGCAAGAACGTCTTCCACTCTCAGCCCTACTGCCCAGGCTGCTTGATATTCTGTGGGATTTTTTGTTTGCGAAAAAATTAGGAAGAGTCCAAAGTTGCTGGCTACCCAAGAAAGGTCTTGCAAGCAAGCTGGTAAGCCAATCGCCATGATACGCTTCATCCAATTCATAGAAAAATCGAACGGTTTGTCTTTGCTGATTTCTACAGAGGATGATAGATTCGACTTTTTAAAAGCTATCAGCATTAACAAGCAGCCAATTGTGCTTGCTGCAAACCATGCGATTCCCACTCCTTTTATGCCAAGTTGAGGCGGTCCCAGGCAGAGAAAAAAATCGAGAATAACAACCATAACTGTGACCATTGCCATGATGATTGTAGGTTTGGTGGCGTCCCCGGTGGCACGAAAAATTGAATGGCAAACCCATAGTAAAGTTAGTGGCAGTTGAGCCAAAAACTGGATTTTTAGATATGCAGACCCAAGCTCAGCGACACGATTTGAAGCACCGAGCATATGAAGGAAAACGTCAGTGCACAGTATGCCTACGATGGCGGAGACAAATCCAAATACCACCGCAGAAAAAATGGACTGTCGCGCAGCTGCCATTCCCTGGGCAAAGTCTTTTGCTCCCCAAAACCTTGAAACGAGTGCGTTAGCACCTGTTGCGATGGCTATCGCCATGATGATCATTCCGAACCAGACTTGACCACCTATTCCTACTGCAGCTAGATCATCTGGTCCGAGTTTGCCAGCAACGTATGCGTCAGCGAATGTAGCTGCTGATATGGCAAGCGCATTCAACACCATCGGAATGGACATGCTAGCAATGGCTTTCCAGATGGGGCCTTCTAGCAGCAAATTTATTTCTTCTTCGCTGAACTCTGAGTGATCGAGTTCGGTTGCTTCAATTTCAGGCATGCAAACCTCACCCCAAAAAGATACTACTTTCGGGAGTGCGCAGCCTGAAGGCAGCTTAACTATGCTGTTGGCTCAGGTCTCTATAGGTCTTTGGAATTCACTGCTCAGGATGCATCCGACGAGGTGTTATCCTCTTGCTTGTCAGCCCCCATAGCATTCACCAGTGCCGCAACAAATATCCCCACGACTATTATTGCAGCTGCGTTCCAAAGCTTATTGAAGTCTCCTGGCGTTTTAGAAAAATCAAAGACGAACGCCCCAGCTATACCAAGAAAGGGCAACATAGTAAGCCAGTAAGCGAAGCTCTGTTCGCTTGTCAATTCCGGAACGGCTTCCTCCGGTGGAGCTGTTTCCACCGCTTCGTTATCAGCCATACGATTTCCCCCAAGAAGACCTTACCTCTTCTTTGAGCTTACTCTGTCGATTCGTAATTGTCGATAGTTCGCGTACCTTCGAGAGTCTGCGTTGTCCCGAAATCATTTGTTGCCCGCTATTTTCGGGTTTTCATGCCAATCCAGACAGCGAAGCTCAGAGCGAAAAAGCCGAATGCTCCCATTACGGTTACAACGTCATAGTCAATAATCTGTTCCAGCACAATCTCTTTGGGATTGTTAGCGTCACAAAAAACTACCGTTTTCTCGCCGTGTTTTAGCACCCGCCCACTTGGTACCGGTGCTGGTGCCGAAATTGACTGGCCATTGAAGCTGTAGTTCATCATAACTTCTCGGCTGATGCCGAACGGGTCAAAATGTTCGACGACCTGGTCAACTGTCGCGTCTACCATTTTGTAATTGAGTGATGCCAATCCTCTCGTGTAAGTGCCCAGCGATACGTTGAGCATGAAAATTGCTGCAGCAAATAACGCGACTGCTATTAAAAGGAGTCCTACACGCGGTTTGCCTGGAGTGCGGTTTTCCCTGCTGCCGCTTGCCCCTGTCACACCGCCTTCTTTAGCGCCATCGGTATAATCGTTTTTCGAGTTTGTTTCTTGAGTCATCATTTTTGTTTATAGCACCGATACTAGATTCGATTCCGATTTGCCACCATTTTCTTTTGGCTCAGTGTTGGCATCAGCTGTGATACTGCTGAGTTCAGTATCTGTACCGTTGACCTCACTTTCATGTGACAGCTCGGCTGATTCTTCATCAACAGTGTCTGCATTAAAGGTTTTGCTATCGTCAAAAACGCCTTCCCATCTCGCTAGAACCACCGATGCCAGGCAATTGCCCAGGATGTTCACTGATGTTCTGGCCATATCCATAATTGTGTCGACACCGAGAATCAATGCGACCCCGGCGAGTGGCAAATTGAAGGTAGATAGCGTGCCAGCAAGAATTACCAGAGATGCTCTCGGTACCGCTGCAACTCCTTTGCTCGTTAGCATCAGTGTGAGCATCATCAAAATCTGTTGCTCAATGCTCAAATTGACTCCAGCTGCTTGAGCTACGAACGGAGCTGCAAGTGAGAGATACAGCGTGGTTCCATCGAGATTGAATGTATAACCCAGAGGCAGAACGAAGCTGACCACATTTCTGGGAACACCGATAGCCTCCATGTTCAACAGCGCTTTAGGCAAAGCAGCCTCGCTGGAAGTAGTGGAGAACGCTATAACAAATGGCTCTTTAACTGCGTTGAAAAACTTGCCCAGTGGTACTTTTGCAAAAAACGCAATTGGCAGCAAGACGCAAAGTATGAAAGTTGCTAGAGCAAGATAAAGTGTTCCAACCAACTTACCCAACGAAAATAGAACACTGATTCCGTGCTCGCCAACTGTGGCGGCGATGGCTGCTGCAACGCCTATTGGTGCGAATTTCATGACGATGCCTGTGTATTTGAACATCGTCTCTGCAAGTGCATTGCATAATTTCAAAATCGCATCAGCTTTTGCAGCATTTACTGCAGCTGCAAACAAAATAGAAAATACAACTATCTGAAGAACGTCTCCACGTGCCATCGAGTCGATTACACTGGCAGGAAACATATGCACTATGATGTCGCCCACCCCTTGCTGCTTCGTGACCAGTTCTGAGGCGGTTGCAGTGCCGGTGCTAGCCACTGTGCTGAGGTTGATTCCGACGCCCGGTTTCATTACGTTTGCGAATAGAAGACCGACCGCCAGCGCCAGGGTTGTCACTATTTCAAAGTAGACAATGGATTTGAAACCCAGTCTTCCAACTGATTTCATGTTCGAGTGACCGGCAATTCCCACGACCAGTGTCGAGAAGACCAGCGGAGCGATAATGCTTTTGACCAGGTGAAGAAACACATCTGCAAGCGGTTTAACTGCTTTTCCCGCATCAGGAGCCAGCCACCCGAGCAAAATGCCCAGAATCAAACCGATAAAAATCTGTAGTGTTAGACCCGGTTTTTTCACAGGTGGCTCCTCAGGTATATTGCATCGCAATACATTAAGGCATAAGGCGATTTTCCGCCTTAGCAACCGTTCCTAATTTGGGTTCAATATTACTAACCTTTTGGACGGGTAGAAGCCGCAAAATCCAAATGCCAGTTAACTTTGGCTCTGGCTGGCCCTGAAGCTGAATAACTAAGCTTCACTCGGGAGCCCTGACCAGAGATACTGGACCAGGTCCGAAGCAGGCAGGATGCCTGCGCTCTTATGATCTGTGTGCGCCTGACTCGTGGAACCCAAGTCCATGTGCTGGAGCCCAAATCCATGTGTTGGATCCCAAATCCAAATGATGGAACCCTGACTCCTGTTGGATTTCAGACCTTTCAGACCTATCAGGATCCCATTACTTGCTGATTACAGCGCCCACAGGCGCGCTTCGCCATCCCTGTTTTCTTTTGAATTCTTCATAGAGAACTATCTGGTCGGGATTAAGTACTTTCCTTACTTCAAGAGACATGCGGCAGTAATCTACGATGATTTCGGAGTACAAGTGCCCCAGGTGTGTTTGAATGCCCATAATAGTTTCGGGACGATCACCATGAGCAATTTTGGTGAGAAGTTCAGCATTTTTACTGCGATATTCCACTCTTAAAGGTTCTATTCTTGGCTTGTAACTTGCCAGAATGCTTGTGATCTTTTCGCGTTGATCAGAATTTGCATGAATGTGTTCCAGAATTGGATTCAGGTAGAAGCCGTAGGGGCGATTGAAGGAACCTGCTGCTGGCGTTTGTCCAAGGGTCGCCGAAGCAGGAGTGAGTTTCTCTGAATCAGGTTTGTCTGGTGACGGGCTTTGAGCATGAAGCGGATTGTGATGCAGGCTCAGGAATATCAGACTCGCCGCAAGGGTGAGTCCTTGCCAGCGCCAGTTTGGCCAACGTCTCTGAATTTGCTCATCGACATTTGTTTGCTTTGGTTCTCTGGTCAGTGTATGCGACATAATGAAAATCTTCCCGAACTCTTGAAAACGAACCGCAGAGGGCTTTCCGGGTCTATATACCCGGAAATAGCAATTTCTGCACTGCATCAACTTTTCTTGTCATCGTTGCTGCATTATCTGCCGCAACTGCACTTGTACAAGCAAGACGCCACTGATCAAAAATTGTGCCCAGAGCAGATGATTTGCTTGTCAAGGTGTTGCAAATCATGCTTAAATGAACTGTTCAGGCAGGAATCGCATGAGATTTTCTAGAAAAAATTCTGATGAGACTAGCATAGGGTCGCTGCGAGAACAGGGAGCTCGAATAAGTCGTCACCAGGGATTTCTTTTCTGGCTCAACAAGATATCTTTTGTATGTTGCAGTGCCGCATCAATTTTTATTGTGCTGATGACCATCAAGGTTGGAATGCATTTGGTGAAAGTACCGAATCTTACCTTCTTGGACAAATACAATCCGATAGAAACAATACAGATTTACGACAAAAACGATAAGCTCATTGTCTCCGTAGATGGTGCCGAAAAGCGAATTCTCGTGCCCATCAAGGGTGTGTCTCCTAACATGAAGAAGGCACTCTTGGCCGCAGAAGATCACCGTTTCTATGAGCACAAGGGCGTTAGCTTTACCGGCATTTTTCGAGCTGTGGCTTCGAACCTTACTCACGGACGCGTGGTAGAGGGTGGTTCCACCATTACACAGCAACTTGCGAAAAATCTGTTTTTTGAAGGAGAAAAACGTACTTTCGATCTTAAGTTAGCTGAGTTGATAATTGCGTTAACCCTGGAAAACCTCTACTCAAAAGACAAAATACTGGAACTCTATTTGAACGAAGTTTATTTCGGTAACAACAGCTATGGTATTGAGCAAGCCGCCAGAAATTATTTTGGCAAAAAAGCAAGCCAGTTATCGCTTGGGGAGTCGGCATTTCTAGCTGGAATAATTCGCTACCCGACAAAAGGTGGTTCGGTTCAAAACCGATTAAGTGCATCTATTAGAGAACGTGATGTTCTGGACAAGATGGCAGAGTATGGGTTCATCACTGGGATGGAACGCGACTTCGCTAAGCAAGAGTACTTGAACTTTAAGACTGCTCCGCCAGAGCCGCCCAAAGTCAAAATAAATAAATATCCTTATTATGTTGCCGCTGTGATTGAAACGATCCACGGACGGTACAACGAAGCTTCTATCGAACGACAGGGGCTCAAAATATTCACCAACCTCGATACCACTGCACAAGATGCAGCAGAGAGAGCTGTTTCTCAGGGACTGGCGCGGGCTCCGTATGGAGTCAATCAAGGTGCGTTAGTAAGTATACGCATCACTGACGGGGCAGTAATAGCACTGGTGGGTGGCGTGGGAAACTACGAGCAAAATCAATGGAACTGCGCCACTAACCCTCACACCGCAGGTTCGGCATTCAAGCCATTCGTCTACCTTGCTGGGTTTGAAAACGGACTCATCAATGAGAATTCAGTGGTTGATGATACTCCTTTTGCAATTGCTGATAACACAGGAAAGGAATACAAACCGAAAAACTACGATGGTAAGTTTCTGGGCGAGATTTCGGTGCCTAAAGCATTTGCACTTTCTCGTAATATTCCTGCGCTTCGCATTGGGCAAGCCGTTGGAATTGAGACAGTGATTAATGCTGCTCAGCGCGCCGGCATTACTGAGCCACTGGCACCGGAATTGGCTCTATCTTTGGGGTGTTCGGCCGTGTCTCCATTGCACATGGCAAATGCATACGCGACGATAGCACGTGGTGGCACATATTTGTCGCCAGTCATGATTCGGCGAGTCGAGTCTCGCACCGGAAGGGTGCTTGATAGTTTCGGGCAATCATCTAATACAGCATTTGACCGCGCTGCGATAGCACAACTTGTTGATTGTATGGAAGATTGCGTAGCAGAGGGAACAGCTCAACTGGCGAAACTAAGCGACAGACCAGTAGCTGGGAAAACCGGAACTGCTGATCATGGAAAGGATTTATGGTTTGTGGGTTTCACTCCCGACATTTGTACAGCTGTGTGGGGCGGGAACAAGGACAACAAACCGGTGGGTGCGGCAGTTACTGGTGGTACTGTCATGACGCGCATCTGGCGAGATTATATGGCTTCTTACTATCGCCAGGTGCCAACGCCAGCAGGTTGGTTTGTTGCATGCAACCGTCCAGCAGCACAATTTGCGGCGGATCGTGGTCCGATCGAAGAGAAACCCAAAGTGCTGAGTTCGGGTCGCTCTTCGTCTTCTTACACTCGCTCATACGCTTCTTCTGGTTATCGCCAGGCAACTCCACGTCGGCGCAAGCGACCGGTGCCAAGATATGACTATGCCAGAGCTCCAGCGGGTGGGGCGATTGTGCGTCGCAGTCATGGCACGACTGAGTATGCGTGGTCGAGACGTTAGTAAATATGCCGAAAATCCTGAAACCCCAGTTCTTGCGAACCAGGGCTTCAGGAGCAGATTTCCGGGGGCTGAAAAAATTTTGTCAGGATGCGACGAGTAGTCGCTTCTTCTGCAACAGTTTCTTTGTGGCTGGATGGCAGCAACTTAAGCAGATGCCATCTTCAGCAAATACATGCTTGTCGGCTTCGGCTAGCCGCAGGCATATGTGACTTAGTTTCACTTCGTCCGATGAGAGGTGTTTGAGCATGCCTACGATAAGTCCATCCATACCACGGCTGTCACTGCAGGTGGTGCATGGTGAAAGTGCCTGCTCAAGAAAATCGTCTAAGCCAAAAAATGTTAGGGGCATTCTCTTTGGTGCGCATTTATCACAGATGAGGCGGCGGATTGCTTTCCACAAGCCCATTCTGACTGGGTTGTTTGATGCGCCATTGTCCCATTCGACAGCTCCGAGCTCACAACGTTGGTGTGCACATTGGTCGTCAAGTCTTACTTTTATTTCGTTAGTACTGCTCTGAATTCCAGAGCTAGCATTTAGCCAATAACCTACTAGCTTGTGGTTACGTCCTGCGCCTCTGGAAATTGGGGCAAATGAAGTTCCTGTTAAATATGCCATGTTCTCTTCTCACTTCAACTAGGTTCGCCAATCTCGTATTTGAATACTATTACTCGAACTTCCAACAAGTGAATTGGAAATCGAAATTATTCTGAGCGTGGTCTCCAACCTGTAGTCTGTCCAATTCATTTGTTGGACCCGCCTCACGCATTATTAGAGTGGCTGTCTGACCCTTTCTATCTGCTGAGGAAAACCCTATGCCGAGACTTGCTTTTGATAGTGAAGAGTTGCTGCACTGGTGGGATCCTAAAACAGATCTTTCCTTCATCTTTGATTTCAACTGGAAAGCAATCCACCATTTAAGAGATGCAGTAACCTATTTTTTGTCCGCTAGATTACATGCCGTTTCCCAGCGAGCCACTCGCACAATTCATGAGTCGGGATGCTCGGAACTAAAATTTATGATGGCATCAAATCCTAACACTACTGCAGAGTTACTCGATTTCTTGAGTTTTGTCAGTGATGAGGCTGCGCTCGTCAGAGTTGCCGAAAATCCAAATGCTGATCGAGACACACTATCAAGGCTCGCCTTTCATCACGATCCTGAGGTGAGAGCGGCAGTGGCAGACAACATCAATACACCGGACACTTGTTTCAAACGATTGGCTCTGGATGAATCAGTAGATGTCAGATATAGGCTGGCTGAAAATCCCTACGCTCCGCTTTCCAGCCTATATACGGTTTTGAAAGACGAAAACCCATATGTAAGTCAAAGAGCAAAGAAGACTCTTTCTCGCCTTGTTTTCGATTCAATGGCGGAAGCCTGCCGCCCGCAGGCGCATGTCAGCTCTGAACAATCAGTGCATCCCGAGCGTCTACAAAGGCTTGCCGAAAGCAAAATGATAATCGCTGAGCTCAACGAAATATGTGGTTATGATTTCATAGCTATCGAATTTCCTGCATATCAGGGCGTCCTGTAGTCATCTATACTGCAGGAACCAAATACCGGCACTCTAGTCTTCTATCCAGTTCGCGGGATCTGCTTCGACATCTGCAGATCCCGCATCTGCTCTGAAGGCTATAAGCAGCATGAATTCCCTTGGCTCACAGTCCAATCATTCCTTTGCCAATTTCATTGAGTGGCTCAGCCCATTGGGGATGTCTGCTCGAATGCTTTTTGAGGCGCTTGCCCCAGCTGGGTTCAGAAAAATCAATCGTCTTCAATTTGACGCGTATTGCAAATGGTTTGGACTGCGTGGATTTCATTTGATTGTTATCGGTGCTGCTGCTGTTTCGATTGCACTTACGATTGAATGCGTCATCGAAATGCAAAAATATCGTGTGCAAGATTTGTCGGGGCTCGTTATTGCAATTGGTCTGCTTCGAGAGTTGGGACCGCTCACTGTAAGTCTGGCATGGTGCGCAAGGGTCGCAGCTATGCTGGCTGAAGAAGGGCAACTGTATAAAACGCTGCCGGAAAAAAAGTTTGCAGAGGAATATGTATTGCCTCGCTACCTTGCAGCGTTGTGGACTGCAATTCCCCTTGGAGCTTACGGACTGTTGTTTGGTTTCGTGACAGGGGCTGTTTTAGCACCTTTGCTAGGCGTCAGCTCAGCGAATGATTTTCTTGAGTCATCAAAGCAAGGTATAGAAAACAGAGACTTATTTTTGTATTTTACAAAATTGATTCTTATCAACCCAACAATAGGCGTTTTCGCTGGTTCTGCGGCTGCACGGCTAAGTAGTGTGGGTGGAACGTTGAATGTTTCGGCTGCAGCGAATGCTGTCACCGCAACATTCCTCTGTGGCTACATCGCAAACGCTATGCTCACTTTTCTTGTAGTTGTGTTCTGGAGGACGCTATGATTTACCGCACGCTGGAACCAACAAGCATTAGAGATGACGTGGAGTTTCGCAGGTCGCCAGCCGATTTGTCTCTCGGACTATTTACCGCTGTTGCGATCGTTCTTCTTTTCTGGGGATTTTGCTGGCTCAAGAATTACCCACTGTTCCACCGACTTCAACATGTAAACGTCATTTTCAGTGAGATTGCCGGGTTGAATGATTCCGCAGCTGTTTATGTAGATGGCGTCCGCGTGGGCATGGTAGAAAGCATCGAGTGGAAAAAACACCATGAGGTGTTGGTGCGATTGCGAATCAACCAATCGAAAATTTTGATTCGAGAGGGCTCGAAGTTTGAAATTCTAACCAATGGTATTGTGGGGGCGCGATATATCGAAATCACTCCGCCTGATGCGGATGCTGCCGCTCGAGAGCCCGGGGTGATTAAAGAAACCGAGTTAGTTCATGGTGAAGATCCTGTTCGTCCAGAACTTGCTGTTAACAAATTAGCGCTTACGTTGAGCTCCATAGATGTGGAACAACTGCAAAAGAACCTGAGCGCTGACCGCAAGAGATTAATAAAAGCCGCCGATCAACTGGCAGTTCTTGCGGACAAGAGTATGCCTGTTATAGATCGAACATTGCCACTAGAAAATCAACTCATTGCATTGACAAAAGATTTGCGCACAACTACCAGGCACATCAACAAGGTTCTGGATAACCCACAGTTAGGTGCAGATTTAAGGACTACTGCCGAAAACGCCAGGCAGACTGCCGCTCATTTGCAATCATCTATTAAACAGCTGAAGGAGTTATTGCAAGACACTCCTCTCAGAGAAGATCTGGTGAAGAGTTTCACTCAGCTCAATGAGTCAACATTGAGTATTGAGCGCTCACTGAAATCTGTCGGCAATCTGGCTGAAGATAAGGAACTGCGAAAAGACCTGACGGAAATTACGCGAAACACAAATGAATCTTTGAAGAAGATCAATGACTTGCTTAACGACCCTGACGGAGCAGATTTGAAATCAACTTTGCAGTCGGCAAAAGGTGCAATTCAGCATTTGGACACAGCAGGAGCACAACTCAATCAGATTCTAGACAAGCGTTGTCCCCTGCTGCACATGATGTTTGGTAGACCAGGGAAGATCAAGCTAGAAAAGAACTTGAAGCAAAAAGGTACTGTTCATGGTGCTCAGCTTGAGCCAACGCCAGCTGCCTTAGAAATGAAACAAAAGGATTGAGCCCTTATCGCGCATTCAGCAAATAACAGGACTCAAAAGAGACGGTTCTAGTGCATGGTCTTCCACTTCTTATCGACATGCTCAGGAAGCGATTTCAGATTCTTTAGAAACATTGTGACTTGCCACAATTCTTCTTCGCTGAGAATGCGATTGAATGACGGCATCCCTGTGAACTTAATGCCGTGATCAATTACGTAATAAATTCTTGATTCTTCCCATTTGCCGATCTTGTCTTCTTCGTCAGAGAATATTGGTGCGGGTGGGCTGTATGCATTTGCAAAAGAGGGAGCCGGCGATAATGGCGTTCCATGGCAGCCTGAGCAGTTTCCTTCGTATACTCGGGCACCTGCTGAAAGATTTTTCTCGTCGGCAGTCAAAGGGTTTTTCAAGCCTGTTGTTTGGCTATTTAGCGTTGCTTTGAGCGATTGGTGTGCTGCCCACCTTTCAAAATTACTTGAGGGCTCATCTTGCCGTGCGGGAATCATGCCGGAGTTGATAATTAAATAGACGGCCAGCGCCATCAGGAAGAATGTTCCGGCCACACCGCAGGCAATACCAGAGAGGAACTTACTCATGTTTACCGTCCATCAGCGTCTAGAATTTGTAGTTGCCGTATTCCATGATCATTGATTTGACAGCTTCTTCTATGGTCTTGCCAGCGGTAAGCCTTTCAATATCGGCTTGTGGCACCATTGAGTAGAGAGCTTTTTCCGCACGATTGCGAATGAATTGATTGGGATGGTTCTTCATCACAAAATAGAGGGGCGGGATACTAAGTGGTTTCTTCTCGTTTTCAATCGTTTCAATCGTATCAAGCACGACTTGTGCATCATTCGATTTCAGATTGTCTATTAGCATCTTGAAGGTGAAATGGTCTAACTTGCCCATCAGACCTTTCGCCGCGCTTCCAATGGAGTCGGTGACCGATTGAAATTGTTTTACGAAATCGTCCTTCATGCAGTCGAATCTCAGTTTTGCTTCTGATTGGTCACAAGAAGAAGTTTTGTTTGAGCAATCTTCTTTCCCTTGCTCAGGAAGTATACAGGATTCAAGCTTCTTGGAATGAAGGGATTGCTTGCCAAAACCGTTGAATTGCCTTTGCTCATTTGCTGATATTCGTTTTCCTGTATCAGCAGGACAGATGGAGCTTTCGCTTTTAAGAACTGTTCTGCCATCCTGATGTTCTCAATCTTCATTGGTTCGCAGTCGGCCTGGAATGTAATTTCGTCAATCCAGTTTTGCAGGCTTGTGTAAACTCCAACTCTGCCGTTTTCAGGCATCGCACTTATATAAGGAACGTATTTTAATACTGCTTGTTGGCTCGAAATCCAGGGATATATTTCCCAGGAGAAAGCTGTTGCGATTAAGCACACAGCAACGAAGAGCATCTTGAATGATTTTCTTAGTTGCTTTTGGGCTGCACACACAAGCATCGTGAGCCCCGAAACCAGGGTCACTACAGGCAGTGCGATCCAATCGCTTACGCTTCCATTCGGAAAAAGACCAGGAAGGAGGAAGAACAGAGCTGCGCCTGCAATTGTGAGTAGCCCCGAAGCTAGCCAGGCAACGAATTGAGGAACCTTCGCATTCAAGTCACAAGCCTTACTCAGATAGTTACCGATTAAGATAGCTACTGCTGGATACACAGGCAGCGCATAGTAGTCGATTTTGCCTCTAGAAAGGCTGAAGAATCCTATCACAACTGCGGTCCACAACCACAAGTAAACATGTTTCTGAGCTTCTTCTGTCTTAAACGCCGCGACAAAATCTGCCAATGGTTTCGAAGCTTGTCCTAGCTTCGTGTTCATTTGCGCTTTGATTTCTTTGACGGAATCAATCAGTGCTGATGGTATAAAAACTGACCAGGGTAGCATTCCGCCTATCAGAGAAACAATCATGAAGTATATTGGGCGGTGTGTGTCGTAAGTTGAGCCAGTGTAGCGCTCAAGGTTTTCGTGAATAAAGAAGTAAGTGAGGGCTCCCGCACCATTTTGGCGGTAAGCGGCAGTGAACCATGGCACTCCTGCGCCTGCAAGAATGATGGCGCATGGCAGCACATGGCGCACAGGCTCAACCTTGTTCCACTGTTTGCTCAGCGTCAAAAAGATTGCAAAAGAAATTGCTGGTAGAACGATTCCGACTGGGCCTTTAGTAATGAATGCGAAGCCCATCGAGAGGGCGCCAAAATAAAAGAGAATGCTTCTGTGCTTTTCGTTCTTCAATGCGCTGAAAAGCAGCGTCAAGCTCATTGTATCGAAGAGAACGAGATTCATGTCTGCCATGCAAAGGTTCGCGAACGACATGAACATGAGTGAGCTAGCCAGAACAGCAGCTGCAAGTGTTCCTGTTCTCAAACCAAAAAGATGACGGGCACCGAAAGCTGTAAGACCTACTGTTCCTAAAGCTGATAAAACAGAAGGAATGCGAGCTGCATAGTGGCTGACACCCATCAACTTATAGCTAAGAGCAATAAACCAATATGCAAGTATTGGCTTATCGAAGAAAGGTGTTCCATGATATAGCGGCGTTACCAGGTTGTCTGCCTCGAACATTTCTCTGACGCATTCAGCGAAGAACACTTCAGCGCGACTGAACTTGGGCCAGTTGTAAGCCATACTCAGGTAGGCAGCAGCTGCAAGAACAAGTATGCCGCCTAAAACGATTCCATACTTGGCGAAAGATTCTTCCCGTCGTTTAAGTGCCGTGTAGGCAGCGGTAATAAATTCGCCGCTTTCCTTAAATGCCGTTTTAGACTGTGCTGTTTTGACCAGGGGATCAGTTCGTTTCATTCTTCGCTCCGCCTGGGCAAGATTTGCCCAAAGAATCCATGTTCGTAGGCATTATTGCAGCTATGCGAGTTTCCAATATGAGCTGACGCAAAGGCAGGCAAGATTTCTCTACACGCGCTATCTATTACCTGGCAAAGGATTTCCAGGATCTGGACTCTTTAATAAGAGGAAATGCATATTAGCAGCGCTTAATAAAGGTGTAAACGGTCGTGGCGGTATGTCTTTTGCGTATTTAGACATATGCGATGGGAATTCTACTAAGTGGGCCGTAGTTTCCCCAATGTACTTCCTTAAATCCAACACATAACATCAGTCTATGTGGAAAAAGCTAGCAAGAAAATCGTGTCTGTGTGGATGCGTTCGCGGGTAAAGGCTGGCATGGTTGGTTGCTATTCTAGGAGTGTCTAATGACAGGGCAAGTTCGTTTCTCTGAGATTACGACTGTTAAAGACGGTACGCTTGATTCACAATTATCTAAAGTAAATGATGGCGCGACAAGCGCGCTGCAATCACAATGGCAAGTCATTCGCGATGGAATGTCGCTGGGTGTTCAGTCTAGAGTCCAGCAAGCTGCTGATGACCCACTGCTCACCAGTGTCGAAATCGCTGGCTCGTTCGGGCTCGGTGCAGCCATGGGCTGGGCGATGAAAGCTGGCGGCAAATATACTCGTGCAGCTGAGATTGCTGGCGGTGCCATGATAGGCATTATGGGCATTGATCTGACCAGGCGCGCAATGAACATAAGTGATGTCTACTCACGCACCACTGCTGATACTAGCTTTGGCCAAGCCATGCGAAGAGATGCTGTCGCTCAGTACGCGGGCGCAGGGCTCGTCGACTACTCGATGATGTTCGCGGCAGGTGGTCTCGGTTCGGCGTATGGACCGAAACTTGGTGCAAGAATGAGCACCGCTCTCGAATCACTTTCAACGAAAATGGTGCCGCTAGAACAGGGATTGCAGCCAGCGCTGCAGCCTGCTTTTGCACGACCTGGCTTCAGAATGGACCTCGGCGAAGTTGGTCGCCTTGGAGCCAAGGAAAGACTTTCAGCGAGTTCTGACCCCGTTACGGCGGCACGAGATAGATTGGAGTTTCCGCATCGTACTGTTGGTTTCGACCAATTGTCTGCGCTGATGGAAGCAAAACAAATCGCCGCGCATCCAGAGGTGAGACCTGTTTACGAACAGATGGCAGGTGTGCTTTCTAAGGTTGATACGATGAAGCCGCTGCTTTCGTCTGATGAAGCTGCGCTTGCAGGCTTAAACAAGCAGGTCAGCGATATCAAACTGATGAAGCCCGAGGTACAGGCTGTTCGCACAGCTGAAAATGCATTGAACGGACTCAAGGCTGACATCGACCGTGTTCCGGAGCTGAGACAACAACAATCATCGCTGACTAGCCAGCTGCAAGAGCTGCGAGGCGGACCAGACGCGCCAAAGCGCGCCCCAGGTGAGGAAATGAGCCCTGCCGAGCAAGACTTGAGACAGCAACGAAGAGAAGTTATTGATTCAATAACAAACATTCAACAACGTGCAGGCGAAATGCCAAGCTATGAGCAACGGCTGGCTGCTGCCAATGAGGCGCTTGCTGCCCGACGAGCTTCAATTGAGTCAGGTAAGGACGCTCAGCTGCTAGAACTCGAAGGACAAATGCAGCCTTTGCGCCAATCTATCGAGGCTCGTAAGCTTGAGTTAGGTTCACTCACTGAGCAACTGAAAACATTAGACCTGACCTATCAACAGAAGTCCGATGCTGTTCGCCCAACACTGGCTGATTCTGCAGTAGATGCGCTTGGACCTGTTCCCAAATATACAAGACCGAAGATTGAGCCACCTGCAAGGGCTCCGAAAGTCGAGGCACCGAAGGCGGTGGCTGAGGCAAAAGTTGCTGAGCCGCAGGCTGTAGCGAAATCTGAGCCGCAGGCTGCAGCGAAACCTGAGCCGCAGGCTGTAGCGAAACCTGAGCCGCAGGCTGTAGCGAAACTTGAGCCGCAAGTTGCTGCAAAACCAGAGCAGGTTGCTGTTAAACCGGAGCAGGTTGCTGTTAAACCAGAGCAAGTTGCTGCTCGTGGAAACGCAGAAAAAGCAGCCCAAAGAGCACCAGAACCTCAAAGAGCTATCGAGCGCCAGGCTAATTCTGACTCAGCTCCAAAGCGCTTTGAAAGACCCGCTGTAACTGAAAAGGACGTGAGTAATGCTTTGAGAGAAGCTAATCGAGCAGTCGATGATTTCAGCGCCACACTGAAGCGGCACACCACCGCTCTCAAACGGGTTCAGGACTATATTGATGCATCCTTCCAATGGTTCGCGAGTGACAAGAGTGCCGCCACTAATGGTGCCATTGCTCGTCAAACCATGCAGAACGTTGATCTAATGCTGGGCAAGCTCGAGAATTGGGAAAAGCCACCAGCATGGATTCGTCCTGCTGAAAGGGCTCAAGTTATGCAGCGCAACGGCTTTGATGCTGATGCGATGAAGGTCTATGATTCCTGGTTCCAGACTCAAAATAGATCATTCCACGAAACCTCAAACATGGTGCCAGAAGAACGCCTCATGGCTGTGCAAGATCATCTATCTCGCAGGGTCGCTGTTGAGAGTGTAAAGAACTGGTTGAGGATTGCTCCGGACGCTAAGGCTGCTGTCAGCCCCATCGTTAATGAAGGATTCCAGCTGATGGCGAGCGGAAAGTTGCCTGATGGAAGAACGATTCCTAAGGGATCTGACCTCATGGTCTTCGAGCGGAAGACTGTGCGCACCAGCAATGGTGATAAAGAGGTTATTCTGCCATTCGCTAAAGAAGGTCAACACATTCAACGTTTTGATGATTTCCGCATTCGCGAGGGTCTGAACAAGCAACGGCTTATGAGTGAACAGGGTCCACAGGGTCTTGAACCAGAGCAACTTTATGCATTTCGTCTAGATCACGACCCGACAAGACTGACTCTCAGCAATGATCAGGTCGGTTACGCAATATTGCGTCCGGGTGGCAAAGCTGGAAAGAACGTTCTGTTCATGAACTTCAAAGACGGCATCAAACCTGGAGATCTCAACCTCAGAGCAGATGCGCCAGGACAACCCGGAACAAACACAAACGTGATCTACAACATGCTTAAGGCAAAGCAACGCTGATAGGAAGCCAGTCAGTCATTTGAGCCGTGTCTTTCTTGCATTCACTGCACAAAAGGTGCGGCTCTTTTTTGATCTCACGACCCTCTGCGAATCTACGTGAGTTCATATTCGGCGCCTGATCACATTGCCAATTCCTCCTATGAGTGAATTGCTTGTGCACTTATCGCATAGATGGTATGGACAGTTCTTAGCGGTTCACCATGCTGCGAGCAGGGTCTACCGCTGCAGTGCAATCAGTTCCGCGTTTGTTGCCGTGAAACAAGGCATAGAGTTGCTGCGATTCTAAGACAATATCTCGCAGCACTTCTGGTGAAATTGCTTGGGCTCCGTCGCTCAGCGCCTGCGTTGGGTTGTCGTGTACTTCGATGATTAGTCCATCGGCACCACTGGCGATGGCAGCCCTCGACATTACTTGTACGAGATCTTTTCTGCCTGTGCCATGACTTGGGTCTACCACGACAGGTAAAGAGCACATCTTCTTCAGCACAGCGACAGCACTGAGGTCCAGAGTGTTTCTTGTTTGAGTTTCGAAGGTTCGAATACCGCGTTCGCACAAAATGACTTTCAGATTACCCGCAGACAAAATGTACTCGGCCGCATCAAGCCACTCAGCAATAGTGGCTGACAGAGCGCGTTTCAGCAAAACAGGATGACTGCTCTTCCCTATTTCCTTCAACAATTCGTAGTTGTACATGTTGCGAGTGCCAACTTGAAGCATGTCGATGTACGGTTCTGCCATCTCAACATGTTCGGGAGCCATCACTTCGCTGACCACAGGAAGACCGGTGCTCTTGCGTGCTTCATCCAGATATTGCAGACCTTCAAGACCTAAGCCCTGGAAATCGTATGGTGAGGTGCGTGGCTTGAATGCTCCGCCACGCAACATTTTTGCACCTGACTCTTTGACACGATTTGCTGTATGCAATATGTGCGCTTTGCCTTCAACTGAGCAAGGACCCGCCATAACCATGGGTACTTGACCTTCACCAATCTTCAGACCGCTAGCTAATTCTATTGGTGACAATGAAGCAGATGTGGCGACTGAGGCTTGACTGTGCAAGCGGATCACTTTGTCCACATAGGGAATCTGAGTGAACAAATGACCAGGGAGTTCGCTCACTTCTTCTTTCACGGAGACGACGGTGCCCGATGCATTTTGCAGAACTTGCGGGGTCAAGTTCATCCGCTCAAGCCATGCGCAGACGGCGGCTACGTGGTCTTGACTTGCTTTCTTTTGGAGAACGAGAATCACTTTAGACCTGTCAGATACCAATTTCGAATAGAATCTTAGTAGAAACCGATTCGGATCTGGCCGTTTTTCAAGAGTTTTGAACCTATCCAATCCGGTAATTTTGTTTCATCTGCGAGCTTTTCTGTGATTTGCTTAACAATGCAGCAAAATCTGTGGAGTCTCAAGTCAACTATGAGAGACTGCGCTGCATGAGTTTTCTGTTCAGCATCAAATGGTGGCGTGAGTCGTTTAGGTTCGTCCTGTGTCATGCAGGCGTATTTTTCATTCCAGCAATCTTGCTCGGACTATCAAACATGTGTTCTGTCCTGGCTGACTCCCAGATGTGGACTGGTCTCGATCTAAGCGCATTCGACGGAAATGGAAATGCGGCTTTGGATAGCTTGCTTCGTGTTCTTGTTGTTGTTTTGCTTGAGAGCCTGGTAGGTTTGGTGTTAGGTTTGATAGCCTTGAGTTCATGGCTCGTCAATTTGACAGCTATTGCGAAAATGCAATTACAGCATGCAAGCTCTCTCCCTATCGCCGATGCTATTGTGCAGGTGAAGCAAGACTCTAAACACTATGGCTTGGTCTGGTTAATTGGACTTCTGTATCTTATCGGTCCCGTCTTGCCAATGAGTGCACTGATAGCAGTCTCTACTCTTGCGCGTATGAATCTTCAGGCTTTCAATCAGCCACTAGTGGCGATACCACCTGAATTTATATTGCCGATAAACCTGCTTGCCGGCATTTTGTTTCTTCTAGTATTGAACTACTGCTTTATCCTTACTGTAGTGTCGACTACAGGGCTTAGTGCCAAGGGTGCAAACGATGCAACCATGAAAGTAATGTTGTCGTCAGTGAAGCAGGTTCTTCTGCTTGATTTATTTGTACTCTTGATAGATGTTTTGCTATCGTGCGGACCACTTCTGATTGAGTATCTGCCTGCTTTTCAACACCTTTCTAGAAATCTGCCTTACAACTTATTCGCGCAAGCCTGGCTAGCGCTGAGCAGCATAATCGCATGGCCGCTGACTCTGCTGATGTTTGCACGCCTTATTGATTCTGAGCTTGAGTCTAAACCGGAAGCTTTTATGAACAAGAGAAGTAATGCAAGTGATTTGGCTAGAGATGCAAGCAGAAAAGATGTTTCACAGGAAATCAATGAATCTGCTGACGCAAATGAAAGCAGTTTGGAGAAACAGTAATGCAATCTGCATCGACGAATTATGCGCAAGAAGATAAAGGGGAACCATTGGAGCTGGCATGTTTAAGTGATCCTTTTAATTCGTTCAGTCGTATTTCAGGTCTTCTGAGTTTTAACTTGCAAGACTTCGGGCGTGATTCTTCTGAAAATTTTTTGCTGTTCAATGCGTCAACAGCAGCTTCTGAACAGGAAGGAATTTCTGCCGCCGGTGCCGATGCTGTTTCCAGGCGCTTGACTCCGGCTTTAGACGCTGAGGTCTTGCTAGATGGAACCACGCTGTCGGCAGCATCGTTGCCAGTGTCACCAAAAGGAATTGCATCTCCAGTGGTGCTCACTTGGGCTTGCCTGAATTTGCTGAAAATGAAAGCAAAAGTATTTGACTGTGGAAGCTTTTACAGTCCTAAAGTAGAGCATCAGTTGATATCAAATCTGCTTGCTCAGTGTCCTTCAAGCGGGGCTGCACTTCCTGCAGCTCACGTGGACGAGCTTTTCCAAGTCGGTAAATCCATAGGAGCTGATTTTGCAAAGAACAATCCATTTATAGTGATGGCTGAATGTGTTCCCGGTGGAACTACCACTGCCATGGCTGTTCTAACTGCTATTGGATTTGATGTTTCAGGCTTGTTATCGAGCAGTTTGCCTCTGTCTAACCACAGGCAGCGGTATGCGTTGGTCGAAAAAGGGCTGGCGCAGAGATCCTTCTCGCAGAAAGATTGCCAGGAGAATGCTCTGTTAGCAATTGCATGTGTTGGCGACCCTATGCAGGCTGTCCTTGCGGGAGCAGCTCTAGAAGCTGCTCGCCACGTGCCTGTTATTCTTGCCGGCGGCTCTCAAATGCTGGCAGTTTGGGCCGTCCTCAAGGCGATCGCGGAAAAATGTTCAGATGCAAAATGCCTTGAGAATATTTTTGTAGTTACTACTAAATGGGTAGCATTCGATGGCTCAGCAAACGTCAGAGAGTTAGCTGCGATGCTACAGGCACCTCTTGCGGCTGCCTGTCCTGATTTCAAGAAATCGGTGCATTTTGGCTTGCGGGCTTACGAAGAGGGAAATGTAAAAGAAGGTGTTGGTGCTGGCGCTTGCCTGGGGCTAACTCGGTTAGCCTCAATCAGTGAAAGTCTTGTGATGAGTGCGATTGATGAGGCATACGAAAGACTGGTGCAATCAAATCGCTCGTAAGTATGATTGCGCAATTTGTTTTGGATGCTGCATACGAGCACTGATTTTTGCTGCTGCATACGGGGCCGAACATGAGTTTGTAGCAACGATATTAGTCTGAGACGCAGTTGCGTCCCTTTTCTTTGGCACGAATAAGCGCGTCTTTGGCGTCTTTTATGATCGCCTCTGGTGCTACGTCTTTGTGATTGAATTGAGCGCAGCCTACGCTGATAGTCACACGCGCATTCTTCTTTCCTGCCTCATCTTTCGGATTTAGCTTCTCCGCTTCACTGCGCAACTTCTCGCCGAGTATGGCGGCGCCTTTTAGATCTGTATTCGGCAAAACAATCACGAACTGATCGCCGCTATATCTCGCCATGAGATCGCTAGATCTGATGCAAGAGCTGAGTCTTTCAGCCAGTGTTTTTAGCAAGAGGTTGCCTGTATCAGAACCGTATTGCGCTGCAAGGCCGACGAATCCATCCACATCTATAATGCACAAACCGACATCGAGCTTTTGTCTTTGTGAAAATAAGAGTTGCTGTTGCAGATAGCCCATGAAAAATTCCATGTTATAGAGTCCGGAAATCGGGTCTACCATCGACCAGTAGCTAGCCTGAGCTTCGAGCACCTGGTACTTGTCCTTTTCGATAAGCAATTGCATTACTGGTGCAATTTGATCTTTCAAAAGTTCCAACGATGTTTTGAGAACATTATCGATATCTTTATCGCTTGTCCAACCGATCAAAATAGCACCAAGGCTGGTGCCATCAGGTGCTGGAATTGTCAGAATTCTTGCTTTTTGGAGTTGCGCTCCTTTCTTGTCCGCTGCCTCACCATAAAAGTTTGCAGGAATTTGTGCTGACAAGCCGACCGACAAGAGAGCATTCTTTATCATCTTGATCAAAATCTCGTCGTTTATAGATTTTGTGGCGTGATAAACGCTCCAGGGTGACGGTCCAAGGCAGATAATTCCGCAGATATCTGGCTTGAAAAGTCGGGATAGAAGGTCGAAAAAATCAGTCGTGAACTCGGTCTTGTCATGTACAGTGGCGTGAAGTTTTCGCGTGTAATGCCGTAGCAACCTTTCTGCGAGCAATCCATTAAGTAGTTCGCCAAAGCTCTTGATCAAGTCGGCGCTACCAAAGGTTCCTGTGATTACTGGTTCATTGTCGATTTGTTCAACGGTTAAACCCTGAGGATTCTTTTCTGCGAGTTTTCTTATGAACTTGACTGAATCTTGTTCATTTTGTTCAACCTGCTGTCTTCTTAGAACGGCATCAGCAAGGCTTGCTCGCGACCAGAAACTGTCTTGCAACTCTGAGGCAACAATGACAATAGGAAGTGCACTTGTAACAGGGGTGGACTTCAGTAAGCAGGATAATTGGAATGCCGTGATGTCAGGTAGATGCGTGCACATCACTATTATGTGAGCGCCGGAATTAATGAGCTCGTCAAGTGCATCAAAGCCGCTTGTACAAACACTCACCTGGCAACCGTTTTGCTTGAGACATTCTCTCAAGACCGCCATTGGGTCATTAGGATTCTCAACGAGAATTACCTTGATTTCCACCATTTGACCCCGATGTCCCCTGAACGCTAAAGAGATCCCTAATTTTAAACCAAAGTCTGCCACTTGAAGCGAAATTGAGACATTTAGAGAACAGTCAATTTTAGCCACCTGCATAATAGCCCTATATTGATGCTATTATTTTCCCGCTGAACTGGCTTAGGGCCGGCAACTAGGTAAGGTCGGAAGAAGACCGACCAAGAAAACGCATTTGCAAAGACGAGGAAATAAATGGTCGCTGGTACAGATTTAAAAGAATCGCCGCTATCCTTTGCGCTAACTGACGAACAGCGTGACATCCAGGCGATGGTTAGAGACTTGGCTGAAAAAGAATTCGCTCCTCGGGCGGCTGAGGTTGATCGCAACCACCGCTTTCCGCGAGAGAATTTCGAACTCCTCGGAGCTTCTGATCTTTGCGGGCTTGTGTTTCCAGAAGAGTATGGCGGGGTTGGTCTTGACCACGTTTCTTACGCCATCGTAGTAGAAGAACTGGCAAAAGCCTGTGCGACGACTTCAGTGCTGTATTCAGCGCATGTTTCACTCACAGGGTCACCAGTTTTGATCTGGGGTAATGAAGAACAAAAACAACGTTTCCTCGCACCAATGGCTCGTGGAGAGAAGCTTGGTGCCTTCGCGCTTTCAGAGCCAGGAAATGGTTCGGACTCTGCCGCCGCTTCTTGCAAGGCCGAACTAAAAGGCGACCATTTTATTGTGAACGGTTCGAAGAATTGGATCACCAATGGTATCGAAGCTGACTACTATCTGGTCATCGCGCAGACTGACTCTGCTCTTAAGCACAAAGGACTGGTTGCGTTGATGATTGAGAAGGGCTCTCCAGGATTTACCTTTGGAAAACTTGAAGACAAGCTCGGCATTCGTGGTTCATCAACCTGTCAAATCATTTTTGAAGACACTCCGGTGCCTGTCGCCAATATGCTCGGCAAAATTGGTGATGGATTCAAAGTCGCTATGAGTACTTTAGATGGTGGTCGAATTGGAATTGCTGCTCAGGCTGTCGGTATAGCGCAGGGCGCTTGGAACCACGCATACAAGTATGCGCAAGAGCGTGAAGCTTTCGGTAAACCAATCGCCAAGCTGCAAGCCATCCAATTCATGCTTACAGAAATGCAAACTGAAATCGATGCAGCGCGCATGCTCACTTTCAACGCTGCTGTGGCGAAAGACATGGGTGCTCGATTTACGAAAGAAGCAGCAGTTGCAAAATTGTATGCGTCCGAAGTAGCTATGCGAAGCACAGTTAAATGTGTGCAGATTTTTGGTGGATATGGGTATGTTACAGACTATCCCGCTGAGCGATACATGCGCGATGCGAAGATTACCGAAATCTACGAAGGAACCTCGGAAATTCAACGTTTGGTAATAGCAAGCAATCTACTCAAAGGACAATAGAAATGACCTGGCAACCACCACCTCCTCCTCCAAAACCAGGTCCGGGACCCCAAGGACCCGGAGCGCCCGCGGCAAGACAGACCTTCTACGATATCTTGCAGGTTACCCCAAACGCGCATCCCACAATTATTCGCTATGCCTACAGATTTCTTGCAGGTATCTATCATCCAGACAATACTGAAACAGGTAATGCTGAAGTTTTCAGAACTATCTCAGAAGCATTCAAGACCCTGTCTGATGGAGGACGCCGTGCTGCCTATGATGCGCATCTAGGTCCATTGCTTCAAAAAGAAAAGGAAGCTGCGGCTGCCGCCACAGGTGGTGCTTCCAAGGTTAGTAGTTCAATTCCACAGTTTGAGAGGACTTCTCTCTCATACAACGAAATTGAATTGCGTCTCGCCATTTTGCAGCTACTTTTGCAAGCGCGCAAGAAGCGTGTTCAAACTGGCGGATGCAGCGCAAAAACTCTTATGGACGTTCTCGGCGTTGATATGGGTGAGATGGAGTTTGCTCTCTGGTATCTCCGTGAAAGAGGCTATGTTGAGCGTGCTGAAGCTTTGTTTTTGATCACCGTATCTGGTGTTGATTACATTGTTGACTCGTTGACGAAAACACAAATTATTGACGAAGGTCCGAGGAACGTGCCGAATTATCCAGGCGGCGGCGGAAGTTCACCAAACCTCCCAACTATCCCCTCTCGCTAATTCACTTCTTCTCGTAAATTCGTTGCCCATCAGGGTGCTTTTTGAACCTCTCTACTATTGGGTGGAGGGCTAGCGTTTCTTTGCTTCCGAGGATAAGGTAACCTCCAGGTGCAAGACTATCGTAAAGCAGGTTCAAGACCTTGGTTTGCAATGTGTTATCGAAATAGATTAGTACATTTCTGCAAAGAACGATGTCGAACTCGTTAAAGGTGGCATCGGTGTTCAGATTGTGGTGCGAGAAAGTGATTCTATTTTTGAGCATCTCGCGAATTGCCGCATGACCGTATGCTGCGGAATAATAGTCGGAAAACTCGTACTGTCCTCCAGCTAGCTGGTAATTGTGAGTGTATTTTTGCATGGCTTGAATGGTGTAAACACCCTTCTTTGCTATGTGCAGCGATTGGTCGTTAAAGTCGGTTGCATAGATGCGACTTCTTGCATACATCTTCTCTTCCCAGAGCAAGATTGCTAGCGAATAGGGCTCTTCTCCCGTTGAGCAACCTGCACTCCAGATTTTTATTGAGCCAAGCTCAGCATACTTTGGTAATATTTCTGTTCGCAGTTTCAGGAACATATCAGGGTCACGAAACATGCTTGTGGTGGGTATCGCAATGGCTTGAATCAGGCGTTCACTTAGTGACTCATTGGAGTATAGCGCTTTGGCTAAGCCCTTGAGACCATCTAGCTTTTCTCTATCGGCAAATCGCTCTAGCCTCCGCTCAACAGAATTTGAGACGTAGTTACGAAAGTCGTAGCCACTCTTTTTATAAATATGTTCGAGTAGGTCTAAAAGCTCTTGGGACATTCTAGCGTTTCGCCAGCCAGACGCGCAGCAGTGAAAGCAGTTGGTTTTTATCAACTGGCTTACTTATGTAATCTGACGCACCAGCTTCCATACACTTTCTGCGGTCATCTTTCATAGCTTTTGCAGTTACCGCTATCATGGGTAGGTCTTTGAAGCGCTCATTCTTTCTGATTTCTGTCATGGCTTCATAGCCATCCATCTCGGGCATCATCATATCCATAAGCACCAAATCCACATCGGGATTATCGAGTAATTGCTTGAGAGATTCCTTGCCATTGTTCGCAAAAATCAAGTCCATGTCTAGTCGCGAAAGAAGCGCCTTTAGTGCCATCTGGTTGCGGGCGTCATCGTCAACTACGAGTATCTTTCGACCATTCAAATTAGAATCCGCAGAAAGCGCTTTTTGAATCATCGTTCGCTTGTGCAGCGGCAAATTGGTTTCAACGCGATGCAGAAAGAGTGAGGCTTCGAGCAGTAAGCGCTCGAGTGATTCTATGTCTTTTACTATTCCTGTTTTGCCAAGCTCTTTGAGTCGCCCATGCTCTGTGGTAGCAAGTTCATTGCCTGAGTAGACCAGTACCGGAACTTCCCGCATTTGATCGAGCTTTTGTGCGGTTTCAATGAAATCAAAAAGCGGCATGTCTGGCAATCCGGCTCCGACCACCACGCAGTCAAATCGCTTGCTTCGCATTACTTCCATCGCTTCCTTCGCTGAAGCAGCTAAAAGCAGGTCTTGCCCCTCTTCCAGTAGGAGATCTATGCACTGTTTCGCTTTTGAGTCATCAGCTTCAACCAGCAAAACTGAGTTTTTCCTCGATTCCTGGTCTTTTAGTTTCTTTATCGCTTGACTCAGGCTTTCAAGTTGGGTGGGCTTCTCCAGGTAACCCATGGCACCGCCTGTGAGGGCACGCATGCGTTCGGAGTCTACCGTGATAATGTGCACAGGAATGTGCCTGGTCTCAGCAGTTGTTTTGAGCCGGTCTAGCACAACCCATCCGTCGGTATCTGGTAAGTGAAGATCAAGTGTAATGCCATCAGGTTTAAGCTGGCACGCCAGCTCAAAACCTGTTTTTCCAGTTCCGGCCACTACACTCTTAAATCCATTTTTTCTCGCCGTATCGAGCAATATCTTTGCAAAGGTTGCATCGTCTTCTATTATCAGAAGAACTTTGTCATGTGCATCAATATTGTCTCTGTCATCGGGAACAAAGATGCCTGGTGCTTCAGAAGCTTTTGAAGAGGATTGTGCTGGTTCTGCTTGTTCAAGCTGCTTAGCTACGGCATTCAGGTCGATCTTATTGCCATTGCCACCATCATACCTGTTTTCTGAGCTAGCAGGTGGCCCACTTATTGGAAGAAAGAGAGTGAATTCGCTTCCCTTACCTGGCGCGCTTCTCAGTTCTATTTTTCCGCCAAGCAGAGCTGTAAGCTCGCGGCAGATTGAGAGTCCCAGTCCGGTGCCACCATATTCGCTGAGTATCTTTGGTTCAGCTTGCTGGAAGGGTTCGAAGACCATCTGATGTTTCTCTGGTGCAATTCCAATTCCTGTGTCGCTTACAGAGAATTTTATGAATGGAACACTTTCAATCAAGACTGGACTGACTGCTAGAGTGATGCCGCCTTCCTTGGTAAACTTGAAAGCATTAGAAAGTAAGTTATTCAAAATTTGTGAAATGCGTTTCTCATCGCTCTCGAATGCGTCCGGAGCATCGTCTGTTACTTCAACCTTGAAGAAGAGGCTCTTATTGTGAGCTTCTGTGGTGAAATTCGACCGTAAGGTGGCTACCAGCGTATGTACATCGATGCGTTCCGGTTCGATTGATAATTTGCCTGCTTCGATTTTTGAAAGGTCTAATACATCGTTGATCAGCCCAAGTAGAGAGTTGCCTGAAGACCTTATCGATTTTGCAAACTCGACTTGTTCTTCTGTGAGATTGTTGTCGCTATTTTCTGCCAGAATGTCTGCAAATATGAGCATGCTGTTAAGAGGCGTTCTCAAATCGTGAGACATGTTTGCCATGAATTCTGATTTGTATTTGGATGCAAGAGTTAGCTCAGAATGTTTATCACGCAATTCAAAATGCAATTTGTCGAGGGTGCGATTTTGTTCAGCTATGGCGTTGTTTTGTTCTTCCAATTCATCAGACTTCTGTTCTAACTCTTCGTTTGTCTGGCGTAGCTCTTCCTGTTGAACTTCCAGTTCCTCCTGCTGCGCCTGTAGCTCTTCATTCATAGTTTGGGTGTCGCGAAGTAAGCTTTCTGTAGCCAGATTTAGCTCAATAGAGTTCATGATTGAGCCCAACCATGGTGCCAGGTTTGCCATCAATTTTTCGACTTGCTCACTGAAGCCTTGTACGGACGCAACTTCAATGATGCCTTTTAATTCCGTACCAAAAAATATTGGTTGAACAATTAGCCCTAACTTTTTTGATCTTAGCAGTGTAGAAGTTATTACCTTGTTTTCGGAATCGAGCTCCTTAAAGTGCTTGGCGACACCTGTCTGTGCAACCTGTCCCAATAGTCCTTCACCAAAGTCGATGCTTTTTTGAAGCGTGTTAGGATCGCAGGCATACGCTCCAATTAGATGCAAATCTTTTTTGTTTGCATCCAAATGTACACGGTATATGGTGCCTTGCTGAGCCTCGATAGCTTCTGCAAGTGTTTCAATGAAGCCTGCGCCTAGTGATTCAAGAGTGCGGTATTGCTGAAGTCTTGCAGTAAGGTCAGTAAATTTATCTTTGATCCAGTTCTCCTGACGCGCGGCTGTATCCTGTGCTTGAAGCTTAGAAGTCATTTCGTTAAATGCATCAGCAAGTACGTTAATTTCATCATTTCCTGGAAGTACCGTTCGCACTGCGAAGTTACCTTGACCTACCTGGATGGCATTCTGCTGCAAAGCTGTTATTTTCGAACTTATGGCTCGACCAACCAGATATCCGATAACGCCGATGAGGAGTACTGCCGCCATAGAGCCATATAGTGACGATTTTTCTGTCATTTCGACTAATTGAATGGCGGATGTGGTGCGAGTGTTTAATAACCTCTGCTCCTCAAACTTCATTTTTTGAACGATATGATCAATGTCCTCGCGCAGCTTAAGTCCAGTTTTCTGCTGAATCAGATTCGCAGAGCCCTGGAAATCTTTTCTTCTCGCTTCAATAACTAAGTCGTTGAATGAAATCTTTTTGTCAATGATTGGGGCAAGTTCTGCACAATAAGAAGTTTGTGTTGGGTTATCTGCTGTGAGCTTTCTTATTTCGTCGAGTTCAACGAGCGGTTTTACTTTGTACGTGTTGTAGTCAGAAAGAAATGTTGGATCTGCCGCAACGCAGAAGCCTCGTGCGCACCCTTCAAGACGACTGATCGATTCGGATAAACTATCGAGCCTGCCCAAAACTTGATATGTATGCTCGACCCACTGCCTCGTGGTGCTCAGTCTGTCGAGGTTATGATGATAAACGAAGCCTATAATCAAAGGGCTAATTACGGCAACTAGAAATGCAAAACCTAGTTTTGCGCTGATCTTCATACTATGCTCAGAAAATTCGGATTGGTCTACGGCTAGATCATAATCCGCTTTTCCTTATTTATCCACAGCTTTGAGCGAATCAGCTTCGCGCGTTTAGCATACTTTCGTCATCAGCAGATGCCATGATCTATGGAAAGCCTGATAAGGATTTCCTGATACTGTTTTGTAAATGCCTCTGATTCCGCGGCTTTTCCAGATCGCTCAAGATAGCTGGCATATTCGAAAACCGTTAATCCCATTTCTGCGCTGATGTAACCGAATTTTTCAGAAGCAAACTCCATTGACTCTCTGAAGAGCTTGTCGGCTCGCTGAGCCGAAAAGAGAGAGGACAACTTGGCTTTCAGTAGTATGAGGGTAAGATTTACGTTTTCCATGAATGTTCTTCGATGTGATTTGAATGAGCATAAATCGCAAATATGAAAATGGTTGGAAACGCTGTTTTTGCATTGGTAATTTCTCTGCTCCAGATATGGTGGCATCGCTAAGGCGTGGTGCCTATCCACATCTCTTGGCTCGACACAATTCAGCTTTTTGCCAAATTTTTTCAAGAATCTTTCAGGTGGCGTCTGGCATCATCAGTGTGATGTGGTTCTAGACAAATTTCAAAACGAAATGTTGTTGCAGGTTCAGTCCTCATCGGGCTGGGGAGTTCTTTGTACAGATGGAAGAAATCAATACTCGAGCAAAACGGGCGCCGATTACGCCGCGAGAAATAGAAATACTAAAGCTACTTGCGAAAGGTTATTCGAACCAGCAGATTGCGGTCGAACTCGACTGCGCCAAGGAGACTGTAAAGACGCATATTCGGCACATTTTGTCTAAGTTTAATGCAACTGATCGAACGGATGCAGCCCTAATTGCAAAGTCACAAGGAGTGCTTGATTCTGCCCTTGATGAAATCTGGCATTAGCTGCACCATGATTGAATGACAAGCTTTAGCTTTCGTTGTTCAATCGGCCTCTTCAGGAATTCATCGCAGCCAGCTTGTATCATCAGCGTTTCGTCGTTTTGATTTTTGCTGATCGCGATTATTGGGGTTCTTGCAAATCCTTCTGAAGCTTCTTCCTCGCGAATTGTTCTGATTGCCTCGGCGCACTTAGCGTTCATCGTTGCTTCGATGAGTAAAAGAGCGTATTTACGGCTTCGCACTGCTGATAAAAGGTCGTCCAACGCGAATACCTGAATAGGTTCAAAATCCAACTTCTTCAGCTGTATGCTCAAGAGCTGATTTTGTGAGCTGTTCGAATCTGCGACTATGATAACTTTGGCACCCATAAACTCTATTATTAGAGCGGAGTTTTCAAAGATTCAACTCACTCAAACGGGTGAGACAGCAATAGGCGACGGTCGCAAATCACCCATCTCATCAGTAAGACAGGAATTTGCCGTTACTTGCTGTCCTTAATTGATTAACGAAAGTTGCTCATTCATCAGGCGCTCACAAAAAGATTTGCGATGCCAAATTGTTAGCCCGTGTTCTTGAATCGCATCTCTGTGATCTTTAGAGCCGTAGCCCTTATTTGAAAACCAATTGTAGTGAGGAAAGTCGTTGTGCAGTTCGCCCATTAGTTTGTCTCGGTGAACTTTGGCAATCACTGAGGCCGCAGCAATAGAAGCTGATATACCGTCTCCTCCGATGACTAAGATTTGACGCAAATCGAGGTGAGATACTTTTTGGTTTCCATCAACCAGCACCACAGATGAATTCGTAACCGACAACTTTTTGATCGCTCTATTCATAGCGACAAAACTGGCCTGGAGAATGTTGATCTCATCGATTTCGTCGACGCTTGCTTCGGCAATTGCATACTCGCAGTTCTTGCGTAGAACCTCCGCTAATTCTTCTCTGGCGTTTGCTGTCAACTTTTTAGAGTCGTTAAGTCGTGAAAGCAACTGATGGATTTCTGCATTTTGGTCGATCGAAGAGAGATTCACAGCAACAGCGACAACCGGTCCGGCGAGGCAGCCGCGCCCGACCTCGTCGGTACCCAACAAGACTGAGTCATCGTTACGCAGCCACTTCTTGCGCATGTCTGCGTCAAATTCCAACAACTTAGGCAGTATGCTTTCCACTTTTTTTCTACCCGATGGCTTCTTCTCCGTTTTTGGAGCAGCAGAATCTGTTTTTGTAGACTTCTTTGCACGTTCTGTTGAAGAAGCCTTTTTCTCCAACTTTTTGTCCAGGTCGAGGGTGGCACTACTGATGGTGGCGCTCATTCCTGTATATACCTCGCATATGTTACTTTCGCGGAATAGCAACATTCTAGAAGGCGCTTGGAATGAGCACATTAAGCAACTTTATCTTGCTTCCATTTTGTCTAAGACCACACGGGTTAATTTCCCGCTTCTGAACTCTGAAAGAAATATTCCTGCTGCACGTTTTATATCCAACTTACCACCTGCTTTGAGGCAGGAACGTGCTTTTGCCACTGTTTCAAGGCAGCTCTTTGCTCCAAGAAATTCTCTGGGGTCTAACTCATCATCGAAGTAATCTGGTTCCGTTTGGGCGCTATCTTCTATGGCGGAGCCGTTTGAATCAGAATTGTATGTGTCGAGACTCGATGGATATAGTTCTTTCATCAACTCATAACCGAAGGCAGCCACTTCCTCGACGTCGTAATGGTCTCCGGGAAGGATGTTGCATAGCCCGAGCTTGAGCGCCTGCTCCCCTCTAAATGCCACAAGTGGCAGTATGCCTGGTGTGTCGAGCAGTTCTATTTCTGAATGCACGCGAATCCAGCTGTTTCCCCGGGTGACGCCTGGAGTGTTAGCAACAGCGGCTTTCTTCTTTCCAATCATCCAATTTATCAAGCTCGACTTGCCTACGTTTGGTAAGCCAAAAACTGCAACCCGAACCGGACGAGGCAGCATGCCTTTTCGTTTGCGGGCTTCATTTTTCTCGTGACAGAGTTCAGCTGCCAGTTCTAAAAGCTTGTCTTGACCGCGATCAAACTTCAACGACAGTGCGATCGCTCTTCGGTCAGGTTCCTGACTATTGAACCTTGCAACCCATTTCCGCAGAGCGTGCGGGTCCGCAAGGTCTTCTTTGCAAAGTACTATCACTCGGGGCTTTCGACCGAGCAATTCATTACATTTTGGATGAGTACTACTAATCGGCAGGCGCGCATCTCTCACTTCAAAGACAACGTCGACAGCCTGAAGCTGTTCTTGCAGTCTTTTGAGAGGCGTGCCTGCCTTCTTACCTGGAGGCATGAGAATCCTATGCTAGCAAAACTAGCGTTGGCAACTCTACTGGAATGAGCGTTGAGTTTAGGACTCTGAGCTTGCTTCTGGAGCTGGTGCCAGGTCTTTTGCTGGAGCCTTCTTCGCCGCAGCGTTCATTTCCTTCTGACCACCCATCTTTTCTTTGATACGGGTAGCCTTACCGGAACGGCTTCTCAAATAGTAGAGCTTGGCGCGGCGAACTTGACCACGTCTTTGTACGCTGATTTTCTCAACACGGGGTGAGTGGACTGGAAATACTCTTTCAATTCCAACACCCTGGAAAACTCGGCGAACTGTGATGGTCTGGTTGATGGTATGGCCTGTCTTCTTGATGATGACGCCTTCATAACCTTGTGTACGCTCTTTGCCGCCTTCTTTGATTTTGAAGAAGACTTTGACAGTGTCGCCCACATCCATTTGTGGAAGATTGTTCTTCAAATAGGGGGCTTCGATTTCTTTCAGAATCTGATTCATGGCTTTATATCTATTTTCGTGGAAAACTGAGTTGACGATCTTATCACGAGCTCGATGGCAGATTGTCTAGCCAAGGGTTTAGCCGTTAAGCGCTCGTTATATATATTGGTCTAAAACTTTCTAAGAAAACCGAGAAGGTCACTTTTCGTCTGTGCTTTGAACGCTTTCTTAAGCCCGATTCATTCAATGAGTGGTCGCTGCACCACCCATATATGAGGATGGTTCGGAGCGCCGGTGTAGTTTTCATGTCTTTCTGTGACGGCAAGGCTCAGATTTTTCCTGGAACTTAAATGGTACGGGTTTCGAATCCGGTCTGAACCACGGAGTAAGACCGCCGGCATCCTTCCGGCTTCTGGAAATATTCGGAGTCTGCGACTATTCAGTAGCCATCAATATGCGACCGTTGGACAGTCCGCGGAGTTCCTCAATGAAGTTTTCAACTGACTGGAACTGACGATATACGGAAGCAAAGCGAACGTAAGCTACTTCGTTCAGCAGCTTTAAGCGTGCCAAAACAAGTTCCCCGAGATTTTGCGAAGCAATTTCTCTTTTACCTAGAATCTGGAACTCAAGTTCGATGGCATCGAGGATCTCTTCAATTTGCTCGGCACTAACTGAAGTTTTTCTACAGGCTGTAACAATTCCCGTCATCAATTTTTCCCTGGAATAGGCCTCTCTGCTTCCAGAATTTTTCACTACTAATACTTGTATCGTCTCGACTCGCTCGTAAGTCGTAAAGCGCCTTTTGCATGTCTCGCATTCTCTTCTGCGGCGCATAGTCTTATTTTCTTCACTGACTCGTGATTCTAAAACTCGACTATCTTTTTGTTGGCAAAAAGGACAATACAATAGAGAACCCTCCGAGCTAGCACTACAATAATACATGCAACTTTAGTAAGAGCAACACGCTTGAAAAAAACGGAAAAAAGTTACTATCAGATCCTCGGATTGCGCACTGATGCTAGTCCGGCGGATATAAAGCGTGCCTATAGAGAGATAGTCAAAAAGCATCATCCTGATCTTGGGCAACATCATAAAAGCGAAGATGACCTTGCTCAAGATACTGAGGAAATGCTTCTTATTAACGAAGCGTACGAGACTCTGAAGGACAAGAAAAAGCGGTCAGCATATGATGTAAGAATTGGCGTCACAGTATCAATCAAGCCGTTCAAAATGGAAGCGCACAATGAGGATCAGGCTCGGGCTGTCTTTCTTGCGAAGGTTTTTCACCCATCTCGCTTGGCTATCGGCAAAGTCCTTTCCAATTACAGCAAACAGATCAAAATTCTTTCTGCAGATCCCTATGACGATGAATTGCTCGATCAATTTCAGGAATATCTTGATGAATTCGAAGCGGCACTCCGGAAGTCCTCGAATCTTTTTTCAAAACATCAAACTCCCACAACGCTTGAGCCAGCAGCCCTGATGATGCGCCATTGTATTGCTCAGTCCTCCGATGCATTGGATGATATGAGAAGGTTTTGCCAGAACTACAACTATGATCATTTGTCTACTGCTGAGGCTCTGCTTGGCATAGCCCATGATTTATCGAAGAAAGCTTACGCGCTTACTAAAAGCTAAATGGCACAGAGCTTTTGCATGCGCTGCGCCATTCTAATGGTTTTGGATTGCGGCTAAGTGCAGCCTAGCTGCAAAGGATTGCTCAAGGGATTTTACGCATTGATTGAGCTGGCTAGTAGAGTATTGCTCCACCGAGTCCTGGCCCTATCTGCAGTGTTTTTCCGTAAATCGTGTCGTCTTTTCTGTGACCTTTTTTGAAGCGAATAATTGAGGGCTGGTCTGGAATTACGTAGTATTCTCCAGAGCCATTGATGACCCTACCCTTCAACTTGAACTTCGGCTCTTCAACTTCTGGATTTATAGTCTTGTATCTTTGATCAAGTTTGTTAGCGGCACCACCAGGAAAAACAGTATCAGTGTCTATTACCTGAGCAATGGCAGGGGCTGTCGCTGAGCTTGCAATCAAAACTGCTAGAGCCGGCAATAAAGGTTTGTGTGTCATGATATTTGTCCTCCGTTGCAGATTCGACGGAGCTTTCAGATTATGGTTCCCGAATTGACCAGGAAACATTTATCCGCGCATCAAACACTTATCGCTTTGCTACCGTGAATGGTGGCATAATTGCTCGACGCAGCCTTACGTTCTTTCGGTTTGTTGCTTGTGTTAGTAAGTAATGCAAGTATCGGGGGCTTTAGCCATCCTCGGCGGGTAATAGCGTGAAAAAGCGAATATCCTGTCGTTTCGCAATCCAGTTCCAGGACGTCCAGCTCTGCTCTGGAGATTAGTCCCAACTCAAGCAGTTGTCGAGAAAACCGACTTTGATGCATAGGAGACAGTTGCAACAGATCTTGCAAGCGAAGATAGTACGCCAGTTGTTCCCATGTAATTAACTTTCGTGCTACAAAAATTCTTCCTAACGGAAGTGGAGGCTTGCATAACTGCTGTGTTTCAAGAGCAGAATCAAGTTGTTCTTTAGTAATCAATCCAGCATCTATTAGCATTTCGCCAAGAAGTAGTCCACTTCCAGTAACAGACCCGTGTTGTTGTTCGTTTAGCCTTAACTGCGGCTTCGTTATTTCGAATACTTCCTGCAGTTTTTCTTTAGCGACCTTATACCGTTTAGCCTGATCAGGCTCGTGTTCAGATTCATTTTGTGCCAAAAGAAGTGCTCCACTGAGCTTTTGATATTGTTTCCGCAGAGCGGTAGAACTTGAACATTCATTCAAGCCCATTAGCAAAGTTAGTAATTTTCGCATGGTCCTCGACCCTAAGTGCCATTTCGTCTCAATTTAAGCAACCATTGTTCCAACAAGACCATTGGAGAATACCGAAAATACCTGTGAATACGGAGTCTACAAGGCGCCCTGCCTCGTCCAGGTTTCAGTTTGGAAAAAAATTGGTATGAATTTATTTGCAGGCAATTTTTCGAGGTTGATGATGAAGGATTTTGAGAAAGACGGAGCCGCTAGCGGTCCTCCTGCTGGAGATACCGCCCAAGCCCTGAGAGACGATGCCTCTGTAGCTCCTCCGGAGCGTGCTCCGGAAGCACCAGCGAACCCTGCTGATAAAACTTCTTCTGCAAGCAAGTCGACAGAAAGTATTGATAAAGCAAATAGTACACGCGAACGAAATGCTCAGACAGAGCTTGACGTTGCGAATTTACCTGAAAAATTAGGTCTTTCACCAGAGCAGTCAAACCTGCTTCGAAGCTTTGAAGGCGCCATACTAAAAGGTGATGCAAGTACTGTTAAAAGCCTTTTGCAAAAGAACCATGGAGATCCTGACGCATTAAAACCTGTGATGGATGTCCTGGCAAAGGATCTAGCTAAAGCCGGTGTTAGAGCCAATTATGATGTTAATTTTGCGCTCACAGACAAGAAGGACGGCGACGCTGAGCGCACTGGCATATTCGACATAAGTACAGCAAAGAGTCCCGAAGATTTTTTCAACAAGGACAGCACTTTTATTTGTTTCTATACAAACCCCAATTCAACCGGTTTTGCTGAGAACCGAAGTCCTCACCTTCTTAAGAATGGCGGTTTTCAAACCCCTGACTCGGTTGATTTGACCATGAACCAGGGTCTGAAAGAGGTCAGCGGCAAAGTCATAAATAATTTGCTGGAGAAGAAAAACTAGTTCTCTAGAGTGTAATACCTAATGAAAAAAGCATTGAGCAATCTAGGAAACCTTCGCTCAATGCTTTTGTTGTTATTGTGTAGTGCAACTCTTCTTCCTGCATCGGCGCAGTCTGGTCGTGCAGGTGTCTGGAATGCAAACTCTGCTTCGAGCACTTCGTCATCGAGCAGTTCTTCAGACTCGGGACCAGGCTACACTCTTCACTATGACCCTCGCACAAGGCAATATTACCGAGTTCCAAAAGCTGGCTCAAGAGCGGTGCTTCCTGTCTGTCCTCCCTTTTCTGGTTGTTACCCTGCGGCTGGCACAGGCAATTATTCACGCTGGTCCGCTGGTCACTCAGGTGCTCACCCTGCAGGTGGTACAAGGGGTGCCTCTCGTACTTCCGCTAGTCGCGTTGCTGCGTACCCTGCTGCTGGTATCGCTGCTGGTACCAGTGCAGGTCGAGGAACGTCTGATGCGAAAGCGCAAGTAAGACTGCTTGATTATCATGAATCAGTTGATGGTCGCTCGTTCCTTGTACACCTACCTCAGACTTATCAGAGTTCAAACCCAACGCCAGTCGTGATAGTTTTTCATGGCTTAGGTATGAATGGAACTTCGGTTCGTGGGCTCAGTGCGATGGACATTACAGCGGAGAAAAATGGTTTCATTACTGTTTACCCTGATGGTGTAGGAGGTCGTTGGAATGATGGCGTCCAACCTGGTGGAGGCGCAGATGATGTCACTTTCGTTTCAGACATGCTAGATGCTATGGCAAAAAAATATAGAATTGACTCAAGGCGCATCTATGCATGCGGTATTTCGAACGGTGGTTTCTTTGTCCAAAAATTAGCTTGCGAGTTGTCTAATCGCATCGCCGCCATCGGTGTGGTTGCAGCAAGTGCAGGGGCGAACGTCTGCGCTCGTTGTAACACGCATCGTGGTATGCCTGCTGTTTTCTTTCTAGGAACCGACGACCCGATTATTCCGCGCGAGGGACAGAGCAAAGAACTCGGTAAGTTGGGTGACGCTCTTGGTTTGACTGAATTAGGAATCAAGAATATAGACAGTACAGTTGCTAAAGTGGGCGGTATTATGACCGCAGACGAAGCTGGCGAATTCTGGGCTAAAAATAACGGATGTGCAGCTCATGCAAGGCATGAATCTATACCTGACCGTGATACCAGAGATGGTTGCAGAGTTTCGAGAGACACTTATGGGGGCGGCATCGGTGGAAGTGACGTAGTAATTTACGATATCGAAGGTGGTGGACACAGTTGGCCTGGTGGCATGGGATTTGTGGCTAAAGACATAATCGGGCGCACGTGTAATGACATAAACGCTAGCGATATTATGTGGCAGTTTTTTCGCGCGCATTCAAGATAGTTGCTTAGATGAGATGCTCGAAGCTACCTGCCAGGCTAAAAGAAGGAATGATTTCGCCCGAAAGGAGAATCCTGATTTGCCAAGAATTGATTTGGTTTCTGCAAACAATTCTGCTTTAGCAATTGAATTCTCTGTTCATCATAAAGAGCGCTTAAATTTAACGAAATAAACCAGTCTCTGCTGCCTTATTAGTTGCGGCGAAGTTTATAGGACTTTCCCGTCCATGGGTTGTTGTCTATGACCAGCGTGCGTTGACTTCCTATGGCACCCTCAATGTGACCTTGTGCGGTAGCAACTTGTTTATTTGTTTGCTGGTTGTAGATGTTTATGATAACTGTGTGTCCAACCTGTACATCCGCGCGAAGTGCGCCTGGTGGTATTTGGAAGAAGTTTTGATTATCTAAAGCACCACCGCCGGTGAGGAAGTGGTTTGCTTCTGTTCTTTCAGCGCCTGCCCTCTGTGCATTGCTGTCTCTGTGCGCTTGTGTTTTTTGATTAGCTTCAGCGCTAGCTGAAAAAATGGCTGATTGTTCTGCGGCTGAAAGAGAATACTGAGATTTGTATTCTGGAACTGCTTCGCGGTCCTTATGCTCTTTCATCTCAACCCCGCCGCTCAGAAATTTACCCTTTTGCACCGCAGGTGGTGCTTGCTCTGTTTCTTCGCGAGCACTGATATTTCCTTTCAAGATATTTTGCTGCTCAGTGACGGACGGACTTGCCGCTTTCGCTTCCATTGGAACGCTCGGCTTGATGTCTACGGGCGATATTTCGGCGTGCTTAGAACGCTGCGGTAGCGGAGCCTTGTCGGCTGGCGCTTGTCTGTGTGTTTCGATTGGTACTACTTGCGGCCCATTGTTCTCTGTCTTCTTAATTTCAATGGGCGCTGGTGCTGTTGGTGCTTCGAAAGCCATTTGTTCACTTCTGTTGATCGGTTTAATGGAGACTGCATCTCCTCCAAGTGGTATTGGCTGTGGTGTGAGAATCAATTGCTCCGCCGGTTTTGTTGGAACTGCAAGGGCTGTTTCTCTGGTGCTACCCTTTTCCAACACCGCTGGTTGTATTACTGGTAGCGCTGCCGGATGCGATTTGCGTTCAGCAAGTTGCTCGGGCGGTAGAGCGGGAATGCTAAGGTTCACAGCAGATACTTTCGGCAGCATGGCATGTGCCTGACGTGCCGATTCTGCCATGCGTTCTTGTTCTGCTTTGAGCGACTCGATAGCTTTCTTGTTTAATTCTTCGGCGTTGAATGTGGAGTCAAGCTTTATCGGAGTCGGTTTTGGAAGCTGGTCCGCAATTGGTTTACCTGATTCGACTGAACCTAATGGCTGACCCTCAAGTTTATGAGGCGGCACTGGTTGCGGTATCACTGATTCTATTTTGTTTGGGGCGATAGGCTGCGGCGCTGCAATTTCCGGTCTATGAGGAGCCACTGGATGCGGCATCGGAATTTCGTTGTTGGCTCTTGTAACACTTTCAGAGCTATTCGTTTGAGAAAGTTGTTTCTGCACTTGCTCGGGCGAAATAGGTTGTGGTGCTGTGAATTCCACTTTGTGTGGCGCAACCGGCTGTGGTAGGGGAATATCGCCTGGCGTTGTTAACTCGACGCCGGTCTTGAATAGCTTTTCCGGAGGAATTGCTTGTGGTGCAACTGATTCAACTTTGTGCGGTGCTACCGGCTGTGGCGCTGGAATATCAGATTTAGAGCCCTGTGCAGCCTTTTCTAAATTTCCTGCATCCTGATTTTTCTCGGCATTTTTCCCTTTTTCCCTGTCGTTAACTTCAACATGTCCAAAAAGCCTTTTGCCTGTTGTGTTTCGTCCTTCTCTATTTTTGCGTTGATTTTTGATGCTGGTCTGGAGATCTTCGCGGTCTTGATTTGAAATGTCGCCACGCAAAGTCGAACTCGTCTTCTCTGAGTTTTCGCTTGCTTTACCCTTTTCAAATGCTTCGGGACGAGGCGCTTTCTCCCCGTTATTGCCACTGTTATTCGTAGCTGTCATTCAAAAATCCTCAAAACATTATCCTCTAAGTAATTATGCCACTTAAAGTTGAAATCCTACTTCAAGACCTTTGCTTCCATGAAATGTTATGGAAAGTCTTTGCGACCCAAAAGTGGGGTCCCCCAAGGGCTGCCAGCCCAGGTAATACGGCGAGCCCATAGCGCGTAAATCTCTATTTATTTCATTCATAAATGGTACAACATCGCGCTTATGTCCGTGCTGTGCCATAAATCTAAGGCGCTGCTCGAGCTTTCGTCCCATGTCCATTTGTCCATCTTGTAGATCGTACGCAAATTGTTGCGGGGTGATCGTCATGTAATCCATCGCTTTTCCGCTGTAAGAGGATTCTGCCGGGTTGTTTTGATATGGGCGAGGTTCAATTCTTGGCTGGGCTCCCTGGTTATATTCATAAGGGTTTTGCGGAACACTGCCTCGTCGATCAGGATACTGATAGGGGCTGTAGCGGTCGTCAGAATAGCGCGAGGCATCTTGTGATGCTCGATAAGCATCTTCGTTGACTCGACGCGGGTCTATGGGCAAATAGGTATCGGGCGGGAAACCATCGCCACCTGCACAATCTGCTCGTCCTCGGGAAAATTGTACCTGTCCCCTACCGCGCTGTCCCTGTATTGGAGGCTCGTTGCTGTATATTTCAACGGGAGGAAGTTGCTGATATGGGACACCTGTTCTCTGCTGATAAGGAACGTCTTGAGGATGACGTGGATCGAACGGAGGCATATAGCCTCTTCCCTGATAAGCCGGCATAGAATCTACAGGCATCTGGCACTCTACGTACTGATTTTGCAGCCGACTTGTGTCTTGTCTTTGCTGTCCATTTGCTGGAATCTCTGCCCGAAACTCGTCGTAGTCTCTGCCCATTTCATTGTCCTCTCTAAGTCTTTTAATCTTAGAAAGGAAGTTTGAAATTTATTTGAAAAGACTGTTCTACTTTCTTGTTTTGGCGAAGATGAAGCCATCATAGGAAGAATTATTAGCGACCGGTACAAAAAGAGAAGACTCCTCGCGTCCAGCTTGATTTTTGTAATGTCCAAATCTATAGAGATCTGACCTTGGAGAATCACGAAGTTGCTCATCATGTTTTTCGGTTTTGCTTGCAGGGAAGCCGTTCAGGCGTAGTACTTGAGACTCAATCTTGTGTTCTTTCTTCAAATAATCGTTTGTTAGGTCGTGCCATTTGTGAGCAGATGCCTCTTTATTAAAGTGGTCAGCGCCGCCATACGCAACAACTTTTGCGTTAGGATCTTCTTTCAGGATGTTTGCAATAGACCCAGCCCAGGCTCTGTCTCTGGATTTTCTATCTTCTTCTGTCTTTTCGGTGTGTTTGTTAATATCAGTGCCAACAACTTTGATGCCAGCATTCTTCATACTGTCGAGCATCTGCATGTATTTTTCACCGGTTCCGGGATAACTTTTATCCCAGGTGTTCATAAGGTAGTTTTTTAGTTCCTCACGTGCACCTTTATCTCCATTCGAAAACTTGTCCAGTGAAGATTGCATTTCCTGGGGAATCATTTCCATGGCGAAATGTGTGACACCAGCAGCTTTCATATTCTCAGCACTATCTGCAACATGCTGTTTTGCTGAAAAGTCCTTATGATCTTCGCCAATCAACGTTACTTTCTGGTCTTTGAGAACGTTTTTGTAGTCAATTTCAGGAAGATTTTTCAAATAGTTGATGCTTCCTTTTTCTGAAGCATTGCGGTCTAGCGGCTTCCCTTCTTCTGGATCTTTGCGCTCTGCTGCTTGTTTATCGAGCTTTTCCTTTTCCTGTTTTTGTTTTTCACTCCGCTCGGCCGCGCTCTGTGGTCTGCTCAGGATTTTGAAATCATCACCATCGTCTGCGGCATCCTTGCTGTCAGTTTTGCTTGCGCTATCAAAGATGTCGAGCTTGCCGAATTGGGAGAGTGCTGATTCGCTTCCCCTTTTAAGCGTCTGATTCATTGCATCGATTGATTGCTTGAAGGTGTTAGAGTTCTGATCAAAGGCTTGCGAACTTAGATTGTCTCGCGTGTTTGACTCTGTCTCACGGTTTGAACTTTCACCAGAATCCCTTTTTTGTTCTTCTATGTCTTTTTCGCCAGCCATAATTTAAGGACTCCCCCAGAGATCCACGAAAAAATGCAGGTTTGGTGAACTTAGTAATTGCTCGAAGGTTCTCGATTTCCCAATATTAGTGGAGAAGTATGGCAGAATTGTACTTTCCATAAAAATCCCGGCGAACCTGGATGTATCGTACTTTTAGAGACTGCTCAGCCGCTCGGTGTTTTCAGAAAAGTAAAAAGGGGTCGCTCATAGCGACCCTTTTTACTTCCACCAGCCGAAGTTTAGCTAAACAAATTTGCATCACGAGCCGAAGCCACCAGCCAGTTAATGCAACCTGGCGTTGCAAGACCACCTGTCACTCCTGCGGCGCCCCAGAGCACACGCTTCATTGCGTCTTGAGTTCCTGCAGCCATGTGCATAAAGCCCATGATCATCGTTGGACCGCCCCAGGCGATACCCAAAATTTCCATGCCATTTGCGATGATGTTCAAGAGCGCTTCGAGGTTAGCCAGGTTGTTAACTCGAACAGTGCCGGCTGTGTTTACGCCTTGAATGACTGTGGCGTCTGCGCCTTGAGGTCCAATGGTTCCGTTTGTTGCGCCTTGCAATTGCGGAGCACTAGCCATGCCGCCTTGCATTGTTTGCGATCCAGTAAAATTTCCCGTATTTTGTGTTTGATTACCAGTTGCAGCCATGCTATCGAAAGCATCTTGCGCGAACGCAGGTGTTGACAGTGCGATAACTGAGCTGATGGTGAGAGCGGTGCGAATGCTTGCATTAGTAAGTTTCATGTTATTAGTTCTCCACATAAATTTGCTGCTTGTTTGTTGCCGCTCTTGATGAATTGATATTAGAGCTCATTTCTGAAAACGATTTGAAAGTTTTGACCTTCATTTGCGTTTGCTCTGTCATCGCGGCTTCGATGAATGAATAATATGAGCCAATTGCGACTCTTTCTGGTCATGAACCGGTCAGTTTTGGGTCATTGCGTTAAAAGGAACAAATAAGTTCCGCAAACTTCTACAAATCTATGTGAGTGTCTGTGAGACAATTGGTTGCCAGAATAAATGGAGATTCTTTATTATGCTAAGAGCTTTGCTTCCTGCCGTTTTGAGCGTTGTGATCCTGGCGGGTCTTGGTTCTGATGCACTTGCAGCTGGAGGAGTCATTCACGCCAACGAAAATGACCCGGGCTCAGCAATTGATCTTCAGAAGTATCTATCTAAGAGTGAATCAACTCTTCTCTTTATACATAGCCCACACTGCGGTCCTTGCCGGAGAATCAGCCCTAAAATTGACGAATTGGCGAAGAAGAAGCCAGACTTGAAAGTTGTTGACGTTATTTTGGACAGCAAAAAGGCACATGGAATTGGATGGGACTCCGCTGCAGCTAAGCAATTTAACATTCACTCTGTTCCGCAATTCATGGTTTATGACAAGAATGGACAGCTGAGAATGTCAGGTGATAAAGCTGAAGATGAGGTTGATGCCTGGCTTGTTGAATATAAGTTGAAAAAGCCAGGAAACGATTAGTTTTTGACTTGATTCTGAGTTCTCCGATCTTAGCTGATTAGATTGCATGATATGATATGCAGCTAATCAAAGCTAAAGGAGCTCTAAATGACAACTTCCACAAAGGAAGCGGCAACTTCGTGCGTGCTGCAAGAGTATCAACGCAAGCTGACTACCGCTGAGAAGGCCGCGGAGAATATTCGCTCAGCTTCGAATTTTTCTTTCGGAATGGGAGCGGGGCAACCTCCAGCGCTGCTCTCTGCGATTGCGAATCGAATTAAAGCCGGCGATTTGAAGGACTTGAAAATCTACTACAAGATCGCCATGGAACATGCCGCTAAAACAATCATGGCACCTGAGGTTCTGCATACGGTTGAACTCCATCCTCTCTTCATAAGCGCATACGACAGAGCGCTCATTAAAGAGCAACAGAAAACCCACCACAAAGTTGTGAATTATGTTCCTGCGTACTTCTATCAGATACCACGTTTGTTGACCGAATTTGTGCAGATGGATACATTCGTCACTACTGTATCTCCGATGGACAAGAATGGCTTTTTTAGCCTTGGCACAAACAATGACTATACTTCCACCGTGTTGAGAAATTGTCGCTGGAGAGCAGTTGAGGTAAACAAAAATATGCCTCGAGTTTTCGGTGAGTCGCTAGTTCATATATCTGAAGTCGATGCGATTATTGAAAATGATGTGCCCTTGCTCGAATTGCCAGGACATCCGGCGCAGCCAGAAGACGAGAAAATTGGGAAGTATGTAGCTGATCTTATTCCTGATGGAGCCACGATTCAAATGGGAATCGGTGGAATACCGAATGCGGTGGCACGGTTCTTGAGCGATCGAAAGGATCTGGGAATTCACACTGAATTGCTTTGTGACGGCATGATCGATCTCATCAAAAAAGGAGTAATTACCGGTAAGCGCAAAAATCTGCACAAGTACAAGCACGTTTTTACGCTTGCTCTAGGTTCAACAGACCTTTACGAGTTTATCAATGATAATCCTTCAATGGAGAGCTATCCATCTAACTATTGCAACGACCCGCATGTTATTGCAAAGAATGACAACATGATTTCCGTTAACTCTGCAATTGAAATTGATCTGTACGGTCAGGTAAATGCTGAAGGAATTAATCATCATGAGTTCAGTGGCACCGGCGGTGCCTTAGACTTCATGAGAGGAGCATTTGACTCGAAAGGTGGTAAGTCATTCCTTGCTCTTTACTCTACGGCAAAAGCAGGGGAATTCTCGCGAATCGTTCCGCGACTTGAAAATAATGTTACTGATCCCAGGATGGACACCAACTATGTTGTCACTGAATATGGTATCACCAACTTGAAAGGTAAATCGACGAGAGAGAGAGCCCTTGCTCTTATCGAATTGGCACATCCGAAATTCCGTGAGGAATTAACTAAAGCTGCTAAGGAGGTAACCTTGATATGACCTCTACAGCAAGTACTACCTTGATTAAGACATCTATCAAGGACAAAGTTGGAATCATAACACTCGCCAATTACGCAAAGCGAAATGCTCTGAGCAAAGATTTGCTTACTGCTCTGGACACAGCGATTGATGACTTTGCCGCTCGAAAATTAGCTGTCGTTATACTGCGTGCAGAACCCGATGTTAAGGTATGGTCTGCTGGTCACGATATTTCTGAGTTGCCATTGCGGCGCGACCCACTCGGTTATGATGACCCGCTGGAGACAACTTTGCGAAAGATTCAAATGTTTCCCGGACCTGTCATCTGCATGGTGCAAGGTGGTGTCTGGGGCGGTGCCTGTGACATTGCCATGACCAGCGATATTGTAATTGGTGATGAAACTGCGACCTTTGCCATTACACCTGTTAAATTGGGCTTGCCTTACAATGCTTCCGGTGTTCTCCACTTCATGAATCGTGTTGGAATCAATATCGCGAAGGAAATGTTCTTTACTGCCGACCCGATTAAAGCCGACCGAGCCAAAGAGCTGGGTATACTCAATCATCTGGTGACCACTGCTGAACTAGAAACTTTCACCATGTCCATGGCTGAACGCATCGCGTCACATTCACCTTTGAGTATTGCCGTAATCAAAGAGCAGTTCCGCTTGCTTTCGGCTGCACATCCGATGTCTCCTGATACTTTCGAGAGGATTCAAGGATTGCGGCGGGTTGTGTATGACAGTGATGACTATGCTGAAGGTATCAACGCATTTAAGCAGAAGCGTCCTCCATCTTTTCAGGGTAAGTAAGGGAGGCTTACTACTTTCTCTGACCGTCTGGACCTAAAGTCATTAAAGGGACGGTAATCGTGGGCGTATCAGGGACGCGTTTATCGACTGCTTTTGCAATCTTTCGAGTGACGAAGGGCACTGGATTCTTTACTTCAACGTTTACTTCGAAATCGCCAGTACCCGGGTTGCGTTTGAAAAATAAACGCATCACTTCTGCCTGATTGTCGATTTGTCCCAATTTGCTGAGATATGCTGGTACGTCGAGGTTTACCTTTAGTCCTTTGATGTCTTTGAGTTCGGGATATTTTCCTTCTCCTATGTTGAACTCAATGGTTCCCAGTTGAATTGAGTCGAGTCGTATGCCTCCACCAACGTCAGTTTTGTCTGCAAAGGGAATTCGAACGTCTGCAGCTCTTCGAATAACAAATTTGCTGCCGCCTTCTTTTGCAATCTCTTTTATGCCACCAACGGCTTGCTCAACTATCTCTCTGGATTGAGCGTCTAATTCAATACCAGCGGTGGTCAATCCCATTTTTATAAGTTTGACGGGATCGTCCGAACTCAGCTTCACTGGAGGCAGCTGGCGCAGAATTTCGTTTACCTTCACCACTGGTGAATCAAGTGCTATCTGAGCCCATTTTGCTTCGAACTCGTCTTCTTTTCTTGGTTTGAAAAATTGATCATAACCATTGCGGAGACTTTCGCGGGTCTCTTTGTATGGGTCTTCGTATACATCTCCACCTGGTTTGGGATGGCACCTCATGCATTCGTAGGGATCTGGTTTTTTGATGGCTGTGCTCAACGAGTCCATCTCACGAACCTGTTTAGCTAGCTTTCGGTTCAGTTCTGCTGAACCAGGAACCAGGTCTTCGATTTGTTTGGCATATTTAGCTTGTTCTGTTAGAGTTTTTGCGCAGACATACTCTCGTCGCGCTTTTCGCAACTCATCGCGCTTTTCGGGAGACAACTCTGACTCCGCCTTGTTTCTGCGCGATAAATTCCAGCTGATTTCTTCGCTAACAGCTAAGAATTCCTGTGTGCGAGGTTTGCCTGGCGGTCCAAATCTTGGGAATTCTCCGAACAAGTCGCCAGTATTTTTGCGTAAAACGCCTCTGTCGTTTTTGTCCAGTTCTGCCAAAATCTTGGCTAGCGCGTCATCGGCGTTTTTGTCCCCAGCGACGCCGCGATCAATAACTCTCTTATCACCCATATCAATCACCTTGATGCAGCTTGCCCACCCGACTGCCATCAACGTGAATGTCTCTATACCGATCTGTATTTTTTCTAGACAGACCAGATGAAGGTGTGCGTAAACGCGCAACTGCAATAACGCGTATGACATGAGAGTGACAGAACAAACTGTCAGGAATTGATTAGTCTTTGTCTATTTCACACTTCGGTAGTGTCTTAAACATTTTGTCTATTTGGAGAAGCGCTCCTTTAGCGCTGCGGTATTCGGGAGAGTCTTCGCCGACTGCCTCCATATCTCCTTTCTTCGTCTGTTTTTCCAGAGAGAGAACAGGCAGCTGAGCGTCGCTGCCAGTTTTGGTGAGGGAAAATACGCCCTCTGGAAAACTCGCGCTTATCACTTCTTTGCGTTGGCCTGGCTTGCCATAAACATTCAGTGTGTCTCGAGTAGCAAGAATGCCTTCTGATGATGTGATGGCGTCTACGATAGATTCAGATTCCTTATTCGCACTGTACACCAGATCTTTTGCAACGCAGGGGCTCTGCTTTGAATGAAATTCTTCCATTTATGGATCCTCGAGAGCTGATGGTAACTTAGAGATTTGACTATTGTCGAAGCCTCTGGCGACTGCTATTTACCCTTTATTTCGCAGTTAGGCAAAACCTTCAGCATAACATCCGTTTGTTGCAGCCCTTCCTCTGCTTTTGCATACCTTGGATCTTGCTTGTCGATTTTGACAAAACCCCCAGTCTCCAATTTCTCAACAGTAAGTTGCGGCAGGCTCGGGTCTCCCGCTTTTGTCATCGCGTATAAACCGTCGTTTAAGTTTGTGGTTATGACCTCTTTGTGGTCAATTCCATTGGTCTCTGTTGCTTTTGCTGCGAACACAAGTCCATCGACTCTCAATGTATCCAATGCTGATTGGTGGTTTGGACCAAAATTATTGTCAATGTCTCTTGAAACGCATGCGCCTTGTCTTTCCATAAATCGTTCCTCCCTGAGTTGGGTTTATTCTTCAATTTCCTACGTAAAATCCTCGTGACAAAATTGCTGTTTAGTTCTGCAGAGATCAATGAGCATGTAGGTAGAGATTCGTTCTATTTGATTCGATAAGATGGCACTAAGAAATCTTGAATTGCCGATCAACTCGAAAACATTATTGAGAGCTAATTCCTACTGCGTGTTAACCGCAGCGGAATTCACGCTTCTTTCACTCTGAGATTTTTAGCATCCGACCATATGACCTTCGAGGAAATTGGCGATGCAAGATAATAAAGTAGAGAATGAACCCGAGAAAGCGGGTCGAGATTCCAAAGATGATGGACGCAAAGCTCTAGTAGCGGAAGCATTTGATCCCAAGAATGCAGCAGCTTCTAAACAGGGAGATGCTAACTCGCCTCCCACTGGATATAGCGTTATTTCGCCAGATATGTTGGATTATCTGGCGAAACATAATCCAAAAGACGCATCATTTGAAGACACTCTCAACAAGACCAACGAGCTGTTGAACACTCCGGCGTTTGCACGTCCGCGCGCGACCGGCGCAGCCGACTCATCCCGTGAAGTGTATAACGCCGACATGAAATCTAAATTGCCAGGTCGCTTAGTTCGCTCGGAAGGACAGCCTGCAACTGGTGATGAAGAGCAGGATAAAGCATATGACTTTACAGGCTTTGTTCGGGACTTCTATCAAAAAGAATATCAACGAAATTCTATTGATGGGAAAGGAATGAAACTGCTTTCGACAGTGAACTATACCGAAAATGGAAGCAGTTTTGAGAACGCTTTTTGGAATGGCTCGCAAATGACCTATGGTCATCCTGGTGCTAGCAGCCCATTCAAGACTTTTGTTCTTCTTGATGTTGCTGCCCATGAGATTACTCATGGAGTCACGGAAATGGAATCAAACTTTGTCTATTACGGACAGTCTGGTGCGCTCAACGAAAGTATGTCGGACGTATTTGGCGAATTGACAGAGCAGTACGCTAAGCACACCAAAGCTCAAGATGCTGATTGGATTATCGGCAATGGCATCTGGAAAGATGGCATTCGTGGGGTCGGTCTGCGCAACATGTTGCTTCCTGGTTCAGCTTATGATGACCCCAAGATTGGAAAAGACAATCAGCCAGATCACATGAGCAATTATCTTGTGACGCGCAGAGACAATGGTGGCGTCCATACAAATTCCGGAATTCCTAACAGAGCATTCGCTCTCTTCGCTCGAAGTGTCGGTGGATTTGCGTGGGATGACCCGGGTCATATTTGGTTTGAAGCGCGGAAGAACTCTGGGCACAATCCAAGCTTCGCGTCATTTGCCTTCCAAACGATAGAAGCGGCGAAGAAATTGGGTCATGCTGATGAAGTCGAAAAGCTCACAAAGGCATGGTCTGATGTTGGCGTTACTCCAGCGAAGGATTCGAAAGATACAATAACGCCCTCAAAGCTTCCTTTCCCATTTCCGGTAAAAGAAGAGGATGATCGCCTGAATAAGAAAGCAGGATAGATTTCTTAGCTTGAAATGAAAGAGATCCAGTGGAAGGCAGGCACCGCACCGTGTCTGCCTTCCATTCTATTTGGATGGAGAAGAGGAACAAGTCGTCCTGCTGAGCGCAGAGAACCAGAAAACCTTCCAGAAAACCTTCCGGAAAACCTTCCGGAAAACCTTCCGGAAAACCTTCCGGAAAACCCTTTCACTTCAGCAAACCGCGAAGTAAATTTCACACTGTAAAAATGCTCAAAACAAAGCGAGGCCGCCTTTCGGCGACCTCAAGCTTTTTTTCACCACTACTTCGCGGTATAAGTCTTTGAATTAGCTGAACAAGTTAGCATCACGAGCTGATGCAACGAGCCAGTTGATACATCCTGGGGTTGCGAGACCGCCAGTTACACCTGCAGCTCCCCAGAGAACGCGCTTCATAGCGTCTTGAGTTCCAGCTGCCATGTGCATGAAGCCCATGATCATGGTAGGACCGCCCCAAGCGATACCGAGGATTTCCATACCGTTAGCGATAATGTTGAGCAAAGCTTCCAAGTTAGCCAAGTTGTTTACGCGGACTGTGCCTGCGGTGTTTACACCCTGGATTACTGTAGCGTCAGCGCCTTGTGGTCCGATTGTACCGTTGGTAGCACCCTGGAGCATTGGAGCTGCTGCGCTTCCACCTTGCATTGTTTGTGAGCCGGTGTAGTTGCCGGTGTTCTGTGTTTGGTTACCAGTTGCTGCTGTCGAATCGAAAGCGTCTTGTGCAAATGCTGGTGTGGAGAGCGCGAGAAGTGTTCCAGCTACGAGTGTTGTCTTAACTAGGTTACGCATAACGGTGCCCTCCATGGGTGGCAAGATGAATTTAAGTAGTAAGTTTGTTTTGAAGTTTTTCGAAGCGGTTGCTTTCGATGCAACAATACTATGACTGTCCGGAACCAAAGTAAATATGACTTAGGTCATGGCAGGGTCATGGTTGGAGCCATGATGATCAGCATGTTTGAAAACGAAAATCTTGAAAATAGGACGTTTTGGGGATCTCAGTAGCGTCACCATGACTAAGGTCATGGGTGAGATCATGACCTTCGGCGGTGGCGTGACTGACGATGCATCCACGACCTTCGGCGATGGGCGTGACTGACGATGCATCCACGACCTTCGGCGGTGGCGTTACTGACCAAGCATCCACGACCTTGCACATTGCGGCGAAGGTCATGCGTTAGCGGCGAGGACGCTTCCTGCCGTGGCAACAGGTATAGCCGCCCTTGTTGCCTGCAGCTAACTCACATGGACGCGTGGACGCCGTTTGGGGTTCGGCTCTGCAGAGCGCAGTATCTCTCGGGTGAGAGGTGCGGTTTCACCCTCTCCGAATATGATGTATTTGATGACGTAACCGAGAGGGTGACCTTCCGTCCATCCGAAGTAGGCGTGCGGGGTCTGGGACGTGTCGTCGCGCAGCTTCAAGAGCAAAGCTGCGATGGCATTGGGGACGCTGGGACTGGTACATCGCCAGATTCTGTACCCGTCTTTTTCGACTCCAGTTATGTCCAGCGTGTCATCAATAAATGCAGAGGGATCTCCCGGGGTCACTTCAAGGAAAATGAAGTTGCCTTCTTGTCGCTGGATGCTATGAATCTCCCTAGCCTCTTCCTCTTTGAGCTGATAGTTCGTTCCGCCAGGGCGATGCGCCAATAAGCGAATCTCGCCCTGAAACTGTTTTCGGGTTTCTTCTAGAAACTCTTGAGCTTTGGCATCGAGCTTGACGTCCATGACGCGCAATTCGGTTGAACGAAAACAGCGGGAGAGGAACGAAATTCCGATGATTATCATTATGAAGATGCTTGCAACGTGCAAACCTTCGGGGCGGCTAATTATGTTATTTACAGTGGTGTATGAAAAGAGGAGTGTGATCGCTGCAAAAGCAAAGCGCTGAAATGGCTGCTTCCATACAGCCAAAGTTGCTGCCAGAGCTGCTGAGCTCATGAGGACTAAAAGTCCTGTTGCAAAAGCACCAGCCTGAGCGTCTACATCTGCTTTGAAATAAAGAACGACGCTGAACGAAATTATTGTAATTAAAAGAACCAGCGGACGGAGGCTCGCAACCCAACTGGGTGCCATGCCAAAGCCTGGTAAATATCGCGGAATGAGGTTGAGAAGACCAGCCATAGCTGAGGCTCCAGCAAACCATAAGATCAGTAGGGTACTGATATCGTATATGGTGCCAAATTGATCTCCCAAGAGTTGGTGCGCAAGAAAAGCCAGGGCTCGACCGTTCGCTTTGCCCTGGTCTGCAAATTCTGCCGGCGGAATCAGCATAGTTGTCGTGATCGAACTGGTCAGCAAAAAGAAAGCCATAATCAACGCAGCCGTTAGAAGTAGCTTCTTTGTGTTTTTAATTCGTCCTTGAGGTGCCTCTTCCGTGTCGCTTTCAAATCCTCTTACATGTGGCATTACTGCCACGCCTGTTTCAAATCCTGACATGCCTAATGCAAGTTTTGGAAATGTTAGCGCTGAAACAAATGCTATCTCCGCTACTGAGTGATGAGCCGCAAATATCGATTGATACCAATTCGTTAAGTACAATGGCTGGTTGAAGATCTGCTGAAATGAAACGCCTAAGACCACGAGTGTAAGCCCTAGATAGCTCCACACTAAAATGACGCCGATCCAAATTGCGTCGCGGAATCCCTTCAAGAAAATTCCACCGAGAAGTGTTACTAATGATAGAGAGAGAATTATTTGATGCCGCAGCCATACTGGTGTCCAAGGATTATCCACAACGTGCTTGGCTGCATCTGAAGAGCAAAGCGTTATAGTCATAATGAAATCTGTTGCGGCAAAACCAAGCAGGCACAATACCAGCAGCTTGCCCCACCATCGTGGCAGGAGATCTTGCAATATAGCAATACTGCCTTGCCCATGTGGACTTAGCTCAGCTACTTTTGCGTACATCGGATAGGCGCCAAAAATGTTCAACAAAACAAGTAAGAAAGTTGCTGTGGGCGAAAGCGCGCCAGCATATACGAAAGCCATTGCGGGGGCGAAGCCGAGAGACGAAAAGTAGTCAACCCCTGTGAGGCACATTACGTTAAGCCAGTGGTCTTGTTGATGACCTTTTGCACTCGAGTCGACTCTCTCGAAAAACCACTTTTGTAAACTCATGGCGCCTTTCTTTTATTGCAGTATCGGGGTCAATGCTCCACCTTTTAATCCTTGATGGCAATAAAGAAAGCATCAAAACAATCATTTTTGATATCAAAATTAGCTCAAGCATACATTTCAAGCGGAGTCATGACAATCGAAGCAGCGAATTTTTTCGGAACTCAAAATTGAAGCTCCGCTTCTGGCATCTATGGTCTCAGTTTCGCTCAACGAAAGAGGAATGCGATTTAACGCATTCCTCCTTTGAAAATCTCAAACTAGCTTACACATTGTTTTCTGGCAATGGATGCTTCATATTTCATTATTAGCGAGTCTTTCTTCTTCTTGCTCAACTGTGGGACGGCTCGGATTCTCAATCTTGTATCGTCCGCGCTTTATTCCCATGGTTTGCAAGATGATTGCATTCTTGAGTAGGCGAGCATAGGTGTTGCGTTTGTGGGAATCATTTGAAGATTTCAACTCTTTGATCACTGAGAATTGTGATATCGCATATGGTATCGAGAATTCGCTCATTTGAGCACTTGTACCATCGTGCAGTTTCACGGTGTTAGTGTTACGCGCCGCCATACGCTCACCTGACCACTCGCCGGGTCTGATTGAACTCTTATCGCTGTGAAGTACAATCATCTCTCCTGTTCGAAGCTTGATATTTTGTTTTCCTCTGCGAATTAATATGTCGCCGTGTTTTTGATCATCGAGAGCCATAATAGAGAGTTTATTGCCATCATTTATCATGAAGGCAAGAGAACCTTTTCGGACTATGATTTTTGTATTTCCGCAGCTTGCTACGATGTCTTTGTTTCTATCTCCGAGCAAGAGGTTGTCTGCTTTGAGATGTCTTTCGATGAAAGCAATACCCGGTTGAACAAAGGCTACTGGTCTCATCGTTGTTGAATTTGCTGAAGCAATATCGCGATTTTTCTGCTTCAGGAATCGATTCTGTTTCCGATTAGTACCGACATCATCAGTCGCATCAGCAGCCCACTCGTCGCTAGTGTCATCCAGATACGCCAGTGTGAATGAGCCTGCTGTTCCTGTAGTTCCACCAAGCCCGGCACCGCCTCCGGTGCCAGGAGTTCCACCTCCGCCTCCTGCAGCTCCACCAGTGCCACCAGTTCCGGCAATACCAGCGGTAGGAGGCACCTGCTGCAGCACAGGATAGGTGCTGCCTGTTTTGATTGTGATGTTGCCACCGTTTCCAGAAAGACCGCCGTTTCCGCCGTTACCTCCATTGCCTGTTATGCCGCTCGCTGGCGCGGTTCCGCCATTTCCACCATTTCCTCCGTTGCCGGAATTTCCGCCGCTTGCCTGGATGAAATTTGTACCGAAGTTGGATGGGTTTTGTGAAACGTTGGCTGTACCTCCATTGCCTCCGATTCCGCCAGTACCGCCATTGCCACCATTGCCTCCTTTTCCTGTCGCCGCACCGGAGCCGCCAATCCCCCCGTTTCCAGCAACACCTCCTGCGCCACCACGCACATCCCATAGCTGAGCTGCGACTGTTGCCGTCACGGTACCACCGACGGTGACTTTGCCACCCGCTCCGCCATTGCCGCCATTGCCACCATTACCACCGTTGCCACCAAATACATTGCCGCCGCCATTGGCAGCAGTGGCTCCGCCTCCGCCATTTCCACCGAATGCGGTGATCTGTCCATTGATAGTTACTGCACCAGAACTTACAACGTTAAGTACACCTCCATTGCCACCAATTCCACCGTCGAGTCCGTTGCCTCCGTTCGAGCCATTGTTCAATAACGCGCTGAAGCTGGAGCCCACCCTTCCGGAATTGCTGCCACCGGTTCCACCGTTTGCATTTATGGTAGTCACGGTGACAGCACCTGCAGTTAGATTGATGCTGCCGCCATCTCCACCTGTTGGACTCGGTGATATAGCACCAACCGTTCCTACTTTAACGCCATTTCCATTAGAGCCTGAATTGCCTGAAACTGCTCCACTGTTGCCACCCGAAGCCGAAATCTTTGCGAAATTTACGCTTCCTGTGCCGCCGTTAAGGGTAACGCTTCCACCTTTTCCGCCATTGCCCGCATTGAGCAAAGCACCACCATTTCCTCCATTTCCAAACTGAGAACTTCCACCGTTGCCGCCGCCAACTAATAGGTTGCCACCCTTTCCACCATCTAATGCGATTGTGGGGGTACCTGAGATGCTGATGCCCGCAGCTGTGCTATTTATCGTCAGTGCTCCACCAGCACCGCCTGCACCTGCCTTGCCTGATGAACCACCGTTGCCACCAAGCCCACCGACTGCGTTGCCACCGTTGCCTCCGCTACCTGAGGCTGCATTGCCGCCACTGCCACCGTTGATCGTGATATTCGATGTGAGCTGGATGGCTCCTGTGCTTGCGGTGATTGTTACTGTGCCACCTGCTCCGCCGTCACTGGCGTTGCCACCATTGCCGCCGTTGCTGCCATTAGATGTAGCGGCAAGTCCGGCTCCACCTGCTCCACCGTTGCCTGCTGTGGCTCCGTTTCCTCCACTTGCAGTAAGAATACCGAGTCCATTAGCCCCATTGGAGAGATTGCCAGCACTGAGAGTGATGCCACCGCCCTTGCCTCCGACTCCGCTTGATCCAGCGTTTGAGCCTGCGCTAGATATCAGTCCGTCTCCACCCGCACCGCCAGCGCTACCGACGCCAGCGTTGCCGCCGCTTACATCGATAGTGCCTGCGGGAGCGTTGACTATGCCCGCTGCTGTGTTCGATGCGGTCAGTGTGACACTACCGCCAGCACCGCCGTTTGTAGCGTTGCTGCCGGCACTCGACAAGCCCGCCTTTCCGGCTCCTGTTCCACTGCCAGCTGCACCGCCGCCGGCACCGTTCGCGCCGCTTCCACCCGTGGCGATGATGCTGAAGCTACCGGTGTTGAAAGTTATTCCTGTTGCAGAGCTATCAGTGACGCTTATGATGCCGCCATTTCCAGCAGTACCAGCCAAGCCTGCCTTTCCTGCGTTGCCACCATTACCTACGCCAACGTTGGCTGCAATAATTAGTCCACCTGAGCCGGCTGCACCTGCATTTCCGCCATTTCCGCCGTTTGCCGAGATGCTTTCGAGCAGTGTGCCCGCAGCAGAGCTGATTGTCAGTGTTCCGCCGGAACCTGCATTGCTGCCATTACCACCAGTTCCGCCGTTGCCACCAAGATTGGTTCCATTTGCACCGTTGCCTGCAGCACCTCCTTGTGCGCCGTTTGCGCCAGCAATATTGATGACTGAAGCGTTTCCTTGAGTTACTGAACCGCTGGCTGTCAGCGTTAAAGCTCCACCGGTTCCCGATAGTCCTGCGTTGCCACCATTACCGCCGTTGCCACCAACTCCGAGTCCTGTTGTCTGCCCCGCAGTGCCACCGATGCCGCCGATGCCGCCCTGACCGCCCTGGGCGGTGAAGCTTTGCAATGAGATGGTCACGCTTGTGAGGGTTAGTTTTCCTGCTGCGGTTCCTGCGCCACCAGAACCCGCATTGCCTCCACTACCAGCCTTGTATATTGAGTTGGCAACGTTGCCACCAAAGCCACCATTTCCGCCGAATCCACCTAGCATGGTGATGCTCGTTCCAGCTACTCCGAAAAGCATGCTGTTTGCGCTTGTTATGGTCAGAACTCCAGGTGCTGACGCTGCACCTCCATTGCCTCCCAGTCCACCGTTGGCGCCAAATAAAGCTAACTTACTTGCACCGCCTGCGCCACCAGCACCGCCGTTTGCACCAGACACGTCAATATTACAATTGATGTTGGCTATACTCGCAGTTCCAAGTCCAGTTAAGGTCACTGTGCCGGAAGCACCTGCACTTGCTCCAGCAGCGCCTGCGCCTCCTGCGCCGGCAGTGGCTGTTTGACCGGCAGCCATGCCACCGCCAGCACCGCCAGCGCCGCCCTTGCCACCCGCTCCGCCGAATGCACGCAGGAAGCTGTCCATGTTCAGTGAAACATTGCCTGCTGCAGCAGTCGCCAGTCCAGTAATAGAGATAGCCCCTGCTTTTCCGCCGATGCCACCGGCAGTACCATTAGCCCCATTGCCAGCTTTGCCGGTGGTTGTGTTGCCGCCAGCACCGCCAGCTCCACCTGCTCCACCAGCGCCACCCAGTACTGAGATAGTCTGTCCACCGGGTGCGGTTCCTCGGTTGCCAGTCGAGACCTGTCCAGCGACACCACTGATGGTGATAGTGCCTGCGGCAGCTCCGGCAGAGCTGGCTCCACCGGCACCACCAGCGCCACCACCTGTCAATCCATTGCCGCCAGCGCCTCCGGCGGCACCAGTGCCTCCAGCACCGCCGTCAGCGGCTATGCTGAGTCCGCGGTTAGCGGCGCTTGGTCCTATGGCGATGCCGGCACTCTGCGATGTAGCTGTTAGTTTAACGAAGCCTGCAGTACCTCCTGTTGCTCCGCTTCCGCCCGCTCCACCGGCTGCGCCGATGAGAGTAGTGCTGGCACTTCCTGTGCCGCCCGCACCACCGGTGCCACCTCCACCGCCCGATACAGATATCGATGTCTGCCCGGCTGCGGAGTGCTGATAGCTCAAGGTCGCTCCGGTGACTGTCACGCTGCCGCCAGCACCGCCTATCGCTCCCTTCCCGCCTGTGCCGCTCTTGCCCGCTGCCAACTCTGCTGACGCACTCGTTCCGACTCCTCCACCGGTACCGCCGGTGCCACCTGTCGCTAAGGCATCATCGAAGGCGACGGTGCCCGATGCGCCGGTGAGGGTGATGTTGCCGCCTTTGCCGCCGGCACCTCCAGCGCCTCCATTTCCTGACGCGCCTGAGTTTCCAAACTTGCTCAAAGACGACCCCTGTGCAGCGCCTCCTGTACCTCCGTTACCTCCAAAGGCCGAAGTTGCCGCTGATGTTGAAACGTGGGTGAGTGTGATGGCCGCCCCCGAGCTCGATGCGCTGATCGATATCGTTCCTCCGGCGCCACCTGCTCCACCGTTGCCGCCATTGCTCGAATTACCGGCATTACCACCGGTGTTGCTTATGCCACCTGCGGCTCCGGCACCTCCAGCTCCACCGTTTCCGGCAAAGACAAAAATGATTGGAGTGACTACCGTCGATGTCGAAGCATCAAAGCTCTTTGAGCTTACAGTAATGCTGCCACCTGATGAGCCACTGCCCCCAGCCGCCGAGAGTCCAGCATTGCCAGCCGTGACTCCGTTAGCCCCTGCTCCACCGACGCCGCCTTTACCACCGTTCGCGCCTGTAGCGTTGATGTTACAGCTCGGTCCAAGCACTATGCTTGCTGTCGGTGCTGTGATGCTTATTTTCCCGCCGAGACCTCCGTTAGATCCTGCGCTGCCGTTGCCTCCTAAACCGCCAAACTGAGAGCCGTCAGCTCCTACGAACAAGCTGGCTCCGCCGTTTGCTCCGGCACCGCCTGCGCCACCATTGGCGGATATTGAATTGGTCAAGCTGACGGTTGCACCTCCGGCATTGATTGTAATGAGCCCTGCTGCACCTCCGGCACCAGATGTTCCAGCAGCACCACCGTTCCCCGATTTGTTGAAACTTGAAAAGAGCCCATTGCCACCTGCGCTACCTGCTGAGCCTGCCCCGCCATTGGCCTGAGCCGCGTTGACCGTAATGTTTCCAGCGGATGCTGTTAATGTAATATTTCCAGCTTTGCCGCCAGCATTGCCTTTGCCTCCTGCACCACCAGCCCCGCCTGAGCTGTTCAAGGCTGTTTGAGAGTCTGTGCCACCATCTCCACCTGCACCTCCGGCGTTTCCTGCTGAACTGCCACCACTTGTGTTGAAGGTGGCACTAGCAACTGTGCCAGATGAGATGCCGCTTGGTGCAGTAACTGCGATAGCTCCTCCGTTCCCGTTGAGTCCAAGTGAGCCTCCGCTACCGCCTTTTCCTCCACCTGCTCCATTGCCGCCTGCGCCTCCGCTGCCTCCTGTACCGAAGCTAATGCCTCCTACTGCGGATATGGCCAGCCCGACTGCTCCAGTGTTTACAAAGGATGCTTTGGAATTGATAGTCACGGTGCCACCATTTCCTGCATTGCCTGCGTTGCCTGAATTGCCCCCATTTCCACCGATTTTGGTGTTCGAATCGCCTCCAGTACCAGCACCCGAGAGGTTGCCGCTGTTTGCGCCGTCAGCAAGGAGGCTGAGCAGACCGCTTCCCGCCGTTGGAGCATAGTCGATGTCGTTAGCCGTCAGGGTTATTTTGCCACCTGCACCACCCGCGCCCGAAGCTCCAGAGTTTCCTCCATTGCCAGCGGTGATATTTGCACTTCCGGCGTTTCCACCCTGTCCAGCATTACCGCCAACGCCACCACTAGCGGAGAAGGCACCTGCAAATACTCCATTCTTGTTTCCAGTCAGAGTTAACTTTCCTGCTGTGTCGGTGATTGTGATGCTGCCGCCTATTCCGCCTATGCCGCCTGCTGCTCCGATGCCACCAGCGCCTCCATTCAAGCCGAACTTATTAACTGCTCCGCTTCCGCCGGCAGCTCCGTTCCCTCCGCCGCCTCCTGCGCCGCCGCTAGTCACTATAGAAGCCAGATTTGAAGCTCCTGCAGCGCTAACTGTGACGCTGCCGCCTTTCCCACCATTGCCGCCTTTTCCACCATTTCCGCCAAATCCGCCGCTTCCTATGCCATTCGCATTTGCGCCAGTTCCTCCTGAGCCACCAGTGCTGCCGTTTCCACCCGCTGTCAGAAAGGTTGCGTTTGAAACTGCAGCGGAGTTCACGCTGAGACCTGTCAGGGAGATGATGCCTCCGTCTCCACCGTTAGCGCCCGTCCCCCCAGCACCTCCGTTGCCGCCAGCAGCAGCTGTGGCAGAGGTGCTGAAACCACCATTAGTGCCAGCTCCGGCGTTGCCCCCCGAAGCATCGACGTTACGGTTCAGTGTGATAGTTCCGGCGCTAGATGCGTCGATGGAGATAGTTCCGCCCTTGCCTCCGGCACCTCCATTGCCACCTGTGCCACCATCTCCAGTGCGAGTCAGACCTAGACCACCTGCACCGGCAGCTCCCGCTGATGCACCTTGACCGCCCTTCGCAAGCAGTGTCGAAGCAAAGGTGACTGTTGGCGTAGTCGAACCAGTTGCTACGGTGATGGTTATTTTTCCGCCGGACCCGCCGTTACCTGCAGAACCTCCCGAGCCTCCTTTACCACCCTGCCCGCTAGTGGATTGTCCGGCAAGTCCGCTCAGTCCTCCGAAAGAACCACCTCCTCCCGCAACATCTATGTCTGCGTTGGCAGTGATGGTTCCACCTGTGAGTGTGACGTTTCCACCTGAGCCTCCGTTGGCGAATTTAGCAATGCCACCGCCTGCGCCACCAGTGCCGCCAATACCCGATCCGGCAGCACCACCATTGCCACCTGTGCCACCGGTGTTGACGTTGGTTCCACCTACCGCTGACACGATACCCGATGTCGTAGTGCTGAGCGTCATGGACCCTGTTGGGTCTACGCTAATTGAAATGTTGCCGCCATTGCCATTGTTTCCGGTTGTAGCGCCGGCGCCGCCGTTGCCACCATTTGTGGTGCCAACTCCGCCGTCGCCTCCAAGTGCAGTAATCGAAAGCCCAGCAATGCCTCCGTCAGCACGTAATGTCAGGTCAGTGGCTCCTCCCGGTGCAACTGAGGTTTTAGCTTTTAAGGTTACTGTTCCTCCGTTCCCTCCACTGCCAGAGCTGCCCGCATTGCCGCCTGCGCCACCAGCTCCTGCCGTACCTTGCCCTCCCGCACCAGCTGTCAACGCAACACCGCCAGCACCGCCACTGGCGTCAAGCTTAATTGTTGCGTAGCTAATTCCTGCCGTTGTGCTGGTCACAGAAATGCTGCCACCAAGCCCCCCAGCTCCGCCGGTGCCTGTAGAGCCACCGGCGCCACCAGAAGCTGTCGTCAATCCTGCTGCAGCGGACCCCACGATACCACCGACTCCGCCTGTGCTGTTGATATCATTAAAAAGGAATGCCGTGGATGAGCTGTTTATCGAAACAGTTCCACCCTTACCGCCCGCGCCGCCGCTACCTGAGGTACCCGCAGCACCTCCAATGAGTGTGGAATTGCCACCCAAGCCGCCTGCACCGCCTATGCCACCTTGACCGCCCTGAGCGTTGAGGATACTGGTCTGCAGCAGCCCTGTGCCGTTCGTGATTGTGATGCTGCCGCCGGCTCCACCGAGACCACCGTTGCCTCCCGCGCCGCCAACTCCTCCGGCTTTCGTGCCCCCTGCCGCTCCAGCTCCTCCAGCTCCTCCCGTTCCGCCTGTACCACCGTTAGCTGACAAGACTCCGTTGAGAACTGTTTGCGTCAGGTTTGTGGTGCCGGCGGAAATTGTGATTTTTCCACCTGCGCCGCCAATACCTCCTGCGAATCCGGCTTTTCCGGTCGCTCCCAGGTCACCGACAGCGCCCGCACCGCCATCAGCCTGAATAAAGTTCGTGAAGCCGCCCGAATTGCTAATAGTTCCACCCACAGAATTTATCGTGATGGAACCACCTGCACCGCCGGTGCCACCAACCTTACCTGCGCTGAAAATACCGCTTCCGCCATTGGCTGAGAGTTGCAGTGCGGCTGTCGTACCCAGTCCAATTAATGCGCCAACATTATTTAGGTTGATTGTGCCTGCGTTTTGACCGACGCCACCAGATACAGTGATGGTGCCGTCTATGTTCATAGCCCCTGTGCCACCATTCAAATTTAAATTGGCACCTGGCGCTGCAATGGTTGCTAGTGTGGTTATGCCGCCATTTTGTGTTGCTCCGGCCTTGAAAGCACCTGTTACCAATCCCTTATCATTCACCGTAACGGAACCTGTTGGGTCTGCACTTGTGGCATTGATTGCAGAGCCCACGACTGTACCGTTAGCATTTACATTGTTGATAATGATGCCGCCAGGAGCAATTATGTTGATATCACCAGCTTTTCCTGAGGTGCTGTTGGTTGTTATAATCGAGCCTGTCAGGTCAACTTTTCCTGTGTTCAAAGTGCCCCTGTAAGCGATGAGTGTGAGGGAGCCTCCGCTCAGTCCTTTTCCGCTGGAGGCTGTATTTATTGTCGCCCCTGCTGTAGTCGTGATGTCTCCACCGGCGGTGCTGCCGCCGCCGATGCCTGATCCTGGAGTTATTTTAACTAATTGTCCCGTGCCGATCTGGGAAGGGAATGTTGGAGTCGGAAGTGGGGCGATAACGTTAGCGCCAGCTACGATGGTTATTGGGAAGCCTTGCGAGTTTGCGCCACCTAGGTTGGTATCAAGTCCGAAGTTTCCAAGCACGACATTTTGAGTAGATATGATTGCCAGAGCTTCTCCCACACTCAGGCTACCCGTTAGAGTGATATTCCCTGAATTGAAAAACGTAGGGTCTTCGGCGATATTGAGATTTCCAAGCTGCAGATCAGCCGTTGCTGCAAGAACGTGAGCATTAGCTGCTGTCACATTCATCAGTCCCGTTAACTGGTTCACGTTAGCGAGAACATCTGCGCCATACGCATTCACATTCATGACAGGTGTAACCCAGTTGCCGCCCAGAATATTCACGTTTCCAGCAGCACCATTGTTGGCAATATTTATGGCATTGACCGCAGTCATTGTTCCACCGACAGAGTTCACTGTGAAGTTTGCACCCATGCCGTTAAGGTTTAAATTGTGCGCACTAGATATGGTGCCCTGATTGTTGATGATGTTTGCAAGGAGTGTGAGGCTCGTGTTGTTCAATGCTCCAGAGAAACCGGACAGCCCTCCGACTGGAAGTACGCTTGAAATAAGCCCGCCAGCTAGATTGCTTATTGTAGGAGCGCTAAGTGTTGCGGTGCTGGCGTTTGGATTAGTTGAAATCGCATAGAGAGTGCCTGCATTTCGAATCATTCCAGAAAATGTCAATGCACTACCACTGCTGTTGTCGCTTATTACCGTTACACCGTGAGGAACAACAAGTGAGGTGAGGCTTTGTGCCGCCAGCACCATCGACCCACCGTTTGCATTACCTAAATTGCCCAGAATGATCGACTGGGTTCCTGAACTCAAAACCTGATTCACTGCCACTGCTTGGGCTGGCGTCAGCATCGAGCCTGGAACTATTGTCTTGGATTTTCCACCTTCGACAATCGAAACCGAACTAATTGAATTGGGAACGAGAACCGTTTTCGCACTTGTGGACAGGTTTAATCGTGATGGAAGAGGCAGCTGATTAACTTCGGCTGCTAGTACTGGCACTGTTTGAGACACCATAAGCCCGCTAACCACGAGCTTGGAAACGAGGGGGGATGACTTTTTCCATGGTTTAATCTTTCGTGCCATGCAACTAACCTCCAACTGGGGGGAATTTTGAGTCAGCGCCAACTGACTTCCGATGAGAGTGCGGAATATCGAATAAAAGTTACATACCCGCTGTTGGAGACTGTCTACGCAGCTATTAAAAAGAATCGCTATCTTTTGTAATGTCGCTTACCTTTTTTGAGGTGAAGACATCCAAACACTAATTCCAGCAGGGGTTTTAGGGATCTGCTCGTGACTCTGATGATCCACAAGGAAAGAGAAAAGTCGCCGACATCCCCCTCGTAAGTTAACTGAATCTGGCGCCCGCTGACACACGCGGAGCCTGCGACATCTTGGTCGGATCCGGCGCCACCCTGCTTGGATCCCCCTGCTGAGATTCTGTCCAATCGTGCTCAGATTCTCAGGCGGCTGATAATTCACCGACAGCTAATCCCGACGGTCTGTTCGCATTCACTGTGCGCGAAATTCTTGCGGGAAGCTCCGGGATTTCCTTAGTGTAATTACGATGCTACAGTCCACTTCGCGGTTATTTTGGCTGAATGCTTGCAGTGTTTTTTCTCAATCTAGGAAGAACTTTCTTTCCATATACCAGCACTGATATCAGCATCAAAATCTGTGCTAAGCAGAGCCCAAATCCAATTCCCTCCAATTTTGATGGACGTAGATGGTTCAGGTGAGCTGAAAATTGGTATTTTCCGAAGACTTGAAAAAAGTAGTTCATAATCATGGGAATTTTGATTAGACCGGCACCTTCGAGAGCTGCAACTAACGTCGATGATGCGGCAGATAGAGGCAATAGTATCACTGACGGTGCCAGGAATTGATTCGTTAACAAAGCTATCTCCGCTCTTGAACAAAGCCTGTTGGCGATAAATTCTGCATTGAGCGTAAGCATCGTTCCTATGATTAGCATTGCCGTTACGGCTAAAACGAGTGCAAGCTGTACGATTTTACCCGCTCGCTCAGTCATTTTTGCGCCCAGGCTTTGCCCCACCAGGACAGCTGTGGATGAGCTAAATGCAATAAGAGGAATCAGAGCTATCAGTTCCTCAATCTTAAGCTTTACTGTCCATGCTGCTTGCAAGGCTTCGGACTGCGGAAGCTCGCTTAGCATCCTATAAATTAGAAGCTGCGAAAATACCATCGCAAGTTCAGAGAGAATGGCTGGAATTCCCAGATCTAATAGCTCTTTCATTGCTTCTTTCTTTATTTGCGCGGTTTCAGAGACAGAATTGGGCTCTCTTGCAAGCTTTGAAATTGAGCGGCGATATTCACAATAGCCAAGCAAACAGCCGGCACTTGCACCGATAATCCAGGAATAGGCCAGGGCGAAAAGGCTATGGATGGACATCAGAAAAAAGAAGACAAAGCAGAGCACATTAGAAGTGAGAGCCGTAATAATCAAAATCGATGCTGACCTCTTTGTCTCGCCCTGTGCCCTGAAAATTGCTGCAAAGCAAAGTGATAAAACGAACGGCAAATTTGCAAGAGAGCTATATTTGGCATATGGGACCGCAAGCAGAAGGACATCATTTTTTGCGCCCATGCTTTTCAAAATTGGTTCGGCAAGACAAAATCCCACAAGGGTTGCGATGCTACCGAGTATGGTGGCAACGAGCAGGCTCTTTTGAGAATACTCTACAACAGCGCGATAGTTCCTGGCACCTGTGAATCTTGATACAAAGGCGCTGCATGCTGTTGAGATACCCGTTCCTAGTACTATGACTAAGAATATAAGCTGGTCTCCGAGTCCAACAGCTGCTTGCGCAGCGCTACCAATTTTTCCTGCTACATACATGTCTAGGAGCCCAACAGTCGAACTGATTCCCATTGCTAATGCCAATGGAAAAAATAGCTGCCAGATAGCTTGTGGAATCGGAGTTTCGTTCAGATTCAGTGCTGAGTGACCGGACTTTCTTTTTCTTCTTCTTTTTTCGGAGTCTATTACTCTTACGCTTTGATAAGAGATTTCTTTAATAGCGTCAACAATTTCGACCATAGCAAAGACCTTTTCGCCAAACCTGAACGATGCTCGGTTTGTTACAACTTTTGTACGTGGTAACGATACCACGAAGGTTCGTGGTATTTAATTAAATGTGTACCACTAAGTCTCGTGGTAACATGGATGGAGCTGCAATCCAGTAATACCAAGGGTTCCATAATGCCTCCTATTTCCGACAAGCGTCTCAGCCCACAGGTAAGCAGAACCCATCCTTTGTGGATGGAGCTGTTGAACGAGCAAAATTATTGGGAGAGTCACGATGATCTGGCAAATTGGTTCAGCAGTTATCTTGGAAGACCCGTGTCAGTGGCTCCGGCACAACTTGAGGCATTCTCTGAGCTTTTGCTGCAGATTCGCTTCCTTTTATATGCGCAGCACTTTAATCGACCGCTGAATTTGAGATGCTTGAATCGAGAGCTATCGGCGTTGAACCTTGCCTTACATACTCCCGACGACTCAGCTCTGCCTCTATTGAGAGCTGTTTCGGACCAATCCGATGATGGCTTGCTAAACTCACTGAAACAATCAATTCTGATTACTTTTGCGACTGACTTCGCTCGCTTACTCAAGGGCGAAGCCGAATTCCATCTTCATCGTTGCGAGGGACTCTATCGCAATAATGATGGCGCAGTTGTGTTCATTGACACATCTTATGAGCCTGTTTGGCGAAGCGAAATAGACATTCTGGTCGAGCGCGAAATGTTAGCTAGTGAGAATGTTGTTCAACGATGTGCCGATTTCTTTTTTGCAAGCTCTAGATCAAAGTTCTGTTCAGATGCTTGTCGATTTAGTACGTTTCAAATAAGCAAGCAATTGCGAGATCCCGCGTATCTGGCTGAAAAACAGAAGAGATACAGGCAGCGCAAGAAATGATTCGTGAAGGTCCCAAGCCAGAGCTGTAACGGGAGTTCCAACAAACTTAAATTTCGAAGAGAGCTGATTGACTAGCAGCCGTGTTGGCGCTTTAGATGGTGTTTTATTTCCTGCTTTTTGTATGCTGCAAGAAGTTCCATGTGGCTGTTGGTCAAATTGATTTGCGAATTTGCTAGAGTCGTCTGCGAATTTGCAAAAACCATGAGTGACGCGCAAATTGCAGGAATGGCTGCAGCGTAAAAGAATAGCCTTTTGCGAGTCATCAATGTTGCAAAGTTCGTTCTTTGCTTTCCATTTGGAATGTATTGATTACTCACAAACTTTCTCCTTGTCTAACCATCCTATAATATGCCTTCTGCGTGAAGACTATGTGAGAAACCAAATGAAACTACATACTTTTTTTGATGAACAAAGTGAAGCTAGCTTCGTTTGTCTGAATTAGTCACCGTATATGGTGGCGTAATTCTGGCTTGTAAAACGAGAGAAGCGACCCGGGGGGGCCGCTTCTCTCATAGTTGCTTAGATTGGCAAACTTTACTTAGTTGTGCGATTGTACACTGCTGCTGCCATCGACTTTTCCAACTATAACTTTATCTCCACCACTAGTGAGCTTTGTCTTCAGGACATCCACAGCTTTCTTGAGCTGAATGTCCTTCAGGTCTTCCGGTTTTCGTGTGACTGAACCACCAGGACCGTTGGGATCAATCCACCATGGTCCTCTGCCTTCCTCATAGTCTTTGTTGGTGAGTTCGACAGCAAAGTCTGGTGAGATGCCTACATTGTGGATGTCGGTATCGCTTGGGGTCAGATAACGAGCGATAGTGTAATTTACACCGCTATTATCTTCCAAGCGCTGAATGGCTTGCACAAGACCTTTTCCGAATGATTTTGAGCCGACCAGTACAGCTCTTCCGTTATCTTTGAGTGCGCCACTGGCAATTTCCGACGCGCTCGCGCTGCCTTTGTTAATCAATATCGCGAGCGGTTGATGTGTAATGGAATTTCCATCAGCCACTGCTGGAGTTTTGTAGCCATCTTTGTCTACTGTAAAAACAATGTTGTTCTTACCGTCCAGGAACATATTTGAGATGGTGATAGCGTTTTGCAAGAGCCCACCAGGATTATCTCTCAAGTCGAGAACGATAGCTTTTGCACCAGACAGCTTTGTCAGAGCCCGCTTCATTTCGTCATCAGCTTTCTTCGAGATGAAGCTAGTCAGCCTGATATAACCGACGTCGCCATCAAGCATTTTTGCTGTTTGAACTGAACTGATGCTGATTTCATCACGCACCAGCTTCATCTTCATTTTTTTCTGCTTTCGCAAGAGTGTCAGGTCGACAGCCGAGCCTTTTTCGCCTTTGATTGCTTTGGCAGCTTCCTCGACAGACATTCCCTTTGTAGACTTCCCGTCAACCTCCGCGATTTCATCGCCGGACATGACGCCAGCTCGTGAGGCCGGTGTGTCGTCAATCGGAGCAATAACCACGATTCTCTGACTCTTGTCCATACCTATTTGTATGCCTACGCCAAATAATCTGGCGTCAATTTGTGAGCGCTCATCTGCGAAAGCGTCGCGATCTAGAAAGCGGGTGTACTTGTCTCCCAGGCTAGCCAGCATGGTTTCGATGGCTTTATGCGCATCGTCCTGAGTTTTCAATTTGCCGTCATACCGATGCTGCCATCGATTCCAGTCCTGATGATTGTGAGTCTCGTCGTAATATTCGTTGTTGATAGTGTCCCAAACCCGTCGGTATACGTTGTCTGGGTTGAGAACTGCTGGGGTTCTCTGTGCTATCAGCGTTTTACTGCCTTTGAATTGATCTTCGGCGCTCGATAGAAGCGTCGAGGCTCCAAAAGAAATTGAGAGTAAAACCGATAGACTTAATAGTGCTTTCCACTTGGGTGCTTTTACCATATCGCAAATAGTTCTCGCTTAAAACTGCCGACTGACCAGAAATGGTCTTTGCCTTTCCTTAGAAGCATCATAACAACAAGTTCGATCCTTCTACCAATAGGCTATAAGCCACATTCTTCTTACCCATTTCCCTACAACTTTAGACAGACTCAAAATTTTGAGGTTTTCAGGGTGTTACTATAAACTCTGCCCTCTTGGAGCTGCATATATTCGGGGGTTTTTACTGGTTTTCACAGGGAGTTTTCACGTGGAAGAAACAGCGGCAGATATAGGAATTTTTGGTGGTTCTGGCTTTTATAAATTGCTGGAAAATGCAGAAGAGCGAACGGTTGAAACGCCTTACGGTGCGCCGAGCGACAAATTAATGCTGGGTGTGCTTGGTGGAAAGAAAGTAGCGTTTTTGCCCCGACATGGAAAGAATCACCAGATTCCTCCTCACAAAATCAACTTCAGAGCTAACGCATATGCTATGAAGTCACTTGGAGTCAAATACATCGTGTCGCCCTGCGCTGCTGGCAGTTTGCAGACCCATGTTGCCCCAGGCGATTTCGTTGTCTGCGATCAGTATGTGGACAGAACCAGTGGGCGCATCGATACATTTTATGATGGTCCTATTTCCACACACGTTTCAGCGGCTGACCCCTATTGCGACAAGTTGAGAGAACTTGCGATTCAAGCTGCAAAAGATTGCAAAATCAAAGTTCACGAAAAGGGTACAGTCGTCGTCATCCAGGGACCTCGCTTTTCTACAAAAGCCGAGTCTAAGTGGTTCACATCAATGGGCTGGGAAGTCATCAACATGACGCAATATCCCGAAGCGCACCTTTGCCGCGAACTCAACATGGGCGTGGTCAACATTTCTCTTATCACTGACTATGATTCAGGTTTGGTGGGTGCAGTTGAGCCAGTTTCTCACGCAGAAGTGATGAAGGTGTTCAGCGGAAACCTCGAAAAATTGCAAAAACTATTGATCAGATTCTGCGAATTGATGCCAGAGCCGGGCAAGGTTGATTGTGGCGATTCTCTAGCTGGTGCTAGATTTACATAAGAAGCCGAGCGAAAAGTCTAAATCGCGGCAGTTTGCTAATGTCAGAGACGGGTGCACTTGCATCCGTCTCTACTTTTTGCAGGGCAGATGCGGGTTACACGGTTTTCTAATTTTAGCCTACGGACTATACTCACTTGAGATAGCGGGACGAATCTGCATGTACGCACCAAAAATAACGCTTAATCAGGTTGTTGCCTTCATGGGGCTGGTGCTTTCGCTTTCGTTGTTCACCTTGATGACGAAATATGGTGTTCCTGAAAAAATTGCTTTTGGCTCAGCCATTCTTTGCATAATCGTGGTGGCTATCTTCTGGACTTGCATCAATCTCGGCGATGATGACGAAGACTAGTTTCTTATAAATCCATTTTGCTTGCAGAGTTAATTGCAGCGTCTGCTCGCAGCGCCAGATTACAGCGTCTGATTGCTGCTGATTCACGCGCTCTCTTGGGAGAGTTGGGCGCACCTTTTTCTTTTTTTCGTGAAAGCCATTCACTGTTTTGACTTGCTTTTCCTTTACACCTTCTTAAACGAGTAAGTGCAATCATAGTATTGAAGAAAGAAAAAAGAAGAAGAAAAGAACAAGAAGAGAATGAAGAAGTATGGAAAAAGAATTGAATTTTGCTCGCGCGTGCAGCGCGGAAAATGGTCCTAGTTTTTATAATGCTGAGTCAAAAATAGTACGTATACAGCAAGAGCTTGAACCTAAAGAGAAGCTGCTCTGGAGTGCTTCGCCTGATGCGAACCGAATGATGCTCCAGGCATTTGGACTCTGGTTTTTTGCCATTCCGTGGACAGTTTTTTCATTGTTCTGGGAGTCAATGGTCTGCTTAATGCCGTCGGATGGATTAACGAAACCGGTTATGTTGATATTCGGAACACCATTCATCTTGATCGGATTCGCAATGCTTTCAGCACCATTTTTTGCTAAGTTAAAAGGTGGACAAACTTTATACGTGATTACTGATAGGCGTGTTTTGATAGCTGAATTCGGAAAGACTCTAGCAATTCGCTCTTACTTGCCGAGCGAGATAGGCAGAATTAGGCGTAAAGATCTTGATGGCGGAAAAGCCGACATATCATTCATCCGTTCAGTCGACTCTGAAGGCAGTATTTCACACGATGGATTTACAGGCGTGCCTGATGGACGAACTGCTGAAGCATATTTGCTAGATCTAAAAGCCAGGGCGCATGAAATTGAGCCACCAAAAGCTATGTTCAATTTTGATTGGAAGAAGCTTTGAGTTTCAAAAAAAGAAAGAGCTGCTATATGCAGCTCTTTTCCAATTCTCTTGTTCTATTATGCAGACCGGTTTCAGATAAGCGCATCAGCCGCGAACAGTGCTGGGTCAGCTTTAGCTAGAAGCATTCCTATCATTCTGCTGGCATCGCAGATGATACCAGAGGGCTCTTCCTCTTCTACTCGATGCTCTACACGTGGGGTCGGAATCGGTTCGAATGATTCCATGTCTGGATCCCACTTTTCACCAGGCATGTAGTCACTGCTCTGAGCCCAGAGTTTTGTAGCAGCGAAATCTGTCTCATCGAGCGTCGTTTCGATTGTAGAAATCGATTCAATTTCTGGAATTGCGGCGACAGTCGCTACTGCTGTTTCTTCAGATAGTTTTTCTTCAGACTGCTTCTCTTTTTCTTGAACGAAATTGTGCACTGACAGAAACAACTCTGTGGTGGACTTTTTCATTTCCGGATTTACTTTCTTGTTGTTGTCCCATCCGATTTGTCTGGTCGGAGTTTCTTCTATCTGGAGGACAGGATGAGCGCCACTTACGCTGAAATCCATATCGTTTACAGATGCAGCCTCGACTAACGCAGGTGCCTCTGCTACCTGTCTGGAGCCAGGCATCTCGCTCTTGCGTAACAAGGACAGGTACTCATCTGTGTAACCGCCTCCCTCAGCATTTTCGAGAGTGGGATCCATGGTGTCGACCGCATAATTTCGACCTTGATTCTCATTAATGGTCATCTGCATGTTGCGGCTCAGTTTAAAGCTCTTCTGAATCTCTTCGTGGATTTCTTCACGACGATGGTCAGATGTTGCAAACCAGTGCATCTTAGCGCGTATCCAGTGCTGGCGACCGCCTTCTATTCCTACTCCGAGAACATCGCGAGATTTCTCCAGAAACGTTTTTCTGAAGGGATCTGCTGCGCGGCCTGCTTCAACTTTCGTGCGGTCATTTCTGATTCGCTTCAATCTTTTGATTACAACATCGTGATTATGGAATTCGTCCAGGATATGCATTTGTTGCCTGTTCCTCTGAAGTAGCCAATGTGCTAGTCAATATAGACCGCACTACCTCGGTGATGTCACTAGTCTAACCATCTGGAAAACTCTGTAAAGCGCCAAATGGCGGATTACTGCCAGACATTCAGCGGATATATTCTGCTGAATGCCCGATTATTAGACTAGCCCCCGACCACGCCTTGGTCATTGATCACCATGGACAGCATCATAATCGAGCGCTTGGCAACCGTCAGTGTGAAAAATACGAACGATTACCAAACTATGTTAATTTCCGCAAATCTTTGCCCGAGCTAGACTGGAAGCACGCTGTGCTTCTTCTTAAGTCCCGGATTGCGTTTTTCAACTAAGGAATCAAATCGGTTGATGAGTTCCTGACGCAATTGACTGCCTGCTACTATGCCATCAATAACCAGTTCTGAAGCAAGGCGTTTGATGTCCACGTCGTTGCGGTATTCTTCACGCTTTTGCTCAACAAAAGCAGCTCGCTCAGACTCCGGCAATTCCATGATTTTGTTGTAGTAGACTGCGTTAACCGCAGCTTCTGGGCCCATCACAGCTATACAGGCGCTAGGAAGCGCCAGGCATGCGTCTGGCTCGAAAGCTGGTCCACACATGGCGTAGAGACCTGCACCGTAGGCTTTGCGGATGACTACTGATATCTTGGGTACATCTGCTGATGCCATTGCAGATATCATTTTTGCTCCAGCTCTGATGATGCCAGCGCGTTCAACCTTTGTTCCAATCATGAAACCTGGAACGTCGGCAAGGAAGAGCAGCGGAATATTGAACGCATTGCAGAGCCACATGAATCTTGCGGATTTGTCAGCAGAATCCACGAAAAGAACGCCACCTTTGACGCGCGGCTGATTTGCAAGAATACCCACAACGCGTCCGCCGATGCGGGCAAGTCCTGTAATCATTTCTGATGCGAATAGTTTTTTGATTTCGAAGAAAGAACCTTCGTCAACTAATTTATCGATGATTTGGTGCATATCGAATGGAACATTTTCTTTCTCTGGAATTATCTGTTCAATAGTTTTCTCGATCTGCTTTGGTTCTTTAGCTGGCATGACCAGTGGCTTTTCATCACAATTTGATGGCATCAATTCAAGATAATCACGGCACAAACTGATGGCTTCTTCTTCTGACTTAACGAGAATGTCACCGCAACCGCTGACCGAGCAGTGCATTTTTGCCCCACCCATTTCTTCCAGGGTGACCTTTTCACCGATTACCATTTCAGCCATACGTGGAGAACCAAGATACATCGAGGCGTTACCATCATTCATGATGACAATATCGCAGAACGCTGGAATATAGGCTCCGCCAGCTGCCGATGGTCCGAACAAAAGGCAGATTTGTGGAATGTAACCCGAGAGCTGCACCTGGTTGTGGAAAATTCGACCAGCGCCGCGGCGTCCAGGAAACATTTCAATCTGGTCTGTGATACGTGCGCCTGCTGAGTCAACAAGATAGATCATCGGAACGCGCATCTTGGTAGCAACTTCTTGAATGCGAATGATTTTTTCAACGGTTCTCCAGCCCCATGAGCCAGCTTTCACAGTGGAATCATTCGCCATGAAACAGATGGTTCTTCCGTTTACTTTGCCTACGCCAGTTACCACGCCGTCGGCAGGAAGCTCACCGCCCGCCATGAAGTTGGCGAAGAGACCATCTTCGATTTCGTAACCTGGGTCGAGCAGCAATCTCAAGCGCTCTCGCACAAAAAGCTTTTTGTCTTCGGCTGCCTTCTTGTGGTATTTGGGCGCGCCGCCCTTCTTTATTTCTTGCTCTTCATGCAGCAATTTTTGCGTCTTGTCATCAGCCATCTTCAACTCAGTTACCATCCCTGTGCGTCCTTTTGCGAAGTCCGAAAGCACAAATTCTATCGTTCTAATACGCATAAGTGGTTGGGATTCATTTTCTTATAGGCATTGACTGACGTGGAAGTGCTTTTGATATGATCTTCTACTCAGGTCCACGTAAAATTCTCATTTGGGAACGTTTAAGTCATGGACAAGGTCTGAGGCTGAAGTGGCAGTTAGCGACTTTCTTGAATGAACCCTTGCGCTTCGTCTTGCCAAACTTAGAAGTGTTTCAGGATGACCAATTAGGAGTGTCCATGTCGGATAGTGAATTCGAATCGCGCCGCAAGTTTTTGCAGAATCTCGCACTTCTTGCTGGTTGTCAGTATTTTGGTGGCGATGTCTTCGCTGCTCCGGTGAAGAATGCCGCAAAGGCGCCAGCAACTAAACCGTCGGGAGGGGCAGCTGCAAAAGCTGGGGCAATCAAGACTCCTGCGAAATACAAGTTGGCTCCATGGACGCAGGGCGATGATTTTACGATGGGTCATAAGCTTCGTGCAGGAGAATGGCCTAAATTTCCTGAAAAGGCTGAGCGCAGTGTTGATTTTGTCATCGTGGGTGGTGGCGTTGCAGGCATGACAGCAGCCTACAATTTGCGCGATCAAAATTTCCTTTTGTTAGAACAATACGGTGAGCTCGGCGGGCATGCAAGAGGCGGTTCTTATCACGGCATCGACTATTCATGCGGCGCTGCATACATAGGTGTTATTGATGATATCTATGGTGAGCTGTATTCCGCAATCGGAATAGAACCAGTAAAACTTGAACCAGAACGCAACGATTTTTACTTCAGCAACAAATGGTTCAATGGTACTAAAGGTGATGTCAGCAAACAGGTCTACAAGGAATTCAATCAACTAATCGAGAGTTCCAGACCGATTTGGAATGGGCTTCCGGAAGATCCCGACCCAGTTAAAATAGCTGCCTCTGCAGATTTGACAAAATTAGATAACGGAACATTTGCTGGAAGCTTGAAAGGCTACAGCAAAGAATTCCTGGCTCTTATGGAATCCTTTTGCAAATCATCCTTCGGCGGGGGGCTCGATCAACTTTCAGCGCTTGCCGGGTATGCATTGATTCAAGACCTTGTTATTCCAACTTGGGTCTTCAAAGGTGGTAATTCCGCCATTGGAAAAGGGCTCAGCAAAAAGGTCACCGAAGCCGGTGCAGATAGATGTCTCAAGAATACATTTGTCTGGAAGATTGATATAAACGACAAAGGCGCGTCTGTCACTTATGAGTCAAAGGATGGTTCTCTTCATAAGGTTGATTGTCGACATGTCATCATAGCGACACCGCCGCTGGTGGCGGCGCGTCAGCTCTCGCATATTCCTGATTTGGAGAAGGCGCTGCTCCTGGAAGGAAAAACTGTTCAAAGGTAGCTACGATTGTTTTGTGCCAGAGCCATACTCTTTTGCAGACATCACTGTGGCTGAAACTCCGTACATGAAGACTAATTCCTATAAACCGGAAATGGGTTCTGTGCTGACAATTTATCAACCCTATCCTTACGGAACCATGGGCAGACCAATGCTGTTAATGGGCAACCGAGAAGAGTTTGCGGAAAGTCTCACAAAGCAAATGGAGCAACTCATTCCTGGGTTCTTCAAATCGATTGATGAGGTAGTGCTGACTCGTTGGGGTCATGCGCTAGCGATTGTAGGACCACAGTATTTTGGCAGGCTAGCAAAATTGCAGGCAGCACAAAAGAGCGATTCTTACACCCTTGCCCACAGCAGTATGGCAGGCTGGCCGGCAGTTGAGTCGGCCATTCGCGCAGGCACAAACGCTGCAGCAAAAGCCAGGAAGCTTGCTGCTAACCCTGGCTTCGTCGTACAGTAATTTTATTACCGCTTTACGGTAATGTAGTTACGGTAGATACAGTAGGACTCTACTGTCCCGCGTCTTTCACCTTTATCAATTTTGGAACTGTGTTGGTTTTCATTTTGATTTTGTTGATAGGCTTAGCTCCTTTTTGTACAGATTCGTTGCTTATGTCAGTTACATCTACATACCAGACTTTGTTGTTTGCGTTGGGTACGCCCTTCGGAAAACAGTCTGTAGACCTGTTTTCCATCAATGGATGAAGTCCGGCTGGCGAAAGACCTGCCGCGACCCTTACTGTGCAAAATACAAAAAGAATCGCCAGACCAAGCAGTATCGCCAATAATTGCATCCACGGAATTACTGCAATTTCGTTGCTCATTACGTGTGATCTCATATAACCTCCTCGGGTAGCGGTTCTGCCCTGTTGGAGTCGATGCTTTTATGCACTTTTTTGTCTGTTGATACCACTATACTCCTGTTGGGAATGTATGATTCTCCGGCTCTTTTCCCGGATTGCTCATCCGCAGATAAACCTAGCTTTTATCTTACGGAAAACACCTTCGCATTTAATTAATCAAGATGAAAACTGCTATGAATAGAGGCTTTTGTTCTGTGAACGAAAATCATATCTGGTGATCTGGAAACAAATTGCTTATACTCAGTGAGTTGCGTAATTGCTGTCTGATTACAAGTGTAGTCGGCGCCTCAGTGCGGTTTTTCAAGGTTTTTATGACTGAAAATTTCACCAGCCGTGACAATAGTATTTTCGATTTCTTTGACGAGCAAACCTTGTCGAAGGGGCGAAGTTATTTTATGCAAAGCAGGGTGAAGTCTTGCGAGAGAATCGGTGACAAGCTCGTCTGTGGAATTGTTGAAGGTTCACAGAAATACTGGGTGATGCTGAATTTTGGTGACAGCCAGAGTGAGCTATCCAGCACCAGTTGCGAATGCCCTGTCATGACCACTTGCAAACACGCAGCTGCGTTGGCAATTGCGTTTGTTCAGGAAGCTAGTAATGGTTTTGGACCACGTCCAATTAATCAGACAATGCGAAATCAACGTGCAAGACAAAGCAAAGAAAGACGTGGCGAGTTCGAGCCTAGCGAGTTGTTGCAAAAATCCCTTTACCGACTATCTGATAGCAAATGGAAATTTGATGGTGATAAGTCAGTTACGCCAATCAATCCCAAAGATTTGCAAACAAGCAAAACTGCTCGTTTTGTGATTTATACCTTAAAGGAAAATGTGCAGTCTATAGTTCCAATCATTGGAATTCACAAGGTTGCAGCACTCAAAAACGGAGCTATGGGAAAACCGCAGGAAATTGACCTGCAGAAGTTCTTTTATCCGCAGAGTCTTCCCGATATGCTTAATATAGCTGATGAGGAAATCTCGCGCCTCTGGCGTTCTACGCTTGCTGACAGGCATTTCTTTTCGCCGATTGCACCTAATAATTTACTGTTTGATGAACCTGACTTGTTGAATTTGCTCCTCAGCAAAATAATCAAAACCGGTCGTTGTTTCATGGACGATTGCTTTGAAACGCCGTTAAAGTTGGGACCCGCTCTGCCTGCAAGTTTCTCATGGGTTGAGTATGAACCGGGGTGGCAAAAAATCCAGCTTACAGCTGGTTCTGGCGATGCCGTCTTTCCATGTTGGAAGTGGAAAACACCCTGGTATTACGACAAGAGTTCAAACACTTGTGGTCCCGCTCTAGTGCCTGCGTCATCGGACATGATTGAGTCTATCTGGTGGCTGCCTCCGGTAGATGAAGCAGACTCGGAGTCATTGCAGATTGCTCTGCCTGATTTGGGTTTGGATAATCTAGTGCCAAAGCCAAAGTGCAAACGCAAAATCGAACTGCGAGTTGTTCGCCCTGAAATGAAAATGGAGTCAAAGGAACTCAAAGTTCTATATGAGTTTCCCTACTTGCAAAATCGTATTGCGAAATCCAAATCGAAGGTTAAGACGCTAATTGTTCGAAGCACCACGCCTGATGCCAGTAACACGAAAGAAGAAGACGGCGTCATCATAAAGGAAAAGTTTGACCATGCGTTTGAGATAAGAAACTTGGCTCAACTCGATGGGTTGGGATTTGTTCAGATACCCTCGTACAAAGTTGGTGAGCCTGAAGATTCTCGTGTTTTTATGCCTGCCCGCGTCGATGCCTGGCTGAATTTATTTAACGCAATGGAGACGTTGAAATTTAGAGAAAATTGGGTGATTAATGAAGACGCTAATATTCGCCCCATGGAGTTGGGTGAAGATCAGCTAGAGCTTAGAGTAAGAGAAGACGGAAATTGGTGGCTTTCGCTTGCGTTGAACATACAAATTGGCAAGCACAAAGTTCCACTTCTTCCTATTCTACTGGCTGCTATAAAATCATTACCTGACTGGGAGTCATACTCTAAAGAGTCCATCGAGACTTTGAATCGCCATGGCTCTTTTGTAAGTTATCTGGATGATGCAACACCCATCAGCATGCCATTTGATAGAATTCGCCCAATTCTGTACGCGTTGCATGATCTGCTCTTGCGCAAGAGAATTGATGATATTTCAGAGCTGCGCTTGTCTATTATGGATCTTGCGCTCGATGAGAATGCAGACAATTCATTCTGGAATTCGGCCGAGAGTTCGCGCGCTCTGCTTGAGCGCATCATGCAATTGCGCGTGCCTGACCTTCGATTGCCGCCTGAGAATTTGACTGCGGAACTTCGCCCATATCAGCAAGAAGGTTACTCATGGCTCAAGCGTCTAGCTGAACAACGATTTGGCGGCATTCTGGCTGACGATATGGGGCTCGGAAAAACAGTACAAATGCTTGCGTTCATTTGCTCAGAGAAAGAACTCGGTAAAATGACGAAACCCTTTCTGGTTGTCTGTCCAAAGAGTGTATTGCCGAATTGGTTGAGCGAATGCGAGCGTTTTGCCCCGTCGTTGAAGGTACTGGCGCTTCGAGGGCAAGACCGATTTAAGAACTATGATTTGATTGCGGAAGCCGACATTGTGGTGACCAATTACGCTTTGATATCTGCCGATATTGATTTGCTTGAACATCGTGGATGGCATGGAATCGTGCTGGACGAAGCTCAGGCGATAAAAAATCAAGGCACTAAGCTTGCGAAGAATGTGAGCAAACTAAAGGCTGATGTGAAATTTTGCCTTACGGGCACGCCTATCGAAAACAATCTAGGTGAGCTCTGGTCCCAATTTAACTTTCTGATGCCGGGCTTCCTAGGTGACTATAGTTTTTTCAAAGAAGCATTTAGGAAAGCTATAGAAGAAGAGATGAATGCAGAAGCACTCGCGCTTCTCTCTCGTCGCGTGAAACCATTTTTGCTGCGCCGCACCAAGGAAAACGTCGCGCAAGACTTGCCAGGCAAAAACGAAATGTATATACGTGTTGAACTTGAAGGCTTGCAGCGAGACCTGTACGAGACGGTTCGTGTGGCTTCGTCGAAGAAAGTACTTGAGGAAATTGCTCGAAAGGGTTTCAAGCAGAGTCAGATTGTTTTGCTCGATGCGTTGCTGAAGCTGCGGCAAGTTTGTTGCGATCCTCGCCTGGTGAAGAAGCTCGAGGCTGCTAAGAAAGTGAAGGAGACTGCAAAGCTAGATGCTTTGATGGAAATGTTGCCGAGTCTGCTGTCTGAAGGACGAAAAGTACTTGTCTTTTCACAATTCACAAGCATGCTCGATTTAATTAAAGAAGAGTTGGATAAGGCTCAGATTGATTATGCGGAGCTTCGAGGTTCCACCGAAAATAGAGAGGTTCCTGTTCAACGTTTTCAGTCTGGAGAGGTCTCACTCTTCCTTTTGAGTTTGAAAGCTGGTGGCACAGGTATCAATCTTACGGCTGCGGATACGGTAATTCACTATGACCCTTGGTGGAACCCTGCCGTTGAGAACCAAGCCACAGATCGTGCTCATCGCATTGGGCAGGATAAGACAGTATTTGTTTATAAGCTTGTAGTAAAAGGCTCTATCGAAGAAAAAATAATGGAGCGACAAAAACGCAAAAAGGCTCTTGCTGATTCAATTTACATTGATGGTGGTAGCAGCTCATTCTCTCTTGATGAGTCGGATATTGCCAGTCTGTTGAGTCCACTCGAATTTTACACTCGTGATATAAACCCTCTCGAACCACCAGCAGATGAATTAGATTCCGAATTTGGTGACTGATTTCCATGTAGATTTCAGATTGTAGTATCAATGTTGCCAATCGCCTTTTTTTCTTGTTGATTTCGCGTGATTTTGAAATCCCACGGAAAGTAGTTAAATAGTGCTTCTTATTTACTGCTTGTCGGCCAGTGACGCGACGACCTTGGACAAACCTACAACAACGCGGGAGAAACTGGGATAAGTGAGCTTGTCCGGTGTGTCTTGCATGGTGTGGTAGTGCTGGTTGCGATATGGTGCGGTGTCCGTTATCATCACTGCCTGAATGCCGTTTTTCCAAAACCACAATTGATCTGACCAATCAACTCCGTTTACCCAGTTTGGCGCGCTAACCCCCTCTGACGGAAACTTGCATTCTTTCCTGAAGGTTCCAATTGCATTCTCAACTAACTGTCGTGAATCTTGGTTCCCCACAAAAGCGAGGAAGTTACCCGTAGTTGGGTAGCCTGGCGTAAAGTTTGCAGGATATGTCTGTGAGTTTGGAGCGTCAGTGTAAAAGCCTAATGTCTCTAGAACAAGCAGCCCTGCTATCTTCTCCTGATTCTTCACGCAGCGGTTTGCATAAAAATAGCTTCCCATTTCTGTGCTAGCAAAGTACGGAGGTTCTTCATTGCAGAAAAAAACAAATCGAATTGTTTTGTTGAATTTCTTGCCTGCGCACAATCTTGCCAGTTCGATGACGCTAGCTACGCCGCTACCATTGTCGTTTGCTCCGATACTACCTGTCACAGAGTCGTAGTGTGCTCCGACCAGAAGTACCTCATCCGAACTGCCCTTCAGCGTGCATTCTAAATTTCTGAAAGTTTGTTTGTCGACCTCGAATTCTTGTTCACTTGTTTTATAGCCATTCTCGGACATTGCACCTTTGATGTAATCGACACTCCTTCTCAGTGATTCCTCTGTGTTTCTCTGTCCGATGTCTCCCGCCAGAACCTGAATGTGTTTTCGCAGTCTATTCTCTGTATCCTTTTCAATATCGTCGAGAGAGCCAAATTCTCCTTTGTAAGAATTTCCCGGCATGTGAATTACCGAACCTAAGCTCACTCCAATGGCAATTAGAATTGCCAGCAAAATCAAGTCGAGGATCAGTCGTTTTTTTGTCATCTGAAACATGTTTTTCATCATGTGCGGATTTTAACTCTCTGCTTGAGTTTTTAATTATAAGCGCGATTGCACTTTTGGCGAAACAGTCCGCCGTGGACTTCGTGTGAGTTCGTATGCATGCTTTCTGAGCTTGTGGTGGATAGTACCATTTGCTGGTACTATGGTATTATGAACAGTAAGCATCGAAAAACCTTGAAGCGGATATATTTTCCAAGCCAGTTAGCGGAAGCATTAGATGGTCTGATATTGAGGCTTTGCTTATGGATTTAGGTGCGGAGCTCTATGAACGTGAAGGCTCGAGGATCGGTGTTTTTCTGTTCTCAGAAATTAGAGTCTTTCATAGACCACACCAAAATTCAAATACCGACAAGGGCGCAGTTGTAAGTGTTCGTAAATGGCTGGAAAGTCACGGAGTGAAACCATGAATAAGAATATTCTGGAAATTGATGGTCACAAGGCTGTTATCAGTTTTGATTCTGACCTTGCTATGTTTCGTGGGGAATTTTTGGGTCTAAACGGCGGTGCTGATTTTTATGCTGAGAGTGTGACTGGGTTAATTAAGGAGGGACGAAAATCACTTAAGGTATTTTTGGCGCTGTGTGAAGAAAAGGGACTTGCTCCTTTTCGCGAGTATTCTGGAAAGTTCAACGTTAGGCTTTCACCTTCTATTCATGAAGCGGCTGCCACTTATGCGGCAGCCGCGAACAAAAGTTTGAATGAATGGGTTTCTGATGCTATCGAACGAGCAATTGAAGCTGATTAGTCCTTGCATTTTTAGTCAATCCAGGGGAACCTATCAAGCTTTTTCTTTTCTATAATTTTCTTGAGCCATACATTGAAGCCGCAAACTCAAGTTCTTTGTTGCTCTCGGTGTCACGACTCTTCTGAAATGGAGCTTCAAAATTCATATTCTTGTCTCCTGCTTGAAACAAGAATATCCGCCAGTTCTGAAATTAGTTTGAGAGTACGTGTGACCTGACTGCGTGAGCTTTCTTCCCTGTAAGCACAGCAAAAGAGACGTTATTTTGTAACGTCTCTTTTAGCTGCTGTTGCGGTGCTCCTTAGACTTTAGCTACTTCAGCATCTTCTTTTTGAGCTGCATTTTGAACTTCTATGCCAGGGCGAATAACGCTGACTGTGCATTTTGCTCTAGTGCAAACTGCTTGAGATACGCTGCCCATGAAGAAGCGATCAAATCCAGAGCGACCATGCGAACCGATGATGATCCACTGTACAGATTCTGTTTCTGCAAAATGCAAGATCTCTCCTTTAGGATCACCGTAGACCTTTTCTCGGCGTATCTTGATATTTGGGAAATGCTCGCCAAGTTTCTTTTCGCAAAAGTCCATTAGCGTTGCCATATAACGTTCTTCGACTTGCTCAAGTTCCTCAAAATAGCTTGGAGGTATGCACGCGCCGTAGTCATAAACACGCAGGGTTGGCACTACATTCATTAAGACGATTTCTGTATTCTCGGGCAAAATATGGTGCTTTAGAAAAGAGATTTGTTCTTCGGCAAATTTCTTTTCGTCAATTGGAATGAGAACCTTCAGTTTCTCGAACTTAGCTTCAGTGTCCGTTGGTTTTATTATGGTGACTGAGGCGTTGGCTCGGTTGCAGACAGCTTGTGCGACGCTTCCTAAAAACACTTTGTCGAGCCCTGTGCGTCCATGCGAACTCAACACGATTAAATCAGGTTTGATTTCCTTTGTTTGATTGAGAATCTCGTGGCTCGGGTCTCCATACTCAACCACTTTGTGAATAGTGGCTTTTCGGAAAACACCTTTCACCCTTTTCTCGAGTTCATCAAGGAAGTTATGCGCAATTTTTCTGTCCTCTTGAATCAGGGTCTCAAAATAAGCGCGCGGGATTTTGTATCCGAAGTCTTGCAGCGATAGAGGCTTTACCACCGTCATGAGCCAGAATTCTGCATCTTTTGCAAATTCTTGTGCAGCAAGAAAGTCAATTTGCGTTTCTGCAAATTGTTTGTCTTCGACGGGTAGGAGTATTCTTTTCATGATGCAATCCTAAATGTAGTCATATAGAAAGCATGACATGGCGACGAATAGAATACATCGTCCGTGATATCAACCGGAAGAATGATTCGCTACTATAAGTCTAGTGCAGAATCTGCGACAAGCCCGCGTATAGCCTAGTTATGGGCTCCGTAGGGATACCACCACGTCTTCTTCTCACCAGCGAATTCCCAATGCACATGTTTCGTTTCTCTGAACTGGTCCAGCCCCTCTTGTCCTAGTTCGCGGGCACCACCAGACAGTTTCATGCCCCCGAATGGTCCTGCGTAGTTGTCCGTTAGAGGATCGTTGATCCACACGGTGCCGGCTTTTACTTCTTCAAAAAACAATTTTGCTTTTAGAGGGTCAGTGGTCAAAAGGCACGCGCCCAGTCCATAGTCACAATCATTTGTGTAAGCTATTGCCTCTTCGAAGCTGTCATATTCCATGAGTGGAAGCACCGGTCCAAAGGTTTCTTCAGTCATCACCGTCATTTTATTGGACACATTTGTAAGAATAGTGGGCTCGTAAAAATATCCTTTTTTCAGTTTCTCGGGACGCTTTCCGCCCAGCAAAACCGTTGCTCCGGAAGCTTTTGCGTCTGCGACTTGCTTTTCGACTTTCTCTCTATAGCTGTCGCCAATCATGGGTCCGATATCGGTGCTCTCGTCCACGCCTGGACCTAGACGCAGTGTACTAACGTGGGCGACCAGTGCCTCCGTGAATTCCTTTGCGCGTTTGCGCGGTAGGTAAATTCGCTCAGAAGAAGTACATACCTGTCCGCAATTTGTCAATCCTGCATAAGCGAGCGCAGCAGCAGCCAATGCAGGGTCTGCATCATCAGCAATGACAAACGCATCTTTGCCACCAAGTTCTAAATGCAGTTTCTTCATCATTGGTGCAGCAAGGCTGGCGATTCTCTGTCCGGTCGCAAGACTACCTGTGAAAGCAATTATAGGAACTCGCTTGTCTGTAACCATGGGCTCAGCAACTTCTTTGCCGAATCCATTCACTATGTTGATCACCCCGGCTGGGAAATGATCCCAACAGTTTTCTGCGAGATATAGCGTGGAAAGAGGAGTTAGTTCACTCGGCTTGATAATGACTGTGTTTCCAGCAGCAAGGGCTGGAGCGACTTTCCATGCCATCAACAGTAACGGATAGTTCCATGGAATTATGCAGGCGGCTACTCCGTAAGGCTCTTTGATAACGAGGTTTAACTGCGAATACTCACCCGACGGCAGCACTCTGCCTCTTTCGTGACGGCCGAGCTCCGCGTAGTAGTCAAATGTGTTGGTGAGCCATTCAAACTCCTCTTCGTTTTCAGGAACTGGCTTGCCTTGCTCTAGCGTGAGGAGGTGGACGATCTGGTCTTTGTGCGAACGCATTTTTGCAGCTGCTTCATGCATCATGTTTGCTCGAACATTAGCGGAAACCTTGCGCCATTGAACGAAGGCACTTGCAGCAACGTCTATAGCATGCATTGCATCCTCAGCTGTGCCTCTGGGTACGCTATCGATAAGTTCTTCTGTGGCAGGGTTCCAGACATCAATGGATGCTGTTGACTTACCTCTTGTGAATTCACCGTTGATGAAATGCTGCCTCATCGAAACCTCCGGGCTTAGCTCTGTGTGCTTCAACGGCTAAGTATGACGCTGAAGTTAAAAATTAGCATGAAGCTGATTTAGCCTTGCAAATTCAACCAATTGGAAAATATTTGCACGCTATGGGGAATGATAAGCACGGGGGTAAACCGTGTTTCAAGAAAACGATGTAATTGATGACCGTTATCGCATCATTTCCACTCTTGGAACTGGTGGGATGGGAACTGTTTTCAAAGCACAGCAACTAGACGTTTCTCGCATTGTCGCGATCAAGGTAATGCATGAGAGTGAGCTGCATGATGAGGAATCTCAGAAGCGCTTTTTTCGGGAGTGCAAGCTACTTTCGAAGTTGTCTCATTTCAACATTATGAACATCTATGGAATTACGCTAAGTTCAGATGGAGCACCGCTTGCTATTTGCGAGTATCTCGATGGCGTGACACTGCGTGCAGAGCTTCAGAAGGGACCTCTGGAATGGCGCAGGTCCGTGCGCATCGCGGTTCAGGTTTGCGATGCTATGAACTACGCGCACAACGAAGGAATATTGCATCGAGATTTGAAGCCAGAAAATTTGATGCTGCTTTCACTTCCTGAGCCAGACCATGTGAAGGTTATGGATTTTGGTTTGTCCAGGTTGCTTGATGTATCCAATTCTCAGAAGCTGACTAGAACTGGTTTATTGATTGGGTCACCTCATTACATGAGTCCGGAGCAAAGTCTCGGTAAGGCTGATAATCGAAGCGATATTTATGCCCTGGCTTGTATTGTTTTTGAGATGTTAACAGGGGAGAAGCTGTTCGATGCGGACACTGCCATTGGTGTCATGTATTTGCAGGCAAATGCTAGCGCTGCAGACAGGCTTAAGCTGGTAAAAAATGGTCCGGTCAGTTTGATTGGCTGTCTCCAAAAGGCTCTAGAGAAAGATGCTCTAAAGCGTTATCAAAGCATGGAGGAGTTTGGCACGGCGTTGCAGGCTAGCATGGTCGATAAACCGCTTCCAAGGCAATCGAGTCATTCGAGTGTTTATCGGCGAATCATATTAGGTAGTCTTTTTTGCCTGGTTATAGTTGGTTTTGTTGTTCTTTTGAACAAGACGAGTTCTCAAAATGTGAAAGTAACATCCCATCAAGGTCCAATAATCCCTGTAAAAGGGATGACAGCTAAATCACTATGCCTGCTCGCTGCACGAGCTGCTGCTGCTGGAGATACTTTGCAGGCAATCAATCGTTATAGGGAAGCAATTTATAAATCTCAGAAAGAACCTTTGAGTGGCGTTAAGACCTACGAGCTGCACATGAAGTGCGCAGCGCTCTACGCCAAGCAAAAAATGCATCAGAATGCCACCCAAGAGGTATTATTGGCGCTCAGGGATAATGAATCTATACCAGAAGGCATAGATTTCGTAATTGATGGATTGAAATTTGAGCCTGATGAAAGTGATGTTTACATATTGCAGAATGCTGCTCTGCGACGGCTCGATAATAAAGATTCCATGGAACGTTGTGGCGAGTTCTTGCCATTCTCAGGAAATTTTGCAGATCTCTCCAGAAGCTTATTCGCAAGCAAGCGATTTGTGGATGTGTTGAAACTCTCAACAAGCGAGCTTTTCACTTTGTTAAACGCAGATGATCAATGGGTGTTGCGGCTTCTAGCGAACTACTCTTTAGCATTTTTGGGCAAGGACTCTTCCGGGAAGGCTCTGAATAAGACTACTGAATGTTTGTACCGAATTAACAGCAAGCCGGGTGGAGAGTTTGGCGAGTTCTTCGTTGTCCGGCATTACCTTGATGGAATCTACTGCATCGACATGTTAGTCGAGATGAATGAATTTGAGTTGGCGAAAAAGCAGTACAATCTGCTACAAACAAAACTAGCTGATGCCGAGCGCACGCATTTGCTTTCAGAGCACTATATTTCTCTGATTAGAACGGAAATGGACGCTCATGAGCCTGACGAGAAAGCTGTAGGCAAAAGACGAAAACATACAGCCTTATTTATGGAGAGAAAATAGAATTAGCTTGCTAGAATCTATCTAGTTCCGTTGTGATTTCTTTTTGGATGTTAAATGAACGATTTGAAACGAACTATTTTTCGTGTGGTTCCTCTTTTTCTCGGGTTGGCGCTGATGATACAGTGTGCCGCAGTGGCCCAGCAGCGCTTTATGTATGAGGGGCATGAAGTCAGCAAAGAGTATTTTGATGCATTGAATCTTGCCATTACTGCCACTCCGCTGCTTCGATCGGGTAAGTTTGAGGAAGCTAAAGTTATTTTGGAAAAGGTGGTACCGTTACTTACCGATAATGGACCTGTTCTCGGTAATTATGCGATGGTGCTGGCTCGTCTTGGCCAGCCTAAAGATGCAATTCCATATTACGAGAAGGCTATCCAGCTCGACCCTGCATCTGAGGCGAACATGATTGGGTATGCTGGTGCATTGGTCGCCGTGGGAGATAATGCGAAGTCAGTTGAGGTTGGAAAAGACTTTCTAAAGAAGTTTCCTAAGAGTGCTATGTATCCTCAAATGAAGAATCAGGTTGCTACTCTTCAACGTGAATTGAAGCGATCTGGCGTTCCTTCCTCACAGGAGAAAAGTGATGGTGGAACTGATTATTTTAATGAGGCTGTCACGGGAATTCAGCGCCGTTGGGAGCAAAGGAGAATTCCTGTTTACATTACAGATGGCACTGGAGTTGAGCACTGGAAGCCAGAATACAGTCAAATGATGCATAAGGCGTTTGAGGAATGGATGAGTCGTGGACAGAATGTGGAAATCTTCGATTTTGTTGATGACCCCAAGAGTGCAAAGATAATTTGCGAGTGGTCTGCTAACCCGAAGAAGTTGCGGAACCCTGCGGAGCAAGGTCAGACCGATACTACATTTGGCAACAATGGTCAGATGATGAAGGCAACAATTATAATGCTGACTTTCACTTCGACAAACCCCGATATAAAACTATCAGATGCTAAGTTCATGCATACTGCACTTCATGAGGTTGGACACGCCCTTGGAATTCATGGTCACAGCAACAATCCCAGGGATGTGATGTACTTCGCTTCGGTCGATGATGCTCCTGCTTCTCTTTCTGAGCGTGATGTAAATACATTTTGGAAACTATACGGTCATGTACCTGCAGCTGCCGCTTCAAATGCAAATTGATTGGGATAAGACCAAGATGATGATTCAAACAAGACGATCTGAATAAACCGACTCGATGATGCGAACAAGACGACGATATGAATGGACTATTCGATACTGGTAGGATTGCGGTTTGTGTTTGCATAATTGTTCAGTTCCACTCGATTGTGTTAAAACGAAAGACGAAAATTGATTTCTTGGCCTGAAGCTGAAAGTTGTGGCAGTGCTAGGCTTTTCGGGCGTGTGTCGCAAGCTTGGGTGAGTTGGCGATTTGTTTGATTCGTATTTACCACCAAAGTTTTTGCTGAAAATTCTATTTCCGCATGTACGCTAAGCATATGAGGCAATAATGGTTGGTGTTTATGGTTGATAGAGCTGCCGGAAATTTCGACGAATCGAAAGATAATAAGACGGACCCTAATGAAAGTGCTTCAGCAGTGAATTCGCTGCGGGGAGAGTACTTGTCCTCGGAAAAGAAGCCTTTGCTGTCAGCTCATCAAAGAGATGAGGATGACGCGGTTGAGTTTAAGGCAAGGTATCAAAATTCCAACTTCGTTCTGGATGCACCCAAGCCAGGACAGGGCCCCTACCAGATCCTCAAAGAAATGGCAGAGCAGAAAAGAATAAAGCTTCGCGATGATGAGCTGCTGCCAGAGGCTCGAAGAATAAGAGACCGGGACTTCAAGGAATGGGGACGCGAATTTTATACTAAGGATGATGTTAGTGCTCGATGGACAGCAACTGAAATAGACGAGAGGGTCGCTCTTGCTGCAAAGAAAGTGAAAGGCATCGATGTTTCGATGTGGCAGGGTGATATAGATTGGCAGAAAGTGAAAGATTCTGGTGTAAAGTTTACTTTCATTCGTGCCACCAAGGGCAGTGACCTTGTCGATCCAAAATTTGAGCAAAATCGCAAAGGTGCTCATGACGTTGGGCTTGCTGTTGGCTATTATCATTATTTCAAGCCAGATCAGCCCGTGGCGGACCAAATTAAGGCTTTTGTCTCGACAGTAGGCACCGTGGAGAAGGACAATCTTCGTCTTGTTATTGACACAGAGAATGCGAAGTTATGGGAGCCGTTCACCCAAGAGCAACGATTGAAAATGATCGATGACTGGTGTAACGGCATAAAGAAAGAACTTGGTGTGACACCAGAAGTCATGATTTATGGCAGTCCGAGCTTCTTCGACGATACTCTAAAAAGTGCGCCAGAGCTTTCCAAGCATGATTTATGGATTGCAAATTACAAGGTTCCGGAGCCTCGCGTGCCCAAACCCTGGACAACATGGAAATTCTGGCAATATTCGGAGACCGGAAAGGTACCAGGAATTGACGGCAATGTTGATCTCGACATGTATAATGGAACTGACCTGAACGGCAGCGGCTCGACAGAGAATCAATCTCCGAAGCCAAAAGGTCCATCGCACAGCCATAAACATAAACACAAACACAACCATTAATGATTGATCGCGACAGATTTCACTTCGTCCTTGTTCGTCCAACATATTTGGGAAACATCGGTTCTGCAGCTAGGGTATTAAAAAACTTCGGATTCAAGAATCTCCGACTGGTTTCAGCGCCGAAAAATTACAAAGATGCCGAAGCTCGTAAGATGTCCGTTGGGGCGTTTGATCTGCTGAAGACTGCGATTTGTTTTGACTCTGTGAAAGAAGCTGTTCAGGATTTGTCTCTGATAATAGGGACTACTTGCGCTTATCAGAGAGACTGCCAGCCGGATTTTCTCGATGTGGTGAGTAAAGATATAAAAGCAAAGACGCAGGATAAAATCGCTATTCTGTTTGGTGATGAACGCGATGGATTGACTCGGGAGGAGTTGGATTATTGTCATTACACCATAAGCATTCCTACCGAATCTGATTTTCCTTCTCTAAATGTGGCTCAGGCTCTCGGTCTTTTCGCATATGAACTCATTAGAGGGTCCGATGAGAAAATTGAGTCGCTGGAAGCCGGGGTGAATATGTCCGAGACAGATGAGTATTTTGCGCGACTTGCATTATTCCTGTCTGCGGTTGGTTTCACAAAGTCTTTCAGCGAAGAACGAATAATCACTGAACTTCGTGGCTTGTTCAATAAATCGAGACCGACTGCTCGCGAAATGAAATTACTGAATGCGCTGCTCCGGAAAGTTGAGCAGACTGCTTCAGTGTCTATGCCCCTTTCAAAGTCTGAGTAATTTGCTTTGCTTTATTTGCGATTGTTTCATGCAGACCACTTTGGTTCTCTTCATTTAGACCTGAGATAGGTTGATATTCATTGAACTGAACTCATGTTCTATGCACGAATACATATTATTCTGCAACATTGAGTTCAGATCTTAGATCAGCTGGTGAGCGGTATCGCTTGCTTGAGTCCAGGGCAGTACAAGTTTCAATCACCTTCGCAAGTGCGTCGGATAAGTCTGGTAAGACCTTCTTTGTACGGGAAACGCTCAACGGCTCGGGATCGGACCCCGTGAGAAGATAATGCAGCGTGCCACCCATCGCATAAATGTCGCTAGCACACTCGGGCATACCTCTGAATTGCTCAGGCGGAAGATAGGCGTGCTTTCCAACAACTGTTCCACTCGTTGTTGACTCGACTACTTGCTTAGCTACGTTGAAGTCGATCAACTTGAGCAATCCTTTATCATTCAAAATCAGGTTGTCTGGAGTAAAGTCTCTATGTACAACAGGTGGATTTAGCCCGTGTAAGTAGTTGAGGATTTCACACATTTGAGTTGCCAGAGCCTTCACCTTCTCTTGGTCGAAAGTGCCCTTGTTTTTCACAATCTGGCGAAGAGATGCGCCGCTTATGTGCTCCAACACGAGATAGGCTCGGTGATCTTCTACGAAAAAGTCGACGAGCTTAACGATTTGTGGATGGTCAAGTTGTCTCAGAATCTTCGCTTCGTTTTCGAATTGCTCTAGAGCACTTTTGCGAACATTTACATCAACGAACACTGGCAGAATAAACTCCTTTAGAACAACGGTGCCACTTGCATTGGTATCAGTTGCAATATAGGCTTGCCCCTGTCCTCCAGTTCCTATCTGGTTTACGATTGTGTATCGATTGTTCTTCAGTATGGTTCCATTAACCAGTGGCTTCAAACGCTCTCGCTTGGGTGGTGCGCTCAGCGCCTGCATCCATAATTCTGTGTAGCTGTGGTCCGGCGGTGGCTGAAGCCCCTCGGTTACATTCGCATCTCGTTCTGCGTTCGGAGCCCATTTTTGAATAGCTTTCAGTATAGTTTCTCTGTCTTCAATGGAGTCGATAGAGCCCATTTTGATTTTCTTGGTTTGTCCCTTCTGTGTGGTGAAGCACAATTCTGCATTTGTCATTCCTGTCTTACCTGCTGGAACCTTCAGGCTGATGCTTTTCACATCTTCCCACTTTTGATATGGTCCGCAAAAATCAAGCAAGTTTTTGCGGAACCAAATGAATCGCCAGCCGTTCTTACCAAGCCCTAGATATGTCGGCTTGCTCATGGCATAAATGGTGGACCCTGCTGCAGACATCCAGAGCAAATTCCAGAGTGCGGAAAGAAAGCCCAAATTTGAAGTACTTTCGTCTTGCCATTCTGTTCCACCTTTCGTATGCCTTCCGAATGGGGTGTTGATGATCGGAGTATCCGAAGTATTAGGCGAAATCACATCAACTTGCTGCTGTTCGTTTTGTAGCAATTCGTTAGTTCTTCCGTTCAAAGAGAAGACTAGCTGGACAAGCGGGTAGAGTTTGGAATTTCTAATAGTATTGCGTGACGAGGGACTCACTTTTTGCCCTAGCAGCGCTTTTGTAGCTGTGATTTCATTGATGCCTGTTAAGCTGAATCCGAGTACGAACACCGCGATACAAGATGCAAGGATGATGATTTTTAGCTTTCCAATTGATTGTTCCTGTTGCTTTCTCCATTTTGTTAGTGCTGCAAACGGGTGGTATTCAATTAAAATGTCTGAGCCAGCATTGGGTCGGATAGGTGCTTTTGTCTTCGATGTTTCTCTGGAGAGATTTTTCTTAAATAAGTAGACCACAAGCATTTGCATACAGAGCCACGCATTCGTAAACTGCAGACCCATTAAGAGATAGCAATTCGCTAGTATTGGAAAGAGAAGAGAAGCGAAGGTCGAATGAGTTCCATTTTTCGCCTTTTCAATACCGCGATTGAGTTTGTATATCCACAGTGATTGGCCAAAAACCCAGAACAAGAAAGCTACAACTGGCAGTGGCTCAAGTTGGTCTATGGGAGGATAGTTTATCGTCCAGTCATATGGTTTATGAAAAAGATACACCGGACTGATCATTCCTGAGAGGAAAATGATTGTGTAATCAAGGTAGTTTAGAGGCGGCTCAGTTCCGTACTTTCTTGCGGTGGCTCTGGATAATGAACGGACGCAATGCACCCAATATAGTGGTGCGATAGCACTGACTGCTAAGTCATGAATTGGGTCTGCTAGTCCCCATGGCGTAATGCTTGTTATGCGAATGAACGTATAGGTGGCTGCGATTCCTATAAGTGGATTCGGTAACTGAAGGCTGGCGGTGGAGACGGCGCTGCTGTTTGCAGGGGACGTTTTCACAACAATATGTGCGGATTGTTCTTTTCCTTCATCTGAGCTAACTGCTGCTGTATCAGCTGCTGCTGTATCAGCTGCTGCATGCAGCTCAATCCAACTTTCCTCTTTGGTATCTTGTTTTCGCCCGTTCATGATTTTATCGGCTCTTGAATTGGAATTCGATTTGGTTGAAGTGCTTTGAATAGCTTAATCACATCCTCTGCAGATGCTGGTCTTTCTTCAGGCTCAAATTGAGAACACTGTGATATAACCTGGTTTAACTCATCTGAGATTTTCGAATTGTGCTGCTTGGGGATTGCAATCGCCAGTGGCAGGGGATCTTTGCCAGTCAGTAAATAGTGCATTGTTCCAGCAAATGCGTAGATATCGCTCTGAGTAGTGCTTTTGCCTCGCACCTGCTCTGCCGGCATGTAAGCCTGTTTGCCAACAATGGTACCAGTGGCGGTGCCGACAAACTCATTAGCAGCTCCAAAATCTATCAGCATGATTTGTTCCTTTGCCAGTACCAAATTCTCAGGCGTCAAATCTCTGTGGATTATGGGAGGGCTTTGAGAATGCAGCGCCGAGAGAACCTCAAGAATTTGGAGTCCCCATTGAATGGCTTGTTCCTCCGATATTGGTCCATTTTGTTTGATGTACTGGCGCAAATCCGTTCCATTAATATATTCCAGCTTCAGATAATGTCTGCCACCTTCAATGAAGTGGTCGAGTACTCTAGCTGCTGATGGGTGCTTGAAACGAGCTAGCATTTCTGCCTCACGGATAAGATGCTTCTCTGCTTCGGCTCTGGCTAAGACATCGGAGCTCTCTGGAACAACGGCTTCTTTTACGACGACCAGGTCTCGTTGTTCTTCTTGCGCAAGATAAATAGCAGACAGTCCTCCAAAAGCCAGCTGTCGGACAATCTTAAGTTTGCCATTTTGCAGTTTCTGCTCTGGTTCAAGGGGGACGAAGGTTGTTGATTGAAACCTTCTGTTTAGTTCCTCTTCCCACATTTGGGTGTAGCTGATGCCTTGTGCTTGATTTTGTATTTGATTTTGATAACTGACCAATTCGGGCGAACGTTGGCAATTTTTTCCCCAGAGTTCGATGCCCAGTAGCAGTTGCTCCACGTCATTTTTGTCAAAACAGTTCAAATTCAGGGCTAAAATGCTTGAGTCTTGGAAATACAGAAACAGCCGTTTATTGTCACCGTCATCACCGCCAGAGATGAGTTCGGCGCGGGTTAATTCTTGCCAGTCGCGAGCTCGCTTATATTTTAGCTTTGGTAGTAAAAACGGAGGAAAGGAGATTCCGTCTTTAGAAATGTAGATTCTGTTGTCTTCGGCGACTGCTGTTCCGGCTATGCCGAAAACAATGAGGGCAATCATTGAAGGAATCACCGTAACAAGGGTGCTGAGTGAAAATGTCGCTGGCGAGAAAAGTACCTCGCCAATGACATAACCGATGGCTACAGGGGCGCCCACTTCCCAGATTGGTAAAGTAGCGAGCATCACTATGAAAGCTATTCTTGCTGGTTTAGACTTGTAGCGTAGCGTGAGATTTAATTCTGCCAAGACATTTCCTCTAGGCGGGCGGATTCGTTCGAAAAGGTTGCTATCTTAGCTTTCCCGGAATGTCACCCTAATTCACGTATTGTTTGGGCAAGATTAAGCTTAAGCCTTTCACGCTGGTATCTATCGGAAAAATAGTGCGAGCGACGGATAGTGCGTTTTCTTTGCTGAATTCTAAGATGGAAAAGTGAAGTGCAGGTACAGAGCAAATTGGCTAAGCGCTCACTTTGAAGAATGAGTCGATTTCCAACTGCAATGTTTACCTCCTAGATTCTAAAATCGATACTAACTCAAGGTTTGGGTCACCATGATTTGTGTCAATGTCCTGGCGGATGGAAAGGCAAAGTGGATTATGAAGGTACATTTTAGAAAAGAATTGGATGGAGCCTGGCGCGGCTGGCTCAAAGAAAATCTAGACCGCAAATGCGACCCCTCAGAACTTATGCAAATTTTGCAGAAGAATGGATTTGATATGGAGTCCATTCGCGAAAACATGGGTCCATCGTTTCCCGAAGACGCCATGTTTGATCTACCGCGTCCTGATTATTGGTCTATTGCCAACGCTCGAATTACTCATACTGAGATCAGTGGTGCAGTGCGCGTACCGTCGAACAAGATTCAACTTTACACATTGGAAAACTTTTTGAGTGATGCAGAGTGCGACCAGATTGTTGAACTAACTGCTACCCGATTGCGTCGTTCTACAGTTACCACTGGTGACGCTCAATACCGAACTAGTAGCACCTGCGATCTGTCGCTTATTGATCATCCTGATATTGCCGCGCTGGACGAGAAAATTTCCAGAGCACTGGGTATAAGCCGTGCTTATTCCGAGGGAATACAGGCACAGCGTTATGATGAGGGTCAGGAGTTTCGTCAGCACACTGATTATTTCCAGCCGAACTCAGCTGAGTATGCGGAGTTCGCTGGACGTGCAGGGCAACGCACATGGACCTTCATGGTCTATTTGAATGAAGGAATGGAGGGTGGTGGCACCCATTTCTACAAATTGAACAAAGTCTTTCAGCCAAAAAAAGGTATGGCTGTAATTTGGAATAATCTCACGGCTTATGGTGAACCAAACCCACATACCTTGCATGCTGGTTTGCCAATCGAGTCGGGCTCCAAAATCATTATCACCAAGTGGTTCAGAGACCGCGGACAGGGAGAAATGCTGCTGTAGGCTTCATTCGATTTGAACTCCCCAGGGCGCGCTGCCAATCTGGCGGCTTCTGACTGCGCTATTAAGTCATTAAATCTGAAGTCTGCTGGAAGCGTTTGCTCCCAGCAGCTTTCAGTTTACAGGTGAACCCATTTTAGCTTCGGAGTCTGAAGACCCTAGCGGATGAGTAACAATGTGAATACCTGAGCTGCAGCGGGTTATCTAATTGAGGGCGTTTTTGGAACTCCAGTTACTTTTCCCGGTAACGTTGGTTGTGGATTTTTCTGCTGCAGAAGCAGGTCAAAGCTTGGTGCGCTATGTCCGTCCCTAAATAAAACACCAGCCGAATTCCATTCGATGTTCCCGCAGCTTTTGCTGTGCGAGCAGCGAAGTGCTGTTATACCATGTGCAGCTAATGATTCTATCTCACCGCTATTGCTAACACCATCTGAGTTACGATCGTGCCATAGAGCCATTCCCGCAAGCTCATTTCCTTTGACTAAACCATCGTGATCGTCGTCCAAGCTTTGCAAAACATCATAACCGTTTCGCCAAAAAATCCAGAAGCTTGACTGTCCTACCAGCTGCAAGCCTGAGTCTATTTTTCCAGAAGAATCAGGATTGAATACAAGCCAGGCTGCATTGGGCGATAGCCACTGCGCATAGCGTTTCTTCCCAAATCCATCAAGGTCGAAGCTCACTTCTTTTTGAATTAGCATTTCGTGCAGTGTACAATTGCGTTTTAATGGTATCGCTATTGGTGTTACCATTCTCGGGACGCTTTCAAGCTCAGCAGTTTTGTCTTTGAGTTGCTTGAGTTCTTTTGAGTCTTTAGTTGGATCTAGCAATTTTTGCAGGTAGCCTGCTGTTTCTAAGCCAATCGACCAATTGTACATTCCGCCTTTTGAGTATTTCTCTTGATCGTAAGCTTCGGCAAAGGCTTGTCGATAAAACTTGAGTGCGTTCGTTTTATCTCCAGATTGTTCGTAGCACCAACCGAGTCCTAGTTTTGCGACTAGCAACTTAGGGTCAGTCTTTAGTGCAGCTTGCATGTGTAAAATTGCTTGCTGCAAATGTTGTTTCGCTTGTGGAGAATTTGGTTTTGCTTTCGCTTTGTCTATGGCAAATTGAAGATGGTCAGGTCTATTTCCAAAATCTGGCAATTCATATTTGCTGCCTGGAGTCACGAGCGCGTTGCAGGGTCCTTCTTCGACCCCCAGCGCGTAAGCCATTGAATGAAGCCTTCCGATTTGAAAATCAATCATGGCTCGATCCAGTGTTCCTACAACATCAGAACGATGAATTTCTAGATTCTTCAAAAGGCGGGAAATAGGGACATTGCGTATTTGCGGCAGTGCGAATTTTGCCAAGCTATCATTTGGAAAAAGGAGATTTATGCCAACCAGCAGACTCAATGTTCCTGCAATAAGCTTCATCTATTTGATTGTCCCGCCGCAGTCTACCGATAGTAAGTAAAATCGGACTTTTGCTCGCTTGCCAAGCTGAAAGGAAGCGCGCTTGCCCTCAACATGATTACAATAACAGACAGTTTTGAAATTACGTCGCTCAGGGGGCGATTGTTTTGCCTAAAGCTTTTTATCAGTGAGGCTTTAGCGTATTTGCTTTGGCGATGAATTTTATTTAAGCCTTCTGTTGTATACCGCCACACAATTGAGAGGCGCTCTCCGTCTATGTAGTGCATATAATACCAGTATTGGTTTCCCTGCTCGGGCAGCCGAGTATTGAATTGCTGCCCCTCAGGAGAGATGCAATGAATCGCAAGAGTTCTAAAAGACGTTGTGCGCTGGTTTCTTCGGCATTGGCATTAACGCCGATTATTTCGCCCTGGTCGGCCTTTGCACAGACGGTGCCTGTAGGCGGTAGACCTGGAATGAGACCAGCCATGGTTGCGACGGGAAGTTCAAGTTTGCATCCAGCGCTCGACCTGGGTTCAACGAACGCATCTCTAAGCTCGCCTAACAATTCTGCTGTCAGTATTAATATTGGTGGCTCTTTGAGCAATGGTACCGTTATTGGTGGCACTCAATTAAGCATCTCGCCAGGTCAATCGGTGACACCTGCTCAATATGCAGCAGTCTACCAGCTCATCCACGGTGGTAATCAGGCTCTTGTCGTTAACTCCATGGGAGCCGCTCAATCTGGTAGTCTTAATCTCAGTTCGAAATATCTCGATAGCCTTGCCAATCTGGTCATCCCTGGTGGGGTTTCTGTTACAGCATCTGGTTATAACTCGAAGACGCCTCTCAATGTATCTGGTGCCCTGGACATAAGTGGTTCGATGCATGCTATCCAGGGCGCTGCGAACATCACATCAGTCCTCAATCTCGGGAGTTTGACGATTAATCAGGGTGGATTACTCTCGGGTTATCTGCCCAGTGGAAGCACTCAGGGGTATGCTTCTGGTGGTATGAACTTGAACGTTTCGGGCAGTGTGCTGAACCGAGGCACAATAACAAGCCCTGGTGCCCTGAACATTCTGGCTGGCGGGAATGTCATCAATCAAAGCGTTAATAGTGTGCAGTCCGTGATGTCTGCGCAGAATCTCAACATTGTGAGCAACAATGGAAGCATCATTAACTCAGGGTTGATTCAGGCAGTTAATACCTTTAATCTTGCGGCTTCAAGTAACACTCTGCCGCAATCTTCTGGTCTGTCTGCTTCGTTGAGGGCTGCTGCTGATATCAACAACTCTGGTACTATTAGTAGTGGCGGCAGCTTAAGCTTGCACGCTGGCGGCGCTGTCATCAATGCCTTGATGCACGATGATACTGTTGCGGTTTCCAGTCTTCTGGCTGCAGACAATATCGGTATCGTGAGTGGCTCTGGCAATGTGACAAATGCCGGACTCATTTCTTCCGCAAACGGTGATGTAAACATAAGTTCTGCATCGAAAACGCAGGACATCAATTTGAATGGTTTTGCTGGTTCTATTCAGGCTTATAACGGCAGCATAAATCTACGCGATGCTTCCTATGCTGGTTCAGCTAACATAAACGTGGTTGGTGGTGATTATCTTTCCCGCGACGTTAATCTCTATTCGGGATCCGGAACAGTAACGGTAAATGTCGGACAGCTTACTGGCAATCTAAATACCATTGCTGGTACAGAGCATGTTTTCGCTGATACTGATTTGTTGAAGTTGGGCAATCACTGTGTCTCAGGTGACCCGACTTACTACAATACCGGTTCAATTCAAATCGTTGATACAGTCTCGGCCGCAGAAGACCTTGCCATCATAGCTGGAGCTAACATAACAGCTGATGCTAACGGGCAAATTGTCACCAACGGCAATAATCTAATTTTGATTTCTGGAGCAAATATATTGAGTGCATGCTCCGGTTGCACCACTCCGGGGCCGGGCAAGCTTGGTCCTAGCGCTGGTTCGAGTACACCAAGCTCTGGGCTTGGAATTGGCGCTGTCGATGTAAGCTTGAGTGGTGGCAATGGTGGCAACATTGACCTGAGCAGCAGTACTGCCGCTACCGTCATCGATACATCATCGTCTAGTGGCGCTGGTGGTAATGTAACCATGGTGGCACTTGCTGATGGCTCGGGCGCACAAGGTAAGGTTCTCCTCAACAGTGGAAGCAACCTCGGTACCATCAACACTTCTGGCGCTCTCGAAGGTGGTGGTGGCAATGTCACAATATTTGCGGGTGCTGACCCGGCGGTCGCGTCCAATTCGATTACAACAAACAAAATCGTCACCATTAGTACTGGCGCTTTGTCCTCTGGGAATGTAACACTGGCAACAACTCAGGCTGTTACATCTGATGGGCAGAAATTGGTTTTCGATGCAAGTGGTCATATCGCCAGCGGTAATTCAATTCAAGCAGGTTCTACTCTGGCCAAGTCAGGCATCACGACGGGAGATATTGATACTCACGTCAATGGTGGCGCAGCTGCAGCGGGTAACGTCAACATCAAAGCATATGGTGACATTTTTACGAGCGCTGGCACGATTGCGACCATAAATGATGGGGTCGGACCGAGTGGTGAGGTCAATATTTCATCGAGCAAAGGCGCAATAAGCACCGGCGAAATTGACACATTCGTCTATGGAGGTTGGCTGCCAGCAGCGAATGTGACCATCTCCGCTTATGGCGATATTAGTACTAACGGAAAGTTTATATACGCATTCCAGGGCGGCTCTGGTGTGGGTGGAACAATCCGACTAACATCAATCAATGGTTCTGTGTCGACAGGCATGCTTTTGACTGGTGTTGGTGACAGTACTGCTGCAGGAAATGTAATTATTTCTGCCCTTGGGAATATCAACACCGACAAAATTTATGCTTTCAATGCTGGCACCGGTGGCGGTGGCAGCGTCAGTCTGAGTTCCAGTAATGGTGCTGTTACAACAGGGGAGATTTTTACAAATGTGAATTTGGGCGTTTATGCCGCTGGGGCTGTGACAATTTCTGCTCAAGATACTATAACTGTTTCCGGTACTATCAACGCTTCTAATGGTGGCACTGGTTCTGGTGGAACCGTGAGCTTGCTCAGTTCTGGTGCGATTATCGTTGGAGACATAAATACTTCAAGTACGGGGCTTCGCGGCGGTTCCGTTAGATTGGCTTCTGCAGGCAATGACTCCCTCTTTTCGATTTCGGCAGGAAAGATAAATACCTCTGCTACGACCGCTGCAGGGTCTGTGGAGATAGTTTCTATTGACCCCGCCTTCAATCTTACGCTTGTGGGCGATATTACGACACAAGCCACGGGTTCTGATGGTGTGGGTGGTTCTGTAGGAATAGCTAGCTTGGGATTGGTCCAACTAGGTAATGTTGATACAAATAACACGTCGAAGATTGCGAATCCAGGCGCTCAGGGTGGTTCTGTATTCATATCTTCCGGCGTTAGTTCGATTGACGCTAAACACATCAGTGTATACAACCCAAGCAATGGCTCGGCGAGTGGTCAAGCTATATTGATTTCTCCTGGTTTAATTAACACATTCAGTATCACGACTGAACCTGGTGAGCTTGGGTTCTATCCGTTATATTCACCCAGCACTACTTCAATAAATTCATCTATGACCATAGACACCTCAGTTTCTGGAATAGCTGGAGTGTCGTCGAACTATAATCCGCAGGGGTACACATCGATAAGCGGTGTCGGCACCCAATTGACGATTAACAGTGGCGGTAATTCTTCCTTACTTGTGCCGCTTCTAGCCCTGGGCGCTGTTTCAATTGACTCAATCAAGTCAAACTCCGGAACAAATGCTGATGGAATAAGCCTGGTTGCTTTGGGTGATATCACTCTTAATGGCAGCAACAGTCTCAGTTCAGCGGGTAGTGTTAGCGGTGGCAACGCGAGCCTGCTCTCCGTAACGGGGCAGATAACAGCGAATGCACTAGTCACCAGTAGCAGTGGCGTAGCATCGTCTGGTGCTTTGAGCTTGCTGGCTAAAGGTGCTATTAGTGTTGGGAATCTCAACACTTCGAACTCGAGCACTGGTGCCGGCGGGGCTGTATCTCTTGTGTCTGGCTACGGCGCCGTCAGTTCGGGCAAAATAGACTCGTTCTCCACTGCTGGTTCTAATCTGGCTGGTGATGTAAGCATAGCGGCCTACGGCAGCATCACTACTGGTGGTGGCTCTATAGCGACCTACAACACCGGGAAGGGCGCAGGCGGTGCTGTGATGCTCACATCCGCTACCGATTCTGTCAGCACTGGCGGCATCAGTACATATGCAAGCGGAGCCGCATCTGCTGGCAGTATTAACATAGCCGCCTACGGCGATGTCGATACTCAGGCTAAATCCTTATCGGCTTTCAATAACGGTACCGGACGGGGTGGCGCCGTGTTGCTGGCATCGAGCACTGGCTCTGTGAGTTCGGGCAGTATCGAGACTTATGTCGATGGTGGGGCTCAAGCAGCCGGCGACGTAACTATTTCGGCTTACCTCAATATAGATACGAACAAGCTATCTATTGATGCCCACAACAATGGAACTGGCACAGGCAGTGCCGTGAATATTCTTTCCAGTACTGGAAAGGTTACAACAGGTTCAATTAATGTGAGTGTAAGCCAGAGTTCTCTTGCTGGTGGCAACGTAAATATAGAAGCCTTTGATGTTATCGATACAAGCGCTGGCACTATTACTGCAAACAATGGTGGGGCGCGCCCGCTTGATGCCGGGGTTACTCTGACATCTAGCAGTAGTTCTGTCACCGTCGGAAGCATAGACATCAGCGTCACAGGCGGTGCAGCCATTGCCGGTGATGTAATCATTTCCGCTGAAGGTTCTATCAAAGCAAACAGCAAGATTGATGCTTCTAATCTCGGAACCGGTGATGCGGGTAAAATCAATATCGAGTCAATCAATGGACTCGTTTCACTTGACCAAATTGACAGCTCTGTGAACAGCGCGTCTGCCTCAGGCGGTGTAGTTAGCGTGTCAGCTCACGGCTCAATCACAGCTGCTGGAACCATCAACACTTCAAATGCTGGCAGTGGGCTAGCTGGCGGTGGTTCCGCTGGAGAGCTGATACTTATTTCTGGTACGGATGATGTTACAACAGCTGGCATCAACAGTTCTGTTGGCGGAAACTCAGCTCTCTCTGGAAGTGTAACCATTCTTGCTGATAAATCTATCACTGTGGGTGGTGCAATCAATTCATCAAATTCTGGTTCTGGTGCAGGCGGCACTGTTGCCCTAACGGCTGGGAAAGGCTCTGTCCAGCTGAACGATGTCGTAGTTTCTAGTGCAGGATTTATGGCCGGTAACATCCTTGTGACGGCTCCAGGCGCAGTTTCGAGCGGAAAGCTGGACACTAGCAATACGGGCACTGGCTTAGCCGGTTCAGTTGCAATTGTAAGTGCCGACAAAATTAGTACCGGCAAAATCACTAGTACGGGAACGCCGTCTGGTTCTGTGTTTTTGAGCAGCGCCTTCTCTGGTAGTGGCGCAATAGTCACTGGGGCTATATCGGCAGAAACACTTCTGGCAACAGCCGCAACAAGTGGTAGCGTGACTGTGCAGCCATTCTCTTCGGGTCAGTCATTATCCGTTGACGGCGGAGACATTCATGCAAGCGGTAAGTATTCCGATCCTATAGTAATATTTCCTCTCAATTTTGACATTCAAATTAAAGCTACGCTAACTCCGGCTTCGATTCCTGGAGGCGGATTCGCATCTTTTAGCAACACCGGTACACTGACACTGGCAAATGATTCAGGCAGCAGTGGTAGTGTCATCAGTTTCGCTAACCTACTGCCAGTGTTCGTCCAAGGTAGCGTTAGCTCCTTCGGTAAGATAAATGACAGCATCGGAAACGCCAATTTCTTTGTGGTGTCACCAACCGTATCAGTAACTAGTGCCACCTCGTACTCAAGTTCCAGAGGAAGTTTGAGTATTCTCGCTAACCAGATGAATCTGGCTGATGTCCACACAAGCGGTGTCAATCTCCAGCTTACTGCTGTTCAAGATATGAACACTGGCTCAGTCAACACAATTAACTCTCTTGGTACCTTGTCCGGAAATGTGTCGCTGCTGTCAGTAACAGGTTCTGTAAATACGAACGCTATTCAAATGTTCGTAAGCAGCGGAGCTGCTTCAGCCGGTAATTTGGTCGTTTCGGCTTATGGTAACTTCAATACGAACAAGCAAATTATCAATGTCTCAAACGCAGGAACAGGAGCGGGTGGTGCCGTCAACATTGTCACAACCGGCACAGGTTCAGTCGAAACCGGGTTGATTAACACGAGTGTGACTAACTCCGCTTCCAGGGCTCCGGCTGGAAATTTGACAGTTCTTGCTGCTGCTGCAATTGATACGAATCTACAAAAAATTGACACATCCAACAGTGGTAGCGGTGCCGGTGGCACTGTTAACCTGACTTCAAATACTTTCTCCGTAAATACAGGTGAGATCAACACTCACGTCGACAGTGGTTCTTTATCCGCTGGAAACGTAATTCTCACTGCATACGAGTTCATCAACACAGGCGACATTAACGCCTATCATGGCGCGGCAGGCTCTGGTGGTTCTGTCACTCTCATGAGAGCTGCAGCCATGACTACAGGCAATGTCAACACTTCAAGCGTTGGCTATGTCGGCGGTGCTATCACAGCTGGTTCGGCCGGCGACAATGGCATTTACTCTCTAGCCATGGGAAATCTGAATACCTCCGGCTCTCTAGCTGGCGGAGCTGTACTCGTCGTCTCTGACGATTTCGGCGAGAAACCGCTGCTGGTAGGTACCATCACGACTAGCGCATCTTCCGCTTCCGGTATAGGTGGAGCCGTCGGTATTGCAGCCTTAGGCGCGTTGGCTGTGGGGAACATAAACACGACTAACACCGCGCTCTCGGCTTCTGGTGCCGCACAATCTGGTTCCGTATTCCTTTCATCAGGGCTCGCTAACACTAACTCAATTTCTGCAGGCAGCATTAATGCCTACAACGCAAATGGCTCTTCCTCTGGTCAGGTTATTCTGGTTGCCTCTGGAACCATAACCACCTTTGGTTCTATAACAACCTCTGCAGGCGTGATTCTGCCGCAGGTTTTTACATCTAATGCGCTGAGCGGAACTCAGGCATCAGTTACTCCTAACTACTCTAGCGACAAGATATCGATAAGTTCGAGTACAACTGTAGATGTTTCCGTAACCGGAATTTCTAATGCAAGTTCGAACTTCAACCCGCAAGGCTACGCTGCTCTGAGCGGTGCTGATACAGAGTTGACAGTCAATACTGGCGGGAATTCATCATTGCTTGCTCCGTTGATCTTTACTGCCTATGTTCCAATGTCAATCAAATCTATAAAGGCGGCAAATAGCTCTGCAGCTGATGCTATCTCCTTGCTTGTGTTTGGTAACCTGACGCTTAGTGATGGCATTCAAGCGGCGGGCACTGTTAGTGGTGGCAACGTAAGTGTGGTCTCATCTGCCGGGCAAATTTCTGCTAACAAGATTGATACCCATAGCGATGGCTCTGGTGCTGCAGGCAGTGTCAACATTGCTGCACTTCTGGGAGTTCCCGTCAGTGGAGCCATAAGTTCTTACAATAAGGGAACCGGTGCTGGTGGAGCGGTATCTCTAATTTCTACCAACAATTCTGTTTCCACTGGCAACATTGAGACTTATGCACTTAATTCGTCGGCAGGGGCCGGAAATATTGTGCTGTCATCATACGGGGCGCTAAGTACAGGAGACCTAAACACTTCAAATGGTGGTACTGGCTCTGGCGGAAGTGTTTTCCTCACTTCGAGCAACAGCTCTGTCAGTACTGGTGCCATCGACACTCGTGTATCGGGAGCATCTGCTTCCGCAGGTTATCTGCTCATATCTGCCCACGGAGACATAGACACAGGAAAGGTCCAAACCTATAATTCTGTCGGCACCGGTGTCGGTGGTTCTGTTGGCTTATTCTCCACAGCACAAAACAGCTTTGTTACGACAGGAGATATCGCGACCTTTCTCAGTCTCGGTTCTGCTGCGGTCGGTAATGTGACTGTGTCCTCTCTTGGTGCAATCGTCGTTGCAGGCAACATCAGCGGTGGCATTGTCAATTTGAATGCCGGGGAAAAAATTTCTGTAAATGCTGGGGCGACTGTCACAAATACGACAGGCGATCTGTTGATTGAAACCACCGAGTTGGATAACGATGGCGCTATCGACTCTAGCGGAAAAATCTGGGTGTTCACACAGCCAGGCGCTGATCTCACCATCAGTGGTACTGGCACTATGAGCGCGTCTGCAACAGCCTTCGGTCTCAGCCCTGTTGGCGGTGGAACAGTCACAAATAGGAATTTGTTTGTAACTGGCAATCAGTCAATCACTGGTGAGCTTGGAATTTTTAGTTCAGCAAGTGGAACTTCAGGCGTAATCAGTTTGAGTACAGGTAGTAGTTTGAGTTCAAGCACCGGTATTAATATCGATACTCCGACCCTTCTCAACTCTGGTACCTTGACGGCGAGCGGCACTATCACAGTTCCTGGTGTCACGCCGAATCCCGGACCGGTAGGTATTTTTGCGCAAAATCAACGAGCTTCGGCTGGTATCACTATAGATGGCACAGGTGGTGTATGGAATGCACTCGCTGGAGGCACCTACATTCAAGCGCTTTACCCGAATGGCATAGTTCTGACAGGCGACCAGACTTTTAATGGACCGCTTACTCTAAACGATCTCAGCAACGATGGTTTTGTTGTTGGAGCTGGCTCGACAATAAGTCTCAGCAGCCCCACTACAATAAATGCTCCGAGGGCTGTTATTAACGGTACTGTCAATTTTAATGCCGGCGGTACGATTAACAGTGTTGGCGACATAACTGGGTCGGGCTTGATTACTGCTGCGGCTGGTATTCTAACTCTCCATACTTCCGGCGGAAACATCGGAAGCAGTGTGACACCACTTGCGGTGAGTAGCGGTGCTAGCGGCGTGAAGAATCTTTATCTGGATGTCATCGCCACAGCAGGCACACCCAATAATGGAAATGTATGGTTAATTGATAATGACAGCGACCCCGCACCGGTTGGAAACCCTGCTGTATTCCTGAATGCTGTTAGCGGAAGCAATGAAGGGCTTTCTTCTAGCGGAAACTTCTCCTTCACTGCAACTGCTGGTTCGATTGGAATACACCCGACCCAGGTAATTGCAAGCAGCTCAGTTACGCTCGTGGCGCAGCGAAGTATCATTCAGAAGCACGGTGAGTCTATTACGGCTCCTGTCATTAACATGACTGCAGTCGCTGGCAATATTGGTTTGAGTGAAACGTCCCCGACAATAGTTAGCAGCGGCTCTAGTTCGAAGACCCAGTTGCAACTGACAGTAAACGCGACGGCAAATACAAATGGCAATGGAAACATCTGGATCAGCGACGCTGATCAAGACGTAGTATGGGGCGTGCCAGTGCCTGCACTCGCGTTGAAATCGGCTGCAGCAGGCAGCGGAACACCAATTGATGCTACTACAGGCAACATTCAGATCACAACCATAGCTGGTGGCATCTCAGTTGCTGGTGCAACAAAGGCTAGCAATGTCATAAGTTTTAATTCTAACAGCAGCATTCTGCAGACAGGAGTAGGAAGCCTGGCAGCACCAAGCATCAATCTGAAGTCAAATATAGGAAATATCGGTTCCAGCAGCACACCATTATCGGTGAGCAGTGGTAATAGTGGCAGCAAGCAACTAAACCTGAGTGCCATTGCCGCAGCCAATACGATTGGAAATGGAAACGTCTGGTTAACTGATTCCGATTTAGATGTTGGACCTCTGTCACCAGCTGTGCTCTTGTATGGAGTTGCTGGAAACGGTTCGTCACCTGCTGTCGATAGCGGTACATTCTCTATGACTAACACAGGTGGGTCGATTGGCATTCATCCGACGACATTGACTGCAAGCAAGCAGATTGTCCTGACTGCGCAGGAAAACGTGGTGCAATTGCATGGTGAAGTTATTAGTGCACCAGTCATCAGTCTAACTGCCACTAAGGGAAACATCGGGCTAGATACCATTCCATTTATTGTGAGCAGTGGTGCTAGCGGAAGTACCCAATTGCAATTGACAATGAGTGCCCCAAACAATGCCAGTGGTCGGGGAAATATCTTTGTCACTGACGCTGACAGTGATTTGCTTTCCGGAGCAGCTGCTGTGATGCTGGGTTCTGTGACAGCTGGTTCTGGTTCACCTGTTGACGGAACAACTGGTCGTGTTGTATTTTCGACCAGCGCAGGAAGTATTGCATTCAACGGCACAAGCATTGCAACATCAAGCATTACTTTCAATGCAAACGCCAATATAGTACAAGCATCGGGCGGAAGTCTGAGCAGCCCGGCTATGGCATTCACTGCCACCACGGGGAATATCGGGTCAAGTCCGGTGCCTGTATCTACCAATGCGTCAGTCCTCTCTGCAAATGCTTTTGCTAACGTTTATCTCAAGGCATCAAGCGCTAGTTTGACGTTGAATGCATCATCGGGAAATACCTTCGTTCTCAGCACTACAGCTAATAATGGTGTGGCAACCATCAATGGCATCAATGCCAACAATGTTATTCTGCAAGCTCAGGGAGCAATAAACAGTGGCTTCGTTCTTGATGGCACTATTGGCGGACAACTCAGTACCAATGCCGTTTCGGTCGTTATCGCTGCTGCTGGAAGTGGTGATATTAGCAACCCAAACAGTAAAGGCAGCATTAATACTGGCTCTTTAGTGCTGAGTTCTGGCACTGGCACAATCGGCTTGAACTTGACGCCGATTATCACTACTGCGGCTGTAGTGACGGCTAACACTGGTGCCAGCGGGGCACAGCAGGGAGTTTTCATTACAGACAACAATCCGAACAGTGTAAGCATTCAGACTTCTTCTTCAGGAAGCTGGTTCGATGTGATTGCTTACAATGACATAACAGTCGATGGCTCGATAAGTGCTGGCAGTGCTTCTGGAAATGGAAGTCTGGTGCTTCTGCCCAATGGCAATATCACGCTTAATGCCTCTCTGATATCCAACAATCCGAATACGACTGTTAATGGAATTGTTATTCAGACACCAACTTTTGGCACCATAACTCAGACTAAGGGAACTATAAACACTGCGGGTTCAGTTGTTGTAATCGACGGTGGTTTTGGTGATATAGGTAGTGCTGCTCACCCGATTAGCGTTAGCGCAGCAACTCCACAAGTTTTATTGAATTTTGCTACCGCTGGTAATGCGTATGTGAGTAGTCCAAACAGTATGCGGGTCTTTGACGCAATAGGAAACGATATTGAGATTACTGCAGTAAACAGTGTGACGATTGCTGGATTGACCACCGTCAACAATCTTACTGTACGCACCCTTAATGGTGGCAATGTGGTCTTCGATGGTGGTTCGCTAGCGTTGTTCGCCGGAGGCAACGCCAGTAGTTGCACGGTGAATGTTAATGGTAAAGCTACTATTTCAACAATCAACAATTTTACGTTGACGGCAAACTCATTGAATTTAGTTTCGCAAAATGGCTATATAGGTAGCAGTGCTCAGCCCATTGAAACGACCGCGGCAGCGATATCAGTGTCGAGTCTTGGGAAGGTGTATATCAACGATAGCAACACTAAGGTCAGTCTTGGCAGCATTTCAGCTTCTGATTTCAAACTGACTTCAAATAACATCTCAGCATTGCAATCAATAAATGTTGGCGGAGTGCTTACGTTAATTGCTAATAGCGGTAACTTGACCTATTCAGGTAGTACAAGCAATGTGCTGGATCTGAGAGCTCCTGCCGGGACGATCAATCTTCCCTCAGCACAATTGTCCGTCATCCCCAATTCAACAAGCGGGGCGGGTGGAACCATAAACGTTGTTGCTGCCAACCTCGTGTACCCCGGTTCAAGCTCTTTCTCGCCTCTCCAGGTAAGTGCTCAAGGTGTTGGCACCGGAGATGGTGGAAGTATCAGTATCCAATTTAACTCTCAGAAGGCACTTATGATCGGCAGCGGAGTCTCCGGTAAGAATCCACCACCAACGCAGGTGATGGCTCTGGATGCTCGCAGTGGTCTCGTGGCTGGTAATGGTGGCATAGTCAGTGTCACTACAGGCGGTGACCTGACCGTAGCACCCGATTATCTATCAACAGCGCCCAGCTCTGGAAACGGCGCCAACATCACTTTGATTGCAGGGAAGAATCTCCTGGTCAATGGTCCCCTGAATGCTAATGCAGCAGTTAGCGGAAACGGTGGCAATATCACCTTAGCTTCCAACAGCTCGACTGTGTTCAGTATTGGAGCTTCCGGTACAACGTTTAAGAACGCGATTCTCAAATCTACAACATCGGCTGCTACACCAGTTCTCTCAGTGAACGGTACCGCCGGCAAGCTCAACGGCGCGATAGCTATTACAAACGCAGGTGGCAGTTTGACGAATCTGGTTCCTCTAACCGCTGTGCAAACCCTGAGTTTGACTGCTGGGGCTGCGGGCTCTGTGCTTGTGAAAAATCCACTCGGAGGTTCGACTACATCGAGCATCACTCTGAGCGCGACTGGCAGCGGTAGTGTCAGTTCGAGCACGCCGAGTATTAAGACTGCCACGCTCAATCTCAACTCCGCTACGGGGTCAATAGGTAGCAGCACCGCACCATTGCAATTCGATGCTGTCGCCACCAACGCAAGTGCACCAGCTGCCAATGGCATCGTGAATCTGACTAATCAGGCTACTGGTAATATAAGCATGGGTGCTTCCGCTGCCGGTAAGAGCTTTAAGTTGACGGCTCCAAAGGCTGCTAACGTCAGCACTACTGGTGCGATTTCATCACCTTCGGTACTTCTATCTGCACCTGCTGGTGCCATTGGTCAATCGTCCTCGCACTTCCAAGTTAATTCACCTGCGGTGACAATCAGCGCTAAAGGACTGGTTTTTGCTGACAATCTCAGCACTGCGTCAAGCACTTTGAACAAATCGTCGGGGCAATCTTTTACCTTTGTGGCGAGTGGTAATTTAACTGTAAATGGTATCAGCACCACCAACGGTGCTATTAGTGTTCAAACCTCATCGGGAGTTCTGCAGACTGCACCGAGTGCTGTTATAACGACTAAGAACGGCACTATCAGTCTAGTGAACACAGACAACAGCACTACCGGTAGCGTAATTCTCGGCAAAGCCAGTAAGCTAACAACGAATGGTCCAACTGGTGGGCTCTTCCCTGTCACTATAAAAGTGGGAACGGGTGGTACTCTCAGCACGACAAACCCGCTGCCGTCTTCTATCAAAGTTGTTAAAACAACTGGTGGACAGGCCTTCTTTAGTGTCGCTGGAACTCCCGGACTCAGCGCTGTTTTGCCGGTTAACACAATCAATCTGAAGGGCAGCGATGTCATTCTGGACTCTGGTGCAAATGGTTCTATTCGCTTGAATGGTCAGGTTGTCCTCACTGCGGACCCTGTGCCCCCTGCGGTAGCCAGTCTTGGGTCGGTCACGATTACAAAGGCGCTGAACGCTAATTCCTCAAGCGCGCTCAAGGTCACGCCAGTGAGCTCAGCATCGACTGCAGCTCCGTCGGATGGACTCATGTCGATGGTGTTTTCATCTCAGCTCACAAACGGCTTCGGCAAGACGAGTTCGGCTCAAGCGGCTCTATCGTGGATGGGGGCACAAGCAGCAATACAGAACGGAAGTCGTGATCTCGCAGTTCTGTCAAATTCGAAACAGCTTCATTTCTCCACGGACAGTGCTACATCGTTTGAAGTTTCTGAAGAGTCACCAAATGTAAAACATCCTTTGCTCTTCTCCGATGAAACGAACGGAAATGTCTTGAAAGGCTATCTCTCCACACAGCCAGAAGGATTAAGCACGGAACCTTCGCTCAGAAGTGGTGCAGGATTCTTTGTGCCTTCCAAAAATCTTGTTGTTAAGACAGCCTTTGGAAAAATCAAAATTGATGCAGGTTCGGCTGTTCTGCTTATGGCGTTTGCTGATGGAATTGCCGTCTACGACCTTCATGACTCCCATCGAAATGGTGTCAGCATCAGTGCTGCTGGTCACGAAATTTCTCTTTCTCCAGGATATAGAGATGTAAGAGAATTGGAATTTGGCAATGGTCTCAAGGCGATTAGTTCTGAGTTCTCAATTGAAAGAGCCGTGGCACTTCTTTTCATGGTCAACAAACTCGAAAAAGATGAGAACCAGCTTCAAAATGCAAAGACTCGCAAAATCCTGGCTAACATCCTGAAAAATGCTGCCATTATGCATCAGCTACACTCAAACAAGGGACGCTTCGAGCAATTTAAACGTCAGTCAACCACGGCTTTTGCGCCACAGCGTTGATGTGGACGGATTTTCAAAAAGCTTCATCTATCTGCTTCGGTCACCGGATTCTGATGATAATCAATGATTCTCAGACTTTCGCTTGCTTGCCAAGTTGGGGGAAGGGGCCGCACTTAAGGCTCGATCTATCTACAATAGATAGGGTTTTGAAATTACTCCAGTTTGCGGAAATCAAGATATGAATCTTTGGCTGTCGTTTAATAAAGCTATCTCCTTGTGGCCGGACCGCGAGGCCCTCGTTGACGGTGAGAAGCGTTTTACATACCGACAGTTTGGCGAACGAGTTGCAAGCCTTTCATCCAGCTTGCAGAAACTCGGTCTGAAGCGAGGTTCGACCATAGCAATATGCTGCCCGAACAAATTTGAGTACATGGAAATCTACTATGCCTGTGCTATCTCCGGCATTGTTCTTGTGCCACTAAACTATCGTTTGGGTGGTGAAGAGCTTGTAGATATCATTGCTGATTCTGACTCTGAGCTCATTTTCTTTCACACTGATTTCTGGCGAATTGCACTGGAAGTTTTGCCTGAGTGCAAAGGGCTGCGACAAGTCGTTTGGATTGGAGAGAGGCACCCTAGCGTTCTTGCAAATGTTGACTATGAGCAATCGAATTATGAAACCATGCTTGCTGAGCCTGGTAGTCTTCGCGGTTTGCCGCATATGAAGGCTGAGGAATTGGCTCATCTCTATTACACCAGCGGAACAACTGGTCGTCCTAAAGGCGTGATGCTCTCGCATGGGAATGTTGGTATCAATGCACTATCGGCAGTGGCAGAACTTGGTTTTACCGACCAGGACACATGGCTGCATGCTGCGCCTCTGTTCCATCTGGCTGATGCGTGGTCAACCTTCGCGGTTACATGGGTGGGAGGCAAACACGTTTTCCTTTCGCAATTTAAAGCCACAGAAACGCTTGAATTAATCAGCAAAGAAAAGGTAACCGCTACTGTTCTTGTTCCGACAATGTTGAATGCGATGCTTAATGATGCCAGCCTTGGTAAGCATGATTACAACTCATTGCGAATGATAATTACGGGCGGCTCGCCGATTGCTCCTGAAACTGTCAGGCGTGTCATGAAGAGCTTTGGCTGTGAATATGTTCAGCTATATGGAATGACAGAGACCAGTCCGTTTTTGACTATTAGCAGACCGAAGATAGAGCACATGCATCTGCCTGAGGATAAGCAAGTTGAAATAAGGTCACGCACCGGACGTCCTTATATTGGTGCTGAGGTACTCGTTGTAAGAGACGATGGTACTGAAGTTAAAAAGGATAATACTGAGGTTGGCGAAATTATTGCTCGTGGACCAACCATTACCAGAGGGTATTGGAAACAAGCAGAAGCCACTGCTCAAGCCATAAAAGATGATTGGATTCATACAGGCGACCTTGCGGTGGTTGATGAGCACGGGTATATCAACATAGTTGATCGAAAGAAGGACATGATCATCACTGGCGGTGAAAATGTGTTTTCTACCGAGGTTGAGTACGCTATTTATGAACATCCGGGAGTGGCAGAGTGTGCGGTTTTTGGCATTCCCGATGAACGTTGGGGCGAAGCTGTTCATGCGGTGGTCGTGAAGAGAGAAGGGTTCGATCATATGACAGGAGAAGAGATCATTTCTTTTGTTCGTGATCGACTCGCTCGCTACAAAGCTCCATCAAGTGTTGAGTTTCTTCCAGAGTTGCCTAAGACGGGCTCCGGTAAAATCTATAAGAAGGAACTTCGTGATCGCTTCTGGTCTGGCAGAGTTAAGCAGGTTAACTGATGAAACGCTCTTTTCTAATTTCCGTTGCTGCGGGATTATTCATAGTATTAGTCTGTGTTGCTGCATCAGTTTTTGCCGTTGATCGATATAAGCGGCTAGCCGACAAAATAGAGAAAGCCAAACGTGGTATTGCCATTCGCATTTCACAAGGGAGGGATATCACACGTCCTTACGATTTGTTGAAACAGGCTAAGGTAGCTCTCGACGCAAAGCGAGTCGACGAAGGTGAAGCCCTGCTCGATGAGTCTTTGAAATTAATTGAAGCCATTTCTACCAAGCAAGATATTACGGAAGTCTTTCCAGAAGATTGGCAGAAAGAAGAGACTTGCAATTTATATGTTAACCCGCAGCAGGTCGAGATAGAAGGCTATGACGATAATTGCATGGAACCTTTTATTTCTCGTGATGGTAAATATCTCTTTTTCAACAACAGCAACGATGAGATTGCTGATACTCACCTTCATGTGGCGCAGCGAGTGGTGGCACTTAAGTTCAAGTACCTAGGTCCCTTGAAGGGTGCGGCGTCGTCTGGCAAAGACATGGCACCATCTGGTGATAGTGCTGGCAATCTCTTTTTCACAAGCACTCGCAGTTTTGCTGAGAATGGTTTGACAATTTATGGTGGACGCTGGTCACCAGGCGAGCTGAGCCTGACCGGTGTTGCGGCTGTTCTAGGTGACATGAGTTCACCGCCTTCCTGGTTGAAGATGGACTGTGAGCTCAGCCCGAAAGGTAATCTACTTGTATTGGCTCAAGCGGAATTTACTAAGGGTGCAACAGTGCCGACAAAATCTGATCTTGAACTTCGGCGGAAGGAAGGCACAGCGTTCAGAAAATTTGTGCCTGGCGACTATTTTTTGAGAAACGTCAATACACCAGCACTCGAGTACGCTCCAGCAATCAGCGCTGATGAGTCGGAGCTATTTTTCACGCGCTCTAGTTTGAGAAGGCAAAATGGTAAATTGCAGCCCTATTTTAGAATAATGGTGGCAACGCGAACGAAGAGCACTGAGCCTTTCGGAACTCCACGAGTACTCGCTGGACTAACTGGACTAATTGAAGGTCCAACTCTGTCTCTAGATAAGAGTGAGTTGTTTTTTCACAGGAAACTTGGAGACAAGTTCGTAATCTTCAGGGCTGAACGAAGTAAGGGTCAGCTATAGTTACCACTTTGCTCTTGTCGAAGCAGAGCCTTTGCCTGTTCCACAATCGCTGTCATTTGATTTTGACCAATGTCGTCAACTGATGGTGCTCTTTCTATCGGCTCGAAAACAGATGCGTACCAATCGGGATTATTGAATTTATCCATCCAATCATCCAGCTTGTTCCATTCGCCATCATTGAGCCCAAGCAAGAAGCGCGCTCTAAACGGATCAACACCAGCTTGTTCAAAGGCGGGCACTCGAAGGTCTTGTCCCAGTCCTGTGTCAAATCTTGCGCGCCCACTCGAATCAACATCGACATCAGCGAAAATGTCATACCTTTTTATCAGATTTTGAGCTTCTTCGATGTACTGGTCGTGAAATTTTTGTCCGCTTGCAGTGAGTTTGTATTTGACGTTTTTGACGTCGACTTCAATGTAGGCTTTTCCTTCAGCCCATTTGATCACGTCGATTAATTCAGGATATTCCTTTGTCACATCGATTGTGGTGCCAATCGCAACCTGGTGTAAAAAGAATAGTTGCGCCAGCTCTTTGATTAGCTCTTCTGGACTTTTTGCTTCAGCAACTTGCTCTTGTTCTCTTGGTGTTGTCTGCGCTCCACCAAAAATCATCAAGTCTAGTCTCTTATAGCTTTCGCCACCGTGTTCGGCTGGAACAAATGCGCCGATGAGAGGCGCATCTGGATTTAGTTCTTTCCCATTTGCTTTAAAATTCACGTCATCGCGAATGAAAGCACCCTGGTCGTCTCTGTCGAAAATAACGTTTTGAAGGTCAACGAAATCTTCTAGCTGTCCCTCGGGCAATATGCCTTTTGACAGCAATCCCTGAGGATTTTCGGTTCCAATTACATCAAATACAACATCGATAGCGGCTTGCTTAACCACTGGCTCTTCCAGAGAAAGCACTGCCATTCTCTGCTGAGCAGAGTCGGTCAGTCTGATTTGATATTTCATTTTTAGCGTCTCCGTCCGCCCCAGCCGCGACGCAAGCTGCTGCCGAAACCAGATGATGAGCGGCGTCCGCCCCAGCCGGAGGAGCTGGAACTAGAACTTGAGCTGGAACTGCTTGAACTTCCCCAGAAGCTGCGCTTCTTGGTTCCACTAGAGCTTGAGCTGAAGTCTGATGAGCCCATGGTTTTACTGCTTCCAAAACCGGTGCCCGCAGAGTTCTTCTTGAAGCGGGAGAAAAATCCCTGGTTAGCTGTTTTCTGGGTTTCAAATTGTGGAGATTGACGATAGGTATCGCGGTGATCGCGCAAGATTACGACCTGAGTCGGTCTGGTGTAATAGCCACCACCCCAGGAATTCATCGCGTGGCTCAGCAGCAGGGTTTGCAAGAACGGGTTGCCCATGAAGCTGTGGTGTCCTTCATAATATGGACGATCGTTATATCCGTTCATACGGTAGGGTAATTCATTGTTTACTGCTTCGCCGGTTTGTTCGATTGAGAACAATTTTTCGTCTCCAGCCTGGAAGCCTTCTTTGCTGTCTTTGTCAATGAATCCAACGATATTTAGCTTATCGTCTTTTCTGCTTGCATCGATGGACACTACTTCCTTGCCATCATAAATTTCATTGACGCGCTTTTCGAAAGCACCCATCCAGCTGGATAGGTCGTTTCCTTTTGAGTCCCAAAAAGCCTTTTCGACTTCCTCTAGATTTATTTTCTGTGACTCGACTTCCACTTTCGGAGATGTGTAATGCTCTTCGCGAACATGGCTCGAACAAGCGCACAGACCTACGCAAATTGCCATTGCGATAGAAAGATTGCGAAATTGACCCTTCAAATTCATTTGTGTCTCCAATCCCGGCTAGAGGAAGAACTGCAAGCTTGATCATATCCGAGCCTTTTGCCGCATTGACAGGACGATTTGCCCCGAAACTCCGGGGGCGCCTGCCTGCGTAGATACAAACCTGGCAACAGGCTTGAATCTATCCTTAACAATGCTTGGGACTGCAAGGTTATATCCTAGACATACGGGTCGCGAAAAAATGCTAATTACTGAAAAAGTATTCAGCCACTTAGTAGTTGTTCTTGTAGCGTACGTATTCGTCCATTCGAGGCATCAATGCGAGATAGGCGCAAACTATTGTCAAAATGCTTCCCAGCACAGAATCCAGAGCCAGTCCTTCGAGCGATCGGAAGGCTTCCTTTAAAGCGACATCCATTCTGTTTTTGTTGATATCTAGAGCTTGTGTGACAGCGTAATCGAGTTTTGTGAAGGGGTACTTGCTGCCTTCGGGGTTGTAGCTCAGGCATTTGCGAACTGCTTCATCATGCGAGCCTCCGTCAACCAATTCTCTGACTTTAGTTTCAGTTTGGGTGTAAATTGAGAATGCCTCCAGAACATCCACTATAAATTTAGCTTCGCCTGCATAGCAAATATTGTTTGCGGCATCTGCCAGTGAGCCAGTCATGCCCTGAATGCTGATATGTGCATTCTTTTCAGAGCGCTCTTTAATTTTCTCAACCGTTTTATCTATATTGTTGCCAGCATCGAATGTTGCAATCGCCCGAATACTAGAATCGTATATTTTGCTGTACTCAGGCGCATTACTTACGTCGAGAAGCTGTCGGCTTGCATTTGCGCATGAATTGCTGGCGTTAGCTCTTGTTTTTAATAGAGCGAGAATCGAGTCATACGAGTTTTCTTTTGCAGTTTTTATATTCTCACCATTTAACGTCAGCGAGTTTGTTAGATGGTGCAACAAGAGCGACAAGCCTAGAATAGCAACTAACAAAGGAGGGCTCAATCTGCGTCTGAATTTTACTGCCAAGAAAATCTGTACATATAACAACGAGCAAATCAGCAAAAGTCCGAGCACAAGCAGAAAACCTCGTGAAAGGTTGCTCGCTGATTTTTCTTGATTGTAGGTTGATTCCAGCACGCCGCTGTTGTTCTTTTCCAGTGCGTCAATATTCGGTAAAAGCTCATTTTGCACCGTTTCGAAGGCCAGGCGGTAAACTTTGATGGACTCTTCTCGCTCACCAGCAGTGTGTAAATCTCTTGCCTGTTGTGACAGCATCGCATATCTGCCAAGAGCTAGCTGAATGTTCTCAATTGGCTCGCGTTCACCTTTATAAGTTATATTCTCAGCTGCTGCGACAAGTCGTTTGCAGGCGACCTCTCTCCACTGCTCGTAATCTTTTTCTCTGTCACTGCATTCCGGAACGTTTGGGCTGTAGAGAAGTTCATCAGCAAGATCGGTATCCATCGAAAGTACAGCGTTTTTGATTTCATAAGCTGCTACCACAGATGGTGCAGCATCAACGCCAACTGTTCTCACTGCAAATTCGTGCTGGTGAATTGTTGAAACTGCATATGCGCAAAAAACAGCGCTAAAAGCTGAAATAAGAAAGAGCAAGAAGGCCAGCCTTGCTGGAGTAACAGTGCGCAGCCTGAAGAAAAACGCGCCGGAAGCCCCGGGGGGTTGACTGCATTGCTTGGTTTCGGCGTCCACTTCTCTTGTATCTTGCATGTTCAAAACCAGGTCATCTTTCTCACGCTGTTTGCTTCATCAACCAGCGCGATTCTATCTTCAATGCTTGTTGCAAGGTGTGCGCAATGACGCAGTGCTTTTTCTGCCGCATCGCGCAGTTGGTTTTCGTTCAATGGAATTCCAAGCAACATAACGGAGTCATCAGGTCGCAATTGTCTGCGTTCTAATTGTCGAATGGCGGCCATCCACAGGTCGGCTTGAGCTCGCCAGGCTTCGAATTTGTCTGGGCTGACTGTCTCAAGTACCGAGGCCGCTTTGAGCAGTTCATCTTTTCCTCTTTCCGAAGTCTCGTCGATTGCTTTCAGGCGTGCAGATAACTTCATCAAGTTTTGAGGCGCACTGCGCCTCTTGTCGTACATCGGTGCCGTCACGCTCGCAGACTCAGCCCTGGGTGCGGTGACATTCTCTGAGTTCGCGTTCTTTTCCTCTGCACCGTTGTTACTGATTGGCGATTGAGCCGCAACGGGCTGTCGAGCCGGGGAGGGTTCGGTTGCTGCAGCAGGCAATTCAGCTAGCTTTCTTTCAACGCCAGCGCTTTTGACTTCTACGGATTGCGGTACATCGGACTCAGCCCTGAGGTTTGCGCTGCCACAGGTGTTGCAGGCTCCTTCCTCTATGTATCCTTCGCATTCTGTTTTAGGGCACTTCATTTTGAACTGGGTCTACCCGAACTAGTTTCCTAAATTCAATAAGCTTACAACTGCAGTGACATTGAGCGTTCAAACTTGGGGAAAGTTTGATGCAAGCTTACAAAATCTTAATACCGCTTTGCTTTTAGGAATTAAAAGCTCCTTCAGTGCTTAAATGCAAACGAACAGACAGGAGCCATGCTGCCAAGTGAGTGACTTTTCAAGCAAATTCAAAGATTGGTTCTTGCAAGGAAGCAAACCAGAAGCTAATCAAGAGCATCACACCGATGCCTGGTGGCGGGTCATGTGTTTGACTGGTGTAGACTACTTCTCAACCCTGGGATATCAACCGGGTATTGCTTTCCTGGCTTCTGGAGTTTTGTCACCGGTTGCTACTTTTATTCTTGTGCTTGTCACCTTATTTGGTGCACTTCCCACATATGCAGTGGTCGCTAAAGAAAGTCCAAACGGACAAGGTAGTGTTGCTATCTTGGAAAAAATGTTGCCAGGCTGGCAGGGAAAAGCGCTGGTTCTTGCTTTGCTGGGTTTTGCCGCGACTGCATTTATCATCACTATCACTCTTTCTGCAGCTGACGCTGCAGCCCACATTTTAGGAAACCCTGCCATTCCCGAGTTTCTGCGCGAGAGAAAAATTGAAGTAACTATATTCCTTTTGGGGCTTCTCGGTGCACTGTTCTTGAAAGGCTTCAAGGAAGCAATTGGACTCTCGTTTTTCATTGTCGCAAGCTACCTTTCTCTTTCGGCCGTTATCATCGGGAAGGGCTGCATGATTCTCTTGCAGCACAGCGAATATCTCGAGAACTGGCAGCATCTTTTGCTGACTGAATACCCTAACCCTCTTACAATGATTGGCGTCGCCGTTGTGATGTTTCCAAAATTGGCGCTGGGATTATCTGGATTTGAGACAGGTGTTGCAGTGATGCCCCTTGTTAGTGGTGACCCAAGCGATACGCCAGAAAATCCGGCTGGAAGAATTCGAAACGCTCGATTATTGCTTGCTTCAGCCGCTGGTATTATGAGCGTGTTTCTCATTCTCAGTAGTATTGTTACGACTGTTCTCATACCGGCGCCACTCTTTGAGGAAGGTGCCGATGCCAATGGAAGAGCACTTTCTTATCTCGCGCATGAACACTTGGGTCATGCCTTTGGTACCGTATATGATGTCAGCACTATTCTGATTCTCTGGTTTGCCGGTGCGTCGGCTATCGCAGGTCTCTTGAGTCTTGTTCCAAAATACTTGCCGCGCTTTGGCATGGCACCAAGCTGGTCTGCCGCAGTGCGACCCTTAGTAGTGTTTTTTACCGTGGTTGCTTTTGGTGTGACTTATCTTTTCAAAGCAGATGTTGATGCGCAGGCTGCTGCGTATGCAACTGGTGTTCTTGTTTTGATTACGTCTGCTGCGATTGCCGCAACAATATGTGTCTGGAATGAAAGTGCTAAGAAGCGATGGTTCATGTTGACCATTAGCTTTATCTTTGTGTACACGTCATTTGCAAATATGTCTGAGCGCCCTGAAGGTGTGCAAATTGCACTATTCTTTATTACCAGTATTCTCGGAGCCTCCGTCATTTCCAGAGCTTTGCGCTCGACTGAGCTGCGCGTTGAAAAAGTTCTGCTCGACCCAAAAGCACTTTCATTTGTAGAGCAGGCGCTCGAAAACAAATGGGGCGAAATCAGAATTCTTGCGCACCGTCATGGCATGCGTGACTTTAAAGATAAAGAGGAAAGGTCTCGTCGTATTCACAGCGTACAGGTGGAAGAAGGCGACTTCATTTTCCTGGAAGTGGAACTGTCGGACGCCTCAGACTTCTCTGAAGACCTTTTGCAGGTGACGGGATACGAAGAGCAAGGCTTTAAGATCTTGCGTTGTGCTAACCCGGCGGTACCTAATGCCATCGCAGCTGTCTTGCTAGACCTGCGCAATCGAACCAGCAAGGTGCCGCATGTTTATTTTAACTGGACTGACGGGCATCCTATCGCCTACACCTTCAAATACATCTTTTTTGGGGAAGGCGAAACTGCTTCCATTACACGGGAAATCTTGCGTTCTGCTGAACCTCTGGAGTCTTTACGTCCTATCGTCCACGTTGGTTAATTCAGCTACCCTCAGCTTCCCAATGCTGTTAGAATGCAACTTGTCTCCTGATTGCTTTTAATGAAACCTATGCGAAAAAGTGTACTACTTATATCGGGGTTGTTGGCTTTCTCGCTGTCTTTGAATCATGCTTTGCGCGCTGATGCTCAAGCTCAAGAGGCAGCGATGGACACTGGTGAAAACTCACCGCAGGCAAAGCGAAACATAATTGCTGAACATGTTAATCGAGGCAATCGATTGATGTCAGCCAAACAGTTTCAGGGTGCACTTTCGGAATATGATGCAGCTAAAAAGCTTGACCCGAACAATCCTATAGTACGCCAGAACATTGCTGAGTGCCGGAATAACATGGGTATTCAGCTCTTTCGATCGCGGCATTTTGCTGATGCGATTGTTCAATTTGAAAAATGCTTGAAGGTAAATCCTAATCACGCGCAGGCTCGCCGGAATATTAGTTTGTGCCAGCAAACTATGGACCAGCTCGGAGTTTATGACGCTCCCTCCGGCGACGACGAAGATGAAACCGAAAACAAACCGGAAAAAACGGCAAAGACTGAGCAGAAGCCTGAAGATACAAGTCCCAAAGTTGTTGGTGGAAGCGAATCTGCGATGACCGTGAGTTCTGGTGGGACAGCCATGTTCGCATCTGGCAATTCGCTTTATCCATCTTATTCAACACAGGGTACAGCCTCCAGTAAGAAAACGGAGCCCACGATTCCCATCACCAAGCCCACTAAGCCTGTCGCAAAAGCTGGAGCGAGCAATTCTGTTGGTACTGGTACGGCAACCCTTGATGCAGCAGGAGCTGGCACTAACGCTGCTGCTGGAACTGGGACGAGCACTGGTTCTGCAATCGGTGGAGCTGGAAGCGCCAGCTCTGGCAACAATTCGGATAACTCTCAAGCACTTGGACCTAACGGAGTCTCAGCAGGAAGTGCCTTCGAACCAGTGATTCCTGGAACAGTACCAACAATAGCGCAACCTCCCGATTCAACTGCCGCGACGCCGTCCGCAATGCATGGTTCTTCACCCAATCAAGCCGCGTTGGCGGCTGGATATGCGCCAGCCGCTGTTGATACTACGACAACGCCAGCTGCATCTAATGCTACTAAGCCGGCGCCATCCCAGGCTGATGCATTTTTGAATGCGCTAGCAAAAGAACAAGGTGCCCCGGCTTCGACGCAGCCCGGTTTAGTCGCTTCCAGCCAAGCAGGTTCTCCATCACAGCCAGTTTCTCAAACACTGGTGACTCCATCGGTATCTTCTGCAGCACAAGCTTCACCTTCAGCTTTGGCTTCCTCTCAAGCTTTTCCAGAAGCCGCCTCGCTTGAAGACAAGGTTGCAAGCCTGGAAATTAAAGTCTATGGAAAGAAGAATGATCAGCTTCCGATCTTGAAGCGCATCGAGCAGCTGGAGGTCGATTACATAGGGCAAGCTCGCCAGGGTACTCTAAATGAGCGAGTCGAAAATCTTCGCAAGCAAATATTGCATAATTAAATGCAATCTCTTACTTCACACGAAATCAGCTCAGGGAGCCTTCTTTGACTCGAATATTCTGTCGTAAACAATAACACCAATCATCCATATCGGAATAATTCCGACCGCGATTTCAAAAACTGTGAAGACGAAATCATGCTCACAGAGCCAGTCAACGATGTGATCTAGCTGGTATTTGAGTAGTGGAGAAATGTTTGAGAGCAGAATAATAGCTAATAGAGTAAGGGGCAAAGCAATTTCAATGCCCAGAACCCTTCCCCTTCTTTCAGGAGAAATCGTGCTTGCTGGTTTTCGAAAAGGGAAAACTGATTGAACCATAGCACCACCAGTAGCGTCACAATCTACTAAAGACCATCATACATTGCAGAACTGGCTTGTCAAGCGCTTTTGAGAATTGAGTATCTGTCGATTACTCTTTGATACTGAGCTTCTGAGTTGAGGACTAAATGTGTAATCGCTTGAAACGATTGGTTCGCAGGGGTTTTGGGTTGAGCTCTTTGTCTGTGGAATTGTCGAATCCAAAAAAACTTCTGGCTTGTGTCTTCAAGCGTCGCAACAGTCCGTGCAGGTCTAGACGGCAGCCGGTACAATATGCGGCTGTCGGCATCATCAGGCCGAGCAGCTGCACGCAACGATAGCGTCGTTGAGTGGCTTGAGCAAACAACTCAGCAAAATGGCTGTAGATATCATTGAAATAAGCTTCAGAGCAGGGGTTTTTGCATGACTACTGAAACGGGAACAGTCAAAATGAAAGAATTGCCAAGCCATTTTGAATCGCTACCAGCAGAGGAAAAATGGGATAAGATCTGGGATTCGTGGGGAATTCACAAGTACGACCCAAGCCGTTCTCGTGAGGACACTTTTGTCGTAGACACCCCGCCTCCGACTGTCTCTGGCTCTCTGCACGTCGGACACGTCTTCAGTTACACGCACACAGATGTCATCGTTCGTTATAACAGAATGAACGGAAAGAACATCTTCTATCCGATGGGATGGGATGATAATGGCTTGCCTACTGAGCGGCGCGTGCAAAATTACTACAACGTTCGCTGTGAGCATAGCTCAGCGGGTGAATATCTTGATGCAAAAACTGCATCTGAAACCTACAAAAAGGACGACCCGCCGAGACTGGTTTCACGTCCTAACTTCATCGATTTGTGTTTGGCATTGACGCAAGAAGATGAGAAGGTCTTCAAAGCATTATGGCGTCGCATCGGTCTTTCAGTAGACTGGAACCAAGAATATTCGACCATCGATAAGCACAGCATCAAGATTGCTCAACAAAGTTTTGTTGACCTGTTCAAGAAGCAACACGTCTATAGTGTCGAAGCTCCGACAATGTGGGATGTCGATTTCCAAACGGCAGTCGCTCAGGCAGAGCTGGAAGACCGCGATGTAACAGGAAACTTCCACAACATTCGCTTTGGTGTAGAAGGCAGTGACGATTCGTTTGTCATTGCGACAACACGTCCAGAACTTTTGCCAGCTTGCGTGGGCGTTGCAGCGCATCCTGAAGATGATCGCTACAAGCATCTCTTTGGCAAAAATGCGGTGACCCCTGCCTTCCATGTACCTGTGCCGATTTTCGCAAGCGAACTTGTAGACAAAGAAAAAGGCACCGGCATTCTCATGGTCTGTACTTTTGGTGATGCAACAGACGTTCAGTGGTGGAAAGAGCACAAGCTCAAAATTCGCCAGATTTTTGGACGCAACGGAAGGCTCATAAATACAGAGTTTGGAACTAGCGGCTGGGAAAGTTTGAAGCCTGAGCTAGCAAATGCGAACTATCAGTTGATTGCTGGTCGCAACGTTAAGCAAGCTCAGAAGCTCGTTGTTGAAATGATGCGCAAGCCAGAAAATGCTGCCTGTGGTTCTGAAGCACCGCTAACTGAAGAGCCAAAGCCGCTAACTCATGCTGTCAAATTCTATGAGAAAGGTGACAAGCCTCTCGAGTTCATCACGACCAGGCAGGTTCGTTTGATGGACAAGAAAGAAGCACTCGTGAAGAAGGGTGATGAAATCACCTGGTATCCTGAGCACATGCGCCTTCGCTACAAGAATTGGACAGAAAATTTGCAGTTCGATTGGTGTGTTAGTAGGCAACGCTACTTTGGTGTACCGTTCCCTGTTTGGTACCCCACAGATGCAAACGGTGAGATTGATTATGACCATCCGATCGTTGCTGATATGAAGTCACTTCCTGTTGACCCGGTCAGCGACCCCGCTCCAGGTTTTGATGAGTCGATGCGCGGGAAGCCAAATGGATTCGTGGGCGAAAGCGATGTGTTTGACACATGGTTTACCAGTTCCATGACACCTCAGTTGTGCTCACAGTGGCTACTCGATGATAATCGCCATAAGAATCTTTTCCCGATGGACATTCGCCCTCAGTCGCATGAAATCATCAGAACATGGGCGTTCTACACCATCGCAAAGGCAATGCTTCATGAAGATAAAGTGCCTTGGAAGCAAGTTGCAATTTCTGGCTGGGTTCTCGACCCAGATAGAAAGAAGATGTCGAAGAGCAAAGGAAATGTTCTGACTCCGATGCATTTGCTCGATCAATACGGCGCTGACGGCGTTCGCTACTGGTCTGCCAGTGCGCGTCTTGGCACCGACACTGCGTTTGACGAAAGCATAATGAAAAACGGAAAACGCCTTGTGACTAAGTTGTTCAATGCTGGAAAGTTCGTTCTCGGACTGAAAGGTGATTCAGCTGCAATCGAACATGAAATTGACCGTGCTTTCATGGACAGATTGCGTTCGCTGGTAGCTCGTTCGAGAGCAAATTTTGAAAAGATGGATTATGGCTCAGCTCTCTCAGAAATTGAGCGATTCTTCTGGGCAGATTTCACCGATGTGTATCTCGAATTAGTTAAAACCAGAGCCTACAATGAATCCGAAGGCAGTGGACGAGGCTCGGCTCTTGCAGCACTTCGAACTGCCCTCAGCGTTTTGTTGCGTCTCTTTGCACCATTCTTGCCATACATTACTGAAGAGGTTTGGTCCTGGTCATTTGCTGAGGAAACTGGCAAAAAGAGCGTTCATGTCGCCAGCTATCCTGACGAAGCGGATTTGAATTCCAAGCCTTCATCCAACGCGACTTTGTTTGATGTGGTTGCCAACTCAAGAAGCAAGGTTAACCAGAAGAAAACTGAAGAACAAAAATCTGTAGGTGCAGAAGTCGCATCAATAGTCATTCAAGGGAATCAAAGTACGATTTCTCTACTTGAATTAGCAAAGTCTGACTTTCAAGCTGCTTGCAAAATTGCTAATTTAGAACTGCAGTTAAGTGCTGACCTACCTGACGGTGAAGTCAACATCTCACAGATCCAAATGAAATAAACAAGCGTCAAGCGCGTTAGTGGTTCAGGAAACTCCGGGGATTGTCGTGCAACTTCAATTCTTGCAAGAAGAAGCAGAAAAGGGAAGGTCGCAAGCTCAATTTGAGCTTGCTGAGGCTCTCTACACCGGAATGTCCGGCATACATGATATTCCCCAAGATTATGCTAAGGCTGCTGTCTGGTATGAGAAAGCGGCTAGAGCAGGGCACTCCGATGCTCAGTTCAAACTAGCACTCATGAAGTTTTTGGGGCGTGGTATTCCACAACAACTTGATGAAGCTGCTTCCTGGTTTCGCCGTGCCGGTGACGAAGGGCATTGCGAAGCGATGTTCAATTACGCTTTGATGTGTGAAAACGGATGTGGCAAACCTTCAAATCCACTGGAAGCTGCTGAATGGTACACGCGTGCTGCAGCGCTCGACCATGTGGATTCGGCTTTCAACCTTGCGATGCTCTATCACCAGGGGCGCGGTGTAGAGAAGGATCTTCGTAAGGCAGAGCAGTTATATGGATTTGCCGCGGACCGTGGGCACATTCAATCGCAGTTCAACCTGGCCCTGATGTATCATCAGGGAATTGGGGTGCCTCGCGACCCTCACCGTGCAGCTCAGCTCTACAAGCTCGCCGCAGACCGTGGTTATGTTACTGCACAATGCAACCTGGCAATTATGCTTCATCAAGGTGAAGGCGTTAGCCCGAATGTGCTTGAAGCTTTTCAATACTATCTCAAAGCAGCAGACAACGGGCACATTACTGCGCAGTACATTCTGGGACGAATGTATTCAACTGGAGAGGCTGTTACGCCAGACCATCGGCTTGCTGTGCGCTGGTACTCTCGGGCGGCCGAGCAGGGTCATATGAAAGCGCAGTATGAACTGGCGATGAAGATATCGCGTGGTGAAGGCATCGAGAAAAATATGCAGCAGGTCGCGAGTTGGCTGGGTAAGGCGGCTGACCAGGGATATTCTAAGGCGATATTTAGCCTCGCCATGCTTTTCCGAATTGGCGATGATATTGAGCCAAATTATGCCTTCTCTATGGAGTGTTTTCTTCGTGCAGCACGTGAAGGTCACGCAGAGGCTCAATATTGGTTGGGTTATATGAATGAGAATGGCGAGGGAGTCGAGCCCAATAAGGCTGAAGCCGCCAAGTGGTATTCGAGAGCCGCAAAGACTGGCCACGAGAAAGCTCTGAAACGCCTGTCGTCGTTGTATGACGAACCTGTACTCGATTAGTGGTTGCCAAAGATTCTGTATAAATCAAAAAAGTAACGGCAAAGAAGACAAAAATCGCGGACAATTAGAAGAGCAAATCGCTGTCCGGGGGAATCAATGTCTCAGTCTTATACTTCGTTCGATACCGCACTTGGAACTTTAGCAATCGCATGGACGAACAGGGGCATTTGCGCTGTTCAGCTTGCAGAAGAAAGTAAGGAAAAGACAATACAACAGTTGCGGAAACGCTTTCCGAACGCACAAGAAGCTGAGCCTAGCATGATTGTGAAGCGAACAATTCATTTGCTAACGCAGCATTTGTCGGGTTCTGTGCAAGATTTCAGCGGCATTCCCTTAGATTTGGCTGGTCAGCAGCCATTCAGCCAGAAAGTCTATGAGGCAACCAGAGCTGTAAAAGCGGGTTCTGTTGCAAGTTATTCTGACATAGCGTTAAAAGTTGGCGCTCCAGACGCCAGTCGTGCTGTGGGACGGGCTCTTGGAACAAATCCTGTCCCTATAATCATTCCTTGCCATCGAATTATCGGAAAGAATGGTGCAATGACGGGCTTTTCAGCCTATGGAGCTTGTGATACAAAGATGAGATTGCTGTCCATCGAGAAAGCATTGAGTTCTGACAAAGTGTCTATTGCTGGTCTCAGTTAGCATATAAATAAAGGAGCGTGCAAAATGGAATGGCTCTGGTCCATTGGAATAATCACTATGATTATTGTTGCTTTGCCCTGTCTTCTGGTGAGACCGCTGTTTCTGGCTATTGCAGACCGTATCGCCGGAAAGCAACATGGAGCCAAAGAATTGCAAGACCTTAAGCTACGTATTGAAACTCTAGAGCATGAGCTGCGAACTGTTCGTGTTCAGGTAATAGGAATAGAAAATTCGCAAGAGTTTTCGACTAAGCTTCTTGAAGATTTGAAGGCTCAGAAAGCTAAGGAAGTTAAGCAGCCATAGCAAATTTGAAGCTAAGGTTTGGGAGGGCTCTTTCCCTTTCCGTTTGGCAGAGTATTTTTTCTTTCTGCGTTGCTCAATTTGTAGACTTTGTCCATTCGTATCTCCTTAGCTCGGTTTACAGTCCTAGTTCCGTGGATAGCTTTCAGTTCCCTTCAATAGCTTTCGGTCCATCTATATATGTAGGGGGGCTCCAATGGAATTGCGTGCGTGCGGCGTGTCCTTTTGACCGTCTGCGCTGACACTTGGCTGGCGATGGCTAGTCATTTGGAGCGAATCTGCCAAGAGTAAAATTAGTGTGCTATCGAACTATTTCCTGAGGTTTCATGCCTGGATCTTTTCTGCTAAGAACATCAGAAATGCCTGGCTGCCATCGAAATTTATCGCTTGCAATCCCCAGTTCTCTGAGGTTTATGGCGAAACTCTCGACAATGCTCGATGGGCAGCATTTGACCAAGCACACAAGCAAAAAGTGGTTAATTCATAAGCATATTTTGACTAAAAAAAACAAAGACATTTAGTGCTTACATCTATTATTTACGGTAATTGGAGCAAAAATTTTTTTGCATTTAATTAAGTCGTATTTTCGTTGGTTTGGCTTCAGATCTACATCTTATTAAGGTTTCAACTCTGAAAAACACGATGCAAGATGATAGCATTAGATGCTCAATGCCCACCACACACGAGGAATTCTACCAATGGCCAATGCTGTTCTCGAAACAGAATCATCACTTGACCGCACAATGCTCAATGAAATCGTTCATTGGGTAAAGACTCTGAAAGACGTCGGAGTTTCCCCTGATGTAGCAGCACAAGTAGCTACAAAGTTTTTCGTAGCAGCTTGCAACGCAGCTGAAGAAGAAGAAGAAACCTGGGAAGAATATTCTGACGAAGAAGACGACGAAGAATAAGTTTTAGACAAATAAATATCTATTGAAAAGCGAAGGGGTGACCCTTCGCTTTTGCTATGCCGATTTTGTTGTGGCTCAAAATGCACGCAAATTCGAGCTTTTTCAGAATTTATCTTTTTTCTTGGGAAAAAATTGAACTTTTTGGACCTGTTTTACGTTTATGTAGGTAGAAGACCAAAACGCGGCCGCGAGAAATTTGGCAGATCATGTTACTTAACCCAAGCAAGGAACCTATTTATATGAAAAGACTTTTTGCCATAATCTCACTTGCCAGTACTCTCTCAATTCCTGTTTATGCTCAAGGAATATCTGATACTGCCTATGGTGGCGATAATTCTAGCGAAGAATTCAGAGTGACTCCATCAGAGGAACTTGCGTTCGCTCCGGAATACAGCCCTCAAGGTGCGGATATGGCTGTAGGAATTGCGAGCCCTGTTGGTGGTGCGCAACTCGCGTTGACTGATGAGCAATTGGAAAAAATTGCTAAAGTGAAAACGTCTCTGGCTGATGCAACCGGACCTAAGAAGTTACAGCTGAAGACTCTTCATCGCCAGTTGAAAGATTCTCTTACTAAAGAGAACGTCGATAAGTCCTCAATTATGAGTCTCCAATCGCAAATAAATAGTTTGCGCGACGAGCTTTCCAATGCGAAGTTAAGTGCACGACTGGATACGCTTGCTGTACTCACACCTGAGCAGAAAGCAAAATTGAGACATGCAGCTCTGCAAAGACAAGCTATGGGTGCTATGGGCGGACGCAGAGGTATGGGAGGAAAGCATCATCGTGGTCATGGTGGTCAGCATGGATTCAAAGGCGGTCATCATGGACGCGGTCCTGCTGGTGCTGCTCCGAATGATGATAAAGCAATGGAAGAGTCGAACGCTGATTCTGCCGTCTAGAAATCAACACAATAGATTTAGTTGGAACCCAAACAAGGAGAGAGCGAAAGCTCTCTTCTATGTTGTTTAAAACATCAGTATCTTGCTTCAGCTGACAATAAGATTGACCGTCAATCCCTGGCATCCAAGAGGATCTAGAATTCTGATCTCTGTACGCTGTGTGTTGCGTTTAAAGTCGGATCCTATAAATCTGGGGGCGCCGCTATCCTGGCGGCATCGGGATCAAATTGGTGGTCTACTTTACGTCTGACTGTACATCATTTTTTGTAATGGCTGATTGAATGGTCGGACTCATAAAAATTCCTCCAAACATTAGCGCTGAGGCAAGTAAACCAAGTAAGAATGGCTTAGCTGCACGGTTCCAATTCATGCAGACATACACAATTGCAGCGAAGGGCAAAAAGATATAAGCCAAACCCCACAGTACGTGTTTTTGGAACGCTGTTACTAGAAGCCATATGCCAAAAACGAATGTGCCCAGAGCGCCCAGTCCGAAAAGTATCAATCCCAATATATCCATGTGGAGTTCCTCGTGGGTAGACTTTCCCATTCTACCGCGCCTAATTCGTGCGTGGGAATTTTGGAATTTCGAGTGCTTGCAGGACTCCTCTCGGGAACTCCTCGATTATGTTTCAGCGGATGCGTCTTTATTCAATGAAGAATAGCCGTAAAACAAGTAACCGAGCGAAATCGGAATAGTGATTATTGGCCACAAAACAGGCATTGCGAAGAGCAAGTAGAACACTGCCGAAAGAACAATCGTCGGCGTTATTGCCACTGTGCTCATTCGGACTGCGGTTTTGTATCCGAGCTTTCGTGGATCCATAACCATTCCAACTATGGCGTAAAATAGGACTAAAAGAACATGGAAAAACCAGGCTAGTAATGCGTAAGGCACGATTCCGATTAGCAGAATCATTTGAGCCATCTGTTGCAACATTGGTTTGAACGTGGCTGTCACCAGGTCAACGCTAGTTCCACTCAGAAGCGATGCCCAGGTAATTGTTTCATCCTGGCTGGAAAACTGTATCGACTCGGCTGTGAGTAAAGCACTTGCTGATTCGGGTACAGATTTTGTTTGTCCTGTTGTATCAATCAAAATTTGAGTTTCTTGCCCTGTTTGAGGATTTTTGAAATTCCAATAGTAAGGACAGGGCTTATTTATGCTCAGTTTGTCATTTGCAAAATGCATGTCGGGCATTTTTTCAATAATCGCGGCAAATTTCGGATCATCTATGGCAGCACAGAGGTGAAAATATGCGCTGGTCACGCTCATTGCATTTGCAACGAAGACTGCGACCAGAAGGTAGAGAAGACCCATGCCTTTGCCTTCAAGAGCCGTTGCTCGATAAAAGTCCTTGGAGAAAAACGAGAGGGCTGGTGCCTTGAAAATCGAATATGCCATTTGTTCTCCTAAAGATTCTGCATTTTTACAAGGAGGTCCATCAAGTAGTTTCCGAGTAGCATTATGCCTGCCACCGAATCTGGTGACTCTGAAAATTCTGAGGTGGCTCCTCTCATGTCGAGGCACGGACTGTCCATATGAACACGAAGGCTGCTCAGAGCTGGAAAAATCTTGCATGCTTTTGCCAGAGCTTCTTGCAGAACCAGGCGTACTTCTGCTTTTCCATAAAGAGAGCCCAGGTTAGTGGATATTGCGTTGAGTGAATTTATTGCTTTCACCAGCTCAAACGATTTATCAGTGGTCAACGTAAGACTTTGTTTTGACACCGGTGTGTTGCCCGAAGTCCGCTTCATCAACTCTTGTAAATTGGGTTTGCTGAAGCTACCTGTCAATCGCTTCATTTCCTCGGTGGCTTTGCGCCCCTCTTCTTTTCGGCACCACTTCAAGTTCAATATCTCATCAAGAAGCGTCATGATCGAATAACGATCATATGGCAGCTGTTTGCAAATTGATTCTGTATTGCTGCCCATTTCGATGAGTGTCCAAAGTGAGCGGAACATATCCTTTCTGTCGTTTCCGAAAGCTGTTGGATCAGGAACAGTTTTTAACTGAAGATAAATTGAGTTTGGCCATCCCACGCTATTCATGAGCTTGGGTAATTCGTCTGCTCGTCGCGCACCTTCGATCAAAAGCATATGCGGTGGGCGTCTATTCAAGTTTTGGTCTACTTCTGCGTCTGTGGTTTCAACCTGGTCAAAAGTGAAGTCTAGTGGTTCAGAGCTATTCATCAATTCATAGAGAGCGGCTTCGCCTCGTAAATGATCAAAACTAGCTGCTGCAATTTGTGATTTCGCAAGAATCATTTTGCCTACGGTTTTTCCGCCGCGACCGTACAAGGACAAAACACCATTTTGGCGCGAAGCGATTACTGTTTGAATAACGGTTGGAAGGTCAAAAAATGCAAGGTTGCCTTGCAGTCCTGGCGGTTTGAAGGTGTTTGTGCCAGCAGACCGCTTCTCGATCATGTCTGAAATCTTTGAAGTGATTGCCGGAAATTTGCGGGTGACTTCTTTTAATGCTGCTGCTGGCAGAAATAAAACAACCGCTTCTTCCGGCACTCTTATAGTTGCAGTGCGAGGCGTTTCTTGCACAATAGCCATTTCGCCAAAACACTCACCAGCAGTCAAGTATGCGATGACTTTGCCCCCACGCAAAACTGCAACGTTGCCGCTTTTAACAACATAAAGTCCATCGGGATCATCTCCCTCTCTGAAAATGATTTGACCGGGACCACAGACAATTTCTGCGAAAAGAACGCTCAAACTCTCAAGCACAGTCGGGTCAATCACCTGGAAAATAGACTGATGCTTGAGGAACTCTGCAACCTCAAGATTCTTTTCAGTCAACGCCATAGTAAATTCCTTTCTTTCTAATCAGGAGTTAGCGCTTCGGATTTCTTTTGCCTTCGTTTCCAATTTGTCGGCTTCGTCATTCTTTTCGACTTTGCGTAAGGCACTGGCATATCGCTCGAGTGCTCCAGCCACCTCAGGATGGTCTGGTCCAAAATTGTCCTGATAAATTTCGAGCGATAATTCGTATTGCGATTCCGCGCTTTGCAGATCTCCGCGTTTGTCGTAGACTTTGCCAAGTTTGTCGAGCAACTTCGCGACTTCCATCGGTTGCTTTTCGCCGCCTTTGTGCTTTATTCGCACCAATCGCACGTAGTACGGAACAGAATCTTCCGAGCGTCCAAGTTGTGCATAAATATCGGCTGCTCGTTCAAGAAGGCTTATCAATTTCGGGCTGTCTTTCCCGTATAGTTTCTCTTTGATCGACAGTGCAGAGCGGAAAAACATTTCTGCTTGCTCGTGATTACTCTGGCGTCCTTTAATATCAGCCAACATCTCGAGAGTAGTTGCTACATCTATGTGGTCAGCACCGAGTCCTTGCTGCTGAATTTCGAGCGTTCTCCAGATGTAGCCCTCACATTCGCTGAGCTTATTCTGTTTGTTGAATAGTTCAGCTAGCTTATAGAGGCAAGATGCAACTTCAACATCCTTAGGTCCGAAAAACTTTTCCAGAATGCCTACAGCACGTTTGTAATTGAGTTCAGCTTCTGCGTAGCGTTTCTGACTGAGATAGTTGTCACCTAATCGCATACATATGATCGCAACGCCGCAGTGATTCGTTCCCAGAGTTCTTTCTGCCGTAATTAGAGAATCGGCTTCGCTGATAAGTGTTTTCAGCTCTGTTGTACTTAGCTTTCCAGGTTGCCATCCTATGTACTCTAATGCTTCGTCTAATTGGATGTTCTGTTTAGCGCAGATTCGAAGTGCTTTTATCGCAAGTTCTGCCGGAACTACGCCATCTCCGATTAGCAATTGTGCTTGAAGACCTGCACGTACTACTTCGGGGTCTATAGTCTCTAAAGTAAGCAAATACTGACCCAACGGTATGCCCGATCTTTGCGCTTCATTGGCTGCTGCCTGAAGTTCCTTCTGCGTGATGAGCCCCGCCTCTTCAAGAATATCGCCAATTCGTTTTTTCTCGGACTTCTTGCCTTGTTTGCTCCAGAATGATGCCATCTGGCGTAATTGGTCAACCATATCAGGATGGTCAGGTCCAAAAGTCTTCTCCTTTACCCGAAGTGACGACAGATAAAATTGCTCGGCTTCCACGAATCTTCCGCGGTTTTCCAAAATGCGTGCCATCCGCTGGAACGCTTGAGCCGTGTCGATGTGCTCGGGCCCAAGCATTTCTTGTGATATTTGAATCAATCTCCAGCCGTGTGGCTCAGCATCGGCAAACTTCTTTTGAAGCAAGTTGAGGTCAATCAACTTCGTGAGACATGTGGTCAGCTTGAGATTGGTTTTGCCGTACGAAGTCTCTGTTATCAGGAGCGCTCGTTTGTATTGCTTCTCCGCCTCTTCATCCTGGGCCAGCTGCAAATGAACGTCACCAAGCTCCATGCAGAGTGTCGCAATCTCGCGGTGTTGTGGTCCATGAGTTTTTTCGTGTTCGACTATTTGTTCCTGTAGTTTAATGATGCGATTTTTCTTGTAATCGAGCGAACTCTGCTCGATTTCTTTGACGCGGTCGATTGCATCTTCAAAATCAAGTTTTTCGAGGGAAGCTTGCTTCAGGGCAGCTACCGCTAGCTCTTCGTCGATTTGACCGCTGTCAAGCATGTTCTGTGCCTGCAGCGCATTAGTAAGGTCTTCAGGCGACATAAATCTGAGCATCACCAACATTTCGCCGAGTCGCAGCTGGAATTTATCAGCCTCTGCGAGTCCGGCAGGCAAGTGCTCTGGTTTGATTACTCCAGCCTTTAGAAGTAAGTCACCAATTCGTTTTCTAGAATTTGTTCGAGTTTCGGTCATTATTCCTGGTGTGCTAACGCTATACGTTTGAGCGTTCCCCAAAAGCGCTACCTGTTATCTTCTACCACGCCCCTATCATTTATAGGCAAACATTCGTGCTCTGTGAAACAAATTCCCCTCTTGACGGGAGAAATCCTATATAACTAGGTTTCGAACTTTTGGAGTACTTGGCATGTTCTTGAAGAAAAACCTGAAAGCGCTGCAAACACTTATTGCCACTGCTTTCCTGATGGGTAGTTTTAATGGTCCAGCTGCCTGGTCTGCTGTTCAGGCTGCTTCAGGAGCCGGACAAGATGAGAAATCCGCCGCTGAAGCCATAGACTTGCTAAAGCAATATCTCCGTATTGATACGACAAACCCTCCAGGTAATGAAACTAAGGGTGCTCAGTTTCTCGCTGATGTTTTGAATAAGAATGGCATTGAAGCCAAGCTCTACGAAACTTCTCCGGGGCGTTCTTGCGTTTATGCTCGTTTAAAGGGCAACGGCAAGAAAAAAGCGATAGTGCTGCTAAATCATATTGATGTGGTTCCAGCACGTGGAGAGGATTGGGACCATCCACCATTCTCGGGAGAAATTTTCGACGGTGAAATATGGGGACGTGGCACTGTTGATATGAAGGGCATCGCCATTGCTCAGCTCGAGTCTATGTTGATGATTAAACGATCTGGTAAGACGCAAGACCGCGACATCATTTTTCTGGGAACCCCAGATGAAGAGGTCGGCGGAGCTCATGGCGCTTCGTGGTTCACCTCTAACCATCCAGAACTCGTGAAAGATGCTGAGTTTTTGTTCAATGAAGGAGCCTTTATTGATGCCGATGATAGCGGCAAGGCTCGGTATTGCGGTGTTGCAATATCGGAAAAGTCGGTGTTGTGGTTGAGTCTTACCGCTAAAGGTGACGCTGGTCATGCATCGATGCCTATGCCAGACTCATCTGTGAACAGGTTGGTGCGTTCATTAAATAAAATCGTAGAGAACCCACCAGCGCCTACGGTATTACCTGCGGTGCGCGAATACTTTAAGCGAATAAGCCCTACAGTTGGCGAACCCTATAAATCCGCTTTCGCTAATATTGATGAATCAGTAAAGAAGCCTGAGCTTTATCAGGATATTTTGAAAGACAAATTCAGAAGCGCGATGTTGCGCAACACAGTCTCACCAACTGTATTGAAATCTGGCTACAAAACAAATGTCATTCCGGCCGAAGCCTATGCGGAACTTGATTGCCGCATTCTTCCTGGTGTGACTAAGGATCAGTTTGTAGGAAGCATCAAAGACACTATAAAGGATCCATCAGTAGAGGTTGGTGTGCTTGATTGGGTTCACACTGATGCATCGCCTTACGACACAGAGTGTTTTAGCGCGATAAATAAAGTCATCGCAAAAGAGATGCCCGGAGTTCCAGTTGTGCCCATGGTTATGCCCTGGTTCACAGACTCTCATTGGTTCAGAGATCTCGGAATAGCTTCTTACGGTTTCGTACCAATTCGAGTGGATCAGGTGCATCTTGCCTCGATGCATGGAAAGAACGAGCGAATTCAAGTCGCCAACTATAAAGAAGCGCTGAAAATATTCTATGAAGTTCTGGACGAACTCTGTTGCAGTAAATAATTGTATTGCGCTAGTGCTTGCTATGTGAGTCTACTGCTTCGGCGATGAGCCGTTCAGTTCTTTTACTATGCGCATAGCCTCAGTAACGTGTTTTGAGCCGTCCATCATTGAGTTGAAGGTGTAGCGTACTACACCCTCTTTGTCGATAACATAAGTTACTCTTCCGGGAATTAAGCCTGCCGTATTTGGCACACCGAAGGCTTTCCGCGCCATACCACTCTTGTCTGCAAGCAGAGGAAATGGCAGATGGTGCTTTTCCGCGAAGCCTTTGTGAGACTCCACTGAGTCAGAGCTAACTCCGATTACTTCCGCGCCTAGATCTTTGAACGACTCATAGCTATCGCGAAACGAACAAGCTTCGGCTGTGCAAACGCTGGTGTTGTCCTTAGGATAAAAATAGAGAACAACTACTGTTTTGCCAAGAAATTCCTTTAGGGTGACGATTTTTCCGCTCTGGTCAGGCAGTGCCAGGTCTGGTGCTTTATCGTTCACGCCAACTTTAGAAGCCATGTTTCCATCCTCGTTCTTCCTATCTTTAGACTCAGTGCTGTTATGTTCTGCAGATTTGTTTCCCTTGCGGAATGGAATTGCTTGAGATTCCGGTAGACCGCATTGAAAAGAACCTGCTAGCAGAAGAATGAGTGCGATGGTTCTCTCAGTTTTATTCATAACTTTCATCTTTACCTTGGAATAGCTAAGTCTTGGACTACATGCAGGTTTGGTAGTTTCAAGAGTTCCTGAGGATTGATCAACAGCTTACTGCTGCGATTGCCGCCGCCCAGTACTACTTGTTCGTTTTCCATCACCCGAGCATCAATCAGAATAGGTATTCCAGAGACTCCTACCGGTGTCACTCCGCCAATTTCCATTCCTGTTAACTCTTTTGTTTGATCAGCACTTGCGAAAGAGCACTTTTTGATTTCCAATTGCTTGCATACAGCTTTGTTCACATCAAGTTTGCAAGTAGCCAGAATGACACAACAAGCGTATTTCGTTGGTGCGGATTTGCCGGCTGCGATAATTGCATTGCATGTTTGCTCTGGAGCGAATCCATAGTTTGCGCAGAATTCTGCGGTGTCTGCCAGATTAGGATCACATTCTATGGAGTCGAAGGACAAATTCAACTCTTTTATTGTTGCAATAACTTGAGGGTGGAGGATATCGAGTTTATCAACCATTTCTGTCACCTGCGGGAGTCAATATTTTACACTCATGGTCGAGACTATTCATATAATTGAATCTATGTTCACGACTGTCGGAAAATTGAACCAGATTTGCAGAGTCTTGTTAACTCTGCCGATGCTATTTCAGCTTAGCGAATTAGCTGTGAATGCGGCTCCTGCAAAGAGTTCGATGAAGAAATTCGTTACCGGGTCCAGAATGAGTACCGCAAAAGATGCTGTAAACGAATCCGAAAAGGAATCCTCGAAGAAAGCTACTTACAGTGCCACGAATAAAGCCGGAAAGAGAATTCTTGCGAAAGATGGCTACTCTGTTTCGACGAAAGTCGGACCGTACAGAGCGTATTCTAACCTTCCATATATTCCAGGTGGCAAAAACAAGGCACAGACGCTAGACCTATACATTCCGAAATCGAAAATACATGCTGCACCATTTCCTTTAGTCATCAATGTTCATGGAGGTGGCTGGGGGGCTGGTTCTAAGGACAACCCGCCCTGTCTTGACGAACTCTGCGGAAATGGAATTGCAGTTGCCAGTGTTGAATACAGGTTTGTGAAGGAGGCTGGTTTTCCTGCTCAGTTGCACGACGTAAAGGCCGCAGTGCGTTGGCTAAAATCTAACGCTACCAAATACGGTATTGACGCTCGTCGATTTGGAGTCATTGGTGGCTCTGCCGGAGGTCATCTTGCAGCGCTTCTAGGAACGAATAATCATCGGCCTGAGTTGGAAGGTAATTTGGGCGAACGAAATAGCGATAGCGATATATCTTGTGTGGTAGATCTTGCTGGTCCAACGAATATGTTCAGTTTGGATCTTCCTGCAAAATTCTTGCCTGAGAAAGGACTACTATCTAAACCGAGTATCCATCTGTATCCGAGATGGGGATTGGCGTATTCGCTTTTGAAAGACTCTCCAGCTGCCTGTCCCGATCTGGCGAGGCTGGCAAGTCCTGTTTTTTGGATGAACAAGAAGTCGGCACCATTTCTGATTTTCCATGGCATGCAGGACACCGTAGTGCCATTCAAGCAAAGTCTTGAACTAAACGAAGTGCTTCAAAAGATCGGTGTTTCCTGCGATTTAGTTTTGGTTCCAGGCAAAGGGCATGCTGACCTCGGCGCAGATCTGGATAAGAGGATTGTTTCATTTTTCAAGAAGCACTTATTAGCGACTTACTAATGTGCGACTCACTAATGTGCGACTCACTAAAAAGTACCTCATCAGATCATTACATCGAACACTTTTTTGTCTTGGCAGAGTACAGTAGGGACATTGAAAAGCTCAAGGAGTGCGGGATGTCTAAACGCAATACTACGGATATCGAAAACACCACTGATATATCAGAGGTAGTTCCGAAAGCAACCAAGCGCACACGAAAAACGACGGCAGAGAAAACTGCTGATGGTGGCACAGTCAAAAAAAGAGTGAGCCGTAAGGCCACAGCGCAAACCGCAATGGAAACAGCTAGAAACGTCGCAGTCGCTGAGCATGAAGACCCTGAACTTCAAAGCCTTTTGCTTCAGGTCGACACAATGCTAACTGAAATGACTCAATCAAAGTGGTTGTCCTCTGATTGGCCATCTTTAGAGATTGATTTCGGAAATTCGAAAAAGTAATCAGCTTCTCCTGTAGGAAAAGCGTCGTGGGCAGAATTTTTTTCAGGCTCTTGCAAGTTAGCCTAATTTTGGGCGGTGGAGCTTTGCTTGGTTTTCTGCTTGGGCTCGCTTACGCCTCGCATTTGTACGGAACTGCACCTGTTGTGGCGCAGCTTCAAGCCTGGTTCGCCGGGGACACGCTCTCGGATAATCTACCTATAGATATCCGAGGTAGTATATTGCGATATCCGGTATCAATGATACCTGTGCTCGGTTCTTGTTTTGGTTTCTTCTTTGCGCTTTCATCCCTCTTCGGCCATTTGATGATGAGGGGAATTATTAATGCACTCAAAGAGAAGGGACAACTCTGAGAATGTTTGACGTGCTTTTACCTTTTTTTGATTCCTCAACAGACTTCTGAATTCTATCCAAAGCGGATTCAAGTTCTTTGATTATGTGCTCTGGCTTGTGTTCGTCCTTTGCCATTTTCAACCCTTGTGTAATCTGAACAAGTATCTGATCGAGGTTTGCATTCAGGGGATAAATGTCGCTTGCTTTCAGGAGCGCATCTATTGCAAGAGCATGGTTGTTGTGACGTCCGAAGAGTTCTGTGGATGCGTGAAGAAAAGCTTGGGCTAAATCGAACGAGTCGGTTTCAAGTTCTTTAGACTTGCATTCTTTTATGTACTGAGTCAAATTGTCTCGCCATTTTGAATTCTGTTGGTTTGATGTTCTTTCCTCATGGTCAATAATCAAGTAAATTGTCTTGATTCTATATTGCGATGGAATAACGCGCTCCGAAGCAAGATCTTTTAGCGCAGTGTCGTCATGTCGCAGCCACTCTCTTAAGTATGCAATTTTGAATTTTACGTACGAGTTTGCATCGTGATACATTTGACCTGGAACGCCTTCAGGCAGTTTGAGAATAAGGAGAGCAGTGGACCTTGCAGGGGCTTTGGTGTTCTCTTTGTAGTCTTCGTATTTATCAATCAGTACTTTCGCTTCTTCGAAATGGTCTAGCGCTTCTTGATGATGTCCTTGTTCTTCATAGTATTCACCAAGGAGGATCGGCGCTACAAAAGCGTCCCAGGCAATTTGTCCTTGTATCTTGGAACATTCCACTGCTTTTTGGAGAAAAGTAAGCGGTTCTTTTGTTTTTGTTTTGCCTTTGCCTTTGCCTTTGCTCAAGTTTATTTCGTAGTAAGCGTTGCTGTAGAGCTGGCAATAGGCAGAATATCTGTACTTCTTTGGCATGTTTTGCTGGGAGAGTATGTCGTTCAAAATGGAATCAGACCTTTGCAAATTTTGTAACCTCATAGCAGTCGTCAGGTTCTCGTTAAAATTACGGTCTGCTATCTGGCTAGCAGTCTGCAGCTGCTGGATTACACTTTTTTCTTTGAAGCGATGATTTTGAGGAGGTCTACTGATATCTTTCGTACTCTTGGATGAAAAAAATAGAATAGATACGGCTGTTAGTATTAGCAGTGTGAGCATGGAGACGGACAAGGGCATTCTAGATTTCTTTCCTGTCTGTGTCATTTTTTCAATGTCTTGTTGATTTTGAAAAATGCTTTGCAGCTCTGCCATTGACGGGCGTAGTTGGGGATTCTTATTTAGAAGTCTCTCTATCAATTTCTTTATGGCAAGAGGAATGTCATCCCTCATTGCTGCTGGCGGAGAATCCCTTTTTAACAGCATTGTATGCATGGCATTCTCTCCCGACCATGGAGGGTAGCCATTAATGGATTCGAACATGATGATTCCCAATGAGAAAACTTCACTTTTTTCATCGGCTACTTTGCCTTCGCATTGCTCTGGGCTGAGGTAATTGACGGTGCCGACAATAAACCCTGTTTTCGTCAGTTTGTTTTTTTCGGCTTCGTTTGCTTTTGGGATGAGTTTTGCCAATCCAAAATCTATTAGCGTACATTTCGAGACTGCCGAGCTGCTGCTGCTGGTCGCCCCTATGATCAGGTTCGCTGGCTTAAGATCGCGATGGAGCACTTTGTGATTATGCAGGTAAGCCATCGCACTAACAAGTGTGCCGAAGATTTCGACGAACTCATCCGCTGGCAATCTTTTGTTTACCGACAGCATTTCTTGCAGTGATTTTCCATCAACGTATTCACTGATTAAGGCTGGTGCATTGTCTCTGTTGAATGTGTATGAAAGTACTTTCTGAATGTTTGGATGCTGAAGTTCACTTAGTATCGTTGCTTCCCTGCGGAACCTACTGTGTTCTATATCCAAATCTTGATTGAACTTGTTGAATAGTTTTATCGACACCATTCGTTGTGTCGACAATTGAATTGCCTTGTATACAGTGGCACTTGCTCCATCCCCTAGTTTGGATACAATGCGGTAGCCTTCTGGAGCAACATTTTCTTCTTCCTCTTCTGCAGCGGGATCCGTTGCAGATGTTTTTGATAAACCCTTATTTGACCCATCTGCATTTTCTTTCGCTGCAGCGGGATCTGGTGCAGATGTCTTCGCTGAACCGTCTGCACTCGCTACTTGTTTTAGTTCATCTTGGTCTGGGTCCATTGATTGGGCCATTGCAAACTACTTCTTTTTCGTTCCACATGGTCAGCAAGATCAAGCAAAAAGCGTTGATGTTCTGGGCCAAGCTAAATGATTGAATAAAACCCGCGATCCCCTTGTGCCACTGGTCACGAGAGTTTTCGGGCTGCTGTGGAATTGTGTACGTCTTCACTCGTGAAATTACCAATGTACAAGTCTTTTGGGCTATATTACACTCCTCTAAGAAAACTCGGCAGGTTTTGGGCAATGGAATTATTCGGCTGGTTGATCTGTGAAAGAAGTAGAAGAAAATACCAAAACTGTTGAGCGTACATCCGATGAGAGTGCTCCGAATAACGCACTGCGGGATGTTTACAAGGAACTTGGATGGACTCCGCCTGCTTCCAGTTCTGCTAACTCAGGTTCTCGCTCAACGCAGGAAACTGATAAACCGGGTCCGACAAATCAATCTGGTCCGGAGTCGGGTCTGCATCACAAATCGCCGTTTGAAAAAGGCAACAGCAAGTCTGGAACCGGAGAACTTCCGGACTGGCTGCAATCTATTCAAAATAAGAAATTTCAAGATGGAAAGACTCCAGATGGAACTGGTGGTTCTGATGGGCAAAAATCAGCGCAAGTTCCATCGCGTGATCAAGCGCCACCGAAGGATCAAGCGCCACCGAAGGAGCAAGTGCCACCAAAGGATCAGTTACCGCAAGGACAGGCATCAAGAGAGATCGATTCCTTTTCTGTCAAGGGTCTTCCGTTGCCACCGTTTGAAATTCCGGGTACTCGGACGGAAATCAATCGAAAAGATTCACCACTGCCTAGCATTTACAAGGACCATCTTCCTCCTTTCAAAGTTGAGGATGGGCGAGATAAGTACGGAGTGGGACCTCGCGTTGAGTCCGGACCAGGAAAACTATATGAACTTCGCAGGCTAGATAATAGAGCTGGCGATCACTCGTCTCCAGATGCGATGGTTCGAATTCCATCCGACTTTGACCCAAGCAAACCAGTCAATCTTGTAATTTACAATCATGGATGGAGAAGTAGTGCACAAGATGCCTACAAGGAAAGCGATTTTGAAAGTCAGATGCGTAAGGCGCCACCAAATTCGGTGTTAATCGTTCCGGAATGGCAGCGCACCGCTGGTGCTAGTAATGGAGATCAAGGGCGATTCTCTGAACCAAACCGCTTCCGGAATATGCTGCAGGAAGTATTCAACAAAACGCCTGAGCTGAAAGGCAAGACCTTGAATGATGTTGAGAGCATTGATATCTTCTCTCACTCTGCTGGATACAACGCCACCAATACCGAAGTGTACAAAAATGGTTTGATAGATAAGATTCGGAACATCACTATGCTTGATTCGAATTATGATGGATCAGGCATGGATAGCTGGATCCGTCATAACATCAATGACCTTGCTTCGGGTAAGAAGCACTTCATCAATATTTTCAATGACACTGTGAATAACAGTAAGGGGCAAGCTGAGCGTGTCACACAAATGCTTCGCAATGCTGGTTTGAAAACTCAAGTCTACAAGGATTACAGTCATCCTAATTCCATGCTATCTGAACAAGAGATTGCGCAGAACCCTATCATCTTCAAGTTCTCTAAAGTCACCACTCCAGGTTGGGGGGAACATGGAAGTTTGCCGTTGATTTATCTTGGTCCTATTGAGGCCGTTCGCAGAAAAGGTCAGTAGGCCGGTTTGAAATTATCGATTTGGATTATCTTCGCTGTCATTCTGAGGGAGCGAATTTCCCTGTGCTGCGAACAACGGGCAAGTGTTTCCAAATCTGTTTGTCAAGCGGGCGGGTGGCTAAGTAGTTTGCGCTTGCCCTTATACATATATGTTGATGGCAAATTGCATGTCTGGTTGTAAGGCGCTGGCAAGGCAGCCAAAAATCAAAACTGGAACGGTACCGTTTGAGCTTTTCAAATGAGCGGTGGATGTAAGGCGCTGGGAACGGAGCAAAAAGTCAAAACTGGAACGGTACCGGTTCAGTTCTGAGTGAGAGAGTCAAGAGCTGCTCTTGTTTTCAAGTGGCTCATTTTATTATCGGACTCTGTGATGCTTGCTTAAAATCGGTCAAGATCCGCTTCAGAAGCCGCCTGGCACAGCAAGCGTCAGTCTTTGTTCTCTTGACTGTTTGTTGAAACCGGCTTAAGAACTGCTTTCAAACAGACTACGTATGAAATTCGTCACAGAGAATGGTCGGAATGCTTTTGTCTGTCTTGTGTTAAGAAGCTTGTATAAAGAACCGTTTTATTGATCGTAAAAAGGGGACTTGCCGTAAACGTATACAAGTACTCTGTTTCGGGACTTTGCGGGTGTAAGCTTAAGCAGAATGAATGTCTGAATCATTTAGCTGAAATAAATTTTTGCGATTCGCCATATACGTAAACTGTATGATGTACCTCCTGTTTGTTCCAAATCCGTCACCCCATGGCGCATTTCGAAATAAGAGCAGCTTAATGTAGCAGCTCGGATGGTCACATGGGTGAGAATTCTCGGGCAAGCAAGGCGGGACTTGTAGTCAGCCTGGCAGCAGATGTTTCTGCCGCCTCGGAAAGGCAACAAGCGTGTAAATCAGGACTCAAACGAGTCAAAAAGGAGTTAACGCGATAATGGCACGTGCCAAAACAAACCTAAAGGATGGAGCCGCTGGCGGACCGAAAGTCCAGCGCATTCGTATTCGTTTGAAATCCTACGATCATAGACTGCTGGACAAATCAGCAGAACAGATTGTTGATACTGCTAAGCGCACCGGCGCTGCAGTTTTGGGTCCGGTTCCGCTGCCGACCCGCAAGCGCGTTTACTGCGTATTGCGTTCACCGCACGTCGATAAGAAATCGCGCGAGCATTTTGAAATTCGCGTGCATAAGCGCCTCATTGATATCAATGACCCAACCCCAACCACAACCGACGCTCTCATGAGACTCGATTTGCCGGCTGGTGTGGACATCGAAGTTAAGCTCTAGAGAGAAATAGGGCAGGCGGCGCGGAAGGGCATCGCCCCCAAAAGAAAACGAAGGTTCAGGAAATGAAAAATTCACTTGGATTGCTGGGACGAAAAGTTGGAATGACGCAGATCTTTGATCAAGATGGTGCTGCAGTTCCCGTTACCGTAGTACAACTTGGCGAAAACATCGTTACCCAAACGATGACCAAAGAAAAGAATGGCTACACAGCTGTTCAGCTCGGCGGGTTCCAGGTTAAAGAAAGCAAGCTCAATAAGCCAGAGCTTGGCAATTTGAAGAAGCATGAGCTTCCCGTGCTTAAGCCACTCAAAGAATTCCGCGTCAAAGATGTCGCTGAGTTCAAAGTTGGTGAAGCCGTTAAGCCAGAAGCTCTTCTCAAAGATGGAATGCTGATTGACGTTCAGGGTGAGTCGATTGGTAAGGGCTTCCAGGGCACCATCAAGCGCTACAACGCTGGTCGTGGACCAATGGCTCACGGTTCTAAATTCCACAGAAGCATGGGTTCTATCGGACCAGGAACCACTCCGGGTCGCGTATTCAAAGGACTTCACATGCCAGGTCACATGGGCAACGTAACCTCAACGGTTCGTCACCTCAAGGTAGTCAAAGTGGATTCTGAGAAAAAGATTTTGCTCGTTCGTGGAGCAGTCCCAGGCTGGGATGGTGGCTTGCTGGTCATCACTCCTTCCGTCACCAAATGGAATGAGAAATAAGCGGAGCCCAGGCGAAGCTGAATCGTTATAAGGAAATAGGGAAATGACTTCCGTTGTAGTAAGAGATTTGAAAGGCAAAGAGCAAGGTTCGAAAGAACTCAATGCTGATGTTTTCGGTGCTGAAATCAATAGCCACCTGATCCATCAAGCGTTGGTTCGTCAGCTCGCCAATGCTCGTTCTGGATCTGCTAACACAAAGACCAGATCAGAAGTTCGCGGTGGCGGACGTAAGCCATGGAGACAGAAAGGTACCGGTCGTGCTCGTGCAGGTTCTACACGTTCACCATTGTGGAACGGTGGCGGTGTGACCTTCGGTCCTAAGCCACGTGATTTCTCCATCACCATGAACAAGAAAGCCAGGCAATTGGCGCTCAAGTCGGCACTCGCCGCAAGAGCTGAAGAGCTGGTTGTTGTACAAAATTTTGATGGACTCTTTAAGCAAGCACCTAAAGCGGGCGAAGCTGTTAATGAACAGCCGAAGACCAAAGAGGTGCTTTCTATTCTTAAGAGCCTCAATATTGCAGACAAGAACGTTCTTATCGTTCTTGACCGCATGGTTGCTGGCAGCAAGCAAGTTGAGCGTGCTGCTCGCAATATTCCTAACGTCAAGGTTGTTGACCAGACAAACCTCAACGTTAAGGACCTGGCTCATGCCGGAGCTGTGCTCACAACCGAGCAAGTTCTGAATGAGTTGGAAAATCGCTTCAAGAACTGCGGAAGCAAGGCATCTTGCGAGCAGTCTGCAGCAGAGAAGAATGGCGCTGCAAAAGCAGCAGGCACCAAGAGTGGTGCAGCAACAGCTAAGAAAGCTGCAGCTCCTAAGGCTGAAGCTGAGCCAAAAGCAAAAGCGAAAGCTGATGCTCCGGCTGCTGAAAAGAAAGCTAGCACCAAGAAGGCTGCTCCTGAGCCCAAAGCTGATGAAGCTAAGGCTCCCAAGAAGACAAGCAAAAAGAAGTCTGACGAAGCCTAATCAGGAGTGAGGGAAAAAGATAATGGATAGCCGTCAAGCAAACGTCATAGTTCGTCCGATCATCAATGAAAAGACAGTCATACTGGCATCTGAGCACAATCAATACACTTTCGAAGTGGCTCGCGATTCCAACAAAACTGAAATCGCCCAGGCTCTCAAAGCTGTTTTGAAAGAGCTCTACCCAAAAGGCAAGTTCACCGTATTGAAAGTCAATACATCAGCCATCCGCGATCGCTTCCGTCGTTCTAAGAGACATGGAAGAGCTCCGAAGGATAGCAAGAAGGCAATCGTGACGGTCGCTGGCGACCCAATCGAAATCTTCACCGCTTAATGCGGACAGCAACGATAAGCGTTGCTCAATTATGGGTGCCGGCACCGTGCCCCACCCGATAAGGCGATGAACCACTCATCGTTCCCAGGCAGATAAAAAGGTAGAAACTAATGCCTATTAAGAAAGTAAATCCAACTTCTCCCGGTCGTCGTGGTATGACGCTGGCTGATTTTTCGGACATCACAAAGACAACTCCTGAAAAATCACTAGTCATTCATTTGAAGAGACATGGCGGCCGCAACAACATGGGAAGATTGACCGTTCGTCATAAGGGCGGCGGTCACAAGCGCGCTTACCGCATCATCGACTTCCGTCGTGATAAGCATGGTATTGCTTGCGAAGTTAAGAGCATTGAATACGATCCAAATCGCAGTGCTCGTATCGCATTGGTTCAATACACAGATGGTGAGAAGCGTTACATTTTAGCTCCACATACTCTGCGCGTCGGCGACAAATTGATGTCCGGTTCGCAAGCGGAAATTCGTGATGGTAATGCGCTTCCTCTGCGCAACATCCCACTGGGTACAATTTTGCACAACGTAGAGTTGACCATTGGCAAGGGTGGACAACTGGGCCGCGCAGCCGGCACACAAATCCAACTTCTTGCAAAAGAAGGAAAGTATGCAACATTGCGCTTGCCATCAAGCGAAATGCGCATGGTGCACATTGACTGTATGGCCTCCATCGGTCAGTTGAGCAATCCGGACAATAAGAACATAAGCCTTGGTAAAGCTGGCCGCAGCCGCTGGCTCGGTATCAAACCAGCTAACCGTGGTGTTGTTATGAATCCGGTTGATCACCCACACGGTGGTGGAGAAGGTAAGTCGCCTATCGGTGGTAAGCCGCAAACCCCATGGGGCAAGCCGGCTATGGGTTATAAGACCCGCCGCGGTAAGCATAAGATTTCCTCCCGTTTCATCGTAAAGCGTCGTACTAAGTAAGCGCCGTTAAAGGAGAGCTAAAGTGTCTCGTTCCCTCAAAAAAGGTCCTTTCGTTCATCCAAGTCTTCATAAGAAGATCGAAGATATGAACAAAAAAGGCGAAAAGAAAGTAGTTAAGTGCTGGTCGAGAGCATCGATGATTGTGCCAGAAATGATTGGTCACACGATCGCTATCTACAATGGCCGCAAGCACGTTCCAGTCTACGTAACCGAGCAAATGATCGGTCACAGATTGGGTGAATTTGCGCCGACCAGATATTTCAAAGGCCACTCTGGCCAAGAAAAGACCGCAAAGAGAGGCTAAGGTCATGCATACAAGAGCGCAAGCTAAATGGATAAGAATGTCACCGCTGAAGGTGCGTCGCGTAATGAATGTAATTCGCGGCAAGAGAGCAGGCGAAGCATACACCATGCTGAAGTTTATGCCTCACGCTGCAGCGCGTGAAGTGGAGAAAGTGCTCTGGTCAGCAATGCACAATCTGATCAATCACGCACAAACTCCAGTTTCAGAAGAAGAAGTTCAAGACTTCCGCATCTCGAGAATCTTTGCTGACCAGGGCCCAACCCTGAAACGCATTCAGCCTCACGCACGAGGCCGCGCTTTCCCAATCAAGAAGCGCATCACGCATATCACAATCGAACTCGACGACATTCAATAAAGGAGCTAGAGGACCTTGGGTCAGAAAGTACATCCGCGCGGTTTTAGAGTAGGCATCCATCAAGGATGGTCGTCGAACTGGATTGTCAACACAAAAGACATTCCAGCACTCATCGAAGAAGACCACAGAATTCGCAATTACCTAAAGAAGGAATTGCAAAATGCTGGAGTTTCGAAAGTTGAGATTGGCCGCAAGGCGGATCAAATTCAAATTGATATCTACACCGCTCGTCCAGGTGTAGTTGTTGGAAAAGGCGGACAAGGGCTTGAAACCTTGCACTTGAAAGTCAAAGAAATGCTCGGACGTACCGGCATCGAAGTCAAAATCAACATTCTGGAAATCGCCAGAGTTGATCTCGAAGCTCAACTTGTTGCTGAATCAATCGGTCAGCAATTGGAAAAGCGTGTTGCTTTCCGTCGCGCTATGAAGCAAGCAATTCAACGTTGCATGCGCACCGGCGCTATCGGAGTCAAGCTCATGGTTTCCGGAAGATTGGGCGGAGCAGAAATCGCTCGTACAGAATGGAGCAAGGAAGGAAGAATTCCTCTTCAAACATTGAGAGCAGACATTGACTACGGATTTGCTGAAGCGCATACCACCATGGGTCTCATTGGAATCAAGGTTTGGGTATTCAGAGGCGAATTGACCAGAGGTCAATGGTCACCACCGAATGTCAAAACTCCAAGCGAAAGAGCTGAGGGTGGCGAAGGCGGAAGAAGAGAACGCAGACCTGATAGAGGCGATCGCGGTAATCGCGGTGGCGGCGGCGGAGAAGGCGGCGAGCGCGATAACAAAGGTCGCAGACCGAAGAAGGGGTAATTAAACCATGTTGTTTCCAAAGAGAACAAAATTTCGCAAACACCAACGTGGTCGCATGTGCGGCACCGAAACTCGCGGTAGCGAGCTGCACTTCGGAGAACTTGGTTTGCAAGCCCTGGAACCAGCCTGGGTAACAAGCCGACAAATCGAAGCAGCACGTAAAGCTATGAGCCGAAGTGTACGCCGTGGCGGTCAAATGTGGATCCGCGTATTTCCAGATAAATCTGTTACGAAAAAACCCGCTGAAACCCGTATGGGATCAGGAAAGGGTAACCCGGAATTCTGGGTAGCTGTGATTAAACCAGGTCGCATGCTGTTCGAAATCGCCGGAGTTGGAGCCAAGGAAGCCAAGGCTGCTATGGAAATCGCAGCTCAAAAACTTCCGATCAAGTGCCGCATTGTCGAAAGACAGCAAGGAGGCTAAGGATGAGAGTTAAAGAGATTAGAGAGCTCTCTGACGAAGAGATGAACAGCAAAATCGCTGAAACGCGTAAGGAAATTGTCTCATTGCGTTTTGAACTTGCAAGCCGCAAGTTGCGCAACACAGGCAGCATCGTTAATGCGAAGAAGCGTCTTGCCAGACTCCTGACTGTACAACACGAACGCTCACTTGGATTGAAGAGGTAAGAGGGGCAATGCCTAAGAAAGAACTCGTTGGAAAAGTAGTATCCAACAAGATGCAGAAGACGGTCGTTGTCGCTGTAGAAAACCATGTACGTCACAGCAAGTACGAAAAACAAACTGTACGTACAAGCAAATTCAAAGCGCATGACGAAGAAAACAAGTGCCAAATCGGCGATCGCGTACGCATTCAAGAATGCCCGCCGCTCTCCAGAGACAAGCACTTCAAAGTAGTAGCAGTGCTGGGTAACATACTCGGCGAAAAGGTTGAGGAGTAAGGTGTCATGATCCAGCAGCAAAGTAGATTAACGGTTGCTGATAACACTGGTGCTCGCGAACTTATGTGCATCAGAGTTCTCGGGGCTTCAGGACGCCGTTATGCTTCACTCGGTGACATCATCGTCGCAGTTGTGAAAGATGCTCTGCCGAACATGCCGGTCAAAAAATCGGAAGTTGTTAAAGCAGTAGTAGTTCGCGTTCGCACCAGCGTCAGAAGACCAGATGGAACCACAATTCGTTTTGATGACAATGCAGCAGTAATTCTGCAAAAAGATGGCAACCCAAAAGGCACCCGCGTTTTCGGACCCATCGCTCGTGAACTGAGAGACAAGAATTTCACAAAAATCATGTCGCTTGCTCCAGAGGTACTCTAAAAATGGCAGCTAAGAATGAAACCAAAGTGAGCTATACCAAAGCTCCTAAGAAAGCCAAAATCAAGGAAGGCGGCAGCCTGCTTCTTTCAGAAGCATTGCACAAGAAGAGCAGCTCAAACCTGACTCCGAAGTCTCACTTGAAGCGCGGCGATACCGTAATGCTCATGAATGGTCCTAAAAAAGAGGACAAGAAGCGCAGTTCTGAAGATACTGCAAGACTCAATGAGCGCAATGCTTACAAAGGCACCATCGGTAAGGTCGCCGCAGTATTCCCGAAAGAAGGCAAAGTCCTTATTGAGGGCGTCAACATGATGAGCCACTTTGTCAAAAACAAAGGCATGGGTGGTGAGTCTGGAATCATCAGAAAGGCAGTTCCGGTTTTTGCAAGCCGCGTAATGCTTTATGACAGCAATAACAAACGCCCAGTGCGCGGCGACAAGCGCAAAGCCCTGGGTCTATAGGAATCGGAGGCGAATATTCGCCTGAGACGACAACGACCGTCTCGAACAAATAAGCTGGAGCAGCAAAATGAAACTCAAAGATCAATACGAACAACAAGTTATTCCGGCACTCAAAAAAGAGTTCGGATACACCAATGATATGCAAGTTCCGCGCATAGCGAAAGTTGTAATCAACATGGGAGTTGGTGAAGCAGCAGCTTCAGCTAAAGCCATCGAAGGTGGTGTCAAAGACTTGACCATCATTGCCGGTCAAAAGCCAGTAGTGAACCGTGCGCGTAAGTCAATTGCAACCTTCAAGTTGCGCAAAGGCATGCCAGTTGGCGTGTCGGTGACACTTCGCGGACAAAGAATGTACGACTTCCTGGCAAAGTTGATTCACATCGCGTTGCCACGTATTAGAGACTTCCGTGGTCTGTCAAACAAGTCGTTTGATGGTCGCGGCAACTACTCTCTGGGAGTTAAGGAACAGCTTATTTTCCCAGAAATCAATTACGAACAAGTTGATACCACACGTGGTATGGACATTTCTATCGTCACTACTGCACGCACCGACCAGGAGTCGAGAGCGTTGCTAGCAGCACTCGGTATGCCGTTCAAGCGGTAATTGAAGAGGGACCCGGTCCCGAGAATTTAGAGGAGCCTGGCTCCAAAGAAAAAAGACGGAAACGTCTTCAATACACAAGTAAAAAGGGAGAGATTTTCAGTCGTGGCTAAAACATCCATGATCGACAAAGAAAACAAGCGCAGAGTGCTTGCCAGCAAAGGCAAGTATCACACAGTCCGCTTGCATAACCGCTGCCGCATCTGCGGACGCCCGCGGGGTTATTATCGTGACCTCGGCCTCTGCCGTTGTTGCTTGAGAAAAATGGCCCATGAGGGTCTTATCCCTGGAATGACCAAGTCAAGTTGGTAGGAGAAAATAGATGCCGACTACAGATCCAATAGCAGACATGTTTGCGCGTATTCGCAATGCAACTCGCGTACATGCTCCATTCGTAGAAATGCCAGCTTCAAAGCTAAAAGTTTCGCTTGCTGAAGTACTCCGTAACGAAGGATATATTTCATCGTTCGAAACAAAAGGGCTTGGTTCACCAGAACAGCGCATGCGTATAGTCCTTAAATATGGTCCCCGTGGCGAACAAGTCATTCAAGGCTTGAAGCGCGTCTCAAAGCCGGGGCTCAGAGTGCACAGACCAGCCAAACGAGTGCCGCGCGTACTCGGTGGACTCGGTGTTGCCATCGTCTCAACATCGACAGGTCTGATGACAGACCGTCAGGCTCGTAAGAGCAATGTTGGTGGCGAAGTCGTCGGATTCGTTTGGTAAGAGGGAACGACCTATGTCACGTATCGGTAAAGCTCCGATCGCAATTCCAGCAGGAGTGACTGTCACCATCAACGGTGACGAAGTCAAAGTTAAGGGACCAAAGGGTGAACTAAAACGCACCATTCGTCCGGAATTGCAAGTTGTACAGGAAGACGGCAAAATCATCGTCAAGCGTGTTTCCGAGGAACGTCTCGCTAGCAGCTTGCACGGTTTGAGCCGCACGCTGATCGCCAATATGGTGAACGGTGTCACAAATGGCTTCACGAAGAACCTCGACATCGTCGGTGTCGGTTATCGTGCCAGCGTTGAAGGCAAAACACTGGTAATGGCTCTCGGCTATTCCCATCCAGTTGAAATTCCAATTCCGGATGGCGTCACCGTGACCGTAACCAAGAACGTTGCTCTCACCGTAACTGCTGCAGATAGACAAGTTCTGGGTGACTTCTGCGCCTTCGTACGCGGAAGAAGACCTCCAGAAGTTTATAAAGGTAAGGGTGTCAAATACTCAACCGAAAAAATCCGCCGCAAAGCTGGTAAGGCTGCAAGTAAGAAGAAATAGTAGGTCACATGTAGAGGCTCGGGGCAACTATCTCGAGCTCGCATATAGGGGTCAAGAAAATGATCAAAAAGGCAGACAAAAACGAACAACGCCGCAAGAGACATATGCGCATTCGCCAGCGCATTCAAGGTACTTCCGAGCGCCCACGCCTCTGCGTATATCGTTCCAACAAACATATCTATGCGCAAATTATTGATGACGTAGCAGCTAACACCCTGGTGGCAGCTTCTACTCTCGATGAAGATGCTAAGCTCGAGAAGACTTGGGATACAGAAGCCGCAAAGGCAATCGGTACTCTCATTGCCAACAAAGCTAAAGCTAAAGGCATAGAAAACGTTGTGTTCGACAGAGGTGGATACATCTACCACGGACGTGTAGCTGCAGTGGCAGACGCAGCACGCGAAGCGGGACTCAATTTCTAAGAAGCCAACGGAGCATAAAAGGTAATGTCTGACAAAGAAGAAAAATTGACGACCGGTGAAGACGCCGAAGGTACGCGCAAAGGCCGCCGTACAGCTTCCCGCGAATCTAACCGTAAGATGATGGAAGATCGCCCGAAAGAGCAATCTGAATGGGAAGAAAAAATCATCCAGGTTCGTCGTGTGACCAAGGTAGTGAAGGGCGGTAAGAAGCTCTCCTTCCGTGCTGTGGTTGCTGTAGGAAACGGCAAGGGTTCAGTCGGAGTTGGTGTGGGCAAATCTGCTGAAGTTATCGGCGCCATCCAGAAGGGTGTTGTTGATGCGAAGAAGAGCCTCGTTTCAGTTCCGATGGTTGGAACCACAATTCCACATCCAGTAACTGGCTGCCAGGGTTCAAGCCGCATTCTAATGAAACCAGCTGCTAAAGGTACTGGTATCATCGCTGGTGGTGCAGTTCGTTCAGTTCTGGAACTTTCCGGAATCGGCGACGTTCTGTCCAAGTGTCTTGGATCACGTTCACCACTTAATGTAGCTCGTGGAACCATCGATGGTCTGAAGCAGTTACGTACATTTGAAGAGACAGCTCGCTTGCGCGGAATCAGCGTTCGCCAGATGCTCTCATAAGAGATGAATGAAAAAGGCAATGCTCTGGCATTGCCTTTACTCTTGAAAAAAGAAGGAATAGTGCCATGTTGAAAATTACACTTAAATCCGGATTGGTCGGATGCACAGCTAAACAAAAAAGAGTTGTGCGTGCGCTCGGTTTGGGCAAATTTGGCTCTTGCGCCTTCCATGCTGATTCACCGACAATTCGTGGAATGGTTAAAGCTATTCCGCATCTTCTCTGCGTGAAAGAAGCTGAAGGTCAAGGCAAGTGCGCAACTGAAGCCAAAGCTGAGAAAAAGAAAGCAGCTGCTAAATAGTTGCTGAGTTGATAGTACGGGCGGTGCAAGGCGCCGTCCAGGATTCTGAGGAATTCACAGTTAGCCGAGTTCGAAAGGGCGTAAGGCAAAGGAGAAAAAATGAGACTTGATGATATGAGGTCGGCCGAAGGCGCCAGACGTAAATCCAAAAGAGTTGGTCGTGGTCGCGCAAGCGGACATGGTAAAACGTCAACCCGCGGTCACAACGGACAAGGTCAACGTTCAGGTGAAGGCAAGCGCTTCGGGTTCGAAGGCGGTCAGACACCATTGTTCCGTCGCCTACCGAAAATTCACAACTTTGACGGACAAGTCAAAAGACGTGATTGGGTTCTCGTCAATGTTGGCAGCTTGAACGAATTCGCTGCTAATTCTGAAGTCAACGTAGAAACTCTCGTTGAAAAAGGTATTTTGAAGAAGTCTACAGATAGTCTTCGTATTCTTGGAAATGGTCACCTCACAGTGGCACTGAAAGTAAGTGCACATCATGTGTCAGAAGGTGCTAAAACTAAGATTGAGGAAGCCGGTGGTTCAGTAACCGTAGTGGGACCAGCTCCGGAAACTCGCAAGAGAAGACCAACTAAGAAAGCTGACTAATTCTATGAAGGGCGGCTGATTCAGCCGCCCTCTGTACTAGACAGACTAGATTTTGAGGAAAATTCAATGACGCAAGCAGCCGCTGCCAAACGAAAGGACCCAATCGGAGGTCCTGGAGACCTCATTCAAATGCTGGGTGCAGCAGGGCTGAAAGAAAGAATACTCTTTACTGCTTGCATGATTGCGATTTACAGAATTGGGGTTCACATTCCATTGCCGGGCGTTGACCCGATGGCAATGACTAAGCACCCTGAACTTGCACAAAACCTGCTCGGAATGATCGACCTCTTCACCGGCGGTGCGCTGGGTAAGTTGTCGATTTTCTCAATGGGTATTGGTCCTTACATTACCTCGTCAATTATCATGCAGCTTATGGCTGTGGTAATTCCGAAGTTGGAAGACTTGCAGAAAAACTCGGGTGAAGCTGGGCGCCGTCAACTTTCACAGTACACGCGTTATTTGACAGTTGGTCTTGCGACTATGCAGTCTTATATGTTGGCTCGATTGCTAACGCAAATACATGGACCTGACGTAGTAGTTATTGCTGGTCCACTCTTCTTATTTTCGGCAACCGTAATTTTGACAGCCTCAGCCCTATTCATTATGTGGTTGGGTGAAGTCATTACAGACCGTGGTATCGGAAATGGTGCATCACTGCTCATCTTCCTTGGTATTGCCTCGCGCTTGCCTACAATGGTTTCTCAAACCGCTGAAGCTGTAAACTCAGGTCAGGTGCCTGGTTTTGGTGTAGCAGTATTGGCTGCAGTTTTCCTTCTTTTGATAGCTCTGGTTGTTTGCTTGCAACAGGGTGTACGAAAGTTGAAAGTCCTGGGCGCTCGTCGTCAGGCCAAACAAGCCGGAATGATAGATGCCCCAGATGACTACATGTACCTTCCGGTGAATCCATCGGGAGTCATGGCGATCATCTTCTCCTCATCGCTACTGATGTTTCCAACTACAATCATGCAGTTTTTCGGTAAGTCAGGACACGATCCTTTTGTCGTTCTGCATGATTCATTGATTAAGGCTCCTGGTATAGGACCTGCCTTCAAAAATTTATGCGATATGAGCTGGGCACAGGAAACATGGAAATTCCTCAGCCGTGAGTTTGTTGCGTTTACTCAATACAACACGATTGAGCATTCGATAATTTACTTTTTGCTGATCATCTTCTTTGCCTTCTTTTATGCGTCAATTGTTCTTCCTACGAAGGACATGGCTGAAAACCTCCGAAGAAGCGGACGTGCAATTCAAGGCGTAAAGCCAGGTCGTCCGACCTCAGATTTCCTTGAAGTTACTCTCAACAGGCTCATCTTCATTGGTGCCACTGCCATCGCCATTGTGGCGATAGTGCCAATTCACGTAGAGCACGCCACTGGTGTTGTCACCATGCAAGGTCTGGGCAGCACTTCACTCATCATTCTTGTCGGTGTCGCAATCGACACCCAGAGACAAATCATTACTCATGCTCTTTCTGCTCGTTACCAGGCTCGAGGCCTGTTCCGCAGTACTGGTTCTCAAACGATAAAGAAAGAAGCCTAATAGAAACTCAGATACTGGGAGAATCGAATAAATGCAAATACTTTTTCTTGGAGCGCCTGGTGCAGGCAAGGGAACTCAGTGCAAGAGAGTGGCAACAGAGTTGAATCTGCCCCATTTGTCTTCGGGCGACCTTCTACGTGAAGCAGTTAAGGCTGGCACCGCTGCTGGTGTTCAGGCCAAGGGCTTTATGGACAAGGGTCAATTCGTTCCAGATGACGTTTTGATTGCAATGTTTGAAGACAAGCTCTCGAGTGAAGAGTGCAAGGGTGGATTCATCCTCGACGGTTTCCCGCGCAATGTGGCTCAAGCTGAAGCTCTGGATAAGTTGCTGGCTAAGATCAAGAAAGACTTGGGTGTTGTTGTGAACCTTGATGTTGATCTAGGCAAATTGAAAGAGCGTATTGTTGGCCGTCGCCTTTGTGCAAATAAAGCTTGCAATGCGCCATACCATGTCAAGTTTCATGCTCCCAAAGCTGACAACAAGTGCGACCTTTGCGGATCTGAACTATTTCAGCGTTCAGACGACAAGGAAGAACTAGTTGATACAAGACTCAAAACATACAGTGAACAAACTGAACCACTTATCGACTATTATTCAAAGCGTAATATCCTCAAAACTTTCGATGGCAACGGTAATGCTGATGACATCTATAACACCTTGAGGGATTTTTTTAAGAGTCTGAAAGTTCACGCATGATATTTACTGATCCAGAAGAATTTGATTTGTTTCGCAAAGCCGGCAAAATTGCTGGTGAAGTGCTCGAAGCAATAAGCAATAAAGTTGAGCCAGGTATCACTACCTGGGAAATAGACGAGTATGCTGAAAAGCTTATTCGAGAAAAAGGCGCGATTCCCACATTCAAAGGCTATCGCGGCTTTCCAGCGACTGTTTGTATTTCAGTCAATGAGGAAGTTGTGCATGGAATTCCAAGCAAGCACAAAAAACTCAAAGAAGGAGATGTAATCAGTCTCGACTTAGGAGCCACATTGAGACGCAAAGGTAGCAAAGGTGAAAATCAAGATTTCATCGGTGATACTGCCCTCACAGTTCCGGTCGGAAAAATTCCTGACCGCTTAGCAAAATTACTCGAAGATACCAAAGCATCTTTGTATGCAGGAATTCGAGCTGCCCTCGCTGGTGCTACTCTAGACGAGCTTGCCGGGCCCATCGAAGACATTGCTAAAGCTAACTCCTATGGCATTGTCAGGGAGTACGGCGGTCACGGAATTGGTTACAAGTACCATGAAGAGCCGTTCATTTTGAATTATCGAACTGGTAGTAAGGAACGACTCAAACCTGGTATGGTTATAGCGATCGAACCCATGTTCAATTTGGGCGGCGATCGAGTGAAGGTCAAATCTGACAAATGGACCGTTGTAACGCAAGATTACAAGCCATCTGCACATTTTGAACATTCACTTTTGATAATGGAAAACGGCGAGCCTGAGATATTGACAAGGCGTCCTAACGAACAAATATGAATAAACAAGGTGTGATCGAGTTCGAAGGTACAATCCGCGAAAGCCTTCCCAATGCTATGTTTCGGGTCGAGCTGGATAACGGGCACAAGGTGCTCGCGCATATTTCCGGAAAAATTCGCAAAAACTTCATTAAGATTCTCCCCGGTGATCGAGTGCGTGTAGAGCTCACTCCATACGACCTGACCCGCGGGCGCATCACTTACAGAATTAAAGATTGAGGTAGAATATACCTCCTGTTCGCGGCTGCATTGGCTGGACCTCACCAGTCAAGTTTTTTCGGTCCAAAAAGGCCCCGGGAATAAAGCCCGGAGGCTTTATCGTCAGTTCAAGAGTTCCAATCAAGCGGATAGCCCCGTGAGTGAGGAGCGATAAGCGAGGAAGCGATGCCTGCTTCAGCGCGCAAGAAAGAGAAGACAAGCAATGAAAGTTAGAGCTTCAGTCAAGAAAATTTGTGAAAAGTGCAAGGTAATTCGTCGTAAAGGACGAGTCGCAATCATTTGCGAAAACCCCAAGCATAAGCAACGCCAGGGTTAATACCGGCTCGCCGAAAGGCGAAATGTTTGACGTTCGATGTATATAACCCCCGAAAGGGATGGAGGATAGATGGCTCGCATAGCGGGTGTTGACCTGCCAAGAAACAAAAAAGTCTACATAGCGCTTCGCTACCTATATGGTGTCGGACCTACTGGTGCTGCAAAAATTTGCGAAAAGCTGAGTATTGCAGACCACAAGCGTGTACAAGACCTCACAGAAGATGAAGTCAACCGTATTCGTGAAGAGATAGACAAGAACTGGCAGGTGGAGGGTGACCTCCGTCGTGTCGAAGGTCTCAATGTTAAGAGACTTATCGAGATCAACTGCTTCCGTGGTCAACGTCACCGCAAGGGTCTACCGACCCGCGGTCAGAGAACGAAGACCAATGCTCGTACAAGACGTGGACGCAAGCGCGTCACCGTTGCCAACAAAAAAGTCGCTACCAAGTAGCACTAGTCGAGTTGATTGCGATTGCAGGATCGCAATCAACGACGAGTTTAAAAGGCATAACGACGATTACGGATCAAGTATTAGGGAAACGAGCCTGTGGCTAAACCCAGGCAGTATGCGGAGTAATCCGCACAACGTAAAAAAGGACCAAAGACAGAAATGGCTAAAGCACCAAAAGCAAGAGCTAAGAAAAAAGACCGCCGCGTAGTACTTGAAGGCGTTGTACATATTCAATCAACCTTCAATAACACCATTGTCAGTGCCACAGACCCGGTCGGAGCGGTTATCGCATGGGCCTCGGCAGGTACGGTAGGATTCAAGGGCGCCAAGAAAGGCACTCCGTTTGCTGCTCAGCAAGCTGCAGAATCCGTAGCAAAGCGTTCGATGGACCAGGGCATGCGCAAGTGTGAAGTGCTGGTTAAGGGACCGGGAGCCGGACGTGAAACGGCAATTCGTGCTCTTCAATCATCGGGGCTTGAGATTACGTTGATCCGTGACTGCACACCGATTCCACATAACGGTTGCCGTCCACCAAAGAGACGTCGCGTGTAATACACGGAACCAATTGCAGTAAGCATTGGAACCGCATTTTTGAGGAGATACGGCATTGGCCAGGTATTGTGATTCAGTATGCAAATTGTGCCGCAACGAAGGCACCAAACTCTTTTTGAAGGGCTCACGTTGCTATAGCAGCAAGTGCGCCATCGAGCGCCGTCGCTACCCTTCAGGTCAGCACGGTCAGGAAAGAAAGAAGCAATCCGAGTATGCGATTCAGCTTCGTGAGAAACAGAAAGTTCGTCGTGGTTATGGCGTTCTTGAAAGACAATTCTCACGTTATTTCGAATCTGCATCGCGTCAGAAAGCAGTTCCAACAGGTCTGCGTTTGCTTCAGCTTCTTGAAGTACGTCTCGACAACATCGTCCACCGTTCTGGCATGGTGCCATCGCGCGCTCAAGCCAGACAGCTCATTTTGCACGGTCACGTTACCGTCGATGGAAATGTTGTCACCGTTCCTTCTCTCCAGTTGAAGGTTAATCAAGTCGTTTCTGTTAAAGACAAGAGCAAGTCTCTCGTCAAAAAGCTGATCGCCGACAATCCTTCTGCAGGCGCACCGAGATGGGTGTCAGCTGACCTTGAAAATCTCAAAGTGTCAGTTCAACAGCTTCCAGCTCGTGAAGATTTAGACCAAACAATTAAAGAAGCGCTCATAGTTGAATTCTATTCGCGTTAATTCATAACAAGCCTTCAAGGAGAAACTGGACGAATGTACGGAGTAAGCATCGAACCGCTCAAGATCAAGTGCCTGGAAAACAAAACCGGCACCGATGGATCTATTTATGGCAAGTTCGTAATTGAGCCACTGGAAAGAGGATATGGCACCACTGTGGGCAACTCGTTGCGCAGAGTATTGCTGAGCTCTCTTGAAGGTGCATCTGTTACTGCAGTAAGAATGGAAGGTGTCACCCACGAATTCACCACCATTCCGGGTGTTGTTGAAGATGTAATCGACATCATGCTCAACTTGAAAGGTCTTGTTGTTAAGTCATTTAGCAACGACCCACAATATCTGCATATCGATTTGCAGCGCTCAGGTCCGGTCACCGGCCGCGATATCATCTGCCCAGCAGACGTGACAATCATCAATCCTGATTGGCAAATCTGCACATTGGCTGAAGATGGTCGCATCCGCGCTGAAATCACAGTAGAGCGTGGTCGCGGTTATGTACCGGCTGATCAACACAGCCACTACAAGCAAGCTATCGACGTATTGCCAATCGACGCAGTATTCATGCCGATTCGCAAAGTCAGCTATAACGTCGAGCCGACCCGCGTTGGCGAGTCAACCGACTACGACAAACTGACAATCGACCTCTGGAGCAATGGCTCAATCGACGCAACCGAAGCAATCAGCCAGGCTGCTCGTCAATTGATCGACCACCTCGTTCCAATCGCTGAACTTTCCGGAAGACCAGTAGTACCGGTTGCACCACAACCAACACAGTCTGATGGCAAGCATCATTCAATCTCTATCGAAGAATTGGAACTCTCAGTAAGAGCTTATAACTGCTTGAAGAGAGCCAATATTCATTCACTCGGTGAGCTTCTCAAACTAAGTTACGATGATTTGATGAACATCAAAAACTTCGGTAAGAAGTCTGCCGACGAAGTAATCGAACGTCTCAGACAATTTGGTTTGGGTCTTTCAGACACCGCCAAATAAGCACTAAAAGGAATTGGAATTATGCGTCACCGCAAACCAGGAAATCGTCTAAGCCGCCCGCAAGACCAGAACAATGCAATTCTTCGCGCTCTGGCTACCGAGCTTCTTCGTCACGATGAAATCGTCACCACTTTGTCAAAAGCAAAAGCTGTTCGCAGCCATGCAGAAAAGATGATTACGCTTGCTAAGCATGGTCGTCTGGCTGACAAAGAAACGCTCTACAAAAACGCTAAGAGTGAAGATGCTGCAGTTGCAAGCGAAGCTTCAAAAGCAATTGCTAAGCATGTTCATAAACGTCGTCAAATGCAAGCTTTCATCTATGACAAAGATGTGGTCAGCCGCACTTTTGATGAAATCGCTCCGCGTTATGAAAAGCGTAACGGTGGCTACACACGTATCGTGAAGACTCACTTCCGTCGTGGTGATGCTGCTCCGATGGCTCTTATTCAGTTGGTTGAAGCTGACAAATAGTCAGTTCTGACCTATTCGATTTGGGCAGCCGCCTGGCTGCCCTTTTTGTTATGGGACCTGAATCGGTTGGAATCCGATCTGAGTGAATCTGTCCTTTTCTTTTGTATGTCGTTTCTTGTTTTGACAGTCAAGAATTCGCCAGATCCGAAGTCGCCAGGATGGCGGGGCCCAGACCGAACTGAACGAAGAAGATGTAGATGAGTACGAGAAGAATAGCCGTAAAAATGGAGTACGCTGGCGAAAAGTTCAGCGGCTCTCAAATGCAGGCCAACGCTCGTACTGTGCAGGAAGATTTTGAGAAAGCTCTAAACGTACTTTTTCGCACTGGAAGCACTCGAAGCATCAAGGCGACCTTATGTGGACGAACAGATGCCGGCGTCAATGCAAGAGGGCAGGTCGCTCATTTTGACCTTGATGACGAGTTTCTTTTGCGTTGTTTTTCAGTACTGGCGGCAGATGGCAAACAGTTGGCTCATAGTGGACGTGCCAACATGGTAATTTCGCTTGATGAGCTTGAGAAGCCAATTGTGGATTCAGAAGTCTTGCGAAGAATGTGTTGGGCACTTAACGGCATTCTGGAAAAAGACATCAGTATTGTCGAGGCTCAGGTCGTTCCGGACAAATTCAACGCCAGATTTACTGCGGTTAAGAGAACATATTTGTATCGTATCCTTAATAGAGAGCAAAGGACGGCGATAGGTCACAAAGAGCAACATTTTATTCCGTTTCAGCTCGATGTTGATGCAATGAAAGTGGCTGCTGAAGCGCTTCTCGGCAAGCATGACTTCAGCGCATTTAAGTCTTCTAATGCTGATTTGCGAACCACAATCTGCCGCGTTGAGCGCGCTGAATTATTGAAGAAAGGTGAATCTGAGCTTGAATTCTGGATTTCAGCCAATCACTTCGTTTACAATATGGTGCGCATTATTGTCGGGACGTTAATAGACGTTGGACTCGGCAAACGCGCACCGTCGGTCATCGCTGATGCTTTGGCTGCGAAGGACAGGCAATTTGCCGGACCCACCGCACCGCCTTGGGGGCTCTGTCTTTATTCGGTAGATTACCCGGCTGAGTACAAATTGTTTGAGAGAGAGACCAGAGAAGGTTCTCTAATTAGTCAGGAGAAATGAGTCGTGAAAACCACAGTGCCTAAGGTAGAAGATGTCCAGCGCGACTGGTACGTCGTTGACGCAGAAGGCCAGACATTGGGCAGGCTGGCGGTGCAAGTTGCCAACGTTCTTCGTGGCAAGCATAAGCCCATCTTCACTCCGCACATGGATTGTGGCGATTTCGTAGTTATCGTCAACGCTGAAAAAATCCAGCTTAGCGGAAACAAAGAAACCCAGAAGCTTTATCGTCACCACTCTGGATATCCAGGTGGTTTCAAAATCGAAACTGCAAAAGCATTGAGAGAGCGTCGCCCAGATCAATTGGTTGAGCGCGCTGTCAAAGGCATGCTCCCACACACCAGATTGGGCGCTCGCCAATTCACCAAATTGAAAGTTTATGTTGGCGGCGAGCATCCACATGCTGCTCAAAACCCAAAGGCTTTGGAAATCAAATAGTCAATTAGTGTAGCCAGCAAGGCAGGAAGAAAAGGAAAGATATTGCGATGACAAGCGTAATTCAGTATTACGGAACCGGAAGAAGAAAAACAGCGACCGCTCGCGTTCGTCTCGTTCCAGGTACCGGCAAGGTCACAATCAACAACAGAACCGTTGAAGATTATGTTGGCAATCGTCCAGGTCTCGCTCGTGAAATCGGATTGCCATTTGAAATCGCTGATGCTCAGGGACGTTTTGACGTAATCGTCAACGTTTGTGGCGGCGGAATTTCCGGACAGGTCGGTGCGATTCGTCACGGTATCTCCAGAGCCCTTGCAGAAGCAGCTCCTCAGAACCGTCCATTGCTCCGCACAATTGACTTACTCACTCGTGACCCACGCGTCAAAGAGCGTAAGAAATATGGTCGTAAGCGTGCTCGTAAGCGTTTCCAATTCAGCAAGCGCTAATTTGTCAGAGCAGCACAAAGAATCGAAGAAGGTCCAGCATTTGCTGGACCTTTTTTGTACAATCAGCTTGCTGCACCATAGGAGTTACGCATGCGTGATTTAGTCATTTTTGGAACCACCGGACTGGCTGAACTTCTGCATTTCTTCTTTACTAATGACTCTGAATATTCCGTCAAAGCATTTACGGTTGACCGTGATTTCTTGACTGAGACAAGCTATCTCGGATTGCCGGTAGTTCCTTTTGACGAGGTCACGCAGCATTTTTCCCCATCAGAATTTGGAATGGCGGTGGCTGTTGGTCCCAAGAAAATAAATGGAATTCGCAAGGAAAAATACCTTGCTGCAAAATCCATGGGCTATAAACTGGCTTCCTATGTCAGTTCACGCAGCTCAATTTGGAACACCACAGTTGGTGAAAACACATTCGTATTTGAAAATTCAGTGATTCAACCTTTCGTAGAGATAGGCAATAACGTTATCGTCTGGAGCACAAATCACCTCGGCTACCACTCGGTCATTCGCGATCATGTCTTCATATCAGCCCATGTTGTTATTGGTGGTGGCGTTGAAATCGGTGAACAGTGCTTTCTGGGACTCAACAGCACAATTAGGGACCATGTTAGGGTTGGCGAGCGCTGCCTCGTTGGCGCTGGAGCTCTAATTTTGGGGGACACGCCAGCCGATGGCTTCTTCCGTGTCGGTGGTACTCCTCGTCTGACGAAAGACAATTCCTCCATTCATCTGTAAGCTCTCGCAAATACAACGTTTTAGAGTTTTACTCGTCGTAAGGCTTCCTGGAAGTCGTCAGGATTTGTTGATTTTTGCTATTCTGCGGATTATAGACCCCGTCTTCCGGGCACTATATTTGGGGATTTGAAACGGGTGGTATGCATGAAAAGCAAAAACGTGGATAGATTCATACTGGCAGCGTCATTGTCGCTTCTCTCTTTTGCCATTCTGTTGCCTGCGACTGATGCCGCAGCAACAAAAAAAGAGAACGCAATGCTGAAGATTGCAAATGGTCTGTCTGTAGAGAAGAAGTATCCGCAAGCAATCGATTATTACAAGAAAGCAATTGCTGCAGAGCCTAACAATGCGGATTGCTATCACTTTTATGGTCGAACATTGGCGCAGATGGGGTTGGTTTATGACGCCATTCGTGAATACCAGAACGCTTTGCGTCTGAAGCCAAACGATGCTGAACTTTATAACGACATCGGTTGCGCTCTGGTCGTAAATGAAGATGTAAGAGAGGGCGCAAGGTATATCAGGCGAGCTACGCAGCTCAACGATAAGTTCATAGCGGCTTACAACAATTTAGGTGCTGCTCTGCAAAAGCTTGGCGATTATAAGTCGGCACAAGATATGTTCTTTAAGTCATTGAAGCTTCAGCCTACAAATCCAGTAATACAAAAACGCTTTGCTTTGTGCAAAGCAAAAGCGAATGAAAGTAAGCCTTTTGATTTTGGTGCGCCAATTTCACCGAAAGAGCCGATTTTTAGAACCCGAGAGACTGTGCGAACAGAGACGAAGGCACCTGGCATCGTCGTTGCAACACCAGATGAGACGAAAGGTGCTGATGAAGCTGCACCAAATGCGGTATCGGGACCTAGCGGCGCTTTGAAGCCACCTGACTCTGCCGCCCAGCCTGTAGGAGCCTTGAAGCCTCCAGTCCAACCCGCTGGGGCGATGAAGACAGCTGCTCCACCGGCGGCTCAGACTCAAGCTCCAACAGCGACAGGCACGCCAAGCCCAGCACCCGGCAAGCCGGCAGTACCAGCAGCGACTACAGCAGTCCATAAGCCTGTGTCCAACTCTGGCAGCAAGCCCAGTTCAAGTGAACCTGTCGGGGCGCTTAAATCGCCAGATGCCACCGAGTCCCCCTCAGTGCCGGTGAAGGCTGCTCAGCCTCAAAAAACGCCAGCTACTAGCAAAGCAACAGTGCATGAACCGGCAACTAAGACTACATCTGTCAGCTCATCTCCTGCAACATCTGTGAAAAAGACTCCCTCTGGTGCTGCCGTCTCCAGCCCTCCAGTCTTTTCTGGTCCACCGACGCAAAATGCTTCGCCAAGTTTTGTACCCGAAGGTGTGAGCACAAAACTTGATGACGGCTCAAGTTCGACTGCTCCTGCGAATCCTTCAAATTCTGGTGATTTTAAAGTGGTACCAGCTCCTAAGGACATAGAAGCTTCTGGCACCGCTAGTGGTGAACCGGACTCCAATACAGCTACAAGTAGCTCAACGGGAGCCCCTCCTGAGGCGGCAGGCTCAAGCTCGCCCGGTACTCCAGCTAGTTCATCGAGTCCTCCAGTTAGTCCACCCGCAGCTACTACTTCACCCACGGATCCATCTGGCACTCAGACTCAGACCCCGTCCGCATCACGTTCTGGTACTACATCTGGTGAAACCGTTCCAACTGCTCCCCAATCCGATGGCAACTCAACAGCTGTTCCTTCAGGGCAAGACAGCAGTTCGTCTGGCACAAAGCCCAGTGAATCTGATGCTTCAAGTAAAGAAACGAATCGACAATAAAAATGCCAAGTCTGAATATATACTTGCTGCGGCACGGAGAAACTGAGTTTAGCAAGACCGGAGGCTTTTGTGGTTTTCTAGATGCAGAACTCAGTGCAGACGGACACCGCATGGCGGAGCAATTTGCTAACGCTTATGAAAGCCGAGACTGGAAGGCAATCTATTGCAGCAGTCTAAAACGCACTGTCGACACGGCTACTCCCCTTGCAAGACTAAAGGGTCTTGAACTCGAGAAGCGTGCTGGACTGAAGGAAATCAATTACGGTTTGTGGGAAGGTCTGACACACGACATCGTCATGGAAAAACATGCAGGCGACTATGAAAAATGGGTTGCTGAGCCAGGCTGGAATTCACCTACAAACGGCGAAACCGCTTTTCAAATCGCTGAAAGAGCAATGAATGTGCTCAGTGAAATCATGCAGAAGCATAATTCTGGAGATGTTCTGCTCGTTTCGCACAAAGCAACGATTCGCATAATAATCTGCAGCTTGCTGGGCATTGAACTTGGTCGATATCGTGACAGAGTGAACGCGCTTGCTGGTTCGCTTGCGCACATAAAGTTGGCTGAGCATGGACCTATGCTCGAACTAATCAATGATCGCTCTTACATGAGTCAAGATTTGAAGGACAAGCCTGGCACCTGAGAATCTTCTTCTCAAACTAGTAGTTGGCTTCTTGACCCTGGTCTTCTACGTTGTTTGCTGTCTGAGCAAAGAGAATGTAAGTGCCCATACCACCAGGATTCTTTAGTGGTTTTCCGTCGAAGCCTGCGCCCCAAACGTATATATTTCCTTGACCATCACCGTAACCATATATGGTGCCAGGTTGTCCTGTCCAATTTAGAGGCGGGCTCTTGCGATATTCATCAAGTGTTGTGGGATTGATACTTTGATCCATCGCAAGTTGGATGCGATGCGCGTTGTCTGCTGTGAGCTCAGCCGTCCATTCATCATTTGCGACAGGTCCAGAGGTGTTTGGAGTGCCATCTGAATTGTAGTAGTACGACAGACCAGGAGACAGACCGTTAAGTTCACCATCCTGCACAGCACCAATTGCATTTGCGTAAGGATTTGAACCAACGAGTTCAGTCAACTGCACTTCCGCGGCTCTTTCTATGGTGCCTGAACTTCCATAGTTTCCTGGAAAACGGTTTTGATTGCGCAGGCAGAACTCTTGTAACCAGCCCGCGACTTTCTGAATTTGTCGGCGCATTTCGTCGTCGTCGCTTTGAAGTAGAGCTTTCATTTGCTCTCTTTGAGCGGCTGCGCTCGCGCCGCTATTTTTCTTGGTGTAGCTTTGAGCGTTCGAACTGAAATCTGAGAAAAGCGGTTTGTCAGACTCAGAAGGGAAAAGGCTGTTGCCGAAAAGTTCATCAGCGTGAACCGCATTTGCTGAGCACAAAAGAAACACTGAACTCAGAATCGATTGAGCGATGCCAGCTCTTTTCATCATCTACTCCTTGAGAAAATTCCATCCTGAATTATATGGTATTGAGATCTCAGGATACGGGAGTATTAAGGCCAATCAACGGCGAACAGGAACTTGCGAGCCTGAGGTACAGCTTGATCTTGACTAGTGCCTGCTGAGGCTCGCAATACAAAAGCATAGCGAGGCGCATCCCAGGGGAAATACCCGCAAATCCAGGACTGGAAACTACTGCCATGAGGAGTTGTTCCGGTTTTGATCGCTAACTTCAATTTATTTTCAGGGTCTAATTTTTTCCCGGTGCCTTGCCTGCTGGCAATTTGCATTCCTTGTTCTAAAACGTGCCAGGTATGGCTGTCCATCAGTATTTCAAAAGGCTTAGCCTCCGCATTCGGGTTTTCGGCACTGTGCAAAAATGGCACTTTGCCTCTTGTCGCTACAAGGGCAGCCACCCGCATCAGTTGCAAGGCGCTTGGTCTCACACTGTCAGTCAGCCCCAGCGCCAGCAGCTCAGGCACAGCATTTTTGTCTGCTGCCTGAAACTTGCCAGACCCGAAGTCTGCAACCGGTGTGTTTAAGCCGAATTTTTCAGCGAATTCTAAAATTGTATTTTTGCTGACTTTACTGGCGAAATGAGCAAAGTAAACGTTGCAGGAGAGTCCGAGTGCATGCTGCATATCCACTATGCCGTGAGCAAATTGACATTTGATTGTCTGCTTATGAGCTTTGTAAACGCCTCTGCACTCGAATTTCTCGTCTGCATGAATGGCGCGAGTCTCCAATAAAGCCGAAGCTGTGATCAGTTTCATTATTGAGCCTGGCATACCGATCGGAACGTCATGACCCGTGGGGCAGCCAATCTGACCATTATGCAAACTGGTCCAGAAGAATTTACCACTGCTGTCGTTGCGGGACTCGGCTGCAGGCGGCTCTACTTCCGATTCTACGATTGAGCCCAGACCAAAGAATGAGCGCAGAAACTGTCTGCGTCCCATCTCTGACGATTTTTCTTTGCCTTCTGCCATAGTCTTGATTTCGACTTTACGTGATGTGTTTGTTTTTTTACCTGTTCTTTTCTTTAGCTTGACTGTCACCTAATTCTCTTATCAGAGAATCTACTTAGAAGCAGGAATTTCTTTATTCCAATAAGTCTATAAGGTCTGCCATGATTATTGCTGTTGCTGAGCTAATCTCAATGAAGAATGTGAATCGCCAATCACTGCAATTCTTACTGGCTGCCATCTTGCTGCTGCTGCTTCTCTGCGTTAAGCCGGCGCTTGCGCTTGAGACCATCTGCCAGACCAAAAACGACCCTTCCTTTGCTCGAATAACTATTTCAAAATCCGACTATTTGAAGCATGGTCAGTCGTTGAATCAATATGTTGGACTGAAGGAGATAGCAAAGAGAACGATGTATCGCTATTTCGGCAAAGAAATGCCAGGGCAGAGCAACAAGGCTGATCTAAATGAGCCCATGTTAAGCCTGGTCAATAAGCTGAACGTCGAAAAGAAGTTCCTTAGCCCTGCAGGAGTCTTTGTAACTCTGAGCAAGGCTGGTAAGACTCGAGCTTGTTGGGGCTCTATTCACCCGAGAGAGAGTACTGCGGCAAGAGAAACCGTTCTTTCAACACTCGGAGCCCTAAATAAAGAATATCGCTTCAAACGCATAACTACTAACGAACTTAAAACTCTGAAGGTTCAAGTCACAGTAGTTAGAGATCTCTCAGCGGTGACAGATATCAAATCTGTAAACCCGCTAACAGATGGAGTTATGGTACGCTCAGGCGGTCGCGGTGGAGTAATTCTCCCCGGCGAAGCAGTCGATGCGTATTACGAAATGGTGCTTGCCAAACTGAAGGCTGGTATTAAGCCCGATGAACCGTGTCAAATCTACAAGATAAAGGCTGAAATATATGACTAATCCAGTCAAATCGCTAAACACAAATCCGCTTTTGTCGTGGCAGTTTTTTCTGCTCAAAATTCTCTTGTTCGGATTGGCTGCAGTGCTGATTTCCAAGCCTGTTGGTTCCATATCGGGACGCATCGCGATGGAACAAGAAGGGTTCAATCTTTACTCTTACAATTTGAGAGACCACCATGTATATGCAACCGCTATCGGACCTCGTGGTGGCGATGAGCAAGAGCGCGGGGTCTGGGTTGATGGAGATGGGCGATTTGAAATCAGTCAATTACCTGTTGGTGAATATCAGCTGAAAGTACGCGTGCCTGGGTTCTCGACTACATATGAAAGTGGCTATTTTGTCGAAGAAGGCAAAGCTACTGAGCTAAATGAACCAATCATGCTGCAAATAGCTAATCCTAGCGTTAGCGTTGGAAGCAGCTCACGAGTGTTTACAAGCAAGGAGAAACCAAGATTTTGGGCTAACGTTCAGAGTGCTACGAAGATTGATGTAAAACTCTACAAGAAAGATTTGCTTTCAATTCTCGGCACGGAAACTGAGAAGCATATGGGTGTTGAAGTTAGCTCTGATTTGAGTTTGTACAAGCCTTACGGAGAAGAGCACAAAGTCCAAAATGTGTTTGAGAAGGATAAGCTGGTCAAGACATGGTCGAGAACCCCTCGCAGCGACGCTGAGGATTCTTCCCACGAAACTTTTCAGTGCGAGCAACCCTTACCGGCGGGTGATTACTTTGCTGTAGTCGAAGCTTCCAATATTAAGAATGAGTCTGACCGTAGCATTATCTGGTTCTCAGTGACAGATATTGGACTAATAGTGAAGCAGGACTACAGCAAGACTGTAGTTCGAGCAATCGATTTGAACACTCTTAAACCCATGCCTGATGTGGCAATTCAGGTGAGACAGCGAGATGCGGGAACGAGCGACAGCGGAGGCGAGGGCGACTCGGCTGCTCCAGCTGCTGCAAAAGCGAAGAGCAAGGGAACAGTCTTGCTGTCGAAAGATGGTATCAAAACTGGTGCTGACGGGTTTGCTGAGTTAGCAGTTGGTTCTGCAATTGCCAGCGGTTCCACCAACCTCTTATTCTGTGGGTTTAAGGGTGAGCAACATGCTTTCGGTGGCATGTCGATGTACAGAAATAGCAACGATGATCACCAGCTCTACTTCTATACTGATAGACCGATTTATCGTCTAGGTCAGACTGTTTATTTCCGCGGAATTTGTCGAAATCTTAAAGGCGAAGGCTTGAAGAACCCGGGAGAAATGAGTCTTGATTTAAGTCTGGAAGATCCCGATAACACATCTATATGGACTGGAAAAGTTAAAACCAGCAAGTTTGGTACTTTCCACGGAGTTCTGGAAATTCCCAGTGACGGAAAAACTGGTGCTTACCAGGTCAACATAACCTACCCTGATGGTTCTAGCGATTACGAGAGAATCGAAATTGATGAGTATCGCAAGCCTGAATACAAAGTGGATGTAACTCCGCTTGAGACGCGAGTAAATCAAGGCGGCAAGGCCAAAGCACGCATCAAAGCTACGTACTACTTCGGTGCGCCTGTTGCCAATGCGAAAGTCAAATATTCTATCTATTCATCAAACGATTGGATGAACAGATATCGAATCAAAGAGCGCCCCGATTATTACAGCTATTTCGATGATTGGGATTCTGGTAGCAGTGACTACTACTACGGGGGAGACTTCGTAGAAGAAGGCACCGTGCAAACCGATGCTAGCGGCGAAGCTATAGTTGAATTCAATACTCGTGAAGGCAGTAAAGATCTTGACGCTGTTTTTGACAGCGGTTTTGAAGATAAGAAGTACAAAATCGATGTTGAAGTCACCGACATAAGCAGATTGAGTGTACTCAATTCAGGTTTTGTCGAAGCGACGCCTGGTGACTTCGTTCTCTTCGTCGAACCTGACAGCTACGTGGCTAAGGTCGGCGAGAAAATCAAAGCGAACGTCCGAGCCGTTTCCTATGACGGCCAGCCAATTGCCAATCGCAAAGTGAAAATGCAATTGCTGCGAAGACTTTGGGATCGCAACGAGCACTACTATCGTGGAAACGAGAAGTATGAAGAGCTTGAAGTCACAACAGACAAAGACGGTAAAGCCACTGTCAGTTTCAACACCGTCGCAAAATGGGCAACTGACACGTATTACATCGTTGGCTCCGCTAAAGATGATGGCAACAGACTTATCGCTTCTTCCAACAGCATCTGGGTTGTTAGCGACAGCTACCCCTACTCGCTGAGCGATTCCGAATCGCAGAAAGAACCGCTGACAGTCAAGTTGGATAAGGAAGTTTATAAGCCAGGTGAAACTGTGCGTGCGATGATTTCAGCTCCTGTAACAGGAAAAGAAGGCGCACAGGCAATCGTGGCAGTAGAGGGCTCTCAAATTTACAACTACAGAGCTGTAGACCTGAAAGCAAGCGCGACCCTGGTCGAAATTCCTGTCGACAAAAAGTACGCTCCTAACGTGCATTTGACGGTGACTTTCGTGAGTAAGAAACGCCAGTTCTTCAACGATAGTCAAATGATCAAGGTTTCGCCTCAGTCTAATTTCTTGACTGTGAGTGTCGCTACCGATAAGCCCAAATATCATCCCGGAGACATGGCTACCTACACTCTCAAAGCTGTGGATGCCGATAACAAGCCAGCTCCAAATGTTGAATTGGCTATGGGAGTTGTTGACGAGAGTATTTATGCAATTCGACCAGAGACTGCTGGCGATATTCGCAAATTCTTTTATAAGCAGAGAAACAACAATGTAATTACGATGTGCTCTTTCCCTGAAGAGTATTCGGGTGGTCCCAACAAGATTGAACCTCGCGTTCGCAAAGACTTTAAGGATACGGCTGCCTGGTTCCCCTCTCTGATTACAAATGATAAGGGTATAGTGACTGCTAAGTTTAAGATGCCTGATAATTTGACTACATGGCGTGCCACTGTTCGCGGTGTCAACATGGAGACGCAGGTTGGCTCAGTTATCCAAAAAGTGGTTAGCACTCAAGACCTGATTGTGCGCCTGGCTCTACCGCGCTTCTACTCTCAGGGAGACGAAGCCGAGGTGAGTGCAATAGTTCACAACTACTCTGACATAAAGCAAAAGATCAAGGTTGATTTGAAGCTTTCACCTGAATTCCAATTTATGGATAAGAGCGCGCCTCAGTCGGTTGACCTTGAGCCAGAAAAGGTCGCCCGCGTCAGCTGGCGAGCCAGAGTCATGAACTCAGGCACCGGACTGATTTCCGTGAAGGCTATCGGCCAGACGGCCGGTGACGCAATGGAAATGAAATTGCCAATCCGACCGCTCGGTGTTCCAATATTTGTGAGTAAGAGTGGTGTCATCAATTCCGATGACGAGAGTATAGAATTGCCTCTGACTTTACCGTCTGATGCAGCTCCTGGGTCCGTCGACCTGACCGTACACATGGCACCATCTGCATTGTCCCCGGTGCTCGGTAACTTCAGCTCTTTGATCGATTACCCCTATGGGTGTACTGAGCAGACGATGAGCAGGCTGATGCCGGCTGTAGTTGCCATTAAGATGAACAAGAAGCTTGGCGTGCCGCTCGCTGCTGCTGATCTGAAAAAGTTCAAGGCAGTTTACGACATGTCTATGACCAAGCTCGATGAATATCAGCACGCCGACGGCGGCTGGGGCTGGTGGGTTGACGACAAGAGCAATCCATATCTTACTGCGCTGGTTCTTGAAGGATACAAGCTTCTGGAAGATGCTGGCTATCCAGTGGATAAAGAGCGCAAGAAGAATGGATTGAATTGGCTTGCAAAATCTACCGTTGAGTTGCAAAAACAACTATCAGATCCCCAACTGGTTAAAGTTTGGTGGCATGAAAATGAATCTATGGTTGACCTGGCGAAGGCTACCTATGTTCAAAGTCTGCATGGTGTGAAGTCGGCGCCGAAGCTGGTGCAGTGGGTCTGCAGTTCTGAACTACTAGACAAACAAACACCTGAGTCACTCGCTTATTACACCCTTGCCTTCAAAGCTAGTGGATATGCTGATGCGGCAAAGAAAATGTACGATCGACTGATTTATCTATCTAATTCAGAAGACAGTGCATTTGGCTCTCTTGTTAATTGGGAGCGCAACGATGACATGTATCGCAAGTTCGGTGTTGCATCAAATAACTACTACTACTATTACAGTTATAGATTCACCGGAGTTGAGTCATCGGCTCTCGCTCTCAGAGCATGCATTGCAATGGAGCCTGGTTCCGAAAGAATCGAAGGCATCAAGTCTTGGATTCTTACTGAACGCGGTAAGGACGGATGGGGCAACACCAAGACCACAGCTGAAGTCTTCAAATCGTTCATGGAAGATGAGCTGGTAAATGCGAAGAATGTACCCTGCGATTTCAAAACGGAAATCGCTAGCGCGGATGGACAGGCTGCTGACCTGGGAGTTGCATCGTTCAACCAGAAGTCGCTGTTTGCCCCAGAACAGGTAATTAAGTTAAATCTCAAGACAAACCAGAAGGCTAAACTCCATAAGTCTGGCTCAGGACGTTTGTACTGGAGTTGCGTACTTAAGTACTATAAAAAGTTGTCTCCTAGCGGCATAAACACTGCAAATGTGACGCTGCCATCAACACCAACGAAGCTTGCCATGCATCGAAGCTTCAAGAGGCTGATTGCTCACTATGACAGCAGTAACAATGTCAGCTTTACAGAAGAGCCCATTAATGGCAAAGTCAAAGCAGGAGAAACTATTCTGATGACATTGTCTATTGACTCACCAATCAGTGTTCCCTACACACTTTGCGAAATGCCATTGCCGAGCGGTGCTGAAGTTGTAAAAGACAATGCCAAAGAAGAAATAAGTTCTCGTGGCAATTATTCAGCCGTCAGATGGTGGGACCATCAAGACATTATGGATGACCATATAGCCAATTTCTCGGGATGGTATCGCGATGGACACTCCGAGTTGAGAACCATGATTCGAATGGAACTTCCCGGAAAATTCCAGATGAATCCAGCAATAATCGAAGGCATGTATACCAACAATGTGCATGGATATTCCGAGGCCCAAGAAATCGAGGTCGTCGAGTAATGAAAAGACGAAAGATAATTAGCTGGACGGCGCTCATAGCTTTACCGCTAAGTCTGCTCTCGTTTTTCGTGTTGTCTCATCCGTTTCGCGATGAGATTGCAAGTAGAACCTTTGGGTTGAGTTATCTTTCGCCCACGCAGGTCAATAACATTTCCATTGCGGCAAATGCACTCAATGGCTACGTTCTAGAGCCTGGACAGGTATTCTCCTTTAACCGCATTGTCGGACCGAGAACCGATTCTAGAGGCTATCGCTCTGCCAGGTCCTATCTGGGTAATGAGAGTCCTGCTACCTTCGGTGGTGGCATCTGCCTTCTTTCATCAGGTTTGTATCAGGACGCTTTGATCGCCGGGCTAAAGATTGAAGAGCGTCTGCCTCACTTGCGCACAATCTCAAGTGTAGAACCGGGACTAGATGCGACTGTGTGGTATGGGAATGCTGATCTGAAAATTCGCAATACAACAGCCCACCCTCTGCAAATAAAAGCAGAAGTGCGCGAGCACAATTTGTACGTCAAGTTCATGTCCGAAAACGCAGCAGATATGCCAGTCAAGGCTGATCTGAGTACCTTCGTTGCTCGCAGAACAAAAAATGAGTTGCTTGTTGAGGTATTTCGAAATGTGGGGGGGAAGCGTTGCTTTGTTTCCCGAGATCACTATCAGCTGAGTTCTGCGCCCGGCACAAGAAGCTGATTCGATTCATTGCTAGTTCTGGGTCTGAATTGAAGGGTCTACAGGCGGAGGCACCGCTGATGGTTTCAATTCGTTCTGTGGAGCTGCTATCGTTCTTTCATTTATTGGACGAGGGCTCATATCCTGAGTTGGGGCTTCAATGGCTCTTTCCTCGTACTCTTCAGCGGCTTCTTTTGCTAGTTTTGCTGCAGCTTCTTTCTCTTTTTGCGCTGCCTCAATTTGTTTCAGACGATTAGAAACTTCGAAATTGAGTTCGCTTGGAAGTGTTTCGCGATTGCGAATGTCTGTCCAGACTCGCAGGGAAAACTTCAATGAGTCTTTTGAAAATTCATCAAATGAAACTATAGGTTTTGGTTCTTTTACGACTAGCTGATTTTGGTTTGCTATGCCCAGCAGCAAGCTTCGAACGTCCTCTGGTGCCATGCTTCCTGGAAAAGTCATTGAGCACTTAATACCTACGCTTCTTCCATTGTACGTACAGTTGATTACGTTTGAGGAAACAAACTGAGAGTTAGGCACCACAATTGCGATGTTGTTGCTTGTCATAACCGTGGTGGCACGCAGAGAAATCTCTTTGACCTCACCAGTTACATCTCCGATCTGCACTTGATCGCCAATCTTAATGGGACGTTCAAACAAAATGATTATGCCGCTTACCAGATTATTTGTTATTGTCTGTAATCCGAAACTGAGACCGATACTGAGAGCGCCGAGCATAACTGTCATTGCACTCAGGTCGATTCCTGCAGTCTGCAGCAAAATCACAAAGCCAACAAACAGTACGCCGTACTGCACGGCTGAAGCAAAAGCCTGCCTCGCACCGACATCCATCTTTGTTTTAATCAGATAACGCGAAACCAATATATTGCGCAGCTGGCCTGTGAACCTTACGAGCAAAAATGACAGCGCCAGAATATAGAGAAGTGATAAAAGTGTTAATTGAGAGTTTCCAATTTTTGCAAGTTTCAGATCGAGAATTCCCTGAATCAACTTGTAACCGGAATGAACCTGATTGCCGACCCAGCCATCAAGACCGACCAAATGCAAGGTCAGCCAGATTCCTAGAAAGACTAGAGCAATTCGACTGGCTCTGACTAGAAATGTCAGCACAGCCTTGTCAAGTTTCTCTATCTTGGGAGAGACTTTCTTTAGAAGCAACCCGTTCAACTTTGGAGCCAGCCAAACAACCGCGCAACTGAGCACCAACAGCTCTATCAAAGTCAGAACTGTGATGACGTGAGTTCCCAGCCTCAAGAGCTCTAGCTGCATGTAGGGCAATATTGGCTGGAAAAACAATGAAATGCTATCCATAGTCCGCCTCTCTCGGTGTCTTAGGGATGGACTGGGAGCTAAATCTTTAGTTCCCGCATCATTAAACACTAGCAAGCAGGCATTGAAGCTTGTTGTTTTTGGTAGACTTTTCTTGCCCCTTGCATGGCTAAGAATGCTCAAACCCAGTCTGGCAAAATCTCTAGTGCTGCTCTTCGTTCTTCTGGTCATGCTAGAGTCATTTTTTCTCGGGCTGATTTCGTTCGATGTATTGAACGTTGAAAATCAAGCTCAAAAAGAGATGAAGGCAATCAACGTTTCGCTGGGCATGTATCAAGCGATGCACGAATGGGTCGATGTTCAAAGAGCATTCGATGCCGCCGATGATGCTGTCGCGGAAAACAGCCCGAGAGCGGCTGAAAAATTAGCCTATGCAGAGAAGAAGGATCAGGAATTCAGAAAAGGACTCGTTGAGAAGGAAAAGCAGGTTTTCGATGTTGTTGGAGATCGAAGGCTCATGGTCCAGCTACAGGACTCAGCGTTTCATTTCTTGGAACAGAATCGCCTGAAAAATCATCCAACTGCTGATACAAATTTGCAAGACCTGGAAATGGACCATCTCAAAGCTGGAAAAGAATGTGTCAAGTTGTTGGCACTTCAGATCATGCAAATAAGGAAGAAGGTGGCTAGTGCACCTCCACCGCATCCGCTTGGATTGACTCCCACCACTGTTGTTAACATTGCGGTAGCAACGAACCTCATCTACATGCTCTTATTTGCGATATACATAAGAAGGGCAATCAGTTTGCCTTTGGGTAGGCTAGCAGACAGCTGCGAGAAACTTCGCCTTCACGAGAAACTAGAAAAAATGCCGGTTTCGAAAACAGAAATAGGAGCCCTTCAGCAGAGTTTTCAGGACATGTCTGAACAGGTTATGCAAAACGAAATGCAGCGGTCTAGCTATCTACAGATATTACAGTCGGTGCAGAGTGCTGCTCTGAGCAGGGTTAAGAGCTCTTTCGAGCAATTGATCGCTATGTCGAATTGCTCGGACAAAGCCAAGCAAAGAATCACGCGAGCAAAGAACAATGTAGATTCACTGCTAACTTTGCTTCAATCAATGACTGAGCAGCTGGCTTCATCTAGGCAATCAGCACCAAAAATGCAGATAGGCACATGCAAGGTTAGCAGCCTCGTGCAGGAAGTTGCATCTAGTGTTGAGTCTCTCTTACAACAGCGAAAAATTCGGCTTGAGGTCACCCAGGTTGATTTCGATGTTAATGTTGATAGAGCTTTGATTTCACGCGTCTTATTGAATCTGGTTTCGAATGCAATTAAATATTCTCCTGAAGGCGGTGTCGTTAGAATTTCGTTGAGCAATGAGAAGTCGGTATTCAGATTTGCTGTCAAGGATGATGGACCCGGCATATCTGAAGAAGGCCGTTCTAAATTGTTCAAGCGCTATCAGCAACTCGAGGCGTTGGATGGTGTCAAGCGAAGTGGCACTGGGCTGGGCCTGGTGATTGCAAAAGAGTTTGTCGAGTTGCATGGTGGCAAGATATCTTGCGATAGCACACCCGGGCAGGGAAGTCAGTTCTGCTTCGAGATTCCGCAAAACAAAGCTCGTTTACAAAAAACGTCGGACGCTCAGTTGAGCCAGACGAAAACTGAGACTGGTGATTCCAAAAAAAGGAAAAATAATCATGCAAATAGCATTCTTTCACGCTTTGCTTTCACTTTGATCATCTTCTTATGCACTCAAATCTTCTTGTTCTTTCAATTGAATGTTTTGTTGAAGCAGTCGGCCGATAAAGCCACTGTTTATGTCTTGCGCAAGCAGGAGTGTTTGGAGACCGAAGAACTCTATGCAAAGTTTTGCTATTTTGGTCGAATTGTGGAAATTGCGGCTCGCACACAAGATTTGGGAAGCGCAAAAACAAGTGTCAAGTTTTTGCAAGAGCATCTAAAGCAACTCGCTTCGTTTCACAAAATAATTCCCAAAGATGATCCGATCTTCAATATATTGAAGGTTGTTCGCTCGCGGGAATCATATCTCTTTAAGGGACTCTCTCACTTTCTTGATGATCCGCAATCTGTACTCAGTCATGTGAACGATTTCGCCAAAGAAGTCGCTGAGCTTGCTACGAAAATTGCCAATGACCTTATTCGGGTTATGGATTTCGCGGTGGATGAAGTGCGGCTTACGTTCGAGTCGACTCGCGACTTGCGCAACGATATTCTCTTTATGTTGGGCATGTCTGCCGTCTTTGATCTTCTGATTATTTCAGCAGCCAGTTACATTGGCTTGAACATGGCTGGAAAAATTTTGATTCTAAAATCAAAGGCGGAGACCTTTGCTGCAGGCAAGGAAATAGCACCTTCAATAAAAGGAAATGACGAACTTTCATTCCTTGATCAGCGCTTGTGTCTTGCTGCTCAAGACATTCTAGATGCTGCTGCGGAGAAGAAAGAACTGCTTGCGATCATCAATCACGATTTGCGCACTCCTCTAGCCTCAATTTTGGGAACCACTCAGATGCTATCGCAGGGAGTTCTGGGTCCATTGCCAGCTCATGAGGCTCAAATTAGTCAAAAGACTGAAAGAGAATTGACTTATCTGCTTCAACAGATAAATGACTTGCTTTTGATGGAAAAGATAGAGTCAGGTTCGTACTCTGTTGCCAGCGAAGAGCTCGACTTGCGTGAAGTGATAAACATGGTGAGCGCTGAGTTGAAACCTTTTGGTGAGGAGAAGGGATTGCGTCTTCGTGTCGATACACAGCCAGATAAAATCAAGTTGGTATGTGACAGACAATTATTAACTCGGCTTCTCGGGATTGTTCTGCAGAATGCGATAGCCGCATCGCAAAAGCAAGGACAAATCAGCGTTATTGTGCGCCTGAATACAGAGGCAGTTGATATCAACGTCGTAAATTCAGGTGCTACGATCGATCCGTCCTTGCGTTCTGTAATTTTTGAACGATTTCGATATGTCAACGGCAGCGCAATTACTGGCTTTGGTTTGCCACTGGCTTCGAGGATATGCAAGATTCAAAATGCCAGCATTGATTTGCAATCTGAGGGCGATAGAACTACAGCCCATATTTGCATAGGACTGACGAATTCGCCGGTAAAATAGGTCAAAGAACAGTTTTGAAATTGTCTCTGACCTCAGTTCGGTGCTTTAAGGCAGCTGTAAGATCATGATATTCGGTCTTCAGCAGGTGAGTCATGAGCGCAATAATTTCGTCGGAAGTTTCTACAAGAGTAAATAAGCCATGGTCGTTTCAGGAGGCTCTTAACGCATTTCTAGCCTCCCCTACCGATGTTTACCTCAATTTCGTATTGATGCAATTGGCCAAACGAGATGGAAGAGAAAGAGAGGCGGCTGGCATTATCGAATCTCGCTTGAATGTAATTCGGCGAAGCCAGCCACGTCGAGGGGATCTAAGGCAAGTGAATCTGCTTTCACTGCTTTCTGGACGGGTGGGCGTTCAAGAGTGTCTACAAATTGAGGCGATGAGAGAACACTACGGATTTGCTGACCCCTCGCCGCTGGCTCAGGGTGCTTTCGCTTCGAATGGAACCGCTGCAGACAGATTGTCTCCAAATCAGGATTTCTCGCCGCCCGCCTCAGAAAAGCGGATTCCCTTCGCTTCTTTGGCTGTTCCGGATCAAAAGAGCCATCCCTGGTCTGAAATGCTGGCTGCGTCGACGCCTGCACAAAATCCTTCAGCCTTGTCCAGGCTTATGCCTGCGGATTTCCTGTTTGCTGAATCAAGGTCTGCAAAACGTTTATTAGAAACGATGGAGACAATCTGTGAGTGGGGCGACACAATCTCTCGCAGTTTGCAAAAGAAATCGAATGCAAACAAGACAGTCATGCGGGCTGCAAACAAGTTGGGGATAGATCGCTTTCTGGAGCGAATCGAGATTCTTGACTCTGTTGAATCCGCTGTTGCCAGCTCAGACCTTTTTCTCAGTGAGGGCACGGACATTTCAGTTTTGTTGCGGTTTAAAGCAGATGATTCCATGTCTGTTTATCTTGCGGATTTGTCTTCGAAGCGTCATGTTCGTGCTCATAGGTATCGTGAGCACTCCTACGATGAATTGATTCATGAAGGTTTTACAAGTTTTTCCGCCAAACTAGATGAGCAAACATTTTTGTGCAGTAATTCGCAAAAAGCAGCTCATAAGATTCTCGATGCTTGCATCTCGAAAGTGAGCCTCGGCAATTCCGATGAATTCAAATACATAAGAACTCTGATGCCAGAGTCAGAGTCTGCCGACGAAGTGCTTTTGTATTTTTCGGACCCCTTCATTCATCATATTGTGAGCCCTAAATTGCGTGTGACAGAACACAGACGAATCAGTTGCCTGGCAAATCTACGTCTTTTCGAATATTCCGTGCTTTTATTCAGAACGCAGTTTGGAAGAAACCCCGTTTCGCTGGCAGAAATAGCTGAACGAGGCTGTTTACCTGCAGCTGCCAATCAGGGACGGCTCTGCTGCCCATGTTCTGGTACATATTCGCTAATCGAAGAAAAGCAGGACGAACTAGCGTTTCCGAAATGCTCTTCGCATGGCAGTGCGAGCCACTTGATTCCCTGTATCGATTTTGACTATGGCGACGCCACAGAAGCTGAAGCTGCAGAATATACTCAATTCGTCAATGAATACAACCGCTATTGGCAAAATTATTTTGACCCTATCGGAGTACGATTTGCATACGACAGAGCAAAAAATGCAAAAACAGTTGAGACTATCATTTTGCCATTGATGCAAAACAGCATTTATTCGGGATTGGCTTCCGTAGTGAGAAACGCAAGTCCGGCGAATTTAGAAGACCCTGTGACTCCGAACTCAAGCATCTTCTCTGCTGCATTCCGCTTCGATGCAGATGTGGTCAAAGAGGCGCTGCATGCCAACCAGCAAGCTTCCATGTATAAGAGCGTTCTCGATTCTCAAGTCGAAGCCTTGAATTATCGCAAGTTCCTCATTAATGGAGTTGATAAGCAAATAGGTTTTCACGTTATTGATTCTGAGCCGCCTTTCACGCTCGATTTTTCCAAGGTGCTGGGCTTCGCTGTCGGTTCAATGTCTACCAATAACAATCGCGCCTTTGGTTCAAACCCACTTTTCCTGGCTGGAGCATTCATTCTCACAGCGATAAACTCACCTGTCTATCTGTCAATTCCTGTGCTCGATGAAGCCATAGTGGATAAGTTCTGTGCCGACCTGTCTTCTCTTCTAGTTAAGGTCTGTCATCACAACCAGGTATTTGGAACCGACCCCTACTCATATAAGCTGGATGATGGAACTCAAGCTTACTGTGTCACCATTTCGCTTTTGGCTGCCACCTTCCGCTTACATTGGGCGCGGGTTGGCTCTCGACTGGTCATCGCAAGTAAGCAATCTGTATTGACTCAGCTCTCTGAGGCTCTCCATGACAGTAGTAAGCGTGACTCAATAAACTATTTGTCTCCTCAGCTTTGCGCGCATGCTGGTGTTCGCTTGCGGCAGGAAAATTGGAATCGCATCAAAGCTGATCTTGATGCTGCCGCTGCGGAAAACAATCGAGCAATATGCTTTAGCAATCAGGCTCCTCTGGGCAATCAGCTTCGTGCCGGTTTGTCTATCAAGCAGATTGACAGGTATGTGTGTCCTTGTGGTGGCACTTACGAGTTGGACGGAAATATAGTTAAATGCTCAATTCACAATAACCCGTTGAAACCTGAACAGGGCGTCAAGCATAGCAACGAGCGAGTAAGAGCTTTCAGTGCACAATTAGCTTTTCTCGAAGACGGTCTACACGCCAAGTTGATAATGGATTTGTAAGTGTCAATCAATCTTGATGATGTTGCGATGGAAGCGAGTAACTATGTTGGGATCAGGAGTGATGCGAACTTTCGCATGCTCTTTCCCAGCGTAGGGAAGCGAGTTGAGTACATATCTGATGCTCTCCAATCGTGCAAGCTTTTTATTATTTGCTTTCACGATGATCCACGGGCTAAACGATGTGTGCGTTTTGCCAAACATCTCCTCTTTGTAATGAGTGTAGTCGTTCCACAATTCTTGAGCTCGCTCATCGATAGGGCTGAGCTTCCATTGTTTAAGCGGATTTGTTCTACGTGTGGCAAAGCGCTTTTCCTGCTCTTCCTTGGAAATAGAAAACCAGAATTTGATTATGCTCAGTCCGTCCTCATACAGCATGTGCTCCCACTCGGGCACCTGTTGCATGAATCTGAGATATTCGCTTTCCGTGCAAAACTTGTTCACCGGCTCAACGACAGCACGGTTGTACCAGCTGCGGTCGAAGAATACCATTTCCCCTTCATTAGGAAGGTGTTTTGAATAACGTTGAAAATACCATTGCCCTTTTTCTTCTTCGCTGGGTTTAGGCAGGGCTACTACACGAAGTGAACGGGGGTTGAGGTGCTCGGTAAATCGGCGAATTGAACCACCTTTGCCCGCCGCATCTCTGCCTTCAAAAATTATCGCCACGCGTTTGCTGTTGTCTTTAATCCACCTCTGAAGTTTGACCAGTTCTATCTGCAGATATACGAGTTCTTTCTCGTATCGCAGAGTTGTCATCACGTCTTTCAAGCGGATGTTTTTCGCTTTCAATAACTCTAAAAGACCGCGGTTTGAGTTAATTAAAACCAAATCGTCATGACTGAGATTGAAATCGGCTTTTGCGATTGACTTCTTCTTTAGGTCTTTTTCCTCATCGGCAAACTTGGCTTCAGCTTCGTGAAAACGGGCTTCGGCTTCGAGCAGAAGTGTTTTTGCTTCGTTAAGCTGAGCTTCAGATTCCTTCAGTTCACTCTCAGCCACATCTACAGTGCCGCGGGCCTTGAGCTGCTCTTTGTGCGGTTCTTTGTTGTGCTGCTGTTGCTTATTTGAGTCACCATTTTTTGAGTTGGAATCGGCACCCATGTTTATTCCTCAAGACCATCCGAGACTACTATACCCCCATAATTTGAGATTTATGAGTTGGAACCGATTTTAAGGCAGATTCATGGTTTACTCGCTTAAGGATTCGTTGAGGAATTGACCGCGTCTCTCTGCTTTCCGCCATTAAGTCAAGATATTTTTTATAGCTGAAACGTGCTTCTTTTGTCTTGCCCAACTTCCAGTAAGAGTCTCCAAGATTTAAGTAAGCTACGGCTCGCTCAGGTGAGATTCTTGTGACAAGTTGAAGCACTTGGCGCGACTCATCGAGGCAATCGTTTTGTTGCAGAAAATAACCATAATCGTTTAATGCTGTTATATAGTCTGCCACTGGAAGCCCCTGGTATTTCAATGCTTCAGCCCATTGCTCGAATCTGCTTAGATTCTCTGTTGAAACGAATTGCCGTTGTGAGTTTATCGCTTGGGTCACAAAGTCGAATACCATTCCCAGTCTCTCCGCGGCTGCTGGAATATCACCGTCACCATAGAGCAATAGAGCTTTGTGCTCGCCTTTTCGAATCGCTTCATTGAGCAAATTGTTGTTGATGTATGAAGAGGGAACTGATTGCACTGAACCTTCATCGAGCGCATCTGGGTCTCCATTTAGAACGGCAGTAAGTTGACTTTCGATTTGCTCTACATAGGCATCGACGGTGGTGCTTGCGATCTCTGTCATTTTCTTCTGAGCAATCAAATAAGTATCGTTGTGCCAGACGGGTCCATCTCCATCTCTCCACGAGACTTTCAATTGGTCTCTATCAACTGACATGTTGACTATTCCTGTTGGGCAGGCACCAAATACAGTGCTCCAAATGATTTCACCTTCATTGAATGCCTCTAATTTGAGTTCTCCGTGTTGATACCAACATTGGATATGGTCGTAGTATGTGCTCTCAAAATTTTTCACTCCATCGATTGGAATCAATTCCGTTCGCATCCAGTATTCTGGGTCGCTGCTGGCATCATCAGCTTCATTATGCTCGACTGCTTTTTCCTGGGCGCTTAGCACCGTGCAACTTGCTCTCTTACTGTTGAGTATCGCTCTTATTCGAGCTGCTTCGGTGTCAAACTTTAGTTCAGCTAGCAGTGAGGCATAGGACTGCAGGAAATCGACAGAGAGCGAGGCAAGAGAAGATTTACGTGGTAAAAACGCCTCTTGTGCTTGATGTCTCAGCTTTGCTGCTTCGTCTTTTTCTCCGTGAGCTTCCTTTTCTTTTGCTAAAGCCGCGATATCCCTTGCGTAAGCAAAGCTACTTGTCCCCATGTGCTTTTCGTCTACTTTCAATGCTCTATTGAGGTAAACTAGCTTCTGTTCGTACTCGCTTTCTTCTGCAGCAGCTTGTAAGAGAAGTGGTGCCAGGTCAGGATGCTCTGGCCCTTGCAGTTTTTCCTGAATGCTGATGGCTTGTAGAGATAAATTCAATTTCTCTTGAGGCTCTAATTCGCCAACAGTGGCATAACTTGAAAGCGCTTGCGCATAGTCGACGCAATTTGTGTCAACACGTTCAAGTATGCGTATTGCTGCTCGGCTTGCAGAAATGGCAGCAGCAGTCTTCTGCTTTTCGTCGTAACAGGATGCAAGTTCTATTAGCACCCTGGCACAGTTTCTCTCTTGTTTGTTGGCTCGAAAGATTCGCAGGCTCTTACGAAAAAGGCTTATCGACTCATCATTGTCGGCCACAACATTTGCAAGGTAGATCATTGCTTCGGCTGTTTGGAGTGAGTTTTTGCCGTAGAGAGTAGAGCTCAGGTCCATAGCTTCTCTTGCCAGTTTGCTTGAGAGTTCGAGTTCTTCAAACTCAGCATCTATTCTTGAGGAGTTCAGTAGAGCCATATACAGCTCATGCTTGCGGGAACTAGCTCGTGCTTTGAGCAAAAGCAGGTCATAGTCTTGTCTGGCCTGTCTGTAATCGCCGCGTTGTTCAGCTTGTCTGCCTTTCTCAAGAAGCGAATCTGTTATTCTCTCGTTGTTGCTGTAGCTGCTCATGATCGAAACTGTGCTTGCTAGAGCCGCTACGACACAGGCAAGTGACCATGCCCTCCAGTTTACTTCGCGAATACTATGGAAAAATACTGACGATGACATATTATTGACCTCAATGCTTCACTTTCCAATTTAGTCAATGAAAGTGAAGGGAGCATATGCGCAGATTTAGCAAGCTGTAAAAATAGGTTAGTTATTTGTAAAACCGCTTATCAGTCATATCTGCGAGGAATGTAGTAATTGTGAGTTGGAGAGCATCGTATGGCAGATTTGAAGAAACGATTAGCGACAAATGTGGAAGGTGCCTTCTTTGTAGATTCAACATGTATTGACTGTGATGCTTGTCGACAAGTAGCTCCGGGCACCTTTGTCGAAGATGGTGATTATTCCGCAGTTAAGAAACAGCCTTTATCTGCTGACGAAATTAGAAGTGCCTGGCATGCGCTTTTGACTTGTCCAGTAGGTTCGATAGGATGCACTGCCGAAAATAAAGCATTGGAAATGCAAGGAGACTTTCCCTTGTCTGTGGATGAGCATATTTACTTTTGTGGTTTTAACTCAAAAGATTCATATGGTGCCAATAGTTATTTCATTTCGCATGAGAGCGGTAATTGGTTAGTCGAAGCACCACGGTTTGTGAAAACGCTTGCAAACAAGCTTGAAAAGATGGGTGGTTTGAAGTACATATTTCTGAGCCATCGAGATGATGTTGCAGATGCTGATGAATACGCTAAAGTCTTTTCAGCAAAGCGAATCATTCATGAGGAAGATCTGTCAGCGCAACCTGCTGCCGAGATTGTGCTGCAGGGTGATGATTTGAGTGTTTACGAAAAAGACTTTGTTGTGATTCCCACACCAGGACATTCAAAAGGACATTGTGTATTACTCTACAAGAACAAATACCTGTTTACTGGCGATCATCTGTTTTGGAACAGAGATGAAAAAAGGCTAGATGCGCACGATCGTTATTGCTGGTACTCGTGGGATAAGCAAAGGGAATCGATGAAGAGTTTGCTCGATTACGATTTCGAATGGGTTTTACCTGGACATGGGCAGAGTGTGCAACTCACTGTGCAAGAGATGAAAAAACAACTTGCAGATCTAGTTGATCGAATGTAGGTATTCGCCACTCGCTTATTTAGGACCTACCTTCTTTGAGGGCGCTCACCAGGCGAATCGCAATGTGAATCAGGACAAGGAAAAAGAACGAAAAATTGTGCAACACGGCCGTTGGCCAGCTGTAGCCTGGCACCTCGTCGGGATCTTCATCTCTATCTTCTACCTCTCCTTCCTCCAGTTCATTACCTCTTCTTTGTCTTGAAAGAAACCTTGCTAGCCTTCGCAAATAAGTCGGTCCAAATGGTCCTGCAATACCATCGACTAGTTCTCGGTCTATACTTCTTTCGCCTTTCTTTGCTCCGAGCCAGGCGCCCAAAATTGCTGCGTTTGAGTCTGTGTCGCCCCCGGCAGAAATCACTTCATTTAGTGCGTCCATGAGTTCGCCGTCTCCAAATCTGAGAAAGCAAAAAAGAGCTAAAGGAACACTTTGTATTACAAAGCCGCTGTTTCCTAACGCTTTTGCTGCGGCTTCAGTGCTCGAATTCTGTTCAGCGAGGCGAGAAGCATAGAGCAGTTTCTCCTTCAGCGATGAGTTCTCGACGCTTCCTATCACTTCGTCGAAGCACTGTCGGCAAGTGCTTTGTCGAGTATTTCTAGTGCAAGCCGCTGCTAGCTCAGCGACAAATAGAGCTGCAGCCACTGCTCTTGGATCGGTGTGAGTGACCTGACAAATTGCTTTGCCGTATTCTTTTCTTTTGCTCTCTGAATCATGGAAGTAAACTCCAATTACTGCTGCTCTCATGGCAGAGCCATTACCAGCTGAATTTACTCCTGTCTTCTTTTGTTTGAACAATATATTCAGGCACGCTTTAATCGTCGCCATGCCGATGCCGCATGGAAGTCGCAAGAACCAACCAAGCAGCGCCCGCTTAAAGTCTTCAACACAGCCATCTACGTCATCGGGATTAAGTGCAATGGCTCGAGCAAGCAGGGCTGATTGCTCTGTGTCATCGCTTATGAAGCCCATGCTTCCAGCAAATGAAAAATGATCGACCTTTCCGTATCGGCGAGCAATTTGCTTGGCGCTGAGACCTTCCATTGGTAGTCCCAGGGCATCTCCCAATGCTGTTCCGAGTAGAGTACCGGCCATGCAAGAGCTAAGTCTGGTGCTGAGTTGTTCGTTCGTCAATTTATTGCTGACCTATCAGAAACCTTTCAAGTCTATTTACCACAAGTTCTTCACTTTCAATATGGGGGCAATGTCCGCAGTTGCTTATAAATTCGGAACTGGCGTTGTTAAGTGTCTGAGCTAGTGAACGTCCATTTTCTACCTTCAGAATTCTATCGGACTCACCATGTAGCACCAGGAATTCCTGACTTAGCTGCGCAGCAAATGTAGAGGCGTCGAAATGACGAAATGCCATTAGTTGTGGTATCAGCACTCTTGGTGGTGTGGGATAGGGTCTGGCTTTTGTGCAGATGTCATCGAGTAACTTTCGGTGGCGTCTGACACCGTCAGCTTGCATACAGAGGTCAAAGAAATCAAAAAGCATTTCATCGAAGTTATTGCCACGCGGATTAGCGAGTCTGTCTTTTACCTCGGGGTCCGAGCCCGTATATAGTTTTCCGCCCGCAGTTGTGGACTGCAAAACAACTCGATTGCTGAGAGCTGCATATTTTCTGGCAAATTCTAATGCCACACAACCTCCCATGCTATAACCAAAAAGATGAGCGTCAGAGATTGAAAGAAAATCCAGGACGCCTTTGAGGTCGTCTGCAAATTGTTCTATTCGAAGCTCAGTATTTTCATCGAGCTTATTACTTCTTCCAGTGCCCCGATTGTCGAATATCAGGACGGGTCGAGTCTCAGCCAGTCGATTAATAAATGCTTCGGGCCAGGCGAACATGCAGCCGCCATAACCCATTATCATAAGCAGCGGAAGATCCTTCGATTGCTTGTTATACAATCGAAAAAAAATGCCATTTGTGGCCAGGGCTTCCTCGAAATTTTGTGTTTTTTGCATGTGGCATTTCCTCACATGCAAATATTAGCAAATCGCACGAGTCTGCGTATCACATAGTCTGAGATAAAGTGATGCTTGAATCTAAGTCCTTGCCTTAGCGGCAGTGCCTTCCAAATACTCTACCAATGACATGTCCGGCAATTTTGCCCGGGTACCATCCGCCATGATGAGGTCTGCAATTTCTCTGCTGATAGGGATGCATTTCTCTTGGCTGACAAGGGTAAGTCTGCCGTGGTTCGCAAGCGGGTCGGCTGTTCTCGTGCGCGCGAGGTGCACCGTCTGCGGGACGAGTACGGTTGCCGTCTTTGACTAATTCAGCGCGTGGCACCGAATGCGGTTGCATATCGATTGGACGATACGGTTGTACAGAAGAGTTTTGATCGTTTTGATAATAGCTGTAGGCGTCGAATCTTGTATTTCCTTGCGCCGTTGGATTCTCAGATGGGCGACCTTTCTGATGCCAGCTGTATTGATCGTTATTTTGAGCAGAGTTCGAATAATAAGGTTGGGCATCGCCGCTGCGAATTGCTGCAATTTTGGTGCCTTTATCGCTATTTACTAGGGCATCCAGCGCTTCACCGTATGTGGAGGGCTTAGCTGCAGTCTTATAGATGTCGCCCTCAATAATGATGGAGTTTCCGACCTGACGGCGTGAGTTGTTAGCATTGTGCTCTTGCGACCAACTATTATCGTAACGGTTCCAATCTACCGGTGCCGACTGCGATGCCCGTGGAGCTTCTGCTTGCTCGAAACGTTGATTTGCTGCCATTTTGTTTGGTCTCTCCTGACGATGAGGCCCAGCTGCTTTCCTTATCCTGGCTTAATATTAGATTTTTGCAAGGATTGGGTCAATGGGACTTCTCCCATCCTGGAAATGCTTGCTCTATCTAGCTTGGCGGAGCTGCTTTTGAGGCTCGTTTATCCTCTGGGTATGCTGATTGGCTGGACCACGAAAAACCAGAGCTTTCTGGTCGGCTGGGCTGATGCTCACGATAGAGCCAGAGTTGAAGTTTATAAAGTCAGATTCGATTCCGTCGCTGAAAATGGTTCCTTCTGACGGCATGCTGGACTCGATTGTTAAACTGTTAGATTGGGAAATGAACCCAGAAACTATATTTGACTCTGAATGCCTGCTGAAAAAGGGCTCCCTTACGACAAATATGAGATTTGAGCTGTTCCAGGCGAGTTTAATTGGGCTGATGCGACTTCCTCCCGCAAATTCCGTCAATCCGCTAGCCATGTTGAATAGGGAAGAAAGCCAGCCCGTCGACCCTGCTCCTGTAGAAACGATGATTCCACTGGAGGACTGATTCTCGGATTCACTCTGGTATCGAATGCGATATCGTGCTGATATGTGTGTTTTGGCTCCGATAAATAAGTCGTTGAAGGCAAGGAGTTTTTGTCCATCGTTCAGGCGAGCCTCGGCTAGTGTAACTGCAGAGTACTCGGCAGTGTTATTCAGAACGCAGTGCAGATCTGAGCGAACCTTATTAGGGCTTGAGGACAAGAGAACTCCATCAATTCTGCTTGTGTCTGGATTTACTCCGATGATCGGAAGCCCTGTGGCGTATTTTGCTACATTGGCAAGAAGTCCGTCCTGACCAACGACCAAAACGATGTCCTTTTCTGTGAATATGAAATTGGAGATGTACTTTCTGTCCACGAATTGAATCTGGAGCCCTATATCGATTTGCGTGTGGATAGTTTCTAGGCTTCGTTGATATGCGTCATCTTCTTCCTGGTACTCGTTGAAATTTGCGCCGGAGTGCTTGATGTAGAATGCCGCTTGAGCTTTTGTGTTGAATCTCGCGATGAGCTCTTGCATTCGCGTTTCACGACTTATCACGACAATTTTCTCGAACATGATGCTCCTACTCTCTTGAGTTTTTGGTAGAAGGATTCGAAGGGGCATTGAGAAGTGTTTGTAGCAAATCTGGCGTCAAATTTAGCGTTCCGATTTTTGAAGCATTTTCTGCCAGCTCTTGAAACGCGAGACTCATAATCATGCGCGAATCACCGCCATTTTTGCCGGCCATGGCAATAAGCGTGCGCCAGTCGACATCCCGAACTGGTTTAAGCGTTGATTCGAGTGCATAAGCTCGAGAGTCAGCTTCTTTGCGATCATTTTCGGTTTTCTTCGAAATTAAAGCCTCCCGTTGTTCTTCGATTGCTATGTCAGCAGCCATGCGGGTTTCGCGGATCTCTCGCTTTTTGGTTTCAACCGCTTTTTCTGTGTTTAACTCACTTTCCTTGATGCGTCGTTCTTCTTCAACGGCTGCGTTCCTCCTTAAATAGATGGCTTGATCTGATTGCTGGAGAATTCTTTCCCTGGTTTCAGATTCCAGAGCCCTGGCAGTTTCCTTCGTTGGCGAGAGGTTGAGAATCGCCAGATCAAGTATTTGAACACCGAGAATGACAAGTACATCTGATTTCTTTAGTTCTTCGAGAATACCGGAGACCACCATATGCGGTGCCTGGAGAATTTCGCGCAGAATGAGTGGGCGAATTATGGACTGTGAAACAACTTGCGTCGTATTTACCAGTCGAGTCTCAAGTTGTTGAATCGGGCTGTCGCCGCTAGCCTTATATCTTCCTTTCTCGTCAACAGAGAAGTCCAGCATTTGGGCAGCCTGTTCAGGGTTACTTATTTTGTAAGTGATTTGTCCCTGTACGCTTATGGTTTGAAAGTCGGCTGTTGGCTCGTTGAATATAAATGGGACTACCTGACTTACCAAAGGTATTTCAGATACAGAAGAAATAGGGGCGAAATACCAGAAGTTAAGCCCGGCACCTTGCTTACTTATTTTTCCTGACTCGTGAAGGATGACGTGCCTGGTAGGTGGTGATTTCTTATATTCAATTCCCAACATTGAGCTTTCCTCGAATTCAAATAAGCGTCTATAATACTATTACTATCTTGCGACAAAAGTGTAAGTCTGTCAAGTGATCGGTGCCGTATTCCCTATTGGGCGCTGTAGCTTACAGCTGCTTGGGTGTAATTCACTGCCAGGTAATTTGCTATACTACGGTTATAGTAGGGGCGGCTTGTGTCAGCAGGAGGCGGAGCGTCCGGTTATAATGGCAGCTGACGGTCTCTTCCGGAGGAGTCGAACATGCAAGCTGAAGACGTTATTTATCGCTTCGATCCTAGAAAAATTCGCGTTGTTTCTGGAGACGTTCCTGTTGGATATTGGGAGCTGCGCGGCTGCAAATTGGTCAGATGCCGTGATGTATTCGATGGTTCTACCTCTGACGGGATGGAGCTTGATTTGGACGCTAAGGTCAAGAAGTTGCAGCTTCGAAAAATTGCTGATGCTAATCCAGGAGCGAACATTGTCGGTGTTGGGTTAGGTGCGCTGCTTGGTCTTCGCTGTTGCGGAAGGGTTGGTGCTATCACTGGCGCTATTGCCGGGCAACTTCTGGTGGGAAATCGCTACGACATGACCGTAGATGTGCACCTGACTGACGGCAAACAATTCCTTGCCCACATGGACTCCGCCGTATACAAACGAATGCAAGCTGTCGGTGCTCGTTGTGCCGAATTCACAGATTCTTGATTAGCAAAATCAAATTTGCTTCAATCGAATTCTCACTCTAGGGTAATGATTTCTCAGCGACAACGCTCACCATTTATGGTGGCGAATCTTGTCTGGAATGTGGCTTTGAACAAGCTCGCCTTCAGAAAAAAGAGGCTTGGTCGCCGCAATTTATAGACCAAATTCTCTTTCGATTGCAAGTTTTTCATGAGCCCTGACTTATCCAAAACGCCCTGAATTAGGTAGTTCTTAGCTCTGAACGGTAAAATTCCCATTGCAGCTAGCTGCCTTCCAGACGATTATCAATTGGGGCAAGTTTTCTAGACTTGGGCAGCTAGTAAACGGTAGAGATTGGGCATGAACGAGCGGCTGGAATTAGTTAGCGACAAAATGTTGCTGAATAAATCTGATACTGAATCATCCTCTAAGTTGGTCGACGACTTGTGGTCGAGGGTGAAGGAGTCTAAAGAGGCTCTGGCTGTGCCAGCTCTTATTGCTGGCGCTGCGCTCTTACCCCGCCTTTTCAAGCACGGCATCTCACTTGTCACTAGTGTAGGTGAGAAGTCTCCAAGCCTGGTTTCGCGAGTAAGTGAGCAGGCACTTAACGGAGCCGCAAAAGAAGAATCTTCAGCGTCGCTAGTTCACAGGCTTGATTATCACCGACCGATTCCAGACTTCGTGAAGTCTCGTGAGCAAATCGTAAGCCGTCCGCCAGATGCATCACTTGCCTTAAATCCGCATTCCCAGCAGGGAAAAAGCCTGGTTCGCTGGGTTGATGTCGGAGGAGAGCATCGCAGTTATATGCTGCACATACCGCGCAGTGTTGACCCTGAAAAAGGTGCACCGCTTGTGGTGGCTATGGAAGGGTTTCTTGCCGGAACCAACAAACCATGGCACGGAATGGCAGAAACTAATGGTATTAATTCTCAGGCTGAGAAGCTCGGTTTCATTGCGCTATACCCTGTTCCTAAGCCAAGATTAAGGGACCGTGTTTTTACCTGGAATGAGCCAGACGGTGCCACCAATTTCCTTGGCGCTCGACCTTACAGCGACAATGAATATATACAAGCCGCAATGCAGGCTGTTATGAAAGATTTTCCGGTAGACAAATCCAGAGTATATGGAATTGGCTTTTCTCAAGGTGCCATGCAGTTGCATCATGTCGTGAATTCATCGGAGCCCGGGACCTTTAAGGCTATAGCTTCTGTTGCTGGAACCTTAACGGAAAAATTCAGCTTGCCTCCTGCTGGTACCCGCTTGCTAGTAATGCATAGCGAGGCAGATCCAACGCTACCCTACTCGGGTGGTACTGGTTTCCTTCCATCCTTCGCTGATCGCATGGGTTGGGGATTCGCTAGAAACTCAAGACCTCACCTACAAGTGCCAAATTATTTGCGTGCCAATGATATATCGCACTTGACTCCCGAATACTTCAAAATGCCGGAATATAATGTTCGAAGCTGGATGAAGGATGGACATGTTTTGCCGACGGTTCAGGAAGTTATGTTCAGTTCTAAATACGGACACACTTTTCCAGGGCGCTTAACCCGCGACAAAGAAACTCTCTTCACCATTATTAATGGACCAGTTCCAGCGCCGGCTGTTTTGGATGCGAAGCGGTGGATTACGGAAGACTTTTTTGGCTTGAAGAATCTAGCCTAGACCTTTAGTAGTCTATGATGGCGCCGCTGCGCTCAAGTATGAAGTCACAAACATCTTCGTCATTTAACAAGACTGAACCTGGCATAGCATGCCTGTTTTTATCATCAGTATGTTGTTTTGCCCAGCGCTTGGAAGCAATTATTTGCCCTCCATTTTTCAAAATTTGCTGAAGCAGTGCCTGCATGCCTGTTATTCGTTTTGAAATCTGCGCGTCTAGCTTGAGTTTGTTTAGGATGATATCAGGGTGCATGATCATTATCGTAGCTTCGGAATCTAGAAAAACGCTGACTTGTAAATCTCGAGCTTGAATTCGTCCTGCAAGGCAGAGTCCGTCGAAGACGCTGTCGAGTTCCTCATTCGATTTACATTTTCGAAATCGAATAGTCAAAGCGTACTTGCTGTCTGACGTTGCTGGCATCACACCGGCCGCGGTGCTCGCCTTTGCAGCACTCGCTTTCAGTTTCGCCAGGCTTGACGGAACTGCATTTGAATTCAATGAGTCTGTTATCTCGCTGCTGGCATGTGTCGCAGCGCTTGGTACCTGTGTCGTATTGACATTGTGAGGCACCTTTGCTGGTATCACATCAAGCTCAGAGCTGCCCTGTGCTCTGTTTCGTGATGTTGCAAAAATGAATAAATCTGCTCCTAAATCGGAAGCTGAAGGATAGCGTTTGTCAGGATTTTTCTCCAGGCAACGCATAACGATTTGCTCAAGTTTTGGTGGCACAAAGCCCTCGGGGCATACGGAGGATAGCGGCGGAGGTGGGTCACCAAGTTGCATCATTAGTACTTTAATCGAGCTCTCGTGTACAAAAGGCGGATGCCCAGCCAGCGCTTCGTACATGACACATCCCAATGAGTAAACATCAATGCGCGGGTCTGCCTTCGCGCCAGCGGCTTGCTCTGGGGAGATATAGGCTGGGCTGCCAACTATATTTCCAGTCGGTGTAAGCTCGTTTTGGTCGGTTTCATTGATTATTTTAGCGATTCCAAAGTCCAGAACCTTTGCGGTCTCTTGACCTTCCGAGCGCAATACCATGATGTTGCTTGGTTTCACATCACGGTGAACAACGTTCTTCTCATGCGCGTAGCGAAGTCCATCACAAATTTGCAAGAAGAGATTGATAAAACGAGGAATTTCGAGTCGCTTGCTTTGTTCGATTACGTCGGTGAGTGATTGACCTTCAAGATATTCCATGAGCATGTAAGGCTGTCCATGTTTGGACACACCAAACTCATAGACGTTTATCAAATTACGATGTTTAAGGTCCAGGCAAGCTTTCGCTTCACGCATGAAGCGCTTTTGGTTCTCTTCCTCATCCATCAGGTGCCCGTGCAAGACTTTCAAGGCGACCAGTTCGTCTGTGTCCTTCCTTTTGGCTTTGTAAATGACGCCCATTCCGCCTGCGCCGAGCCGCGAAATCAGCTCACAATTCTCGGTAAACTCTCCCTGGCTTGGCAGGCTAGAAGCGAGCTTTTCTGCCTGATATCCCGGGCGCAGAAATTCAGGGATAACTGCTTTGCCAGGCTCTGGTGGTTTTGCTGCCTCGAGCAAGTTGTGAACGAGCTCTACGTCACTACTAGTATGGCGCCAGGCTATGGCGGATATCGTTTCTGCTCCTACGTGGAGAATCCAGGTTGGTTCGTAAGTGCCGTAGCTGTGAGTTGCTGTGAGAATGTATGTATCGCTCTCTGTCATCCAGCTGAGCGCGCTCGGTCGACCTACTTGTTTGCGCGACTGCTCCATGCAGAACTTCAGGTCTTCCATGGAGGGTGGCGTTCTAAGAGGCGCGACTTTGAAAGCTTCGGCTTTCGTGTCGTGATTCTGCTTTTTCTTGAACGCGTCCTGTAAGGGCATAGCAGTCTCGGCAAATTTGGGCACCCTTAGATTTTTTGCCCAAAAAATAGGCAAAGCCTCCGTTTTCTGGTTAATTGTTAGATTTATCCCTATTTTCCGAATGAAATTCGTCAGCTTGCAAAAGTGAGGATTGCCCATGCTTCGAAAGTATATAGTTGCCGGTTTTATGCTGCTTTGCTCAGCCTTCAATTGTGTCGGCGCAAATGCATATTATGCAAACTACCTTCCTGAGCAGATACTCCTTAACTCAAGCAAGTTAAAGCAGAAAAAATTGGGTGAGATTTCGCCTGACGGGAGTCTGACGGCTCCTAATGGAGTGCAGATTGAATGCAAAGAAGCCGTCCTTTCGCTAAAGGGCGTCGATAAAGCTGGTCGCCCCTGGACGATAAAAGATGAGAACGAACGAGGGTTTGGAGGCACAGTCTACTTTGCTGATGTGGACAAAAATGGATATGACGACCTGATTTTTTTGTTTGGAACTGCTGCCTGCGGCATGCCATTTCAGGCTCTGGATATTGCCTTTGTGGCTGCAGATGGAACCGTGAAGTATACCGAACTGCTTAGCCGATTTAGCGAAGAAGAGGATGGTATCGACGATATACGAGTGGGTAAAGATGGACATACGTATTTGCTGCTTCAAGACCTCAGCTACAGTACTCTCGGAAAGCGCGATTTTAGTTATTGGCGATTTTCTGCGATGAAAGCAGAGAACTGTGCTTTGTCGGATGTGCCGTCTGCATTTGGTTTACGTCTTCCTTGCTTCGTTTGGTTTACCACCAAGCCTAACCACAAGTTGTCTCTGCGAACGCCAACTCTGGAAAAGCAATATCAAATAGATCAAAAGAGAATGGCGCAAGAGTCCGCGAAGTGATTTCTCGGAAATTGAGTTTTGATGCAGCTCTCGGTGGACTATTGCTGTGAGGTGCTCTTGCATCTGAGCGAAACTACAGCATGCCTCGTGACACTAAATATGGTGTTGAGCACCATAGATGCAGCAAAACAACACCGTTGTTTGCTTGCTTCAGTTTCTCTTGTAAAAGGTGGGGCAGATGACGGGACTTGAACCCGCGAGTACCGGAACCACAATCCGGGGCCTTAACCGCTTGGCGACACCTGCCACTAGAACACATATTAACACGCAACTTACAGACTTGAATTCACGTGTTAAAAGCCTCGCAATCTTCTTTAATTGCCGTTTTAAAACAAGAAGAGGAGGCGTGAACCTCCTCTTCGAAAATTGTTGTCTTTGACAGCTTATCTGTCTGTCTTAGCTGCAAGTTGCTTCTGAAGAACACTTACACGCTGCAATAAGGCTTTGAGTAAATCCTCATAGCTGGATTCATCGCGGTAATAAGCGACTTTCTTCAGGTCAACCTTCTCCACTATCTCGGGTGCTGGTTGAAGTTCGACTGTAGGGCTGCCAACGAAGCTTGTGGTACCTGCTGTTGTTCCAATCATTGGATTGTCCTCTCTACCAGATTTACCTGGTTTCCCATTTCGGTTAAAAAACCGCCTGCCAATTTTCTTACCGCCAATTTAGAATTTTATTCGCTTGACGTCTCGATATTTTAAGTCTATCCAGATCTGCTTGACATTTGCCATGGTAAATACCGCAGTTCGGTGAAACTTTTCCAAGCCAAGAATGCCAAGCACTTGAAACAAGCTAACTATTACACGAATCTCCTTGAAAACGGCATTCTTAATAACAAGATAAGATTCTTCAAATCTTTTTCTCTGCTCTAATATTTTCTGTTCCTTGTCTGCAGTTTTTTCCCTCATCGTATTTGATACCAGTCAAAGACCAGTGACTCTCTCTCTTTGCTCGGACTGCGCTCATGGCCAGCTACAGCACAATTCAGCATTTGGGATCCCAAATGGATACATTTGCTCAGGTTGCGGAATAAGATTTGCTATTTAAGAATGAAAGGAAGCACGCGTGCCAGAGCCGCTCCGATGGCTACTGCAAATAGCCATGAACCAATCCAGATCGAGAATGCAACTTTGGCTCCTCGTTCTTTGATCATCACCCCTACGGTGGCGATACAAGGCACAAACAATGTGATCACAACCATCGCTGTAACTGCCTGAGTCGCCGATAAGGCTACGTCGGTTAGACCAAAAGCAGCGAAGTCACGCCGTACAATACCTAGAATAAAAGTTGTCGGAATACGCGGGTCAGAGGGCAGTTTCAAGAGGTCTACTGTGATTGGTTTGAGCGCTTGAATAAACCAATCGAGTACTCCTGTCATTTGTCCTATCGTTACTACCAGTCCTGCGATGCAGAACATTGGAATTGACTCAAGCATGAAATTGTACGTTTTCGTCCACGTTTTCTTCAGAACATTTTTTGCTCTGGGCAAACGCATGGGTGGAAGGTCGATCATCAACGATGCCGATTTGCCCGGCAATATCTTATTTAGAAGAAGCCCTGTAGCTACAAGAATTCCGAAAACAACAGAGCCGTAAACTGCCCAGGGAAGGGGACCACCGCATTTTGCCAGGGTACCAGAGACTATTCCTAATTGAGCTGAGCAAGGAATTGCAATACCAAGCAAAGCTGTCGCAATAATTTTTTCTCGAGTTGAAGACAATAAGCGTGTTGTAACTGTCGCCATCGTGACACAACCAAGACCCAGGATAAGCGGAATTATTGCGCGTCCGGTCAAACCGATGCGATTCAACACTCTGTCAACTAGCACCGCCAGTCGTGGCAGATAGCCGGAGTCTTCGAGTATGGAAAGGGCAAAATAAAAGGCAAGAACAAGAGGAAATAGAAGACCAAATAGATAAGTTACAGTGAGTGTGAGTATGCCGTATTCACCCGCCAGTGTGTTTCCTGCAGCTCCCATAAGATCACGATGTGACCAGAAGTCATACTTAACTTCGTCTACAGCAGTGCTGTTCTTGGTGCTTTCGAATTCACTTGCCTCCACTGCTGGTGCTTGCATAATTCCCGCAGGAAAATCAAAGGTCTTGTTGCCGACAGTTACCGTAGAAGGGAAGACTTGTGCGACGACTCTGCGAACATTAGGTTCGCAATAAACCCGCATAAACTTCTTTTCGGTCAAATCCACAACCACTCCAGCAACTAAGACACCGAGCAATTGATAGAAGATCAGATAACAGACTACTGCGGAAATGATGCCACCATAAAAGGGGTTTAGCAGCAGGCGTCCAAAAAATACTGAGAATTGCTTCTTCGTATTTGAATGTTTGACCGCGCCAGCAACAATTTCATTAACTCGTTGTCGACGCTCTCTGTATATTTCATTGCGATGAGTGAGGGCTTGTGTCTTACATTCATCAGCAGAGCTCTGGTCGCCTTCAGCTACTAGAAGCGCATGATCTTCGCTTATGCCATTTTTTCGCAATTCCTTTGTTCGTTCTTGAACCAGGCTGGAAATTGTTCCGCGACAGGCGTCTGCAAGGCTCATGTTTATTTCTGATATGCCTTTGCCTTGGACAGCCACGGTAGGTATAACCGGAACCCCAAGGGACTCAGACAGTTTGCTCAGGTCTATTCTCATATTGCGCGACTCGGCTTCGTCCCATTGATTCAAAACTAGAATCATTGGTTTTCCCATGTCGATTAACTGAAGAGTGAGGAAGAGGTCTCTTTCTAGACTCAGTGCAGAAGCGACATTGATGATCATTTCTGCTTTTAAAATCATTTTTCGCGCTATCAACTCTTCATCATTGAAGCTTGAAACGCCATAAATGCCTGGAGTGTCTGCCAGGTCATCTGCTCCGAGCTTACCTCGAGAGATGTCTATAGTTGTCCCCGGAAAATTTGAAACCTCTGCGTGAACACCAGTCAGAGCCGAAAAAAGAGCCGACTTGCCGACGTTAGGATTTCCAGCAAGCACGATTTGCTTACCTTTAACTTCCTGCTCTGTCGCAGAAGCCTGATTTCCCGTGGCAGTAGCCACTGCTCAATCCTTCATTTGTCGAGGTTTATTTGAGAAATCATATCAACAAAATGCTGAATTTGAGAAGAAATATCAATAATACGAATTCATTCTCAATAAACACGAATTACTAAATTAGGTAATTCTTGGGAACCCCAAAGCTCTATATGGTATAAGCAAAATCGCCTCTTGCCTTAGACGCAGGTCCGGGCGCAGGACAGATCAGTGCAAATCGTTGCTAAGCCTGTATTCACAGTGCTTGCTTAGATTATTTCCAAAAGGAGAATGCTCCCTGAGCAAGTTTTACATGACTGCAAAATCGAGAAAAACTGGCATTACATTGGCCTTAGCTTGTCTTTTGTTAAACATGCAAATTGCATGCTATTCACAGACAGCTCCAGAGGAGTCTGCCCCCGATTCGCTCGCCGTACCGCGCTTCTCACTACCTGCGGTAGGGTCTATTCCGGGAGAGAATTCTGCGCTGGAAACTTCGAAGCCTGTATCCAAACCTGAATCGCGGACAATTTTCTCGGGGTTTCGTAAAGCGGTAAAGCCCGCTGGGACGAGTCAGGCTGCCGCGAATAGTTCTGAACAAAACAAAACCAGTACGGCTATAGAATCAAGCACCGCCAGGCAAACAGAGTCCAGTAAAACTAGCACTCCTGCTGCGTCAACTGTATCATCCGTAGACCTCAAATCGAACTCAGGCGGAGACAGTTCGACAAGTTCTAAGCCTGCTGATTCACCAGTCTCTCGACCAAGCACTACTAAGTCGTCGCTGGCCGCGGCCGCACTTACTGCGTCTATTCCGGTCATTAAGTCTGGACAGGTTATGGCTCAGGAATTTGTGCTGCCGAACGGACTTAAGGTTCTTATTCAAGAAAATCATGAATTCCCAGTAGTTTCGACCCTGGTATTTTATCGTGTCGGTTCTCGTGATGAGCAAACTGGGTCGACCGGGCTGACGCACATGGTTGAGCATTTGATGTTTCAAGAGGTCGGAAACTTCAAAGCTGGCGATATAGGAAGCATGATTGCCAGAGTGGGCGGTCAGTTCAACGGTTATACCAGTGATGATTTCACGACGTTTTTTGAGACTTTGCCGTCTTCTCGACTGGAAATGGCTTTGAAAATTGAATCGGATCGCATGGCACGCACCAAATTTAGTGCTAGCGAAGTGAAACAAGAAGTTGCAAACATACAGAAAGAACTGGAAGCGGAGTCGAAAGATCCGCAGGCGCTTCTTTCCAAAGAAGTACGTGCGATGATGTTCATGCAACATCCATATCACAATCCAACGATTGGCTGGAAGACGGATGTTGAAGGGCTCACTGCCGAAACAGCACGCAATTTTTACTCCAAATACTTCAGTCCATCAAACGCTACTCTTGTTATTTCAGGAGACGTGTATTTTCGCCAAGCCAGCCAGCTTGTCCAAAAATATTTTGCAACTATAAATGGTGCTGAAAAAGCTAGTCATGTTTCAGTGACTGAGTCTATGCCTCGCAGCGAAAGACGTGTAAACACCAAGTACGATGGCAATAAAGAGCTGATGCAGGTCGCCTATCGTGCTCCAGCGATGGATGACCCTGATGCACCGGCCATGGTGGTGATGGAGAAACTGTTGAATGGCGGCATCGTGGGTCGCCTTAAGGGACGACTTGTTGACTCAAAGATTTGTTCGTCTACTCAGGCAAATTACGAAATCAAGAAAGAGCCGGGTCTCTTCACTGTCAGTTGTACTGCTGTACCTGCAACTTTTAACGCGCAATCAAAAATACTGGAAGGTGTTGATTCTGTTGTCTCTCAGGTGCGCGATAAACTCCCCTCTGATGCCGAAGTTCGTCGCGCCAGAAATCAGGCAGAATTTGCTTACTTTGCAGAATGTGATGGACCATATCGTGCCGGGTTCCACCTGGGCTATTTTGAATGCCTGGACAAATGGCAAGATAATTACAGCTGGGCTGAGAAACTTCGTGCGGTTTCTGCTGCCGATATTAATCGTGTAGCTAAAAAATATTTCTCTCCAGAAACTAGAGTAATCGGATGGATTTCTGGAAGTTCAGCTCCGAAGGCAGCGCCACCGGCACCAGCAGCCGCTCCAAGTCCCAAAGCATCTGTTCCCGATACCAAACACGGTGCTTTGGCCACTTGTCTGCAGGGACAGAATATCGCATTATTCGATGAGCAATTTTCGGCTAAGCCGTCGTATAGCCGTAATATGGAACATTTGACAGTCGCGGCTTATAAGGAGACTGATGAAATCCCAGCTCCTGACGCGTCTTCTGAAAAGACTACTGTTGACTCAGCAGATAACGCATCGGGTAAACCGGGGACTGTTTTGTCTGGTACAGCACAAAAAATTAGCCCAAAGAGCACCAAGAAAACAGGAATACCAGCAGTTATTAGAGACATTCCGAATGCCCTGGGCAATGCCGTCACAGGTAACATTCCTGGTGCTGTGGGCAACGTTGGAGCTGCACTCATAAACCTACCGGTAGCCATCGGAGACATCGGCGTTGCAGTGGGTAGCACTGCTAGTGCCCTTGGAAAACAGATAGTGGCACTGAAGCCTGGCGCGCTTGAAAGTGATTCCAAGTTTGTTTCTCAGCGTGTTCTCAAAAATGGTTTGAAAGTTGTTGTCTATGAAAGCCACGTGAGTCCAATTGTGCAAGTTTCAGGCTCTATACAGGCAGGTGAAGCATACTCAAAATCAAAGACGGGCTATTCATTACTTTCCAATAGTATTTTGTCGCTAGGTTCAAGTCGCCGAAACAAAGCTCAGTCACAATCTCTGCAGGATGACCTGGGAATATCACCCCAGCACATGCTGAAGTTTGATTCCAACCTGGAGACAATTGATTTCTCCACGAGATGCTTGAGTCGCGATTTTTCTCAGCAGCTTGATTTGATCGCTGATAACCTATCTTCGCCTTTAATTGACGAGGCCAATCTGGAAAAGGCAAAAGCTGATGCGAGCTATTCACTCAAGCACAATCAAGACTTTGTTGGAAAGAAAGTAAATCGTCTATTGTTGCAAGGTCTCCTCGACGATAATTCACCCTTCTGCCCCACTGACCCCAGTGATCGTGCAAAAACAATTGCGCAAGCAGATCTGGCTGAAACGCAGAAGTTTTTCTCAAGTCACATAACTCCTGCAGCAACCACTATCGTGCTGGCCGGAGATTTGAATCCTGAAACCGTTTTTGCTCAAATGGAGCGATCTTTTGGGAAGTGGGCAAATAAAGGGGCGCACAATCAGTTGAAAGCAAAACTACGCACCCAGAGAGTTTTGCGAAGCTCACTTCCTTTGAAGGATAGTAAAAAGAGCAACATTTGCTTTGGTCAACTTGTTCCAATGGCTGAATCACACCCGGAATATGGCAGTCTCTTAATTGCAGACTGCATATTGGTGAACCATCCGATGATATCTAGATTTGAACAAGCTCTCTCCAAAAATCCAGCACTGGAGTCTGCCATCGCCAATGGTGAGATGACAGTTAAACTTGAACCATTTTCAAATCTTACGCAGTGGTCGATGTCGCTGTTTTTGGACCCTGCTGCCGTGCAAGTTTCAGTACGTACTATAAAGAACGAGCTGAAGCAAATTTCTAAGCTAGGTGTAACTGCTGAGGAGTTCACTGAAGCAAAACGATATCTACTAGGCTCTCTGCCCGTGAGAACACAGGCAACGCTGGGTGAAGTTAGCAGTTCTATGCTCGATTCTTACGAGCATAGTGACACCATAAATGGTTACAACGCAGAAATTGCTTCTGTTAAAGCTGCAAGTGTAGATTCTGTCAATAAGGTAATCAGAACCATCTTCAAGCCCGAACAGTCGACAATTGTGATAGCTGGTGGCGGACAGTCAATCAAAGCTGCTCGCAATCCCTCAGAGAGCAGCGAATCAAAAGCAGAAACGGAAACATCGCCTTCTCCAAGCAAGCCTTCTCCTGAGAAGAAAGTTGCCCCGAAACCCTCTTCTGCCAATAAACCAGCGGATTCTTCGAAATCTAGCAAGTCCAAAAAAGATGATGCTAAAAGTGTCGGCAAAGTCAAGAAGTAGTCTCTTTTATTGGACGTATTAGATTCCTGATAGAAGTCAAAAGGAAACTTTCTGTAATATTATTCTCGCTTAAGCTGAGCTTTCAAAGTCCGCTGCCACAAGCGATCTGACGCATTCACTTCCTGTATATGAAATGCATAGGATCGAAATCTGATACATAGTTGTCAAAATTTCATAGAACTGTCTTTGGTGGCGGAAATAGCGAATTTGTTATCTTTTTTGCTCTTGCTTTTGTTCTTCATTTCCCCTGTCGCACAATACTTTCCGCGGGTGCCGACTAAGTTGTATGTTGTCATATAATTAATGATTGAGCTTGAACTGAGCCTGTTACTGATCTTGTAATCTGAAACTTATATGCGGGAATTGCTGTAAAAGGTTGCTATAATTAGTTCCGTAGATTTTAGATTGCAAGTTTGACTTTCTTCGCTCAATATCGATAATATGCCAAGATAAATCGAATTCCTGAGTAAAGGAAGCTAAGGGGTCACCTCTGAGAGGTCGTTAAAGCGTATGGCTGTTTTAGGTACAAACGGGAGTGCAGTTTTGCTAAGTGATAAGGAAAAACTAGACTTCGATTCCGTTCCCGAATATGTCCGCGAGCCCAAATCTAGTCGCGATTCATATGTTTCAAAAGCCGGTTATGTAGAAGACGATTACGAGCCTCACCACAAGTCAGCTGAAATTGAGACATTGTGGCCAGGTGTCAGTGCTGATTTTCTTCATGGAAATTCTCACAAGCGTCAACCATCTTTCTACTGGAGCATCGGATTCGTTTCTGGAATAGTTGCTTCTATTCTATGTGCTGGTGTCGTCTATGGTGGTATGCAGTTGTTTGCCAACCACACGCAAGCTGCTGGTATAGCTCAAATTGTTGTTGCAGGAAAAGGCACCGTCAACCAGGCGAAAGATCAGTTGAGCACTGTCAATGGTGCGGCTGTGGTAACCACTCGCACTGCCACTGCCCTCGGTGACCCGGATCTTATTGTTCCGCTTTTCTCACAGTACACAGTTAAAACTGGTGATACTCTGGCTTCTATCGCTGTTCAGGCGTACAAGAGAGCTACACCAAGACTTCTGGATGAAATTTGCAAAGCAAACAATATGCGCAATGCCAACGTTCTCAGTCTTGGTCAAACTTTGAATTTGCCTCAGTACAGACCTCAATCGAGGCAGATAGCTAGCGGTGCTGCCAGCATCCAGTAGAGCTTATGATGCGGACGAGTCCGCTGATGTAGAGTCGACATTTGTTCGTCTTGAAGACTATTTGCCATCTTATGAATTGCGAGTTCAACAGGTTGAATTTGCACATTCCATTGATAACGCTATTAAGCGGGGACGGGTTGGCATCTTCGAAGCCGGGACAGGTACCGGGAAAAGTCTTGCCGCCTTAATTCCAGCAGCTTTGTCTCGCAAGCGTGTGGTGGTTTCTACCGCTACGATTGCCCTGCAAGAGCAGTACATTCACAAAGACATTCCGTGTCTAAAGAAGATTCTCCCGTTTGAAATCCAGGCTTCTCTATTTAAGGGACGTGGAAACTATATCAGCTTGCGGCGTTTTGAAGAACACAAGTTGGAAGCTGAAATAGATTCACGCCTCATCAATTTTGTGCAAAATACGATGACTGGCGATCGCTCAGACCTCGATTTTTTACCGATGTCAGACACCTGGGGTGAAATTAATTCTGACTCCGATGATTGTATGCGCACGAAATGTCCCACATACAATCAGTGCTTTTATTTCAGATCAAAAAAGAATGCTGAGCAGGCAGACATCATCGTTGTAAACCATTCTTTGCTGCTGATCGATGCTTTGAGTGGTGGCAATTTGTTGCCACCATATGAGGTATTGATAGTCGATGAAGCGCACCATTTACCAGAGGTTGCTAGTAAGTCTTTCAGCGCGTCTGTAAACCTTAGAGGTGTACAGTTGCTCGCTGCGAAAGCCGCAAAGCAGTTATCTGCACCGTCGTACATTATTCATAACCTTGAGGAAATTGCCGAAGAGTTCTTCACGCACTTGCATTCTTTAATTCCTTACGGAAAGACAAGAATCAGGAAGCCAGTTGAGGGAATCATGGAGTTTCTCAACACGCTCTATATAACCCGTGACTGGTTAGCTGCTGCCAATTTCGAAACAGTGCTTGATATAGATAATCAGAGAGATAAGCTTAAGTTGAAAGCGAAGGCTTTGCTTACAACAACCAACGGTTATATAAAATGTCTGGAACTTCTCGAGCAGCTCGATGAGGAATGGGTTTTCTGGGCAGAGAAGATGGATAACGTGCCCTGGCGGACAGAGCTGGTTGCAGCACCGCTGACAGTGGCTGATCTTATTGAGCAGTATGTGTTTGATAAGGAAGGCTTGCTGTCGAGCATATGGATGTCTGCGACACTCGCCACTGCTGGTGATGACCCCTTTCACTATTTTAAGAGGCTAGTTGGTGCTCCTCGTGTTTTGACACAGGCTCAGGTAGCCAGCCCGTTCGACTATGGCAGGCAATCAGTTCTCTATTTGCCCAAGAATATGCCCGAACCAAATACGCGAGAGTTCGGTGAAGCCGCATGCGAAGAAATCGAACGCATTCTGGAACTAAGTCAGGGAAGAGCGTTTGTATTGTTCACAAGTTATACAGGAATGAACAATATCTATGGTTATTTGAAAGAGCGTATTCCTTACCCTTCCCGCAAGCAAGGCGAAATGCCGCGAAAAAAATTGCTCGATTGGTTTCGCGAGACCCCAAATGCAGTTCTCTTTGCCACAGCAAGTTTCTGGGAGGGTGTCTCTGTCGATGGCGATCAACTTAGCGCCGTGATTATCGACAAGATTCCATTTCAATCGCCTGATGATCCTATTTACGAGGCTCGTTGCGATCGCTTGAAAGAGGATGGCACCGAGATGAGTTGGTTTAGTGAACTTGCGCTGCCCTACGCCACCATGCGCTTGAAGCAAGGTGTTGGCCGACTCATTCGAACTAGGACTGATCGGGGAGTAGTGGCTATTTTGGATCCCCGAATGACCAGCAAAACATATGGCAAAGCAATCTTGTCTTGTCTGCCGCCGATGCAGGTTGTGCGCTCTATTCAAGGCGCTCGAAGCATAGATGATTTGCTCCCTTAGCTGCTGACTGTGTTTTCTTACACTGTAGATGTCGTAAGTAATAAAACATAGTTTTAAATGCGTGGATGCCTATTATCTACGAAAGAACATTTGCATATAGTTGAATGGAATGTAGAGGAGCTACGTTTCAAGTTTTTTTCAATCAAGATCAATCAATATCTAGTCAGCATTTTGAGGTCATAAAAGGAAGGGATTTTCGGAGTTTCTAACTCCGAAGATTAAATACGTGTTTGTACGTATTGAGATTTTAGACTGAACCGTCTAGTCTAAAGATACCAGCCCCGGAGATTCATAAATGGACCACATTAAAGAAAGCAGAGATGAAAAGACTCAATCTGAGCCATCTCATTTGTCCCTAAATGCTCTTCTAGCACCGGAAAAATCCACCTCTCTGGCTTCAGATTTCGGTCGCTCATTCACACACAGCTTGCTTCAGTCGCCTCTTGAAGGTGTTGCTCAGCTTGTTGACGGCAAGGCTAACGGTGCTACCCAGAAGGCAGTGCATTTTATGGATGCACCTGAACAAGCTAAATTCGGCACCTCCTCCTGGGTGGCACAGCAAGCAGGAAGCGGGCTCGGCGCAATTTTGCCGGTACTGCTCGTTCATAAAGGCGTTTCAACGGCTCTTGCTTCGAACTATGAAGCTAAGGCGAGCCTCGCAATGAGCGAGCATATGGGCGCTTTAACCAGCAAGCAGGCTTTGGGTGCAGGCTCCTTGAAAATGGCTGAAGCTGGACTGACCGGTATGGTCTATTCTGGAGTGCTTACTCCGGCTAAGGATAATGATCATTTCTGGCAACAACGTCTGCACAACACTGCTGTCGGTGGCTTGACTTTCGCTACTCTGTCTGGAGCAGGGCTAGGCATGAAAGGCTTGGGTGAGAGAACGGCCCAATCACTGCCTGCTTTATCGAAAGTCATGAAAAATGAAATTGCCGCAGGTGCTCTATCAGGTATTCCAGCCGGTATCGTTGCTGCCAATGCAGATTCACTGCTTTCTGGAAAAGGTCTGGCTACAAAAGAGCAAAATTTCCAATCGGTAGCGACCTTTTCACTTACTGGTGCCGGTTTTGCTTACGGCAAAGCAAAGCTGGGTGAGACGCGCCCGGAAGAGCGCAGCACAAAAGCCCCTGAGCAGTTTGCCAAAGCCGGCGTAGATGTTGACGGACGACCTTTGCACAAGAGCCAACGAGCTGAGGTCTCTCAAAAATGGACAAATTACTCACCTGAAGAATTAGGGCGTGCTCGTTCGCAAACATTGAAGGAGCTTGGTGAAATCAAAGCACTCGAAGAGGGTAAGAGTGTTCTTGCACAGTTTAAGGACTCAGGTCTTTCAATCAGTCAAAAATATCGTGTTTTGAATTCACTTGCTGAAGTAAGAGAACATTTCGTCAATCAGCGCGTGAATGGGTCCATTGAGCCTGATCAACAAGGAAATTGGATTCACACCCAAGGTGAATTTGGACGAGTAATCGACGCCAGCAAGGCCGGCAAACTATCTGCAGTGCAAACTGAAGACGCTTTGCTTTCTTCCATGTTCGCGGATGCAGTAAAGAGCAAAGCTAATTTCTTTACTCATCATATGGATGGTGCTCTTGCCGCTGACCATGTTCTATCCAAAGAATTTGGTGCCGGTTTCGGAAGAGAGAGATTGAACGGTGTGGTGAACGCGGTGAAGGAGCATCAGATTGGACCTCCCGAATTCATGTCGAACCTCTATGCTAACCGAATTAGGACAGCATTGGGCAATAATATGACGCCTGAATTAGAGGCTACTCTATCTTCTTTGCAGAAGAAAATTGCGGATCCATTCAATCCTTCAAATCGAACAGTTAGAACCGCGGATGGTGCCAGTGTGCTGAAGATTTCCCCGCAGGAAAAACAGCTTTTGCAGATCACAGGAGTACCCGAATGGTACGTTCCAGAAAAATCGAACGCCTGGAACAAGTCTTCCCGTGCTGTTATCGATGGCGATACCATGGACAATTATTACACCCCAGGTGGCATTGGTAAGATAACAGGGCTTGGTGGTCCAGAATCGGACAAGTGGTTTATGACAAAGCAGATAGACGGCGGTGCTGGCACTATCGATCGCTCTACTAATATTGGATCAGCAAGAAATAGTGCCCGTGATGCTGGAAGTCTCCTCACGCCAGAAAGCAAAGCTCTTGCTGGAAATGGATTAGCTCAAACCGAAGCGGCAATCGAGTCAGCCAAAGGTAAAGTTGCGGAATGGCTTAAGACGGAAAAGGGAATCGACACAGCCAAGCAAAATGTTCCTTTCTTTAACTCAGATTTGAAATATCCTCAGTTTGGCGAAGCCGACGCGCAATGGTGGAACATTCACCGAACTGCAGCTGATAAGCGCAGTGCTGAGCAGCAGTCATTCTATGACAGCCACAGATTTGATGGTCTGAATCAAGCAGAACAAAATAGCTTTCTTCTTGCCAAAGACATCAGAAATAAGGTCGCCGACAATCTCCGAGCAGCTCAGAGAATAGATGGGCAGCAAGCTCCGCAATATCAACCCTCGACTCGACGTTAGTGTGTCTGCCTCGATAACAGACATGTCAGATTGAGAACTCTCACTTTTGCAGCGTGGGTAAGTTCACTAGTTCGAGAGGTGCACGTGCAAGATTGCTCCTTGTACGTGCACCAAATTTTTGACAATTATATGCTAGACTGGGTGGTCTAAATGTCTCTGAAACCTTCTCTCATAAGCTCATTCGCCATATCAGTTCAGGAGCAAAAGTTGGACAAGCGCACAAAAATACTTGATGCCGCTGCCAGCTCTTTTCTGCGAAAAGGCTTTGCTGAAACAAGCATTGATGACATAGTGGAGGAGAGCGGTGTCGTTAAACAGACCATCTACAACTATTTTGAAAACAAAGAAGCTCTTTTTCTTGCTGTAGTAGATTTTTTACTAGCCAAGAATGCCGGTGAACCTTTTTTACCTGAGCTGCATAACCTTGCTCCAAAAGAATTCTTCGAAAAGATGGGTAAGCAGTTAATCAAGGCGATTACTGAGCCTTCGATGCGTGATTTCTTAAGCTTGATCGTCCAAGAATGCAGGCGCTTTCCAGTGCTGCAGCAAATTTATGCAGAAAAGATTCCACGTCCATTTGTTGATGCGATTAAATCTTATATTCTTTCGCGAAATGCGAGTCTTTCAGATGATTATGCTGAGACTCTGTCGTGGGCTTTTCGACTCACAATAACTGGATTTGCAACGCTCTCCAATTTGGCTAGCTTACTACCCTATCCTATTCCTAATAGAAGTCGATACCTGCAAACTGCAGCAAGCTCTTATGCAGCGGTGCTGGCGCTGCCAGGACCCGAGCCGTCAGTGCCAAAGTCTTTGCCGGAAATTGATAATAGCTCATCTGTTTTACCCGATGAGCTAGCTGATATCTGCGAGTTTTTCAAATCACAAAAAGACGCGCTTGGCGAAAAGAAGATGTTGATTATGCAAGCTGCAATCAGATTGCTTTCGACTAAGGGTCTTGCTGATACCAGCATGGAAGAGATTGCTGTACAAGCCAAGGTTTCAAAGCAAACCGTTTACAAACACTTTCGAAGCAAGAGTTTTCTCTACTCGTTTTTATGTAAATCAATCAGTTCAGAATTGTTCTCGCTGAAACTGACCGAAGAAGAGCTTGCTAGCAGTGATTACTTAATGCTGTTTTTTAGTAAGTTGTCGGGAGTTTCTTCCCAGTGCTGGGTTAGGGAATATTTGCGCATGCTTTTCGGCGAAGCCAAAAGCTTCCCTGCTGAAGCCGGAATGATGTTGCTCTTTATTATCGAACATGGCAGAGAGCAAATTGAGTCAAAACTCAAAAGCATTCTGGCTGGCTCAGATGCAGATGTGGAATCTGTCTCCGTAATGCTCAGGTGCACCATGGGCAGTTTCATTCTATTGAACCAAATATTTGTGGTTGCAGAGAATCAATTTCTGACGACAGATTCACTGCTTACAATATTGGCAGAGCTCGTCAAAGAGATAAGAAAAAACGAAGCTTGAATTACTCTTGCTCAAGTTCCGGCGTGAGATCCATTATGCCCGGAGTTGCTGTGGGGTCATCTGCTCTAACCAGGCACAGGCTTATTGGGCATTTGTCTACTAGGTAATGCACCACAGGATCTCTGCTCATGTAAAATCGAGGCTTCTGATGCAAGTTGGTTGTTCCAACAAATAGCAGATTTACACCCAGTTCGATTGCCGCTTTGACTATGCCTGGAGCTACTTCACCAACGCGAAGTTCGCCTCTGGCATTGATGCCTTTTTCTTTTAGTTTTGCGACCATCATGTCGATTTGCTTTTGCGCTTTTCCTTGCGGGCGATCACTCGCGATCAACTGCGCAATAACACCGACTTTTTCTGCATCAGGAAGAACTCTGACAAGAATCAACTCTGCACCAACAGCTAGCGCATGGCGCGCAGCGACTGTCACTACCGGAGATGAACGCTTAGGGCTGCTAAAAGCCACCATGAATTTCATAGTCGTCTCCTACGCGTGCCAGACAAATCTGAGGATAGCATAAGTGATGGCAGCAAATGTTGCTGCTACTGGAAGCGTGAGCACCCAGGCCAGCACAATCAAGCGCATTGTTGTAGCATTCAATTTTTTTGCGCCATAAACGGGTATAGTGCCGCCCGCAACAGCTGAGCTAAGAGTGTGAGTGGTACTTATCGGAGCACCAACGTGCGAGGCGATCAAAATGATGAGCGCCGTGCTCATTGATGCACCAAAACCTTGTGAGTGGGTGAGCTTCTCTCTGCTAATTTTGGTGCCAACCGTGCGAATGACTTTCCACCCGCCAATCATTGTGCCAAGTGCAATTGCAAGTGCTGCAGATACCATAACCCACAATGGAACTTCAGTTGCGCTAAAACCGTATTGAGCAAAATGGGTAGCTAAAATCAGAGTTATGATGCCCATTGTTTTTTGCCCATCGTTGCTTCCATGACTGAAACTGACCGATGCGCTGGAGAGGACGTGTAACCACCTCATGATTTTTGAGTGGGGCTGGTCGCCGCTGCTGCCCTCGTGTTCTTTTTCGCCTGAAATCTTGAGCGCTGCCCAAGTGAATGCAGCCCCGGAGAGGAATCCGACCACTGGAGAGATGAGTAATCCCATACCAACATGCTGCAGTTCTGCCCAGCTAATTCCGTTGAATCCATGAGCTGCTACGCCGGCACCTGTCAGAGCACCAATAAGGCAATGCGATGAGCTGACGGGAAGTCCTTTCCACCAGGTTAAGAGATTCCAGAAAACAGATGCTAATAGAACGCTGACTATCAGTGGAAGTGAAACCTGGTCTGCAGGAATAATCTTAGTGATCACCATGGCAACTGCAGTGCCAACCATCACGCAGCCGAGGAAATTCAAAATTCCAGCCATAACTATTGCTACGCCTGGTTTTAGAGCCTTTGTATATATTACCGTAGCAACTGCGTTTGCCGTGTCATGGAAACCATTCACAAAATCAAAGCCAAGTGCCAGAAGGATGGCGATGACAGCGATTGTGGTATCGGCGTTCATTGGATTTGGAAAAACTCCAGCACTAACTTATAGCGGGAATATAACCGCTTATCGGTTAAGGAGTCCCTATGGAGTTTGCTCTTTCATAATTCTTGATACTAGACTCTGACGAGACCTAGTGCTTCAACCGGTTGCAGCGAATCCTCGTCTGTATAGACCCAGAGATCGCCCTGTCGCCATGGTAGCGGTTTTCTTAACAGATACTTATAAACAAGGAGCTGCTGAATAATCCGCTGGGCGCTGGGGTTATTTTCTCCGCGCCTATCGTTTGCCAGGCGCGTGCGCAGCTGAATCGCTTCGCGTTTTGTCCAGCAGTATGCTGGTCCGGGATTGTTTCCCTTAGACCTGCATAAAACAGCTACTTTTCCCGATGCCTGGGGCAGTCCCAGAACAAAATATGCTTCGTCAGCCATATGTTTAAATGTGCTTCCTTGTCTTTTGGCTACAGATAATCAAGCAAAATGCGGCCGACTCAATTATCATATGATTGTGCAAGCTTGGCAAATGAACTGCTTATATGACTTGGATATTAGATAAATTCAAGTAATGAGCCACCACCACTAGTGGTGTGTATACAAGTTTGCTTAGCAATGCATCGAGAGTATTTACCAGACAGAATTTATGAAAAGCATTGTAATTTACCATACGGCTGCAATCGGCGACTCCATTTTGGCTTTGCCTGTTAGTTTGATGCTGAAAAAGGCGTTTCCAGACGCACGAATAAACTATATCGCTCATGAGTCGATCGTAGCTCTGTTGTCGCTGTGTCCGAGTATTGATGGATTCATTCCATATACAGATCAGCCTGTACTCGAACTTCGTAAAGCGATTCAGGAGCTTCATCCTGATTTGATAGTTGACCTTAGCAACTCGATGAAAAGCATTTCTCAAACAGTGTTTTTGGCAAAAAATATTGTTCGCTACAAGAAAGATCCGGCAATCCATGCTGTTGATAACTTTCTTGGAACGATTGCTTCAATTTGTGAAACGAGTGCAGAGAATTATTTTCCATGCATGTTTCCTCCAGAAGATATGAAGGAAAAAATGCGCAAGATTCTGCCGCAAGAAGGTCGCAGATATCTCGCGCTTGTTCCAGGCGTTGGAACTCTTCGACCGCATCGCGCATGGCCGGAGGACAACTGGGTTGCTTTAGCAAAGCATATACTTTGGGAAAAGGATCACTCTATAGTCTTGATTGGTGGACCTGATGAGAGAACTCTCTGCTCTCGAATTGCTGAGAAAATTGGAGAGAACTGTTATAACTTTGCAGGCAAGTTAAGCCTAGTTGAAACAGCTACAGTTTTCAGCATGTGTGATGGCACCGTAGCTAGTGACACTGGACCGGCGCATCTCTCGATAGCCTGCGATACTCCTGTCGTTGGACTATATGGTCCCACTCTCATGGAACGGAGCGGTCCATATGGATGTGATGGTCTAACTCTTACGGTATCTGACAAATGCAAGTGTTTGAATCGCAAGACTTGCTCTCTTCAAGAAGGGTCTGGATTCTGCATGAAGGAAATTCCGATGAAGCTTGTTTACGGAAACCTCAGCCAGATCTTCCCCTGGAATAGAGTTTAGAGTTTAGTTTCCTATTTGATAACAGGTACTGTGTGGACGACATTTCTGAGATCTGCACTTTCGAATTCAGCCACGTACGATCTCCAATTGCGAGAAAGGTCTTTTACAGCCATTTCTCTGACGATTGAATTTGGAATGTGCAACTGGAAGGTCTTTCGTCCACCATTCTGCTTATGCAGATAGCGAAAAGCTTTGCTCGCGCTGCTCTGGTAGTAAGCAATAGTTTGCCATTCTGCATTGTATTGGCGTTCGAGCCTGGCGTGAAAAACTTCTTCGTCATCTCTGTCACAAGTATATTCAATAACTATTCTCGTATCAGTCGAAAGAATCTTGATATCGAGGTTGTCTTCTGCCACCAGTGGCAACTCAACGTCCTTTGATTGGAAGTAGATCTTCGAGTCGTTTTTATTGTTGTGTTCTGCAATATCTTTCAGCTTGTTCAGGAATTGCTCTATCTCTTTCCACTCGCCGGTCGAATATTGTTCGTTCGGTGAAAATGTAGGACGCGATTTCTTTTTTCTTCTCTCAAGCGGCGTAAAGTCAATTGCTGTCTCTTTGCTTGATTCTGTGCTCTGATTCTTGCTAACAACTTCTTCTATTGTTCGGCTAATCGTTTGAATCAGTTCATCAGCTTCCTGCCAGACGTTATTTTTATCTCCGCGCTTTGCTACGAGGACTTTGTTGTTTGAACCTTTGCCGAAGTAAAGCCCAGCGAACACTTTCATTTCTTTTGAAGTAGGCAGCCAGATTATTTGTCCTACTTTGAGCACTAGCTCGCGCTGTCCATTTCTTGATTGATATTTGAGCTGTCCCCTATTGACCATTTCGATCAACTGGTCAAATCTGGAGTCTCCCAAAATTGATTTTGCAATGGATTGAAGTGTGTCGCCTTCCTTTACTACATATTTTTTTCTTGACTCATTTTCATTGGACGATTTGTCTTCTGAGTCTTGGTTTTCGTCAAGATCTACATCCGTTTTCTTCTTTCCAGCCAGGATGAGATTGAGTATTTCGTCATCGTGATCGGAATTTTGTTCAAGGATGTCCTTTTTGTCCTCGTCATCACTATCATCTTCTTGTTCGTCGTCAAGAGAGTCAGCGTCGTTCTTATCGGTCAGGTCCTGAACCTTTCGTCCATCTGGTTGGGCATCGGAACCTTTCAATCCACCTTTCTTATCATCTTTGTTATCTAGTTCTTCATTGGCACCGGTTTTAATACCAGTTGATGGATCGATCTTTCCTGCTTTGTTTCCAATCAGGGTTGATTCATCAACTTTGGACGCATCTCCCTTCGTTTTGCCGGTTCCAAGGTCTACAATCTTTCCGCTGTCAATTGCGGTTTTGCCATCAAGAGGCAAAATTCCTTTTACGTCAATCGGAGTACCTTTGATGCTTGTAGGGTCAAGCTGTCTGCTGGCTGCGATTAAGTCTTTGAGTGAGATCGCTTCGCCCGAATTCAATTTTGATGACTTGTTTCCGGCATCTACATTAATGTTCCTTGCAGCATCACCGAGTGAAGCCCGTTTCAATTCTGATGCGATTTCGTTAATTCGCATGATTGGGTTTTGAAACAACGGCAATTCGGTTTTGCTCAAAGAAGTTTGAGCTGCAGAAACTGTTCTGATTTCGCTGGAGTTGTTTGCTTTATCGCCGACCGAAGCAACAATGTTTGAGAGCTTGTTTTCTACAACACTTTCGATTTTATTGATGAGCTGCGCGATAGGATTCTTATGCTCCTTGTCTGCAGCGGCCATCTCATACTTTTCATTTGAGGGCGTGATGGCTTTGCTGACGACTTGTGGTGTATCGTCTTTCTCGATTTTCGGTGCTGCTGGAACTGAATTAGCGAAGAGTTGTTGGAGCAGTCGTTCGTGCTCGAGAGATTTATCCTCGTCTTTTTTCTTGTTTTCTGAGACTGGCTCAGCTTTCGACTCAAGGGGTCTGATGTCTTTTTTGAATTCTTGAGTGTTTACTTCGGTTTTGAACTCCTGCGGTCTTGTTTCGCTGAGTCTAGTTTCTATCGCTTTTGCTCCGAGGTCTTTTGGTTCCGCCGTTAATTTTTCTGTATTTCTAGGTTCAGGAGACTTAACCGTATCGGAAATTCTATTATCTAAACGAGATGACTGATCCTTGTTTAGTGCTGATACAACGTCAGCGACTTTTCCTGAATCTTTCGGGTTTTGCGGGTTTTGGCTATTGTCCAGCAAAGTGCTAAGGAGAGTTCGGTCTTCAGGACCCTTGCCTTTTTCAGGAGCTGGCAAGATGCCGATTTCCTTTCCTTTGGGATCTGCAGCAGGATCTCCACCAGGGTGAGATTTGCTCTCTGCAGGTACCGCTTCAGCAAGTGGTTTTGTTGTGTTAGCCAATCCATGCAAGATGCCACTACCAATAGTGTCTCCCGGAGAAGGTACTCTTTCCTTAGTCTGTTGTCCACCTATATCTGAGTCCTTGCGATTGGGCTGGGGTTCTGGAGATCCTGAACCTTGTGAATTAATTCTAGGTACGGATGGTTCTATAGCTTTGTCCGGCAGAGCCTTCACAACATTGGGTTGCTTAGAATCAGCATGGATATCCGAATTCGATGGCACTATTTTTTGATCAGATGCAACAAGATCTTGCATCCCACCCTTTTCAGAATTCAGCAGCTTTTTTATTCCTGGAATTGTTTCCGTGGCTTCGCCTTTGGCGGGTGAGGCGTCAGGAATCACGTCCTTGGGGGCGTCCTTGTGTTGAGGCTGATTTATTAATTGAGATAGCGGGGGTGCTGTAGATGATTCTGAGTCTTCATTTCTTGGCTTGTTTTCTTTTTCGACTTTTGGTACTGCAGGTGGCAGAACGGCGTCTGCCTGAGTTCCTGATGGCTGCTCGTGGTTCTGAGCTTGTTGATTTATGTGCTTCTCGCCCTCTGCTTCTGGAGCGCGCTTGGCGGCATGCGGTAACAGACTCTCACTTCGCTCGGAAGGATCATGTTTAGTGCTATCTGAAGCTTTTACTTCTGGCTGTGAAGCGCTAGTCCCACTGTCAGATTCGCCTGATGGCTTAATTGCTTGCTTAGTTTTTTCACCTTGAAGGCTTTGCTCTTCAGCTGAAACAGTCTCGCCTGTAGTGCCTGACTCAGTAGGTCGCTTTGTGTGAGCGGGTTTAGCTCCTGGATTAGTCTCGGTCGGTGCAGATTGCGTTGCCGCTGTAGCCAGGTCCTCAGTGCCATTAGTTCCTACGGCACTCGAGTCAGCTGATGGAGAAGCTGGCGTAGGTTTTGAGCCTGACTTGGTGTTGCTGCCTTCCTGCCTCTCATTGTTTCCCCCGGCAGATCCACTTGCCGGCTGATTTCCTCTAGCGTCTCGGTTGCTTGAATCTCCTTCCGTAATCAGAACTTCCGGAAGTACTTGTTTTTGCACAGCGTTGTTACCGTACGCTGTCATGTCCTTTACTATTTGCGGACTATCAGGTCCCAAATCGGACATTCTCTCGCGTGCCTGCTCGTTCTGGGCTTCCCGTGAATCGGGTTGCTCTTCGTGGTCGGTAGAATCGCGACCATCAACATACGGAGTTTCCGCAGTTTCTTTTCTTGAAGTCTCAATCGGTGGGCTCATGGTTAGAATCAGCCCCATGCTGTTGGACTCAGTGAAGGTCCTCGCAGAAGGCTACTGGTAAAAATGGGTGGCTGGTTGATTGGGCTGGCGGGGAGAAAGTTCGCTATCTTTGAGCAATCAATATTCCAGTTTGGACAGAAACTAGATTATTTTTTTCAGGATCGCTAAACTGATTTTGCACACTTCCTCTCTATCAATATGCGATAAAAAAGGAACATGCAATAGGTTCATCAGTGCAGAGAATCTGCGTAATTACGCAAAAGGAATTTAATGTTCAAAGGCAGCTTTGTTTTGCTTGCAATTCTTCTGGCAGTTTGTGCTACATCCGCAGAATCCAAGTCGGATGGGACATTTCCAGGAAAAGGTAGTTATACAGCCTGGGTAAATGCTAACCATTTCCTGACTTTTGGTAATCAATATGCGGAAAAAGGTGAGCTGGACAAGGCATTAGAGTGCTACAAAAAAGCTGTTCATACCTACGAGTTCGACAGTGCCTACTATTTCAACATGGCCAATGCCTTCGCGATGAAAGGGCAGTATTCAATTGCCGAAGAGTCCTATCGCAGAGCTATCGATTTAGAATCAGACTATTTTCAAGCCTGGCTTAATCTCGGACATTCAATAGCCAGGCAAGGTCGCCCTCATGATGCTGCTGTGGCATTGAAGCATGCCGCACAGCTGGCTCAAAATCCTATTGAGAAGGAAGCCATCGAAAAACAAGTTTTGCAGTTCGAACAACTGCCTCAAATGGAGAGTCCAGCAACTCCTAAAAAGGAAAAGCAGAAGAAAAAGAAAAAAGCTAAGAATGACTAATTGCTCGCCAGAATCTTCAGCGCTTGTTGAAACAGCTCGGCGGACGAGCCTTCTGTCTTCAGGAGCTTCTCGTAGTAGTCTTTTAACTTGCTTCTTGTTTGTGGAAATTTCTTCAATTCTTCCAGCGGAGCTATTAAAGTTCTGTCGAGATTGTCTTTGTTTTTCCAGATGCGTAAGGCGTCAGTGTCTGCCCCGCTTTTAGCAGCACAGATTGCTAAATGACTGAGCCAGTATGGTTGCTCTGATGCTTGAAGTTGTTTCTTTGCTTCCGGGTAGATCGCCTCAGCTTCTTGCCACTTATTGAGAGCGAGGTAGGCTTCAAACAAGGTAAAATTTGCTCTGATTTTGCTATCGCTATCGTTCAAATTCTTGCGAGCAAAATCTAAAAGAGGCACGGCACGCTGGTTTGCATTCGAACGCGTCATCACCCACGCTAAAACATTGCATCGGCTGGGCTCATTTTTGGCGATTTTTTCAAGTTCAGTCCAGAATTTTGAGCGCTCTGTATTTGGACAATTCTCTGCCATTCGAAGCAATATGTGTTCTTGCCTGTATTCCCAGTGCTTACTTTCTTTGAGATAAGTCCAGAGTCTCGTTTGATTACTACTCAGCCAAGACGTATCGAGCTGAAATACCTGCTCAACCACACGCGCTCTGTATGTTAGAGAATTGGATTTGTCAAAATCTTGCCAGAGAAACTGTTGGGATTTGCCAGGCTCAGAGTTTTCGAAATAGAAGCGAGAAAGCAAATTCACAACCTGCGATCGATTAAAAATCTCTGTTTGAGCTGACCCGCTAGTTGGCACTCGTGTTAGAGCTAAAGCCTTGTTTAGTGCGTCAAGTTCGGGTGCCTTTTCTTTTCTTCCTTTGTAATACGCCGCACGACCGATCCAATATTGAGTGTCGTTCTTGTTAACTTGTTCGGACTGTTGAATTCGTCTTTCTAGTGGTCTTTGGATGGTGCTTTGTTGAACCGAACCCGCAAACTGTGTAAGTGCAAAAACAGGTAGTTGACCTGGTGTTTGCTTATCTAGTTCAACGAGCAGTTGCTGCGCTTTCTCTGAGGCGCCCATTCTTTTGTAACATAGTGCCAGAGCTTGTTTCGCTGCAATTCGAAGTGTACTCTCCCACGAGGTGTTCTTTTCTATGAACCTTGCAGAGTGTTTTCGCATAAACTCGTCCATCGACTCTTGGTCAGCTTCGGTCCACGGTAATGAGATTGCTTTTTGAAAAAACTCTGCTGCACAATGTTCGTGATTGGTGCTGACTGCTTCGCCAGCCCTCCAAGTTTCGTAAGCTGATTTTGGCTTGTAGCAAGTATTTATCCAGCTTAAGTCGCTAGTTTCGTTGAGCCCGTCGTAAGCCAAAATATAGGCACGTAAGGATTCAACTGAAGGGTGCGATTTAAGTTCTTGTGAGAGTTCTGCGCACAAACTCGACTTCTTGGAAGCTTTCTGTGCCGCTTGAACACGAAGGCTTATGGAGTTTTGCAAATCAGCTCGGGGGAATTTTTTGAGCCAGTCATCAACATCTTTAAACGTTTTTTCCTCAAGCAAATGCTGCACCAGAATGTACCCGTAGCCTGGCGTGGCTTCTGGAAAAGATTCCATTATCAACTGCGCATTTTCCCAGGAATTGCTTTTGATCAAAAAATCGCATAAGTCGGAGAGTTTAGGTGAACTATCTTTAGAGCTGTGCTTTTGCAAAGACAAGATCGCTTGCTTCGCCAGCTCTTTGTTTCCCGCTCGTGTCGCAAGAGCTACAGATTTAATACAATCGTCCTCTGACTTCAAATTCGATGGGGCATCGTACAGTTTGAGTGTTTTTGACAACCCTTGCGATTCGATTTGATTGCAAAGATCTTTTTCAATCTCGTACCAGGTCGATGCCATAGCTGTTGAAGTGGAAAGAATTAGGGAGCTAAGCGCGGAAAACGCGACTTTCTTGTGCGATGTCATAGAGCCGGTGCACTCCGAAAATTGCTTACTGTCAGCTTATCACAGCTGTTGGTCCTTCGCTCGGGAACTTACGAGCATAAAACATTGTCACTTGTGACTTGAGTAGCTAGACTTAGCTGGTTCTTGATTGGAGAAATCGCGTGAAAAATATTGATAGAAAGAGAACTATTGGTTTACTGGCACTTGCTTTTGCAAACTCATTTTTGCTCAGCGCCAGTGCGTTTGCTGATGACGTGAAAGACTATGGATTTCCACGCGCATGGAAAATGAATTTCAAGAAAACCAATGCAGATGCGGTAGATGGCAACATTGTGTTTTCCACCGCAGGACAAGCGGTTTCGGGCAACCTCGTTTTGACTAATGGCGTCAAGGCACGGGCGATAGGTACATTCAAGCAAGACAAACTAAATTACACTCTAGAACATCCTGACGGCAAGCTTGTTTTTGTGGGCGATTATAGGAATGACAAAGACCAGATTGACGGAACCATCAAAAAAGATGGAAAAGACTACGGACAATTCAGCATGGTTCCAGTCAAGCCACCAGGTGGGGATGCTAAGTTTCCCTGGGAATGGCATCTCAGAATGGAAATCGGAGATGGCAGCACGTTGAAAAATAGTTCCTACGCTCTTTACCTGGTTAAGGAAGACGAGAATGTTCGCGGATTTGGCAGAGCCATTTACGAAAAGAAAGGGCAGGCTCCTATTAATTTACGTGGACGTTTTGAGGGAGCCGTTAACGGTAATGTCGCGAATCTAGCCCTGGTAGACGGTGTCATGGGCACAGTCAGATTGGTGGGCAATTGGAATCCGGTCCTCAAAGAGTACCAGGGTAAGGTCTATGGCTACAAGGAAAATGCAAAGTTCGCTCTTGGAACTCAGTTGAGCAACGCAGCAATTCTGCCGACACCTGCCAAAGCAAACACTGGTTCTTCTGCAGGAAGCACAGGTGGACAGAGCACAACGAGTTCAGCTGCAAGCAGCTCAGCCACCAAAGGTGGTGCTGCTAGCAATCCATCGGGTACATCGGCTAGCAAGCCCGGCTCTGGTACTGCTGGCGGTGCCGCGGCAAGTCAAGATGCTTCTAGCGGACAAGGAGCAAGTGGACAGAGTCAAGTCTCAACTGGGTCAGGTTCATCCGCTTCTAAGCCGGGTGCTGCTTCCAATGGTTCGGGCACTTTGCCTGCGGCAGTGCCACCATCGACAAGTTCAACTTCTACACCTGTGAAGCCTCAAGAACAGGCGCCGCCAGCTGTGCAGGCGTACACGCTAAGCTATGCTCCTGCTGTTCAGATCAGGGGAAATGACTTGAACCCTTCGCTTACGTTGAAACGAAACGGAAGTGTATTTGAAGGTTCTGTTGATTATAAGAGTGCCTTCCAGCGCAACGATGCGACTGCAAGCGGCGAGGGAAATTCGTCCGGACGTGGCGGTGGATTCGGAGGCGCTGGTGGTCCAGGTGGTTCAGGCGCTGGTGCTCCGGGACGGGGAGGATCTTTCGGTGGATCAAATCGAGTCATGGAAAGTGCTGTGAATGGCTCTTGGGACGGCAAGACTGTGACATTGAATTTTCAGAATTACAATGGTGAACAGGTCGTTCTGAAAGGAACATATGATGCCGCCAGCGGTATCATCAAAGGCGAGGCTTCAAATAGTGCCACTTTTGTTCTTAAGCCTGCCAAGTAAGATTCAATCAAATCTGCGCATTCTGTAAGATAGGAAGGAGGCTATCGCTCCTTCCTATCTTTGTGTTCAATTCTCTGTTTTGCAAACAAACAAAAAGAGGGACTTGCGTCCCTCTTTCCGATTTTTAGTTTCAGTCGATTACTCGATGATTGATGCAACTACGCCAGCGCCGACGGTACGACCGCCTTCACGGATAGCGAATCTCATTCCTTCTTCAACTGCGACAGGCATGATCAGTTCAACTTCCATGCTGACGTTGTCGCCAGGCATAACCATTTCAACACCTGCTGGCAGGGTGATGGAGCCGGTCACGTCAGTTGTACGGATGTAGAACTGTGGTCTGTAACCTGGGAAGAATGGGGTGTGACGACCACCTTCTTCTTTGGACAGAACGTAAACTTCAGACTTGAACTTGGTGTGTGGCTTGATGCTGCCTGGTTTAGCGATAACTTGACCACGTTGAATGTCGTTCTTTTCAATACCTCTGAGGAGGATACCGACGTTGTCGCCAGCCATTCCTTCGTCAAGGGTCTTTTGATACATTTCAACACCAGTTACGGTTGTCTTGCGGGTGTCGCCGAGACCAACGATCTCAACTTCTTCGCCAACTTTAACTTTACCGCGCTCAATTCTGCCTGTAGCTACGGTTCCACGACCTGTGATCGAGAACACATCTTCTACTGCGAGCAAGAATGGTTTGTCGATTTCACGTTGTGGGGTTGGGATGTAGCTATCAACTTGCTTCATGAGTTCATGAATTTGTTCTTTAGCTTTTGCATCGCCTTCGAGAACTTTCACAGCTGAACCGCGAATGAACGGAATATCGTCTCCTGGGAAGTTGTACTTAGCGAGCAATTCGCGAACTTCCATTTCGACGAGGTCGAGCAATTCAGGATCGTCAACCATGTCGCACTTGTTGAGCCATACTACGATGTAAGGAACACCTACCTGACGAGCAAGAAGGATGTGCTCACGTGTCTGAGGCATAGGACCGTCAGCAGCGGATACGACGAGGATTGCGCCGTCCATCTGAGCTGCACCGGTGATCATGTTCTTGATGTAGTCAGCGTGTCCAGGGCAGTCAACGTGGCTGTAGTGACGATTTTCGGTTTCATATTCAACGTGAGCTGTGTTGATCGTGATACCGCGAGCCTTTTCTTCTGGTGCTGCGTCGATTTCATCATATGCTTTGAACTTCGCTTTACCTGCTTCAGAAAGAACCTTTGTGATTGCAGCGGTCAATGAAGTTTTGCCGTGGTCGACGTGGCCGATGGTGCCCACGTTGACGTTGGGTTTGTTACGCTCGAACTTTTGGCGGGCCATTTCAACTCTCCTTGAAGTGTCGTTTTTTTTAGGTCACAGAACGCGGGGTTCTGGGTATCTCACATGGTGCTGGTGCTTGTGCCGAACGTGGTCCAGGGAAATGGAGCCAATGACGAGGCTCGAACTCGTGACCTCCCCCTTACCAAGGGGGTGCACTACCACTGTGCTACATTGGCAAATGTTCAGCTGCTACACCAAATCCATGAGCTATACAGGAGCACATATTTTAAGGCCCCTATCAGCAAACCTGGCAACATATTTAGTTTGTTTGCAGGTTTTGAACTCAGTACTCCCCGTTTACGTTCTTTGACACGGATCCAATAAAACTTCCGTCCCTCTTTTAGAAGGAACGGAAAAAATGGGCAGAACTGGGTTCGAACCAGTGTAGGCTTACGCCAGCGACTTTACAGGCCGCCTCCTTTAACCACTCGGACATCTGCCCAAATTAGCTGGTGATGGGATTCGAACCCGCGACCGACGGTTTACAAAACCGTTGCTCTACCACTGAGCTACACCAGCGTTTGTCCTGAGCACATGACTCAGGGAACGGACCAGTTATTCTACCATCGTCATTTCAGTTTGCACTGTCTGACAACTTCGTAGAACATGATACCAGCTGCCACCGAAGCATTCAGGGATTCAGTTTTGCCCAACATTGGAATCTTCAGTAACAGATCGCAATGCTCCTTAACCAAACGGCTCACTCCGGATCCTTCGCTGCCAACCACTATGACAAGAGGTCTGACAAGGTTGGCTTCTGTGTACATTTCTTTGCCTTCCAGGTCGAGAGCAGCGACCCAGAATCCATATTTCTTCAAAGTCTCAAGGCATTGAACAATGTTGCCTACTCTGACTACCGGCAGTGTCGCAAGTGCTCCCGCGCTTGTTTTGGCGACAGTTCCAGTCAAGCCAGCAGCTCTGCGTTGTGGAAGAAAGAGTCCTTTGACACCTGCAGCTTCTGCCACTCTTATGATGGCACCCAGGTTGTGTGGGTCTTCAACACCGTCCAGAAGCGCCAACATGTACCCATCCATAGATTGTCCATTTAGCTCTCGCTGAATGCGGTCGAGCACCAACTTCTGCAAAAACGTATCCAGCCGCCACATTTCCGCAGGACTGATAAGTGCTATGACACCCTGGTGGCGCCGTTGTGGACCAGCGAGTTGATCTAGCTTTTTTCGATCGCAATCCTGTAAAGGAATGTGTTGATGTTTGGCAAGCGAACGAATCTTGCGAATTCGACCATCATATTCAAGACCTTCAGCCATTAGAATTTTGTTGACCCTAACACCCTGCCCTGGGTCAAGCGTGGGTCTTGCAGGCAATTGTAGTCGAACGTCTTGCCGGCACTGCAAAAACTTCACTGCGTCCCGAATTACTTCTTCCAGAGCCTCGATGTCATCAGCTTCCGCATGCTTAGCGGCCTGACTGGCTCGCTCAAGAGCTTCCTGCACTAAGGCGTTGTGAATGGTCTTGTGTTCTTGTAGGGAATCATCTTGCTTGTCGTACTCTTCAAGAAACGAGAGCACTGCATTCTTGCCGAAGATTAGTTCTTCGTTTGGGAGTCCGTTATTTCCGTCGTTATTGTCTCTCATTGCAAACCACTTTATCAGGCTGTGGGCATCGTCCCATAGACATGCTTGATTTCCGATGTTTTATTGATAATGTCCCATTTTGGCAGAGTTATGCTCTTTGATCTCTTCTTTCTCGGATTTCCGCTATGTGCAGCTGTGTGTCTGCTAATTGTCGCTGTGAGAGAAGCAAGTGCAAAATTCTGGCATTGCGCTTTTTCCTTCCTCGCGTATTGCGCATTTTACCTCGCGGGTGGCAGAGATGTTCTCTTGTACATAATAAGCGGAATGTGCATCGGCGGCGGCTGGTTGTGTTTGCCGTTTTAGCGCGACTTCTTTTTCGGAGCGACTGGAGCTACGGTTGCGTGCCTGTTTTGCTGCGCCTCTGCAAGAGTTCTCATCGGAATGTCATGCTTTTTGAGCCAGCGTGAGATTGTGTTGGGATCGCACCAGCGATTCTCTTGCTCTCTGTAGATTCTTGCTATTTCAACAGTGCTGAGTTTGTCCTTCACGTATTTTTCGTAAAGCCAATCCCTGTCTTGATATAGTGTTTTCGTTCTCAGGGTTTTGCCCACAACTCAACTCCCGCACACTCCGAACAAAATTCATATTCCACCGCGCTGCAAGATTCAAAACTGGGAATCTACAAAGAAGCAGCCTTTGCGGGAGAGAGAATTTGCAGACACGTTTGCCTCAAGTCGATAAGTTGCTTCGGCATCCGATAATAATTGAAGCTCTGGAATTCTATAAGAGGGATGCACTTCTGCGGATTTTGCGGGATCTTCTCGAGCAGCTTCGAGAGGAGAAGAAAGCCCTGGAAGCTGATGAAATCGCTGTGATGCTCGCTGCACTTTTGAAGGAATTGTCTGCGCCCCAGCTTCGGAAGGTAATCAATGGAACTGGTGTAGTCTTAAACACAAATCTGGGAAGAGCACCGATTTCAAGCCGGCATCTACAGCAGGCAAGTGAAGTCGCTGAGGGCTACTGCAATCTTGAAATCAATCTTGAAACAGGTAAGCGTGGGCAGCGAGCTTCGCGGATGGACAAGATGTTGCGATTTTTGTCAGGGGCCGAGGCAAGCATTGCGGTGAACAACAACGCAGCAGCTTTGGTGCTGGCAGTGAATTGTTTTGCGCTCGGAAAAGAAGTGATTGTTTCCCGCGGCGAACTCATAGAAATTGGAGGCAGTTTTCGTTTGCCTGATGTAATCGAGTCTGCAGGCGGCAAGTTACGAGAGGTTGGAACTACAAACAAAACACGCTTGAGTGATTTTGAAAAAGCGATTGGACCATCCACTGGTTTGGTAATGCGCTGTCACCGATCGAATTTCGAGATAAAGGGCTTCACCGAAGAAGTGAAATTGTCAGAACTTGTGAGACTCTGCAACGCGCACTCAGTGCCACTTCTAGATGATATGGGCAGCGGTGTGTTGATGAATTTGGGAGACTTGGGACTCAAAGGTGAGCCGACTCTCGAAGAAAGCATTTCACTTGGAATTGATCTGGTGACTTATTCGGGAGATAAATTGCTTGGTGGTCCACAAGCTGGTTTGATTTCTGGCAAAAAAGAGTATGTGCAGAAACTGGCTAAACATCCGCTTTATAGAGCTATGCGTCTTGACAAATTGCGCTTGTCATTGCTTGAGCAAACTCTGTCATCTTTTTTCACGAAAAATCCTGAGCAGTATTTGCCCGCACTTGATCGAATTTCTGAGCAGCAAAATGAAATTGAAAAGAGAGTTGAAAAGATTTTGCATGCTTCGGAAGTAAAGAAGTTCACATCATTTGAATTGGAGAAAACCGTTACGAACTCTGCAATTGGAGGTGGGTCGCTTCCTGGGAGAGAGACTAATAGTTGTGGATTGGTTTTGAAAAGTAATTACAAAGCAAATCGAATAGCGCAGATCTTGAGATCTTGCAAAACACCAGTAGTTGTAATTAGCAGAGAAGAAGACAACATAATTGATTTTAGAACTGTGTTTCCAACAGAAGAAAATCGCTTGCTTGAATCTCTTGAAGAGCTTGATGCAATCCTGATTGCGTCTGATAAGCAATTGAGGATGTAATTTGCTTATGCATTTCCTCGTTAAGGGGGTATAATTCGGCTGGCGATGGTTGTATGCATATATGAGGAATGGATTTTATGGCAGATGATAGTGAACTCGCAGCGCTCCGCACTAAAATTGAAAAGGAAGCCCGATTCACAAGAAGTCTTGTAGTTATTTGCACAGCAGCAATTTTGGGAGTGAGTCTTGTTCCTGTAAAGATCATGCTTACCGATCTTCCAACAGTTATTACTAATGACTTCGAAGGAAAACTCGAACAGATTCATGACCACTGGGCTATTCTGGATAAGACGATGAACAATCGTCATGGTGGCGCTCCAGCTAATACGGAAGCAGCTCCAGCAGCAGCTCCTGAAGGCGAAAGCAAGCCAGCTGAAGAAAAGAAATAATCCGACTTATTGCTAGTGAAAAAAAATGGGGCAGATCAAACGATCTGCCCCGATTTTTTATTTAGCTATTCTGTGTTGAGTCCCGAATTTTTTCAGGACGAGCTAACTACTTGTTTAGAAGTGATTGACGTCGTTTGACTTCTGATTCGACTTCTTCCGGGCTAATGTTGTTGACTTGCATTGGACCTGCGCAAAGTTCTCGCCATTGTGCACCGGCAAGAGCCTGTCTCACAATTACTTCGAAAACCTGTTGTCTTACTCCCATGCCATAGCTGCCTGACTGAGCGCCATTGGCGAACTGTGGTGTTGTCGGTGGTGCCATAGCAGGTTGTGGTCTTGCCGGTTGAGGAGCTGGAGCAGGTGTTGGTGCAGGCATGTTCTGGTGCCCGAATGAAGGCTGCGCAGGAGGCTGGAACTGTGGTGCCTGCGCTTGGAATCCTTGTTGGAATCCCCCGGAGTTGAACCCGTCGCCAAATTCATTGCTCGTTAATGGTGAGTCAAATCCCGAACCAGGGTCACTTGCAAATACTCCCGGTTTTACTCCCGGATTTGGTGCAGGAGTTGCTTCGAACAAGCCAGGTCTGGCGCCAGCCGCTACTTGCTGAGAGTCGAAAAATCCCTGGTTGTTTGCCTGTGCCGGCTCGTGATGCTGAGGCGGCGCTGGTGCTTGTTGAGTGTGCAGATCGCGAAGAGAGAGCATCTCTTTTTGCAAATCTCGAACCATTTCTTCGGTGTTAGAGCGCAGCTCTTCCATTTGATTGCGAAGCATGTTCAGTTCGGCGTCTTTCTCGATCAGATCCATGTCTTTGCTTTCAAGAGCAGCTCTGAATTCTTCTTCTCTTGAATTGATAAGATCTGCTGCCTCTGAATAGCGATTGTTGAGATCTTCCATTCGCTGATTGAGTTGTTCTTGAGCACTCTGCAATTCAGAGTCTTTCTGGCTCAGTAACTGAGACAATTCGTTTTCACGTTCGTCCATGCGGCGTTGCATTTCTCGATTAGCTCTTTCAAGACTTTCGAGCTGAGCGCGCACCGCCTCATCTGTGATTCCGCCCCCGGTGAACTCCGACAATGTTGCACCATAAGAAGTTCGTGGTGGGGCTTCTGCAGCTTGTACTGCTTCATATGCCGCACGGAAGAGGTCTCCAGAAATGCGTTGTTGACCTAATAACTCAACTAATCTGTGCAGCAGTTCTGCAGGTGGATCTGATGGGTACACTGCCATGTACGCGCACTTGAAGGTCCACGGGTCGATGAGCCCAGCGGACAGTTGGTCGGCAAGGCTTGTCACAAGCTGATCGGGAGATAGTTTCTCATTCTCTTGGGCTTCTTTGCCTTCCAGAGCCAGAACGAGCGAATCTAGCGCTGGAACGAGTTCGCCAATTGCTTTCATTGGCTCAAGTGCTGCTGTAAGAGACTCTGTAAGACTGTTCAAGTTCAAGCCGATTTCCATCAGCGTTTGATTTTGCAAAGTCTGAGACAGTCCTCGCAACACACCGGTTTGCTCTCCTGCCAGATTTTGTAGTGCGGCCAGGTTAGTTGCGCATATGTTTAATGACTGATCAATGCTTTCGACTAGTTCAGCAGTTTTTTCGGAAACCACAGGAAGTGACTCATTCTGGCTTCTAGAGCTAGTCGCCGGAGTCGGAGCTGTTGTTTCGAAGATAGATGATGCTTGTGCTGAACTTTTCTTGGATTTCTTGTTTGAAATCGGAGCAGGAGCCGGTTCAGGTTCTGGTTCTAGTTGTGGCTCTGGAGCGGATGTTTCATCAATCTCTTCGGCTTGACTGCCCTCCAGCGCTGCAACTGCTTCATCAATGCTTTCAGCAGTGATCGGAACTCCATAAACATTTACTGGTTCCGTATTTTGTCCATAATCGAATGAAGTTGCATCATAGTTTGCTGCGACCTGGGCCATCGCCTCAAGGTCGTAGGGGTCGCTCTGCTGACCATACTGCTCGGTAAAATTAGGATCTTGTTGTTGTTGATAGGTTTGAGCGTTTTGCGGATCTTGTTGTCCGTAATTTTGTCCGTACTGGCTCTGTGAATATGGGTCATTCTGCGGGTCACCATACTCGTCAGGAGGTGGAGCCGCGAAAGGGTCTGGGTAGGACGTGTTTCGTCCGCCGAGAGCACCCCTTAACTTAGCTCGTCGTGCTTGTAGGGATGATGCAGCATCCCCAGAACTATTTCCAGAACCGTTATCCACAGCTTCTGTAGCTTCCTTTTTTTTCTTGTCCGTCGTTCCCACTCACCTACCTCGGAGGTCCAGCTGCAAATAACTTCCTATCAGTAGATCTGTTCCACTTTGGACCGGAAATAACACATCTTCTGAAGCTGTAGCGTCTGATATTTGCGGGCTTTTTAGCTGTTTAAGCTTTCCTCTTCTGGTCTGTGTTTCTTGCCTTCTAACCTTCCTGTCAAGCTCCCCCCAAAATCAGGCGGACCTCCTGATACTAGTATAGCCGAAAAATACCGTCCGGGAATAGAATCCCGGCGCTTGACAAGCTCCTTCTGCAAATGTACCATGCTTTGTGTCTGAAATACAACTTAAATTCAGGCTTTTACCAGGAAGGGGCTAATTTGAATTTGGCTCCAGGGACAAAAATATTGGCAGCGTTTTGTCCTCGTGAAATTTGCCGAAAAGCGTTATTATCAAAGAGGAGACTCTCCGCTAGCCTTCATTCAGGTACATGAGTTTGGAACTTTTAATTTGTCAAACCTGCGGAATTATCATTCGCGGCCGGAGCAAGACTTGCACAGGCTGCGGCGCAGTTATGTCAAAACACTCGCCGACTGTTGTGAACAATGCATTGATCGGAGCTACTGCACTTGCCGTACCTCTGCAGAATGATCCACTCGTTCTTGAGCGAACCGTCAACCATGTGATTTATGGACGAAACATGGAAGCTGACTCGAACGGAAATGGCAACGGAAACGGCAGTGGCAACGGGCATGATGGAAATGGTGCCTTCCTTTATAGCGAATCTGATTTGGGCAAGGTCGTGTTTCCTGCTAGTGAGGACGGACCTGCTTTTCAGCCGGATGAAGAGTCAACTCAACTTGAGTCTGAACCAGAACCAGAGCCCATTCCGAACGAAGCGCCACAGTGGGAGCTTACGAGCACTGGCACGCGTTTGCCGATGTTAGGAGCTGCAGTAGGCACTCCCATGGCTGCTGGTGCAGCTCACGCCCTGGCTAGTTTCAATGCTCAATCGGCCCAGTCCGCTGAGATGGCAGCCGCTGCAGCGCCGCCAGTATCAACTCCCGCCGTAGCCGAGGCATCATCTGTCGCAGCTTATGCTCCTCCGGCGAGCCCAGAATACGCTGCTCCACCAACCGCAGACGATCCTGATGATTTCTTTTCTGGTCCAGCAGCCGCTGCTGCCTCTGGTAATGGTGCTGGTGTTCCGTCCACCGGTCAGGCTGATTCGTTTGATGCCGCCCCGCCAGGAAGATCAGCGCCTGATCCTCATACACGTGCGCCCGAACCGGAGCAACGTGAGGCCGCTCCTGTATCACATACAAACAATGCAGCTCCCGTTCAGTCGGAACCTACCCATTCAGCTCCTTCCCAAACTGCTGGTCCTATCAGCGAACCGATTCACTCCCCTCCTGTAGCGACACCTTCTACTGCTCAGTCATTTTTGAGTGCTCCGCCGCCAGGTACGTTCGCTCCTACATCAGAATCTGCCTCAGCACAGACCGACACCGCTGTGTCGACACCAGGCTTGATGGCAAACTTTTCGACTCCGTCGTCATCGCAGAATGTGAAACCGACATCGGCGCATGCTTCTTCACGTCCTGGCATGATGGACTTTTTCTCTGCAACCTCAGATTCACCTGCAGCTGGCGGAACAACCGGGACCAATGAGGCGCAAGCAAGCTCTCCACAAACGGATAGTTTGTCACCTAGTTTTATGTCTGGGGCTCAGGCGAGCATCATACAGAATGCAATTAACGCTGCAGCAAATTTGTCGACTTCAACCAAGACAGATGTAGAGCTTCGTGAAGCTGAGCCAGAGCCAGAACCATTGAAAGCCAAGAAAAAGAGTGTTGGCAAAAAGAGCTTGCGACCTAAGCCAGTTGAGGAAGCAGAAGATGAAGAGGATTTCGCTCCGAAGTCGCTCGACAAATTTAAGAAGAGCGGACGTTCTTCTTTGACCAAGATAGACAAGGACAAAACTTCCAAAGACAAAACAAAGTCTAAGCCTGCTCCAAGCAGCAAAAAGAAATCAGGTTCGAAATCAGCTGAAACCGAGAATTTTACTGTCGGCAATTTTAGCATTCCGATGAAAACCGCTAAAGTAGCTGGTTTGATGATTGTTTTTGCTTTTCCTGTAATGGTTTTGATCGCGAATGTGACAAGTATTATTGGTGGACTTGCCGGTGGTAATAAAGACGGCAGTCTTCCAGGTATGGCAGCACCAGCTCCATCTAGCGGACTTAATGGTGATTGGGAAATTGCTTTCATGAATCCCAGTGGTTCTGTAGGAACCGGGGTTATGACACTCAATCAGAATGGAAACAGCATTGATGGGTATGGTGCTGATAAAGGACAGTTTCAAATTAGAGGCACCGTAGATGGTGACAAAGTTCAATTCAACAAACAATATGTGCAGAATGGACAGATAGTAGGAAAGCCTATTCTCTACGCTGGAAAAATCGATTACATGATTGATCAACTGCCACAAGGGCAGAAGTATTTTGTTCACATCTCGGGTATTTGGCAGCTGACTAAACGAGAAGGGTACAGCTGGCGTGCACAAATCAAACAGTTTCAAGGCAAGTGGGAAGGTGGTCTGACCAGAAGAGGCACTGGGACGGGCACGATTGCAGCTCATTCCGGGCCTCAGCAAGGTCCGCAAGTGTCGAGTCCTAAAAACCCGCAAGCAGCGCATGGATTCTTCTTGCAAGTTGCTCTGGGTATCATCGGAATTGGTATAGGGCTTGCCTTAGTTTCGCTGAAATTCTTTGGACCCTCTGGACTGCTGAACATCTGGGCTAAAAAGGAATACATTCCATCGCAGTTCAAAGCTCAGCATTTCAAAATGGTCGCAGAAATGGGCAAACCTCTGCGTCCAGGTGGTGTACCTCTCGGAACTCGCAGCGACTGGGGCATCCATCAGTGGTGGCGTCCTCGAAAGCTGAATATGACGCCTGAGTTGAGAGAGTCAAATCCTCATACTCTAATTCTTGGTGCTGGTGCAAAAGGCAAAAGTCGTCTGATGGCCAGCATGATTGCAAATGATATTGAAGGCGCAGAACGTGCTGTCGTTGTTGTCGACTCTGATGGAGCGCTTATCGACCTTATGATGAACTGGATTGCAGCGCATCCTAAGGGCAAGCAAATGGCAAAACGCGTTATTGTCATTGACCCTACATATGATGGCGAAACCATTGGCTATAATCCACTGGAGTTTCCTGAAGATGGCGATTTGCAGAACGCTGCATCATCTATTGTGTTTGGATTTAAAGCAATCTATACGGAGCCTCCCGGTTCACAGAGCCAATGGAACCAGCAAACGGCAAACATTCTGCGTAACTCTGCTGTTCTGCTTATGGCTAATGGAAAGACTCTCACAGACTTACCAGTTCTTCTCTCCGATAATGATTTCCGCGATATTTTGCTGGAAAAAGTTGAGAAGATTAAACACGAAAAGAGCGAGTACACCACGCTTATCGATGCCTGGTCAAACTATAAGAGACTGGCAAGAACAGACCAATGGATCAACTGGATTGAACCAATTCTCAACCGAGTTCAACCTATGTTGGGCGACCCGCGTATTCGTCCTATTTTGACTCGAGCGAAAAGCGACCTAATTCTCTCTGACATCATCAAAGAGAAGAAAGTCTTGTTTGTGAAAATTCCGCAAGGACAACTCGATCAGAACGGTAATCTGCTGGGCAGTTTGATGGTCACTGGTATTAAGCAGGCCGCTCTGTCTTTGTCTGTTAAAGGTAAAGAGAAGAATCGCGCTTGTGCGTTATATTTGGATGAGTTTGATACCTTCATTGAGAAAGAAACATTTGATGCCATAACTTCTGAGACTCGAAAGTTCCAACTGGGTTTTGTTGGCGCAAGCAAGACATTGCAAACATTGCCTGAAGATTATCGAAACCAGCTCGTTATCAACGTTGGCATGATGGCTATCTTTGCACTTGCTAAGAAAGATGGAGATATGCTCGGACCTCAAATGTTCCGTGTGGATGGTAGAAAAGTAAAACATCAGACCATTCAAAACGTTTTCAACAAAGTCAACTCATCTCCTCAATTTGAACTTATTTCGGACGAAGAAAAATTGAACATCGACCGCGTTGTGGGGCAAGAGGAGCGTACCTACTTCTGTTACCGAGTTGGTACAGTTGCAGGCGTGTTTAACATGCTAGCGCCCGAATTTAAGGATGTTCCAGAGAAGGACATCAACCAGGACCTCCTGGATGAAATGTATGAAAATCGTTTGAAACATGAAGACGACGATTATGAAGAAGACGAAGATGAGGAAGAGGAAGACGACGAAGATTAGAACGTAAGTTTTTCTTGACAAGGTCGAAGGGCCGGCTTATATTATTCGTAATTTAGTAGTAAAAACTTCAAAGCCAGCAGAGTGAGCGAACTTGAGTCATCGCCGGGGTAATACTGGCTGGGAAGTTATGGAGGAGAACAGGCAAGCAGTCTTACGAGCTGGTATCGCAATTGATACCATTTCCATCGGATTTTAGTTCGTTGCTTAGTCGTTAGCCCTTTTATTTCGCCTTCGCTCAAAGGTTTAATTCATGAACTATTTCGTTTGCCCTTCTTGCGGAGGGCTGCTTCGCAGCGCCGCGAGCAATTGTCAGAATTGCAGAACTTTTGTAACTAAACACTCGAGTACTGGCGTGGCTCATTTAAGTGCTTCTCTGCAACCACATGCTGTGGCATTGAAGGACCCATCGCTGAAAGCCGAAACGATGATTTTGCAGCTTCAGGCTGCTGGAGTAAATGGCAGCTCAAATTTACCCAGTCAATTGCATCAGGAGTGTTCAGCTCTGCCTGCACAAGATTACGTTGATGCTCTTGCAAAGCAATCTTCTGTTATTACAAATGACTCGAATCATAATTTTTCACCAGAAGAGTCCTTACCTTGTGCTGAGTTTCCGTGGAATCCCACGCCATCTCCCGAAGCCATCGAAAGCGATTCAGCTCAAATCGATGTTCCTTCTGTTCTTCTTGGTGGTGCTGCGGGATTCGCTGCTGGTGTCCTTGTAAGTAATGTTTTTAACGCAAAGGCAGAAGTGTCTGAGAATCTTTCAAAAGTTAGAGGGAGCGTTGTCGATAAGGAAATTGTGCCTTGCGCGAATGCTGCGACTATTGATTCGATTTACGAGAATTCGCCTGCCGCGCCTTCTCTGATTCAATCTGAAGAAATCGCTGTTTCTGATAGTGGAAATGACCTGCGCCAATTATTGTCACAGGTTGAGAGCAATCGCAGCGAGCCAGCCATTGGGCGAGACTTTTTTGCTGACGCCAATCTGAACCAGTCTTTTCTGAGGGTTGAAGAAGGTTCATTCCAAAAGCAAAACGCTTTTTCAACCTATTTTGAATCACCTGAGCTGGCGGATGGTGCACGTGCTGAGCAATCAGTCTCAGTGGGACCCAGCGTCGAACTTAGCGATGAGCAACGCAATCGATTGATTCAACGCCTTGTTGATGCAAATTCCAATGGCGCGGGCTCTGCTTTGCCGGAACTGTTCGAAAACTCAAATGTAGCGCCGACTCAGCCTAAACGCAAGCGATCGATTAGACGTCGACACGAGCAGCTGAGTGAAGAGAAAAGTAGCAGTGACTCGAATGTGCTTAGTTTGCTGAAAGGGCTCGCAAAGCCGTTGCTGCTATCCTTAAGTGCTCTCATTCTTTGCTCTGTTCTTGCAGTATTTGCGGTTTTGTTTGAATCTAAGAGCGAACATCTAACTGCCGTTGGCTTTATGGAAGGTCGCTATCTGACCTCGTTTCAGGATGGTTTCGGACAGGCAAACAGTGGGCAGATGGACCTGCACAAGTTTGGTGAAATGATTAAAGGAACAGGGAAGGATTTGCTTCCCGTCCCGACAGCTATCGGACAACGCTACCGCAGCTTCGAAATAAGTGGAGCCGTTTCGTCCAACGGTATCACTCTGGTGAAGCGCTATCTACCTGAGGTTAATAAGGCTAAGAGTCCGCCGATTGTATTTGAAGGAAACTTCACTGATGTCAGTCAGAAGTTCATTTCTGGAACTTGGCACGTTCAGCGCAACGGAAAGAGTGCAGCAGGAAATTGGAATGCTCGCTTCGTCGAGACTCCGAAACTCTCAACTATGAAGTGGGGCGCCTGGCGAAACAAGCAAAATCCTATGAATTCGGCAGCTCCCACGGAGCCTGTCAAAGAGGATCTCTTTAGTAAGTATGTTTGGAATGATAATGAACCATTGCCTTCGCGTTTTGGCAAGCTGCTTTGTCTTTGTGTCCTGCTAGGTATTGCTCTTGTTCATCTATCTGCCAGATTTTTCGGGCTGCATGGTCTCCTTAATACATGGGAAAGAGAGCGCTATGTCCCGGTTTCGCTTCGCCCCCAACAGCGAAAGATAATGAAGGAATTAGGCAGGGGAAAGGCGTCCGGTTCGCTTTTCATGGGCACTCGAATGGATTGGCATCTGGGTGAGATATTGCTTCCACGCAAGTTGTATCTGACCAACGAGAGACGAAGCCGCAACCCGCATTTTCTTGCCATTGGAAATAGTGCGAAAGGCAAGACCAGATTGCTTGCAAATATGGCGATGCAAGACATCAGGAGTGACGACAGAGCTGTAGTCATCGTTGATTCCGAAGGCTCTCTTTGTGATCTCGTTTTGAGGACCATGGCAGCAAGTGCTGACGCCAAAGAACTTCTAAGCAGAGTTCATGTAATCGAGCCCTGCCGAACAGAATGTGTTTTGGGGTTTAACCCATTTCTTTGCGCTGATTCTGAGAATTTGCTTTCTCTAGCCAACAGTATTGTGCTCGGCTTCAAAGCCGTTTATACAGAGACTCAAAATCAACAAAATCAGTGGTCTCAGCAGACCGCGAATATTCTTCGCAATTCGGTGCTCTTGCTGATTCTAAACGGAGAGAACCTTGATGCCTTGCCGAAGCTGCTTTCAGATAACGATTTTAGAGATGTCTTACTTGAAAGTGTCGAACTGCATCACGCTGCTGAATGGAAAACTCTGATCGATGCATGGTCGAATTACAAGAAATTAGCACGTACTGATCAATGGCTAAATTGGATAGAGCCAATACTTAACCGTGTGCAACCGCTCTTGTCAGACCGTCGCATCAGCCGATTATTGAATGCTTCAGATAACAGTGTTGACCTGGAGCAGGTATTGAAGGAGAAGCAGGTGTTGCTTCTGCGTGTTCCAGAAGGACAACTGGAAAAAGGAGGAAGTCTTTTAGGAAGTCTTATTATCACAGGTTTGAAACAAGCTGCATTGGCGCGGTTCGAGCGAGGGCGAGACGAGGAGTCACCCTGCGCTCTGTACGTTGATGAGCTAAACAATTTTATGGATGCTGAATCTTTCGATTCGTTTTGCGCCGACTCGAGAAAATTGAAAGTCGGCTTGCATGCCTCTCTCAAAACATTGCATGACTTGCCTGAGGATTTTAGAACTAAGATTCAAGTTGATTTTGGAAGCATTGCTGTATTCGCAATATCCAAGAAGGATGCTGATGTCCTCGGACCTGGAATATTCAAGGTAGACGGTCGCAGTATCACTAAGATACGACCGGCCGATATCATGAATCCATTTAATTCCGCACCGAACATGCGCATGGCTTCGGACGAGGAAAAGATGAATACAAATAGATTTGTCGGTCAAGACGAAAAGACATTTTTCTTCCATATCATGGGCACAGAAGCTGGAATCTTCAGAATGACTGCACCAGAATTCAAAGACATCCCAAGAGGAGACATCAATTGGGATTTGCTGGAGTCAATTTATGATGAAGATTCAGGAGATTGATTCTTTCGTAGTGATTTTTTGTCCGTTAAACTGATCAGGGGCTGATTAAGCATAGTTGTTCGTTGAACAACTGCTGGCTCAAGCATTGACTTACATTTCGCTGCCTGTTCGGACTGCGGAAACGGCTGCACGCCAAGAGGTGTGCCTATATCTTGCCGCGTAATAGCGGACTTAATTTGAGGATAAAAAAATGAAAAACGGGTATTATCTTAAGCAAGCACGCGCCCATAGCGCTATATTCAGGGGTCTCGTATAACATGCAAAGTGGTGGACCAGGTCCCAGGAACATCTGGGAGGAAAAGATAGGCGACCTCCGTCGTTATGATCTTGATCAATTAGAGCAAGATCCGTTGCGACCGGAGGACATTGAAAGCTGGCCAATTCCAGGTTTGGCATTTGTGAGAGTTGATGGCATTTTGCGTTCTTGGGACATTGAACAAGAAAAGCAACAGAGAAACCAGCAGCCCCAGCAACAAAACGATCCCAATCAACTGCCAAAGCGCATGTACTTGATGGAAGATGCTCTAACTGGCTTGAACAGCCAGAAGGCATACGTTGCATATTTAGTTCTGGGGAACAGAACCGGCGTTAAATACTACATGGGTATGTCACTGCAAACAGCTCCTGATGGCTTGGAAGAAAGCGACCTCGCTGAGATTTGCTATAACATTCAAAAATCAATTCTTCATAGCGTATACAACGGCGTAGATATTCACAAGGATATTTACTCAAGTGATGATTTGAAGCAGCTGATAGCGCCGATGGCTGCTAACGTTGGCATAGTTACTGGTGTTCCCTCCTTAAAAAGCACCGGTGGTGACACTCTAGAGTCTGAGCAGATTGAGCGTATTGCTAGCGGTTTGCAAGGTCTCGACTTTGGTATGTTGATACTTTGTGCTCCGGTGCCATCAAAGATGGTGTCAGAAGAAGAGTTTATTATTCTTGACCAGGTGCAGCGTGCTCAAGAAAATGAAGATGCCGAAAAGAAACGGCGTATCAAATACTACCTGGAGTTGCAGGATGCTTACTTGAAGCACGTGCAGTTGGGGCAAGCCATTGGGCACTGGCAAGTGGGTGTTTATTTCTTTGCTCCTAAAGCTGACGTATTTGTTCGCTTAATGTCATTGATCAAGGCTACTTACACAGATGAAGGTTCTCGCCCGACTCCATTGCGCACTCACGTGTTCAAGGGGCTGAAAAAGCATCTTCTCGATTTTGGATTGTTGCGTAATCCGAGAGCAGATAGCAACGGTCATAAGCTCTTTAACTTCCGCTTTCTCTCACCCCTGAACTCACGTATGCTCTCATCGTTTGTTCATCTGCCTAAGCGAGAGATGGCTGGGTTTAAGGTGCGACGATCAGCAGAGTTCAGCCTTGCAGCACCAGATGTGAAAAATCCAGAAAGGACAATTGCTGTAGGAAATATTCTCGACAAGAATATAGATACCGGTAACTTGTATCACGTGGATGTCGACGCCCTTCAAAAACACACCATCATCTGTGGAGTAACCGGGGGTGGTAAGACTAATACATCATTCTATTTGTTGAATCAGTTATGGCGCTACAAGATACCTTTCATGGTAATTGAGCCTGCTAAGTCTGAGTACAGGTACATGCTTCTCACTTCGGACAACTTCAAGGGAATTGGGCAAGCATTCTCACTTGGGGATGAGACTGTTTCGCCCTTCCGATTGAATCCATTTGAAATCATGAAAGGGGTAAAGGTACAAACCCATCTCGATGCGTTGAAGTCAGTATTCAACGCAAGTTTTGAAATGTATTCTCCAATGCCTCAGGTTCTGGAAAAAGCGTTGAACCAGATTTATGGTGTACGTGGGTGGGACCTCGTTCAGAACAAAAACAGGCGACTTCCACCAGGGATGAGCGTGGGCGACCCTGATTGTCCGCCTGAAATCTATCCCACTATGAAAGACCTTTTCGAAATTATTGACCCCGTTGTTGAATCTTTCGGATATTCAGAAAGAATCGGTCCTGACGTACAGGCTGCTCTGAAAGCCCGTATTGGTTCTTTGCTCATCGGTGGTAAAGGACAGATGCTCAATACGCGCAGGTCTATTCCTCCAGAGATTCTCTTCCAGCGTCCAACTGTTGTAGAACTAAAGATGGTGTCAGAAGACTCTGAAAAATCCTTCTTAATGGGAATGCTTCTTGTGTTTCTCTACGAGTTTAGAGAAGCTCGAGGACCGCACGATGAGCTACAACACGTTATGTTGGTAGAAGAGGCTCACCGACTCTTGAAAAACGTTCCGACGGGGCAAAGTTCTGAAAGCGCAAACCCGGCAGGTAAAGCGGTTGAATTCTTTACGAACATGCTTGCTGAAATTCGTTCTTACGGTCAGGGATTCATCATCGCGGACCAAATTCCAAACAAACTCGCTCCTGAAGCTTTGAAAAATACGAACTTGAAGATCATGCACCGTATTGTGGCGGTCGATGACCGTGACTCTATGGGTGGTGCAATGAACCTTGATGATGTTCAGAAACGCCACGTTACAGCACTTGGTCAAGGGCGTGCAGTAGTTTACGCTGAGAAAATGGAAACCCCATTCCACCTTGCTATTATGTTCGACAAAACTGCAGCTGTACCACCTCCAGAAACGCCAGAGGAAGGCGACCAAATCGTGCGTGACGCGATGGCCGGTTTGAACATTGTTCAGACATTCGACAGGCATATGGGATGCAAATTCTGCTTGCATCGCTGTGATTCTGCCATCCTCGATACTGCAGTGATGGTTGCTGACGACACATTGTTCAGGCAAGTCTATAACCGATATTTGCTTTCTACACTGAAGGACTTGACACAACTTGTTCACTTCAGGGCGCAAATTATTCACGAAATTCAGCGTGTAATCGGCGGACGAGCTCGTTCAGGTAACCTTACGGGGATCACATGGTGCGCTCTGACTCAGGCAACTGAGAGATATTATGAGAGAAAGGGCGAAGAAAATTATTGGTATTATGACCAGGTAAAAGAGCAGCATTTACGGTGGCTGAACTTGTTGCGTCCAGCCTTCCAGCCAAGCGAAGTAAACCGCAGGCTTGATATAAGTGTATTGCGCGAATGGAGAGATGATTTCGTCGAACTGCATAAGCGCGACCAGGGACCTCATCCTACATGCGGACCTTGCACAGCGAAGTGCTTGTACCGATTTGAAGTTTCGGAAATCGTGCGCGATCCGAAAATCAAGTTTGACTTCAACTCGTCAATCAACCGTAAAGACACTGCTGCTTCCGACTCTGCTGCCTGGTTCTGCCGTTTGTTGACAGAACGAATGATTGGACAGCCAGACATAGATTTGTCGTACTGTCTTGCAGTACATTTGATCAAAGATCAGCAGCTATCCACCGATGCGCAGCTTGTACTATTGCACAAGGTACGAACAGCTCTGGAAAACTTCCAGAATGAGGCTGAGGAAGGTGGTGGCGAGGGTGGTGGCTAGTTATCACACTAATTACTATTTTGTTCCTTCAGGGGAGAGCATTTTGTGAATTGCTCTGTCGGTGTCGGTCCAAGTCCTTGCTTGCACTTTCTCTACAAAACCTTCTCCTAGTTCTTTCTTGACGAACTGTTCCCATTTTGAAGGCGCTTCTGACCAAAACTGAAATGGTTTGTCAGGCTGGAATTCTTGCCATCGCCCTTTTTCTTGAGCTACTAGATTTCTAAAATTAACGGAATGAGCCAACTCTCTCAATGCTGCTTGCCCTTCAGCTGTGTTCGTTAGACTATTTAAATGAGTCTCCATACCTGCTGAAGTCACTTCTGTAAACCGTCCCATACGTAGAGGCATATCCTGAAGTCTGCAGGGACGAGTAAGTGCAGGCATATCAGACGTATGAGGTAAAAGTTCTGACAATGCTGCGTTCCTTGTAGCAGATTCAGGTTCTGAGTAAAGAATATATCTTATCGGAGGGGTAAGTTTAGCAGCTTCTCGAGCAGCCTGTAAGGCAGGATGCAAATGAGCGCCCAGATCTCCCTGCGCAAGATCCACTACATTTGCCTCCGCAGCACTCGCGGCTGTTTGTTCTGCGTTTCTTGACACAGCCTTCAAGTCGAAATTTCCTGTTAAGGCAAGGTGATCCGAAAGGGCAATTGATCTTGCTGAAAGGTCAGGATGCAGATGCGCTCCAAGGTCTCCATCTACAACTGTTTGTTCGATAGGCGCGGTTCTTGATGCTATCGGATCAATGACTCTAAGCTTGCTCATTCTTGCTCCTCCAGGTGTCCTTCTTTTCAGCCATTCACTGTGTTGAAACAATTCCGCCGTGTCAATGTGCGACTCATGTCCTCCAAAAAGCATATTGCCGGGGTCTTCTGGTGGGGGAAAGTCGAAGTCATTACCTTTTCCAAGATGATAATCACGAATCCGAGCAGATTCATGGTCCAATCCCCCAGGACCAAAATTGAAGTCGCCACTAATTACATGTCTCGGTACTGTAGATTCTTGAGCAAGTATGTCTGACATCTGGCCAGCCTCAGCATGCCCGCCGTAAACGATTTCGGCAGGCTCTCCGTTGGCTCCTGGTTTAAAGTATGCATTTGCAAAATCACGATTTGTCCTGGGGGTGTTTTTCAAAAAATCACCAAATTCGGCTTTCAAGTTAGCAGCAATATCTTTTTCGCCCTGGCGCATACCGACACCCGCTAGCTTGCTCGCGTTATACAGTCCCCCTACAATGGCTGCTCCTGCCACCACAGTTTCAACAGGATGGTTTTTCATGAAATCAACAGCCTCTGAGAGAAGGTTTTGATGGGCTGCTTCTTTGCCTGAGTCATGTGATAGCAGTTCTGATCTTGTTAGGTGTGAGTTATCCATTTCTTTTGTTCTCTGTGAAGTTGATGGCCCGATGTTGCGAGGCTAAATTTTTTAGTGTGATTTCTTCGTGAATAGATAGCTCTGGCTTCGTATTCCGCGCATGGAATGCGGCTGTGGGAATCTACAGTGTATTACCACATGGATCTCCATCGAGCAATTTTTGTAGTGGTGAAACACAGAACAGCTTGTGTTCTTACTCTCCATCTTTGAATGAAAAAGGAGCAGCTCATTGCTGCTCCTTTTCATGATCTATGTTTGTTCTTTCTTTTCTTAGCTGATTGCTACATTGTTTGATTCAGCGTATTGACGCCAATTCTTCGTAATGTCATTCTCAGCCATTTGCTTCGCGAGTCGTACTGGCAGATTTATCTGCTTTCCTTTTCTAGAACCACTGGTGGTGGCTTCATATCTCCATGATTGGTCAGCGTTGATTTCGTATGTCACAACTGCAACCCAGGTGTTGTTCTTTTTGATTTCAAGGCTGATCGTAAATGGAACAGAGCCGCCCTTGGCTTCTCCTTTTCTGCTGATTCTGCATCTTTCGGCTAGAACTGTGTATTGATGTTCGTCTTTCTCTTCGTTCTGGATTTGAACGCGCATCACACGAAGCAAGTTGTCCACTTCTGGTTCATATTCTTCGATGTCTGGACGAACCATTTCCTCCGCGGAAGACGACTCTGCGTTAGCATCATCGGTGATCGGCGTCGACGGAACAGAACCCGATGCTGGTCCTGATTGCACGCCTTCGCTCGGAACAGATGACACTGGTCCTGATGGCACGATTTGAGGAAGTGTCGGCTTCCGCTTCTTACCACGATTTTTGTAGTCTTCTATTTCTTGAGTCAGCGGCAGTCGCAGCTTTGTGTTGCGAGAGAGCACTACCACGGGATGTCCAAAGTCATCCATTTCTGTCGAGAGACCATTCAGTTCAGCAATGAGTTTCCAGAGGGTAACGTCTTTCAACGCCGGGTGCCTCAAAGCGATGGAGCGTAAAGTGTCTCCCAACCTGCAGGTGTATACAATGCGGTCGTCATGGTACTCGTCAATCTGCGAGGCTTCATGTAGTTTTCCAAGCACATTTTGGATGTTTGCCCGGCGACGTTCGGACAGATCAACAACATTGTCCTTGTTGTTATCTCTGCCGTTGAGACCCGTCTCTCTAGCTCCTACATTGAGAATATTGAGCAAGCTGAATTTTGGCTTCTTGGTCTCGCCGGAATTGTTGGTATTAGTTGTGCTTTCGTCATATTCGAAGGCTGGCTTCTTACCAAACATTCTGTTGTTGAATCGTTTGATTTCTGACTGTGTTGGCAAGAATATTATGGTTCTTGGCTTCAGCTGCAGTTTTCGTTTGCCATCTTTCATTACCGATGGAATCAATGATCTGTTGATTTCGTAGATCAACGTAGCCAGTCCGCGATTGTAGAACATTTTTTGTGCGATGGACTCGAGCGTGTCTCCTGGTAGAACGACGTATTTTCTTCGCATTTCGCGTTGCAGCAGTTGCTCTTGCATCATTTGTTTGTCTGCAAGTTCTTTCTGTGCAGCCTGTCTTATTGCTGCCATCATTGCGGCAGCATATTCTTTGGCTTCGAGTTCAGCTTTTGCACGTAGCGCTCGCTCGCGTTCCTCTTCTTCTCTTCTTTGATGTTCAGCAAATTCCTTGTCCTTCTGCTGATGCAAGAAGTCTAGTGGACCGTGATGCTCTGCACCTTCAAGGTTAGCCATGATGTTTTGATCAAACACAGGGTCAACCCATGCGGTGTTCAGCGGGTCAAGGCTGGCTTGAAGTTCGCTTTCCAGACCGCTGTCCTGAGAACGGTCCTCAGCCATCAAAGTGTGGATGAACTGGTCGAATATCGTTTCGCCACCTTCCGTTGCACCATTGATCCAATTGCCTGGTTGGTTCGGATCGTTCATCGGGTTGTTGGGATCTTGGCCGAAGACCATAGAAACCAGAGAGGACGGGTCTGGAGCATTGTTGTCGTTGAACGGAATAAACGATTCGTTTGCTTGCTGTATCACATTCATGATGTCGAAATTGCCATCAAGGAACGCAGTTGTTTCAGCCATACTTCCGCTACTGAAGATTTCGCTCAATGAGTTAGCATCCCAATGAACAGCGTCTTCTGTGCCCTGCAGAGACCTGACGAAGTGCAACGCTTGATCAACAAGTCCCTCGGAAATAATGTTGCCTCCGGCATCCACGAAATGACGGGAGATGATGTTTCCAAAAGCGTCACGCACGACGATAAGTTCGAAGACGTCGCCGTTGGGAGCTGTGAATACTTGTTCAATGGAAGAGATTGTTTGAGCAATACCGTTTTGCAGAAGCTCTGCCAGTACGTTCTTCTCAGCTGTTTCAGCTGAACCCTCTGCGTGCTCTCCTGCGAGCTGCTTTTGAATCATGCTCAACAAGGTTTCTTCGGAGAACGGGAGTTCGCCGTCTTTGAGCTGGAGTCCAAGTTGCTCTGCAAGTGGTTGCAGCATTTCCGGCAAAAGTTCAGAAAGCGCTTTCTGTGCTTGTTCCGCGTTAATAGCGGTATCGCCTTCTTTCTTTTCCTTGGATTGCTCGATTACGTCGACTCGCTCCTTCTTATCTTCAACGTTCCATCCAATCGCACCGGTACCGGACCATAGTCCGTTGAGGGCTTCCAACATAGCGATATCCATTGCCAGTTGTTCGGCTGGTGTCAAAATTCCATCATTCGGATTGTAAGTGGAAACGTTGTCGTTAGGATTGAAATCAAGTCCGCCTGTTTGATTTCCAGTGTTAGTGTTGTCATTGCTTGCGCTTGGGTTTGCATCGTAAGAAGCTGATGGATCTGTCGATTTACCATCAACGATGTCATAACCATTTCGATCTGTCTGCGATAACACGTTACCGTCGGAGTCAGCCACCGTTGTGGTGCCCTCCTTATCGACATAAGTTTGTGTACCATCTGGTTTGACTGTAAGTTCGCTTCCATCTGAGAAGTAAGTCTTTTCTGTGCCGTCCGGATACACAGTCGTACTACTTCCACCATCAGGAATACTACCCGAGGATGAAGAGTCGCTTGACGAATTAGTTGTCGTAACCGTTCCATTCGGTTCGAAGGTGCTTGTTGTTGCACCGTCTTGGGAGATTGTAGTTCCATCCGGTGTTTGTGTTACTACAGTTCCATCTGGGTTACTTGTTGTTGTTGAGCCGTCATTATTCAACGTGGTGCTCGAACCGTCTGGATTGGCTGCTGTGCCGGTGTTAGAGAGGTCTGGTAGATTAGAAGTCACGGAATTCCATGTATCAGCTACTGTCGGTCCGACTGCTGCACCAATGGTTGCACCAGTGGTGACACCAACCCCTGTAACAAGTCCTAGTCCGCCACCCACTCCCGCTCCTATCGTAGTGGCATCCCATCCGGAATCTGAATTGTTGCTTCCTGTGTTGTCGCTTCCACTTCCCGTAGGAGGTTGACTGTGGTCGGTATTGATTGGACCGTTGTTAGCAATTGTGCCATCTGGAAGGGTGGTGACAAAGCCCGCATCAACATCATGCTGAATGGCGTCATTAGTTATTCCTGGAGAACTTGGTGGTTCAGAGCCACTACTGATTGTTGTGCTTGGTTCGCCGCTGCCTCTGGTGCCCTGAATAGGTTGATCGTCAAAGCCCATGCCTGGGTCATTTATGCTTGTTCCAGTTCCACCGTTGCCCATTGGTGTTCCGACAGGGCTAGATGTGCTGTCACCAGATTGAGTGTCAACGTTCTGTCCATTTTGATAGTCAGCTTGGCGCTGTGCTATAGCATCCAGCTGAGAGTCGGTCATCTGGTTTTGTCTTCCCTGCTGATTTTGTTGTGATACAAAATCTGCAGCGTCCGTACCTCTGGAGTTTGAAGTTGCAGCATAGTTTGGATCAGATGTTACTGCATTGATTGAGTCAGTGCTTGAGTTATCGGCGGTTGATGCTGTTGCTTGCGCATCAGCTTTGTCAGCCTGGTAATCGGCCTGTCTTTGGGCGATAGCGTCAAGCTGGGCGTCGGTCATGTTTGCCGCCCGCGCATCCTGATTTTGTTGAGATACAAAATTTGCCGCATCTGCTCCTCGTGAATCAGATGTGTTGGCAAGAGTGTAATCTTGGGTTTGCATAGAGCCATCTGCTGCAATACTTTGAGTATTTGCTACTGCAGGGTCGCTCTGTATGTCATTCGCCATCAAGCTATTTACGTTCTGACTTGCGCTTAGTTGATAAACGCCGTCAGAGTTTGGACTGTATGTAGCGCTGTCGAATGTGCCATCAGTTGGCGACGACGTGCCAGTGCTGCCCGTGTTTGTATAAATCGGAGTGTCAGGGTAGCTTGAGGAATATCCTGAACCGGAGAGATCTGTACCATTATATGTATTGTTTGAGCTTGAATCGTAGCTGCCAGAGGATCCACTCGAACTCGGAGGCGTGTAGGTGTCCGTTGGATAGTTCGAGGTGCTGGTGCTACCACTTACGGTTCCGCTGTCATAACTTCCACCACTGGAAGATCCCCCGATGCCAATTGTTATGTCCACAACTGGCGTGTGGAGAGTTGCACTAGCCCCGGAAGAACCAATGTCGACCGAGATTGATCCCGTGTCGCTCGGTGAACCAGATGCGCTTGAGTGTCCACCGCTTGTTGTTGGTTTGGTGTGGTCGCTTGGTTTGGTAGCATCGCTTGCAGTGGTGCCGGTAGCCGGAGCTGTTGTAGCATCGCTTGCAGTGGTGCCGGTAGCCGGAGCTGTTGTAGCATCGCTTGCAGTGGTGCCGGTAGCCGGAGCTGTTGTAGCATCGCTTGCAGTGGTGCCGGTAGCCGGAGCTGTTGTAGCATCGCTTGCAGTGGTGCCGGTAGCCGGAGCTGTTGTAGCATCGCTTGGTGGTGCCGGTAGCCCGGAGCTGTTGTAGCATCGCTTGCAGTGGTGCCGGTAGCCGGAGCGGTTGTAGCATCGCTTGCAGTGGTGCCGGTAGCTGGAGCTGTTGTAGCATCGCTTGCAGTGGTGCCGGTAGCCGGAGCGGTTGTAGCATCGCTTGCAGTGGTGCCGGTAGCCGGAGCGGTTGTAGCATCGCTTGCAGTGGTGCCGGTAGCCGGAGTTGTTGTATCGCTTGAAGTGGTGCTGGTAGCCGGAGCTGTTGTAGCATCGCTTGCAGTGCCGGTAGCCGGAGTTGTTGTAGCATCGCTTGCAGTGGTGCCGGTAGCCGGAGCTGTTGTAGCATCGCTTGCAGGAGTTGCGGTGCTTGAATCGATTGTGCTACTTGTAGATGGCGCTGTGCTTGCATCACTCGCGACAGAAGTAGCATCCATTGCAGCACTATCAACTACCGCCGCTTTCTCAAGGCTTGGCGATGCGGACTGCGTAGATGGTGCAGCATCAGCACTATCAGGTGCGTCCTGCTGTGCAGTCGAATTCAAAGCTACTGCATCCTGAGCCGATGCATCACTAACACTATTTTTTGCAAGTGTTTGAGATTTTGAGCTTCCACCATTCACACTGGAGGATGATGGATCCGTTGTCGATGAAGCGACCTGATTGCTTGTCGGATCTGTATTGATTGACGAGTTTGCGCTGGACACGTCTTGAGTGCCATTGCTAGCACTGCTGGCAGTGTTGCTTGTGCTCGTGGTGGCATTAGGGTCGTTAGAAGATTTTGCTAAAGTCGCATTTGCATTAGCTGGGTTCGCTTGAGCGTTGGGATCGTTTGCCGCATTAGGAGCGTTATTGACCTGATTTGGCTCATTGTTTTGTCCGCCCTTCTTGGCACTGCCGCCCCCACCAGAGCCACCTTTGCTGCTGGCACCACCGCCAGCGGTTGCTGATTGTTTCTTTTCATCCAGAGGTTCGGCAGAGCGAGGACCTTTATCGCTGGAGCGCACTGGATCGAGCGTCATGTTACCCCTTGTTCCTTGAACATTCAGGGTCATCGCCTTGTCAGTTAGTGTGCTGGAGCGTTCGCGTTCAACCATCAACATTTTTGGTGGCAGAGCGATTTGATTACCGCGAGAACCCTGCTCAATCAGAACCTGTTTGTTTGCAGCATCTGCTGCACCCATCATCTGATGTTTCTGAGCCTGTTGATGCTCGAATGCCATGCTGGTGATAGGCATGGCGCTTAGCGCCATCAAATCTTTGCTAGACAAGTCGCGTTGGTTCTGCCAGAAATTCTGAGCAGAATTGGTACTCGATTCTCTGTTTGAACGGTTATTGCCGCTGAACTCGTCATGGGCTTTTCCTACGTGAGTGCCACGAGTGTCTAAAGACTGTGGAACTGCAAGATCTGATTTGTAATTGGCGCCAGAATCTTTAACAGAGCCAGGCTCGAAGCGTTGAGATTCTGTATGTACTTTCTTGTCGGGGTCAAAATTCCCCCATTCATTTTTCAATGCAGCTGAATTGTTACCTGTTAGTTTTTCTGCAAGGTTCAATCCAAGAGTAGCTTGCTCCATTGCTCTGAGCCCTTGTTCAGCACGTGCTTGTGCAGCCATCGCCTTTTCTGAAAGGTAAGATGAAGCTTCTTCACCCTTTCCAGAGAGCGATGTTCTCATGAAATCCATCTTTTCAGACTGGAATCCTTTTCCGCCTAATTGACCTTCACCAGAAGCCTTGAAGTCATTGGCGAACCTCGTTTCGCCTCCCGGGTGGAAGCTGTGTTCTTGTCCAACGTGTGATTTTCCACCATCATGCTCGATGCCGTGGAATTCATGGGCGCTGACTTTGCCTTCGATCGCGGCCGATTTGTCGAATTTAGCGTCACCGCCTCTGGTATCAGCGCCGTGAGCCTCACCCTTTCCTTCGCTCTTAACATCACCCTTGATGTCGCCTTTTGCTTCTCCTTTGGCTTCTCCTTTTCCTTCGTTTTTCGAGTCAGCTTTCGCATTCGCGTCGCCCTTGATTTCGCTTCCACTTCCGTTGTGGTTGTCGCCAGCGCCACCTTTATCTGTTCCTCCTTTCTCAGCACCCTTAGGCTCACTGAAGTGTCTATCGCTACCTATTTCACTAGCAACATTTGATTTCTCAAGAGCAAGTTCGTTTTTGTTTACTTTTGCACCATCTTGAGCTGCTGGTAGCGAACCTCTTGCACCGCTTTCACCTGGATTTCCTGCAATTTCTGTTGAAGGAGTTTTTGAGCCTTTTAGGTCGGTAGCAACAGAGCTATCATTAGCAGCCAGTTTCTGTTCGGCGGCAGTTGAATTGTGTTCTGCATTGTTTACGGAGCCTCCGTCGGCTTTAGCGGAGGGGTTTTCTGCCTTAGCTGGAGAGTCGGACGCTCCAGGCGCTGCTGCCTTCTCTAGGGAGACCGGTGGTGTAGTGCTTGGGCTAGCGTTTGAACCCGTTGGTGGATTTGGCGCTAGAGTTGTCGAAGCTGCCGGTGCTTTTGGCGTGTTGTCGGATGCTGTGGTGCTGCCCGTCGAACCGTCAGCAGGGTTAGCCTTGGAAGGTTCTGTCGTTTTGAGAGTTTGATTGGCATTTCCTGCATCGGATGCCGCCGGTGTGCGTCCATCGGATGGAGCTGGAGGCGTTTTTCCATCGCTTCCGGCTTGTCCGTTTTGGTTCGCCTGATTGTTCACTGGTTCGTGTGCTGTCGAGGCATTGTCGGATGCACCCGAGTTAGGTTTGCCACCGTTGTTGTTATTGTTGTTATTTGCGTTGTTGTTATTTGCGTTTTCGTTGTTGTTATTGTTGAGTAACTCAGATCCTTTTTCTTGAGCCTTCGTTATCTCAGTCTTTGCGTCCTTATACTGATTCTCTAGGTTCGTCTTATTTGCATCAGCATTTGTGGCAGCTTGCGCGGCAGTTCCAGGCTGAGTGTCCTTGAATTGATTATACTTTTCGGTATTTACCTGGTCAGAAGTCTTCGCAGCCGTCTCTTGCTCTTTTACATGAGCGTCGGTTTGAGACTTTTGATTCAAATTCGCGGCATCTCGTGCTTCAGCTTCAACTCTTTGCGCTTCAGTCGCCTTAACGTCCTTATCAATATTTTCAGCTTTGGTGTGATTCTCTTTGATTTGTTGTACTTGAGCATCCGCTGCATTCTTGTCAGCTGTTGCGTCTACCTTTGTGGTGGTTTCGCCAGCCTTTTGTTGATTGGCATTTTCTGTGGAAGCATTTACGTTTTCTTGCTGATTGCTTGCGGCATCTCTGGAAAGATCCGAATTTCTGTGTGCAACGTTTGCCTCATTTTTCTCATTAGTAGTGTTTCTGGACTGAGCATAAATTCCAGTGACGTTAGTGTTTGCAACAGTCGCTTTGGCTTTTGCTTCGTCTATCGACAGAGCTTGCCCGCCAGCACTTTCGGTCTTTGTAATACTACCGTTGGCACCATAGGTGTATGTAGTACTGTCGAGTACCTTTCCTTTGCTATCTGTATCTGTGATTTTTGAGGCTCTTCCAGCTGTGTAATCTGTTTGGGTTTTTGTTCCATCGCTGTTATAGCGAGTATCAGACTTGATCGTACCGTCGCTGTTAAAGGATGATGATGATACCGCGTTGCCATCAGCTCCAAAGGAAGTCAGTTTGCTGATGTTTCCGTTAGCATCATATTCACTGTTTTGCACACGCTTTCCTGATGCGTCAAACTGATTCATCGTTGAAGTGCCATCAGCTTTGGTGTAAGTGGCATTTTTCAGTGTCTTTCCATCTTCACGGTATACTTCTACAGAACTGCTACCGTCGGGGTTGAACTTAGAGAGCGAATCAAGCGTTTGTTTACCCGATTCATCAATACTGGATTTCGATACCACATAGTTTCCATTTGCATCTTCGTACGTTGTGGTTACACCAGTCGGCTTTTCACCGTCTTTGATCGGTAGACCGTTAGCTCCGGTGTAAACTGTAGTTGAATCTGCTTCCAATCCAAGAATGTCGGATTGTTTGCTCGACAGCACTGTTCCATCTTTTCCAAAATTAGTGGTGTTTGAGTGGAAGTCGTTATCGTAAGTGGTGACTGATTTGGAACCATCAGAATTGTAGGTGGTCTCTTTGCCTTCTAATCCGTCAAAGTGGCTTTCGTAAGACAAAACATCCTTACCTTCGCTATCTTTGATGTGATTGCCATTTTCATCAAGGGCATAGGATTTGCTGTCACTTACTCCATCTTTTTCAGTTTTCTCAGAGGCGAGTACAGGGTTGTTTTGGCTATCCTTTACTACTTTTCCAGACTCATCGAGAGAGTATGTTTGACTCTTACTTGTGCCGTCAGCGCTTACTGTCGTTTCGGAAGCAACAACTTTATTGCCTCCATCCAACACAACTTGACCCTTGCTGTCGAGCGAGTAATTTTTTGTATTGCTTGAGCCGTCCTTATTGACCGTAGTTTCAGAACTCACTACTGGTTGATTGGAAGAGTCTTTTACTGTCTGTCCAGTTTTGTCTATTTCATAAGTCTTGCTGGAGCCTGAGCCGTCTGCATTGGTAGTTCCTTCACGGGCTACAATGTTATTTCCGCTGGAGTCTTTGACGTTGTTGCCCGAAGAGTCTATCGAGTAAGAAACACTCTTGACTGACCCACCCGCATCGAATGTGTCAACCTTCGAAATTCCGCCGGCTGACGTTTTGTATGTATCGGTGCCGGAACCATCCTCTTTGAAAACAGAGACTCGTGTTTCTTTTCCATTTGAATCGTAGTATGTGTCTGTTCCTGAGACGCCATCTGCACCGAATGTACTCTTCTTGGTGATTTTTCCGTTTGCATCAGTGATTGTTTCTGTGCCTGCAGAGTTTTGCAAGTTGTCGTAAGTCTTGACCGAGGTTGAACCATTATCCAGTTTTGTGGTGATGGTCTCCTGACCCTCAGCTGTAACGATATCTTTGACTCTCTCGTTTCCGTTCTTATCATAGGTGATACTGGACGATGAATTGTCATTGTTCTTTTGAATAACCGTGGTCTCGCCATCGGCAGAATAATATTTGCTTGTGACCCCCTTGTCGGTGAAGTCATTTTGCTGGAATATCTTGCCGCTGGCATCTTTGTAGTCCTGGTGGCTTATGTTGTCGCTTCCAGGAGGATTGAATGTATTTTCCGTTGTTCCCAAAACAGTTCTTCCATCAAGATCGTAGATGGTTGAATTTGATTTGCTACCGTCTGCAGAAAACTCGGTTGACTTCATGAGTTTACCGGCGGAGTCGTAATCGTTGCGCGACTTTAAGACGCCGTTTTCAGAGACAGTAGTGTCCATAATGACACCTTTATCGTCATAGTCGGTTTTGGTTTCTTTTTGACCTTCTTTTGTAGTCTCTGTGACCTTGTTGCCGTCTTTGTTGTACTGAGTGATGGACTGACCGCCGTTGCCAGTGTTGAACTGGGTGACCGTTTTGCCGCCACTGGTGTCATATTCTGTTAGCTTATCGGGCGTTCCGTTCTTACCGAAAGTGGCTTCGCTAACGAGTTCTCCTTTTGCATTGTAGTTCTTTTCGCCGTATGAACCGTCGTCAGCTTCGGTGGACTTGGTCATGCTACCAACAATGTTGTCGTTTGCATCCTTGTAAGTCTTTGTGAACGAACCATCGGCTTCGAATTTTACGGTTTCTTTTGTGCCATCTTTGTTTGTATAGGTCGCATCAATTTCTTTTCCGTCTTTGTCGAAATTTTCTACTGACGTCTCTTTGCCAGTAGTGGTATCGTATCTGGTGACGGTGCTGGCTTTTCCGTCTGTAACTGTTGTCTTCTCTGCGAGCTTGCCGTTGGCATCTAGCCTGCTTAATGAGCCGCTGCCGTCTGGATTGGTTACCGTAACAGTTTTGCCACCATCAGTGTTGTAGGCGGTGTTGGTTTTGACCCCGTCCTTGATGACAGTCTCGTCTTTGAGAGTGCTGCCATCTGCCTGATAGTTCTTTATGTTTGTTACGTTGCCGTCTTTATCTAGTGTGCTTTCGGTAGTCTTTGTCTTTCCATCAGGACCAAAGTCCGTGATGGTTTTATTGCCGGTTTTCTCATCGATAGTTTCAGTTTGTGTTTTCACACCATCTTTGTTGAAGTTATCGATGGTAGGTGGTTGAGTATTTATGTCTGTAGTCTTCGTGCCGTCTTCAAATGTTGAACCTGAAACTGGATTTCCGCTGGGGTCGAAGTGCGTTGTTGATTCTGGTTTGCCGGTAGTGGGATCGATTTTTGTTTCATCGATGCTCTTATCCTTATTCAGAGTGGCTGTGTCGATTGTATTTCCATTAGCATCTTTGGCTACTGAGCTGATGCTGCCGTCCGGGTTGTAGGTGGATGCCGTCGGTGGCTGAGTGGTGCTCGTATCGATTGCTTTGCCGGTCGAGTCGAAGTGTGTTGTGTCGGTAGGTTGGCCGTCTTTGCTATTCGTCAGTGTGCCGCTGCCGTCAGCGTTTTCTTGGACTTTGGTATTTGCTGTTTCGAGAGACTTGCTACCGTCAGCATTGACATTGACGTCTTGAGTGACATTGCCCTGACCGTCGTATGATTTCACGTTTAGATCGCCGTTAGCGTTCTGCTCGGCAGTTGTTTCCGGAACGTTATTCTTGTAAGAAGCTGCCTCTGTTGAGTTCTTTGAATAGTCAATTGAGCTAACTAGCTTGTCGTTTTCGAAACTGTTCTTGCTTAGAACTTTTCCTGCATCATCAGTGTTTGTGACGGATCTTAGCTTGCCTGCTCCATCGAACGAACTGGTGTAGTTTGTACCATCAGGGTTCTTGCCTGATTGCTCAGTGACCTTGCCCATCGCGTCAATTTTAGTGGTGCTGTTCACTTTTCCAGCGTCGTCAAACTGCTGTACTGTCTTGCTTCCATCCTTAGCGATTTCTGCAGAACTTTGTATAGATTGACCGTCGCCTTTGAAAGTTGTGACCTTCATAGAACTGTCAGTATTATAGTTTGTGGTATCAGTGGCGACACCATTCTTGTCGTAGTTGGTTACAGAAGCCGTCGTACCATCACTGTTGTAGCTCGTCTTGTTAACAGGCTGAGTGCCCTGAGCATTGTAATTGGTGAGTGACGTTGGTGTTACGCCGTCATTCGAAAACTCTGTCTTCGACTGCTTGCTGCCATCTTCTCTGTGATCGACAAGTGACTCCGCCGATCCATCTTTGCGGAAATTGGTTATGGTGTCTGGTGTCTTTCCGTCTGCCTTGAAATCGGTTTCGGATTGTGGATTTCCTTCCTTATCGAATTCTGTTTTCGCAATTACGGTATCCCCATCACTTGCGTAATGAGTTTCGGTCTGAGGAACCATGTCCTTTGAGTACACGGTTTCAGAAACACGTTTGTTATTCTCTGAGTATTGTGTGTCTACAATAGGCGCTGCAGCATCAGTTTGTTGAGCGGTTTCAGTACTGACATCCTTCGCCATGTCTTTCGAAGGCGAGGCATCAATCACATTTGCGTTGCTTTCCTGCTTAGCCATGTCCGGGGCTTTACTGGAATCAGCGACTCCTTCAACTGCATCTTTTGCCAGGTTTTCGTTAGATGCTGTTGCCGCTCCTGCAATTCTGTTTGCATCACCGAGAGACATTGCTTTGTCTACACTTTCAGCAACAGCGTTTTTGTTATTTTCTGGTTGCTTAGAATCACCGGCTCCGGCTTCTGACTTCGTCGCGTCGGTGCCCTTCGAGCCACCAACGGAAGAGGCTTCTGCCTTCGGCGCTTGGTCAGCTGTACTTGCTGGTGTCGCCTGGTCTTTGTTTTCCTGTTCTGGTTTTGGAAGGGCAAAGGCTTTGTTTTGAACGTCAGGGCTAACTGCGTTGCCAAAGATATCTTTGCTCGGGTCGGCGCCGGATCCGCTTAGTGACTTGCCACCGCCTACGGAGTCAATTTCTTCTTGAGATAGAGGTTTGACTTTCATCATGCCTGAAGGGGAAGTAACGGCTTTGCCATCAGCTGAGAAAGAAGTTGTGAACTGCCCTGTAAAAGACTGTTCTCCCGGCGTCAAATTGGAAGCTTCAGATATTGGAATGAAGTGGTTCTGACCTTCGATATTACGAATAACGCAGGTTTCTGTCCCTTTGTCTTCATTGTTCGATTGAATAGTTGTTCTTGCAAGAGAGCCTTGCTTGTTGGGGTTCTTAGTGTTTGTAATGTCGCGAGACATGGTGGCTTCAGCAGATGTGGCACCTTGCTTTGGATATGGACCACCGTTACTCAATAAGTTCATTGCTGCTTGCGAACTCATCATTTTCTCTTCGGCTGCCTTGTCGTCGCCAGCGTAAAGTTGCTGATGCGGAGAACCATCTAGACCGGTAGGTTTGCTTGCAGTGGATTTCTCCAAGCCCATCATGTTCTTTTCTGCAATAGATTTGTTTGCATTCGCATTGGCAGCAGTCGAACTGGACTGAGCTTGCGCAGCCAGTGCTGCATTCGCCATGTCTGCGGCTGCTGCTGCGAAACGTTGCTCATTCGCCTTGGCACTGCTGTTTGTGTCGGACGTTCCGTCGTTTTCTCGACCGGCTATGCTCTTCTCTTTGCCCTCGCCACTGGCAGTTTTCGCATCAGCTTGATTGCTATTCTCAGCATGTGGCACTACAACTGCATTGCCAGAACCATCTGTGCTGGCTTTCCCAGCGCCTTCTACGCTTGCTTTTCCAGCTTCATTTCTTGTTGGGTCCGCTGCTGAATTTTGCAGCTCTGCGAAGGCGCTCTTTTCTTGCTTTTCTGCTGCTGGTTTCTCTGCGGATTCGGAGTCGCCACCATGCCTAGTTTTACTTGCTTCCTCAGCTCTCTGCAGCTCATTCTGTGTATCAGCTTTTTCTGGATGCTTCTGCTGCTCTGTTTGAGTTGCGTCTTTTTCGCTCTTCTCGACTTTGTCGAGGTTCTCAGCTTTTGGAGTGAAATCAGATTGCTCTTTTCTCTTTTCGTTATCTCCGCCATCTAGTTCGTTCTTCGCATCCGCTGAATTCTTAGGGTTTGTCTGATCTTCTACCTGTGATTTTTCAACTGAGGCGTCTGACTTGCTGCCTTGTGGTTCGCCACTGGACCTCGAAAAAATTTCTGTACTTTCGCTTGCGCGCTCTGCGACACCTGAACCTTCGCTGTGGCTAGCGTTAGTTTCGTTTCCGCCACCCGAGTGCGTGTCTTCGTGATACATCGCACTTGTTTCAGTAGCACCGGCCACAGCATTCGACTGAACGAATGATTCTGGTCTAAGTTCACCTGTGGCTTCAGTTGTTCCTTTCTCAGTGTTGACTCCTTCTTTGGCTGCCTCGGCACCTGCTGCAGCGGCTGCTTTCGCGCCGCTGTTTTCAGCAAACTCGACTTTTGAACCACCTTGACCGTCGTAGGTGATTTTGTCTCCATTAGCAAGGGTCGTGCTTTCAACTGAACCGTCTTTGTTGAAGTTGACAGTCGCACCCCCATCAGTTGGAGACATTTGTACGCTTGATACGTTGCCGTCAGTGTCAAAGTTGACTTTGCTTCCATCAGCGTTTTCAACACTAGTTGGGCGACCTTCGGTGTCGAAGTTTGTAGTGCTACCGCCTTCGCTTGGAGAGTTCGTAATGCTGGAGATTCTTCCCTGGTCGTCGTATCTGGCTTCGCCACCGTCTGCCGTTTTGATGCTAGAAATGTTGCCGGTTTCTGGATTGTAGTTGACAGTTCCGCCACCATCTTCAGGGGCGTTTGTCACGCTTTCGACTCTACCCTTATCGTCGTAACGAACTTCGGCACCATTTTGCATCTGAACACTGGTGGGATTGCCAGTTTCAGGGTTGAAATTGATTCTAGAGCCGCCATCTTCTGGGGAAAGTGTGACGCTGGTAACTCGTCCCTGGTCGTCAAGTCCAACCTTACTTCCATCGTCCAATTGTACGTCCGATGGCTTGCCAGTATTGGTGTCGTAGTTAACCGTGTCGCCGCCGTCCTTCGGGGCGTTCTGAACGCTGCTCACGTTGTCATTCTGGTCGTAGGTTACCTTGCCACCAGCTTCAGTTTCCACCTGCTCGACGTGTCTGTCGGCTCCATAAGTGACAGTGCCACCGCCATCATCAACTGAATTTTTCACTTGATTGAGTTGACCGTTGACGAATGTGGCTTCCGCACCATTATCGAGCGTGGTCTTTGTAATTTCACCATTCTTCAGTTCTACTTTGCCACCACCATCTTCAACGGAATTCTGAATCAGGCTTTCTTTTCCTTCGTTGTCATAAGTCACATGGCCGCCATTAGCAGTTGTGACGTCTGCAACTTTTCCGTCCTGATAATTGACGACACTGTTGTCTGGGTTGGTTGTTTTGACAGGATTGTCGTTACCGTCGTATTCGACCTTACCGCCATTGGCAGTGGTTTGCGAAACCACCTTGTTCTGGTCATCGAACTCTGTTACTGCACCGTTTGTCTTATTGGTGAGTGTTGATTCTCCGTTGGTACCGAATTGCAGTCGTGAATTTTGAGATTCAATGGACAGCAATTTGCCAGCTTCATTTCTTTCAACTTTGAGGTGCCCGAGTTCTGCTGCGTCACCCTCAGCTATTGTTTTTCCACTCTTATCTTGAGTGAATGTGGTGCCGTCCGCGTTGTAATACTCTTTGTGACCCTTACCATCCATGTAGACCATGCTTGAGTCTGCATTGATTACGGTTCTTTCCTTTGGTTCTTTGGAGCCGTTTTCAAAGACAACTGAGCCGTCTTTGTTCTCGACCATTGTTGTGTCGCCGTATTTGGATACCGTGGTGCCGTCTGGGTTTACAGTTTCCGTCGGTTTTCCATCACTGCCGTATGTCGTGGATGACGGTTTGCCGCTTTCGCCGACATCCCATGAGTTCACAACCTTTGTTGTGTTGTTGTTCTTGTCGGTTGTGATGGTCGAAGCATCATAAGTCGTAACGACCTTTTCGTTCTTGTTTTCCTTAACAGAACTACCATCTTCATTTACTGTTTTGGTATCACTGCCGTCCTTGTTTGTTGTGAAGGACCCTTTGTTATCGGCGAGAGTGTATGTTGTGGTGCCGTCAGGATTCTCGGTCTTAGCACCAGATTTTAAGGCTGCCTCTCTTGTCGCGGCAGCTTTCTTTTCAGCATCAGCACCATCTTGTTTTGTTAAATCAGAGAATTGATTGGTGAGATTGGCACTGAGTCTAGTATCAATTGTTTGCTCAAGTGTTTTTGCGTGTTTTTCGTCAGTGATGTTGGCTGCATCTTTGACTTTCAGGTAGAGTGCATCGCCCTTCGGTATAAGTTCCTGGCGCTGCTTTTGTGCATCATGACGCAGGTTGGCTGCGTCGTTCTGCGTGGTAACTGCGAGCGACTGAGCTTCTCTGCCTTCAACGGCCGTTTTATCCAGCGCTACTTTGTTGGTCTTATCAACCGCGGGAACTGTCTTATCGGTTGCTACCTTTCTAACATCACTAGCGTCACCCTTGGTGGTGTCAGCTGCCTTAACAGCGTCAAGACCCTCTACTTTCTTGTCGTTCGAAACAACTACTTCATCCCTCGCTGCAGCCTCCGTTTTTGGAGCTTGCTCTGCAACTTCGGTTGCTGCTTTAAGAGTTGCTTCGTTGTGTTCTAAATTCTTAAGCGCAGTTTCTTTCGGGGCATCCGCTTTCGCTATTTGATCGGCTGCGTTCTTGATTGCTTTGTCTTCGAGCTGTTTGTCTGGTGCTGTTTCCTTACCCAGCTCTTCTGGCTTCTTGTTCAGGTCTTCTGGTTTAGCTGATTCTTGCTTAGCGGTTGCGTCCAGGTTATTTTGAGTCTGTCCATCTTTTGAACCGTCAACAGATGTTTTTGCTGTGTCTGTAAGCTTCGCGTCAGCTGCCATTCCATCTGCATTTTTCTGATTTTCTGTACCATCGGCGGATTTTCTGGCTGCCTCGGTTTGTTTAGTGTCAGCAACCGTGCCATCAGGGTTCAGATTTGTCGTTGTGTTATCTAACGAGCCATCGGCAGATTTCTTTGCCGCGTCGGTTTGTTTTGCGTCAGCAACGGTTCCGTCTGGGTTAAACTTCCCAGTCGTGCTAACGTTCGCCCCATCGTTGCCCGACTCTCCATTCTGTGCCTTAGCCTTTTCTGCTTCGGCTTTTTGGGCTTCCGCTTTCTGAGCTTCAGTTTCTGCTGCAGCTTCGTTCTCGTCAGACTTTTGCTCTTTTGTTTCCTCTGTTTTCTTTCCGTCGACCGGCTTGCCTGAAGCATCTGCAGCCTGAGATTCTTGATCTTTGTTCTGCTGATCTTGAACTTTGGCGTCAGCTTTTCCCGCGTCTTGCCCCGGGCGATGTTGTATGACAGTGCCACCAGCTATCGTCGAGTCGTCTGCACCTGCTTGCTTTTGCTCAGCGGCTTTCTTGTTTTCTTCCTCTGACTTCTTATCTTTGGCTTCTTTACCAGTTTCACCTGGTTTTTGTTCTGCCTCCGTTATGTCCTTGTCTTTGTTCTTGGCTTGACCTGGTTTATCTTTGTTTGCGTCGTCTTTCTGTGCGTCTGTGCTCTTCGGCTCGGTGTCATTGGCGTCAGATTCATTCTTTTCGTTTTTCTTGCCTTCGGCTTTAGCTAGAGCTTTGTCTTTGTTTTGACCGGACTTGTCGGCGTCGGTGTCGTTTTGTTCTCCAGCAGCTTCTTCTGCAGACTTAGCGCTGCTAGGTTTGCCCTTGTCGTTTGATTTTTTTGCATCGACATCGGCATTGTTTGTCTGCCCATCGGTGCTCTGACCTTCGGTTTCTCCGGATTCTTTGGAGTCTTTCGAATCCTTGCCTTTCTGATTTGCATCTTTGTTTGCAGGGTCTTTGTCGTTGCCTTCTTTGCCAGCTTCGTCTTTCTTTCCATCAGCGCCGCTGTTCTTTGCCGGATCTTTATCGCTCTGATTTCCAGATTTGTTTTCCTGGTTTTTGTCCCCTTCTCCAGGATTATTTTCCTGGTTCTTACCGTCTTCTGCAGTTTTGTTGTTTTTGTCTTTTCCAGCTTTGTCTGCGGTGGGATCTTCGCCACCTTCAGCAGTTTTGTTTTCGCCGTCTTTGCCTGCTTCTTTGGATTTCTTGTCACCTTTTGGTTTCTTTCCGTCAATTGCAACGTCTGTCAGACCGGATGCATTCTCGCCACCCTGCATCGGCTTACCGGTGAGGTCGCCTTTCTCGACCTTTCCAACAATTGACGGAGCTCGACCCTGGTCGATCTTCTCCATCGTCTGGTTGTTTTTGGCTTCGTCGGCGCGAGCGTTGTTAATCGCTTTGTTATCCTCCGGTTTTATCTCAACCTTCGGAGCTTCTTGCTGTTGCTCTGAATGTTTTTCGGAGGAATCTGGCTTTTTGTTGTCGATTTCATCTGCCATGACGATTGCCCTTTAGTCTGTGACGAGCGTGCTGATAGCGCTAATATCCGGATTTACCGGTAATTTCGCGGTTTTGGACTTCCATTTGGACTAGTAAATTCAGAGTTTTGCAGCCTCGAAGTGAGACCGACTCTGAAACCCCTCACGAAGCCATCAGCGGCTCGTGCATGTAGTCCTGAGGCATTTATTCCCGCTAAGTGGGGTAGCCTGAGGGCGGGGTGCCAGCATAGTTGCCAGCAGGTCAATGGTAAGTTAAAGTATCTCTAATGTCAATGAAAAGGCAGGTTAAACGTGGGTTCCGAAGCTTAGAAAGTTGTGGAATTTCTGTTAGAGCTGACACTGATATACGTCAAATCTGCCTGTTGACAACTCGTGTCCAAGCACTATTTAGTCGAGAATTAATCTTAAATTTAGGCTGAAACGCTCTGTAAGAAGACCTTTAGATACTTCTGCCAGTTCTTGTTCAGGTCATTGTTCGCCAATTGGCGACATTGGGCTAAAGGAAGTTGAATACTCTTGGTGTCTTTTGTGCCATCCATCTTATATTCGTGTCTCAAGGAAGAATCTTGCCCCACTTCGTAGAGAACGACAGGCAGCCAGTACTCATTTCTTCTGTATTCCAGTCGCAGCTTAAATCCTGCTTGTCCATCAGTGTTGTTAAAACTAACCAGTCGGCAGTCATTAGATAGATCCTTGATTTGGTTTCTGTTTTCGCGGCTCGTTAAGCGCCGGTCGCCCGACCCTGTATCGTCAGCTAGTTCTTGAGATAGAGGGGAAGAGCTAGGTCCCGATTTTGGAGTCTGTGCTTCGTCAAAGGTCTGCCGTGTATTTTTTGCTTGGGCGAGGTAGTCTCGTGCGCCAGCAAAAATACGGGAATGGGTTATGTATTGGCTATCTTCGCTATCATCGACCGCTGGTAGCTCATCTTCTTCTATCCGTTCTGATATCACGGGTGGTGCTAGCTGAATCGGCGCTGAAGATGTTTGACCTGTTTTTGGCGAGCCATCGAACTCATAGTTGCATGATGCGCAAATTGGCGAGTTAATGCGGCACATCCTTGAGCATTGTGGACATTTCTTTTTGTTTGCCAAATCGGGCTTCGGCAGTGATAGCGAAATCTTCTTCTGCTTTTCCCTGAACGCCGCTATCTCCTGTGGCAGAGGTAATATGAGGGTTGCACCGCGCTCTAGTTCCGCAACCGGGTTGCCGCCCATATCTATCTCAGTGGATAGTCCGTTCAACTCTGCAATAAGCTTCCATAGAGTTGCATCCTTGATGGCTGGGTGCCGCATAGCGATGCCTCTGAGTGTGTCGCCCAGGCGACAGAGGTACCTGATACGACCGTCGTCGACTTCTTGTTCGGGAAGCTTGCCCAGTGCCGCTTCCACGTTTGCCTTTCGCTTTTGCTCCGCAATGCTAAACTGTTTTGGAACCGAAGCTGCTTTCGCTGAAGGTTTTTCTTCGAAGTCGAAATCATATTCAAAGTTTTCTTGTTGAGTTCCAAACCAGCGCGTTTGGAATCGCTTCACTTCCATCTGGCTTGGCAATTGCAAAATCAATTTCGGCTTCAATTGTAAATAACGTTTCTCATCACGAACCGTTACGGGAATGCGCGACTTGTTGATTTCGTAAATTAAGACTGCAAGCTTTTTGTTGAACAGTTTCTTCTGTGCAATAGACTCAAGAGTGTCTCCCGTTGCGACGACATAATTTTGTCGTCGCTCTAAATTCAGAAGGTCTTTTTGAGCTTTAATGCGATTCGCTTCTTCCTGAGCTTGTCTGGCTTTCAGCGCAGCCAGCATAGCGGCTGCATACCGTTTGGCTTCTTCTTCTCTGAGGCGGTCTTCTTGCTCTTTTCTGTCTTTCTCTGTTTCAAGATCTTTAGCCTTCTGCGTTCTCATTGCTTGATCGAGATCTTCTAGTTTTTCGACAAGCTGGTTAGGATCGGCTACATTGAGAGCGCTGATTTGCTCTGCAAAACTCGGATTAGAGATAACTTCGGCAACCTGTTCACCTAGATTGATAAATGATCCAGCAGAGCTGATTTCGTCCGCTGCACCTGATATGGTGCCTTCGCCGTGCATATTGCCTGTGACAAGTCCATTAACTATTTCGCCAGCAATGGGGGAAATCGCTGGAGAATTCTCAGCAATCATCGGAGCCAATGCATCTGCGATCGTGTTGGGCAAGTCTTGCTTAATGGATGGCGGAATATGGCTGATTGCCTCCTGCACGGAACCGGATAGTGGCGGGGCATCATTTGCTATCGGCAGGTGCGCGCTGGGCGCGTCAAAGTCAGATCTCTGAATTACGGGATCGATTAGCGGCGCTATGAAGTTTTGAATTTGGAAGCTAGCCTGGCTCGACTGTTCGATTACGTCTATGTGCTTGTCTTCGCTACGCGAGATAGCATTCTGATCTGCTTCCAGTTGTTTGATTAGGTTCAGATTCGTCGCAATTTGCTCTGCTGAGGTCAGGGGCATGTTCTCCGCTTGACCATGCTGTGCTTGCTCGGCTTGATGCCCGCCTTGCGGTATCGCATGCGGTGGCTGATGGCGGAACTGTTCCAGAAGCGACTCTACGATGAACTCACTCGTTGGATGTTGCGCCTGCTGCGTCGGATGCTGAGACTGCTCGTGCTGAGCAGCATCGGCATCGTCTCTGTGGCTTCGGGTATGCCTTTCCTCTAAATCAGTTTGCAAGTGGCTACCGTCAGTGCGAGTCGAAGTCTCAGCAGGCTGTGTATTCGGCAGCCCTTGAGATGATGGGCTCTGAGTAGGAGACTGCTCTAATTTGCCAGGCTCTGTACCCGAATTTGTGCCATGCCCACCCTGGTTCGAGATTGGTATCTCCTGTGGTGGCAAGCTTGTTGGTGGGTGCTCAGGAGGCACTGGCATACCAGGCAACGGAGTCTTAGATTCGTCGTTGTGGTTGCTGCTGGTAGCAGGAATATCCGGATTCACCGGTTTCTCGATTGGAATCGGTAAATCTATTGGTTCATGAGTCTTGTCTTTGTCGATCGGTGTGCTGTCAGGACCCTGCTGTGGATGGTGTTCGCGGTCTGGAAGCGGATGCTCCGGAGGTTTTGGTCGTCCATCGGGCTTCGGTACCGTCTGCTCGCCATCGTTTGTCGTTGGACCCGGAGTGGGTGGAGTTCTGTCTGTATCCCTATCGACTGGTCCATGCTGAGGCTGTGTTTGGGTATCCTTGTCCGTTGGTACATGTGGATCTCTGTCCGTTGGTACACGTGTAGGATGTGTCTGTGTATCCCTGTCCGTCGGTACCTGGGGTGCTTGTGTCTGTGTATCCCTGTCCGTCGGTACCTGTGGTGGCTGTGTCTGTGTATCCCTGTCCGTTGGTAGATGTGTAGGCTGCGTTTGTGTATCCCTCTCCGTTGGTACACGTGAAGGCTGTGTTTGTGAATCCCTGTCCGTCGGTACCGGTTGAGGCTGTGTCTGTGAATCCCTGTCCGTCGGTACCGGTTGAGGCTGTGTCTGTGAATCCCTGTCCGTTGGTAGATGTGTAGGCTGCGTTTGTGTATCCCTGTCCGTTGGTACACGTGAAGGCTGTGTTTGTGAATCCCTGTCCGTCGGTACATGTGGAGGCTGTGTTTGAGTATCCCTGTCCGTACCATGAAATGGAATCGGCAACTCTTTGGGTTCGGGACCATGTATAGGTGGCGGCAAATCTCTGTTGTCTGGACCATGAGTCGGTACGGGCATGTCTCTTCTATCGGGCAATTGACGCGGTACCGGTAGCTCTATTCTGTCTGGTCCAGTTCCGGTCTCAATAGGACGACCAGCGCCTTGATGTGAGGCAGCCGTGTCTGTCTTGTCTGCTCCCTGCGGTGCTGGCAGCGGCAGATCCTGTACCTTCGTGCTCCATGAATCAAGACGCTCTGTTACTTGATGGGCACGTTCGCCATCAAGATTCTTGTGGGACTCTGGGTGTTCTGAAACACGTGGACTGAACGAACCCTCTTTTACTTCTTTTTGAATGTGCTCTATAGGTAGCGATGATGCGCTGGGTTCGGCGATGAATTCTGTTCGGCTTATGATTCCATGCAGTTTTGCCTGATTGGAATTATCACCTGTTTTTTGATCAAGGTCGCTGCTCAACTTTAAGTCAGGTAGAGGTTTGCCATCAGCTCCTAACTTGATTTCCTGAGCTTTAGTGTCACTCTGTTTGGAGTCTTGTGTCGATTTTGATTCAGAACCGTGTTTATCAACGCCAGGTTTAGACTCTGAGCTGGATTTTTCACCTGTCTTGCCGTCGACAAGTCGAGGCTCTCCTGCTTTTGAATCTCCAGCCTTTGACTCGATTACTTTTCCTTCTGTAGTTGAGGCTGTTTTCGCATCAGTGTTCTTCTGCTCGCCTGGCAATTTTAGATCACTCTGATGTCCTTTGGTTTCACCAGATTTAGATTCAGGAGCAGATAATGTTCTTGAGTCAGTGCTTGCTTTGGCATCAATAAGCGTGCCGGTCTTAGGATCGATCTGGGCACCGCTCTTAGGATCAAACTGAGCGCCGGTCTTAGGATCGATCTGGGCGCCGCTCTTAGAATCAATCTGAGCGCCGGTCTTAGGATCGATCTGAGCACCGCTCTTAGGATCAATCTGGGCACCGCTCTTAGGATCAAACTGAGCGCCGGTCTTAGGATCGATCTGAGCACCGCTCTTAGGATCAATCTGAGCACCGCTCTTAGGATCCACCTGAGCGCCTGTCTTAGGATCTATCTGAGCGCCGGTCTTAGAATCAACCTGAGCACCAGTCTTAGGATCTATCTGAGCGCCTGTCTTAGGATCCACCTGAGCGCCTGTCTTAGGATCAACCTGAGCACCAGTCTTAGGATCTATCTGAGCGCCGGTCTTAGGATCCACCTGAGCACCAGTCTTAGGATCTATCTGAGCGCCTGTCTTAGGATCGATCTGAGCACCTGTCTTAGGATCAACCTGAGCACCAGTTTTGGGATCTACCGAATGTGATTTAGGATCATTTGTGGCATTGGGATCGTTTGATTGAGCTGATTTAGGATCATTTGAAGCCGCTTTCGGATCTACCGGAAGACCTGTTTTTGGATCCGTTCCGGTAATTTGGACTGAAGGTAGATTTGCGGGACCGACTTGCTGATTACCAGTTGCAGCTGGTCCTTGTGGATCGTTTGTTGGCTTCTGTCCTGCTGTGTTAGATGTATTGCCTTGTCCTAGCTGACTCAGACCTATACCAGGATCTTTCGAGCCTGCTTTTCCTCCAAGATCTGATGGGATATCAGCTCCTTTTTCGGGTTTACCACTTGGCGTTTCATTTCGTCCTTGAATGATACCGCCTGTAGTGACTGCCCCAGAGCCTTTCTCCCCGAAACTAATGGGCTTTGTGCTACCGAGAGATTCTCCGGTTTGCATTCCAGATTTTTCTGGAATCACAATCTTGCTATCGCGAGCATTTGGCTCTGTGTTTTTTCCACTGAGGTCGATGACTACCCGGCTTCCATCATTCTTAAGACCGCCTTCAATCGGTTTTCCTGTCACAGGGTCTACCGATCTATCTTGAGCTGCTTTAAGAACTCCACCATCAACTTTGCCATCTGCTTTAGAAGTTTCAATTGGGCGACCTGATGCATCTAGTTTGCCAGCATCGATGTTTCTTGAGCTTTGATCAGCGAGTCTGCCGTCTTTTGCGTTCTGCTCAATGCCTTTACCCTCAATAGTCTTGGCGTCGACAGTTTTCAAATCTCCTGTCTTAGCATCAACTTTGGCGTCTCCCAGTTTTGCTTCGCCAATGTGAGACTTCGCCTCTGAAAGAATCTTCCCGAGGTTTACGGGGTCGCTTGCCGCGCTGTCTCTGGCGCGTTGCTCGTCTTTTCCATGTATTTCCAATCCTGTTTTTGCATCAATGAGCTTGCCGTCTGCAGTCTTGATGACGTCAACGGTTTTGACACTGTCCACAGATTTATTTTGTTCGGTGACTTTGGCTGAGTCCGAAGTCTTTTGAGCGTCTTGTGTTTTTGCGTCGGTGCTTGTTGAAGTCTTAGGGTCCTGTGCTTGTCCCTTGTTTTGCTCTTGAGATTTGGCAGGGTCTTGAATCTTCGATTCAGGCTGAACTTTTACATCGCCCTCAATTTTATTCTCTTGTTTGGGCAATGTGTCATTGGTTTGCTTGGGCTGTTCTGGCTTGTATTCTTGTTTTGATTGTTCTTGCCGAATTTGCTCTTGTTTTACTTCCTGTCTTACCTGCTCATGCCTTACCTGCTCTTGCCTTGCTTCTACCGCTTTTGCTTCCGCCATTTTTAAGGCAATTTCGAAGGCTTTAATGTAGTCCAAGTTCTGGGAACCGCCACCATCTTTTCCTCCGCCGGTGGGTGGATTGGTTGTGCCCGTTGGCGTCGTTGTTGTTGTTGTCGTCGTGGTCGTCGTCGTCGTCGTTGTGGTCGTCGTAGTTGTAGAGCCGCCTTCCGCTTCTTTTCTCCTTTTTTCTTCTTGCCGTCTCTCTTCTGCAATAGCCTGCTGAATGATTGATTCTGAAATAGAGCGACTCAAAACGATTGGAGGATCAGATTTTGGATCTTTGCCATCGCCGCTCACGGGTGGTAATTGTCCGCCAGGTAATTGTCCACCAGTTGCGGGCACGGGAGTTGCAGGTGCAGGATTCGGATTCGGATTCGGATTCGGATTAGGGCTTGGAGATGGAGTCGCTAAGCGCCCTTCTTCAGTGGTTTTGGCAGGGTCTTTGACTATGGGGTTGCCTGCCGGGTCCTTGATTACAATGGGGTTGCCTGCCGGGTCTTTAACAACGGGATCTTTACCGGGTTCAATTTTTACAACTCCGCTCGGTTTTAATATCGAAGTACCGGTAGGTTCAGGAGTTACAATCGGCACATCAGATCCCTTCGGACCTGGCACCACCTTTTCACCTGGTAATCCCGGCACAGCCGGCACTGGGTTTTGCGCACCAGGAACCTGGTTTTGTGCTTTGTCACCGGGAACGTCTGGCTTTTGTCCTGTCTTGTCACCGCCCGGAGATTGAGGCGTCACTGAATCAGGTGATTTCTGATTTCTCCAGCCACCAATATTGATATCATCAACTCTATGTCCTAATCCACCCGGAACAGGATCAGCAGGCTTTGCCTGAGGATCGGCTTGCTTTTGCGGGTCTGCAGGCTTTTGCTGAACAGTGTCTGGTGGCTTTGATGGATCGGGGATTTTTGCCGGGTCAGATTTGCCAGGTTCAACTTTTGCCGGATCAACTTTTGGATCTTCAGATTTGCTGCCACCTGTACTCTGTTCTGAATTTCCTTGTTTCTGTTCTTGTTTTGGTGCTTGAGTATTTCCGTCGCCTGTCGGAGGTGGCGCTTGCTCTGCTTTCTGTGTCCACGTGCGCGCAGCTGCTAGTTGCTGAATCTCCTTAAATTGCGGGTTTTGCTCCTGAAGTTCTCTATAGAAATTTGCTGAGCTGAGATCTCTGTCTTTACCTCTTTGCGCTATCATGCGAGAGAATTGAGCTGCTGAATCTCTATCTGATACCAGATAATCAGCTATAGCTTTTTTGTCTTGGGATGATAGCTGTTTATACAGTTCGTCTCTTGATGATTTAGTATCTGCTTTAGATAGTTTTTGGTAGAAGTCATCGTAGACTTCCTTTTGTGTTCGCTGTTGCTCTTGTTGTTTAGCACCGCTTTGCTGAGGCTGTTCTTGCTTGCCTTCGTTCTTCGCACCTTGCTCAATTGATCCGGTTTTGCTGCCTTGTTCTTCGCTACCTTTGGGCGCGGAGTTGCCGCCTTGCTCTCCTTTTGCCGGTTCGTTTTTGCCGCCTTCTGTTTTTCCGCCGGCTTCGCCTGTTTTGTTTTCTTTATTGCCGGTCTCTCCAGGTCGAGGTGCCGGTACTGGCTCACCAGTGGAGCCAGTATCACCCTTGGTGCCAGTCGATTCCAACGTTGGGTTTTTGTATGGAACACGGATAGCACCATTTAAGTCAGCGCTATTGGCATCGATAGCTGGGGCTCCAGCTTGCTTATTATGATATTCGGTATATGCTCGCTTCTCATCTGCACTTGCTGTTGCAAGCCAAGCATCTAAAGCCGAAGATGAACCATTGCTAGTTTTATCACGAAGTCTATCTACAAAACTATAATCCTTCGCTTCTGTAGCTGCTTTGTACGCTTTGTAGGCTGCCCACTGTTCTTTGCTTGCATTTGCCTGGAAGTTATTCCAGTTTCGATCGTTTACACGATCAATCATGCTCCAGTCGCCAGCGTCGGTTCTTTCTTTGAAAACTTTGTATCCGTTGGCGATATCAGACCAGTAATCTTTCGTGCCAGCTCGATACTCTGCTAGCCCGTCATCGGCAGTATTTTTCGGATCGAGCTTGTTCATTCTGGCGAACCAGTCGTCTTGAGTTTCTTTTGAATAGCGAGAAACGAAACTGAGGTCACCTTCATTTATTCTGTCAATGAAGTCCTTCAGATGACGGCGATCTTCAACTGATGCGTGAGCCTTCCATGCGTCATAGTGCTCTTTGTCGAGCAGATAGATATGACTGTAATCACCGGCAGCCACTCTTTCTTGATAGGCATGGTATGAAGCAGCTTCTGCTTTGATAAGAGGGTCATTAGAATCCTTATATTTTGCAAGAAGTTCGTCTCTCTCTCTTTCTGGAAGACGATTTACAAAACCAAAGTCACCAACAGCCATTTTGAGCTGCCAGGTTTTATAAATGTCTTTTTCAGTTGGATGACTGTCTAGCCATGCTTGCTTTTCGCCTTTAGACAAAGTGTCAAGGCGCCGAAAATCATCAATATGTTCTCTGTAGGACTTTAGTTCCTCTGAATATGATTTGAAGTCGGCAGCAACGTTGACTGAAACTTCCTTGCCTTTACTATCAACTCCAAATCGAATGGTGCCGATGTCTTTTGGCCAGTCTTCTCTGGCTTTATCACGGAGACTTGTAATTTTGTCGGATAGTTCTTTGTCACTAGCGGTTGTCGGCAATTGATATTGCTCTTTCAAATTGCGTGACATTTCAGCACTGAAAGGAGGTGAAGGATATTTCTTTGACAGATAATCTTCGACGAAACCATAATTTCCAGACTCGACTTTAGATCGAAACTCACGCAGTGCCTTGCGGTCTTCGTCAGAAGCGTTCTCCCACCATTTCCGTTGCATCGCTTCGCTTTGTTTTGTTACGAAGCTATAGTCGCCGGCTTCTTTTCTTTCCTGATAATCTTGGTATTTTTGTCTTTGCTCATCAGTAAATCTTGCTGGATTGAAGATGTTTTCGCGATTGCTACCATGCAATTTTTCAATGAACGAAAAGTCTCCAGCTTTCATGCGCTGTTGAAATTCGTTGAAAGCTTCTCTGTCCTGTCTGCTTGCATTTTTCCAGAAGGAACCTAAGTTGTCGTCATTGATGAAGCTATAGTCACCAGCGGCTTTGGCATCATTGTATTTTTCATACATGTTGAGCTGTGCATCGCTTGCGTTTTCCAACCATTTACGAAGCTGGTTGCTGTCCATTTTATCGACGTAATCTAGATAGCCAGATTTGTCATTGAGAACGAAGTTGTTGTAAGCGCTCAACTTTTCTGCAACTGTATTGCCGGCGGCACCATCCTTGCTGCGCAGAAATGCTGCCATGTAGGCATCGTCCGGATTCTTGCCCTTTAGTTCCAGGAGAATCTGCTTGTCCTCTGCCGAAAGCTTTGGATCTTCAAGAGTTTTCTTTAGCAAGTCTTCGCGCTGTTCTTTTCTTAAAGCTTCAAATTGTGAGCGAGTTTTTCCATAGTCTCCGAGTTCCAGGCGATCTTTTTCAGTCAGCCTTTCAATCGGCGGTAATTTTTCAGCACTTTTTTCCAGAGCACCATCTGTGCGCCCGTTATCTCTTGCTACCTTGTCTTGCAAGTACTCTTTCTGAGCTGCTGACCAGGGGTTCTCTTTGCTGGCGCGAGCATCAGATGCTTTGTCCCACCAGGCGTCTTTGTTTTGTTCAGTGGACTTCTGGATGCTATCGAAAAATGCTTTCTTTTGTTCTGCTGAAGCGTGCTTAAACCAATCGCTAGCCTCTTCTTTTGAACCTTTGAGCTGTTTGTCTAAAAGTGCTTTTCCATATGCTTCGCGGTCTTCTGCGGAGGCAGATTTTAGCCATATATCCAGAGTCTTGTTTGGCAACTGCATGTTTGCAATAGATTCATAGTTGCCAGAATCTTTAGCTTTCTCTAGTGCTTTTCTAGTTCGATTGTACTGCTCTAGACCTCGAAGCTGGTCGGAGTTTAGGTTGTCGTAGACATATTTGAAATCACCTTTTCGCGCAGGGTCTTTTGAGTCTTCTGCTCCAATTTTATCGAATACGCTGTAATCGCCTTTGCCTATGGCGTCATGATAGCTTCTGTATGCAGCCAATTGATCGGGCGTAGCTGTAGCCATCCATGCGCGCTGCTGTGCCGCGTTCATTTGATCTACCTGCCCGAAATATCCGGTTTTGGTCAATTCCTGGTAGCGCGCATAGTCATCTTTTAGCTTCGCATTTCTGCCTTCGTTGCCTTTGAAAAATTCCTCACGTTTTTCAGGTGTCATTCGATCGAGAAATGCATAATCATGCATCTCTACCATTTCTCGTTGTTCGCGCCAGTCTAGTTCTCCGCGCACTGGTCCAGCTACAAGAGACGCAATTCGAGGTTTGAAACTTCCTTCTTCCGGCGCTGCATCTATCGCACCGCTATTGGTGCCATCTGTTTTCGGGGAACTATCACCCATGATGCTTGCGTAAAGTCCTGCAACCTTGTCAATGACACCCATCGTTGTGTCTGCAATTTTGTTGCCCTGATTTTTCAAGCGCTCTGTGGCTTCTGCGCTTGTACGACTGGATCTGTAAGGCGCTCCATCTACCTGACCCTCTGCGTCAATAGTATCTACAGAAGGTAGTTGCGCTGCCAACAGACCCTGAGCGGGTTTCTTAGCCGGTTTTTCTGTGTGGTCGGTCGGGTCGGACGAGCCAAATCTGCGTCCAATTTGACAATGTTTCAAAAAACTTGCGATTGCTAAATCATCAGCGGATTCTTCAAAATATGTACCAGAAGCCTTCTTTGGCTTTTCGCTTCCAGCAGCAGGAGCGGCTTCTGCACCAACAACAGGAACCTCTGGAAGCTTGCTGGTGTCAGTCTTTGGCTTCGCGAGGTCTTTGTTCACATCTGGGTTCGACAGATCTACGTCGAATTTTGGTGCCTCTTGTTCCGGCTGTTTCTTTCCCACTTGTGACTCTGCTGAGTCGTTTTGTTTGTCTGTCATATATCATCCAGTGTGCTCGCCGCTGCGGAATGCACGGCACGGTTGTACGACACCGTCAGACTTCCTTGAACACGTGGGTGGCATGCCAGGAGCTTCCGATAGGGGCACCCGCAGGCGCCTGTAGTAATTTTTCCACCACCTTAATATGCAATAACATCAATCAGGTTAATTATGATGTCAAGCGGAGCGCCAATCTCAGCCATTTCTAGGATGCAGGAATGATCACTCGTTTTTCGGGGTGTCCAAAACAAGTGAGCTCTCAGCGCCTTTTCCGGTAGGAGTCTTTCCTGCTACTCCAGCCTTTGACGCTGCTAAATTGTCTGTCTTCTGCTTAACGGAGGTCTCAAATGAGTCCCTGCACCAACGCAAGCTAAAAAATGATACGTTACTAATGGAGTATTGTCAATATTTATGGCAACGAATTGGAAAAATCCGTGTAGTGGCGGCTATCCTTGCGTTGCAAGAACTGTTAGTCTCTTTTAGCTCCTCGTTTGCAGGATAATTCTGTCAGTCTGATGACCCTAATTTCCACTAAAACGTCAAAAGAAGAGCACGTTGCACCGAGCATTTACGCTCGGTCAATGTATCTTTTTGAACAGCAGAAGCAAGCTATAAGCGTAAGAACTGACCGCTTGTTTGCAGCGCTGTTTTTTATTCAGTGGGCAATTGCTATTGGGTGGTCACTTGTTGCTAATCCCCATAACTGGGACGGAACTAGCTCCAGGGTTTTCATGCACGTGTGGCAGTGCGTCGTACTGGGCGGCGTGATAATTAGTGTCCCTCTGTTTTTCATAAACAAGAAACCGGGCAGCGCCATTACGAGGCAAATTGTTGCAGTTGCTCAGATGTTCTGGTCTGGTCTGCTTATTGCAGCTTCGGGCGGAAGAATCGAAACACATTTCCATATTTTTGGCTCTCTGGCTTTGCTTGCTTTTTATCGAGATTGGAGGCCGTTAGTCACTGCTTCAATCATAACCACGATTGATCATATGGTGAGAGGTGTCTATCTGCCTGATACTATCTATGGTGTTAGCTATGCTGAACCATGGCGTTGGGTTGAACATAGTGGATGGGTATTTTTCTGCGATATATTTCTCATAGTTTCAATTAGATATGGGCTTCGCGACATGCAGTTAAACTGTCAGCGCCAAGCCGAACTAGAGGCTTCAAAAAACTCAGTTGAGCAAGAAGTCATCGCGCGAACTGCTGAGTTGAAGAAATCAGAACAAAACTTGCGCGATAGTGAAGCCACATTGCGAGCTATTTTTGAAACAGCTGCCGATTCAATCATCACTATTTCTGAAAACGGCTCAATTGAAACTGCTAACCAAACCTGTGAGCAAATGTTTGGCTATCAGTTTCATCAAATATTTGGCAAACACATTTCGTTTCTTATTAGCAAATTTGCTGAGGAAAATTGCGATCAAGATAGCTGGTCAAAGCTGCGTGATATGGGCAAGTTTCGCACTGAGGCTGTTAGAGTCGAAGGCATGGGCGTCTCGCGTGTTCGCGCTGAATTTCCAATTGAAATTTCACTGAGCTACGTTGATTTGAAAGGTCGTAAATTAATCACTGCGATAATAAGAGACATTTCTGAACGAAAAGAAGCAGAGAAACGAGTCTCAGAGTTCTATTCTATTGTTTCGCATGAACTACGCACACCTCTTACTTCCATACGTGGTTCTCTTGGATTGGTTGAAGGCGGACTCACCGGTGAGCTCACTCCTGAGACAAGCGAATTGGTCGGCATTGCAAGGGAAAGTTGCGATCGACTGATTAGACTTATAAACGACATTCTCGATTTAAAAAAACTCGAGACAGGAAAATTTGATTTTCATATTGCGGAGATTGACCCTGCGAAGCTGATTCAATCCACAGTCTCATACACGCAGGGAATGGCGAAAGAAAGGAATGTTCGCCTGGAAGTAGGCTGGATTACGCAACAGCAAGTATCAGCCGATATTGACCGGCTAAATCAGGTTTTGGTTAATCTGGTATCTAACGCAATCAAATTCTCACCTAAGCATGGAGTGGTCGAGTTAGCTGCTACCACTAGCGATGGCATGGTCAAATTTTCTGTCAGAGACCACGGTAAAGGAATTGCGAAAGACCAGCAACACAAGCTGTTCGCCAAGTTTCAACAACTTGACTCTTCTGACCAGCGTCAGCAAGAAGGCACAGGGTTAGGACTGGCAATCTGTAAAGCCATCGTTGAACAACATGCTGGTCTTATCGGGCTAGAATCTGTCGCGGGTGAGGGCGCCACTTTCTGGTTCAAGATTCCGATTGCGGGTAGGGAAAATTTTGCTGCGTCATCAGAAGAAGCTGGAGTTAGCTATGTGATAGTTATTGAAGATGAAGTCAGCACTGGTGATAAGTTAAGCGATATACTAGGCTCTCACTTGCTATCTGGGCGTTGCGAAGTCTCTCATGCAATAAGCAGCAGGGAAGCTGCTTACATGATTGCTAAGCAAATTCCAGACCTGGTAATTTTCAACATCTCTGAGCCTGATGAGTCTGATTTTGAGCTGCAAGAGCATTTGCGTACCTTGAACTCTGCACATGGTCGCCCTGTGGTTTTGCTTTCTGCACCGGAAAAAGGTTCACCCCCACTCGTTCTAGATTGGCATACATCGCCGGTTAAGGAAGAACATATTCTCAAGAATGTCAAACGTGCTCTTGAGTCCGGCTCATGCCCTGTCGTACTGGTAGTAGAAGATGATTACAGCACCAGAAAAACTGTAGTTCACCAACTTGAATCTCACGGAGTGAAGTGCCTTGAGGCTGCCGATGGAGAGGTTGCTTTGAAGATGGTTGAAACGGAATCTCCTCAGTTGATTGTGCTTGACGTGGGTTTGCCCGACATGGATGGATTTCAGTTTGTTCAGCATCTCAAAGAGGGTCACTCAAGCTTGACTCCATTATTGATTTACACGGGAAGAGACTTATCCGCTGATGAACGAAAGAAACTCACGATAGGCTTTACTCGCTATTTGACTAAGTCGAAAGCTAGTCAGGAAGACCTTCTTAGTGCTGTTGATGAACTCCTGCAGCAGATGCAGTCGCGGCTTAAAACAGGGGCAGTTGCCTCAATTTCAGAGCAAAACAAGTAAAGATGATCAAAGGATGAGAGATTCCAAGAACAGAGTGGGTGACAGGCGTGTCAAAATGCCAACAGTGTTAAATAGTGAATTCGGGCAATTTTTGAAGTATTGAGAGTATGACAATAGAAAGAGTACTTCTTGTTGATGATGACCCGCGAATCAGGAAGATCGCGCAAATTAGTCTTGAAGGCGTCGGGAAATGGAAAGTGACCCTGGTTTCGTCTGGGTTTGAGGCAATCGATGCTGCTGTGAAAGAACATCCTGATGTGATATTGCTTGATGTAATGATGCCTGAAATGGATGGACCAACAACACTTGCCAAAATCAGGGAAATTTCGGAGATCGCTTCGATTCCTGTTATTTTCTTTACCGCAAAAGTACAGAAGCAAGAACTTGATTCCTATCTCGCATTGGGAGCAGCTGGAATTATAAGTAAGCCCTTCGACCCTATGAAGTTGCCCAGTGAAATTCAGGAAATTGTAAATAACAATCGGGCAGAATAAAGCTTGATTCTTTCATGCTTGGCTTTGCACCATATCTGATACCACTGCTTAACTTGTTCTTGTCCTGCAAGAATTCCTTTTGCTTGAACGCTGGTGAAGTGCGTGCCACCTCAGTGCTGCTGTTTCGCTTGGTTCTGTAGCGATTTTGCGCTCAGGGTGCATTTTCTGCACGCTTCTTTCGCTCAGTCAGCTCCATCGCTTTCGTCGAGAAGCGCTTCTAGACCTGGTTTCCTGAACTGGAATGTATTTAAAAGAAAACACCCCGGAAGAAACTTCCGGGGTGTTTTCGGGCTGGCTATCAGGGTTCGGTGTCGGCTTATCGCTGACAAATATAGATTACGAAATTGCTGCGAAGCTTCATATGGATAAAAATGTGATTCCTACTGTGGAATTGTGCAGTGTCCTGTAAGAGGCTTGCCCAGCGCGTCTTCGCTAGCAACCTTGTGATATTGCGAGTCTGATTTCATCGTTTCTCTGCTAGTACAGGTTGTGGATTTTGCAATTTTCAAAAACTACACTGCACAAACTCTGGGTAAGCGTCTGCACAAATGTGCAGTGTCACGAATCGGAGAATACAACGTCTTGGCGGCGCACATCTCTTGCCGCCTCCGCCAGGCGCTTGATTCCCACTTCGAGGGTTTCGTCCTTCAGACCGGCGTAATTCAGTAAAAACTCGTGCGGGGGTGCATCCTGGAGATAAAACTGTGAAGCCTTCACAAGCCCCACTCCAAGCTCTCTTGCGCGTTTCAAGAATTCATCGTCGTTAAATCGTTGATGCAAGCGAATAAGCATATTGATACCCGCGTTCTCGCCTTTTATTTCAACGCTTTCTCCGAACTCACGTTTTAGAGCTGCAATCACAAGTTCTCTTCTATGCTCGTAAAGGGTTCGCATCCTTCTTATATGTCGTTCTAAATGGCCGGCTTTTATGAACTCGGCAAGAGTCTCTTGATAGAGAAGTGGAGAGTGACGATCTGCAAGGAATTTAGCTCGACTGAACACATCAATTAAGCTAGTTGGAACAACCAGGTAGCCCAGTCTCAAAGCAGGTAGAAGAATCTTTGAGAACGTACCTATATAGATGACAGATTCTGAATGGTCCAAGCCCGCAAGACTTGGTACCGGTCTTCCAGAATATCGATATTCGCTGTCGTAATCATCTTCGATAATGAAAGTGCCCGTCCGCTGTGCCCAATTCAGAAGCTCTAGCCTTCGGGGAAGGGACATAACAACTCCAGTCGGAAACTGGTGAGAGGGAGTCAGGTATATTAACTTCATATTTGCAAGAGCGGGGTCTTGCAGTTGGTCTAAGACAATGCCTGATTCATCTACAGGAAAGCCGTGTAATTGAGCGCCCGCAACTTCAAATGCTTTCTTTGCCCCAATATATCCAGGGCTTTCTATTCCAACAGTGTCGCCCCGGTCGACCATTACGCGCGTTACCAGGTCGATTCCCTGCTGTGAGCCGTTTACGATGATAATCTGCTCTGGGCTGCAGGAAACTGCCCGAGACTTGGAAAGGTGACCAGCAATTGCCTGTCTCAAGGGGAGATAACCTTGTGATTTACTGGGGCAGTCCAATAAGTGGAATTCTTGCTTTTTTACTACTTGAGCCACGATTTGCATCCATGCTCGCCAGGGAAATTCGTCCATATCAGGGCGTCCAAATGAGAATTGAATTTCGGGTTCGTCTTCTCCATAGGCGAACCATGGCTTGTCCCTTAAATAGTTTCCATATTTCGATAGGCGCTTTTGTGACTTCTTTGGCAGGGCGTTTTCAAGAGTCGCTCGGCGCTTGCCGTCTTTGATGTCGGTTCTCATCATGGCTTCTGGAAGCTGGCGGCAGACATAGGTTCCGGAGCCTGTAGCGGACTGGAGATATCCCTCAGACAAGAGGAATTCATAAGCCAATGTTACGGTAGCTCTTGAGATGCCAAGTGACTCTGCTAGTGCACGAGTGGATGGTACTCTCTGCCCTCTTGCCAGGCGCCCGGAAAGTATGGCCCGTCTGATTTCTTCGTACAATTGGCGATGCAAAGGAACATGAGATTGGCTATCTAAAACTACTAATAAATCCAATTTCCTTACTCCAAAGTGGACTGGTATTAAAACAGTAAAGTGGCTCTTTTGCAATACCAATTTAATTGATACATTAACGATGTCTGGAGGACAAACAAATGTATTCGCTAAATTCAATCAAGAAATTCTGTGTGACGGGGATGGCATCTTTGATGTTGATCTCGCTGGCTGCACCGAGCGCGAATGCAGTGGTAGATTCGAATATTTACTCGCAATACCAGGCAGTAAGATCTAGACTGGTTCTTAAAGAAAACAGCCTGCTCAAAGATTACGATGATGTGCAAAGACAAATCGATCTCTTGAACAGACAAAATACAGACCGGTCGCTATCACCTACGATTGATAATCTAAGTCGTACGCTCGATGCAACCTATTCTGACATCAAAAAAGTCCGTCAGGATATTAAGTCGCTAGACCTCAAAATGCTTTAATTCCCTGCATACAGCATCTAAACGGACTCCGAAAGGAGTCCGTTTTTTTCTATTTTTCAGGAAACTGAACAGCATCTTTCTTGCTAGCAGCCCATGTATCGACGTTGTGGATTCGCTGTTCTGCGCTGGCATCGTCCTGTGCTTGCATTACTGGTGGTGGCAAAGGATTTTGAGGTAAGGGCAGACTTGGTACTGATGTCAATTCGACATCAGTGTGCGGCTTTCCCGACGGGATCATCCTCGAGATATCCTTCACTGCTAAGGGAGAATGATCATTCTGGTTTCTCATTAAGCAATAAAGTTTGCCTGTTGCCATAGCGTTGATGAGTTTACCCGCATCTCTGGGACTTACTGAAACTGTGACGCAGCTGCTTGGCTGGGCATCTTCTACCCCAGCTTGTTTTTTGTAAGTTTGACCAACTGCAACTACCTGAACATCCGAAAGAATGGGAATTGCCGCTGATTCGGCGCCCGAACCTGTTTGCGAAAGAATGTCTACATAAGAGTCTGGATTGATGAAGCCAGCCACACCGGTGCTAGAGTCAACCGGGAACGTAATAGCCCTGTACCCTGGGCGAATTTTTGCTTCAAATCCTTTGGCTTGTTCTTGAACTTTCACTGATTGGGAAAGAATACACTCACCTGCACTGATTGGGACTCTGGCCTTCAAGCCGATTGCTCCACCCTCAGTGCTCAAGCTGTTAATTGGCACCTTGCTGCTCTCGATCGACTTCAGTTCCACTGCATCAGCGGTAATGAGTGCATTCTCAGCAATGTCTCGAGACGCTACCAGAACAGAAGCCATCTCCTTCTTGCTCAGCCGGACCTTCTCTTGACGAAGCTTTGCCTCTTTGTTGTTTAATTCTGTTTGGACTAGAAAGCTCGCTCCAAGAGCTAAAGCAAGAACCACCAGCAGCATTAGCTTCGGAGGTATTCTGGCTGCAAGCAAGTACAGATTTGGTCCACCCATGCCTCTTCCCTCAATATTCGTGCACCATTCTATTTAGGCAGTCTTTCTTGACTGTCCACATAGATTAATCCCCCGGAACACTTCAGGGAAAACCCTAGAATTCTCAGGGCTGAAAAAATGGCACCACTGCTGGTGGCTTAGTAGTGTCTGTGGTGTTGTGATATTGGGGGTTGCGCCGATACGCACCCCTTCCTTTGTCAGTAAAGTATTCTATGATTCAAAACACTCGGCGAGCTGACTAATAGAGTCAAAGCTGCGAAATTTGCTTCCCGAACAGATAAGTTTCCCGCAGCAGTGCGATTTGCAGACGGTTTGTCGTGGTACGAATAATTTATGGCATTTATATTAGGGCGAGAGGCAGAAGCTTCTCAATGGCGTTGGGAATCGGTTAATGGCTGATACGGGAAATCAGAACAAACCTAATCTGAACAAACCTCCAGCAAATCCAGTTAAGTCTGGTTCTGGAGGACTTCTTAATTCCTTGCTTCCCAGATTGCTGGTCTTATGGTTAATCGTTTTTGTTGTCTCTTACTTTGTTGCTTTGAAGGTGTTTGAGACCATTCAGCAAGAAGTCTTTGCTAGTAACTCTAGGGCAGTACTAGCCGCGCTGAACAACAAAAAACTAGATAGTGCTTCCCTCACCGATGTACGCGTTTCACAGGGGTTAGTCTGGGCCTACAGTACAGACAGCTCTGGCAAAATCGAACTGGGTTCATCATCTATGCCTTCTGGATTGAAGCCTGGCAACGACAGCCGAGCTGTTGCAATTCAGGGTAACAACTTCTTTGAACAGGTTGTTTCTTTCGACAAAGAACACCAATTGCATCTCGGTTACACTGTACCAGTGATGCTCTCCACGAACCTTCAGGCATCAGATCTTGCTCGCTCGATTCCTCTCGGCTTCAGTGCACTCTGGCTGTCTTTGGCTGGCGTGTTTACCTCTCTAGTTTTATTCCGCTGGATTTCTGTTCCAGCAGGAAGATTCGCCTCTCTGTCCGAGCGCATCTTGAGTATGTCTGGTGATGAACGCGATGCATTGTTCTCCCAAAACAAGAGCATTTCAGAGATTCAGAACTTCATCTCTGCGTTGAATCTTGTTTGTTTGAAACTTGATGAGGAGAAAGCTGAAAGACTCAGCCGTGAGCATGAGTTGAAAAAGCAGAAGATAGTACTGCAACAAGTTAACGAGCGTCTGCAACAAGATCTGCAGGAGCAGCAATTCCAATCACACAAGAGTATTTCGGAGCTGAGCTTTAAAGAGTCAGAAGAAGCTTTGCTCAAGTTGATCGACAGTGAAATTAGTAGCTGCAAAAATGTTTCTCAAATCTGTCAAAAGGCATTAGATAGACTTGCTGATAAATATCCTACGAGCATCAAATATGCATGCTTCTTTTTGCCTAGCGGTGACAGGGTCAAGCTTGAGGGTCATATTGGGCTGGACGACAATTCTCTGCAAGTTCTTCGCGGCATCAGTCATGATGATCTTGCTGCGGATCTTTTTCACAAAGGTGCCTCCGCTCTGTTATCTGAGGGAGACCTTGCACGTTACGACATGGGCGAACTTTCGTCTCGTCTGGGTTGGAAGTCGGCGATCTATGTGCCCATTGGTTTTGCGGATCGCTCACTTGCACTTCTTGCAGTGTTTTTCGATGAGCAAACTAAATCGTCAGCAAAAGATCGTCATAGATTGTTGAAGAACATTTCAGATCTGTTGGCTAGAACAATGCACAAAGTCGTTCTCCTTGCAGAAGAACTTGCGTCTGCAAGAACAGATGCTTTAACCGGTCTGTACAACAAGAAGTTCTTCCAGGAGTTTATGCCACAACTTCTTGTAAGAGCGAAGAACCACCATCCTGTTTCTATTTTGATGGTTGACGGAGATCATTTCAAAGACATCAACGACACCTACGGGCATCAGGTCGGTGACAAGATGCTAGTCGAATTTTCGAACCTTATGAAAGCTAACACGCGTCATGGCGAAGAAAAGAAAACAGGACGATTCAAAGACTACGTAATTCGTTGGGGTGGAGAAGAGTTTTTGCTTGTTCTCGATAACACCGATAAAGATACTGCATCTATGATCGCAGAAAGACTGCGCCGGAAAGTAGCGGAAAAAACTGATTGGCCGGGTGGTATTGCGAAGTGGACAATCTCGGTAGGATATGTAACCTTCCCGGGAGATGGAGATGATCTCGATGAGTTGATCAAGAAAGCGGACACCGCACTTTATTACTGTAAACGAGAGCTTGGCCGAAATAAGATTGTTCATTATGCCGACATACCAAAGTCATTTAAGAGCAAAGGTTTTTCCAACTTGGAAGGAGAGCTTGGTGTATTCGATACACCTGCACTTTTGCAGTCGTTAGCTACGGCTCAAAAAACAGGAGTGCTTACAGTCTCAGCTCCTGATGGCAGAAACTTCTGGTTGCTTGTTGAGCTTGGACGACCCGTTCAGGCAAGGTTGGGTCGGCTTGGAGGCAGTTCAGCTGTCATCGAATTTATTTCAAATTTTGACGAAGGGAAATTCAATTTCTTAGAACGAACCGAAGCCAAAGCACGCAAAATACTTGATGATTCCTACGACGTGGACAGAGGGCTTGAGCGTTGTTTGATGGCGGGAGCTTTAGCTTCAGACAATCTAGCCTGGGGCAGAGGCGTCTTAGCGGAGGCCGATGTGCCACTAAAGCTGGTGGACACAGAAGAACTCTCTCGTCGTTTGAAACAAATGGAAGAAGCTAGCGATATTGTAAGCCCTGAAGATATGAGCCTGGTGAGCATTGTTATAGGCAATCTAGAATTTGGCAGTACCAGTCTAAATGAGTTGGTAGATAGAATCGGTTGCTACCCGACTGCAGATGTATGGCGCACTGTGGCTCTAATGTTGCAATATCAACTGATAAAAACGGTTAGCCAGTTCAATCTGGAAAAGATGACGCTTTAGCGCGAACATAATGCAAGGACAGTTTAGGTAGCGCCGTTGTTGGCACTCGTCTTTAACTTGTTTGAGTTCGGTTTCTGCTCTGAATCACTTTTGGCTTCTTTCTTAGAGTGGTATTTCTTGAGCTTCAGTATAGGATACTCAAAGAACTGCCAAGACAAAATACCAGTAAGCAAGGTGAGTACTGCAGCTACGGGAATGTTGATCCAATCAGGTGTAACAGCGTAGTAGAACTTTCCTCTCAGGTATGGCGCTAACACAAAGTAAAAGTTGTGCACCAGGTACATCATGTAGCTAATTTTTCCAAGATATCTTAGCGGTTGCACAGAAAGCGTGTTTATGAGAGGCTGGTTTCTAGTTGTTGCCAATCCATATATTGTTAACGCCATTGAAATGTCTAGAATAAGCGAGTGTGATTCACCAATAAGTGCAATTCTCACACCGTAAATTACCATCATGATTATTCCGAGAACGAAAGAAATTGTTCCCATGTATGGTTTGACTTTGGGTCCTTTTGCTTCGAAGAACGCAATCAAGCAACCAATTGCCATGGCTTTGTCTGCACAGCAGAGAAGCACGTTTGGCAGTGTCCCCGGAAGATTAGAGCTAATGATGCTTTGAATAATTGGTGAGCTGATCACCATCAGGCAGAGTATGGTAACTGTTGTTCTGGTGCTACAAGACAATACTATCCACGGAATAATCAGATAGAACTGCTCTTGTACACAGATAGTCCAGAGGTGGCAGTATTGGTCGAGCTTCGCGTGCGCGAATATCTCGAAGTTGTAAGTAAAAGTGTAAAAAAGCAGCGGACAAGGCAGGAAATTTACCGCCAGAAGTACTGTCATCACAACATAATATGCTGGAAAAATTCTCAGCACACGATGTTGGTAGAATCGCGAAATTTCGCCCCAGAAATCAGGACTCTTGTCCCTGATCAACGATTTAGTGATCAGATAGCCTGAAAGGGTCAGAAAATACCAGCCTGCTGCATCACCAAAATAATGCAAGACTTTTCCCGGATCATATCCTAGTGAACAAATCTGGTGTTTAACGTATATGGTGAAGAATGCAATAAAGCGAATCGTGTCGAGGTGCTTTATACGATCCAATTGTGGGACTCCGGGGGGTTGATAGCGCTCAATAGTATATCGAATACTGCTAAGGTTTATCCATTTATAACTCACATCAATGTGTTACGGAATACGTGTTCTTTTCCAAAACTACGTGGAATTCTCATTGTTAGCTTTTGGCTTGGGTCTTATCTTGCATACAAATAGTGATTTGCAGAGGTCCACGCTTGGAACTTCATAAACTGAGAATTCGTCGGGTTCTGGTTCTTATATCACTTTTGCTTTGTGGAGCCGCATTCGCGCAAGAGGCTGACCCTCACCCCAGTCTTTCACAAATTCTTGCAACGCAACCGAAGTCTTACGAGTCCTGGCTGACGAACAACTGGCAGGCTTATCGCCAGCAATTCGTCGAAGCCAATGGCAGAGTCATCGAGCCTGGTGCATCATTCACCACCAGCGAAGCCGTTGGGCACGCAATGCTCATCTCCGTCTTTATGAAAGATAAGAAGACCCTTGATTCTATTTGGTCATGGGCAGAAGAGAATATGGCGAATGATAAGCGCCCAAACTACGGTCCGTTTGCCTGGAAGGTTTATTTTGCCAACAACCCAGAGGGGGCAAGAACCCTCTATGAATCAGCAACGGATGCAGATCAAGATATTATCTTAGCTCTTGTATTGGCTCATTTTACCTGGTCAGATCCTAAGTACTTAAGTCGATCTCTCGAGCTACTCGATCGCCTCTGGGACCTGAATACAGTCGAAGTAAAAGGAGAGCGATACGTCACTGCAGGTGACTGGGCAAGCAAGTTAGCTTCCCCGCGCCTTAACCCCAGCTATTGTGCTCCTTACGCCTACCGAATCTTCGCGTGCGTTGATAAAAAACATGACTGGAATAAAGTTGTTGATAGCAGCTACAAACTGCTCAAAGAATCGGCTAAGGTAAGCCGTCTTGGTCTGCCACCAGACTGGTGCAACGTAAACAAAGAAGGTGTGATTTCTGTCAATCCCTACTCTTCTGATGCTGCTTATTCCTACGAAGCTATGCGTATTCCATGGAGAATTGCTCTCGACTATCAGTGGTCGGGTGACAAACGTGCCTCTGAAACCATTGAAAGCTTGAAATTCTTACTGGATAGTTGGCGACTCACTAAGACTATAAATGCCGGCTATAGCCCAACTGGTGTGCTGGTAAAATCAGAAGAGCCCTTGCCAGCTGTAGCCTGTGCATTGCCTGCGATTAAGTACATGGATCGCTCTGCCGCTAACGAGATTGTCAAACTAAAATTACTGCCAAGATTCTCTGATAACCTGTACTCGCCTGCGAAGATTATCTACAATAACTCGTGGTCTTTCTTTTCGGTTGCCGCTTACTCTGAACAACTTGAAATGCCTAAACGGCTGAGTTCTCTTGTAGGGCAGAGCGAACGATCTCAAGAAATTTTGCTGGCGAAAGGTGGCGTTGCTACCTACTAGTGATATTGAACGTAGGAGTCCTAATTGAGCCATACAACGGAAGAGCATTCTGCACCTGTTAGAAGATTGCCTCTCATAACTCCATTTGGATTCGCTCTGATATTCCTGGCTCTGGCTGGCGTATTCTTCAGATTCTACAAACTTGACCTTAGAGAGTTTTGGTACGACGAAACTATTTGCTGGCTTGCCAGCATGGGTCACGGCTTGCCAATCGAGCCCAATAGCTTTAGGGACTCAATGTCCATTTTTTCTGAGCTAGTAAGGGTACAGGATTGCGGACCTTCAGAGGTTGTCGATAATTTTTCAAGGACTCATACCTGGCACGTGCCACTGATTGGATTATTGACCCATTACTGGTTAAGCCTGTTTGGGGCTACTGTTTTTAACGCCAGATTGCTGTGCGTGATTCTCTCGCTCTTTCAACTGCCAGCCGCTTACTGGCTAGGAATAGCAATGACTGGAAAAAGGCGCGCTGGGCTCTGCTGTCTTGCTCTTGTATCCGCCTCTCCATTGCTTGTTTCTTATGCCCAAGAACTGAGTGATTATGCTTTGCTTTCGAGCACATTGATAGCTGCTCAGGCGGCTTTCCTTTTTGCAATTAGGAAACGAAAACTTTTGTTCTGGGCAATTTATGCTCTTGTTTTGGCTTTAGGTCTGGCGAACTCGCTTCACTTTGTTTTCTTGCCGCTAACCCAAATGGCTTACGCTTGTTTCTTAGGACGCAAGAGGCTCAAATTATTGCTCCCTTTATTGGCATGTTTGGCTCTTGCATTAGTGCTTAGTTCTCCATTGTGGATCAAAATCTTTTACTGGATGAATCATGCCCGAGCTGACATGGAATGGCTCAACAAGAGAACTGAATTGCCGTATTTGCTCAAGGGTTTGATTGATAATCTCGGATTCACATTCCTTGATTGGAATACCTTTTACGAAAAGGGAAATGAGAGCCATACTTACTGGGATCTCTACGTTTTGATTCATCTCCTTGAGATATTGGCGATGCTGTTTTGTTTTCGAGGCAGATTCAGAGTCTTCAAGAAGCTGCTTCCTCTCTCATTTTTGAGTAACGTTGGGCCCTGGCTTTTGCTCGATTTAGTGCGCTCTGGTTTTCGAAGTTCGATTACCAGGTATGTTCTTCAAGCTTGCATTATGCTGAACGTAGCTGTATCACTTGTTTTGTATAAGTTTTGGTCCAAGCGAGAAACGAGCAATTCCCATGCGGTCGGATTTTTGCTGCTCTTCTGTCTGCTGGCTTATTCTGAATTGAGCTCTTGTTATATTTTGTCTAACTCGCAGATGAGCCAAAATAGAGCTATTAAGAAAACGAGCTTGAAGGAACTTGCGCATTTCCTCAATTCAATACAAAAGCCTGTGTGTTTGATTATTGATTTAGGTGTTCCAACAAATAAAATGCAGTCGGTTGCATTGTCTCGCTATCTTGAAAAACCTATTAAATACTACTATTTTGGGGGAAGGCTACCAGAAAAATTTGACGCAGATACTGTCTATCTGGCGATGAATCCTCTTGAAGATACGCAGCAGCTCATAAAGAAAACTATTGCTTGCCGAATGATTTATCCCACCCGAAGCAAATACATTTTTGAAATAGAGCCTCCGAGTTTTTAGTCTTGAACTTCTGGATTTCTTTTCTGCGGTTTTGATTCGGAAGAGTTAGGGTGCGCCTTCTGGTAGTGTTGTATTGATTTTTCCACCAGGGCCATCGCCTTATCAAACCTGCCTAGAGTGCGGAAGTTGTATGCTGATTCCAGTTCGACCTCCGGATCATCTGGGTAGAGCAGTCGGGCCTTCTTTAAGTAAGATTCTGCTGCAAGCTCTCGTCCTTCATTATGAAGACTTCTGGCCAAGCCCAACAAGGCCGCTTTGTTTTCTGGTTCCTTTGCAATTATTTGCTTGAACTCTTTCTTTGATTGACCTGCTTTTCCTCTCCATGACAGCACTCTTGCATGATTTGCCAGGTCGTCGCTTTCGCCCGTTTCTTGATGGAGTTCTTTGTATAAGGCTAGGGCTTTGTCATAAAGTTTTCGCGATTCGTAAGATTGTGCAAGCAGTCTCTTTGTTTCATTTTTGTCAGTGCTTGCGCTATTCAATTCGCGTTCAACAATTTGTGTCGCTTTTTCCTTTAATTTGGGATCTTCCGACCAGAGAATTGACCGAGCCAATCCCTTTGATGCTGTGGAATTGTTGGGTTCTTCTTTCAATACTATTTCAAATTCATGTGCAGCCTTATCGGGTTGGTCTGTCCAACAGTAGGCTTGTGCCAACAGTAACCGTGAGTTTATGTCAGCTGTTTTATCTACGTGATCTTTAAGCAGAATTATCGCATCTGCTCTGCTGTTCTCATTCCATAGCTTTATCATCGCAAGGGTTCGGAGCATCTCTGGGCTGTGATTACCCGTCTTGTGAAGCTCTTCGCCAGCATATTTTGCTAAGTCCCTTAGTTCGTTGTGCTCGATAGAAAGTCGCAATAGAGCTAACCCATCTTCTGGTGTCAACTTAGAGATCATCTTATTTAGCAGCTCATATGATTGTTCCTTTTGTTCCTTTTGTTCGCTTTTGCAGAGAAGGAGTATTTTCTCAAAGACCAATTTCTTGCTTTGCTCCACAAGATCAGTATTCTCATTGAGTAACTTCAAGGCTTCGGCAGAATTTCCATTCCTCATTAGCGAATCACTCAAATAGTAAAGGAAGTTAGGATTTTTCGGTTCTTTCTGGAAAAGGTCTCTGGCTAGTTTTACCGAGTCTTCGTGCTTACCTTGAAGGTAAAGTGTTTCCAGCAATAGCCCAGCAGTTGCTGTGTCTTCTGGTGCTGATTCCAGAACTTTCAAGAAGACTTGTTTCGCGTCTTCGAATTTGCCAGACCAGCTAAGTGCTTGTCCATATGCTTTCAAAACGTCTAGATTTTTTGTGTCTTCAGCCAAAAGCTCGCTGAACATTTTTAGGGCTTCTTCGCGAGTCTCTGGTTTGTAGGAGAGTTCGCGAGCAAGCAAGAAATTGATTTTTGCTGTTTTATATTCTGCAACTGCCCTTCGCAGAATTTCAATACCAGCATCGTTGTTATTGGCAAATATTTCGGCGTTCGCTTTAGTCAATACAATGGCTAATCTGTTGTCTGCGTCTTTTGTGAATTTCTCGTCTGCCTCTATTTCAGCCAGAAGTTTCTTAGCTTCATCAAACTGTTTTTGCTGCAAGAGCAGCCCGCTATACCAGAGCTTGTAACTAGTTGGTAGGGAAGCTAGTAGCTCGGGCTGAGCATGAATAATCTCACTAGTCTTTGTTGTTGCCTCATCGTAGGAGTCTTCATCCCAGGAGAGCCACTGCAAATATTGCAGTTCAGCATAAGGGTCTTCCTCTTTGCTGTGGGTTTCCAGGTAGAGCTTAAGCTGCTTTATTGATTCTGCTGTTTGTCCACTGGCATTGGCAAGAATTGCTGAAAAATATACTAAGTCTCGCGGGCGAGTATCGCCTAATGCCGTGACGCTCACTTTCGGATTGTGCTTATGATCTAAAAGTTCTTGACTCGTTAAATAGGCTGCTTTGGCTTCGCCGCTCGATAATTGCAATTGAGCTATCAGCAGCCCTGCTTGAACATTGTTTGGATCTTTCCTGTACAAGTCTTTTGCAATTGCCAGGGCTTCTGGAAAATCCTTCTCGTCCCAACTTAGAATGCTTGCAAGTCTGGCTTGAATTGTTTTCTCACCCGGATTGTGCTTTAAAAATTCACGGAAGTACGAGATGCTTTCTTGCCTTTTATCCATCCAGCTTGCTAGTTCACCAGCGATCGCTAAAGCGCTCCAATTTGCTTTTTTATCGCCAATTGTGAATTCTGCATGCGCCAAAATCGGATAGGCTTTCGCTATAGCCACCACTTGGTCGAAGCCCGTTTGCTTGCTCTCCATGAAGAACTGAAGAAGCGCCGCTTCTAATTTCAAGTCAGGACTGTTTGGTTTTGCTTTAGTCAGAATTCTCATTTGACTGAAAGCTTGCTTTGTGGACTGGCTGTCTTTGCCTTGTGAGAGAAAGTGAACAAACTCAAGGCGAACCTTCTCATCAGAGGGTTTTACTCTCAGATATCTCTCAAGGTAGTTTTTGTAAGATTCTCTATCTCCGCTCCAGAGCGATAAGTTTGCCAGATTTCTAAGTGCATCCAGATTGCTTGGATCGAGTACCAGGGCCTTTTTGAAAACATTTTTTGACTCGGTCCAGGTTTCTCTTTTCCAGCTCAGAATCTGAGCTAGTTCCATTGTTTGTTTCAAATTATCTGGATGATATCTTAGATAGCCTCTCAAAACGCTGCATGCCTCTGGCCGTGTTGCATCAGATCCAATTAGCATTTGAACAAGGCTCAATGCGGCCGGAGAGCCAGGCACCTCTTTAACAACCCTTCTCAGGACATTTACCGAAAGAACGCCTTTCTTTCCTGTGTAGTCTCCACGGACTCGTTTATATAATTGCTCGAAAACACCATCTAACAACTCCTTCTTTTCAGTCATAGACTTGTTTTGAGCCGAAGCCGGCTTTGCAGGTGCAGCAGTAGGTTTTAGGGGCATGTTTTGTGCATTGACTGCCAGAAATGTGCTTTGGGCAATAGTCATGTAGGCAAGCGAATTTCGCAAGAACTTCTCTCTTTGGTACTTGCTTTTACTCATTGTTCCGTCACCTTATTAGCTTCACTATCATGAATATTGACTTCGTCCTCATCTTCCAGATCATGGAAGAACTCGTATTCATCTGTATATTCCAGGCTCTCAATAAGGTTCGTTTTGTCCGAACCGCTGCCATCAGCAAGTACCAGCTTTGGTTCCAATGACTTGGGCATTAGCTTAGCGATAAGTGTATTTGGCAAAAGCGCAATATGTAAGCGCTTCTGATTCTCAATGATAGTCTCAAGCATTCTCACTGGACTGCTCAGCAGTCGCATAAACGAACGATAGATTGAATCGACCGGTTCCGACAAGACTACCCATTCTCTGTTCGATGAATAGACGATGTCGACGAGTTGTCTATAGAGTTTTGTATCTGTTGGTTCAAGTTGAAATTGAACGCAGCAATTCACTTTTCCTTTGGAGGGGTCCGTAGAACGCACGAGCTTGCTCTTAATAGATATTAGCTCTTCATCAGCGCCCTCTATGTATAGAATCGCCGTTTTACCCTGCTCGATAAAGGGAGTTTCTCGCAATTCGATACGTGCACCAAACTCGTTTATATCAATTGTACTTCCCACAAAGGAGGCTGTTTCACCACTTTCGTCAAAGGCTTCAATATCTAAGCTTGCAGGTATGTTTCGCTTAAGTCGGTGTGCCTTTCTTGACTGAGGTCGCTCCACTGCTACACAAATTGCCGAAAGGAGAATGGCTGCTGTGTAGAGATTCCAGAGAGAATTAACAAGAACGCCAACCACATCCTGCGAAATTGCTAACTGAACTAGTGCGCCAATGTACGAGAGCAGAACTATGATGAACAGGAAAAAGTGCGGCGTTACCAGAAAAATATCAAAGCAAAAATCCTTTAGTACAATTCCCTTTGGTGTCACTTGAAACATGACGCTCTTTGGTGAAAGGAATGTTCGTGTGACGTTGACGCAAAGCCTCGGTGAGTTGATTACTTCATATACATCTGACCAAAACGAATGTCTGTAGTTTTCAAACACATAGTTTTGATTGAGTACATACATTACGAGATAAGGAGCACCAAATACCGCATACTCGAAAAGATCGACCTGCAAGGGACAAATTCCTGCAAGCAAGAATATTGATGGAATGCAGAGGTAAACCATTCTTGGAAGAGAGAAAAGGAAATGCAGCATCCCGGAGAGATAGCACAATCTCTGCGCAAACGTCAGACCAGGGAAGGTTAGAGGATTGTAGTAGCGAAGCAGTTGCATTGCTCCTCTTGCCCAGCGGTTCTGTTGGACAAGGTAGCTATTGAGGTTCTCTGGACTTAGCCCAAGAACCTTCGGTAGGTGCACATAATGTGTTCGATATCCCTTGCTGTGAAGCAAGATAGTTAATTCACAATCTTCTGCTACCGATTTTGTAGGAATGCCACCTACCGATTCGATTGCTTTTCTGCTAAAAACTGCTGCTGAACCAGCAAAAAATGCCGCATTCCAGCCATTCTTCGCCACCTGTACAAGCTGAAAAAATAATTCCTGTTCTCCAGGAAGCGTGCCAACGAGGCGAAGGTTTCTTTCGACCGGTCCCGGATTCATAAATCTGTGAGCAAACTGCACCATTGCCACGTTGTCTTCAGTCTCAAAGTAATACATGGCCAGGTCCGCAATATCTGACGCGGGGACGTGGTCGGCATCAAGAATCAGGACATATTCGCCTTCGGTTTGCTGAAGCGCATTATTCAGGTTTCCGGCTTTAGCAAATTTATTGTTTGGTCTGGTTATGTATGAGCATTGAAACTGCTCTGCGATTTCAAGAATTTCGTCGCGGCGGCCATCGTCGAGAATGTAGATTTTCTTGTTTTCGTATTGAATGCTCTGGGCACCGGCCACTGTGCGTCGTACAATATCAGGCGCTTCATTGTATGTAGCGATAAAAATATCGAGGCTTGGATTATAACTCGCACTTCGCTTTTCATACTTTTCTGGTCGATGTAACCTGAGAAGTTGGAAGGCAAAAAGCAAGAAAATGAAAACGGTGTACGACTCCGCCAGAACTAATGCGACACTAGCGACAGTATTGAATAAACCATCAAGGTTGAGCGTGTGAAAATAACGCCACCATAGAAATCGAATTCCAGCGAAAGAACCGATCGCCATGATGACCAGTCTGATTCTATTATTCTCTCTGATTTTACTCAGGATGAATCCTGCTACGAAAATTGCAATTGAAATCCAAAATTCGGTTGTAGCTGAGTAAGAATATGGATAGCAAATTGAAGAAGCAATGTACGCAAACAATGCGCCACCGAGCCAGATACAGGATGCTTTCCAATCCGGTATTCTCTGTTCAGTCTGCGTTGGCGTCGAGCTTGTCATCAATTAGAAGTAGTGAGTGGTTTGGGTATACAAGAGATTTCTTCGGTAGGCTGTTTCGATTTGGAGAAATTGCCAGCCTACTTCGATTTTGGTGCGTTTTCCCAGCGGTGCGTAAAGGCGAACTCCACAAGTTCCGACCATGTTTTTGTTAGCAAGGCGGGCCGTGATTGACTTCGTTACTGAAACGCCCAGACCTCCACCCGCTACATAATGGACAGGGCCGACCAATCTGCCCGCTAAGTCGATACGTATTGTGTGTGCATAAAACACATTAGGGCTGAAATATCCACCAACCTCAGAGCGTGGCGGCTGATTTCTTCTTAGGGGAATTATAGTCTGTCCCTTAGCAGCACTAATCAGTCGATCAATATTTGTGCGGCGATTATTCGAGGGCACGAGGTCCGCATTTCCCTGACTGATCAAATCATACTTGAATTGGTTTATATTCAAGTTATAGCTGGGTAGCACCAGCGATAGATGAGAATCTGGGTCTCGGCTGTAAAGTACTCTGGAAGCATAAACACCGAATTGTTGTGTCGGGTTGTCCTTTACTTTGTGTCCTTCAACAAAGCCTCCACCATAGAGAAATGAAAGTGCTGTTTTCGGCAGTGGATTAAAGGAGGTCGTCACAAAAAATGTGTTTTGTTTGTCTCTTCCAACTAGTGCACCATTTATTGGCAATTTGATACCGACCGCAGACATCAGCGTGTTGCCCAGGATGTCTCTGCGATATCCCAAACTGACTTTCCACCAATCTGCAATGCGATATGTTCCTGTCGCATTTCCAATTACCGCGCAACCATCTGTGGTGAACGAATTGCCAACTGTTTGAAACAATCCAGCTCTTAGTCTATATCTGAATCTATCAGTGGGCTGTGCATCGTAGCCAACGCGGTATTCTTCTCCGAAGGCTCTGGGTGATTTGAGACCTGCTCGGCCAAAAACAGTAGGTAAGTAGTAAAAGCGCAGTCGGGATTGCAAAGTAGGACAATATCCTACTTCCACTCCCGGAGTCATAGTGTCAAGCTGTCCACCATCTGGAATGAGAGATTGATTTACGCCGGTGTTGAACTGCCTTATGTACGGGCGGCGCGCCATCTCAAGTTCTTGTTTCAGATTTTTTCCGCGGCCAACCAGAAACGGAATACTGCTGGGCTGGGTGAATCTGAAGGGGAAGGGCTCTTCCGGAATGTCACCAACTACAGAAGGATAGAACTGTCCCGGAATTTCTTGAGCATGCACAGCTGCGCACGATAAAAGTGCGAAAACACACAAGCTGAGTATTCGAATAATTTGCGGGATCAATTGGGGGGATGCTGCTAGTAAAGTTCAAATTTGAAGTGACATCATTGTACACCAGACTGACGCTCTTCTCCCTTGCACTATTGGTGATTTCAGCGATCGGCTTGATATTAAGATTAAAATGTGATGGTGCGCCAGCACTCGGTTCTGAAATAGTCTGGTTATGAAGCTAGAATTGCGGAATTCCTGATTGCGGAATTCCAGATTGTCGAAATCCGGAGTTGCCATTGAGACCAAGTTCTGAAGAGGCTTATCTCAGGGAATGTGCAAATGCGGATGACGCGATTTTGACATAATCAGGCCGCATTTCAGGCGTCTCTGGAGTAAATGCTTGCAGCATTTTTCCTTTGTGAATCAGGAAGATTCCAGGAAGTTGCAGTGAATCTCCGTTGCCTGCACCAATCATGTTTCCATTTAGAACTGCTTCGGTAGCGCGTGTTAGCAGCTTCGGTGCTAGAAACGTATTGATGGTGCTTCTTTTTAGCCCAAATGCCTTATATAGTGAGCGATCGGGATTGCTGATGCGTGATAAATCAGCAAGTCCGTAGCTTGCAAGTATCTGACTCGCTTCGTTTTCCTGGCTCATGTGGATCAGGACCACACGCGCTCCTGCGGCTTCAATAGCAGGCAATCCGAACTTGATATCAGAGAGTGCTTCTCTGGAAAAGCAACAACCAAACTGTCTTAAGAAGACCAGAAGCGCTGGTTTAGAACTTGACAGCTCATCAAGGCTTGTATGATATTGATCCTGAACTGACCTGAGAGTGTATTCCAGTGAGTTCAGTCTCACTGATATACGATTCTCTTCTTGAGTTTTCGTGAACATATATTCTTCCACTCGCCGGCTTCAATTCTAAATCGAGACTAGCTCTGCTGTTCAAATGATTGGCTGAACTTAATGGTTTGAGTCTGATTCCATTAATGCTTGCTCTCAGGACGTTTCGGGAAAGAAACGACCCGGCACCTTGGCTTGCCGGGTCGTTTTCAATGGGATTTTCCGAATTTAGACTAGAACTCTAGCCTGATTCATTACTGCACTTTTGCTATGGATATATTCATTGACCATATTCAAAAAGTAGGCATGAACTCTGGTGTCATCAGTGAGTTCTGGATGGAAAGCGGTGGCAAGCAAGTTCTTTTGCCGGCACATGACTATTCCTTCCTCGACGCTCGCGAAGACTTCCACTCCAGCACCTGCAGACATAATGATTGGTCCGCGAATGAACACCAGGGGCAGTGGCAATTCACCCAATGCTGGGATGCTTTTGCTTTCTTCTCTGCTGAATTTTTGCGGTCCAAATGCGTTTCTGCGAACAGTTATGTCCATTAGTCCAAGGCGTCCCTGGCTCGACCCTTCGATTCTTGCTGCAAGGAAGATCAATCCCATGCATGTTCCATATACAGGCATGCCTTCTTTTGCGCGTCTGATAATGGTATCGAATATGGGGTCACTCGTGTTTCCGGTCAATTTGGCAATCGTCGTTGACTCGCCACCAGGAATTACAAGCCCGTCCACATCTTCAAGGTCTTTGGCCCATCTTGCTAGAACGACTTCCGCACCACATCTTCTCAGAGATTCGGCGTGTTCAGCAAAGGAACCTTGCAGCGCTAATACGGCAATTTTTGCCATAAATTACCAACCTCTTTTTGCCAGAGTTTCCTTTTCATCCAGGCTGCTGCAGTTTATGCCCACCATTGGTTCACCGAGCTTGCGGCTAACTTCAGCCAGAACTGCTGGGTCGTTGTAATGGGTGGTTGCTTTAACGATAGCTTCTGCACGTTTTTGTGGATTACCGGACTTGAAGATTCCTGAGCCTACGAAAACGCCGTCTACTCCAAGTTGCATCATCAATGCCGCGTCGGCCGGAGTTGCGATGCCACCAGCTGCAAAATTGACCACAGGCAACTTGCCTGTGTCTGCTACTTCGAGGATGAGTTCAAATGGTGCGCCGATGTTCTTAGCGTAGGTCATTAGCTCTTCGCGAGGCATGATTGTCAACTTTTTGATTTCACCGAGCACAGCGCGCGCATGTCTTACAGCTTCTACGACATCACCTGTGCCTGCTTCGCCTTTGGTGCGCATCATCGCTGCACCTTCACCAATTCTTCTTAGAGCCTCTCCGAGGTTGCGACAGCCGCAAACAAACGGGATTTTGAACTTTGATTTGTCGATATGAAATTCTTCGTCTGCTGGTGTCAGAACTTCACTTTCATCGATGCAATCAACGCCGAGAGATTCGAGAATCTGCGCTTCAACAAAATGTCCGATGCGCACCTTGGCCATGACTGGAATGCTCACTGCTTCTTTGATCTGAATGATCAGTTCGGGGTCGCTCATGCGAGCTACACCGCCGTTGGCTCTGATATCAGCGGGGACGCGTTCGAGTGCCATGACTGCCACAGCTCCTGCCGCTTCAGCGATCTTCGCCTGTTCAGCATTGACCACGTCCATGATCACACCGCTTTTAAGCATCTGCGGAAGAGCTTTTTTTACTAGCAATGTACCTGTTCTGGCGTTCGAGTTCTTGTCCTTAGTTTCCGTAACCATTTCATCACCCGCTGTTTAACTGGATCTTATGAGTACCTCGCTGCAGCGAAGTTCTCCAATACTTCCTACTTTATAACCTATGAGTTCCTGCTAAAGCCATTTACACCAGTTTTTATTCACATCTTTTTGATAAGTATTTTCTGATAGAGAGCATGAGTATTGAATTCCAGAGAATGCAAGATTGCCTGTTTTTCTCTCAACAATTTGCAAACTCTTTAGCTGTAAGGATTTGTGCTTCGTCTTGCCAATATCAAAAGCCGAATTGCCTTTTGGGGTGCCGTTTCTGTGAGCCATATTGGTCGCTTTGAGAACCCCCGGTTTCCCGCATTGCCCCAAAATCAGAAATCACTAATATTAGGAACACGGGAAGATTTAGGCTGCATTAAGTCACTGATAGCCGGCGAAAGCCGCTAGAGACCTTACTAGGAGCCGTTCATGCCTGATAAACCAGATCGCCCACAGTTTGTTAACGGGACATACGACCAGAAAGACACCGATTGGCAAAATGCGTTCGGAAATCTCGATGGCAGACCCGCAAATTTATTGCGACAAGATGCACTTTCTGAGATGGACAAACCCAAGTCATCTCCTGCCTACAACTCAATGAAGGTCGATTTCAAATTTATTGACCTGGATAGCAATGGATTTTTGGATTCAGCCGAAATCTCGCTTGCTGCGAAAAATGACCCGAACCTGGCGAAGCTTGATGCTGATAAAAAAGCTCAATACGAGATAAAGCGAATGGTCAATGACGGAAAGAACGACGCGTTAGGCATTTCCTTGAAAGATGTCGATGAATTCGGCCGCCGAGTCAGTCTGCGTGACCATGCTCAGAACGATCCCGGTGATTTGACTAAGGCTGCCGAATTCTTGAACAAATATTTCGACAGAATTAATCGCAAAAAAGACGGATTCTTGTCAAAGGAAGATCTCAATCAGCTGATAGTAGACCCAAATCTAAAGCCCAGTTTTAGAGAGAAGTTTATGCTCATGGAGCGTTATTTTGATAACGTTTCCGAACTTCATAAAGATAAGGTTTTGAAGAGTAAGGAGCATCAAGGTTTGTCTCAGAACGATTTGAATCAGTTGATAGCAGTAAAGGGGCAGATAAATCCTCGGGATCGTCGCTAGTTAAGCCTTTTCAAAAAAAATCACTGCCCGATAATCTATCATTTTGCAAGGTCCGATAAGGCTGAGCTTGACTCGAAAGACCTCTCTAGCAACGCTTTTGCTTACCCACTCAGCGCGTCTCCCTGTTTTTGGGTTGCTGATAATCCAAAACCTGTGTCAGAGCTTGATATAGAAAGCTTTAAGGATGGCATAAGGTTGATGGGGGTAAACCAAAGTGGAGCCAACGGATCCATCACTTTACGCAGCAGTAGATCCAGACTCGGAAGAAGTATCGAGGATGCTGGAATCTCTGGCTTCTGCTTCAGCGGAGCTGCAATATCTCGTTCAGAGATTGACAGACCAGCTGACACGTCTTGGCGCCCGTCTGAGAAAAACCCTTTTGAATGAAATCCGCATATCGCGCCAGCGCGTTGATATGTTTTTGAGTTCGTACCTGACTTCTGCCAGCCGTGATAAAGAAGAGCTTCTGACCCAATTGTCGCAGTTCAGGCAATCTGAAATTCGTTCGATAATGGAAGTCGGCAAAAGTATTCGGCAGCAGACTAAAGAACAATGCGACAGAATGTTCAAGGATTACTCTGCTCGAATTCGCGCAGAGCTTGATGAAATTCGTGCCACCATATCTGCCGCCAATCTTGAAGCAGATGTACGCGGAGATCAGGTGCGTGTTCAGGCTCTTTCCAAAGAATGCATCGAGCGCGTTAACGAGCTGCTAAATAGTTTCTCTAAACGCTTACCAGACCTGGCTCGCGAAAAAATGTCGGTTATCGAAGTTGACATTATTCAGGCACAGGCAATTGTAGAAGATGTGCTGGAAGAGCAACTGACCAAACTGAGAGACGAACTCGATAACATTTCGACTCAGTCAGCTTCGCAGCTAGAGCAATGCAATTCTTCTCAGCAACTAAAATTTGCTGGTACTTTGAAGCTTCTCGACCATATCGAGAAAAACCTTCCGCAGCGATTTTTCCTGCACTGGAAGGGGGAAGAAGTCAACTCATACTTTGAAGAAGTCTCGAGTTCGTTTGAAAATTCCATCAATTCTGTTGCCGACCTTCAGTCGGGTTCGTTCCAGGCCAGATTGCGGAACGTAGCTTTGCAATCAAAGATGGACATTCTCAACAATTCCTGCAACACCGGCGAAGAAATGCGTGCCCTGCAACAAGAGTTTATCGCCTGGATGTCTGAGCAGCAGAGAAACTGCTGGATGCGTTGCGACTCCCTCTTGCACAAACTTGAACAAGCTATTGAACTTCAAGTTGAGGCAGACAGTGGAATTTCCGAAAGAGTCAAGATGGCACTGCGTACGGTGGCGCAAGAGTTTAGAGGCAAGACTTTGCAGAAAGCAAATCAAGTCGAGCTTTATTTTGAGCGTGCAATTGACACCATGATCAAAAACGTGGAAAGCCTGGGTGAAGATTCCTGTGAAGCGCTCGACCATGAGTATGCACAGGCTCGACGTGACTACGGGCTCATCTATGAAGATATTGAAAAACAACTTGCTGAATTACAGAAAGAGACAATGAAGATCGAGAAAGCTGGTCTCGGCGTTTCGCGTATCGTCGCCGCCTACAAAAAATCGAACATCACCTTCCAACCGGAGATGCCAGAATGACGAACGATTCAACACCAAGCCTTCAAGAGATTTATCTGGCAGCTTGTCGGTCGTTTGATGACCAGACCAACAAGCTTCTACAGGGCTTCAATTCTGCTGTCGACTCCGCCTTGATGGGGTACTCAGAGCAGCAAGCGGAAGCAATGCAACGTTCTTCCAGTGCTACCTCTTCGCAAGAACGCGAGGTCATGCAAGCTTTAAAAGAGTCACTCGAGGCAGTTACTCAATCTGTAGATCAGACTATAGGTGAAAATGACAAGTTTCTGGCTCATGTTCAAGATGAGTTGCTGATAAATTGCCGCAGTCTGCAACAAGAAATTACGGACCTCACAGATGCTCTGCTTCGCTCGCATAATATCAACTCAAAAGTTTTGCTTGCAAAGTTGAGTGGTCAGTGTGACAAATCTGTTGATGGGGTCCAACAGTCAGCTAACAAATCGAAGCATTCGTTGCGCGAGCAGGCACATTCTGTCAACACGCAGTTTGGCGAAGGACTCGTAGAAAAGCAGGGACGACAGTTTTCCGATTTGATGGCATACGAAAACCAGGCAAGAAAAGAAATTCCAGATATGCTTGGTGCAATCATTGCACGAAACAGATTGCATGAACCAAAGCTTTCAATGCTTAACAGGCAACATAACGATCAGATTGATGCTCGAATTGATCAACTCAAGTTGAGAATATCGGAAGTCTCAGATGGCGAAATGTCCAGAATCATCACTGCTGCCTCTGCCACTGAACAAAAACTACGCAGAACTTACGAAGATACTAAAGTCAAACTTCTGAGCACAAATGAAAATCTCACACGAGATTTCCATATTGAAGTAGAAGAGGCAAGCAATACTAGCAGAACCGATATGGCTGAGTTGCTTAGTGTTCTGCGCGGTGAAATGCTTGATACGCTCAACTCCGCGACGAGCACTGAAATTGATCGCGCGCAGGGCAATCTTGATCGTGCCCGACAACTTTCTGAAGAACTTCAAAATCTAATTGAAGACCAGCGTTTAATCGCTGCTCAAAAATCTACTGTAATTGCACAAATTATGGATGAGATGAAAGAGGTTGAAACCAATTTTCAAAACAAAGTAGAGAAGATGTCAGCTGCCCAGCTTGACCGTCTCTCCAGGACTTTTAATGTATCACTCACAGATATAACCAACACTAGAAAGAGCGTGTCAGAAAAAATCCAGGGCCTTTGCGACATGTATGTCAAACAGGTTGAGGAAGAGGAAGAAAGAATCCTTCGAATAATCGAACGAAGATTGGAAAAAGCGCTTGGTTTCATCGAACAAGCGGTTAAAGAGGAATAAAAAATGACTACTTCTTTCAGGGCAAAATTCCCGGCATCAGCCATCAAGAACCTTCGAGTTTTCATGGGACAGGGTGCTAATCCCATCGAATGGGCAAAGCGGGAGAGCGGCGAACTCAAAGTCGGCGACATCGTTGTTTGCTTCAACCCTGCAAATTTGACTAGCACAGACGGAACTGAGCTTGATGCTTCGGCGCTTATTCTGGTATTCAACACGACGAATCAATCTTCGCCGATGGGCATTCTTTTGACAGATGATTTCTACGTCATCGGCACCACCGAAACCATTTTTAGGGAGAGAGCTGTTGCTGCCACCGCCCGCGGTAACCATTTCTCTTTCGTTACTATTCCTTTTACAGGCGCTATGAACGAAGACGCCAAGGCATTTGTGCGTGATATGCAGCGTTGGGGTAGCGGTGGTAATCGTGCTAACCCGATGAATAACCTGCCAGACCCGCTAGTCGCATTCTTTGCTTGCGTGGGCTCACCTCTTCCTGCCTCTCCTGTTCTTCCCGTGACCACAATGTCCCAGGCTTTAATTCGACGCTTTTATAGTCCTGAAATATCAGACCTCAGTGGCAAGTATGCACCCGTGATGGCCGCCGACCAGGCTCAAGACAATTCCTCCATTGCATCGGTCACCGTACTTGAAACGGCTGCCAACGAAAGCAAGCCACCATCTGATAGCAAATCTAGTGTAGAGCCTGTTCAAAAAGCAGGTTCGAAGCCCGTTCTGCCAGAGAAAGGAAGCAAGCCCGAGTCGACCCCTTCTGCTGAAAAAGGGGAGAGTGCAGATACTGCCCCAGCCGAACCGACAGAAACTGGATTTTTGTCCATAAGAAAGCGTCTTGAAGCAAGACTCTCAGGTAAATTGCCAAAGGGACTTGCAACTCCTGCACAGGGCGACACACCTGCAAGGGTTGAGCCAGTATCACCCGTGGTGAAGCTCGTTTCAAATATTCGCCAGCAAATGTCTATCGCTAGCGATAATCTCGAATATCGAGTCAGCACGTTAAAGTCAAAAATGCTCGATAGACTTGTTTCTTGCAAGCATAATTTGAGCGAAAAGGAACAGTCTAGCCTGAAAGCTCTCGAAGACCTTCGTGCGCAAATGCAAATGAAGTTGGAAGGAGTTGCAAATCAAGCTAAGGAAGAACTTTCCAGATGCGCATCGAGGGGAACTGCTCAAGTTCGAGGATTCCAATCTGTCGCCACCGGAAAACTGGCTGATGTTCTTGCAGAGCAAGAGCAACTAATTGCCGTAAAAACTGAAGAGGCTAAGCGCAAAGTTAACGAGTCTCTGTCAGCAACAAAAGACGAACTCAACAAAACTGTTAGCCGAGCGCAGCACACACTTCGTGGAGCTGTCACCACTACTGAAGTCAATTTGAATCAAGTCATCAATGCCTGTGCCGAAGGCATGGAAGAACGTATTGAGGGCTTCCGTGCACAAACAAATATATTGGCAGAAGGAATTGGGCTCTCGGTAGAGTCTCTTGGCGAAGCAGCGAAATTGCAGGCTCAACAATCTGAGGAAGAGGTAATTAAGCGCCTTGAGTTGCTATCTGATGAGTCGTTGAAATCACTCAGAGAGCAGTCTGTAAGAGCAGAAATGGAATGCTCCAAACTAATTGACAAACTTTCGCGCGACAAACTTGTGCCAACTCTGCAGGACAAGAGAAGAATCGTTGTGGAATTATCTGCATTCTTCCAGGATGAATTTTCCGGAGTGATGCAAGAGTTGATTGAAAATCGACTTGCTGAATTTGAACCGATTGTACGCTCAAATACCGATGCTTGCGCGACAGCTTTGCAAGATTTCAAATCTCGTTGGACAAGTAATCTTGAGCAACATCAGAAAGACCTTGATGAAATGGAAACGAAGCTAAAGGACAAAGTTGAAGAATATTTGTCCGGAGCTAAATCTCGAATTGACAGTATGCATGACATAACTCGTGTAACTGATCATGTGTTGACCAGTCCAGAACTTCTTCGCACCAGAGATGAAACCTGCTTGAAGTTCGACATTATTGCAAGAGAGCATGTGTCTCGCGCTTACTCGCAGACAGGTGACAAAATTCAGCTATTCAAACAAGAATCACTGGATGAGTTGACTGAATTAAGAGAAAACGGCGAAACTGTCTTGAAAAATCGTGGTGAAGAGTCGCGTACGAAAATCCGAACAGCGATAAAAAATGCTATGCAACGAATTCAGGACCTTCAGACTCAACACACAGCCTGATGATTGCTTATAATTTTTTGCACGCTTGCTGCGATTTCGTTGTGCTAAACTCTGCTCAATGCAATCTATAGAAGAATCATCGTTCTGGCTCGCGACTCGCTCAAAAGGAGCGGAGACGCAGACTTTGGAACACGACTTGAACACCGAAATCGCCGTTATTGGTGGTGGTTTTACTGGACTCTGGACTGCTTATTATTTGAAGCAGCTAAATCCTGATTGTGACGTCGTTCTACTCGAACAGGGGGTTTTGGGCTATGGAGGCAGCGGTCGAAATGCTGGAATGATAAGTTCTTGCCTCGACCATACTCATTCTCTAGCAATTCAGCATTTCGGACGAGAAGAGGCTACAAAACTCGCTGAGATTGGCAGGCGTAATATTGACGAACTAGCTCAGTTTGCCTCTGATTGCGACTTCGAGCGCACTGGTCAGTTATTTGTGGCCCTGACTGAATCACATCTAGAGTTCTGTCAGATGCAAGTTGATGTGGCCCAGGAGTTGAGTATTCCTGGTGTGAAACTACTTTCTCAAGATGAAACTTATGCAGAGCTTCACTCACCGCTTTATAAAGGATCTTGTTATGTTGCTGGTAGTGGCATTCTAAATCCAGTAAAACTGCTCGATAAGATAAAAAAACATGCTCAAGATAAGGGTGTCCGTTTCTTCGAACGGACAAAAGTTTCCAATATTCGCGGAGGCATAGTCCAGACCACTAAGGCTAAAGTGCGGGCAAAGAAAATAGTTCTTGCTACTGACTCCTATTCACATCATTTTTTTCCCGCCCTGCTGCAGTTTTACATTCCCTTATATGACTATATTCTGGTCAGTGAGCCGCTCAGCGAAAATCAAATGCAGGCAATTGGTTGGGCTAACAGGCAAGGCGTGATTGATTGTAGATCGTTCTTTAATTATTACCGCCTGACGAGCGATAACAGAATACTCTGGGGCACCAGTGAGGCCAAATATTTCGGAAACAACAAAGTTGACGAAAGCTGCGACCACTCTGAGTCGCATTATCAAAACCTGTCTGAGAGTTTCGTCAAACATTTTCCTCAGCTGAAAGACCTGAAGTTCGAATATCGCTGGGGCGGTCCGATAGCATCGACTACCCGGCTTACTCCATTTTTCGGAACTCTTGAAGGAGGCAGTGTTGTCTATGCTCTGGGATATACAGGTCATGGAATTCTGAGTACTAGAGTTGCAGGAAAAATTCTCGCGAATATGGCCTTGAGTAAGAACGATGATCTGCTCTCGCTCTCTATGGTGCAACATAAACCCTTTCCTTACCCGCCCGAACCGTTCAGGACTCTTTCAGTAAATATGGTTAGCTCATCTTTGCGGGAAGTTGATGAGGGCAAGACACCAAATTTGTTGCTGAAGCTTCTTGATACTTTTGGAATCGGCTTCTCGAGCTGAAGTTCAATTTGCATTGAAATTCCTTTTTCTGATTTTCATATTTCACATCTTCTTTACCTGTCGACAATATTATAAAAGCACGCAAACGATTGCGAGCCTCTTTCTAATCCAACCAAAACCCCGAGACGCCCTGCCCACACAGGGCGTCTCGCATTGTAGAATTCGCTTGTTCGACTGCATAAATGCGCAATATTTTTGCTTGTCGATACATACAAATCGTCACTGCTCGGCATTAGGATATTAATACAAACGAACCCAAGCCTTTACCCTTTTGAAGACCTCGCTTAACCGCGAGGTCTTCAATTTTGTGCAATCTATTTGCTGATTTGTTTCACGACTTCTTTACCGATGCTGAGTATATTGATTGCATGCGAGTGAGGCGGTTAGCTCACAATAACAGTTTCTGACTCGCAACGAATTTGAAGGGCTGGTAATTTAAACGCTCTGGTGGGCAGACCAGAGCGTTTTTCTTTTTTTGTTATTTGTACTTAGCTATTTCTCAGTTTGAATGTCTTCAACATGCCTTCAACTGATGGATATATTGATTTGTCGCGTTCGGGATAGATGGTGCTAACGATGAAGAAACATCTGTTGCCTGCCATAAACACCCAATGTCTCCAGTGCACATCTTTGTTGTTTTTGTCTTTTACGATTGATTCAAAGAAGACTGCGTCATATTCGCCTACCGTACTTTTCTTTAGATCGCCTGGCTTCGCTTTCTTTTGCACTCGTCGAGCCCATTCAGAAGCAACTTGCTGAGGAACTTCCTTTAGTAATTCCTGCTCGTTGCTTTTGTTGATTGAAGTGAAATTGCCGAGGTCGTAAATGTCCATGCCCGTTGATTCGCCAGGAGGAGTGCAAAGTACCCAGTTGCCGTTATCTTTCGTTGACCAGCCTTTTTCGAGGTTCAGTTCATAGGGTTTGCGTTTTCCACCTTCTTTAAATTCAAAAACTATCGGATGGTTAGACTTTGATTCGTTAGTTTCCGATTTCGCGGCGTTGTAATTCCATTGGGAATGAGTTTGCAGTGCGATTGCATCTAGGAATTGGCGAAGAGTAGGCTTATAAAAGGATGGAAATTGCGATATCAAAACGGTTTTTGAAATCTTGTCTGAATTCGTTTGAATTGATATAGAGCGCCGTTCACCCTGTTGGTTTGATTTCAGTTGTGCGTTTTGCAGTTGCGCGAACGGCACACCCATACCACCAGCCATTCTTTGTTCGAGTATTGTGTTGAGCTGTTCGTCACCAGATTTGGTGTCATTGTTTATTGCTGCCCTTGGCTTTGCCATGTCGGAGTCGGCGTCGGATGCGGCAAATGTTAGAGCAGCGCTTTGAAAAAATGTGAGTGCTGCTAAAAGGGTTAGTCTGGATTTGTTCATCTTTGCATCCTTCGGTTGGCGCCCACATTCTAGCAGCGTGTACTCTGTGGATTTGTAATTATTGTTCAGGTCTTTGGTTTTGGTTTGGTGGATATCTTTTGTATATGTTCTGCTGCGGTCCGCGCAGAGCGCCTGTTGTCAGAGAAACGCGGGTGAAAGTCTGACGAAGAGGATCCATCAGTCAAAGAAATGCGGGTGAAAGTCTGACGAAGAGGATCCATCAGTCAGAGAAACGCGGGTGAAAGTCTGACGAAGAGGATCCATCAGTCAGAGAAACGCGGGTGAAAGTCTGACAGAGAGGACCCGGAAGTCAGAGAAACGCAGGTGAAAGTTTGACAGAGAGGATCCCGCAGTCAAGGAAACTTGGGTGAAAGTTTGACAGAGAGGATCCCGCAGTCAAGGAAACATGGGTGAAAGTTTGACAGAGAGGATCCCGCAGTCAAGGAAACATGGGTGAAAGTCTGACAGAGAGGATCCCGCAGTCAGAGAAACGCAGGTGAAAGTCTGACAGAGAGGAGCCGGAAGTCTGAGAAACGCAGGTGAAAGTCTGACAGAGAGGAGCCGGAAGTCAGAGAAACGCAGGTGAAAGTTTGACAGAGAGGATCCCGCAGTCAAAGAAACATGGGTGAAAGTCTGACGCTGCTGTGAAAACTGTCAGAACGGACCAAGAAGCAGAGTACGGTTTTTCTGCCCTTGACTTGCAGAAATTCTGAAGGAAAATCTGATACTGCCTATGGTATCAATATTTAATATAAATTCACTGCTCATAACTTGCATTCTCCTATACTTTACCTAACATTGGATAGAAACATATCATCAGGTGTGCAAGTGAGTTCCATTGCCGCAAGATTGCGCGAGCACTTCAAGACTCTTCCAGCAAACGCATTGGTTTCAGCCTATGCATTGCGAGCCCTGGGCTCTCCCGATGCTGTTTATAAATTTCTCTCTCGAGAAACTCAAGCCAAGCGTATAGAGAGGATCAGCCTCGGTGTTTATCGAGTGAATTTAACTGCGGCAAGACCTGTGATTTCCAATCTTTCAGTGATGTCCATCAAGTCTCTTGCTTTCAGAAAAGATGTTTTTCCAGTAGAAGGGAATGATTCGAAATTTAGGACCAACGGCTGTAAGAGCGCTCTTAAGATAGGTGGTAAATTGGTCAGATGGGTACCGGCTAGCATCAAAAAGATACGAGCCCTCTTAAAACTTCCACTTGGACCCGAGAAAAACAATCAGGTTTCCGACACGACGCGAGAACAATTATCGAAGTTTGATGGGCTCAAGGTTTCTATTTTTCCAACGGAGAATGATCGCTCAGCGATTCCAATAGCAGCAACAACTTCTCTAGAGTTGAGGTATGAAATCCAGAAATTAATACATGTTCTATGTCGGGTAACCGGAAATAACGGCTGGCGAGTTCCGCTGCAGCAGGCAAATACAGCACTGTTTTCCTTTCCTTATTTTGTTCCCCTTCCAATAGAAAGGGGGTACCTGCGTACCCCCTTTTGAACTAACCTTTGTCTGTTGGTGCCTCTTTGTGCTCACCACCAGGTCCGCCATGGTGCCCGCGATGGCCACCTGGACCTCCGTGTCCACCCGGACTGCATCCACCGCCACCGCCGCCGCCGCTTCTATGACCCCATCCGTGGTGCCTCATTTTTCCATGCATCATCATTGGACCGAAATCCATCATCTTGATGTAGCTCTTTCTCAGTTCTTTTCGCTGCTCGGCAGTCAGCGTATTGAGTAAGCTAATTCGCTGTTCCAGTTTCATGTTTGCCAGGTCATTGTGAAGCGAATTGATCTTGCTCTGTAAGCTCATAGCCTTGCTTTTATCAAAGTCTGGTTGGGTCAATAAATCATGAAGTGCTCTTTCTTGGGATTTGAGCTCAACCATTTTTGGTCCTGCTTTATCAAGAAAGTCGTTCTTTGCTTTGTACATCTGCTCTAGTTGTTCGTCAGTGAAATCACTGTGAACGCCAGCTCGGAGCATCATCACGTCCCCACCGCCATGAAAAGCTATGTTATCGCCGCCTTCATCTGGACCGCCAGGGCCTGGAGGAGGCTCTGGAGGACCCCCGAACGGTTGTGGTGGCATAGGTGGATTTAGTGACACATCAACACCGTCCATTAATTCCGTCGCAACACCCGGTTCAGCCTCTTGTGCAAAAGCTGCTGGTAAAAGAGAAATGCTAGTAGCGCCCAAAACCCCTAATAACAGGGCAAGACGACTTGTTCTTTTCATGAAAACACCTCAACAAAAAAAGTGCGTTTCTTCTAAGACGTCTTATTCCGCTAAAAAGTTCAAAATTTCGCTGGAAATCTTTGTTAAAGGATTCTCATTTAGCGGGTCGGTTCACTGCCATGATTGTTCGCGCCTTGCTCGTCCAGGCTTTTCGCCTTTTCAGCTTCGCCGCTTATGTCCATTAGTTTTTCATGTGTCGCAAGAGCATGCGCTGACAGACCGATTTTGTCTCTCAAGTAACGAGCATTTGTGTAGTTGGCGTCTGACTTTACAGCCTCTTTGAAGTTTTTGATTGCTGTTTCTTTGTCACCTTTAGTCAAAAATCCAATTGCCAGACCGTAGAGGTCCGCTGGGTTAGGTGTTTTGCTTTTGGCGATAGCCTTGCGGAAACTGTCAATTGCAGCCTCAGTTTCTCCCTGGTCATATTGAATGCAGGCGAGAGTGTTCACGTATTCCGCTTCATCAGGTTTCAGTTTGAGCGCAAAATTCACTTCATTTTTTGCGTCTTCTAATTTGCCAACTCTGTAAAGAGTCCAGGCGAGGCAGTTTCGGGCTTCAGAGTCGTCCGGAGCTACCGACACTGCAATCCTGTAGGCTGCAGTTGCTCGTTTAAGCTGTCCTGTCCGGTAGAGCTCATTGCCCCTGTTTATGCCATCTCGAACGTTTGCGTTTTTTTTGTCAACAGCCTCGTCAAGCCGGCTCTGGCAGGAATGACACTTGGGATCAATTGAAAGGGCTGTGACAAATTCGGATATGGCGCCATCCACATCGCCTTCTTCGTCCAGCAAGAGTGTGCCCAGTCTTGTATGACCGTCTACAGATTCCGGTGCAGATTTGAGAGCCCTTCGGTATTCGGCAATAGCCGCATCGCTGTTACCTGCGAATTCATAGTTCATCGCCTGCTGAAAGTGATAATCGGCATTCTCAGCGGTTGATGGCAATACAGAGAAACTGCCAGCCATGAGAATTGCGCTAAGAACTAAAAATGTCGACCGCTTGAGCTCTTGGGCTTTTCCAAAAGATTTGATTGCCAGATATAGATGCTGAAACATACGCTTCACTTTCGAGTAAGCAAGTCGGTACAGAATCATTCTAGAGTATAAGGCGAGTTTGAGTAAGGGCATGTGTAGAAATAACATCGATGGCAAGTGCAAAGCTAGCTCTTGCAGTCACTTCGGCTCTCAGTCCGGACGGCTAATTTCGCAGTTTCCTGGCGTCTCCAGCTGAAGGGGTCAGCCTGCCTTCCTTCATTAATCCTCTGCTTTCTAGCCATTGCTCGAACTCCGGAGCCGGGCGGCATCCCATCAGTTCTCTCAGAGAAGCGATATCGTGGAAACTGGTTGTTTGATAGGAAAGCATAACGTCGTCTCCCATCGGCACACCCATAAAGTAGTTCACACCGGCAGCGACAAGCAAGATACTCAAATTCTCTAGATCATTTTGGTCTGCGTCCATGTGATTCGTATAGCAAGCATCAATGCCCATGGGTACTCCGGAAAGCTTGCCCATAAAGTGGTCTTCTAAGCCAGCGCGAATCATCTGTCTGCCATCTGCTAGATATTCTGGGCCGATGAAGCCCACTACGTCATTTACAAGAAAGGGATTGAACTGTCTGGCTAACGCGTAACATCTTGCCTCCAGTGTGACCTGGTCGGCGTCATTATTTGATTTTGATGACAGTTCGCTGCCTTGACCCGTTTCGAAATACATGAACTGATCGCCCTCTACACGGCAGTGTTTTTTTCCGAGTTCACAAGCTTCCTTTATGAGTTCGATGTTGATACCAAATGCGGTATTGCCTTTTGCGCTTCCTGCAATGCTTTGGAATATCAGACCCGCCGGAGCTCCATTCTCAATGGCTTTCATTTGGGTGCTTATATGGCTCAAGATGCAATTTTGAGTGGGAATTTCAAGCTCTCGAATCACCTTGTCGGTCGCATGAAGCAGTCTTTCTACAGACTCTGCTGTGTCGTATACAGGGTTAATTCCTATGACAGCATCGCCCACACCATAAGAAAGCCCTTCGTATGTGGATGCCAATATTCCTTCGACCGAATCGCTGGGATGATTTGGTTGAAGGCGTGAGGCGAGGGTTCCCGCAAGTCCCAGAGTTGAGTTAGCTTTAGAAACAACCCTGCACTTTTGGGCTGCAATGACCAGATCCATGTTCGACATTATTTTGCAGACTGCTGCCACCATTTCCCCGGTCAGCGCAGGGCGAATCGCGCTGATGTAATCGGCATCTGTCGAGGAAGAGAGCAGCAGGTCGCGGAACTCACCCACGCAAAGATTTTTGATTTTTGCAAAGGCTTCCAAGTCAATATTGTCAGCTATGATTCTGCTCACTTCATCTTTGTCATAGTCTAAAACAGGGTTTTCGAGCAGGGTCAAGAGAGTCATCTCACTCAGAACTTGTTTTGCCGCAACTCGTTCCAGTGCCGAATTCGCGCTAATTCTTGCAAGTGCATCACCTGACTTTTCTTCGTTAGCTTTTGCCAGCACTTCCTTAACAGAATGAAAAACGAATGTTTGCTTGCCTATGGTGGTTTTCATTTGTGCTCATTTCTAGATAAGGTTATGCGGCGAACGTTTTGGCTAAAGCTTGCCAGTGTAATTTGCAAAGATAGTTTAGCCATAAGATATCAGATGGCAGTATTCGCTCATTTTTCAGCGCCCTTGCCAGTTGTCCTGATAATGCCATCAGACCTGCCCGTGACAGCTTGTCCGAGAGATGGTGCAATTCATTACGTGAAAGGTCGTTGATGTTCTTGGCTCCGGACTCTGCCAGGAAAAGCAAAATTGTCTCTAGTTCAGCTAACGATTGATGAATTATTGGCGGAGCAAATTCAGAAACACTCTGGGACTTGAGCATTTCCTGCCAGTCATCATCAGGTTGCAGTGCCGTCGGAATCGATGTGCGACTGTATTTCTTGCGCAGTTTCTCTAGTAAAACAGATTGTCTGTATTCAATTCTTTTGTGGTCAAACGATGGATTCAAGATTTGATCACCTGATGGTGTGCCTTTGCTTATGAACGTAATGGGTTCTACAGCATAACCCGAATTGTTGATTACTACCCTTACGACAATTTTGTCTAACTTATCGCGGTCGGGTTTGAGCGATTCTATAAACTCTATCGCTTTTTCATTTGTTTGATTCCATGGCAGTGTAAGAAGCACCATTTGTTCGCTGCCGTCAAAAAGTTGCCAGCACAGGGCTTGTTGCATTTCATCATAGTAACGTTCTCCCCATCTATTCGGCTTTATTATTAGAATTCTGTCTAAGGGATTAAGCAGCTTCAAACCACATGGATACTGGGAGGAAGCATATTCTCTAAGTTCTGACCAATTGTTGATTTCTTTCTTTCCGAAATCTATTTGGTTCGATTCAATGTTAGCGATATTGGATACCGATGTTTGCTGTGCACTCGACAATCGTCCAGCCGCATTAGCTCGGGCATTGCGCAGCGTAAACCTCGATCGTGAAAGACTGGACGCGGTTCCTGAGCCTGACCAAACAGACTCGAAATTGTAAATGTGATCTACGTCAAAGTCGGCGCTATTAGCTTTTGGGCGACTTGCACTCCAGGTGTAGAGCTTCGCTTTTGTGATTTCCCAAAATAATATAGTTAGTCCTTCAAATCCTGATTCGGACTGCCACGGATAGGCACCAAGACCGCAGAGTGATAATTCACTTGTGTTGAAGTACTGCGTTCTAGCGACTCCAGCAAATTCTGTTTTGCTCTCGTCTGTGGCATTATCGATTGCCTTGCTTAAAGCTATTGTCCAACTCATGTTATCAAAAAGAAGTTGGGTGTTTGCTGAGGCTTCTCGATTAAGCAACTGGTGAATCTCGTGACTGAGAGTTCTTAGCAAATACGCAAGCCTGGGCATGAAATTGCTTGCTGCTGAAACTGACAATGTGCTGAGTCTTTCTTTTGTGCGTTCAGATGGATGTGAGATGCCCGCAGCAAGCATGTTCTCAAGCAAAACCCTTGTGCTTCTCAGAATTTTCTTCTGCTCTTCAACATTGGCGAGAGATTTTTCTTGATATTCAATCTCTTTGCCCGCTGCTTTGTTGAGTTCCAGAATTGCACTTAGCACCCATCGCTTATGGAGAGACTTTGGAGCAGTCGAAATGATCGCCTCCAATAGTGCTTTTGCCGAGCTGTCAAAGCTAGGTAAGATACGAACCTCGATATCATGCAACGGAAAGCGAAAAATCAAGCCGGAACCACTCTGTTCCTCTTGCATGTCTAGAGCCGTTTGTTCTTGAACCTCTTTGAAGAGACTTTTCCCACACCATTTTATTAACTCTGCAGGAGTGAGCTTTAGCAGCAGAACTTTTATTTCAGCAGCTGAAAGCAATTTTGCTTCCGAAACTTTTGGAGTATCGACAATTTTATGATTTGTTTGCTCGTTGAAACCGGTTGTGTGCTGAGTCGGCTCGTTTTCCTTGTTATCTAACAGTGGTTCAATCTGCTCTGCAGCTGAACCTTCTTTTCTTGTGAGCAAGTGCTGTCTAAGGTATATTGTGGCGCAAATAATCTGTCTTGTTATGCCGCTGGCAGGAGTGTCATCTTTTGCTTTTGCAGGACCATCGGCAGGCATCCATACTGTCCAGTCAGGTCCTTTTATAACGAACTGATCACTCTCGTCTTCAATGCAGATCCTTATTGTTTCAAGGTCTTTCATGGCACGGCGAACGAGTCCCTTGTTTGCAAGTGCCACCAGACCGTCTTCATCTAGTGCTTCTAGAATTGCTTTCAATTTGGTCAGAAGCTCAGCTCTCATTTTTGCATGACCTCTGCTAACCAGTGAGCAAGTTCGATAGGAGTCAATGCAGCAATTTCCATTCCCTCTGACGCCATTGCTTCGGCGACCTTAACATCATAAAAGGCATTAGCTTGCTCATCTAATGATGCGAGTCCAATGAGCTTTACGCCGGCACCTCTCATGCGTCGGCACGAAGCTATCATAGTTCGGGGATCTCCACCTTCGCAGAAATCAGTAACAAGGACGAAAATTGTTTTTGTAGGCATGCTAACCAGCGTTTCGCAGTATTTCATTGCGTTGCCTATGAGTGTGCCACCACTAAGCTGAACACTTAGCAATACCTCGACCGGGTCTGTTACATGCTCTGACAAATCGACTATTGAGGTATCGAAGACAACCAGCCTGACTCTAACGGCAGGTAGACCGGACAATATTCCAGCCATCACAGCTGAATGAATAACACTGTTTACCATCGAACCAGATTGGTCGACGCAGAGAATTATTTCCCATGGTAAATGTCGCTTTACGCGCTGGAAGAAGCGTGGGTTTTCAACCACCAACTGCTTTCTTTCGTTGTTCCAATTCTTGAGATTACGTCGAATAGTCTCTTTGGCATCAAAGTTCTTTGCAATTTTATGCATGCTATTTCTATGGCGGCTTCTCTTCCCATTTATAGCGTTTAATATCTCTGAACTCAGTTTGCGTTTTAGCTCTTCAACTACTCTTGCAATTAGTTGTTTGGCCGCCGAAAGAACAGCGCCTCGCATATGCCCCTTCAATTGCAGCATGGCGGCTAACAAATCGGTGCTAGGTTCTAGTCGCTTGAGTGTCTCAGGGTCTTCGATGATTTCCGTCATCTGATATCGATCGAGCGCGTGCTTGGTGATCTTTTCGTATGTTGATTTTGGAAAAAGTTCAGAAACTTCATTTAACCAGTTTGGAACGTTAAGCTGAGACGGGTCGAGTGAACCGGGACCAAGTCGCTTATCTTGTCTGACACCACGTCCGCGATACTCTCTCGAATAGAGAAGCTCAAGTGCATTATCCATGCGTTCTTGTTCTGCACTCAGGCAATTTGGCATCTTTGGTTTGGCGTATTTGCCCAAAACCAGGCGCCATCTTGAAAGGTTTCGATTTTTCTGATCACTCATGATTGTTGATACCGTCTGCAGATAGAGCTGCTTCAACTATTTTGTTTATTGCGATGCCGTAGCGCAAAGAGCCTTCATCGACATCCATATTGATCAATTCGCCCAGAGAACTTTCTCCATAGAAATTGCTTACAATCTCAGCAACTCTGCTTATATCTCTGGGAATCAGTGCGCTGAAAGCAAGTCGAAGATCTGGTAGCAAATCAACAAATGTTTCTTCATCCCAATTTCTGAATTGTTGATCGAATGCTTGAATTACTGATGATAGTTGCCACGCAATTTCACAAGCTGTGTGTAGCAGCCCGCGCAGAATGCCTGTGCTCTTAGTAGGGTCGGTCGTAGCAGCTCCGAGGTAACCCAGAATTATGTCGATCAGTTCTTGCTCGGAAATTTTTCCTTCTGTGAACAAAATGCCGGCTGCTGCTCCCACGATAGGCGCTTGTGTTTGCTGTGGAGGTGCGCAAACAAGTGCGTTCAGTCTGCCAAAGAAAAGTGAAGGGTCAAGATAGGAAGCCTCCAGCTCAGGCTCTTCGTCGCCGATGGCTTGTTCAGAACTGAGTACCTCCTTGAGTGTTAACATTGCTCGAAGGTTTTCTTCAAGTTGATCATTATTGCTTTTGTGTAAGTCTTCAAGCAAACGTGTAGAGCGCTCGTAGGCTGTTTGCATCAGTTTCGGCAGCGCCACTACTCGCGATGCTCCTAGAGGTTCTCTAGCACGATACAATAGTTCGATTTGAGAGACTCCGTTTGTGACCGAATAGAACGACGGATCTTCAGCAATATGCTTATCCAGTAATGGAATGAGCACCTCACAACGGTCATGCAGGCCAAGTCTCATGGACTGGTTTAGCAACTCGACAATGCGAGAGGTTGATCTCGCTTCAGCGTTCTTTTCCAGATCTCCCAGAATTTGCAGAAACTTTGTGTTAGCAGCTTCTTCAATGGTCGAGCCCAAGACAGAAATGTCCATCAATCGTCCCTCGACAAGTGGAGACCATCGACTTTCCCACCTTTCTATTATGAGCTCTAGCCCCCTGCCGTGAACGAAATCAGGACCATTAATGAGATGTGCGAAATCTATTTCTAAAAATGTGAGGCGATGAAAAAATCGACTTACTTCTCGATCTTTCTCGCTGCGATAAAGCTCTAGTTTATGCTCTTTCGTCTCAATGTGTTTTAGTGTAATTCGCAAACTGTTAGCTTCTTTGTAAAAGTCGTCGAAAATAGGAGGTAAATCGCCTCCCGGCGGAATGTCGCCAATTTTGTTTCCCGACATAGCCTGATGCACAACTCGCATCAGAAGTTGTCCTTCTACATTCAATTCGCCTTTTACGAAGCAAGCCCGAATGCCATCAACTATGTCCTCTCTCATTGGCCAGGAATGTCCTCTGAGTGCCGCCAGCTGTAAAGTCATTTGCATAGCGGCGATAGTATCAGGTGTGCTGATTTGGTTTGAGAACTTCTGTTCTCTGCTAATTCTTCCAATTTCGACAAGCAGCTCTGCTGCTATATTGGCCAGCGCAGAGTCTCTTTGTGGATTGTGCGCAGCATTCCAGGTTCGATCATAATAACCAGGAGCCGGCATGCCTGAAGCATATCCAGCAAGCGCATCAAGCTGGTTGAAACTGTAACGTATTAGCCAGGAACCGACTTCGTCCTTTTCAAAATCTGGTTTGTCAGGTCTGCTTACAGCTTTCTCTACCAGATCAGGCAAAACGACTGTGTGAAACCCACCGGTTACAACCAGAATCTTTCCTTTTACTTTTGCCATCGTCTCAACAATAGAGGCAGCCATACATGCTTCTCGAGCATTGGTGCCATCGAGGGCGAGTTCTTCATCTGAATAATCCAGGCGTGACATAAGGCAGTAGGTTGCCAGTCTCTCAATAAAAGCTTCTGTGCTCATCGACTCCAGATTGCTTTCAAAAAGGTGGTCCCAGAGTTCATCGAAGTCTCTACAGCCCAACCTATAAGCTAACTCTTTCAAATACTTGCTGTGTCGCAGGTGACCATCTTCGGTCAGCAGCTCTATCTTGACTGGCTCCGAAAGCTTTAAGAGTCTGGCTCTGTGCTCAGTTAGTACCATTTCGGCGTATTCAAGATCAATGAAGCGGAGTAGAGAACCACTTTTATTGCCTGCTTTTAGTGCCACTAATTCTGGTGAATAATCACAGAAGGGGTAGTATGCTGCAAACCTCGGAAGAAACGCTGAAAGCTCTGTGGAGCTATTACTATCTGAAGCTTCCTTCTTGCTGTCGGGAGTCTGCTGCAACTCGGGAGGACCTTCGGATTTTGAGGAATCCTCTGAATTTTCCTGTTTCTCATTTGAACTCAATTCGCCTGATGCACTCTGAGCAGAACCTGCAGCAGCTGCTTCTATAGCACTTTTGATAAGCGAAAAATGGCGCTTCTTTTTATCCACAAAGCTGGTATAGATGGCGACAGGGCAACTTGTTCGTTCGTCCAAGAGCATAGGAATTCTTGAAGTAAATGAAGAAGGTCCTTCGATTAATATCGCTTCTGGCTTATTCTCTGAAATCCATTTTTCAATTCTTAAAGCGCATGCGGGCGAATGGTGCCTGATTGGAAAATAAGTTACTCTTCCAGAATGCAGTTTTGGCAGCAGTTCTGCAAGATACTTTTCTGTGTCCTTAGTGTCAAGAGCCGAGCTCATGAACCGAGAATTCCCCTGCCATCATAGAATGATTTCCAGTGTTCGCTTTTCTTAGCTCTGTTTTTTACGACCACTTCAAAATACTGCCTGATCTTTTTTGCATCTTCGTCTGAGTCTTTAAGCAGCGTTCCTACTATCTGTTTAGCAAGGTGTTCTGCTTTCAATTTGCCATCACCAAAATAACAAGCATCGAGCCCAGCTGAGAATGCTACAGCTACAGCTTCTGCTGTGCTCATAGTAGTCGACGGCTTTTCAACAACAGTGCCTTCCTCTGTTTTCCCTTTTCTAAGGTCCACAAATGTTGTCACCAGTACATCAAGTACTTCTTTCTCCAGCAAAGTCTTTGCCTGTACGTTCTGCAATAGTTCATTCGCTTGCTGCATCACAAGCTCGATTTCAAATTCCTTTTCAGCAATTGCTGGAACTGTCTCGAAATTAAAGCGACGTTTTAGAGCGGCAGACATTTCATGAACGCCCCTGTCTCTTGTGTTTGCCGTTGCAATTATGTTGAATCCTGGCTTAGCAAAAAGCATATTGTCTTGTTCTTTGAGTTCCGGAATGTGCATAACTTTGTCGCTGAGTACACTAATCAGTGTGTCCTGAACCTCCGGTGGGCATCTGGTGATTTCCTCGAAACGCACTATTAATCCACCGTCCAGTCCGTGATACAGGGGCGCTGGAACGAGAGCGTTTTTACTCGGTCCTTCGGCAAGCAAGAGTGCATAATTCCACGAGTACTTTATCTGGTCATCGGAAGTTCCTGCTGTTCCTTGAATCGTGAGTGAACTCGTTCCGCTGATTGCTGCGGCCAGCAACTCTGACAGCATTGATTTGGCGGTGCCAGGTTCGCCAACAAGAAGCAAACCGCGATTGCTCATCAGGGTAACAATCGCTCTATCAATCATCGCTGCGTTACCGTGAAATTTCTTGCTGATTTGTGGCGCGTCAGTTTCCTTTTTGTTCTTATGTTCAAACGAGCCCGCAGAACCAACGATGAAGTGGCGTACTGCGGCAGGACTTAGCTTCCACCCGGGTGGCTTTGGACTTTTGTCGTATTTTGCTAGTGCAAGTAATTCTTCAGAGTATTTCAGTTCTGCGGGTTCTTTAATTAGCTCCGCCTTCGTTATGGCTTTGCTCATTTTTTGTCTGCTCTCTCCTTCTATTAGATTGCATGAAGTGCTTTAACTGAGTGATTAGAGTGCCGCTTTTTTCTCCCAATCTGCATCAAAGCCAGAGCCTTCAGCTGCTATCTGCTTGAGGTCGTTATAGCACTCGCTCAATAGAACTGCTGGAATTTTTCCAAGCGGCATGAAATTTTGGTTCCATGAGTATGAATTACTTTCTTTCTGAAGGCGTGTGAAATAGATTGATTTCAAAGCCGTAGCGATGTCTTGTTCTGGCAGATAGCTGCCAGTGAATTCTATAGTCGCTTCTAGTTCTAGTGCACCGAATTGTTTGCTGTAGGTAAAGAAGCAGCCTCCGTCTTCCGCTGCACCTCTGGTGTAACCGAGTTTGGTGGCTTTAGAGCGCAGTTTGAAGGAAGAGATCATGTGACCCTGGAAATCAGTGATGGCAGAATCCTTACTCTTCGATTCTGGCAGCGTGTAAGGATCTCTTCCAAACTGCTTGAACAGTGGTGTTACATCGTAGTCTTTGAAGTGATTAATCCAGCCCTCGCTAAGCTCTGCCGGACAATTGCAAGCATGTGCCACGTAAACTAAGGTGTTCGCTTCTAACTTGACCTCTTCGTCTTTTTCGTTGGTCAGGCTTCCGTCTTCAAGAGGGCGGAAACAAGTAAGAAACACATTTTCATTTGCGTTGTCGGCGGCTCGTTCAAAGGCTGACCAGACTATCTTATTGCAAAGTCTTCCGACTACAGGATGGTCAGCTAGATAATGCTTCCAGTCCTCGTATTTCCACGAGCGTTGTGTACACAGCGCTTCGTAAAGTCGTTCTGTCTGCCTTTTTACTACTTCTTTGATTGCCTTTTTGGCATCGGAAAACTCTTTCTTTGCTTCTTTTGCCTTTTCCTCGTCATCTTCTTTTCCAGGATTGGGCAAAGCCTTGAGGATTTTATTTTCACCTTTAAGCGTGACGACTGGTTCAAGGTCATCATTGAGTTTAACTTCGAATTGTCTTGGTCCGAAATCTAACTCTAATACTGCATCTCTGCCAATTGGAACGCCATGCTCATCAACGGGGCGCTCAAACCCTCCATCGGGTATTGTTCGATCTGCAAGCTCGTCGATAGTCCAACCTTGCCGGTCAGCTTTTGCTTGAACATGTTCTTCAGCAGCCAATTTGACAGCTTTTGTTTTAAATCTATTGGCGAAGGAAAGTAATACCTGAAGAGAGATTGCCTGGTCAATCCATGATAGAACCTCAATGAAGGCCTTGCTGTGAGCAAGTTTGTTACCCGCATATTTGCGAATGTATTTATCAATCATCTTGACGCTATTGGTATCGCCCGCAGCAGCAACTATAGCCAGCATTCCTTTTTGATCGATAGCAGAATTAAGCAGCGTTTGTATGATGTTGTTGTAATAGATTTTGTAGAGTGCTTCTTTTGAGCCGTAGTATTGCTGCCATTGCTGACCATAAGCTTTCCAGTGTTGTTCTGCATCTGCGTCGGCTTTCTTATGTGCCTCTTCATGTGAAGGATGAGCGGTATCATAGGTTATCCACGAGGACAACACATAATTGGCTAGTGCGCATGTTTCAGAAGGCTTGCACATGGACAAGTATTTTCTCAAAATTGGTCCACAGATTGGAGACTTCTGTTGTACGCATTGTACTAACCACCATTTCACGATTTCTGGTTCAACTTGCTTGCCAGTGTCTTGCCAGTGAATTGCAGGAAGGGAGCCTAGAGGAAACCATTCCATTCCTTTCGGCATTTTCTTGAGACCATTACTAGCTTCCTTTGCGAGTTCTTCTCGGTTGAGGAATTCATCTACGTTTGCATCAAGCTTGTCCAAAGCAATCATGATGATTCCCTTAGCAGCTTCATTCTTTTCCTTCTTAAACGCTGCTTTGAGTGGCTCGATCGCTTCCCTGTCTCCAAGCTCTCCTAGCCATTCGGCAGCCGCAGATCTGATGGTTTGTTTGCCGTCGGATAGAGCGGCGACCACAGTTTTTGTTTTATCAGGCTGTGCCGATAGCGCTTTTTGGGCTCGATGCCGTTCGCTTTTGGCTTCACCCAGGGCTAGCTCCCAGAGTAATGGTAAGAACTCTGATGGAACCTGCGGAAACATCGCCAGCACCTTGAACGCATTTGTGCGCATTGTATCTATTTCATAGGGACTGTATTTATGGGAAGGCGCAAGGACGCTTCTTATGATTTCCGGGTGTTGTGCAAAGAGCGGCCAGACTTTGTCTTCTTCCCAATCGAAAAAATTTGCCCATTTGCTGTTGTTTCGCAGATAGGCCAGAGCTATCATGCCTGGCTTAGCCTCAGGAAGCGAAGCAACAGCAAAATCTAGTTCGCGAAGTGTTATATCAGGATGCTTTTGGCGATAACCCTCTATGAGTCCGCGGTTATACCAGTTTAGGTAACCAGTATTATCCAAAGTGAGTTGTAGAAGTATTCGTGATAATCTCACGAGGTGTATTAGTTCTAGGTCCGCAGTATTATCGATAGAAGCATAACGTGCTACAGTTTGTAAATAGAGGTTTGAAGTAAACTCTTTCTTTCTACCTTCGACAAAAGCAATGACATCATCTATTATTTTTTCATCAAATAACGAAGGTTTTTGCGGCTTATTCCTGTACCCTCGAGTTTCAGGATTGTCATAGAGCTTTTTCTCATCTTCGTAATTCGAACGCAGCAATTCATTGCTGCGCTCGAAGAGTTCTTTTAGCTGTCCTTTGAAAGATTCCGTAAGAGGCAGCATGCCCGTTTCAACTGTTAGCTCAGGAAGTTCTATGCTGAAGTCTTGTCCATTTTCACTGGCGCTGGTATTCAGGAATGTCGATATGCTTTGTTTTATCTTCTCGTTTTTTTCGCCATCGAGATGCTGCTGTAGAATTTCTTTTGATTCTGATCCGTAGAGTTTCCAAAGCAAGGACACCGCTTCTGTTCGCTCACTTGTGCTGTTGTTTTTCAAGCATTTTTCTAAATGTACTAGATATTCTGGTTTGCCTTTTCCATTAGAATCAACCATGAGTTTCAGTGTCGATTGTTTCACTGATTTCTGTCCAGTACATGCCAGGTGCACAATTTTTGGAAGCATTTCTTCTGAAACATACTTACATTCATTTAGAAACCCAAGAAGTTGATTGAGTCGCTCAGCGGAAGGTGAGTCAAGCTCACGAAGAATTTTTTGTTTGTGTTTTTCTGCCAGCTTTTCCAAATCGGAAAAATAAGATTGGCTGTATCCGCTGCTGTATGATAAGAAGCCCCAAGGCATCGACTGACCGAAATTAGGAGTGATGAACGTCTCCAGTAGACCTTCTCCAGTCACTGTTGTGATATTGAAGATTTTTTCTAGGTCCATGGCAGACCATGGCTCTTTGTTTGTTCTCTGAGCCATTGCGCTATACAATGAAATTTCTCCAAAGATAAGGCAGAGTCCTTCTTGCCACTCATCTGGCTTCTTAAAGTACTGGTTGTGTTGAAACACAGTTTCGAGTACTTCCCCTATTCGGAGCCAAACTTCCGGACCAGCCTCTTTACTGAGCGCAAATAGGTTATTTCGCTTAGCAGCGAGAGCTTCTTTCTCACCCCAGGGGAGGTCCTGATGGTATCCAATTGCTTTTGCTACTTTGTCGCTTTTGTGTATTGTGAGTAAAACGTCTGCTTCTTCTGAGTCCACAATATATTTGAGAATTTTTTTTGAAAGAGCTTCATCAGACTTTGTGAGGTCTGCAAAAATCTCGGCCAATCTCTCAATAAACTTTTTCGGAAGCGCCTGTGGATTCTTCAAATCTTTGGTGACAAGAGTCTGACTCATACGAAAATCTCCCTGCGACTGTTCGCAAAACCGACAACGAGGCTCCTGGGTTCAGGATGATCTTTCCCTCAAAACAGGATTTCGACGCCAGTCTTCGTTAATTTAGGCAGAAAAATTCTTATTTGTTCAGGATCAAAGTCCTACCTCAAGACGCGAAACTCTAAACGCTGCATCGAGTGGTTGGTCAGAATATCTTTTGATGTAACCGCTGCCTCCTAATGGTTTGCTTTTAGCAGCTGCCTTGTAATAGCGCAATGCAGCATCGGTTTTTCCTTCTGCCTCACAGCAGACACCCAGGTAATAATCAGGACCGTTGTAATAATTTGCTGGAAGCTCTCCTGGAAGTGCTGGCTGAAATTTACAGGCATTATTCAGGCAAGCTCTGAAGTCGGTTTCAGCTGAGTGGGGACGATCCATTTCCAACATCAGTTTGCCGTGTGCAAAGCGGGCGTCTGCCGAACTAGGACTTAAGCTAATTGCTCTGTCTAAATCAGCTTTAGCCTGCTCATACATTTTGAGGTCCATATAACAGATGCCTCGTTCGGTGTAAGCTGGTCCGTATGTCGGATCCAATCTGATGGCTGCTGACAAATCTCCAATTGCGTAACCTGTGCAGCCAATTATTCCGTAAAGATAACCTCGCATGTAAAGAGCCTTTTTGTTCGAAGGATTTTGCTTTATCAAAACGCTGGATGTATTGAGTACTTTTATCAGGTCGTTTCCCACAGATGTTTTACTGGCACTTTCTCTCCAGCTGTTGAGAATGCTCAATTCGTTGACTTTTTCATCAGAACTCGCCGTCGAATTCGCGGAGCCAACTTCGCTTGCTGTCATCATGCTCAGTATTATTGTAAAGCTAAGTCTCGCAATTGTTGCTGCACCTTTTCTGTTGCTGTGTCTGTTTTTGGCTAATTTCATTGCTCTCCTCCACTGTTCATCTTGCTTCTCGCTGCAATGAGGTAACTTGTTCATCGTAGACAAATAAGTTGGTGGAAGAATGAATATTGTGGAGAAATCTTGCAAATCAGGTGATTTCTGGGTACAGAGTTTAGTGATTACTTTTCATACTTTATGAGCAAGAAAGAACTGGAAAAACGCGACTCGGACTTCACTATCACACCGGCGCGACTTGGCGTGGGCAGAACTGGTACGCGACCAAAATCTTCTGATTTGATTCAGTTTCGAGCTGACCACGCCAAGGCTCGAGATGCTGTTAAAAGCGTGCTTAGCGCTGACTTTATCGTGCGTATGCAAGACAAATATGGGGCTCGTCGCATTAAAAGCGTCTGCAAAGACAGAGCTGAATACATAAGGGTTCCACCAAAGGGAAAGATTTGCAGCAATGAAGATCTTCTAGAACTTCCTCGAACTTGCAAAACAGGAGTTGATGTTCAAGTCTTGCTTAGTGACGGACTGTCAGCAATTGCACTTGAACAAAACGCGCCAGAGCTATTGCCTATTTTGCTCGATGGACTGGAGTTGAACGGGTTTACAGCCGGTACGCCGATTGTGGCTGAACTAGCTCGAGTCGCGATTGGTGATATGATTTCATATCAGTTGAAAGCACGGTTGGTTATTAATTTGATTGGCGAGCGACCGGGACTTTCCTGTGCGGAGAGTTTGAGTGCATATATAACTCTCAGTCCAGGACCTGATACTATCAGTTCTGACCGAACTGTGGTTTCGAACATCCACAGAGCTGGAACGCCTCCTCTTGAGGCTGGTGCCTATATAGTTGAGCTGGTGAAAAGGATCTTTCAGCTTAATATGAGTGGTGTGAAACTTCAACAGGCATGAATGAGGACGCAAACTCTTTAGTATCTGTTGGTATCGATATTGGTACCACTACCACACATTTGACTTTAAGTCGCTTGCTTCTGCAGAACGAGGCTGGACCTACTCAAGTGCCGAGAATCTCGGTTCTCGAAAGACAAATAATCTACCAGAGTGAAATCTATCGCACCCCAATAGATGCTGACGGCTGCATTAACGCTGCGGCAGTCGCTGCCTTGATTAAGAAAGAGTATGCACGAGCGGAATTCTCAAGTCTTGATGTGAAGACCGGAGCCGTCATTATCACGGGTGAAACGGCTCGAACACGTAATGCAAGGGAGGTCGCTGAGGCGATCTCAGAATGCGCTGGCGAATTTGTGGTGGCAAGTGCTGGGGCGGAACTGGAATGTTTACTGGCGGGTCGTGGAGCCGCAGCCGAGATTGATTCGAAAATTCAGGGAAAGACTATTTGCAACATAGACATAGGTGGTGGAACTACAAATATCGCTGTTTTCAGCGAAGGAAACCTGATTGATTCAGCTTGCCTTGGGCTGGGTGGCAGATGCATTCAGTTTGATTCTGTTGGTCGAGTATGCGGATTCACTGATTCTGGTGAGGACTTCCTAAACGGCGTGGCGAAGTTTCACCTTTTTTCATCGGGTACTAAACCTGAGTACGAACTGCTCGAACTCACCGGGGCGCTGATATCAGAAATGGTGATGCATGCAGTGACGAGCAAAGCATTACCACAGCTCGTAAGACGTCTGATGCTAACAAAAGGGCTGTCCCATAGCTATTGCATAGACGAATATAGAGTCTCGGGGGGCGTCGCCGAGTGTATGCGTAACCCCTCTGCAGATCCTTTTCAGTATGGGGACATGGGAGTTTTCGTAGCTAGAGGACTAATAGGTGCTTTTCAGGAAAGATCCATCCAATACAGTCTCGCCAAAACAGGAATTCGCAGCACCGTTATTGGTGCTGGAATGTACAGCATGCAATTAAGTGGATGCACCATAATGGTGACGAATGGCATTTTGCCTCTGCGAAATGTCCGAATAGTCTCACCTTTCATTAGTGATGATGCTCAACTGGATGAAAACTCAATATATGTCAAACTGAAGGATGCACTTGAAGCTGCTGGTGCCAAGAATGAAAAGCTTCCTGTGGCTATATCCATCTGTGACATATCTTTCTTGTCTTACGAACAAATTCAAGCGTGGGCTCAGGCTCTTGTTCGCTCATACAAGCAATCCGGTTGGAGTTTTCCTCTCATTGTACTGAGCAAGACAGATATAGCTCTTGCTCTGGGTCAGACAATAAAAAAATATGCCCCTGAAATTGAGCAGGTAATACTCGATGGTGTTGATACCAGCCCTGGTGATTTAATCGATATCGGGCAGAGTTTGCCGTCACGAAATTCTGTCCCGCTAACTGTGAAAACACTCATTTTTTGAAAGACCCCCTAACTTTCCATACTGGCGGGTTGATCTCTTGGAAATTACATAAAATCTAAGCGCTTGATAATCGTATATTATCCAAACGCTACAAAGGCTCAATCCCTGCACCATCAAGCAATTTCAGAGAAATCAATAGAGGACTTTCTAATACACAAATTGCAAAAAAAATGTTACTTTGAGAGCAGCTCAAATTTACGAAAGAAGTTATCAAGCGTTTATAGCGAATGCCATTCACTTTTGCACATCCTGCCGCCGTATTACCCTTCAAGAGGTTCAGTCCGAAATATCTGAACCTGCCGGCGCTCATGATTGGCAGCATAACACCTGATATCGGGTACTACACCCATAATTGGATTTGGAGCATGTCCGGACATTCCTTCCTGGGCAGCTTGAAATTTGATTTGCCAGTTGGACTCTTGCTGACGGGATTGTTCTACCTGTGCATCAGACCACTGGCTCGTTTGCTTCCTTATCCTCATAGAGAGGCTTGTAGCGCGATTTGTCCTGTAGTCAGGCTGCCAGGTCTCAGGTCCATCCTTGTAGCAGCAGTGTCTGTCGTAGTTGGTGCCTGGACTCATATCTTCTGGGATGGTTTCACTCACGCTAATGGTTGGTGTGTACGTGAGTTTTCGGCGCATACGCCCGCTTTATTCATGATAGGCGCGTACAAAATTACTATATGGCAGATACTTCAGCATGGCAGCACCGTATTGGGGCTGGCTTTTCTAGCGCTGTCGTATTGGCATTATACAAGTCGAACAAGGTTTGAACGTCAACGAACTTTGCTCAATCCGATTATGTGTAATCTAATTTGGTTTTTGCTCGTGGTACCGCCTGCGGTGCTAGTCATTCAAGACAATCTAAGCGTTTTGACCGCTCATATCGGAACGCCTTATTTGGATGAGGCATCCTACGAATTCTCATATAACACTACAGTTGCTTATGTTTGTGCCTTTCTGCCTCTTGCAACTATAGCGGGCGTTCTGGTTAGCATGTTGGAATACATTCTTATTCCTGCAGGTTCTTTTCCTTCTAGCAAACAATTCGAAGCAGCCAAGCTGGCAAAAGTTGCAGCAGCTGAATTCGAGACGAAAGAAGTATTGTCTACCCTGGGTTCGCTGAGAAACGCAGCGAATTCAGCTGCTGCGCCGGTTGTAGATTCACTAGCTAGCAAACCCTGATTCATGCAGTGCAATTAGTGAATCTTCGCTGCATTGCGGCAAGAATTCCAGTTATTTATCGACTCAAAGAATAAAGCACCGGCTAGGTGATACCGGTGCTTTATTCTTTGATATTTCATTTTAGGTATATGGTTCGCTTTGCGTCATTATGCTAGCGGACAGAACCACAACTCTTGTGTTTATACTTGGCTTCGAACTTAAAAGTCGGCGCTCTTAGGTGCACGTGGAAAAGGAATAACATCGCGAATATTACCCATACCAGTGACAAATTGCACGCAGCGCTCAAGACCCAGGCCGAAGCCAGCATGTGGCACCGTGCCGAACCTGCGCAAGTCTAGATACCACCAGTACTCTTCAGGGTGCAGTCCGCAGTCTCTCATGCGTGACTCCAATACTTCCAGATTGTCTTCTCTCTGGCTTCCACCGATGATCTCCCCAATCTTAGGTACAAGAACATCCATCGCGCAGACAGTCTTACCGTCCTCGTTTAATTTCATATAAAACGCTTTGATATCTTTCGGATAGTTGTAAACGATGACTGGTTTCTTGAACTTCTTCTCTGTCAAATAGCGCTCATGCTCAGTTTGCAAGTCGATTCCCCATTTGACTGGAAATTCAAATTTCTCTTCGCACTTTTCTAGAATTTCAACAGCTTCTGTATAACTTACTCTTTCAAATTCACTTTCGACGATTCCCGTCAGTGTTGAAATGAGTGTGTTATCTATCTTCTCGTTCAAAAACGCGAGATCATCGGGACAGTTTTTCATTACGTCTGAGAAAATGCGTTTCAAGAAATCTTCTGCCAGGTCCATATCACCTTCGAGATCGCAGAATGCGACTTCGGGTTCGACCATCCAGAACTCTGCCAGGTGACGACTTGTATTTGAATTTTCAGCCCGGAATGTAGGTCCAAATGTATAGATGCTGTGTAGAGCTGTAGCAAAGCACTCACCTTCCAATTGTCCGCTTACTGTCAAGTTTGTTGGCTTACCGAAGAAGTCCTGCTCGAAATCAATCTCGTTGGGCTTGTCCGCCAACTTTGGTGGGTTCATCATATCCAGCGTCGTTACTCTGAACATTTGACCTGCGCCCTCGCAGTCAGATGCGGTTATAACTGGTGTATGGACGTAGATGAATCCTCTTTCCTGATAGAAGTTATGAATTGAGCGACAAATCTCATTTCTAACGCGGAACACTGCGCCAAAGGTCATCGTTCGAGGACGTAGATGCGCAATAGTGCGAAGGTACTCGTAGGAGGTTTCCTTCTTTTGCAGTGGGTAACTGGCAGGGTCAGCGTAACCAAATATTTTTACCGACTCGGCCTTAACTTCCGTCGCCTGTCCTTTTGCTGGCGACGCTACGATGTTACCTATGATCTCGACACTACTGCCGATACCACAGTTCAGGATTTCAGATTCATAGTTTGGCAAGGCTTTTTCTGCTATGACCTGAACACCCTTGATAGAGGTTCCGTCAGTCAGGTCAATGAAAGAGAATCCACCTTTCGAATCTCTTCGAGAGCGAACCCATCCTTGAAGTGTCACCCTCTTTCCTATTGAATCGGCTAAGAGGGCTTGCTTAACTTTCATTTTCTCTGGAGCATCTGTTTTTGTGTCTGTGTGCATTTTTGAGCATTTCTCCGCTGTGATATTTCCTGGTCTGAGTTGAAAATTAAGGACGTTTTCGAACAATGAATACGCCGTCTCTGATTGGCAACAATACTCTGTCAACGCGCTCGTCTTTTTCTATGCGATCGTTTAATTCGGCAATCGCTGTAGAGTTTTCGCATTTTGGATTGAGAACTTTGCCGCTATATAGAACGTTGTCTATAAGCATCAAGCCACCTGGTTTCAATAGTTTGAGAACGGCTTCGTAGTAGTTGCCGTAATTTGTCTTATCTGCATCAATGAAAGCCAGGTCGAATGAGCCTTGCAGAGTCTTCAATGTATCGAGAGCTGGTCCTTCTTTTATTGTAATTTTCTTTCCATGCGGGCTCTTTTGAAAAAACTGTCGTGCGATTTTAATTGTGCGAGGATCCAGGTCGCAAGTTATCAACTCGCCATCATCGGGCAATCCCTCTGCCATCGAAAGAGCTGAGTAACCTGTGAACATGCCAATTTCAAGCACACGCTTCGCATTTGAGACCATAACCATCATCTTGAGGAAACGCCCTTCGAGCGGTCCTGTCAGCATTATTGGCAGCTCTGTCTCTTTATAAGTAACTTCTACCAGTTCGTTGAGCAGGTCACTGGTCTTTTCTGATTTGGAAATTGCGTACTTATCAATTTCTGGCGACACGAGGGCGAGCATTTTGAGTCCTCCAAAGAAGAAAAGCCGCAAGCACGCTTGCAAATCTGTAGGCTTCTCCAAGAATCCTTGATTTATACCAGAAAATTCGGTTTTTCTGTTCCCGCTTGACAGCGAACCTTCTCCCATACTTTGAGCTGTGCTGCTAGACTTAGGCAAGATAAATAAGCGTGGCATTCGCGCCTCAGAAAATAAGGTTCACAATATTCAATGAGACTGGAAGCAGATCACCTCAGTCCAATGGACATTTTTAAAATTGGTGTTGGCCCGTCGTCCTCCCACACGGTAGGACCCATGATTGCAGCTCTTGATTTTCGCCAACACTCAGAGCAATTCTTGAAAAGTCATGAAGCGAATTCAGTTCGTATCACTGTTGAATTGTTCGGTAGTCTTTCCGCCACCGGGCTGGGTCACGGCACCGATGGAGCCGTTTGCGCTGGTCTTGCTGGGCTACATCCTCGTCATTCAGAAACCGATGATATTTGGGCTGCTATGCCTAAACTGGTCAGCCATCCGCAGATGACTATCGCCGGAAAAACAGTCGATTTTCAGCCCGAGAAAGACATAATCTGGCAAGCATGGACTGTGGACGATCAAGCCCTTGCGCACCCGAATACAATGAGATTCCGGCTTCTTGCCAATGACTCCTCTCTACTTATGGAAGAGATGATAATCTCGGTTGGAGGTGGCTTTATCGAACATATTGATCCTAAAACTAAAAAGCGTAGTGATGCATCTGAGGAAGAACCGGGAGCGCCCATTCCGTTTCCGTTTGTTACTGCAGCTGATTTTGTGAAGCTCTGTACCGAGAAGAACATGCAACCGTGGGATCTCGTTATAGCGAATCAAACCGCATTGGGGCACAACGAGGAAATGGTGCGCGCGCATTTAGACGCAGTGTTGGATAATATGGAAGCCTGCATCGAAAAAGGACTCACCACAGATGGTATCTTGCCAGGTGGGTTAAACGTGAAGCGCAGAGCCAAAGATCTCTATGAACGTAGCCTCACCGGTGCGACCCCTGAATGGGCAGGAAATGACCTTCGTCCGTCTGTTTATGCCATGGCAGTCAATGAAGAAAATGCTGCTGGCGGTAGGGTGGTTACTGCACCTACCAACGGAAGTTCAGGTCTGATTCCAGCGGTATTTAGATTGCTGCGAGAAAAGCATAATTTAGATCGACGAACCATGCAGAACGGCTTAATTGTTGCTTCCGTTATTGGTGCGTTAGTGAAAACACATGCCTCCATCAGTGGTGCTGAGGTTGGCTGCCAGGGTGAGGTCGGCACTTCATGTGCAATGGCTGCGGCTGGTGCAGTTGCGATGCTGGGTGGAAGCATTCAGCAGATCGAACAAGCCGCTGAAATTGGCATCGAACATCACCTGGGCATGACTTGCGACCCCATTAAGGGGCTGGTGCAAATTCCCTGTATTGAACGAAATGCGATGGGGGCAGTTAAGGCGCTGAATGCTGCGGCTCTATCCCTGGTGTCTGATGGACATCATATGATAAGTCTCGACCGGGTTCTGAAAGTGATGAAAGAAACTGGTCTGGACATGAACCAGAAATATAAGGAAACTGCTACAGGCGGACTCGCTCTGGGATAGCTGCTTTTGTGGAATCTTACTTTGCTACTGGGAGTGAAGTAAAGGGTAGAATTTGCCGCTACTTCAATGCCAGAATAGCAGCGCTCATATAGAGAGAACGCTCATTTGAAGAGAGGGTTGTTTATGCATCGCAAAATTTCTGCGCTCGCGCTTTCTTTGCTACTAGGTTTAGCCTTGGTTCCTGTTGCTTTAGCGGATGATCCGCCGCCTGCTGGCGATCAGCAAGCTGCTGCTGGTCAGGGTGGAAAGCAAGGTGGTGGACGCAGGCTCGGACGTCTACGCAATCGTCTTGGCGGCATGAGAAAACATAGAAGACACAAGAAGCATCAGCAAGGTGCCGACGCTCAAAACGGTGCACAAACGGCACCACCGCAGAGCAACTAGGACGAAAACAAATTTGAGTCTTATAAAAGCGGGAAGGATATCTGTCCTTCCCGTTTCGCTTGCTGACAGTTGCTTGCGAGTTTTGAAAAAATTGGATTCGCTCACCTGAAAATGGGCATTTTGAGGCGATGATATACACGATTCTGCTGCTTGACATTGCGTTAAGCCGGTTTTACTATGATGATCCCAGTCCATGGTTGGATGGTTTACCAAAAAACAACTTAGCTCCATCACTCCTGATTGCGTTTGCAATCGAGGTACCCATGTTTCTTAGAAAGGAAGGCATGGCTGGACATGATCCCACAGATAGTGGGACATACTCGTCTGCCAGAAAACGTCGCTTTAACCCTCAAATAGTGCCGTCTCATCCCAATGAGGTACCATTTTTCAGTACCTCTAGTTATGGTGGCGAAGCTAAAGGTCTAGCTCGCAAACGCGAGGTCGCTCGCCTCTTTTCCCGAATGAGAGATGAGTTGCGAGAGATTGCCGAGGAGTTTGCTGACGAGACAGCCATATTTCCATGCGCTGCAAACACCGTCAGAAAGGGTATTCTCGTAGAAATGTTAGTTGCCACAGAATTTGTTTCCGATGAGCTAGACTCGGCTATTGCGGCACTCTGTCAGGCTGGAGCTGCGGCAAAAAGCCGAGGCGCAACTACCCAGCAAATAGAAAAAATTGCAAGACAGGCACGGAGCTTTTCTCGTCTGCAATCTCGAATCAGCGAGTTTCAGCGAGAAGTCGACAGTATGGTTGAACTTACACTGAGAGCCTTTCACGATTATCAGGTTCAGACTTCACTCAATTTTGATCCTCTATCCTGTGGTGCAGGACAACCTTTCGTTCATCTCTTTCTTAGCGCAGTGAGCGAGACGGTTGAGGTGCTTTCCGTCTTAGCCGAGGAAGCACTCAAAAAGCGCGATTTCGAAACTGTCACTGAACTCTGTTCTTGCAATCTTCAATTGAACAATTTTCTGCTCGATGTGCAGCGAATTCTCAAGGAAAACAGCGAAGTTTGAACACCTGAAGAGCTTGGGCGTGACAATCTGGGTAGATTGTTGCTATGGAGCAAATAAATAAGCACTTCAGGGGCAAAATTGATAATCGCTACACCGTCATAGCTCACCTGGGCGATGGCGGAATGGGATTTGTGTTTAAGGCCATTGAAGATGATCTTGAACGTGTAGTCGCTTTGAAAATGCTGCATGAAAGCCTGCTTTCCGATGCCGAGAGCCTTTCTCGTTTTCAGCGTGAGAGTAGGCTTTTATCAAGTCTGTCGCATAAAAACGTCCTGACGTTTTACCGTTTTGGTGTCTGGAATGAAGTTTATCCATTCATAGCGATGGAGTATTTCGAAGGACGAACGCTTAAGTCAGTTATTTCAAATGAACCGATGCAGCCCTCGAGAGTACTGAAAATTGCGTTGCAGATAGCTTCGGCAGTAAGTTATTTGCATTCCAGTGGGGTGGTGCATAGGGATTTGACCTCTAATAATGTGATGGTGGCAGATGAGCCTGAAGCTGATTTTGTGAAGCTATTGGATTTTGGTTTGGCAAAGCTTTTGACTCCGGACGCTTCGGAGCAGCGCCTCACAAAGACGGGGATCCTATTGGGTTCTGTCTCTTATATGAGTCCTGAGCAGGCATCTGGAAAAGTGGCTGATAATCGCTCTGATATCTATTCTTTTGGCTGCATTCTTTTCGAGATGTTGACAGGTCGACTGCCATTCGAGGCAGATAATCCCATAGGTTTGATGCACAAGCATGTGCATGAACCTGCACCAACTATCGGCACATTTATGCCATCGCATTCAGTGTCATATGGACTTGAGAAGATAGTAATGCGCTGTCTTGAGAAAATGCCGGAAAACAGATTTCAGTCAGCTCAAGAATTGTTAGAAAGCCTAACTCACGAGGGTTCTTTAAGTCCATCGTCTTCTCGAAAAATTCCAAGAGGGACTCTAAGCAAAGCGAAAATCGCTGTTGCAGTTTTGTTTGTTTTTTTCGGAGTTTTTTTATTCGAAAGAGTGTGGCGAACTCATCCCTATTTAACTGAGCAACAAAATCTTGAAAAGGTTCTTCTTTCGGTGAACTCTCTGAGTCCTAGAGATGCGATGAGCTTACTTGAGAATTCGCTGAATAGCGATATCATGAGAAAAGAAAAGTCTTTGCTGAAAGCACGAGCTGTTTCTAAACTTGCTTCGTTGGAACTTGCTTACGGCGACAAGAAAAAAGCCCGCCAGGATGCTGAGCGGGCCCTTGTGCTTCTAGCCAACGTAGCTAGAAGCAAGCAAAACATGAAGAATGCCGAGTCAGATTTGCAGTTCAGCGAATCGGTTTCAAGCATAACGCAGATTTTGTGTGCTGTACCATCTGATAAACGCAAGCCGCCGACGCAATTGATTTTGGCTATGGAGGAATTGCGCTCTACTTTTGATCAGAAGCATATGCCTGGAATTGCTGCTCAATTGTCCTTTTGCCAACTTTCTTTTGTGCTGAGAGGAAAGAGGGGTGACACTGCTGTGCAGTCCATTCTCGAACATCTAAATCATCATCTACTTCAATTCAATCCAGCAGGTTCCGAAAAAACTCAGTTCGTTCTCGATTCATTTGCAAAACAGACAGCAGTTCTCTGTACTAAAGCAGATCTTAGCGAGCTGAGTAAAAGGCACATACTACATTGTATGTTGCGCTGTGTAGAGAAATGGCTCGTACTTGCTTCTAGCGAAAACGCAGAGCTGTTGCTCCATGAAATTCTTCCCGAGCCTAGAAAGCACGGGCAGGAACTTGCTATTCTTTCGTCAATTTATGGAAACAGAATAGATTTGTTCAGGCATGACTTTAGTAGCGTGCGCAACAAAGTAATAGATAACTTGCTTGCCTTGCAAAATGGTATACACAGTGAATTTGTTTGCAGCGCGACGGTTGAGCAACTTATATCTGTCCTGGTAAGTTGTTCTTATGATGATCGGGCGCTGCCCGCTATGGAAAAACTTTATCAACGTTCTGAGGATTTGCCTCTAGACATGAAAGTGTGGATAGCGAACGGATTAGCCAAGCTATACATGTTGAAAGGGCAGTATGAAAAGGCTAACAATGTTCTTTCTGTTTATGTCTTGTCTCCTAAGTTTGCTCATTCATTGCGAACAACAATGTACATTGACTATCTGGATAATCTCATCAATTTGCGGCAGACCGATAAGGCAAAGAATATTTTTCATGTGATTGCACTGGCAAATGAGCTTCAGCTGAGCAATCCTTTCTTTTTCAAAGAATCACATTCCTTAGTATCTAGCCTTAAGCTCAGACTAGCTCTGGTGAAAGAAGACCCTCAAGAAGCACGTGACATGCTGACTGAGCTCTTGCTAGATGACGAAAATGATCACTTCGCAATAATTGACTGGAACTCTGAGTTCCTGCAGCTAAAGCGTCTGACAAAGCGACAAGAATACGAGAAGATCTTGGCTCCAATAGTCGAGCATCGCTTGAACTATCTAACAAAATTAGCTCCACATGATTTGTTTGAGCAACTCGGTATGTTATTTGGAAATGTTCGGCTAACGGCAGGAACTGCTTTTGCTGGCAAGCTTGCGAAAGCTGAATTGAAAGCCGCCAGAGCTTGTGGAAATGCAGATAAAATTATGCTGGCAAATGCTCATTTGGGAGATGTCTTAACAGAGGAAGATCGCGGATTTGAACGTAGCGCTGACCTTTACCTGTCGGCCGCTAATTTGAGCAGTTTGCCCCCCGCTCGTGATGACTTGATCTTCCGCATACTCGCTGTCTATGTCTACAAGGGAGATTTTAAGTCTGCCAAAGATTATCTGGAAAAAATTCAAAGTTCAACTCTAAATGAGTACCGCAAGATCTACATTCAGTCTTTGAAAAGGACTGTTTCAATTTTAGCTTGTGATTCTGCCGCAGAACTTGCTGCTTGCGATCAACATATTGCTTTGACGAAGAACTTTCCCCTTGAGCATTTTACTGCGGAACTTAATGTGGTTGGAACCAAGCTTGCTCTTAATAAGGACTGTAGCGCTGACCTTGCAGAGTTGAATAGAGAGTTGAATCAGCTTTCCCCTATGGGCGAAGTTGCATTTAATTGTGCCATCAGATTTGCGGAGCTCAACGCCGTTGTTAAATGTAGAGAGGCTGCGGCACACGGGCTAAGCTTGAGTCAGCGGGAATTGAGCCGTGAATTTCTTTCTGCCTATTACAAGTCGTTTGTAGAGAATTTTTGCGGAGTAGTGGATCGATCAATCTCCAATTCTGAACTCGACAGAGCGTATCGCTTGCAACAATTTTGTCAGGAAAATGCAAGCATTTACCTGGCGCAGCGGACTCTTTCCAACTTGTCTTTGAAGGAAATTTCGCCACCTGGTCTGTTCAAATCTCGTGCGTTTGTACTGATGGCAAATTCCTATGCTCGAATGGAAAATCCTGACAAGGCTGAAGAATTTTATGAGAGTGCCTATCGAATTTCGTCTTACAGCCCAGAATACAATTCGATAATTGAGTACTTGCAGCGTCTAAGCAAAAGAGATCCTCGCGCTGCATTTCCCATTGCAGAGCAGGCCTCGTCTGAATCTGCGAATCTGGGAGTTGCTCGCTCTGCGTTGTTAACTCTCGCGGCAGATCTAGCTGCCACAAAGAAGCAAATGACTCTGGCAAAGCAGTACTATGATTGGTCACTGGTTGAAGATTTGATATATGACCAGCTACAAAATCGACACATCTTAATTTACCGATTTGCCAAAATGTCTATCATTTCAAGGGAAGAGAGAAACTATATCGCTGCAGAAAAGTACTCGAGAATCTGCTTTTCACTGCTTCTGAGAGAGGGCTATCCTAATAGTGATACATGGAAAGGAGTGATCGAATCTCATTGCTTGAATTTGCACTTGCTAGGAAAAGACAAGGAAGCCCAGGAACTAAAGGCAAAATACTTTATTAATTGAAGACCTTGATTATCGAGTCTGCGTGCCAGTAAGAAGCCGCTCGCGTATGTGATCTGCGAGAATTTTGTAAGAGGCTGCTAGCCTGGATTTCTCCTCCAGAACTGCTCCTTTATTGATCGCGATTGTTGATGATCTGTGGTCACTGGGTAACTCATGGAAGATTTTTATTCCCCGTTTCTTCAGTGCAGTTGCAGTCTTAGTGGATGGACTTGTAGACAAAACTATCATTCTTGCAATTGCGATAAAAAGAGCACTTGCAATGACAACTACCGTTACTGAGCTGCTAGAATCCGTCTTTGCAAAAGACAGAATAAGCAAAAGTATCAGGCAAGAAAGAGCTACGAATCTCTCTATTATGGGATTTCCCATTTCTCTATGGCTTATCACGAAGAGTTCTTTACCATTTAACGGTTTGAAGCGAGGGCTATTGAGCAGTAATTTGAAATCGATGGCTGCATTTGCAGCCTGGGGAGAGTCTGAGGCAATGTAGAGAATAAGATCTGATTTCATCATTGCCATTTTGCTTAGCTCGACATGGTGTGGATGTGGAAGGTCTATCACAACAAAATCAAATTCCATTTTGCATTGATCAAAAAGTTCCTTCATTGCCTCGTCCACATCTTCTGCAAATTGTCCGTAGCCGATCATCGGGAATCCAACAGCATATAGATCTGCAGAAATGTTGATGGCGAAATCTGAGATTTTGTTTGCATCAGAGTTGCTCAAGGCTGATTTGCGAAATGCTTTTTGTGCGTCCTGGTTCAAGTAAAGAAGAGCGACACTGAAATCCAAATTCAAGTCGATAAGGCAACACTTGCCAGATTTGGACAATTGGTGAGCGAGCTGCACAGCTGAGAATGTCACGCCTTGCCCGCCAATCGCACTATATACCGAAATAACCAGGCTCTTCTTGTTCATGACTGCTGAAACTCAGAGAGTAGTTTTGACAACAGTAGTTTTATGCTGTTGGCAAAGGCACCATTAACGCTGAGTTTTGATTTTCCTAAAAGTGAAGGGTCAACTGCAATTTCATGAAAAGGCGATTGACCCAGTTTTGCATGAATTTCATCAACTATTGCTTTGGGCTGCCAACTTGTTTTGTTTATGACAACTCTGCATTTGTCACGAACCGAATCGGGTGAGCCTTCCAAAAATGCCTTGGTTGCAGCAATCTTCGACCAGTGGTTTTCTGTTAGCAGAATGATTGTGTCAGCTATATCAAGACCAGCTTGCAATTCTGGAGCTAGGAAAGTGGAGGGTAAATCGATAACAGTAAATTGAAACACCTTTTGACAATTAGAAAAGTGATTTTTCCAGTCATGCAAGTCTGATACTGTCGATGGTGGCGCTGGAAAAAACTTCAATTTGTTTTGCCCAGTGACGGTTAATTGCGGAATAAATGGTGAGTTCAGATTGATGGCTACTGGAAGGCGGTCTTGTGGTAAAGATGCATTCGTCTTCAGTAATGAGCCGATGTTTGAGAAATCTGAATGCGTGTCTACAATTGCAGTTTCTGATTTCTCTGCAAACCTATGAGCCAGGTGCACAGCCACGGTGCTTACACCAACACCGCCACTTGGACTGAAGACTGCAAAGATCTTGTTCATGATGCATTTAAGATAACATGCCCATCTTTGTTGAGGAATACTTTTTGCCGGGCGGGCTTCGTAAGCAAAATGCGCTTCTAACTAGGATCGGAAGCTGCTTCAATTTGCTGTTCTCAACCAGAGTATTTTAAAAGCAAAAAAGCGAGCATATAGCTCGCTTTTTAGATGTATCAAGATTTGAACCTTGATGACTGAATAGCCTCGAACGTCCTGTCTACCTCTTCTTAACTAGTATTTGAGTAGATCCTATTTTTTTTAATCCGACTAGTTAAGCATCACTGGTACCGACCTGTGAGATTGTGCTTTTGAAGTCAAAGCCCGTGAGAGCATTTGACCGCACCTTTGTTGGAAGTCAACCCAATATACACCATGGGTCTATCCAAAATCTCCCTAGAAAGGAGGTGATCCAGCCGCACCTTCCGGTACGGCTACCTTGTTACGACTTCGTCCCAGTCACCGGCCCTGCCTTAGGCGGCTGCTTCCCGGAGGGTTAGCGTACCGACTTTGGGCGTGACCAGCTCCCATGACGTGACGGGCGGTGTGTACAAGGCCCGGGAACGTATTCACCGCCACGTGCTGATTGGCGGTTACTAGCGATTCCGACTTCACGCAGGCGAGTTGCAGCCTACGATCTGAACTGAGGCTGGGTTTGGCGGTTCGCTCCACATCGCTGTATTGCTTCGCATTGTCCCAGCCATTGTAACACGTGTGTAGCCCAGGGCATAAGGGGCATGATGACTTGACGTCGTCCCCACCTTCCTCCGGTTTGTCACCGGCAGTCTCGCTAGAGTGCCCAGCATTACCTGATGGCAACTAGCAACGGGGGTTGCGCTCGTTGCGGGACTTAACCCAACATCTCACGACACGAGCTGACGACAGCCATGCACCACCTGTCTTGTAGTTCTCTTGCGAGCACTATCTCGTTTCCGAAATATTCTACAGATGTCAAGCCCTGGTAAGGTTCTTCGCGTTGCTTCGAATTAAACCACATGTTCCACCGCTTGTGCGGGCCCCCGTCAATTCCTTTGAGTTTCAACCTTGCGGCCGTACTACTCAGGCGGGATACTTATCGCGTTAACTGCGGCACTGCAGGGGTCGATACCTGCAACGCCTAGTATCCATCGTTTACAGCTAGGACTACTGGGGTATCTAATCCCATTTGCTCCCCTAGCTTTCGTTCCTCAGCGTCAGTTACAGCCCAGCGAGTCGCCTGCGCCACCGGTGTTCTTCCCAATATCTACGCATTTCACCGCTACACTGGGAATTCCACTCGCCTCTACTGCACTCCAGTCTGCCAGTATCCAATGCACTCCCAGGGTTGGGCCCCGATCTTTAACATCAGACTTAACAAACCGCCTACGAACTCTTTACGCCCAATGAATCCGGACAACGCTTGCATCCTACGTCTTACCGCGGCTGCTGGCACGTAGTTAGCCGATGCTTCCTCTGCAGGTACCGTCATTTTATTCGTTCCTGCTGACAGAGCTTTACACCCCAAAGGGCTTCTTCGCTCACGCGGTGTCGCTACGTCAGGGTTTCCCCCATTGCGTAAAATTCCCCACTGCTGCCTCCCGTAGGAGTATGGGCCGTGTCTCAGTCCCATTGTGGCTGATCATCCTCTCAGACCAGCTACCGATCGTAGCCTTGGTAGGCCTTTACCCTACCAACTAGCTAATCGGACGCAGGCTCATCCTCGGGCGGATTACTCCTTTAACCTCTCGGCATATGCGGTATTAGCTAACCTTTCGGTCAGTTATCCCCCACCCCAGGGCAGATTCCCACGCGTTACTCACCCGTCCGCCACTAGGTATTGCTACCTCGTTCGACTTGCATGTGTGAAGCACACCGCCAGCGTTCGTCCTGAGCCAGGATCAAACTCTCCGTTGCTAGACTCGACTGGAGTACAGTCATGTCTAAGAGTGTTTGAAAGCCTACTCAAATTCTTGACAGGATTCGTCTTTGGCTATTCAGTTATCAGGGTTCAAAATTTCGCTCGCTCGCAGCGATTTGCACGCCGCATCTCGAACGTTCATAAATAGTACCAAGCGCAATCCGAAGTGTCAAATCTCGAAACCCACAAAACAGGTGATCTTGTAGTTCTGTGAATAGATTTCCTGTACAGGTTTCCTTAAGGATCCATTTTGGCATCTATTGAAGTACCGGTAAATAAGGGCTTTTCGGCGATCAAGATTTTGGCTCTAGAAATCAAAAAACGTTTGATCGTTGTGTCAAACATCATGCATTTTTTTCTTGATTCGATATTTTCGGGTCCGGAAATCCCGCTTTTCAAGCCGAACTTGCATACATATATAAGTACTGGATGCTTAGCGTTTGATAAGAAACGGATTCAAAATGCTGGAAATTCCTGTGCTAATTCAGAAGGAATTGCGCAGTTCTCTCGCGAGAATATTGGGTGATGTAGCCTTTCTTGCCCCAGTGATCACATACACTCTAGATCCACTTGTTCCACACATAAGATAGGAATCGGACATCTTACAGATGAGTTCGTTGTTTCCACGCTGCACAGTTTTTTTGCTCAAAGAAGCCATGTTTTCTGCGTATGTGTTGAATGTGTTTTGTGCCGTGCCTGAGTTGGAATATTCAGTAAGAAGCAGTTTCAGTCGTTCTGCAATTGGTCTTGAATAAGCGTAGTCAGCATAAGCTGCGCCTTGAGAATGGTCCAAATTCAACGACTCAATAAAAGGTACATTCGAATAATGCATGGCTGACTTAGATCCCATGAAGTATCTCTCGCTGCCTTTCAATCTCTCAAAATGAGGCAGGGCTGCAATAACTTTCGGTTCTTTCGATTCTGCTTGTTTCGTCGGAATCAAGGACGTTATTTTGTCGGCCAGCTTGATGAGGACTTCTTTTGCTTCATCATCATCTTCTTCAGAACTATCCAGTATGAGCAGGAACTTAGCAGAGTGGAACGTGATGCTTCTCTCGTCCTCTGATGAGCCATCTCCTCTAGCTATAAAAGTAGATGAGCCCTCCCTCATAGTTGAATATGCACCGAAGGCTCCGTCAGAAGTTTTGAAACGCAAGAGATAGACTGTGCAAACTCTATGTCCACGCTTGAATTGTTTTTCCGTGACATTGCTGCAGCCATATTCAATTAGTACAGAGCTTGGCTTTCGTGCAATTTCCTCAATGGGTTTATTGTCACTATTTAGTAACTGGTTTTCGGCAAGATGTATGGAACTGCCTGCTTTTGCTTCCCATCCTTGAACCGAAAGCGTGTCAAGAAAAGCTGCATCACGCTCGCCATCGGAGGTGAAAATTCTAGGGGACGGTGCAACTGGTGGCATCGATGAAGCCTTCGTTACAGAGTCTAAAACTGGTGCTTGTTGAATATATGTACCGGGTTTAGTGCTGGTAGATTGCTTCTTTTGTTCTGTCTCGTCAGCGTACGAAACGTCCATTCCAAGCCCAACACAAAGCAAAATGGCTTGATAGAAAGCATGACACTTTCGCAAAGCTACCTTCTTATATATAGGATGGATTTTTTCGAGCATCTAAAAATCACCCGAGTAACTCATCGAAGTAAAGCAGATTCCTGCTTATAAGAATACACAAGTTTCTACTTATTAAATCCTGTTATTGTCATGTGGAGAGCGGCTGCTGCGGCTCTTTGTGATTGTACTTTCATGATTGCCATTTCATTCACCTGGCTCTTGTTGCCGAAAGCATGAGTTTCGGCTGCTCGTGATATTTATATTTTGCTGTCACCGCTGGTGGTATCAAGTCAAAGAGCTCACCTGGGCGGAGGTGAGCTCTTTATTTGGGCTATGTATTACCGGGTGCTTTGAGTGAGGGAGGGAGGTTGAACCCGGTAATTTTGTTTTGGGCTATGTATTGTCGGATGCTTTTGAGTGAGGGAGGGAGGTTGAACCCGACAATTTCGTTTTCGTGGTCAGCAATCAATTCTCATTTGAATGTGAACGGGGGGGCGATGTCCTTGATTCATGAGTCTTGCTTGCTGTTTTGGCTTTCGCCGTTTCGGTCTCCTATTGTGTTCCGCTTGCGCGGTGCGTTTCATGCTTATAACTTTATTCTCGCTGATGGATCTTTTTCGGGCACGCTTGTGACTTTTTTGGGGCGGCGTCTTAAATCAGTTTCTTCAGAAACATCAGGACAAAGCAAACTAGCATTCAGGGAAAACCCCAGCTTGCATTCAACCTATTTCTGGCAGATGTTGAATCCCCTTAGGTCTAGACTGAGAAAGTTAGATAAAAGAGGAATGCGCTATGTCGTCGAAACGCTTACTGCTCGCTTCAGCTTGCCTCGTTGCTGGGTCCATCCTCCTATGTAGCGGCATCCAGGCAAAAGACGCTGAGCCTTCAAAAGCTAAGCCTAAAATTGATTTGGCATTTTGTATCGATACAACAGGTTCGATGCAAGGTGAAATCGATGTGGTAAAGACCAAAACAAAGGAAATCGTAGCAAAGTTGAGCGGAACGAAGCCCATTCCTGAGATTCGCGTTGGGCTTGTTGCTTATCGAGATCGCGGTGATTCTTATGTGACCAAAGTCTTCCAGTTTTCAGGAAATGTTGACCAGGTTGTTAAAGATATATCGTCTTTGCAGGCTGATGGTGGTGGAGATGAACCCGAAGCTGTGAACGAGGCCCTGCACGCAGCAGTGCACGACCTGAGCTGGAGCAATGACAAAAAAGCCGTCAAGCTTCTTTTCCTCATTGGCGATGCTGGTCCTAGCACTTATCCAAATGATTACAATTGGTCTACCGAGAGTAAACAGGCTATTGCTAAGGGAATCCAAATTAACACTATTGCCTGCGGCAATATGGCCGCATCAAGCGCTGCGCATGAAGTTTTTGAAAAAATTGCAAAGTTATCCGACGGCAAAAGTGAATTTCTAACTTACAAGCAAGACATTGTTGATGCTAGAACTGGTAAGCATGAGATGTTGGTTGCTTCGGGTGGCAAGACATATAAACTCTCCAAGCCTTCGTCTTATAGTTGGAAATCTGGCGCCGATAGCTTGATGGCTCGAGGTGCATTGGCTCCTCTTCCATCTGCATCGTATACTTCGAGTCTTGCTGGTAGTCATGCAAGTGACGCAGGGGCAAGCTACGGTGAAGGGGCGACGAGTTTCGCGGCGCCTATGGCACCTTCAGCTAGAGTTGCAGGACGATTGCATCCTTCTGCAACATCGATGCGAGCTGCATCCTACGGTGCAAGTTCTGTCGGTCGATCTGAAAGCAATCTCGATGATATTGTTTTGGGTGCCACCAAAGAAGCTGCAAAAAAGAAGGCAAACATCGAGTACAAATAATCTAGTCCATTGCGGAAAAGAAAAGGGATGCGAGGTGTGTCGCATCCCTTTTTACTAATATTTTTTCTTGTAGCGTCCTTGCACAATTGCGTCGAATATTTCTCCCGGCGCGAGATGTTCGTTGCTGTTCATCACTCTATCGTAGAGCTCGTCTGGCAATACCCGCAAAACGGTCATCAGTCCTTTTACGCCTGACTGCCATCCTTTCCTCATTCCACGAACTTCTCGCCTGGAAAGAATTTTTGCCATTCGCTCGGGGCTCATTTCGTCGCTCATCATCATTCCCACCATTCCCTGTGGAAATCCGGGATACTGCATTCCTTTTTCCCCTAGAATATTTACTGGGTCTGGAGTGTCAGGCATTGCAGCGATGTATTCGTTAGTGATCGTAGCCTGTCGCATTCGAGGACCAATTTGTCTGACCATATGATTCATCATGTGGTGGGTCATGTGGCAATGAAAAATCCAGTCACCAGGGTTGTTGGCTATAAATTCGAAATCTTGTGCCATTGCCACACCTAGGAGAGTGTTGTTTCGAGGAATCCAGGCGGACTCTGGAATTCTTCCCCCCTCAGTTCCAGTAAGCCAGAACGTGTGTCCATGGAAGTGAATCGGGTGATGTTGAACCGGGCTGAAATTAACAAGCCGAACTCTAACTCTCTCACCATGGCGCACCACCATCGGTGTTGTGAAAGGTCCCGAACGACCATTGATTGTATGCCAGTTCCAGTCCATCAAGCTTGAATCTACAATTGACGAATTAGGACCGATATAAAAGTTCTGATATACAAGCGCGAAGTCTCTGTCAACTGAAGGTTCAAAAGCAACTCTTGGATGAACAATGAATAGTCCCATCATCCCCATGGTTTCTTGCATAGCAACATGCGAATGGTAAAAGAACGTTCCTGTTTGGTGCAGATCTAATTCATAGACGAAGCTCTGACCAGGTTGAACTAAACTCTGAACCAAGCCTGGCACGCCATCCATTGCTATGGCTAGCTCGAAACCATGCAAGTGTAAGGAGGTTGCTTCGGGCAGATCATTATGTAGCACTATGCGTATACGGTCACCTTGATACGCTTCAATGACTGGTCCGGGTACGCTGCCGTTATAGCCCCAAACACTCATGAACTCGCCAGGCAGAAACTCTTGACGAACAACCATGCTTCTTACATGGAATTCCTTCACGCCGTTAACCATCTTGTATTCGAGTTTCTTCGAGTCTGGTGCGTGGACTGGCACTGGCGCCTGGTTAGGTGCTCGCAAGCCAGGCATCAGTTTACCCAGATAGTACTTATTGTCTGTGGGTCCGCCGTAGCTTGGTTTATATCGAGAATACTCATGAAACTGATTCGGTTCGTTATGGCTGATTGAGATGTGCGGGGGTGAACTTGCAGCGTGCGCTTCTTTGCCCAATAGTGATGCAAGAGTGAATGCTGACCCCGCCGAGATAAAGTCTCTTCTTGAATTTTTCTTCTCTGTCATGCTTTTATCTCGGCTTTGGAACTGCATCGATGTGACCTGGAGGATCTATTCCCGGAGGCGGCGTCAACGCTCCTGTCAGAACGAAACCATTCAGAAGTGACTCCGCCTTACGCCATGAATATAATTGATTGACGTAATCCATCCTCAGTGCAAAAAAGTCGCGCTGCGCTTCAAGCACCTCCGGCCACTCTGAGCGTGTGTTCCTGTAACTGTTTAGCATGAGGAGATAACGTTGTTCAGCCTCCGGGAGAATTGTGTTCTGATACGAAACAACATGCTGCACTGCGGATGAATAGTCAGCGTAAACTTCAGCAAGGTCTTTTCTCAACCGTAGCTCCGTGAGTTTTACCTGTGCTTTTTGCCTTTCCAGATCCGCTTCTGCCTGTTGCACAGTGCCTTGATTGCGGTCGAAAAGCGGAATGTTCACTATGCTTACTGTTGCTTTTGCAGCAGCACCTCTATCCAGTGGATCATATCCAGCTCCACCCGAGAGCACCAGATTTGGTATCTTTTGTCTCTTTTCTCGTTTTAGGGTGATTTCATCTGATCTTAGCTTTTCGTGACTCTCTGATAACTCAGGGCTGCTCTCGAATAGATGCTTCAATGTGCTTTCCCAGCTGATTGTATCTGGGGTTCCATCGAAAGCACCATCAGGGTTCCGATATGGCATTGTTACGCCTGCAACTGCGGTGAGTTCTTGCCAGGCACCATTCAGGTGATTCTGAGCTTCTAAAACGCTAAGCTTTTGTTTTTCCAGTCTGATTTTCGCCATATGAAGAGAAGCCGTGTTAGCCTCTCCTAGATTGAACATTTCGTTGCTTGTGAGCCAACTATCCGTTAACGACTTTTCCAATTGTTTCTCTAACTTGAGTCTTTCAAGGCATGCTTGCAGTTTGAAAAAATGGATTTTGGTATCATTAACGACTCTGTTTTGCTGAGCTAGTAGCTGTCGTTTTGATGCTTCCGCGCGTGCTTTATATTTCTCACGACTCAACTTAAGCTTTCCACCAAGAATGATTTCTTGCTCGACATAAGAACCTTGAAACTCACCGGCACCATTTCCTGGACCTGGCAATCCCATCAAATCGCCATTATATGAAAGGCTAGGGTTAGGAAACAGTCCTGCTTGTAAAGCTTGACCCAGCGCTGCTTTTATCTGTGCTCTGGCTTGAATTAGCGTGGGGTTGTTTTCTTGTGCCATTTTGACCATTGCATCGAGAGTTATGGTCGCTGCCTCGATGGGATTTTGAACTGAGAGCCATTGTTGTTGTCGCCCAGCGGGAATTTGCTTAAGAGGCTGCGGCATATCCATAATGCCCATATCCGTGCTGGGATCCATCTTCATGCTGGGATCCATCTTCATGCTGGGATCCATCTTCATGCTGGGATCCATCTTCATGCTGGGATCCATCTTCATGCTGGGATCCATCTTCATGCTGGGATCCATCTTCATGCTGGGATCCATCTTCATGTTGGCTTCGGATTTATTTTTCTTCGCTTTACGCTGTGGAACTGCGGCAAGACTTAAGTTACTGTATCCGGTGCTCTGGGAGTAGGCACTCAGGCAACTTTGACCGAGAATCGAAAAGAACAAAACCGATATTATTACTAACTTGAATGACACAATTGAGACAATGATTCTGGCTAGACTAATGCATAGTACCATCGTGTGGATACGGGTACAATCAGGTCCAAAGAGCATCTGGAAGATATGTCAAACTTATATAACTAACTTTGCTTTGGTGACTTTAGCGCTTCAGTTTGTTTTCGAATCTTTGCTATCCATTCATGGATTTCCGGAATCTTAGCTGTTCCTACGTTAGTGCGCTCAATCAAAGCAAGTAGATCTAAAGCAAAAGATTCAGCTAACGCATATTCTTTTTTGTCATACATGTGACGTGAGAGATGCATAATAATTACGTCAGTATGCTCGCAGACGGTCACCATTTCTGCTGGATTTTCGGCTAACAGTTCTTTCTCAATTCCCTTGCCGCTAATGTTTGGCGTGTACGCTCCAGCATACTCTACAAGAGACTTCTCGTAATTTTTCAGTATATTCAGTGCTTTTGTCCTTTGCCCCATTAAACTGTGAATATCATAGGACTGCAGCATAGCAGCCTCCTGGGCATCTGGACCACCGCGTGTGCTTTTGAGCGAAAGCTCAATTTCTTTCAATGCAAGGTCATAATTTCCCTCAGTCCTTGCAATTTCGGCAAAGAACAAATGTGCTGAACCAACATTAGTTCTAGGGTAATGTGGCTGTAGCAGCGCTGAAATCGAGTTCGACTTTAACGTCGGATCAGCCTCCTCCATGCGCTCTTTGAGGCGCAGAGTCTTAATAAGTAATTCTTTGGCTTCTTTGTTCTTGTTAAGATCGTAGTAGATTTTTGCCAGCTCAAAATATGGTTCAGCACTTTCAGCTGTGTCTTCTCCTTCGGCGGTTCGAGAGTACTTAAGTGCTTCGTTCATACTGTGTAGCGACTCACTATCTGGCTTGCGAAGTTCGCGCTCAAGCCTTCCTTTTTCTATATTTGCAAGGAAAAGTATCTCTCTTTGATTAGGTGTTTTGAACTTTCTGTCAAGAAAGGATGTCAGTCTGCTCAGGCTGGTCGCAGCGTACTTTGCATCAATGTTCTCATCTGAGCGTTGAAACTTGTATCTTGTATCTGCCAGCTCAGTGAGAATCTGATTCAAGTCTCCTTCAACAGTTTGGCTATTGTGCTTCTTCTTGCTGATGGATGATTGTGCCTTGGGCTGTTTTGGTAATGCGAGATCCCTGTGCTTTGGCATCAGCAGGGTAACTGTCCCTGCCACTGTAAGAAGTGCGAGAATTGCTATGGACGGTCCTGTTAGCGAATTCTCCTTTACTTTATTTGTAAGCAAACTTTTGCATGCCGCATTCATATCTTCCATGCTTGAAAAACGCAGCTGCGGGTTTTTGTCCATGCCTTTTTCGATAAACAGTTGTGCATATTTTGGACTTTCGCCGCTTTTGAGTGATTTGATTTTTGGAACTTTGTCGTTCATATGCTGATAAATAACAGCCATCGAATTCTCAGAGTCGTATGGTGGCGTTCCAGCGAGCATTTCAAAGAATGTCGAACTTAGCGAATAGATGTCTGTTCTGAAATCGACTTTTTGCCCCTGGCACTGCTCTGGGCTCATATAGTTGACTGAGCCAATCAAGAGACCTGTCTGAGTTAGTTTCTGAATCGTTTGATGATTCTCCGGCGTCGAAAATTTTGCCAGTCCGAAGTCGATTACTTTGACAAAATCGGCGTTAGGGTCATCTTGGAGAAATATGTTTTCTGGTTTTATATCTCTGTGGACGACTCCCTCTTTATGGGCAAAAGACAAAGCCTTGCATACCTGACTACAGACGTGACAAGCTCGTTCAAGGCTGAGTCGGCCTTCTTTCTGAATCAGAGCTTTTAAACTTTGTCCTGGTAATAATTCAAATGCTATGTATGGCAGCCCAATAGCAGCAATACCCAGATGGTAAATTGTCACTATGTTTTCATGACGTAGTTTATTGAGCAGAACAGCTTCTTGCAAAAATCTGGCTTTCATTTCAGGGTCTTGAGCCCATTCATGATGTACCACTTTTAGAGCCACCAGGCGATTTATGTCTACCTGTCTTGCTTTGAAAACAGTCGCAACTCCACCCGAGCCAATAGCTTCGATCAGTTCGTATTTTTCATCGAACAGCTCGCCCGCTTTTGGAACATAGTCTGACATAACTAAAGCTCAGCACTATATTGGTAAGCCGGAAGCATGAAGTCAAAGCCGCTGGAATTCATATTTTGCTGACTGATTGATTTCTCTATTAAGGCTGCTGCGTCCTTTCTATTGACTCCGGTCAACGCTTGAGCTTTTAGCATCAGGCAGTAATAGTGAAGCGCCATGTCATCAGTCTTTCGGAGTGACTCAAGCGCAATGTCTATCATCTCAAGACCTGCATCGTATTTCTTCTCTTGCAATAGTGCTAAAGCCTGAAGTGCGTAAAACTCAGCCTTTAGTGATGGGCGCTTAAGTGCTTGCTTCTTGTATTTGCTTATCAGGTCTTGTGCCTGAGCGATTTGATTCTTGTAAATGAGTATTCTTGCTAGCGTAGCTACGTGTCCGAAACGGTTTCCGTTTAGCGCGGGGTTATCCTTGATGTCCTCAATTGCTGCATCGGTTTTATCAGAGAGAACCTTTGTAACCGCAGCTGCATCGATAAGGTCGTCGCTCAAAACTTCAAAGTTTTTGAAGTTCAGAGATGGAAAATTTTCGGCTTTGAGTGAGGCAATCAACGAGTTACAGCTATCGAGCGCAGCTGTGTACTTCTTTTCTGCGCAGAGGACTCTGGCTTTGAGGCAGGTCAAATAGATTGCAGCGTCTATGTCGTTTTCGTCCCAATCGCCTGGAGAAGTCGTGCTTAACGAATCATTTAGCACCTTATCGCATTTTGCGAGATCTGACTGAACGAGGAGTGCATCAACATAGCGCGAAAGAACCAGGCAATAGTATTTTCTTGCGAGTCCTTTGCTGTCTTTCAGTAAAGACATCGCAGCTAATTGATTTACTTGTGCTTCTGTCAACTTACCTGTGACTGTGGCTATATCAGCCATCTGCATGTGAGCCCGTGCTTTAATCAACAAATCGCTGCTGTCCTTGACGAGACCTTGCAAAATTTGTTTTGATTCGTTTAGTTTCCCTTGCTTCATCAGTAGATCGGAAAGTTCTAATTGCAGTCTTTCTTTTCCTGGCGCCAAAGACCCATCTGATAGATTTTGAACATACATAGAAGCTCGAATTTCCTTCTCTGCTTCTTTCCAATCTGAAATGTGACTGTAGAGTCCGGCAAGCCCATAATGTGCCATGGCTAAAACCTCGTTGTCAATTGAGTTTGAGCCATCGGCGCGCTCTTCTGCGCGGGCAATAGCATTGCGATACAAGGCTCTGGCTTCGTCTTCATGGTGAAGAATTCTCAATTCATCAGCCTGTTTCAGCATAGCCAATGGTGAAATTACACGCTTCGTTTTGCTTTCTGTGAATTTCTTTCCTAGTGCAACTTCTCCAGGGTCTTTTCGTTCCGGACCTTTCCAAATCGCGTAAGTGACCAGGCCCATTAACAAAAACAAGATGACTAGCAGGGCGATTTTGAGTGGCTTTTCGTCATCTATTACAGGCTCATCTGGCAATTTCTCTTTTGCAAAAACAGTTGAAATCGACATGTTCATAGCACGCGGACGTTTCCCATCCAGAAATCGATTGAGGTCGAGTTTTAATTGATCCATCGATTCGTAGCGATCTTCTGGACGTTTAGCCATGCATTTGAAAACAATCTTTTCGACAGGTCCCGGAATCTTCAATTCAGGACAAGCTTTTTCAAATGATAAGGGGACTTCGCCGACTTGCTTTTGCAAGGTTTCCATTAAGGTCTCACCCTTTAATGGTGGCTTGCCGGTTATACATGCGTACATGAGGCAACCGAAAGAATAGATATCAGTTCTTGTATCTACATCTCTGCCCATGCATTGCTCGGGGCTCATGTAGAGAGGGCTTCCGATAATTGCACCTTTTGCAGTCAGATTTTGCAGTTCTTGCCCCGAGCTTGGCAGAAGTTTTGCCAAACCGAAATCACTGAGGTAAGCCTTTTCGCTTCCGTCCGAATCAATGCAAATTATGATATTTCCAGGCTTGATGCTGCGGTGCACCACCCCTAGTGCATGAGCCTGAGACAGTGCATCGGCAATTTCGATGAAAATTTTCCATGCGCGCGGCAAAATCAATCGACCCTGCTTCAAAATATCTGCCAGCGTTATGCCCTCGATGAAGTCCATCAATAGATACGGCTGGCCGTCAGCTGTTCTTTCGATTGCATGAACATGGACAATGTTGGGATGAGAAAGAAGCATTGCTGCTTTAGCTTCCTGCTCGAAACGCTTGAGTGAATCTTCCTTTTCTAAAAGATAGCTGTGCAGCAGTTTTACCGCATATATCTTGTTGTCGCTTAGTCTTTTGACCTTATAGACAACACTAGAAGCTCCGTGACCCAGAGCTTCCAGAATTTCGAATTCACCAGCTAGCTGTTCTCCTACGAGCGAATTCATCTGTTTTATTCACCTTGTAGCAATAAGAGCATTTGCTCAGCATTGAACAGTAGAGCGCTCGTTGTCGCGTGTTAACTCGTTGCGATACCACTCGATAGTGCGACTGAGACCTGTTCTGAGATCAACTTTCGGAGACCAGTTGAGCAGCTTTTTCGCGCGAGTAATATCAGGAAGTCTTCTTTGCGGATCGTCCTTAGGCAACGGTTCAAAGCGAATTGGATTGGGAACGTTTGTTAGTTCTTTAACTATACTGGCGAGTTCAAGAACTGTCTTTTCATCTGGGTTGCCGATGTTAACAGGTTCATGAAAATCCACTTCCATAAGGGCCCGAATTCCATCAACGAGGTCAGACACGTATTGGAAGCTGCGGGTCTGCTTTCCTTCACCGTAAATAGTTAGTTCTTGTCCAGTTATAGCTTGCTTTATGAAGGAAGAAACCACACGCCCATCGTCTGGACGGAGGCGTGGTCCATAGCAATTGAATATGCGCACGATGCGTGTATCCAGTGCGTGTTTGTTGTGATAAGCCATCGTCAGAGCTTCGGCAAATCTCTTAGCTTCGTCGTATACACCACGAGGTCCAATCGGATTCACATTACCCCAGTACTCTTCTGGCTGAGGATGCAGCAATGGGTCGCCGTACACTTCTGAAGTGCTTGCAAGAAAATACTTCGCTTTCTTAGCAAGTGCGAGTCCCAGTGTATTGTGAGTTCCCAGCGAATTTACCTTCAGTGTCTCGATGGGCAGATTCAAATAGTCTATGGGGCTTGCCGGGCTCGCGAAGTGAATTACCCAGTCAATATCACCGATCAGGTGAATGTGATTGCTCACATTATGGTGAATGAATTCGAACTTTGTATTAGACATGTGCCTGGCAATGTTATTAAAATTGCCCGTCAGCAAATTGTCCATCACAAGGACGTTGTGACCTTCTTCCAGCAATCTATCTGTAAAATGAGAGCCGATGAAACCGGCTCCACCAGTTACTAAAACCCTCACAGTCCGATTCCTCTGTAGGTGAATCCGTGCGAGCTGAGTTCTTGCTGTGAAAGGAAATTTCTGCCGTCGATAATAAGCTTGTTTTTCATTGAGGAAGCAATTGCCTTCCAGTCAAGTCTGCTGAACTCAGCCCATTCTGTAACCAGCACCAGTGCATCAGCATCTTTTGCTAGAGAAACGGGAGAGTCGCAATACTCGAGGTTAAGTTCTGGATGTTGTGCTTTGCACGCATGAATTGCGACCGGGTCATATGCTCTGACGTGCGCGCCCATTTTGCAAAGTGCGGCAGCTATGGTCAGGCTGGCAGCGTCACGAAGGTCATCAGTGTTCGGCTTGAATGACAGACCGAGCAATCCAATTGTGCGACCCTTGATGATCTTCAACTCGTCCTGCAGCTTTTTGATGGCGACATGGCGTTGGTTCTTGTTCACGTTGATTGTGGCTTCAAGTAGCGGCGTAGGCGAACCATACTCGCGCGCAACTTCTATTAGCGCATGAACGTCCTTCCCGAAGCAACTTCCGCCCCAGCCGATGCCAGCGTTTAGAAATGCAGTTCCGATTCTTTTGTCGAGTCCTATTCCTCGAGCAACTTCACGTATGTCGGCTCCGACTCTTTCGCAGATGCCGGACATTTCATTGGCAAAGCTTATTTTCATTGCTAAAAAAGCATTTGCAGAGTATTTGATCATTTCTGCGGAAGCCAGGTCGGTCACCACGAATGGTACCATTCCGAAACCAGCCGGACGCGGTGCTGGCTCTGGAGCAGAAAATGTCTGCTCGACCAGAGGGCGGTAAAGCTCTTTCATGCGCTCGACAGCTTCAGGGTCTCCTGAGCCGACGACGACGCGGTCTGGGTAGAAAGTGTCATGCAAGGCGCTGCCTTCACGCAAAAATTCCGGGTTGCTGACTACGCTGAAGCTGACTGGCTCAGGTTTCGACGCTGCTGATGCACCGGCTGGAACAGCTTGCATCGCTTGTGTGCCCTGACTTACCAGCATTTCAACCCAGTTGCCTGAACCGACTGGAACTGTCGATTTGTTGACAATGATTCTTTTCCTGCTGCTGTCGAGGCTCGAACCTATCGCCTTAGCGACCGCTACTACAGCTGACATATCAGGTTCGCCACTTGGCAATGGTGGGGTGCCAACGCAGATAAATATAATCTCGGACTTCTTCACTCCTTCAGCGATACTGTCAGAAAAACTCAACAAACTAGTATTGCTATGCGTCTTCAGCAGTTCTGAGACGCCAGGTTCGTAGAACGGACAGTCCCCTGCTTTGAGCATGTTGAGCTTATTCTTGTCAGCTTCAATTACAGTGACCTTATGACCTAAATGAGCCAGGCTGCAGCTAGTTACGAGCCCGACATATCCTGCACCAATTACACAAACTTCCACGGTTAATAACTTCCAGTCTGAAAACGACCTTCAAATATAACAATAAGCAGCCCTAAATGTCAGATAACTAAAGCTTGTGTTAGCGTCTTGTCACCCTGAATTTTACTAATCTGATTGTATGAATTGAGTAAATATGAGTTCTTCTGAGATTTCTGAATTTATCAAAACAATTGCTCGTTTGCGTGCTCCAGACGGTTGTCCGTGGGATCGTGAGCAGGATCACAAGAGTTTGGTTCGCTATTTACTGGAGGAAGCCTACGAGGTGGTCGAGGCTATCCACGAGGAAGATCCCAAAAAGCTGAAAGAAGAGCTTGGCGATCTTTTATTGCAGATTGTGCTGCACGCGCAGATTGCCAGTGAACGAGAAGAATTCGATATGGAATCGATCGCCGCTGGTATCAACGCCAAAATGATTTATCGGCATCCACATGTTTTCGCTGAGAAAAAAGTGGGCACCGCCGGTGAGGTCGTGCAACAGTGGGAAGAATTGAAAAAGGCTGAGGCAGAGAAAAAGGGCGAGAAGAAATCGTCAGTCGATAGCGTTCCCAATGCATTGCCTGCGCTCTTAAAAAGTCTGAAAGTTTCAGAGAAAGCTGTTGGCGAGGGCTTCGAGTGGCATGATTTTGATGAACTCTGGAAAAAGTTCATTTCAGAAATAGATGAGCTGAAAGAAGCACTTGATGCCCCAGACGGGCCCGAGCGCCAGTCTGAGATAGAGCTGGAACTTGGCGATGTTTTATTCTGTCTTGTCAATGTTGCCAGATGGAATAAGCTGAACCCAGAGGAATCACTGTTGCGAGCTATTGAGAAATTCCGCAAGCGATATCGCATGATGGAAGAGCTTTCAGATGTCCCATTGAGCAGCCTTAGCAAGGATGAACTCGGTCAATTGTGGAACGAGTCAAAGAAGCGATTTCAGAATTCACACTTCTAATGATATAGTCGGGTAATTCTTTGGATGTCACTCGTGGTGATACCACGGGGTTTTATCAAACGCTGTGAAAAGAACATGATATCTTCGGGGTCGGGACAGTGTGCCAAGCCCAGTGCGTGCCCTATCTCGTGCGTTGCCGTTTCGGCAAAACGTCGGGCGGCATCGGCGTCATCATCACAGGGAACAACCAGATTGACCTGGCAATGCAGACCACCTTTTGAGTTCATTGAAAATTGCGTCATGCCGGACGCAGAGCTATGTTCAGGAATTCTTTCTTGATCGTTATACCAGACCACTTGAATGTAAGGTTTGCTCAAGTCGATCATGTATTGCATGTCGAGGTCGCGAATAAATTGAAACGAGACCTTATGGTAAGAGGATTGTTCCCACGCTGTGCAACCATTTATAAGCAGTTGAGTGAAGTCGACATTTCGAGGCGGTCGCTTCTGCCAGTTTGCCGATGCCCGATTTAAATCGGGAATGTAAACAACAATTGGCATTGCATTGAACATTTTATTGTCGTTTAGTTGTTTTGTCGTCAGAGCCTGGATATCTTGCTGAGTCATTTCCGGTCCTACGCGAGGGTCATTAGGAAAGTACGAAGCAAATTTTTTCTGGATGTAATTTCTCTCCTGCAATTTTCCCAATTCCTGATAATCGCTCATTATTCTAATCATGTAATCAGGATTGCCAGGCGAAAGTCTGTCAGCTTCAATGAACAAATTCAGCGCTTCTTCGTGCTTACCGACGGCATCTAGAAGAATGCCCTTTCCATAATATGTATCAGCCGCAAATGGCTGTCGTCGCTCTAATTCTGTAGCAAGTTTGACTGCTGTATTTAAGTGTTTTGATTCCACTGCAGTGATTAGTCCGAACAAAAGTTCTTCATCAGTGGCAATTTTTGCAAAGGATGGTGCTGCTGCTTGTTCACTTCCCATCAGAACCAGCAAACCTGCAACTCCTTGCTTTCGTTCCATGTCTTTAGCTGACCAGCTCACACTCGTGAGTAATTTGCCGGCACTTTCATTGTCACCAAGCATTATGTATGAACGTGCCAATTCCACTTTTGCTAACTTGCTTGAAGGATCGAGCTCAAGGGCTCGACTAAAATAAGTTTTTGCCAGGCGCCACGAAGGCAAATGTTCTGCGCAGACCCCCAAGTTATACTGTAGAACAAATCTATTAGGCAGTAGTTCTGCAGCAGCTTTGAAGTGAATGTAAGCATCTGAATATTTCTGTTCGTGTGCCGCCTCTACTCCTTCTTTCTCCAGAGCCAGTCCCATCTTGTTTGCTCCGGGCTTCGAAAAAGCCGTAAGCGTGAAGTCAACAGGAATGTTGGAATGATAGTAAATTGGATAATTTCTATAGTTGGCACTTGGCTCAGATAGGCTACGATTTGTGGTACTGCTGATAGTGCCAGGAGTGGCAGGAAGTGGAGTCCAGGTCTGTTTAGCTTTCACCTTAGGCTTGAGAGGCGCACTTGAATTTGTAATCTGCCAGTTGGCTGAGTTTGAAAAGTTGAATTCTGCTGGACTTGAAGTTTTATCCGAGCGTTCAAGACCACCTGGCTTATCCTCGTTGCTTGATTTACTTGAAGCTTTGTTCTCAGCGCTGGCGCTGGCCTCTTTGCCAGTCGAGCTGCTTGTTTGAGTATTCTGCTGCGCAAGCAGCCGGACTGGGGTCAATTCTTCTGCGCTGGCTGCTCTCGACGTGACCGCAAATGCTAGAGCAAAAAACAATAGTAGTGATAGACGCGTGGTCATCGACCGCTGTACCTGGGAGTGTTATTTATACATTTTATTATGAATAGGATATCTCTGCTTTCAGATTCCGCTGCCCGAAACTATTCCTTTACAAGCTTTCCGCGCTATGCTCTTCCCCAATGATGTAAACTCATTGTGCCGAATATAAGGAAGAGCTTTTGCTTCTATCTAGCAACGAGTCGAAATTTGTCAAGATTGGTGGGCATGACTACCTTTATTTCGGTGGTACCAACTATCTTGGGCTTGCTCATAGAGAGGAATTACTTGCTGTTTTGCAAAGTTGTTTCAATGACTTCGGGTTTAGTTCAGGAGCTTCAAGACTTACTTCCGGCGAAAACGATGTCTTGATTGCGCTTGAGCACGAGCTTGCCGATTTCTGTAATTCTGAATCAGCTGTGTCATTGCCTGCTGGTTACATGGCTAATCAGGCGGCTCTTGAAGCTCTGGATGCTGACATAGACGTTTGGATAATATCGACAAGAGCGCACTCAAGTATTTGTTCGGCAGTTAAACACAGCAAAGCCAGAGTTATCAGAACCGATGTGGCGGACTTTTATGAATGCCAAGAAAGCTTGCGTACAAAGTTCAAGGTCGATAAATCTCAGAGAGTGGGTATGTTCGCTGAGCCAATCGACGCACTCACAGGAAAAGTACAGCCAATTCAAAAGTTGCTTGAGCAGTTAGAGGACTGCGATTATCTTGTATTAGATGAATGCCAATCTATTGGAGTTCTAGGAGCCTCTGGTAAAGGTGCTCTGGAGGAGTTCTCTCTAGCACCCCAAGCCAATGTGCTAAGGACTGGAACCTTTAGCAAGGCTTTCGGCACTTACGGTGGTTTCGTGCTTGCAGCTTCTTCTATCATTTATCAATTGAAGGCAAAATCTGATGGGTACAGGGGAAGTACCTCTCTACCTCCGCCTTTATGCGCAGCCAGCCGAGAAGCGGTTCGCTTACTAAAGGAAAATCCATTGGACACCGTTTCTAAGCTGAAAGATAACATCGCATACTTGAATGCCTTGTTCGGCGAGTCTGCTGTTTTATCAGAGGCATTAAACTGGCCAAGCCAGTATGCCTTTCAATCAACACCAATATATTATTTGCTTGGCTTTTCTGATGTCTCAGAACGACGAAAGAAGCTATTAGATCACTCTATCTATGTTCCTTCAATGGCTAACTATTTCAATGATGGAAAAGAATCAGGCTTCCGATTTACTATTCAGTCGGGTCATGAGAAGGATGACCTGGCGAGATTGGTAAAAGGTCTTGAAGATCTCTAGCTAAGAAGAATTAAAGTGTTGGCACCGTCGTTTGCTGTGCAATTGGACGAGCTGCATTCGCATCTTTGCGTTCTTGACCGCGAATTATCTCTTCTTTTTTACTGAATTTTGAAATCTTTAGAGGAACGTTGCTGTCCAGGCTTAAATCGACATAGTCAATGTTTTGTTTTTCCAGTGATACCAACACTGGTAGCACAGATGAAAGTCGAGCGAGCCGTTTTGAAAGCATCGAATCTGGTGCGCCCAGGTGCAAACAAAGTTCTCCTGTTTTTACTTCGACATTGTTTTGCTTTCTCATGTCGACGTACTCAACAGGATTTTTTGTTTGAGCAGAAATGAAATTGACCCAATTTGACCATTGAGCCACAGTCCTCTGATTGAACGCTTCTTCAGGCTTTCCATAAATTCTTAGTGTTGGTTGCGGCACTGTTGGAAATTGCGACAGTGGTATGAACCTTCCAGTTTGCGAAATCACATGGGTGACTGGTTGATCTGGGGCTAGGGCGTAGGACGCCCATGGAAACTCCTCCATAACTTCAACAATGAGGTGTGGTCTGGGGAAGAGGTAGCGGCGAACAAATGCTCTTTGTACATCCGGCAGAGTCGCAACTTGTTTTTCCAGTTCTTTTGGATTCAATGTATATATCGGTCTTTGCAATGACGATAACAATGCTCGGCGAACCTGTTTGGACGAAGTTACTTCATTACCAGCTACTTTTATATCTGTTTCGGGATCAGCCACGCTCCAGCTGACCTTTATAAAGCCTGTAATACCGGCCGCCAGCAAAGCTACCAGGAATGTATATCTGAAAATTTGTCGGCGTGTGCGAGCTATGCGCGCCATCTTGCGCTTTTCCCGGCGTCCGCGAATTCTACCAGCTCGTTCTTCCAAATAAACCTTTAGCATTAAGCAGAAGTCTCCAGATTTAAAGAACGCAGATCTATTTGACCTTCAAAAACTAATTTGGCTGGTCCATTTATCTGAACGTGATTATTGCGTTCATTCCAGAATATTTCAAGGACGCCACCATCGAGTTCAACTTTTACCGTGCGCTCGGTTTTCGATTCGAGAACAGCGGCTACTGCCACGGCAGCTGCACCGCTGCCGCATGCCAACGTGCGACCGCAACCTCGCTCAAACACTACGACTTTCAGCTCTTGTCTCGACTTTAATTTGACGAATTCGACGTTAACCCCATCAGGAAAAAATGGGTGTGCTTGCAAATATGTCGCTGCCTTTTCCAGCTCGCTGCAATCTATGTCATCGACATACACAATGCAGTGTGGATTGCCCATGTTGACGCAGCTGATCGTATATTTCAGAGTTCCGAAATCAATATCAGCTGCCACCACCTTTTCAGCGTTGGCAGCGAGTTCTGACTTGGCTGCTTTGAGGCAAACTGGAATTTCTTCTGGTATCAGATTTGGTTCACCCAGATCGGTACTTATCGAATTTGGACTTTCAAACCTGATCTCGACAGGACCCTTTCCAGTCTCGACGAAGTAGTTCTTGGAAGGCGCCCAGTGCTTCAGTTCCGCCCAGAGCGCCAGGCATCTGAGACCGTTCCCACACATCAAAGATATAGAGCCGTCACTATTTAGATATGTCCAGGATAGGCGCTCTTTGCTGCTTCCTTTTCTAACAACGATAAATCCGTCAGCACCGATTCCAAAATTTCTTGAGCAGAGCTTTTCTGCAAGTGCTGAAAGAAACTCATCTTTTGCGGCGTTGCTTTCGAATAAGTAGGCGCTCAATGCACGCTCTAACTCATCTTCGCTAACGAGCACAAAGTCGTTTCCGAGCCCTTGCATCTTGCAAAACGAAAGAAGAGCCTTTGACTCGCCTGTGCTGAGATCAGCTTCAAGCCTGGAATTCACCATTACCATGCGGGAACCTAGCAAACTTACCCAAAATGCCGTCGAATTTGAAAAACAAAGATTCAAACCAGGGCTAGGAGAATTATAACCAAGCTTCCTTGACATGGTTCAAAGCTTGATATTTATTCACCTCTAAGCATCATGCGAAGTGGGACTTTCCCCATGAGATACTATTATCCTGAGCAGCGAAATGTTCTTGCTGACAATGCTTTGGGCTTTTCTAAATGAAAATCTATATTTCTGCAGATCTCGAAGGCGTGAATGGCATTGTTCATTCAAGCCAGACTCAGCCTGGAGAGCCAGGATATGAGAGGGGCATCAGCTTGATGCACAAAGAATTGGCTGCAGTCATCGAAGGTATATATTCTGACAGTAGGGTCAGTGATATTTTTGTCGCTGACGCACATTGGGACGCGCGAAATTTGCGTGCTGAACTTCTGCCCCGCGGTGTAACTTTGTGTTCAGGTTGGCAACGTCCCTTCTCTATGATGTCCGGGGTTGCTGGTGACATATCGGGCAAGCAGATTGTCCAGAAAGGTTTTGATGGTGTGTTTTTTGTCGGGTACCATGCGCGCTCGGGTGTGGCGTGTGGAGTGCTCAGTCATACCTACAGAGCGCAGGTATATTTGGATGTGAAGCTTAATGGTGTCTCTGTGGGTGAAACGGGGCTGAATGCTGCTCTTGCTGGTCATTCCAACGTTCCTATTGCATTCTTGAGTGGCGATGATGCGGCTTGTAACGAGGCCCGCAAGCTTCTGGGCTCTTTAACATGCGTAGAGGTTAAAAAGGCAATTTCCAGGTATTCTGCCATTTTAATGCCAATGGAAGAATCCCTTGATGCCTTGCGCCACGGGGCTGCAGAGGCAATGAATAAGAGAGATTATTGGGGAATTTTCTCACCACCACGACCTTCCACGCTTACCTTAACGATGATAGACCCTTCAATGGCTGATGCTGCAGAGCTTTTGCCGCAGGTGAAACGACTCGACGATAGGGTAGTTGAACTCACAGATGAGGACTATAGCGTCCTGTTCAAGCTGTTTTTAGCCATCGGAACCCTAGCCGCCAGCCGACGCGATCCACATTTTTGATTAAATCTCCCGAAAAGTGCCTCTTGACATGAGAGTTCGCTCAAAATCCCGGGTATTAAGACTGTGTCAAGGAAATTACGCATCTGTGGCTCTCGAAGCCGTGGGACGGGTCTTAATCATGTCGATACCAAGTCAACCAATGGATGAAGGGCAAATGTTCCCCTCGTCGTCTCAACAACTCTCTCTCAAACAACAAGTGATTGCGCTTAGCCAGTCGTACCCGTGCCCTCGGTGCACGCCCGGTGTGCTTGAACCTTTCGGTCATACCGAAACGATGATGTGTAGCAGCTGCAATCGCTCCTTCGTGCCACTTAGAGGTGGTCGCCTGCTATTTCCATCTAATAGTTTAGGTTGGAAAATAGCGCCGACATTCTGGTGGGATGGCTATCGCTGGCACTGGGGTGGCACTACTGCCACATCTAAGCAGTTGTCGATTATCGTGCTGTTGAGCCTATTGCCCGTTGTTGCAATTGCGTGTTCCTCGAAATGGCTTGCTCAATTTCACTCAAACTACGTTCTATGCGATGCATGGATTCTCTGTCCCATTGTCGGACTGATCACCATGCAATTGATTTACGCATGCTGCTGGGATTTCGAGTTCTACTCGAAAGAAAAACGCTAGAAAAACTTATTGGCTGGGTTATGAGAGACTCGCGCAGTGCGCGGGTCTTTCAGCTTTTTGCACCATTTACGCAGCGCGAAGCCGTAATTCTGAACAATTTCGACAAAATCTTTCGTGAGCCGTGAAAGGCAAAATTTATTTGCAGCTGGCAGCTTTAAGCACCATCGAGTTTTCGCATTTTGTGCACAGCTAACACCTTTATTTTTCTGCTGCGCGCTGATTTTTTCTTTCAGTCCAGTCTTCAGACTTCCAGGAGCCAATGGCTAACTCGCCCTGCTCTGTAAAAATATCCTCGAGTATATTCTTTAAGCTATCAGTTAGAGCTGTGATCTTTTTCTTGAAAAGTCGCTTGGATTCTGGAGAACAATTTTTCTGCTTTTCGTAGATAGCGTGGCTGCGGTTGAGTAAGGTAATCACATTTAGCGCGGTTTGCCTTACCAGAACTGCTGTGAATTGATCGGGAAATTCCAGATGCTCAGAAACAGTTTCGCTGTCTGCCTGTTCTTTTGCTTTATTGTCGAGAAAACGATCCAGGTCAGCTGGAGGCATAAACAAAACTGAGGGTAATTTTTTCTCAATAGGTTTAATAAAATCGCGGTCAATCGCAGTTCTGAGCTGGCTAACTTGAGTTCGAACTTCCGCTCTACTTTTGTCATTACCTATGGCATCTTGCGAATCCATCACCTCAAGAGCGTTCAAAAGATGGCATATGTCCATCAGCTGTGTCCCGGTGGTGGCTAAGAGGTGATTGTTCGGATTCATATATAGGGTCCTGTCAGGCAGAAATTTTTTGCATTCGGTAGATTGTATTATTTCCTACGCGCCAGGTCATGTATTTGCTCTCTTGCTTTTGTCTAATTGTGCTAGATTTAGGCAATGTCGATGCAGAGCAAGAGCCAGCTAGAGCCAAAAGACTTCCAGCATTTGTCTGTAATGCTTGATGAAGTTATTGAAATGCTTCAGCCCGGAACTGGCAAGGTTTATGTTGATGCAACCGCTGGTTTGGGCGGGCATCTATTGGGAATTGCCAGTCGACTTAAACCTGAATCTACTCTCATCGGAATAGATCAGGATGAGTCCGCATTGGCGATGTCCCGGAAACGCTTGCAGGAAGCAGGTTTCGATTTCATTCATCCAAGAATTGAGCTGGTCCAGGGAAATTTTCGAGATATACAACGTATATGTTATTCGCTAGGAATTGACTCCATAGATGGTGGCATTCTTGCTGACATTGGCGTTTCCTCTATGCAGTTGGATGATGCCACCCGTGGTTTCAGTTTTATGCAAGATGGTCCACTAGATATGCGAATGGATCAGAACCAGAAATTGTCTGCGGCGAGTATTCTTAACGATTTCACAGAGAAGGAGATCGCCGATATATTGTTTCGATATGGCGAAGAGCGTCAGAGCCGAAAAATTGCAAAGAGAATTTTGGAAGCTAGACCAATAAAGACTACGTCAGAGCTCTCCGCCCTTGTGGTTAAAGCCTTAGGCTGGCCGCGAGCTAACGATAAGTCGCATCCGGCGACTCGTACTTTTCAGGCATTACGAATTGCGGTTAATGATGAATTAGGTGCATTAGAAAATTTCCTGGCAGATTCAATTAGAATTCTTGCAGCCGGTGGAAGACTCGTTGTCATAAGCTTTCACAGCCTTGAGGATAGGATGGTTAAGCAAATTTTCAAGAGCTGTGAAGCTGAGTGTGTTTGTCCTCCAAAACAGCCGATCTGCAACTGTTCCAAAAGGAGAGAACTGAAAATTCTCACGCGTAAACCTTTACAACCTGAAGAAAAAGAAACACTTGCCAATCCCCGTGCCCGTAGTGCTAAACTACGAGCGGGAGAACGTGTTATTCAGGAGGTGTAGATGACAGCAGCACAGTCCGTTATCGACACCGAAACTTGGAATGGTGAATCTTTGTCTGTGTCACTACCGCCTATGGTGGCACAAAAGGCTGCCACTGCAGTTGACACCAAACCTCTGAGTCAGATTCCGGATTGGACTCCTCGAATTCACAGCCGTCATGTTCCAGTTCTTGTAAAAATCAATCAAGTACTTCGAGCTGTCTTGATAGCATGTTGTGGTCTGGCATTGCTCGGCTATGGACTTGACGTAGCAGCCACGGCAGAAGTTAGCAAACTACAAGAGCAAGCAAGGCGCTTAAGTGAGCAGAACACAGAATTGTCAGCACAGCTTCTTCGCGCTATTTCTTTTCAAGGTATTCAGGCAAATGTTGTGGGTCGGGCAGGTTTGCGTGTTCCAGAAAGAGTAATAATTACACCTGAAGTGAAACCACCTGTGGTGAAAGATTTCAAGCCTCGCAAGCACTTCTTGCCTGTGCATTCTGGCTACTAATTGGCGGGTTGAAACTGGATGTCGGTGAGATCAAAAGAGCGATCATCAATTAATAAGTATGCAGAAAAGCGGAAGCAGCCGCGGTCACCATTGTGGCGCCTGCGCGTTTGGCAATGTCTGATCTGTTTGGGACTCGTAATGATCGCGGGGCGCTTGTATTACCTGCAAATCATGCGCGGTGGCGAGCTAACTCATAGAGCTGCGGTGCAACGTGAAAAGAATAATCCTCTAATTCACAGAGGAGCCATCACCGACAGGCACGGTTTACCACTTGCCATTGATACCACTCGCTATGACGTTTATGTGCATCCAGCATTGCTCAAGGTCTCTAAAGAAGAGGCTGCAAGCACCTTTGCTAACATTTGCCATGTGAGTCCAGCCAAAGTTGAGCGATTGCTCAAAAGTGACTATCCTGTCGTTACCATCGCATTGCATTTGAACAGAGAAGAGATTGAAGAACTTCAGCATTTGAATTGGCCCGGCATCGACATAGTTCCAAAGTCTTTCCGTCATTACCCAGAAGCTAAGCTCGCTTCTCATATCCTTGGCTATGTGAATATGGATACGAAAGGGCAGGGCGGCGTCGAGCAGGCTGTCGGTACCGCGCTTCAGAGTACAGGTGACTTCAACCTGCCTCAGTTAGATGGACGCGGACGTGAAATTATCACGGGGCAGGCACAAAATCGTACCTTGGAAATTACACCGCCCATGGGGCGCAACGTAGAGTTGACCATCGATAATTATTTGCAGCATCTGGCAGAGAAAGAACTGAGTGCAATGTGTATTCACTCAAGCGCACTTAAGGGTTGTGCAATCTTGCTTGACCCCGAGAATGGTGAAATTCTTGCCTGGGCTAACTATCCGAATTACGACCCGAACGAGTACAGCAAGTACGACTACGAGAAATTGAAGAACTGGGCAATGGTTGATGTATATCAGCCTGGTTCGACATTCAAAATTCTCACTGTTTCATCAGCGCTAGACCTCGGGGTCATCAAAAATAATTCCACATTCTATGATGGTGGGACTTTGCGCGTTGGCAATCGCACTCTACACAATCATGAACCAGGTGGGCTTGGAGTAATCGACCTTCTTCATCTGTTCATTCACTCCAGCAACGTTGCCTCAGCTCAAATTGGTTTGCTGATGTCACCTCAGCAGTTCTATACAAAATTGACAGAGTTTGGAATTGGCAAGAAAACCGGTATTGAACTTGCTGGCGAGTCTGCCGGTATTTTGTTGAACTGGAAATATTGGAAGCCTATCGACCAGGCTACAACCGGGTTCGGGCAAGGTGCTGTAGCTGTAACACCCTTGCAGTTGGTTTCGGCTGTTAGTGGTGTTGCTAATGGTGGCATTAGAGTTCAACCACATCTAATTCGTCGCATTTATGATCCCAAAACTGGTGTCACCGAAAAGTGGACCGAGCCAACAAAAACTAAAGTTCTTTCTCCTGAAGTTGCTCACCACGTATCGAATCTTTTGGCTACGAACGTCGAGACTGGTACCCAATTGGCTGGTAAGGTTCCCGGTTATGCTGTAGGCGGCAAAACAGGTACTGCACAGAAGGTTACAGCAAATGGCAGAGGCTACATCGCTGGTGCTACCATCGCGAGCTTCGTCGGCTTCCTGCCTGCTGATAATCCGAAGCTTGTATGCATAGCTGTTGTAGACAGCCCTCAGACTGATGGACGATGGGGTAATACCATTGCTGGTCCAGTTTTTAACGCTATTTGTATGGAAGCTGCACGTTATCTTGGTATTCCTCCTTCCAAGAGAATCGAGTTGAATTCAAAGGGTAAGGGCGAAAACTCATTCGTGCCTCCCTCTGTGAAATACGCTGCAGAAATCCAAGCAGAGACCAATGCCAGTGACAGGCGATAAAAACGACCATCCTCTTAAGCAAGAGGCTGAATCTCCAGAAAAGCTGCTAGTGAAAGCTGAAGACAACCCAGGAAACGAACAGGAGGCAATTCTTCCTGCGGCTCAGCCTGCTGCTTCACCCGCAGATTCAGAGTCTGCTATTGAAGCTGAATCTGATGTCGCGGCTGCAGAGACCGGAGCAAGTCCAGAAGCTGCGCGTGAAGTTCCTAAGCCCAAACAGCAAAGTATGGGTAAAACGTTTGGTATCGTCGCAGTTCTGACAGTTCTTTCTAAAGTTATTGGACTCGTTCGCGATATCGTCGTGGCACACGCTTATGGCACTGGTATCATCGCTGATGCCTGGAATTACGCATACCTTTTCACTGGTAATATTCTAATTCTCTTTGGTGGCTTGGGTGGTCCTTATCATTCTGCCACCGTCGCAATTTTGACACCGCGCAAGGACTCAGAAAACGCGGGTAAACTGCTCACGCAGATAGCGCTTGTGACTTTCATATCGCTAACCGCTGTCTGCTTATTGGCTTGTCTTCTATCTCCATTTATCGCAAGTCTCGCGCTCTCGCAGTACAAGATAGTGCATGCTAATCTTCCACCGGAGTTGGCTGGATGGACTGATGTTGCGTTGAAGAATCTTCTGCAAAATCAGGTTCGAGAGCAATTTTTGATTATGGCTCCGCTGATAGTGATTTCTGGACTGGTTGGAATTTCGTATGGAATTCTCAACGTCTACAACAAGATATTCTGGCCGTCTTTATCTCCGGCGATCGCCAGCGTTGCCATCATCGTGGCCATCTGGGGATTTTACGACCCGACTACTGCCGCCTACACGGGAATTCCGCTAGCTCTTGGAACCCTTGTTGGTGCCCTGGGTCAGCTGTTTGCTCAAACACCGGACATCATCAAAAGTAATCTGAAGTGGAAATTCACCCGAGAGAAGCAGGAGGGTATAGATGAATATTCAGCTATGATCTGGCCTGCTATATTCAGCACTTCCGTTGGCCAGTTGATCGTTTATGTTGATGCGTTTTTTACCGGGACACTTGGACAGGGGTCATGGACTGCAGTCCTTATGTCCAATCGTCTGGTACAACTTCCGCTTGGTGTTCTTTTGACTGCCATGCTCGTGCCAATCTTGCCTCGTTTTACACAACTTGTTGACGCTGGAAATATGGACGAGCTGAAGGAGGAACTGCGCCGCTCTTTGCGCTTTCTTTGTTTCCTGGCTTTCCCCATGGCGGCTCTGTTTCTTGCAATTCCATCTCCAATCATTCGATTACTCTTTCAACATGGTGAATTCAATAACGAATCGACCGGGCTCGTCACCATTGCTTTGATCTTTCTTGCTCCATCAATTCTTTTCTATGTTGCAAGAGACTTGATGACGAGAGTTTTTTATGCCTTCAAGGACTCTAAGACTCCTTTCCATGTTGCACTCGTTGCCATCGTGGTCAAGGCATTTTTAGACTGGCTCTTTGTGTTTGTTCTGAAAATGGATGTACGCGGCATCTCGTTGGCAAGCACACTTATAACGATTTTGAATCTGACGCTTCTCAGCACCTTTCTGAAAAACAGAATTGGTCTACTTGGCTTTCATAAGCTGCTCGTTCCATTAGGGTTGATGATGCTAGCCTCTGTTCTCTGCGCCGGTAGTGCATTTGGAGTTACAGTGGTACTGGAAGCAGAAGCTGTCAAAGCAGTCTTTGCAAGTATTTTGCCAAAGACATGGTCGGCGAGCGTTTTGTTGCTGATTGAAGTTGGGCTTTCCTGTGCCGTTGCTGCTGTCGTCTATTTTCTTGCATGCATTCTCTTCAAGCTGGATGAATTGAATATGCTTGTTCGAAGAGTGCCGGCTCTGGGCCGCATCTTGAAACGTTAGCTGCATAAGTCTTGGCGGTCTTTTGTCCCGCTAAAGTGCAAATTGTCATCTTTTATTAACGCGATTCCTTGTAATTGTCTCTCGAAAAAGAGTAACAATGGATATAAAGGAGTTGATTCAAAATGAAAGACCTAAATCATAGAGAACAGCTCATTCACATTTTACAAATGGCATATTCTGGTGAAAAGGCAGCTGCACTTGCTTACGCTGGCCACTGGCGTGCTTCTTTCTGCAAAGAAGAGCGTGAGAGCATTGCGCAAATAGAACAAGAAGAATGGATTCACCGGGCCGCAGTTCTGCGGATGCTCGAACAACTTGACGCCAAACCGCAAGGATGTAGAGATCTAATGATGGGCACTATGGGTAGTATCATCATGATGGCCTGCTTCATCAGTGGCTGGTATTTTCCGATGTACTTTGCCGGTTTGCTAGAACATAGCAATGTACACGAGTATTTGGACGCTGCAAGATGTGCTGCTGCCATTGGTCGCTTTGATTTTGAGCAAGAACTTTTGCAGCTGGCTGATGTAGAGCTAAGGCATGAGGAGTATTTCCGGCAGAAGGTTTGCGACAGAAATTTGACCTATTGGATGCACAAGATTTTTGCGTGGGGATGGTCCTCAGCAGATCGTCAGCTAGAACCTGGCACAGCAGTTGTGACAAGGGAGCCCTGAATTGCTTTTGTGATCTCAACTGCCACAATTTGGCAGAATGCCCACGATGTCGGCAACTCCAATTATCTGATGATCAAGTAAAAATACCATTAGTAAGCGACAGGTATGCTGGCAAATGCAAGCGGGTATATTATGGTGTTCGACTGGAGAGGTCGTCTTTTGCGAGTACTTTTATATCTGACACTGCTTGTCTTCTCTTTTCTTCAACCAGTTAGTTTGCCCTCTATCGCAGCCACTTTATTCGGTGGGGTAGAGCATTCGGATGTATTACCTCCAGCCAACCAGGTACCAGAGGAAGAGCCACAGGTTCCGCCGCTTGCGCCACCGATTCAAGGAAAGGAAGATAGCGCTGCCATGGAAGGCGACACTATTCCTCCAGACCCTATGCAATATGCACCTCCACCGCCTCCTAAACCTCGAGTGAGAATTGAGTGGTATCAAATTCCAAAACAAATGGCTGGCTCATGGTACAAGCGAGGCGATTACACAGAGAGCATCACAGACCTGAAGACAAGAACAATCATTCCTGTGAATAGATTCACAGATGACGAACTAACTGCGCACTGGGGTCATCAGTACGATAAAGATGGAAACATTTGGCATGCAAACACCATGCCATTTGAGCGCGATGGTATAACGAATGGGCAGAAAGTTCAGTTCCAGATAGTTGCCCTGAGAGCCAAGTTAGTGGCACCCACTGAACTGGTTTCGAAAACTCGTTCGGTAATTACTGAAAGCCAGCGAGGCGTGGTGACAAAAATATTCCAGCAAGAGTCTATCAATCATTACTTTGTTAGCGAAAAGAAAATTGTAAATGAGAGTTCCAATCGAGATTTCAGCTATGAAGGAACCGCTCTGCGGGACGGGAGACTCAGGAGTGAATATGTAAGAGTGGCACCCTTTCAGCCTGTTGCCAGCATGAATGGAGTTGATCTTGCCGCTTCACTGGCACAGTACTTGAGATCGATTGGCAGATAAAGTTCTCGAAATTACCAATTTAGATATTTAGATCGTAAGGCGCAAATAAAGAAAAAGGAGCCGCTTTCGCGGCTCCCTGGTAAGAGTCCTCCGTGTTGGTATCAAATGCGGTGTGGTGTTCCGGTTCGGTGTTGCATAGTTAATTGCTGATCGCGTTGTGTGTTTTTGTCGTCAGTTCCTCCAATTTCAATATCGACAGCGAGTCCATCTTTATGACTTCCGCGCTTAGCAAATTCCTTTGCCAGGTCTTCATGATTAGCGTTGCCATTGTTTGCATCGGTGGGGTAGCCAGCCAGCGGTTGTCCTCCATGCTTGCCAGATGTACTTGCCACGTTGTCTCTGAACATGATTACGGCGTTAGCGCCGTTTTTTACGTTGGTATCGGCAAGTGTGGTCTCCTGCCCATCTGCCGTAACTGCACGTGTAAAGTCTTCTCCACTACTGACTTTTCTTGAAATGGATCCGTCAGATTCGAAGCTATAGGTGTAAACCAGATTTGGCTCATTCTGAAATGGCTCAACGACCATTGATAAAACGGCGTCTACATTTGGTTGTAGTCGACCATTTTTTAACCAGTTGTAGAGGTGTTCTGCAAATTGTTGGGAGGTACCAGGGCGGGGCTCGCTATCATACGACAATCGCATCTGTGCCTTAGGGTCATAAGGATAATCACCGCCTGTGATATCAAAGTTCAAGATACCGTGGTCAGTGAATGATCCAGAAGCTAAAAAGTCGCTCCAGGAACCCAGCCCTGGTACCGGCTTTTGTGCAAACCTGACCGTCATCGATCCCCTTGTTCCCTCATCTTCTTGAGAGGACGGTTGGCTGCAAACAGCATACTTGATAGGTTTGTCTGGCTCCTGGCTGTCTATTAAAGTGCATTCCAACTTGATGATGGTACAGAGATGATGTCCATCATCTGGTTTGAATTTTCTTGCTGATACTAGATGTGGTTGTTTGCCTATTCCGGCAAACATGAAGTTTCTCTTTCCGACTGGCAGATTTTTGAAGGCTTGATATTTATCTTCATCCATCTGCTGTATCGATACCATAGCCTTAGAGACTGGCTTGGGTACTTGGACAGTTGTGTCGCTGCCATTATCTAGCCATCCGGAACTCATGGTGATGGACTGAATTTTGACATTGGCAGGCAGGGTGGAATTAAGGAATTTGCGAACATCATCCATAGGTCTTACATACTCACCATTAACATCCACAAGAAGATGTTCGTCAGGGTTCGCCTTTGTAGCCTCTTTAATCAGAACATTGAGCCCGTTGGACGCTACTTCGAGAGCCTTCATGTCATCATCTATCAGAGACTCTAGTGTTGAGTTTTTTAGCTGGTCAGCAATGATTGCATTTTGTCTTAGAGTTCCAATTATGGTATTGATTCCGAGCACTGGAAGCGGTTCGCCATCCTGTGCTTTAGTCGCTTTTCCTGTCGGAGGGTGATTGCTGATTGAAACGAATCCGAAGTGTGAGTCCTTTTCAGTAATCCGTGAAATGTCTTTTGCTGCTAGCAAAGCTGCTGCCTCTACTGCATTTTCTGTTCTGCCTCGAGCGCTCATGTGCGGAGCCATTTTGCATAAGCAAATGAGCACTGGAATGGTAACAGCTGCTGTAATCGAGATTATCAGTACCAGCATGTTGCCGCGTTGATTTCTTGCTCGCGTTTTCATTGTCCTGATCCTCCCCATGTTGGTATGGTGAAGACGAATGGAACCTGGATGATAGTTCGTGGCGTTGGAGAGCTACTACTTAGAGTTATGGTTCCCGAAGTTGTCGTCGTGTTATTCGTAGGCGAAGTTGTTGTTGTTCTGGTTACTGTCACAACTGGCTTTGGTATTGCTGGCAACTTAATCGGGAGCCTTGGAATAGAAGGTAGGCGAATCGACCATGGATTCGGTAGTGGGTGTGGAATCGGCACCGGTCGTGGTGTCGGTGTTGGTGTCGGAGTCGGCGTTGGCGTTGGAGTTGGAGTTGGAGTTGGTGTTGGTGTTGGTGTTGGTGTTGGTGTTGGTGTTGGAGTTGGTGTTGGTGTTGGAGTCGGAGTTGGAGTCGGAGTTGGAGTTGGAGTTGGTGTTGGTGTCGGAGTTGGTGTCGGAGTTGGTGTCGGCGTCGGCGTTGGTGTCGGAGTTGGAGTTGGTGTCGGAGTTGGAGTTGGTGTCGGAGTTGGTGTCGGAGTTGGAGTCGGAGTCGGAGTTGGTGTTGGTGTTGGAGTTGGTGTAGGCGTTGGCGTTGGCGTTGGCGTTGGCGTTGGCGTCGGCGTATTCGAGCCAAGATTAGCTACGAGGGTCTTCATTTGTGGAGTGTCTTGTCCGTTGACAGGCTCGACACCAAACATGTAGCCCTGCCACCATGGACCAGCTGACCAGTAGGTGTATCCATCCCATTGATCCTTATTAGCATGCATATACTGCAGCATAGCTGTCAGAGAATCTTGGGCTGCGGTACTTGAGGGAACGCCGATTTCACTGAGAAAGGCAGATCTATGATTTGTTTTTAGCCAATTTGTAAAACCGCTCAGCGTGGCAACGGCTGCACTTGGGCTGAGAACATCAGTGTGTTGCCCCGAACCGTCATAGTCTAAGTACTGGTGTACATCATAGGAATAATTGTTTCCAGGATCTGTCACATTGATCATCACACTCGCGTTTACATCCAGAAAGTTCGCAGGATGCATCCAATAGGTTGATGGTACGAGGATAAGCTGCGTGGCTCCGGTCGCACGGATAGCATTGATTGCCGCCTGGGAAGATGCAAGCCATGTGGTCGGTGTCATGCTTCCGCCAATGGGCTCGTTCATAATTCCAAAGACTATGTTTGGATTGGTTTTGTATTTAGTCGCTATTCTTGACCAGAAATCAGCTAATACTGAGTTGGGCAATCCATCAGATGTTCCAATGAGTTGTCCTCTGTACTTGCCATAGTTGTGCAAATCAATGACGACCTTCAGGTTTTTTGAGTTTGCATATTGAATCACCGAATCAAGCCGCCCTGCGTATGTATCATCGAAGGGACCACTGGCGGTTGGTTGTATGCGCTCCCACAGAATAGGAACGCGAATTATCTTCATTCCTTTGCCAGCGAAATAGTCGATTTCGCTGTTTGTAGGAAAAATGTAGTGAACGTTGAATGTACCAGGAATGGTGCCTTCGCCCCATTCAGCTCCGGAGATGTTAACTCCCTCCATCTGCATGCCACCATTTGCGGCATTCGCAGGCTTAGAAGTGATAACTCCAAATACAATCAAAACAAGCAAAGACAAAGCTAGCTTATGGCGAATCATGTAGGCCTCCCTTTCACGGAACCTACCCTGTCGACCCTAAACAGAGTTTGTAACGTTAGTTTGTTTACGTGGATGGACACATCAAAAGATGTGCTGCGTATTCAATTGCGCATCAAGTAGTAACTTTCAAATTGAAGCAGGAAGTTTTCCAACAAGAAAATTGACTATTTGAGTTTTGGTGACGTTCCCGGAGGACCGATAAATCCACTGTCCCAAACTCTTGTGGATGACTTGTGAGGAAACGGGAAAGAGCAAGCAAAAATCCGCCACTTTGGTAAATGGCGCTCCGTCATGCATCCGTCAGTTTTACACGAGTAGTTTTTTTTATTAGGTCTAATTGCGGAGTCTACTGGAGTAGACTTCCAGTGCCAACTCTAATGGATGACTAAACTGCATATCTCAAAGGACATTGGAAAGCATTCGAAGCAGCTGCTCAGCAAAAACAAGTCTGCCCTTCAATCTGAGCGAATGCGATACCCTACGCCGTGGACGTTTTCTATGATTGAAGCTTTCGGATTTTTATCCAGCTTATTTCGCAGTCCATTGATGCAGACGCGCACTGCCAGTGGTGACGATTCTGACTGAGTCGGCCACACGTGATCTAGAATAGCCTCTGGACTAAAAACCTCTTTTGGATGTCGCATAAGAAACTCCAGAAGAGCTCGTTCCTTTGTGGTCAATTGAATGGTTTCCCCATCTTTCGTGACAACACCTGTTAGTGGGTCGAGACTCACGTAAGCGGAAGAAAGAATTGTACCGACAAACTCTGCAGGGCGACGCAATAGAGCGCGCATTCTTGCAAGCAATTCCTCAGGATTAATTGGTTTGGTCACGAAATCATCTGCCCCAGATTCCAACCCATTCATTTTCTCTTTGAGTGGGTTGTGCGGGCTGAATAGCATGATAATGCGAGTTCTGCCGCCTGCTCTGCGAAACTCTGTTAGCAGTTGTATGCCAGGATAATTTGGCAAATCAGAATCTAATAGCACCGCGTCAAACTGATCGAGCATGTTCAGTTTTTCGTGGATGATTTTTCCATCCTCAATTGATTCAATATGATAATTTTCAGCCGACAGCCATTCCCTGAGCTGTCTTAAGTAATCTGGATCATCCTCGATGATAAGGATTCTCGCCATCACTACCTCGAACCTACCGCATCTATTTTACTCGGACGGAGGCTGTGAGTAACAATGATTCAGTTGTCAAACTTGCACTTATTTGAGTTCTTCATCGCTCAAATAGTCACCACCGAGACGGGTGTGGTCGTTAACCCATGTCCCCAGCGCTGCTGCGATGACCAGAATAGCCATGCTTGTAAGGAACGTCATATATGCCTCTTTAATTGGTGTTGTCTCTTGGACTTTTCTTCTTGCTTCTTTTCGTTTTTCATACTTCTATCTTGCCACCGGCCATACTAAGGACGGGTTAAGAGCAGGCTCGGTGCCCTGATTTTGAAATATTTGGACAAGAACCGAGAACCATTGCTGGGTGATGCATTTGAGGAAAAATTGATTCTTGTTTTTTGTTAAACAAGGAAACCCGAAAGCTAAACAAATCGAGCTTTTTATCCCGAAACCATTGGCTCTGAAGCGATTTGACGATTTACTCTTTCTCTTGTGTGCAGCTTTAGTTTTTGTTTTTGATTCCGCAATAAAGGTCATTACACTTGTCCGATTTCTTTGCGTCAGACTGCTTTTTCACGATTCTCTTCAACGGTTTGCTCTTTTCCTTTGGCAGAGCAGCGTTTCCGTCGGAAATACTCCAGTCTGGCTTAACGAAACTCTTTGACTCGCAAAATATTCCAAGCGCAACCATTGAATCAAGAGGCTCGTTCAACGGATTGTCATAGGTGGTTGAGAGTTCATAATTCTTTCCAGACGGTAAATCAATTCCCTCTCTTGAAACGACATTTTCGATGAAACTAAGCTCGGCTCCTGGTTGAAAACGCGTTTTGACATTGACACTGAAAATATCCTCTCGTTTGTCGCCATCGCATTTGCTCAGAGTGGCGCTGGTGCAAGCTGGATGGACGTGAGACCAGACAGCATGAATCTTTCTGTCTTCCTTAGCGAAATCAGGGTCAATCGATTGTGTAAGAGGAGTTTGGTAGTAATGTTTGCCAGGGGGAATAACCCAGTGCCCTGTCATTTTTCGACCAAGTGGATCCTTGAAGTCCGTATCCGGAACCATATTTGGTGCATTCGCTCCTTGACTGAGAGCCATGCATGATGGTCCGTGATGCTCTGGAGCTTTCTCGTTTTTCTCAAGTTGAACAGCGACGTAGGGGTTGAGCCAGTGCAAAGCCTTGAGTGGTGCTTTCAAGTCCTTATCTTTGCTAAAGTACAGCGTACAGAGGTGTTTTATGACACGATGCTTGTCTGTTGTCCGGTTTGCTGCTTGAAACGTAAATTTCCATTCTTCATTACCGGACACTGGTACTGCATATGGTGCGGGAAAATGAAACTCAGTTTGCCCCTGTGTTAGTGTCATCAGGCGCTCGTTTCCAGTTCGCTCTAGTTCTGGAAATTCCATATATCGTGTGACCTTATCCACATCGAGGTTCATGTGGCAGATAAATTCGGCGGTCGGAAGCGGATTGTTCTTTTCGTCCAAAACTTGAAGTTTAATGCCACGAAACCAGTACAACTCTGGCTCACTGCCGGTGGTATCAGTCAATCCTTTGAGATTGTATGCCGACTCGTTTTGCTCAGCAGTCTTGTCGTTCATCGCCGGGGCAGTTTGTCCGCTGTCCAGGTAGATAATTGACTTTGCCGGCAGCTCGATTTTCTTAGAGGCAAGCAAATCTGAGACGCGAAAACTGCGAATAACATAAGGACCTTCCATTGACCGATACTTCTTATGAATATCGATTGGTCCTACTTCTATTTGTGGTGTTACTAACGGAACATCTGCATTTGCATCGACAAACGGCACCTTTGACGGTGCCGCTTTTGGTCCAGGTTTCATCACGCTTTGCGATTCACCCAGACTTGGATGCGCCATCCAATATAGAAACAAAGCACACGCGAACAGACAACAAAAGAAAAGCGAATTCGTTTTAAAATCGCCAATTTTGTAACTGTTGTTAGTTTTCAGCTCTTCCTGTTTGCTCATTTTGGACTGCTTTTATTCGCGTCAAACTGAGATTATTACAGATACTTGCTGATTCTTTGTTATCTACAATTAGGATCCGCTTGCGTCAGAGACGTTAAGCGCGTGTGTGGGGAACTGATAGACTCGTCCTGTTACACGGTGTTCTCCCGTGCGACCTCTATGGCGCGCAGGAAGCTCTGGAGCAACAGGTTTTGCCGAAGCAGGTTTATGCGATACCAACCATGAGCGGATTGCAAAAACCAGACTTGCAGCGGCGAACGCTAGCAGTAGGTGGTGACCTTTGAGTGATGCCATCATAATGCAGACGGCCATCACTCCGAGACCGACGAGTGCGGTACGGAAAGGGGAAGCCATGTGGGAAGCTCCTCTCAAGACAATTTTCGATTTAGACAGTGGATATACAATACACCGCTATTGCATATAGCGGCCACTTGGAAATTAGAAAATCTTTGAAAATCGCATTAAAAATCGATCCCCAGCTCTAATATCCGTCATTCGACTTATCTGACCCTGCCGGTGGTGCCGCTGTAGAGCCTTGCGGAGACGGCGTTTCAGGTGCTTGCGAGGGGCTGGAAACCGTGCTGCTTGTCGACCTGAGACTCGAAGCCTCACCGCTTGCTCCGCCAGTATTACCAGTCGCTGCTGCAGGATCTCCACCAGTACCTGGCGCCAGCTCTTCCATTTTTGCGCTCTGCCACTTGCTGCCATCGGCGTACCTCGCCACCAGTGGTCTGATAACTACAGAGACGGTGCGGGGGTCGACTTTTTCTCCTTTCCACTGATTCTTGGATGACGCTCCCGGTTCCAACATGTGCCCATCAGGAGCATGAAATGAACCGCGAATTTGGTCCTCGCTGTCGACGTATCCAATGCGGAACTTAACGCCTGTTATGGTCTTTGCCGACGTGTTCCTAAAATCAAGATAAATTCGACAAGCCATCGGAGTTCCAATGGGATCAATCTCAAGAACCGTTTTTGCTGATATAACTTCTACCGGGCAACCGACCTCGCCCTTAACTTGATTGTTCACCGTACGCAAATCTTCCGCCAACGCTGGCTGAATTGCGACCAGAAGGAGACCGCTTGCAATGCTCAGTACCCGTCCTAAATTCTTTCTGCTAGCCCTACTCACTGCGCTCAGCCTCCCTGTATTCAATTTTTCTCCTTCTGTTTTTGCCGAAGATGCTAGTCAAGAGAAATTCGCTTTCACTATCTTACACAGCAATGACATTCACGCGCATGAAGACAGCTACGTTGAACATGGAAAAAATATAGGCGGCATGCCCCGAATCGCTCATTTGATTAAAGAAGCAAAAAAAAATAATCCAAGAGTCCTTGCCGTGGATGCTGGGGACATCTTCCAGGGAACGGCATATTTTGAACAATACAAGGGCGAGACTGAGGTTGAATGTCTCAACAAAGCTGGTTACGACGTGTATTGCATTGGTAACCACGAGTTTGATGAAGGTCCCGTGAATCTCGGCAAACAATTACACCTGGCTAAGTTCGACATCATTGATTGCAATCTTGATGTGTCAGGGCAGCCTGAGCTGAAAGACCTGGTCAAATCTTCGGTAATCAAAGTAATTGATGGGCAGAAGGTTGCATTCATTGGGGTCATAACGCCAGCACTAAAAGAGCTTGCACCCAAGCTGGGTGACGTGAAATTGATTTCTCCAGGAACTAACTGGATGGACCCAGTCAAAGCTGAAGTTCAAAAGATGAAAGAGCAAGGCATCAATAAAATAGTGTTGGTTTCTCATTCTGGCGTTGACCTTGAACAGCTGTTGGGTGCTATTGAAGGAGTCGATGTTGTGGTTGGCGGTCACTCACATACTCGATTAGATCAGCCCATTGTCGTTGCGCATTCTGATGGTAGCAAAGCCATGGTCGTTCAGACGGGATCATACGGACGCGCGCTCGGGCGGCTCGATCTTGTGTTCGACAAAGAAGGAAAGCTTGTTTTTCCTGATTCGAAATACAAGCTTATAAACATCAATGACAAAGTGCCTGAGGATAAAGAGCTAAAGGCTTATGTAACTGAAAAGGCTAAGCCATTTATCGCACTCACCAAGACAGTTATCGCAAAATCGAAGGCTAATTTTGAACAACGATTCAAGGCGTTCCCTTATGATTCGCCCATCGGCGACCTTGTTACTGACGCGCTATTCGAAGCTTCTATTGATAACGGTGCCACAATTGCGATACAAAATCGTGGTGGCATTCGTGCCGGGTTTGAGGCAGGTCCAATAACTCTTGAAACTGTGCGAGAGATTTTGCCTTTTCAAAACAAATTGTTGGTGGCAACTATCACAGGAAAGACACTGCTTGCTGCACTAGAGCATAGCGCTGGTGTTGTTGAAGGTACGGGCGGACGCTTTCTTGATGTGCATGGATTGAAGTTCGCTTGGGACCCAACGTTGCCACCAGGCAGGAGAGTTTTGTTTGCGTTTGCACAAAATAAAGAAGGCAAATTTGAATCGGTTCAAGCTGACGAGCTCTATCGCATTGCGATAAACGACTACACTTTTAACGGTGGCGAAGGCTATGATTTCAAAGACGCCAAAGACATCGTCAAAACTGATTTGCGCCTCTCGACGGTTGTTGAACAGTATTTGAAGAAGCACAAAGTCATTAGTCCTGCAATTCCCAATCGTTTTATGCGTGTGAGCAGCAACATTGCAAGCAAAGTAAGCGAAGGTGGGAAGGATAAGTTAAACGTTCAATACGCACTACCTCACGCCGATGTAACTGTAGTATCTGGCAGTGATGTAGGAATTACTTTCCTTCCGAAACTTGGCGAATTGCCGCTGCAAGACCCCGCCGTTTTGATGAAGTCGAAGACAGATGACTTTGGACATTTAGTCATCGAAATGGATAAGCTCGTGGTTTCCAAACCCAAAGGCAAAGGCAAATCTGACTCTTCTGCGGGCAAACAGTTTGTCTCTGTGATTGTTCAATCGATCGACAAAGACGGAAAATCATCGAAGGTTATCAGTGCTCCAATTCAAGTTCGGTAACTTTGGGAACTTTGCTTGAGAGAGCCGTTTTGGAGCGTTTGCTTCATGACTTTTCTGTTGCTTGGATCCGAGGCTTTGGCAAAACTAAGATATGTTGGACTTATCACCAACTGATTAGTCGCCCACCTTCCAGACTGATGGTCACTGTTGAGCCAGCTTGCAATTGAAGCTGTTCAAGAATCGCCGGAGGTACCGAAAGCATAACTGAGCAGCCGACCTTACGCAGATTTGTGGTGTGCACTGCAGTCCCACAGCCATGTTATACAAAATATAACATGGCTGTGGGAAATTTTGTTGGCTGGCGAAATAACGCCCAATTGGGGTATATCGCTCATTATGAATGTCCGCGGACAAAGCTTTCCGCTTCAGGCGCCATGCGGCTTACAGACACCATCTCATCCAGAAGCAATTTGGGAAAGAGTCGTGTTCGATGAATGATCAATCCTTGCATTTGCTTTACGCATTGTTAGTCTTGCAAGTTCAGCTCTTTTAATGACACTTCAACCGGTTGGGCAGAGCTGATGTCCACGTGTTCGAGTTTCTCTTCCATTGGCAGATTCTGTGGTTCCGGCTTCAATTCGATCTGTATGTTCGGCTTCAAAGACACTCGCATATTGTCGTTCTTGTTTCGGCTTCGAAGCAGAATGATAGCTGGCCCAACACTGGCACAACAAACGAGAAATGGCAAACAGTCGACTTCGTTTTGTGCAACGCAAAGCCAAAAGGCTTTCCAAATTAGCTCCTCCGCTAATAGGTCGGATTGCTGATTCTTACCAAAAGACGCCCTCTTTAATTCATGATATCGGGACAGTATCTGCTGTGGCTGTCCTTCGCGCCTGCTTGGTCTCATGAAAATTGTGCCTGGCACGACTACAAAAGCTGCTGCAATTAGAAATCCAGCAATTGCCGAACATAGCATTTTGAAATAGAGTGATTTTCCCATCTATTCGCCAGTGTTTTACAACCAACAACTATCATACACCTTTGTTTCACTTGCAGCCGCATTCGTCATAGCCAGAACCCTTCCCTGATTTTAGGCGAGTCGGATCATGCGCATACCATGCACCTGCCTCAATGTCTGCTCCACCACGCGAGTTGAGAAGGTCCCAATATCCTCTCGTGAAGCTTGCCGCACGCTCCGGTCCGAGTGTTATTCTAAGACCATAACCTAATACATGCCATCCAAGACCTACTGCTTTTAAGGTGCCCAATGCCGGCAGTCCCTGAAAGGTTTGATCGTACTGCCTTGCACTATAGCCTGCAAGAAAGTTTGTAAATTGATAGGCATCAAGCTTTTGTCCCTGGATACAGAAGGTGTCGTTCTTACTCTTAGGGATGTAGCCATAATCCTTTGCCCAAAGACTGTTCCAAGCAATATGGACCAAGCCACTGAGGGTCCCACTATTGGACTGTTCTGCAGACTCATTGAGAATTCGTTGGGTTTCTTGTTGGCTATAATCATAAAGCCCCAGAGGATCCACAAAGCTGATCGGATTATTTCTGACGTAGCCATATAAATTCATACCAGCGGTTTCTCCGAGCGGATCGCGGCTCAGCCACCTGCCTAGAGCTGGATTGTACTGCCTGAACCAGGTCAGTGCGAGATTCGTGCGTGAGTGCTGATAGATTCCGGTAAATCCAAAGGCGGGCTTGAAGGTGCCTGACAGTACAGACCTGTTTCCGTATGGGTCGAATCCAAATGCAGCCAGCACATTGCCACTACTATCGGTGACTTCTCTCACTGAACCGAGATGATCGAATGCGTAAAAATAATTCGAACCTGAGGTCGCTTGTCCCATTCCACAGAAGCGGCTTACTACGGCATTGCTGCTATCGCGTTCTTCGCAGCGTTCAGAACCGCACCAGATAAAATTCTTTGTTGCATTGCCGCTATAGCTCGGCGTGCTGCCGTTTTCCTGAATCTGAACGCACCTGTCCATCTGATCATACGCAAACTGCGTGTTATTGCCTGTTCCTGGATAGGTACTTTGGATGAGTCGATCCTCAGCATCCCAGGCGTAAGCATTGGTTCCGTCGTCCAGCAAATTGCCTTTTTCGTCGTAAGAAAAGGTTTTACTGCTGGCGCTATTTTTGTCGATGCCCCGAGCAAAAAGCGAATATGAAAGATCGCTATGCAATGACACCATTTGCGGTGCAGCAATGGTACTGATGCATCTGAAGTTCAGTATGAGAGGACGAGAGAGGAAGCTCGTCTGAGCATTTTCTATTAGATAGAAACAATCTATAATACGAAGAGATTACACTCTCATTTGAACTATCTCCCACCGGAGGAGTTTGAAAAGAGCATGGAAGCAGCTTAATGGCTACTCGCTCTAAATTACTGTCCGTTGAAATGGATAAGGTTCACTATGACGCCACATGTTCTAATACTTTATACCGGATGGCTAATCTTAAGTGCGCTGGTCATAAGAAATCGCCTTGAAAAAAAATGCAAGGAGGCTACGCTTTCTTCCTCAAATTACTACTACATCTCATTATGCGCCGCGTTGGGCATCGCTGTGATGCTCACATATTGGCTGCGAGATTCAATAGAATGGTACCAATTGGTTATCACTTTGATATTTCTAGCGTGGTCACCAGTTTCACTAGCTGTGATTTTCCGCACTCCGCGGCAGTTACTGATTTTACCTGTTGGCAGCATCATCCTTCCCATCCTCTGGCGTGGTTATTGTGTTTTTAATACCGCACCTGGACGAGCTGCCTATTTATGGCTTCTGGTTTTTTCCTTTTTTTGAGCGCCGTAGCAACATATTCTGAAGCAAAAAAAATCCCAAAAAAAACTACAAGCGAAACTTCCAGTTAGTTCCCTTCAAATTGTATAGCGTGTTATTTCTCACAATCACATTTGATTGATTTATCGAATTTCTCAGTCCATTTGAATTCTTGATGGATTGTACGTTTTAGTTCGGGAAAAGTACGAATTCCAAATCAGACAATTGAATCATTTGAGGCAAAACGTGTTCTGATTTATCCACCTATTTTATTCGATTCTTAATGCAACCCACATGCATAAGCTTGTAGCGCCCATTATGTTTTTGACCAGACCACCAGCCAAAATTCCCGATTTCGATTGGTTTGCAGCAGACGACGCATTCATTTGGCCACCCCTTGCTTCTCCATCTGGCGAGTGTTGAAAACGGTACGCCATGACACTTAGCTGTGTATTCTAAATTTGATAAACCAGTTAACTCGGCCGCCTTTGATGCGTGCTCAGATGCAATCACTGCACTAAACAAAGACTGAGCCTTTTCTGGAGTGATTTCTCTTCTGTTGATTGCATCAATTAGATCGCGTTTTTTCATTAGGGGCTTATTGTTCTTCCAGGGACGGCAGGTTTATACATTGCTCCAGTAATAGCGTGCATCGATCCAAGATGATTACCTCTACTATCATAAACCTCAATGTCCCCGTGCGTGTTATCCCATTGGTAGAACTGTCTATTGCTACCCGTTCCTGAACTTCTTGTCTTACCCTTGTAAACGGACAGCCCCTGCCAAATTGGACTCTCAGCTTTAGTTATTCTTGGTGCCCGGCCGCCGCCACCAAATGTCCCCCTGCAACTTCGTGCTGGAGTCGTTGCTTTCGGAATCAAGTTACCGAATCTCTGCATTACTTTTGCAGACGGTAGGGTTCCCGCTGTCCCTAATACGAGGTCGGTCAGTCCCATGTAAAAACCTAGCTCAGCATTTTGCACGAATTGTGCGCCGGTTGCCGGATTTGTGTTGCCACCTAATTGTTCGAGGAACCACCTCATCTGCTTAAGTTCCCTCTGCGGATCAAGGGGATCGCTAATCGGAACATCGTTTATGGACTCTGTGACTGATTGCAAACCTGATGGATCAACGAAGAAAATAGGATCATTTTCGACATAGCCGTATCCGTCCGAGGTGGAGCGTGGTAGAGGCATCTGCGCAAAAATGATTTGATAAAGAAGTTCGCGACAAGAGTACCGAAGTGATTGACTGTTGTCGGAACAAACAAGCATTAGCAAAGAATCGAAGCCGGTTCAGGAATCGTGCGATTCTGGTTTGGTTAAGGAATGGGATGAGAAAGAAACGAAGGGTGGATCCCGAAAGGGAGCGATACTGGCGCGAGATATTGAAGAAATTTCAAGCGAGCCAACTGCCATTCAAAAAGTTTTGCGCAATTGAAAACATATCGCCAAATACATTTCAATTTTGGCGAGCAGAACTCCGCAGGCGCGATGAAGAAAAAGGACTCGAATCAGAAATAAGCATCGGGGAGAACCGCCCCTCACAACTTAAATCCCGAACCAAATATTGGACTCAAATCTTTTCTGACTTGGAGCAATATCGTGGCAGCATTAGGGATTTCTGCAAAGAGCATGGGATTACCAGTGGTTCCTTGCACTACTGGCAGACCAAGCTCGGACGAAGACCGGCGCAAACTGGGCAAGCAGTTCAGCCCCCAGCCTTCATTCCAGTGGAGATATCGGGTAACTCCCCACCGTCTTCGGAACCAGTAAAGTCTCTCGACGAAACGATTCTAGTAACACTAATCGATGGCACATGCATTTCTTGTAGCAATACCGCATCAGTGGATCTAATCGTGCGACTAATTAACGGATTACGTAACAGCAAACCTGTCGAGCATAAATAGAACGGAGAATTCAAAGTGTTTCAACTTACTCCAGCCACTCGCATTTTTGTTTGCACAAAACCAGCCGACATGAGGCGTTCGTTTGATGGGTTGCTTGAACTTGCACGCAATCACTTCGCTGAAGACCCATATTCCGGAAGCCTGTTCATCTTTCACGGAGGGCGTAGCAAATTCATCAAGATATTGTGGTGGGACCTGGATGGCTGGGCTATTTATTCTAAGCGGCTTGAGTCTGGAACTTTCCAATTTCCAGAAGTTAAGTTCGTCAATGGGGAGTACGAACCAGTTCAAATTGAGCGCGCGGATCTGATCATGCTTCTTGAAGGAATAGACACTGCCTCTGTAAAACGGCTAAAACGATATCGCCAACCTCACCGGGATCGAAAGGCTGGGACTACCCCAAAAGTACTTGTGAAAACTCTGGCTCGCTGAAAATTGCCTATTCATAAGCTTTTGACGAAACGAGGAGTGAAACATAATATAACGATATCAGAACCTGAATTGCAACGTCTCGATATTTTAGCCACCAGATATGATGGCTAAATGAAATCTCGCTGATCTCCTCAAATTGATTGCTGCCTCCTCTGTCCTTTAGATACATCATGGATCATAATTAGGCAATCAGCCGAAGGTGCTCGCATTGCCAGAATCCGAACCAGAAATCGAATCAGACTTCAAACAGCTCTTCCAAGCCGAGCGCGAAAAAAATGAGCTACTAAAAAAACAGCTTTCAGAGATGCAAAAAACTCTGCAGACTGCTCTCGAAGGCAACGCAGAACTCTTGCGCCAGCTTTCACAGGTCCAAGAGAAACTAGACTTGCTAATTGCAAAAAAGAAAAATAGAGATCGGAGTCAATTCGGCAGCAAATCAGAAGGAAGAAATCCTAGACCAGCGCCGACAGTTTCGGACCGTAGACAACGAAATGATGACGAGCTGGTTCGAGACACAGCGTTGGCCGATCTTCCCGTTGATGAAATCACGCAGCACCTGGTTCCCGATAGTGAGAGAATTTGCCCTAACTGTAACGTCGAAACAAAATTCGTTTGCAACAAAGTCACCCACGAACTTGAAACCATACTTCGTTCGTTGAAGCACATCGAGCACCAGCAGGAAACAAGAGCGTGCCCAAAATGCAAACAGTATATTCGTAAAGCCCATAAGCCCGAACTGCCAATTCCTGGCAGTTACGCTGGTCCTACTCTTCTGGCGCAAATTGTCAGCGACAAGGTTGAATACGGTTTGCCAAACTTCAGACAAGAGAAAAAGTTTGCTCGGGATTCTATTCCGATTCCTCGCTCTACACAGTGCGACTGGTTCATCGCATTGTCGCTGGCAGTTGAACCTCTCTACGAATTGATCAAACGCGAGATTCTGAAATCCAGAGTAGTACAAACCGATGAAACCCAAATCAAAGTTCAAGACCGAACTCCCAGCAACATGAAAAAGATTCGGAGAAGCAAAATGATTGTGTGCCGCGGCGACACCTCGCATAAGCTTGTGGCTTTCCTCTATTCGAAGTCACTTAATTTCCAAGTAAACAAAGATTTCTTCAAAGGCTACTTTGGCATCATTCAAGCTGATGCGGCCAGTGGTTTCGATGCCCTGTTCGAGAAGGATGAACTCGGTAATGGCGCCACTGAAGCTGGCTGCAACACACACGCCAGGCGCAGAATCTTCAACGCTCAAATCATGGAATTGGAGATTGCGGGAAAGATGCTCGACATTTACGAGCGCATTTACAAAATTGAGAAACGGGGAAAGAAGCTGAGCCCGGATGCCAGACTCGCGCTTCGCCGAAGATTCTCGAAGCCATTGATGAGAGAGCTTCGGCACATTCACTCTAAAAACAAGAAATTGTTTTCGCCCAGCCATCTTTTGGCCGAGGCTGCTAACTATTCTTTGAATCACTGGAGAGCTCTTACGCGCTTTCTTAAAAATCCGGAGATCGAAGTCGATAACAATGCCTCGGAACGCGAAATCAAACAATTCGTTTTGTCTAGAAAGAACTTCCTGTTTGCGGGGTCTGAAGCAGGAGCCAAAGCCCTTGCAATACACTTCACACTGATAGCCTCGGCAAAGCGGAATGGATTGAACCCCGTTGAATACTTGGCTGATGTCTTCGCCAAGATCAATCAGACAAAGTTGTCTGAGATTGATCAATTCCTTCCGGATCGTTGGAAGAAAGCCACGAGCTTCATCACTTAGCAAACTGTCAATCATCACAAACTCAGTATCACTAACACAATAGTGATCTCATATTTTCACGGAGGTTAACAACCACGTCCCGTGGCGGACGGATACACATAGCCATATAAATTCATGCCAGCGGTTTCTCCCAGCGGATCTCTGCTCAGCCAGCGACCCAAGCTTGGGTTATATTGCCTGAACCAGGTCAGTACGAGATTCGTGCGTGAGTGCTGATAGATTCCGGTAAATCCAAAGGCGGGCTTGAATGTGCCTGACAGTACAGACCTGTTTCCGTATGGGTCGAATCCAAATGCAGCTAGCACATTGCCACTACTATCGGTGATTTCTCGCACTGAACCGAGATGATCGAATGCGTAAAAATAATTCGAACCTGAAGTAGCTTGTCCTATTCCACAGAAGCGGCTTACTACGGCATTGCTGCTATCACGTTCTTCGCAGCGTTCAGAACCGCACCAGACAAAATTCTTTGTCGCATTGCCGCTATAGCTCGGCGTGCTGCCGTTTTCCTGAATCTGAACGCACCTGTCCATCGGATCATACGCAAACTGCGTGTTATTGCCTGTTCCTGGATAGGAAATTTGGATGAGTCGATCTTCAGCATCCCAGGCGTATGCATCGGTTCCGTTGTCCAGCAAATTGCCCTTTTCGTCGTAAGAAAGGGTTTCTTTGCTGCCGCTATTTTGTCGATGCCCCGAGCAAAAAGCGAATACGAAAGATCGCTATGCAATGACACCATTTGCGGTGCAGCAATGGTACTGATGCATCTGAAGTTCAGTTACCGAAGAAGCTTTCTGCAACACCAAGATGCACACGAAGGAGAAAAACATCAACCCTAAACTGAGTAACACTATCTGTTGCCGGCGAACTTGCGATTAAATGCAGCACCACTTTTAGTATCATTCATTTCCTCGAAGTGAAGTGGCTTGGAGTGCCACATAAGCATAGCTTCAGAAGTAGGCGCTGTGTTGCACTTCGGGAAGACGTAAATGATGCGAGATTGAATTATCCAGTCGTTTTGCTCTCTGCATTCAGAAAATCTCAACCAGACAACATCAAGTCCGCGATTGAAGAGCCTTCGGAAGTTCTTTGGCACATTGAAATGTAAAGACAGATCGTTATTCTTTTAGCTTCTGCTCTTTAATCGGCTCCAGTGAAATAATTTGGGCTGTACTGATATCCCCATGCTCGACTACTTTTTCCAAAGAAAGACATGATTGCGATTCTATCTTCTTCACCCTTAGTGTGGGCTTCGAAACGGCTTGTTTCCCTCTTCGAAATATCATTAGAGCTGGCCCGACAAGCGCACAACAAACCAGGAAAGGAACGTGTTCTAGTTCTGCTTCTAAGATTCGAAGTATTTTGGCGTAGTCACCCAATGCCAAAGCGTTTTGATAGGTGCCGTTACTAAGAACGCATGGTCCACCTGAAATTTGCAAGATGTACTTGTCTCTCTTGTAGTGAGCGCTATCTTGCCCAAATTTCAAATGCCAGTATACGAAATCGGAATATTGAACGAATATAATGGCAATTCCCACGCCCAACCCTAAGACTGCAAGCAGCAGAACCTTGAAACGGAGCTGATTAGTCCAAACTTTTAAGTTAGTCATGATTATCCCATTCGGCTGGCGGCTTGCAGCATTGATATCGCCTGTCACGCCTATGATTACAGACAACATAGCACAGGTGCCAAAAATCGCAAAGGTATTAGGAACAAATAGAGGACCAGAATGTCTATGGAAAGCCAGTATTCATCAGCTCCGGCATTGACAGCACAAGGCAGCAGTTCTAGAATGCAAGAATAGAACCTTTGCCGAGATATCCTATTTGCAGAAGTTCATTGGCTCAGTACAAGACAGTTTATATGTTCCTGACAGTTATTTAGCTCCACCACAGAGGACAAGTGCAAAACAGCAAATCTTCTGAGGTAGTTAGTTGTCTGTGGGTTTTGCTTTGTGTTTTTCGCTAGATTCACAAAAGCAATTGAGGAGCCAATAGAGCAATCTTGCTTCAAGCTCATCCACAGAAGGTGTAATACATCCAATTCTAGGCAAGATGTTTTCGATAGCCGCTTTCTGTGAATCTGCACATTTGTCGTAGAGAGTCATCGCTCTTAGGGCCTTGTCATACTTAGAGTGAATTAGGGGGCCTTGAATTGAGTCTAGAAGTGGAACTTGCTGAATCAACGAAGCCGCTAACTTGTCATTCTCAACACTAACGCTTGTATTTAGCACTAGGAATGCTGAACCATCTTTGTCCATTGTCATTCCACAATGTGAATTCACAACAAAAGTCTCGAAAATCCAATTGAATTGTTTATCCAACCACTGTCTTTCACTCAGTAGACACTTTGATACCGTTTCTGGATTTTGCCTGCAAAGAAGGCTGAACTCTGACTCGTTTAAATCAGAAACGTAAGCGAATGCCAAGCAAGCACTGGAGAATACTTGGTGACCAAGGAAATAAATCAGCTTGAACAACGCCGTGGTTCTGGATTCATGGATGCTAATGCTTTCAAGTATTGCATCAACTTCTATTTTTGACCCACCATCACCGTCCCACTTAGTCAGCCCAGAATGTTCTTGTCTTGCGGCTGTTAGTGCCGCTAACGAGTCCCAGAACAACTCGGATGTCGAGCACAACTCTGAAGTTAACATTTTGCAGTTCCATAACTCTTCCGCAACTGGGCTGTGTTGTTTGGCAGGATCAGGAAAGAGGTTTGCAAGCTCAAGTATGAAACTTGAGACTCTCTTGAAAAATTCTCGGTCGCAAGTGGTCCCTTTTTTCATTTCTACATCAATTAGTTTTTCCAGAAGTTGATAGGTACTCCATTTGGATGATAGATCCCAGTCCATCCCAATTTCTCTATCATAATAGCACCATCATCTCTGAGCTTTGCAAACTGTTTGTTCTTGTTGAAAAAGTCCAGTGCGCCTTGATGGTAGTCGGCCGCATCAAAATAGCCAGCTTTCTCTCCGTGCTTCTCGAATTTCTTGAGCAAATGCTCGGGGTCATCGAAAGATCCATGGTGACCAAGATCTCCACCCCCTGAGCAAGACTCCCCACCGCCAACACTTCCCATCGATGCCATCCAGTTGGATAATACGATGATTCCGTTGGCCATGGCTCCACCGGCCGCTCTGCCGCCGACCCAACCAGCCCCCGCACCTGCCGCCGCCGCCGCCGGTATTACAACAAGTTCGCCGGGTCCTGATGGTACGCCCAGAAGTCCACCAAGCCCGCCGCCTCCGAGACCACCAATGATGAATCCAACTGCACCCATATTATTCTCGAAGCTTTGTCGCACCTGCTTTCTTGCTCAGGGCTCATCAGACCTAGTGGGTCTCTTCTAGAAATCTGATTATTCCCGGCATAACCATACAAATTGAGTCCTGAACTCTCGCCCAGCGGATCGCGGCTCAGCCAGCGGCCGAGGCTTGGGTTGTATTGCCTGAACCAGGTCAAAGCCAGATTTGTGCGTGAGTGCTGATAGATTCCGGTAAATCCAAAGGCGGGCTTGAATGTGCCTGACAGTACAGACTTGTTTCCGTATGGGTCGAATCCAAATGCAGCTAGCACATTGCCACTACTGTCGGTGACTTCTCGCACTGAACCGAGATGATCGAATGCGTAAAAATAATTCGAACCTGAGGTCGCTTGTCCCATTCCACAGAAGCGGCTTACTACGGCATTGCTGCTATCGCGTTCTTCGCAGCGTTCAGCACCGCACCAGACAAAATGCTTTGTCGCATTGCCGCTATAGCTCGGCGTACTGCCGCTTTCCTGAATCTGAACGCACCTGTCCATCTGATCATACGAAAACTGCGTGTTATTGCCTGTTCCTGGATAGGTAATTTGGATGAGTCGATCCTCAGCATCCCAGGCGTAAGCATTGGTTCCGTCGTCCAGCAAATTGCCTTTTTCGTCGTAAGAAAAGGTTTTACTGCTGGCGCTATTTTTGTCGACTGCAGGAAAAAGGCGCCCAAAGAAATATCCTGAGCAGTCAGAAGTAGCCATCTAGCTCTTTGTCGTCGCTTTTGAAAGCACAAGACGCCTGAATGTGAGAAACAGAAACATTGTATTTGGGAGTAATAGGGGAATGGACACAACTAACGAACAGATGGTTGTGAGTGCGACGGATGCGTCACGCATTTCGCATCGTTATGTTCCGCAGCGGTTAAATTGCTGTTTTAAGGTGCCGCTGCCGTTGGTGCTCTCAACCACTGCGGCTTGAAGCGATTGACATTCAAATTGAATTCAAGAAAGAGCTATGTCTTCCTTATTTCATATCATTTAATCCCTCACATAATTTTTCGAAAAGACCGAGTGATTCTTTGTAAAGATCTAGCTTTTGCTGAAGGTTTGATATTTGAAAATCGGCTTTTCTGTTCAACCTACATTGTTCATTGCCAAGCTGAATTATTTTTTCTGCAATCTCATGTATTTGGTTCCATGGGACAAGAAAACTGTCCCACCTTACCCCTCCTGGTGTTAATTTATATATGCTCGTGTGACCGCAGCAATCAAAGATGCCGCAACTGCCAAGCAACCTTATCTTCGCATTTGGCTTTCGAATGGCAGAAAACAAATCGTCGAGCAAAACAAAATACTCGGGGTCAGGATAAAAATCTCCGTTGAAAGAGACCCTCGCAAGCAAGTTTTCACCCACCAATTTTGCGGCATCTATTCCGATTTCTATGTTGTCCATTGCTTTATCTCTTCCGAATAGAAACTATGGGGGCGTTGTTTCCAGAGCAGGCGCACTCATTGATTGGGGGTAGGCTGTGATGATGACTGGCGTTCCATCGGTGTCAATCCAAATATGGACGTCTACTTGCCAAGAAGGCGCTCCGAGCCTATCGTACCCGATGGGAAGATGTTCAACCTCTCCGTCTGTAATCTTGAGCACACCAACTCCAAATCTGTAGTGTTCCCACACCGCTTTGTCACCATTAGGACATTTGATATGTTGTACAGTTTTTACCGGGGATCTTTCCAGCCCGCCACCTAAGACTCTGTCCAATCTTATCCATGCGTCGTTTGAGAATTTGCTTACATTACGAGGCAAGGAAGTCACGTGACGTTTGTAAATATGTGTAGTTCCTGCCTGCTTGTATCCCACAGGAAGCCAGAACCGCCTCTTGCCGGCATAAATCCATCGTCCATTCGGATAAGTTGGTGAGTATCCCAGAGGATCCACAAAGGAAATCGGATTATTCCCGGAATAACCATACAAATTGAGTCCTGCATCTTCTCCCAACGGATCTCTGCTCAACCAGCGACCGAGGCTTGGATTGTACTGGCGGAACCAGGTCAGTGCGAGATTCGTGCGTGAGTGCTGATAGATTCCAGTAAATCCAAAGGCGGGCTTGAAGGTGCCAGAAAGTACAGACCTGTTTCCGTATGGGTCGAATCCAAATGCAGCTAGCACATTGCCACTACTGTCGGTGACTTCTCGCACTGAACCGAGATGATCGAATGCGTAAAAATAATTCGAACCTGAGGTCGCTTGCCCCAGTCCACA
>JBGAHS010000010.1:0-412792 GCA_044226015.1 Obscuribacteraceae bacterium (SeqCode)
TTCCTGAACCGGCTTCGATTCTTTGCTAATGCTTGTTTGTTCCGACAACAGTCAATCACTTCGGTACTCTTGTCGCGAACTTCTTTATCAAATCATTTTTGCGCAGATGCCTCTACCACGCTCCACCTCGGACGGATACGTCTCGGTTGAATCACCTGATTCTCGAAATGAGTCTGCTGTTTTTTCAAACGTTGCGTTGTTGCATAAAACTGCTGCACGCAGTAAATCACATGTGGAAGGTGCTTTGTTAGCGATTTGCTCCACTAGAGGAAATGAGTCTTCCTGGTTTGCTATATTAAAGTCCGCAAGATTTGCGAATATGCGCACGACTTGCATATCGTTTTCTGTAAGCGTGCCGGTTTTGTCCGTGCATATGACATTGGTGCATCCAAGTGCCTCAACTGAGGAGAGTCGTTTAACCAGTGCGTTACGCTTTGCCATTCTCTGCACAGCTAAAGCGAGGGCAAGTGTTATGGTTGGAACCATTCCTTCAGGAACAAATGCAACAATCATTCCCATCGAAAAAACGAAAGCCTGTCCTGGAGTGCTCAATGAAAGTGAAGTCGCAAGGATGTACATTGCGGCACCAATTCCCAGCGCCAGCAGAGTGATAACCTTGCTGACCCGGGACATTTCTCTCTGTAGCGGGCTTGGTTGTTCAGCGATTGTCTGTGTCAGGTGTGCGATTCGCCCGAACTGTGTGCCTGTTCCTGTTGCATAGACCACGGCTCTAGCATGCCCAGAAATGATTGAGGTTCCTGCAAAAATCAGGTTTTGCATTTCTGCTTTAAGCAAGTTGCCGTTGTTTTGCGATGATGTAATTTCTTCAGCGCGTTTTCTTATTGAGTGAGACTCTCCAGTAAGAGTTGATTGGTCAACTTCAAGCGAATTTGCTTCCGCAATTCTGGCATCAGCTGGAACTTGGTCTCCTTCTTCCAAAACTATTATGTCGCCGGGGACAAGTCTGGCAGATTGGATTAATTGAACTGTGGCGTTCCTCACCACCTTTACGCGTGAGGGAAGCAAGTTTTTTAGAGCTTCGGTTGCTTTCTCTGCCCTAAACTCTTGCCATAAACTAAATGCGCCGTTGATTATGTTTACGAGCCAGATAGCAATTGCGAGGTCGGGCATCTCAGCGATGTATGCAAGAATGCCTGCGATCCAGAGCAAGACGGCCATCGTGTGCAGGAAATTTTCGCGAATGAGTGAAAAGAAGGATGACTTCTTCTGCACGCTTATCGAGTTGGGTCCGTGGCGCCGTAAGCGAGACGCTGCTTCATCTTCACTCAGTCCTGTTGCAGCTGTGTTTAATCTTTCGAACACTTCTGAGAGCGGTAATTTAGCCAAATCTGGCGAAGAATGCGAGCAAGCGACAGTCTCTGCCGCTAAGTCAACTTTGCTTGCATTTTTGTTCATTCAACCATTATTGTGCAGCCAAGCAAAAAGTAACTCATCCTCCAGGCTTATTAATGAGCTTGGCCGTACTTTACTTTAATTCTTCGGCGCAAGGCTCATTAAGAAGTCTATCAAGCTCTCTCTCTGAGAGTCACTGAGTGGTGCTCTCGGCATGATGTCTGCACCTGCGCTAGAGGGCGATTTTAAGAGTTCTTCTATATTCTCTCGGTTTCTGCGTGCCGAAACCCCGTCAAGCGCTGCGGCTGTTGTTCCACCCAAGCCGCCAACTGAGTGGCAAGCCAGGCAGCCACCATTGTAGAAAAGCTCTTTGCCAGCTTTGAGTTGTTTTGCCTGGTCTTGCTCGTTCCGCGTCTTTGGCTGAGATGCTTGCGTATTTGATTTGTCGCTTGCTTTATGTGCCAGGTGTGGATTTTTTTGTTCAGCAACTTTATTGTTTAGCGTATTCAGATATGAAATGAGTGAGTCAACCTGAGTTGCTGCAAATCGTGGGTGTGGAACAAGCTCAGCATGTCCTATAAGCTTTACAAAATCATCTTCGCTGTTCTTACCCAGTCGCAACTGGAGGTATTTCTTGTCATGTCTCTTCGTTACGCCATTGAGGTCTGGGGCGAGGCATCCGCCTGTACCTGCTATCGAGTGACACAGTGCGCAATTCAGTGTTTTATAGAGCTTTTTGCCGTCGTCGATTTTTTTCGTTTCTTTATCAGCAGCGTGTGTTTGAGCCAGTGGTAAAACAGCAGCAATACTGATTGCAAAGATAAGTTGAAGTCGACGTTCCATTAGTTTCTCCCCTGCGCTCTACTTCGTTGTCAAAAACGCCCTTGAGTGCAACATTCCGTTCAATTCTTATTTGAAATGAAAGCTGCTTCTTTGTGAACATTTTAGCGTGCTTTCTTGTTTTTTGAATGAGGAATTATCGAAATTCATCAGCCTCAGGCTTTATCAGGTGTGGAGACAGCAGGTGGTCTTTCTTTGCGTGCTAATGGCAAGAGCCCGCTTTTGGCGGGCTCTTGTGTAAACATCAGATTCTAGTTTTCTGGTTTGATTTCAACCTTTTTTACATTCTTGAAAGCTTCTTTGAATTTTGGCATGGTGATTCTAAGAACGCCATTCTTGAAGGTCGCTTCTACATTTTGTCGGTCTATTTCATAAGGTAACGGAATGATTCTGCGGAAAGATCCAAATTTTCGTTCGCAGGTGTGGAAGCCGTGCTCATGGTCTTCGCGTTCTTCTTCCTCTTTCTTTTCGCCAGTAATTGTGAGAGCGTGTGTGTCTACAATTACTTTAATGTCGTTCATGTCTACGCCAGGAATTTCGGCGGTGACCATGATGCGATTGTCCTTTTCTTTGTAGTCAACTTTGACATGTACGTCATTGAAAAATGGGTCTGCAAATCGAGGACGTAAGAGGCTCATTCCTCTTGTGAAATCGTCAAACAATTGATTCATGTCTCTTTGCAGCAAATAGAATGGGTAAGCTTTCATGGCTTCTTTTGCTGATGTTGCTATGTCTTTGGTTTCCTTTTCTAAAGTGCTTGTATTCATAATAATTCTCCTGGACCTTGCTTTGTACGTGCTGTTCTCCGACGCAAAGCATAATTCTTCAAAGTGAGCAGCAGGGTCGAGCACAACGACAACGGGGACCTGTTATCGTTGTGCTCTAAGATCAAATAGATCATTTCGTTTTTGCAGAACAAGAATAGATCATTGCACTTTCCAGTTCCTCCACCAGAAGGACGAAACTTAAAGGAAACCACGCGAAAATGTGGTATCAGATATGGTTCTCGCTTTCCGTTCGTAGCAATGATCTAACGAAATGTGTCGCGGCAGATTCTTTGAGGAGAAGAACTGGGGCTCAAATCCCTTGAGTGTCAGCGTCTGGCAGTCGCCATATTGCTTACTCTCAAGTTAATCCTTTTGATGGATGTCGACAGTTCAAAACAATTTCTATGATTGTTGTATGAGGAGCTGTTATGAAAGTGCTTGTAGCAATTGATGGAGAAGTTTTCGCCAAGGCGATTACAGACATACTTTGCTCACACAGGTGGGAGCAAGGGGCATGCTTTCGATTGATAAATGTTTGCCACCTTTGTTATTGCATCAATGGCTCCTCAATAAATTCAGACAACGCAATAGCAGCTGATGAAACATTACTTCAGGAAACTCGAGAACTCATTAATAAGAGTATTCCCGGGGTCAATATTGAGTGTGTTACCCGTTCTGGAGACCCATCGGAAGAGCTTCTAGCTGAATGCAAAGCCTGGAAGCCAGATTTGTTAGTCATGGGAAGCCATGGACAGAAGTATTGCGGAAGGTCTCTCCTGGGTAGTGTTTCGCATTTTTTGATAAATCACATTGATTGTTCAGCATTAATAGTTCGGTTGCCGGCGGATGTATCTCAACAGATAATCATTTCGGCTGGAGCTACTGCTACAGCTTGAGTGTGAACTTTGAATTAGGTGCAGTCTAGCGATTTTGCACGCAAAATTCGCGAGCGCACTTACCGATCAAATATTTGGTGTGCGATAACCCGTCAAGGCAGCAAGCTGAATTTCGCTAGCAGGTAATTTCCATGTTCGCTTGGGGGCGCTAGAATAGTTGCTGTTGAATTAGCTTTGGGGATCGCGAGTGGAGAATCGACAGCAAGAGTGGGAGCGGCTTGTATGTGCTGCTAGGGAAGCTCTTCAAAATACTCAAACTGTTGAGCTGGCAAATGCTTCATGTTATAAGGTTCTCCGCCTTTGGAAGTATTCATCATTTGCTGAGCCTCAGAGTTGGACTTTACTGAAAAACGTGCATGGTGCTTATGCAGTCGAACGCGTTTTGTGGGATCGCACAGACGATGGCGAAAGAATGTTCGTGGCGAAAGCAGGGTTGCGCCATCCCTCTGGTTTCAGCGAGACTCCCTCGATTTCGAGGACTACTGTGTTGATAGAAAACACTGAACTGCTTGTGCTTTTGGAAGACCTCGTCAATTGTTATTTTTCGCCATTTTGTATTGAGTCACCTAGCGTCATTGACGGAAATAACTTTGGTTTGGAAACCTATGGAGCGATTAGTTGTCGCTTTGTTTGGAGTGATGATATGCCTGAAGCTTGGCTGGAACTCCGGAAATGGTATGAGCGGGCGATACTGGTGTTTGAATCTGCAATTTGCCCGGCTGACGATCCGGTTTGATGTTTTTGTAGGCTATGGCTGAAATTCGTATATTTAATTGGACTCAAGTGTACATCTAAAAACTATTGAACTTGAGAAGATTGCCATAGATGACATTTTAGTTTTGCAGTTCGAAGATAAGCGTTTAGAATGGAGTTCGACCATATTGCAATCGGAAACTTTTGTCATGCAGCGCTCATTAACGTTAATTTGTGTATGTTTTGCCCTCGGGTTCTGGCTTTGCGGCACAGCTGCTGATGCAGCCGTGGAAAAATCTGAGCAGGAAAAATCCTGGGAGAAGACTCTGAAGCAGGGTGTAGATGCTTTAGATACAAACAAATATTGGCTCGCTGAACCCTTATTGAAGCAGGCTGTGGTGGAAGCTGCTAATTTTGGTGCGGAAGATTTGAGACTTGCTAAGTCTTATTCTGAGTTGGGCCGACTGTATACGGTCAGAGGAAAATTCTCTGATGCGGAGCCGCTCCTCGAGGAAGAACTCTTCATCAAGCAACAAACTCTTGATGAGGAAGGTGACCAGGTGGTACCGGCTATGGGGTCAATGGTCAAGTTCTATTTGAATTATGGAAGCAAGGACAAGGCTGATAAGCTTTGCTCTGAGATGTTGCAGATAGTTGAAGGCAAGCTAGCTGCAGCCGCCAGTGGACCAAAGTCAAAAGCAACAAAAGTCGGAAAAACCTACATGCTGGAAGCTTGGGCTGGCGTTGCCTCGCAGGCTGTGCGTGACCCGTTTCTTGAGTGGGCGATAGCTTGTGACGCAGTCGGCAATGTATACATGGCGCAGAAGGATTTTGACAGGGCTGAGCAATTGTACAAGGCGGCTTTAGAGGTTAAAGAAACCGTGTATGGAAAGACTCATCTTTCTCTGGCAAATAGCTACGACAGTCTGGGTACGCTCGCTCTTGCGAGAAAAAATTACGCTGCAGCCGAGTCGCATTTGAAAGATGCTTACGAAATGACAGCAAAGATTTTGCCTAAGTCAAATCCTCAAGTTTTCGGTAGGCTCGACAAATACGCGAAATGTTTGGCTCAAGATGGCAAACGAGCTGAGGCTCAACAACTTTACTCTGCTGCCCAAGCTTGTTGGAAAGATGCTAAGGAACCATCAAGCGATGCAATTAGAGCTTGCTTTGCACTGGGCAATTTGTATTGCGAAGACAAGGACTTTGTATCTGCTGAGCCTTTGTTGAAGCGGGCAATGGACGAAGCCAGAACTTATTATGGTGAAAGCTCTGAGTCTGTGGTGCCTTATATTCAACGTTATGCTTATGCCCTCTATTATCTTGGCAGAAAGCCAGAGTCTGATGAATTTAAGGCTCTTGCGGCAAGTATCACGGGCGATGTCATTCCAGTTGCAGAGGTTCCGAAAAAGGTCGCAGGCAACGAGTCCGCAGGCACCGGCAGCGGTACTACGCATTAGTTCCGTGGGCGTGATTTAGTGTTTCAGGCTTGTATAGTTGAATAGCGGATTTGGTGCGTGTGATGCATCATACACTTGCCACTTCGTGTTGAAGTTCGCTTCGTTCCAAACGTGGGGTTGTGGTCGCTTTATCCCCAGCATTCCTTCGCGCATTCTGGCTGGTAGTCCGAGGTCGTCAGCGATTGTCTTAAACACGGCAGAGCGTGGCAAGCAGACGCCACTTCCTTTTGATAAAAACAGACCAACTGGAATTTCCTTGCAGCCTCTTCGAAGTGTTTGTTCGTAGATAGCAGCTAGTTCTTCGCCTGGGAGGTTGTATCTGTTCATGAGTTGTGAAACATGGTTTCTAAGATCCATTGCCATCTGAGGGGAGACGGGAACGCCAGCGTAACGTAGTCTTGCATCCTCGATAGCGGCACGTAAAATTGGATCATTCTGGCGGTCAACCACTATGAATTGTTCTGCTCGATTGACTGCGCCACCAAACTTTGAAAAGCCCGCCGAATCAACTACTGTCGGCAATCTCACGCCATCTACAATGCGACCAGTAAGAAGTCCAGTTTCAACATATTCCTGTGACATCTTCAGTGCTTGAGCGCTCATCGGAGCGATTTCGGCCGCTGCTACGCTATCGAATGTGCTGAACTTTGGAAGTGGACGATTTATCGTCAGCGATAGCGGAGTATGCGCACCGATATCGGTGCCTGTGTCTAATGCAAGCCTGCTGGAAAGTGGAAGTCGACTTAGCGTGTTCTCCCCAGAAGCGACTGCCAACATCTCTAGCTTGCTGATCTCACTAGCTGCTGCTTTTCCGAGGAGCGGGGCTTCCCTCGAAACAAAAGCGGAAGTGTTGCCAGGCTTGCGCCCAAGGGTGGCTACTGCCGCCACCAGGAACATCGTAGCTAACGCTGTCTCTGTTGATGGTATCTCAATTGGTAATTTATTGTTCGGTGAGTCGCTGTTTGCTGCCAGTGTGCCCATACTCAGAAGGTGACTTTCTGCGAAGGCTGGCAGCTTTGAAGCAGCATTCTCTCTGTTTGAAGTGCCCGACAGCGTGGGAAGTCCAATTTCGCTCAAAAGACGATGACTGCTAGAGAGGTCTGGTGATTCCTCTTTTTCCTTTTTCGATTCTTGATTTTCAAAAGACATTTGCAGCCACTCCCGAATTGATTATGGCAATTCAGGCTGGCGGCGTCACCCCGGAAAATACGTAGACGCTTTTGAGAGTATTTTGGATGTGCCTAATTTCAGGCTATTCCAACCAATCGTAAAGCGATTTGGCTTCACTCGTTTTTGTTCCCTGAGTTCTTCCAAGCTCTCTTTCATTTTCCAGGCAGCTGTGCTGCGAAATGTGCATGTCCTGAATAACTTCATCGGGATGAACATCGCCGCGGGCTTTCCAGAAGTCTTTGCCGTGATGTTCTACGCGTCGATTGTGGCGGACGCTCAGGTCCATGTGCATCTTGTCGATGACGTCGTTTGGGTGAAGAGGATCTCTTGCTGCTGATTTGTGCTGCGCATCATGCAATTTCATTGCATCAGCATTTTTCTTGCCCAGGTGCGTCACAATCCAGGCTGTTCCTCTGAAAAAATCGATAATGTCTTCAAATACTGTAAACATGATAACCACCAGATTCTTTGCTGCATTTTGTATTTCGACTGTTTACGCTAACAATCATACCTATATTGAGTTACCCCGGCATTGACCTGCCGAGTGATTGATCTTGGGCTCAGTGGAGTATGCCTCATCCGAACGATTGATCCGTTTAAAGTCGAGTAAAAGCGGATTTTGTAATCCTTTTGACCAGTTTTAAAAACCTTTTGCAGAGCATAGCTCCATCTAGCCTTTGCTGGACTTATTTCGGAGCTATTAACTGTGCCAATTCAGACAGTCTTATTATCAGCCAAGATTACATTCTTCGAGAACCTTATTTGTGGCTGAATCAACCGAGCTGAATCCAGACTTCGTTGCGTCTCATAAATGGTAGCGTCCAAGGGGGATTGTAGAAAGCTCTGAGAGGTTCTCCCGTGATGGCGCTTCCTTTAGTCTTGAGATAGGCGCGTAATTCATCCTCGTGTTTTTTCATGCTTTCTTCGTTGGCTGGCCCAGAAAATTTGATGACCGCAAATTTTCGAGGTTCAATTTTCTTGAATTGAATTCGCTTGTCTATTGCCTCGGGAAGGTCACTCAGAGAGTACTTTGCTGGCATGTAGAAACTCATCAGCATTTCGCCTTGAGTGTTCAACGTAGTGACGGGTATCGTCATTGCAATTTTCTCCGACACTTTTGATTCTGTGACGGGAACCGTCATTGCGATTTTGTCTTTGCGGATGTTTTTGCCGAAAATGTAGCCGGCCAAAATTTTGAACGCCTGATTTGCTGCTTCTTTACCGGTTCCTACGACTTGCACTTGTGCTGCGATAACTGATGGGTATTCCCTGATCTCGATGTTGCCCTCTTTTTCGCTAACCGTGTATGCGGGTTCCTCATACTTTGCCAGTGCTTCTTGTCCTGCAATAAACGCCACGGTTCCTATACCTGCGGCGAGAATACTTGTAATAATGATCGCTTTTCTCATAGGAACTCCGTCAGGTTGGGCTGTTTAAGAGTGTCGAAGAAGGAAGACGATGCACACCGCCATCCATTTTGCAGTTTGAGGCTTTAGCTAAACCACGTAGCATGCCGCTGAAGATGAATTCGTGAAACGGTGTGACGGCAAACCAATACGCTAAGCCCAGTAATCCGGATGGCAGAAATCTGGCTATCTGAATTATTTGAGTCTTGTTATCGCCTTGTGGAATTATTTGGAATTCCAATGCCGCTTGTCCAGGTAAGCGCATTTCAGCGATGAGCAATAGCCTTCTATCTGGCTCTACCGCTTTTGCTCGCCAGAAATCAATGGCGTCGCCTGTTCCAATCTGGTCTGGATGGCGGCGCCCTCTTCTCAGCCCCGTTCCTCCGAAAAGTTGATCAAAAAAGCCGCGCAAGATCCACAGCCAGTTAGCATAGTACCAGCCTGTACTACCGCCTATTCGTGAGATGGCGTGCCAGGCATCTTTCGCGCCACCGTCTATGGTGATTGTTCGGATGTCACTGAATACGGTGCCTCCCGACCAATTCGGATCTGACTTGTTGAACCACTCAACTGGTGGAAGCTTGCCAGCATCGGTCCAATGGCTTTCGACCTGGTGGTGCTGAATTTTGTCTATGGCCAATTGCATGGCTTTTTCGCAGCTCAGTAACTCCTGGGGAATGAGTTCTCTTATGCGTGACTCCATGCACACAGCTGGGTTGCGTAGCCCGTCAGCTAAGGGGCGCGCGATGAATGCTGGTACCGGGGTGATAAAGTTGATCCAGTAAGAGCTTAGTTTAGGCGTGAAAACAGGCACCGGGACGATAAAAGGTGCCGGTAAGCCAGCTTGCCTTGCGTAAATCTTCATGAGCTCTCTGTAGGTTACAATTTCTGTGCCACCAATGTCGAACGTTTGATTATAAGTGTTTTTGTTTGCCAGGCATGCGACAAGATAGTAAAGCACGTTCCTGATTGCGATTGGTTGAGATGGAGTGTTCACCCACTTTGGCGTAATCATCACAGGTAGACGTTCAACCAGGTATCTGAGAATTTCGAATGAGGCGCTGCCCGAGCCGATTATCATTGCAGCACGCAAAATCGTAGTTGGATATTTAGCTGTCTTTAGAATGTCACCGACTTCGGCACGTGATTGAAGGTGCTTTGAGAGGTTGGTATTTGTTTCGCCTAAGCCACCCAAATAAATCAGCTGGTCAATTCCTGCCTTCTCACCGGCGCGAACCATAACTTGTGCTGCTGCTCGATCTGCTTCTGCGAAATCCTTATTTTGCGGATTCATTGAATGCACGAGATAGAACACGTAGGCGCAATCTTTGAGAGCTGTCTCTGCGTCATCCTCATTCTGAATATCCAGGGCGCATAATTCAACGTTATTGTGTTTTGCCCAAGAACGCTCGCGCATTTTCTCTATGGAGCGGCTTGCCGCCCTCACGATGAAGTCTTGGTCGAGAAGCTGCTGCACGAGACGGGTGCCCACATAGCCAGTAGCACCAATAACGAGAACTCGCCTGTCTCTTTGATTAGCAGTCATTTCAGATCTCCTCATTTCTACATTAGCATGAGGCGAATGAACGCTAGGTGAACACGTTGACTATAGGCGGTGAGGGCTGTCTGCAGTCGAATCTACGAATTGCTGTTTTGCTGACAGGAAGTGCAAAAGATTGAAGATAATAAGCTGTTTGACCCTGAGCATGCTGCGGGTTCCTGAGCATGCTGCGGGTCCCTGAGCATGCTGCGGGTGCTGCAATTCTAAGCCGGGAGCATGACAGTTGCTTGCTACTTTGGTTTCTACAGGCAATGACTTCAGTTACTCAAGGAACTCTTGGGCTAAAATCCTTCGGACGCACGAAATTTCTTGGGCAGCTCTGTTCCCAACTCTTTCAATTTGCTCAAATCATCGCCTATTGATTTATTCTTGTCTGAAAGAATAGCGTATCTGGCAGGCTGCAAATTAACAGCCCCTTTAGCGTCAGATCCGGTGGTTCCTCTCCTATCGGTCGCGTATCGAGTGGGAGTGTCGCCACCCAATCCGTCACCGTTGGAAAGAATCGCATACCGAGCATCTGGCAATTCTTGGAGTGATGTGCCTGGTCGTGCGATGCTCGCCGTTGTGACCTTAGGTAGATTCGGTATATTAAAGCTTCCTCGCCCCTGAGTTGCTGTACGTTGGGTGAGTCCAGGAGGTGCAAGCGGTTCGTTGCCAGGCATCGAGAATTGCTCTGTTTGGGTGTTGGTGGTCTCACTCGGAAGCGATGCACCTCCAAAGCCACTGTCGTCAGCATCATCCGCTCGGACCTGCGGGCAGAAGAGTGCTGCCAGTAGTATCGTTGCTGCCATGGTTGTCTTCAGCATGAGAGAGTGCCTCCAAAGGCAGAATGGACCCTTGAGCGTCCTAGTAAGAGTAGATCCATCATAAAATTGAGACTGGCGCTTGTCAACCAGGTTAAACCCTAGCTTAAAGGCGTTCGGTATTTAGGAAATCCTCTCTCAGCTCAGATTCAATGAATCTGATGGGCTGAAAACGCTAACGAGAGCGGAGCCATTATTTTTGCTCTACCTAATTGGAACCAAAGTTGGTAGCTGAGGCTCTGTGTCACCAGAAATTGATTCACGCGTTAGGGCGAACAAGGTAAGGTAGCATTGCCTCGCGAGGAAATTTGTCTCTGAAGCGCCAGATGAATCCGTCCAAATAGTAGTGAACCATTCCGAAGCCGAGAACTATCCCTTTGAGGAGTTGTCCTGAGAGATTGGTATCACCTTGCAGTTTCTGAAAGTAAGTCAATGTCAAAATAAAGAACACCAGGCTAAATCCTGAAATGATGTATAGAAGAATCGGTTTCTTTAGTGGAATATTTTCGATTCTTTCTTCGCCCTGGTATTTGCGTTTTGCTACCACAAAGTTGATACCAATGTACTGGCACCAGTGCACCATGAGCGGTATCATCAATGCGTCGTCGTAATTCTTGCCGAGAAACGCAAATGGTACCAGGTAGGTTACGCACAAAAGCCAGAAAAGGAAAGAGGGCGCATTCAAGTGTTTTCCTGCTGCTAGTTCCTTTCCGAGACTCCATATGTAAGCTGCGGAATATGCAATACCTGCAATTGCAGTTATCGCAATAGGCACCATCATAGGTTCAAACAACGGCGTTCCTGTTAGCAGTTGTTTTCTGAAGAAAACGAGAGCCATGGAGAGCCCTACTAATCTCTGGCTCCAGCTCTGAATTGCGCGCGGAATTTTTGCTTCGTTAGTCTTACTATTCTGGTATAGCAACATGATTCCGATGTTTTGTTGTATAGCGTGATTCAGCGACCAGCAGATGTAAATGAAAAATGTCAGTGCTGGAACCGTTATCTCTCCGACTACTGTGGCCACAAAAAGGAAGAGCGGTTGCACTACGAAATCCAGAATTCCTTTCTTGCCAACAAAGTAGTGTTTACGATTTTCTTTGTCCAGGAAATGGAACCAGGTGGCACCCTGATGGAATGCACCGAATCCTACAATTTCGAATACTATAATGGTGTACAGAAGAGCGTTCGTTGCTTCAAATTGCTGTGCTCCGAGGTAGAGCATCAGTGTAAATGGAACCGGAAGGAAAAAATAAAGCAGGTCCTGCCAAGGACTAAACATCCAGTCGAAGCGTATGTTCTGGACTTTTTGGGGAACTGCTTGCATAGTTAGTAAGTTAAAATGGAATCGTCAAATCCAGTAAATCACCCTGAAGGAGCAAATGTCAATACAAATTGGCTTACTGGAAAAATCAGATTGCGTGGCTCGTAACTCAATATTGGTAAGGCTCTTCGGTACATGTCTGATTCTAGCAAAACTATAGAGGCTGCCCAGAATAAGCCACTGCACTGGGCTGTACTGGTCTCAATTATTGCATTAATTCTCGGTCTGGTTTCTTTGAGTGCATACTGGAATTGGGTCGGAATGATCGCGAAATCGCAACAACAGCTTGAAGAAGGAGCCTTGGCTGCTTCTCGTATGAGTTCAAAGGAAGCGGTATCATTCATGTCACCATTTCAGAAAATTTTTCCAGATGCAATGGCGATCAGTATCCGTTCTTTGATGAATGTTTACGCTTGCAGACGGCATTTTGATGAGGCGCAAATTGTCAACCATCGACTTGTTGAATTTGACAAAAGCATTTGGGGTGATAAAAGCTTCCAATATGCTGACGAAATTGCGGGGCTCGCCTTGATGAAGAGGAAATTGCGTGAGTTCGAGAACTCAGCACGATTGTACGAAACAGCAATTTCAATTTATGAGCATTTTCCTGACAAAGCCGCTGAAAAGGCTCGTGTTCAAGCCTTGCTTGCTTGGGATTACATTCAGCTAGGACAGCTCGACGAAGCGGAAAAGTTGCTGCAAGAATCGGATGGATTTTTGAAAAGCAAATTTGGGGATAGTAGTTTCGAAAGACTGGTGCCACTTATTGAGCTAAGCTCTTTGCATAAGACTCGTGGGAATCCGCTTTATTCCTCGGAGTTAGATACTGCTTACAGAATTGCAACTGAACCAAAGAGGCTTGAGAAGAGTTCTGCTCAAACTGTTGTGGTACTGAATTTGATGGCACAGATGTTTGTTGAATCGAAGCAGTTAGAACGTGCTTTGACGAGTTTTGAACTAGCTGAAAAGAACTGTGAAACTAGTGTCTATGGCAGTCGTACCAATCTATTTATGGCGGACATTCTGTTGCCCGAAGCTGCTTTGTTGCAGCAACTCGGTCGTGTTGATGAGGCTAAAGCTAAGTTAACCGAAGCAACTCACATTAAGCAATTGCGATTTGCTGAGAACGAGCGTAATCTTGAGTCACCTTGAGCTGGTTGGTTGTCATGTTGTTGGATAAATTGCACTTTCTGGCTACAATCGCAGGTGTTGTACATCGGAGAGCGCAATGAATTCGGAATCCAGCGAGGGTGTTTCTTCTAAATCGGGAGCAGATGCAAGTTTAGACAGTGCTTCTGAGAAAGAGAATTTTGGGGCTCCAGTTGAAAAATCTTCGGGTCAGGAGTCAGGTGCGGTTCATTCGTCTGGGTCCGGTGAGCCAGTCCTCGTATCAAGTGACGTTGACACTGGTGGTACTTCTTCTTCGTTGAAGACAGGCTCTGCCAATTTACAGAAATTTTTCATTGAGCTTGCTTCGGCGCAAGCTTTCCTTTTGTTGGTGTGCATGTTTTGTACTTCTCTCTGGTTGTGGGGAGACCTCGGAATAAGTTCAAGCAAGAATATGAGTGACGCGATTAGAGATTATGATGAGCTTGCTTTGATACGGGTTCCGTTTCTTGCCTGGTCTTATCCACTGACTTGCCTGGCCGCAATCGCCACAGGACCGCGTAGTGCATTGGAAGGGAAGTGGGCTCTTTCTACTTTTGGAAGTTTGTTAGTTTACCTTGTGCTGCTTGGGGCATTCTGTTTTGGTGGGCAGATTCTTCCTTTCATTGGAATTGGTGCGGTGAAAGCGTTCGGGTTGCTTTTTACAAGTGGGGCGATTTTTGTTCCTGTCGGTATCAATATTGTTGGTTCATTGCTACTTTATTTGGGAAGGCGAATGCGCCTCGTCTGAAATTTTCCAAGCGCTATCGGTTCGAGTTTGGGAAAATCTGCGAGGCATTTGGAGCGGAGAGTATGAAAATGCCAAGCGCTATCAGTTCGCGTTTTTCTTCGCGCTCATATGCGCGGCGGGCGTTTGGGGGATGCGACTTGCTTTAACTTTCGCCCCAAAAAACATTGGAGTAGGCACTGATTAGGTGCCTACTCCGTTGCGCTCCCACGCAAAATCGGATATCTCAATGCGACTTGAGAGTTTTAGTAAGGAGTTAAACCGATATGGTTTGAAGTACCATATTTGAAATCTCTGAACGCAACAGAACACATGAAGCGAACAGCACTGATGCGCAGCAGAACACATGATGCGCGTCAAGGATGCGACACAGCAGAACACATGATGTGTAGCGAGAACTTGTTTATAAGACTCATCATTGTCCAATCTGGTTCCTTGAATCAGATTGGACAATTTTGAGCTGGTGGTGTCTGGCTAGAACCGAGATAACTGAGCTATAGAGCAGGTTTTGGTGAGCCGATTTCAGTTATTTCAAAGTTCTCGTAGAGTGCCAGTTCTTCGTACATGTATTCGAGCTGCCGATCGATTTTTAGTTCGCGCGGTCTGTAAACTTGTTCATTTGTGTTTACGAGCCAACGAGCTTTGCTCGATCGCTGCCCTTTTCTCTCTTTTTCGAGTTGCTTCATCTCCAGGCAATTCATCATGTCCAGTTTCTTGCCGCCTTGTTCTACGAGGGTGTATTTCTGTTCTAATTCAGCTTCTGCTGCGGCTTCTTCTCTGGCTCTTTCAAGCGATTGAATCAAGCGTCTCGCTTTGGAGACCTTTTTTTTGACGAACAACCCAATACTGTGGATCTTCATAATACTTTCCGTGGTGACGAAATTTCGGATAATTCCGAGCTGGACTTAATGCCAACATTCTCATCGTGCACGACGAGATTCCAACAACACAATTGGAACTCGTAAAAAAAGTATGCATTGTTTTTGTGACGCATTTTAATAGCGCTGAGTCATATCCAAGTTGCTCAGTTATCCCGAGTAGAACAGCTCAGTCATCCCGAGTAGAACAGCTCAGTCATCCCGAGCAAATCAGCACAGCTAGTCATACCGAGTAAATCAGCACAGCTCAGTCATCCCGAGTAAATCAGCACAGCTCAGTCATACCGAGTAAATCAGCACAGCTCAGTCATCCCGAGCAAATCAGCACAGCTCAGTCATCCCGAGTAAATCAGCACGCTCAGTTATCCGAGTAGAGCAACTCGTGTTGCTCCGGATCCCGAGGGATTCAGCTCACGCAGCTTCAACGAAGCTGCAAATGTGAAAGATCTTGCACAAGTGGAGGTGTTAACTTAACTACTTCGTGTCAGCGCTATTTTTCTGCAGCCAGTTTTGGATTCTCTCCTGATTTTTCTCTTTGAACAGAACTGCAATGCGCACTTCTTCTAGTGAGCGTGAAACTGCTGCCTTAGCCATCTCCATGGGGTGAGCCGCGAAGTAAGCATTCAGGCTATGTTCCATTTCTGCGGAGTTAAAACTTGAGCAGCTAGCTGCTATTCGTTTGTTAAAACGTGGCGGGAATTTTTTACTTAGTTTGTCCCAGTTGCTAGAGACGAAAGCCCATGCTGCTTGGTTTGATTCCATTCTGCCTAACATTGCTGTGAGTATTGAAACTGAGTCTGTTGCTCTCGTTTCCTCAGCCAGAGATGATTCCAGGGTCCGAGATATCAGCTCGCTTTGTCTGAATTCTGTCAGGGCAAGTAAGAAGCGTTTCTCTTCCTGTGGGTTCGCGGCGCTCTTCATCGCCTCTTTTATGCGATCGTACTCTTTTGCGGTCCCGTTGTAAGCAACAATCCCAAGAACTGTTGATACCATATCTGGGCTCACTGATTCTCTGTCCTTCATATACTTTTCGAAGAGTTTGTTTGCTTCTTCTATGGTATCGGCATCCTGTCCATAGGTTCCGAGAATTCGAATCAGATCTGCGCGAAGGTCTTTAAGTGTGTCCTCTTCGCCTTTGCTTTCTTCCCATCCCACACGCTTTTTCAGGGGCAGCAAATAATTGCGAATCAACTTTTCATAGGCATCTTTATTAGATGGTGAAATGAGATATCGCAAGCTTGAAAATTTGTTGACTAAGGAATTCAAAACTATGGTGTCATTATCAGCTTTCACCTTGAGCATTATGTCGAGGCTCTGCTCAACGGGGATGTCGCCTTTTCTAGCTAAGTACGCGATGTCCGACATGAGTGATAGTCTTTCTTCGGGAGTCAAATCCTCAAACTTTTCTAGAAGTTTATTCGTTTGCTCTTCTGAATATAGAACCCTATAGAACCCGCTTGCCCCCGCGTTGAGAAGTGGGCTTGAATCGCCGCAGGCAAAATCATTTTGTTTCTTGTCCAATAGGAAAGATTCTGTTTTGGAATTTGAACTCAGCGAGCGTGCCATAAGCGGCACGAGCCATTCTTCATTGCCTGCTTTGGCGCCTGGCATAACAAGAAATCTGCTTTGAGCAGCGTTGAACTTGCCCTCAGTCTTTGCCTTGCCCATGGTGACTAGCGGGAAGCCTGGTTGTGTGATCCACGTCCCCATCATTTTTGCTACTGGTACGCCTTTGCTTGCTGCTCCGATCGAGTTCCATAAATCTTCACTGGTGGCATTGTCGAATTTGTGCGCTTCTAAATAATCATGGACGCCTTGTTGGAAGTTCTTTTCGCCCACGAATACTTCAAGCATTCTGAGTACTGCTGAGCCTTTATCGTATGTTATTGCATCAAACATTTCTGAGGCTTGCTTGGGGTTGCCCACGCGTGCTCTGATTGCTCGCGTTGATGCTAGTTGGTCGATAGCCATTGCATCCATACGCTCAACGACGCCTTTTGTGCGCACTCGCCATGCTGGGCGCAGAGTGTGTTCTGTTTTTGTTGCAGCCCACGTTGCAAATGCCTCATTAAGCCAGAGGTCGTCCCACCATCTGTTCGTAACCAGATCTCCGAACCACTGATGCGCCATCTCATGGGCGATTACGCTCAGTGCGCTGCGCTTAGCAAAATTACTTCCCGTTTTTTCATCTATGAGCAGGAGGCTGTCTTTGAAGGTGATAGCGCCGAGGTTCTCCATCGCTCCTGGGGCGAAATCGGGTATCGCGATGAGGTCGAGTTTCTTTGCGGGAAACTTGATGCCGAAGTAATCCTGGAGGAAGACCATAATTTCTGCTGCTGCACCGAGTGCGTAACTGCCCATGGACTCTTGTCCGGTTGGTGCCCAAACTCTGATTGGCACTCCCGCGGAGATTTTTTCCTCAGTGGAGGAAAATTCACCTACAACGAGCACCATTAGATAGGTTGACATTCTTGGTGTTGGTTGAAATGCAATGACGCGCTTGTTCGATTCATTTATTTCAGTAACATGATCGATTGGGGCGTTGGAAATTGCCGCAAGTTTTTTGTCGATAACTGCATTTAGTTGGAACACTGCCTTAAACTCGGGCTCATCAAAGCAGGGAAACATGCGCCGTGCATCTGACGGTTCCATTTGCGAACTGCAGAGCCAGTGTTTTTCGCCTTGTTTATCCTTGTAATAGGAGCGATAGAAGCCACGTAGCGAGTCGTTGAGAATTGCAGAGAACTTGAGCTGAAGTTTGTACTTACCTGGGCTAAGTTCCTGTGGAAAACTGAGTTTCGCTTGTTCGTTTTTAGGGTCCATTTCTACGGAGCCAAGTTGCTTCTTGCTACCGTCCGCGAGAGTAATTTCTACGTCTGAAATGCTCATTTCAAGCGCGTGCAAGATGATTTCTTTGCGTGCGGATGCGATGTCTAACGTTATGGTTTCTTTGCCGCTGTAAGTGAATTTTTGGAGGTCGGGTTGGAAGGTCAAGTCGTAGAGGCTAGGTTTGACTTCCTTTGTTAACCTGAGCACGTCGCCAGGTTGAGCGGCAGTTGATTGTGTTGCCTTTTGGGCGTCTTGTGATGCGGCTGGCGACTGCTTCGATGACGCGGTCGCTGTAGCATTTTGTGATGGTGCCGAGGGTTTTGTCGATTTCGTCGGTGACGAGGATGTGTGCGACTTAGATTTCGCTCTTCCTTTTTCTGGCTTGTCACTGGGTCCGTTTTGTTTATTTGCGGGAACCTTTGTTTGTGCAGTTACCGTGCCTGCTGCGTAAGCTGAAAGTGATGAGAGTACTATCGTCGATGCCAGGAGGGCGGAGATCCCGCCAACGTAATGTTTTTCTGAAAACCAAGAATTTAGCCTGAGCATTTGAACTCTCCATTTTGCCAAAGCTGTAATCATATATCTTTCTATGCTCTCAGAAACCTGTAAGCATCAAAACGCGAAGCGATAGCGGTTGGCGTTTAAGAGGATTATGTGCGTGCGAGCGCTTGGGAACGCAAAACGCGAAGCGATAGCGGTTGGCGTTTAAGAGGTTTATCTGTGTGCGAGCGCTTGGGAACGCAAAACGCGAAGCGATAGCTGTTGGCGTTTGCGAGGATTATGTGTGTGCGAGCGCTTGGGAACGCAAAACGCGAAACGATAGCGGTTGGCGTTTAAGAGGATTATGTGTGTGCGAGCGCTTGGGAACGCAAAACGCGAAGCGATAGCGGTTGGCGTTTAAGAGGATTATGTGTGTGCGAGCGCTTGGGAACGCAAAACGCGAAGCGATAGCGGTTCGCGTATCGATCAAATATTATGCCAGTAAAGATGAACTGGAACTTGTGGATGGCGAGAATTCGGCGCCGTCCTTTAGGGCTATTGTGTTGTTTGTGGTTGCTGGCGTTCTCTTGCCTGGCACAATGATTCCAATGAGATTTAGGGGATCAGCTGCAGATAGGTGAATCAGATCGGATTGCACCACTGGTGATTTGTTCCGTGAATGGCGCAGCGATTCGACTGCTTCCGCAAGTGCGAACTGTTCTCCCATGAAGCCGCTGACGAATCGTCCACCGCGAATTTCTCCTCGGTCTTCCAATCGCCTGAATGCGATTAGTAATTCTCTCCATTTCGGGATAATGCTTTCTCTTGCAAGTACATCTCGCATTACAACGCCATATCGACGCAAGAGGACCCAGCAAATGGCTTCGTGCTGACGTGCCTTTTCGACGGCATCGACATAAAGCAATGACCAGCGCCCCGTGCTATATCGTGGCATTGACATTTTTGCTCTTCCCTGACCTGAGCGACGTTTCGGATCAATCAGCGCCCTTAGATTGTCAAATCCATCAGCTGTGACTAGTCCCGCTGCTACCAACTCCCAGAGCGCATTTTCGATTTCTGATTGCAGTCGATTTGTTCCTCGCTGAATATCAGCAAAAAAGGAAGCACCACGTTGTTTCAAGAACTCTTTTACAGCGATCGCTTCGTTGCTCAAGCCTTTATTATCTTCAAACATCGAACCTGGATGAATTGCGGGAAGCCAATCACAATCTTCCCTTATATAGAAGGTTATGGGCGCAACGCTGGTTGGAATCACACGCCAATTTTTGCTGCTTGCCTCTCCGGTGTTCTCTTGCATTGTGGCTGGATGCGGGGAGATGCGTCCCCAACCAATTCGTCCAGTTAGGCAGAGTTTGTCCAGAACATCGGGCTTATAGTCTTTTAGTCGTTTGCGCAAAACAAATTGCTCCCAAGCATTTGCTGGAAGTTCTATGCCCTGCAATTGTTTTATAACCTCGAGAGTGCTTCTCTCGTCGCCAGGTAGTTGTGTACCTGCCGCTACATGTTGCCAATGCAGAAGCCAATTCATGTAATGCGCCGGCGAAACAGCCTCAATGCCCTTACGAAGCACGGCTACAGTCAATTTGTGTATTCGCGCAAGAAGTCTTCGGTCGCACCATTCAAGAACTTTTCTCTTGTAGGCATCGGGTCTGAACTCGCCTCGAAGAACCGCTCCACTGGATTCGATTCGAATTAAAGCGAAGTCTAAATCTGAGGACGCAAGCTCGAATAAATCTACGAGTTCGGGGACCGTGGTCGGTCCTAGATGCGATAGCCAGCCTTGAAGGAGAACCATAATCACATCTTCTCTGGTAAGCGGCTCGCCTTTCAATGCCTGAACTGGCTTAAGTTCGTTGAGGAGCTTAATTTCCGGGTAGAGCAGTTTGACGGATTCTTTTCTTTCTGCTGATAGCCAGATGATTTTTGATTTTCCTGGGCTGGAGCCATCGCATGTTTCGACCACATCCGCATCCGCACCGCATGCGACCACATCCGCATCCGCACCGCATGCGACCGCATCCGCAGCGCTTGCATCTGCATTCGCACCGCTTGCATCTGCATCCGCATTGCTTGCGACCGCATCCGCGTTTTCATTCCCAGAGTTTTGTGTATCCGGAGCACGAGTAGGAATCTCGGCTCTAGCTGCTCTGCCGCGGCTAGCAAGTTCTTCGAAAAAATGCCGCCAGGTCGCTGGGATCTTATTCATGTCCTCCGGAATCACAACAAGTGTTTGCAGAAGGTCGTGCAATTCATCGCAATCGCGTAAATCAGGCCATGCTTCCTCTTGTACTTGAGCGATAGCCGCGGGCTCCAGGCTGGCAACGTCCTTCAATCTGTCAGGCATGACACGGCGCAACTCGACTGCGCGCGCTCTTCGCTCTTCCAACGGAGCATCATCTAAATACGCGTACGGGTTCGAATTCAAAATTTCATGCGCAAAAGCAGAAGGAATCGGTGTGTCTACCGCAAGACATCGAATCTTTCCAGCGTTTATGCTTTTGAGAATTTCCGTCAATCCCTCAAGATCCATTGCTTCTGTTAGAACATCTTTCATCACCTCGTTGACGAGTGGATGATCGGGCATTTCAATATCGCCCTCTATGTTGTCCTGACAGGCAGCAGCTTGAGGAAAAACAGCTGCCAACAAATCGTCGCTCTTTAGTCTTTGCAGATGTGGTGGCACTTTTTTGCCGCCCTGAAAACGGAGCAGGGCAAGCGAGCGATTAGCATCCCAGCGAAATCTCGTTGTGAAAATGGGTGATGCAAGCGATGCCTGCTCTAACACATGTTTGACCGATTCTGCGCTCAGAAAACTAAAAACGTCTGCCAGAGGAAAGCTGTGTTGCTCGCCCAGTGAAATATTCAATCCGTTGTCGGTTGCTGCTGCCTGAAGCTCGAAGTTGAAGGACCTGCAAAAGCACTTCCTCAGAGCAAGGCCCCAAGCTTTGTTGATTCGCGCACCAAACGGCGCGTGGATTATCAGCTGCATGCCTCCGCCTTCATCAAAGAATCTTTCTGCGATGATGGTATCTTGCGAGGGAATTGCGCCCAGTACTGCTTTTGCTTCTAGAACGTATTCTATGGCTTGTTCCGCGCCCGATTTGTCCAGACCATAAAGCTCGTTCAATTTTTCCACAAGTGCATTCTTGCGTTCTTTTTCGTCAGCAATTTCTTCAGCTGCCATAAAATCAGCGATAAATTCGCGAATTTTGCCGACCTGGAGCGAGAGTTCAGGTGTGCGCCCAGGCGCCTCGCCTTTCCAGAATGGAATTGTCGGAGCCGCTCCATGGGCATCTTCGACAAGGACTCGCCCGCGCGATTGTTCCACCCGATGGATCCGCCAGGACGCATTGCCAAGCAAGAATATATCTCCTCGTGAACTCTCCACTGCAAACTCTTCGTCGATGGTACCAATTGTGGTTTCTTCTGGCAGTGCCACCACACTGAAGAGTGCCGTCTCTGGAATGGCGCCACCGCTAGTGATGGCAGCCAGTCGCGCTCCCCGTCGAGCTTTGAGTATCTTATCTACGCGATTTCGCAAAATGTACGAACTATATCGACCTCGGCGGGCTGCGATTCCTTCCGAAACCATTTCAACAACTTCATCAAATTGTTCCTGGCTCAAATTATGATATGGAGCGGCTTTCTTGATAGTGCTGTACAACTCGTCTTCATTCCAATCTTCCGCACTGCACATGGCGACAATTTGTTGCGCCAATATATCGAGGGGACAATCAGGAACGATTAATTTATCCAGCTCGCCTTGTCGTACACAGTGCACCAGCGCTGCGCTCTCTAAAAGCTCATCGCGAGTGGTTGGAAAGATGCGTCCTTTTGGAATCGCGCCTCGCCAGTGTCCTGCACGTCCGATTCGCTGCAGAGTTACAGCGATTGAGCGAGGTGAGCTGATTAGGCACACGAGGTCCACGGTTCCAATATCTATTCCAAGCTCAAGAGAAGCTGTGGCGCAAAGAGCACGCAGCTCTCCATTTTTCAGCTTGCGTTCAGCCATATGACGCATCTTACGCGAGAGGCTGCCATGGTGTGCTGCAACTGCGTCTTCGCCCAAGCGCTCCGCAAGATGCAGTGTCATTCTTTCAGCAAGAGCTCTGGTATTTACGAAAATCAGAGTGGAGCGATTTTGTTCAATAAGTTGGGCAAGGCGGTCATATATTTCGTCCCATTGTTCATTTGTTGATACCGCGCCTAGTGGCTGCCCGGGTACTTCAACTTCAAAGTCGATTTTTCTCTTATGCCCAACATCTACTATCACTGGCATTTGGCGGTCGTTTCCAACGAGAAATCGAGCGACGATTTCAATTGGTTTTTGTGTTGCACTAAGTCCAATGCGAATAGGTCTAATTTCCGAGAGTCTGTCGAGGCGTTCTATTGAAAGCGCAAGATGAGTGCCGCGTTTATCATCCGCTACGGCGTGGATTTCGTCCACGATAAGTGTTCGAACGTTTTTGAGATTCGCCCTGCTTTTATCAGAGGTGAGCAGGATGTAGAGTGACTCGGGCGTTGTCACTAAAATGTGAGGTGGTTGCTTCAACATTTTTCGGCGATCTATTTCCAGCGTGTCGCCTGTTCGCACGGCGATGCGGATCTTTTGCATCTTTATGTCACGTGCGTCTGCTAGCATCGAAATTTCATCGAGCGGACCTTCAAGATTCTTCTGGATGTCGTTGCTCAAGGCTTTGAGTGGCGAAACGTAGACCACTTCGGTCTTGTCTTCCAGCGTTCCTGCGCATGCTTTTCTGACTAGTGCGTCGATGCAGGCAAGGAAGGCGGTTAAGGTTTTTCCTGACCCTGTCGGGGCGGAAATGAGGGTGGCGTTTCCTTTGAGGATTTCCGGCCAGCCAACGATTTGCGGTTCGGTAGGACTGCCGAATTTCGCAATAAACCAGTCACGCACCAGCGGGTGCGCCCAATCAAGCGACCTGTCAATTTCTAATTGCTGCATTCACTAAGTTTAACCGATCTTTTCGGGGGAATTTCTTCTATTTTGCAGCTTATAGAATGTACAGGTTGAGTCAAATATTTTGAGCTCTTCGATCAAGATTTTTTTGTTTAGTCGGCGGTAGATTTTCTGATTTTTTGATTTGCTTTTTCAACTTAGCCGAAAATGGTGTTTGGGCAGATCGTTTTGGCATATTTCAAATCCGCATAAATTCAGATGGTACAAAAGCAAAGATAGCCGTAAATGGTCCTTTTCGGCTATCTTTCTGTTCATTTCTCTTTTTAGGAGCTGCTAAAATCACTTACATAGACTGTTGGAGATCGCTCATGGCTCAGTCAGGTTTTCGCAAAGTATTGGAAAAATATGGTTGGTTTATCGCCTCGGGTTTTGTCCCACCAGTTTTTTTCGCGCTCGCCTGGTTCATCAGCTCAGTTTGTTGGCCGCGTCCAACAGATGATGAATTAGCTTTGAGCCATGTTGTATCGAACATCCCTTCCTTCGGAATAATACCTTTTATGTTTGTCTTCATTCTATTGGGTTATTTGAAACGCAAACATCCAAACACCTTTTTGAGTAAGTATCCGATCTGTTTGATTCTTGGAGCTTTTGTCGTCAGCACTCTACTTTCAATGGCCTTTTTTGCCATCTTTATTTGAAAAACTTTCTTACTTACAATAATTCCGAAGTTCGTTCCAAATCGTTCCGTTAGTCCGTTTTTTTGTCGGAAGCCCAAATGGTGGGAGATTGTAACCTGGCGCCAGTCCTCCTGGCCAAAGATCTACTCCTCGAGTTAAATTGAAAAGAACTTGATTGCTTGTTGCATGATCTCCTGGACCGAGAACTCCAGGCCAAGGATTATAAAATTTTGGATTATCTCTCAGTAAGGCTTGCATTTTATATGCATCGTTAACAATTTGAGCGGCTTGATCATGTGGTATCGAGATTGCGCCTTGGGTATATCCAGCCGTCCAATTAAAAAGAGGAATGGAACTTGGGTGTACCATAGGAATGTCGGGACGCGAACTCGATGTTCTGATATCGACGCTCACGCGACCTATTGTCCTGAAATCCAGAGCAAAGAATCCGTTTATCGTATAGTAGGTCCCATCAACTTGCACAACAGTTCCGGCGTGCCGGAGCTGTTGTACGCCAAAAGCCGGACTTCCGATTGCTTGTATTGTCGAATAGTTAGTATTTGAACTTTGCTGCAATCCAGTTGGGTCTGAAAACGCTACAGGATCATTTTTGACGTAAGTGTAAAGGTTTAAGTCTCCGCTGACCGTGTTTGTCGGATCAGGCTGTAGAAACCTCCCAAGAGCAGGTGAATATATGCGTGCCTTGTAGTTATACAGACTAACTTCTGGGTCATATCGCTGCCCAGTGTAACCGAACGTTGCACCAGGCAAGCTAGTTGTTTCACCAAAAACACCATATTTGTATCTATTCAAAACTAAGCCAGCCCCATCTGTCCGAGCAATGACAGAGCTTAGCCTGTCCAGATGGAGATATGATTTTGTCGTATCCTTTATTGAAATAAGAGTTTCATCTGCCAAAGGACCTGGGACGAATCTGTTAACCAGAACGCCATCCTGATCGTATTGTTCAATAAGCTGTGCTCCGTCGTACAGAAAATTGGTCTGTGATGCATTGCTTGTTTTACGAGCTTGTCTATTTTTTGGATCATAAATGTAATCGTTCGAAACATCATCTGTAACCAACTGCGTCAAACGATTTAGTGTGTCGAAAGTCGCTAAGAATGGTCCATCTGTTAGGCAACCGTTGGTATTGTAGGTAAGCAATGTATTTCCAATCTTCGGATATTGATTTAGATTATTTGCAATCGAGTAAATTTTGGTGTTTGAACTAGCTGGAGTCCAATTGTACTTTTTGTTGCTGGCGCTCGTTGATATGGGCTGATGGACCTTGTTATAGGTCAATAGGAAGCCTACGGAGTCATCTTCGAATACATGCTGCTGCTGTTCTAAATCATTGCTTAGATTCCATGAATAAGTGCAAGTGCAACCATTCTCATATGTAATGAGAACTCTTCGGGAAAGCGCATCATAATCAAAATGAATTGCTGAAGAACTGCTACCATTAAGCCTAATATCGGTCATTCGGTTCAGTTCATCGAACAAATATTGAGCACAATATCCATCCGGATAAGTCAGCTTCGTCCGATTACCATTTTTATCTAATTCGTAACTCACGGTTTTGGAATCCGGCATACTTTGCGAAACGAGGCGACCAGCGGTGTCGTATCCGAAACCATAGTCGCCTGTAGTAGGGTCTTCTGGATTTGCTGGAGTATTGATATTCATCAGCCGTCCAGCCAGATCATATGTCATCGTTTGCAAGGCTAAAGTTTCTGGTTGCCTAGTTCGTGAACGATTGAGCACATCAAAAGTGCTAGCAATTTCATCCCCAGCTCTCGTAATCATTGAAAGGACGTTTCCATTATCGTCGTACAATGAGTTTTGCTCAAAGGTCAGGTCAGGATAAATGCGCTTGTTAAGCCTATCGAATCGATCATACTCATGCTGTATCTGATTATCATTTGCGTCGCTGATAGTTGCAAGATGACCGTTTTCTGTGTAAGTCCGGGTTTCAGAGTCCTGCAAAAGAGGATCCACTAGAACGCTGATTCGACCCAATTCGTCATAAATGTACTGCCACTTTCGTCCTTCTGCATCAGTTTGCTGAATAAGCCAGTTGTTTGAGTTGTATTCAAACCGAGTTAAGTTGTTTAAGGGATCGGTTGTTTTACAGAGAGATCCGTTAGGCAAATATTCCCAATTCCAAATCTGGAGAGGATTTAAAGGATCTTCGGTTTCCTTTTGCAAGGATATTGGCCAGCCATTTTTGTCGAAGAGCCAATTTGTAACGAAGCTAAAAGGGGAAGGCGTTGTTTGTTTCGTTGGTCGTCTTTCAAAATCAAATTGGAATGTGGTTTCATTTCCGTTTGGATCGGTTATTCCTGTTAAGTTTGTACTGGAACTCACACAATTCTGGTTCAGCGAGCTTTTGCAAACTTATGTAGGACCGACTGTAGGACTATATCGATTCTGTTGTGCTCTCACACCTCGAGAATTCAGGAGTGAGAGCGGAAAAGCTTCAACTTGAGTCGGTCTCTTTGTAGGAAATTTGTAGAAGCTGAAGAGCACTTAATATAGCTGAACGACATCCTTTTTACTTTTTTCGTTTCGATCCGGTAATAGTATTCAAGACAGGCGAAAGGGCTCGCGCTGCTAATCACCATGGTTTGCAGCCTGGCGCTGTCTCAGTGCTCGATTTCGACCAGTCATCGTTGTTTGTAGAACCTGAAAAATAAATCAGCTCATTTCAATGAACTCTTGGTGTGTTTTTCTCGTTTAAACATTAGAGAGGGTCACACTAAAGTTGCCCAACCTTCCCAGCAACCGCGCCGTTTCAGGGGCGGCTAATCTTCAGCGCCTTGGAGGGCACCATAATGCCAAAGTTGACAAAGGAATTTATCGAAGCAGAAATCAATTCACCAGTAACGGGACAACGATTCTACCGTGACGACGATCTCCCTGGATTTGCAATTCGGGTAACGCGATCTTCAATGTCATTTGTTCTTGAGAAACGCGTTGGTGGATCTAACAGGCGAATTACAATTGGTAAGTGTAGCGAGTTGACTTTGGATACAGCGAAGAAGCAGGCTTTGATCATGCTCGGTGATATAGCTAGAGGCAACGATCCAAAAACAGGCAAACGCATAAACACGCTCCGCGATATCACGCTGAGGGAGGTGCTGCACAAATTTCTCGAAATGAAACCGATAAGAGAAAGCACCAAAAGAAATTATCATTATGCAATCAACCGGCACTTTATCGATTGGCTCGACGTGCCGATCACTTCTATAACAAAAGACATGGTTGAACTGCGTCATGGCGAACTGACGGAAAAACCAAACAGGCTGAAAACTTCAAGTCACGGTCGTGCAAATAATGCGTTAAAAAAGTTAAGCGCGCTCATCAATTTTGCTTCGGACCGATACGGTAGCGAAGATGAGCCGTTGATTAAAACGAATCCAGTGACGAGGCTTTCCCGCAACAGGTCCTGGCACAAAATTCATCCCAGGCAAGGCATCATTCCAGATCATAAACTGAAAGATTGGTATAGAGCAGTAGCCACGCTCAAAAATGAAGTGGCACGCGATTTCATCTTATTTCTACTACTGACCGGTTTACGATTCGGCGAAACGAGAAAACTAAAGTGGAGTTATGTAGATTTTGAAAACAAAATTTTAACAGTCCCACGTGAATTGACGAAGAGTGATCGAGAGCATCGACTTCCGCTCAGCGACTTCCTTTTGTCACTTCTGCGAAAGCGCCACATTTTTAGCAATGGTTCTCAATGGATTTTCCAATCTACGCGATTGAAAAACAAACATCTCAGCGAGGGCGTAGGAATCGTTCGAAGAGTACGTGCAAAAAGTGGTGTGCATTTTACTTTCCATGATCTTCGCCGCACTTTCCTCACCATGGGAGAAAAGTTGGATGTTCCGCCGTATGCTCTCAAGCGCTTGGTCAACCACAGCGTCTCAAACGACATGACAGGACGCTATCTAGTCTTAGACATTGATCGCCTTAGAACGCACATGTGTCGAATTACCGATGCGTTTCTGGATTTGCTCGGCATCAATGAAAGCATTGGAAAGGAATGGACACCGATAAAAGAACGGGAGCATGAGGAAGTAGTGCAGCTTCTCATTTCGCAATTCGATTCTACTCCTGTGTAGGCAAAATTTTCAGCCTACGGAATTTCTACATTCGCGATTGCAAAAGTGCTCTTCGCGATTCACTTCGCGCCTTTTGAGGTTTACGCTTCTGCCAAACAATTTTCGACACCTACAAACGCGTCTACACGGAGTAAAATACTCTGACTGCGTCGATAATGTATGAGTTCCAGTACAATTATCGTAAAGGAAGCTCTGTGAGCTTGCATCATCAAAGCTCTCATTGCTCGCCGGGCCACGTGAACTTTCAGCGCTCGAAGAAAATGAACTGCGGGTCTGGCGTTCTTCTCCAACGGTGTCTGAATCAATCAGCCAGGAGCTGTTCTTTAACGGGGGGGTCATTGCAGCAGATTTTTCAACAGGGGTAAGAGATCTCTGTAAAGGTCATTGGGAGGACGATGTCCGGTGGCATCGCAACGCAGAACAAATGATTTATCTATCAGTTGAAAGCCAGGAATTAAATTGTAAGCTGCGTTGCCGATGTAGCTCTGGTCTGCAAAAAGTACAATCTCGTTTGCGCGATTTCCAAAGTTAAAGTGTTTCGACCATTCTTTCGCTTGTTGAAGATTCGGTGCAGTCATTTCGGGGCTGTAAAGCAAAAGATGGATCCTTAGTAGACGAGTGTCCGTGCTGCTAATTCCATATTGTTGCAAGCTTGTATCGATAGACGGAAGCCCTGCCTGCGCGCTGCCGCCGTGAAAGGCACCTTTTTGTGCTGCTCCGACGAATGCCTGGCATGCAGGGCAAGACATACCTATCGGTTCCAGCAAAATTATTTTTCCAGCGTACTGCGATAGCTGTATCTTTCGCCCATCGGTGTTAGTTAGTTCGAGGTTCGGATATCGCTGATTAAGTTGGGGCGGCCATGGGGCGGATGGGCTCGCCAACGAACTAAGCTGACATGCAAAAAATAGAGAACATGCAACGACAAGCCATTTCGTTTGCAGGAGGTGTAGTCGTCCCATTATTGACTGCAAGAAATTTACTGTAGATATGAAAAGAGGCTCCTTCTTGGTTAAGATTTCGGTGGTCAGATTTGTCTGTCTCTTTGATCTCTTCAATGGCTGTGCTTTCGTCGATGAATCCGTGCTTTTCCGCAATCGCAAATGTGTTTGTGCTTTTTTGTTGTTTCGTATAAGTTTAGACGCTTGCGTATCTGCGGGTAGTAGTTTTGTAATTTAGCTCTGAAGTGATTCCAGGTTCAAATAGATCCAGGTTCAAAATAAATCTAGGGCGCACAGGTGATGATAGATCGAATCTTTTACTGAAGGTGACCAGCTTGGGTAACGAGAGCTCATCTTGTTCCATGCCGCAAAGAGACTGGATGAAGCTGCCCTTCCTTCTGGAACAGCTAAGACTGTTTGCATGTCCTTGTGTTGCTCTCTTAGTTGAGTGCCCGTCCTGAAAAACGAAATTTGCAGATCAATTGCTTTTATAACATCATTCTTGAACTCATCCAACCCGCTCGGTGCCTTTTCTGCTGCAATTTTCTGTTTTGCAGCTGTGGTCTCTTTCAAATATTGATTGAATGCGCTTGAGTAATTTTCATTGTTTTTGTACAAGGCATCTATCATTAGCATCTTAGCCTGGAGACATTTTAGAATCATGCTATATGCATGATTTATGAACTCTCTATCCCCCGCTGGGATTCCATCGAGAGAAACCGGCAAAGCTACCAGAGCGCAGGGATATTGGTGACCAGCAGGCGGTGTGATTGATGTTGGATACCAGTTGTCGTATGCTAAAACCACGGTGCTGAGAGTGCTGGACAGTATTGCTGTGAGCAAGGCCGCTACGGTTTTGCTCTTCTCAGGAATATTCAAACGGAATTCCTCCGACGATGCGCTGATTATACGATTGTACCCTTTTCGCATGGTATAACTTCGGGCATTTGATGAGAGTGAATTGGTGCTGATTAAGCGGATGAAAATGAATTGGCACTGAGAATTGTCGGACAGCTTTTTTGAACGGTGTAATACTTATTGCTTTGATTGTGATACTGAATATGGTGCCTGGGTTTGGTTCAAATGAAGACTTTCTGCTGTAATTCACAGAGCTGTGATGGGTTGTTGATACCAATGCAAAACGCGGTGTTAGAGTTTCTTGCTGAATAGACGAAGTTTGTCGGAACTAAAGAGTCATGAGTACGGCGAAAAGTGCTTTTGAGATGAGTCGGCTTTTGATACTGTTTTGGCTTCGATGCTTTTGCTCTGCAGCCGACGGGGCTTGGCTCGAAAGTGGAGGGGGCTCTACCGAGATTTTCTTGAAGCTATTTAATTGTTACCCCCTCCGACAACTTTCATGTAAGGCGCTTGAAGAAAAACGCGAGCCGATGGCGCTCGGAGAAAAACGCGAACCGATAGCGCTTGAAGAAAAACGCGAACCGATAGCGCTCGGAATTTTCGCGTATCCAACACCAGTAGTGGAAAGTCCGAAACGGCTTCCCTTGAGAACTCGAAATCTCACAAACGCGAACTCGCTTTTGTAGGAGATTGCATTGATTTAGAAAATTTGGGTCATGATGGATTCGAACCATCAACCAATTGCTTAAGAGGCAACTGCTCTACCGTTGAGCTAATGACCCAGCTTCGCGTCATTATATAATACACGCCCGGTTGGATTCGAACCAACGACCCTCCGCTTAGAAGGCGGATGCTCTATCCACTGAGCTACGAGCGCACGCGTCGACCAAGTGTTTTATCTTATCTTTTTTTGGGCTTCCTGTGCAGCTAGTTGTTCCGATGTGTATTATGTGTGAGCCTGTTTGGAGCAGAAAATGCCAGATACACTAAGCGAAAACGAGTTTACACAGCGTTTCATAGATCAAATACAGAGCCTGAACCTTGATGCGCAGTGCAAAGAGCCATTAAACCTCGAACTTCACTATGGAGAAGACGAGCCTGTACTGAATCTTTCGCTAAAGGATGCATACAATCAATATCAGGCTGAGCCCCAGCGGTTTGACGAAATAATGGCTCCTTACTTTCAGGACCTCAAGTGGACGGCCGAGACTCCCAGGATTCTGTCCAAGGACCTGTACCAACACTGTCTTCCTACTCTTCGTAACTTTATGGTTTTTCCTCCAACTGAATCAGAGCTTACTCTGAACTCTAAGGGACCAATATCGTACGAGGATGTATTAAAGGCTCCGACTGAGCACATTGTCATGCAATTCAATTACTATGAGGAGGGCATATATACTCCTCTTTGCAAAGGGGACACACTTCCCTGCATCCCTGACCAGAAATTATTGGCACAGTTATCACTCCACAACCTGGCTCTTGCAACTGAGGCTGGTGGCATCACTTGTACCCCGTTGCCCTTCGAAAATTTGCGCTCAAAATCATATTTGGTTGGATTCGGTGATGAGCGTATTCGACCGTGCAGCGCTGCTTTGAGCTGCATTCCTCAAGTGATGGCATCGCTTGAAGAAACTTTCCGTGCCAGGCATGGATTGATTGCAATTATGCCGGCCCAGGATCAACTCATTATTAGTGTAGAAACTGATGAGCAGGCTCTTGTGGAGCTTGGTGTTTTAGCACAACAGTTGGCAAGTAGGGCCCCAATACCGCTAAGTAAGTTGATATGGAGCTTTGATGAGGGGAACCTGGCAGCCGTGCAGGCACTTGATTTAGAGGAAATCAGTGATGAGCCACTTAACGAATAAGTGATCAAAAAGTGAATCAATTTCCCTCTTGGTTAAAGAGCTTCTTAACCCTCCCTTAAACGTTTTCGGCAATAATGTTGCCTGTGACATCTCTTGTGAGTCCAACCCCCAACAAACTTTTATGGCTTTAGTAATATCCCTAGTGCTTTGCCTGGCGCTCGTTGTAGCGATTATTTCAGTGATGATGCCTGAGTTCTGTTTGCCGATTTTCCAGAAGCTCTGGAAAAAACAAACCTTTTACATAAACACCCACGACCAGGGACGGTAGCAGTCCAAAAGGGTCGATTGGTAGAAGTGAAGCGGTTCCGAGATTGGAGTGGCTTTACATTGACGGTTCCGTTTTCTGGATTGCTTTTGGAATCTCTGAACAGTTCAAGCTGTTCTGTTCGAGACAAGTATTGGAAGGCGGGGGCGAGAACGTTCCCTTACGAAAAGCTGTCAGACCAAGGCTGGATTGACTGATGCCAAGATCCTGATACCAGAGACCCTGATTCAATCGCTTAAGGGTTTGGTAAGGGGATGCAGCGCTCGCAAAGTAAGAGAATTTTGCTGAAATTTACCGCTTTTCTCCGGTGTTCTCTCGTGTGACAGTCTAGTGTGACAGGGCTTACTTCCTAATTAACTGATGGCTGGTCCGATTTTATTAGCAGCAGGCTGAGGCTTGCCGCCTTCCTTTCCCTGTTGGCTCGAGTTACCGCTGGCGGCTAGTGCTCGTTCAATTTCATTAGCAGCAGACTGCGGCTTGCCTCCAGCTTTTCCTTCTGAGGTCGAGTTACCGCTGGCGGCTAGTGCCCGTTCGATTTCGTTAGCAGCAGACTGCGGCTTGCCTCCAGCTTTTCCTTCTGAGGTCGAGTTGCCCGAGCTCAGAGGGTTCTCAATTTCCTTTGAGGGTTGAATGTCGTTTTTCCTGTCTTTCTGGGATTTGTCTGCGCCGTTTGTATTCTTTGAGAGCTCAGTGTGGGAATTTCCAAGTTGGGCATGATGCATTTGGCTGGAGAAGTTTCGCTGATTATCTGTGTTTTGTTCGGCTTCTTTGTCTTTCTTCAATTCCGTATTCTTTTCTGAGCCTGCCTTGGAATCGTTGTCTTTTGATGAATCTGTCAGAGAAAAGTTGTTCCAAGAGTTCAGCAGGTCCTGTGAACTCTGTCTTGAGGACTTTTCCATCTCTCTGACTGCTGTGTTTGAACTTGAATTAGTAAGATCGGCTGCTGAATTTAGGTTCTCCTGAAATTGGGACCTTTCTGTGTTTTCGTTTGATTCTCTGGGCTGAATATTGTCCTTGTCTGACTCGCCTGGCATGAAGAGTACCCTCCTGCTTCCTTAGACAGATCTTATGTTCTGTGCGTGGCAATTTAGTGATCCAAGGAGCGAAGCGATAGCTGTTGGCGAAAATGGATGAGCGGGAAGAAAAACACCGTATCCTCAAGTCTTGAGCTGAAACGCGAAGCGATAGCTGTTGGCGAAAATGGATGAGCGGGAAGAAAAACACCGTATCCTCAAGTCTTGAGCTGAAACGCGAAGCGATAGCTGTTGGCGAAAATGGATGAGCGGGAAGAAAAACACCGTAGCCTCAAGTCTTGGGCTGAAACGCGAAGCGATAGCTGTTGGCGAAAATGGATGAGCGGGAAGAAAAACACCGTAGCCTCAAGTCTTGGGCTGAAACGCGAAGCGATAGCTGTTCGCGAAATTTTAGAAAGCTGAAAAAATGCCAACAGGGGATTGTTGGCACTATAAAGTAGGTCCAAACCACCCTAAATTTGCCCCGATAGCCAGCAACACCAGGAGCGCAAACGCTCCGAATAATACGAAAAATGCCGGTTCGCCTTCGCCGAGATTCATTCTTGCTACCTTTTGCTGAGCTAGAGTCACGGGTATACTTCAAATATCATCCTATCATTTAAGCAGATTCTCAAGAGATGGTGACGAGATGGATGACGGTGCATCTCAAGCAGTTAACAATAGCAATCGCAAAAGTTGGCAGGGGCGGTCATTTGAGCCGCATCCGATTTTGCGCAATAGTCACCTGATGACCATAATTCCGGGATTTTTGCCTCGCAAGAATCTGGCTAACTTTAAGAAGTCCGGTACACCGCGCCTGTTTCGTGTGAACAATGATGCGGAAGTTCTTGGCTATTGCCACTTTCAGAAAGATTCTGATAAACCCACTCTGATTGTTTTACACGGACTCGAGGGATCGTCTGAATCAAGTCATGTTTTGGGAATCGGTTACAAGGCATTTCAAGAGGGATTCAGCGTAGTTCGCTTGAATATGCGTAATTGTGGTGGCACTATGCAGTACTCCACAACACTATATAACGCCGGGATGTGGCACGACCTCCGTGCCGTAATGAAGAGCCTTCACAAAGAAGATCGAATAGAAAATTTTGCACTTGCAGGTTATTCGCTCGGAGGAAATCTCATTTTGAATGCATGTGCGAGGCACGATGCCTCATTGAAGTTCAATATAAAGGGTGCTTGTGCCGTTTCGCCAGCGATTGATCTTGCCAACGCAGTTCGAGCAATAGAAAGACCTGAAAACAGAATCTACCAGGACTGGTTCTTGAGAACGTTGAAAAGAAAAATTGTGGAGAAGTCAAAACAACATCCCGACATCTATGATCCCTCCGCATTGAAGGATGTTCTCACGATCCGACAATTTGATGATGTATTCACTGCTCCTCATGGTGGCTATGGAAATGCTGACCGATACTACCGCGAGGCTAGCTCCTATGCGTATCTCAAACACATCAAAATTCCGACTTTGATAATCAGTGCAGAAGATGATCCTCTTGTGCCTATAGACTGCTTTTCAGAAGTTCAAAATCTTTCGCCGTTTATTGAACTTCTTATTACGAAATTTGGAGGACATGGTGGATTTTTGCAAAGCCAGGCCGAAACTGATTCTTCGTTTGATCATTTCTGGGCGGAGAACCGGGTTGTAGCGTTTTTGCGGGAAGTCAGTATAGACTAAATATCGTTGCTTTTATATTGCAAAGCGCAGATTCTGCACATTTGAGAAAAATTTGCAGGCACAAATCAGCAACTTTGCAGTACGATGGTAGCGATTACTAATGTTTTGACGATTGGATTCTGTGGCAAAAATAGGCAAGGATCCTGGATTTAGGAGGACGGTTGTGAAGAGATCAATGTTCGCCACAACACTAGCGATGGTGGCACTAATGGGAGCAGTAGCTCCAGCATTTGCGGCTGATAATGATGGTTTAGAAAAGAGTGTTGGTGTCGCAGAATGGCCTGTCAGAGTTGCTGGCGTAGGTTGTGGTACCGTCGGTGGTACTCCTATTGCAGCAGTGCGCCAGAGCTTGAAGGCTTACACTGCATGGACACCAGCCCTGGCTGATAAAGTCGGTGGAAAAGATTGTGGACCATGCTGCGCTCTTGTTAGCGTTGTTACTCTCCCAGCAGCAATTGCTTGGGGCGGAGTTACTGGACCATACTATGGAGTGAAAAACGGTTTTAACCACGGATTCAACAATCCGTTCACTCATCAATCATTCTCACTTGACTCTGAGTATGATGGCGGCGGCGGCAAATAAGCCGACACGTCCAATAGACACATCTTGTCAGTTTGCCCAACCCCAGCTATCCTAAAAATAGGGGTTGGGCATACTTTTTGGTTTGGTATTGCATAGATGGTTGAAAAAGCGACCGTTGACGATTGGGTTGTCAAAATTCAGAAGACTAGAAGCGGCACAGAACTGCTAAAAATTCTTGAGCAGTTCCGTAAATTCGATTGGACTGACCAGGAAAGGCAGAAAATTTCGCATACCTACATGAAAATGTTGGATGGAATTCTGAAAGGGTCAGTTACTGAGACCTTGAAAAAGGCTGAGGCAGCAGTTGCTGCTAACGACGGTCCGGTTTGGTACGAAAAAATGTAGATGCCTTTAGGCATCATGAATCGATTCGCTATTGCTCGTTCCGGGAATTTACTTAACAGTGATCGGAAAAGTAATGGCCAATTTCAACTGGAGATTATTCTGGAGAGAGAGCAGTGTGCTTATTTTGCACACGCTTTTGTCTGGCTTTTATTTGCGCATAGCGCAGGTCTTATACACGTCATACAAACAGCCAATCTTGGCTGTTTGTTTTTTCGTTGTGGCTCTTTGCTTTATTCTGCCACTGGGGCTCAATCTACTCGATTTGTGGGCTCGCACCGTGGCATCTGTCCGAGAAGAGAAAATCGCCATTCGAATTCTCGAACTTTCGCTGCTCATCCACCGTAAGCTGTTTGGAACGAAAAACGCATACTATTCAGAAAAGCAAGCGATGTTAGCCAGCCTCTATTACGGTGAAAAACGCCTGGACGATGCAGAAAACTTGTTTGCTGATGCTCTGACTAACTATCGAAAATCGTTTTTCAAATATCCGCTGCTGCATCCGTGTTTTGATGATTATCGAAATATCTTATTGACTAAATCCGAGTCCGAAGTTGCTGATGCGTTGAATTCATCCGGCACTGCAGGACCTTCCGGAGTGCCTGATAAATCCGATACGTTTGATACAAAATCCGAGTCTACGCGTGATTCGCTGGGCGAGTCTCGGAGTGGGTCAGAGGGCGAGTCTCGGCGTGACTCCGAAACTTCCTTTTCCAAGGGAAAAACGACCGGTGAAAACAATGACTTAATTCTTGAACTGAAAAAGGAGCTTCGAAAAACTAGCATTGGAGCATTAGCACAGCGTTGCGGAATAGCATTGCTTACGATTCCCATCCTCTGCTTTCTGATAACTGTGCAATCCATGGAAAATACCATCGCAAAAACGAACGCGCGAGGAAAAATCTTTGAGGCGTTGAATGGAGTGAGCTCGCTTGCTGCTCTTGAAGCTATGGTGCTGGGGAATTATGCTCGCTGTAAGGTTTACAAAGACTATGCGCAAGCGTTTGAGGACAATGCTCAGATTCACGAGATGCTCTGGTGTGTGCACAAGGCCTTATCAGCTGCCAAACTTTCTTCAAACCGAGATGATTATTTTGATGTGGTGCTTCTGAATCTTTTGGCAAAAGGAGATCTAGCGCAAGGCAAGCCAGACGAAGCGCTCTCAGCGCTTGAGCAATCTTCCAAGATTTGCATGGATTGGGATCTTGCGCAAAGATCCAGGAACAACTTTGATGCTTCTGTTGAAAGAGAAAAAACTCTTGACGCATTGGCAGAGCTCAAGAGAAAAAACGGCGATTACGCTGGTTCTGAGAAGCTATTCAAGAAGGTTTTGATGCTACCCGATGGACCAATCGATCTGGCGAAGATAGAAGTGAGAATTTTCGATCCGATCGAAGCAATCGATCGATTGCACAAACTTCAGTCAATTGAGGAAAAGCTAGGGAAGAAAGATGATGCAATTATCTTGCAGAAGAAGGTCTGTGAGGTTTTGGAGAATGGCATCAAAGGCTTGGCAGAGAAACATAAGAATACTGTACTATTCGATTTCGGCGTTAGAGAGACTGCTCGAGAGCTTGAATCAGCCGCAATTATGCTGGCTGACGCTGGAAGAAACTCAGAATCGGAAGAGTATCGCAAGCGGGCAGATTCCTTGAGAAGGAGTCGTTCCAACACGTTGAAGCTTGATGCCGCGCAACAGGATTCCATTGTTGAAGCTAGTACCCAGCTCACCAATGATTTGCTTTCAATCAAGTATAAAGCTGGCGATTGCGAACGTTCTTATAAGACACTTTTAGCGCAAGACCTGAAAACTCCTAGAGCGAAGCACTCGTTTGAGGAGTTGCCCTGGTATGATGCAAATCTTTTGAAGAACGAAAATCTTCTCAAAGTCGCTGGTTCCAATCGACGAATGGAGGTTGATATTTCTCCAATGAGTATTCGAAACAGTCGTGACGCTGCTGGAAACATCGCAGTGGATGTCCAGGGCGTGGTGAAAATCTACAAGGGAAAATCTACGGTTGCGGATGAAAGAAAATTTGGCTTCGCTTACATAATTAAGACGCCGAAGTCCGGAAATCGAGCGGAAGTAGAAGAGTTTCTCGATAATGGGCTTGATATGCCGATCGAATAGTTAGTCGGAATTCTGCTTGAGTTCGACGTTGGTTTCGCTGATCGTCCCGAGGATAAGTTCAATTAGAGACTGTGCGTCAGGTTCCTGAAAGCGCGTGTCGTTGGAGCAGATTAGCTTTATAGCTTCAGTTCGCCTACCGGAAAGAAGAAGATGCTTCAGTTTTAGGAAGACGGGATCGACAGAATCAATCTGTGCGAAGTACTCGCTTACGAATGAGGAACTGTTAGCAGTCATAGAAACCTCGAGTTTCTCTTATTATCGCCCATAATTTACGGTTCGGGTTGCTGAGAACAAGCGATTTCTTGGAAAATGCGAAGCGCTATCGGTTCGCGTTTGAGAAAAATCTTCCTGCTAATCCGAGCGAAGAATGAAAAATGCGAAGCGCTATCGGTTCACGTTTCTCAGCACGGGTCGCTTATGGTCTGCGTTTCGGACGCTGTCAATTCCTCGTAGTGAACTGTTGCATCTAGCCTTTCGGGTTCTGCCTCATGATACAATTGACCCATTCTGTACTTGGCATCGCATTCACGGCAGCACTTTTGCCGGAGGAGTTAGGATGAAGCGTTTTGCATTGTTCCTTTTAGTCTCTTGTTTGCTGGCGGCTCCTAATTGCGAAGCACAAATGCTGAAGAAGCTTGGTCAAGAGCTTTTGAATGGCGCCTCTGGCGGTGGCATGCCAGGGATGAATGGGGCCGGAACAGCCGGTCAGCCTGCTGGGCAGACAAATCTTCCTCCGGGTCAGTACATGATGAGTAACATGAGTACAGGACAGGGTTACTACATTCTTGTTGACGGCAATGGACAGATGTACGCTTCACTTCCCAATGGAGTCCAAAACCAAGGAATGACCCAGCAGAATGGAATGATGGGTGGCACTACAAGCGGTGGCATCGGCGGCTTGCTACAGAATTTTACCGGTGGACAAAACAATGGCTACCCTGTTCAACAGCAGCAGCAAGGTGGGGTTGGAGGACTAATGCGCGGATCCCTCGGTAATTTCTTGAAGCAGGAGCTGACCCCTCAGCAACAAGTTCAACCGCAATTCTAGAATGCAACTGAAGTCCCAACAGTGCAATCAGCTTAGCACTGAGCTGAGCCACCGTTATTTGTCTTTGATTCCCAACTTTTCCATCGTCATTTTTGTCAGGCTGTAAATGAAGATGAACATCCCTGCAAAAGCAAACCAGTATTTTGTCAGATAGGTCCAGAACAAGCCGACGATCTCGTTGCTTTCGGTTAGAACTGTGCCAGCGGTATTTACTCCGCTTATTACCGTGGGGTCTGTAGCTGAATCCGGAGCTACTGCTTGCATGGATCCAATTGGATTGAATTCCTTGCCTGATTTGAATTCAACACACGGGGTTGATGGCATTTCAGAGTTTCTTTGGGGCAAATTAACCGCTGAGCTAAATCCGCGAAATTTGCCCGCTTCAACTGGTGCTATCGCGCAACCTGGTGCAGATTGACCTGCGTCAGATACGCCTGTGCTGAATGCATCGCCGCCAACTGAACTGGCTCCACCGGCTCCTGCCGCTCCGCCTCCCGCAGCTACAATGCGATTGCTAGTCATGTCCATCTCTTCCGAGACAGGCATTCTGCTATCGGTTACAACTGGCGCCATGTCTTTCATCGCGACTTCCTTCTTATTGAAGGAATCAAACGGGCTTATTGTGCCGTTAGTCGCACCGTCTAATGCGTCTAGCGATGCAGTCTTTTGTTTTGAAAGTCTAGATTCATCACTCATTGCCTTCCGTCGCGCGCTGATCTGGCGCAGAGCATGCCGCGAACCAAATGAAAGCTTGTCGGATTGCTCGTTTATTGCAGTTGGACCCGCTGCAGGCATCGGCGCATCAGCTTTGAGGCTTGAAACCTGCCCTTTTGCGGAAAAACTTGAAGAACTCTCAGGTAGCGCGATGCTATTGACTGCTGCACGACGAGCAACTTTTTCTTCACGAACATAGCTTGGCTCTGGTTGTGATGTTACTGAATTCAGTCTGTTTAGCTGATTTACAATCGTGTCGAAACTCTTTGGCTCACCCTTCGCGTCAATATTGTTGTCGCTCATTGATCCGGATAACGATGAACATCCTGTTAAACCGAGACCTGAACCATTCGTGAGTACGCCCAGGGTGGAAGCCGCATTTCTTGCCGCTGCAAATGCCCTGTCGTTTTGAATCTGGCTGGATAGATTGAAGAACTGGTGGATTAGATCATTGCTTGGTTCCGAGGCTGGACAAGAAAGCCGGTCGAGCTCACTTACTGTATCTGTAAGCACTGCACTTGATACCGCAGTAACAAGATGGTATTTCGCAGCAAGATTTAGAGCTGCTGCTTCATTGTGATTCTGCAAGTAATTGTTGATCTGCGATACAGCGTACAATTGAGCAAGTTGATACATCTGAGTTTGACTTGCATTTAGCTGCGGTTTATTGGTTTGACGTGCATTCAGCTCTGTGTTGGTCTGTCTGGAAATTGCACTGTTGTCGATGTGACTAGAAACAGTTCCACCGAGGAAAGACACGGCTGTCTCATTTGCCGAGTTCCCTCTAGTGCTAAATTGGAACTCTTTTGTTGAGCCTGGTTTTTTCCAGTTCTCAAAAAGTAGGTTGAGATCGTTTTCAACCGAGGAAAAACGAGGAACGGTAATAAGTGACGCGCTTGTGACACCATCGAGGAAAGCGTTAGGTCCGCTTGCTACTTGCATGTCAAACAGTTTCTTTGTGCGAACATCTACGCGATTGGTTGCGCGATTGTATCTTGCAACAGACTGTGAATCGAGATCCAAAATCTGCATACCAAATGGCTGCGGTCCATGAAGCCACAAGACGCCGGCACCAGGTTCACATGCACTCAACATTGTGTTCAAGGCAGAATCCGTTTGACCGCCGATGCATTTCTTTTCTGAAAGCTTTTGAAGAACATTTTGGAATTCAGCTGAGCCTGCTTTGATCCAGCTTGAGTTTAAACTTGATGGACCGCCGTCTTCAACGCACACTACCTGGACGTACAAGTCCGAAGGTAAGTTCTTTAAGGACGAAACGATTCCTTTAAGATGATCTGCCATAGTATTGGAGAGATCCACCAGAATCATTAGCGAACTGGGCTTGCTGGAAGGCGCGTCGACAATCTTTTCGAAAATTCTTGGCTCCCTGCCGCTGTGGCTCGGAGTCGCGGACTTTACACCTGGTGCCGGAGCTATCGCTGGCGCGATGGCTGGAGCCACTGCGATTGTTGGGACGGCTGCTGGCGAGCTGACGACCTCTTCAGGATCGACTTGAATGACTACGCCGCTTGTTGGTCCGTCTGAGATGACCCTCGTCGTCCCAACACCTGCTGCTGTGCCGCTCCCCGACGGTGCGGCTGCTTCTCCGATGGAAGGTGGGGATGCTTCTCCGACTGATGTTGGCGAATCTATGCCTACCGACGGTGGGGATGCCTCTCCGTAGCATGGTGGAGAATCTTCTCCAACCGCCGGTGGGTTAGTTTCTCCTCCCGATGGGGCCACCGCCACGCCTCCGCTTCCTTCATAACCCGGAGAAGATCCAGCGGACACTCCAGGAACACCATCAGAGATTGAATTATTGGATGCCATCGCCTTCTCTTTGGCAATTTGCAATCTTCGAGCGTATTCTCCAGTGGCAAAAATGTCAGTCGTCCAGAACTCCTGCTTCTTATCACGGTCGAAAGTGATGATACCATTTCCGGTGGCAAGAGCAGCAGGCTCTAGATCGCCTGAGAGAATGAACTTGTCTTTTTGTTTTTCATTCTTTAACTGTCCTAGCTGGGCTGTTATCTCGTGATTTGCCTCGACTTTTAGAGAATATGGTACGTTGATCTGGAAGTTTCGCTCTTCAAATTGAGGCAGAGCCATAGCTCCCTTCATGTCTTTGCGTAGTTCTACTGGTGATACCACTCCGAGGTGAAGCTGTAAAGCTTCGCCTGGTGGAACCGGATAACATTGCACCAGCACTGTATCCTTGCCGCACTGGCTTACCAGCAGTGGATTCTGTTTCGCGGCGACTGCAGCCTGGTATATTTGCCGTGCTTCTTCTTTCAATGTTACGTCGCACTCGAACTCTTTGCCATTAACTATGAGGCTTGCTTGATTAACAGCAGCTCCGTGAGGCAACTTAATTCTTGTGCGAACTTCGCGGTCAAACTTGGAAACATTTTTGAAGTCCAAGAACCAATTGATCTGTGCGACTCCTGCGTCTGAGTCAACATTCGCTAGCATCTTTGACCTGCTAACAGAAAGTCCGCGCGATACGCCACTAACGACTTCTCCTGCGACATCTGGGTCAAGGTCAAATTCATCGTCTGCGCCTTGATCCATGCCATCATATTTCAGGGTGCCCATGTGGTTCATGGTAGAGCGAGCCGACTCTGGAATAGGAAATGAGTTAAATGTCCTTCCTGTTGCCTTGTAGAATATAGCTCGCATGAGTTCGACATCGGCTGGATGGGAAACTTCATATAGAGAGCCAAGCACGTCAGTTGCGCGTCCTGAACGTTCATAACAGGCTCTCAGCATTACTTCCTGATTGCCGAAAGCACGAAGCAGGCTCAGTCCCTGTTCTTGCGAATCGGGCTGGCAAGCCATACCCATTGCCACTCGTGTAACAGTAGATGGCAGTTCAACCGCAAGCACCGTAGCTAGTATCACAAGGTGTCCTGCATGAACCACTTGCGGAGGTTCAAAATAGCTGCCCATGCTCTTATGCAGCTTTTCTAATTTTTGACCGGACGCCCAGAGCGCTATCAACGAGAAAAATGGTGACAGTCCTAACAAGCCAAAGCCTAAGTAGACTATGGCGGCCGCAGACGCTGGCATAATCGGCAAAAACATCAACGTATATAAAATCGCGATTCCAACTGCCATGCCATTGGTGAAAAGCGCGAGCCCGTATTGCGAGCGAACATTTTGCCCTAGAACAAGCCATGAGAGTAAGCCTGCTATGGGGACAAGACAGAATATCAGGGTATGAGAATTGCTTGGGAATGGATCAAAAAAGTACTTTGCACAGAGGTGAAATTGCGTTTCGAAGAGCAGCGCCAGGGTAGGAAGAATCACTCCTGCGTATGCGAGAAAACGGGAAAATGCCATTCCCACTAACGGCGGCTCTTTTCCCAATGGAGGAGCGCCCGTCAAATTAACGCTTCCAAGGTCTCGTTTCCTGAACACAGCTAATCCTCCAGCCCCACAAAGCAGTTATTCCCTATATATGGATTTATGCATTGTAATTCTGTCGCTCGATACTTTCAAACATAAGATGGATGTTTGAGATTTGGCAGAATGGATAGAGCTTTACCAGGGAAAACCCCATGGTGTTTGAAGACTAACGCTCACAAACCCTCGGCGGTTTGCAAAAGGCTCGACCGACGGGTGTGTTGACAAGGTGTTCTCAAGGGGCTGCTTCGCATTCCTGCCTGCCTTTTGTTCGTTAACTTATTCCTGCTAATTCAAGACCAATCCGGCTAACGCGATATACACTAACAATTCGGTTACCATTGCGTCCGCGTAACGGGCAATATCTTCGAGGCGAGCGAAAGTGAACATGTTAAATGAAGGAACTCTGCACAGAGCGACTCCCGTCTGGGCAACAGTGTTGGCTATCGCCACGGGACAGCTATTCTCGCTGGGTGCGGAAGCTCAAGGCGTTCGCCCTGGGACGATGCAGCCAACGCAAAATAACGCTGCAGCGAGTTCCGGGTCGTCTGCGCTCAAAGATTTCAATCTCGCAGCAACAGTGCCCATCGTCCATGCAACAAAATCGGGAACAATACAAATTGGTGGCACTGTATCAAATGGTGTCATTTCTGGTGGCGTGCCACTAAACATAATTGCGGGTCAGGCTTTAACTCCAGCTATGAATGCCGCACTCTGGCAAACGGCAACGCACGGTACGCAGAATCTTCAGCTCAATTCTTCAGGCGCTGCGATGGCTGGTTCTGCAACCTTGAACTCTTCATGGGCTGCAAATCTTACTTCGCTGGTGGTACCAAAAGGAGTCACTGTCAACGCCATCAATTTCACAGCATCAAGCCCTCTCAATGTTGCAAATGCAGCAGATATTTCGGGGTCTGTTTACGCTTTGCAGTCTCATCCAGGAATGACAGCTGCTCTGAATTTCAACAGCGATTTGCATCTCGGTGCAGGCGGGCTGCTTTCCACAAATCTTCCGGCAAACTCCAATCTGGCTGGGCTTTATTCCTCGCAAAATCTAACACTGAGTGTGGGCGGCAACCTTGTTAATCAAGGACGCATTGACGTAGCGGGAACTCTCTCGGCAACTGTATCCGGCACTATCAGCAATGTCTCTGCTGGCTCGTCCCTTGCGTCGCTAGTTGCACAAAATATAAATCTCACAAGTGGAACTGGAACAATCATCAACTCTGGTTTAATTAGTGCGTTGAACTCATTGAATATTGATTCTCCGGACCCGGCTGTCGATCTGAATATTTCAAATGCTGGCGGTGTCTTGCAGGCTATAGGCACACGTAATCCGCTCACTGGTCTTTTAGAGGGCGGAGCTCTAAATATTAGGGCCGATGGTGCAGCCGTTGAGGCTGCAAATGTTCGAGTTTTAGACGGGCAATTGCGAGCAAATGATGGAATAAATGTCTTTGGCAAAAACATAAACATGTTCACTGACATGATTGATGGAAGAGTCAACATAAAGGGCTCTGCTGCTCATCTTGGCGTTGCAAATGGCGAGCTTATTTTGGGCGATCAAATCTTGAGCGGTGACCCAACATATTCAAATGCCAATGGCAATATTGTCATTGATGGAACTTTCACCACTTCTTCCGCAAACCCTGACCTCGCGATAATTGCTGGTGGCAACATCACAGATACAAATTCCGGTTTGCCATTTGGGCTGAATTCCACTAACGGTGGCTCGCTGCTCTTAGCCGCTGGTGTTTCTGGGATAAGCGCCAATTTAGTCAATGACACAACGACGACTATTCTTTTCGTTACCACGCCCAATACAACAACCGGCGGTGGTAGCATTATTTTCAGTGGCATGCTCAAGAATGGAATAAACACTTCAAGCGCGGGCAACGGTGGCAACGTCACCTTACTTGCGCTTCAGGGTACTAATCCAACAGCCGGTCGTATTGATCTTCAATCTGGTGGGATCAATGTTAGTGGCAGTGGCTCCAACAATAATGGCAATGTGACTATCATTGCTAATGCTGCCGCCGGAAGTTCTGCAATTCAAAACATAGGACCCATTAATGCGTTCGGAACTGGAAGCGGAAGTGTTGTTATAAGTGCTTCCGCTCCCGCATTCGGCCCTGTAGTTGTTAAGAATGGCGCCATCACAGCCGGTACCATAACAGCCAGTTCTCTGTCTGGTGGTTCCATCAGTGTTGGCGGTGATATCAACTCGACAGGTAGTGTCAAAGTACAGTCTAATGGACCCATCAGTGTACAGAACATAGGTTTGTCTAACAGCCCTTCAACAGTCCAAATTCTTTCGTTCGGCGACACTGTTTCTGCAAAATCCATAAATAGTACCGGTGCTATTTCGGTCGGAACGATTGCTTCAAAGGGTGTGACTCTCACCGGAAATTTGACCTCACTAACTGGTGACATTAGCGTCGTCTCGGGCTCTGGAGGAATTGATGCTTCCTCTAGTTCCGTCACTACTGCAGGCTCCGTAATAGTTAGCTCTGACTCAGGTGATGTCAGCATTGGGACAATCAACAACTCTACAAGCACTAGTTTCGCCCCAGTAAATGTTGTTTCATCAACGGGTAAGACTACAGTCGGTGCCATCAACAGTGCTGGTGGTGCCGTGTTAATCGGGAATGCTTTTACTGCTAGCACGGGAGTTGTGCTCAACGGTGACATTGTGAACACCAAGGCTGGTACTGGTGGCGTGGTGACGGTTGGCACTGCAACTGGCGGTATAGCTGGTGCAGGTCGCAGCATCACCACTGATGGTGCCGTCACAATCCTAGCCGTGAGTACCAGCTCCAGTGGTGATGTCGCCATTGGTGACATCTTCAATGCACCCGGTAAATCCGCGACAGTTCAGATTGATGCAAGTTCGGGAAAGGTCACAGTTGGAAACGTTGTAAGCGCTAGCTCTGTGAGGCTTGGCAATATTAAAACGGGACGAGGCGTTGTATTGAATGGTGATATTTTAGCTGGCGATTCGGGATTTGGAGTCACAATCTACACGAGTACTGGAGGCATCGCCGGCAAAGGTCACAGCGTTACAGCAACAGGACCGGTCGAGATCATTGCTTCCGATACCAACAGCAGCGGTGCTATCAACATCGGTGCTTTGAATAATATTTCTGGTTCTGGCGACGTCTTAGTTGCTTCGAGTTCTGGTTCACAAACTGTTGGAGCAATTAACAGCAATGGACAGGTCACTGTCGGTGCGACTAGCAGCACCGGGGTCACACTAACTGGGGATATCAACTCAAGCAGCCTCCAGGGAGTGTCTGTCACGACTGGCACTGGTGGCATAGACGGCTCCGGCGCCAGTATAAATTCGAGCGGTGGCGTTTCCGTTTTAGCATTAAGTACCACCACTAGCGGTGCAGTAAGTGTTGCTAACGTCAGCGCTCTCAATGGAGACATATTCTTAAATTCTGCGTCGGGAACAGTTAAGGCCGCAGCTCTCTACGCAAGTGGCAACATTACGATTGGTGGAAATTCAACAGCAGGAATAACATTAACTGGAAATATTCAATCGCTCGGCAATAGTGGCGTTCAAATTCTAACTGGCAGTGGAGGAATTTCGGGCGCTAATGCAAACATAAATGCAAAAGGAAATGTGTCGCTTTTTGCACTTAATAGCACTGCAAGTGGTCCTGTGAGCTTCGGTTCTATAGTCAGCCAGGGGGCAGCTGGTGTTTCGCTAACTTCGCAGACAGATACTATGACTGTTGGCTCCATCACCGCGAAAGGACAGGTCAGCATTGGAAGTTCTAGTTCTGCTGGTCTCACATTGAATGGAAATATACAAAGTGGTGGCATCAATGGAGTGCAGATTGTTACTGGAACTGGCGGTATTTCAGCTGGAAATGCAAGCATTCAAGCCTCCGGTCCAGTATCAGTTCAAGCGCTGGATAAAACCATCAGTGGGAATCTAGCGATTGGAAAAATTGTAAGCAGTGGCGGCGCGTTTGATGTTAGCATCAGTTCGGCGAGTGGGTCCGTGAGCTCTGGCGGCGTGAATAGTTCCGGCAATGTCTCTATTGGAAATTCTGGCACTGCAGGAGTAATTTTAACTGGGACGATTATCAGCGGTGGCTCTCTGGGAGTTTCAATCACAACGGCAACCGGAGGCGTTTCTGCATCAGGTCAGGATATAAACGCAGCGGGGTCCATTAGTCTATTTGCGCTGGATAAGTCAAGTAGCGGTTCCATCAGTGTAGGCAACTTGAACAATATTCAAAGTGGCAGTGGAAATGTTCAGGTTTTTGCAGCAAGCGGGTCAATTCAAACTGCAGGAGTTTTGAGTGCTGGCAGTGTAACTATTGGAAGCACCGGAAGTAAGGGAATCAATATATTAGGAGATATCGTCAGCGGTTCAGCCACGGGAGTTAGTATCACCACTGGTTCTGGCGGCATTAACGCTTCGGGGCGAACTATCACTGCTGCCGGTCCCGTGCAGGTTGTTGCAACTGAGAAAAACACAAGTGGCTCGGTTAGTGTTGGGAAAATAGATGCATCAGCTGCTGTCTCTGCGGCTGCTGTCTTAATAAATGCTCAGGGTGGTTCTGTAGGCTCAGGCGGGGTTGTCACCGCAGGGGATGTGTCCATAGGCTCAAACAACAGCAGCTCAGTTTCGCTTATTGGTGATGTGAATTCCCAGGGGACAAACGGTGTCACCATTCTTGCGGACTCCGGAGCCATTTCAACCGCTGGTGTCAAAATTAACGCTGATGCAGGCGTCTTCATAGGCATAAACAAGGGTACTGTGAACGTGGGCGGCATCACCGCTGGTGGTGATGTTAATATCGGTAATTCTTTCAGCGGCACGGGAGTGACTCTTTCTGGCGATATCACCAGTGGTGGCGCAGCTGGCGTCAGCATAGGCACTGCTACGGGTGGCATCAGCGGACCCAGCGCTAACATTAATGCTACAGGTCCTGTTTCAATAATAAGTACGGACTTCAACAATAGTGGCAATCTCAGCTTGGGTTCGATAAGTTCTGGGGCAAGCGTCCAGCTCAGTGCTTCATCAGGAACGATAAAGAGCGGCTCCATTTTCGCAGCTGGGGATATCTCTATTGGCAATACAGGCGGTGCAAAGGGAATTACCGTAAACGGATCCATTACAAGTCAGGGACTCAATGGGGTCGTAATTAATACATTCACGGGCGGTATAGTAGTTGGTGCTGACATTAGTTCTGCTGGGCAGGTTGTTGTTGCTGCATTGTCGAACACCAATAGTGGAGCCGTCACTGTAGGGGCAATCACTAATAACGCGGCGGTACAAATAGACTCGTCGTCTGGCACTGTGACTAGCGGAAGCATTACGAGCTCAGGTGATGTTAGTTTGGGTAATCTTAAAGGCGCGAAAGGCGTATTCATAAATGGCGACATATACAGCACTGGTTCCAACGGAATCCAGATTTCTACAAGTAGCGGTGGCGTAGATGGCAGCAATGCAAATATTTCTGCAACGGCTTCGGTCTCGGTTCTTGCATCTGCCAACCTCAACAGCGGCGCGATAAAAATCGGCAGCATTTCCGCGTCAGGCACTAATTCATCCATACAAATTGATTCTTCAAGCGGAACTGTTAGTGCAGGTAGCCTGAACGCTGTTGGCAATGTTTCGGTTGGAAACATCACCAACGGGAAGGGAATCACTTTGAATGGTGATATCAGTGCTGGGCTTAGCGGCGTAAATGTATTTACTGGCAGCGGCGGCATCGCTGGAAGCAAATCAAACATTGTTGCAACTGGTCCTGTGTCTATTCTCGCGTCCGACAGTTTCAACAGTGGCTCCGTTGCCATAGGTTCTGTCAGCACGACTGGAGCTAAGTCAGATGTGCAAATCGTCTCCCAATCTGATTCCGTAACCGCCGGCGCTATCGATGCGGACGGCAACCTTTCTGTAAGAAGCATCAGTGGCAAGGGTGTCACACTACTGGGAAATGTAAGCAGCAATGGACTTGCAGGTGTGATTATCACAACTGGAACTGGAGGCATAGCAGCTGCAAATTCTTCAATAAATGGGACAGGACCTGTTGTTGTTTCCACGGCCGACTCAATAAATAGTGGTGCCATTAATGTTGGCCCAATCATAAGTAATGGCACCGTAACACTCGATTCGAAAAGCGGTACCATTAGTTCCGCCGGCATCCAGAGCGGTGGTGCTGTTACCATAGGGAATTCAATTTCAGGAAAAGCCGTAAATATTACTGGCGTGGTGACTAACGTCCTGGGGACTGGTGACATTAGCATCAGCACCGGCAATGGTGCCATCAGCAGTAGCGCTGACATCATTGCAGCGGGTGCCCTCAATGTTACAGCAATAGGTAGCGTATCGATTAGCGGGATGGCAGCTTCGCAAAAATCTGACATCACTATAATCGGGCAGTCAGGCTTCGGATTAAATGCAGTATCGCTGGGCGATTTAAGTGCAACTGGTGCAATCACGGTGACGGCTAACGGTGGTGGCAACCTCGCAATTAATGCGACAACGGTTCAGTCCGGAAAATCCGCAACGTTTTCGGCAACTTCCGTTGGAGCCGTTAATTTCAATGGCGGTTCTATGAACTCTGTCGATTCTTTAACGTTTAATGCTGGTGCTGTCAATATCGGTGCTTTCTCTGCTGTTAGTGCGAGCAACGGTCCAATAACTTTTAATTCCGATCGCGTAAGCATCGGATTGTTGGCGACCGTAACAGCTCCGCAAATCAACTTCAATGGACAAACCCTTGATGGAACAGTTGCAGCTAATTCCAACATGTCGCTAAGCAACTCTGGAACTGTTCAGTCTACGAACGGAGACATAACCATTGCTTCCGCTGCAGGCCAGGATTTAAAATTGACTGGAAATGGTACTGGAAAATTTGTGGCGCCGACTTCAACGCTAATCAATAATACAGCTACTGTCTCAGGTACGCGACCCACTCCAGCAATGATTCTTGGACCCGGTAACCAGGAATTCGTTGTTGGTGATGGTTTAAGTCCAGGCGGATCCGTTGCATTTAATGCGGGATCAATCACGATTAACCCTGGCGTGAACTATTTGTTCAGCAATGATTTCAGTTCTGTTCAATTGAATACCAGCAAACTGAGTGGCAATCCGGCTCAGTTTGTAATTCATCCAAATGGTGGCAACCCTAACTCGAAAATTACCGTCGTCTCTACTGGTGGTGGCACGATAGCGAACAGTGCAGGACCTGTCAATCTCGGATCTTTTGATTTGAATTTTAGCGGTCCGCTAACGATAATTTCTTCGTCCGATATAGTCTCTGCTGGACCTTTGACCATTCGCCTGTCGGGGACAGGGGCAGACATTAATCTGATTGCTGGTTTTGATTTCTTGCCTGCTACATCGGGGCAAGAAGGTCCTGATTCAAAAACACGATTGGTGAGTGGTATTAGCACTGGTGGCTCTATAAGCCTTGGCTTGGTGAACATTCAGGCAGACAGCTTTGGGGCTGGAAACATTTTTGCAGTTGCTGGAAATGGTACTGTCTCTGGGACTGGCGCGATCTCTCTAGGCTCTTTGAGTTCTGGTGGAACCCAGGGCTCAGGAGGCAATGTACGTTTGCTAGGAACTACGATTTCGGTGGGTGCTATCGACACCAGAGGACCTGGGGGCGCTGGCTCAGTCATTGTACAAGCGGCTAATACGATCTTCGGTGGTGGCATCATTACTGCAGGACAACTCAGTGGCTCCTTTGTCGGTACAGGTGTTGGCGGTGCTGTCAATGTATCTGATATTCAAGCTGGAACTAACAGCGTAAGTTTGACTGGGCAAACGGTGAGTTCATCCGGAACTATTAGTGCTGGAGCTCTCACTGTACAGGCGTTTTCTACTGTGAATCTGCCAAGTACACAGATTGGAAAATTTACTGTGTCAACCGCCGGAGCTGTCACCATCAACAACAATGGAAATCTCATACTCAATTCAGTTAGCTCACGCGGATTAACTTTGCAAAATGCAGGAAATGTTACGCTCGCTGGAGCCCTCACAAATACAGGTTTAACCCCTGTCAGCCTCATCCTGAGTTCCGGCACGTTTTCTAACAATGGAAATGTGCTGAGCAATGTCTCAGGTGATGTGAATATCACTGCTGACGATATCAACTTGACTGGCAGTATTTCTATTGCTGGACAAAAGGTTGTTCTGCAACCGTATACGAGTACCCTGCCAATCGTCATTGGCACAAAAACGGGACCCGCACTGGCAATATCAAATTCCGCTATTTCAAGTCTTGTCGGTCAAATAACTATCGGTTCCAAGAATTCAACTGGAGGGATAAGTGTCAACTCTCCGTTGACTCAGTCGAATACCATTATCTTGAATTTAGTGCAGGGTGCGGTCAATGGAACCGCGTTTGCACAAAATGCTGCAATAAACCTTACCGGAGCTGGAAGCATTCTCTCGGTAAAAGCTGATTCAGGCACTCTCAATGTTGGTGCTGTCAGCAATACCACTGGATTCGTCAGCTTTACCACTGATGGCGTCGGAAGTAGCATAGTTTTGACAGGGGGATTCCCCGCTGCCCATGGCATCACACTTGATGCCAAAACTGGTACCCTTTCAGGTTTGCCTCAAAGTCCGGCGCTTATTACTCCGCTTAGAGACGCAAGTGGCAATGGTGGAACTCTCTTCTTGAGCGCTTCCAATCTTGCAAGTCAAAACCTTAACGTTGATGTTAGTGGAACGGGCACTGGTGATGGTGGCTTGTTCTCTTACAATAATTATTCAACGTCGACTTTCAATCTAAGTTCTGCAGACTTGCAGGTGAATGCCAGCGGCGTCAACGCTGGCACAATCGGCATCAGCAGCAGTGGGAACCTCACCATCAATACCAGCGGTATGTTCAATTCTGGTGCGACTGGTTCTGGTGTAAATAAAGGACGCGGAGCCACGTTTAACTTCTTAGCCGGATCTTCAGCAGCAGGCAACTTGCAGATCATTGGCAGCTTGAATGCTAATGGAGTTGGCACAGATGGTCAGGGGGGCAGTATAACTCTCAGATCTAACAGCCCAACAGCATTTAATATTGGCTCTACTGCGGCTTCCAATACCAACGGTATAAAAGGAACGCTGACCGTGTTTGGTTCTGGAGCTTCCGACGGAAGCATCTCAGTGTACAACAAGGGTGGCGGAATTATCAGTTCCACTCAGGCACTCACTGCTGTTAGGACTCTCATATTCGACACATCTGGAGCTAGTGCTGGCACCATCACCATTGGCAAGGCTCTCGGAAGCAGTTCGACCGATTCAATTACCCTCACCGCTGGTGGTACCGGTACCATTTTGCCGGGAGCTAATCTCATAACAGGCAGCACCGTATCGTTGAGAAGTAATAGCGGCTCAATCACCGCTAATGTCAACACTTCGAACCTGTCGGTTAACACTGGTGGCAGCGCTGCTGTATCTGTCACGAATTCGCGCCCAGGTTTACTGACCTTAAGTGCATCATCTGCCGGTGGCAACTTTACCGTGAAAAACACTGCAGCCAATAGTGGAATAAGCGTTGCAGGCAGTATCGTCTCGGCAAATCTCAGCAATGGCGTCGTGTCACTCACGGCTAGCGGAACAGGCACCGTCACCGATGCCAACGTATCTGGCACTGATTTCATACAAGGCGCCACTGTTAAGTTGACTACGGGAACCGGATCTGCCGGCATCGGCACCGGCACACTGAAGGCTGACGCCGTCCGAGTCAAAGCCAGCAGCCTGGCACTCAGCACTCCGGGAGTTATGAACATTGATAATCTCGGTTTAAATGCCGGCACGCTTACGATAACGGCTGCAAATCCTAGCTCTACTTTCAGCTTGCGTTCCACTACTGCAGTAGCGATTACTCCTGCTCTCTCGAACGCAAAGGCTGTAATAATTGATACCAGTTCTGGTGCCGGTGCAATATCGTGGAAGAGCACCGTCGGAAACAGCAAAACTGAAAGCATAGACTTAATCACCAGCTCTGGATCTATTTCCGGTGCTGGTGTGCTGTCAGCTAACAACAGTGGAACTGGGGTTCGATTCATAACGAGTACTGGAAGTATTGGTACTAGTACGGCTGCTGTCAAAACGAACAGTCCAATCCTCAACGTGCAGACAAGCAATAGTGCCTTGATCAATCTCTCAGATTCGTTCACTGGTGGTATCAGTGTGAATTCAGCACTCAGTTCCTCTACTGGTAGCATTACCTATGTAGGATCAAGCAAGACTACTTTTACTGGTGACATAAGTGCCTTGAATGCCGTCAACATCAAGACTACTGTCGGTGGTGCCTCGTTCGGTGGAAACATAACAGGTAGTCAGGTCATTATCACAAGCGCCTCGAGCACTGATTTTGCTGCATCGAAGAACGTTAGCGCTTTGAATGGACCCATAACCGTCACACAGATCGCTGGACTCATGACGATAGGCGCTGGTGCTAAGTTCAGTTCTAGTTCATCTGGTCCGACTGCAAAAATCACGTTGCAAGAAAAGGCAAATGCAACTGGAGCTGGTATCACTATCGGTGACGGCGCTCAACTGGTCACGAACGCTGGAGGAGTTAAAGGTGGCACTGGTGGGCAGATTATTGTTGTTGTCGGCGCTACTCTACCTGCCAAAGTCGCTGGGACGCAACCTTCTAATGTGACGGTAGATTTGTCCCAAGCCACGAACCCCGCAGTCAACAAAGTCTATTGGGGAACTAACTCCAGCAAGATATTAACTCCTGGTTCAAATGTGAACAAGCTTGCCATCATAGGTGATACCGCGATTCAATTCAGTGCGGGGTCGATTGCACCCATAACGCTTGCAGGTAATACGCAGATCACAGCAGACCCACCAGTCGCGGCTCTCGTTTCCTTGCCGATAATTGCGACCGGAGCCAGAACTTTGAGTTTGTCTCCTAGTGTTGGAAGCGTAAGCGCTGTAAATGCTGCAAGTTCTTCCGGTTCTGAATTCTCTAGTAATTCGAGCCTCAGACCATCTGTTCCACCTTTCCTGGTAGTGGATGCTAACCGCATTTCTTCTTACTCCTTAAACCAGAACATTGCGTCGATTGCGGCGTTTGGAAAAGCAATTGCTACTGCAAGCCAGGCGGATAGTTTTGACAGCTTCTCTATCTCAAGTAGGTCTGCGTTGCAATCGAACTCTTCTGAGCCAAGAGTGCTTCAGGGCGGCGTGACTGAAACCGGAAGTCCTGCTGAGACCGGAGGATTCGCTCAAACCGGAGGATTCGCTCAAACCGGAAGATCCGCTCAAGCTGCAGGATTCGCTCAAGCTGCAAGATTCGTTCAAACTGCAGGATTCGCTCGAACTGCGTCAGTTTCTCCAGATCCGCAGGTAATTAACCAGGCTCCCAGAAAGCAAATAACGATGAACGAGGGAAGTGCTGTGTTCGCGTCTCGATGCGCCACTATAGTCTCTACCCCATTTGGAAATGTCGAGATTGAGCCAGATTCCCTCGCAATGATGTATGTTTCGAGTTCCTGTCTCAGTGTTTTCAATCTAGACGATTCGCATCGCGATTCAATTGTCGTCCGAGTTGCTGGTGGCGCGATAAAGCTGGAGCCAGGGCAGCACTTAAGCATCTCCAACAATGGTGCCAAATCGTTCGATGTGGTCAACCCAGTGGAATCGATTGGCTATCGTAAGGTAAGTGATGCCGAGCTGGCTGGCGGACTGAGAGTGTTCCGCGCGGAGTTTTCCGTTCCTTCAGCCATAAGCGCCATACAACCTTTGAAGCAACTCTTGAACACAAAATCCGCACAGGGGCTGAAATTGCGCAATCACTTGCTCAAAACATATGCGGCATTGAATCAAATGAAGCCTGGGCGTGAACGCTTCCAGCAATATATGAACCCAAGAATGGCGGCTTTTGCTCAGCCATAGTGGCTGTGTACAGGCTAGAACTCAGAAGCCACTCCATGTTTGGTCGAATTTTCCCCTCGTTAGGTCAATTTTGCCCATCCTGGATCGAAGCTGCCGAATCGTGGGTCGAAGCAGCCCTCACGCGGATCGAAGCAGCCGAATCGTGGGTCGAAGCAGCCCTCACGCGGATTGAAGCAGCCCTCACGCGGATCGAAGCAGCCCTCACGCGGATCGAAGCAGTCCCCCTCGTAGGTCGAAGCTGCCACATTGTGGGTCGAAGCTGCCCCATCGCGGATCGAAGCTGCCCCCTCTTAGGTCGAAGCTGCCACATTGTGGGTCGAAGCTCTCACATTGCGGATCGAAGCTGCCACATCGCGGATCGAAGCTGCCCCATCGCGGATCGAAGTTGCCACATCGTGGATCGAAGCTGCCTCATCGTGGGTCGAAGTTGCCTGTAATAAAAGTTGGTAACTTGCTGAAACTGTGGCGGTTTGCAGGCGATTCGGTTAGCATCTATATGTAGCGCATCCAACGCATTGATTTCGGATATGTCCGACTGGTGCGATGGAGCGTGGAATGAGAATCGTTGGTTTGCTGACAATTCAGACGTGTCAATAGGCAATGATGCCTTCCTGGTATCCAAATCTGGAAAATTTGTACCCAGAAATGTTCTTCAACTCTAACTTGGATGCGTCCGGAAAAGGTTGTTAGATAAGGGTTTGGAGTCAAGTCATGGGAAGACTACGCTAAGTTTAGGCTCGTTTAATTAGCCTTAAGCTCGTAAGGGTGGCAAACTTATTCTCATAAATGTCAATATGACTTTCTCGAAGCGTGTGAAGCTTTGAAGATATCGTCAAAAATCCCGCGAGGTATGTGATGGCTGACCGCAGAAACGATGCAAAAACTCCACTTACAGGAATTAGTGGAAGAGAATCTGTGTTCGACAAGAGATTGAGAGAGTTCCGCAATACAGGCTCTTTCCAAAAGCCGCAGCCAAAGTCTCTAATCTTTAATAAGAAGCAAGCGGCAGATTTCGAAACGCCGTCAATGGATTCAAAATTGCGTCCTAAAACTAGCGAGAATGAAGAAATCACGGAAATCGAAAGACTCGCATTTTACGACGAAGCAAGTGGGCTCCTGAATACTCGCACAACCTTGGGCAAACTCGCTCAAGAAATTCGTCGCTCAGGACGTTACAAACATAGTTTCTGTCTTTTCATTGTTGAACTCGATGGTTACGCCAATGAAGATGGACTGACACCGCTAGCTAAAGAAATGCTATTCGCTGATTTTTGCAAGGTAATGCGAAAGAGTATTCGAGAAGTAGATATCATCGGTAGATTCGATGATCCTTCTGTTTTAGTTATCTGTCCCGAAACCACTCTTGGTGATGCGGTGATCGAAGCCGAACGCCTCAAGAGCACCATTTCAAGCACTCATTTCAAGCGCGTCAGCAGCCATGCAGCAATGACCGTTTCGATAGGAATTTCATGCTACCCAGAACACGGAACAACTCCGGTAGAAATTCTCGGCTCTGCCCTTGAAGCAGCTCAACAGGCTGTTTCTTACGGTGGAAATGCAATTGCGGCTGCCAAAGCTGAAGTTGCTGCGGCTGAGGAAGTCAAGCCACTGGTCGATTTCAGCCCAGAACTGGATGCCACTCCACCTCAAGTCGATATGTCTCCAAGCAAGGCTGCGGCAAACGAGATGGCGTTTGTGACACCGGAAGTATCAACCGTCATCAAGTAGATCGGAAAATCTGACTAAACCTTTCGGGGCAGCTTCGGCTGCCCTTTCTTTTGTTCCGGGAAGCATTTGCTTCTTATGGGCTTCTTTTCTTACGGGAAGTCGAGAAAGCATTTGCTTCTTATGGGATTCTTTTGTTCCGGGAGTCGGGAAGCATTTGCTTCTTAGGGGCTTCTTTTGTTCCGGGAAGTCGAGAAGCATTTGCTTCTTAGGGGCTTCTTTTGTTCCGGGAAGTCGAGAAAGCATTTGCTTCTTATCATTCCGGTGAGTCCGCGGCGGGCTTGGTCAGTTTTATGTAGCGCTTCCTACAATTTTGGTGCTTAGCGAGCTTTCTTGTGGACTTGCCTCCGGGGATGGGGATTGCTCGGTCTTTCGCAGGTTCCCTTGAAATTCGCTCTCATTCATTCTGTGCAGCAAAAGCACTTTTTCTTGAGCTCTGTTAGACTTTAATGCTGCAGTTCGTTTGGGAGGATCCATGGCGAGGATTGTTAGATTCGAAAAGACTGGTGGCGCTGACGTTTTGAAAATCATGGAAGAGGAGCCGGCGGCTCTTGCAGAAAATGAAGTGCGCATAAAGGTCGAAGCCGTTGGACTAAACAGAGCCGAAGTCTTGTTTCGACAGGGGTTGTATCTGGAAAAACCTTCTTTGCCGTCGCGAATTGGTTATGAAGCTGCTGGAACAGTAGAAGCTGTTGGTTCAAAAGTCGAAGGCTGTAAGGTTGGCGACAAAGTAAGCACTATTCCTGCGTTCAAGATGAGTAAATACGGCGTGTATGGCGATTCATGCGTGGTGCCTGAGTACGCTGTTGCGCATTATCCGGAGAATTTGAGTGTTGCTGAAGCTTGCTCGATTTGGATGCAGTATCTCACCGCATACGGTGCCCTGTGCGAGTTGGCAAAGATGAGTTCTACTGATTACGTTGTAATCACGGCAGCTAGCAGCAGCGTTGGTTATGCAGCAATTGAACTTTGCAGAGCGTTCGGAGCCACAGCAATTGCCACTACCAGAGGACCTGAAAAGAAACAATTATTGTTGGATGCAGGCGCCCATCACGTGATTGTCACGAATGAAGAAGACCTTGTTGGCAAAGTGATGGACATCACAAATGGAAAAGGAGCTTCGATTTTGTTTGACGCTGTTGCTGGACCAATGCTGACCCAGTTGGCAAAGGCAGCTGCGTACGGTGCGACGATATTCGAGTATGGAGCATTGAGTCTCGATGTCACACCATTCCCATTGATGCTCAGTCTTGATAAATATCTGACTGTCAAAGGCTATACGCTATTTCAGATGAATCAGAATCCCGAATATCAACGACGCGCTGTCCGATACATTCATGAAGCACTCAAAAGCGGTCAGCTCAAACCGAAGGTTGATAAGGTGTTTGATTCGATTGAACAAATCGCTGAGTCGCACAGATATATGGAATCGAATCAGCAAAACGGAAAGATTGTTGTGAAGATTTGAAGTTCTGCGATAGCGCTTGGAGAAAAACGCGAAGTACTATTGATTCAATTCTTCTGCAGTAACTGAATCCGCAGCTGGCTCAATGAGTTCTGTCTCGCCGTCATTCTTTTTTGGAGCCCGACCCGGTCGTTTTCGCTCTGTGGAAGACTCGTTGCCAATCGGATGATCGGAGCAATTGATGAAAATCTCGCCATTACGCAACTCTATTCGAGCATAACCTCCGTTCTCAAGTTTGCCAAACAGCAACTCTTCCGACAATGGTTCTTTGACAGATTTTTGAATCAATCTGGACATCGGGCGAGCCCCGTAAAGGCGATCATAACCCTTTTCAGCTAGGAAGACCTTAGCTTCATCTGTGATGGCAAATTTGACGTTTTTCTCCACCAATTGCAGGTCCAATTCTTTCAGGAATTTCTCCACAACATGTTTGATATTTTCGATGCTAAGTTGATTGAAAGGTATAAGTGCATCGAGGCGATTTCTAAATTCTGGAGAAAAAGTGCTTTCGATGGCACTCTTCGATTTTCCTGCGCCGAAGGCTGAAATTGCACCAGATTTGGTGAGCATCGCTTTGCCAGCTGCCAGATCCTTCTCAGCATCTTTGCTGGTAAAGGAAGCCTTGAATCCGATGTCTTCAGACACAAGGTCGCGTGCGCCGGCGTTCGTGGTCATGCACAAAATGACATTGCGGAAGTCAGCTCTTTTGCCATTGTTGTCCGTAAGTGTTGCGTTATCCATAACCTGCAACAATATACTAAAAAGGTCTGGATGGGCTTTTTCAATTTCGTCCAGCACAAGCACCGCGTGCGGTGACTTTATGATTGCATCAGTGAGCAGTCCACCCTGGTCAAATCCGACATAACCGGGAGGTGCGCCGATAAGTCGCGAAACCGTATGTTTCTCCATGTATTCGCTCATGTCGAAACGCAGAAATTGGATACCCAGAATTCTTGCCATTTGTTTCGCCAGCTCGGTTTTACCGACACCTGTTGGACCTGAAAACAAGAACGAACCTATTGGCTTAGTTGCGTTCCCTAAACCGGCTCGTTGCAATTTTATTGCTCGAGTTACTTGCTCAATTGCGTGGTCCTGCCCAAAAATTACCGATTTTAATTCTGACTCAAGTTGGTGCAATCTCTCTTTATCGCTTGCAGAAACTGTCTCAGTTGGAATTTTTGCGGTTCCAGCGATTACTTGTTCAATATCTGTTACGTCAACAATTTTTTCGGGGCGCTCTTCCTCAGAAAGGAGTTTTACCAGCGCGCCAGCCTCATCAATTGTATCGATGGCCTTATCAGGCAAAAATCTATCGTAAATGTATTTTGAAGACAAGACCGCAGCCGCGTTTAAGGCTTCATCTGTGTATTTAACTTTGTGGTGCTCTTCATAATACTTCTGAAGACCCTTGAGAATTTTCAACGTATCTTCAACACTTGGCTCTGATACCTCAATCTTTTGAAAGCGTCTAGCTAGCGCTTTGTCTCTTTCGAAAGAGGCTTTATATTCAGCATAAGTTGTCGAACCGATACAGCGCAATTCGCCTGTTTGCAGAGCTGGTTTGAGGATGTTTGATGCATCCATTGTTCCGCCTTCGACAGCTCCGGCTCTTACGATTGTGTGAATTTCGTCAATGAAAAGAATTACCCCAGGTTTCTTCTGCAAAGCCTTGATCACTGACTTAAGTCTCTGTTCGAATTGCCCTCTAAAACGCGTTCCTGCGATGAGAGCTCCCATGTCTAACGAATAAACTTCGACATTCTTTAACTGTGCAGGGACTTCTCCATTGTGAATTCGAAGCGCAAGACCTTCTGCAATCGCAGTCTTACCGACGCCTGGTTCACCGACGTAGACAGGGTTGTTTTTTCTTCTTCTGCACAATACCTGGATCGTTCGTTTTATTTCTGAGTCGCGACCTATGAGTGGATCAATCTTTGTATCTTTTGCTCTTGCAATCAGGTCGACCGTAAACATTTCCAGTGGATCTTTCGAGTCACTATCTCTTCCCTCGTGACCATCCATATCAGCATCGCCTTCTGGTGGAACAGGCTTACCAATGTCCGAGAAATCATCAATCTTTGAAATTCCGTGAGAAATAAAGTTGAGTACGTCAAGCCTGGTGATGCCTTGTTTGTCGAGCAGAAAAACAGCATATGAATTTCTTTCTTCGTACATTGCTGCGAGAATATTGCCACCGTCTATGGTGGTTTGTCCGGAAGAAATGGCTTGAGTTCCAGCCCGTTGTAAGACTCTTTCGAATCCGCTACTAGATTCTGGATCCGCAATTATTCCTGGAGGCAGTTGTTCCAGGTTATTCTCCATAAAATTCTCAAGTTCTTTTCTGAGTGTAGAAGCGTTTCCGCCGCATTGTTTGATTACATTGCTGCCAGTCTTTTCGTCCAGCAAGGCATAAAGCAAATGTTCGAGTGTCAAGTATTCATGACGCCTCTTTTGCGCTTCTTTGTATGCAGCCTCTAAGGTCTTTTGCAGTTCAGCACTCAACATTGCTTTTGCTCTCTCTTTGTTTACTCTTTTTCCATCGAACACAGGAGTGGGTATTCATTTTGTCTAGCCATCGCCGTAACTTTATTTATCTTCGACTCAGCGATTTCGTAGGTGAAGACTCCAGCCACCCCGACTCCCCTGTTATGTACTTCTAGCATGATTCGTCTTGCAGTTGGCTCGTCTTTGTAAAACACGCTCATCAAAATGAAGACAACAAAGTCCATGCTTGTGTAATCGTCGTTATGAAGCAGAACTTTGTATAACGGTGGTTTCTCAGTCTTTTTCTGAGTTTCCGTTGCTACACCAGTCGCAGAGCCCTCGGAAGGGTCGTCTTCCCAATCAGACATTCACTGTTCTCCACACAGAAAGTTCGTGATACTGTCGCGCACCGCAGTGCCCGGAATGTACCCTTCACGTTCCACACGTGCATGGCGTTCAAACCCAACTTTGACGATATCAAAAGACGCTCGCAGATCTCTTGAAAACCTCGATGGATACTGATTTCTGAGCCTTGGCTTATCTTAGCGCGAATAAATATTGCGAGATGTAAACTTAGCCACTTTTGGGATTGTTGATGAACATTAACTGGAGGATAGTGAGAGAAGGGTTAAATCAATTGGGTTTCGGGAATTGGCGCTTGCTGGCGAGATTACTTCGCGAGCGGAGGTTAGTATTATGCCGAATCTTTTGCCGCTTTCTCAGAAAGCTGCTCAGAGTTCTTTTTCAGTGCGTTTAGACATGGAATGCTCTAAACCGTCTCTTTGCGGGAGAATTGAGGGAATCACCGGTTCACGAATTATCGGCAATTCGGTGCGGTATCAAATTATTTGGGACAGTCTCTTGGGAACCAGAGGCGTTAAGACAAACGAAAGGTTTTAGCGCTTGGTCCAAAAATGGTAGCTAAGAGGAGCGCTTATCTTGTCTCTCTTTAATGTTCTGACTCGATGCTCTCTTGACTCTTGGTAGTACCAAATTTGGTGCCTGCTCTGTAAGCAGACCTGCATGCAAATGTTTCTGCAATTCAGTGAAAATCGAATTGAATTGCCAATGCTGCAAGTGCTTTTGTCGATTGCGAGTGCTTGTGTGTTGTTGCCAGTGACGATGAGTGTCGCCAATTACGAAGCGTGAGGACAGCGACGATGCGTGAAGGTAGTGATACGTGATGTCAGTGACGATGTGTGAGGACCGTGATACGTCATGTAAGTGACGATGCGTGAGGACCGCGACCATGCGTGAAGCCCGCGATACATGATGTCAGTGACGATGCGTGAAGCGTGTTCAATTGACGAGTAAGAGAAGGCAGCAGTTTCAAAAAAATTTCCAGTACGGAAGGTCAAATGATTTCAAGTTCAAATTTATCAACTGCACAGGCATCGACTGCCAATTTCCTCTCTGAACACGGTTGGGCTATCTGCCTGCCGTTGGGTTGGAATGCCCTTCCAAAATGTGAACAGGAGACGAATTTTGGTCTCAATACCATAGAAGTTTTTGCACATCCGAATGACCCCTCACTTTCCTTGACTTGGATGTGTTCTTCAAGCCAGTTTAGTATTGAATTGCTAGAGCGCTTCGCGTTTGTTTCTAAACACCCTGGATTGATACCACCTGCGGAGGCACAGTCTTTAATTTCTTCAGTTTTCCCACTGATGGGACGGGTAGTCACCGCATATGCAGTGCAACTGGCTGATGGTCAGCCAGCGATAGAGCTGACTGAAGAAATCCAATCTTTTGCCGGCGGAGCTGAACCTTTGAGAGCCTATCACCTTTTGTTTCCTGCGCGTGGCCATGGCAAAGAGAGTGGTCCAGAAAAGATGCAGCAGTTGGTTTTCTATGCAAGACAGAGTAAATTCTCGCAAGAAATCGTCGGTGTCATTCAGTCCGCGCGCTCATTTCAACTTGCGAAGTTCCAATCAAAGCTTTAACCGCCAGCGCACCAGCGCTAAATTAAACGAGGTCAGAGGCAGCGCTATTTTCATTTAGCGCTGCTTTTGATTTTGACGAGGCAGGAGAAGGGATCCGGTATCAGGAGAAGGGCGATGGGAAGTATCAGGAGAAGGGCGCCGGTATCAGGAGAAGGGATCCGGTATCAGGAGAAGGGCGCCGGTATCAGGAGAAGGGATCCGGTATCAGGAGAAGGGCGCCGGTATCAGGAGAAGGGATCCGGTATCAGGAGAAGGAATCCGGTATCAGGAGAAGGGATCCGGTATCAGGAGAAGGGCGCCGGTATCAGGAGAAGGAATCCGGTATCAGGAGAAGGGATCCGGTATCAGGAGAAGGGCACCGGTATCAGGAGAAGGGATCCGGTATCGGAAGAAGGGATCCGGTATCAGGAGAAGGGATCCGGTATCAGGAGAAGGGCGCTGGTATCAGGAGAAGGAATCCGGTATCAGGAGAAGGGCGCTGGTATCAGGAGAGGGGCACCACCTGGTTGCGGAGTCAGTCAGGCAAGTGGCTGGCTCTTGTGATAATGGTGAATTCTTTGGTTAAAGCGGCACCGCTTACCGCATTAAAGCGGAGCAACTGGCAGGTTTGGCGGGATGATCTTCCCATTGTGACGGCTAAAGTCACAAAATAATATTGTTCGAAATGACCCATACTGACTTGGGTCTGCTGGTTTAATGTTGAATTGTTAGAACGCATTAATTAGACCTGTTCAAACAGATAAAGACAATGGAAAGTGGAGTTTGTTGGCTTATATTCCTTCGAGAGAGAGGCACGAGATGTCTTTTCGATTTGTACTTTTGTCATTCTGTATTTGTTTGGCAGGACTTTACTCTATGCCCTGGTCTATGGCTAAGGATAAAGAGCAGGAAGTGATTCTTCCGTCTGCCGAGGCGAACAAAGAATTTACTCCTCTGCTTGTACCAGCCGAAGCCAAGGCTTGTGGTATCAGTCTTAGTGGCAGTGCGAAACTATATCAACTTGAACCGGGTGCGTTTCAACTTGGATGTGGTTGTGTGCTTATTCACACCGAAGAACCAATAAATGTGAAAACTTGCAGAGCGATGGTATCTGCGAAGAATGGTGCTACAGTCGTTATCGGAGCCAAATCCGATGCAACGAGAATCCTAAATTTGAGTGATAGAAAGCACGATAGTGTCAGAGTTATTTTCGGACGAAATCATGTAACTCTCAATCCAGGCGAAGAAATAGTCGTTGTTAGCAATCAGCTATCGGACTTCGAGAAGAACGCCATGGAAGAGGTGATCCGCTATCGCAACGCGCAGTCTTTGCAGGTTTCGCCGGAATACAAAGCCGTAGTGTTTGAGTTCTCACTCACTGATGCTATGAAGCGTTGCTTGATTTTCAAACAGCTCAATTCATCGCCGAATCAGCAAGATCATGCGCTGCTAAAGGAAATAATCAAGACTGCTGCTGCCGTAAATACGATGTTCTCCAAAACCAGAGAAAAGTACACTCACGGAGTTGAGACCACGAAGGTCGCTTCGAACAAAAAGAAGCCAACCAAGCAGGTTGCGTCCAAGAAGAGAAAAGAGCCAGCTAAGTTGGCTTTGAATACTCCGGACGAAGCCAACAACTAGCTGCAGGCATCGGGACCGCAAGCGAGAACTTGTGTGAACCAGAGCCTGTCCGCACAATATGCGTTTTTTGAAGTCTAAAAGATATACGCTCTATATCTTGTGTTTTCGCGCCTGGGCGAAAATTTATGAGTCACCGACCCAACATCCGTATGTATGTCGATTAGTCCTTTATTTGAAGTGGAATAGTTCAAACGAGGTCGGCATCGCTTGACCGATTTACGAAGACCACTGAGGTAGGATTATGGCGGCTAGAGCTATCTGGACGGGGATTATCACTTTTGGAATGGTTAGCATTCCGATAAAGCTATACTCAGCTACGGAGAATAAGGATATTTCCTTCAATCAGTTGCATGTTGAATGTAAGGGACGTATCAAAGAGTTCAAGTTTTGTCCAACCTGTGACAGAAAAGTTGAAACGGATGAGCTAGAGAAGGGCTACGAATACGCCAAAGGGCAGTACGTGATCATCAACAAAGATGATCTAGAAAAAATTCCTCTTCCAACAAAGAACAATATTGCGATTACTTCGTTTGTTCGCCTGGATGAGATTGACCCTGTTTTTTACGAGAAAACATATTACATCGAACCTGATGAGGCGGCGAAAAAACCGTTTGCTTTGTTCATGCGTGCGATTCAAGAAAAGGGTATGACGGCTATCGCAAATATTACGATGCGTACTAAAGAGCGTCTTTGCGCACTTCGTCCGATGGACGGTACACTTGTTATGAATACTTTGCTGTATCCAGATGAGATTCGGATTGGTCGCGGAAAAGCGCTTCCGGATGTTGCTGTTTCTGACAAAGAAATTGGCATGGCTGGAATGTTAATCGACATGATGACACATGAGTTCAAACCTGAGGACTACAAAGATAATTACAGAGAAGCGTTGCTGAAAATTATCGAGGCAAAACTCGAAGGAAAAGAGATTGCAGAGGCTCCTGCCGCAGCTCAAGCCAACGTTGTGGATCTTATGGATGCTCTTGCTGCCAGCATGGAAAAAATGAAAGCACAGAAAACTGCTGCCACGGGTTAGGATTTTCGTTAGTTAAACGTGAACGACGACGGCAAGGATGACTCAGAACCAGATTCGCAAGCTGCACAGAGCAGCTATGTGGATCTGGTTCGTTCCATTCAGGGTCTACCTGGGGTGCGCAAGACTGCATTCCCGTCTTACTTCCCTCCCATGCTCGCGAGTCTTGCTGAAAATGCATTCTCTAAGTCAGGTTGGATATATGAACCAAAAATGGATGGAATGCGTTGCATTGCGTTTATTGATGGAAACAAAGTAAAGCTACTCTCTCGGCGCGGTAAGAATATAACAGCGCAATACCCAGCTCTCGTTGCATCTTTACCGGAGTTGTGTAAATGCAGAGTTGTTTTGGATGGTGAAATAATTGCCCTCAATGCTGATGGTAAGCCATCATTTCAGCTGCTTCAGCAGCGAATGAATCTCTTGAATGTAAGCGATATTTCCAGAGCAGACGCGCGAATACCTGTTCATTTCTTCGTTTTTGATATAGTTTATGCCGCTGAATTTAGCCTGGCATCGACATCTCTGGTAAATAGAAAATCTGTATTGCAAAATTGTTTGACGGCATCATCAAACATCGTGATACTCAGGCATTTCGAAGAGAACGGAAAGATTGCTTTTGAGGCGTGTATCGAGCACGGATTCGAAGGTATCGTCGCTAAACGAAAAGAAAGTCCCTACGAAACGGGGCGCCGGTCGCCATATTGGGTGAAGGTGAAAGGCACCAAAACTAGCGAGTTCGTCATAGCTGGATATAGTATGGGACAGGGATCTCGCTCAAACACCTTCGGTTCTCTGGTATTGGGCTATCACGATGCTCAGGGGCAGCTAGTGTACGCAGGGAGCGTCGGTTCTGGTTTTGATGAAAGATTGCTAGCAGACATGCTTCGCAGAATGGATCCTTTGAAAATCAAGGCTTGTCCTATCTTGGGGATCCCCTCCGATAAGCGTGATTCCACCTGGGTGAAGCCAGAGCTGGTGGCAGAAATAAAGTTCATGGATTGGACTGATGATATGCATCTGCGAAATCCTGTTTTCTTGCATTTGCGGCATGATATCAATCCTGCCGAGGTGAAGGTAGTGAAGGCTATAGATCTGTCGGAACTCGATAAAATTTCGGGGCGCTCAGGGAGCGATGATGTCGCGGGGAGCACAGGGAGCGATGCTGTCGCGGGGAGCACAGGGAGCGATGCTGTTGCGGGGCGCATGGGGCGCGATGATGTTGCGGGGCGCACCGGGCGCGATGATGTTGTGGGGCGCACAGGGCGCGATGATGTTGTGGGGCGCACAGGGCGCGATGATGTAGCGGGGCGCACCGGGCGCGATGATGTAGCGGGGCGCACCGGGCACGATGATGTTGTGGGGCGCATAGGGCGCGATGATGTTGTGGGGCGCAGAGGGCGCGATGAAGGTGTGGCGTGTTCCGACGACCTGCCATTTTCCGATGCTGAAAATTCAGAGGAACAATTTGGTTTTGATTTGCTCAAGCCGTCGGGTGGCGACCCGATCTCCCAACAAATGCTGTTACCTGGTGCTAATGTTGAATCACAGGTTGCTGCCTCTGCTGCAGAGTCTGGATTGCCAGTAATGCATCCAAGGGCGAAGCCACCGGCTGATCCATCGGTCGTCGATCCGAGTGGTGCCGGAATGGATCCGTGTGGTGCCGAAATGGATTCGAGTGGTGCCGGAATGGATCCGTGTGGTGCCGGAATGGATCCGTGTGGTGCCGAAATGGATCCGAGTGGTGCCGGAATGGATCCGAGTGGTGCCGAAATGGATCCGAGTGGTGCCGGAATGGATCCGAGTGGTGCCGGAATGGATCCGAGTGGTGCCGGATTGGATTCGAGTGGTGCCGGAATGGATCCGTGTGGTGCTAACACTCTGATTTCCAGCAAATCGCTCAACGGCACCGCCAGTAGTGCGGCTTCTGGATCGGGTTTGGGACCAGGTTCTGGAGCGGGTTTGGGACCAGGTTCTGGATCCGGTTCTGAATCAACTCCTGAATCAACTCCTGAATCAACTCCTGAATCAACTCCTGAATCAACCACTGAATCAGCTTGCGAAGCGGTTGTTCCCAATGAAGCATTAGTCCTCGAAAGAACAATTGAGGACATAGAGAGAGAGTTTCCCCTCTGGCAAAAGCTTGCGCAAAGCGTCATTGGTCAGTTGAGTGGAAAAGAAAAAAGCTATGCGTTAACTGTGGAGCAGGCGACAATCTCTTTGACAAATCTGGACAAAGTGCTGTATCCCTCGACGGAAAATTATCCTGCCGTCACCAAGAGAGATTATCTAAAAACGATTGCTTTCTTGGCGCCGTATATGTTGAAGCATCTATACGATCGACCCTTAACCATGATCCGCGCTCCGAGTGGAGTCCGCTCTCGCAGTTTCTATCAAAAACACTGGAACCTCGATATTCCTGATTATTTGGAAAACATTCGAACTGAGCCTGATGATCCTACTCGACGAGATCAATTGCTCTGCAACAGCGTGGCGGGTTTGATTTTCCTTGCGCAAAATAACATTCTCGAATACCACTGTTGGCTTTCGCGCGTGCCTCACTTGGCTAAGCGAGGTGGCGAGCACACGGATTTGTCCTTGCTTGAAATTCCTGATTTTATGGCGTTCGACATCGATATCCATAGAGATGGCGAAAAGGAAAGTAAGCTGTTAGATCTAGCTCTCTTTGAGAAAGCCAGGGAAGCTGCATTTAAGCTAAAAGAAACGCTAGATCAACTTGGGCTTCCCTCGTTTTTGAAAACATCGGGAAGAAACGGACTTCATGTTTTCATTCCGATTATTCGTGACTTGAGGTTTGATGAGGTACGGGTTCTTTCGGAGATGATTGCTAAGCATGTCGAATCGAAATATACGCAAACGATATCTACTAGTGCGGTTGCGGCAAAGCGGGCTTCAAAAGTGTTCCTGGACTACCAAGCCAATACGAGAGGCAAAACGATCACGCTGCCCTATTCACCAAGATTGACTACGAATGCCACGATCTCAATGCCTATAAGCTGGGCAGAACTTGAGCGGGTATATCCAGGAGATTTCAATCAGCGTGTCATTCAGGAGTTTGTTAATGCGAGAGGCGATATCTGGAGCGATATTATGCGAAACCCTGATGATCTTGCAAAACGCTTTCACACAAAAAGATAAGGTAAAAAGCGAGTCGAAATACAAATGCTAGTGTGCGGATATACGATCGGCTTTTGCAAAATATACCTTCTAGGATAATTCTCTAACATTGTGGGAACCGCATTGACACGGCTCCAGAGAGATTCTAGATTGATACGCAGCAGTGAAATTTTGGAGGTGATAAGCATCTCTGGACCGCAGCGCGGTTTCGGTTGATGTTTCGTCAACCTGCTTTTACTGGGAATGACACGGGCATTCGGTACACGTCTGCTTCGCATCCAGTTCCCTCAGCCCTTCCACCATACAGTACGCATTCCACTTTCAACTCGGAATAGCAGAGATGCCGTCATCATCCATAGCACTGCCAATTATCAAAACCGAACGAGACCTCGCCGAATTCTTCGCTATCTCTGAATTTGAGTTGAAGCGTTTTTGTATTCGCACACAGGGTTTTTATCATAGTTTCGAACGTCCAAAAAAGTCTGGAAAAGGGATGCGGATTATCTCTGCTCCGTCGGAAGCTTTGAAAGAACTGCAGCGCAAGATCAAGCGGGATATTTTGGATTTGCTTGAAACCCACTCGTCATGTATGGGTTATAAAAAGGGATTCTCCATAGTTGATAATGCTGCCCCACATGTTGGACAGCGATTCGTTTTGAATCTAGACATCAAAGACTTTTTTCAGTCAATCAGTTCTGCAAGAGTTGCGGGGTATTTTTGCTCCTTAGGATACTCAGAGGAAGTTTCTGTTTTGCTTTCTCGAATATGCTGCTACAAAAATGCTTTGCCACAGGGGGCGCCAACGTCGCCATCCCTGGCTAATTTGATTTGTAGTAAATTGGATAGAAGGCTTTGTGGAGTCGCCCGGAAAAACGGACTGGTTTATACGAGATATTGTGATGATATCACCATATCTGGTGGTGCTTTTGTTAAGCCGGGTTTGCAGCACTTCATTCAAGGTATTATTGCGGAAGAGGGGTTTGAGGTCAACAAAGACAAGACCCGTTTGCTCAGTCGCCGTTCTTGTCAGACTGTTACAGGGCTAGTTGTGAACGAGAAAGTTAGTATCCCGCGAAAGCGCAGGCGATTGATTCGTGCTATCTTGCACCAGTCAGAATTAGGACGCTCGCCTGGCATGTGTAACAACTATGTTTCTGGGTTACGCGGGTTTATGAACATGGTAAAAGTTCGAAGCTGTTCGGTGGGCTCGGCCATTTAGAGTATATTCCTGATAGGCGTTCGCGAAAATCTGCGAAGCGGTAGGGTCTCGGGAAAATCTGCGAAGCGTTAGGCGTTCGCGAAAATCTGCGAAGCTAATTATTCTGAGCTGCTACTATCGTTTCAACGAACTTACTCAAGAGCGGCTTCACTATTTCCTGCCCGCGGAGTTCCTTTTGCCATCGCTGTGGGATAGCTCTGAGTCCATCCCTGACTCCAGCAAGTCCGCCAGCTATGGCGGCGGTCGTGTCGGTATCATAACCGAGGCCGATGGCTGCTTTTATGACATCCTCATAAGTGCCTTGCTCAAGGCACCACAATGCGCTGTAAAGGCTATCTACAACATAACCTGAGCCGCCAGGCGGTTCGTTTCTATGCATGATTTTCTCCAGTTCTTCGCTCAAACCGGGATCGTAGGCGCAGGTCTGTCGAACTGTGCTAACAGCTTCTTGCCAGGGTTCTACAGCTTCTCTCAATAATTTTCTAGCCAGTATGCTGTAAAGTGCGCAGCATACCTTAGATTGCGCGTGTGCATGTGTAATACTCGACTGTAGCATCGAGTCACGGGCCAGCTCTGCATCCGTACCGCGATGGAAGAGGGCTAAGGGAAGAACCCTCATCAATGACCCATTCCCGTTATCTCTTTCTGTTTTCAGACCTGCGTCTAATGGGCGTACACCTTTTTGAAGACGCGCTATAGCCATTTGGGAGGTGGTTCCCACGTCGAAGACGATATGGTCCACAGCATTGTGACCTCTCTCGAGCCAATTCACGAGAAGATCAGCGAAGTCACGAGGATCGAATTCATCACATCGTAAAAGCGATTCTAGCAAGCACAATGCCTGCGCACCATCGTCAGACCAGGTTCCGGCGGGCACTCCTAGATGGGCTGGTGTGAAATTTTTCGGTGGATCCATTTCAATCAGAGGCTTTTCCGGGATGTCCTCTGGCGGGCGAAACTCATACGGCACGCCCAGGGCATCACCGATGAGGAGTCCCATAATTCCACCATAGATTCGGTCCGCAAACGTAGTCATAATCTGATTTCCGATGAATGCATTGCCTCATGATACTAGCTCACAGAAGATTTTGCGATCTTGACAGGGCTAAACAGCTGAATACTTTCGAGAGTTTCGCGGCTGACCAGCAAGCATGCTCTTTCACTGAGGCAGGAGAGCCTAACGGCAGTCCGAATGGTCGAGTGAGTCTCACAGCTACAGTTCGTTCAATTTAAACTTAAAGCAGACAAAATCAGATGTCGGTGCTAGCATCCATTCTTATCGGGTAACTAAATATAGGGCACTTGTGGGGTGTTATGAATAGAACTGCTAAAGCCGTATGTTTACTTCTTGTGCTTTGCACGGCTCTAATGCCGGTACTTGCAGGTCCTACGAAAACAACAACTGCAAAAGCACCGGCTAAGGCACCGGTGAATCCGGCTTTTGACAGCGGTGTTGCACTGTACAATCGTAAGGATTACCGAGCGGCTGCCGTCCAATTTGAGGCAGCTATGAAGACTTCGCCATCCAGTCCTGATGTCATCTACTATTGTGCTTTATGTAATCAGCTTAGTAATAACCGCTCGCGTGCGAAACAGTTGTTCGAATACATCAGCAATAACTTTCCGACCTCGAGAGTGGCTCCTATGGCACAAACTGCATTGGGTCAGTTGAATACTCTTTCGTCCGCTTCGCCCGGCTCCTCAGCTGCGAGTGTTTCCAGTTCTGCTTCGAACGTAGCTGCGAGTTTATCCAATCGTCGTGGCGGAGAATCCGATCTCGCAAATGTTCCTGATGTAGTTAAAATTCCTTTTGAGAAAAGAGGCAACGATATCATTGTCCAGGTCAAAGTAAACGGGAAGCAGGAGAGTTTTATTCTCGATACTGGAGCGCAAACAATTGCAATTGGAGCCAACCATCTTCGTGATTGGGGGATAAGTGCCAGTGAAGGACGCGACTCCTATGAAATTGGTGGTGTGGGCGATGGAAAGGCGAAGGGGTGGAATCAGCCGCTCGATATCAGATTGGGTCCAATTTATCGCAAAGATTTTGTATGCTCAATTCACGACAATATGCCTGGTGAACCATTACTGGGGCAGGATTTTTTGAAGTCATTCAATATTAATGTCGATGATTCGACGAGGTCTGTGGTTCTGGCAAAGAAAGGCTCGCTGGGCGCCAGGGATATTTCTCATCGGAGCTACTATGGAGTGGAGATCCCCTTTAAGCGTTTACCTAGCGGTCACATGATGGTGGACATAAAGATCAACAACAAACCATTTCCCATTATGTTTGATACCGGATGCGAACGAACATCCTTTGCTGCTAGCGACTGGACAAAACTGGGTTTTTCTATTCCAGATAGTGCTCAAAAGGGCAAGGCAATTGGCGTTTTAGGAGAGACTACTGCTTATTATTTCGAGACCGAATCAATAAAGCTGGGACCGATCGAGCAGTCACCCGCTCCAGTAAGTGTGACTGAGGGAAGCCGTGTGTCTCTGCTTGGAATGAGCTTTTACGGAACCAAAAAATACACAATTGATACCACTCGTAGTGTAATTATTTTTGACGAAAAGTAAGAACTGCGTGATACTGTTTGCGGTGGCAACTTTAGTCGGCTGCAAATTCTTTTTGTGACGAAAAGTGCATGCTAATTGGTCTTATTCGGATCCGTGGATAGGCCAAGCAACCTTCCATTGGCACATCTGTCCGGTTCTGCGGTTAAAGACTCGTTACATCCGTTGTCTCGAAATGCCTGATTTGCGGACATGTACATGGATGTCAATGATAGGCGTTTCTTAGATAAGGCTCTTGCAGATGGAAAAACCATATAATAGTCAGCTCTTGTTTAGTACTTTTGATGTGTAAGGAGAGCTGCTGTGCTCAAAGCTGGAATTGTCGGATTGCCGAACGTTGGAAAATCAACTTTATTCAACGCTTTGACGGCATCATATCAAGCCGAAAGTGCTAATTATCCATTTTGTACGATTGAGCCCAATGTTGGAATCGTGAAGGTACCAGACACTCGTCTCGACAAACTGACTCGGATGGTAAATCCCCAACAAACAATTCCAGCGGCATTCGAATTCGTTGATATTGCTGGGCTGGTTCGAGGCGCAAGCAAAGGCGAGGGACTAGGCAACCAATTTCTAGCTCATATTCGGGAAGTTGATGCGATAGTGCATGTGGTGCGTTGTTTCGATGACGAAAACATAACTCACGTTGACGGGCAAATTAATCCTGTGCGGGATCTCGAAACGATCACCATTGAGCTTTGCATGTCTGATTTTGCTTCAATTACTAAGCGACTTGAGCGCTTGCAAAAACAAAAGCGAACCGGCGACAAACGTGCCGTTTTGGAATGCAGCATTTTTGAAAAAATTCTTCCGCAGATTGAAAATGCTCAGGCTGTCGATATGAGCCTTTTGACTGATGATGAAAAAGAAATTGTTCCACAGCTTCAATTGTTGTCAACAAAGCCCTTACTCTATGCTGCAAACGTGAAGGAAGAGCAGCTGGGAAATCCAGATTCGAATCCGTACATTCAAGAGTTGCGCAAACGAGCTGCTGAAGAGAATCGCGCAGTGGTTATTATTTCGGCTCAAATTGAAGCTGAGTTAGCTGCCCTGGAAGCCGAAGAGCGTCAATCTTATTTAGAAACGTTGGGTGTGAAGGATTCGGGTGTTAACAACTTAATTCGAGCTGCCTTCGAACAATTAGGCTTAGTAACCTATTTCACGGCGGGTGAAAAAGAAGTAAGAGCCTGGCCGTTTGAACGAGGTTTCACTGCTCCTCAGTGTGCGGGGATCATTCATACTGACTTCGAAAGAGGCTTCATCAAGGCTGAAGTGATTTCTTACAACGATTACGTGAACTGTGGAACAGAAAAAGTCTGTAAAGAAAAGGGTCTGATGCGGCTGGAAGGCAAGAGCTACGTGATGCAGGATGGAGATGTTGTGCATTTTCTATTCAATGTCTAAGCGCACTTTGGGTGCAGGCTCTTGGAATGCCTTTAAAAATAATGCTGTTCGCGAAAATTCGAGTTGGGGCAGAAAAACGCGGAGCGATACCTGTTCGCGAAAATTCGAGTTGGGGGAGAAAAACGCGAAGCGATAGCTGTTCGCGAAAATTCGAGTTGAGGGAGAAAAACGCGAAGCGATAGCTGTTCGCGAAAATTCGAGTTGAGGGAGAAAAACGCGAAGTGATAGCTGTTCGCAAAAATTCGAGTTGAGGGAGAAAAACGCGAAGCGATAGCTGTTCGCGAAAATTCGAGTTGAGGGAGAAAAACGCGAAGCGATAGCTGTTCGCGAAAATTCAAGTTGAGGGAGAAAAACGCGAAGCGATAGCTGTTCGCGAAAATTCGAGTTGAGGGAGAAAAACGCGAAGTGATAGCTGTTCGCAAAAATTCGAGTTGAGGGAGAAAAACGCGAAGTGATAGCTGTTCGCAAAAGTTCGAGTTGGGGAGAAAAACGCGAAGTGATAGCTGTTCGCGAAAATTCGAGTTGAGGGAGAAAAACGCGAAGCGATAGCTGTTCGCGTTTGGGATTGCAATGAGTAACCAGAAGCTATATCAAAGAATCGTGATTCTGCCTCTCTGCGTTGGTTTTGGGGCGTTACATGGTTTCGATAGCGCTTTTGATTAAGTGGCGATTATAAATGAATTTAGTGGTTTCCAAAACTCTCATCGCACCTTGCATAGAATGATCTGTAATTCCCTCTGGGTCACATAAAATGAACGAAATCACGAAGAGAAAGCTATTCCGAGCATCCTGCCATGCGTCAGCTCTCGTTAGCTGGTCAGTTGTAGTTATTGGTTTGCCAATCGCTGTGCTCCTTCTCACCGAAGATCAACTCGCTAAAGACAGCGCTAAAGAAGCCTTGAATTTCCAGTTGAATATGATTTTGTTGACTTTCACTGGCGGGATTCTTTGGCACACATTCATTGGCATTCCGCTAGCAGTAATTTTGTTTGCCTATGTAGGTATCGTCTCTCTGATTTGTCCCTTGCTCGCAATTATCTCTGTTTGTTCGAGCCCAGAAAAGGCGTACAGATATCCGCTTACATTCCGCTTCGTTAACAAGGAAGAACCGCCAAAAATCACCGCTACGTTCTAATAGTCGAAACAACCAAATGTGCTGCTGTGCTTATAACCTCCCACAGTACGTTATTGATTGCTCGATTCTACTGCATCAGGCATCGATCGGAATAATCCAAGGAGTCAGTGTGAGTCTGACTAATGTTTGAGGTGCTTAGAACTCTGGAACGGCAGACAGAGCCGCGCAGACAGAGCCGCGCAGGCAGAGCCTCATCGCTTGTTGCAACTGGACCCCAAACAAGTTCAATTTTGAGCCAAAATCGGCCCGAAGGTCCAAGCTCTAATGCGCAAAGACCACCGACATTTGGCGGAAATCCCTGCTCTTCGCAGAACCGACTATTTCTAACTTTCAGTCTTTTGGGGGGGAGAATACGAAATCTTTTGACTCAGCTAACAAAACTGCCACAATTCAAACCCATAATTCCATTATTGTGAATCATATTTCAGATTCGCGTTAAAGCTTGCTATATGGGCAGGCTCGTCGTTTTGTTTCTCCTGGTGATTAATGCCAAAATTCTCTTACCAAGCTCTTTTGTTAGTTGCTCTACTGTCGTTTCAGGTTGAAGCTCAAGCGGCACCAGGCTGTAAAAACGATAAGAATGAAGTCCTTGTATCAACAGAGAAAAACAAGTTTGGGCATAAATCGCTAAAGGCTAGCATTAAGATCAATGCTTCGCCAAAACTTGTGTGGGAGGCTATTACGGCGCATCGAGAATCGGATCCCGATGTAGCATTTAGCAAAATTACCTGTATTTCTGAAAACGAAAAGGTCCTTGAACAGAAATATGTGTCGCTTCCTGTTCTAGGCGCCACAACCTGTACGCTCCACCTGAACGAAGATTTGTACAAACGAATAGACTATCGCCTCACAAAGTCAGACAGAATCAGTGCTTTTGAAGGAAGCTGGATTCTCAGTTCGCAGGATGGCGACTCCACAGAGCTAGAGCTGTCTAATCATTTGAAGTTGCATATGCCGATTCCTCAAAAGATAGTGGATGCATTCAGTGCTCCCAAGCTGAAAGCCAGGTTAGCTCATGTGAAGCAGCTCGCCGAAGCGAAGCGTCAATCCCAGATTGCGTCGAGGGATTGAGATATGAGACCTTTGTGCATATCAGGCATCTATTGCATATCATTTGTTTCCGAATCGTTGGATGCGGCTCTTGACGCCAGTACTTTTTACACAGGAGACGATTGAAATGCAGTTACCGTCGGCATTTAACACGCCTGAACTTTATAAAGGGACCGACATCCCGTCGATACTGGCTGAAGAACTGCGTAAGAAAGAGGATAAGAACCTGTCTATAGGCGCCGATAAAGAGCGAATTTTGACCGGCTTTAGTTTGGGCGAAACTGTGAAAATCTCGCAAGCCCAGCATCTGCGCAGGTCACCTTTTGAGACTGTAGCTAAAGCGGAAAGTGAATATGATCTTTTTCCAGAGGTCTCCAACCAATCATACATTCAAGTAAGAAGTTCTCCGGCGAGTGCGTGCAGTCCTGATTTGGATATCGTTGAATTCTGAGTCTTTAAGATCGTGAATTCTGAGGCTTTGGTATAGCAGAGGCTTTGGTATATCGTGAATTCTGGGTGGATGCAGAGATTGTTAATTTCGTCCGCTGCAAAATCGAATAGATGGGGTGCCAATTCCTACTGGACCTGACTGCTTACTGTATGTTTCTATCTGCAATGTCTTTGGATGCCGATGATTCTGAGTCTTAAGATCGTGAATTCTGAGTCTTAAGATCGTGAATTCTGAGGTTTTCGTTGTGTTAATGTGCGATTTGAATTAGGTAATTGATTATTTTGAGCGGGTTTTCGTTGTGAGATTGAATTCGACAACGTAAGATTCTGAATTAGTGATTGACTTCGAATTCGAAGTCGTTGCGTATCATTGTGGAGTGATTTTGATATTGTTGAATGCGGGTGACGATTCTGCTGCCAGTCTAGAGTATCCGGTGAGACGCCAGTAGCGTTAGCTGCTAGTCTAGAGTATCCAGTTGCGCCATCAGCGTTAGCTGCTAGTCTAGAGTATCCAGTTGCGCCATCAGCGTTAGCTGCTAGTCTAGAGTATCCGGTGAGACGCCAGTAGCGTTAGCTGCTAGTCTAGAGTATCCGGTGAGACGACAGTGGCGTTAGCTGCTAGTCTAGAGTATCCGGTGAGACGCCAGTAGCGTTAGCTGCTAGTCTAGAGTATCCGGTGAGACGCCAGTAGCGTTAGCTGCTAGTCTCGAGTATCCGTGTGTGGCGCCTGCAGCGTTATCTACTAGTCTCGAGTATCCGTGTGTGGCGCCTGCAGCGTTATCTACTAGTCTGGAGTATCCAGTGGGCGCCTGCAGTGCTAGCTAGTCATCGGCACGTGCTAAAATTTAGAGTTCCTTCCGGGGTACCCTTCTGTATGCGAATTGGACTCTTTTCTGTAGCAGACCATTATCCGGCAGAAGTTCCCAGAGAGCTGGCGGAATTCTATAACGAGCTTGAAGAGCAGGCGCGACTGGCTGAAGAAATGGGATTCTATTCGTTCTGGATAGCAGAACACCATTTCCATGAGTATGGCGCCGTGCCACGTCCATCAATACTTCTCTCTGTAATTGGTGCGAAAACTAAGGTGATCAAATTGGGATCCGCAGTGGCGGTGCTACCTTTTGATAATCCACTTCGCGCTGCAGAGGATTTTGCGATGTTAGACATCATTTCCGGTGGGCGGCTTGAACTTGGTGTCGGCTCAGGATACTTACAGCACGAATTTGAGGGTTTTGGGATCGATGTACAAGAACGCCGCGAGCGCTTCGATGAATCGCTGTCTATAATTCGTTGCGCCTGGCTGGGCGAACCCTTTTCCGCTGCTGGAAAATTCTTCACCGTGAATAACGTCAAATTGAACGTGCAGCCGATGAATCCAGAATCCGTCCCCATTTTTATTGCTGTGCTCAGGAATGAGACCGCTAAATTTGTGGGGCGCCAAAAGTTTGGGATGATGATGATACCCTATGCGACTACTGAACGCATCGAAGAGCTTGCGGATACCTGCGCGATTTACAGATCTGAATTCGCCGCCAATGGTGGTGCACCAGAAAATGCGCGTATACAATTTGGGTTGCACTGCTATTGTGCACCCACTACTGAAGAGGCAAGAACATTCGCTCGACCATACATGGATCGTTACGTTCGAACACGACTGTACGCAAAACAGCGTTGTTTTGATGAATTGATTGACAAAAACCTAATAGCTGTTGGAGATCCCGAAGAGGTTTTGCGGGTTGCTCGACTTTACGAGAAGGCTGGTCTGACCGACTTTTTGATGCTTATGAACTTTGGTGGCTTACCTCATGAGCAGGTTAAGGAATCGATTCGTCTGATTGGCGCTGAGGTTATTCCGCGAATGAAGACCTCTCAAGCTGTTCCGCAGTAATAATATTTATGATTATGCGATTTGTTTTCTTGTGCCGCATGCTAGCCACAGTGTTTCTTATGTTTTTCTTGCTGCCATCGCTATGTTGTGCATCCAATTTAGATTCAATCCAGCTCGGAACTGCAAACATAGTGATTCGTTATGATGGAAGATTTCCGGCATCAACCAAGAATTTTGTAAAACGGTGGGTTTCGGACTCGGCTAAAGCTGTGTCCCAGTATTATGGAAAATTTCCCGTTAAAGCATGCACTGTTTTACTTCATGCCACTGCCGATGATGGCATCGGTGTTGCCAGTGCGGAGTTTCAAGATGGAAAAGTGGTAGTGGATGTTCCTCTAGGCGTAAACACTGACGAAAGTACATTTAGTGAGGACTGGATACTAACTCATGAATTAGTGCACCTCGCTTTTCCACTCGTTTGGGACAAAGATCGATGGCTTGTTGAAGGGATGGCGACCTACATTGAACCCTTAGCGCGTATGCAAATAGGGAAGCTCCCAGCAAAGAGTGTCTGGTCAGATATGTATTTTCGATGCCCCTCGGGTTTGGCTAGAAATTCCTCAGAGAGTCTTTCACAGAGTCGACGGATTGACCGATTGTATTGGGGCGGAGCGACGTTTTGTCTTTTGCTCGATTTGGAACTCCGAAGGCAAAGCAATAACAAGTATGGATTACAGAGAGCCCTTTCGATAATCACTAATTCTGGTATCAACTTCAATTCGGATATGGAGCCCAGGGATGCTCTAGCTGTAGCAGATAAGGCTTTGGGCACGCGGACGCTGGTTGAATTTTATGATCGCTACTCTAATTCTAGTGCGCGGCCCGATTTGAAGAAGTTATTTTCGGACCTGGGTGTGCTTCCTCTAGGCAAAGAGGTTCGATTTGACGACAGTGCTCCATTAGCGAAAGTTCGAATGCTAATTAACAGCGGAGAGCAGGATTAGAATTTCCTATTCTGACGTGCATTTTTTTTGAACGGGTGTATCACAGAGTTATACGTTATGATATATTGGAAATGGTTTTCATTTCGGATTCGGGCTTGGCATGAATAAACCTCTTAGCAATTGCATTATTGGGCTGTCGGCACTTATGCTTGTTAATTTTGCAGCTTTTCCTGGGGCTGCCAAGGAGTATTCCATTGGCATGAGTCACGAATCGAAGATGGTCAACGCTAAGGTCGTTGAGTCTCCCGAGCCTGAAATTCCTTCAGAGTTTCAAGATGAGGCGTTTTCTTCTGTTGTCACCGCACGGTTTAGAATCCAGTCAGATGGATCTTTTACTGTTGCCCTTATCGAACGCAGTGGCAACGAAGAAATTGACCGTATCGTGCTTAAAACGCTGCGTAAGTGGAAATTCCAAGCTGCGACACTGGATGATCAACCAATTGCTTCGACACGAAAAATCCGTGTTGAGATTGAAGTTGAGTAAGTGTTCTCGGAAAAACGAGAAGCGATAGCTGTTCGCAGAAAAACGAGAAGCGATAGCTGTTCGCGAAAAACGAGAAGCGATAGCTGTTCGCGAAAACGAGAAGCGATAGCTGTTCGCAGAAAAACGTGAAGCGATAGCTGTTCGCAGAAAAACGTGAAGCGATAGCTGTTCGCGAAAACGAGAAGCGATAGCTGTTCGCGAAAAACGTGAAGCGATAGCTGTTCGCAGAAAAACGTGAAGCGATAGCTGTTCGCGAAAACGAGAAGCGATAGCTGTTCGCGAAAAACGTGAAGCGATAGCTGTTCGCAGAAAAACGAGAAGCGATAGCTGTTCGCGGAAAACGTGAAGCGATAGCTGTTCGCGGAAAACGTGAAGCGACAGCTGTTCGGGTGGACTCTAGTCTTAACGAACTAGTATATTTCGTTAGTCCGGATCGAGTTGCCTAAGCATGTAGGCTGACATTGCTTGCGCAAGACAATTGCCCTTTTCCACCGCCATCGCTTCTTTAAAGTATTTGCGCTTCTCTTCTTGGTCTTGGGTGAGGATAGCTACGTCCCTCAGAATTCTCGATTTTACATCAGGTTCATCAGCCAACTCAGCACCTTTTTTAAAAGCAGCTAGAGCTGCGTCGTTGTTTTTTGATTCAGCAAACATTTTGCCGATTCGCCAGTGTGCCTCTGCAAAGTGAGGATATTTTTCAGCGATCGCTTTGCAGGTTTCCAATCTTTCTTCTACAGGTATTTGCTCATTGTTCGCTTCATAGACAACCATGCAGGCGTCATGATCCATCTTTCCTTCATTCAGCTGTTTTGCAAGCCAGAGGTCTGAGCGAGATGTTTCGAATCCGGGGCATAATTTTTCAACTTCGTCAAGGTCGTCGATAGCTTCAGCGTATCTCCGTCCTGCTAGCTTGATATTCCCTGCCATGTATTTTGGTTGAGGACTGTAAGGATCAAGCTGCATGGCTTGTTCAAATACTTTCAGTGCTTCTTCGTAGTTTCCTTGTTGTGTAAGTTCTCTTCCTTCCCAGCACTTCTGCGAGCACAGGACAAGTTCCAACCTATTGCGCACAAATATAAATTCTACACGCTCACCATGTACCTTTGGAATTTCATCTAATTCAAAAAGTTCATCGCCAATTTTCAAAACCACTCTGTGTAAAGGCTCATTCTCTGCGCTGCGGGCATGGTGCCTCCAATTGCTTGATGTTACCAGCTCGCCTCTATCGTATGCTTTGTTGGCTATAGTATCTGCATGAGCAGCAGCTTTTTTTGAATCACCCTTGTATCGACTTATCTCGTACAAATTGTGTAAATAGGCTATGCTGGCCTCGTAGTCGCCTTGCATGGTTGTGCATTGCAGAGCTTTTTCGACGTATTCAGAGGCTTTATCCATTTCTCCTTTTTGAAAGTAGCACTCACCAAGAAATCCCAACGTGAGAGGGAGGAATTTATCTACACCTGCTCCTGAAACTCCGCTTGCCAGATCGAGGCATTGCTCAAGAAGTGGAATTGCCTCGAGGAATTTCAACTCCTGTTGCATGAGTCCCTTACAGTGCCCGAGTTGTTCTTGCCACTTTTTGCTGTATTCAGAGTCGTCGATGCCTGTGAGCATGGTCATCAGCTCACCTTTTCCTCTTTGTTTTTGAAAATAGGAGGCAATGACCATCAAACAGTAGGCATATTTGCGCATTGCATCTTTGTCTTGCTGAATTTCATCAGGAGCTTTTTTCCAATCACTGAAAGCTCTTAAAATTTGAGGCTCGAATTCCTGACAGAGCAATTCAAATTCAGTGAAATGGTTGCGGTCTATGCAATCGAAAACTTGTGCCTTCAATTCCTCGAAATTCAAGGTGTTTGTGGGCGCTGACGGTTTCTTTTCTGTGTTTTTTTTGCTGAAAAAATCCAGAATGCCCATTCTCGGATGCTCCTCTTGCAGACTGCTTCTTGTTAGGATGACTATAATAACTGATCTCAGGTCCTTTCGCTGTTTTCGCGCCCGATGCGATTTGTGAAATATCTATACCTTGGAACAGTCCGTCCCAGGTTCTTGTAGTGTCCTTTGGTTTCACCGAGATGGCTGAGAGCTGCGTGCCAGGTTATGTACCTGTTCTTTTGAATAACACTCAATTGATGTTCGCACTAGCGAACATCAGCAGTTTCGGAACCCACCGACTCGGAACCCACCGACTCGGAACCCACCGACTCGGAACCCACCGACTCGGAACCCACCGACTCGGAATCCACCGACTCCCTTAATTAACCCAAACAGGACCCAAACAGGAAACCCCAGATCCGTCGATCTGGGGTTACAACTGTCGGGGCGAGTTGGGGACTCTATCCCCTGAGAATTTATTCGCCTATTCTGGCAGCATGCCTTCCAGCTTTGTATCGGTTCTAAAGTGGATTCTGCTTATCCGCTAAATGACCGATCGTTGTTTTGATCTTTGGAAATCCAGGCGAATCATCATCAAATGTGGTCAGTTATTGTCCGTGTAAACAGCCAGCCGCTGCTCGAAAGCGTATAATGTTGCTTCGTTTGATAATTCAGCAATTGTTGTCAGGCGTTGTGGGTGTAATGAAAACGGATCTTCCGAAAGTATCGATAAAGAAAGGGCGAGAGTGGCACGTCTCGCGCGGTCACCCCTGGCTATTTTCGGGTGGTATCTCGCAGGCTCCGAAGAAAGTCGAAGCCGGCGATCTGGTGACGCTGCTTGACTATGAGGGAAGATTTGTTGCCAACGGATATTTCAATGCGAATTGCGATATAGCAGTCCGTGTGATGAGTCGCGATCCTTCCGAGAAAATTGATACCGATTATTTTGTTTCTGTAATTAAGTCAGCCTGGCAACTGAGACAGCGTTGTTTTGATTTTTCTCTAACTAACGTGTTTCGTTTGATCAACGCCGAAGGCGATATGCTGCCTGGTTTTATCGTAGATTATTATGCGGGAATCTTTGTCGTGCAGTGCCATACGGCTGGTGCCGATAAGCTCCTACCATTTTTGATTGAAGGTATAGAAAAGACAATCGCTCCAACTGCAATAGTTGTCCGTAATGATGTATCCGCACGTTTGCGCGAAGGGCTTGTGCTAGAGGAACCTCGGGTAGTCTCAGGGAATTTGCCTCATGAAATTCTAGTGAAGGAAAACGGCCATGTTTTCAATGTAGATATGATCCATGGACAGAAGACGGGATACTTCACTGATCAGCGAGACAAAAGGCTGGCGTTGGCTGCTTATTCCAAAGGGCTTCCTGACGGATCAAAATTCCTGAACTGTTTCAGTTACACTTGTAGCTTCTCGATTTATGTCTCATCTACAAATCAGCGAATCAAGACTGTTAACGTAGATCAATCTGCGTTTGCGTTAGAGCAGGGCAAAAGGAATTTTCAACTCAATTCTCTAACGACAGAAAATCATGAATTCATTGAAAACGATGCCTTCGCTTTTCTCGATAGGCAGGCGTCTCTCAATGAGCGGTACGAGATGGTGCTTCTTGATCCGCCAGCGTTTGCCAAAACTAACAAAGACAAACAAAAGGCCTTGAAGGGTTATGCTAGATTGAATGGAATGGGACTTCGCTTAACAAAGCCGGGCGGAATTCTGGCACTTTGTTCTTGTAGTGGAGCTGTCAGCATGTCAGAGTTTTTGGATTGCGTGCGAGATTCTGTGGGTGCGTCAGGCCGGGCCACACAGATTCTGGAGACATTCCAACACGGACTAGATCATCCAATCAACATGATGGCACCGGAGTGTGCCTACTTAAAGGTCGTATTCATCCGCGTTTTGGATGGTTGAATAATCCTGTTTGTAGTTCGAACTTTGTCAACGCTTCGGACTTTTTGCCCGGGGCGTTTTTGCTGGAACCGTAATGCTCGTTGAACGTCTCAAAAGCCAATCGAACATTGAGATCAAGAAGGAGTTCTGAGAATGAACACAACATACAGCATGGTGGAAAATCCGGAGACTGGAGCTCTTGAGCCGGTCTCAGTTTGGCAAAGAAAATCGTTTCAACGGCTGGCGCTGAGCGCTATAGGCTTTGGTTTGGTCGCATCGCTTTGTGGTGCCTTTATTCTTAAAGCTGATGTTGACGATTTACAGAAGAACAAACTTTCTGTCATCGAAAGCAAAGTAGACCAACTCAAATAGTTGAAGGCTAGTTGAGTCTGGTGATTTGTAATAGTGTGCCCCTCCCGATAAAAAATGGGAACCGCTATCGGTTCACGTCAGATTCCGTGAACCGATAGCGGTTTATATTTTGAGCAGTGAAGCACAAAATTCGAGCCTCTCAACGAAGCTCGATTCAAAATATATCTCTTCTAAGTTCTATTACCGCAGAGTCGGAACATTCACATAATGTGGTGAAATGTATTTGGAACTCAGTTGGGAACCTGTTCCGTCACGACAAGCGAAACTCCTTAATATTTCATCCGCAGATATTTCTGTCTGGTTGGCAATCCAATAATGCCCCAGATAAGGTTGCAGATACTTGCGGCTTATTCTCTTCCAAACAGTTTTTACTGTATTTTTAAAGTCTTCCGAAATTGCAGTTGGGAAATGTGCCAAATTGTCTATCGGTGTTTTGCACTTACGATACAAGAGTCCAGGCGCCGATTCGATGAGTCCTTCAAACTCCAACATTCCCAGCGTAAATAGAAGTTCGGATAGGTCTAGTCTCGTTGCATTCAATAGACCCTCTACGTTGGTGTAATTTCCAATCGACAGAGTTTTGAGAATCAGCTGGCGAATAGCTAATAGTTGCGTCTGAGAATCAGACAGCTCGTTGCAGAAGGTTGACTCATATGGTTCGCCACTTGGTGCTGCCGTTGACTTTTCAAATTCTTCTGCACCATTTTGTTCACCGTCAGCTTTGTCACTTGGCGTGAAATCAATCCGAAGCGTTTCCTCTTTGTCCGCATTTTCTTCGGCGCTACGATAATCTGTGTTAATCGAAGCATCGCTTTTGGATTCATCTTGGCTTTGGCTTCTGCCATACAGAGGTTCTTCCTTGTGCACAACCTGAGCTTTCGTTTCCAATTTTTGTGAGTCGAGTGAATTCTGTTTCAGAGGGGCTTCGATTTGAACTGGGTTGTTATCCATTAGCTCATCATCGAAAGATTCAATTTCAATTTTGCCATTGAAATCATTTTCAACACCGTTGACTAAACTATCAACCCCATCGTTGACTAAACCATCAACTCCACCGTTGACTAAACTATCAACCCCATCGTTGACTAAACCATCAACTCCACCGCTGACTAAACCATCAACTCCACCCCTGACTGCCCTATCAATCTCGCCGTTGAATTCACTGCCTATTTGGTCAAGCATGTCTTTTTCTTCCTCTTCAATAATGCTCTTTAGGTCGTTGAAGAATTCCTGATTTATCTGTAGATTGCTCGCTTCAAAAAGCTCGATAATCTTGTCTATTTCGAATTGCTCTGCACGTGGATGCTCTCGTGCTGGTGTCTCTGTACTCCTTCGTCCAAAGATTTCTGTGAATACACCAGAATACAGTTCTTTGATAGGCGTCATAAGCTCAGCAAACTTGATAGATATTTTTCTCCGCACATTTGCAGCAGTTGCTGGAGCAACAGAAAAACGCCTTGCAAGTTCTGCCGCCGAAAAAACTGCTTGTCTGAGTGAGATCCACAATGCAGCAAGCCAGGGTTTGAATTTGCGGATTCCATGAAAGGTGGTCTGCGCAAAAACTCTAACTTTTCTCAGGCATAATTGACATCGAAAGAAGTTTGGATCTTCTGATCGCTGATAACATGCTACTCCGCACTTTCTGCAAGGTGGAAGCGTCGAACCACAAATGTCTCCTAAGAAGATCTTGCAAGTTAGATCGTCAGGAAATTGAATGTCGAATTCATCCGCTAATTCAAGAAAGTGATCATTGTTGCTTGTCATATAGCTGTCCTCTGAGCTCAGTAATTTTAGAAACGTAATTACTTCGAAAAAAGTTCAATTTGTGAGCATTAAAAATTCAAAGAACAGAAATCTCACTTACTGAAAATTCCATTCCAAAAAAAGTGTGAACCGGAACAAGAATGATGCATCAAAAGAAGTCACCATGAGCTTCACGCCACGAATGGAAGTGCCTGCGAACCCTGAGCTGCGCGTCTTATTTAAGGGAGCGGGGGCATTTTCGCTTTCGGCGGTAGAAGATTCAAGGCGAGCATGCCGGAAGAGAGAGAAACTCATCACCGCTCCAAGGCGAGCATGCCGGAAGAGAGAGAAACTCATCACCGCTCCAAGGCGAGCATGCTGGGAGAGAGAAAGACTGATATCCGCTCCACGAGCATGCTCTGGAAGCTAGAGCGACTTTCATTCAGTAAGCTCTCTAGTCTAGTTCGTTGGCACTTCGCTAGCTACCCTCGCAATTCCATCGTGTTTCCTGATTCGTACTTATTCAGTCCAAAATAGAAAACCGCGGAGCCGATAGTTAGCATCAACAATGATCCTGCAAAACTGCAGCCTGTTAGCAAAAGCGAATGGTGTTTCAATGCTTCAACCGGCAAAAAGCTGCAGAATCCTGCTGGAACCAGAGTATATAGCAGCAACTTCGTTCCGTCATTGAATACCGAAGGCGGATAAGTGCTGAACGTAATCAGAGCGAAGCGCAACTGTTCGCTGAGTCCTTCAGAATTGCCAACGAAGAATCCCAAGCTTCCTACAAGCACTCCGAAGCCAACGAAGAGAATCGCAACGCTGATGCAAAGCAAGAGAAACATCATGAAACTCTCTATCGATGGATGAACAAGCAGAACATAGGCACCTATGCCAAAGACAACGTCACCCCAAGAAGTAACGTGCATTTTTCCTACGAGCAGATGAGGCAGAATTGATCGAGGATAGAGCATCCATGTATCCAGCTGACCTTTAATGATTACTGTGGAAAGAGATATGGCATTACCCGCGATACCGTGAGCAATTCCAAATCCTGCTGCCACGACTGCCCACATCGTAACGACATCGCTGGAATTCCAGGAATCAAGCACTGCGAAACGTTCGAAAAAGTATAGCCAGAAAATGAGCCAGAAGCTATCATTTATGATCATTGCAAGCACCTGGCTTATAAAAGCCGACCGATATTCAAGTTGTGATTTGAAATTGAAATGAATGTATGCTCTGGCCAGACTCAGATAACTCAAAAGCTTGTCTACATCTTTGTTGGATTTGAAATTTAGCGAATTCATTTTACTCACCTCCTATCCGCCATTTACAAACACACGTCTGTTTGCGAACCTGTAGACGAAGCAAACCAGAAGCGACAGAACTACAAGTCCGAACAGCTGTTTACTTACGATTGCCACGAATTCCGCTGATGCGGGTGCAACAAAAAGTTTCGCAGGTCCATAGGTGATCGCGGAGAACGGCAGCCATTCGACGATTTTCCGGAAGATCTCTGGGAAGAGTGAAATTGGAAATAACATTCCGCCAAGGATCATGCTCAACCTTGAGTAGATCAGGAAGATCCCGCTCGTATCCTCAAGCCAGAATGCACCTAGTCCAATCAAAAAACAAGCCAGAAAGTCTACAACAAAAGCAAGTGGGACTGACAAGCCGAAGAGCAGTAGACCGCTTAATGAAAGTGTTGGAAAACCAACCAGGCAGAATGCTATAAGAGATCCAACTGTAAGATTGACAGAGAATCTCACAAGTCTCTCTCCCATGTTGTTAGCCAGGCAGTATAGGGGATATGAGAGCGGACGTTGGAGGTAGCTTATGAGTGCACCACTTCGCACGTCGAGATCAACATTCGCCGAAACGCGTGGTGCTGAAAGCTGTATTGCTTCGGTGACCGTCAAGTACCAGATCATCTGTTCTAAGCTCAAACCTGCCAACTGCGAGCTTGCGGCGTGGATGTAAACTTGTTTCCAGAGTTGCGAAAAAATGTAGAGTATGATTCCGAGAAAGACAACTCGGCTCATGACCTCGGTCATATAGGCGAGATTATTTCGCGCACTCAAGTAGACCACGAACAGATATTTTTTTAGCTTCCTCATTTTGATCACCTCCAGTTAAGTGCACCGCTCATGGTGCTCATTGATTTGTCTGTTAGCTCTTATCTACGCGGAGTATCCTGATTTCTTGAGCATATTTGTGTGGATCCGGTGTGTGTGGATCCGGTGTGTGTGGATCCGGTGTGTGTGGATCCGGTGTGTGTGGATCCGGTGTGTGTGGATCCGGTGTGTGTGGATCCGGTGTGTGTGTGGATCCGGTGTGTGTGGATCCGATTGGTCTTCGGAAAACTCGGATTTTGTAGGATCCGAATTCTCCTGTAAGACTCTCGTTGCGTTTTCATGAAGCCAGATTTGTAGAATCTGATTTCTCTTGAGAATAGATGTGAGCTATCACGTCTTCTAACGGAGGGTCATCGATGCTTATGTCTGCAACTTCACCTTGTTTGAGCATGAGCCCAACAAGGTCGGCCACAGGCAGTTTGCGGGTATCAACCTCATATCTTTGCTTATTTGTGAAAGAATCTAATAAGCGCAGACCTTCAAGCTCCAGTGTCGGCTGAGCCTCGTGAAAAACGACACAAAGGACTCGGCTGCTGAGATATTCCTTTCGGACGTTCTCGACCGAATCGTCCAGCACGAGCTGACCATGGTTGATCACCACTACTCTTTCGGAAACGGCTTCGATATCGCCTGCATCGTGGCTAGTCAAAAACACAGTTAGTCCTTCTTCTCTGTGCCATTGACGGATGATTTGTCTCAGTTCTTGTCGTGCCACCACATCGAGTCCGATGCTTGGCTCGTCAAGAAAAAGCAACTCAGGCTTGTGCAATAGACTAGCAGCTATTTCCGCTCTCATGCGTTGACCTAGTGACAGTTTCCTTACTGGTACATCGAAAAATTCTCCGATAGATAATCGCTCAACCAGCTCATCTCGGCGCTTCTGGTAGTCGACCTTTGGTATCTCATATACATGTGCCAACAGATCGAAGCTATCCCTGGCGGGCAGGTGATACCAAAGTTGAGAACGCTGTCCAAAAACAGAGCCAATTTTATGAGCGAGCTTTTGACGCTGTTCCCATGGTCTAAGCCCGAGAACGCTCGCCTCCCCTGAAGAAGGGCGAAGGACGCCAGTCAGCATTTTTATCATGGTTGATTTGCCGGCACCATTAGGTCCAATCAGTGCAAGCGATTGTCCGGTTGGAACGGAAAGCGACACTTCATCGACAGCGATTACTTCTTTCTTTGTGCGACGAAATCCACTGCCAAGCTTTAACTCAAAGACTTTTCTAAGTTTATTTACTACCACGGCGTTCACGGTTTTCACCTCCTTATTTATTCTGAAAAAATTGAGCTCCCCTTTTTATTTGGGAGCTCAACACTGTTTGCAAAAATGATTCCTGTATCTATCTAAAGATCGGTTCTTTCCAAGCATGTTGAGCCACCAGTCTCTGGCGCTGTCGCGAAGACCATTTCAATAAGGCAGTAGCTCTGTGTTTCTTTTCGCATATCTCCATTTTGCAGATATTAGACGAAGTGTCAATTGAAAATTCTCTTCTGCAACGATTTCGGTTACGGAAATTTCACGAAATGAGTTTAGTTTGGGATCGGGGCTGTATTTCTTTTGTTCGGGTTGTAATTCATTTCACCACACAGGTTGAACCCGAAGAGGACTTCATGTCAGACAGAGCCGATCCAACGCCAGAAATTAAAGAGCCACAATCGCAGGTCCCAGCACTTGTTGATCTTGACCAGATGCGGGATTACTTAAGCAGTCAGGCATCGAGCGTAGGCAGTTTGAGCGCAAGAGGAGATTCCTCATCGTCCATTAGCTTTCCTCCAATTGGGGATGTCGCAAAAGATTCACGGGCATCTCGAGAGCTTGGTGCCATTTCCGATGATGTGAGCAAGTCGCGTGCGCCGGGAGAATCTAAACCGAAGCTTGCTTTGGCTCCGGGCGGTGAGCTTCTTGTGCCTCCTCTCGAGTTTGCGGCTGCAGGTGCAAGGGCTGCCGCTGAGGCAAAAGATAAGACTGATACGAATGATAAGACTACAGATAAGCCACTAGACGTTTCAAAAGATGGCAAGATTGAGATTGGGGAAAAAGACTTTGAGCGAATCGGACCACGTGCCGCAAAGGTTCTTCGTGATGCTGGAGTTGAAAAAATTACGATTACTAAAGGTAAAGATGGTGATACCTACGAAGCTACACTGAAGAAGCCGCTTGAGATTCCGCAGGATCCAGATGTGGATGGCTGCCGTAAACTTAAGATTGGCACTTCATTCAAGGCGGATGTTAAAAAGGGCGATGATGGTTCGTTCACTTTGAGTAATATTGAAGGACTTAAAGCTGAGTCGAAGATTCTCTTTAAGTGGCAGGACGCCAATGTTAACAAGATTCATCTGAATCAGACTCCGGACGGGAAGAGCGAAATTACATCCACTGGGTCGTGGAAGAGTTTTAGCAGAGAAAATAGCCGCGTCAAAGAGGGCGAGGTGTTTAAAACCGCCGAACTCTTATTTGGTCGTATGAAAGATATGACGGATGCCGCAATTAAAGCTGCCGGAAAATAAGCTCTGTTTGCTAATCTGCTGACGGAACGTTGGGAAGAAGAAAAACGCGAAGCGATAGCTGTTCGCGAAATTTGCTGGCGGAACGTTGGGAAGAAGAAAAACGCGAAGCGATAGCTGTTCGCGAAATTTGCCGGCGGAACGTTGGGAAGAAGAAAAACGCGAAGCGATAGCTGTTCGCGAAATTTGCCGACGGAACGTTGGAAAGAAGAAAAACGCGAAGCGATAGCTGTTCGCGAAATTTGCCGACGGAACGTTGGAAAGAAGAAAAACGCGAAGCGATAGCTGTTCGCGAAATTTGCCGGCGGAACGTTGAGAAGAAGAAAAACGCGAAGCGATATCTGTTCGCGAAATTTGCCGGCGGAACGTTGGGAAGAAGAAAAACGCGAAGCGATAGCTGTTCGCGAAATTTGCCGGCTGAAATTTTGGGAAGAAGAAAAACGCGAAGCGATAGCTGTTCGCGAAATTTGCCGGCTGAAATTTTGGAAGAAGAAAAACGTGAAGCGATAGCCGTTCGCGAAACGCTCAATTAATGTGTGCGTTATCAACCAGGAGCTGCTTGACGATTTCTAGTGTGTCAGCTTCCGCAGCAGGTTTGTCCATTCGCCATCTCAGCATGCGTGGAAACCTGACCGCAATGCCTGATTTATGGCGTGGAGATTTCTGAATTCCTTCAAACGCCAGCTCAAAAACGAGCTCAGGTTTTACAGTTCTGACCGGTCCAAATTTCTCGATGGTATTTTGCCGAACGAAGTTATCTACTTTGCGGATCTCTTCATCCGTCAAACCCGAGTAGGCTTTAGCCACCGGAACCAAACTATCATTGTCCCAAACTCCAAAAGTATAATCTGTGTAGAGACTTGCTCGTTTGCCACTTCCCCGTTGGGCGTAAATAAGCACCGCATCCATGGTGAACGGATTCACCTTCCATTTCCACCAATCACCACGCTGTCTTCCTACCTTGTAAGGCGAGCTGAGTCGCTTTAGCATTAATCCTTCAACGTTGTGCGTTCTGGATTGCTCTCGCGACTCTGCAAGTTCAGCCCAGTTTTTTGACTGCACTATAGGTGATACCTTGAACCGGACATTGCAGTTCGTCAGTAGCTCTTCCAACCGGCGTCTGCGCACTGATAAAGGTTGTGGGCGCATATCTTCTCCCTGGAATTCAAGGAGGTCATAGACCATTACAACCACGGGAATCTCGGCCAAGATCTTCTTGGTTAGTGTTTTTCTACCAATCCGCTGCTGAAGTTGCGAAAAAGGCAAAACCTCTGCTCCGCTCCATGGCAGGATTTCGCCGTCAATTACAGTCCCGTCCGGTAATGAATTGGCGGCTTCAAGTAGCTCAGGAAATCTTTCGGATATAAGTTCCTCACCACGTGACCAAATGAAAGTTTGACCATCTCTTCTAATGAGCTGTGACCTGATTCCATCCCACTTCCACTCGGCTTGCCACTCGCTGACTTCGCCAAGATCCGTTGGATCGCCATCGAGTGGATGTGCCAAATAAAATGGATAGGGTCTGCTGATATCCGCGTCTTCAGTCTCTGCTGCAATCAAATTCTGGAAAAATTCAGGCGATGGATCCCATGTTCCCATGAGGCGGTGTGCTATCGTCGCCGCATCCACCTTATTCAGCTGTGAAAGTGCTCGAATGACTAATTGTTGTGATACACCCACGCGAAATGCTCCAGTGAGCAACTTATTCCAGATGAATCTCTGCAAATCATCTAACTCTTGCCACGCCAGGCTAACTCTCTCGAATTGCTCTTCGTCGCTAGCTCCTTTTAACGGTAGTAGTCGTTGCTCTATCCACACGTGCAGAGAAAGATTAGTCGAAGCCACCGCAGCGGGCAAGAGAAGTGCGATTGTCTCGGCCATGTCTCCAACCGCGTCATAGGACTCTGAAAATAGCCATTCCGGAATATCAGCAATCGTGAGGGCAAACCTTACGAGCTTTGGCATTTGCACCAGTTGCTTTTGCTTTCTCCCGGTAAGAAAGTAAACTGCCCATGCTGCATCAGCTGCTTCTGCGGCTTCAAAATATGAACGCATTGCAGCGACCTTTTCATTGGTTTTCGTCGTCTCATCTAGGGCTTGGTACAGTAATGCAAAGTCTTTCAATGCTTAGCCCTCCGGTTCAGTCTCAGCTTGGAGTTCTCGCGATTCGCCTTCGAAATGTGTTTTGAAGGAACTTGCATTTAGACCATTTTCACTGAGCCACCTGACCATTTCAGCAGTGTACCCATGAGTGACTATAATCCTGTCAGCTCCAGTATTCTTGATTACATGCTGCAATTCGTTCCAATCTGCATGATCCGACAGAACAAAGCCGCGGTCAACGGATTTTCGCCGACGCGTCCCTCTTATTCTCATCCAGCCAGAGGCGAACCCAGTAGATAATGTTCCGAATGTTCTGGTCCACGGCGTAGCTTGTGCCGATGGTGGCGCAAGAATGAGGGCGCCATCATATTTGGTGCCACGCGGCATTGCACCAACATAAGTTGTTTCTGGAAGTTTGACACCACTATCGCGGTAGACTTGTACCAGCTTCTCAACAGCTCCATGCGAGTAGATTGGACCTATGGAGGGATCTACTCCAGCCAGTAAGCGCTGTATCTTTCCCAGCGCATAACCGTACAGAATGCTTGCTTTGCCTTGTTTTTTGTTATTTTGCCACCATGAGTTGATGCTTTCATACACTATCGTGGGATCCGACCATCTAAAAATGGGCAGACCGAAAGTGGATTCCGTTATGAAAGTGTGGCATTCTACGGGATCGAACGGATCGCATGTTGGGTCGAATCTGGTTTTGTAGTCGCCCGAGACAACCCAGACCTCTCCCGACTTCGCTTCGATTCGAACCTGGGAAGACCCCAGAACATGCCCAGCAGAATGAAGCGACACTCGCACTGAACCGATTTGTATTTGCGCACCATAATCAAGCGATTCAACGTTAGCGCGTTCAGCAAGTCTTGCTTTAAGCAACTTGACACCAGTAGTCGCAGTTAAGTAGGACCGATGTCCCTGCTGGGCATGGTCGGAGTGTGCGTGGGTTATTATCGCGCGGTCCACTGGAAGCCATGGATCTATATAAAAGCCTCCGTTCTCGCAGTAAAGTCCTGCCTCGGTCAACGTTATCAGGTCTGTGTTCACGGTTGTCTTGTCGCTTGGAAGTTCTAGAGTTGCTGAGTTAATTTATATCTGAGTTCTTAATGAATGACTTCTGCTCAAAATCTGCAAAAAGCGGTGTTATTTTGTCCGTGTGTCATATTTTCCTACTGATGTTAGTGATTCTCTGTGAATTAACTGTGGACGAAGCGGCTTGTATCCCAAACACCTTGTAGCCCAAACACCTCAATGGAAGTAAAGCAAAACGCGAAGCGATAGCGGTTGGAGATTGAGCAGAACGCGAAGAGCGGGAAGCTAATCCAGTGGCAGGTGGAAAATAGAAAAACGCGAAGCGATAGCGGTTGGAGCTTGAGCAGAACACGCAGCGCGGAACAAGCTAATCCAGTGGCAGGTGGAAAATAGAAAAACGCGAAGCGATAGCGGTTGGAGAATGAGGAGAACACGAAGAGCGGGAAGCTAATCCAGTGGAAGGTGGAAAATAGAAAAACGCGAAGCGATAGCGGTTGGAGAATGAGTAGAACACGAAGAGCGGGAAGCTAATCCAGTGGAAGGTGGAAAATAGAAAAACGCGAAGCGATAGCGGTTGGAGATTGAGCAGAACGCGCAGCGCGGAACAAGCTAATCCAGTGGCAGGTGGAAAGTAGAAAAACGCGAAGGGATAGCGGTTGGAGATTGAGCGGTACGCGCAGAGAGGCAGATGCCAGTCAAGTGAGATGTGGAAAGTAGAAAAACGCGAAGCGATAGCGGTTGTAGATTGAGCAGAACGCGCAGATCAAGCAGATGACAACCAAGAGGAAGAGAAATTTAGAAAAACGCGAACCGATAGCGGTTGGCGAATTCGCCTGACGAGCTACTTTCCTGAACACACACTTAATCAAAGCTGCTGCCAAGCAGCTGTAGAATTTCAAGAGAAGTTAGCGAATCTCAGTGGTATATGCGATAGATGTCTGAGCCTGCCAGCGTATATAAGAGCTCAGCGGCGAAGAATAACTCGTCCGACACCGGTTCAGCAGAGTCTGAGCGCTTGAACGGTAGTGTTGAACGAATTACTTTTCACAGCGAGGAGAGTGGCTTTTGCGTCGTAAAGGTGAAGGTACAAGGGCGCAAGGACTTAGTAACTGTCACGGGGTCCGCAGCAGCTATCACCACCGGAGAATTCATTGAATGTTCCGGCAGTTGGATTAACGACAAGAATTATGGACTTCAATTCAAAGCACAGAGTCTTGTTGTTGTGCCTCCGACAACACTTGAAGGTATTGAAAAATATCTTGGTTCAGGCATGATCAAGGGGATAGGACCTCATTACGCGAAGAAGATGGTTGAGACCTTTGGTGCTGAGATTTTCGAGGTAATCGAATCCGAGCCCGAGCGATTAAACTCTTTACCCCGTTTCGGAAAAAAACGCATCGAAAAAGTGGTTGCTGCCTGGGGAGAACAGCGAGCAATCAGAGAAATCATGGTCTTCCTCCAATCGTATGGTGTCAGCACCTCACGCTCTGTTCGAATCTATCGAACCTATGGTGATCAAGCTATTTCGATGGTGTCAGAAAATCCTTATCGCCTCTCTTCTGATATTCATGGGGTAGGATTTAAATCTGCCGACCAGATAGCTCAAAAGATAGGTATTCCCCGCGATTCAGTTATCAGGGCACAGGCGGGTGTAAAACATGCACTTCAAGAACTAGCATCTGATGGGAACTGCGCATGTGAAAAATCTGCACTGCGCCAAAAGACATGTGAACTTCTGGAGATTTCGCCTCAACTCTGTGAAGAAGCCATTACTGAAGAACTGAAACTAGGTAATCTGGTAGAAGAATGTGTCGCTGAAAAAGAGTTGATCTATTTAAGCGCTCTCTTCAGAGCGGAACTTGGTGTGGTTGAAAATTTGCTTCGTCTGCTTCAAGGTGAGTCACCATGGGCGATGGTCGATGCTCGCCAAGCTATCCCGTGGGTCGAAAATAAAGCAAAGATTCAACTGTCCGATTCACAACGCAAAGCGGTCGAGCTAGCGTTGAAAAGCAAAGTGCTTGTAATTACTGGTGGACCCGGCGTCGGAAAAACTACAATCGTAAATAGCATTCTGCAAATTATGAGCGCTAAGCAGGCGAAAATTGCCCTATGTGCACCTACCGGAAGAGCCGCTAAACGCCTTTCTGAATCTACCGGAATGGAAGCAAAAACTATACATAGGCTGCTTGAGTTTGACCCTAAAATAAGGGGATTCAAGCGCAATAAAGACAATAAAGTAGAGACGAATGTTCTTGTGGTTGATGAATCTTCGATGATCGACATCGTATTGATGCATCAGCTTTTGTGCGCAATTCCAAGCAACGCTGTAGTGCTTTTGGTTGGAGATGTTGACCAATTGCCTTCAGTTGGACCCGGAACTGTCCTTTCGAGCATAATTGAATCGGGCGTCATCGCAACTGTGAGGCTAACGGAGATCTTTCGACAAGCCGCTAGCTCAAAAATTATCGTAAATGCTCATAGAATCAACAAAGGACAGATGCCTTTGAAGCAAGAAAAGCAAGATGAACTTGTAGATTTTTATCTTGTGCCGGCAGAATCTCCGGAGGACATCAACAAGAAACTTGTTCAAATTGTACAGGAGAGAATTCCAAAACGTTTTGGTCTCGATCCCGTCAAAGATATACAGGTCCTCACGCCGATGAACAGAGGTAGCCTGGGTTCGCATTCTTTGAATATAGAGTTGCAGAAAAAATTGAATCCAAATCCCGAAGTTCAAATCAGCAAGTTTGGCACAGTCTTCGCACCGGGAGATAAGGTACTTCAGACTGTCAACAATTATGATAAGGAAGTCTTCAATGGAGACATAGGGCGAATTGAAAGTATCGATATGGAAGAGCAAGAAGCGCTCGTTGATTTCGATGGACGAAACATACTTTATGATTTCAATGAACTCGATGAGTTATCCCTTGCGTATTCTACTTCGATTCATAAGTCCCAGGGATCAGAATATCCGGCAGTAGTGATCCCGCTTGCGACGCAACACTTCATGATGCTTGAGCGAAACCTTCTTTATACAGCTGTTACTCGAGGAAAAAAACTTGTTGTGATTGTGGGTCAGGCGAAAGCTCTAGCTATGGCGGTGAAAAATCTGCGCTCGAATGAACGAATTTCCGCTCTGTCCTATCGCTTGAAAATGAGATCTGAGTCTTTGCCGTTTTGATTGCTTGGGGAAAGCTTTGATTGCTTTGGGAAAGTTTTAATTGCTTGAGCATCACGTATTTCAAGGCTCGCGCTATTTTGTTGACTTGAGTAATTCGCCAATCGTCGGATTAGGGAGAATAATCGCTTTCCTTTCTCTCCAAATCTTGTTTAGCTCTGATTCGAAGGTTTTATTGAAATTAAGTCCTTGAATCTTTTTCTCCTTGGAGTTGGCGGCTCGAATGATTTGCTTGGCAATTGAAGTAGAAAGAGCTTCCCGCGCTTGATCGTATTCAATTACAATTGAAGCTAGATTTTTTGCAGTATCGAATTGCTCATTTTCCAGTGCGGTGTTTGCCGCAAAGAGCAGTGGTGCTGGATTGAAATCATTGGGACTCAATTGCGGTATCCGTGACTTGATAAACTCCGTCTGTTGGGGAATAGCCCCAAACTGTTTCAGTCTTAGTTCAGCATGAATCATTGGCAAGAACATAAAGGCATATCTGGCCCGATCTTTGTCTTTCTTGAGGGACTCTTCAAAACCATTCCAAGCCTGATGATAAGCATCCAGTGATTCTTTGTATTTGTCATGTGAAAAATAGAAATTGGCTAAGCCGATTTTTTCATCAAGAAAAGCCTTAGCTTGAGAGTTCTCCAGGGCGTATTTCTCGGCAATTTTGTAACACTCCACCACTTTTTTCGGTTCGTCGTTTCGATCGTAAGCCTCAGCTAAGCGTACATATAATGTGCTCAAGCGCCCAGTCATTTTTAGCTTGCTGAGGTCTTGAATAGCGGTGCTGAAGTATTTTATGCTTTTCTCCGGTTCTGAAGTACTCATGTATTTAAGTCCGATTTCGTATTTACACATTGCCGCTGTACCAGGGCGATGTTCTTTTAGAGCGGATTGCTCCGCCAATTTGTATAGTCGGATTGATTCGTCCTTATTTTGTGACCAAGCAGTATCTGCTCTTTCAACCAATTCGTCTGCTGACAATGAGTTCAAGTGACTGCTCTTTTGACCAACTAAAGACTTGCTGTGCCTCTTATGCAAGACGATTGACGAAGCGTCAGCCTTGCGCTGCATGATAGATTGAGAGAACAATGCGCAAACCGCTAGCAAAGAAAGAACAGAAAAAATTGTGAATGCCATTTGAGGAATTCGCAGTTTTGCTGGAGCGGCTTTTACTCCTAAATCTGCTGATTTCAATGCCAGATAAAGGTCATTGGCATTTTGGAATCTATTCTCTGGGGATTTTTCGAGACATCTTAAAATGGCTTGCTTCAGGTCGGGGCTAACAAGTACGCCAGGTGCAAAATCGATCTTGCTGTTAAGGTGCATGTCCATCAAGACGAGGCTTGAGTCTCCCGTAAAGGGCTTTCTGCCCGTTACGCATTCATAGAGTACACAGCCCAGGGAGTAAATATCAGAGCGTGCATCTATTATGCCTGAGGTGCATTGCTCTGGGCTCATATAATGAGGCGTTCCCACAATAAAAGCAGTTCTAGTGATTCTGGCACTGTCGGTGGTGTCGTCTGTCGTGATTTCTTTGGCGAGCCCGAAGTCGAGTAGTTTAAAATCTGTTTGTTCATCGTCACCTGCTGTACACATTATGTTTGCAGGTTTAATATCTCTGTGAACAATCCCGAATTTGTGCGCGTGCGAGAGAGCATCGGCGAGTTGTAGACCGAAAATGCGAACCTCTTCAAGGCTCATCTTCCTTTGCTGAAGTTGTTTGTCGAGGCTCTCGCCCTGACAGTATTCCATAACGAGGAAATTCTCATTGTTCGTATTTGTGCCAAATCCAAATAATTTGACTATATTTGGATGTGAGAGTTTTACTGCAAGTCGCGCTTCGCGTCGGAATCGCTCCTGCGCTGATGGATTGTCGTGAATATCACGCTTTAGAATTTTAATAGCAACTAGTTGGTCCAGCGCCTTGTGCTCAGCTTTGTATACAATGCTGTTTGCGCCTTCACCAATGATCCCCAAAATGTCGAACCGCTCATCCAGATGCAGGGAGTTTTCCTTCTCATTCGGTTTTCCATTGACGGTAGATTCCATCATGTTGCGCCCTAGGATTCCTGAAACATAAGAAATTCAATACCCCCATTTCTTGGGGTAATTACTTGCGCCGCATCGCAATTTGACGGCGCTCTTTCTTTCATACCTTTAGCATTCCCTGAAGAGTTGAAATTCATGCGTTAAATTGCTGCCAGCTAGGGGTTTTTAAGTTCCGCCAAAAGGTAACAACGCCTTCGCTCACGTGCAAACAAATAGATAATTCTTTTGAGTGGACTCGGAGGATTTTGAAGAAATTGCTCTCCTTTGATGTGCTGGATTTTAATCTTGGAACTGGGGCATTGAGATTTGCGAACCGCTATCGGTTCGCGAAAAGAAGCTGTAATGTCGAATTTAACTGATTTTGCTTGTTTATCTTACTTGTCGGAATTTCAAACGACTTGCGGCGAAAAAATTCGAACCGCTATCGGTTCGCGAAGAGAAGCTGTAATGTCGAATTTATCCGATTTTGCTTGTTTTCTTATTCGACGGAATTTCAAAAACGACTTGCGGCGAAAAAATTGCGAACCGCTATCGGTTCGCGAAAAGAAGCTGTAATGTCGAATTTATCTGATTTTGCTTGTTTATCTTACTCGACGGAATTTCAAACGACTTGCGGCGAAAAAATTCGAACCGCTATCGGTTCGCGGTATTAGCTGTAATGTCGAATTGATTCTGTCGGTTTATCTGCCCTAGTCATAAAATCACTTGTTCTGGTAACTCAATTTGCTGAAAACTAACCGAATGGTTTTGCAAGCTTATGCAAGAAACAATGTATTTGACTTACTTGAGAACAAAGATAGAAGGGTAACTGATTTCCCCACCCCCACGATGGATCAATCAGTTACCGCTTCCGCCGTCCTCTGCTGTTCGGAGCCTGGAACAATTAAAGCGGCTCGTTGTGCGAACCCCGTGCAAACGAATTTCGAATCTCATTTGTTCAGAGTTTGCATCAATTCAGACCGTTTACCTGAAAAAAGGTGCGGAACGGTTATGATTTCAGCGCACAAAACAAATCTAGCCGATCCGAATTGAATATGGACTGGCTCTGACCTGCAGATTCAGATGATTCCTTGTGCTTCTGATGTCTAATCCTCCATTATGCTTAGTTCCGTCCACGCTTTCCTTGCATAAGTTCTATCGACAGAACTTGTCTTACGCCCCAAGACCAATTAGAGCCACCAGAGAGCTGTCTTGCTTTCATATTTCACCTGTTCAAATTTTGCTACTAGACGACCGGTCTAGTCCATGCTAAGATTGTATTGTATTGACTCTTATAGGGTGTGAAATCATGGCTAGAACAGCTACAGGCGAAGAAAGGGATACGAAAGCGCTCCTTTTGGAAGCTGGCATGACCGTAATGTTCGAAAAAGGTTACACGAACACGGGAATTCAGGAAGTTCTCTCCTCTGTGGGTGTTCCGAAAGGGTCGTTCTATCATTATTTTGAGAGCAAAGAAGACTTCGCTTTGAAGATTATTCGGAATGTTGAAGAGAATTACGTGATTTCATTGAATGGATTTCTTCGGGACCCCGCTTTGACTCCTGTTGCACGCTTGCGAAAGTTGTGTGAGACAAAGAAAACCGACTTGGCGGAACAGAGATGTCGTCGTGGATGTTTGATCGGTAATCTGAGCCAAGAAATGGCTGATCAAAGTGAAGCACTGCGACTGGAGCTTGCCAGAGTCATGGGGCGTTGGCGTGATATTTATGCTGCCTGTATAGATGAAGGACAAAATTGTGGCGAGATAAACAAGAAAATGACACCTACAGTGCTTGCCGAGATGTTTTTGTGCGGTTGGGAAGGCAGCATCATGCGTGCGAAAACTCAGAAAGATATCCAGCCATTAGAGGCATTTATCGAGGTTATGTTTGGGCAGGTTCTCGTCCCCTAGATTTGGAAGGATGAAACTAGCTGGGGCAATCTCAGAAATCTACCCCAAAAAGGCGCAATTCTTGTTGTCGTTAACACGCCACTTCTGTTGTCGTTGAACGCTTGGAAGGGAGCGGACTTTTGTTGTGAACAGAATTTGTTCTTCCAGAAGTTTATTTTCTGAGGTTCGCGTTTGTTCTTGAGGTTCCGACGATCTAGTTCTTAGACTGGGCCATCTATTGCACGCAGGTTGCACGTTTAGTTCTTATCATGGACTCCAACGGGTGGAGATCCATAATGGCGAATTTCGAATTGAATCCAAGTAGCGAAAAGTTTGTTCCGAAAAGTGACGAAGAAACAGCTTCGTTGCATTTAAGAATGGAAGCCTGCGCAATAACAAATCGTGAGATGCCTGAGAACGAACGCTATATCTGGTCCGAAGATTTTGCTGCAGATTTCGCCAAGAAGTCAGAGAAAGATCACCATTTTACTGGCGCCATAGCCAAGGATTTGAAAGAGCATGGAGCAACTGTTGAACGGATCGCCACGGTCCCAGAATACAAATCAATTGGCAAGAATTTGAACCAGAGTGATAAAGTCAGAATCACTTTTCCTGAAGCCTGCAAAGGCGATCCTTTCAGCAATCTGCAAGTAGAAATTGTCCCCCTAGCTGATGGAACAAACGTAAGTTTCAAATCATTAGTCAAGGCGCCTGGCGTTGGTTCACAGCGTTCGTTAGAAGAAAGCAAGATTACGGTTACTGTGCGTGCAGGTAAGGCAACTCAATCTATCATTGAGTCCGCAGATGGAAGTGTTAAGACTTTGCGCATGGCAAACGATGGGAAGCTGGATTCTTTGCTGAACAACGGCAAAGATGGTTCCAAAGATTTTGTAAAATATGATGGAAAGCAAGAGCGTGGAAAAGAGATTCCGATTTTAGAAATTTTTGAGCCTGCGGATGGAACTCGACAGATAAAGCATTTTGATAGAGGACAACCCATTGAAAAAATTGCAGTGGACGCCCGTAATAAGCTGCTTTCCTATAATGCTTATGATGAAAAAGGAAAAGAGCTTTCTGCTTACGACTTGAAAAGTTTAACCGGTCGGGCCCTATATCTAGCTCACACATGGGATAAAAAGGAATGACGGCGGAGCTGCGAAGAAAAACGCGAAGCGATAGGGGCTGAAAATTTCTGGCGCGAGAAAGTGCAACGCGAAGAAAAACGCAACGCGACGAAAAACGCGAACCGATAGCGGTTGAAAATTTCTGGCGCGAGAAAATGCAGTGCGAAGAAAAAACGCGAAGCGATAGCGGTTGAAATTTCGGCGCGAGAAAATGCAGTGCGAAGAAAAAACGCGAAGCGATAGCGGTTGAAATTTCGGCGCGAGAAAATGCAGTGCGAAGAAAAACGCGATCCGATAGCGGTTGAAATTTCGGCGCGAGAAAGTGCAGTGCGAAGATAAACGCGAAGCGATAGCGGTTGAAATTTCTCAAGAACATGGTCACTTTGTTTCCATCCTTCTCTTGACGCGCGCTCATTTAGCAGAGTTGAAAAGAATGTATATTTTGCTGAACACCTCAGGAAATATTGCTATGGCACGTCGCACCAATTGGCGCTGTTACCCTGCAGTGACCGCCGTCACTGCAATCCTGAACTCTTTTCTGTTTTGCCCCTCGGTCGACGCGTCAGAGGCTTTGTTCAAGCCCTTATACGCCGAAGGGAAGAAAAATGTCGACCAGCTAAAAAACTACGCTGAAGGCGAAAGGCTTTTGGAAATGGCTCTGCAGAATGCTGAGCATATTCCGAAAGATTCACCAGAGATGCTCAACCTTCTGACTGAGTTATGTCAAGCGTACACTTGTACAGGAAAGGTGACAAAAGCTGAGCCTATTTTGAAAGCTGTCCTCGAAGTTAGAGAAAAATCAAAAAAGAAAGATGATTTGGCTCTGTTTCAGACTGTGATGCAGCTCGGGACCGTATATCGTCGCCAGGATAAGTATGCCGAGTCAGAGGCTCTGTATAAGCGGGGACTCAGCATGTTTGAAGGAAAGGGACCTATCAAAACCCTGTTTCAAGCACTGGTAATGTACGCACTGGCGTCTTTGTACCTAGATATGAATAAGAATCTAGAGGCGGAAACCATTATCAATCAGGCTCTTATCCTTCGCAAGCAGAGCATGTTTAGCAAAGGATTGCCAGAAAGCGGACTATATGAAGCACTCGGACGTGCCCTGTTCCAGCAAGGCAAATACGCTGAGGCAGAGACCAAATATAAATTAGCGCTGGAAACTCTCGAAAAGAAACCTGAAAACAATCGTGATCTTGCTTTCATTGAAGGCAGCCTGTCCGCTGTATACAAATCTGAAGGACGGTATGATGAGTCCAGAAAACTTCTCGAAGATTCCATCAGAATTCTGGAAAAAACGGATGGACCGGAAAGCACAAACGTAGCCAATGCTTACAACAAGTTTGCTGAGACGGCGATCGCTCAAGATCGCTACGAAGAAGCTGAAACATATGTGCGCAAAGCGATGGCAATTCACGAAAAATTGAACGGCAACGAGCACTCCAATATTGCTAACGACATGTCTAACTTGATCGATATTTACCGGTCACAAGGCAAGTACTCCGCGGCCGAAACACTCGGCAAGAAGGGGGTGGAAATTTACTCGAAAGTACTGGGTCCTGACTCAGTTATAACCGCAATGGAAATGGAGAAGCTTGCATGGGTGTATTGCGATCAGGCAAAATACGCTGATGCAAAAACACTATGTAAAAATGCAATTGACATAGTAGGACAAAGGGAAGGACAAAATTCCAACCGAATGCCAAAACTGTGGCGTCAGCTCGCATTCATAGAGAAATGTTTGAACAACAATGCTGAAGCTGAGCGTTTGCTACTCCAGACCTCGACAGCGCTTGCACAGGACAAGAATGCCGAGCAAGCCCTCGTGGGGTTCACCTATTCAGAACTCGCAGCTCTCTATGTAGCAGATCATAATCTTGCAGGAGCAGAGGATAGTTCGAAAAAAGCGATTGCGGTAGAAGAAAAATTGTATGGAGCTGATCATATACGCCTGCTGGGTGATCTAAATCTTCTATCGCGAATATACGTTGAAGAGAAGCGAGATGCAGATGCAGCCGCCATAAAAGCCAGGATAGACACAATCTACGACAAGCATCCCGAATTGAAAAAGCTGTGTCAGTGGCGAAGGTTCCTGCTGCGGCATCACCTGTAGTGTCAGTCAATAAAGCTGCAGAATCAAAACCTGTAAAGAACAAATGGGCATTGGTTGTCGGAATCAGCAATTTTTCCAATCCAGAAATCAATCTTAAGTTCGCCGCCAAGGACGCGGTAGACTTCTCAAACTTCTTGCTGCATGATGCCCATTTCCCGCCAGATCATGTGAAGGTTCTTACGGATAAGGATGCCACCAGAGACAATATCATCAAGCAGTTAGGTGATGATTGGCTTGGGCGGCGCGCCGCTCCCGATGACCTGGTAGTTATATATGTATCAAGCCATGGTAGCGTTTCTCGAAGTGAAGCAGGTGGTGTGAATTTTCTGGTGGCATACGACACAAAGCCAGATGGGCTCCTGAGTACAGGAATCCCGATGCAGTGGTTGTCTCAAATGATTAAAGAGCAAGTCCACAGCAACCGCGTTGTCCTTATTTTGGATGTTTGTCACAGTGGATCAAGTTCAGGTGGCGAAAAAGGACTCGTTCGTGAAAACACTTTTGACGTAAGTAAAGTTGGGGTGGGTGAAGGTCAAGCAATCGTCTGCTCTTCAGCGCCTGAGCAAGTTTCATGGGAATCAAAGAACTACCCGAATAGTGTTTTTACTCGCCGATTAATTGAAGGATTGAAGCAAGATAATTCCAAAGTCGATTTGAATAAGGCATTTGCTTACTTGAAAGAGCAGGTGGAATCAGAGGTCCTTCGCGATCGCGGAAAGTTGCAAACCCCATTGCTTTTCAGTAAGGCATGGCAAGGTACGGCGCCCGTTCTTTCAGTACAAACTAAATAGCAATTGTCCGCGATTCGCCGCGAGAATTTTTGTAGGCAACGCAACAACCAATCAGTGCAGGAAATATACGAAATGCTACTAATCCGTGCAGAGGCAGACACAAAGAATCGGCGAACTCGCTAATCCGTGGTGTGGCAGAAGCAATGAAGCGCAGCGGCGGACCCGGTATCAGGAAGTGTGTGAAATTTTGCTAGTCCGTGGTGTGGCAGAAGCAATGAAGCGCAGCGGCAGACCCGGTATCAGGAAGTGTGTGAAATTTTGCTAGTCCGTGGTGTGACAGAAGCAATGAAGCGCAAGGGCAGACCCGGTATCAGGAAGTGTGTGAAATTTTGCTAGTCCGTGGTGTGACAGAAGCAATGAAGCGCAAGGGCAGACCCGGTATCAGGAGTGTGCGAATTGTTGCTAATCCGTGCTGAGGCTGACGCAATGAAGCTGCGGACCATCGGTTTCAGGAGTTCGCAAAATGCTGCTGGACTTTGGCGAATCTCTCCGACAAGGATCCACAAACCAGATCGCAGAGCTGATAAATCGTCATATCCGCCACAGAGTAATAAACAAAAAGCCCTTGCTTGCGTCTGTTGAGCATCCCTTGATCCGCTAGTAGGGACAAATGTTTACTGATATTTGCCTGACTCATGCCCGTTAATTCGCAAAGTTCCTGCACCGAATGCTCTCGCTCCATGAGGTGCTGCAGAATCTCCAGGCGGGTAGCATCGCCCATTGCACGGAAGCGTGCCGCTACAATTTCAAGAGCTTCTCTAGAAAGTGCCGGCTTCTTGTTTTCCATTGCTTTTACAGTCTTTCGTGAGACCATGACCCTTCCCCAGCCAGTTCTTATATACTAACTGTAAAACGTTGTTTCGTCAATTGACTATTTAACTGAATAGCGATATAGTTATTTTATGGGGACACAAAAGGTGAATTGAAATGACTAAAACTGGAACTGTTGAAAAGCTTAGCCCAAATCAGGTCCGTTCTCTATCGGGCGCTGGCGTCGCTGGGAGCATTCAGCTGATCGACGTCCGCTCCCCGCTTGAATTTGATAGTGAGCACATCGAAGGAGCCAAGAACATTCCGCTGGATGAGCTGGGCTTCCGAAGCGGGGAGATCAAGAATGATTGCACTACCGTGCTGATTTGCAGAAGCGGTGTTCGTGCGGGGCGCGCAGCCGACTTACTCGCATCCTACGGAATGAATGTTAACGTTCTTGCCGGTGGTGTAACCGATTGGAAAAAGTGCGGATTACCGTTACTTGAAGGCAAAAAGCGTCTTTCGCTGGAAAGACAGGTTCAGCTGACCATCGGACTTATTTTACTTTCGAGCGTTTCAGCGGGTTGGCTCATAAACCCTGCCTGGTTTATAGTGCCGGGAATCATTGGCGCCGGGCTTACCTTTGCTGGACTCAGCGGCTTTTGTGGGCTTGCCGTACTAATTTCAAAAGCACCATGGAATAAGCTAGAGAATACTGGCGCGTGTCAAACTGCTAAGAAGAACAGCTGTTGTTCGTAGAGCACCCTGTCCAAGCCAACGCAGTGTTGTGTCTGGCTTGGATTGGTGCGCCGCGTTCATAAATACGAGCTAACTCCCAATCTGGTTGAAGCAAGGAACTCCCAATCCGGTTTTGAACCAAGATCCCATGCGCAGTTAAGAATGCCTTCAATATTTAACGATTGGTTTTATTGTCGCCTGCCAGGTTTTTCAATGTTTCCAATCTTTTTGTCTGGGCTGCTGTCAAACTTGAGTCGTTAATCGATATTACAGATGGTATCACAACTGAGTTAGTCATCTGTGTCTGCATCCATTTGATCAGATGCTCCAATAGGCTTTGTGAAAAAAGTCCTTCCTCCAGTACGAGATGCTCACCTTCCGCGTCAATAAGAAACGTCTTGTTCTTCACTGGAATTTCACTGTATAGTCTTGCCACAGCCTGAGGTGAAACGAGATGATCTTGAAGTCCCTGAACAATTAAAACAGGTTTCTTCTGCTGTGTTGCATATCTGTCAGTTTTGGAAACGAAACTCAGAAATGCGCTTGCTTCGCGTGGAGTTAGTTTCAGTTTGTGTGAATCATCTGAAGTCCAGTGCTTGACCAGTGCACTATCGCTGGTGGCTTGCTTTACAACAGAACGCCCGGCTGGACCAGGATAGCTATTTTTTAACAAGAATAGCTCCACAACACCTTTTATAGCTGTTTGCTTTACCTTTAGCAACTTCCAGGCCGGTGCTGAGCAGACGATTCCGTCAATCAGTTCTGGGGACTCCGCTGCTATACGAATCGCAAGAGCTCCACCCATGGATTCACCTATTAAGAATATCTTGCTCTCAGGCTTTTCTTTTCTAATTGATCTCAACAATGTTTGGACATCGCCTACTGTGTCTAAGCAGTTCAACTTTGCTCTTTCGGCTTTATCTCTATCGGGACCAAATCCGCGTACATTTATAGCGAAGCCATCAATTCCAGCGGCAGTGAACTTTTCTGCTAGCGGACTGTATGCTCTGGCACAAAGTCCTAGTCCGTGAATACAGACAACTGTGACTTTGGTTGGGTTCGGACTTTTCCATTCAAGAATATGCGTGCCTCCGATGATCACGCAAGAAGGGTCTTCTTTGCATACTCTCCCATATTTTGCAGTATCAACAGTGCATGGCTCTGCACTACAGCTGCTTCCGAGAAATAAGAGCGTGGCTGACAACGACACTAGCTTATTTACTGCGAGCTTTAACTGCACTTTCTCCATTATTTCCCTCGGGGCTGTCAGCGCACTAATAAAAGTGGGCGTGATCATATTTGGTATTTCTTATCTCAATTTGACCCGTGCTTGCCATATAAGTATATCGTTAAACAGTTGAATAGTAAATGCTTCCAGGGACTGAGAAGCAATCTTTTTCAAGAGATTATTTTGCTGGGTTGAGTTGAGCGTTGCTCTCGGCTGCCCAGAACAATTCGTGGAAACCGTCTGTTATTCACATGATTTTCACCCTATTGTAAGTATAGTCCTCTCAGGTTGTAGTACTGGTGTTTGGCATGCGTAAAAGCTCAATTTCGCACTGCGATTTCTCGCGCTCAGAGACTCTTAAATTCGCATTCCTCAGCTGTGTATTTGCACAGATGCAGCGCTCCGTGTACGGTGAAACGCTATTCATGGGGTACAAGCAGAAGCTTGCGTTTGCACAATTGCTGCGCTCCGCTCATACCGAGGGTGAGTTCTGCGCACCATGAGTCAAAAGCTTGAATCTGCTGACAGAAATATTTTGAATCCTGCTTTGCCAGAGGAGCATTCGCTTGGTGGCAAGCTGCTAGCAGAAGCACGCGATCTCGTTTTCGGTAAAGCGGCGAGCAAAGAAGAAAATGAAAGGCGCATTGAACAAAACGAAGGCCTTTCATCGACGCTTGCAAATATGGCTGCATTGGTTCCCACCCGCTCTCGATTTTTAGGAGCCGGTATAAGAACTGCACTTCTTGCTAATCCCGATGAACTCAAGTCGGATCCTGGCAAGTTTTTGATGGACTCAGGAAAGCACTTCTTTGAAGGAATGGTGCTGAACACGCTGTCCAGAGTGCTCGCATCTAAGATGAGTTCAGAGATCGATAACCGTGCTATACAGCGTTCACTGAATGTTAATTTAGAGGGAACCGCATCCAGAACGCCGCTTTCGTGGGGCGTAACGAATCGGCAGATCGCGGAAAACGAATTACTTTCTCTGAACGAAGGTGTCAGTTCCTCTTTGAATTATTATCGAATTCGTGCGGACGGCAGCGTTCGGTCGCTTACACAAAGCAGATTCTTGAAAGAGGTAGCAGTTGAAGCGAGGAGAGCTGATGGCTTAATCGGCTACATTCCAGGCATCAGGCAATCTCCTGCTGAAGCTGCGCGTGATGCGATAGCGGTGAGCAATGGATCCAAACTCCCGGTAATCACTCTTGACTGGGCGTCAACCAACAAAAGTGAGGAAGGGGTTCTTTCAATTGTTTCCCAGATCAAAAAAGATGTAGATGCATCGACTGCAAGTCAGGGGTGGATCAACGACAGTGCGAAGACCTTGTTCGAAGGTTTTAGTGGGAGGAAGATTCTGGTTGGTCATAGCCATGGTGCGAAGTTGGCTTTTGAGACAACAAGAAGACTTGCTCAACAGGAGATCTATTTTGATGGTGTAGCTTTGGCTCACCCACACGACATTTCAGTGGACAACTTGAATTTGTTGAGTTCGCTTACTAAGAGGGTGACGCTAGTCACGGATCCTTTCGACAGAGCCCTGCGTGCTGAGAGAGGCTTTCTTGGTAAACTTTTTTTCGACAATTTAAGAGCACCACAGGTGGACATTCAAGCTCTTGCGAGCATGAATGTGCAGCGACTAAACTTTATTTCTCGACCTGCTCAGGGATGGCTGCGGCACACGCCTGACTTTTATCAGCTTGGAACAGCTTTGCACTGAGCATGCCGGTAGCAACCCATTCGAAGGAGGGGAATCAAAGCTTCTCTAGAGGATCCGATCCAGTTGCTTCTGTTAGATCTGTGGGTTGGATCCGTGCGTTGGATCCGTAATCCATTCCGCTGAAACGACGACGTGGGATCCATTCTGTTGAATCGATGAAGTGGGATCCGTGCCTGAATCGATGAAGTGGGATCCGTGCATTTGAATCGATGAAGTGGGATCCGTGCATTTGAATCGATGAAGTGGGATCCGGGCATTGAATCGATGAAGTGGGATCCGCGCATCGAATCGATGAAGTGGGATCCCTGCCTGAATCGATGAAGTGGGATCCCTGCCTGAATCATAACGGTGGCTCCGTGCATTGAATCGTTGACGGTTGATCCGTGCATGAATCGATGAAGTTGGATCTGTGCCTGAATCATGACCGTGCCTGAATCATGACGGTGAATCCGTGCCTTGAATCGTTGACGGTTGATCCGTGCATGAAGACGGCGAAGTTGGGATCCGTGCCTGAATCATGACGGTGGATCCGTGAATTGAATCGATGAAGTTGGATCCGTGAATTGAATCGATGAAGTTGGATCCGCGCCTTAATTAGCAGTAGCCAGCTCGCTGGTATCGTAAGCCGTGGCTTTAGCTGCTGCAAAAATCACATCATAGCCTTTTCTCTGACCCACCACCCATTTCTTGAGTCCTTCCATGTCCATTATGGGGCGATGTGCTGGATTCGCATAATCCATCTTCATTAAAGTGTTGACGAAAGCTTCAGCTTTTGATTCTTCCAAATCTGGCAAAGCTGTGAAATTGCAATGCGAATATGGTGCTGAAGTCCAGAGGCAGCTAAATTTGGAATCTGCACCACCGGCGGTTAACGCAAACCACGTACTTTCTCCGATACAGCCGGCATCAGCTTTACCTTCTTCAAGAGCTAGCAGGACGTCACTCTCGCTTCGTCCTGTATCGCCATGCTTACCTACATCAGTATTGAACCTCACAGCAGTGAAATCCTTATCTGGAATCATACCTTCCAGTCGCAAGTAGTGCTCTGGCACCACCGCTGCCTGTGCGGAGTCTTTGCTGCCGAAAGCAACACGTTTGCCTCGGAGATCCGAAAGGACTTTGATTTTGCTATCAGCAGGAACAATGATCTTAGAAGTGAATTCTACATCTGTGTCTCTCATGGCGAGGATGCGGCTCTCTTTCTTCAGTCTGTTTTCCACTCTAACAAAAGCAAGATTCGTATTCCATGCAATGTCAATGAAGCCATCGAAGAGCGCCTCTACCTGTGCCTCGTAGTTTGAAAATAGCACGTAGTCGAATGGCACACCCTGGGCCACGAAGAAATCCCGAATACCTTCCCAGATTGGAACCACTTTTGCATCATATGCTACCGCACCAATCTTGATACTAGATTTCATTTTCTTTCCTCGTAGTTGAATGAATGCTCGAATTCTTATGATTGCAGCAGATAGTGCTTGCGCGATTTGCAAACATGTCGTCTGCCATTAAGAAATGGACAGCAGGGATCGATTACATCAGGGGCAATCCTAAAGCGGCGCGACCAATCAAATCCAACGCCATATCGTGGGTCGGAGCCATGACAATTCCTGCTCTTGCATCACGCAGATGTCTTTCAATAGAGAGTGCGCTGGAATACGCAATACCACCGCATACTTCCATCGCTAGACTTGAGACCTCTACCGCAATTCTACAAGCATGCTGTTTCGCTTCAAGTAGCTTGACCAGGAGATCTGCTTCTTCTTCATCGAACGCTTTTGCTGCTTCACGACAAAGGGCTACGCTTGCGTCCAGCATAACCTTCATTTGCGCTACCTTATTGCGCAGTACGGGCAACATGGCGATTGATTCATTGGTGTGTGTGTGTGCGCGGCTCTTAACATGGCTTACGGAGCTTTCGAAAGCTGCCTGAGCTATGCCGTTATAAACCGAAGCGGAGCCCAAAAGAAAGCGCGGAAGAATGCTGCTCATTTCTATCCCCAGTCCTGCGCCCGCTTCTCCTAATAGTGCATCTGCTGAAACTTCGCAATTCTCAAGCTTCATTGCAATACTCGAGTTTCCTCTCAAGCCCAATCCGCTCCACTGTCCATTGAAGCTTAGACCCGGTCTGTCTTTCTCGACCACATAAAGTGAGGTGGTGATGCAATCTTCAGCCCCAGGTGCTCTTGTGCTCACTACGTAACTATCTGCGTGAGAACCTGACGTGACGAAGCATTTGTCTCCATTGAGAGAATAGCCGCCTGCTTTGTTGTCCGAAATGCTGTTACTGGCATAGAAGTTCGCTCCCGTGCCACGCTCACTGCAAGCTAGAGTCGATAAATGTGCTCCGCTGGCAGCTTGTTTCAACAATGCTTCTTTGTTTTTGTGGTGTTTTGATATGGTCTCGACCGCTGTGCAATGCATAACAAAAATCATTCCGGTCGATGCGCATCCAGCTGCAATCGATTGTGCTGTCGCTCTGAAAGTTTCTGCGCTTGCAGACTTGCCACCATATTGATGGGGAATCAATAAACCCATCAGTCCTTCTTTTGCTAGAAGTTCCAGGTTCGCTCTAGGAAAGGTCCCATTCTTGTCGGTGTCGGAAGCTGTTTTGCTCAGATCATGAGTTAATTTGTTCAAATCAATTGCGGAACTGGAGTCCACCGCTGCATTCATTTTAGAGCTCCTGCTTGGCTGTTGCAGCCCCTGTGGACTGCGATTACTGATGAGGGTCTAATTGTACAACCTTAGAAGACAAGAGTTGTACATTGTGTTCTTGCTTAAAGAGTAGGTATTGCCTGTACATTGTGTATTGCCAGAACATTGCATTCTTGCTTAACGTTACGCATTGCTTAAAGTTACGCATTGCTTAAAGCTTGGGTTCTTGCTCAATCAGAACATACTGTCTGTCTAATGGATTCTTGCTCACGCATGCCTGCTCCCCTTTGAGCAAATAGTCAGCGGACTTTATGCTAACTAAAAGAAAGACGGCTCTTTGAACCGTCTTTCTTAAGTGCAAGTCTGATGACCTGCTGCTTAGGTGTTGTTTACCAGGTCGATAGAGATCTTGTTGAGTTTCTCCATTGCTACTGGCAAATCTAGCGTTTCGATATTGCCGTTCTTAACTACAACTCTGCCATCGATTACTGTGTAAGCAGCATTTTGCGGTGTGCAGAATATCAGTGAAGCGACAGGGTCTACCATAGCTCCGCCAGAAAATGCGATAGTGTTTGTGTCTACAGAGAAGAAGTCTGCACGCTTGCCTACTTCGAGTGAACCAATATCGTCTCTTCCAAGTACTGATGCGCCGCCGAGTGTCGCAATTTCCAGGACGTCACGAGCTGACATCCAGGCTTTCTTATCTTCCGGTGGACCTCCTGGGTTTTCGCTGAGAAGTGTGCGTGCCAGAAGCATTGCCTGTCTTGCTTCGCCCAGAAGGTGAGAACAGTCATTGCTTGATGAGCCGTCAACTCCGAGACCTACTTTGACTCCTGCATCACGAGCTTTTTTAATAGGAGAAATTCCGGATGCAAGTCTCATGTTCGAACATGGGCAGTGAGCAATACCTGAGCCAGTTTTAGCAAACTTCTGGATTTCCTCATCGTTGATATGCACTGAGTGAGCAAACCAGACCTCTGGTCCTAACCAATCGAATTTTTCCATAAGCGCTACAGGTCTCAGATTGTATTTCTTGAGCGTGTAGCGTTCTTCATCGAGTGACTCAGCAAGGTGAGTATGCAAACCGCACTTGTGTTTGCGTGCGAGCTTTGCTGATTCGGTCATCAAGTCGTCGGTAACTGAGAAGGGAGAACACGGTGCTAAAACGATTCTCGTCATGGCACCAGGGCTCATATCATGATATTTGTCGATTACCCGTTGACAGTCGTCCAAGATAGCTTTTTCTTCTTCTACGCAGCTATCTGGAGGCAGTCCACCCTTTGATTGTCCCAGAGACATACTGCCTCTAGAGGCGTGAAATCTGATTCCCATGTTTTTTGCTACGTCGATTGCGTCATCGATTTTGCATCCGTTTGGAAACACATACTGTTGGTCAAATACGGTTGTGCAGCCGGAAAGAGCTAGTTCTGCTAGACCGACTTGAACTGCCAGTCTTTCGGATACTGGGTTCATCTTCGCCCACATAGGATAAAGAACTCTTAGCCAGTTCCACACATTTCCGTCCTGACAAGCAGGTACTACTCTGGTCAAGTGCTGATAGAGGTGTTGGTGGGTGTTTACCAGACCTGGTAGAACAAGATGTCCCTTCATATCTAGAACTTCTTCCGCGGTATTTGGAAGCTTGCTTGTTTCATCAACTTGTTTGATTACGCCATCTTCGATGTACATACCGCCATTTTTTAATTCGCGACGAGTCTTATCCATCGTGACAAGAACTGCAGCGTTTTTGACGAGCATTGTTTTTGGGCGTCCGCCTGCTTTCTTTTCAGCTTTAGCGGACTGCTGCACACCTACAGCCGTGGCCGCCGAAATAGCGGCTGCTCCAGCGAGAAAAGAGCGTCTGTTCAGTCCTGCGCTCTCCTTCTCTTTTTCCTTATTGTTCTTCGTTTGATCCGTCATTTATCCTCCCCGTTGATTTTATGTTCGCTCTATTGAGCGTTTAATCCAGTGTTTCCAAAAGCGCGTCGAATTCAATGATACTGGTGCGAAGTGTTGCTCGCAGGCTGTATAGCATTGTGATTCTGTTGTGTATTAGCTTGATTGTTTCCGACCACCAGTGGTGCGCTCTGCCTTCAGCTGATAGTTTTTCGACATTACTATTTTTATTTACGTTTACGCCGAGGACCTTCGTACTCTTCCAGTACTGAATCAAAGCTTCCCGTCTGCTACCTGCTTCTGGCACCGTTGGTGATGGCGAATTCAAATACCTCACCATAAGAGGCGACAGTGATTTGTATTCTGATTTTTGTCCGAAGACAGCAGCAAGTCCGTTGGGTTCAGCTTTGCTGGGGCGATATCCACCATGTCTTTCAAGCAAGGCGGTGACAGCCAGGCACGATACCATGAGTCCGGAAATGATATTGATTCTGTTTCCGTCAAGTACATATTGATCGTTTTTTGACAAACCGAGTGAGTCTGCCGTTACGCCGAGAAGTCCAATCTGATAGAAATTCAAAATGTTAGTCATTTGAATGATCATGTCCCTGGTTCTGATCATTCGGTCCATCACTTGCTGTTCTTTCAAGATTTGGTGGGAAACAGAATCGCAAGTTGACGCGGTGTCCAGATAACCTTCCAGTACGTCACGTGTTAAATTCAGTTTTTTTGCGCTGTCTCCAGAACCGCGAATTTCGTCAAGACTATTGGAGACATTGAGAAGTTCTGCCGCTGCTGCTACCGGTTCTCGGTTGCTCACAGGGCCTGCACCCCTAAATTGATTGTCGGCCGACCAACTGCCCCTGAGAAGTGCCAGTAAATCGCCGTCGAACTGTCCAAAAGTTTCTCTCAGAGAGGACAGTAATGCAATTCTGTTTCGTACAGTTTTGATGCTGTCCCATTTGCAGCTGGGCATGCTGCCCACCTTTGCCAGTGTGGTTTTGTTGTTCAAATTGACAGTGGAGACATCTTTTGTTTGCCACACTTCCATCAAGTGCTGTCTTCTCGATTTTCCGTCCTTTGAATGGGTCGAAGGAGAGTTAAGGAAGCTAGTGACTAGTGGTGAGTATTCGTTTTGCTTTGGATCCCGTAGTTCGAAAAAGTCGGCAAGTGAATTAGGTGGTCTTTGATTTTTCTTCCAGCCTCCGTGCGTTGCTAGCAAGGATATGGTTGTAATACCTAGCCCTATCGAGTCAGCAATAATAAATAACTCGTTGCCTGCTTTAGGATAGTGGTTTAAGTAGCTCCATCCAGCGCATGCTCCGAGTGTGCCTGTTTGGATAAAGTTCGCCTCGTATGTTTTTTGCAGGAACTTCCCTCGTCGAGCATTCATCGATGATAGAACTACATCATATTGATAATTCAATTCTTCCTGGCAGCGATTCACTGCAAGTTTCAACGTGAGATCTCCAGCTAAAATAGCCTCTAGAAGATCTAGCTGTAGCTCTTCTGTTTTTGCGCTGCGATCTTTTCTTTGCTGAAGTTCTCTTACTACTGATTCAACTCCAAGGAGCTGCGCTGCTTGTGATGCATCTGGAGATAAGCCAGGCAGCTGGACTGAGGTTTGCCCAGCGTTAAGTGTAGCGAACTGGGTGCCTCTTATCTCTGTCAGCAATGCGAGGATGTCTCTGTCAAGATCTTGAACGTACGTGTAGAGTGACCAGAGCAGCATCACTCTCGAGTTCAATACGAAAGGCGATTTTGATTTGCCGTCGTCGATACCGCAGAGACTTGATTTGTTTGCGAGATCTGCATGATAACGTTGTTTCCAGACCGCGTTCATTGCTTCTCGTCTTGTTTGATTTGCACCAGGCGCTGACAGATCGAAATATCGCACCAATAGCGGTGTCAATTGCGAACCGTCAACTGGCTTACCGTCAATTACTCGTGAAAGAAATTTTGGCGGAGCAAGGTTGTTCGCTTTGGAAAATTTATTGTAGAAGATGCACATTAGGGGCAAGCCAATACCCAATCCAGCACCAACGCTAGTGCAGACGGCAGATTGTGTGAATTGCTTGTGAATTCGACTATATGGTTCGATTGTGTACAGTATTCCGAACTGCAGAAAGTTGAAAACATTGAATAGTTGATTGATTGTGTTTGTTTTTCGTTCTTGTCTGGCTATGAGATCATATGCGTAAGCCATCTCGCTTTCGAGTCGATTTTCGGTCATCTGCACTTGCATAGACGCATGCATGATCTTTCGCAGGACCTTCCCCCGAAGTCCATTGACCGCCGACATGTCGCTGTTGGAGTTCCTCTGACGAATGATGTTTTCTGTTTCGCTCCGGATTCCCAGTAAGTCTGCAGTCTGGGCAGAACGCTCGGACAGTACTGTGTCAGTTCCCGCATAGCATGCTGTCAGAGGCGTGATTAATTGCGATATCAGCAGACAAGAAAGGATTTTTTTCCACGCAAGAGCTGACGGCGTTGCCATGGGGATAACTCCGAAAAAGCGATACTGTTTAATTGGTAAGTCTGCATTACATTGAATGCAGCAGGCTCATCCTAGCACAGTGGATTGAAGGAACAAGTAGTCCGGCCATTTTTAATCTGTTCGGTGCCTTTGCTTAAAGAACTAATTCAGCCGAAAAGAATTGCTCCTATTGATTTCGGGGGGTAATGCGGGTTCCGAATCGAACTCTGTTGACTTCTGAGTTTGGCTGCTTCAAATCGAATGCTTTGCAACGCGTTCTGAACCGAATAGTTTTTTTTTGCAAATCACCTTCTGTGATAGTACCGATGTTGGTGCAGGATTAATGCATTCGAGAGCCGCGGGGCTTCGCTGGGTCTATGTCGATGCTGGGCTATGCCCTTGGTGGAGAACGGTTATGGCTTCGCGTTTTCTTACGCTCTCATGAATTTCTCGAACGGCTATCGCTTCGCATTTTCTTTGGGCGCTCATGAATTTCTCGAACGGCTATCGCTTCGCATTTTCTTAGGCGCAGATAAAATTCTCGAACGGCTATCGCTTCGCGTTTTTCTTAGGCGCAGATAAATTTCTCGAACGGTTATGGCTTCGCGTTTTCTTACGCTCTCATAAATTTCTCGAACGGTTAAGGCTTCGCATTTCTCTTACGCTCTCATAAATTTCTCGAACTGCTATCGCTTCGCATTTTTCTTACGCTCTCATAAATTTCTCGAACTGCTATCGCTTCGCGTTTTTCTTACGCGCTATAAATTTCTCTTTGCTTGGGTGCTATGCCTTCGCTGAGGAGCATGCCTTTGTTGGTGACCATTTCATGAGCGATTATTTGAAATATGGTTCAATAATTAGGTGCATAACAACTTCCAGAATTTGCTTTCAATTTCAGAACGAGATGTTTTTCTCACGTTCGGAACGCTTGTCGCAAACGAAGGGGATGAATACCAGAAAAGTGCTCGAGTTCTTTCTGCTAATCTCTCACCGAATGGCAAAGCTGTGACTGGGGAAGTGCAGGGGAGTGTACTCGACCCTTATTCTGTTCAGATTCGTGCTGCAAGCGAAGGACTGAAGTGCAGCTGCTCATGCTCAATGCAGACGTATTGTAAGCACAGTGCTGCGTTGTTGTTTGATCTCATCCGCGGTGGTCGTGTCAATCGTGTAGCAGTTAAGAATGCATTGTCAGCGCAAGAAGAGCAGAAAGGTCTCTACTATATACTTGAACCGCAGAGTAATCCTCATCGAGTTGAACTGAAAATTGTGCATGCCGCCAGAACTGCTGCCGGTGCCTGGAGCCTGATTCAAAAGGGCGAATTGTCACGAATCACTCAGAGAAGCGCAAGTTACATAAGCCAAGATGATTTTGAAATTGCTCGGAGTTTTCTTGCCTCCACTCGCAATGCTAATTGGATTTACAGAAACGCTTTTCCTGACACTGGTGACTTGGGCGAGCGCTTATTGAAGCGAATCATTTCGACTGGGCGCGCCTACTGGAAAGAGCTTGGGGCTTCGCCGCTGACGATGGGACCAGAAAAGCATGGCAAAGTAGACTGGAAAGTTGGAACCTCGGGAAGGCAGATTCCATTTTTCAATACAGGCACCAGAGGTGATATCACAATTTTTGTCGGAGTACCCTGGTACGTAAATGCAAGAAACGCCTCTGCTGGCAGCTTGAAGGTTGAAGTCTCTAATGGAACGCTGCGTAGCATTCTAAGTGCTGGTCCGATGGATCCATCGTCCGCATTGCAATTCTGGCAAACTTTGCTACGAGCGGATAAGAACATTCCGGCTCCAATTAAGCAAGTCGAAATGAAAAAGGTGTTGCTGAAACCATCTATTGTGCTCAATCTGAACAGTGTTGAGAAGCACGAAAGCCAGACCGATGCGAAGACCGGTGCGCAGACCGATGGACCGACCGGTGCGCAGACCGATGTAAAAGAACATCTGTCAGCAGGAAAAGCTGAATTGAAATTCGACTATGGAACCCTGGATTTTCAAGGCAAAAGTGAGAAACGTGTTGTCAAAAACAACGTCGTGACCATTTATCAACGTGATTTGGTTTTTGAAAAACAACATATTGCTGAGTTAGAGTCTTGCGGTTTAGTCTGCGCCACCCCACCAGAGGCAAGGGGGAGTGCAGCAAGCTTAGTCTTCACTGCGGCATCGCCTGTCAGCTGGTTGAGATTTACGCTAAAAGAGTCAAGCAAGTTGAAAGAAAATGGATGGCAAGTCAGAGCAGATAGGCCATGCGATTTTAATGTTGTTAAACTTACAGCAGACTGGACTCTTGGTCTGAGTGAGGGGACTGACTTCTGGTTCTCTCTTGACCTTGGAGTGGAATTTGAGGGGAATAAAATTCAACTCCTGCCGATAATTAGAAATGCGCTGCGAGCCTTGAAAATGCATTCTGAGCAAGCAACACTCGAAGTGCTATCAAATGCCAATGTTGACGGAATCTTTTATGCTGAAATTGGAGATGGTCGCTTTTTGGCGCTCCCTTTTGAGCGCGTAAAGATTATTGTGGAGAGCTTTCTCTGGCTCATGGAGAATGGCAATGTTGGGGCTAGTGTGCAGATGGGTTCGGGAACTGATGCTGGAACTCAGATTCGAACTGATGCTGGAGCTGGTGCGGGGACCAATGTGGGAGCCAGTGTGGGAGCCAGTGTGGAGTCCAGTGTGGGAACCATTGAGGGGTCCAGTGGGGGAACTGATGCAACAGCCCGTGAGTCTGTTTCCTTGCCACAATTATTCGAGCTATCCTCGAATCTTCAACATATAGCAGGAAGCCCAAATTTTCAATTCAATGAGTGCTTGAAAGAACTTTTGGAGAGAATCCGACGTCGTACGAATAACCCCACTGCATTGTCGCCGCCGCCTGAATTCAACGCCGAATTGCGTGGCTATCAACTTGAAGGAATGCGCTGGCTTGATTTCTTGAGGGAGTTTTCACTAGGGGGCATTTTAGCGGATGATATGGGGTTGGGAAAGACCATCCAGGCGCTAGCTCATTTCTGTGTGGAGAAATCGGAAGGACGACTAGATAAGCCGGTTCTCGTAATTTGCCCAAGTTCTGTATTACCGAATTGGAAATCTGAGATTGATAGGTTCGCACCACATTTGTCCACATTATCTTTGTGGGGGATTGAGCGTTCCAAAAACTTTCCCGAAATTAAGAACGCTGACCTTGTTCTGACCACCTATTCTTTGCTAAGTAGAGACATCGATGTTTTGTCGAAACAAGCGTGGAAGGCTGTGGTATTAGACGAAGCGCAAATGATAAAAAATCCTGATGCGCAGGTGACGCAAAATGCGTGTCGACTTCGTAGCGAATATAGAATTTGTTTGACCGGCACTCCGATCGAAAATAACTTGGGTGAACTCTGGTCGCAGTTTAATTTTTTGATGCCAGGATTTTTGCTTGACCGTTCCGAATTTGCTCAATCTTTTCGATTTCCAATCGAGAAACATCAAGATCTGGCTAAGCGCCGACTCTTGAGTGACAGGGTTCGTCCTTTTCTTCTGCGACGGACCAAGGAGCTTGTAGCAAAAGAATTGCCCGAGAAAACTGTTATCCTCAAGAGGGTTGAACTTGAAGGTGCGCAGCGAGATCTTTACGAGACAATACGACTTGCAATGTCCGAAAAATTGAATCTTGTTCTTGAGAGTAAGGGCTTTGAGCGAAGCAAGATTGTCATATTGGATGCGTTGCTCAAGTTGCGTCAGGTTTGCTGTGACTCACGCCTTCTAAAAATGGACCAGGCAAAAAGTGTGACTGAGTCAGCCAAGCTGGATGCACTACTCAACATGCTTGATGAATTGCAGCAAGAAGGGCGCAGGGTCTTGTTGTTCTCACAATTTACTAGCATGCTCGACCTTATAATCGAGGAGCTTAATAAGCGTAAGATGGAGTTCGTTGAAATTCGTGGAAGCACCAGGGATAGAGTCACGCCAGTTAAGCGATTTCAGAGTGGTGAGGTCTTTTTGTTTCTGCTGAGCTTAAAGTCGGGTGGTGTGGGACTGAATCTGACTGCGGCGGATACTGTAATTCATTATGATCCCTGGTGGAATCCCGCAGTCGAAAATCAGGCGAGTGATCGTGCGCATCGAATAGGTCAGGATAAGTCAGTATTTGTGTTCAAGTTGATCGCGGCAGGCACCATCGAAGAGCGCATTTTGGAATTGCAAGAGAGAAAACGTGTTATCGCTGAGTCTGTGCTAGACGAAGACGCAGACCTGCCATTCGAGCTAACAGAGGACGATATAGCAAATTTGCTCAAGCCGCTGGTATGAGTCTGTGGACGTTTGTTTCATGAGTTCGCGAGCCGATTTCGTTTGCTTGTTGAATTCGCTCAACATCTCCTGCTGATACAAATCCTCTGGAGGTAATTGAAATTAATCGAAAAATCACAGCGCTGTTGAAAAATCGGTTTTTATGCCTTCAGCATTTTTTCCTTTGTTTCAGATTGATTTCAGAATCTGTATCTAATATTTAAAACTCATGAAAGTCCGATGAGGGCGGTAAATGGTTGAGTATTTTGATGCAGAGAATCACAAGACTGAGTGGTCCACCGGACCATCTGTTGATATTCCTGTATTCTTTGCTTCCGATAGAAAGCGAATTAGCTCCAACAAGGAGACTGACGGGAAGACTCTTGCGCCCCTACAGTTAGGCGAATGTATTGTGCGGGTGCCCTGTGAGCGTGAGTGGCAATCTTCCGAGACGGAATTGAAGGATGAGCTGCAGCAGTTGAACTGGGAAATGGAGCTGACAGAGCCTACAATTAAGCCAACTATCGATGTAAGGGGCTACGTTGCCGAACGTGCCCCACGGGCTGCTGTTCCGGTAGTTGCGGAAAATGTGCAGTCCTTCTGGTCAGACTTACGCTCCGCAGTTGAGAAACAAAAAGAGCATAAGGTTTACGTATACATACATGGATTCGCTTCTAGCGGTGAGAATTCGCTTTATGCATCGGGTGTTTTGGCTTCTCAGGTTCAGGCTCCGGTGGTTGCGTTCACCTGGCCATCTGCGGGAACTGTGGGTTTGAAATATCCCCATCTGGCCGGATCAAAAACCACGAGGGCGCTTTTCAAGGCTGACCGAAAGATGATCGATGACCCCCAAGTTGGAAGTGATCTCGGAGAATTCCTGGCTAGGTTGAAAACGGAGCTTCCGACAAATGTTCAAGTTGAATTGGTTGCACACAGTTTGGGCAACCGGCTGCTAACCAGGCACTTGAAAGGTTCGGCTCAAGAGAATTTCGATAACGTATATTTTCTTGCTCCTGATGTTGACAAGAAAGTCTTTCTCTCTTCTGTGCCAGAGATCCTCTCAAAATCCAAGCACGTTTCTGTTTTTATGAATCCACACGATAGGGTTTTGCAAATTTCTGGGCTGAACAATTTGCTTGAGTTTCATTCATGGAAAAAGCTGGGAAAGTCTAAGGTTAGTGCTGCGGGAATAGATTTCATTGATTATGGAGCAGTCGCCAAACCCAGAGGTATTGGCCACTACATACCGTTTGAACAGTTTGGGAGTCTCTTGAGAAACCAGAGCTTGTACTCGCCTGACGGGAAGAGGGAGTATATTTTGACCAGGCGAAGCAAAATCGAGAAGGCTGGCTAAATTCGAAAATCTGCGTGGGTGAAACGTGCTATGCAAAAACGCGATAGCGGTTCACGTTTTCCTATGTGCGGGTGAAAAGTGTGATGCAAAAACGCGAAGCGACAGTGGTTCGCAAATTTCTTATGCGCGGATGAAAAATGTGATGCAAAAACGCGAAGCGATAGCGGTTCACGAATTTCTCCGCGCAGGCAAAATGTGCGATGCGAAAACGCGAAGCGATAGCGGTTCACGAATTTCTCCGCGCAGGCAAAATGTGCGATGCGAAAACCCGAAGCGATAGCGGTACGCGAATTTCTATCGTGATCGTATCTTTAATTGAACCTTCATCACTGATGACAACCGTCTAGGCAAATATTTCATAGATATCGTGTCTCTGAGCTGAATTATATGGTGTCGGAACTTCTTCACCAGTGGCTTGGATTTTCTTTGTCTTAAGGCAAGTCTATTTCCATCAAACTAAGATCAAACCAAAAATGACAGCCACCGCTCTTTGATGGAATCAGGCCGATGTTGCCTTTATGCAATTCGATAATCGAACGAGCCACAAACAATCCGAGCCCAATGCCTTCCTTAGGTCGAGCATCGCTCGAATCAAGTTGAGCAAATTTCTTGAACAGTTTAGGCAGCTGCTCGGGCGGAATACCCGGACCTTCATCGATTACTGAAAAGCGCACACGATCAGTTGTTTCGTGATCAACGACAATCAAAAGAGTCTTTCCAGAACTCGAATATTTAATCCCATTAGATAGTAGATTAGTGAGCACCTGCGTCAAGCGATCTTTGTCTCCGCGGATAAGCCCCCGAGAAGATAGTTCAGTCTTTATTTCCACGCGGGCTTCCATCGCCACACCTTTAACATTGGCCAAAGCGCTAGCAACAATTTCTACCGGCGAGAATGTTTCAAATTCCAGATGAATTGCACCGGTTTCGATTCTTCTAAGATCAAGAATATCGTTGACTAACCTGACAAGCCGATCACAGCTTGAGCGAGCCATGCTGATAAGTTCTTTCCCCTCTGCCGAAGCTGGATCCACAACCTCATTCTCGAGCAAGCTCAACACACCTCGCACAGAGCTCAGGGGGGTTCTTAGTTCGTGAGAAGTGATTGAATAAAAATCAGCGACAAGCGATTCGGCAAGCTTTTGCGTGGTGATATCTCGCCCGATAGAATAAACTTTTCCTTCTTCCAGAATCGGTACACCGCTCCAGGAAATCCATTTGTACGATCCGTCTTTGCATAGAGTTCTTACTTCGGTGCAGGGATGCAAAATTCCCTCAGCTACATCCTTGAGTCCATCATATACTTTGTGAAGATCGTCAGGATGAGTCAGCTCCATTATGGAACGTTTGTCAAGTTCCTCACGGGAAAAACCAGTGATCTTGCACTCGACCTGATTTGACCACAGTATTTTTCCGTTGAAATCAATGATACAAATAATGTCCAGCGAGTTCTGGCAGAGCCGCCTGGCTTCTTCCGAACTGAAAATAAAGGACTCATTGTCAATCGAATATGGTGACCCCTCCGACAGGTCGATTGCTGCCGAAACGAGTTTTTTCTGGTCTTTAAGGATGGTTTCTGGTGAGTCCAAATCAGTAGAACCCATATGGGGTGCCATTGATAGCGTACCATAGACAAAAGGCTCCACTAGAACGAATGCATGCTCAGCAGCCTAAGATGCACGAAATATAGCCGTCTTCGGGTGCCATGAGAGGAATATTGGATTCTCCTAAGGTTAGCAATCACTTGCTTCTCTTGCCTTGATGTATTAAGTGAGCGCAGGTAGCTGCTGCAGTTTTCCTGCAGTGTCAACTTTCTCACACCAAAGTTTTCTCTCCAGTTCTTTCAACGGGTCATGGGTCCTGAAGCAAGAGTCCTACCCCAAAAGAAAAGCGCCCCGTTTTCACGAGGCGCTTTCTATCGGTCTTCAATTTGGCCTGCCCGGCATGATTCGAACATGCGACCTCATGGTTCGTAGCCATGCGCTCTATCCAGCTGGGCTACGGGCAGTCAACGGAAGATTCATTCTATCACGAGGTTCATTCCTTGCTAGCTTTGCCAACCGACCTTTAACTAAGATTGCGAAATGATACTTGACTACGGTGGGTGCCAGGCACGAATCCACGTCCTGCCACTTTAGCAATCGGTCGATAGTCCCTAACCCCTCGCCAATTAAGCAAAAAGCTCCTTAATTTAGTCAAGTGCCGGCAAGTCTTAAGTCCGCCAAAAATGTTCAAGGAAAAGAGGCGTGTCCCTCGTTGACAAGAAGGGGCTGTTTCTTATCGCATAATGTCAGCATAAAGGAACCCCAAATTCAAACTCTGCCTCTTGAAATGGCACGAGAGAGTAGTGATTTCTATTGGAGGAAGTATGGTAATTACTTGGGGACCGAGCATTATTCTGAGCATCCTGCTAAGTATCGGCTTGACTATATTGGTGAATGTCATACTGGGAGGTGTTCGGCGATAACTTGGCACACCATCCTCAGTTATGAGCCTCAGTGTTCAGCTTCAGGAATGTATGTTGTGTTCGTCAGCGCCAGAACTCATGCTTAAATAGGACGTTCAATTAGTCTGAGTACATCCGTTCCATTCAACTTTACTTATGCTGTTCAGCAGTGGTTTTCTTACCGACTTCCGAAGACTTCGGCTTAGTCTCGTGATCCGGCGAGTGTTTTTCCATGTAGTAGTGCTGAATGATAGCAGCACCTACATCTGCTGCGCGCTCAAATGCATAAGTTGAGGCGATTGTGCCGAAACCGCCTTCTCCGCCATATTCCCAGGCTAGAAGTTTACTCGTTAGCTTGCCGATATCGAACTTTTCATTTGATGGAGCTGGTGGCTCGAAATCTGTTCGAGGTACTGACCTGGGTTTGATTTGGAAATCTGATCCTGGAATACGCAGTTCAGTCGAAAGTTGTTCAACTTTTGGTTTTAACGAGCCCCAGCTATGAGTGGTCTTATACCAGGTTTCATCTCCTGCGCCTGTTCTTAAAACTGATAGTCCATCGCTGGAACTTATCAACTTAGATCCGTTGTTGAACTCTCTTACAGTGAAGTTCATTTTCGGCGAGTTTGTTTCGCTCAGTTTTGTCTTGAGAAATGTTTGGGAGTATCCATCAAATTTGTCTTGGACAGATTCGAAACCATTCATGCCTTTTGCGTCGAAGTGAGAAACCTTTTGACCAGAGATTATTTCACCGAATCTGGTGCCTGCAAGTTTGTGTTCTGCAAAGTGAGCGCCGACGCCACCAGCGACAATCGCCATCCCGTAATTTACGACGGCATCTCCGATGTTATCACCGAGCCACTTTTTGTTTTTCTCTAAATTATTTGGATTTTGCCAGGTATCAGCCATAGGGCTGTAAAACCTGTTTGCCAGGTCAACGCCTGCAAAACCTACAAAGGACATCCCGGCGATGTGGAGTCCTTTCTGTACCAGATGGTTCGGATTTCGTGACGCCAGCGTGAGTACTGTACCTAATGCCACAGCAGAAACTGCTTCAATTGCAGTTCGTTCTTTGTGTTGCCATGCGTCATCAATGGCATCGCGAATCCCTTCTGGTACATGCGAAGGCAGACTCAGTAAGAGATCTTTCTCTCGTGATAACTTATTTCCGATTGTATCCGACATTAGAGCAACCCAAACACCAATAAACTCACGGTACTTCTGATTTGTTTTGGTCAACAATGTTCATTTGCACAGTCACCATGTGGGGGAGACAGCAGGTGCTATCGTTACCGGTTGGTTATCTTTCAGATTCCGCCCACCGCAAGCTTCTTGCATCCTGAGGCGCGCGCTCGTGGGGAATTTCTTCAGCCACCAGTTGTGTAAGCTCTTTTTTTGTTAGGCTACTTAACGTTTCATCAACTATGTGAATGAGCTTTGAGTGTTTGTGACCAGATTCCCTTGTTTTGTTCACGTTGTTGAATGCACTGTCGAAGAAAAACGCGAAGCGATAGCGGTTGAAAAATTCAACTGGTGTCTAAATGGGTGCGAAGAAAAACGCGAAGCGATAGCGGTTGAAAAATTCGAGCAGGTGCGTGATGGACGCGAAGAAAAACGCGAAGCGATAGCGGTTGAAAAATTCGACTGGTGTCGTGCATGGGTGCGAAGAAAAACGCGAGGCGATAGCGGTTGAAAAATTCGACTGGTGTCGTAATGGGTGCGAAGAAAAACGCGAAGCGATAGCGGTTGATGAATCCGAAGGGTGGCGCGGATGGGTGCGAAGAAAAACGCGAAGCGATAGCGGTTGATGAATCCGAAGGGTGGCGCGGATGGGTGCGAAGAAAAACGCGAAGCGATAGCGGTTGAAAAATTCGACGGGTGAGATGCATGGACGCGAAGAAAAACGCGAAGCGATAGCGCTTGGAAAATTTGCACGCGTATGCCAGCGACTCGCATTGGAAATGCGATGAACTAACCTTAACTCTGCCATGGGACTTGCCGCATTGTTCAACGGCTGTCCTCGAACTAGCCTAGAAATACCCCCAAAATAGGAGTCTGAATATGGAGGACTTTCGATACACAAAAACAGCTGAAGAGCCCCATCTCAGCGGCTTGCAGGCTGAATGGGTAGGAAATTTCAAGCCCAATATCACAAAACCAACTGATTCTTTTTTGTCCGTTGTATTTGTCGCAAATGACAAACAAGAAGCAGCATCAGAGAAGAAAAATCTTACCCCGGCAGAGAGAGCGTCAGAGCTGGACAAAGAACTCAAATCTTTTGCCGACGGAAAAACTGAAGATTCGTCTCGCGAGATTCAGAGATTTCAGAAAGCTGTAGGAAAATTCTGCGACGCAAAAGATAAGGAATCGGCTTTCGAGGAGTTAGGCGATACTTGGACGCACATAAATGCTCTTTATGATTTAAAGGCAGACGCTCTAACTAAAGAACTCAAGGCAGAGGCGGCTAGCACTCCTGGTCGGGCAGCTTTGGAAGCGAATCTGAAGACAAAGCGAACTGAATTGGATATCAAAGTTAGATCACTTCCTCTTGAAGAGAGCTTCCGAGTAGCCGATGTGTTGATGCCTCAACCTGGCGAAACCAAAGCCGAGCAGGATGCACGCGTGAAGGAAGAGCTTAAGGCGCCGCGTTACAAAGATATTCTTGCTTCCTATGACTCAATACGTGACGCTGAAAGACTCATTGAAAAGAACAAGGGACCGAGGGAAAAACAACTCGATTCCATGCGCAATTCGTTGAGTAATGACGCAGATAAGATGATTGAGCTCATGGAAAGAGCCTATATCCGGTCAACTATAAAGAACTGATATAGCGGCTGAGACAATAGAACCGATTAGCCCTGGTCTGGCTGCCGCAATGCTTATCCTCCTGGCTTGCGTAAGTGAGACTTATAGATTCACCGGAAATTGGCTCTGTAAAGAGCTGCAAGAAATGTTCTCGACAACCAGCTGCGAACAACTGGGTCGGCAAATGCCGCTAAGGATGCACGCGACCTTTCACACTCAGTTGGTAGTTTACGCCCTCGAACTAATCTTCGAGTTCGCGCCGCCTAATCAAGCTCTGGTTTACACCCGCGAACTCAACCTCTGGTTTACGCCCTCGAACTAATCTTCGAGTTCGCGCCGCCTAATCATCCTCTGATTTACCCCCGCGAACTCATCCTCTGATTTTGTTCGTACATTCTCTGCTCGATATCAGCTCATCCAAATTTCTGAAAGGATTATCTTTCTCAGACCATAGAGGCTCAAAGTAGCTATCCACCCAGCTCCGATCAACTTCTGTAAGTTTGGCAGGCTGCCATTTAGGAGCCTTGTCCTTATCAACCAGAAGTGCCCTCACTCCCTCAACAAAATCTGGGTGATGCAAACAACTCTGAACAGACAAATTCAATTCTGAGCGAAATACATCAGGCAGGGACATGCTTTTAGCTCTATTCAATTGCTCCAAAATAACATGAGCTGAGCTTGGGGAGCCAGACTTAAACTCCCTATTACAATCACTGAGCCATGCTGATTTTGACGCGACTGCGGCTACCTCTAACTGTTCCGCGAAATGCAACGGGCTGTTCACTCCGGCAAAATCTGAGACGATATTGGCGTGCTCAGCAGCGACTGATTTTAACTTTGTGCCGCTAGCCGATTCTTTTTGCTCTAGCAAAGCGCTGACGAGCCTCCGGTTCTGCTCGGTGTCTGTCGACCACTTCTGTTTTGCCAATTCTTCAAGGATAGCTCCCTTTAATCCGCTATCTATGCAGTGGGTCGCCAATCCCAAATATTTTGCATCCGCTCCATTTAATCGCGCGCCAGTCAAGCCGATGAAGGCTCCGAAGCCAGCAGGCATACGATTCAGAAACCAACTTGCTCCGACATCAGGATAAAGTCCGATTGCAATCTCGGGCATTGCAAACAAACTTCGTTCAGTTGCAATTCGATGTGATGCACCATTGCTGATACCAATACCGCCTCCCATTACGATCCGATCAAGCCACGCAACGATAGGTTTAGGATAGCAATGAACCAGGTAATCTGCCTGATACTCATAGACAAAAAAATCGATGCAGCCCTGCGCTGGCGGTTCATTTTGTGTAGACTTACCCACTATGATGTCGTGTAATTTGCGCACATCACCACCGGCACAAAACGCTCGCTCTCCTGCCCCCTGCAGAAAAATACACGCAATATTTTCGTCTGCTTTCCAAATATGCAGAGCATCCAGAAGCTCCTCAAACATCTCCTTAGAAAGAGCGTTAAGCGTTCGCTCCGAGTTCAGAGTAAGAATGCCCAGATTCTCGCGAACTTCTGTTGAAATTAGTCTATACATTTGATTGTAGATTACCGGTAACTATGACTCGACAGTTTACATCAAAAGGGCTCAAGTAATCCCACAGTTGCCAGAATGTAAAGGCTGCACAAAAGCGCAACAAAAAGAGAGTCAAAATGATCGCAGCAAAATAGCTGCAGCACAAAGATTCCCCGCGGTGCTAAGCAAAGTTAATCGCACCAAAAGGGCTGCGAAACAAATAGCGCAAAGTGAATCACATTAGAAGTCCAGCAAAGCACGGCGTTTCCAACTGTCTGAACCAAAGCGAATTGCACTTAGCGCGGCGCTTCCGAATGCGCCTAGCTCATCTAATCTTCGTTGACCTTTTGTTTCGTGGTCTGAAAAAATCGAATAATGCCAGCGGCAAGCAGCAGCGCATCGAACAACGCATAGACCTTTGCAAAAGGCTTTGTGTCATTGTCACTTAGCGGCAAGAAAATTAGCCAACTTATGATTGGATAAAAATAGAGCGAGTAAAACCAAAATTTATTCGCAAAACCCGCTAGTTTTGAGCCTGCACTATCTACCAGCTTATCGACATCGCTAAGCTGATAACCTGGCAGCGTCAACGCTGCCGCGATGAAAACAATTAAGCAGTCATAAACCATACTATGAGGACTGAACAAAATTGCAGTCATTATGGTCAGTGCAATCGGCCAGTTGAAGCTGTCTGGAGCATCCGACCCTCTTGTTGCTTTTCGCCAAATGAAAAACAAGAGCACAAGCGCAGCCAAATACAAGAATGCAGCAGCATAAAGTGCAATCTCCGACGGCAAAAACGCGCTGAACAATCCTCGCAAGCTTATCATCGCTCCAGCATTCGCCTGCATCTGACCCGCTTGCTTTTCTGCAGAAAGAAGCGTCTGATGGTAGTTCAAAACAGAATCAGTCCCTATGGAAAATGCCGCAAGTCCTAGTAATAAGAGCTCGGTGCAAACAGCAGTTACAATCAACTTTGTACGCTTCAGAAAGAGAGCTGGAAACGCCACTGGGAAAATGTACTGAGGTTTTATGCAAAGTAGGGCCAGACAAATCCCCGCAAGGATATCCTTTTTCCTTTTCAGCGAAAGAAAATACAAACCCATCAAGGTAAGGTAAAACCAGGCGAATTGCCCCCACCAGACATTGAACCAGGCAGGAAAGCACGCCGTTGCAGCTAGCAAAAACGCAAAGATCGCTGGCGCGGGCCACTTCCTTTCCGTCAGCGTTTGAAACAAAATGTAAGAACCACTGGCAATCGAAATTACGCACCAGACCAGATATGAGGTGCCCAATCCCATTAGTGCAAATGGCACCATCAGTGGAAACACAAAGGGGACAAACTGAATGAACCAGAGTTCCGTCACATGCTGCGGACTGATAACTTTGTTCGTCCATGCTAGCTGAACCTGGGGATCGTAGACATGGAAACGATCCGGCGAAAGAGCCATTGCTCCACACTGGTAGTAATGTATAAAATCCCAACAAAGCGGCCAACGTTCAACGCTGAAATGAATCAAGCATGCGTATGCAAGCAGATTCCAGACTACAAGCAAAATCACATACAGCACTGTTGAAGCTTTCATTGCGCAAGCTCCTTGTGCAATGGTGAGTGCCACCAGTCAATATTCGTTGAAGCTTTCACTGAGCAAGCTCCTTGAGCAACGGTGAGTGCCACCAGTCAATATTCGTTGAAGCTTTCATTGCGCAAGCTCCTTGTGCAATGGTGAGTGCCACCAGTTAATATTCGTTGAAGCTTTCATTGTGGAAGCTCCTTATGCAATGGTGAGTGCCAGTCAATATTCGTTGAAGCTTTCATTGTGGAAGCTCCTTAATCAAAGGTGATTTCCAGTCAATATTTGGCGAGCCTAATTTTAGAAAGACAGGAAATCCGTCAACCAGAAATTTTTTATACTTTCCTTCCAAATAGGGCTGGGCATCTTGCGGCAACGCCCATAACTCCACCACCACATCTGGTGCCAGATCGCCAATCGAGTGTTTGTAGTCCCATTTCATATGACCGGGGTAAAACCAGCGCGACGAAGCTTCTTCGGGTGCGATCTTCTCCAAACTATGCATGTCCTCTTTGGCTACGACAGTATCGCATTTGCCGAGTATATCTATGCAATTGCGACCGACATAGTATGGCAATATTCCGCACAATGTGGCTGCAATATGTCCATGTTCGAGTACGACCTTCTTCAGTGACAATGCTAACTCTAGTCGGTTTTTGTTTGGCTCCCAGGAAATAGGATGGTCCAGTAATATCAGGTTTCGTAACCCCGGGACATTGTTGAACGATGGTAACGCTATCAATGCAATCAGAACTGCGACTTTTGCTGGTAACGATTCTAATTTGCCCGCAGCTTTCAATTTTATTTGCGACAAAGCTCGAATACCACATGTGAAAATGATGAAAAACAACGGTATCGCCTGCGTGATGTATCTATTTCCCCACGCTTCCCAGGCGTCTCCGCCAACATAACTGCTGTACGCAAATTGTCCAGCAACAATCATTGCCAGATAGAGCGTGAAGCTTTGAGCGCGCTCTTTGAAAACTCCAAAGGCTGCAATGGCAAACAGCCACGGATTAGATTGCACGACAAATCGGTAAACGTTGAACAATCCCTGCGCAATTCTAGCCATCGGCGGATAGCCCGTTACTTTTAAGTAGTACGTATTAGGAAGAAGATCGTGGTAATAACTGTAGCGGAACAGCTCCAGCAGTCCGAGTGAAGATCCCAACGCTATGCCGCCCTGAAGCAGATGCTTCATTCGCTGACTCTTGTCGAAAAGAAAAAGGAAGATGGTAGTACCAAGCAAAGGAACCACAGAATCCATGCGTACAAAAATTGCAAACCAGAAAAGTATGAATGCAATCAATGCCGATTTTCCAGTGGCAAGACATTCTTGAATAACGAAAGCCGCGGCAGTCAAAAGAAGCGCTAAAACTCCTACTTCCATACCCTGCAACGACCAGTTGTTTAGTGGCAGATAGAAAGCCGTCAAAACAACTGGAAGCAAAACCAACCAACTCTCCTTGCCAAAAATACCAACAGAGATCTTCTTCACCAGAAAAATGGTGGCAAGTTGAACAAATACGCCTGTAATATGAATCGCCAGGCAGATTCTTGATTCTGGAATTGGCAGAAGATGAAAAATGCTCATGTACAAAGTCCAGAGCAGGTTGGTGAAGCCTTCGACTGGCTGTTCTCCAGGATTCCATACCAATCCCGCACCATGCGCCAAATTGTATGCATAGCGCATCGAAATCATGGCATCATCGAATAAAACGAAATACCTTTCGCCGCTTGCGATAGTAATGGAGCACGAGTAGATGAATAAGCTTGCATAGACGACATACGCGAGCATTATCACTCCTGTAAGCAAGTCGATCTTTCTGGAGTGATTGATAGAACTGCTATTTGGGCTTTCGGTCTCTATCTTGAAATTCCTGCAATTAATACCAGCCATTCTAACCTGGCAGATCATTGACTGCAAGCAGTCCTGTGGCAGCTCCCTCGTAATTGGCAGCAAGCAGTCCTGCGTGCGCCCTCGCTGGTGCTTGCAACTTGCTATGGGGAACAGGAACTCAAGCATTGCGTCACATTAGCGGTAATTCTATGAGGTTTAATATAATGCACTCCAAAATTGCTAAATTCGGAATTGCTTTGAGTTTGCTCACTGCAACCAGTCTATCTGCTGCTATTGCGAGCGATACGGAAGAAACTACAATCAAGGTAAAAGGTGCTCCGACTGCTGAAACGACAACCACCACGTCGTCTTCGCCGGTGGTGATTCAAGATGACTTCGGAAACACTACAGTGGTGCCTGGCGATAAAACTGTGGAAACCACAACAAGTGGACGTATTAAGGAAGAGAAAGTCCATACAAAGAAGAAAAAATCATCGCACCATTTAATCAACCTTTTTGGCGTCAAAGTTCTTTAATGGCTATCGGTTGTTCCGCAGCATAAGTAGGTCTACAAAAAATCTGCTTGACGCGTTAGCGGAGCAATTTATTCCGCCACTTTCATCATGATTACTGGAGCAGTCTCTGCCTCTGGTGCCACAGTATTCGTTGCCTTTTCCCCGCGCTCGGCAGTCTGTCCTGCAGCCTCAGGCGTTAACCTCTGTGACATTCTGGCTGAACTTGCACCACCGGTGGTGTTATATGGCGATGTTTCGTCCTCTACAGATTGTCCGTTAGGATGAATAATCTCTGAGTGCACAGACTCAGTAGCTCGATATCTTCTCTTAGGAGCTGAATCAGCTGTTGGAACCACTTCCGGAGCTGCAGGCTGGGCTGCACGAGCCTGAGGCTGTTCTTGCTCGTCATCCATGAACCAGTCGCTATTATCAGATGCTCTCTGTCTTCTAACTGGCGTTGCCGCTGTTCTAATGGGTTGCGCTTCTTCGTGACTGCGCTCGTATTGCGGTGGCGGTTGTGGTGGCATCGCCGCCTCTTGCGCCGTCGGCTGATTTGCTGGTACTTCCTTTTGAGCTTCTTTTCTGTGCAGAAGATGCGGTTTCGGCATTTCGACAACCACCTGCTTGATCATCAGAGGAATCATCGGAACCGTGGTTAGCACTATGGGCAATACTATTGGTATCAGTCTGGTGGCTAACCCGACGAGCGGCTCGGCTTGAGCTCTAGCAGGGATTTGAGTCTGCGACAAACTGCAAATCAGTAAGCACAAAACTAGTAGACGTTTCCTGGAACTCATGTAACACCTTTAGCTTGCCGTTTTTACGGACGCTCAATGCCTTGAACGACACAGCCCCTAGTTTAGCATCAGTTGTTAATAGGACGTGGATCTTAGATTTTTCTTGCTCTTATCAAGACATAGATTGCAAAAATGTAAGCGCGCCTCTTTACTTCTTTGCCGATAAATCAATTCTAATCATCGCTTGCCACAGCCGGAAACAGTTAGGACTGTTGGCATTCCCGCTTGGACCTTTCGGAAGCAGATGAAGGTCGGAGCCGAATAAACCGTGTATTCGAGTCCAATAGTAGACGAGCCTGATGTGATGGATCCGAGTCTGATGGATCCGAGCCTGATGGATCCGAGCCTGATGGATCCGAGCCTGATGGATCCGCGTCCATCTGGTCCGGGCCCATCTGGATTCGGTCCACCGTGATTCGAGTCTGATGGATCCGAGCTTGATGGATCCGCGTCCATCTGGTCCGGGCCCCTGGATCCGGTCCACCGTGATTCGAGTCCGTCGAATTCCGAATCCACCTACAGCAGCGCATCGCCGACGCTATGCTACGGACCCGGAGCCTCCTCGCTCGATTCGCTATTCTCTTCCAATTTGGGTCTGATCGTGAATTGTTCTGAATTCAAACTGTAGCCATAAAGCACCGATTCACTGGTAAGCGCCTTCGGCAGAATATGCGCGTGCAGCTTCGCCTCCGGAAATTTGCTAAAAAGCGAAAGCCAAAATTCGTCGCTATCACTGAAGATCCGTTCGCTTACTAAGTATGAGCCGTAAAACGAACCCTGGTACACAAAGCTCAGCGCCATTGGCGTATCTGTTTCCTCATCCAAAAGGTTCAGGCAAGAGGTTTCTTTATGGTCCGAGAAATGGTGAAGCATACTCTTACAATAAGCAAATTCATTCGAATCGCTCTTGGTTTGATCCACATAGCCCAGGAAAAGTGCGGACATGGAAAGAATTATCTCTTTTGGGAGTTCATACATTTCCATCTCAGCATCGGTGTCATCTTGCGAGAGATCTTCCATCAATTTTTTGATGCCAATCTCAAACGGGTAGGGATCCCTGTTCGGCTTCTTTGTGTAGATTGAGCCAACGACACGCCCTGCATAGAAAATGAGTGCCGCGCGTGACAAGCTGCTTTGGCAGTAAATCTTCGTACATCCTGTGAAGCTCGTTTCCTCGAGTGATGGTATGAATTCTAAGGCTCGCTGTTTGTCAAGCTTTACCATCATCGGTGCATTCTGCAGTGGTGGCATAATCACGTCAACAGCACGACGAAGGGAAATGTACTTGGGATGGGCTTCGGCCCAAACCGAGAAGGCGTTCTCTGCATCGCTCGCTGTGCTGTGTTGCACGCGAGAAGATGTGCCCATCGTGAATGCAAATGTGAAAAGCGCCTGCTCACCGTCCATACAAACGAAAGTTGTTGGAACCACCTTCCCGATTTCAATTGGATGGGTGCTTGGCAAAAATCCTTTTAATGGTCCCGGCACTACCGATACGCGATAGCCACCAGGTTCCGGCGACTCGACTCGGCACCAAATGCACTCTCCAGGTTTGAGTTTTGGCTTAGCTGATTTTCCCATCGCTATATATTATCACTGTATTTTCGATGTCGACGTAAATTTCATACAGCATAACCGAATAGTACCTTGCTATTAACTCTCTATTTCTGTCTCCGCGAGATGCAGATGTAACCCCTCATGGAATTGCTCAATGAGGATTTGGTGCCGTTTTTCGGTCTAGTGCTTCCGTGTTCGGATTCTGCAATTCACTCAAACATGCAGTTCAGTCAGACAAAAACACCGATCGCTTCGAACAATCCCGATCCTGAAACATGGGAATCTTCTATTGCAAACCGGTGTTCAGTTGCTTTGTTAGCTATGGTCGAATCAAACTGAGAGCATCTTTCCGCTCAACACATAAGAATCGAGAATGTTAAAACGCGTTGGCTCCAGCTTCGGCTACTGAATGGTCTTGTTCTCCAGATCCACCACTTACACCAATTGCGCCAACAACTTTTCCATCGCGCTTCAATGGAATGCCACCAGCAAAAATCATCACGCGCCCATCATTGCTCGCATTGATGCCAAAGAATTGATCGCCAGATTGGCTGTGTGTTGCAAGATCTTTCGTTGAAATGTCGAAGGCTCTGGAAGTCCATGCTTTCTTGATGGAAATGTCGATGCTGCCCATCCAGGCATTGTCCATGCGCACGTGTGCAACCAGGTTTCCACCAGCATCTGCAACAGCAATGTTCATTGGTTGACCTATTTCTTCTGCCTTCTTTTCAGCCGCGGCAATAACTTTTCTGGCTTCAGCAAGAGTAACTATTGTCCTGTCCTCGATTAGTAATCTTTCTCATTTTCTCACAGCATCGTTCTCGAATCTTTCCAGGTGCTGGCGAATTTTCCAAATATTACAGTAATGGAAATACACTGCCGCAAATAGCAGTAGTCCTGTGTCGTTTCTTGTCCAAGCTCTGGACTGGCGAGCAATAGTGGTGTATTTTATCGTTCGCGATACAGCGCTGGTGGCAAGCATGGCTAAATCAACTGACTTTCCTATGACTCCTGCAATTCGAGTGCTCCAGGCAAACAAAGTTTCTTTCGAACCTCACTTGTATAAGTATGAAGAGAAAGGTGGAACAAAGCATTCTGCCAGTGAACTTGGAGTCGAAGAACACTGTGTGGTCAAGACTTTAATCATGGAAACAGATACTAAAGAAGCTATCATTGTGCTAATGCATGGTGACAAGCAAGTATCGACAAAACAGCTAGCACGAATCATCGGTGTTAAATCCGTTCAGCCCTGCAAGCCAGATCTTGCCGACAAAAAATCAGGATACAAAGTTGGCGGCACATCACCATTTGGCACTAAAGCAAATATGCGAGTTTTCATGGAAGAATCAATCGCCCAGCTTGACAAAATCTACATCAATGGTGGCGGTCGAGGGTTTCTCGTGAGCATCTCTCCGCAAGATGCTATTCGTGTCCTCAATCCTCAACTTGTTGCCATCGGAATTGACGAGTAATTTGTTGGCTTACATCTACTTTGCCTTCTTTTCTGCAACCAACAAGAGTTTGTCTGAGCCCAGCACATAAGGGTCTGCCTCGGTAGATGAATATAGCTCAAGTATTTCAAAGCCAGCTTGAGTAAGCATCGTGCAAACTTCCCCAGTACTGAAAATCCAGTGTCGCGCAGTCTTCGTTTGTGTGGCACCGTCAGTGATGAACGTGAAATCCGTTTCTAAACTGCTAGTCTTGCAATCATACTTGTTTTCCACAAGCATGAAAGTTTTGCCAACTTGCGTCCATTCTTTTTCGGCTCCATTTACAAGAAATGACTCGGACAGCATCTCAGTTTCCAGTACGAATCGCGCAGATGGCTTTAATGCATCTGCTATCGAACTCAAGAACTTCGCAGTGCCTTCTCTATCAAAATATCCGAAACTGTTGCCCATGCAAAATGCACCATCGAACTCACTTCGCCAGGGCAGACTACGCATATCTCCTTGTTGAAATCTGCAATTTACTTCACTTGCTATTGCCGCTGTTTTCGCCTCTTCTACAAACTCAATACTAAAATCAATTCCCTGGACTTCAAACTCAAGCAGCCCCAGTGGAATACTCAATCGTCCGTTTCCACAAGGGACATCCAATAATTTGCAGTTTTCAAATACCTGTAAGAACTCACAGAGGAATTCAATTTCTTCCTGTGTTTGTTCTAACGGAATCGCCCGGCGCCATAGGTCAAGTGTTGCACCTGTATAGAATTCGGCAAACCAGTTCTCGCTTTCGCCCGTTTTTGACATCGTTACTCCTTCGGAAGCCATGATTTTAGCAAATTGCGGCTTGCTTCATCGATGGAAAATTGCCTCCTCATACCTTCGCCGTTAATTCCATGGTGGTATTGGACAATAAGTCGGCGGGGTTAACCCTACATTTTCTTCCGCAGTTTAGACCTCAGAAGAGGAGGTCCGAAATGCAATAATTTCAACAGTATCTTGGAGATTGTCTATGTCACGTCAGTGGATCTATTTAGGGCTGTCAGTTTCTGCCGCATGTGCGGTCATACTTCTCAGCTTAAGCTGCGCTAATTCAAACCAATTAGAAGTTCCAGTGGGGAAAAACGATAAGATGAGAACTAATGAGAAACTAACATCAGCACTCGGTGGCGAGCAAAGATATCTCACTTTTGTAAGTACAGACAAACCAATCTATAAAATTGGCGAAAAGGTTTATGTGAAAGGTGTACTGTTGAGCGCAGGCAGTCACAAACCTCTCGATGATAAAACCACTGTTCGTCCGCACATTCAAATTCTTGGTCCAAAAGGAGATGTGATCGCATCCGGGGGAAGCTCGACAAATGAGAGCATTTGGTCCTTTGGCTGGGATGTTCCAGCAGGACAGGCTGGCGGTGAATATAAGGTTAAAGTAACTTATCCTTCTGAAGGTTATTGCCCTGCGGAAAGAAAATTCGATGTGCGCGCCTACAGGGCACCAAGGCTGAAATCCCAGATCACATTTATGAGAGATGGCTACGCTCCGGGAGATAAAGTCACAGCAACACTCGATGTTCATCGTGCCGAAGGTGGCGCGCCCGTAGGAGCTAATGTTTCAGTAAATGCGGTAGTTGACGGCATTTCGCTGAGTGGAACCTCGTCAAAAGTTGATCAGAATGGATTGGCTTCCATTAGTTTTGACCTTCCGAATAATATTCCGCGCGGCGAAGGAACTCTTGCGCTTGCCATCGAAGATGGTGGCGTGCTTGAAACAGCATCTAAGACTATTCCCATCCTGATGCAAACCGTTGATCTGCAAATTTTTCCCGAGGGCGGAGAGCTGGTTTCTGGTTTCAAAAACAGAGTGTACATTCAAGCTAAACAACCGAACGGTAAACCCGCAGATCTAGCTGGGAAAATAATCTGTGAAAGCGATAACTCTACAGCAGGTTCTTTTAAGACAGAGCACGAAGGACGAGGAAGGTTTGAGTTTAGTCCAGAGCGCGGTAAGAAATACTATTTGACCATAGATCAACCTTCGGGAATTAAGACGCGCTTCAAATTGCCTGAGGTAATAGCAAGCGGAGCTGTAATTAAAACGGATAAGGATGTCTACGATAAGGCAAGCCCAATCAAAGTTCACATCGGGTGCAGCGAGAAAGAATATCGGGTGAGCATCTCACAAAAGGAACATGAGCTTGCAGCACAAATAGTTGATAATTCTGTTTCGGGGAAATCGCAAGCGCTGTCATTTGATTTGCCCGAAAATATTGACGGCGTCTTGACGCTTACGGTTTGGAGCAAAGATGACAAACCACTAGCTGAAAGACTTCTGTTCCGCCGTTCAGCTCATCCATTGAATATCACTTTGAAAACGGACATGGACCATTATGTTCCTGGTGATCAAGCTAAAGTTACGGTAAAAGCTACTGACGATAAAGGCAAACCTGTTTCAGCAGTTGTAGGTTTGACTATTACAGATGATAGCGTTCTTGAAATGATTGAAAAACGTGAACAGGCGCCTCGTCTTCCAGTTATGGTATATCTGGAACCCGAAGTAGAAGACTTGGCTGATGCCCATGTTTACATGGACGAGACCAACCCAAATGCCGGAATGGCGACCGACCTCTTGTTAGGAACTCAGGGGTGGCGTCGGTTTGCCCTAAAAAACTTAAGTGAATTTGTTGCTAGCCATGGTGACAAAGCTAGAAGGGCTGTTGCCCTCAAAATCGTTGTGCCCAGCGAGCAACAGGCTGCATGGCACGGTGGTGGCGTGGCTTTCGCTGTTCCACCAGGCGGAATTGCAGATATGAATGCTGTGCGGGCAATGCCAGTACCAATGCCGTTAGCTGCTCCTGTGCCTGAAGCTGTGCCTAAATCTGCCGTGCTGGCGATAAAGGAAAATAAGCCAGTGGCAAAACAAGAAGTCGCAATGGATATGCCAGTTGGTGAATTGAAAAAAATTGCTCAAGCTAAAGATGCCTTCGCTGATGGTGATCAAGGGAAATTGCAAGATGCAATAATGGTCGCTGATAAGCGCGCTCGTAGAGCGGTTGGTGCTGGATTTGGAGTAGCATTTGACGAAATAGCCCCTGTTAGAAATGATTTTGTTTTTGTTCGTGAATATGCACACCAAAACAGAGAAAATAGAGAAGCTAATGATCGCCGTGATTTTACCGAAACTGTTTACTGGAATGCCGGTGTAAAGACGGATGCCACCACAGGTGAGGCGACTGTTAGTTTTGCCTTGAATGACAGTGTGACGACTTTCAGAATGTTTGCTGACGGGTTTACTCAGGGTGGAGCCATTGGTTCAACTAGCGGTGGCATTGAGTCTGTAAGACCATTCTATGCTGAGGCGAAGTTGCCCCTGGAAGTTACGGCGGGTGATCAGATTCTCCTTCCCATCAGTCTTGTTAATTCTGGCACCAGTGATCTCACCGAGTTGGGTGTGGGCGTCAATTTGACTGGAGACTTCAAACTAATGGACCTGCAGAGAGTTTCCCAATCTCTCAAAGCCAACGAAAGACAACGTTGGATTCAACCAATCAATGTAGGATTTGGAAATGGAAACAAAGAATTTGTTTTAGACACTAAGGCTGGCAAGTATTCCGACAAAGTGACCCGCACTCTGCTGGTTAAGCCTAAAGGATTCCCAATAGAAGTGCCTTGCTCTGGTATTTTGGAGGCTGGCAAACCCGCCATTCACACCATCAAGATTCCGGCTGCGCTCGTGACAGATAGTATTGTTTGTAATACCGCAGTTTATCCTACACCGCTGGCTAATATGACAGAGGCGCTTCAACGTTTAATTCAAGATCCCTATGGTTGTTTTGAGCAGACCTCCTCAACAAGCTATCCACTGACCATGGCTCAACAATATTTCGTGTCGCATACTGGTGTAGATCCGAAATTAGTGCAAAGTTCTAAAGAGAAGTTAGACGCCGGATATAAGCGTCTAGTTAGTTTCTGGTGTCCAGATAAAGGTTACGAATGGTTTGGCGAGAATCCAGGACATGAGGCTCTAACAGCTTTCGGTTTATTGCATTTTTCCGATATGTCACAAGTTCGCGATGTCGATAAGACCATGGTGTCTTCAACTCGTGAATGGTTGCTTAAGCAAAGAGATGGCAAAGGTGGATTCAATCGCAAACGCCGCGCATTACATTCATGGATTGAGGACAAAGACTGTTCTGATGCTTATATCACCTGGGCGCTGCTTGAGACAGGTGTACCGCGTGGAGATCTTTCTGCAGAAATTGATCGCCTCAAAATAGCAGCAAAAGAAAGCAAGAATTCTTATGTAAAAGCACTTGCTGCGATTGCTTTCATCAAGGCTGGTGAAGCAAGCACTGCTGCGCCTCTTCTAGACGAGCTTGCAAAGAAACAGAAGCCAGATGGTAGCGTAGACAGTATTACTGCTTCCATCGTTGGGTCCGGCGGCGAGTCGCTAATCATTGAAGGAACTTCACTTGCTACCTTAGCCTGGATGTCCGACCCACGCTATACGGGCAACGTCGAGCGCAGCATAAAATTCCTTGCTGATTCCTGTCAATCTGGAAGATATGGCTCAACTCAAGCCACGGTTCTTGCTCTACGCGCCATCGTTCAATACGATAAGAATAGAGCAAGACCAAAGGCAGATGGCAAAGTAAGGGTATTTGTAGATGGACATGCAGTTGGTGATTGGGTTGAATTCACCCCCACAACGCAAGGTGCAATTAAGCTCCCCGACATTAGTGAATTGTTGACGCCGGGTGAGCATAAATTGGAGTTGCGAATGGAAGGTGGAGGAGCCATGCCATATTCGATGTCCGTGAATTACAATACAACTCTTCCAGTAAGCTCAGCAGATTGTAAGTTGGATATTGCTGTGAAACTTGCCGCAGACAAATTGCAAGAAGGCAGTGCGACTGTAGCAAATGTCGTTGTTCAAAATAAAACCGCTGAAGTTGTGCCCACACCTGTTGCCATTTTGGGGCTACCAGGTGGTCTTGAACCTCGGCATGACCAACTCAAAGAACTCGTGAAGAAGGGCACCATCGCAGCATATGAAGTTATAGGCAGAGAAGTCGTACTCTATTGGCGCGACATGCAGCCAAACGAGAAAGTTGAGGTGCCTGTCTCTCTGATTGCAGCGATTCCGGGTAAATACAAGGCTCCGGCAAGTCGAGCCTATCTGTATTACACCGACGAGAATAAGACGTGGGTAGACGGTCTAGAGGTTGAGATTGCTGCCAAGTAATGCCCGCTGCCTTGAATTGTAGATTCAGAATTAAGACTTGCTTACAGCCCCGGGGCGCCTGCGGTATATGGGTTAGGCTAATGACTGAAAAATAGTTTCAAGGAGCATCTCATGCGTAACCCTGCAGTTCCCGAGTCGCTAGATAGTTGGTGGATTCTTCACCGCATGTTCGCATTTGATCGTCTTGCCTGGGACAAATTACAACAAGACGAACGCACGGGAATAATCAAAGAAGCTATCGCCGCCTTCGAAAAATTGAAGAACGGCGCTGAAACCGACCTCGGTTTAGCCCAGATGTTGGGACATAAAGCTGATTTGATGCTTACACACTACAGCAAGAATTACGAGGGACTTGCACACGCTCAAACGGTGCTCGATAAGCTTCATCTTTCTGAATTCCTGATTGCGACGACTTCATATGTTTCGATTTTGGAACTTGGACTGTATGATGCGACCGGCAAAATCCACGCCACTCTGGCAGAACAAGGTTTGGCTCCTCATTCTGATGAATGGACGAAGGCTTTTGACGAGTGGCTCGCTGGACAGGAAAAGGTTCCTCATCATGCCGGACGCCTCTGGGCTCGCATACCTCAACGTCGTTATGTGTGCTTCTACCCAATGAACAAGAAGCGCGGCGAAGAAGTGAATTGGTACATGTTGCCATTCGGCGAACGCGCAAAATTGATGCTTGATCATGGACGTATTGGACGTACCTTCAGCGGACTAGTCACCCAAGTTATTTCTGGTTCGATTGGCTACGATGAGTTTGAATGGGGCGTAGACCTCTACTCTGACGATCCGGTTGTATTCAAGAAACTTGTGTACGAAATGCGATTTGATGAAGCCAGCGCTAAATATGGCGAATTTGGCGACTTCTATTCTGGTGTTCAATTCTCAATCGACCAGTTGGCTACATACCTCGATGGAGATGCTGTTCCTGCTTTGAATACACTTCAGACATCGCATCGCTAGTAAGCTGAAATCGAGTTAAGTAAAAACGTGTGAGACGCGCTTAATTAGCGCGTCTCATTAGTATTACCCGCAATTGATCCACAGATTGGAGAGTCATCGAAAAGCTGTGTCCTCAGCCTTCTATAGTCCTGACTTTTTACGACCGTAAGATTGGCAATTCGTACTGCACGTTTATACATATAGCTTTGAGTTTGACATTCCTAAAGTGAACTTGGGGAGCGTTTAGTTCTTTCTGCATTGCCGATTTTCAATAATCGCAAGCTGATGCTGAGACTAAGCGGATGGCGTGAACTAATTTACGTTGAGTGAAAGCTCAACAGGAGAAACCATGGCTGAACTGGAAAAAGATTCAAACACGAAGAATGAAGCGCACTCAAAACCAAATTCCCACTTGGCTGCAGAAGCCATGGAAGACTACCAGATCGGTGATAAGACAGTTCGATTACCCGGTGGGTTTCAGAGGAATGAACCAAAAGAAGATCGCACATATTTTCCGGCGCCAGACCTGAACAAAAACCTTGTTCCGAAAGGAAGTCCTGATGCCACCACAGGTGCGGCGCCTCGTGGCACTCTAGACTCACTCAAGCATAACGTTGGTGAAACAATAGGTGATATTCTTGGCTATTCTGTGCGCTGGAAGGCGCAGCTAGCAGACAAATTCACTCAAGATAAATCATGGGAAGAATTTGGCAAAGACCGTAGCTTCTTTGGACGAGCTCTAGATCTTGCGCGTCCAGTTAATCGAAGAAATCAGATTGAAGATCATAACCTGCAATCTGCCTACCCGAAAAACGAACAAACAGGTCATGTGTCAAAAGACATGGCGTGCTCGGCCGCATCTGAGGTCTCAAGAAGTGTTGATGGTACATGCAATGATTTGAAAGACCCGGCAATGGGCGCAGCTGGAACACGCTTCCAGTACAATACTCGTCCTGACGATAAATACGCAATAAACGATCCACCATTGATGGATGCTGCAAAGCTGTTGGATCGAAAGGAATTTAAAGAGCTACCAGTATTGAATCTTCTTGGTGTTGCCTCTCTGCAAGGCAATGTTCATGACTGGATGGATCATGGCAAACACCAGAATATGGCTGGTGGCATGCACACGATTGAACTTCCTGATGATCATCCTATTCGACAAAAGTACGGTCAAACGGAAATGAAGATTCCGAAGCTTTTGATCGATTCGACCCGCACCGAAAGTGATGGCAAAGAACAGATTCGGCAGACTTATGAGAACACTGTCACTCACTGGTGGGACGCCTCTGAAATTTATGGCTCTGACGCAGAAACCGCATCAAGGCTTCGTGCTCATAAAGATGGCAAAATGCGTCTCACCGACGATGGATTGCTTCCTATAGGCCCGCAAGGAGTGCCAGACACAGGGTTTAACCAGAACTGGAATCCTCTTCTTGAAGTGGTGCATACGCTTTACGTTCGAGAGCATAATTCTGTTGCTGATATGCTCACGAAAGCATATCCACAAAAAGATTTTGAGCAATGGAAGGGCAAGTTGCCCGAAATACTCAAACCTATGTTCGGTGAAAAGCTGCCCGACAAGCTAAGCGATGAACAATACGATGAATTTATCTATAGTCGCGCTCGGCTCATCACCGCCGCAGAAAAGGCGAAGATTCACACCGTTGATTGGACGCCAGTCGCTCTGAACAATCCAACAATGACTGAAGCTATGCGCGACAACTACGGGCAAGAGAAAGTCGGCTGGAGAGCAAACGTCAACGAACATGAAATTGGCGGTATCTGGGGCAACAAAACTCATCAAGCTGGTGTTCCCTATGCGATGGAAGAAGACTTTGTGCAGTCGTATCAGCAGATGCATGGGCTGGTTCCTGATCAGTTCAAACTTTATGACCACAACTCTGGCAAGCAAATTGCTGATATCCCCATGGGAGCAGCCTTGCAGGCAAACTCACGCAAAGTCATTGAAGCAGCTGGCTTTGATAATGTTCTCTATTCCATGGGAGTCGATAAGGCGGGTCAGATAACTGCTGGCAACCATCCGAATTTTATGCGCGATTTGAACGTTCGTGGCAATTATGTCGATATGGCCGCGGTTGATATTTTGCGCGGGCGTGAGAAACATCTGCCAAGGTACAACGAATACTTGCGGCAGATGCATGAAAAACCTGTTAGCAGTTTCGAAGAACTGGTTCCCAATAACGTTGAATTGCGCGAAGCTATTCGCAAAGTCTACAACAATGATATTGAGAAAGTTGATACCGTCATCGGTTCATTGGCTGAATGGCCGGATCGCACTCCCAAGACAATGGGATTCTCTGCTTCGACTTTCCTCGAGTTTATATTGATGGCGTCTCGCAGAGTCCAGGCTGACCGCTTCTACACTGAAGACTTTCGTCCCGAAATATATACTCCCGAGGGAATCGCCAGAATTCGTAATCTCAATGGTATGCGGGACGTAATCGAGCGCAACGCTCCAAATCTAAAAGAAGCTGTGAGCACCAGAGATAGTTCCTTCCACCCTCTCGGAAAGGATCCAATTCCGCTGAATAACTCAGGCATCGATATGTTGCCCACCAATGACCTGCAATCACAGCTTGCCGCTTTCGATGCAGATCGAAATGGTGAGCTGAGCTACGGAGAGTTAGCCGATGGATATAGAGCAATGGGCTATAACGCTGCGCACGCCTACTTGAAAGCTGCTGATGCTCGCTACCAATTCGGTAAGGTTATTGCTGATTTTAAGCCAACTACCGCAGGAATTTATAAAGCAGATGGCAGTATAGATCAGACTCGAATTGATTCGCTTTTCAAAGGGCGCGACTCTGTGTCTATTTCTGAGGCTGAGAATTTTGCTGGACTACGCTCAAATGGACCTGTGTCACAGGAATTTGCACTGAGCCAACTCGGTGTTCTAAAGTCCGCTGGGTCAAAATCAGTCACCAGAGACGCTTTCGTCAAGGCGATGAGAGGCGACATCTTGCGCCAGAAGATCGCAGAACAGAAAGCAAAATAGGTATGAAGTGGAATCCGTATGGGAACGCCGGCTTCCGGGCTGGGAGCAACTGCATCTCTATTTCGTACTAGCTAAGTTCATGAATCCAAAAGCCGCCCGGATTGCGGCGCTCACAGGTGTAAGAGTCCCCTTATCCCAGGCAATATCTCACCCGCAAGAAGAGCACTTCTATGAGAGGTGCCCTTCTTTGTTTCATTCAGTCATCGCTTTAAACAAGCGCTAACTGACTTATTTCATCGAGATCGATTGACTCGTTGAAGGTGATCTGTGCGCTGTGCTCTTTGCTCTTTCTGCAGCATTTATGCCAGCGAGATACTTCGCAAGATCTTTTATTTCTGCATCGTTAGCTGCCAGTGGTGGCATGATGTTGGAATAGTTGTTCTTTTGAGGGTCTCGCTCCTTGAGGATTTGGAGGAAGCTCACAATCGCCTGCTCATCACGCTCTCCTATCAGCTTCTTCATGCTGCGGTAGCCTTTTTCAGTATGACACGCCATGCACTGATATCGGAAAACAATCTCACCGTTGTGCATTTGGTCTGTCGGAGTAGCAGCTGTTAGTGCAGTCGACCACTTACCTCTGTGAAGGAATCCCTCATCAGCTATCTGTGCGACTTCATCTTTATGGATTCCATTTGAGTATATGTAATTGTAGACCACGTATGGTTTACGCAACATCTCTCTCATCCACTCTGTTGTACCTGTTGCAGCAAAACCGCAGATCATGAAAAGCATCGCGATCTTAAAGGTGAAGCCCTTCGGATTCAAGAATGGTCCGAAAAATGCAAATAGAAGAATTGTTCCTGATAGCACAAGACTTGTATAAAGCGCTCGTGCGAGAATCGAGAAGTTGCCGACTCCAGAATTCTGAATTCCAGTAAAAATGGTTTGCGCCACAGAATGCGGAATTTGTGTCAAAAACCAGATCATGCAGAGAGGTCCAAGCAGGAATACTGGAAGGAGCCATTTTGCGCAGTATCTGACCATGAATGTTCTGAATTTTGGTTCTTCGATTCTGGTGCAGGTAACAAGTGCGTACATTCCGGCAATCGCCAACATGATGAGAAGTCGAATGGCAAGCGACGGGAAGTATGTCGGGTTGAATACTCCATCAAACCACCAGTGGCTTGTTAACCACTTGCCAGGCGTTAGCATGAATGTAAGAACGCCGTTGATGATTACCAGCGTAAACACCGAGAATATTGCATATAGTCGAGCTAGCAGCAAGTGTTGTTCGCGCGAAATGCGGTCCCAAGTGTAGTAGTACGCAAATGCTGTGGCGAGCTCAGCCACGAAGAATAGGTACTCTTCTGCCCAAGCTAACGTGAAACATTGAATCAATGAAGCAATGCCGTCGGGGCTGACAAGGCTGACGGAAAACCAGATGGCCACACCTGTTACTGCACCAGCCACGGTGGTCAGCAATACGAAGAAACGCGAGTGCGTTTTTAAGAAGTTGTAGATTCGTTCATCCTTCTTTTTGTAAGCAAGCTGCTCAGCAAATGCGAGATAGATGCCACCGCCCACCGCGAAATGGGAGATGAAGATGTGAATGATCGAAATGATACCAATTACCCAGGTACCGCCTAGATTTGGTACGACCCAGAGCGGATAGTTCATGATAAAGCTCCCCACAATGAAAAGAAGATCACACCAAGTAAGACGAGAATTCCAAATGCCGTAGACATCTTAGAACGTGATTCGTCTGCTCCGGTGTCGTAAAGCGGAACCAGGATAAAGCCCAGTCCAACCAGCGCCATGAGTATGATGCCGAACAATTCACCCTCGATAGGTCCAACCATTGGAGGAATGAGCTTGAGGAATTGGAATGGGGCAAGGAAGTACCATTCTGGCTTAATTCCAAGCGGAGCAGCTCCGAATGGATCGGCTTCAGGTCCGATTCCCCATGGACATAACATAGTTAGAACGAATAGTACATTACAAGCAAATATCCAAACCAGAATGTCTTTGAAAACAAAATCTGGGAAGAATTTCTCGTACTTTTTCTTCTCGTCAGATAGCTTTTTGAAGAATGCTGGTTCGGACATACCAAGCACCTGAATGAAAAGTAAATGTGCTCCCAGTATTGCCATTGTCACCAGCGGTAATACTGCGACGTGAATCATGAAAAAGCGCGAGATAGTAGCCTGCGAGACCATATCTCCGCCTCTCAACATGTATGCGATAAGTCCACCAACTAGAGGGACCTTAGATGCTACGTCGATACCAATCTTTGTTGCAAAGAAAGAAACGTCGTCCCATGGAAGGAGATAGCCAGTGAAACCAAATGCCAGGCATACAACAAGCATTACAAGCCCAGTCCACCAGGTGAACTCTCTTGGTGCTCTGTAGGCTTTCATAAAATAGGTGCTGAACAAGTGAACGATGACCACAGCGATCATCAAATTAGCACTCCAGCTATGTAGCGAGCGTATAAACCAACCAAAGTTGATTTGTGAGTTGATCTTTAGAATGCTCGCATGTGCCGAGTTGATTTCGGGGACGTAATAGACCATTAGTAGTACACCGGTTATTACTTGCACCGCGAACAAAATCGCCGCAATGCCTCCCATGTAGTACCAGACCGAATGCTTGTGGACCGGTACCTTTTTCTTCTCGGCTAAGTGTTGCAATTCTGCAATTGGCAGTCTTTCAGCCAGAAAGTTTTGCAGGAAATTGCCATTTCTCGATCGTGATGATTCTGATACCACTTCTATGCCCTCGAAACAATGATTTTGCCGTTAACCACTTCGGCTTTTAGTGCAGCCAGTGGTTTCGGCGGCGGTCCCGCTATGTTCTTTCCTGTATTCGGATCGTACTCGCCGCCGTGACATGCGCAGTAAATTTTTTGCATATCATTGCGGAACTGAACCGTACAGCCTAAATGGGTGCAAATTGCATTGAATGCATGGAGTTGCCCATCATCTGTATGAATCAGCAATGCGGGGAACGAACCAAAGCGAAAGTTTCTGCCAGTTCCTTTTGGCAGTTCTTCCACCTTGCAAACTTCCAGGCTTGTAACGTTGGCTTTTCCGTCATTGTCGCCAGGTGGAGGATTCAGATAAGCCACGATGGGGGAGATCGTCAGTCCGCCCCAGGCAACAGCGCAAGTGGCAAAGCAGCCTTTGATGAATTTGCCTCTGTCCAGGCCTTCGTCATCGTCATGACCATTTGAACAAGCACCGCCACCGCATGAGCGTTCGCAGTTCTTGCTTGAGGCAAGATCTTCGTTTTCTGTCTGGGTCTTATCCATGACTTACTTCTCCTAAAGTGGCAGCTGCTGTGAGTTCTGAGATTGGCTTCTGGTAGCTTCTTAGAACCAGAGCTGAGAGCCAGACCAGGTACCAGATTAGAGCCACTGTTGAAATGAGGAATACAGCAAGCAGATCCCATTGTGTTGAGACTGCCACTAAATCCGGTTTCACATGTGGGTTTAGGTGAAATAGACGTAGCTGGTGTCGGTTGACAATCATCGCCAGAATAATTAGTGCATTCGTGATCAGCGTGGCCAGAAATGCTTTGCCATTTCCATTTCCTGATGCGATAGTGCTAGTGCAAATCGCTACTAGAGTGAGAGCCATCGATAGTCCAAATACTGCAGTAGCGATTTGATCGCCTCCCATGAAGTTTGCTGCGAATTCAGGCGGCATAACTTTTAGGAACCAGAGCCCCACAGGAATTTGAATTACAGTAGAAATGAGGAATATTTTTGAGCCTGTTTTGATCATCCACTTTGAGAATTCTGCTTCCTTTTTCGCAATGTAGAGACCAAACATACCTAGAGTCATACCTGCGACGGCAAACGACGCGACGAAAAAGTGGAGATAACGAGGAATCAACGTGACCTCAGTAGAGTTCAAGTTCATTCCCTTCGCGCTATGTTGGTACATCGCTAGCCATTTTTCAGGATGCAACATAAGCGTCATATTGTTAGAGAAAAGATATCCAACTAATGCAAAACCTACGCTCATGAATAAAAGGAGCATAGAAGCTCTGGCGGCTGTCTTTTCATTTTCTTGTCCCTTCAATGTGCGGTAGACCACAATGTAGGACAGGTAATAGGAAATCAATATGAGCAAGAGTACTGAGATCCAGGGTACTGCCATAATGATTGATGATGTATAGAATGCAGGACCGTAAATTAGTTGCAAGAATAAGAGCGGAACAATGCCCTGCGTTATTGCAAATGAGATGAATAGCGGTAGCGATATAGCTAGCGCTTTAGCAGCTCGGTATGCATACGAGGTTTGATCTTTCTTTCCTAATGCAAACAGGGCGGTGGTTATAAATCCTCCGCCCAAAACAACATTCATCGGTAGTGCATGCAAGAAAAAGCCTAGAACCAGTAGCGTCTGCATCAGCCAAACAGGCAGTGGGAACGGTAGCGGTTGGTAGCTTGGGATTAAGTGCGCAAGATCCATTTATGCTTCCAGTTTGTTTGTTTTTTTGTTTGTGATTTCCAACATACGATTGGACAGCTCTAAAATCTCAAAATTCCAACTATTTGCCATCGTTCTAAGGGATACGGATTTAGGAAAATACATGATGCTCAAATGTATTGCGACACAAGGGCTTCTGGTCGCGTATTCTCGGGTTCATGTTTGGTCTTCTAATCCTTTAGATTGATCAAACATCCATCGGAATTATTTTGATCGAATTCAAATCATTCGCATTACCGATGGTGCGATAGCATTTTTCTTCTATGATGATCTCATAGAAAAGAACAGCGCCGCCAAGCAAAACCCTCTTAAGGGCTCATTAAATGGACGGCGCTGTTCTTCCTTTGGAATCAATTTTGGATCAAAATCGAATCAGCTTTCATTCAATTTTGATTTCGAAATTGGATAAGTTTGTCTGATTTGTTTTGCGAAAATTCTTTGAGCTTAACGTTAATTGGATTTTTGCAATCTAGCCGGAAAGGGCTCTATTGCTGCTTTTGCAACCAGTGCATGAACTTTGATCAAGGCTTTTGTATTTAGGACGAGTTTGTCCAATTTGTTTTTGAAAAATTGCTTTTTTCAACCAATCGAATGATCAATTGGCTGAAAGGAGAAGCCAATTGCCTACAAAATCCCCAAAATGAGCTGCTTTTCGAGTTTACTCAGTCCCGCAGAATTCTGGACAACTTTGTCCTTTTGTCGCCAATCTTCTCGCTCTCTTTCTGATTGTATGGAACTCAAAGAGCAAAAAGACTTTCACTTTTATGTGGCTTGCGCATCATGCTTCGTACAGCTCAAGCGGCAAATCATCGGGATCGAAAAAGAATGCGAATTTCTTGTTGGTGTATTCATCAACTCTGACTGGCTCGACTCTTACACTGTTTTTTTTCAAATGTTCAACGGTCGCTTCCACATCGCTCACAACGAATGCCAGATGCCTTAGACCTCTTGCTTCTGGATTGCTCACTCGCTGCGGTGGGTCGGGAAATGAAAATAGTTCGATCTGATTATTCTCTCCAACCTGCAAATCGAGTTTATATGACCGTCTCTCCTCACGATAATTTTCCGCGATTATCGGCAAGCCTAAAATTTGCGTGTAAAAGTGCTTAGACTTTGAGTAGTCCGAGCAAATTATTGCTACATGGTGAATTTGTTTTATTTGCATTTGCACTTCGTTCCAAGAAAAAAGCAAAATGCTTGAATCCACCAAATGATGAATGCAAGCATCTTGCCCAAGATAACTAAGTTCTATTTCAAAAATTCAAAAGCTTCGTTGAGCTTCTTTTGAATTGCCGGGTTGGTTGCTTCGTTCATTCGCGAAACTGCTTCGAAGATTGCTTTCAAAGCACTCTCTGCTTTCATCAAGCGTTTTGAAATCTCATTATCCGTTTTATTTAATTGATCGAGATGATATTTCACATCGAGTTCTTCTGACATGTGGCCTCCGGACCTTTATGAAACTGGGCTTAGTATATCTTCTTTGTAACTATTGAATAGTGAGTGGAACGGGGTGGCACCCTGACTGTCCTGAATTGAATTCTTTCCACCAGAATGAACCTCTGGGCAGCTATCCATGGCGATGTTGCCAATGCGCTTCGGTCGAATCAAAATATTCCGCATAGCAAACAGCTGAATCTGATCTTTGCTGGTTGAAAAGCGACCCTGAATTAGTTAACTGGCATTGTCGTAAAGACGAAATCACTCACCGGAGCCAATGCCCGCTCATAACTTTTGACTGATGCTAAAAGGGTTTTGACATCCTTCTTGTCAGAGTCTGTGTCTGGGTTCAGTTCCAATGCCTGATGAAGTGCAGCAGCTGCAGCATTCAACTTATTTGGGTCGCCTTTGTCTCTTTTGTACTCATGAAATAACGAGACGCCAAGAGTGTGCCAGAGCTTCCAGTCATCTGGACGGTAACTTATTGCGTGCACGCAACATAATTCGGCTGTGAAATAGTCACCTAGATCTGAACACGCAATTGCCAGGTTGTGCCAGCAGCGACCATAGGTAGGGTACAGTTTAAGGGCATTCTGATAATGTGCAATCGCCGAAGTGTAATTGCTGTTTGTGAGGTCCTTATTGCCAGCTTCATACTCTGGGACAGCGGAATTATAGGCATCTTCAGAGCCAATACCAGAATAACCACTTGGTGTCGATGGAAGCCCTTTATTAGCTGTTTCGAAATCCCTTATTGCTTCCTTGTACTTCGAAAGGTGCATGTAAGCCATTCCCCGGTCTCTGGAAGCTTCTCTATCACCAGGTTTTTGCTTCAATATGTCGTTATAAATTGAAAGGGAATTCTTCAAATCATCGACGATTTGTGCGCCAAGATTGTATTCAGGGTCTGGAATGATGTCGGCTAGAGTGGCTTTCTCTCCAATGTATTTGTCCAGTGCGAGTAAATCATTCGCATCATGAAACTTGATGGCGTTGTTGCAATCTTGCAGTGCCTCATCAAACTTGCCCAGTTTGTAGTAGCTCCAGGCTCTTCCTAACAAAGCTGGTCTGTAATCAGGATTTAACGCTATGGCTTGTGAGTAATCATCAACTGATTTTTGGAACTCGTTTGTGTTCTGATATGCTTCTGCTCGCCAATAGAAAGCTCGATCTATCTTTGGATTTGCTTTGATCGCGGCAGACAAATCTGTGATAGCTTCCGGGTATTTTTTCATTCCTTCATATGCCGCACCTCTGAGGTAAAGTGCGTATGAAGAGTTTGCATCAAGTTGCAGCAGAGCATTTGCATCTGAAACAGCTTTGTCGAACTCTCGCATCTTGAGATAGGAACTTGAGCGCAATGCCAGGGCGCTTAATGCATTCGCATCAATCTTCAATGCTGCATCGAGGTTTGCTACAGCATCAGGAAACATGCCGTCTTCAAAATAGATCTTTCCTTTTAGAATTAGCGAACTAGCGTTTGACGGTTCTAGGCTAAGCGCTTGATTGAGGTCATCCACTGCTTCTTTTCTTAGCCCAAGCTCGCGCAGCGCTGCAGCTCGTCTCTGATAATTTTCCGAATTGGGTGTTGTTTTGATCTGGTCATTTAATTGTTGAACCAGTGGAGAGGTTCTGACTGGAAAACCCTGCATCATAACCTGATCTGCACAGACCGGCGTCGAGCTAACAAGTCCTATCAACGCGGACAATACGATGGTTGATTTAAGTTTTTGCATCCGCAACCTCTCAGCTCCTCTAATTGCCAATACTTACTCTGGAACATGAGATTATATAGCAATGCCGTGACTTTTTGCATGCCATAGATGTGACTGAGGTTATTAGCTAACGAGCGCTCAGCGCTGTAGGATGAGATTGTTCCCCTTTACTAAAGTACTTGAGCAGTTCAGCAGCCGCTGAAGTGACGCTTTTTGATGTTTCTTGAGGTGTGCAATGAAGAAATCAGATTCTGACAGGCTTTCACGAATCTCCCAGTTGGAGAGAATGTATAAAGATGACTGCGAAGACCGCTATGACAGCTGCTACGACGGACCGAGAGAGTACTCCAAATTTAGAAAAAAAGAGCCAAGATATAGTGTAATGTTTAGCATCCTGATTGGACTCAGCGGTGGCATGATGTTAGGCAATCTTTGTTCTGCTCATGAGTCAACATTCGAGCCTTTTGGAATGGCTATGGTATCACCAGCCTTTATTCCTGCAGGCAGCTCAGAAAGCCAGGTGCATACTTCCATGCAGAATGGCATTGTAAATGTCAGCGACTCTTTGATCACTGGAATTGTCGATAGCGAACACCAAACAGCTTCACTTTACTGGACTTTGAAATTGAAGAACAACGAAGGGCAGGATAGAGAAGCTCGAATTTCGATTGACTTGCCAGAGGGGTCAGCAATATCTCGCGCAACTTTATGGATAAACGGGGTTCCACAAGAAGCCACATTTGATGCTAAAGGTAAGGTAGAGGCTGCCTACGATTACATCGTTGTAAAACATCGAGACCCTCTCCTCGTTAAGCAGATTGGTCCAAATAAAGTTCAAGTTCTGGCGGCTCCAGTAAGCGCAAACGGCGGTGAAATGCAACTGCGAATTGGATTGACTGCTCCTGTAAATAAGGTCGACGGAGTGACCAGCTTGCAAATGCCAAGCATAGCTGAATCGAATTTGCATTTCGATAAAAAGCAGAACATTCATCTTACTTCAAAAGATCCATTGAGCGGAACAGGTCAGGTGGAAAACACTGGTATTTACACGCTACGTGCTACCCTGCCTATCGAAGATATGAAAAACGCAAAAGTAAACGTGCCTGAGCAAAGTACGAGAGAATTTGCCACCAGGCTTACTCACACCAATCCTCCAGAGTATGTGGTGGCGAAACGAGTTGACGGTAGGCTAAGTCTCAAGCGTACTACTGCTCCCGATTGTCCCGTTGTCAAAGATGAGGACCTTGCTTTTCGTCTTTCGAACCTCTGGGCGCATCAAGAGATAGAATGGCAAGCTCAACAAGGCAACGTAAAACAAGCCTGTGATCTAGCGAACATTTACCGAATCGTTTCCTCAGTTTCATCTGCGGCAGTTTTGGAACAAGAGTCCGACTATTCGCGATTCAATCTAAACCGCAATCGGTATCAGAATATACAAAGTTCAGCAGACTCGACATCAGCTATATCAATGCCTTCCATTCCTTTCTTTGGTACAGCGCGATCGGCTGAATTGTTTGATTCCCAATCAGATACCAATAGTTTATCAGCACCGGTGCAGAACACCGGAAACTACACTGGTTCACAGACTCAGTCTGGTGGAAGCTCAAGTCTTCCAGTGCTACAAGGTGCCACGAATGGAACTATTGGACCTCAGGGAGTTGATGCTACAGTGATTCAGGGCATGAATGCCAATGGCATTGTTCGAATCGATAACGGCGTTCAGCAATATCGCTTACTGTCTCAAATTTTCCAATTCGCTTGTTATGCTCTTGCATTATTTTTCTGTAGCGAATTGGTGCGAAATAGGGCAGGTCAACTTTCGCAAAACAAAGGCACCATTCTATGGATCGTTTCATTCACTGCAATGGGGCTGGGCTTGCCATCTCTGATCGCTTGTTTGTTGCATTTCTTCGCTTAAGTAGTGGTGGTCTACATAGCGATTAAATGCTGCATAAAATGATGAGTCCGCCTGCAGCGGACTCATCATGCCTTTTAAAGCATCTATTTGAGGTCCCAGTAGTGCGACATATGAGGCTTTCTATTAAAACTATTGCTTGAGCCCTGAAGGAACACCGTTAGGATAGCGCTCTGCGATAGCCTCCTTAATGTGCTCGATTCGATGCTCTGGGTTGGGATGTGTTGAGAAAAATTCCGGCGTCTTGCTGGAGCTAGATTTTTGCAAGATTTCCATCACGCGAATCATACTGTTAGGATCGTATCCCGCTTCAGATAAAAATCTTACACCTAGGCTGTCGGATTCAATTTCATCGTTCCGTCCGTACTTCATGTTAACTGCAGAGCCAATCATTGCTGCAACCGCTGCTGTCGCTCTGCTATTGTTGTTATCTGGATCGTATGTTGCGATTACTGCTGCACCAGTGAGTCCTTGCGTCAATTCCTGTTTCGCGATGTGTTGCGCCGAGTGGCGAGCAACTACATGTCCAACTTCGTGTCCGAGCACTCCCGCTAATTCACCTGTGCTGCCTAGCTTCTTGTACAACCCTTCGGTTATGAATATTTGTCCACCGGGCAAAGCGAAGGCATTTATCGTTTGACTGTCTTTAAGCAAATGGAAATCAAATTTGTACGGTGTTTTCGCTGCTGAAGAGTGTGAAACTATGTAATTGCCAATCTCTGATACCTTTGATTGTCCGCCGGGGTCGTTTGCAGCTGTGCCACCATATTGCTCTGCCATTTGCGGAGCCGCTTGCAGACCTAGTGCGATTTCCTGGTTAGGACTCATACTCAGGTGCTGGTTCTTTTCCGTTATGGGGTTATATTCATTGTGACTGAGGAATCCGATTATTGAGAATGCGGCTACTCCAAGAGCAAGAAGTAGCTTTAGCCCAGGACCCGATCGACGCTCGCTGCCATAACGAATATCTTGTCTATCTGACAGTAGTATTCCCATCTTTACCTCAGTTTGGTTTTTCTCGATTGGTGTTCAAATAGTCCTTAGCATTCTCGAATAGTTCTTCGAGCGGGACATGATCTGTGGAGTCGTTTTTGTTTTTTAGCTGATCTTCAATTCGCTTTTCGCATTCTTCTGTAAGAATTCGCTGTGCACCTGAATTGCTGATGGCAGCATTTCTCTCACATGACCTGCTTACGTGGTTGAAGTCTTGCCAGAAATCATCCAGTTCATCTGGTTTATCCACTTGCTTGCTAGGGGGTGAATCCCAGATACGTTCAAAGTGAGCCAGCGAGATGTTCTTGCCTGCGGATTTAGCAACTGTGTCGTAGGGGTTATATACCAGTGGAGCGTTTTTGTTAGTTACCCCTTTGTTGCAAACAAACCAGTGGTTAAGAGCTGCATCTGTGACCATTCTGTTGCGTTTTACATTCTCTACTGATTGGGCAGAGCGCCAGGTGTTGGTTCTTACAAGAGCATCAGCATCTGCTGTCGTTTGCTCTGTTTCTTTTGTTGCTTTGGAAGTACTAATGAGTTTTGGAAATACATCTATGATCTGCTGAAAAAGCCCTGTCATGATTTGCTCTCCGCAATGAGATTGGTAAAATGAGCTAGATGGGAAATCTAGTTCAACTGCGGTTTCCTGTATCTTTCTGTGGGATTCATGACGCCGTCCAGCTCAGCCGGTTCCGCAATTTTTGTAAGTTAATTTGCTGATTTTAGTGTTCGGAATTTGCCTCCTTCCATCCATTAATCAGATGAGGACAAAAGAAAGGGCTCCAACAATTGGAACCCTTTTCTATTTCTTGGAACCCGGGGGATTCGATTGAAATATATCTAGTGTTTTTCGTAGCGCTCAAGCTGAGTAGCGACCTTGTCCATAGCAACGTAAATCAAGCGCGCTTCGTGATCAGTCATCGCACCTTTGACTCGGAATGCGTCTTCTTGTGCTGCTATATTGTTGAGTTCGGCTCGAAGCAAGTTACACTCGTCACTTGTTATTCGTCCTTGCGCATACTTATCTAGAATCTTGATTTCAAGATTGACACGGCGCACAGCTGGCTCGTCCAACTGAATTACGCGACCGTTTATAATCGTGAAGTGTGTGCCTTCAATGATTGGTACATATGTAAGGGTTGTAATTACTGGTTTCATTCTCACAGCGAGAATGTCCAGATCTTGTCCAACTACTATTGAACGGCTCAGGCTCGGTGCGCCTTGTCCTTTCAAGAATGCAATTTCAGCTCCGATGCGATCTAACTCGCGGCGGAAATCAGCTGCTTGTGTTTCACTTAGAGATCCGGCAGAACGTGCGTCTACAATCGCTTTGTCCAGAACAGCGCGTCTGTCATCAACTGTTTGAAGAACAATTTGTGCGTCGCTGACAGTGATAGGTACTACTTTCGTGTTCACTGTCACTACCTTGTTAACAGGAACGACCATACCGGGTGCTACCGGTACACCTTCGACTACAGCCTCTCTTTCGATGACTGTTTTTTGTTCAGTTACAGGTACCGTTGATGTGCTGGTTGTTTCTGTTGTAGTTCTGGTCACTTGCATAATTTCGTCAGCGCAAACGCGCGGTGCAAGCGATATGCTGCCGGCTATAGCGACGGCGATTGTTATGGCTGTGTAGAACAGTTTTTGCATTTCATAATCCTCTTTGTATAGCCGCAATGGCTTTAATGCTCATTGTGTTGCCGCTTGTGAGACTAAGCAAAATTGGCAAAGTTCCTGCATCGCAATCTGTTTTTACAAATGAAAAATCAGACTAACCATTACAAAAAAGGTAAACGATTACTCAATTTTTTTTGTTTTCAGCTTTTGTATCTTGTCCAAGGTTTCTTGTGCCAGGGTAATATTGCTATCAATAGCCAACGCTCGTTGCGAGAGTTCTTCAGCTTCTGCGATTTTTCCCTGTTGAAAGCGAATCGCACCTTGTAATGACAGTACATGCGCGTTAGTGCCGCGAAATGAAGCCGCTATTGCAGCGGCTTCATCAGCTTCCTTGATGTGCCCTAAAGCTAGTTGCGCACGTGCCAGGTTATGAAAGGCTTGATAATTTGGTTTACTCTTCAATGATTCCTTTGCATATCGAATTGCTTCTTCAAATCTGTTCATTCGAACATTCAAGTGGGCCATTTGATTGTATGTGTCGTATGCTGGGCTCATTGCTAGCGCTATCTTGGCTGATTTTTCAGACTGTTCCAGGTCTCCAAGCTTTGCTAGAGCAATTGATTTGTTAAGATACGCCGCGGCGTTGTTGTTATGGTCATTGTTCGGATTGAGTTCAATTGCTTTATCGCAGTCCTCAATTCCTTTTTTGTAATTGTCCAGGCAGTTTTCAGCTGCAGACGCTTGTATCCAGGCTTGATGCGTAGTTGGAGCCAGCTTAATTGCTGCATAAGCATCATCACGTGCTGCGGCGTATGCCCCCATCCTGAGGTTCGAAGCGGAGCGCCATATGTAGGCCATCACATCGGTTGGATTTATTTGCAAGGCTTTTGTGTAGTCAACGACGGCCTTTCGATCCTCACCAAGTCTTTCGAATAGTCTGCCTCTGCTGATATATGCTTCGGCGACGCCAGGGTTACATGTAACACGCCAGTTCGCTCTGTCGAGCTCATTCATGAATGCAAATCGTGCAAAAATTCCAGTGGCTAGCAGAATACAAATCAGAGCGAAAATTTGCACATTACGCTTGTCTTTGTCCTTGATTGAGAGTGACGAACGTTTCTTTCCGTAAGCGGGTTTCTCGCCACGTTTTACACGCTCTAAATCATCTTTCAGGTCGCGAACACTCTGGTAGCGCTGATCTGGGTCGCGCTCGAGGCATCGGATAATAACTGACTTTAGTTCACCAGATATGGTGCGATTTTTAAATTCCGCTGGGCTTTCGTTTAGCTTCTTCATAAGTAGCGGTAGAGCTGCATCTGCCTCGAATGGTAATTTCCCATTAACAAGTTCGTACATCAGTACGCCGAGTGAGTAGATATCAGTTGTTTCTTTAAGTTTTCGTCCTTCAATTTGTTCGGGGCTCATGTAGGCGGGGCTGCCGACGGTGTCGCCGGTTTTTGTGAGCGTTGGCGATGATTCTTCTCGTTCAATTGATTTTGCTATTCCAAAATCAATGAGCTTGCACGTTTCATTATCGCCTGAGCTTTTGACTAACACATTTGAAGGCTTTATGTCTCGATGTAGAATTCCATTTGAGTGGGCACAATCCAGAGCATCGCAAAGCTGGGTTGAGATATTGAGTATTCTGTTTATTCCTATTTCTTGTGAATTCTTCAACTCATCCGAGAGGTTTCTGCCCTGAACATACTCCATCACGATGAAAGGTCGGCCGTCTTCGGTTATGCCAAAGTCATTGATTGAAGCGAGGTTAGGATGCTTTAACTTTAAGGCTGTTTTTGCTTCAGATTTGAAGCGTTCGAAATCTGAAGAACGAACATTGTCTTTTGCCAGAAACTTTATCGCGCAGTCTTCATCGATTAGCACGTGACGCGCCTTGTAAACCTGACCCATTCCGCCATGCCCAATAATAGATTCAATAAGATAGTGACCACCAATGGTCTTACCAATAACAGAATCTTCTGGTTCGGATATTTCTAAGAGGTCGATTTTGGACTCAAGGTCTTCTTTGAATGGTTCTGACATGAAATCTGCCGACGAGTATTAGAACCATTATATACAAAGAACGAATCTAGACCTAATGTCCTCGCTTACCTACTTCGAAGACACCTAATACAGCGCGGTGGTCAGATGGGTATGGCGTTACGACAATATCAGCGGATTGTTTGTCTTCGCCTATTACGTCCACTTCTTTTGCTTTTATACCTTTGCCACGATAGAGGATGAAGTCAATGCGATCATGATGGTCTTTGGGATCATCTCCCTTTGTAGTAGGTGTCCAGGTGTAGCCAGGGTTTGCAATCTCATCGGGATGCGTTTCTCTGTAAGAGTCTTTGAATCCGTCATCGGCAAAAGCCTTGCTTGCGGGCCATTCTACTTTGATAGGGTGTCGTCCGGCTTTTGCTGCAGCTTCAGTCCAATCCAAGTGAGATGGCTCATTGAAATCGCCTACAAGTATGGTCGGTAAGCCCAGGTCTTTGAGGGAATCGATATCTTTTCTGACATCATCAACGTCTTTTTTTCTTGCTTTGTTTGCCTCTGAGATAGCCTCTTGTTCTGTCTTTATCAGAGCACCATTCTCATATGGAATGCCAAGTAATTGATAGGGTTGATACGGCGCATAGTAGAGGTGCTTGTCAAAGAACGCCACCTTATGACCATGCGCTGTGTGAGTTATTATGCCATCGCCACCAGGAGTGGTGCCGTCTATATCTAGCTTTGTTAGTATCGCTCCGTGCCCAGTCTTTTGGATGAATTTGTAGCCGCTAGCGTTTGCTATTTTCTCAGTTACCTGGTTCGACTCTTGCAAGCCAACAATGTCTGCGTCGCTTTTCTTGATGAGGTCAATTACCCCTTCTATACCGAGGTGACCGTCCACTGCGATATTAAAGGTGAGAACTTTCAATTGGTCAGGAGTGTCGTCTTCCTTTTCCGCATTTGATTTACTGGATTCACCAGGTTTAGCTGCAATCGTATCTAAGACTTCATTTCTCAGCGCGTCATTCGATGAAGATGCGTTAGCTGCATTTTTTTCACTGACATTGGTTGAATCGAGCATAGCAACACCCCTCACGATATTCGATTTGACATCCGTTGTGGGGGTATGGATGCTCAGCTTTGTTTCGTCTGCCAGGACAGCTGATATCGATAATGTAGCGGAAGTCAGCGTTAGATACAGCAGGCGCCTTGCGGTTATTCCCAATGCAGTAGTACCAAATGAGAAATTTTGAAACATACAAGCACCCGTATTCTTGAGTCAGCAAGGAGAATGCCAGTTTTTTGCTTCATTTGTCAAGCTGTTTCTACAACAGTGTTTGACTGTGATTTATTCACTCTTTCTCTTAAGTGGCTATTATTTTGGTGGTTTGTCTTCGATTTGTTGGGACATTCGAGATTAGAAGAAGTTTGCAGCAATCAGTTGATTAGTCGAAAAATGATTTGAATAGTTTGCCTACAGAATGAAACAGTCCGTGCTTTTTGCGATTAATTGCCTTTTCCACTTTTTCAACCTTGGAGCTGACTCTATCAGCACTTTCTTCAAGTGTGCCCTCGATATCTGGACTTGCGATGAAGCGAATACTTGAGTCCATTGGAGTTTCAGGAGCATCAAATTTGCCTGGAGGAATAGCGTGTGAGCTGTAATATGATAGGTTGTATGATTTCCAAATTCCTGCCATGACAGAGCCTCCTGTGGCAGAGCTTCCGGGAATTGGGTTATTCTCGTCATTTCCTCCCCAAGTGGCTGTCACCATATCTGGTGTAAATCCGACAAACCAGAGGTCTTTTGATTGGTCTGCAGTGCCAGTCTTGCCTGCTACAGGACGACCAGGCAACTTAGCTGCGGTAGCTGTACCTGACTGAACAACGGTTTGCATCATATCCACGAGCTCGGCTACTGGTTCCTTTTCGAACACCTTTTGTGAATCCGATTTTTCCTTGAGGAGTTCGTGCCCGCTGAAGTCTTTAACAGAGCGTATTAATCGAGGCGTCACGCGCACTCCGCCCCTGGCTAATGTAGAGTATGCTGCTGCCATTTCAAGCGGCGATACCGCGCAGCTACCTAATGCGATAGATAGGTTCGGCTCGAGGTTTTCATTGATACCAGCTTCTTTTGCCACATTAATAACTTTGTCGATTCCTGTGTCCGCTGCAACCTTAACGGCACAAACGTTTCTCGATTTTGCGAGAGCATCGCGAACTGTCAGCGCGCCAAGATATTCGTGGTCGAAATTTCTGGGACTATACGGTTTTGTTTGTCCCTGAGTGATAGTCAATGGCTCATCTTGCAGAACTGTATCTGTATGAATTGCACCAGATATAATACCTGCCAGATAAACAAATGGCTTGAATGCCGACCCAACCGTATGTGGGTTTGTCGCGCGGTTGAACTGGTGTTTCCAAAAATTTCCGGCTCCGCCGACCAGTGCTAAGACGGACCCATCCTTAACATTGATTGATACTAGTGCTGCCTGCCGTACTCCCTTTGGCGCTTTTCTTACTCCATTGTTTATAGCAATCACAGCTTGCTTCTGGGCAGCTGAGTCCATGTTGGTATAAACGCTAAACCCATCCATGCTCTCTCTGTCTTTGCCAAGGCTGTGTTTTATCTCATCCATTACCGCATCGACGTAGTACAAATAATAAGAATCAAGTGACCCTACACTTCTGATATTTAGCTTTGTTGCTTTAGCTTTCGTTGCTTGAGCACGGCTGACATAGCCGTATTCAACCATCTGATCAAGAATTCTTGCTTGTCTTTCTTCTGCATCATCGCGGTTGTCCTTGCGACTGAGTGACGATGGTGCATTTATTATGCCAGCAAGAAATGCGGACTCGGGCAGCGATAGTTTAGCTGCGGGTTTTGCAAAGTATAGTTCTGCCGCTCGTTCTACTCCGTAAGCACCTCGACCAAAATAGACCTGGTTGAGGTAAGACTCCAGTATTTTGTCTTTTGAGTATTTACCTTCGAGCTGCAGAGCAATTAACGCCTCTTTAATTTTCTGCTCTATATTGCGTTCTTCGCCTTCACTATATAACGTCTTGGCTAATTGCTGAGTAATAGTCGAGCCGCCTTCTCTCACTCGACCTGAGCGCAAGTTCACCAGGGCAGCTCGAACGATACTCTCAGGGTTTACACCGTGGTGTTTATAGAAATCGTGGTCTTCCGCAGCGATTACTGCCTCGCGCATAAATGGAGCTATCTGTTTGATGTTTACGGGCACTCTGTCTTCGTTGCCACTAATCGTACAGACAATTTTGTCATTCTTATCGTAGATGCGAATGGTATCACTCTTTCCTGCTTCCAGTGGTGATACCAGTTTGGAAACATCGCTCCAACTCCTAATCAATAATGTTCCTGCAATTACAACAATGATCGCAAGGGCTGTTGTAATAAAGAGCCCATTTTTGCTGCTGAATGATTTGACTTTCCGAATCAGCCGTGGGGCTCGCCGTGCGGTAGATGGCGTGGAAGATGGCATGTTGAACTCCGGGGAGAGGTTCTAATGGACTGGCCTGCTTTGACGCATATTAAACTCAGAAGTTCCAGCAATGAGCCACGAGCATCTGTGGCGCTTTAGAAATTGGGAAAGAGTCAGCTTAAGACTGTACATCTCTAGGCACCACTATAGTTGATTCCATAATCTGCACGGTTTCATCTCGATGATTCTTTGTGACACTGCGCATGGTGACAGTTCCCCTATCAGGACGCGAGCGAGAAGGGCGAATCTGTGTTATCTCTGTTTCAACATGCAAGCTATCGTCTGGACGGACGGGTTTCTTCCAGCGAACATCTGAACCTGCACCGATTAAGCCTCCTTCGATGGGCACGCTTCCGACAAACAATCGCATCGTGACTGCTGCGGTTTGCCAGCCACTAGCGGCGATGCCGCCAAAGAATGAATTTTTTGCACCTTCTTGGCTGAGGTGAAATGGTTGAGGGTCATATTTGGATGCGAATTCGATAATCTCGGCTTCTCTTAAAGTGTATGTGTCGCTTTTAAAAATTTGCCCTATCTTCAGGTCGTCGAGCATCAGTTTCTTGCCTGAGGCATTCTTTGAATTCATTTTTCACCGCGTATGAAGGTCGCAACATATTAATGAATGCATTCGAAATCTGCCAGATAGATTAGTAAATGAATTGTTGACTAATTTCAAAAATTGGTCAACAATAAACTCGGAGGCAGTTATGGCGCGTACTAAGTCAATTCCCGACAGAGCCGAAAAAATCGTTGAGGCAGCCATTGAGCTGTTTTCTCGATATGGCTATGAACGCACCAGTATAGAGGACATTGCTAAACATCTGGGCATCGGCAAGGGTTCTGTCTATCTCGACTTTCGTACAAAAGAAGACATTCTCATGCGCATTATTGAAACACATGCCATGCGAATACAGGCATCGCTTGATGAACGTATGCAGAACATTGAGGGCTCACCGCTTGAGTGTCTAAGTGATATGTTCTCGTCTTGTGCAGTTACTGTTTACGACAATGTTACTCGGGACATTCACACGCCTGAAACTTTGTTGCATACGTCTTTGCAATTTAAGCCGCGCTTTGCGCATTTTTATGTGCGAAAACGCGAACGAGTTTTGAAGTTGTTGAAACTGGCTGCTGAAGCTGGAGAAATTGAACCTGGAAAAGCTACGGAAGACAATGCCGTTGCATTTCTAATGGCAATTTCCAGCCTCTTTCCTCCCTACTTTAATAACTACACGGAATCCGACGGGCAGATTACTCGTGCTGAATTAGAGAAGCGTTCGAGACAAGTAATGGACCTCGTAATCAGCGGTTTGCGTAAGCGTTAATCGACACCTGCAAGACCTGGACTGATGGCAGTCTTGCTTTGGAGAACTTGATTTAATGGCGACCTTTTTTCAGGAAGAACTTCAGCGCCGGGTTGAAGAAGAAGGCGAAATCGTTCGTTGGTTGATGCTAGTTGGAGTTGCGATTGCAGCTCTGATGGAGGTTATTGACACAAGTATCACTAACGTGGCATTGCCTCATATTCAGGGAAACCTGGGTGCCACCACTAGTGAAGCGGCCTGGGTAGTGACATCGTATTCGATTGCCAATGTCATAACGATGCCTCTTGCCGTGATGTTTGGCGATATCTTCGGCAAAAAGCGTTACTTCGTTTTCTCGATGATAGGTTTTACTATTGCCTCCATTGCCTGTGGACTTGCGGGCGACCTCTTAAGTCTGGTGCTCGCTCGAGTTGCTCAGGGACTTTTCGGGGGCGGTCTGCTAGCTAAGGCGCAGGCTTTTTTATTTGAAGGCTTTCCTCCCGAGAAGCAAGGTTTTGTACAGGCTGTCTTTGGCATATGCGTCATCGTCGGACCCGTGCTCGGTCCTACGCTTGGTGGCTGGTTAACAGACAATTACAACTGGCGATGGATCTTCTTCATCAATATTCCTGTTGGAATTCTTGCTACGATTTTGTGTCAGGCGTACATACCAAAAGACAAACCTTTTGACCCTTCTGCATCTAAAACACCTGTTGATTGGTTGGGAATTGCCTCGATGAGCCTTATGTTGGGTTCCTTGCAATACGTACTGGAGAAGGGGCAAGATGAAGACTGGTTTTCGTCAAAGTTGATTTGTTGGTGTGCAGCAGCCACCGTACTCGGTGCCGTAGTCTTCTTCGTACATGAATTGCGAACCAAATTTCCTGCAGTGAATTTGCGAATCGTTAGATTTCGCTCAGTCGCGATTGGTCTATTGTTTCAATCTGTAATTGGTTTTGTTCTTTTCGGCATCAATTATGTAATACCGAATTTTGCGCAATTGATGTTAGGCTACACCGCCTTGCAGGCAGGCTTATTGCAGATGCCAGCATCGTTAGTTACAGGCTTCATGTTTCCTGTCGTGGGCGCTATGGTCGGCAAAGTTGATGCTCGCGTAATGGTCGCTATAGGAATAACTCTTCTGAGCATATCTAACTGGTGCCTGGTGCCCATTACTCTCGATTGGGGCTGGAACAATTTTCTTGCCGCCAGTTTGATACGGGGATTTGGGCTAGTTCTCGTCTTCTTGCCTCTCACAATCGCAGCTGTTGGAGACTGTCCCCCAGAGGACATTCAAACAGCAGCATCGATGCTGAGTTTAGTGCGCACTTTGGGTGGTGGCGTGGGCATCGCAATGTTGGCGACAATACTTGTGCGTCGTGAAGACTTTCACCGAGCTGTGCTTGTGGAAAAAATCACGCCTTACGGAACTCAGGCTATGGCACACCTTTCTCAGCTAATCGAAATGTTCAAGGCGGAAGGCTGGTCGTTTGCAGACGCGAGGATGCGTGCACTAAAACTAATGAGTGAACAAGTGGAAAGGCAGGCAGCCGCGCTCTCATTCTCCGATATAGCTTGGCTTTTGACGTTTTTTACCGCTGTAACCCTGCCATGTTGTCTTTTGTTGACCTCTGGAAAGCGCAAAGGACAGGCTGTAGAGATGCATTAATGTTAGAAAACTAATTGTTGACCAGAAAGGAAAATTGGTCAATAATTGTACTTACTGGACGGAAACCTAAGCGATAAAACGTGCGGTGTATGACATGGACAATAGAAACGAGGAATTGGGGGACGCGGCTGTGGGAAATGAAAAAATTTCTGAATCGCCATCGAACAGTGCCACTGTTACTGCTGAGCCATCGAGCGCGTCCGGATCTCCGAAAGCATCAGTCAAGAAAGTTCATCCTGAAATGACAGCAAAAAAGAAAAGTCGATTCGTGATGCCTGCGGTTCTGAGCATGATCCTTCTTGTCGCCGGTGTAGGCGCTTACAGATGGTGGCAGCATGCATCTTCTGTTGAAGAAACTGATGATGCCACCATCGTTGGTCGCGTTCACCAGCTGAGTTCTCGCGTAAGCGGAACAGTCACGAAAATTCTTGTGGATGATAATGACCATGTTAAAGCCGGTCAATTGTTAGTTCAAATCGATCCTAAAGACTTTGAGATTGGCGTAAATGCAGCCAAAGCTGCTGCTGCTGAGGCAGCCTTTAAGTCAGGCGAAATCGAGTCATCTATAGTTGCGCACCAACGAGAAGCTGAAGCAAGAGATTACGAAGCTCAATCGGCTCTTGCCAGTGCTAAAGCTGGCGTTGACAAAGCACGTGAAATGCTCAACGAAACTAAGCTAGGAGTTAGTCTGGCAAAGACGGAAATCCGACAGCGAGAAGCAGAGCTGACGCGCGCGAAATCTGACTTTGAACGCTATGAGTCACTGGTTAAAGATCGCGCGGCGACTATGCAGAGTTTTGATAAAGCAAAGCAGGACAAAGAGGTCGCCGAGGCAAATCTTCAGTCTGCTCATGAACAATTTAAGCAAGCTCAAGTTAGAGTTCAGCAGTCAATGCAGGCTCTGGCTAATGCTGAGTCTGAGGTGACAAGAGCCAAAGGTGCTTCAAGAAATGCAGAGGCTGCCGATGCAACAACTGAAACCACAAAGAGAAAATTGGCGGTTCAGGAAGCAGCTGTGGCAAAAGCAAAAAGCGATTTTGATAATGCGATGACGCAATTATCGTACACAAAGTTGACTGCGCCTGTAACTGGTAAAGCGGGGCATCGCACCGTTGAAGTAGGACAGCAGATTGAGCGTGGACAAGCCCTCATGAGTGTTGTCTCTGATGATAAATGGGTCGTCGCAAATTTCAAGGAAACGCAGCTGGGTCGAATGCGACCAGGTCAGAGAGTTGACATCAAAATAGATGCGTTTCCAAAAGCACATTTTCAAGGAGTGATTGACTCCATTTCACCGGCTTCCGGAGCCCAATTTGCTCTGTTGCCGCCCGACAATGCAAGCGGTAACTTCACCAAAGTGGTACAGCGCTTGCCAGTCAAAATTGTGTTTGATAAGGAATCTATCAAAGGGTACGAAAATCTTATTGCACCCGGTATGTCTGTTATTCCAGAAGTGCACGTAGGTCAGTAGGACAGCGTTTTCCTTTTGGATGACGCCACGAAAGGTGCTTATGTTCTTTCCTCGAAACTTAGTTTCTTCGCATTCTGCATTTTTGCTTTTATCGTTATCGATAAGCACGGCTAGTGCTAGCGCTGCGATCGATGCAAGCAGTGAAAATAGAAGTGCCATAGACTCGTCTATGCGCGCTCTTAAAACACGCATGCCGACAGAGAGCGATAAGAAGCCAACAAAATACATTCTTGAACTGCAGGCTACTCAGAATGTGCGACCTTTTGGCAATGAACCGTTGCACAAAATTGAAGTTCCTCTGGAACGAATTGATTCTGGTGGCATCAATCTTGATACGGGCAAGGATGACACTGGCGTTATAATCGAGACGCCTCCTATAACTTCTTTGATAAAGCTGAGGGATCATTTGAACCCCTTCTCGCTCGATGCCACTTATGTCACTCGCATTGACCTGAAGGAAGTTCTGGAGACGGTGCTGAATCAAAATCTTGATATTGACAGTGCCTTTGTTCGAAGCAAATCTCAGAAGTGGCAGACACTATCAACCGCGAGTGGGTTTTTGCCGAACATAAATACTGGCTACAGCATATTTGGCATCAAGGGATCCTTTCCTGGTGCAGTGCTCGGTGGTGGCAGTGGGGCTGCGAAATTACCCAGTTTTGCCCAACTTCTGACTGCAGGTTTCACCTACAATGCCTACCAGGGCGGCAAAATTTTGTTTGGTACTCTGGCTGAACGTCATCGATACAGAGCCACACGCGCAGGGCTCAAAACAAATATCAACGACGCCCTTCTTCAATCTGCAAGACGCTACTACGAACTTTTAAACAGCGAAGCACTATTGGCTATTCGAACCAGAGCAGTTTCGATATCTGAGGAGCAGGTTCGACTGAACACTGCCCACGAGAAAGCTGGTATTGCGACAGGTCTTGATGTTTTGCAGTCTCAAGCTCAACTTGCCAGTGATGAGCAAAACTTGATTGAGCAGCAGAATAGCCGGCGACAATCTGCCATTCAATTAGCGCACCTGATGAATTCGAGCTTTACTGAAGATTTTAAGTCTGCAGACAAATACTTGCAAATGAAGAGACTGGTGCCGAATACGATACCGGTAGAGCAATTGCTCAAGTTGGCTATCGACCAGCGCCCAGAGTTAAAACAGTACGAAGAACTGCGTCTTGCTGCGAAGCGTTCAATCATGGTTGCTGCTTCGCCGTTGCAGCCAAACGTCTCTTTGGGTGGAACCGTATATGGTATTGGCGCCTCGGGGTCCAATATTGATTCGATTTATACATTGAATCTTGGTGTTAAGTGGTTTCTTGGTGGTTTAGGAACTACAGACCTTGCAAACATACAAAAAGCTCGCTGGGAAGCGCGGCAGGCAGCCATTCAAGCTAAGCAAACATTTTTGACCGTGTTTGAAGAAGTCCGTACATCTTACAATTCAAGTCTGGCTGCAGACAAGAAAGTCGACCGCGCAACTGTACAGATTCAAGCTGCAGAGGAAGAGCTTCGTATCGCGAGGAAGCGAATGGACGCTGGAGTGGGTTTGAATATCGATGTATTGAATGCACAGCGCGATTTGACTCAGGCAAGCATCAACAAGGCTAGAGCAATTTTGGAATACAACGTTGCTCAGGCGCAACTGCTTCGTGATATAGGTTCAATTTCGGTGACTGGTCTATTGAGCGGCATCAAACAGAGCGACATCAGATAGGGCGAGATAGGGCGGTATCAATTAGAGCGACATCAGATAGGGCGACATCAAGTTGAGCGGCGTTCAAGTTGAGTGGCATTCAATAGAGCGACATTCAAGTTGAGCGACATCAATTAGGACGCTACTTGATGGCAGTTTGCGGATCAAGCCCCCATGAGCGCAAAATTTCACGCTCTTCATCACTCGATTTCGCTTTCTTGAACTTTGCGTTTCGTCCCTTCACGACCCTTTCGCATTCTGTCCATGTTTTGTGCCGCTGGACGACCCCTCCGTAATAGCTGAGGTAGGTAACCGGACCACTTGCGCCACCAGAACTGCTTCGCGATACGCTTTTGCTGCCGCCTGTGCTTTTGCTGCTGCTGCCTTTGTTTTGTTGTGGAAGATCCTCTCCACCTGGTACTTGAGAGAGGTCTACGAAATAGCCATCTTTGTCTCCGATATACAGGCTTTCCATTTTGCCTTTTGCAAATGCCACCGCGATTTCGTCGCAGCGTTCGTTACCAGGAAATCCGGCATGGCCCCGTACATAACGCCAATCTACCGTTGCAGGCTTCAAGCGCGTGACCTGACGCAGAAGTTCTTCCCATAGGGCACGATTTGCTACCTCACCACCTTCGGAATTTTTCCATCCCTTGTTTCGCCATCCCCAAATCCACTGCGTGATGCCTTTGATAACATACGTAGAGTCTGTGTAAAGTATGATGGGCTGCGGCTCAGTTATTTCAAGCGAGGCTAGTGCTCGTATTGCGGCAGTCATTTCCATCTTGTTGTTTGTGGTCTGTTTATCGCCTGCACCAAGTTCGCGAATACTGCCGTCTGGCAGGGAAACAATGCTCGCCCAGCCGCCTGGACCAGGGTTGCCCGTGCAGGCGCCGTCAGTGAAAATCAAAATCGCATTAGCCGGAACGGTCATATTCGCCTCTGCAAACAAGGGTGACAGCGCTGATCTTAGCGAAGTTCGCAAAGAAACACATTTGGATAATCCAAGGGTGTGATATCCATTGTATATCTTTGGGGCGTGCCTGTCGCAGCGGGAATGCACGTATTACATGTGTCATACCGAGATTTGCTTTGCAGCAGCAGAGCGAGGTCCGAGGGCTCTCTTGATCAGTTTAAACTTTTCAAATGCCATCAAAGCTTGTTCACTGTGCTGGCGGTTCCGTCAAACTAATAGATGATTTTTAGAAGATAGCTCTTATCGTGAATAGCTAAGTTTGTTACAACTACAATTGAGACGGCGATTAGCATGTTCTTTATTGCGATTGATGTTTTGGTTTGCATAATTATTGTCTCCATACTACGAGTGCTTGTCGAGCTAATCTAGCTCTGCGGCGGAAATTTTCATCAGGACAGTTTTCAGCAATCGTCAGAAATATTTTTGCAGCTGCTGCCTCTTGCTTCGATTGAGCAAGCGACATACCAAGGAAAAATTGAGCATCCCAGTTCTGTGGATTCTTTTTCACAGCGTGTCTAAAACAATCGGCTGCAAGATCGAAGTCACCACTTTTGTATGCTGATACACCAGACTCATAGTTCTCATAGAGTCCGATGTTGCTTGACTCGAAATTGCTTATCATTTTGGCGACCCTCCAGATTTCTTTGAACATTTTGATCATCCCTCCTGGCTGTGAGCGATTCGTGAGGACTGGTTGGGGTCTGGTGATGCTTACCTGGTCTGGCTCAAGCTCCTCTTGGCAATAAAAGCGGTGAGATGGAAAGGTTCTTTTGGAATTCGTTTGTGAGGATTCTGTGAGGCAAATTCATTTTGTTTCAGGTTCCTTCTACTTCTTTTGGGTGAATATTCCTTCGACAAAACTTGTTAGCGGAGCGGCACTTAGTTGAGAAGGTAACGTGATGCCGAACAATGTTGTCGTTGTTGACGCTGCAGTAGTCTTCTGAATAGATACGGTTGTGGAAGCTGAACCCTTTGCAAAAAGCAATGGCGCAACTACACGTGGTGGCTTAATTGGTAGTGGAGTTGGTGTTCGCAAGGGTGGTCTCAAGCCAGGCGACCTCGCCGGAATAGTCGGTATCGGTAACGGTCGGGGGGTTAGCACTGGTCGAGGGATTCTCGGCGTGGGAGTTGGAGTCGGAGTTGGAGTTGGAGTTGGAGTTGGAGTCGGAGTTGGAGTCGGAGTTGGAGTTGGAGTTGGAGTCGGAGTCGGAGTTGGAGTTGGAGTCGGAGTTGGAGTCGGAGTTGGAGTCGGAGTTGGAGTTGGAGTGGGAGTTGGAGTCGGAGTTGGAGTTGGAGTTGGAGTTGGAGTCGGAGTCGGAGTTGGAGTGGGAGTTGGTGTCGGAGTCGGAGTCGGAGTTTGATTTTTTGCAAGATTTGCAATCAGAACTTTCATCTGCGGTGTGTCCTGTCCGTTGACAGGTTCCACTCCAAATACATATGCTTGCCACCATGGACCTGCAGACCAGTATGTGTAGCCGTCCCACTGTGCCTTGTTTGCATAGATGTATTTCAGCATCGCGTCAAGATCATCCAGCCCACCCGTGCTAGCTGGTACCCCGATTTCGCCAAGAAAACCTGTGCGGTTGTTTGCTTTCAACCATGCTGTGAATCCCGTTAAGTACGAAACGGCTTCCGCAACACTCACTGTATCTGTTGTGTTTCCGGAACCGTCGTAATTGACGTATTCATGAACTTCAAATGTAAAATTGTTCGCAGAGTCTGTGAGCTTTAACATCTCCGCCCCAGTAGTTTCTACGAAGTTTCGTGCATGGTTCCAATATGGTGCAGACACAACTATCAGGCTGGTATTCCCTGCAGCTCTAATTGCATTGATTGCTTCCTGAGTCGAAATACGCCAGGTCTCAGAAGTCATGCCTGCACCATTTGGTTCCCCCATCAAACTTAGAATTACTTTTGAGTTGTTCTTATATCTGGTTCCTATCTTGCTCCAGAAGTCTGCGAAAACTGAGTTAGCAACGCCACCGGGAACGCCCACAATCGCACCATAATACTCACCGTGATTATGAAGTTCGATCATTGTGGTCATGCCTTTTGCTGCGGCATAGTTTACGACTGCGTCTATCTGCGCAAGGTAGTTCGGTTCAAGGGCACCATTGGCGGTGGGTTGTGTTCGTTCCCATGCGATGGGAAGCCGAATTATGTTCATACCCCTTGCAGCAAAATAGTCTAGTTCTGCTGTAGTAGGAAATACATAGTCGTAATTATTGACGCCAGGAAAAACGCCAGCACCCCATTCAGCGCCTGATATGCTTACGCCCTCGTACTTCATTCCGCCAGTGGCAGCAATTGAGCTATTGTCCACCAGGAGGGCGAAGGAAAGCGCTGTGACTATTGGAAGGAATTTTCGCAGCATGAAGGTCTCCCTTGTTACGGCGACCCTTTCCGCTTTGAAGAGTGTATATAGGTGTGTTTGCGTCGTCGACGTTTTCGACCACGCATATTAGTGACTTTTCCATTGAATCAATTTGTATTCCAACAACACTATTGGAATAAGAATCTGCAATCAATCATTAAATCAAAGAATCAATCAGGGAACTAAACTGCTGGACCTGCTTCATCAGTCGGAAGAACTAAAGTTTTTCGCCACCACTCAACACTGACCATATGACGCCTGATACTACAGCCACTGTAATGTATTTCAAAATTCGCGGCATTGATTTAACAGGAAATAGCGCCAGTTGTACCAATGTTGCTGCGGACACAGAGCCGACAGCTTCTCGGGCGAGCATCGATCCAAGGGACCCTGAAGGCATGAATATCGCAAACAACAGAGCGATTGCAGAAAGGGCAAGACCAACTTGATAAAAAATCTTCAAAGCTTTTGTCGCAGTCAAATTATTGTTTGAGTGTAGCGGTCCGATCTGCTCTTCTTGATGTTTGGCGTCTTTGTTATAGATTGAAGCTCTGAGCGCTTTTGCTCTTGCCGTTGCGTTGGCGGCATCTAATAATTGTCCGGAATCTTTGAGAGCGGTTGCAAGCTCATCAAGCTTGTAAGAAACTTCAAGACTATTTGAGCCGAACTGATGTTCAGTTGAAGCCAGTTCTGACTTTAATTCATCGATTGACTTGCCTAGATAACTCATTTGCTGCCAAATTTCTGCTTGCTCGATTTTATCATTGTTCTCGCACTTTCAGGTTCCTCACGAATTACTCACTCGGCCGATCGAGAATGAATTTAAGCTATTAGGAGAAATAAGCCGTGACAAATTTGGAACACACTTTGAACAAATCGAACAGCAGTTTTATTTACGAAACTGGGTTACACGCTTACTACAAACATAATTACAAACTTGCAACCGAATACTTTATCAATTGCCTCAAAAGAGATCATCGCAACTGGAACGCAAGACTTTATCTTGGTATGTGCTATACCCATACTAAGCAGTTCTCAGATGCGATGAGCCAGTTTCAAATGATTGAAGACGGCTGCTCCGATCCATCGATAAAGAATAGAGCCATTCTGGCTGGACTAGCACTCAACTCAATAGCCCAGTGAATCATCCGACGAAGTCAGGGTCATCGGCTAGCAGAACTTGAAGCAAGCGTTTCTTCACGCCCAAGACTGCTTTTGTTCTGAGGGAGTCATCGGCGTTTTTCCAAAACTCTGAAATCTTTAGAATCGACTCTATCTCGCTAACGTTGCCTGCGTTCAATAGCTCGTACACATTCTCGAAGCTTCTCTGTTCCGGCTCCTGGTGCCTAATTTGGTGAATCAGCAGAATCAACAAATAATCATGTTCTGCTTGTTCTTGCTTTGCATCCAGCGAGTCATCAGATGTGGCCAGTACGATCAAGTGCGAAAAGTGTTCGGCATCGATAGGACCATTTGCTCGGGTGAGAGCTTTCTGAAAGAGCATTGGCGATTTTGACATGAGTACCTTTTATCATTGACATGCGAAATTACATTCGACATCATTATCACACAACTGACCGTTGGATAATCGAACTTTCACGCGAAATTGGCAATCATGAAATCGCTAGTTCAGCTGGGTTGCCCGGTATGGCATTAGAAAAATCTCCTGTGAATTGTGCGTTTTTGGATTAGGCTCAAAGCTAGGACTATGAATTTTCTGCAAATGAAATCTCTGAGCCGGGCTAAAACTGTCGCACTTATTGCGACGGTTATTGCATTCCTTTATGTTTTTCTTTCTCCATTCAATTCCCCTTTGTATGAATTGATTATGTTTCCTTGCCCTGACTTTCGAACTCCCGATGTTTCCAAAATGCTGATCAGTTTGAGACCTTATGGCATTGATGCAAGCGAAATCGAATTTAAATCACTGAACGGAAAAGTTCTTCGAGGCTTATTTCTTGAAAAAAAAGGTAGCAAAAGAGTCTTTCTCTTCAGCCACACAAAGGGTAATAACGCGTACTTTCAGATAGAAAAAGCACGGTGCATGTGCGCTTTCAATGCATCCGTATTTCTATATGACTATCAAGGTTTTGGGAAGAGTGAAGGGCGCATGTCAGTGAATAACAGCTGCGATGATGCTTTAGCGGCATATGATTATTTGCAAAAGGTCCGAAACTACAGCGCGGAAAATATCATCGCTGTTGGGCAGTCTTATGGCTCAGGGGTCTCCGGCCAGCTTTGCAAACGCCGAAAGCTTGCTGCCGTAATTATGCTTTCTGGGTTCTCATCACTTTCTTCAGCGGGAAAGAAATCTTTGTTGTGGTTGCAGGCTTATCCTGATGCCGCATTCCCAAAACAAGATTTGGATAATGTAGAGGTGTTTTCAAAACCGCATCCGCCTCTGCTAATTGTTCATGGAGATCAAGACAGAGTTATTTCGGTAGAAGAGGCTAAACGATTATTTGCTAAAGCGATAGAACCAAAGCAACTCTTAATTCTTCGTGGCGGTCACTGTTCTTTTGGTGATGGTGCTGATTTTGCTGTTTGTGTTTCTGACTTTTTGAAAAAGCATGGTATTTGATCCGGGAATTGGTCGTGATTGCTTGATCGTTACCTGATGCTCTCCGGGGCTTAGATGCTCATTTCTCTGCATTCTATGATGAGCTATTTGCATTACCTGGAATTTGAATCGGGAATTCTCTTTGTAGGATTTTTCGTCTGAATCCTCTTCATTTGGTCTTGCAGCCAGTAATCTTTTGCAAGTGTGGAAAAATCCTGAGCTTCAGATTCGGATGAGAAGCAACGCATTGGAATAACAACGGTACGACCATTCTCAAGCTTAAACATCAAGTTTTTGTTCCAGATCCATATGTTCTTGATGGATGACCAGACTAAGCGATTGTCGGTTCCCCCTAACTCTGTCGTTGATTCAAAAAACTCTGGAGTAATTGTGGTGCGAGCCTGCATCCACTCAGGATGATTTTTGAATTTGTTTCTGGCTCCGATTAAGGGCGAAAATAGCATTAGCAGCCCTGATGTTGTGCAGATAATTGCGGTGCTAAGCTCGATTTGGGGAATTTGCATTAGCGCAAACAAGCATAATCCGATTCCCAAAAACGCCTGGGCTTTAAGCAAGTAGTAATCGACAATTATTAGCTCTTTCAACGTTAGATTAGCTACAACGTGACGCCCATTGGGTGGTAAATCGCTTTCTTGTTCCTCTTTATCGAATGATAGACTATGACGCAGGTTCTCCCAATATTCTTTCGCCTTTTCAAAGAAATGTTCGGCATCGGCTGCGGAGGCGAACCTATTGAAGGGAATCCAGTAATACATGTCGGGCTTGCGAGAAATGCGTAAAATAACTGCTCCATGTCGTTTTGCAATCAAGGAAACATTTTTCCATTCCAGATCGCTTTCGGCACCAGCAGGAGTCCTAACTTTGATGCGCTCTCTTGTCAGTGTTATGTTTGCTTCTAGCTTTTTCTTTTGCGCTTGATGAGTGAAAAGTGCAGTTACTGGATACAAAAGTAGATAGAAAAGAAATAAAAGGACTACGGTTTCGAGGAAAAACGGAGATGTTAGATTTGAGCCTCCGAGAAACAGTCCAGCAATAGAAAGACCTGCCAACATACCTGCAACCTGCAGCGAACGAACCAGCGGATGAAACGGCATGGATTGGCAATAGAGCAGGTCCATATATGACAGCGCATTTTGCACTGATGGCGATTCTTCTTTTGCGGGCAAGCTGTCTTCGTAATTCATGCTAGGAAATCGTTCTGAAATGCACGGACCTAATTGGGATCTGAAAGTTAGTCTTGTGCGTGCTGCAACTTAGATTTGCGCCAATAATGTCCTAGTATACACAAAGAGGAGTTGGTCGCCCTACTCCTCTTTGCTAACTATTCTTCCAGCTCTTTTATTACTGCGCTTGAGCTTGAGCTTTAAACAACAGCATACTAGTTCATCGCTATGTTCTCCGGATTTGTTCTGCGATATTCGCGATAGCTGCCTGAAGACTTGCGAACTTGCATGATGATCGCGGCGTTCTTCAGGACTGTGTGAACGATGTGGACATCATTTCTGTCTTTCGATTGCTTCATCGCAGCCCAGGTCTTCATACCTCCAAGTGCTGACATGATGGAGAACTCAGATGTATGAACAGCTGACGAGCCAACAAGGCTAGATGTTAGTGTGCGGTGACCGATGCAAGCTATTGGATTGACTTGATCGAACGTACCCATTTGTCCGCTCACCGTAAGGTGATGTCCCGGTGCAAGTTTGATTTCTTGCTTACCAATTGTAGTTGCGACACTGCCAGAATGGTTGTCGTGGAAATTGTAAATTGACACACCCTCTGGTTTCGCTACTACCAGTACCACTGCCCCGGCGTTCACCTTGATGCTACCGAAAGCGGTTTCGACTGTTGTGTCTTGTTTTGGCACCATCAAAACGCTTCCGCGTTGCAAGTTAAGCTTGCCAGCATTCATTCTTCCATCGACCCCGAGCTTGCCGAAGTCTCTTACAGAGCCATTCTTCATGCCTGTTGGCATTTGTGGCGCCAGCAGTGTATGCAAGCCCGCCGGCTTGAATTCAGAGCTGATTTCAACAGTGTCGCTTGCTGGATCAACCATCAACTCTGCACTGCTGTTGGTGCGCACATTTGTCCCATCAAACAGAATGAAGTTTTCTGGAATGAAGCTGAACTCGTCTCTTGTTGCAGAAGTCGAAGGCAGGTATTGTGAGACAGCTGATTTAACCGCCTCAGCCATCTTGTTTGCCGTCGCCGCTGTCTGAGTGGCTACGTTGTTGACCCACGAGGTGAATCCATTCATCGCATTACCATTGTTGACACTGTTGTTCGTGCTGGGTGCTGCGGCGGGAGCTGCATTGGCTGGACTCACAGTAACTGCGTTTGTTGGACTTAGCAGGCTGCCACCAACTCGAGTTGGTGCATCCAATGGAATAGGGTCTGCCTTGACTGTTGCACCGGCTCCGATTGTGATGGTTCGTCCAGCTGTTGTGGTGTCGAATATGACATCAGCACCAATTGCTTGCAAGTTTGCGGTCTTACCAGGAGTCGCAGGCTGAATATTGCCAGCGTTGGCGCCAGCAAATATGCCGCCACCATTCTTGGTGGTGATGACAAACCCTGGTAGTGAGGTGACCTGTCCAGATTTCGCAGCCAGTACGTTGGCAATTCCTATGGTTACAGAACCCTGGCTTGTATTGGTCGCCCCCTTGATGATTGTTGTTACCTGCTTACTCGCTGCTATGTTGATAGTACCGGAAGCAGTGTCTTTGTTCTGAAGGATGATATTGCCACCTGATGCCTGCACATTACCATTGATGTTCATTGCACCAGCAGCGTTGACTAAGGTGATGTTTCCAGCGCCAGTCAGCGAAGTGCTAGGTGCCTTGGTCGAAACACCAAGAGCAGTAAGTGTTCCAGTTGTCTGGAATCCGAAGGAAAGCCCAGCTGTTGAGACTCCCAATGTGACAGCAGCACCTGTGTTGCTCACATTCACCAGAGCATTGGTCAATGTCGACAATGTGATGGTTCCGCCGTTGACGGTGGTAGCCAATGGTGCGGAGGACGAACCTATGTTTGACACACCTGTGGTCTTCAGTGTCAGAGCACCTGCATTTGTTGTGATCGAGCCGCCGACACTTCCAAGGTTTGTTGCATTGAACAATGATGTGCTTACGTTGTAGCTGGAGACTGCGGTGCCCACGGGAGCTGAACTTGTTCCCACCGTAGATGTAGCGCCACCATTGATGGTGAGCAATCCATTACCGATAATTTTGGTTCCGCTTCCGGTCAGGCTGCCGCTAACATTGAATGTGATGTCGCTTGCACCAGCTACACCTGCAACTACGCCATTCAAGAGTATGTTGTTGGCACTGCCAGAGTTCGCAGTCAGTGTTATCGAACGAGCGCTTATCGAGCCAACGGTCATTTTGCTTGCAGCTGTAGCGGTTTGTGTGACCACAAAGGAGGCACCCCCACTAGAGTTGCCCAGGGTAAGTGCTGCAGAGCTATCTGACACTGCTACTGGTCCTGAGGAGTTTATGGTCAGGAGTGGAGCATTCGTTGCAGTTGCCAGTGACACACCTTGCGTTCCTGCATTTATTGTCAACGATTTAGCTGCTTTGATGTCGCCAGATGTTTGGGTGACATCACCTTTGCCCGAAGCTGTCAATGTCACAATTCCGTTTGTTGTGGTTATGAGCTTGAATGCACCGAGATGAACTGAACCGCTAGTCGCGTCAGTTGCGGCAAGGTTGATGCTAGTGGTGGCATTGATGTCACCCCCTAAGGTTATCGCAGCGGTGCTGTCTTGTGCCTTGCTGACGAGACTGAAAATAGTTCCCTTTGAGGCAAGCAATGTACCGACGGAGTTGTTCTGTAAGTAAACTGCGTTTGTCGTGTTTGCGCTCAGGTTGGAAGCTGCCACCACTATGGGGCTCTTCGTAGCTCCGATCGCTCCAGTACCAGAAACTAAGGTTACCTTGTTGGCAGTTACCACTCCCTTATTAAGGACGGATGTGATAGTTCCTGTACCTGAGGCATTTAATGCTGCGTTGCCAGATTCGTTAATAGCAGAACCAATAACGATGCTTCCCTTGCCTGGGTCAGTCATATTTATTGTTAGGTTTGTACCGCTGATGTTGCCAGTTGTCGTGACGACTCCTGATTTCGCATTGTTGTTAACAACCAGGTCGGTAACTGTAGAGTTGCCCAGGCTGAATGAAGCCGTGGCGTTGAGTGTGAGAGTTCCTGGGAAAGAAAGTGAGACAGTTTTTGCACTCGTATTGACGGTCGCCGGCACGCCGAACCCACCGGCTCCTGCACCTAGAGTCAAAGCAGTGACAGTAGGTCCGAATGTGAGACCAGATAAGCCGGTGATGCCACCATTGGAGCCACCAGCCGTTAAGGTGAAGGTGGCTGGCAGCACCGCCGGCAGATTTGAACCTACTGCGATGTTACCCGTAGTGAGGCTTCCGACAGTTGAAATTGTCAGAGCACTCTTCGGGTTGAGGGCTCCGTTGAGAGTGACAGTACCGCCCTTGATGCTGACGATTGTGCCGCCAGATACGGTGCCCGTGTTCACCGCGCCACCAACATTGATGGTCAGGTTTTTCACGCCCATCGTGATTGTTTGACCTGTGCTGGTGAAAGAGGCGGATGTCTGATTAGCGGACACGAATGATAGGTTCAATTTGCTTGAGTCAATATTGCTTCCTACCGTCATCGTACCGGTATTGTTGCCATCCCCAATTTGTAGTGTTCCTGCGGTGATGGCGGCTATGTTTGCAGGGCTTACGTTGAAAGCCGCTGCGCCACCCAGAGATATTGCCTGGTTGAAAGTAGATGGAGATAAAGTGACTGTGCTTGAGCCAGCAGCCACTTTTCCATTTAGTTGCAGCTGACCTCCAGAAGAAGGTACTTCCAGGGTAATCGGTGAGTTGCTAGAACTTATGGTTGTGCCTAGATTCTGAGAGAAATTCGGTAACGAGTTTATCGTCACGCCCTTGCTGCCTGAAATGTTAGCTCCTACACTCGTATTTTCGGTGAGCACTGACGATGAGTTTGTCAGGACGATTGAACCGCCCGTCGAACTCAGCGCACCATTTATAGTGACTTTGTTTGAACTCGACGACCAGTTTATGCCACCAGTTGATGCAACGGTTGACCCTGAATTCACCGTAATACCATTAGTAGCGGTAAGCGAAAATAGTCCAGCTGTATTGGTTACCGCAGCCTTCACTAGAGAGTTGGTGCCAAACTGCACCGCGGCTGCGCTGACGTTTATGCCCGTGCCGGCCGTTTTCAGAGCTCCGCTTCCAAGAATGAAGTCGCCATCATTGGTGATTGCAGAGAACCCTTTAGAAGCAGTTATTGTGGATGTTATGTTGATGGGTGCTTGTTTTACACTGTTATTGATATTTATAGTTCCAGCACTAGCTGTGATGGCGCCATTAATGATGGTGCTTCCCTGAACGTTGAAGGTCAAACTGCCGGACGTAGTTATCGCTCCCTTTCCTGCAAGTGCAGCTCCAGTTGTTGGGTCAATGTTTATTCCGAATGTCGAACCCTGGTTGCTGCTTACATTGAACGCTAATGGTTGTGTGCTTCCTGTAAGAATCAACGGGCTGTTAATTACAACATTGTTTGATGTGCTTGAGTCGCTGATATTTACATTAATAGGATTGACCGATTGGAAATTGGTGAGGGTTACGCTTAGTGGCAATGCTGGATTCGGTATGTTCAATGCGGACAAACGCGAACTCAGGTTAATCGGGTAGAGAATCATCGTTCCTCCCGTCACTGCAAAAACGTTGTTGTTTTTGGTGAAGGTCAATGCCCCGCCGATGACCCCGCTGGTTTGCTGAGCCGTGATTGTTTGAATCGTACTTGAATCAGTCAAATCGAGGCTCGAAATAGGAGTGCTGTTTGAAGCCCCTAGCTGCGTGCCACCACCGAGGGTGATTGAGTTCTTGTTACCGCCAGTAACACCACCGCTCTGGAATGCAACTTGTAATGGCGTTGTACCGAGCGCAAAAATCGTGTTCTGAGGTCCTTGAGCTGTTATGCCTGCCGTTCCAAACGCGATGAAGTTTGCAGGCTTTGTGGTTGGAGAAATAACTGTGAATACGTTGGCAGGATTCGAACCTTGAACAGCTGGTACCGGTGATTTCTGGAACCAGGTTGGCAGTCCAATTGAAACGGACAGTCCATATTGTCCGCCATTGTGCGCAAATATTTGGGAATTCGAGCCAATGCTGATTAGTCCTGAGGTATTGTCATTCTCAAGTATTATTCTTCCGGAATAGGTGTTTATGGTCGTTGAGGAATTGACAACCAGGTTTCCGCTCAGGGTTGAGCCCACCCAGGCTGTGATTGCACAATTGGTGCAGTTCGGGTTAGGAGATGAACCAGAGTACTTTCCACTCGCTAACAAATTTCCAGTGATGGTGAGATTGCCAGCGCCGGTGCTGCCGACGCCGTTAGTCTTCAGGAAGATGTTTCCTGCCGTTATGTTACTTGGGGTAGAGAAGGTGTTGGCTGTCATTGTGACAATACCATCACCTGCACCAGTTGTGGTGACAGCATCAGCCCCTGGCAATCCGAAGGCGTCTTTCTCGCCTTGGACGGCTGGTACGTACGAGGTATTTGCTGATGCGCCTCCAGACCCACCATTTGCAAAAGTACCGCCGATAGCAGACGGTAGAAGTGTCGTTGTTCCGCTGGAAAGCAATCCACTGTCTGTGTAGTAGTGTCCACCGAAGCCGCCGACATTTCCACTGCCGCTAGTTGCTGTTGAAAAATAGGGTAACCCATTTGTCGGCGAGGTTAGTGATTCATTTGGCGCCCCACCGAAGACACCGGCAGCATATACTCCAGAAGCTTGGCTCTTGTTTCCGAGTATTGGAAGGTAGGCTCCACCTCCCCATCCGCCGAAACCTGACTGTTGCTGAGGGATAGCGGCTGTCGATGCGATGTTCTGGGTGTCGCCACCGCCGCCACCGTATGTACCACCACCGCCAGCGCCTCCGAGTCCTGAGAAGTTCGCGGAAGTTGGCTCAAGTACACCGGCGCCTCCGCCGCCACCACCAGCGCCGTAGCTGCCACCGCCGCCACCGCCTGACCCACCATATATGCCTGATTTAGAGTTGGTCATGCCGGTTCCACCATTGCCACCTCGCCCGCCTGCGACGGCGAAGATATCACCGGCTACTTGAATGGTTGTTCCGAGTTGATTACCTCCTGTGACTGTGATGTCACCAGCGGAGCCTCCGGAGCCTCCAGTGCCTCCGGCACCATGTTCGGTGATACCAGAACCGCCGACACCTCCGCCGCCTCCTCCGCCGCCTCCTCCGGAGGAATTGATACCTCCGTTGACGAGAACATAACCATTTGATTGAATCGCCACTACTCCACCTGCGCCGCCATTGCCTCCGTTGCCTCCAACAAGGAGCCCACCTGCAAACGGTGCTCCAGTGCCACCACCACCTCCTCCTCCAAAAGACTGAACTCCTCCGTTTACGCTTACTCCCAGGTTGCCATTAACATAGACAGCTCCACCGGCACCACCTGCGTAACCGTTGAGACCTGTACTGCCTGGCGCAGGCTGATAGGGGGGCGCGATGTTCGTGGTGACCGGAGTAGAACCCGAAAGTCCTATAGATACTAGCTCTTGCGTGCTCACAAAACCGCCCGCTACGATTGATATACCGGATTGAGTGAGCCCGATCTCCGACACCTTGTTATTGACTGCGCTTCCCGCGCCAGAGGCGGATACTTTCTGGGTCGAAATTGATCCGTTTGGGAGATTCCCTGTGAAAAATTTAGTGGAGTAATCACCAGTGTTTATGCCAATAGACACTGGTGCTACTACGCTTCCGGCCGGAGTAGCTGTCGCAATGTTAACGCTGCCGACTCCTCCGTAGACATTCCCTGTCGAGATGGTTACGTCCGCAGTTGGTCCGCCGGATGCCTCACCAACGATAGCGATCCCAAAAGACCCCCGAGCCGAGGTATCTGTGCCTGAAGGGCTGTATGCTCCTATTGTTGAGCTAGACGGAATTGTAATTGTTCCGCCGATGAGACCTGCAACTGTATTCGAATACGCAACAACCGCGATGTCTCCGCCAAATCGACTTCTGTCCGTCTGCGTGTTGAAAGAGTTGTTATCCGTTATAAGTGGTAGGGATATGTCTCCGCCAATTCCTGAACGGCCGAGAACAGACACGCTGTTGCTAGCCATGGTGGCAGTAGCGCCAGCCAACAGGAAGATACTGCCTCCGCCACCAGGAATGGGGCTCGTCCCTGAGCGTTCTGTAGCCGTGAGGCTGGCCTTCACACCTGTGGTGCTTATACTTCCAGCGGCTGCTAAGAAGATGTTACCGTAAGGCGTGTCTATAGCATTTGTAAAGGTAATTGAGCCCTGGTTTTGTGAAAATGGTGTCGAAATTAGCACCATGTTTCCAGTTGAGTTATTACCAGGTGATACTCCAGTGTATATTATTTTCGTCGTGCTTATATTGTCCAGGTACAAGTTACCGTTGGCTTGTATAGCAAAACTTCCCGCTGCGGAATCGTGGAAGCTGACTCCATCGCCTCTGCCCTGAATATTGAGTGGACGTCCAGGGTTGTTAGTGAAGTCGCCTACGGCACCGTTTGAATTGATTTGAAGATTATTTGTGAAAATCGGCAGCAAGGTGCTGGAGTTATAGGCGATCGTGCCTCCGGGTCCGGTTCCTGGAGTCGCGCCACCGACAGAGTCAAGGTATACTTGCGAGGCCGAAATTGTTCCCTGTAAGCTTATGTTCTGAGGGATGGTGGCGCTGAATTTTGCTGGGGTTACAATTGTTCCCAAATTCAAGGCTGAAGCCTGAAGTGATGTGCTAGTTATACTTATGTTGCCGGGTGAGACAGCCGTCATGGCGTTTTGGAATCTATTAGAGTTTCCGCCTATCGTGACGCTAGTTCCAAAAAATGCCAGTGTTACTGTCGAAATACTTGAAGCTGACGCTGAATTGTTCCAGGTAAGTCCGCTAGGACTGAGTGAGACAATTGGAACTATCAATCGAGAGTCACCAGTAATTGCCAGGTCCGTTGCCGGATTGTTTATGCTGGTGAATCCGCCTGCACTATAAAATACTGGTTTGATATTGCTTGGACCTTGCGTCTCTTGGATGCTAGATGGCGCCCCGCTCGAGAATGCTAAAGTGGTTGTAGGCAAACCGGGCAAAGCACCTGGAGCTGTCGAGTAAAATGCGGGAAGATTGCTTGAATTCAGAGACACGCTAATGTTGCTGGTAGAGGCGCTGTTGAAGGTTGCTGCTCCTTTTCCAGTTGCTGCATTGTTGATTCCAATAGAAGTAAGAACACTTCCTGTGTAACTAAGGCTGGTGATGAATGTGCCTGCAGGTACTCCAGCGCCTGAGACAGTCATTCCCAACGCGAGTTGCGTTGGAGCGCTGGATATGGCGATGGTTTTGTCACCAATATTCGCGATGCTGCCGTCGAATTTCGAAGCTACTGTGTTGTTGAAAAATCCGAATAGATTGCCTTGATTCGAACCTGACCCGGTACTAGCATCCACGGCCGCTACAATTGTAGTACCAGAAGCCGCACCGGCAGATAGGAATGCGTAACCAGCTCTACCTAGAGAAAGAGCAGCTTTCATGGAAATGTTTGTGACGCTGATGCCGCCTGGGGTCGATATCATGACTGACCCGGCATCACCAGAAGCTACGGACGAGTTTTGGTCCGTGTTGATCAAGGTTCCACTGATGGCGCCAGAGGTACCTATCGATACAATTTCTACGTCTCCTCCAGCGCCTGTGTTGTTTATGCCATTGTTGGTGCTTCCGCCTTTAGTGGAGATGGTGCCGAAACTGACGTTGCCTGTACCTAATGTGGTGTCTCCCGCGAAGAGGATGACGGTGCCTCCGTTAGCGCCCGATCCTGAAGTTGCTGAAGTGCTGTCACCCGTGGTGATGTCGACAACGTTAATGTCTGCGGGTGTGAGTATAGCCACGTTGCCACCTACTCCTGTGACAGGCTTCGCGCCGACCCCAGGGTCTGTGATGGTGAATCCTTGCGTTGAGATGTTTCCAGTGACTCTTATACTGGTATTGCTCGTAGCCTTGTCTAAGCCGGAAGTCAAATAGACAGCTCCACCTGAACCACCGAGAGTAGAGTTTGCATGTGTATCAATGCTGGCTAAGTCGATTGCAAATGTACTATTGTTTGAACCAGCATTGACTGTTACAGAGCCACCGTTTGTTGCGAGATTTCCAGCCTTGACACCACCACTAACGTAGGACGTACCGGTAGCATTTCCAGAAAGTACGTTGCCTGAGAGGTCGTTTATGACCAGTGGCTGTCCTGCAGTTGCCCCGGGGGAGGCGGTCGAGAGTATTATGGTGCCTGTGCCATTAACTGTTCCATTAGTGTCGATGTTCTGAATATTTATCGTAGGTCCGGAACTGTTTGGACCCTCTGCCACAACGATGACATTACCGCTGCCGCCAATGTACGTTGTTATTTTAGTAGAGGAATTAAATATTCCATTGAAGTAAGAACCTGTCGAGATGTCACCTGTTAGAGTGACTTTGCCGGTACCAGCTGCGGTGCCATACGCCAACATTGTAACTGCGCCGCCAGAACCAGTAACGTTTGAGAAAAGACCAGAAAAGGTTGTGTCAATAACCGTTGAGCTTCCGCTGGTTAGTGTTATGTTGCCACCAAAACCTGATGAACCATTGATTGAAATAGTGGGTGCTGTACCGATTTTTCCGGTCGTTGCTGATGCGCCAGCCACCAGAATAACGTTACCGCCGTTTCCGTTTTGGTTTGTGATTGAACCACTGGAATCTATCTCAAGTCCGGTAAACGTCGATGAAATATTTCCGCTGGCAATCATTTCGACTGCACCACCGAAGATGCCGGTAGTGCTGACATTCTTAAAGGTGATATTGCCTTTCTGAGAGCTACTACCTGCCAGTAGTGTGACGGAGCCGCCGCCGGCACCGGAGCCAGAAGTTCCAGTTGTAACTGTGCTAGCTGACAAATTCAAATTAGTTCCCGCAATGATGCGCACCTCTCCACCGGTCGCTGCAGAGCTGTAGCCCGTGGTCGTGATATTGCCACCGATTACGATGTCTTCGTTTACATTCGCGCCAAGAATGCCTGAGGTGATAATCACATTACCGCCAGAACTCGATGCAGCGGTGACCCCACCCGGTCCAAGTGTTGAGGACCCTGTGGAGATAGACCCGGTGCTGATAGCCGTCGCGGCTGATATGTTGCGTCCCGCAGTGATCGTTACGTTACCGCCGGTAGAGCCGGTAGCGACGATGTTCGCACCGGTGGTGGAGATGTTGCCGACACTGACTGCTCCGGTGATGTTTGCTCCGCTATTTGGGTCTCCTGATTGCAGGGCACCGCTGGCGGTGAAAGCCAGATTGCTGCCAACCTGACCAGTCTTTATCGTGATGTCACCGCCGCCGGCTTGGGTTCCGTTGGTAGTGTCCATGTTTTGAAGAACTATGGTCACAGGGTTGGTAGCATTTGTAATTTCACCAGCAGAGACGAACACGTTACCGCTCTTCCCGACTGAGGCGGGAAGCTGACCCCCTTCTGCCTCGATTGAGCCGGCGATGCTTATTCGGCCTGCTGTGTTGCTAACTCCGCCAGCAGCCAGAGTAATGTTGCCTGCATTGCCTGCAATGTTGTTCGCTCCAACTGAACTTCTGATTGCAGTTGCCTGACCGCTGAACAGAAGATCGCCGCCGCTTGAAGATACCGTGGTGGTGCTGAGTGTACCATCGCTATTCAGTGTCGATTTGACACCTGCCAGGACAATGATGTTGCCTGCTGAACCGGTGGTTTCACCACCCGAATTGATATTGTATTGACTAGCGCCAAGTGAGGCGGCGTTCGAGGTGATCGAACCAGATGCCACCACTTCAACCAGACCGCCAGATGTGCCCGTAGCTGAAATTCCTGTAAATGTAATGGCTTTCGAGCCAGTGCCTCCGGCGTTTAGAATGACGTTACCTGCAGCGCCTGTTGGACTGACAGAATGGTCGCTGCTGTCGATAGCTTGCAAAGACAAGGTTCCTGGACTTGCTACCGTGACATTACCACCGTGAATTAAGCTGGTAGTTGTTATGTTTCCTGTGACGGTGATGTTTGATCCTGTTGTGTTCGTGGCTGTCAGAGACACGTTGCCCGCGGCTTTTGTCGTGCTCGAAGTGTCGATAGCACCTGTCACGGTAATTGCAGCTCCAGCGTTGGCGTTGCCGCCTGCAGCGATCGTGACATTGCCTCCGCTCGTAGTGAGCGCCCCTGTCGTTACAGCTCCATTAACAGGAGTTCCACCTATAAAGGATCCTGACTTTACAGTTCCGAGTGTAGTGTCGATGGTGATAGCTTTTGCAGCGGTATTTGGGGTGCTTGTGTATACACCGATTGAGCCCGTTCCTGACGCACCACCAGCGGTGTTAATGTTGCCCAACTGCACAGTTATCGGTGTTCCAACTGTACTTTGTGCGCCTGCTACTACGAGTACATCACCATTCTTGCCTGTGCCGTTGCCGGCGGTTTTGATTGTCGTAGTCGAGCCTAACAAGACATGACCTCCAACGGTCGCATCGTTAGGGTTAGCAAAAGCAAACAGAGTTACATTGCCACCAGCTGAATTGAGTTTGCTGGAACTGCTATCGATTATGGTGCCCTTCAGGTTGCTGAGCAAAATGTCGCCGCCAGTCTTTGATGGACCCAGAATGCTCGGAGACTTGTAGTTGACACCGGCGCCGAGCATCACCGTGCCCCCAGCTTTCGCATTTGAGGAGGTGTTGATCGTGAATGTATCGGTGTTAGACGTGATGTTGCCGCCAGCTAGAATGACGTATTCAGTTCCAGACAGAGCTGCGGTTTGTGAGATGTCGATATTTCCAGTGTTCGAAATGAGAGGGTCGCCTGAAACATCCCAAACACCCAGGCTGAGGTTCTCAGTCTCGGACCAGAAATGCGCTTCGCAACCGCTGACGTTAACGGTACCTGTCACATCGCCTACGTTGACCTCAATGTTTGAGCCTTTGAGGTTCAATGCTTGTGAAAGGTAATTTCCATCCTTCATGTTCAAGTTGTTGCTCAGGCTCGAACCTACATTAATGGAGCCCATTAGCGCTGAAAGTGTGCCACCAAGTCCATCTACTGAAGTAGCCGTTGATGCTGTTGCACTTGCGATGTTGATATTGCCTGTCGATGCCGTGATGTTTCCGCTGTTGATGTAATTTCCAATGGCGGAATTCAAATTGACATTGTTATTTGCGAGCAAGTTGCCCGAGTTATTAATGGTTCCACCTGCGTTCAAAGTCAGGTTGCCACCAGATGTGATGCTGCCTGCATTGTTGATGTTCTGCACCGCATGCAGTGTCAGATTCTGACCTGCCTGCAGCGAGGCAATCACACCTCCAGCCAGGTTATTAATGTTATTGGCGTTAACATCGAGTTGTTGTCCGTTACCCGAGAAGTAAAGTGCACCAGCATTGGTCAGATTACCAGTGATATTGAGAACATTGTCTGTGAGCAAGCTGGTGACCTTCACATTGTGTGGAATCACCATGTTGCTCAACGTATTGTTGGTGCCTGCACTGATGGTTGCAGAACCGCCGACGGCGCTTCCAAGTCCGCTGATGAGCAGGTTCTGTTGTCCCGAGGTCAAAACTTGATTTACTGCGAGCACTTGTGCCGGCGTCAGTAGGCTGTTTGCATTGACTAGCTGCATCAGCCCGCCAGTCTTGATTGCGGTAGGATGGAAACCGGCAATTCCTCCGGCTAGGACGCTCTTGGTGGTTGCCCCCAGGTTCAGGTTGGAAGGCAGTGCGCCCGTCATTGCTGATTTTTGCGATACAGGCACTGTGACCGCTGTAGCGGGCAACATGCCTGAGTCAGGCCGCAGAGTCTGTTCTGCCATGGCCTGCGGTGAGGCAACGAGTTGTAATAAACATAGAAAACTCGGCCAGGTGACCATTTCCCGGGAAGTTTTGGTACGCAAGAATTGCATCGCTTTTCACCTAATGACTGCGAGGAGACAACAAATGGCTAAAAGTTTAACATAATTTATACTGAAGGCTTTGCAGCACCCAAGAATTTATCTTAGGCTGCTGAAGCGCTTCTCTAATGACAACGCTAACCTGGCACATTTTGTATTGCAGCTTACAATGCGCTTCTAGTTTGTATTCCAGGTAACAATGCATCAGGGGAAACACCTCTAAAACTAAGCCAGACAGTGCTTTCGGCGGCTGTGGTGAAATCTGCAGTGAATCCACAACAAGCCGTTCCTTATAATATGTTTTCCCATCATCTAATGGAGAATCACACTTTTTTCCGAAGATGATTTTGACCAATTTGTGGAACAAAAAATCACGAGACCAATCCTCCTTTTTCATTGATTGATCAAGGTTTCGCTTGTTATTTCGAGCAACTCATACCCCGAGAGAAAAAATGACAGATATCGATAGAAAAATGCTCAAAATGAAATTGGAGAAAGAGCTTGAGGCTTTTGTGGAGAAGCATCCGCGTTCCAAGGCAATGTATGAGCGCGCTCAAAAGAATATGGTTTCTGGTGTGCCTATGAACTGGATGGTCAAATGGGCCGGAGCTTTTCCGGTTTTCGTTCAGGAAGCGAAGGGTGCGCACTTCGTTGACGTTGATGGTCACAGATATCTTGATCTTTGTCTCGGAGACACTGGGGCGATGACCGGGCACGCCCCTGCAGCAGCTGTCGAAGCGATTCAGAATCAAATTGCTCAAGGCGCAACTTTTATGTTACCGACTGAAGATTGTTTATGGGTTGCTGACGAACTGAAACGCCGCTTTCGTCTGCCATATTGGCAGTTCGCAATGACAGCAACCGATGCAAATCGTTTTTCAATTCGATTGGCCAGGCACCTTACTGGGCGGAAGAAAATTCTTGTATTCAACTGGTGCTACCACGGCACCGTTGACGAAACTTTTATCGTTCTGCGTGATGGGAAAGGTGTCAGTCGAAATGGCAACATAGGTGCTGCCGTCGACCCAGCTATAACGACAAAGGTCGTTGAATTCAATGACATTTCTGCTTTAGAACAGGCGCTCGCAGATGCTGATGTGGCTTGCGTTCTTGCAGAGCCGGTGCTTACAAATATTGGTATTGTTCATGCTATGCCTGGGTTTCATGATGCTTTGCGTCGGCTTACCAGAGAGACCGGAACACTGCTCATTCTCGATGAAACCCACACAATATGCACCGGACCTGGTGGCTATACTGCTGCGTATGGATTAGAACCCGACATTTTGACCTGTGGCAAGCCTATAGCTAGCGGCATTCCCGCTGCCGCCTATGGTTTCACGGCTGAACTTGCGGAGAAAATTGAAGCGAAAATTAAAGTGGAAGATTCTGATACTGGTGGCATTGGTGGCACGCTGGCTGCTAATGCGCTTTCCATGTCAGCTATGCGAGCAACTTTGCAGCATGTGCTTACTGAAGATGCTTACGCGAAATCTATTCCCCTTGCGCAGAGATTCACTGAGGGCGTGCAATCGGTGATTGATGAGTACAAATTGCCCTGGTCTGTTCAACAACTGGGCTGTCGTGCCGAATATTGGTTTCGCGAAAAAGCTCCTATAAATGGCTCTGAGGCAGCAGCAGCGGTTGACTATGAATTAGATCGCTTTATGCACCTGGCTGCATTGAACAGAGGCATTCTAATGACGCCTTTCCACAATATGGCGCTGGTATCTCCTGCCACATGCGCGGCTGATATCGATGAACATACGCGTGTTTTTGCAGAATCTGTGCGTCTGCTTCTAAGCTGAGCGTTGTTTTTTTTGATTCTTCAGCAAGTGCCACCATTCCAGCGTTATAGAGTTCATAAGCCGGGTGAAAGCCGGCGCTCCCATGCCTTATTTTAGATGACGTAATACAGGTCAGCTTATTGCTAGCCTCCTTTGAGCCTGGGAGTGCCACCATCCTGGCGGCTTCTGCGTTCGGGAAAATATTTTCGGCACTGTTAAAGCTGTGTTGGTTTTCTTACTCTGCTATTACAAAGTACTTCGTTTTTAGCGGCTAATTAACAGTGTTCTTACGAATAGCGAGATCTTTCGAGACTCTTATACTGGGCTTTACATGAGCCTTACGCTATGCCACGAATTCGTACCGTTCAATGAGTAGTGTGAATGTTGTATGCAACTCGGAGGCACTAAAAATGAAACCAGGTAAGAGAGCTCTACTTGTACTTCCTGCAATTCTCTTCTTCTTAAGTCAATCAACATTCGCGCAAGATATTTCGACTGTGGTTTCGAGCACTCAGTTGCCAGCACCATATACAATGGCAACCATTCCATTCACTGGTATCGCTCCTGCTCTTCCGATTGCTCCGCGAACACCTCTACCTGGTCCGCGGTCTATCCCTACTCGAAAACAGTCTGTTTCCAAACCTGGCAGTACGGCTGCTGCGGCCGTGACGGAAGTCGAAAGAGTTAGAGCTGTCGTGAGAACTCCGAAAAAAGCAAGTTCTTCCGTTAGATCCATAAACCGCTTTGACAGAGTTGGCAAAGTAACCAGGGTTCCGGAAACAGAAACGAAGCCTTTGCCTTTCCTTGACCCTTCGACGAATATTTCAACTGAAGTGATAACAAAAGCTCAATCCGTTCCAAACAATCCCGAAGCTAAGACAGTAGCGCTCACATTCGACGATGGTCCTAGCCCCGTATACACACGGCAAGTTTTAGCGATTCTAAAGGAGAATCAAGTCCATGCCACATTCTGCGTTGTTGGAAGGCAAGTGAAACTGTGCCCGGATTTGGTCAGGCAAATTGTCGCAGAGGGGCATAAAATCGCAAACCATTCGATGAATCATGACGAGAGCATCGCTAAAAAGTCTGGCAAGAAAATCAAGACTGAGGTATTAGCTGAAAACGAGTTGATTCTATCGTGTGCGCCGGAAGCCAAAATAGAATATTTTCGTGCACCTGCTGGTAATTGGAATATGAAACTGCGGAAGATGTCTGCAAGCTGGGGGATGAAAGCTCTTGGTTGGAGCATTGACACAAAAGACTGGCAGCATCCTGGTGTTGATGCAATCGTGAACCATGTCACAAAATACATCCACTCGCGAGGCGTAGTTCTCATGCATGATGGTGGCGGTGACAGATCTGAATCGGTCGCAGCGCTAAAGCGTATCATCCCATTGTTGAAAGCTTCTGGTTATGAATTCACCTTCCCAGAGTAAAAATGTCGAGCCAGCGCAATTTGCTGCAATATTCTCTCGTGTTGCTGTGCTATCCTTTTCGCCACGAGGTGTAAGATGCAGATTTGGATCGACGCAGACGCTTGCCCTGTAGTGGTTCGCGATATCACTATAAAGGCAGCCTTAAGATTGAAGGTCAAGATAGTTTTTGTAGCAAACAAAAAAATATTGTTGCCTGGGTCTGACTTGGTTGAACAGGTCGTAGTAACGGAAGGTCCAGACAAAGCGGACGAATACATCATAGAAAATGCACGACCAGGCGATCTCGTTGTGAGTCAGGACATTCCTCTGGCGCATTGTCTGGTTAAAGCAAAGATTGTTGTGATTGACCCACGTGGAAGAGTGCACACTGAGGATAATATCGCTGAGCGACTGGCAACGCGCGACTTGCTGCAAGAGTTGCGTGACATAGGCGACGTTAAAGGCGGACCTCAGGCGTTTGGCAATAAAGAGAAACAGGCTTTTGCTTCGAGCTTTGACCGCGAGTTAAACAAGCTGATTCGCGTTTCTAATTCTTAGGCTTGTTCGTTTTGCTGTCGGAATCTTTAAGACTGTAAGTCTTGATGTCGCAACCAAGAAGATAGTTGTGTAGTTTGATTGATTTAGTCAAGTATTTCTTTTCACTTTCTCGCCAGATTACGTAGTCCACGTTGGTGTCAAGAGTGCTTTCTCTGGCAAGAGCGAATTGAGCTGAGTTGCCTACTGCAATGCCCTTGACCGCCACTATTATGTCGCCTTTTTGAATACCAGCCTTATCTGTCTTGAACGAGCGGTTAACGATTCTCACGCCCTGCGTTGGCGGCTTTGTGTCAGGCACATACTTCTTCATTCCTTCAGGGAATACATCTTTGATTGCCTCCTCTGCTCCGTTTTTGTAAACTGCGTTTAAGTCGGGATGCCTGACGTAAAGCGCTTTGAGTTCATCATCTTTGTCATAGCGCTCTTTTATCTTCTTGAAAGTCTCTTCCGCTTCCTGAATTCGCCCACTGCGTTCCTGGAAATAGCCTTGTGTTCGAAGACCGACTCGTGAGTAGACTTCTCCTACTTTGTTTGCTAGAGCCTCGGCTTTCTCGTGTTGTTCTGTCTCACGGTAATAATCGATTAGCCAGCCGCCGTAATGCGAGAGCACCACCTGATCACGAGCCTGACTCAACGCTTTCTCATAAGATGCAACAGCTTTTGATGGATTGATTGTTTCATAGCACTCGGCTATTTTGAAAGTCATATCTGGTTCGATCTTTGCGATTTTTTCCAGTTGCTCTATATATGCCATTTTGTTAGAGTTTTGGTAGGCATAAGCTACTGAATTCATAGCTTGCAAGCTGTAATCAGCAAGCGATTTGTATATTGTTTTCAGCTGGGCTCCTGTGGCTGTTTGCCCATACTTTGCGTCAGCTGTTGCCCAGAGCACGGGCACATCGTATGGTGCAAGTGCTGCTAGTTGCGATAAATCGATTTGATTTAAGCGTCTCACATATTCCAGCCTATTATCAAAATCATAAACCGTACCATATGGAAGTCCCTTCCCGAACCAGGAGAGTTCTCTCATCGGCTCTTCTGCTTGGTTCTTGCTAGCTTTCATCCATAGTGAATAAGTAATCAATTCAGGCTTATTCCAACTGAGGTCTACCAATTGCTTGTCTAGTTCTGGCGTACTTGCTTTTCGTTCTTCCTGATAGGCATCTATTTCAAAAAGCGGATACAAGGTAAGCTTTGCAAGTTGTGTCTTCGTTTCTTTGAGCATCTCTTTTGCCTGGTCAGTTACTCCCCACATGCCCCACAAGAAGTGGTGAGTTTGATAGCAAGCGTCAAGCAACTGTCTGCAGTGAAAAGCCTCCAAAGAGGATCTTGATATTGGAGATAAAACCCATTTCTCACCGGTCTTTTCCAGTGCACCATTAGCAGTGGCGTTTAGGTAAGTGATCAGTTCGTCTGCATTTGCAGGCTTTAGACCCTCAAACAAATTAAGCTCATGTGCGGCATCTTGAATTTCTGCTTGAATGCTGTTCTTACAGAAGATGTGACCCGACTCAACTGTCGCACGCCCTCGCATACCCAAACGGAAATAATCAATGAGGACCTCGTCCTGTGGTTTTTCAATTCTTAGATAATCGGTAAGTGCATCGGTCGTTATGTTCCTGCTAATTGCACCGGCATACGCAAGCTTTTCGAAGCTACCGGCGTGGGAGAGATCGGCAATGCGATAATCATTAGTGATCCTCATTTTTAGCCCGCGAACAAGGCTCTTGATTCCCGAATCGTTTTGGTCTGCGCTTGAAATTTGGGCGAGCGCATCTAATGCTTCTTTTTGAAGGCCACTTCGTTCAAGCAAAATTACTTTACTGAATTGCCCCGCCAGAGACGGTTTAGAGCCGTTTCGAGCCGCTTCTGCAATCGCGAGATGTGCGGACATTTGGTTAAGCCAGGGGCGCGTGTCGCTGAAGCACGCAGCTGTTTCACGAAGGGCAAAAAATCCACACAAGAGCGCCGCTGACTCGTTTATTTCTGCATCTAGTGGATGCGCAGACAGTTGTGCCGAGAGGTCCTTGTTTGCTTTTGCAAGCTTGGTTGAATTAAAGTTCGCCAGATTTTTTACGAGCGCTTTTGAGTCGTATGAGCTTTTGTTTTCAAATTCTTTGTGGACACCTCTTGCGATTTCTGCGGCTAGATCTCTGTAATTTTCTGGTGACCAGATGAACTTACTTAGTGCCAGATTTCCTTCCGTTTTTAGCTTGGCACAATTTAGAGAATAGCGATATTTCTCGGCGCCATCTTTGTCTCCGGTAGTTGAGAACTTTATGTTTGAAAGGTCTAAGTCAGAACCTTTTGATGCATAGAGGACGATTTGTGCGACATCATTTCCAACTGATTCGACTATCCACTGCTGCTCGTTGCTCAGTCTTGTATTCTTTGCCGAGGTTTCGCCTAATTGTTGCAGTGTGCAAGCTGATAGTGTGAAAGCCATCAGTATTGCCAGAGTGCTAGTTCCTGTTGGCTTCATGTTTCAATTCTCCAGTGGCACTAAGTTGACTCTACCTCGGTTGGGCCATGAATAATCCTGTTCTTTCGGAAAGTGTGTCGCAGATTTTGCGCTAACAATGATTTCTTCTTTAGCTGCAAGAAAAATGTATGTCAATGGGTCATTCTTTTCTGGAAGATTGTTTGTTGTCAGCAGCTCCTAAAAATTCGCCTGGCAGGGTGAAGTCTCTAGTTCAGGGGATTAATAAGTGAAGATCGATTTTCTCAAAACGGTAACTTGTTCAATTGTTTTTAGCTGTTCTCTTATGGCAGCTTGTTTCGCTGCCCCTGCAGAGGCAGCCCCGTCTAAGTCAGACGCGAAGATGACTGAGATACTTTCCAGCAAGAGTAGCGTAACGGAAAAAGCTGAGAAACTTCGGGTGGAAGGTGCATCTCAGCTGCAAAAAGGTGATGCCACAAAGGCGATAGTATACTTGCGTAAGTCGATGGAACTCGACCCTTCGAACGCCGAGTCAGTTTGCGACTATGGGGAAGCGCTCTACTTCCAGAATAAGTTCAATCCTGCTTTGCTTGAGTATACCAAGGCGATCAAAATGAACCCCAAGTTGGCTCGTGCTTATTTCGATAGGGCTATGTATTTTGAGGGAGAAAAAAAATATCCTGAAGCCATCAAAGAGTTTGGATTTGCTGTTCAGTACAATCCTAACAATGCTGACTATTGGGGCTCACGAGGCAAGCTTTTGGACACATTAGGGAGACACGCTGAAGCCGTTGCCGACTACACAGCTGCACTGAAGGCGGATCCTGAAGCTCGTTGGCCTCACGTTCAACGTGCCACCGCCTATGAAGGCATGAAGCAGTTTGACAAGGCTGTTGAAGACTACAATATTCTGCTGAAGCGTTACCCTGATGAGCAGGATTATTACGAGTTTCGAGGCAAGTCGTATTTTCTAGGTGCTAAGTATGAGCAATCAATAGCGGACTACTCAAAGGTAATAGGCTATTCTCCTAAGTATGCAGGGGGGTATCTGGGAAGAGCCCGCGCTTACGAAAAGTTGGATGGAAAGAAATCGGCACGCGCTCAGTCCGACTATGCTATGGCTAAAAAGTATGGTTGGGAACCATAAGTCGGTCTCTGGACTTGGCGACTTACTTCAAGGTAGGAATTGTTCCGATGCCTGTCTAGGCTGATGTTTCCCTAGCAAACCCCAGCTAATTGTGGGCTTGTAAAGAAGTTTTGTATTCTGCACGACAAAAAGCCGCGAATGCTGTCGCTGATGGGCTTTTTCCGTGACAAAAATTTACCTTTGAATGAATGTCAATACGGCTAATGGCGGATAGTAAACCACTCTGGCAGCCTATAGGCTTAGTGTAGGTGGATAGTCCAGGGGCTTGCATTTTAAGCTTCTTCACCGTTGAAACTGGGTTTGGCTGGGTCCCAAGCTCATACGCCTATCGATTCGAGTTGAGGTCTATGAAAGCATCTACAAGTTCTGCCCTCGTGTTCCTGCTGTTTACGCAAGTTATCCATCCGCTGACTGCTCTTGCTCAGTCCAGACCTGGAAGTGCGTCGCCCGGCAACTCGTCGAGTTCTGGGGTAACTCCGATTAATTTGGACCTGAGTTCGAAGAACCGTAACTTGACCGCGAACAATCTCGGCAGTTCCGGGCAGGTCTCGATTAAGGTTGGAAATCAGACCATGCAAGTCAATGCAGCAACCATGCTGACACCAGCTGAAAGGCTTGCGGTCTACCAGGTGCTGTCAACGGGGCAGCAATCGATTCTGCTTGGTAGCCTCGGCAATGCAATCGGTGGAAGCTTCAACATCGGCGCAAAGTTCAACCAGTATGTGTCGAGTCTGGTGATTCCTCGAGGTGTTACTGCAATTCAGAATGCAGCAGTGAACAGCAATTTGAGCCTGGCTGGTAATTTGACAAACGCAGGCAGTTTGTTGGGTGTGTCGACGAGCCAGGACTACAGCTCGCTTTTGATCAGCGCTCAGAACATCTATAATCGTCAGGGGGCGCTCATTTCGACCATGCTCCCAGCCGGGGGAATCGCGGGCGTTAGTGGTGCCATCTCCAGTCTAAATTTGTCGCTGAGCGCGCTGAACAATATTGTGAACTATGGTTCGATTATCAGTTCAGGCAATTTGAACTTAAGTGCTGGCAATTCTATTATCAATGCTCTCCCTGCGGGAACCAGTGGTGCCGCACCTCTGATGCAAGCTGCAGGAAATTTGAGTTTCAACAGCAGCCAAATTGCAAATGCAGGTTTGATTAATGCTATTAATGGAAACGTCAATTTTGCGACACAAGGTCTGCAATCTCTAAATATTAATAACAAGAACGGTACAATTCAAGCGCTTCTCGGTAGCATCAATTTGCGGGACGCGTTTTTTAGTGGCAAGGCTGATACCAGTTTGCTCGGTGGGAATTTGCTCTCTAAAGAGTTGAATGTCTTCTCGAGTGACGGCATAGCCAATGTACACGTGAAGGATCTCACTGGTGTGGTCAATGTTTCTGCCGCTTGTGCATTCATAACTGCAGAGACAGACAATCTTTCAATCGGAAGTCTCAATCTGACTGGAGACCCTCTAATTGCCAATGCTGCTGGTGACCTTACTTTGCTAAGCAGCATGAATTTGATTACAAACGGTGCTGACCTGGCATTATTGGCAAAAGGAAATATAACTGCTGGAAACGCGCTATCAATCGACACGAGTTCTCTGACAGGAAGCGGTGGTGACATTACCATAGTTGCAGGTGCCAACTTCGCAGCTCCGGTAGGGAATGTGACGAAGGTTACTGGTGCGTCCAGCACCGGTGGTAGTATCAACTTTTTGAGTCCCAGTAGCGTAAGTCTCATCGACAGCTCTGCCAAAGGTGCTTCGGGAGATGCTGGCAGCATACAACTTCTAGCTTTTGCTGGCAGCACTAAAGGGTCTGGAACGATCACTCTTCCTTCGTCAATGCCGATTAACGCCAACAGTGTTGGCGGAAAGGCAGGCGATGTTATCATCACTGCTGGTGGTCAGAGCGCTGTGGTTCTCGATAACACTAGCCCTGCCACCGCTAAAGCAAGTACTGTGCAAGTTTCTATATCGGGTGGCGTCACCACTGTCGGTGCCCTGTCCGCCGTGAACTTCATCGGTCCAATACATAATGTAGGGTTGGCAGGCACGGGTAGCACCAGCATAATCGCTGCACAACCCAAGGTGTCAACTGGCGGTGTGACCATAACAGATGGCAGCATCACTGCAGGTTCGTTTAGCGCTGGAACTCCTACGGCATCGAACGGACGCATCTATCTCGGCGCAATTGACAGTTCTAAAGATCTAACTGTTTCTTCTGGCAATACCATTGTATTTAGTGAGGCTGTAAATGTTGGTGGCAATGCTACAGTAAGCACTACAGCCAACAATGGCAATATTTCAATTGAGAAAAACTTCAAAGCCGGTGGCAACATCAGTCTGACTGCACACGGCTCGGGGTCGATTACGACACAAAGCTTTTTTATTGCCAGTCCGCAAGTGGGAAGTGGTGCATACGGCGCTGCCATTCAGTCTTTGGGGAATTTTGTCTATGTGCCGAACAATGCCAGTAATACAGTAAGCGTTATTGACTCTTCGACGAATCTAGTGGTTGCCACAATCGACTTGAGTGCAGTTGACATAGTCGCGCCTCGTGGCGCTGCATCGTCAGCCAATGGGCAATTCATATATGTAGTCGGCAACTCGTCTACTGCCGGTCAGGGCACAGTTGTTGTAATAGACACTTCCAATAATACTGTAAGCACAACCTATTCCTTCCAGTCGGGAACACCATCGGCTAATGCAAATTTTGAACCGAAGTTTGTTGGCGTTTCTGGCGGCAAAGTTTATGTTTTGAGTGATTACGCCCTCGGGACGTCCACGCCAACTGCAGCTAGCCAGCTTACTGTGATAGATCCATTGAATCCCGGCTCTCCAGTTAATGTCTCTCTGCCAGGAGCCGTGGGACGTGGTAATTTTGGTGGTCTGGCTATAAACCCTCAGGGCACACGTGCTTATATCGCTAACACTGCAAGTAACAATATTTCTGTAGTTGATTTGAGCAACAACACCGTAACAAGCACCATCAGTCTTGGCACGGCAGGCACTACAGGACCTACAGCATTGTCTTTCAATCCTACAGGCAGCCGTTTGTTCGTTGCTTACGCAGACACGGCGGGCTCTGGGTCGATGAGTCTCAAGGCTATCGACACGCTGCCCGGTTCTAATACATTCAATCAAGTTGTTTTGACTCAGCCTTTCGCTAATGCAAATCCAGCGGCTATTCCTCTTGCAATTAGCAGTACTCCAACTGGTGCTCAACTAATCATGAGTGATACCAATCTGGTTGGTATACAGAATCCGATTTCATTGAGCAATACTGAAGTGCCATTTTTCCCGAGCGGCATTAACTCAGTTTCTGGGTATGGTACCAGCAATTTCTCCACCATCGTCACTAATGGTGGCGTTCGAAATGTGCAGTCCTATATCACCACGCCAGACAATACGGGCAAAGGTAATGTCCTGGTCTTGCAGGCGCCAACCATTCAATCAGGAAAAGATTTGACTCTCAAATCCACGAGTGGTGTAATCTCCGTTTCGTATGATGTGCAAGGAAACACTCTTATTGCAAATACCAGCTCTAGTGTCACTCTCAGTAATGTTGGAACAGCAGCAAGCAATATTGGTCCATCATCTAGTGGCTCCAATGGACTACTCTTCCAGGTGAATGCTCTTGGAGGGCTGGCTACTATAGGTGCCATAACTGGTGGTGCGATTGCCCTCACATCTGTACAAGGTGGCATCACATTAGGAGCAAATGTAGGGACTGCCACCACAAGCGCTATCAGTTTAGAAGCCGCGGATTCAATCACTTCGACTGCAGGAAAGGTTATTGCGAAGAGCATTGATCTTACATCACATGCAGGCAGTATTGGTACTGATGCTAGTCATAGAATAACTACCAGCACTGGCACCATGAACATCTATCGCACGGGTACCGGCAATGTATTCGTCGGCAACACGGGAACCTTATTAGTTCCATCTGTGGGTAATGGAACAGGCACGTTTGATATTACAAATGGTGGCAATATCACTGTCTTGAATGCGATTGCTGGAACAAACGTTTCCGTCGTCACCACCTCATCGAACGGAAAAATTTCGCTGGCGGGAGTGAACACTCCCGATGCAAGCTCCAGCACGAGCATCAACTTGAATGCCAATGGCACTGGCAGTATCACCACTACTGCGCCTCTGAATGCACTTCTTGGTTCCATTACTTTGAAATCAGGAACCGGTAACATCGGCACCTCTACTCTGCCGCTGTCTCTGAATACTGCCCAATTAAGTGCTAACACTACTGGTGCTGGCAGTGTGTTTTTGACCAATACATCAGATCTAAAGCTAGGCAATTCCGGAGCTGGAAAAACTTTCCAATTGGTCAATGCCGGCAGCATCGGAACTGACTCTAACCCAACCGGCAGTATAGCTGGCTCTGTTATAAACCTCACGGATACCAAAGCATCTACGACCATCGTCTTTGGTGGCAACGTGGGCTCTTCTACCTCAACTGTAACTATCGATGCCAGTCCTAACACTGTAAGTGTTTCTCAGAAGTCCGGAATTTTGTCTGCAGCATCGCTCAAAGTGACAACGACATCTGGAGATATCAATCTAAATAACGTTCGCGCATCAAAGATGACTTTTGACTCGACATCGGGTGACGTCACTATTGTAAACAATGTGACTAGCAGTTTGCTTGGTGCCAAAGGCGATGTGATTAACATTTCCAATCCGAATGCTGCGCTGACTATTGCGGGTAGTGTGCTCGGAAGTGACATTACACTCTCATCTACTAATAGCACTGCAACTTCGCCTGGAAAGATCATCATCTCCGCAGATATTGGAAATGCACTAACCGATGGTATTCACATCAATACAACAAAGAGCGGTACCATTACTCAGACAAAAAATACTTTTAGTATCACGAGCAATAGCGCTGCAACAGGTATCTTCCTACAAACAGAAGATGGAGCCATAGGTACTAGCGCTATTCCTATTAATACAGTCACCGAGAAACTCGCTGCAAACACAACTGGAGTTTTTGGTTCCTCTGTGTTCATTAACAACACTGGTGCTGATTTGGTGCTCGGTAAGTCGTCGGGACAGAGCTTTACTTTGAAGAATACCGGAAACATTAGCCAGAACATTCCTGACCCGAATAACCCACCTACAGTTTTGTACGCCACCTTTGTTGATTTGACCTCAACAACCGGTAGCATAGGTGTTGATGAATCTCATCGATTCAACATTGCTGGCACCACTGCTAACGTCCCATCCGCCCTTGAACTCACGATTAACACCGGAGGAAACGCTTTTATCTCCGGAAACAATTCCAATGGTGCATCCGTTCAGATAAATCTGGCAAAATCATCTTTTGTCGCAGGTTCATCGGGAGCTTCAATCTGGACCTTTGGCGGCTCACTATTGCTAACAACTGGCGCTACGCTGAAGTCAAACGGAACCATTGATTTCTCTTCTTCCGGTGACATTATTCAACTGGGCACCGCTACTCAGCTTTTTGCGCCGAAATTCATCATCGAGAGCTCCACAAATACAGGATCATCCAAGTTCCCCTTGCTTATCAGCGCACTTCCAGGCAGCAATATTCCTGTCGAAATCTCGGTACATTCGTTCCAGGATATGCATATTTCATCGAAGAGCTCCTTGACTGTAGTCAACACTCCCCTGCTGATTTATACTCCGCCAGTTGGTCCTGTTGTGGATAACAATAACAAGGTGGATGGCTCACTTTTTCTTACCAGCAGTGGTGCCATCAGTTTCGCAAATGGGGTTTATCCTAATGGCGGCGCGCTTGTTTACAAAGCGCTTGGTGGCAGTATAAATGTTGGAAGCAGCGTTAATTTCACAACGACGTCAACCAGTCTTACTGCCAGTGCTGGCAGCGTCAATATAGGAACAGGCAGCCTTATCAGCACGACAGGGCTCGTAATCAGTGCGCGCGATGCGATTACACAGGCAGATGCTGCCGCCAAAGTCACTATCTCTGCTGGCACCATTTCTTTGACTTCAGGAACGCAGGGTATAGGCACGGCGTTGAACCCCATCGCTTTTCAAGCAGGACTCAACAGCTTAGATCTCACTGTGGTGTCAAAAGGCAGTGCTTTCTTAGAAGCTCCGACAGCTGGCAAGGGTGAAGAACTCAATCTTGTAGGAAACAGCTCTGCAACTGGAACTTTCTCACTGAAGTCTGTAAATGATGTAAGGCTGCAAGATAATGCTTCAAAAGTTCCGATAATCACTGGCGGCGCCGTAGTCATTGAAACCACGGGGACAGCCAAAGGCATCATCCAGAACGTATTAGGCGCTACATCTGGCGTAGGAATCTCCAGCCCAACAATCACACTCAAGACCGCAAAAGATGGAATTGTAGGTGACAGCAAGGCTCTGGTTCTTGCTAGCAGTAAGGGAACCGTTACTCTAAATGTCGTCGCAGATAAAACGGTGAGTATCAGCTCAAAGAACAACGTGATTCTTCAAGGTGCTTTGAATCTCACGTCTGCTACGAGCACTGGTGTTGATATGTTGGTCACTGGCAACCTTTTGTTTGATACTGCAGCTAGTATCACTTCGAAGGCGCATGTTGATCTTACTGCAACCGGTAGCATCACTCAGAAATCGACTGGGGGCTCTACATCTGTCACTTCCGATGCAATTACGCTGACTTCGGGAACCGCCGGGATAGGCACTGCTAGCGCCAGGTTCGGAATAGACACGAACTCAACAGGGAATATTGAAGCCATTTCTAAGGGCGATGTATTCTTGAGTGCAAATAATGCGACTCAGACGATATTTGCTGGGGACAGTGAGGGGCGTAACTTTGATGTGAGCTCTATTGGTACGATTTCCATTTCTGCAGGAGATTCTATTTACGGTACCAGTTCTATTGCTATCAACGTCACCGGCGCAGGAAATGGCATTTTTCAAACCGGCGTTGATAATCCATTCATCAGTAACAAGATAACATTGAATGCCCCCAATGCAGTCAGTGGCACTGATGGTGTAGGTACTGCCGCGAATGCCATAGGTATTACTAGCTTGACAGCGAACGGTACCATTACTTTGAGTACCTCTAGTAAGGGGTCCATAAATATTGTGTCTGACTCTGCTGTAAATCTGGGTGCGGTTAGTGCAGATGTTGACTCCAATGTTGGTATCACCGGATTTAAGTTGAATTCTGACGGCAAAATCAATGTCACTAATGTTGTTACTGCTGGTAACGTTTTTATCGCTGGTACCAAGGTTGGTGCCAATATAACTAGCTCAGGCAAAGGCTCCGTCAACGGTGTCAATGTTACATTGGAAACAGACAAAGCCAACATTGGCTCATCTACTGCAGGCTTAGTGACTGGCGCTGCTAATCTTTTTGCCAACACGAGTTCAAGTGGGCTCATCAATTTGAAGAGTACGAATCTCGCTGGTGTGAACCTTGGTGCTTCCAGCAGTTCTACGTCGCTGACTTTGACTGCTGTCGGGCCGCTCACCGTCAGTGGTGCAATCTCTACTAATGCTCCCAATGGAAGCAAAGCCGGCAATCTCAGTCTCGTCACTAACAGCGGCAAGCTGCAAGTTTCAGCTAACCTCTCCGCTAGCGAAGGCAGCATAAAGATTCAAAACACGGATAAAAACGGTTCGATTGTTATTGATAATAATTTGACAATCGACACTAATGTGAATGCCGCAGTGAAAGGAACACTGGGCGCAATATCAATCTTTATCGGAACTGGGACCACCACGCAAAATCCGAGTCCGCCGGCGACGATTGCTAACATCACTGTCAACCAGGTTGCTGGAACAAACAAAGCTTACTTTGGGGCTAACCCGTCCTCGATTACCGCTACGGGACCGATGACAGTTAATCTGAAGAACCAGAGTGTATACTTCAACGCGCCCTTGACTGGAACCATTCAACTCGGTTCTGGTACAGTGATTACTGCTGACCCACTCGCATTCGTGCCAGATTCACCAATTAAAACAAGTCAGAATGTCATTCTTCCCAGAGGTGTTCAATCGACGCAAGCGCCCGCTGCTGTGTACCCGCTAAGTGTCGCAAGCGCAGGAAATGCTTACAACTTCGCAAACCAAGTCTTTCTGCCGGTGACGGATACCGTAAATGTCAAACAGAGTTTTGCGGGGGCGGATGCCTCCTCAGCAGCGCAGTCGCATTTTCTGGCAGGCTCAATAAAACAGATTGACGGGTTATTTGATGAAAGTCAGATCACGGTATGCAATGATTGCTCGTCTAAAGTAGACCTCAAATATGGTGGCACAGTTTTTGCGCCGCGACAAAATTTATCCGTTGCTACGCCGTTTGGAAATGTACATTTAGCGGCTGATTCAATAGCGTTAGTTGTTGTCACTGAAAGCGGTTTGTCGATTTATAACCTGCACGATGAGCATCGGGGAAGTGTCAGGTTGCTGCGCGAAGGCGGACGACAGTATTCTGTTATTTTGGGCGAACATTTGACTGTGGCCAGGAAAGGCAAAGAGTTTCCTGAGCTCAATCCGGTACCGTCGATTTCGCATGCAGACCTTCGCACTTTTGGGGGTACAGCTTGGAATGTCTATCAATCTAAGTTCTCTTTGACTTCAGCGATTGTGGGGTTAGACTCGCTTGCGCTGCTTAAGAATTCAGCTGATTCTTCCAAGAGGAAATTATCTGACAGGCTATACAAGAACGCTGCCATTCTGATGCAGTTCCGAATGCCGAGCACGCCTTATTCAAGAATGTCTGCTCGCAACATTGACGATAATCGCAAAACGCAGTTTGTCGCCCAGCAAAACTAGCAGATTCGGTGAATTCTTAGTGTTAGCTAGAATACAATGGCGAAATTTGTGTCGCCGAAAACTCCTTTGTGGCAATTCTTTTGCGGTGTTTGCTATCTATCGTCTAAGTCCGATTGAATGATAAAAAGTTCTGTTAAATTCTTAGAGGGTAAGGCTTTTGACTGATTGTCAGTAGCTCGTTGATCCAATACTCTTAATATGGGAACTCAGATTCACTGCGTTTTTCGCGCGTAAACGTTGCGAGAAAAAATGTAGTGAGTCTTACAAAGTTAATCCAACGAAAGAGTTGAGGAACATGACAAAAAATCTCTCTGCAGCCGTAGTCTACATGCTCGCTTTTCAAGTCGCGGTGCCATCACTAGTCTGGGCTCAGGCTAGACCAGGTTCGACCGGGAACTCGACTGGAACAGGGTCTTCAGGTGTTCCAATAAACCTTGATTTGTCTTCGAAAAATCGAAACTTGACTGCCACCAATCTCGGTAGCAGCGGACAGGTCGACATTAAGGTTGGCTCACAAATGATGACCGTCAATGCCTCGACTCTTTTGACTCCTGCTGAACGTCTGGCTGTCTTTCAGGTGCTTTCGACGGGGCAGCAATCGATTCTTCTCGGTTCACTAGGAAATGCAATCGGCGGAAGCTTCAACATCGGGTCTAAGTTCAATCAATATGCTTCGGGTTTAGTCATACCTGGAGGTGTGACTGCCATTCAGAATGCCGCCGTTAACAACAGTTTGAATCTCACCGGTAATCTAGTTAACGCTGGCAACTATCTCGGTGTTTCTACAAGTCAAAGCTATACCAACCTTTTGCTGGGAGCTGCGAACATCTACAACAATCCAGGTGGACACATCTCAACCGTACTTCCTGCTGGCGGATTGGCAGGTTACAGCAATGCAATTTCCAATGTGAATCTCACTTTGAGTGCGCTCAATAACATAGTCAACTCTGGCTCAATTACCAGTTCGGGAAACTTGAATTTGGTTGCAGGCAATTCCGTCATCAATGCACTGCCTCCAGGAACAACCGGGTCTGCACCTGTTCTCCAGGCTGTTGGTGATGTGAATTTCAACGCCGGGCAGATTGTGAACTCTGGTTTGATTTCTTCACTGACTGGCAATGTCAATTTCGCAACTCAGGCGCAGCAATCACTTCTTGTTGATAACGGCGGTGGTGCTATCAAAGCATTGCTAGGAAACATCAATGTACGTGACCCGCAGTTCTCAGGCAAATACGATGTCAATTTGGCTGGCGGTGACTGGTTGTCTAAACAGCTAAATGTGAACTCGGGAGACGGTGCAGTCAGGCTAAACGTTGGAAAACTTACTGGTGCGCTCAACGTCACTGGTGGCACTGCCCATGTTGTAGCTGACACAAGTTCGTTGGTGCTCGGTACCATGAACCTCTCAGGTGACCCTCTGTTTTCGGGTACAGGTGATGTTACTATCTCTACTCCGATGACCTTTCCTGGTGTTGATCTCGCGATTGTCGCTGGCGGTAATATTCTCACTTCTGCAACAGCAGTGAGTCTGGATACACATTCGAATGGAGTTGGCGGCAGCATTACCCTCGTGGCAGGTGCAAACTTCGTAGTTAATGGATTGCCAGCGAACGAAGATATTACAATTACAGGTGCAAGTGCCAGTGGCGGAAAAATAGATCTTTTGACCAAAGCACCTGCAAGCTTTTCGATTAACAGTTCTGGTGTAAGTGGCGATGCTGGAAATATTCAGTTTATTGCGTTCAGTGGAAAGGCCGATGCATCAGGAAGCATAACGATTCCATCAACTGTGCCAATCAGCGCGAACAGTACCTCTGGCAAAGCAGGCAACATTACATTTATTGCGGGCGGTGCAGGAGCCATTCCTAATACCTCTGCCAAGCTTTCAATTTCTGGTGGCTATACTCAATCTGGTTCCTCAGTTACACTCAATTCGATTGGTACAATAAGTGCTGTTGGAAGTGCTGGAAGCGGTGATATTACTCTGAGTACCTCACAACCAGTAGTCTCCAACGGTGGGGTCAATATTCTCCAGGGAACGATTAAGAGTGGCAATTTCAGTACATCTACGCCGGTGGCAGCAAAGTCAGGGCGTGTAACGCTTGGAACAGTAACAGGTTCTGGAAAATTGACCGTCACCGCGGGTGACTCCATTCTTTTCAGAAATGCGGTTAAGGTCGATGGTGATGCCACTGTCAATGCTACTGCCAATAATGGTGGCATCACTTTCACTAACAATTTTGTATCTGGCGGCAATGTGACTTTGGGTGCCAATGGCGCAGGAACGATCTCGACTCCCAATCAGTACTTGACCAGCGTTGCTGGTGGTGGCAACTATCAGATGGGTGTCGCTGCCTCGCCTGATGGAACCGTTGTGGTGATGCCGAATTTCTCGAGCAACAACGTTAATATCATCAACACTGCCAACAACTCCAGCACGATTATTTCACTGACTGGGACTATCAACAGTGGGCCGAGGGGGGCTGTCATATCGCCTGATAACAAATTTGCTTACATAGTCGGATTGGACGTTCAAGGGGCAAACCGAACAGGCAAGGTTATCGTAATAGACCTGTCTTCGAAATCTGTTAGCACCACTTACAATTTTACCGCTACCGGTACACCAAGTACTTTTGACCCGCAGTTGATTGCTGTTTCCCAAAACACGGGCAAAATTTATGTTCTTTCGGCATTCAACGGGCAGCAAGATGCACAGGTCACGGTAATTGATCCCCTGAACCCTCTTTCGCCACAAAACATCGTGGTGACAGGCAGCAAAGGTGGTGCATCAGGTAATAGCAATCTCGCTGGTGGCATTGCCGTCAATGCGCAAGGGACGCTCGCTTATATAGCAAGCCCTGCTTCGAACAATATTGCTGTCTTAGATTTGAAGACCAACACTGTGATGTCGACAATCTCTTTGAGTTCAGTAAGTCCTAATTCTTTTGGACCTGTCTCTATTGCTTTCAACACAACAGGCACGCGCATCTTCGTTGGAGAGAATGTCGTTTTTGCAAAATCTGGCAAAATACTAACTATAGATGCCGTTCCCTCATCGCCCAATTTTAACAAGGTGATTTCTTCTAGCTTGACCTTCTCGGCTACGTCGGCGTCAGCTGGGTTCTTCCCTCAAGCTTTGACTATGAATCCGACCAACACGTCTCTGATAGTCGAGCCCACTTATCTTGAATTGCAAACCACGTTCAATCCTCTAACCCTACAGAACGTTGACAACACCGGTATTGGTACCAGCCTGGCTCCAGATAATTATGGTTCGAATACTTTTTCAACCATTGTGAATAACAACGGTGTTCGCAACATCAGAACTTACATTGCTTGTCCAACTCATACAAATCCGCTGTCTGGAACAATGGCGATTATTCAGAGCCCGACCATTATGGCAAAGAATCTGACAATGTCGTCTGGCACCGGTCAGATTTCCGCAAATTATGATGTGCAGGGCGGCACAATGAAGGTCAACACTGGTGGCAGCGTCATTCTGTCAAACGTGGGCTCTGCTGCTAGCACGGTTGGTGCTTCCAGTGCTGGAACCGGCGGCAGCGTGTTTCAGTTAGGTTCTGTCGCTGGACTCTCTATAACAGGAAACATCACTGCCGGTGGTCTCATCAATATCTCTGCTAATACCGGTGGCATAGCGTTGGGCGCGAACATCGGTAGTGCAGCTACAAGCTCTGTGACTCTGGAAGCCGCTGGTACAGGTTCTATTACCCAGACCGCAGGACTGCTCTCAGGTAAAGTGATAAATCTCTTTGCCACCGGAGGTGGTAGCATCGGTGTCAATAGCGGTAGCCGCGTTAAAACTGCTACGAATAGCTTGAATTACTTTGCTACGACTCCAACCGGCAATATCTACCTGCAGAATACTGGTACTCTCACGTTGAATAGCATCAATATGGAGGGAACTTTTGATCTGGTAAACACAGGAGCAATAACTTCCAAGCAGCTTATTTCAGCCGGAAACGTCTCCTTAATAACTAGTTCGGGTAGTTCTGCTATTACACTTGCAGGAATCACCGCACCAGACGCTGGCACTATAAATCTTCAAACTAGCGGAAGTGGAGCCATCTCATCGACCGGACAATTGAAGGCCCTTGCCGGTATCACGCTTACATCTGCGTCGGGAAGTATTGGCTCTTCTGCCAAACCGCTTTCTCTTCATACCAGCAATTTGACCGCGCTGACCTCAGGAAGCGGTAGCGTTTACCTGACTGATGATGTTGCTATTACGTCGATGGGCGCATCAGGAGGGCAGACCTTCCAGCTCTCAGCAAATGGTGATATCACGACATCTGCCATAAGCGGTAAGACAATAAACTTGTCTGTGACTGCTGCAAACGGTGCTGTGACTCTAGGCGGGAATATTGGTGCCTCTACTTCGACCGTCACCATAAAAGCTGCCGGCACCGGAAAGGTCTTGCAAACTTCAGGCACTCTGGCTGCAAGTTCGCTCACTGTCACTACAGGTAGTGGCGATATAGATTTGAGTGCTGCCGCTAATAATGTTGCCAAATTCTCCCTGTCTTCTTCGGCGGGAGGTGCCATCAAACTCGATAACACCGGCAGTTCTGCTACAGGCTCGCAGACTCTGTCATTGGCTAAGGGAAGTTCAGTTGATATCAATACGGCCGGAAATCTCATTATCGCCGGTTCGGTAGGGCAGGGCGGAGCAAGCACAGTCACACTGCAATCCGGTGGTTCGATTACCCAGTCTGCCTCTACAGCAAGTGTTACTGCTGGTTCGGTTAGTCTGGATGCTGTCGGTGGAGTTGGCACTTCCACGGCACCAATTAAAACGGTCACGTCGAAAATAATTGCTCTGGGCAGCACTGCTGCGGGCAAGCTTGGTGTCTACATCAGCAACACGGGTGATCTAGATATACTCGGTGTGACCGGACAGACTGTAAGTTTGACTTCAACTGGTGCGATAACACAAAACACTCTGCCTACGAATTTGATTGAAGCTAATACATTGATATTGAAGTCGGGGACAAACTTCGACATTGGCGCCAGCGGCTCTCCACTGCATGCTACTGGCGTTGGCGGGGCATTCAACCCTAGCACGGTGAATCTCACGGTCACCTCGGGTGGTGACACTTATTTCAGCGCCGGGTCTGGTTCACAGAGTAGCCTTGTTACTCTCAATTTCACTGGGAAGAGCACAGCCGCTGGTAGCAAAGGCTTCTCTATAGCAACTGAGATTTCGGGAGCATCTGCCCCTGGCGCTATCACATTCGCGTCCGGAGCTTCAATGGTTGCTTCTAATCCAAGTGCTCAAGTTGTTCTGTCAACAGTCAATGGTACATCAGGTGCCAGCATCACCCAAGCGAAGACCGGTACTTCGATATTCGCGCCTTCTGCTGTAATTAGTGGTGGCAATATAGGTACTCTCTCCATACCGCTCGGAGTGTCAGCTCTGAAGGCTACGGATAGCCTGACGCTTCAGTCAACGAATACTGTTGCTAGTTCTACCTATTTGAATGCCGCTTCGAATGTAATTTTGTCGGGAGCCAGCAGCAGCTCGAAGGATTTCAATTTGAGCAGTACCGGCAATATATCAATGAGCAGCACCGGCTCTTTCAATGCAGCTCAGTCGATGACAGTGACTGCGAAGGGCAGCATAACGCAAGACATCGCAAGTGCGGGCTTTAGCGCTCTGTTCGCGACGCTCAGTTCTGGAGCTGGCGGCACCGGTACGCTGGCCATTCCTGTTGTAGTCAATTCTAAGTCTGGTTCGATACTGAACTTGACTGCGACCTCTGCAGGAAATGTCTTCTTAAAAGCACCATCCTCTGGCGTAGGCGAATCACTAAGTCTGGCTGCCTCGAATGCTAAAGGTAGTCTGGGTTTCAATCTCCAATCGGTGAATACTGTGACTCTCGTGCAGGCTGCTGTGGCAGGGGTGACGGCACCCAGCGTCTCCATCCAGGTCTCTGGGGCCGGACAGTCTATATTGGAATCGGGAGCAGGGGTAGGCATTTCTGGTACCACTGTAAATCTGAAGGCCGGAGCTGGTGGCACCATAGGTGACACATCGCCCGTGAATGTCGTTGGCTCGACCGTAAAGCTTACCGCGAATGCGGACTCGGTTAATCTTGGCAGTACAAGCGGCATTATCAATCTCGTAGGCAACAATACGGCAACTGCCGCACTTGGAACTGGTTTCAAGCTAAATGCCGCCGGAAATATTGTCATCGCTGCTGGTGCCAGCGTCAGTGGACCTGTTGTCAATTTGAGTACAAGCAAGGGCACCGTTACACAGGTCGATGTGGGCACGAGCACAATAAGTGCCGGTCAGGTCATACTTTCAGGTACCTCTATTGGAACGGCAAGTACTAAGACTGTTGTCTTCAGCTCTAACTCTGCCAGTCCTGTGCAAGCAACTCTGAATGCTACGACAGGAGCCGCTTACGTCACAGTAGGTGGCTCTGGAGGTGTTGATTTTACTGGCACTAGCAATATCAAAACCATAGCTTCTGTCACCACAAATGGTGTTAATGCGCCGATCAACTTTAAGTCAGGAGCGACGCTGACCGCGGGAACTTCTGTTGCCCTCAGCTCTACTGGTGGTATCACTCAGTCTGCTAGCTCGGCTACAATAATTTCACCCATTATCAATTTGAGTGATTCCAGCGCGAGCGGTATAGGATCCGTCGGTCAAGGTATAGTAGTGAGCAATGTCGTTGGCAAAACTACTCCAATAACACTTACTGTGAATGACACCAGTTCTGCTTTCCTTAATTCAAACTCTTCTGTGAACATTGCGCCGAGCAAAGTCGGGGCGGTGGCATTGAGCAATTTCACTCTGGTGAGTGCAGGAACCATCACTGTTACAGGTCCTCTAACTAGTGGCGATTTTGTCAGCCTGAGCACAACTGGCGCGGGTGCAAACATTTTGACTTCTGGTTCTGGGCTTATCACTGGCACAATCTCACTGAGCAGTGCCCATGGAAGCATCGGCACTACTGCAGCTCCTCTAAAGGTAAATACGACTTCACTGGTCAGTACAAATGCTCCAGAAGGAACAGTTGCAATTTCAAACTCCAATACATCGACTCTTGGAATTAATGGAAACAGTACTGCCAAGAATGGGTATTCTGTGACTACTGCTGGACCTCTTGTGATTAACAGCAATGTCAGCACATCGGGCGCTGTCTCCGGGTCTAAGCTGGGTAACATCAACCTCGTAGGTAAGGGTAACGTCGTTGTATCTGCAAATGTTACGTCTGAAGAAGGAAGCATCAAGATTCAAGATACTGATGCCGCGAATGGCTCAATAACTGTCTCTGACAATAAGAACATCAAGAGCCATCTTGCTGTTAATACTGGTACAACGGCCGGTCAAGTTTCCTTGATTGTTGGACCATCTACATCTACTGCTAATCAGTCTCCTCCATACAATCCTGGAAACAGTTTTGTCTTGAATGCTAATGGTGGAAAAATTTACTTCGGTGCTAATCCTACTGGTGTAAAAGTTTCCAGTGGACAAGCTACGATTAATGCCATAAACCAAAATGTGTTCTTTAATACATCAACGCCAACCGGTAAGATTACGTTAGGCAATGGAGTAATCGTTGAAGCTGACCCACCGCCTCTCGTACCGACAATCGCATCACCTGCAAGCAGTGCTAGCGCATCAGCGCAGTCATTGCAGCTGGGCTCTATTGCTACTCCATCTGCTATTGTAGGGTCTGTTGCACCAATCGCAAACATCGCATCTGGATTTGTCCCGCTCGCGCAGGCTTCGATGCCGGTGCCGACCGACTTAACTGCTAGTCGCATCTCAGCACTTGGGAACAGATCTGTTGGCTTCGCGCATGGTGGCAGTGACTCTGTTGGAGAAATGTCACTCGGAGAGATGGCTACGCTCGACGGAACGGGAATTCATTCATCGCAAGGCGTGCTTGCTGGTGTCGCAGTGATTAATTCAGCGAATTCTAACTCTATCAGTGCTGAGTCGCTTCGCGGTTCTGTTAGCCAGGGGATTGCACCATCCAGTTTTGTATTGAGTGAAGGACAAATTCTACTTGCGCCATCGAAAGACATTTCGGTTCACACGCCATCAGGTACGGTGCATGTCGACAAGGGTGCGATAGCACTACTGCTGGTAACCCCAGAGACAACCTCTATATACAACCTTCATGACGGACATCGCAACTCTGTCTCCATAACTGCCGAGCGCCAGACCATCAATCTTTTGCTTGGTGAGCATGCAAGCCTGAGCTCAGGAAATGGTGACTTTGCAGATGTAAACTTGCTTGTTGAGGTCAGCCATGCCGACCTGAAGTCGCAAAAGCTAGCGAACAACACGAGCTTGCACAGAAGTAAGTTTTCGTTGACTTCACTGTTGGGATCTGGTGTTCTCTCCAATCTCAAGCAAGCTGACAACAGCACAGAAAAGCGTGTTACAGCTCGCCTCCACAAGAACGCCGCTATCATGATGCAGTTCCGTCTGCCTTCCTCGCCTTACGTGAAAATGCAGAGCAAGAGTGTCGGACGAATTGCACAGAAGAAAGCACCAGTGACATTGCTTGCTGAGAAATGAAAATCAAAGCTTGATTTGCTACGATGCAGTTACTTTGCTTTCTTCAAGTCTTCTTCAGCTTCTTTATTCTGACCGAGCAGCTTGTATGCTTTCGCGCGCCCTCTATAGGGTTCTTTCCATGTTGGTATCAAGTCAATCGCTTGTGTATAGACCTCGATTGCTTTCTTCACTTCGTATTCTCGAAGACCAGTTTTTGCTGGCGGACCATACACACCATCCAAATATTTGTTGCCGACGTTGTTGTACTGTCGCGCACGTTGCTGAACTCGCATCTCGTAAACTTTGCGAGATTTCGGGCTGTGCTTAGCTTCTAGATAATCTTCATAAAAGCGGAGATAGTTGGCAAACCATTCGGGTATTATGCTATTCGTTGCCTCGTAGCTCGCTTTGTTTACACGAGCCATTCCCTTGTCAAAAAGAGTTTCACCTTTTGCTTTTGGTTCGCGGCGCAGATAGTACTTTCCAAGTTCGAAACATGAGCAAGAATAGCTTGGTTCAGTCACTAAGACCGCCTTCTCTTCCGCTCTAAGAAGCGTGTCAAACAATGGAAGGTCTTCTTTTGAGCAGTCTTGCAATAAAAAAGAAGTTGCATGGCGGGCGAAGTCTTCGAGAATGTAACCGCGTTTTTTTGATGACCTTTCTGCCGCATAAAGAGCTGGGTCGCTGGTCAACCTTATGGCCAGCTTAATTCCTTTTCTGGCATTCTCCTGCGCTGCCGGTTCGCTGAGTTTCCTTTCTGCTGCTCGCACGATACATTGAAAAAACTCAGTTCGGAGTGGCTCGAACTCTTCCGGTAATTCTTGCTTTTGTTTTTCTTGAGTTTTGTTTACTTGAGTTGGCGATACATCACCTTGTCTTGCTTGAGCTGTGGATACATCGCTTAGTCCTGCTTGAGCCAGGAAATTCAGCGTTCTTGCTTGTGCTTGATTATCCTTTTGTCTTTGCTTTGCTGCTTCATCGAATGGAGTCGTCTTTTGGTTTTCCAAAACATTGCTAATTTCGCACGCATTCAGCGCTTGGCCAGAAGCCCAGGAGCCCAAGCTTGATGCCAGCATAAGGGTGAAAAACATCTCTGCAGTGAACTTGGAAGTGAGCACCATGTCGCTGAACCTGTGGATGTAATGTACTAGTTGGATCAATGCGGTATCTGAGCAAGTTCATTATGCTGGCATCGGGAGACTAGGTTTACGGATGCCAGAGGAAACCGCAGTTTAAACGCGAGCCTACTGTCAGTCAGATGCTTGCTTGATCAATCATATCCTTACTGACTAGTGCCAATCATACAGGATTTAGTATAGACTATCCATTGCGGCAAAATGAAGCAATTACTTTGGAAAACTATGCGGGCGATTCAGTAGGCAGTCTATTTGAGGGGCGATATCACCTCAAAGAGCTGCTTGGCTCAGGTGGCTTTGCAACCGTCTACAAAGCCTGGCAAACTGACCTCGGGCGAGAAGTTGCGGTAAAGATTTACCATTCATTTGTTGCCGATGACGATAACTTTGTTCAGAGATTCATGCGGGAAGCTCAGGCACTGAACAAGATTCATCACGAAAATGTTGTGAGCATTTATCATATTGGATCTTCAAAGAATGGCGCACCATATATGGTGATGGAACTTCTCGGTTCTGACAATCTCAGGCGCTTGATGAACGAATCTAAGCCACCAACACTTCTTTCATTGCGCATTATGCGTGATGCTGCTAATGCGCTTGATTTTGTTCATCAGAACGGTATTGTACATCGCGATTTAAAGCCAGATAACATTGTTTTTGTGAGCAAGCCCGAGCCGTACACTGTCAAGATAATTGACTTCGGTTTAGCGCGTGACTCGCGGACAGAAAATCAAAAACTGACTCAAACAGGCGAACTGCTTGGTACACCGCATTACATGAGCCCGGAGCAGTGTGCGGGACTGAAGGTTGACGCGGCTTCCGACATTTATTCTCTTGCGCTTGTTTTATATGAATCCCTTTCCGGGATGCGCCCATATGAAGCTGATAGCGCGATGGGAATTCTCTACAAACAGCTGAACGACCCTTTACCAATGCTTTCACAAGATGATGTAGATGGCAGTTTTGACAAAATAAATCGAATCTTGCGCAAAGCAACAGAGAAAGATCCAACCCAGCGCTACAAAAATATGGCTGAATTCGCTAGCGATATCCAGCGTGCCATCGATGAACTTGAAGCTGACACTCGTGACGTGAGTGATTTGCGTCGAATCTATTTTGACGTGAAGAAGTTCCGTACTGCGCTTGCGGTTCTTTTGCTGCTAGCAATTGCTGCTTTTTATTTTAGCCAGACCAAGAAGAGTATGACTCCGCAGTTCGATAAGAAAGAAGCTAAGGTTACTGCCTACGAAAAGAAGCTTGAGCAAGCGATGGCTGGTCCGAGTATTCGCAGTAAGATGGTGAAGATGGCTTATTTCTTTGAGAAAACAGTTAGTGAGCAAGACCTTGCAGAGCGTGCATCTTATCGCAAAGTACTTTTGACAAACCTAGATCGTTTGTTAGATGAAGCGAAGACTAGCAAAACAGATAAGTGGATTTTTCTTTGTATCCGCATGAAAGCAAGATTGATGAGCTATAAACATGATTATTTGGAAGCGATAAAGTTAACAAATGAAGCGCTGCGGTATTGCCATAAACCTGATGGCAGCCTGTATTTTGATGCGGCTGATTGTTATTTACAGCTGGCTGAAATTCAGGTGCTGGTTTCCTTGGACGAAAATAAGATTCGAGAAAATGCGCTGAAGTGTATCCAGATTTGCAAGGAAAAAGGAGATGAGACCTTCGACCTGCCAGAGGAAGAGCGTCGCTATCTAACACGTCCTGCCTTCATCATGAGATGTCTTGCGCTTTTAGCCCAGTCTTACATGCGCACCGGCGAAATAGAAAAGGCTATACAGGCTTCGAAACAGGTCTTCGAATCGATGAACTTTATTCGTGGTGCCCGCTTCTTTCCGTTCAATTATTGCGAGGCTCTTTTTCTTGCTGGAAAGCAAAAGGAAGCTTTGCAAGCTGCTTCGAAGATTCTCTACAACTTGCGGAACCGAAAGACTTCGCTGACAGAGCGAGAAGATTTTGAGACATTCTTGTTGCTCGGCGATTGGTATATGCGTCACGAATTTTTCGACGAATCCAAATCTACTTACAAAGCTGCCATCGAGTATGCTGATGAGTGCAATGCGAATTTGCTGCACGGCGCAAATGCAATGCATTGGAAAAAAGAGACAGCAAAGCTCAGGAGCTATCTTGCGGATCCCATGGCTCATTATATGCAACTATGTTCGGAGCACGCTGTTGACTCTTCTATTAGATTCCTGAACTGGGGCGCGGCCGTTGAGGAGCTGGGAGAAAGCATAAAGCGCGATAGTCGACCGAGTATTTACTACAAGTATGCTTTTGTCTATCGTTATCTTGCACTGCTGCACACTAAGGGGCTTGAGGCTGCTTTGTCTTCTCTGGCAGAGGTGAAGAAATTTGATGATGGAAAAGAGTTTCCTGATTTGCTGATTCAGTACTTTCTGGGTGACATTGATGAGAAGAAGCTCTTGGCTGGAACTCCCCTTGCTGAGCAAAATCATGCTCATTTCTTCATCGCTGAGAAGCGACTTGCCATGAATGATAAGGAATTTGCGCAAAGAGAGTTTGATTTCGTTTTGAGGAATGGCGATCAGGCACAGTTTTATTACAAAGTCACGCTATGGGAGCAATCGAGGTTTCAAACATCGAACCATTAAATTTGGACCAGAGAGTGTTTCAAAGACTGTAAACTAGCGGTTCCTTTCACTGTGGTCTGCCTGTTCGGAATGAACTATTTAATTGTTTTTCTTGGCGCTGGAATTGGCGGAGTTCTTCGCTTCTTAATGAGTGGCGCGCTGCAGAAGGCAAGTGGATGGTCTTTTCCGATCGGGACATTTTCGGTAAACATGCTTGGCTGTCTGGTCATTGGTTTTCTGGGTCAACTCGCTGAGTCGAGGGGGCTATTTCAAGGTGAAATGCGTTTGTTCCTGTTTGTTGGAATTCTTGGCGGGTACACGACATTTTCGAGCTTCGGTTTTGAAACTTTTCAGTTGATTCGTGATGGTGAATTTTTATATGCGGCACTAAATGCGGTGCTTCAAGTTGTGCTTGGACTTTTTTGCGTCTGGTTAGGAACTGTACTGGGAAAACTTCTCTAAGGGAAATGAAATGTTGCCTGAAAATGGTCATCTGCTGCGAATCTTCATTGGCGAAGCTGAAAAGCATGAAGGAAAGTCCCTTTACGAGTGGATTGTAAGAAAGGCAAAGGAACAAGGGCTGGCGGGTGCAACGGTAATGCGGGCGATGCAAGGGTTTGGAGCTCATAGCCAGATACACACTTCCAAACTGCTCGACCTGTCCACAAATTTGCCCATCATTGTCGAAATCGTTGATGATTTGCAGAAAATAGAAGACTTTTTGCCACTATTAGATGCTGTTTTGGAAGAGGGGCTCGTCACCGTAGAACGCGTGCACGTCAGATTCTACAGGAATCGTAAGAAGAAAGATTGACATGAGGATGATTGTGGCGCCCTCAGTCTTAAGGTCGATTTGCCGCCATGCTTATCTGCCATAATTAGAGTATAGCTAACGAAGGAGAAACTTTTCTTGTTGGCGTTAGAACAAGAAAGCAGCAATAGTGATAGTCAGGACGTGCCCGAAATTGATGTTGACAGGTCTGATGAATATTTCGCTGCCCTAGAGGAGAGCGCTTTGCTTGCTGTGTTCAGCACAGACAGGAAGCTAGGTCTCACTCAAAAACTCATATCTGAAAAGCTCGAACAATTTGGTAAGAATGAGCTGCGGCAAGAGAAAAAGCAAAGTGCTTTGGGCATTTTCTTGCATCAGTTTCAGTCAAGCGTTGTCTATTTGTTGCTAGCCGCGGCGCTTGCTTCCCTTCTTTATCACGAGTTTTTGCAGGCTATTGGCATAATGCTTGCTGTGTTCATTAATGCGATTACCGGCTTTTACATGGAATACAAAGCTGGTGTTTCACTCGAGGGATTAAAAGGTCTGGCAGGGCAAACAATTCGTTGCGTCAGGGAGGGCGTGCAGTCCGATCTGCCAGTCGTTGAATTGGTTCCAGGCGACCTGGTAATTCTGGAGCCCGGTTCTAGAGTACCTGCTGACATAAGACTTCTTGAAGCTGCCAATTTAAGTATTGATGAATCGCCTTTGACTGGCGAGTCTGTGCCGGTGTTCAAAGATGCAAGCGTGAGTGATGGTGATGAGCCGCACAATATCGCTTATCATGGAACACTTGTTGCAGGCGGGCGTGGGCTCGGTCTCGTCTTGCGAACTGGTATGAAGACTAGTCTCGGTCGTCTTGGCAAATTACTTGAAAGCACCGAATCTGGTGGCACTCCTCTTGAGCGGCAATTGGAAAAATTAGGGCAGCAGCTCAGTATTCTGACTATTATAATTTGTTCGGTTGTTACGCTTGTAGGCATTGTTCAAAAACAAGACTTGCTTTTGATGGTAGAGACTGGAATAGCGCTGGCTGTCGCGGCTATACCTGAGGGCTTGCCAGTTCTTGCGACGCTTGCTTTGGCTATGGGAATTCAACGCATGGTTAGAAACCATGCAATCGTGCGGCATCTTGCGGCGATGGAGACCCTTGGTTGTACCAGCATTATTTGCACTGATAAAACTGGTACTCTCACCGAAAACCTTATGACTGTGTGCAAAATCTATTTCGATGGAAAGACCGTTGATGTAGAAGCCATCGGCTATCAGCCCGAAGGACGCATTTTGTTTGGCGAAAAACAACTTAGTGCAAGTTCCGAAGCAACACTGGCTGAATTGGTAAAAGCGGGCTTCTTGTGTAACGATGCGAAATTAGAGCACAATGCAGAAGAAGGGTGGCATGTTCACGGCGACCCCACAGAAGGTGCCTTGCTAGCACTTGCTGCGAAGACAGACCTTGACCTCAGCCAGTTGAAATTACTTGCACGTTCGGGCGAGATACCATTCGATCTGTCGCGCAAGAGAATGAGCACCATTCATCAGTTAGATAATGATGCTGCGATAGTTTACACAAAGGGCGCTCCGGGTCCTTTGATCGCACAATGTTCGTTCATTCAAACTAGCGACGGAGTTGAGGTTTTAGCGGATGATCACCGCGCACAGCTAATGCTCGTCAATGAGGGGCTTGCCAAAAAAGGGTTGCGAGTTCTCGCATTTGCCAGGAAAGACCTCGACGGGCTACCAGACCTCATCTTAGCTGATGAGCTAGAGAGCAACATGATTTTCCTCGGTCTAATTGCTTTGCATGATGCTCCTCGCAGCGGTGTGAAAGATGCGGTTAGTAAATGCAAAAATGCAGGCATCAAAGTAGTTATGTTAACAGGCGACCAGGCTCAAACCGCCAGGGCTGTTGCTCATGAGCTAGGCATTATATCTGATACCACTGAAACTGTGGTGACTGGCACAGAGTTGAATTCCATGGGTGCTGACGAGGTGAAATCTGCTCTTCAGCAGACTCATGTGCTTGCGCGAGTAACGCCCGAACTTAAGTTATCTATAGTGAAGTGTTTTCAGGACAAGGGCTCTGTCGTTTCTATGACGGGTGATGGAGTTAACGATGCCCCCGCATTAAAGCAAGCGAACATCGGAGTCGCAATGGGGCTCAAAGGCACTGACCTGGCGCGTTCTGTTTCTCAGATGGTCATTGCCGACGACAATTTTTGCACCATCGTCAAAGCTATTGAACAGGGACGAGTGATTTATGGCAATATTCAGCGCGCAGTGGGTTATCTGCTGACTGCAAGTCTCGCCTCTGTACTGACCGTGGCGCTTGGAATTCTCTGCAAAGTAGGCTTACCGTTGAGCCCCTTGCAGCTGCTATGGCTCAACCTGATAATGCATATCTTCCCGGGTCTGGGCATCGTAATGGAGAAGCCCTCTGCTGATGTTATGAATTCCCCGCCGCGTGACCCGTCCGCCAAATTAATGGGACCTACCGAACTGAAACAGATCTTTGTGAGAAGTCTTATCGTTTCCATAACTGTCTTAGCTTCTGTGCTTCATGCTGAAAAGATCAGCCAGGATGCCTCTCACACAACCACCATCGGGCTGGCTACCTTGTCTTTGTGTTTGCTTTTTCAGGCGTGGGCATGGCTAGGTGTCGGACATAAGAAATTGGAGACAAAGAACTTCGCTGTTGGACCTTCCATGGTTTGGAACATGTGCGCCGCCTATTTCATGTTTTTTGCGGCAATCTATATGCCAGGACTGAAGGATGTGCTCGGAACTATGTCGCTTGGCATTCATGAGCTGCTATTCTGTGTAGGCGTGGCTTTCGTGTCTTTACTTGTCAGTACAGGAGTTTGCGCTATTGCAATCAAGAAATAAGCTTTTAGTCGTCTATCGGTTTCCATTCTCGGCCTGAATAGGTGCTACAACTAAAGTGGAAACTTTATGAGGGAATCGAGAATTACATAAGAAAGGAGAAAATGAGTTATATGCAAATACCGTTAACTGTATCTTTCAGGAATATGGGTCATTCTGACCGAATTGAAAGTGAAATTCAGAAACGTGTCGAAAAATTAGAGGAGCTGTCCAAAGACATAATTTCGTGCAGAGTCGTAGTCGAACTGCCGCATAAACATCACAGACAGGGAAATCAGTATCTCCTCCGCATTGATCTCTCGCTTCCAGAAAAGGAAATCATCGTAAACAAAGAGTCCGCCGGAAACGCTGAGGCTGAGGACTTCCAGGCTGTTCTGCGCGATGCCTTTGATGCTGCAAAAAGGCAGCTACATGATTACAACGAAAAGCGCCGCAAGAAAGTGAAAATTCACGATCAACACCATCCGCGCGCCAAGGTCACTAAGGTGTTTGACGATGGTTACGGGTTTATCGAGACCGACGATGGTCGAGAAATCTACTTTCACATGAACAGTTTGCTTAGCGAAAATGGCAAGCTGGAGATTGGGGCGGAGGTTGATTTTGTGGAGACTGAGGGAGAGAAAGGTCCACAAGTTTCCTCAATGAAGCTATCTTCTAAATAGAACGCTGACGACTAAGCGCAATTGCGTCTTAGTTCAGCGAAACTTTCACCAAATTTGCAATGGGCGCAGTAAGCTGGAACCAACGAATGTTGGCAGAACTGCGTCTTTTGTATAGGCGCCTTTTTTCTTGACTCGTCCAAAGCCAGATGCTTGCCGCTTTGAGAGTTGATTGTCTTTTCATTTTCCATGCGCATATTCCCCGAAATTCGACGGACCATTCGACGAACTATTCGTTCTTATGGACCGAAGCCCTAACTATAAAGTTAGGGTCTACTAGCCCAATTCGATGCCCCAGTGGCGAAGGTTTTCTTCGTAGCTGAGCAAGTCTTCGTCGTTCCGCGATTTCTGTTCGGAATCGTTTTTCTTTTCCAGTCTTTTGAATTCGTGAGCTGTGATTTCATGTTCACCAGTAGATGGCAGAATGATCGTATCGCTCAATTTTGTTCTCGGGAATTCCATGTCTCTCTCCTCAGGACTCATTACAGTCCTCCACGCCTAGCCCCGATTTATTAGGAGCGGTCCGACTTTATCGGTGCTTTCCATCGAAGCATGACTAACTAGACTTTACTCTAAATACAATGTTCCCCGGATGCATATAAGGATCGCCCGAAACTCGCTAGGGGCAACCTTTACAAGATTTTGCTGCGCAGACAATAAAGTTCACAATTTAGCATTTACGCTGAATCTTGAGGTTCATCGTCCAATAACACTTCTGTTGACCTGTTTGGCTTCGATAGAGTTCATCCCGCACATTGCATAGAACCGCATCCGTCAATTGGTGGATGCAGTTCTAGCCATGTTGCGCCGCTGTTTAAGTTTTTACATAAGAAGGATGTGCTCTAATTCATCTGCTCAATTGCAGTTGATTCAAAAAATCACATGGGTGCATATGGCACTATATTTGGTGCCAGATTCCGTGTGGTCTCTTCTAGTAAATCTCTTTTTACTAAAAGCATTATTGCGGGTTTTTCTTACGGAGTAGAAAAACCTCAAAAGTGGCTATTTGAGCCGGTCTTTGTTATGCTCTGATGTATTCGGAGGCGAAACTAATGCAGAAAATTGATCCAAAAGTTGAAACGAATCCTCTATTATTGGGCGACACTTCACCAGCAACAATTGTCCGCGGGTGAAGCATACAAGAATTTATGCCCAACTATAACGATTTGCCTGGCAGACTTTCTGCTGTTCCCTGATGTGAGCGCGTATTGTTTGCCTTTCGAGCTATACAATCGGGTGCATAATGTGACATTTGACTCTGATATATTGATAGTGGTGCTGGAGCTTCCAAAATTTAAACTGAATTCAGACGAAATATCGAATCCACTCGATAGGTGGCTGTATTTTCTATGTAATGCGGATAAACTGGACCGAGACAATCTTCCCGAGTCGCTCTGCAGACCAGAGATTCGTAGAGCTTTAGAGGAGCTGTTTATGTTAAGCCAAGATGACCTAGAACGAGAGAAATACTCCGCACGGCTGCGAGTGCTTATGGATGAGAAAAGCAGGCTAGTTTCAGCTCACGATGAGGGACTTGAGCAGGGACTTGAGCAGGGACTTGAGCAGGGACTTGAGCAGGGACTTGAGCAGGGGATTGAGCAGGGGCAGCTAATAGGAATAGTAGGAATTTGCGAAAAGCTCCTTGAGTTGGACCCTACACCTTCAGAAGAACTAAGGAGGCTTTCTCTCTCTGAGCTAGAGAAGTACGCCAGGCAGCTGGAGCTAAAAGCCATGAGTAGGAAGCAACAAACGGAGTAAAATGATTGAGCTCCGCACCGTATATGGTGCATGGTATTGTGCTAATTATCTTCTTTCGCCAATGTCGATGTGATTGTCTCGCTAAACAAACTAATTTGTTCCAGTACTCTTTATAAATCATTCGGGTAATCACTCTATAAATCATCAAAATAAACGCGCCGGCTCTTTTGGAACCGACGCGTGGTGCAATTAAGATCGACAGTTATGCGGAGATCGGACTTTCCGTTATCATTTCGTTGCGGAGGTTATAACCTCCTTCAGGAACGCTGACGGCTCCGATATTTGATTTCTCGCCATCTCCGTTGGAATCTTTCGATTCGACTTTTTCCTGCCAAAATTTGCCGTAATCTGCAAGAGTGTCGAGAACTCTTTGTAGTTCTTTGCCCAATGGCGTTAGAGAGTATTCAACGCGAGGTGGCACTTCAGGAAATGAGTGTCTGGAAACGATATTCCATTCTTTTAGATCGTGGAGTCTCTCCGCCAATGTTTTGGCGCTCAACCCTTTCAAGTTACGTTCCAAATCCGATGGACGAAGTGGTCCTTCCATCAATTGACGAATAATTGGAATGCTCCACTTATTAGCCAAAATTTGAACTGTAATTTCCATTGGGCAGCAAGTTTCTTTGCCTAGCTTTTTCATTGACTCAACCGGTGCTGAAGACCCGCGTTACGCACCGCTCCTTTTTAATTCAGATTAGCCGGAAAGTCTACTTACTACATCGACTTAGAGAATGAACACTAAGGTCATCCTTTAGGACGATAATTCCCGGAAACCATACAGTGTCAGGCATTAGAGTCATTTGGTAGGAGCCGACTCTATGTGTCAATTTCTTCTGGAACGCATGGCAAGCTGAAGGTGAACGTGCTTCCTTCTCCGAGCGTACTCTGGCAAGCTATCTTGCCGCCGTGTAATTCAACTATTTTTCGGCACAGGTAAAGCCCCAAACCCGTTCCGGCTTGATAGCGTCCGCCTCCACTTGAGGCTTGCCAAAATCGCTGGAACAGTTTGGGCAAATCTTCTTCGGAGATTCCCTTGCCGGTGTCCGAAACAGTTATTACAGCGCTGTCATCGCTGTGCTTTAGCTGGACTGATATGGTGCCGCCTGCATTACTGAATTTTAGTGAGTTTCCCAACAGATTTTGCAGCACACGGCGAACCTCAGCATCATCGAAGATTATTTTGCTGGGGCTGTCAGGCAATTCGATGTTGAGATTTACATTCTTTGTATCGCAAAGAGGCTTTAGCTCCGAGACCACAGCCGTGATAGTTTCATTCAAATCGTTTTCTGCCAAAGAAAGATTTTTCACACCGCTATCATATCGATATACATCAAGCAGTGTCTGGACCATCTTGTATAGTGCAGAATTGCTCTGGTGAATCGTTTCCAGAACTTTCGATTGAGCTTCTGAAATTCCCCCAAAGTCACCTTCGAGCATTAGCTTTATTGCGCGGTTCGCTGCAATGATGGGCGTTTTCAAATCATGAGTCAGTGTTGCGACAAAATCCTCGCGCTGTTGTTGAAGCATAACTCGGTCGGTTGCTTCAACGAACATTGAGACCAGTCCGCTCGATTCGCCAGATTCTTCTTTGATTGGCCAGATAGCCCAATCGTAGTATTGCGTCTTACCAGAATCATAAAATGAGAGCTTTTCTGCACTATGTCTTTTCGGTTGCCCGCTAGCCAGAACATCTTCGAAAAGGTCCATAGAAAGCCGTGGTGCCACTTCGCTCAATTTCTTACCAATGAGTTCGTTTCTGTCAGAACTCCCAACCATTGATGCAAATTCGATGTTCGCTTCGAGAATGTGCATTTCGTAATCAATGCGAGCTATCCCGATTGGAGCGTCCTCAAGAATGCTTTTTGTAACACGTTTCTGTGTTTCAAGTTCTTTTATCGCGTCTCGCTGTTCTCGTATTGCGTGCTCTTTAGCAATTGTATATGACTCGATAGCGAGCCCCATATCGAAAAATATCAATCTGGTGAGGGCTGTTGTTACGGATAAGTTTTTCTCGGGATCGTTCTTGTATTTTTCATAGACGAGTCTTCGAAGCCACGTCATGATTCGGTTGTAAGCGCCTAAATACCAGGTTGGGTCCAGGCCGATTCGATAATGGGTTGTTCCGACAGCTAATCTTTCTTTGATGTAATCATCATCGTAATTACCTTTGGTCATGCGGCGGAAATAGCGTTTCTGCGCGGCTTGAGCACGATGGAGCACATCTTCTGTTGGAAAAAATCTTTTCGTTTCAGGAAACGAAAGGAAGTGCGTGTACATGTCGTCAATGAGAGGGTCTATGTTTTCCTCAAGGAGTTCATCGACTTCCTTGACGAGGTTTTCATCTTCAATTCGAAAGCTTAGCCAGCGCTTCCGCAAATCTGAGTTTTCAACAGGATCTTTCATATCACGAGCTGTGTAATTTACTATTTTGAAGATAGTAGACTCATCCGTCCTAAATTTCTATACTTAGTGAGGTTTCTTGAGGCATAGAAATGGCGAGCGAGCAAAAGTCCATTCGGGTAATTCTAGTTGAAGATCATTTACTGACTCGAATTGGGCTGAAAGCGGTCATCGAGAGAACCGTCGACCTCAAAGTGGTCGGTGAGGCCGAGGATGGGCAGCAAGCTGTCAGTATTATCGACCAGATGAGTCCGGATGTAGTCCTGATGGATGTCGGTATGCCTGTTTTGGATGGTATCGAAGCTTCCCGTATCGTAAAAGGAAAACACCCTGACATCGCTATCATTATGTTGACTTCGCATGATAATGAGCGAGACATTTTTGCTAGTCTCGCTGCGGGCGCCAGTGGATACTGTTTGAAAGATGTTGAGCCCGATCGTTTGTACTCGGCAATTAGAAGTGTTGCGGCTGGGGATATTTGGCTTGACTCAACCATAGCTGGAAAGGTGCTCAAGCAGTACAACAGCGGCATGGTGCACGAGCAGGGCTCAGCTGAGTCTGGGAAACCTGTGCTGGCCAAGCAAGACCAGAATTTGCCTGAACCTCTTTCGCCCCGAGAGCTAGAAGTTTTACATTTGTTGGTGGAGGGCTTGTCGAATCAGGAAATAGCCGACAAGCTCATTATTTCCCTGGCAACCGCGAAGACGCACGTTAGAAATATTTTGAATAAGCTCGCCGTGGATGACAGAACTCAGGCTGCGGTTCAAGCTATGCGCCGCGGACTCGTCTAGATTCGATGCCGAAGGTGGCTTCCTTCAGCTAATTTTGTTCAGCGGAAATCCCATCACTCGCCAGGCGAGTATTCCGCCTGCAAGCACAATTGCATTCACTAATCCTGAATCTCTCAGTAGCTCCGCAGCCGTTTGCGAAAGCCGCCCGCCCTGGCAAACTAGATAGACTGTCTCGTTGCGATGATCCTCGATAATCTGCTCGATATTCCAACCATCCCACGGAATGTTGACTGAGCCTTCAATGTGCCCATCAAAAAACTCTTGCTGAGAACGCAAGTCGATTAGTTTTGGAGACTCTTGCTTAATTAGCTCATCTCGCAGGCTGTTACTTGTTATCTTATTAAACACGCCAGAAGATTCCGTCACCTGGAATGACTAGTTTTATTATTTCGGAATGAAACCCTTTCGAAAATGATCCCAAAGACTGAACCCGAATCATCCGAAGGGATGAATGAGTTCAGCCTTTGATACTCCTGTCAGTTTTTCAGGTAAGACTTTGTCTGGTTATTACTCGTCAACGGCGCTTTCTTCGAGTCTTCCGCTCACCACAACATCGGCGGTCATAGCGACCAGGAACCCTAAAACTCCTCCGACAGATGTTCCGATAAGCAGAACCATGAAGACCATCGCTGTGTTGAAATGCTCAACAAGCGGCGCCATCATGTATTGTGCGACGATTGGACCGACCAAGGCACCGAGTATGGTGCTCAGTATGAAAAACTTCTGTTGTGCTACGTGGTTGGCGTCCTGAACAGTAGATTGGTTTCCTAGACTTGCGTTTAACATAGCTTTTCCCTCACAAACTCTGCAAGTCACCGGCTCTTCTGCGATCCAAACTTCAGAGTAATACTCGAACTGTTGCCATTCTCACATCCGAGCATGGAAACAGCATCGTCCGCTGGATTGAAAAATCGATTATTCTCACAGCTTTTATTTGAAATAGTCCTTCCGGCCAAAGCGAGCTGCTCTTTCAATCAACCTTAGTATCGATGCGGGCTAGACTCTTAGTAGTCAAAATGTATAAATAGGCAATTGGTCAACTTACAATGGCAGAATCGGTAAATCAATCATCCAGAATACTCTTGCATGTCGCTTCTGAAGCCGAACGCAAGAAGATGTACGCAGAGGCGGACAAAATACTTTCTGACGCTATGCGTATGGGCGAGAAGACTGGAAGCAGCCGTAATTCTGAGTATGCATCGCTTCTTATTCAAATGGCTGATCTTTGTGGAGATAATGAGCGCTTCGAGAAGGCCGAGCATTTGTATTCGCATGCGATTTCAATCTTGAATTCAACTCTGGGCCCAGATCACATCAGCACGTTGTTGGCTGTGCGCAATTTCGCTGAGCTTTTATCGAGAATGGGCAAGCAAACAGATGCTGACTCTCTTTGCCAGGGCGCAAAGGAAAACATACTACGGCACTTTTCATAAAGCCTGGGAGCGCCGTCAACCTGGCGGCTTCTATCCTGGTAGCGCCGCTATCCTGGCGCCTAGAAAATACTGAAAGTAATCAGAAATAGCGAAGTGCGCGTCGGGCCTGTCGGCTGATCATATAGACCTCATAAATATCGTCATCCTGATCCAGCTCTTTCAAGGTGTGAGGGTCCACAACCTTATGGTCGAACCATTCACCATAGGCAAAGCTAGCAACAAAGCCATCATCCTCATCATGAACAAATTTGCGCTCTTCATCCTCAGAGCTAAAAACACGCATACGAGACTCCTTTACCTAACAGACTCAAAGATCATCTTGTTCAAGAGTACGCATTGAAATTCCAACAACTCAATTGGAAGAAGATTTCCGTGAACTATCGCGCAAGGCATTTTTCTGATTGATTGGACTCTTTGCCGACTTTCAACGTTTACATAAGGATGGCGGCACTCCCAGCTGGCTCAGGAATTAGCTATAGAAAGAATGTGATTGGCAGCCTCTCTTGCCGCATTGTGCTGCTTGATAGAGTCCGCAAGTTTCTTTGCAGCAGATTTGTAGGATGGGTTGCGCAGAAGCACCTTCACCGCTCGGCGAATTGAAGAACTGCTTGGTGTGGCGGTTTTTAAGTTAATGCCTGCACCAGACCACTCTACGCGGTTTGCTACTTCCGGTTTGTCTTCTGTGCTTCCTGCTGCAACTATGGGCACACCTTCAGACAGCGCGTAATGTACACCACCATAGCCACCATTTGTGACAAACACATCAACATGCTTCATCAGTTCACTGTAGGGCAGGAATTTCGCGAGGCGAACATTCTTGGGTAGTTCTGGAAGGCTGCCGTAGGGCAAATTCTTAGCAGAAACAACCGTAAGAACGTCCATGTCTGCCAGCGCATATATGGTTGGCATGATCAATTCATCTATTTTGGTTGCGATAGTTCCCTGGGCTACATGCACCACGGGCTTATCGCTATCGACCATTTCTTGCCACCAGTCTGGCTTTTCTGCTGACTTTGGAGCCTCGGGCAAAAGTGGTCCGATGAATCTGACATTTTCAGGCATATTTTTTCTGGAGTATTCAAACTCTTCCACAGTTCCCTGCAAGTAGAGTTTGCACCCTTTAACAACGCCTTCAAAGACTCCGTCACCATCTGGCTCTAAGTTGAATGTTGCTCTAACAGAGTTGCGATAATCAATTACATCTTTGAACAAGACGCGATTGGAAAGCATGTGCAAGGCCTGGTTTTTATATTTGCCTAGCTTCGACTCATCTGGCAAAAGTCCCAGTCCGAATGGTGCAACATTTTCATCTGGCAAAGGAAACGCAGTGATACCAAATGCGATGCAAGGGGGTCCGCCAATTTGTGCCAGAAGCGGACCAGAGGCGAATGCAGTGTCAACCACGGTGACTTTGGCCGGGAATGTTTTCAGGATTGTCTGCATTTCCTTCACACTTTGAGGAATGTGTGCAGTAAAAATCTGTTTCAAGTCAAATTTGAGCTGCTCAAGCCCTTGCAGGTTCTTCCTGTCGGGAAAGTATGTGTCGAGGTCTGCGTCGTTAAAGTCCCAGAGGGGGCTGGCTTGGAAATGTTTGGCGCCTGTGGCTTCAATTGCAGCCTTAAACTTCTTTCCTGTGTACCATGCGACCTCGTGACCCTCGTCCACAAGCTGCTTAGCAATGGGTAATCCAGGATTAACGTGCCCTGTAATCGGCATCGTGGCGAACAATATCTGTGCCATTTCTTTCACCAGTTGGTTAACCCATTCATTTTATATAGATTAGCTTCTCAATTTGCTTTTGCTGTCCATAGATTCACAGAATGAGACAGAGCCGTCCAGCCGCTTTCTAAGCGGGTTTTTGTCGGTAATCAAGAAATGCTCGATTGAGCAACGTAGGGTCGATATTTCATCATAGAATTAGTCAACCTTCGCCCGCGACCCTAATTTTAACTACTGAATACTGTCTGGGCAGAGCATATGAGAATTAGCATGCTAGGATAAATCTCCCAGATCTCTGCTAGAGCACAATACAAGCAACTCTTGGCTTCGGACGCTCTGGAAAACTTGTGAGAAGTCGCAAAGGAGAACAATATGCAGCTCGGAATGATTGGTCTTGGGCGAATGGGCAGCAATATGGTTCGCCGTTTGTTGAAAGCCAAAATTGATTGTGTCGTCTATGATCAAAACCCTGCTCCGGGTCAAGCTCTGGCTAAGGAAAACGCTGTTGCCGTGGGCAGTGTTGAAGAGATGGTTGCAAAGCTGGCAAAGCCAAGAGCTGTTTGGATCATGGTTCCAGCTGGGGGACCAACCGAGGCTTGCATTGAGTCTTTGAAAGACAAGCTCGAGGCTGGCGATACCATCATAGATGGCGGAAATTCCTATTTCAAAGACGATGTTCGCAGAGCAAAGATGCTCGCGGAAAAAGGAATCCACTTCGTTGACGCAGGCACCAGTGGTGGTGTCTGGGGCATGGAACGCGGTTATTGCTTGATGGTCGGTGGTGAGTCAGAAGTGGTTAAACGTCTTGACCCAGTTTTCAAAGCGCTAGCACCGGGTCGTGGCTATATACAGAGAACCCCAGGAAGAGAGAACATCCAGTCGACAGCAGAAGATGGCTATCTGCATTGTGGACCTGTGGGGTCAGGACACTTCGTGAAGATGGTTCACAATGGTATTGAGTACGGTATTATGCAGGCATACTCTGAAGGCTTCGACATTTTTAAGAATGCCAACAGCCATGAGCTTGAGGAGTCTTATCGTTATGATCTTAATGTTGGCGAGATAGCCGAAGTTTGGCGTCGAGGTAGTGTCGTCGGCTCATGGTTGCTTGACCTGGCTGCGATGGCACTTGTCGAAGACCCTGAGTTAAGTAGTTATAGTGGTTATGTTCAAGACTCTGGAGAAGGGCGTTGGACCGTGAATGCGGCCATCGATGAATCAGTTTCTGCAGAGGTTTTGACCGCCGCACTGTACGCACGATTTCGTTCGCGCCGCGACCACACCTTTGGTGAGAAGGTACTCTCAGCAATGAGGCAGAAGTTTGGCGGACATATTGAAGTAAAACCACCAGCTAAAACATAGAGGAACAGGAGCAGGAATCATGATTACCGAAAAAATTGTCATCAAAGCACCACCCGAAGTTGTTTTTGAGGCCATCAAGAAGCAGAGAGTTAGCCGCAGGCACTCTGTTGAGTCTTACGATGGAAAGATAGCCGTGGTCAAAGAGTCAATGGAAGGCATTCCTGTCTATGGGAATGTGGAATGTGTCTGGCAGGAGACGGAAAGCCCGTTCACCAGAATTGATTTCAAAATGTTGAGTTCTACAAAGTTCAAAGAATCCTATGGGGCGTTCATCCTTGTTGCTTCAAATGACGGGCAATCCACAACCTTGGAACTGCAGGCTCATATGGACGCAGGAATTAATGTCCCTTTTGCCGCAGAAATGACCAAAGCATCTACAGTAAAGGATTCTAAGCTTCGTCTCGAGAAAATCAAGAAGCTTGCTGAGGAAGATCATAAGGGCAAGTAGAATTTCAAAGTTCCGAAAAGATTGAGAAATCTAGTAGAATGAATACTGGGCTGAGTTTTAGCCGGGTAGTCAAGCGTGCCTCTTCGCGAACGAATAATTGGAATCGACCTTGGAACAACGAACTCCTGCGTTGCTGTCTCTGAGTTCGGCAAAACTGTTGTCATTCCTAACATCGAGGGTGGGCGAACTACTCCGTCGGTTGTATATCTAGACCATAGTGGAAGCCGATTGGTTGGTGCACCTGCCAAGCGCAGGGCCATCAAATATCCTGACCGAACCATTGCTTCTGTCAAAAGGCACATGGGAACCAACCACAGGGTTGTCGTTGACAACATTGCCTATTCGCCAGAGCAAATTTCGTCCTATATCCTGGAAAAACTCAAGATTCAGGCTGAGGATTATCTAAACGAGAAAGTTAGCAAGGCTATCATCACCGTTCCAGCTTACTTCGATGATGCTCAGCGACTGTCGACACGACATGCTGGTAAGCTCGCTGGACTGGAAGTTTTGCGCGTCATCAATGAGCCGACTGCTTGCGCACTGGCTTATGGACTAAATAAAGTATCGCCAGGACAGGAAACTAACATCATCATATTTGACTTCGGTGGTGGTACTTTCGACGTTTCCATTTTGCACATCTCCGAGGGCGTAGTACAAGTTAGAGCCACTAGCGGCAACAACAGACTTGGTGGTGATGACTTTGACACACGCATAGCGCAATTCATCAACAGCCATGTTATGCAGAAGCATGGCGTTAACCCCGGCGTGGATATCATCGCCAGAATGAGACTGACTGAGGCTGCAGAAAAGGTCAAAGTCGACCTCAGTGGTATGCGCTATACAAATGTTCAGTTGCCGTTTCTCGCAGTCGCAAAGGGCGGAGAGCCAGTGCATCTCGACATGAATATTTCTCTCGATGAGTTCAATAAGATTACCGCAGACCTGGTGCGTGCGACTGCTATACCTATTGAAACAGCTCTAGCAGATGCGAAGTTAAAACCGTCCGATATAGAAAAAGTTGTGATGGTGGGTGGCACCACTCGTGTACCTGCTGTGCAACAGTTCATCAGAAGCTACTTCAATATGGAACCCGCAAAAACCATCAACCCAGATGAAGCCTGCGCAATCGGTGCAGCAATTCAGGGTGGTATTTTGTCCGGCGAGATAGAAGACATTCTGTTGCTAGACGTCATTCCTTTGAGTCTTGGAATTGAAACCGATGGTGGCATGTGCACTCGAATTATTGAGCGCAACACACCCATACCTGTGTCTAGATCTCATACATTTACTACCAGTCGTGCGAACCAGTCAAGTCTTGCTGTGCATGTTTTGCAGGGAGAAGGTCAGACCGCCGCCGGCAACATTTCGCTGGCTCGTTTTCAAATAAACGATATCCCGAAGGGACCAGCCGGAACTAAGGTTGAAATTGAGTTTCATGTTGATGCAGATGGCATCTTCCAGTGCGGTTATAAGCACGCGAATTCCTCGCGTCAGGCTATCGTGTTGAAGAGAACGTCTGGATATGACATGGAGCAATTGGAAAAGTTGCTTGCTGAGGAAAAAGAGGTTCTTTCAACGCGTTCCAGAGCGCAAAAGGAACTCGACGCCGAAGAAGAATCCTTGCGTAAAGGAGAGACGCCAGCAACACGAAGCGCCCCCGCAGCTGGCAAGCCTAACGCTGGACGCTCTATAACTACTACCGGACAATTTGCGATTCCTGGTCAACAACCTAAAGACGCTTTCAGCACCAACCCCGGTGACTTGAACGGGGAAAATGGAAGCGGAAAGCGCGGATTTATGGACTCTATCAAGGATTTTCTTGCAGGACTTTTCGGCAAGAAGTAACTGATTACTTCCAGCGAATCGCTTTCATTGATTGTTTTGCTGAATTCAAATAGGCACCGTAATCATTGTGCGGAGCTTTGAAATAAATCTCTTGAACAGTTTCACCCTTCCCGTCTGGATTTGCGAGAATAGAATAACTGTCGTGATTGACTTCTTTCCAGTTGCCTTCAATTACGATTACATTTTTTCCGTTTATCGATTCTGTTTTGCATGCAGACATTTTGAAAGCTCTTGAGTCGCCATACGTTCCCAAGATTGCGCCAAGCGATTCCAGTTCTTTTGGAGTGAGAACGTGCGGAGGCTTGGAGAGAATCTCATGGAAAGCAGCTGCGTTTGCAGAGTAGCGAGTTCCGCGATCGAACAGAGTCATTTCGATTTCTTTATTGCTTGGTGCATTGAAGCTGCTCGCACTGCCTAATCCAGCGATGCCCGATACCTCTTTGCCTTTTGTCCAGCCTTGAGGCAAGTCCATCGAGTCAACTGCACCAATATTTGTAACTGCTGTATTCATTTTCTCGCCACTCTTTGGGGTATTCACATTACTTGCCAGCAAGAACGAATCTGTCGAGAGCCGCTCGCGACTGCCGTCTTCAACCCGAACTTCTTCGGCTTTTTGCTTCTGGTGTTCGTAATTAGCAGGTACGTCGCCTAATACCATTGTCGTTCCTCCAGTTTGTTTTTACTTCTTAGGTCCCGAGTCAAAAAAACGCTTAGACGCCTGTTGCCGTTCTAATTGCTGCAGCTCTGGCTGCTGGCAGGAATTTCAACATCTGATTGTATTTTGCAAGTGTTTTGGCTTTCTCACCCGGGTAAGTCTCGCCTTCATCTGTCCAGTCTTGTTGCTGTCTTTTCATTGTGGCGATTATAGCGGCATCGTATTGTGCATCGGTGAGTTTTCCTGCGTTCTTCTCAAGGCGCAACATTTCCATTTCCTTGAACCCGTCTTCGGTGCCCTTGACCTTGTCCCACGCGACGTCTTTTTCGATGCTTGCCAGCGATTCAGCGCTTGTTGACGGACGCGTCGCTCCGTAGAGGTCGTGCAGGCTGACGCTGTGGTCACCAGACTGACTCCATTGGTTGTCGATTTTGGCTTGGCCTGTTGCTGGGTCGTAGTCGGTAATTGTCACCACGTGAGCACCGCCAGCACCACCATTGGTACCTGCTCCTGAATCGGTGAAGAAGGGCTCGTTTTGTGCATCGACCCAAATGATTATGGGCATTTTTCCGTCTTTTTTTGCTTGCTCTAGCTGTTTGCCGAGGTCTTTTTCCGACTTGACTTTTACCGTATTGTTATCGCCAAACATGCCGTTGATAAAGACGAAGTCCTTTTCGTTCTTACCGGTGATGTTGTTACTGATTGTCTCCAATTCACTGGTTGGAATGTCAGGAGGGCTGATTGGATTTCCTGCTGCATCAGTGGCCGGTGTTCTTGGGGTGGTCGCGTTATTGAATACTCTTTCGCCAGTGTCTGTCGGTCCTGTTGGTGTCACTTGCTCATAGGTCAGCTGGCCTGGTGGTGTGGTTGCACGATTTAATCGATCATAGTAGTCGTTCACTGCGGTAACCTGGAACACCTGGCTGGCGAAGCTACGTTGGTTATCTGGTGATGGATTGTTCACACCCTGGAAATCAGGTTGCAAGCTACCTGATGGTACCTGGACAACGCGTCCGTCCGACATTTTGACTTGACCTGTAGTGGCGGCTTCCGTGACTACCCGAGCTGCTTCTGAAGGGTTGCGTAAATACATGCGGCTCTCTACCGTAGTCACGTTACATGTGCCGTGATATCCCTGGCGAACTTCGTTAGGATGGGCGGCTTGATGCAAAACCTGTTCGGCAAGCATGGTTCTGTCAGATTGCTTCACCGGTACATCGCCCGTAGACTCGAGCAGTTTAGAAACCTGTTCATAGGTTTTTGCAATTTCCTCTGGCGCCATTGGCGGTTCTTGCTCAGCTGCACGCTTTTCGAACTCTTTCATGTCTTGCTTGGCTCTGTCTAAGCCAGCAGGGTCATTCTTGAATTTGTTTTCCAGGTCTTCGTTTAAGCGGGCACGTTGTGCTTCAATTCTTTCCTTAGTATCTTTCGGCTCGTGACCGACTTTGTCGCCTTCATTATCGGCTATCTTGTATTTACCATCAGCCGTCTTAATCACGTCGTAGTTGTCTTCTGGCTTTGGTCCCCAGTGATGCTCTGAATAACCGCCGCCTTCATTAGGCTTCTTTACGTCGCCTGTGCCGTCAGCGTTTTCGTGGCGAACAGTTCCATCCGCCCATGATGTGGTTTTGTTTCCATGATAATCAGTAACCTGAGTTCCACCATCAGCCGTTTTTTTAACTGTGTAGTTATCGGTTGGTTTAGGACCCCAGTGATTTTCGCTGCCATCAGGCTTTCTGGTAAAGCCTGTTCCATCATCACGATTGACTCGCTCGGTTTTGTCCTTCCAGGTCGTGACGTTTTCATGCTTGCCCTCGTCTCGAATGACAGTGCCACCGTCTGCAGTGTGTCCTGGAATTTGTAGCTTTTGCCCATCGAGAATCAGGTTTGGGTCCTTTATGTGATTGAGTTTGGCAATCTCCATCACATGTTTGTGGATTTCATCTTTGCTTGCGCCTGGTCCCAAGTGCTCTTTTGCGATTTTTGTAAGAGTGTCTCCTGGTTTAACAACATGCTCTTCCGGAGGCACGTCCTTTTTAATTTCAGCGCCATAAAATGGATTGTCTTCTCCATAAGCACCTTTTGTAGCTTTCCCAGCCGTTTTGTCGCCGGGGGCTGTCGTAGTGTCTTTCGGCGGAGCGCCAGCATTGTCAGTTGTTGGCGCAACCACAGTGTCCATAGGGTTTGGAGTGGTTGGCAGCTCTGGCAAAGTGCGAGCATTGCTCATTTCGCCAGTAGGAATATTGAAATCCTTGTCCCCTGAGCTGGGCATCTCGCCCGTCGGAATGTTGAAACCCTTGTCACCCGGTTGCATTTCCCCAGTCGGAATGTGAAATCCCTCGTCGCCAACTGGAATATGGATGCCTTTTTCAGCGCCCGGAATCTCACCTGTTGGAATGTTGAAACCCTTATCTCCGACTGGAACAGATATGCCTTTCTCAGCACCAGGAATTTCGCCCGTAGGAATATTGAAGCCCTTATCACCGGGTTGCATTTCGCCTGTCGGGATATTGAAGCCTTTATCACCGGGTTGCATTTCGCCTGTCGGGATATTGAAGCCTTTATCACCGGGTTGCATTTCGCCCGTAGGGATATTGAAGCCTTTATCTCCAACCGGCAGCTGCATGCCTTTTTCCGCGCCTGGAATTTCGCCCGTTGGAATATTGAAACCTTTGTCTAGCAAGCCTGCTGCCTTTAGAGGATCCTGGTAAGCTGATTCCAGATTAAGGTCAATTTGCTTGGCAATGTCTGTTACAACTTGGACGGCAGTATTGGACGCTTCCTTTAATTCGTTCCATAGATTTGATGATAACGACTTTGCACTTCTACTGGCTCTACTTGTGTCTTCTGTAGCTTGCTCAATAGGGCTGCTTGGTGATTCGTTGTCTGTCATGGGTTTATTTCCTGACTAGTCTGATAGCAATAAGGAGAACGACGACGAAAGTTTGCCATTTAGGGCTGTCTTGACATTAAAAATCTCTGATATTGCACATTATGCAAATGGTCTAAGCAATTTCCCACGGACGCCTTGTGTCGTCAAGAGTGTTCGTTTAAGCTCCTTTCCTTCGTAAATAGGACTTCGGAGCCTTAGTGATACCGCCCTTGATGGCTGAGTTCTTCTTGCAAGGATTTGTAGTTTTGTCCGATATTACTGGGGTTTAGTCCCCGAGTAGTATTTCAGGTGGTGGCATTATTTCTGCTTGATATGTGCTTGATTAGCGTGTATGTTCATGAATAGGAGTTTTGTAGAAACTTTACCAATTTGGAAGTGGACGATTTTATCTGCCGCGATACTGGGTAAAAAAACAACAATACTCTGTCCAGAGTCCGCAGTGTGGGGGGCTGACCATTGTTTTCAAAGCGCATCCTTCAGGTTCTTGCTTTAGCTTTAACGCTTTCAACGTTCACAGGCACAGCCCAAGCCAGAGTTAGCTCGCATCGTGGCACTGTTCGGCATCATTCTAAGAGTCATTATTCTGTCAAGGCTCATGGGCGAGCTCACCATCATAAGACTGCGAGGGTGGTACCTGCAGCTCCGGTGCTGCATCCTGAAATTGGCACGCTTATTATGCGCGAAAACGGACAGGTCGTACTGGATGAGCTTTCAAATGTTGAATTTAACCCGGCATCTGTCTCCAAACTCGTCACTGCCTATGGTGCAATAAAGACCTTCGGTATAGAGCATCATTTTAGAACTAGCCTGTTAACAGATGGTCAGTTGGATAGCGAGACTGGTGTTCTCAGCGGCAATTTATACATTCGCGGTACAGACCCTGATTTCAGGCGCCAGGACGCGTTGTCGCTGAACCAAGCTTTGTTTGATGCTGGCGTCCGAAAAATCAAAGGACAGGTTATAGTCAATAATCAGTTTTCCTATGGAACATCGCAAGATCCCGCATGGTCTGGTAAGTACCTGACACGGGTATGGTCGGCTATTCACAAAATTCCAGTGACTGGCGGCGTTGCTGTTGGCGATGTTCCCACTGTCGCGACCGAGCTGGGCTCTCATGATTCTGAAACCCTGCGCGATACATTGAAAGAAATGCTTTGTTATTCTCAAAACAATGTAGCCGAGCAAATTGGCAAAGTATCTGGTGGCGTTTCGAAACTAGCTGAGATAGTCGGCAAAGAAGCGAATATTGACCCTTCATCAATAAAACTAGCGACAGCAAGTGGACTGGGCAAAGGTCGAATTAAGCCGAAAGACATGATGACCATTTTGCGTTCGTTGCGCGGCGAGCTGCAATCATACGGGTTAGATTTGCAAGACATTTGTCCAGTGGCCGGCGTTGATCACGGCACGTTGGATGAGCGATTCACAGGTTCTGCCGAAAAGGGGAGTGTAGTCGGAAAGACTGGCTCTCTGCCCGGCACCGATGGTGGTACCAGCACGCTGGTTGGAATGTTCCGCTCGCAGAAAGAGGACTTTTACTTCGTTATCTTCTGTTGGAAAGGCAACGTTTATAACTTTCGCCACCAGCAAGACGAATTGATAAGGAAGTATCAGGCTGCAAATGGCGGACCCAAGCCTTTCATTTATAATCTTGCGCAAAGCAGTCTTTAACGCCTTACGGTTTTCGAAACGCCAGAGTGTTGGCACTCACAGGTGCAATCAACGCGAAGCCTTGAATATTTAAAGGCGGTGCTCCAAACCATAAACAGCGAGGTGCCCCGGGTTGTGTACACAGCCCGGGGTCTCATTTTCCAGATGCGATCAAAGAGTGGGGTCTGCGTGTTTTACCTATCTGATGACTGCTGTTGCTCAGACTTACGTCAGTATGGACAGGACACTTAGGTCTGCTCTTTAGTCGGTCGTTCGTCGTCAGGAGAAATCTCCTATAACCAATATTGATCGTATCGAGAATTCCGGCATCGGTTTCTTTGGGGAGTAGCGCATCCGTCAAAGTACCGATCAATTTGCATTTTGTTTGCCAGGCAACATTCCGCGAAACTGTGTGTAGCACTGCGTTAACAAAGGTAACGCAGTGTTCGACTCGAGCATTCAGAGTAGTCGCAAAATATGAATTTGATTCTTCACCATAGCTGACATCATCAGATCAGCGGATGTTAAGGCTCCGTGTGTTGCAGCAATACAAGCATTTTGCTTGTATTAGGAGATGCCCTTGAAGTCAGATTTTGCGTAATTGAAGTTGTGTACGTGAGTCATTTGAGTCCGGTGTGATTGCTGAGTTTGTACCTTTGTTCTTGCAGTCTGAATTATGTGGGACATCGCCGAAGCTTTTTCTCTCTCACTTCCATTAATCGCGTCGAAAAGGTCGGTGTAGCTCTGTAGGTCTGTTTGGTGGTTCTGTGAAAGATAGCCTTCTTCTTGTGCTGTATTCATCGATGCTGATTTCAATGTTTCGTAACTGCTGGCAAAATCGCTGTTGGTTTCGTATGCAAGCTCCGCCGCATGTGCGATGAAATTTGGTGCCAGAGCGCAGCTTAAATCGGACTGACCACTCATTTCGTAGACCTTCATTACTTGCTCTGCTTCATGGCTGTTCAAATTCCTAGACATCTCGCCATGGGCGCTTTGAAAATGATCATCCTCGAGTTCAGGGTGTAGCATTCGCGCTTGTGGATAGGTATAGGTTAGAAGCGCAAACACAGCTTGCTTTCGTCTGACAGGATGCATAGCAGTAACTGCTGCGTTTTGCATTGCCGCTCGCGTATCTATTCGAATAGGAATTCCACTCGAAACGAGAGAATCGGTAGCTGGTCCAATCTGTCTGTTCCATGGTGATTCGCTCGACTCAGGGTTTGCGATTAGATGCTCTGCATCATTAGCATCTGCCATCGTCCATTCTCCGAATCTTTCTCTCAGGTAATCGGTGTAAGGGTTACCTTTTTCACCGCAAATATATGCGCGCGACCCATCAACAGCTTGTTGAAACATTTCCTGCTGGAACCTTTGTTTTGCGATGCTCGTTGTGTTCCAGTTCGTTCCTGAATTACTCATCCAATTAGCACAAAGGTTTTCGATGAGCCCAGAAGGCTGATTGCCTTTAGCTTTAACTACTGCCGACCTTGCTGCATCAGCGGCTGCATCACTTGTAGATAAATTGTTAGCAAATGCTGCTGTGTACATTAGTTGGGTCAGTTCGCTGTTGCTGGCACCAGCAGCGACGTTTATTTTCTTAACACCATTGCTAGTGCTCCCTGTAATGCTTGTGGTGGTGGCATCCGTTGTTAATCCAACTCCGTCAGCGGCAGTAATTCGAGCAATCAATTTTCTAGTATCAACGTGTTTGAGATTCGGTTCATTCCAGCTTGCTGCTGTTGGTGTTTGTAGGCTGAAAGCTGGAAACTTGAATCTGATCTCATCCTGAGTCATAGACTTAGGGGCTTCCAGCGGATTTGCCCCTTCCTCTGATGAAAGAGATTCTGCAATGTTATTTGGCTTGGGTACTAGCGGAGTACTTTGGGTTTCCGGGTAGAACTCTTCTCCAGTAGATGTCTTTGATCTTTGTGTTCGGCTTTGCTCTGTGTGAATCGGCACGCTTATATTATTTATGGCGGCTGATTTTGTTTCGCTACTTTGGACTGCTGTAGTGTTTTCTTGGGATCTTAGCGCTGCGCCTGGTGCTCGCAGTTTTGAGTCAGTTCCATTTGGCAAGATTAGCTTTGGCGCGTTCTCGTCCCCATTGTGTTTATTACCATAGCCATTGGACGCTGGTTGCCTCTGATTCTGTGCGGGTCGATGGCTGACTTTGTTGGCGACAGGCGGTGTGTTCCGTTCCCATGAGCTGTTGGGTCTGGCATTGTTCAATGAATGAGTCATTTGGGGGGAACTCGAATTAGAGGCGAGCCCATTCAGAGCTACCTGTTTACTGGTACTCAGTCCAGTATCAGCAAATGAATCTTTGCTGAACCAATCAAAGCCTTGAGTTACGAGGGAACTTGTCATGTTTCCTACTCCAGCGAAAGCCTTTTGAATGGTACCAAACGCCAGCCCGGGTGTTATGAAGTCTGAAACTGGGCTGATCTGTGCGCGACCTAAAAAGGTCGGTACTTGAATCATCAGCTGCAACACACCAATTGCGATGAGTGCTTTTCCGAGAGGGTCCGTATAAGTAAAAAGTAAAATGCTCAAGATTTTGAGCAGTCCTACCCAAATGAATGTCCATAAACTAGTTTCGACAAGTGCTTTAACGTAGCCCGTAGCGTAGCTTTCTGTGTCGGGAATGGCTAAGAACACAAGGAAGACCGGTGCGAAGACATATTGTGCGATAAGAAGCGCTGTCTGAATTGCTTTTAGTACCAAAATGTAGACAAGCTGAGCGATGAGTATGCCACCGAGAATGGTGAATACTAAGGTACCGGCAAAACTGAATGTTCCGCCCACGATAGAGCCCAGACCTGCACCAAGTCCTAATTTCGCTAGCACAGGAGCAAATATACTCACAGTTCCGGCCCAAAAGGCTGTGACTCCGAGTCGCAGTGCTTCTGCTATCGTGTAATCAAGCATCATTATTTCTTGGGGAGTACTGGCGCTGATTGCTTTGATCATCTCGTTTGAAATCTGAATTTCAAACGCATAGATAGTTGGCCAACCTAGCAGTAAGCCAGCTGTGAATATTAGCCTGCCGACCGGCGCCATCAGGTTTCCTGCCCCCTGCCAGGATGCATCTGCCCAAAATTTCCAGATAGATAAAATGAAGAGCAATAGCAGCAGGTCAACGGCAATACCATACATCAAGTCAGCTGCGGCTCTTATTTGTTTTGAAAAACCAAATGAAAATGGATTGTCCAAGCCATCTGTTGCGACGTTGGGATTTAGAACAAATATTCTTAGTGCCTTAGAAAGAAACTGAGTGGTGTCAGCAATCCAGCCTGCTGTAAGTTCCGTAAGCCATTTACCACCCAGCTGACCAATGTTGTTGAATAAATTTCCAACTATGTCGTCTTTGGTCCATTGATGCAGCCCTCGATAAATTTGATTTACTTCGCCAAGGCTGGAGTTAAGAATATTGTTGGCTGCTTGCTGCATAGCCATTCCTTCATTTTGCTCTGCGGCCTGTCTTGCTAGGGTGGTCATGACGGGTGACTTTGAAATGTTTCTAGCCGCGTCAAAAACATTTGGCGCATACTCTCCCGTTAAAATGGCATTCACACCTTTATCAATTTTGCCGATGTTTATGGCGGAGGCTCGTTCAACAGCTTGCGCTGAACTCATTGCATCGCTATATGGGTTGGGAATGAGGTCTGCTTCCGCTGGCGATTGGGATAGGGCAGGAATGGAAGGCAACAGAACCGTCATCATAATCAGTAATATCGGTATTACAGATAGAATGCGATGCTTTCTTAGAGAGACGGAAAGAAGACGGGCGATGAAAAATGAGCGCATGCGGCACCTCAGAATTGAATGCGTGTATATTTGAACTTGTGGCGGTTCACCTTGGAGCGCGCCATCGTTTAATCGCGCCTGGTAGCGCGATGCGAAGTTGTCTGGGAGCGCCGCCATCCTGGCGGATTCTGCGAATCTTCGGACGATGATCTGACTAAAGCCGCTGCATAATCCAATCAATGCAGTTGCATGATCGGATCAAGGGATCCTACATTAGCTGACATAGCGATTATTGTGCTAGCGTACTTGTCTTTGAAGCCGGCCGGAGTCCGGCGCTCCCAGAGCGCTTGCAAGATCGATCAATGCAGGTGCAGGTCGGATCAAAGCGCCTGCAAGATTCGATCAATGCAGTCGCAAGATCGGATCAAAGCGAATGCAAGATTCGGTCAATGCTGTCGCAAGATCGGATCAAGGCGAATGCAAGATCGGATCAGAGCAGGTCCAAGATTCGATCAATGCAGGTGCAAGGTCGGATCAAAGCATCGAATCAGCATTAGCTCTTATGGTGATTATTGTGCTACGCACTTTGCTTTTGAATCCGCCATGATGGCGGCGCTACCAAGGAGCTTACTCCCTAGCGATCAGTGAGGATGCAGGAGCTGCGAAAAACAATCGCAGGGGTTCCTTTTGTTAGGTTTATTGTGTCTTCGAATAAAATGGTATCAAGACTTAGCTTAATTGAATTAGGCTCTCGGCAATTATCACGATACGTTGATTCAGACAGCATTCACATGGGAATGAAAATCAGGATGGTGCTGGGAAGATTAATTTTGACATGGGTTGACCTCGTTAGAAACAGTGTTCTTCAGAACACAAATATGAGAAGTTCATTATGGTGAACTGTGGCGAAATGAGCAATATCAAATTGTTGGCTTGCGTGGGACTAATCCCCCTAATTCGCGCTGTGATTTTGTAACTTGTTAATTCGGTACCTAACCACATCTTGCTTTGGCGACCAGTTAGAGACAGCTTCAGTCCTTTGTGCAGGTGCGTGAGTGGGTTGGTGTGGGTGCCGGTGTGTGTGTGGATGTGTCGTGTCGTGTCGTGTCGTGTAGGTCGGGGGTGAGTTGCTCATGGCTTTGCTGGAAAAAAAGAGTGGCAGACGAAAACTCTATTTTGAAATCAAGCAATATGCGAATGTCTTATCAGTGAAAGACTGGGGCGATGGAGATGAACGGTTGACGGGCTATCTTCGCTACAGCACTGAGGCTGAGGCATCGAAGCAGCGAACAGCACTATTAGTATCGAAGGCAGAGGAAGGCTTTAAGGTATCTGATGAAGAAGCCAAAGCGCTACTAAAAGGACCGGTTATTGAGAAGAAAGACAAAGTATTACCGCTGCCTTTTCGGCAGGATTTTCACTTCTACAATGAGGCTACCGGATTCACCATATGCAGTGCCAAACTTTTAGGTAAGGAGATTGATGATACATCTGCTCGATGGAAGACTTCTGTCAAGAAAGGGCTCTTGATTCCCGTCGCTTTAATACAAGACGATAGTTTCAATCTTCGCCTGGTAGTCGGAGATGAGATGTCTGCACTTGAATCCACCGAGTGGGTCGGAAAAATCGAAAGCTGCCTTGATCTTGATAAAGGTGAGTTATGCATTGGTGCTGGTGCAGAACATTTATATGGCGATAGTGACGATGCCGAAGAAGCAGATGAATATTTGCAGATTTTGAAATTGCCTCCAGGCAAATACAACGCAACGCTATACATGTATGTTCCAGGAATTAATGGATTCGCTTGTCTTGATGAAATTGCTGGAGGCTATGACAAACATGAGCCACTGCTGCCCTGGTTTCGACGCACAAGAAACAATCAGTCTATTCCATTGTGGTTACAAAACTTGTGCGTATCAGGATGCGAGATCGATCCATCTAACCCTACCGAATTTACGAACAATCCATTCATAGATTCGGAACAGATTCCAGAGATGATTGACTTCTTGTTGCATTTGCAACCGGCTTCTGAACTGTCTAGCAAAGATGCTATCGATCCTGATTCGGGATGGTTTCCTGAGATGACTGGTGCTCGTATTCCTGTCAATTGTCCAATAGGCATTGAGGCTTTGAATTTAATAAAGAAGGAGCCGAAATGCAATGTCGGTCCTATTGTATATCCACGGAACGTATTCGAGTTGCTCAGTTCAAATGAGCCTAAAGAGCTTGATGGCGGCTTGATACTTGATCTGGATGAAATTCTAGATGTGGTTTACTTTGCGCATTTGACGCATCCAAATTCAATGATGGAAATAAGAATGAGTGGTTTAGGAAATCTTGAATTGTTGGATTGGGCAGAAGACATAGAGCAAAGGATTGTGCAGGTTGCATTCTCTGCTGGACAAATTGGTATCCTATTTGGTAACGACCTTCCAACCTCAGCCTACATCAGTGAAATTCAAAAATTGTTTCCGTCTCTGAAAAAATTGAAAGACGATGTTGAACTTGAATTATGTTTCTGCAATAACTGGAAAAAAATTGATAGCGTGGTGCCAGGAGCTCACCGATTTCGAGGTAAGTTGAAGTCTGCTCAGTGGCACCTTGATAGTGTTTATCCATCCAACTCTTCAAGCGTGATCGCTGCCGGTTTGGCCCTAGCACGGGCGGTGAGGTCATCAGCCTTGACTGTAAATGAACAGGCAGAGTTCGATACTATATTGAAGAGGGCTAAGAAAGGTTATCCCTACCATTTTGACGATAATGAAATAGTTTGGGAAAAATCGATGGTGACGGTGGTTCCATTTGATCCATTACTTTTGCAGATCATAGGGCAGGCTGCTTTAGATACTCGTTTTCCAACTGCATGGAAAACGAATATGAGTGCTTTGCTTGATGGTGAAGGTGATGATTTTGACATGAATGACTTTATACAAAAGTGAGATGAGTGCATTTAAGTGCAGTGAGCACGGTGAGGATTCACAGTTTGCCGATCCTCTTTGCAACATTAAGCGCCTGTATAATCCCGTAGAGCAATTCTTTTGGGAAATTTACTTAACCACACCAGAGAATGTCAAGAAGGCTGCTCCGGCTTGCCTGGAGAGACTTTTTGCCGTTTTGCATGGGGACATTCCCATTGACCACGGGACAATATCACAGTTGAATTAATTCATCGTCAGGATATAAGTATCGGGGCTCTGGCGAAGGAGACGGTCGGCGCATGGATTCAGTAAACAGACATCATAGGGGTAACACAGATCGCGTTGAGGATGGCTACAGCCAGTGCCACAGTGAGTGCTACAGACCTCAGCGAAATGATGATTGTCATCAGAGAAGCAGTTATCGGCATCATGATCGTTCCGGAGAGATGGCCGCTCAGTTCGGTCTATCGATGGTTTCAAATATTCTAGGCGGAGTGTTCGGCGGGGGACGGTGTCAGCCTCGCTACAGTTCCTACTATGGCGATGACTATGGCTATGGCTACGGGCGCCATGGACGAGACCCGTATGGACGCGGTTATGGTTCATTTGATGGCTTCGGGCAGATGGCCGGGGGCAATATTTTGGGTGCTGTGCTCAATGGTGTTTTTGGCGGGCTGTTCAATCGCCACAATCGACATGGTGGCTACCAGCAGTGGGGCCGCGGATACGATGATAATGGCTATGGTCGCTATGACGATTATGGTCGCAGATACGGTCGCGACAATGACTGGTATCGCAGCAACAACAGTTGGGACCAGGGCTATGGCGACAACTGGAACCAGCGTTGGCGCAATCAACAATACTCTCAACAGCAACGTGAATGGCAGTATGAGATGCAACAGCGACAACAATGGCAGCAACGCCAACAATGGGCTGAAATGCAACAGCGCAATCAATGGCAGCAACAGCATCAGAACCGTCCGCAACATAACTGGCAGCAACAACAACGCGAACAGTGGCAGCAACAGCATCAGAACCGTCATGGACAGAACAATTGGCAGCAACAACGCGAGCAATGGCAACAGCAGCACCAACCTAGACAAGGACAGAATAACTGGCAGCAACAACGCGAGCAGTGGCAACAACAGCACCAACCCAGACCAGGTCAGAACAACTGGCAGCAGCGTCAGGAATGGCACAGACCGCCCACTCCACAGCAGGTTCCTCAGCAACATCATGAGCGCCCACCTGTTCAACGTCTTCCGATGCCTAATCCTCATCAGCAGCAAATGCAACGACCAGAGCAACAACATCGCCGTTAGAGGCGTAAGTACTGAAAAAACTTCAAGAGCAGAGTGGAAAACTCTGCTCTTTGCTTAATCGAATTCTTTCTGGGACTGTTGAGGGCTAATGAATGAACTATAAAAGCCCCGGTCTAGACCATCGGAGGGTCATCGCCTTTCGCCGCTTGAGTGCCAAAGTAGATGTATCCCATCGTAATAGCGAGGCTCAGAAGACCGAATGCTGGAATATCTTTTCCGATGAGGAACTGTAGCAATGAAAGCACTATTGATGGTGTCATTGCAAAAGCTGCCAACCGAACCATGTTTTTGTATCCGAGTTTGCGAGAATCCATAAGTAATGCAAAAGCACCAAATATAAGCGCTTGAAGAATATGTGCTATCCACACGAACAACCCACAAGCCCAGAAAATGATTCCAGAGAAAAGAGGTAGTTTGGAAATAAAGTCATTTATCTTAGCGCTGTTGACGTTGAAGTCTGTGTTCATCTGTGACCATGGCATTGTCTTTTCTGTGCCATCACGTTCTGCCACTATGAGATTGTCTTGGGTCAATAGAAAGGTGGCGCCGTTTGCATGAGCAAGGTCGGTTACTTGACCGCTTGTGTCAAACATTGCTATTGGCTTGCCGTTTTGAGGATCGTTCAAGGTGTAGGGTGATTGTTTGTCGATGCTCAATTTTCCATTAAGCAAGGTCATCTCGGGAATTTGATTGACAAATTGAGCGAGAGTTTTGTCATTAGATGCAGCTTGAGCCATGGTGAAAACTTTTACCGACTCTAGCGTCCAGCAAAAAAGCAAGATCAAAAGCAAATAGACGAATCCCATTCCCTTCCCGTTCAGCTGAAGGTCTCGATAAAATGGTTTGGAAAAAAACGTGAAAAATGGCGCTTGCAGGGGCGAAAATTCTTTCATGACCAGGCCTCAAAATACAATTCAATAAGCATACTCTCTTGAAAAGTCGCTTGTTTGCTATTTTGTCGGTAAATTCCTTTACCACAGGGAAGGCTGTCATCCTGCGGAGCAAACGAAGCGAGATATCCCGAAACTCAAGCCGCGGGGGCGTCCAAGTCTAGGGATATCTCAAGCCGCGGAGCAATATACCTGTGGAGCAGTAAACCACGGATCAAAAAGCCTTGGAATTGCTCAAGCCGCCAATGAACTATCTGCAGAATCGCTCAAAGGCTGTTTTGATATCGGCATTGTCAGGATTTTGCTCGTGTGCTGTTTGAAGTTCTCTTTCACCAGCTTTTCGTTGAGACAATTTCTCGATTAATAGCAACCCCAGTCGCAGATGAGCTTCGGAATCAGCAACTCGCAGTTCGATTGCTTTGTTGTATTCAGCTTGCGCTTCAGGATATTTCTTGAAGAAGTTCTGCAGCACATATCCGGCTTTGGTATGGTAGGTCGAATTAGTTGGATCAGCCGCGCTTGCTTTCTTCAATTGATCTAGCACCGCCTCTGGTTTGTTGTTTTCCTTGATGCGATCTAACATCAACATTGCCAGGTTAAAGTGTGGGCTTGCGTAATTAGGGTCGATTTGAATAGCCTTTTCATAAGCCTGTTTAGCCTCTACGTGGCGCCCCATGTTGTACTGATAAAGTTGACCTAGCAAATTTTGTGCTAAAGCCAATTGGGGGTCTAGATTGATTGCTTTTTTGAATTCGTTTTCCGCTTCGGGAAAGTCCTTATAGAGTTCGGCATATATGCGAGCCATTCCCACTAGTGCAAGAGCGTTTTTCGGATTTGACGAGAAGGCTTTCTTGTATTGTTCAAATGCTTCGTCGTAAACTCCTCGCCTTGAAATCAGCAGGTTGGCGTATTGAACACGCGCTTCATCCAGCCCAGGATCGAGCTTGATTGCCTGTTTGAATTCTTTTTCTGCTTCGTCACCCCGGTTCTGTTCGTCGTTGAGAAATCTGGCGTAAGCAAAGTGGCAAAAACCAACATTTGGTCCTAACTCAAGTGCTTTGTGAAACTCGTTTTCAGCGTCTGCTGCCCTTTCTCTGTTGTGTGACAGCGTAATTCCCAATTCGGCATGAAGTACCGGATTATTTGGGTCAGTGCTAATAGCTTTTTTGACTTCAGCCTCGCCATTCTTCTTATCATTGCGAGTGTTGAGAATCCGCGCAAGAGCCAGGCGTGCTTCTGCATCATCGGCATCGGCATCGATTGCCTTTCTTATGAAACCCTCTGCAAGATCGCTCTTGCCTTGCTTGAGAAGCAGGTTCGCCAGTCCCATGTACGCTTTGCTGTTGAGGCTGTTTAGTTCTAACGCCTTCTTATACAGTTGTTCAGCCTGGTCTGCCCGATTTAGATATTTCTCGTTAATTGATGCCATAAGGCAATAGCCCATAGAGTTCTCTGGGTCAAGTGTTACTGCTTTCTGAGCTTGTCTCATAGCTTCATCGATGTTGTTCATTCGCAAGTATGCGCGCGCTAACTTTTCTCGCCCTTGAGATGATTCCTCGTCGTTCATCACCGCTCGTTTTGCGTTCTCGTATGCCTCGTTAAAGCGTCCCTGTGTGTCGTAGACATCAGCTATGACAAGCCGAGCTTCTACCGAATCAGGGTTTGATTTTATTGCTGTTTCCAGTTCGTGAGTAGCATCAAAGAGCTTGTTGTTTTCAATGAGTTGGCGAGCATTGCGCATTTTCTCGCCATAAGTTGCCAGGTCGTAAACTCCGGCACTTTTGCCTGACGATGATGCTGTGTCTGTGCTGAGTGGCACCGTAACTGGTGCTGTATGCGTTTCGCCTGGGGGGGTCGAAAGAACAAGTTGGGGTCCCATAAAGCTGCCTGACATTACAGGGGTCTGGACCTCCCCTTTATCTTTGAGTACGTCTTGTTGAACCTTTGCTTTCATACTATTGAAAGCTTTATCGACGGTGGCTCCGGGGGCTTTAAGCGAGTCAATAAAATATCTTGTGAAATAGCTATTCTTAATAACGTCTGATTCCCATGAGCGTTGGTCTGGGCTGCTAGAGCTTATGACCAGGCTTCCGATGCCCTGTGAAAGGCTAGAAGCATCCACATTCGTTCTGCTTATGCCCTTATGAGATTCACCGCCGGCGCCACTATAACAGGTGTCGAGTACCAGCAAAATTCGATTGGTATGAACTCTCTCTTTGATGATGCGCAAGAGCTGTCTCATTTCCAAGCCGGTGGCAAAAAGTTTGCGCAATTGTGTGTCATATGCAACCACATAATTGACACCTCTAATGTCTGCCCCAGCGGGAGAACCATGTGTAGAAAGATAGATGACTACGAGGTCGTTAGGATTTGCAGCGTGAGGCAAAAATGAGTCGCCAAGTGTATCCATGATGTTTACTTTGGTGGCATCATTGTTCACCAGAAGTTTGACGTGATCTTTCTGGAATTTACCGTCGCCGACTAAATAGTTGTAAAAGTCTTCGGCGTCTTTGGCGGAGTATTTGAGAGTAGGAACCTGCGGGTCTGCGAACTTGCTGATTCCTATTACTACTGCCCATTTATCGCCGATTGGAGCAGAACTCTGCACTCTTGGAACCACTTTCGCTCCCGAAGCGCCGCCTGCCGCATAAGCAGCTGAAGACAGTAGAACGGAGGAAGCTAAGAAATAACTCGCCAATCTGCAAAAGAGCAATCTTGCTGGATGATTTAACATGAGCATCTTGTTGGAACCGACCGTTTTGGTCGTATTCGCATCCTCCTCTGACTTACGGCTGATGAACTAGCGCCAGGTCTATGGCGAGAACTTGTGTTGGGTCTTTTTGCACGAATGTTGTGACTGCATTCGTGTCACTTATTTTTTCGTCACTGTTTTGTGTTTTGTCCTGACTACTACCAGCGATCTGATTGCCAGTCGTGTTGTTTAGCTTCTTTGAATTGTTTGCTACTTGCACTGTACCCGGTGCGAGCGCTAACCCACTCGTGTTCGTGTCTGTGTCCGAATAAGCAAGAACTACTGAACCGGGAATCAAATCTTTTGCTCCGTCCCTTGCAGCAGCTATCACAACGTGCTTTTTCGTTTTGTCGTTCAGGTATTTGTCGGCATCGATTGTCCCGCGTGAGACCAGCAAAACAAGGTTTTCTGTTCCAGGATTTTGGTCAAAAGTCAGGAACCCGTCTTGAGGCAAAGAGTAATCGACACTTGCTTTCAAGCGATTATTGTCATGATAGGTAGGGTCGGGAAAAAGCACGGAACGCTCTCCCTGACTACCTTCCCTGAGCATGATGTAGGCAAAGGCGTCGGTGTTGGATGTCACGTGGAACTTGATGCTGTCGCCTGACTTGAACTGGAACTTGTTGCTTACTTTTGATATTTTTCCGTTTCTTTTCAGTTCAATCCAGTATTGAATGCCTGTATTCAATGCCTGGCTCTGATTCGCCACTTGCCGATAAAAAAGGTCTTTAGCGCCAGAGGTTTGTGGGGAAACCTTGGCTTTGCCAGGTTTCGCAGAGTCAGCAGAATGAGCAGAATGAGCTACGCCATTGCAGAACCCTTGCGATAGAGCAAGCGCCGCAGCCAGAGCCAAAATTGATGAACGATTTTTTTCAAGCATTCCTAAATTTCTCAGGAGATAAGTAGTAGGTTCCAGGTTGAATTCCAACTGATTTAATAGATAGCTGATATTATTGCTAAGAATGCGTTTTTAATCCACAGAAGTTTCTACGAATAAAGTTCAGAATTTAGCCGAGCGACGGTTATCAGAGATTAGATATGAACAAAAGAGCGATTGATGGAACGTTCGGGTGGCAAAGAGCTTTGAAAGTAAGAATGGTCTGTGCTTCAGTCGTGTTGTGCGCCATGAGTTTCGGGTTTCTTTCGCCAGGCTTGCAAGCCGCAAGTACTCCGTCGAATTCGGCGCTTACGATATCTCAATCGCCACCTACGCTGTGCTGGGGAGAGAAAATCAGCGGACCTAAGGTTGCCATTTTGTGTATTCACGGTTTGGGGTTGCACAAAGGTGCCTTTGATGAATTCGGCAAAGTGATGGCCGCAAAGGGAATTCCGACCTATGCCATCGACGTTCGCGGATTTGGTGACTGGTACCTTAAGGGTGATGAGAAGCTTGATTTGGCACAAACACTAGCTGATATTCATTCAACCCTGCTGAACATCAAAGCCAAATACCCGGGCACCCCGATTTACATTTTGGGCGAATCGATGGGCGGAGCCGTAGCCTTGCACGCTGCTGCTGAATTTCCAGATCTCGTTAGTGGATTGATATCGTCTGTTCCGTCTGGCGATAGGTGGAGTGGTGTAGGACAAGACTTGAAGGTTGGTCTTCATGTTCTCGCAGGTGGCTTTAACGGTAGATTCAACGTTGGCAAGCATGTTGTTGAGCACGCCACGCATGATGAGCAATTGCGCAAACGGTGGGAAGATGACCCTGCCTCAAGAAGTAAGTTTTCGCCTGAGGAATTGATTTTATTTCAAAATTTCATGAACAGAAACAATGCTGTCGCGGCAAAGCTGACTTCTATGCCTGTGCTGATTTTGCAGGGTGCTCATGATAAGTTGGTGCGTCCTGGTGGCAGTTTCAACGTGTGGGACCATCTAGCCACGCCAGATAGAACGTTTGCTGCTAGCAAATCAACCGAGCATTTGATCTTCGAGTATGGAAGTTTTAGCAATGACGATTTGAATTTCGTTTGCAATTGGATTGATAAGCATCTGGCTCCATTGCCTGATCAGCACGTCAGTTCGGAAGAGCCCGTGATACCACCGAAGCCTTCCGTTCCAAGTAAAGATGAATTACTTGCATCATCGCCAAATCTGGCAAACAAGCATGGCTTAAATACACCTTCCGATGTTCTGACTAGTGTTCATGGTGGTGCCAATTTGCCATCACTGTCCTACTGGATTGAACTCATGCGCGATGGGAAAAGATATCGGTGCAATAACAAGACTAGTTTTAAATCTGGTGATGAAATCAGAATACATGTCATTGCTAATTCGGACGGGTATGCGTACATTTTGATGAAACAGGGTTCGAGCGGAGCGCATGCTGTCTTATTCCCTGAGGCAAGAACTGGCAGAAATAATGCGGTGCAAGCAAACAAAGATTATGCTCTTCCCAGCGCCACCTGGTTGAAGTTCGACAATCATGCCGGCACAGAAAGGGTTGGCTTGGTTTTCTCGAAATCTGCTCTTGACCCTGACACTAACAAATACCTAAACAACAAGCAGGCAGTCATCGTCTCGGCAGATCGATCTGGTGCTAAAGACCTATGCCCAACTAGAATGCAAATGAGTTGGGATGACCCTAATCCGCTCATTATGCCTGGTTCTGGAGCGGAGTCTGATGCCGCATTAGCATCCATGAATTCGAGCATGGTCAAAATAGCTCAGAAGGACAATAAAGAATCTGTGATAGCTGTCGATTTTGATTTGGAACATAACCCATGAATCGATATAGCAAACTAATTAGCGCTTATACAATGAAAGCAGAAATTGCGCTAGCTAGGCTCGCGAAGATGGATAAGTTCAAGCATCCTCCAAATATTGATTTTTCCAGTCTGCTTGAGAAGAAGCGTGAACCGTCTCCAAAACGCGTCCGAAAAATATGTGTTTTGAAAAGCATCATAATGTACTCGCTCTTGCTGCTCGGTTTTTCAATTCTTCAGTTGAATTCTATTCTTGCTGCAAATGCTGCCGAGTCAAACAAAGTAGATTTTACGAAGATACAAGACCTGAATCTCGGCACTAAGCCAGTGAATAGACCCGTTCGTCAAAAATGGGCATTGGTTGTTGGATGCAATAATTTTCTTGACCGTCGTTTGAACACAACTCAACCCTACGACAAAGCTGCTAATAAATTTTTGGACTACTTAACCAGCCCAAAAGGTGGGCGCTTTCGTGCTGACCATGTTCGCGTTCTAACCGATGAAAAAGCAACTGAGCAAAATATTGCTAATTCATTTGGGAACTCATGGTTCGGGCGGCTTGTCGGTCCGGACGATCTTGTTGTTGTGTATATTGCCACTCGTTCTTTTCCAACAACAGATGGTAATAGCTATTTGTGTTCTTACAATTGCGCGCTAGATAATATCTATGGTACTTGCTTATCAGTGCAAGACTTGATGCGAACAATTCGCACAAATTTGAAGTCAGATCGAATTGTGTTGATTGTTGAATCGGCCTATAGTGGGGCTGTTGATTTGAGTACTGCACCTGGAAAAAAACTTCCTAACTTTAATGTTGATCTTGAACAAGTTACTGTGGGCAAGGGTTTAATGGTTTTGAGTTCCAGTCAGTCTGATCAGCTGAGTTGGCAAACAATTTTTACTGATAATCTGACAAGCGCGCTTAGTGAAAAGGATGGGCTTTTGCCATTGGAAGAGGCGTTCTTGAAAGCCAAGCAACGAACTGAATTCGACTCGGTAAATAAAATTTTCAATGGAAGAAAGCAAACTCCCGTGATGAAATCTGACTGGAATGGTAATGACCTCGTCTTGGGCTGCCAACCTGTTGATACCACATCTGGTATCCCGGAGGAATCACAAAACTTCCTTGGCGCGGAAGCGCATTACTTCAATGCGAATAAGGCTGTAATCAACTCTGATTTGAACAAAGCTACTCTCGAATACCAGGAGGCGATAAAGGCTGACCCGTCGCTTAGCGACGCGAGAGCTGATTTTGCAGTTGTTCTCGCCATGCAAGGAAAGTGGTCAGAAGCTGAAGCGGAGTTGCGAAAGGCTATCGCGATTCGTCCTGATGATTCCCTCTATTTGACTAACTATGCAAGAGTTCTAGATAAGCTAGGGCAAAAGGAAGAGTGCAAAAAGATTCTAGAGAAAGCTTACTCTATCAATCCGAAAGATAGAGTGATTCTGGTTGCTCTTGCGGATAAGAATCTTGCTGTGGGCGATAAAGAATCGGCGCTAAGGCTTTTGGATCAGGCGCTGATTTTGTACGCGGACAATGCAGTAGTTCAAGATAGAATGGCGTTTGTTTTGAGCATGGAAGGTAGAAACGAAGAAGCCTTGAAGCACGCAAAAGAGGCGGTTCACCTCGACCCTGGCATGGAAAGCGCTCACCTCAAACTAGGCGCATTGTATTCACTGACTGGCGATAATCAATCAGCAGTCAGAGAATATCAAGCTGTTCTGGCTAAAAATGATGCAAATCCAGATGCGCATTTTCTTCTTGGGCAAGCACTGGAGAAATCTGGTGACACTCAGGCTCTCAACGAGTACAAGAAGTTTCTTTCGTTGTGCGCTAGCACTGACAAGCGCCGCGCACAGGTGGAAGAGCGCTTGAAGAATGTGAATACTAATTCGCAACTCTAATTAGGCGTAGCGTGGTTGGCTCAAGCTTGCATTGGTAAGAGTAATCTGCTCAGGTCCTCTGCGAAATTCTTTTGGCTGAGGTTTTGATGTGTTTCAACGGCACCAGTGCGTATGGCATGAAGTTGTATGCTCGATAGATCAGCAAATTAACCAGCACCACTATCCACGTAAGGTGATAGAGCGGTGACATTGTGAACAGGTCTGGAATGTGAGTGGCAAATGTAAGACCTGCTAGCGCAGTGAAGCCACCAAATGCAACTTCAAAAAATGACCACATAATCAGGTTTTGGAATACTTGAAATGACCATGGTAAACCGGTGAGCAATGAAAAAACATAGAATACAGCGTTCTGAATTAAGAGAACACCAATCACTCTGGTGCAAAATCGCTTCAACTTAAATCCAAATCTGCGATTAGGTCTTGTAACCTTTCCGCCCAAGATTGCAAGCGCGCCAGCCCATTCCTTTTCTTTTGAATTCGGATTAGCCAGAATTTCTAGCGCTTGTTCGCGTGTTGTTTTATCAACCATAAAGAAACCCTGCAGGGAGCCTAATTGCACTCTACGACAGATCGCATCCGGCTGTCAAGGGAAGTCGCGTTTGCTGGTTTTTGGGGCACGAATGGCGAAATTCTGAGGTAAACGACAAATAAAAAGGCACCCACTCAAATCGATGTGTGGATGCCCTTGTGAAGCTGGTATATCTAAATTAGAGTTGCTTTTCGATGTCTTTAGCCATGTCTTCGGGTTTTACTGCAGACTCGAAGCGTTGAACAACATTACCGTGACGGTCAACAAGGAATTTTGTGAAGTTCCACTTGATGGGCTGAGCTGCACCTTTCTCAGCTCCGGTTAAATAGCGGAACAAAGGATGCGCATGATCTCCGTTAACATCAATTTTTTCGAACATTTGAAAGTCGACACCGTAATTTCTCTGGCAAAAAGAGCCAATCTCTTCAGCGTTGCCTGGCTCTTGTGCGCCAAATTGATTGCAAGGAAATCCCAATACTTTCAACCCTTTGGCTGCATACTTCTTATGGAGATCTTCAAGCCCCTGGAACTGAGGAGTGTAACCACATTTGCTAGCAGTGTTTACTATCAACATCACGTCGCCTTTGTAATCACTGATCTTAATATCTTTACCATCCAATGCTTTTGCCTGGAAATTGTAAATCTCTGCCATTTTTTCATTCTCCTTCTTAGTCATTTTGTTTGCAGCGATAGAAGTCGGCTTCTTGTCTTGACTTGTGGCATTCTTCGCATGGCACACAGGCATCGCAAGCTGTGCGAAAAGCGAAATTGTTATCGCCGAGAACAATGATGAATGCGCGAGTTTCCTGATAGGTGTCATAGCAATTCCCCCTGGTCGCACTATTATGCAACCAAGTGCCTATTTGCACTCAAAATGTATAGCTAAACTTAAACCTTCCATGTTGCAAGTCTTATTTAGAGTGGCAAATCATGCCGTTTTCTAGCAAATGCAAGTTGCGAGTTGATATCGTTGCTTTCGTTTGATCCTTTCTTTCTCTTTAATGGTTTAGCCTGCTGCTTAATGCTAACGATTCTGCGCCCGAGCGGGTCGTCTGATCCGTTAGAGTCTAAGAGTTGCTCTCCTTCGACAAGTTCCCTTAGGTCAAGATGGCTCTTATAGAGCGTTGCACCATACAAGGGCATTATGTTCAGGTCTTCTTCGCGTTCGATTCCATCTTTCGGAATTATGCGTGATTTTTCGGTTTCATTTTTGCTGACGCAAATTTCATCGCCTTTGTCCGCAGCGTAAGTGTAGGGTCTATATGCTATTCGAAAAGTCAGTACTGCAGCTTTTCCTTGAATGCCATAAACGCGCATGATTCCATCATCTCTGTACTCTACTATTGCAGCCGATTTCTGCGGCACATCTATTTCACCAAAATCAGTACGTAGTTCCAAATTGCTTCTTGAACCTGCAATCAAAATCATTTTTCCTTTGTGCATCACCAACTGATCCCGACGTTTATAAAATCTGCATCCACTGTCTGGAAGCACAAATGCACTTGGGTCATTTTGCATGATGAATCTCTGACCCTGACCCGCGACTGCATTGAACATCGTGTCAGGCTTAATCAAGAAATTACCAGCTTCTTTATAGTAGTCTTCTCTTTCTGGTTCTTTCGAAAAATCATTATCTATTCGAATGGGATCTTTTGGTTGGCTTGTACTTGTTTGAGAGTTTGGTGATCCGCTTGGGTTTGAACTTGTTGGTGAGTTTGTCGATCCGCTTGGGTTTGCATTTGTTTGCGAGTTTGGTGATTCGCCTGTGCTCGGAGTAGCTTGAGTTTCTTGGGATTCTTTTAGATTTGCATCCGATTGAGATTCATTGGAACAGCTTGAATTGGCAGCTGATTTGTTGAGACCTGCGTCACTACTTGAGGTAGACCATGCGTCTGATCCTTCCTCTGTAGAATCCTCCGCACCTGAGTTTTCATTCGTGTTTATAGATGCATCAAATACGGTGCCCGGCGATGAAGTAACCGCGATTTTGTCTGAGTTGGTTCCACTTTGTGATTCAGTAGCCATTGCTACAATCTGGCTGTTTGAACCAATCAAAACTGAAAGAACAAGTGTGCCGCTTGTTTGTTTCCAAAGGAAACTCGGCGTTCTGAACGAACGCGACTGCGTATATTTAGCCATGCGAAAACCTCTCCGAAACAGAGTTTCGTAAAACATCTGGAAGACAAATTCAATCGGAACCGATTAGTCGCGGTTCGATAGCGGGAAGCCAATTTTCATCTTACCTCTTGCTCACCAAGCAGGCATCCGTCATTTAACGGACCCGATACTAATCAATAACGCCCGTAGTGGCTTCAATGAGCACATTGGGCGTTAACTCGTTCGTGTATAGCGAGAGGTTCAGAAGCTAAAGCCATGCTGCCGGTCTGGTAGCTTGAGGATCCCTGAGCTGATGAGGATCTAAGAGATGATGAGGATCTAAGAGATGATTGCGGTATCTAAGAGCTGATTGCGGTATCTAAGAGCTGATTGGGGTATCTGAGAGCTGATGAGGATCTGTGCCTTCAAGAACAGTTCAGGTTGAGAGTGCCAGTCCTGCTGGACCTTCTGCAGATTGTCCCTCTGCAGCCTGCATCGCTTGCTCAAGGTCCAGGCGGTAACCTTTGTTGCGTTCGGTTTTGATCACTGACTTGCGGTCAGGCAAGTCGACAGATCGGCGAAGCAGCTTGATGTGAGATCTCACAGTGTCCAATGATGCTAGTGAGTCGTCGTGCCAAACCCGTTGAAGTAGCGCCTCAGCGGAGAAGAACTGGTTGGGATGGCGCATGAAGAATTCCAGCAAATTAATAACCATTGGACGAGCGTGAATCTCCAGCCCGTCACGGCTCAGTTTGCGAGTCACTGGGTCCAAAGCCAGGTGACCGGCAGTCAAGACAGTGCCGACGAAATCTGGCGGTCTGCGCAGTAGAGCGCGAATGCGAGCGGCCAGTTCCTTGTTCTCAAATGGCTTGGTCAGATAGTCGTCTGCACCTGCGTCGAGGCCGGTCTCTTTGTCGTCAGCAGATGTTCGGCAGGTCAACATAAGAATTGGGGTCTTGTTGCCAGCAGAGCGCAATCGCTCGCAAACGTCGACGCCGCTCACTCCCGGCATCATCCAGTCGAGGATGATCACGTCATAACTGTTAACCCGCAGGAGTTCCAGGGCTTCGCGACCACCCTGAGCTGATTGCACGGTGAAACCCTTGATCTGCAGAGTGTGCGTTATAACCTCTGTCATATCGCTGTCGTCGTCAACTAAAAGTATTTTTGCCACTGAGGTGTACTCTATCGCCGCTGTTCTTCTCTAGTAATGTACCCTTCCTTGGGTGAACAGAGTGTGAACATCACCCAGGCAGCTCAAACCAGAAGGCTGCGCCGCTTCCCGGCTTGCTGTCCACTCCGATTGCTCCATCGTGGGCTTCGACTATTTCCTTGCAAATGGACAATCCCAACCCACTACCACCTCTCATTCGGCGGTCTGGTGAGTCAAGTTGTTGAAACTTTTCAAATAATTTGGTCTGGTCGTAGGCCGAAATTCCTGGTCCATTGTCGCTGATGTTCACCCGCCCTCTGCCATTCATTCTGGAAACGGACACTCTGACCACTGAATTTGGAGGTGAGAATTTGACAGCGTTAGACAGTAGGTTCTCGGTGACCTGGAGAATTCGCTGGGTATCCGCATAGACAAATGGGTACCCGACGCTTTCGAAACTAAGCTCGATGCCAGCTTGCTCTGCCACGGGTTTGAAGTCAGTTACAGCGTTTTCTATTAGCTCCGCAAGAGAAACGCGTTGTTTCAATAGTCGAAACTTGCCTGATTCGAGTTTCTTGAAGTCCAAAATGTTTTCAATCAACTTCCAGAGGCTCTCCGCCGCTCGGTTGGAGATGTCGATGAATTTCATGGCGGTATCATTTATGGTGCCAGCTTCTCCGTCGCTTATTACGGATAGCGAGCTTTTAATTTTGGCAATCGGACTTCTTAGCTCGTGTGAAACGATTGAGTAAAAATCGGAAATCCTCTGCTCTGCTTCGATGCGCTTTGTGATGTCGTTTTGAACACCCACGAAAGCGAGCAGCCTACCTTGCTTTGAATGAACTGGCGATATCGTGAGCTCATTATAAAATCGCTCTCCGTCTTTCTTGTAGTTTTTGAGAATGACGGTGACAGCAACTTCTTCTTTGAGTGCCCTTTTTATTTCTCTGATTGCTTCCTGGTCGCGGTCTTCCCGTTGCAAGAAGCGGCAATTCTGTCCGAGGATTTCATCGGCGGAATAACCCGTGATATCACTGAAAGCCTTATTCGTATAAATAATCGGGTTGTCTGGCTTCGTGGGGTCGGTGATGACGATTCCGTTTCTGACGCTCTCAATCGCTCTGAACATGAGAGCAAGCTGGTCTTGTTCACTCAGTTCGTCTTCAATAAACATTTTTTCCTCTAAGCAAATTTCTACATTTACTGATTCATTTCTGAATTCTCAATTCGATCTGTTGCTTCTTTTGTCTCCATAGGTTTGAGATAAAACTCTTCGCATAATAGCAGACCTACTGATGTAATGGGAATTGCTATTAGTGCACCGGCTACACCAAGCAAAGTAGCGCCGATCAAGATGGAAAATAAAACGATCAGTGGATGCAGGTCAACACTCTTGCCGAGCAGTTGGGGAACGATGAAACTGCTCTCCACCCATTGCTCAATTCCATACAGTAAAAAGACGAGCCCCGCCAACACCGGTCCACCCCCAGTGTCTTGATTCAAGGCAACGAGAATAGCGCTGCCGGTTGCAAGAAGAGAACCTACGAATGGAACAAGATTAAGCAGCCCTGCCATAATTCCTAGAATCAAAGCGTATTTTAATCGCAGAATGGAAAAGCCGATGAAAAGAAACGCAGCGACGCAGAGTGATACGAGCAACTGTCCACGCACGTATCCTCCCAGTCGATTCTCCAGAGGACGTATCAGCTGTGCCCATCTAGAGCGTTTGGGTTCGGGCAGCCATCGGAGTATTTTCGGCCAAAGCGATTCGGCTTCCACAACAAAGTATGCTGCAAGGAACAGCGTGAGCACCACATTTCCCAGCAAACCAAGAACGCCAGCCGTCAGGTCTATTGTTTTGGACAGCATTTTGCTTACGAAGTCTTGCAGAGTGTCGCTCTTCACTGAAAAGTTTTTGACGAGATGACTTGCAGCAGTAGATGTTGCTTGAATTTTGCTTACTGTTTCTGTTTTGCTATGTATTACTTTGTTGGAACCTTCCTCGTTTCTGTCTGAGCCAGTAAGTTCATCGCTATCAACCAGGCTTGATTTTGCGGACTTGCCTGAACTTTTACCAGGTTCATCAGAAGCAGATTTGGGGCTGGAAGTTTGACTTTCTTCAGCCGCGCTTTCTTTACTCGCGTCTTCGTTGCCAGATGCTTCTTTACTCGCGGCTTCTTTGTCAGATGCTTCTTTGACAGATGCGTCTTTGCCTGTGCTTTCGGTCTTCGAGTCTGGTGATTTTTCCGGTTCCGAACCAGTCGTTGTCAGCTTACTGTTTCCCGATGGGAGTGCTTTCGCGTTCTCAACCAAAACTGCTGCTTTGTCTAAATAGGTTGGAAGATTGTCATACAATTGACCTGCTTCCTCTCTAATTGTGGGTACGGCTGATATTGCTAGAAAAATGTAGATCCCCATTGTAATCAGATACATGCAGAGCACCGTAGCAATGCGCGGAACTTTTCGTGCTTGTCCCCACTCGGCCACGGGAGACATTGCTGACGCGATGGTCAAAGCAAAAATGAGGCAAATAATCAGCACCTTCAACTCAATGGCGATGTAGATAAAGAGTGCTGCAAGTAGGGCGAAAAGTACAGTTTTCAGCGCAATAGCAGTTGTTTGATTTTTCTCCGTCGGGCTGAGCATCTTTTATTCCGCCTTTTATCTGTGAGAATTCTACATCAAAAATGATTCCCGGTCTTTTGCCCTTGAGTTTGCGCCAATCATTTCTCGGATGATATCAGTTGAACCGCATAATCCAGAGCATCATTAACGTCTGGGAAAATCCCCCTGCATAATGGTCGAAGTGCGTTCTGTTTATTTTCGTCTCTGGCAATACCGAACGCTACAACATCAACTTCCATATTCGCTGCTTTCAATAATTCAGGAAGCCTTACCATAGGTTTGATTCCTGAAATCGTGTCTTCAAAAACATAGATTCTGAACCGCTTTGAGCCGCTGAGATCGCGCAATTCCTGAGCGTCTCCGCTTCGGGTTGCGCGATAGGCTAAATTCAAAGTTCTGCTGTCTCCCGTGTTGAGCAGAGCAGCAAGAAACGCAGAAAGTGAATGGGTCAAATTCGGTTTAGTTAGCGCTTCTGATTTCTCATCGTGCTGAGCTGCTAACCATTCCATGCTTCCCATTCCTACTAGTGGGAAAATGTCAAGCTTCGCTGCTTGAGCTGCTATTTCGGCTTCAGGAGAATATCCCACTGTGTTGTCTATGTCGGGCGGAGGATGACTGGGTCTTGCAGTGTAAATTGCAACTCGAATTCGTTTGTCCAGGCTGAGTGCTTTGAGTTTCTCGCTGCTTGAGCTTGTCATCAAAACCTCATCAATTGTTTTCAACAATGATGGACCTTCATATGAACTGCCCAATCCGTAAGTCGAAGTGAAGTCGCTTCCTAGAATAATGTTTTGGAAAATTCTCGTTCCAAAGCTGTTGTATGGCGAGCGCGTGTCGCTCATGAAACCATTTATTAGCGCAGAAAAAAACGCCTGGTTCCTATTACCCGAGAGTCCCTCAATCAAGATTTCTGAGAGGAGGTCTGGTGGATGACTGCTTTCACCGTGGTTTCGATAGTATTCTGCCAGGCTGATATAGTCGGGGCGGGGAGCACAAGGCGTCAGCGAAATTAGCTTGGAAAGCGCTTGTTCAGCAGTCAGCTCTATTTCTGTCGATTCTATTGATACTGTATTCAACTGCTCTGCGCAGTTTTTCAAAATTGCTGCAAATGCGATGTTTGTTATGTCCCACACATCGTGAATGCCCGTTGATTCCATGTGGGCAATTTCTTCATCACTCAAAATGAGTTCCTCAGAATTTTGAATTCCGGCAAGCTTACAGAGAAACTTCAAGCTGCTGTTTATGCCGACTTTGTACGCCAGTGGCGAAACAATGACACCATCTACGTCAAACAAGAATATGTGCTCAAAGTCGGTCATTCTTATTTTTGCTCGCTTAGTTTGGCTCGGTAAAGATATCGGATACTATCTCTGTGAATTTATTTTGTCCAGTGTGCTTGATGGAACCGAGAGCGATCGCGAGGGCTAGACCCAGCCATTTTATTGATTGCGGGTAGCGTTCTGCGAGTGTTCCATTTGGCACGTAATCAGCAAACAAATTTACAGTGAGGAAGGGACAACAAAATAAAGAGCAGTGTAAATATTCCTTCCAATTTGCAGGAAGCAAATTTTTGCTCTTAAGCAGTCCAATCGTCGGTTGCAATAAGTGTGCTTTCTTTGCAGAAAGGTGTTGCAGCCTCAGAGAACTAGGGCAGAAATCGTGCTCTATGGTTATACGCTTGTTTTCGATCTCTGCGTTGAGAGTGATTTCACCAGCTACCTGCTCGGGGAAGTACATCCATCTAGCAAATATGTTGTGAAACAGTGGCTTCGTTAAGTCAAGGAGTGCATTGTGTCGACCGGCGAAGGCTGGGTCAAACATCTTCAACTCGTGGTTTTGTCCGACCAGGAATATATTGCCATTATGAGCATCTCCGTGTCCCACAACAGTGGCAGTCATCTCTTCTGGCGCATTTTCGGGAGTGAGAAGCTGGACGCTGCGTTCGATTATTTTTGCAAGAGTATCTTCGTAGCTCACTCCATTGATTGTCCAGGTGCAGTCAGCAAGCTGTTCAAAGTTAATGCTTCTTTCTTTGAGCGTGATGGCTTTGCTTTTGTAAAACAGCCCCAGTCGCCCATCTGCTCGGAGGCGATGTGCGAAGAGCTGGTTTATCGGAGCGCTGGACTGTTTAGATTGCGCTGTAAGTTCGAGCGATTTCTCGTAAATTGAAAATACCTGTTTCTCAAGTTCAATTTGTCCATCGAGATATGTTTCTGTCTTATTGCTCTTGTTATTTTCTGAACTCGGATGAGAATTGGAATTAGAGCCAGCGCCCGATTCGTTGCCCTGTGAATTCTTGAGGATGATGTCCTCTGACTCTTTCAGCTTGTCGAAGAGCGTAGGGTAGGTCAGAATTTCATAAAGCGCAATTTGTTTTCCGGGTCTATGTTGAATTTGTTTAGCCGAAACTACTGGATATCCCGCTTCTGCCAGTGATTTTGCATTGTAGTACTCCGAGACTTGCTCGTTTTCTTCAACGTGAGTCTTGAAGAATACTCTTTCATTATTTGAGTATGTTATAAATCCATTTATGGAGTTGAGGGACTCCGGTCTTGGAGTCAACTCGACCTTCGTTATTTCGGTGTCTTCGTTTTCTTGTAAAAACCTGAGTAGTTCCAGTTCCGCTCGCTGTTTCTCACTAAACTGCAATTTCTGAATCTCTAGAAGTTGCATTGTTCCCTCAATGATGGTTGATAGATTTGCGGAGCCTAGACGCCTGTTTTGTCGAAGCGAATGTCAACGCTGCGCTTGTGTGCATCAAGACCTTCTACGGTAGCGATTGTCTGCACAATCGGGCGCAGGCGCTCAAGTCCTTTCTTCGTCAATGTCGAGTACTGAACTCGCTTCATGAAAGTCCAGACTCCGACTGCTGATGTTTGCCTTGCCCAGCCGCTGCTGGGAAGTACGTGGTTAATGCCGGTGGCATAATCACCGGTCGCGACCGGATTGTAGTAGCCTAAAAACGCCGAGCCGGCATTCTCTATTTTTTCTAGCGTAGCTTCCGGTTTTTCCGTGAGTATTTCAAGATGTTCAGGCGCATACTCGTTTGTGAAATCGATGGACTTGTCTACAGATTTTGTGACTACGATTGCGCTGTAGTTTGCCAGGGCAGTCTCAATATACTTCTGACGGCTAAGTTGCTGATACTGCTTCTCTACTTCAGCTTGTGTCAGCTTTGCCAACTCCATTGATTCCGTAACTAGAACACCGGCAGAGTCTGGTCCGTGTTCGGCTCTAGCGAGAATGTCGGCTGCGCAATATTTTGCCTTAGTAGCAAGGTCAAGCTCGCTTGTGGTGCTGCCATCGGCCAAAATGATAGCTTCACTAGGACCCGCTGGCATATCGATGCCTACCTTGCTCTGACAAAGAATCTTGGCGGCGGTGACGTATGGGCTGCCTGGTCCAGCAATGATCTGCACCGGTGCTATCGTCTTCGTGCCGTAGGCCATAGCTGCAATTGCTTGCGCTCCACCTACCCGATAGATTTCACTGACACCACACTCATTTGCTGCGATGAGAACCTCGTACCCTTTGCCCCTTGGTGAAATGCAAGAGACTATGCGTTTGCACCCGGCTGTTTTGGCTGCGATTGCCAGAATTTGTTGCACTGTAGGAAACGGGTTTTTTCCGCCTGGTACATAGAGTCCGGCAGATTCTATCGCTGTCCACTTCTCACCAACTGTAATACCATCTTCCAGTTGCTTTTCCCAGTTTGGAACTTGCTCTTTTTGGAGTTCATGAAAGCGCCGAGCTAACGAAATTTGTTCCTTGATTTTTTCGATTATTTGTTTGTCTGTGTTCGCGTAAGCCTCATCGATGTCTGCTTTACTAACAACCAACTTTGACTGTTCATATTCAGTGTCGTCCCATTCTCTGGTGAAGCGAACCAGTGCTTCGTCACCGTGCACACGCACTTCTTGTATGATCTCCTCGACTTTTGGTTTTACATTATCTATGTCCTGGTTTGCGCGCTGCATCACCTTTTCCATTTCAGCTGCAGAGCTTTTATCCAGTTCGTATATTTTGATCATGTTCATAACCTCTAGTTCTTAAGGGCGAATTTTTCAAGTCGATTGCAAGCTTCCATGAGTTCGTCCTCTGCTGCTCCGAAAGAAAGTCGAATATGTTGTTCTCCGGTGGGACCAAAGGCAGCACCTGGCACTGTGATTACCTTGCCTTCCTTGAGTAATCTGACTGCATAGTCTATCGATGCTGCTCCAGAATTTATTTTCGGAAAAACGTAGTAACCACCCTGTGGTTGGTTGTAACTAAAAATATTGCTCAATCTGTCGAGCCTTTCGCAAACAAGGTCGCGTCGCTGCTTGAGCGCATCGCAGAGTTTCTGGATGCTCTTATCACCTTCGCCGTCTTTACCATTTGTAGCTTTCAGTGCGGCAAGAGCTGCAAACTGTGAAATTGTAGGAGCGCAAATGGCAAATGTGTCGTGAACCTTCAATACTTGTTGGAGAATGCGTTTGCTTGTATACATGAAGCCTACTCGCCAGCCTGTCATGCAATAGCGCTTTGAAAAACTGCAAGCTGCAATAATGTTTTCCTTGAGTTCCGGCATTGACATCAAGCTGAAGTATTCTGTCTCATCATAGATAAGGAAATCGTATGCTTCGTCGGTGACTATGAACAAGTTGTGTTCTAATGCTAGTTTTGCAATTGCCAGAAGATCCTCTTTTGCAAAAACTGTGCCTGTTGGATTGACAGGGTTGCATAAAACTATTGCTTTCGTTTTCTTGTTAATGGCTTTCTTGAAACCCTCAACATCTAGTTTCCAGCCGTCGTCTTCTCTCAATGGAACAAAGATGGGGGTGCCTTCAGCAAACAAAATCTGCTCAATATGTGACGCGTAGGTAGGCGTAGGAAGAATGACTTCATCACCTCTCTCTATGATGGTGCTGATGCCAGCTGCGAGAGCTTCCATACCACCACAAGAGATGAATATATTGTCGTCTGGGTCAACATCAACATTCTTTGTCCGTTTCAAGTCGGCTGCAATTGCCTGCTTCAGTTGCGGCATACCAGGTTGCATTGAGTATTTGCCTATCAGGCTGTCTTCCCGAGAAAGCTCTTCAATGACAGCCTGACGTATAAATTCTGGAGTGTTGAATGATGGAATACCCTGCCCCAGCGTGACGCAACCACCAACTTGCGCTGCCAGAATGGGCATTTGTTTTATCGCGGAAACAGTTATTTGAGCCACTCGCTTAGCTATGCCAGCGTGATTCTCTTCCTGTCCTATGCCTTCGAAAACTGAACGACTCTGCATTAGCGACGTCTGCCTCCCAGTTCTGCTTCGATTTCCTTCCATTCGATGCCTTCATCTACCGCCAAAACTGACATCATAAAAATAAGGTCTGCGATTTCCCAGCGGAGGTTGTCTTGTGATGTGTAGTTTAAGACCTCTTCTGACTCCTCAGCAATTTTTGCAAGTAATTCCTTTCGGTCTGCAAACAGTTTGGCAGAATAAGAGTTCGGCAATGCATGCTTCTTGCGATTCTGTAGTGTTTCATAAAGTTCGTGCAAGGTGAAATTTCGGTTCGCGCCAGCTCTGCCGAAGCAGCTATAGGTACCGTTATGGCAGGCGGCATCGGTTTGCTCAACTGTGAACAAGATTGAATCTCTGTCACAATCAACACGGCATGATATGAGCTTTTGCGTGGAACCTGAAGTCAAACCTTTCTCCCAGATTTCCTTTCTTGAGCGGCTGTAGTAGATGCCTTTGCCCTCTGTTAAGGCTCGTTTGAGTGACTCAGCGTTGCTATAGGCAAGCATCAATACCTGTCCGGCTTTATCTTGGACAATCGTGGGGCAGAGACCGTCGCCTGCAAATTTGATAGCGCCGATTACTGACTCTGCCAGGTCGATTTTTCCGGTGTAAAGAGCCATTCCCACCTGAACATCAATGCCTAGCTTTGAAATCTCAACTATCTCTTCTGTTTTAGCGATGCCACCGGCTACGGTGAGTGGTGCCTTAATCTTTTCAATCAGTTCTTTAACTGCATCGATGTTCATTCCTCCCATGCCACCTTCGTCTTCTATGAAGGTGCTGAGAAAGCCAGAACAAAATGGAGCTAGTCTTTCGGCTCTTTCTATGAGTGTTTCACCGGTTGGGTTGACCCATCCTTTATCATAGACTTCGCCTTTCTTCTGGTCTAGAGCAACCATAACTGAAGTCCGTGGAAGTTTGCTGAGAAATTCGGGCGTGGCTGCAGTTCCGATGATAACTTGCCTGGCCCCAGCTCTCAGAATCGCTCTTGCTGTTTCGTGGGTTCTTATGCCACCTCCAACACGCGCATCAGCAACCCGGCAGATTCTTTTGATAAGCTCGAGGTTGCTTCCCTTGCCTAACGCTGCATCCAGGTCAATAACAGCAATTTCGCCATATCTACTGAATTCTGCCGCTAATTCTACGGGGTCTCGCTCGCTCTGCAAGACGAATTCCTTGCCTTGCTTTAACTGAACTGCTCGTCCATTTTGGATGTCTATACTTGGTATCAGCATATTCTCACCGGTATGTGTCTGGCTTTAATTTGTTCCTTCAATTTGTTTGGAGTCCAGCGACCATCATGAAAGATTGTCGCTGCTAAAGCTGCATCAGCAAATGCATCTTCGAAAACTTCGATGAAACTATCTGGACCCTGGGCGCCACCAGATGCAATGACAGGCACTGATAATTCAGACGCAAATTTTCGCACCATTTCAATATCAAAGCCCTTCTCTGTACCATCTCTGTCCCACGAGGTCAAAAGTATCTCGCCCGCTCCGCGCTTGACGCATTCCTGCGCCCATACAAAAGCATCTTTGTTTGTGTTAAGTCTGCCACCTTGAATGAGCACATCCCAGACAATTTCTTGAAAGGAATCTGCTTCTGTCTGGCTTGCGTCAGTCGTTGAGGTTATTTCGCCAAGCTTGCTCGATGGAGTCTTCGCATCTTCATTAGCCTCGCACCTGGCTTGCTTGCTTGCTCGTTTGCGCGCGTCTATTGCAAGCACGCAACATTGTGAACCGCAAGCTTCTGCTATTTCTGTGACGAGTTCTGGACGCTTTACTGCTGACGAATTAACCGAAACCTTGTCGGCACCACAGTTGAGAAGTGTCTTCACGTCGGAGAGCTGAGAGATGCCACCGCCTACGGTGAAGGGAATTGAAAGTTTGTGAGCCACCTTCTCCACAAGAGTGTATATTGTCTTTCGCTCTTCGTGAGAGGCTGTGATGTCCAGAAACATCAATTCATCTGCTCCATCTTCTTCATATCGTTGAGCAAGTTCGACAGGGTCACCCATATCACGCAAGTTCGTGAAGTTGACCCCTTTGACTGTGCGTCCATTGGCTACGTCGAGGCAAGGAATGATTCTTCGGCATAGATTATTTAGCGACATTTTGCACCCACGTTCTTAAGAGTGTTTTGCCAAAACTGCTGCTTTTTTCTGGGTGAAACTGAAATGCCGTTATGTTGCCTGTCTTCACTGCTGCGCAGAACTCTACATGATAGTTAGAGCTATACAGAATGGAATCAGCGTCTCTGGGTGCTGGGTAGTATGAATTTACAAAGTATACAAAGCCTGATTCGGGAAAGCCTTCATTGCCATTTTTTCGTTCTATCTGGTTCCAGCCAATTTGAGGCACTTTGCCTTCCTGGAATTTACGCACCGTGCCTGGTATCAGCCCGAGACCTGGCACTCCTTCGGCTTCTTCACTTGAGTCAAAGAGTATTTGCATTCCCACACAAATGCCCAGGTAGGGAGTACCTGCTTTTACGAGGTCTCTCACTCTGGCATCAAATGAGCTTGCTTTGAGATGCTGCATCACAGGTCCAAACGCCCCTACTCCAGGCAGCAAGACCGGCTTGTCACCGCGTGGTGGATTTTCGAGGTCAGCCATGCTGAAATCCAGTTCCAGCATTTCAAGGCAGCGGCGAACACTGCCAATGTTTCCTCCACCCACGTCAACTAAATCGACTTTTGCCACCATCTTTCGCACCCAACTCAGGTCACAATTTTCTCAAGCTTGTATTCCAAAATATCAGTGGCGCCTAGCTTGACTAATTTGGGAATGAGGTCTGGAACCTCTTTTGTGCTCACTGCAACTTTTACTGCATAGCCGTCACTGTTGTGTAGTTTGGAAACTGTGGGTGCTTTCATGCATGGCAGGTCGCCAACGATTTTGTCGAAGACATTTGCCGGCACATTCATTTCCAGAAGTACTTTTTGTCGTGCTTGCAAAGTACTCTTCATTAGCATGGTCATTTCTTCAAGCTTTTCGCGCTTTTCGGGATTGTCCAGAGCGGCTTTATTACAGATGAATCGCGTTGAAGAGCGCATCAACTCTGCCACTATTTCAAGTCGATTTTGACGCAGGGTTGCACCGCTTGATGTGTTGTCAATGATAATGTCAGCATCCTCTGGCGGCAGAGCCTCTGTGGCACCATAGGCGTGAACAAAGACTGCATCAAGGTTTTGACTCTTGATGTAGTCATTTGAAATTCGTTGATATTCGGAAGCTACAATGATTTTTCTGCCGTTGAAGGCTTCCTTTCCTGCGCTAACGAGTTCTTCCGGCATCGCGGCAACGATACGTACAGGGTCAAAACCAAGGTCTAGCAATTCGACAACGTCTGCATTTTGTTCGTAAATCCAATCGCGACCAGCGAAGCCGCAATCATGCCGCCCGAGAGCAACCAATCCGGGAATGTTCTTCGCTCGAAGCATTTTTGTGACTATGAAAGAGTCGTTGCAAACGGGTCTGTAAGACCTGCCCGTCTGAGAAAAGCCGATTCCAATCTGTTCGAGCAGGTGCAGAACCTTTTCCTGAATTCGACCATTTGGAAGAGTTAGTTTGAGCTTGTCATCGTAATGCTTTTCTGTTGTCATGTGTTGTCTCGTTTTGCCTGTTTTGCGGGCATTGCTGTACGAGTTGCTAGTCTACTCGGTGTAAGCTGCCAAGAAGGGCAAGTCTAAACCTCGCTGTCCATTGTTGTAATGTACTGATGCCGTTTAGTTTCACCTGTTGCTTTTACGGTGCTGCAGCGGGATGCGAATGTGCTATTTTTGTCAGAAGCGATTTGATGCACTGAAAGGCTGCTCTGTGACAACGCAATCCTCAAAGAATCCCGAAGAGAAGAGCGCAGAGCAAGAGGCTCGTGAGGCTGAATTTGCCAGATATATGGTTTATCGTCAGCCCGCTGATGATGCCATGTCTGCTGAAGATTACGAACTAGCCATGCGGCTTTATGCTCAAGGTGCCCGCAAAACAATTGCGGACGGGTTGGAAAAAGAGAATCGGGCAGCGACAATGTTTGCGGGTGCTTGTGCTTGCGCCATGCGAAGTGAAAAGTACTCGTTGGCGCTGCGTTATTTGCGAAACTCTTTTGAGCATCTCAGTGAAAACGAGCCAGTGTTTGCTGACACGATGAATTATTTAATCGATCAGATACACTCGCTTCCATATTATCTGAAGACCTCGGCTCAACGCGAGCTACTTGAATCGATTAAGTCGGAATACTATCAGAAGTTCTCATCATGTTTGCGACGAGCGTTCTTCTCTGCCCAGAAGAAATTAGCTGCACAGGCGCCAGAAGGCGAGGCTGAGAAACGGAAGCTTCATGGTGTCGATGTCATCGATAAGTTTCCGTTTCTGGAAGACCTTTTCTCGAAAGTGACGCAGTCTTACATCAAAAAAGAATATCTTGCCGGGCAGAACTTTCTTCAATTGGCGCTGCTCGATTTCAAGCTGCCGGAAGAATACTTTCGCAAGGACAGGCAGCAGCCAAACCGAATTCCATTCCGCGTGGGAAAGAACTATTATTTCCGCATGACAGATCCATCAACTCGCCATAGGATTGTGAGGTGTGCTCAAAACGTTAACAGAAAAGGGAAAATAATTCTTTCGGGACAGGAAGTTTGTCCCCCCGATTATTTCATCAACTCCGAGCGTTATAGAAAAGATGGTAAGTACATCGCTTATGGCATCTCGAAACATGGCTCTGATTGGGAGGAATGGTACGTAAAGTCGACTGTCACTGGACGCCAAATTCCGCATTTGAAATTGGACATTCGTCATGGTGGCATTATGTTTCATCCCGATGGAAAAGGACTTGTTTACTGGAAACAGGGAAAACCTGAGAATGTCGAAGACCATTTGAAAGTCGTCGAGAAAAGTGTTCGAATATACTACAAACCCTTGCATCCGAAAGATTCAAAAGAGCATTTGATTTATGCTCCGAAGGATGAAGAAGTAGACCGAGTGAATTTGAATTTCCTTATGGACGGCAAATTCATGCTTATCCAAGAGAAGCGAAAAGGCGAGACAAAGGGACGCTTTTATATTCTGAAGGCACCGAAAGCGCAGCTGATACCACTCTTCGCAGGGAAAGCACGAGACTGCGTTTACATGGGGTGGCGGCGCAACAAGTTGTATTTCGAGACCAACGATGCGGCGCCTAATGGAAAGGTTTTTTCGCTTACATTAGATGATGGTGGCAAGCCCGCGAAAGTGGAAACTGTGATTCCTGAATGCGAAAAGGTAATCAGTGAAACTTATCTTTTAATGGATAGAATTATGGTCAACTATCTTGTTGACAGAAGCACCAAATCTGAAATTGTGAGCTATCCACTTGATGGTGGTGCCGCAGTGACTGTTCCTCTGCCGGCTGAAGGGATAGTTGATAATCTTAGTTGCAGCTATGACGACAGCAACCTATTTTTTAGTATCAATAGTTTCAGCAATGCTAGCAGCATTTTTTTGCACAATTTGAAATCGAGAAAGACACGCCTTTATTTCGCACCGACGGGACAGCCTTGCCGCGACCTGGTCAGTGAAGTTGTGAACGTGAAGAGTAAGGATGGCTCTATCGTTCCTATGTGGCTTGTCCACAGAAAAAAGGTGAAACTTGGACCCGACACACCTGTTCTGATGATGGTGTATGGTGGCTTTAATGTGCCATGCTTACCATATTGCAATTACGAAATTTTGAGTTGGACCGAAATGGGAGGCGTCTGGGCTCAGCCTTATCTTAGAGGCGGCGGTGAGCTTGGCGAGCATTGGCATGAATCTGCTAAGAAGCTCAAGAAACAGAATACATTCGATGATGCAATTGCGTGCGCAAAATATTTGATCGATAACAAGCTTGCAAGTCCCGCTAAACTAGCGGTAAAAGGCGGCAGCAATGGCGGGCTGACTGTGGCCGTTTTGCTAAATCAAGCCCCTGAGTGCTTTGCCGCTGCAATCGCAAGTAATGGGCTTTACGATATGCTCAAATTTCAAAATCACACTATAGGCTGGGCTTGGGAGTGTGATTATGGCAGCGTCGCGAAGAAGAAAGAGTTCCAGACCATATTCTCTTACTCGCCCATACATAATCTTCGAAAGGTCTCAAGATTTCCAGCTCTCTTATTGTGCGCTAGTGAAGGAGATGACCGTGTGCCGCCCTGGCACACAATGAAATACCTGGCTGAACTCAGGCAGCATGTACCAGCAGAGTCAATCTTAGTATTGCGAATCGAGCGCAAGAGTGGTCATGTAAGTCACCGTAGTAGCTGGGAGATTCGTGATCAGCAAGCGTTTTTGAAGCAAGTGCTCGGAATGTAGTCGAGCGCTTTTGGGAAAAACACGTACCCTGCCAAATTTTTGCCAAATTTCTGCCGGGATTTTGCCAATCTTGACAGCTTAGAATCTGTTCATGGGGTGAACGAAATCGCTTGATTGGGTTAAGGGTTTGGAGGTAATTGGGATGAGTGACTTACATCAGGATCCGTCGTGGAGAGAAGCGGCACGAAATGTGGCTCGTGAGCTTGATCAAAATGATGTGCGCGGTGCGCAAGAACTAATGCGACAGGACCTATGGCAATTGCAAAATGACCCACGGGGTCAACACGAGTTTATCAATATGGTTAGCCGAATGGACCAGAAGGGCGTTGGCGCTGACCTGAATATTTATCATGGACCGAATGGGCAAGAGCAATGGCAAATTATGCCTGCTAACTACGGACGGGACAATCGCTATCCAGTACCGCCACCGCAATCTTTACCAGCACCAGATGTGGTGATTGTTGAGCCGCAGAGACCAAGCCCCGGTGAACGTATTGTTGATGGTATCGTGACTGGTGCAGGAATTGGCATCGGCATGGGCATCATGGGAAGAGTTTTTGGCGGGCATCATCGCCGCTAAACCAGATGGTTCGCGACCTAGTGGGGAGCCAAGGGCTGACGGTTCCTCAGCTAAGCTCGGTCTGCTGATTCAAGGGCTGACGAATAGCAGATTGAGCTTGGCACGGGTCGAGACTTCCTAACTCCTTGAGCGTATTCAATTAAATATCCGTTTTTTATTTGCTGCGAGACCCCCCGAAACTCTCGTTGCAATTCGTAGGACAGGCAACTCACCTCTGCCTGTCCTCTCCCCTTTTTGGCTTTCACGGATCACCTGGGAGAGCCGGACTCCAGCCGGCATATTCGTTTTTATACTCTCAAGCGAAACACTTGGTGCCTGGCACTAACTAGGAAGCCCTCCGATATGTTTTGGTGCATTCTTTGCTATCAGTTGGAAGCTATTTCTTATTTTCGTTTTAATGCTTATAATCACTGTTAGTTCGGTAGCTCTACGGTGAGGGTATTTCTTTCAGTGAACAACTCTATTAACTCACCGCTGGAAATGGCTATGGATGCGCCTGTCCTGCATACATTTATTTCTTATCTGGCTGAAAAGAAAAAAGAACTTGAGGACAATCCGAACGGGCACATCAAAATTCAACTAAATCGTGACTTTATCTGGCGCGTTAGAGAGTCGTTCAGGCAGAACATCCTTGATGGCGAGCGACACATGCATACTCTTGCGCACCTTCTTGCCACTCATTTGCTGGATGGGGAATTTGACCTGCACAGCAACGTAATCGGCATTTTGCCGGAAGGTGATCGTCCGTTCTTAATCAGGGAGAGAATCACACAGGAAACGTTGCTCTCCGTGCTAGATATTGATCTCGGTAATCACTTGCTAGATAACTTTCGCTATCAAAAAGACCGTGCTTGGCTGCCACTAAATTTGTCGGCAAACTTTGTCGAGTACATTCCTAAAGCTGAGACGCAGTGGAAAGTTAATCGGCTAACCAGCCGTGTCAAGGCTGAGGAAGAGCTTTGGAACAAAGTCGCGGATGAGTTGTTTCAGCTTGATAAATTGGTGAGCAAAGACAAGCACTTACGTCAGTACAGCAAATATGTGAAGGACATTTTTGGAATCAAGATTGTTTGTGAGGACGAACGCACGTGTTGGAAAGTCCATGAGATGCTCAAAGATCTCACAACTACTGTTCCTGTTGAGCACGCAGCTGAAGGAAACCCTGACTTCGGTGAGAAGTTGCTCCAATTCATAGAGACAAAAGATTATCTCACCTGCAATCCCAATGCCATGAAGAAAACGGGCTGGAAAGCAATAAAGAGTGTCGTTAAGTGGTGTGATCGCTTGTTCGAATTGCAAGTTCAACCGCTGAGCAATTACTACCTCGAACTCGACCACATGTCTGGACCTTCCCACAGTTCGTTTAAAAGTTTCCGAGACAAGATGAGAGACGATGTCTCTGAAAGAGTTCCACTCTATGGATTCTATCGCAACTTGCTCAGGACTCTGTTCATGGGCAGCAATATGTCATTTGAATATGATCAGGCATCTGTCGAGATCAAATAGTCTACAAGCCCAAGGCAAATTTGACTGACTTAACCAATTCGCTTGGCTAATCAAATTCGATTGGCGGAGGCTGATTCGAGCTGCTAATCTATATATTCGCGAAGTCTTCTGCTGCGGTTTGGATGCCTGAGCTTTCTCAGCGCTTTTGCTTCGATTTGACGAATTCGCTCACGCGTTACAGCAAATAGTTGTCCAACTTCTTCCAGTGTACGCTGGCGTCCGTCATCGAGACCGAATCGCAAGCGCAACACGTCTCTTTCGCGAGCTGATAGTCCCGCCATAACTTCGATGATGTCTTCCCGCAAGAATTCCTTGGTTACTGAGGTCGCCGGTGTTTCAGCTTGTTCGTCTTCGATAAAGTCGCCCAGCTTACCGTCTTCTTCCTTACCAATAGGAGTTTCCAGTGAAATTGGCTCTTGCGATACCTTTATAAGCTCACGCAATTTTGTGAGACTCATATCCATCGCTTCAGCAATTTCTTCGTCCGTCGGTTTTCTGCCTTTGGCTTGTTGAAGATTGCGAGTGGTTTTCTTGAGCTTATTGATTGTATCAATCATATGAACAGGAATACGAATTGTTCTTGCCTGGTCGGCGATCGCTCTGGTGATGGCTTGTCTTATCCACCAGGTTGCATAGGTGCTGAACTTGTAACCTCTGCTGTGGTCAAACTTTCCGGTTGCTTTAATCAAACCGAGGTTGCCTTCTTGAATCAAATCGAGGAATAGCATGCCGCGACCGGTGTATTTCTTGGCGATCGAAACAACGAGTCGAAGATTTGACTGAGCCAGTTTTCTTTTGGCAATCGCCGCTTGCGCTCCGCCTTGTTCGATCAGTCGTGCAAGCTCGATTTCTTGTTGCGCAGTTAAGAGTGGAATGCGCCCGATTTCTCTCAAGTAAAGTCTGACTGGGTCGTCTGAGGACAAACCTTTGGAAACGTTCTCAACAAAATGACTTGGGTCGTCTTCCGACTCTTCGTCATCAGTGAAGTAAAACTCGTCTTCAGAAGATTCCTCAAAACTGTTTGTCACAGGTGCCGGAGCTTCCTGTCCTGGTTCGTAATCGTCCGTTTCGTCGGAATAAGTTGACACTACTGACTCTTTTTTGGCGCCTTTCTTCGACGCCTTATCTGTTCCGGGTTTTTCTTCTGATGCACTCATAGGATCTCGTTTCGACACACCTTTTGCTTCATCTAACTGTTTAGCTTCTAAATCTTTGTGGCACTTCTCAGAACCAGATTTCTGGGGTTCGGCATTCTTTGACCTGGCATCGATCGCTTCACCCTTTGTGCCATCAGGTTTTTCACCATCCAAACTCATTCTCTCTGAACCTCATCTGGTCTGCTTTTAGGATTTATTCCCCGAATCTTATTCACTTCAATCAAACTTGGCTTCCTTTCTATCTCTTGGCTTCATTTTCTTCATGATTTTGTATTCCCTGAGCTATCAAGCCGTTGACTTTGTTCAGTCTAATAATGTGGACAATCCCTCCCAGCTTAGACTTTTGATTTTACCTTGAGGCAGCGGTCGGCCGCATATCTAGCAGAGGCTACAGCCCCTTCAAATGATTGTCCTCGAGAACTGCTGTGTGCAAAGCTCATCCATTCGGGGTCCATGCCTTGAATTTGAGAGCGAATTGACCTGGAAGTCGTGCTTGGAACACTGAAAGCATGTCCCCATCGTGTCAAAACGACTTGATCAAGACTTCCCTGAAACCCCTCAATCATTGTGTTTAGCTGTTGGATTAATGAGTCTGCGAGTTTCTCGCGGTCATCCTCAGCCAATAGCTGAGCTCGTCCCATCGGTCCGTGCTCGTAAGGATGGTAGACAGTAAGGACAGAGCCCATTTCGGGTTTGTATCTACCCGTCGCCTGGTAAGGTGCCTCTGCCATCACCATCTGTCCATATGGGTACGGCTCATCGGCAAAACTCTGGTAGGGATTTTGAAACACTTTCTTCTTCATGCAAAAGTTCGCGACTAAAAAGGCAGCATACTCCTGGCTTTGCAGCTTTTCTCTGTACGCTTGAGAAAGCTTCGGAGCTATGCGTGCGGTGACAAAGGGCGGTGCAGCTACAACAGCGTGTTTGCAATTGACTCGATGCATTTCGCCATTTTTGTCGCTGAAGACAACTGATGCGCCTTTCTCTGTTGGTTCGACGAGCCAGACAAAAGCAGAGGTTTGATATCGATCGGGGCTGCTGGCGTCGAGGCTTCGCTTCAAAGCCCGCGCGATGCCTGAGTTGCCGCCATCACATACGTAGCTGTCCGTAGTGAGTATGCGCATCAACCCGAGTCCAGCCGCTGCTGCAATGTAATCGGGACCGCCACAGTAAAACGAGCGGCAAATGTTGGATACAAGTTTCACAAAGCCAGCATCGTAACCTTTCAGAAGAGTATCGAAAGTCGAGCTAGCCAATTTTTGAGAGAGAGCGTCACGATCTGCGCTGTTGGGGCTCTGTAACTTTTGGGACAAGTCGTTGCTTTCTTTGGCAAAGCGGTTTAATTCCGAATAGAATTTATCGGCACCAGAGTTCCCTTTCACCCATTTATTGTCATAGTGCCAGGCTATCTGGTCTGGAGGAATGAGGGCAGGTTTGAGTGAGAGTTCTTCAAACAGTTTGCCAATCTCACCGTCATGAGACCCAGTGCAAACTGCTCCCATCGAATAGTCTATGCCGTTGTAGGATCCACCGCTGGACGTTCCGCCAGTTTGCGCATATTGTTCAAGAAGCAAAAAGTTTTCGCCTTTGAGAAAGTGAGCAGAACAAAGCCCTGCCATGCCACCACCAACAATCACAAAGTCTACTTTTCGTTCTGCCTTATCTGGAAATTTGGGAGCTTCACCATCTCTCAGGCGATGGCCAAGAGTAAAGTCGTCGCCAGCCCAGGGTAGCACTTTGTAATTCCGCTCTTCTGAAGCGATGGCATGTTCTGAGTTGTTGAAAGTTCCCTGAAGTCCAAGGGTCGCTGCTGCTCCCAAAAGTTTGAGAAAATTCCGCCTGGAAGAATCTGGCATTTTGTCTCCGATGCTGGATAAATATCAGACAAGTCTGTCTGGCATATTATCCAACATGCGTCATTTTAATTCCAATCGTTTTCTCTTTCTTATGAGGGCGGCGGAGGCTTCAACTGCTTTGTCGTAGTCAACTCCTTCTGGCAGGCTGTCTGCTTTTGCAAGTAAGAAGTTCAACAGCAATGCCTGCTCGTTTTTCATTTTGCTTCTCTCGCTTCGTAGCCCGGTTTCTGTGCTTGACTCAGCTTCTTTCGAATTTGAGGACTCTGGCTTTAATGTGAGGTGAACGTCAGTGATATAACCGTGGGTGTTGGCGTTGCTGAGGTAGCCGTCGGTGTTGGCGAGGTAGCCGTGGTTGTTGCTGAGGTGACCGTCGCTGAGTTTTCCGTCAGCAAGCTTGCTGTTTGCAATAATCTGGTCGAGTTCGTGATTCAACTCAGCTTCGTCTGGAAACTTATCATCGCGTTCAAGCATTACTCTGCGTGCTGGTGTGAGAGTATGGAGAACCTTTAGCAGATTCAAGACTTCGTCCTGCACCGGATGAGCATGCGTGTCATGGTAGAACTTTCCTTTCATTGTACCGCCGGCTATATGAACGTACGCCAGTCTATCGAGTGGAAGTCGTTTCAAGTATTCCGCCGGGTCAATTCCATGGTTTATTGAATTAGCCAGAAGATTTGAGACGTCGAGAATCATAAAGCTGTCGGTCTGTTCTAACACTTCAGCATAGAAGTCAGCTTCGTTAATCTCGCTATTTTCCCAATCGCAAATTGTCGCTATGTTCTCTAAGGCAAAATTAGTGTCTAGAAACTGCTTGATGTATTTGACGTTCTCTATCGTGACCTTGAGCGATTCTCTGCTGCGTTTAACTGGAAGCAAGTGCCCGGAGTACTCGTGGTTAGCGCGAACAAAAGAGATGTGGTCGCTGACAAATTCTGAGTTTAAGGATTTTGCTAGTTTATTTATTCTCTTTATCTGTTCTTTGTTGGGACGTTCATACCCGCATGGAGCAAGTGAGATGCAGTGTGTCATCACTGAAACACCTTTCTCTTTCAGCTCGATGAGCGATTCGGGAAGATCTCGCTTTAGATAATTTTCGGCTACTATCTCTACAAAGCTCAGGTCACTTCGCCTTGAAATTGCTAGTGCCAAACCGGCTCGCCAGCCGATGCCCAACTCAACTTCAGCCGACTCTGGGTAAGGACTGAAGTTCATTTCGTTCGGCACAGACTTTAAAAACTGCTTTTGAATGTGGAGCTTCTCTTCAACTGTGCTGAACCAATTTCGAATCTTAGAAGTCAAAGTTCTGGTGTTCATAATTGTCTCGTTGGAATCTGCAGTAATTGTCTCGTTGGAATTGGGTGTTTGAATGTCCATTTCGTTTAACCACCGCAGCCACCGCCACAGCCTCCACCACAGCTTCCTCCACAACTTGCTCCGCCTTCTCCTGCTCCGCAGCCGTAGGCATAGTCGCTAACGTCGTTGTTGAATGCATTGCTGAATACTGGTTGTGGTTTCAGTAGCTCAATTGAAACTGGGGCAAAAAGCGCAAGTGCAAGTTCCACGTCTTTCAGGCGTAGGCTTGAGCCAAAGGATTTGAAATTATCTTTGAGAGACTTATTCTGCGCTCGCCATGTTTTCAATACAGTGTCACCATATCTGGTTCTGGCAAATCGGTCTCTTTTCAGAGAGTAGAGCCCGATGAATGCAGTTATGATTAAAAAGAGCAAAAACAGTATTGGTTTGTGATTGGCTATGCCTGAAAACAGTCGAGGTAGCTCAAGGGTGAAGATTGGCGCACAGTACACGAAAATAGCTAGAATTTGTGCGACATCTTTTTGGAAATCACTGGGGACCAGACCTGCTTTTACCAGGAATGATTGTGATTTTTCTAACTCGAATTTCAGCAGTTGGAACACTGTTTGGATTTGTTTTGTTTCTGGACCAATGGCGTAGAATATTCTGCTTTCATAATCGTTTTGGGGTGGGTTGGCTGAAGTGGCTAATTTCACAGTCTTGTCGTAGCTGTTTATTTCTACAATTTGTTTCTTCTCCATCACCTTGAGCATCGTGATGAATAGATGCTCTACGCCACCGTTAAGGTAAGCCGCAGTGTGAGAATCTGCCACGATGTCATCGCCAATTCGCGCTTTCTGGTTCTGCGACTCAATGAGATTTCGCACAAGCAGAGCTGCAGGGTATGCTGCGATTTGCAGCAAAATTGCCACTTTCAAAAACTCAGGACCTGTCAACATAAATATATTCATGCGTGAGCGCCTCCAAGCACTCTTGTTTTGCAAACAGATGCGATACGTGCAGTCAGCGAGCAGTAACGTGCAGTCAGCGAGCAGTAACGTGCAGTTAGCGAACTGTAACGTGCAGTTAGCGAACAGTAACTTGCAGCTTTTGTATGTGGTTTTGAAACTTTGTCTGTTCTAAGCGCGAATTTAGCGCTATCTACTTTGAACTTTTCTTCTGCTACTCGAGATGCTTTGTGCGTGTATTTGCTTATTGCATCTTGGGCTTTGTGTGCTTTTAGCGCGATATCAGTACTGTCTGTTTTTGCGCTTTGTGTTGTACGTCTTTCTTTTTCTAATTCTTCAAATAACGATTTTGCTTTTCTGTACCTTTTTTCTTCTTTTTCTTTCTTCTTATTCTTCTTTTCCTACTTCCATCATAGGATTGGTCGTTTAAGGAGTTGTTAAATGAGACTCATGTTTAATAAACAAGCAAGACCGCGCGGTTTCTCTTTCTGCAGCTACGTTTCCAGCGATTCAGGGCACTTTGGGAAAAACACTAATTAGTGCCTAGTCATCGTCCAAATTGCTGCTTAATATGAAGTCACCTGGCTCAGGGCGTCACAGCCTGGCGTTAGCGCGCTTATCCAAGTTGAGATATTGAAGCGCCGCCCCTGGGGAGGAATAACTTTGGACAATCTGTTGGCGTGTTGCGATGTAAAAGTCGGAAAAGAAAACACCGATTCTGAAAAGAAGAATCAAAATTCAGAGCAGCTTTCGTCAGACATCTGGTCTGACATATTCAAAGCTACAAATGACGTAAACCAGCGTTTGAAAAACAACGAAACCGTTAAGCGGGCGCTTGACGCTCTGGATAAACTTGCTCCACCTCCTAAAGAGAAGCAAGCCGACTGGACTTTTGCCATAAATTTCACCACCGATTTTGGTGACAATCAGGGTGTTATGTCAGGAATGGAAAGGCTGGAGGAGTTTGCAGCAAAGACAAAAGGAAGCAATGTGAAAATTGTGGCTCAGGCTGCTTTCCCGCGCGATGCTGAGATTTGTGGTGAGGACATTCAGTGCTTTGCTCCAGGTTCCAGCAAATACAGGTTAGACCGATATTTGCTTGCCGACGGGAAGCTGAAATTTATCGACTCTGTTGATTCGAATGGATATGCTGCTGATGTGGAGTCGCTCGTCAAACTCACTTCCAAGAACTATCCTGGAAAGCGAATGGGCTTAATTATTGATTCTCATGGCAGTGGAAATGAAGGTCTTCTCGGAGACACTGGCACAGCTGGGGTGGATGAGTTTGTTCAAGCTGTGCAGAATGGACTCAAAGATAGCGGACACGCAAAGTTCGACATTCTGGACTTTGATACTTGTTTGATGGCCCAAGATGGTGCGCTCGGAAAAATTTCCAAAGTTGCAGATCAGGTAGTAGCTTCTGCAGAAACTGAGAGTATTTATAACGCACAAAATTACCTGGACCCGATTGCTGGGTTAATAAAAAAGCCAGAGACAGATGGTTTTACTTTAGCTCGCCAGATTGTGTCGGAAACACATAAAGATATGGAATTTTGGAAGTTTGAAGGCTGGATGCCTGCCGTGCAAACTCTCGGTCATTTCAATATGCGTCAGTATGAGCAGTTCAAAAAGAATCTTGATCAATTCGGCGAGGAACTAGTTAAGTCGCTAAATAATCCAGCAAACCGCCCCGTAATCGAAGCGGCAATTGATAATTCCCGGAAATATGGCAGTAGCGGACATCTTATGGCACTCATGTTCGGCACAAGCATTAATCAAAAGAACAGAACTGATTTGAAAGACTTTACTGAAAGGGTTCTTTCTGCCATTGATTCTGGTGAAATCTCGGACCCTGATCGAACGCTTAAAAAGGCTGCGTACGATGTAATGTCGGCGCGCGGAATGTTTGTTGATTCCTACCATGGTGATGGTGACTACAAAGCTGCCGGTGGAATTTCAACTTTTCTGCCATCCAGATCTCTCCGTAATGTAGAGCGTGAAGTTCAAATGAGTTGTACTGCTGGGCGCTTGAAAGACCTTACTGATCCTGCCAAGTTTAATGCCGTCAATAGAACAGAGAAGACCCGAAGCGAATTTTTGGAAAAGGTTGTCGCTGAGTCATTTATGACAAATCATGGATTCTTCTTTTTCGGAGGAGTAAAGGGTGTAGAAAAAGAACTTAAGGCAGTCGACGATGCTGCTCTGAAATTCAAGAGCGCTGCCAACGACAACGCGCGCAAGACCGCCTTTGAGGAATTGCATAACGCTTGTGTGACTCTGGCTAAATCAGCTCCTTTCACTGCTATACAAGATAGACACAAGAATGATCTTGAAGGAAAAGTTTCGAAGGTTTACAAAGCGAACTTTATCGAGGAAACGAAAGACACAGGTTGGTCAAAATTCCGCCTTAAGCTAAAACAGTGATAAATGCAAGAGGGAAGCAGCAAACTGCTTCCCTCTTTGGGGGATTGGATAAAGATTTAGCGGGCTGGACTGAGTCCACTTTGCTCGAATTCTCTCTGTATTTTGTGCAGCTTCATTTGAGTTTCCATCTGCTGGTATTTTGTTACAGCAAGCTTGTTTTCACATTCGATAGGAGCTGTCGCTTCAAGAGTCTTAAGGTCCATTTTTGCTCTCATCTCGCGTAGCTGAGCCTCAGAGCGTTCTGCATTAGCATTCGCCAATTCTGCTTCTGCGCGAGCCTTCTTTGCTGCTTCTTTCACGATGCCGGCTTCCATTTCTGCTTTGAACATTGATTCAATCAACTTCTGCTTCATCAGTGCTTCTTTCAGATGGGTTTCTTCACGAGCCTTTTCTGCAAGTGCTTTAGCTTCTTCGGCGTCTGCCTCGGCTTGCCTGGCTTTCTCTGACCTTCCGCCATTGTTCATACTAGAGTCAGGTTTGCTCTGCTTGTCTGGCAGGTCATTTGCATACGTAATACTTGAAAGGCTGAACATAAGACTGAGGGCAAACAGGACTGGACGGCTGTGATTTTTCATAGCTTTCTCCTGAAACTTATTTTGTCGGTCGCCATGCTCGATATAACCACTCTTTCACAAAGTGTCTATTTTGAGGCTGACAACCATTGACATGTTTCGAAAATGTCACAAGTGTGATGTTTCGTCACCAGATGTGGTGGCTAGGTTGTGTCACCCTTCTCCGATGAGCTGTGTGGTGCCCCGAGCTAGCGGAGTGGCTGCAGTCTGAAATGAGAACAGGCGGAACGGAGGACCCGAGCGCCATGTCGTGTACTCTGAATCCGGGTTGTGTGTGCGAATGGAGCTGCGTGATCTGTGCAAATGAATCCGGGTTGTGTGTGCGAATGGAGCTGCATGATCTGTGCAAATGAATCCGGGTTGTGTGTGCGAATGGAGCTGCGGGATCTGTGCAAATGAATCCGGGTTGTGTGTGCGATTGGAGCCGCGTGATCTGTGCAAATGGAGCCGCGTAATGTGCTCCGTTCAGGCGGCAGCTTCAGTGGGTTCCTTAACCTCATGCGTTTCGCCCTCAAGGCGTTTGAATTCTTTGCTCAGTTGGGTAGCTGAGTAAAACCAGGCAGCTGCAACTACGATTCCTGCGCATAGCACGCCCATAGACCCCAGACCCAGAACCGTATTCACGATGAAGATCAGCACTCCTGCCAAGCCACGTGCAAATCGGTAAAAGAACATCTCGATTACCGGCTTTACTGAATAAAGCACTTCGCGAGGTGTGACAGTGTACATGAGTTCTTTTGCTGCTTTGAACCAGGCGTGCCTACAGCCCTCATCGAGGTGAAATACCACGATCAAAACTGCAGGATTCGGGACGAGCGCGTAAGTTATCAATCCTGCAAAGATGACGGTTGCATTCGAAGTTAGCGCAAAAACGCTCCCAAACTTTCGCAAGATTGCAGATACCAAAAACATCTCCACGAAGAACTCTACTATGGCTCGCCATCTTTCGAAATTCGCATCAAGAGTTGCGATTGCGTCACGTCCACTTGCAAGATTCTTTAGTACTTCATTGTAGAGAAATTGCACCAAATCTGGTGTCACTCGTTCGAAGGTAACCAGAAATGTCAGCAACAACAATAATTTGTTTGAGAAGATGGTTTTTAGAATGCCACTAAGATTGCTCATGTCAGCAGTTTTTATGTCTCTTGCAGCTTTTCGTTCTGTGGAGAGTCCTTGAGCTGTTTTCTCCAGAAGCAGGAAGATGATCAGTGTTACACCGACTAATCCTGCAGCAACCAACAGCATGTTCGGTGCGCCCAGTAAGTTAACGAGTGATGCAGTCAGCGTGCTACCCAAAACAGCCCCAAGTCCACCACCAGCTGCGAGAATACCAAAGAGTCGTCTTGCTCTATCTGAGTTGAAAACGTCGTTTGCGTACATCCAGAAGAGAGTCACTCCCATGATGGAGAACACATCTAGCCAAACCCAGAAAATGCCTGACGCTACAGGTGAAGGATGTTGAAAAACCTGCCACCATATCAATAAATTGACACAGAAGAAGCCATAGACTGCGCTTATGAGCGTTTTCCTGGGCAGGTGGCTAAACTTTGAATAAAGCCAAACGACAACTCCTGTTACCAGAGCTGTTCCAATATAAACCAGCGGCATCCATTCATTTCCCAGTCCGTCGAGAAACAATCCTCTACGAATGGGCCGCAAAACATAATAAACGCAGATGAAAATAAATTGCCAGAGAAAGAGCATGACTGTGATTGCGCGCTCTTCCTTCTGTACGTTCATAAAAAGCTTAAGCGATTCGGCGAGAGAGGTTTCTGATTTTGCCATTTATCACCGCTTAAGTTGCTTCATCTAGTTTCGCGCGCTGTATACGCCAAATCTTCTAGATTTAAGAAGGAAACCAAAAGCACCAGGGAAAGTCAAGAGTCAACGTTTTAACACTCGAAGTTTGGCCATAGCGCCATTCAAAAGCAACTCGAAATCGTCCCGAAATCTGCATGTTAAGGGCTGATTAAGAAAAACTAGGATTAGCCTAATTCAGTTATTTTTACCGCTGATTCAAAAACGGACATCTCGATCTTCCGAAGCTCCTTCTTATTTTTCAGGCTTAGCTGCGACCTTTGAATGGTCGTCAATCCACGTTGTTAAAGCGTCAATAAGAAGTTTGGATGGCGTGAAAGTTTCGAACATAAGGTGCTCTGCTGTTCCGACAATCAACAAATTCTTGTCTTCACAGGGTATTGCCTCGAACAACTGTACTGTTCCTTCTGGCTTAACAAGCCGGTCTTTAAGACCCTGTACAACAAACGTCGGGGTTTTCTTGATCAACTCACATTCTTTTTTGGTGGTTCTCATGAACACCGCAAATTTGATTAGCTCTTTCGGTGTCATTTCCATTTTTGCTTTTGCATCTTGCTTCCATTTATCAGATAGCGCTTGATTTGAAGTCGCTTGTTCGGTAATCATGTCGCCAACACGGAAGGGGCGATTTTTTCCTTGCAGTAAATGCGCCGCCACAGTGAAGCCCATTCTGCGTTGCTGAAATAATTCAGCAGAAGGCACCGAAGAAATCACGCCTGCTAACTGAGGTCCATATGCCGCAGCACCACGCAGCGCGATAGCACCACCCATCGATTCACCAAGCAAGAAAACCGGAAGATTGGGCTCTCTTCTATGAATAACATTCAACATACTCTGAATGTCTTTTATAGATTCGCTGAAATGAACGTCTTCCTGTCCTTGCGCGCTTTGCCAGGAACCGAAACCGCGCACATCCATAGCGTAGACGCTATAACCCTTTCCAGCCATAGTCTTGCCGAAATCGGAGTATGCTCTGTTGTCCAGTCCGAGGCCATGTACGCAGAGAATTGCGGCTTTGGCGGAATCATCGGGACCCCAGTGAATCAATGGTAGCGAGCGCATTCTGAATTCATTTGCAAGCCACAAATAATCTGCTGATGTCTCCGGATGAAACTCATTGATGTATTTTTCTTCAAAGGTCTCTCTTAGGAAACTGACCTCATCGTCTCCTCCCCTCTTTTGGAAGTTGGAAATCAGTTTCAGAAATTTCTCTAGCATTGGCAAAATCTCAGCAGCCATTTTCTCTCTGCTGGCATCATTGTTGGTATTTCGATAGATGTTCGCCATTTGAATGCGTGCCCAGAAGAGCGCTCCGAGTGCATCAAGGTCGTCATTTTGAGCTTGCTTTTCCGCTGCGGCTAGCAACTGCTTACCATACTCTTCTGCATTCTTATAATCTTTTGCGTAGACGTAAGAGCCAGTAATGGACTCTAAAAGCAACGGAACAAGAGGATCCGGCGGATTCGTCTTACTGATGATGTCGAGTGATTTCTTGTAGTACGAAATTGCTTCAGAACTCTTTCTCATGCCCCAATAGCAAGAGCCGATGCGTCGCTGAAGCAGCGCTGAACTACGGGCGGTGGCACTAGTTCCACGCATTTTTTCGACTTCGAGCAGATTTGCTAATGCATTGGGGTACTGGTCTGCCTGGTATTGAATTGCCGCAAGAAGATAGAGCAATTCTGTACGCTCGCTTGCTTCAAGTTTTCCTTTGAGTGCGGTAGTGACAGTGTCCTTCGCTTCTGCATACTTACCGTCCATTACAAGAACATAGGCTCGCGATTGCACATCTCCAAAAGTATCCTGTGTTTTGGATTGCTTGTCTGAAGACTCCGTCGATGGCTTTCCGCTATCTGCTAGCGGTTTGTCATCCGCTGCGGTTTTTGCCATTTTAGCGAGAAGAACGTGTTCTTTCACCGAGCCGAAAGTATTGCCACTGTCTGCGGCAAGGCAGCTTGAATTAAGGCTCATGTTACACATTGACAGTAACAACGTTGAGAGCAAAACTCCTTTTGCCAGCTTAATTCTGGCGCTTGACTCTGTGTGACTTTTATGTTGAGCCAATTTCAGCGGCATAATCAAGTCCTTCTTCTCCGTCTGCTAACGTCCGAATTCTACCCCGTTTTGTTTGATGATTTTTCAAATTCTTCTCAATTCCGAGATTCTACTGCTTATGTATAGTCGATAATGGCTCTAAGTTTATGCAAAATATATAGGTTCTCGGCAAGTCGAGGGGCGTGTCACGCCGGATTCTCCTGTGATAGTTTTGCACAGCTCGCCACATCTAGAGGCACTTACATGATATGCTCTACTTCATCTTGCTTGAGGAGGTCATGTCATGCATTGTGGCTGGAATTTCACGCTCAAATGCAATCATGTGAACGGCTTAAAAAAGAGTCTGCTGTTATCTTTGCTCTCGCTGCTGATGCTTTTAACGTCTGTGAGGGTCGATGCCGCTGAGAGCACGATGCCACCCAGTTATGTCGAAAATATTGTTCCTGAACTTGGACGTCTCTACGCTTACTCAGAGAAGGGGCAGTTTTCTACTGGCTCAGTGCTTCCGGTATACGAATGGATGCCCACCACTGGGCACCTGAAGGCAATTATATTGGGTATTCATGGGCTGACTCTTCATGGCAGACGTTACCGCATTCTTGCGCGCACATTCGCTGTCAATGGAATTGGGTTTGTGTCAATGGATATGCGCGGATTTGGTTCCTGCAAATTCGATGATTCTGGGCGGGAAAAGCCTAAAGATGATATGAGTTCGATAAACCACGAGAAGAGCTATCAGGACATAGCTCTTTTGATGAAGGCAATTAAGTCGCGTTATCCTCAGGTGCCTTTGATCGTGTTGGGAGAGAGTCTGGGATGCACTTTCTGTATTCGTCTTGCTGGCGAATATCCAAGCTTGGTGAATGGTGTTGTTCTTTCAGCCCCAGCCGTCAGGGTAAATCCTAAAATGTATGCCTCTGAAAGCGACATCAAAGCCGGGTTGAAAGCACTGATTTCCAATCATCATCTAGTAAACTTAAACGGTTTCTTCCATGACCTCGTTTCCCCGCGACCTCAAGTTGTGCAAGAGATGATTGAAGACCCATTTATCGTCAAAGCGCTGTCATTTCATGATCTGATTTCTACAGATGCGTTTGTTGATAAGACGGCTGAATGGGCTAGCACCACAGCATCTAATTTACCAATGCTTGTGATTCAAGGCAGCAATGATAAGTGTGTAGTGCCAAAGCATCTTACCGATATGATGATGAACATGAAATCTAACGACATGCGTATTGCCTGGAAAGGTACTTATGGTCATCTACAGCTGGAGACAATGTTCTTGCGAGCTAATATTATGGATACCATTGGAATGTGGTTGGATGATCATAGCGTCGATGGTCGAGCAAAATTAGAACGTCTAGAGCAGAATATTTCCGATTTGGGAGGATCTCTGGTGCGTTAAAACATCAGAGCAGGTTTGGACGATACTAACGCGATAGACAATTCCAGAGCAGGCGAAAAGACTCGTCTCTACGTGGGTATATCCTACGCCATCTGTTGTATTGTCTGGGGAACAACCTGGTATGCCACCAGAGTTTCGGTTGAACCAGGTGATGGACTTCCGCCTATTTTTGCGGGTGCGTTTCGATTTCTGGTTGCGATTTTTTGCTATTTGCCAATTATTCTGATATACAGAAAAAGACTCACTGGCGTGAGCAAGCAAGAGTTTGCTTGGATCTGCCTTGCAGGTCTATTCAACGGTTGCTACCAGTGTTTTATCTATTCCGCTGAGTGCACCATATCTGGTGGTCTTGCGTCCGTGATAATGGCTACTGCACCTCTCATGGTGGCGGCCGTTGCATTTCTATTTCGGGTGGAAAAAGTAAGGCGCTTCACCATGATTGGTTTTTGCATTGCACTTGCTGGAGTCTCGCTGGTTTGTTTTGACCGTTTGAACAGCGCAAATGATCAATTCGCAGGAATTTGCTTGGCGCTTGCAGCAGCATTTTTCACCAGTCTCTCTAATGTGACGCTAAAGCGGCAGGGAACAAGCGTGCATCCTCTTAGTTCTGCGATGATATTTCTGGTTGCCACTGACATTCCGGTGTGGATAGCAAGCCTCCTGGCTGGTGAGCGCTGGAATCTTTTTCCCTTAAATGAGCATGCTGCACCGCTCTTTGCTATTTTGTACATGGCAATTTTGAGTTCCATTATTGCCTTCATGCTCTATCTCTACATGCTGCGCCATATGAGTTTAATGGCGATTTCCACGCTGCAATTCGTTCTGCCAGTTTTTGCTCTTATAGTTGACATGTTTCTGGAAAAACGCGTGGTGTTGAGTCCTCAGGTGTGGATAGGCATTGTAGTTGTGATGATTGGCGTTGCGGTAAGCATGCGACGCCACTAAGCCATAAGCTCTTGATTCCATGCAGTTTCGAGCATTACGTTTAAATTGGCGAGGGCATTGAATCCTACGAATCAATGCCCTCTATTGAACACTTTCAATGGATAAAGAATCGTCAGTCCAAGCTTGCGGTTGGATTTCCACCGCCTGGGTTCATTAGGCCTGGGTCAGGGTGGTCTATGTTTCCACCACCTGGTTTGCCTGGTGAACCTGCTGGTCCTTGCTCGCCGAAGCCGGCCCCTATTGCAGCGATGGAAACAATCGGTTCGACAGCTTTAGCCTGGAAGTCAATCGTGCTTGGCAAAAACGGAAAAGGAACAGGCAGCTTCACCTGCATGGAGGTCACAACTCCGACATCTCCCACGTTTGGAGGTGGAAGACTCGCTGGCCAGGACGAACCCTGACTGTCTGCGGTACCAGTTCCATTCCAGGAATATCCTGCCAGGAAAGAGCCCGTGCTTGGCTTTGCGATAAGTCCACTTTCTGCAAATGTGTTTGCGGTCTGCGTTGCAGCTGTGAACCCAGCTGCGGGGGTGCCTTCGTTAGTGCCTACATCTTTGGCACTAGCCGCCGCTCTGGCAACCGTTTTTGCCAGATTGTCGTTTGCAGTGTTTGCCATTACGAGAACCGCAATGTCAAACAGGAATAGAGCAATCGGAACCATGAAAATGATTCCAGCTACAGTTTCGATTAGGGATTGTGCTTTTGTCGCTCTTCGGCTTGTAGATCTAGGCATAGTAATATTCCGGGAACGTGCCCTTAAGTTATGCCCATTAGACGTCTCATTTATGCGTCATTGCTGACTGTTAGTTTGCTGATTTAATGTTTTCCACTCTTTAGCTAGAGTCTCAGCTTCTGCCTGCCGATTTTGACCATTGAGAAGACGAACATATCCGAGGAACGGAGAGTTACCTAGTCCCTCTTTCAAGTTGGGGTCTTCTTTAATCGCCGAGAAAATTTCCTTGTATGTGTTTTCTGCTGTCTGGGTATCTTTCTTTGCGCTTAAAACCTGAGCGAGCCGGTTTAAAGTTATTAGTTTTCCGAGGGTTGTCTTACCTTTATTATGTTCGTCGATTTTTTCTAGTGCGCTTCGTAGATTTGCTTCAGCGTCTCCGAGTTTTCCATTCTTTATATCTATGGCTGATTGAATTTGAAGAGTTTCTGGTTCCATGAGTTCGATGTTTGCTTGACTGAAACCTTTCGTCATCGCTTTGGCCCTATCGAGGTAGGCCTGAGCTAGGGCTGGATTGCTCGAAGAATAATGTGCAGCGAGATATTTGAGTGCTTTCACTAATTCGGCATAGGGTTTGATTGTTTCCTCCTCAAATGTACCGAGGGCTTTCAATGCGAGGTTTTCATCATCTGTGCTTTTTGCCAGTGCGAAATAGCTCATGGCTAGCATGCCTTTTACTTTGTCTGGCTCTCCGGGAGCTTTTGAAAGAATTTGAATCGCACTATTCAGCTGTTTCTTTGCGTCTGATTTCTTTCCTTCCATTGCATCCAGGCGAGCAAGTTGATATTTCACAGAGCCAAGCTCGTACGAGAAAGGTCCAAAGCACGCACGTTTGATCCTTCCCGCTTCCATCAACAATTCTCTTGCTTCGTCCAGATGGCGTCCGTCGGTCATGTAAACATTCGCCAAGCCTACGAGAGTCTTTCCCTTTAGCTCATCGTTCGGAGTTATTGCTGTTTTAGCTTTGTCGAGAGCATTTTTGTAATGAGCGATGGCTTCTTCGAAGTGTCCCTGTGCCGATGCTATTTCGCCCTTATTGTGTAATGCACGAACCGATATTCTCGAGTTCGGAAGGCTTATCTTGCAGACTTCTCTTATTGCTTCAATTAGCTCTGTTGCTTTCTTAAAGTCTCCTGCAATCATTAGCGTGGTGGCAGAGTCCATTGAGTCATTCATTCTTTGCTCAAGTTGTTGCAGTTCTTTGCTATCTGTAGTTATTCTCTTCTTTTCTCTGGCTATTTCATTATTGATATCGGTAAGCAATTCCTTATCTGAAGCCTCTTCGCCAGTTGTGCTTTTCTTCAGTTCGGCGACTATAGCCTCGGCTTCTTTTGTGTGTCCGAGAGCAAAATTTATGTCTTCAAGTTCTGCTTTTGAGGCGATAATAAAGTCCTTGTTGCCAAGCTTCGTTGCCATATCGAGGGCTTGCTGGAAAGTACTCAATGCTGCGGCCTTGTCGCCATGGTCGAATTGCTGTTGCCCTTTTCTATCAAGCTCTTTCCACGTGGCTTCAGACGCTATTATCGCCTGCGGTTTCTGTTGATATACCAGGTAAGCGATGCCACCGATGGTGATGGCAATTGTCGCTGCCACCAGAGGTAGCCGAGACATCATTGGTTTCAGATTTCGAGACAGCTGTCTGAAATACCACTGCCTGATGAATGATTTGAGATAGGCAAGTGGTCCTTTCGCTGGCGCATCATAAATGTGCTCAAGATCGTCCTTCATTTCCTGCATAGTTTGATAGCGATCATTAGCATCTTTAGCTATGCTTCTGAAAATTATGGTTTCGAGCGAGTCTCTCAAAGGTTTGTCAGAAACGCTCTTGCCCAAGCCTGCCGGTGCCTCGTTCATCTGTTTGAAAATGAGTTCGTAAACGCTATTACCTGTGAATGGCGTTTTACCAACTAAGGCTTCGTAGAGCACGCATCCCAGTGAATAGATATCAGTCCGAGCGTCGAGGTTGAGACCCTGGCACTGCTCAGGGCTCATGTACATTGGCGTTCCAAAAATCTGCCCTGTCTGCGTGAGTTTGGCTAGCTCGGTGTCCTCTGCCACCATTTGAGCTATTCCGAAGTCCACGACCTTTACAAAGTCCTCCACCCCATCTTGTTTTACGAGCATAATGTTGCTTGGCTTTATGTCGCGGTGAACAACGTTTCTGCTGTGGGCGTGACTCAGTCCGGCTGCCGCTTGCGTAATCAGCTTGATAGCTCGTTCGGGATTTAGCTTCGAATCTTCGCTAATTGCTTGCGCAAGAGTGATTCCCTCAATGAAGTCCATAACGATGTAAGGGTTGTCGTCTTTCGTTATGCCGAATTCGTAGACTTTCACTACGTTCGGATGGTCTAATCGACTGGTTGCTTCTGCTTCACGTTGAAATCGTGCGAGTGATTCTTTATCGCTGGTCAAATGAGGGTGAATCATTTTCAGCGCCAGAGTTTTGTTCAAAAGCATATGCTTTACTTTATAAACAGAGCTCATGCCACCACTGCCAACAAAGCTCAGTACCTGATATTTGTTGTCGATGAGTTCGCCTACGAGGTCTTGCTCTCTCTTGGCTTTAACTCTGCTGCCACCTTGAGTTACATTCAGATTGCTTTGCGTGCTGAGACCACCGGTTGATTGAAGATGTTCAGGATTAGCTGCCACTATAGATGGTGACGACTCAGCTTCCTGAAAGTCAACTTTAAGTTGCTCTTTTTTCTTTGTCTCATCCATGCCTGAATGACCCCTCAGTCACTGTTTTATACCCTGTTGGCAGATTAAACAGACTGGAAGCGTCATTACTTGTAATAGATTCCGACTGCCTGATAAAACAAGCAGCCTTTCGGCACGTTATGTTCTGGCGAACTCTTTAGAAATCTTGCTTGGCGAATTCGTAACTGAGTCCAGTTGTGTCAGGCGTTATGTCACCCATGTAACCAAGTTTGCTGTTAGTAACACGCATTGAGCCCTGTCCAACCTTGGTTAAAGTGGTTACTGTGTTGTCCGGTCTGATGATTTCGCCGCCAGTCTCTGTAATCTTCATTGTGCCGCGCGCACCATTAGTGTATTGCACTATGAAGAGACCATCGGGCTGCTGGCAGGCGAAGGTTCCATCAAGAAATCCGCCCTGAATTCGAATACTGTTATCTGGATATTTGTAGATGTGTGAGTAGCTTCCATCAACGAACTGCGCTTCTGCGGCAATGTATGGAATGTCTGGATGGGCTGGCATCTCGTAGGGGTCTCTACCCGAAACTGAAAATGCCAGGAACATGTCTTTACCTAGGTCGCCCATTTCCATCCCCAGTTCCTTCTTCAAACCTTTGATGATAGGGTGCTTCTTCTTGCCTGGAGGAGGCGGGGGTGACTGACCTGGTGGATATTGAGCCTGGCAAACGCATTGCTTAGTGTAGAGTCCTGGCTCGGGTTTCATGCCATCATTTGTGGTGATAGTCTGCGTTGGAACGGAATCTGTTTTTGTAACCTGTCCACCAATTGTTGGCGGATTGCTTGCTCTATCTGCAGCTGCAGCAGTGTTCGTCTGTGCAAGTGCTGTGCCGCAAAAAAGAAAGAGCGAAATTAAGGGCGTAAGTCCCAAGAGGGCAAGTTTCGTCGTTCTCAGCTGTTTGGCATTATCCATAAGACTCGGCTCCGTGATGCAATACTGAAATCCTATCAACTGCGCGCGTGTCTTTCATTGGCATCTGCTCACATCGGCGCTGGAAGTCAAGGGTGGCGCGTCTAAGTGAGTTTTAGCCGGCAGAGCTCTAGTAATTTTTAGCGTTGATAGGTGCAGGTAATCTGCCCCTGGTCCAGAATGTGACCTCGAAGAGCTTTCTGAAACTCGTCTTTGTTGCAATTTGCTGACAGAGCTAGCTCATTGTCTAGTGCATAAACTGTGAAGACATAATGATGCAATTTTCCTGGCGGTGGTGAAGGTCCGTTATATCCAGGCTTGCCGAAGTCGTTTTGTCCTTGCATGACACCCTGAGCCAATTTGCTTAATTTTGGAACGTTTTCGCCTAATTCCGTAGTGTTCGGTTTGATATTGAAGACAATCCAGTGCCACCATACACCCCCCGGAGCATCAGGGTCTGAGCAGCTCACCGCGTAAGTTTTCGTTTTTGCCGGACCAGCGGTCCATTTCAAGGCTGGTGAAACGTCTTCTCCATCGCCAGAGTAGCGCTTTGCAATCTTTGCGCCTTCTTGAATGCTGCTGCTTGTCATCTTGATCGAGCCGGAAGCTGCTGCAGGCTCTGTGGTTGAATTGAGAAGCAATGAGACCAGGCAAATTATGAAGTAACCGAAAAGACCAGAACGTCGATTAATCACAAGGAATTTAATTGGCAGGTTCACAGTTTCTCCTTGATTCGGCAAATCAGAGTTGCTTCCATTGTCCATCAAAAAACGAGAAGTTTAGCACGAACAGTGCCTTCTTCTGCCGTCTGTTTGATATCATAGCGAGCTTAGGAAACCAATGCTGAGAAGCTTGAGAATTCATTCTTAATGACTTCTTTCAGTGCCGCCTGGCAGGTGGCTTCGGTTCGAACATCTCAAAGGAGAAAGCTCATGTTAAGTGAATTCGCGGGAAAGCCAGCAAGACCCGAGATGTTGGTGAACATTGCCAAGCTTGTTACAGCCTACTTTAGTGATCTTCCTGATGTGTCTGTGGCTGAGCAACGAGTTGCTTTTGGAACCTCTGGTCACCGCGGCTCTGCATTCAAAAGATCATTCAATGAGCAGCATATTTTAGCCGTCACGCAGGCGATCTGTGAGTATCGTCACGCTAACAAGATCAATGGACCTCTTTATTTGGGCATCGATACACATGCGCTTTCTGAGCCAGCCTTCGTATCTGCTTTAGAAGTTCTGGCAGCCAATGAAGTAAATGTGATGATTGATTCCGAGCGTGGATATACTCCAACTCCGGCTGTTTCACTGGCTATTCTCGAATACAACAAAGGTCGCAGTTCTGGTCTCGCTGATGGCATTGTTGTCACACCTTCGCACAACCCACCGCAAGATGGTGGTTTCAAATACAATCCTCCAAATGGTGGACCCGCTGACACGAACATTACAGCATGGGTCGAAGACAGAGCTAATCAGATTCTCAAAGATGGCTTGAAGGACGTTAAGAGAATATCTTTCGAGAGAGCCATGGCTGCTGGCACCACTCACAAATTTGATTTTGCAAAGTTGTACATTGACTCTTTGGCAAAAGTCGTAGATATGGAATTGATTGCGAAATCGAATGTTCATATTGGGGCAAACCCTCTCGGTGGGGCTGGCGTTGCATACTGGCCGCGCATTGCTGAGCAGTACAAGCTCAACCTGGATGTGCTTAATAAGTTGGTCGACCCAACCTTCTCATTTATGAATGTAGATTGGGATGGCAAAATTAGAATGGATTGTTCGTCACCATATGCGATGGCAGGTCTGGTTCAGCATAAGGATCAATTTGACATTGCTTGTGCAAACGACACTGACCATGACAGGCACGGCATAGTCACTCCGACGGCTGGTTTGATGAACCCAAATCATTACCTGTCAGTCGCCATCGATTATCTCTTTCAAAACCGCAACGGTTGGAACAAAGATGCGGCTATCGGCAAGACTGTCGTAAGCAGCAGTATGATTGATAGAGTTGCAAAACGTCTGGGCAGAAAACTCATCGAAGTGCCAGTCGGATTCAAGTGGTTCGTTGATGGTTTGCTCGATGGTTCTGTCGGCTTTGGTGGCGAAGAAAGTGCAGGAGCTTCTTTCTTGCGCCTTGATGGTGGCGTCTGGACAACAGACAAAGATGGCATCATCATGTGTCTGTTGGCTGCTGAAATAAAAGCGAAGACCGGGAAAAATCCATCTGAGCACTATCAAAGATTGACTCAGGAATTCGGCAGCCCAGTTTATGAGCGCATTGATGCTCCTGCGAATTCTGAGCAAAAATCAAAATTGAAGAAGCTCTCTGCTGATCAAATTACTGCTAAAGAACTTGCCGGTGAGAAGATCATTAGCAAGCTGACCGAGGCACCAGGCAACCATTCTGCAATAGGTGGGCTGAAAGTGGTAACCGAAAATGGCTGGTTTGCTGCGCGTCCATCAGGTACTGAAGACGTTTACAAAATCTACGCGGAGAGTTTCCTTGGCCAAGAACATTTGAAGAAATTGCAATCGGAAGCTCAGGAATTGGTTACCTCTGTACTGAGCCCTGCTCCGCAGCGAAGTTAATCATCGAAGCAGAGCAGAGTATCGAAGCGAAGCAGCAAAGCCGTGAAGCGAAGTAAAAGAAGCGTATCTGTGTTTTAGCGCTTCAAGGTAACGTGATAAATATGCTGAGAAGCGCAGTTCTATGAGCTGCGCTTTTCTGTTTCCAATTAGTGTGAACGAAACTTTGAGTCAAATTCTTTCAGATCCAGTCTCATTGGCTTTATCGGTAATGGATATTTATTGTATATCCCTGCTTTGCGCCTAATCTTCAATGAATTTCTTTTTGCTTGCCCGTTTTCCTTGTGCTGCCTCAATTCCTTGTCAGTAACTCTCTTGCAATGCTGCGCAAAGCTCTCATTTCTGCTAAAACTTGCACCGTCAGGTATGCAGGAGACGGTTCATGAAAAGGCTGAGCAAGGTTGCTTCGAGTGTGGTTTTCTCAAATAAGATAGCCATACTTCTATCTTTGTCTTTAACTTTCTCTGCTTTCACAATTTTGCCTTCTGATGCTGCAGGTAAAGCTCCCGCAGGCTCTAAAGCGAGCATGTCGAAGACGACCGTAGTTCGCAAAAAGATTATGCCAGCGTTCAGAGATAGATTGTTTCAAGGCAAACTCACTGCAACAGATGCGAAAGGTGAGCAAGCGCTTTTGAACGCAAAATTTGATGATGCCGCGGATGCCTTTCGTAAATCACTGAACACTAATTCGAAAAATACTACGGCGCTGACAGGGCTCGGTTTTGCTCTGGCTTCGCAATTTAAATTGGATGGTGCCGATCAACAATTCAATAAAGCAATTGCTGTTGATCCCAACTTTCCTCTTGCTCACGTTGGCAAAGCGTATGTCATTTTGAATCGCTTGCAGTCGTCTTCGATGACAGTAATTAAGCAAAAAAACAGCCTTCTGGCTGCGGCAGAGAGTGAATGTCGTCGCGCACTTAAGAAAGATTCTGGAATGCCGGAAGCGCTTGCGGTATTAGGCATGGTGCAGAAGGAACAGGGACGCTTGCCGGAAGCTGTGGCAAGTTACAGCCAGGCTATTAGTGGTGACCCCAAGTATGGTCACGTTTATGCTCAACGAGGTTTAGTTGAGCTACAGATGAATGAAATTGGCGCAGCCGAAAGTGATTTCAAGCAAGCAATTCAGTTGCGTAGCTCTGACTCTACTGCGCATTTCGGGTTGGGTCGAGTATTGCTGGTAAAAGGAGATGCAAATTCTGCGCTCAAAGAGCTGAATACTGCCCTTTATCTAAACCCCAACAGCGCACCAGTGCAGACGGCACTGGGCGATGCTTACAGAATGCAAAAGAATTACAATGCAGCTATCAATGCGTATCAGAAAGCGATTCTTATAAAATCGGAAAACGAGCAAGCCTATTTGAATCTCTCTGACATCAGAGAGGAACGCGGAGACATGGAGCTTGCCTTAGCGGAGCTTCGTGCTGGAATCGAACTCAACAAAAATAGCGTGCCTCTGCATATGCGAGTAGGTGATATTTGTCTCAAGCTTGAGAAGACCGACCTCGCGCTCAAAGAATATCAAACAGTACTGCAGTTAGACCCTTCAAATGCAGAAGCCGTAAAAGGCATGGTGCGCTCCTATGTTATTAAGGCGCAGAAGGAAGCTACTGGTGCTTTCTTTATGTCCAATAATTATGAAGCTGCTGAAGGAATGATTCAACAAGCCATAGCGATGAATCCCAATGACATGGAATTGCGACTGATTGATGCAAAGTTTCGTTCAATGTCAGGAAAGCAAGTTGACCTCTCCAAATTAGGAACACCAACAAGTGATCCCGAGAGAATCACGTACGCAGAAGCATTAACTGCACAGTTTCGCTTTGACGAAGCAGCTCAAATGATGGCCGGTGTTATAAATAATACGAACGATGCGAAGCAACTGCTGGCGGTGGCAGATATTTCATTGATGAATAAGGACCTGGACAGCGCACAAGCTGCATATCAGAAAGCATCGATGATGCCAGATGTTTCTGCGCGGGCTCGCCGCGGGCTCGATGCTGTAGCAAAAGCAAAAGATGATGCACAGAAAGAACTCAATTTCGCAAACGATTTAGCAAAGAGAAAACAACTTGCTAGCGGCATAGACAAATACAGAAACGCTGCTTATCTGAACCCTCGTCTGGCAGATGCTCATCTTGGGCTAGCCGAAGCGCTTAAAAAGTTCCTCTCCAAAAATCCACCTTCCCTGCGTGAAGCTGCACTTCACTATCGTGCCTATGTCAGCCTGACACCAGGAATGCCTGAAAAGGAGAAGGAAAAATACTATAAGCTGGCTGCTAAGTTAGAAGAGAAAGCTTACAAAATTGAGAGAAAGCAAAAATACGAGGACGACTAAAGTTTTGCAAACTCCTCAATTCAGGTAACACCTTGATGGCAAACCAGACCTTGTCAAAACGTGTCGTTGCATTTGTGCGCGAGCAACTTGAGTCTCATGCTGATTCTGCTAAAGCAGTAGAGATGGCTGCATACATGAAAACAACTATGCCATTCTATGGGGTTCAGAAGCCTCAGCGAGTGCCCATTCTTCGAAGCTTGAAGAAGGAGTTCAGACCCTCTGATTTGTCGGAGTATCAGGACAGTGTTCTCGCTTTATGGAAGCAAAAGCATAGAGAGGAAAAGTACTGCGCCATTAACTATGCAAGCATGTTTTCACAGTTTATAGTGCTAGATTCTCTGCCATTGTATGAGGAGATGATCCGCTCAGGTTCCTGGTGGGACTTCGTCGACCCCATCTCGGCAGATCTTGTTGGAACGCTTCTTCTGGACGAAAGAAAGCGCATGACACCTGTCATGCGAAGGTGGTCCAAAGATTCCGATTTCTGGATCAGAAGAGCTTCCCTACTTTCACATCTTCATCATAAGAGCGAGACCGACGAGTCTCTCTTGTACGAATCGTGCTTGCTGCTTGCAGATGAGACCGAATTTTTCATTCGTAAAGGAATGGGATGGGCTCTGCGCGAATACAGCAAATCAAATCCGAAGTCAGTGCGCGCCTTTGTCCAGAAAAACAAGAACAAGTTCTCTTCTTTGACGTTGAGGGAAGCAAGCAAGTACATTTAGTGCAGTTGAATCTGCGTTTTAGTTGAATCTGTCTCATTGATTCGACAAATCGCAAGTAACTTATCCTTCAGTTTTGTGTAGAGGAATCTGGGCAATACCTTCTGAGTTCCTGTATTTAAGTCAAAGCGCTCCGATAACTCTTGTTATGGTCAGAAGTAAAGTGCCAGAGATACTGAACTTTTGATGATTAGTTTCGTTCATTCAAATTAATCAGCAGACAATGGAAACAGATGTTCTGGTTTAGGCCACACAAAGGAGAGTTTCATGAGCGAATTGGTTGTCATTGGATACGATGATGTGCATAAGGCAGAAGAGGTTCGCCTGACACTTATTAAGCTGCAGAAAGAGTATCTAATCGATTTAGAAGATGCTGTTATCGCAGTTAAAAAGCCTGATGGGAAGATCAAACTTCATCAGATGTGGGATGCCACCTCATATGGTGCTGTAAGCGGAACCTTCTGGGGCATGCTAATTGGTGCGTTGTTCTTGAGCCCATTTTTTGGAGCAGCGATTGGTGCTGCGTCTGGTGCTATTTCAGGTGCGTTGACAGACGTTGGAATCAATGACGATTTCATGAAACAACTTTCTGAAGCACTAAAACCGGGTAGCTCGGCTCTATTCGTTCTTATCAGAAAAGTGACTCTGGATAAAGTTCTTGAAGAACTCAAAGGCACAGGCGGAACAGTAATAAAGACTTCTCTCAATCACGAAAATGAAGAGAAGTTGCAGGCTGCACTCAACGAAGTGAAGAATACCGCAGTTTCTCCAGTATAAGTTCGGAATGCAAAAGAGAACGAGGGGAAGCGGGCTGGCTTCCCCTCGTTTTCATAAGAAATTTCAGAATCAAGCGAAGAGAGTCGTCGACGAATCATGCTGATTTGCATATTCGGAAATCGCTCTTTACTCCTCGCTATCAATTTCCTGAGCTGCAGGCGGAAATTTTACAGGAATTGAAACCAGGGAGATTGATTCTTCCCCAAGCGAATATTCTACTTCCAAAACTGTGTCTTGCGCGTTTTCGAAATCCATGCACATGCATGTAGATTGCACCACAGCTGTTCCATGAGTTTGTCCGACCCGCATCTCGCATGGTGCCAAGTGTTTGCTTTCGTACCCGTATTCTGGGAAGCGTGTTATGCAAGTTATGTCCGACGATAGGCGCTCGGTGGCGTCGAAACGTTCCACATGCAAAGACAATCGTACATTCTCAAGTGCGTGAGCAAGATGGCTCTCTCTGCCAATCACAGGTGTTAAAGTTGCCGCGAGTAGTTTAACAGCAATACCGTTTTGGTGAATGCTTAACGGACCATACCTGGTAGGGGTGTCTGGTGGCAATGGCTGAACTGATGATGCTTTGGTTGGCTTTGATTTCTTCATATGTCATGCTCTTCTAATTTATGCTCTACTTCAATGAGGCTAGTGTACCACTCCTCTTCTATTACTCCCGGTCAATCCTCGCTTTCTGCGTGCCCTATCTATATGAAAGCAGCGATAATCCGTGGAAATTGATCGCAATAATTAGACCTCTGAGTATGCAGCATCAGTTCGTTCACAGAATCTGAGCCCAGCTTGCGAAGTGAGTTTATTAAGATTCGTGAGTTTCGCAATCAAGGCAGGTCCTGCCGTAATAAAGGCTGCGACCGACTGTTGGCCCGCGCGTTGAAGACTATCTTGTGATAGCTAGATTTTGTCGTAAGCCTCATCCACAGCATTCAAAAGTGCATTCAAAATGCCCGGCTCATCATAGGCATGTCCTGCATCAGGAATGATTTGCATCTTCGCTTCCGGAAATGCCTTGTGAAGATCCCACGCGTTTTTGACAGGGCAAACTACATCGTATCTTCCGTGAACTATCCACGTTGGAATTTTGCGAATCTTGTCCACATTCCGAATCAATTGATCTTCTGAGAACCAGCAATCGTGAATGAAATAGTGGCATTCAATTCTTGCCATAGCAAGCGCCTTCATGTCAGATTCGAATGAGCTGATGGTGTCAAGATCTGGTATCAGTTTGCATGTTGAACCTTCCCAGATGCTCCAAGCCTTTGCCGCTTCGAGCTTTTTCTTTTCGTCTTTTCCATCCAGAAGTTCGTAATACGCTTTCACCATTTCATGCCTGCGATCAACCGGAATTGGTTTGATGTAATCTTCCCAAAAATCTGGAAATAGCAAATCGATTCCGCCCTGGTAGAACCATTCGATTTCCTCTGGACGACAGAGGAAGATGCCGCGCAAAATCAATCCGCTAACGCTTTCCGGATGTGTTTCGGAATAGGCGAGCGCTAGCGTACTGCCCCAGGAGCCTCCGAACACCAGCCACTTCTCAATTTTGAGATGCTTTCGAAGCAACTCGAGATCATTGACGAGGTGCCATGTTGTGTTGTCTTGAAGCGATGCGTGCGGTGTGCTCTTTCCCGAACCTCGCTGATCAAGCAAAATGATGCGATATTTTGTTGGATCGAATAAGCGTCTGTGTTTGACTGAGAAGCCACCTCCGGGTCCGCCATGCAAAAATACTACCGGCTTTCCTTGTGGATTTCCCACCTCTTCGACGTAGAGTTTGTGCGGTTCATCCACGGAAAGAAAAAATGTGTTGTAGGGCTCGATTTCCGGATAGAGATTTCTCATTTCGATGGGGCTTCCTCATGATTTCATCTGCAATGTCGGCGACTAGTATAGCGCAGGAGATTGCAGCTTTTGGAACCGCTCGAGCTCAGTTGCGTCTTCAAGAGCACAAATTGGAGGAATCAACAATGAAAAAGCTAGCAATCAGCGCCTTCGCATTGCTTAGCATGATGATGACGTGCAGTAATGCAGCGCTTGCAGGTTTCGATTGGAAGGAAGGCTACACAAGAATTAGCCGAGGTACTGCTCACCGAATTGCTTTGACACAAGCGCACGGTTACATCAAAAACTCTGACCTCGATATGAGAGACGGAAGACCTCGTTGGAAAGTACAGGTTCGTGGTGCTTTCGGCGAAGACAGCGATGTGTTCATAGATGCAATGACCGGAGCTATCATCGGTGTGAAGTATAAGGGCTAAGTTCCCTGCGTTGCACCTGAATTCAATAAGAAAGAAGAGGGACAAGCTTTAGCTTGCCCCTCTCGTGTTTTGTTTATTTGAGCCAGGCGCTCGGTCTGGCTATCCGTCCTGATTTATTTTTTCGATCAGTTCTTTCAACACTTCGTCAGCCTTGTCATTTTCAATCTGGCAAGTTCCTGCTTTTTCGTGTCCACCTCCGCCATACTTGAGACAGAGTTCACCTACGTTGGTCTTAGAACCACGATCAATAATGGATTTTCCGATTGCAAACACTGTGTTTTGTTGCTTAAGTCCCCACAAAATGTGAATCGAAATATTGCACTCTGGATGCATCGCGTAAATCATGAAGCGGTTGCCGGCATGAATTACTTCTTCATTTTTCAAGTTCAAGATGATCAGATTCTTGTGAATCGTGGAGCAACGCTCGACTTGTTCTTTGAAGAGTTCTGCCTGCTGGGTATACAACTCCACACGCTCTTGTACGTCAGGCATCTTCATGATTTCATCAATGTCGTGGTCCTTACAGTAATCGATAAGGTCCATCATCAAATTGTAGTTAGAGATTCTGAAATTGCGGAAGCGACCGAGACCAGTGCGTGGGTCCATCAAATAATTCAGTAGAACCCATCCCTGAGGATTCAAAATCTCATCCTTGCTGAATTGCGCCGCGTCAGCTTTATCGACTTCTTCCATCATCAGGTTCCAGCGTGCTGGAAAGGTTTTCAGCCCACCATAGTAGTCGTAAACAACTCGAGCAGCCGACATCGCTTCTGGATGAATTATGTGATTTGATTTCTGGTCTTTGTTTCGGATGGTTTCGCTGAGATGGTGGTCGAAAGCCAGGTGCACCCCATCGACGTAAGGAAGGTTTGTTGTGATGTCTCGGTCTGATATCTGAATTTTCCCGTCCTGCATATCTTTCGGGTGAACGAAGAGAATGTCATCAATCATGTCCATGTGCTTCAATAGGACTGCACAGACTAATCCGTCAAAGTCGCTACGTGTGACCAAACGATACTTTGTGGCACTTTTCACGGCTTCCGGTGTTTGATTTAAGCTCGTCATTGCTTCGATTTGCCTCTTTCCTCGGGACATCTCATATAGTGTGCCCGGCGGAAAAGACTTTTTCTCGTCTGCCTCGAAAACTTGTAATGAATTTGTGCCAGCCTCTCGGGCGGTTTCAATAGCCTGTAGCAGCGGTTTCTAGAGTCCCCAGGCAATCCATGAATCCGGGAAAGTCTTGTTCATCAGCCGCATATAGACTACCCATTGTCCATGATGCAAGGTTTCGTGCGCCACAAGCCGCATCATATGCTCGAAAACATTGACCTTTTCACCAAACCAGTCCATATCGTCGGTCCAATCGAGCTTGTCCAGAGATTCGAAAAGGGAATCGTCGAGTCTGCGAAGGTAAGCCTGCAGCCATTTTTTAGATGGACCCTGGTCGTAACTTTTGCCTTCAGGAGAAAAGTCGACTATTCCCGTGTTCAATGCCTCGATGTAACATTCTTGAACCCTGCCGACGTGCCTGAATTGCTTCCAGAAAGCCCCAAGTTGAGGACCTGGCAAAAAGAGCAAATCAGAGCTGCTCATTTCCTCAAGCAAGTCTAGCGTGAGCCCTCGAGAGAATTTCCAGGCAGAACCAAATGTAAGTGCATGGTTGAACTCAGTCGAATTCATCGCCATTCCTTTGCGACGCTAGAGCGTTGCCTGTCTAGATTGCTTTGATTCTGGTGCGAAGAAGACGATTTAGTTCGGCTTGAACCTCGCCTTCGAGGCGCTTAGAGAGCGATAGTGCTGTTTCATATCGCTCGTTGCGGCTTTCTACCTTTTCGTAGTCAACTGCTTTCAGAATTCGCATTTTCCAATTGCCTGGCAATGACGCCATGTTAAGTGGGAAAGGAAGCAACGGCATGAAAGGAGTGATTGGAAAAGCTGGCAGGTCGAGCATTTTCGCTACACCATCAAGGTTGGCAATAATGGGGAATGACTCATCACAGCCCAGAGTAGCCATTGGAAATATTTTTACGTTTTCTTCGATTGAGGGCAGCACTCGGGTCCAGTCGAATTCTCTGAGTCTGTAGCGCTCGGAGAAGGGCTTGATGGCTCCCTGTACGCCTTCGGGGAAGATTGCAACTAATTCGCCTTGAGCAAAAAGCTTCTTAGCGTTATCTGCGGACCATGGAACGAAGCCGAGTTCGCGAGCCAGGTGATGCAACCTCTCGTCTTCAATCCAGCCCATTTCACACATGATATTGAGTCGACGCGGCGCTGATTGTCTGTTCATCAGAGCGTAGGCGAGCATGATTCCTGACCACGGTAAAATACCGGCGGTGTTTCCGACGATAAGACCTGGACCTTCTTTTGGGATTCTGTCTAGCCCGTCACAAGTGACGCTCCACCAGTTTTTGTAGAGAAAGCTCAGCCATGGCTCGAGTTGTGCCATAGTTTTGAGGCTTGAGCCAAACTGCGTTGCCTTGCGGGCCGCTTTTATGTATGACTTATATGTTTCTGAAAAACTCATTTTAATCACCATCCCATCCTGCAAACGCAGACTTTCGTTCGCGTAGCAGTTCATTAAGGTCTTTTTGTATCTGATACTGAATGTCTCTAGCTATGCGCAGAGTCAGCTTTCTGTCGCTTGCTTTTTCTGGAGGGTAGTCCAGTTTGATAGGCTCATGCACTTTCATCAACCATCTGACTGGCAGCGGAATGAACATCATTGGAGTGGGCAGCCAGGGGAAAGCCGGAGTGATTGGGAAGAATGGCATCTTCAGCAACTGCGCGAGACTCTTGCAATTGGCAAAATTTGGGTATATCTCGTCACCACCAACGGTGGCAATCGGAACCAGTGGTGTCTGTGTCTGAATCGCTAACTGTACAAACCCTGGGTTGAAATCGTGAACGCGATAACGCTCTGCAAATGTCTTTCCTACGCCTCTGATACCTTCGGGATAAATGCCGACGATTTCGTCAGCATCTAGCAACTTGATGGCATTTTCTTTGCTGGCGCGAACCTGTCCGGTTTCCATCGCCCATTCTCTGAGTCCTGGCGTGCTGAAAAACCAGTCGGTAGCCAAAAAGCGTATTCGACGGGGACGCTCGTGTGATGTACACATCAGAGACGTTAGCAGTCCGCCATCCATCGGCAGCAACCCAGAGTGGTTTCCGCAGAGAATGACTCTGCCTTCGTTGGGAATGTTTTCGAGACCCTTGATCCTCATCTTGAAGTATTCTTCGTTGAGAAAGCGGAAATAGCGTTCCCAACGGGCGAATGTCTCGAATTTAAAGCCGAATTCATCCTCGACTCCAGCATAAAGCTTGTAAAAGTCGGGATTGCGCTTCGACAACTCCTCAAGGGCGTCAGCCGGCTTTAGCGCTTGAATAGTCGACCAATAATCCACAAAACCCCCAGGACGCCAGGTCCGAAACAGATGAATACAACTAGTTTTTTGAGCATGGCGCGTATGAATTCGCCTGCATGGTTTGAAGTTTCGACTTCGTCTTCGAATGTGCTTGAGGTGTCGTTGCTGGTTTCGTTGTCTTGCATATCTCTCTACCGGTGGTACGTACGCGACACTACCAGTATAAGCGCGGACGCAGCCTATATATATGCTTGATTAACAAATCGATAAGCAACGACTATGCTCTGAGAATGGCTGTTTTGTGGCGTTTTCAGAGTAGTTTTGACCCACTTATAAAACTTTAAGGACATTCAAATCGTCACTAAAGAGGCGTCTCAGGCTCGGCGCTATGAGATAATTTTCCTCTCTCAGGAGGAGCAAAGATAATGTCACAACCAGATTTCTCAAAAATGATGCGAGATGCTCAAAGTTCGATTCTGAAAATGAAGCAGGATATGGACAAGATGCAGTCAGAACTCGCTGCCGTAATCATCGAAGGCACCGCAGGTGGTGGCGCCGTTAAAGTGATTTGCAATGGCAATCAGGAGTACAAGTCTGTCAAAATCAAGAAAGAAGCTATCGATCCAAACGACCCTGAAACTCTGGAAGACCTCGTACTTGCTGCCATTAAAGATGCTTCTACCAAAGCTCAAGCATTGATGCAGCAAAGAGCTGGTGCGCTCACCGCTGGCATGAATTTGCCACCAGGTTTGATCTAATCAGCGCGAAAGTTTTCGGAAGAGACTCGACTATAGATGTTTTTTACTCGCCCGTTAGCAAAGCTCATTGAGGAGTTTCAAAAGTTTCCGGGCGTAGGTCCGAAGTCGGCACAGAGAATGGCATTCTTTGTGCTCGACTTAAGCGCTGAAGAAGTCCATGACCTTGCGCAGACTATTCTGGAAGCTAAAGAGAAAGTCAAACACTGCAGTGTTTGTTTCCACTTAAGTGCGCAAAATCCTTGCGAAATTTGTGCTGACGACAGGCGCGATCGCAGCACCATTTGTGTGGTGTCTGATGCTCGAGATGTCATCGCGCTTGAACGAACTCGTGAGTTCAAAGGCTCATATCACGTTTTGACTGGGTTGATTTCCCCTATGGAAGGACGCGGACCTGACCAACTGAGCATTCGCGAGTTGATTCAGAGGCTGCAAGCTGGGGGCGTCAAGGAAGTGATTCTAGCGATAAATCCAACAGTCGAAGGAGACGCTACAGTCCTTTATTTGACGCAGCTTCTCAAGCCTAGCGGAGTAAGAGTTAGCCGTATCGCTTTCGGTTTACCCATGGGGGCTGACCTGGAGTATGCCGACGACGTCACGCTATCCAAAGCAATGGAAGGTCGTCGCGAAATTTAGTTTCGAACATTCAATTCTGGTTTGAGGTTCGAGTGAATTTATCCGTCTGAATCTAGTTGCTGCAACTGGTTTCTGGCAAGCCTAGTCTGGGCTCGGAATCGACGTCAGATTTTGGTTTGTCTCAAAGTCAGTTAGCATCTCATCTGCTTTGGCTGTGGCTCCAAGATTGCGGAGAACTTCAGCATAGTCGTTTACTGCCTCGGGCATCATTCCCCCCGGGTACTTTCCCCACTTGCTGAATATGCGCAGCGATTCTCGATAAGGTGCCACAGCTTCCTTGAACTTACCCAACTTTAAATAGCATTTGCCGAGGTGTGAGTAATTCTCAGCTAGATAGCTGTCTTCGCGGCCTGCCCCAACGTTTCTTCTACCATTTTCTTTGTATGTTTTGATACCAAACTCAAGCAAAGGAATGGCCTGCTCATACTTGCCTTTAACGAAATAGGTGTAAGAGAGCTGATCAAGCCGTTCCGCATCTTTGTAGGGATTGACCGGCGCTGGAGTTGCGTTTTGTTGTGCTGGAACGGCTGGGGGAGCTGAATTCATTACCTTATAAATGGTCGCGAAAAAAGTCGCTAATAAAATTCCCAACAGTCCATATGTCACCACTTGTGTTTTGGGCGACGAAAAGGCTTTCTCAGATTTTTTCTTTCTTTGTGTAGAACGCTGCTGGGTGGGCGATGAAAGAGCTTCATTGTCGCGCAAGCATTCGAGGTCTTTCTTGAGTTCTCTTGCATTTTGATAGCGGTCTTTCACGTCTTTTCGCAGGCAAGCTTCCACGACGCGGTCGAGGTCTTTGTTGATGTAATCTGCTGGATGAATAAGCGAGGGTGCCTTGGCTTCTGTTGTGACGATCTTTATTATGGTGTCAACAAAATTCTTGCCTTCGAATGGATGCTGTCCTGTTAGGGTTTTGTACATGACGCAACCGAGCGAATAGATGTCGGTACGTGCATCTAAGTCCAGTCCCTTACACTGCTCGGGTGACATGTACATTGGGCTGCCGAAGAGGTCTCCGGTTTGAGTTATGTCTCCTGTAAGGTCAATTGTTTGATTGGGCAGAACTTTGGCGATTCCGAAGTCGAATAGTTTGGCGTAGTCGATGCCGTTTTTTGTGCTGACCATTATGTTGCTGGGCTTTATGTCTCGATGGATAAGCCCATTGTTATGGGTGTGTTCAAGCGCCTCGCAAATCTGAATGAATATGTCGATTGCCTGTCTCTGCGACAATCGATTTTGTGCCTTTAGCATTTGGTCTAGAGTTTTGCCTTCCAGCAAATCCATCACCAGAAACGGGGTGTCATCTTTTCCAATGCCGTACTCATAGACTGCTGCAAGATGTGCGTGGGTAAGCATCATCGCTGCTTTTGCTTCTTGTTCGAAGCGCTTTACCGAGCTTTTGTCATCGATTAGCTGGGGGTTGAGCAATTTCACAGCAAATGTCTTGTCACTGGCTTTTTCTTTCGCCTTCACGACGGTGCCCATTCCGCCTTGCCCGAGAATTTCCATTACCTGAAAGCGTTCGTCCAGAATGCTCTGTGCTTCTTCAATAGAAAATGATAGTTTCGCTTTTGACAGTTTTGTTTCTCTTTCGCCGCTTGTTTGTGATGAGTCGACGCCGTCGGGACTTGTTTGCGTCAGCCTGCACTGGCAGCGGCTGCTGTCAGCCAGATAGCGAGTCACGTCGGTTCTGGCTTTCTCGCCAGCGATCGGCAATCCACAGTCTGCGCAGATCAGTTGAGCTACATCTGTTTCGGTTTTAAGTTCTTTCTTTTGCATAGAGGAGTTATGCCCGAATTAGCTCTGCGAACATACCCACACTTGTTTATTTGAACATTGAGAGAAATGAAAATTTTGGATTCTCTCCTGAGCTTCGGATAGGAGCGGATTACTGATCTGGATCTGATCGTGATCAGTTCTAATTTGCTTTTGATTGCTTCTAATCTGCTTCAGATTGGTTCTGATCTGCTTTGATTGGTTCGGATCTGCTTGTAATTAATACCGGCGAGTAGCTTGCAGCAGCATGTTCTTGGCTGCGTTTATAACTGCCTGTGCTGATAGTTCTGTCAGGCACTGGCGTTTGTCATCGCAGGTCTTTTTGTAATTGCAGGGGCGGCAGCTGAGATTGCTATCGAAAAGTGCCAGATTCTTCGTGCCCCAGGGAGCCCAGCGCTCTGGGTCCGTCGGTCCGAACAAGGCGAGTGTCGGCGTACCCGCAGCGGCCGATAAATGTGCGGGTCCGGAGTCAGTGCAAATTGCTAAGTCCATATTCGCAAGCAGAGCCATGCTTTGTTGAAGGCTGAGCTTTCCGGAGGTGTTGATCGCTTCAATGCCCGAGGTCCGATCCAACTCCTCATACATTTTTGTGTCTTGCGCTGAGCCTGCATGGAAAGCTAGATATTCTCCGCTTTCACAAAGCCCACGCATCACCTCTGCCCAGTTTTCTAGAGGATACATTTTGTCGGGATGCGCGGCTGCGGCATGGAACAGAATTTTGGGCTTACGGCTTTTCAGCTCAGGCACGAGTTCTTCAATTTGGCTTTGCTCACTTGCCGAAATCCATGATTCCATCTCTGTGTTCACTATCGGAATATCCGCTGCTCGCAATACGTCGAGCGTGGATTCGACTTCGTGTATAGACGGATTCCACTTTACGGCTGTGGTCAAAAATAAGGATCTGGGCGGACTACCATAGCCGATTCTGTTTCTGCAGCCAATCAGAAGCGGGAGTAGAGCCGCAGACCAGGAGCGTTTTAGAACAAAAGCTGTGTCGTATTTTCGCTCTTTCAGTTCGCTAACGTATGACCAAAATGAACGTGGCTTGCCCGCCCCGCTGTCATACTTGTGAAATCGAGTGGTATCGTAGCAAATCAATTCATTGATGTAAGGACATCCCTGAAGAACCTCGCCGCTTTGGGGACCAACAAGCACATCGATTTTCGCATTCGGGTATGCTTCTCGCAAATTTCGCAAGAAGGGAACCGTAAGAATGGTGTCACCGATAAATCTATATCTGATGACGAGAATTCTTGAGGCAGCCGGTTTGCTGTTAGCCATTACCGCTTCTCTTCAAAGTGCGCATTGAATTATCTTGCGGCTCCAGCTGGAAGCTTCGAAGAATTCTTCATTTTTTTCAAAATTGCTCTGAGTTCTTGCAGGTCCGTTAGTTCGACACCGCTCCAGCTTGTTGAAAGCGACAATTCGGCGAGAGGAACTTTGTCGATGAATTCTTCTGGCAGTCTCACGCGGTCTTTCGCTGTTGTTACCAGGAATTGGGCACCACTTTCTTCAAAGTCGCGTGCGAGCTTATCCAACTCCTGCGCTGTAAGCCAGTGGTGGTCGGGATAAGTCTGTTTTCCAGCTACAACACAGCCAGCAGAATACAGTTGTTTGATGAAACCTTCTGGACGTGCGATGCCGCAAAACGCGAAGACTCTAACTCCATCACCACGGGTGGTGATAGTTACCTTCTGCGAATTATAGACCCGGTGGAGCCCATCAGTTTCAAACCGGCAGCTCAAAACTGGTATGCCTGGTCTGAATTGATTTGCCTTGACCCTGAGTTGTTGAATTTTTCGCGGGTCAGGGTTGTCTGGCAGTTTGCTTATGACGATGCAATCTGCACGAGCAATTGATGTAATTGGTTCTCTGAGTCGTCCTGCAGGAAGAAGCTTCAGGTCTTCCAAGTCATCGTTGTAATCGTAGACAAGAATATCGAAATCACGATAAAGCTTCAGGTGCTGAAATCCGTCATCGAGAATAAGTATGTCGCACGCATAGTCCTTAATTGCCATCTGACCCGCAGCATAGCGGTCTGCCGAGACAATCACTACTGCGCCTGGCACGGACTGTGCAATCAAAAATGGTTCATCGCCCGCCTGGGCGGAGTCAACGAGAATCTGCCGACCATCACTCACAACCAGCACTTTTTCGCTTGAGCGTCTCTTGTAACCACGGCTCAATATGCCGACTTTCAGCCCAAATCTCTGTAAGCCCTTAGCCAGGTCGATGGTGATTGGAGTTTTGCCAGTGCCGCCTACGGTCAGGTTGCCTATGGAGATGACGGGTGCGCTGAGGCGTTTCTGCGTGAGAATCTTGTTCTCGTAGCCTTTCAATCGAGACAAACTACCCAGCTTATAGAATGCACTCAAGGGGCTGAGCAACGAGTTCAAAAGCTTTTCTTGAGTTGTTTCTGGTTTGTACCAGCTCATCGTCGTACCCCTCCCACAGTCTCGACTCGTAACTCTGTATCTGGACCCTTGTGATGCAGGTATTCTTCCAGCAGGGCCAGTGTTTTGGCAAGTGCCCCCTGGCTTTGAGCCAGGAAATTGTAGCCGTTTTCTCCGAGCTCTTTCCGCTTCTGAGGCGATTCGAGCAGTGATTTTATTGCTGGGCTAAGCTCTTTTTCATCGTTCAAAACTTGCAGGGCATTTGCCTCTTGCATCTTTTGGAATAAGTCTTTTGTCTTGTGAATATGAGGTCCGCAGATGACAGGCGTTTTATAAATGCATGGCTCAACTAGATTGTGCCCACCGACGTTTGCGATAGTGCCACCAACAAAAGCAATATCTGCGATTGAATAAAAGCGGGTTAGTTGACCAATTGTGTCGAGCAAATATACGTCTCTAGCAGCCTCAATGGATTCATTGAGGCTAAATCTCTTTGCTGTTGATCCAGCGCTCTCTATGAGGCTTGCGACGCGCTGAAATCTTTCCGGGTGCCGTGGCACCAGTATGAGTCGGAACTTGTAATCGAGCTCTTTTAACGCGTTGATAAACGCAGTTTCTTCACCTTCGTGAGTAGAGCCTGCGACTACTACAATTTCGCTTGCGTTCAATCCGAGCTTATGCCGAAGCTGCATCTTCTCTGCTTCACTGCAAGGCTTCGCTCCATCAAGTTTGATGTTGCCGCAGACTCTTATTGGAACCTGAGGGTTTCCCATTAGCTCAGCGAACCGTTCTTTCTCTGATTCTGATTGGACTGCCAGCGCTGAAAATTTGTTCAATACCGAAGCAAAGAAAAATTGAAATCTCTTGTAGCCACGGAAAGATTTTGGAGAGAGTCTTCCGTTCAGAAGTAAGACAGGAATTTTTCGCGTCTTGCATTCTTCCATGAAGCCCGGCCATCGCTCGGTCTCGACGATTGCAACTACGCTGGGGTTTATCAGGTCTAGCCAGGCGTTGGTTGCCCAGGGCAAATCGAATGGAAAGAAGAACAAGTCAGCTAGTTTTGCTGCTTTCGCTTTAGCTTGTTCATGACCAGTAGCAGTCGTGTTTGAAATGAAGATTTTGTATTCGGGATGCTGTTTGTGAAACTCTTCGATCAAAGGAAGTACAGCATTCAATTCTCCTACCGAAACTGCATGAAACCAGATTCGCGGATAAGAACCGTAGCGACTGACCTTTGACCTAAGTTCAGAAGGAATGAAGCCGAGTTTTTGCGTGAGTCCTGCGCGAGCCTTTTTGGCGCAGAGCAAGAACGGTCCTACGGTAAATAGGACGAGCCCAAAGACGAAGTAGTAGATGATTGTCACTATAATCGCAACTACTCATTACTGAGTAGCCTGCCAGAAACCCAAAACCAAACCTTGGTACAAGTTTACAAGGGTCGTCAGGTGCTTACAATCATACTCTTTTAAGTTTCGAGGTTTTTTCGGGCTCTTTTGCCAGAACTCGCTAATCCTTAGTTAATGAAGGGGATTTTGAACAGCATATTGGCTCCAGCTAATCTTCGCGACAGCGAATCACCTGTTTATCATATTGTTGGGATTCTCATTGCACTAACTCCTAGATCAGATCGACAGGATCTACATCAACGGTAATTCTTACCCCTGGCGGTGAGAGACGCTTTCGTAAGTAGCTGGCTATTGCCAGGTTTCCTTGGTCACCCATCATATTTTTGATGATAACGTGCTGCCGATACATGCCTTTTATTTTTTCGATCAGGCAGGCCGCTGGACCAAGAATTTTTACTTCCTCGAATTCCTCAAGATAATTGCTCATCTCTTCTGCTATTTGCTCAAGCGCCGATTCTACCTGCTCTGAGTTGGTTCCACTTGCGAGTATGCGGATGAGCTGACTGTAAGGTGGGTATTCAAAGTCACGTCTACTTACCAGCTCTTGATCAATGAAAGTCTGATAGTCCTGTTCTTTTGCAAGTGCTAACGCCGGCAAATCTGTATTATGTGTTTGCAGAATTACTCGTCCGGGAAACTTGCCTCTGCCTGCCCTTCCAGAAACCTGCGTCAGAAGTTGAAATCCTCTTTCCAATGAGCGAAAGTCAGGTAAATTGAAAGCTGCGTCAGCTGCAAGAACACCCACAAGCGTAACTCTTGCGATATCCAGTCCTTTTGCCACCATTTGCGTTCCAATTAAGATGTCGGCATCACCCCGAGAAAATTGGTCAAAAATCTCCTGATAGGCACCTTTCTTGCTGCTGATATCACTATCAAGCCTCAGAATTCTCGCTTTTGGAAAAAGGTGAAGGGTCTCTTGTTCAACCTTTTGAGTTCCCATTCCCGATTGCTTCAAGAATGGACTCTGGCAAGACGGGCAAACTTCGCTGGCTGATTGCTGGAAACCACAATGGTGGCAACTGAATCGTCCACCCTTAGTCAAGCTTGATTCATTGAACTTATTTTCATTGTGATAGACCAGTGAGACGCTGCAGTGTTTACAATTAATCACCTTGCCGCAGGCGCGGCAGAAGACATGACTGGCATATCCCCTTCTATTCATGAGTAGAATCGCTTGCTCACCTCGTTGCAGGCAGTCAGCAATTTCTTGCTGTAATCTGGTTGAGATGATCGACTTATTTCCAGTGATAAACTCGCGGCGCATATCCACGATTATTGACTCTGGTAGGGCTTGATCGTGTACCCTCGTGGGCAGGCTTACTATTCGGTTCGCTTCTCTTGCTTCCAGATAAGTCACTGCATCTGGTGTCGCACTTCCGAGGAGAACCAGGCACTTGTCGCGCTTAGCTCTTTCAACTGCCAGATGCTTTGCGGAATATCTGGGGTTAGGCGTTGATTGCTTATAGCTGCCATCATGCTCTTCATCTAGAATGATTAGTCCCAGATCTGGAATGTTTGCGAGAATTGCAGATCTTGCTCCCAGAACTACTCGCAGTTCTCCCGATTGGATGCGTCTGAATGTATCGTAGCGTTCTCCGGCAGATAGAGCGGAATGCCAGATCGCGACTTGATCTCCGAAGCGTCCCACCAGTCGTTGCGCTAGTTGAGGCGTGAGGCTTATTTCCGGCACCATAAGCAGTGCGCTTCGTCCTTTTTCCAGTGCGGCTTCAATAAGCCTGAGGTATATTTCGGTTTTTCCTGAACCTGTAACGCCATGTAGCAGCCAGGGGCGATAAGCCGCGTCGTCCTCAAACCCAGTGCCGTCATTTCCCTGCGCCAACTTCTCATCCAGTTCTTTATGTAAGACACTTAGCACCCGTGACTGGTTTTCTGTAAGAGCGGGCTTTTCGTTTGGCTTGAATCCAATTCCTTTTAAGGGATCACGTACAGTATCTACTTGCGTCATCGCAAGTACTCCATCGCTGACCATGCGTTTAATTGTCGCTGAGCTACTTTTGGTATCTTCAATCAATCGTTGCAACGCTACAGAGCCGTTGTTTCGCTTAACGTGCTCTAGAATTTCTTGATGTCTCTTAGAGCTGGGTTCTTGCCCGGTCCAGATAACATGATTTATTAGTCTAGGCGCGGCAGTTTCTTCCTGTTGCCCATAAATCTCTACTTCTCCTCGCTTTTTTAAGCGGGTCAGAGCCGCATAAAAATTTTGTGGCGTGAGCCCAGATCGGTCTTTAAGGGTTCGGATGGAAATGCTTTTCCCTGCTTCCTTCAGCACGGTTTTCAGCCGCTCATCTGTGCTTGTTTGAGTTGGACTTTGATGGAAATGTTGAAGTAGTTCAATCCGATTTTGCTCTTCATTTTCAATCAGCCGAACCATGCGTTTTACACGCGCGCCAATTTCAGCAGGAATTGCTGCAAGCAGAACATCTGAAATGCTGCATAAATAGTATTCTGAAATCCAATAGAGAAACTCTATGTATTTAGGATCAAACAGCGGGTTAGAGTCGAGGACTTCGCTTATTGCTTTGATCTTCTCGGGCAATTCGCTTGTTTGAACACCGCTGCGCCGACTCGCGCTGGCAAGAATTTGATTGCGGTCGCGAATGGAAACTACGAACGCGCTGACGAGTTCTTGTTTGCCGAAGGGCACCAGAACCTGTGACCCGACAAAGATCTCGCTTCGAAGATGAGCGGGAATTTCGTAGGTGAACAATCTGTCGCTGATGTCTTTAATGTTCACATCAAGCGCCAGTTCTGCGAATAGCATCTCTTCTTCTTGCAGTGTCAAAGATTTCAGCCTTGCGCTTGTATTTGGTCTCTTAGAAAAAGTGTAGCGCCCCAGCAGCTCAGTTGGACTCATGACAAGCGCCCTCCGTAAAAGGAATAAGGCATGTAAACAAGACTGCCTTTAATTCTTCATAACGAAAAAATCATGCCAAGGGTTCAATTGAGGGACATAAAAAGTTTTGGCAAACTAAAAGCCGATGCTCTTAATAAGGGGCATCGGCTTCTATTTCTTATTCTTGAGATGCATCAGGCTCCAATCAAATACTTGTCCCAGGTGTTCTGACCAGAAGCAGAATGCTTTGAAATCTCGAACGACACGTGGCTGCTAGGTCTCTTTGGCACTGTCATAAGAGGCATGTTGGACTCGCGTGGAGTCCTGTCCCCTTTCTTGACATTGCACTTAAGGCAAGCTGCGACAACGTTTTCCCAGTGATCGCCTCCCCCGCGTGAACGTGGGACGATATGGTCTATCGTCAGGTCATGGCGCCTATCGCCGCAGTATTGACAGGTATAGTTGTCTCTGTGAAGAACATTACGACGTGACAAAGATATTTCTTTGTATGGAATCTTCACATACGAGCGCAGTCTGATGACTAGGGGAAGCGGCACGTCAGGAGTCAGCATTTTGCCGTTATGCTCCACCTGCTCTGCCTTTCCCTTGAGTACCAGAATTATGGCTCGGCGCCAGCTCGTAATATTGAGCGGCTCGTAAGATGCGTTAAGTACAAGAACTTTCAAGACGGATCCCTTACCCTTTTTTTCTTGTTTCTCTCTGTCCGCGGGCATTTTGACGAGAATTTCAAATTACCCGTGTGTTCTTTTGGTTTTCTCTTGGAGACTTTAACCCCGTCGGAACGCGACTTCTTAACTAAATCTTTACGATTTACATTATAACGACGCATGTCGTATTTTGTCTAGGAATCACGTCTAGTGAGCCTTTTGTGTTAGAATGTCCCTCCTGTCCCCAAACAGATATGGGTTTGCTATGCCCATATAGCCTCATCCTGAGGGAGGCGCAGAGCGCCTCCAGCGAGAGAAGCAAGTGTTTGCAGCTTATCAAAACCGCAAAAAGCTTGCTTGGCAGTGGGGGGAGCAGCACTCAAATAATCACGCAACTAATTAGCGGAGGATAAAAAGAAGACCTTGCCAGTAGCATCGATGAGACAATTATTGGAAGCAGGAGTGCATTTCGGTCACCAGACACGTCGCTGGAACCCGAAGATGCGTCCTTATATCTATGGTGAACGCAATGGCATTTACATCATAGACCTGGAGCAAACTTCCAGAAAGCTCGACCAGGCTTGCGAATTTTTGAGAAAAGCTGCATCCGAAAGAAAGAATATCGTTTTCGTCGGAACCAAGAAGCAAGCCTCTGAAATTGTTGAAGAAGAAGCTCGCCGCTGCGACGCTCACTTTGTGAACCGTCGTTGGTTGGGTGGAATGCTCACCAATTTCGAGACCATCAGACTTCGCATCAACAGACTGAAAGAACTCGAAGAAATGCGCGACACCGGCGAATTCTATCGCCGCCCTAAGAAGGAAGTCGCAGTTCTGAACCGCGAACTCACCAAGCTTGAAAAATCGCTCGGTGGTATTAAGACAATGCGCGGCAGACCGGATGTGCTTTTTGTGATCGACCAGAAGCGCGAACTCAACGCAGTTGCAGAAGCGCTCAAAATCGGCATCACAGTAGTAGGAATGATCGATACCAACTGCGACCCAGATGGCATCAACTATGTAATTCCTAGCAACGATGATTCCATCCGTTCCATCAAGCTGATTTGCTCTAAGCTCGCTGATTCGATCATTGAAGGTCGTCAGGGCCAAGTTCAAAACCAGATCATCAAAAAAGAAGATCGTGATGATTGGAAAAAAGACGAAGCTCCAGCTGAACAGCAAGCTCAGCCAGTTGAACAACAATCCTAATTGAGAAGACAAAGTACGCAATTCAAGAATTGCGTACTTTGTTGAGACAGGTCCCACGCGGGCGTAAGCTCGCCGTCTAATAACAGGAGTTAAAGGAGAAACATGGTTATGGCAGAGATTTCTGCTTCGCAAGTTAAAGAACTGCGCGAACAAACCGGCGCCGGCATGATGGAGTGCAAGAACGCGCTCAAAGATTCTAACGGTGACATGGGCAAAGCGATTGAATGGCTCCGTCAGAAGGGTCTTGCTGCGGCTGCTAAGAAATCTAGCCGTGCCGCCTCTGAAGGAATCGTTGTCGGTAAGACCAGCCCCTGCGCGAAGAGAGCTGTGCTTCTCGAAGTTAACTGCGAAACAGACTTCGTAGCTAAGAACGACAAGTTCCAGGCTTTCACACAAGAACTCGCTGGTATCGCTCTTGATACCAAGTCGCATGATGCAGACGCTCTCTTGGCTCAAACCCATGGTGACAAGAAAGTGGCTGATTACATTGCCTCACAGGTTGCCACAATCGGCGAAAATATCGTTCTCCGTCGGGTCACCTACATGGAAATCGGCGGCGAAGGCATCATCGGTTTGTACGTTCATGCACTCGGTGGAAAGATGGGCGCGCTCGTAGCTCTCGAGTCTAACAAAGCTCTCGCTTGCGATGAAGTTGCTCCGGTTGCTCGTGACCTTGCAATGCACATCGTATCTGCAAAGCCACAATTCGTTCAGAGAACAGACATTCCTGAAGAGCAAATCGAAAACGAACGCAGAATTGAACTCGGTAAGGAAGACCTCGCTAAGAAGCCAGCTGAAATCCGTGAAAAGATTGTCACTGGACGCGTTGACAAAATCTTCGCTGAGCGTTGCTTGCTAGAGCAAGACTTCGTCAAAGATCCTAGCCAGAAAATCTCCCAGGTTCTCAGCATGAAAGATAAGGGTATCGAATTGAAGCCAAAACAATTCGCTCTCTTCATCCTCGGCGAAAACATGGAAGCTGCTGAATAGTTCAGCTGAATTGAAAATTTTGAAGAGGGGAGAGCGATCTTCCCTCTTCTTTTTTTCTGCCGTCGAATCGTTTTTTTGTACCGAGTTGCTTTCTGTCGTTGGATCCGGTCTGCTTCGTCGCTTCCGTTTCGTCGTTGAATCCGTTTCGTGCCCAATACTACTGTCCTTCGATTGTAGACGCTCACCCGCAACGCTCTATGTCCAGATACAGTTGAATCTATATTCTGCTGCTCACAAATGTCACTAATGGGCGTGTTCGGAAGAATAACAAAACTAGCCATCAAAAATTACCATGAGTTAACGTTGGCTCTGATGACCATAGGAAGCCCATCTTGGGGATATATAAGTGCTATCTTTGATGCAAAATGTGAAAAGGTTTATCAGCGCAACCTCTTGCTAGGCAAGCGTTTTAGTCGATAGAGTGCTTTGACGAGAGCAAGTAAATGTATTGAACGCCTGAAGGCGCTATCATTCAGGTGTAGCCTTCCCGAGCCAATTACGGAATCATGACAGTTAGCGAACCAATTAGTAATGCAAGCGCTGAGCCACTCAGCCTCAACACACGTTATAAGCGCGTCCTTCTCAAAATCAGCGGTGAAGCCCTGATGGGGAAGGAGAAATTTGGAATCGACCCTGTCAGCATAGAAGGCATTGCTGATGACATTAAGCAGGCTCATCTGCGCAAAGTACAGGTCGCGGTGGTCGTAGGTGGTGGCAACATATTCCGAGGAGTACAGGGTGCTCAGTGGGGCATGGACAAAGCTGCAGCTGACTATGTCGGCATGATTGCGACCGTGATGAATGCGCTCATGTTGCAAGAAGTACTGAAGAACAAGGGTGTTGAAACCCGGGTCCAAACAGCAATCAGCATGCCGCAAATTGCAGAGCCTTTTATTCGCCAGCGCGCATTGCGTCACTTGAACAAAGATCGTGTAGTCATTTTTGGCGGTGGCACCGGCAATCCTTACGTGACGACTGATACTGCTGCTGCGCTTAGAGCTGCTGAAATCAAAGCCGATGCACTTCTGATGGCCAAGAACAAAGTTGATGGCATTTACGATGATGACCCGCGTACAAATCCTAGTGCGAAAAAGTTTGAGTCGCTGAAATTCGAAGAGCTCATCAAATTAGGTCTTAAGGTCATGGACCCGGCCGGAGTTTCTCTCTGTCAGCAGAACAACATTCCAATTGTTGTTTTTGATTTTGCCAAAGCTGGCAGCATAGACAAAATAATTAGTGGAGACCAAGTAGGAACAATCGTTTGGGGGTAATTATGTCAACGAGTACAGAAGGTTATGCTTCAGCCGAAAAGCGCATGAAGAGCGCGCTTGAAACACTGAAAAAGGAATACGCTACAGTACGAACTGGTCGTGCAAATCCAGCTTTGCTTGATCGTGTTGAAGTTGAATATTATGGTTCATCCACACCATTGAAGAGTCTGGCTAATATCACGGTGACTGATGCTCGCACTCTCGTTATTCAGCCGTTTGATAAGTCTGCCAACAAAGAAATAGAAAAGGCAATTGTCGCCAGCGGGTTGGGATTAACTCCAATGGCTGATGGCGGTGTCATTCGTATCAGCATTCCTTCATTGACAGAAGAGCGCCGCAAGGACCTCACCAAAGTCGTTCGCAAATATGCCGAAGAAGGTCGTGTTGCAGTGCGAAACGTCAGAAGAGATGCTCTCGATGATTTGAAGAAACTAAAAGGAAAAGAAGTCTCTGAGGACGACTTCAAGAGACAAGAAGATGCTCTACAAAAGCTTACTGACAAACACGTAAAAGAGATCGATGAGATGACCAAGCATAAAGAAGCTGAGGTCATGGAGGTTTAATTATCATGTGTGGAATCGTTGGATACCTTGGACCTATGGCGGCAGCTCCAGTTCTGATTTCCGAACTGCGCTGCCTCGAATACAGAGGCTATGACTCAGCTGGTGTTGCCGTAATTGAAGGCGGTCGTCTTGCTGTTATGAAAGCTGCTGGCAAACTGAGCAATCTGGAGCAAATGCTTCAATCGGAAAAGCCATCAGCTAACATCGGAATTGGCCATACTCGCTGGGCTACCCACGGTATCCCCAACGATGAAAACGCCCATCCTCATATGGATTGTTCTTCGACACTTGCGATTGTGCATAACGGAATTATCGAGAATTACCTCGAATTGCGCTGTGAATTACAAGTTGCTGGACACAACTTTAGCTCTGAAACTGACACCGAAGTGGTGGCACACTTAATCGAAGATGAATTGAAAGGCGACAGAGAAGAAGATTTGCTTGCAGCAATCAGAAGAGCTGTTCACCGTTTGAAGGGTGCTTATGCACTCGGTATTGTGAGTCAGAAGCATCCAGATCGCATTTATGCTGTTAACCATCATTATTCCCTTGCTGTAGGTCTCGGCGAAAACGAAAGCTTCCTCGCTTCTGATAGCGTCGCAGTTTGCCAGTACACTTCCAATGTATTGAGACTGGAGCAAAGCGAAATTGCTGAAATCACCACGAATGGTGCCAGACTTTTTTCCTTCGCTGGCACTGAAGTTAAGCGCAACCCTGTCTCTATGGACAATGTGCAATTTGTGATCGACAAACAAGGTCACAAACACTTCCTTATGAAGGAAATCTACGAGCAACCGCTTGTTTTGCGTCAGACCATTGGGAAGTATCTGATCGACCCGCGTAATCCAATTAGTTTTGAACCACATCTTGCTACTAATGGTGTTGGTGCGGGCTGTCAGTACGGTGTTTACTTTAGCGACGAAGAAATCAACAAAATTGAACGAATCAAGGTTGTTGCCTGTGGCACCTCCTACCATGCTGCAATGGTCGGCAAGTACATCATCGAGGAAATTTGTGGAATTCCGATGGATGTAGAAACGGCGTCCGAAGCTAGAAGCCGTCGTCTGCTTGTTGATGATCGCACTCTGACCATTGCCGTCAGTCAATCAGGCGAGACAGCTGATACTTTGTCAGCTTTTGCTGAAGCAAAAGCAATGGGTTCGATGCTTCTCGGTGTTACAAACCGACCTGACTCGCACCTGGCGCTTGTTTCGCCAAATCTGATTGTCACCGAATGTGGTATTGAGGTTTCCGTTGCAGCAACGAAAACATTTACCGCCCAGGTGACTTGCTTCTATCTGCTAGCACTGTACTTGGCTGAAAAGAAAAAACTTCTTTCCGAAGAAAAGCTTTTCGAGTACAAGTCTGAGTTGCTGAAAACCCCAGCTTTAATTGAACTCGTGCTTTCACGGCATGAGGACATAAAAGCTAAATCCATCAAGTATGCCGAAGCCCCAGACATGATGTTTATGGGACGGGGAGTGCACTATCCTGTGGCACTAGAAGGTGCGCTTAAGTTGAAGGAACTGAGCTATATCCATGCCTCCGGCTATGCCGCAGGCGAGCTTAAGCATGGTCCTATCGCAGTGCTAGATTCGAAGGTTCCTGTTGTCACCTTACTGATACCGGGTTCCGTTTATGAAAAGACCCTTTCCAATGCGCAAGAGGCAAAGGCACGTCGTGCCAAAATGATTGCTGTAGCCGTTGAAGGAGACCAGCTTGCTAAGGATACTTTCGAGACAGTTTTCGAAATTCCAGCCGTTAGCGAATTCTTCAGCCCCATAGTTAGCGTTGTGCCATTGCAATTGATGTCCTATTACATCGCCGATTATCTTGGCCAAGATGTAGATCAACCCCGCAATTTGGCGAAATCAGTAACTGTCGAATAACGAATTTTCGTTATCAATGAATTAGGAAGCCATGTCCACTAAGACATGGCTTTTCTTTTCACGGACTGCGGCGGTTGCTCCCTTGCTTTTGAGGATGATGAGTGCAATCCGCTCATTGAGACATAGTCTGTCGAGACTCTAGCCTCGGGCTGGCTCCCTCGCAACTTGATTCAAGAGATGCCCAATCCTGTCGATTCGGCTGGTGGCATCTGTATCTCATAGCTCGCCTGTACTTCAGATGACCGAATTAAAAGGGAGAGCTTTCGCTCTCCCTCTTGCTTTACTCTAGTTTGCCATCAATTACATCTTGGCGCCTGGATTGGCTTCTGAAATTGGTGGAACTCCTGGTTGTTCTTCAACAATTCTTGGGGTGATCATGAGCATGAGCTCTCTTCTGTCACGTCCCTTGAGTGTGTTTCTGAACAATGCACCAAACAACGGTGTTTCTGCAAGATAAGGAACTTTCGATATCTGAGCAGCTTCTTGTTCTGAGAACAATCCACCGAGTACCAGTGTCTGACCATCTTTAACTCTTACTTCTTGAGCCATGATTTCTCTGATGTTCAAGAGAGTTACGATAACCTGCTGGTTCGCGAATGTTTGGGGCGGTCCAAGCGGAGCGGAGACTTGTGGTCTGATACGCATGTAGATGAATCCATCTTCCGAGGCTTTCGGCAACACATCGAGGAAGATACCAGCTTTGGTCAATTCAACGTTTACGTTGGTAACACCCAACGATACGGTAGATGTGACTTTGTGGATAACTTCTTGCGCCAGTGTTACGAGAGCTTCTGTGTTATCTGAGACAACTACGCTTGGGTTAGCGAGAATTTTTGCTTTGTTTTGTTGCAAGAGCATGTTAACGCTCAAGTTCAGTCCCATCGGTACGGTAGCGATGTTGGTTCTGCCGCCTGCTTCTTTATTAAGAGCCAGGAAGTTGAAGTTGCTCGCTGCAGTAGACGATGCTGTGATTCCTGCAATGTTGGCAGCAAGAGCTGCTGGGAAGAATCCGCCGAGTATACCGGCATAACCTGTCGAAGGTGCCGTCACAGTGTTCGCAGCTGGGTTTGAAGCCGTCTGAGTCGAAGTGAATGTACCCGTGAGTGGGTTTGGATTTCCCGCTGGAAGAATCTGTACCTGGTTCCCGTTGCTCGCTCCGAGTGTACCCGTTGCTGTTCTGGCTACGGTCGCACCCTGAGAGCCGAATCCTGGAAGGGAGTTGATGAGCGGAGCTCCAGTACCACCGAGCAACGCACCTGATGCACCTTGTCCCTGCAGGTTCAGTGAAGCACCTAGCTGTCTGATACCTGAGTTGTTTAATTCGATCAAGGAGACTTGAACGTGAATTTGTTTCGGACGTTTGTCGAGGCAGCGTATACACTCTTCAGCAACTGCAAGGTCGTCAGGCGTTCCGACAACAACAACCTGTCGGTTTCTGTTGTCTGGAATTACGATAGCTCCACCGCCGTTTTGGTCAACGATGTAGTCCTGGGTAATTTCCTGGAAGGCTCTGATTTGTTCAGTACCTGGGTCTTGTCCTGCGTTGTTGAAGCCAGTACCTTCTTGAATCTGTGTGCGGCTTGTACCTTTCAACTGTCTCTGGTTGTCCAGACGAGAACTGAATGAGTAGTCAGCACCAGCATCACTTTCTTCTTTGCTTTCGATTGCGTTTGAAGATTGTTCATGCGCGTCTTGTCTTCTGTTGGCGCCACCAGCGCCTACACCAGCTGACTGTGTTTCTTCTCTTGTCTCATTAGCGCTCTTTGGAGATTCGCTCTTAGCTGTTGCGTATCTTTGCTTGAAGGTTCCAGAAAAATCTGGAAGAACGCCTCTGTTGAATACGGAGGTGAAGAGAATGTTTGAGATGTCCCATGGGGTGATGTAGCTTAGCTTGAACACTTTGTAGTGTGTTCTGTTCAATCCCATGAGGGTCAGTGCGTTCGGTGAACCTACGATGACCGTGTTGCTATCGAGTGTTCTGGCTTGCAGACCTGACTGAGCAAGAACTGCGTCCATTGCTTCGTTCAAGGTCACATCATGCAAGTCGCCTGTGATGTTGCCGATAACTGATCTGTCGATGAGGATGTTTAAGTTACCGCGACGAGCCAATTCAGCGATTACTTCTTTTATAGGAGTTTCGCGGAAGCTCAGATTGTGAATCAATTCTTCTTTAGCGAAGAGTTTGAAATCTCTTCTGATTTTGCCTTCACCGCCGTTTGCCGGCAGGCTCTTGTAAGCTGGGTCGAGACGCTTGTTGGCGGTTCCACCTGTGGTGTCAGCCAACTCGGTTCCGCTGCCTACCGCTGCTTCTCCACCTGTTGTCTCTGCAGACTTTGCGCTGGCGTCGTCGGCACCGAGGCTCACGTTGTCGCCGTCAATTTTCAGAGACGGAGCTTCGGAGTTAACTGGCTCGGTAGAAGCCGCGATCGCTGCTGCATTCGGCGCAGATATTTTGTTCAAACCAACAGACTCAGATGCACTGGTGTCTTGTCCTGGTTTGACTTCTGCTGTCGAAGTCATTTCAAGAGAAGGAGGTTTGAAATTCAGCGTACCGTTTGTGGTATCGCCGGCGATATTTGATTGCGCCCATGCTATAGGGGTTGCGATTAGGCTAAAAGCCATCAATGACGCAGTCCACTTCACAACTTGAGCGCCTTGGTTTAGGCGAGTCATCGCAAGTCCTTTCTTCATTTAGCTGCCACTTTGGTCGGGAAAAAAACAATAAACATTTTTAGATAGTAAGGTGAAATTAGCCGGTTTTATTGTACACGCTCAGCATCAAATTGCAAACAAAGGATTCGTCGCCGCCGTGTATTCGCTCTCCATGATCGTTTTCGGAGTAGCCGATGCTTAGCTTATTCTAATCGTGGATCTTGAAATCCTCCTTCGCACCATAGCTAGTGTCATCGGGCGTTTTGCTTCCTACTAATTTTGGCGATTTGTTAATCGTCCCTATAATACCGTTGACTTATCTGACGTAAATCAGGATGCATGCGAAAAAAGTCTGAAATTCTTGCTCTTTGAAATCTCAATTTTTTATACGACAGTTCTTCATAATTGATCTCTCATCTGAGGCAATCTCCAGATGACGCATGTCAACAGATGAGTGGCTATTTCCCGCTGTAGAGTCGGTGAATTGCTACTTCCAAGTTATTCCTGGCTTCAGTAAATCGCGGATTGATTCGCAAAGCCAATCTGAATTCTGAAATAGCAGGAACTATCTCGCCTCTCTTGTAAAGAGCATACCCCAGGTCGTTTCTCGCGCTTGGATTTAAAGGGTCAATTGCGACAGCCTGATTGAATTCCTCAACTGCTCCGCTGCTGTCTCCGTGACTGAACAAGCAGCGACCCAGTGCTAGATGGCTGTCGGGTGAACTTGGGTTTAGCAACATTGCTTGCCTGGCGGTGCGCAGAGCTGCCGTCTTGTCGCCTGATTTCAGAAGCGCATTTGTAAGTGCTACCTGCGCGCGAGCAGATGTGGCGTCAAGCGAAACAGCCTGTCGTGACGAATCCATCGCGCCACGATTATCTCCCGATGCATACAGCGCCTCTGAAAGAGCCGACAGCGACTCGGCTGTTGGCTTGATGGATATCGCGCGACGATTTTCGTTTATCGATTCCTGAATGTTGCCACCATGCGCAAGTGATTCGGCGAAAAGAAAATGTATCTCGGCCTGGTTCGGAGAAATCTCAACGGCTCTTCTAAATTGTGCCAGCGCTTCCATATGATGACCGGCCAGTTCAAGCACTTTTCCGAGAAGGGCTCGAGCCGCTGCCGATGACGGGTTCAAATTGATCGATGTCGTCAGTTCGCTTGCCGCACCTTCGAGATCTCCCACCAGGTAAAGATAGGTTCCGAGCTTGAATCTTAGAAATGCATCTTTCGGATTGTCAGTAACTTGTCTGCGAACTTTGATGACAGTTTCGCCGTATAGCTTGAGCTCAGGCGTTTGCCGGTCGAGCATGAGCAACTTCAAGTAATCTTCGCGCTGTGACTCTTTGCTATTGGTATCAGCAGTGGTGACTTCCTTATGCTCTGGCTCTTTCTTCTCTTCAATCTTTTTTGTTTTCGGCTCAGTCTTTCCGCTGCCAGTCTCAGCAGCCGTTACCGTCATATTGATAAAACATAATTGAGTGATTGCAATAGCTAGTGTATATACTACTGCTTCTGCACGTTGAAAAATGCGCAACTTATCTTGTCCTCTGCAGTTTATTTGATTCTGACTGATAATGGCAAAATCCGCATACATACATATACCATTTTGCGCTCACAAATGTGACTTTTGTGACTTTGCAGCTTTTGCTGGACTGGATGATCTGCAAGGCGAATATGCAAATGTGCTAGTCAAAGAAATAGAGCACCGTCTTTCAGCAGAACCCAATAATGAAAAGCTCAGCACCATCTTTTTTGGTGGTGGCACACCTGGATATGTTCCAGCAATCCATTTGGCTCAAGCAATTGAGAGCTTGAAACAACTTTGCGGAATTGAAGAGAATCCCGAAATCACAATTGAAACTACCCCTGCCACCATAAGTGAAGAAAAGGTAGAGGCGTGGCTTAAAGCCGGGATCAATCGAATCTCTATAGGCATAGAGTCACTGCATGAAAATGAACTGCAGGCTATGGGTCGGGGAGTACAATCACGAGAAACTGCAATGTTGTCAGTTCTCAATGCTCGAAAATTTGGCTTTGAGAATGTAGCAGTAGATTTGATGTATGGTCTGCCAAAACAAACCCTTGAATCGTTTGAATCTACGCTAAATGATTTGCTTTCGCTTGGAGCTGACCATTTGTCATCTTATGGCTTGACCATTGCCCAGAATTCACCGCTATTGGTGCACTATCCATTGAGTTCCGATGAATACCCTTCTGAAGAAGTCTTCGTTCAAATGTATGATTCGTTGGTTCGAATTGCTGAATCTTTTGGTTTGTCTCAATACGAAATATCCAATTTCGCTAAGTCTGGTTTTGAAAGTCGACACAATAAGATTTACTGGAAAAACGAAGAGTATCTTGCCTTTGGAGTAAGCGCTCATCGCTATTATCGAGGCAAACGCAGCTCTAACTTCAGAGCCTTGAAGCGATATATGCGCGAGTATCAAAACAACGAAACCGAAGAGCTAATCAACGAGGAGAACAAAATCAAGGAAGCAATTTTTCTTGGTTTACGCCTGACGGCCGGGTTGAACCTACGAGAATTCGAAGCTGAGTATTCGCATGATTTGTCGACTATAAAAGGTATGGAAATTAGTAAACTTGAAGAGCTAGGACTCCTGAAGCTAAGGAATGGTTGCTTGAGCCTTACGCAGAAGGGCATTTTGATAAGCAATACTGTACTGGCCGAACTAATATGAGAAGAAGTTTAACTTTGTGTCATTTTGGGTAATTCAAGCAATGAGAGTTGTGAAGGGGTAGGGCTTAATGCTCTGCATTTACTACGATGAATGAGCTCGAAGACGATGAAATAGTACTTCGAGTCGAGAAAGACCCGCTCATTGGGAAAAAGCTAGGTGGTAGATATCAAATCGCCTCTGTGCTTGGGCGGGGCGGCATGGGCGTCGTCTACAAAGCGACCCAGGTAGATATTGATAGACCTGTCGCTCTCAAGACCTTACACATCAGCAAAGTAATTGATAGCAAGGTTATTCAGAAGTTTCGCTCAGAGGCTCAAGCTATCTGTAAAGTCAGGCATCCCAACACGGTGATGGTTTATGACTTTGGTGTCAGCGACGAGGGGGTGCCGTTTCTAGTAATGGATTTGATCAACGGCATAAGTTTTCGTCAGGTGGTTAAAGAGCATGCTCCCCTTTTGAATCTGGGGCGCGTCTACAATGTATTTAAACAGATTTGTGCAGCGCTTACTGCTGCGCATGAAGCTGGAATCGTACACCGCGACCTCAAACCGGAGAACATTATGCTCTGCCCAAAACAGGGGCAACCTGATTGGGTGTACGTATTCGATTTTGGCATTGCTGGAATGATGGATGGCTCGGAGCAAGATCGCGAGATTATTGGAAGCCCTCCTTATATGAGTCCTGAGCAGTGCTCAACCGAAGGCAAAATTGATCATCGGACAGACATCTATGCTCTCGGTGTGTGTTTGTTTGAGGCTCTGAGTGGCAAGTTTCCGTTTCAAGCGCGAACAGCAATGGAAATGATGGAGTGCCATTTGCATCAGAAACCTCGTGTGCTAAAAGAGCTTGATTCGAAATTTGGCACTTACGAATCTATCGGGCAAGTCATTTTGAAAGCGATGGATAAGCAACCTGAAAAACGGCAGCAATCCGTTAAAGAATTTGCTATGGAGTTGGAAGACGCAATTAAGAAGGATTCCAGAAGAGGCATGCAGTTGAAAGACCGCGTCACTATGGAAATTACAGCACCGAAGACAGAAGATTTTGTAGCCGTTAAACAAGACAACCCTGGTCTAGAGTCTGGTATTCATAAGTCAATAGTGGAAAAGGTTCAAGCTTTTGTACAGGGTGACCAGCGTGATGAGCCAGAGAAGGAAGAAGAAGATGCAGAGTCGAAGTATTATTTCTCGCATTGCCCACATTGCGAGGCGCCTACCGAGCCAGGAATAAGCTTGTGTCTGGCTTGCGGCAGAAGCCTGGCATCGAAATCTGATTTTAGTAAAATTCGTGCGTCTAGAGGCGATTTTAGTTTGCCTCGGCATCATGAGCTGAGTACGTCACAAGCTAATTCAGCTAAGGGTTTCAGCCAGAAGAGTAAGTCTGCGATGGGTTCCAATCGCATTTGGTCTAAATCACTATTGATGGTTCTGGTAGGTTTTCTGCTGCTCGGATGTGCTTTCGTCTTCATGGGTGGTGGCAAGTGGCTGTCCATCACATTCGGTTCAAGTCAAGATACTATGGGCGCACCATCAGATAATACGTCGGTGAATACAAGCACTCCTACTCAGTAAAGACGAGGTTTCTGCGGGTCCACCCTGCGAATTCAACTTTTTGAACCCCTGCGGAGATGGATGTGGTGAATGGATGCTTTGACATGCCGTGAATCGATCTCGTAATTGGATTACATGCATTGAGCGCGTAAGCACACTTTTGCGATTGGATTCTATGGTTGGTGATTCACGCTGACTCAGCAGAGTCAATTGATTTAGCCTTTGTTTGAATCAGGCTGAATCCCAGCAATCCAATCAGAGCAGCAGCAGCAATTGTAAGGCCCCAGGCCAGGCTTTCTGCAAAATAGTAAAAGCGAATGACGTGTTTCCCCTCCGGAACTCTGATCGCTCGATTGATGAGATTAGCTTGAAGAATTTCGCTTGCTTTTCCGTCTACGCTGGCGTTCCATCCTGGATAATACTGGTCGCTCAGAATCAATAGCTCATTTTTTCTTGCATCTACCAGCAATTCAATCTCATGGACATCGTCTTTCTTGACCACGAAAGTACTCTTTTCGATCTGACTTGAATTGCTGCGATTATTTTCAAGTTCGGTTTTCAATTGCCGATTGGTCTCGTTGTCCAGCAAATGGTCACAGACAAGCAGATCGTCTTCAATTTCTTCGGGGTCACATAGCTTCTCTAGAGTTGAATCTAGCGACGCATCAAGCACCAGGTTTTGCGCAAAATGAATTCTACTTCGTGGGTTTATAACCTTAAAAATGCGCGAGTTATTGCCCAGACTTTTCCCAAAGAGTTCGAATTGCTTATCGTCGAGTTGCGGCAGCGGAAGCTCTTTCGAGAGCAAATAAGCTTGAGTCAGCACGTATTGACTGGCAGTTATTTGGCAAAAGCGATGTAGTGGCAAATCTGAGACCGCCAGAGGATGATTTCCCACAATATATTGTGAGCTGTATTGATTAGCTCGTATGGCAAAATCAAATATTGGCTTTGTGACAGTAGCTTCGTATCCAAAGCTCTGAGGAGTACCGAAGTCAATCGTACTATTTCCTCTTCCCAGGTTTCTCGAATAGGCGAAGTATTTTTCCTCAAAGGTGGCTTTTCCCTGCGCATCGAACTTCTCACCCACAGCCATAGCCTCTGTGTACAGGGGGAGAATTCTTGCTTTGACCCCCGATTGCTGTTTGTCATCTTCCAGAAACTTGTTCAAGTGCGAAAAGAGTTTAGATTCTTCGTTATAAAAGCCTGATTTTGTCAATCCTGGAAACGACGCTGACGAGAAATAGAGTGATAAGCAAGTTCCTAACGCAATGATGATTGCAAAAAAATGTCGCGGCAATTTTCCTGAACCTTCAAAAAAGCTCAGGAGGCAAGTCGTTGTTCCAATGGCTCCGCAAATAAGCAGGCTTACAGAAAGGTTGTGGTTTGCGGCTTTTATCGATTCACCATATCCAGTATTGAGGTATTGGTGTCCAAAAAATATCAATGATGTAGAGAACGTCCCTGCCACTCCGATCAAAGCCAGTACGCTAAACACTATTGTGCAAGAGAGTATGATTTTGCTTGATGTTCTCTTGTTTAAGACACTGCTGAGACCGAAAGCAGCTAGCAGGTTCAGCAGTAATGTTGGAAAAATGAGCAACTTTACTGGATATCGAACCAATGAAAGGGGCGGACAAATCTTAAGCAGAAGCGGCAATAAAAATGTGTTTTCTCCAGCCGCTAGCAGAACTGAAAAAATCAAAGTTCCAAGCAAGTAAAACCGAAATTTGTTTTCCTTATCAGCTAGTCCAAAAATGCTCAAGACAAAGATTATAGGTCCGACGTAGGCAGAACTTAGGAAGGGAACTGATTGATTGCGGCTCAATAAGAGATTTTGAATGACAGAGCTGCTGTTGGATAGCAAGCATGGGTCGCCAATCGGATAAGAAAGCAGCATCGCCATGAAATCGTAAGCATTGGCGCTCCAGGTCAGAGAGTCTTTTTGCAGAAGACCATTTGCTCTTGGAGATATAGCCGACCATTCCAACACTGGTATTATTAGCGGTGCCGCAAATAGCAAACCCGCAAAGAAGCTTGCTAGTCGCATGATAGTTTTATTGGAAAATTTCGTTTTGCCGGTCTCGACAAAACTCCGAATACACTCGGAAAAACAGTTTGCAAAAATGAGTATCTCACTAAACAAAAAGACTTCGGGTCTTCCCCCGTAAATGCTCTGAGAAACACAAAATGCTGCCAAGCACAGACATGCTATCTGTTTTATTGAACGAGAGCCATCCACCCTGTTTTGAAGGTAAAGTGACAGTGGAAGCCAAGCCGCGCTTGCTAGCAGCGTAGGATTTTTGCTGACTGAAAAATTGTAAGCTGCCAGGGCCGAGGCCAAAGCGAGAAGTATGGCGCTGCTCTTTGAGAGCTTCCAGTTTCGCGCAATTAAAAAGGCACCGACTGCTAAAAGCAGCTGGTGAAAGATCATAAAGAGTGAAAGCCCCTGACTGAATGGAAACGCGAAGAGGAAATAGCTCGGGGCATACAGTATTCCGGGTGAAGGCAAGGCTAGCTGTGGCATTCCGCAATATAGCAGAGGATTCCATCCGGGAAGACTGCCTTGCAACAAGTGCTCTCTAACAAAGCGGCATAGTGGTTCGAAGAAATAGCTGGAATCCGAAGCGTAAAAATCAGCTTGCCCAGTGAGAGGCAAAAAATAGTATGAGATAAGCAAAAATAGCAGCCCTAAGAAAGCTGCTATTATCACAAAATTATGACGTGAACTCGTGTCTAGATCAACGCCTTCGGTATGCGCAAGACCGTGATTCGACACTTCAATTTACCGTTAGCTTGAGCTCCACTTGGAGCCCATGGTTTGACCGATACGGAAACCCTGGATGAAGTTGGCACGAGACAGCTGATAAAGTTCGTTCAGAGCTTGTATGTCGTCGATACCATATTTGGTGGCTATCGCATTTACTTGTTGCATAGCCATTGCTGAAAAATATACGGAAACTTCTTCGCGGACTTCGCCCATGCCTTGATTTGGAAGACGCAAGATTGCTTTTCCGAAATCGTTAAAGACTGCTTCTTTGAGTTCATCGTTTAGAACTTCATTGAAGAACGAATCGCTTTTGCACGCCATGATCAACCTCTTTTTCTTTCTTTCGCTGATTTTTTTTTTGAATCAGTTTAGTTCGCTGAGTGCTCTGGCTACTTCCTTGATGTCCTGCCACATGTGCCACTTGGGACTTCCGACTTCACGTGAGTCATTTCTAAGCAGGTAGGAAGGGTGAAATACAGGCATTACTTTAGCACCACTTTGGTGTGGAAACCACTTCCCTCTAACTCGGCTGATCGGATCTTTAGATTTCAAAACTGCTTGGAGGGCTGTTCCGCCTGAAAGAAGAATGAGTTTTGGTTTAACGATGGCGATTTGTGCATCAAGAAATGGACGGCACTTTTCGACCTCATTTGGCTCGGGTACTCGATTTCCCGGCGGACGGCATTTGACTACATTACATATGTAGACGTCCCTGTCCTTATCTATGTTTGCTGAAGCTAAAATTTTGTCAAGAAGTTGCCCAGCTTTACCAACGAAAGGAAATCCCGTTAAGTCTTCTTGTTGCCCTGGTCCTTCACCGATAATCATGAGTTTCGCTTCAGGATTTCCGCGTGAAACTACGGTTTTGCTGCGGTTCTTACATAGTCCGCATCGCTTACATGATTCGACGAGCGCTTTAAGTTCGTCTAAGTCTGCGATTTCTTCCGGCAGTTCTTGTATTTCCGGCGCAGAATTAGCTTGCTCATTCGCAAGTAGGTTTAGCTGGCGCATATGCTTCCTCTATGCACGAGGTCTAGCGATGTATATCACCGCATTTGGTGCCGGAATTATACTAGAGGAAGACTTGCGCCCTGTAAATGTACTATTTGTTTAGCTATATAAATAGTGCATAGTTTGAATGAGTGAAGAGCTAGTCACCGACTCAACTCGGAGTCACGGGTGCTTCATAGAAAGGGCTTTTCATTACCGTCGTGTTGCTCATTGGGCTGGGACCAATCGAAGAACCCAATTCTCTCGGCGACAAACGGCAAATCTCATTCTTGAGGCTGCCTTCTGCAAGTCCCAGGCAGACTTCAGCAGCGCGCGCGAATTTTTCAGCGTCACCAGTACAGAAGTAGGTGTGCTTGGTTAGCGCGATTTGCTCGTTGTTTTCAGTGTTAGCATTAGATGTGGTGGCAATAATTTCGTTTGCCAGATGCACTGCTGGGTCAACATATTCCACATTCTCACCGAGTGCTTTTGCAAATGCGCCTTCCAAAAAGGGGAAGTGCGTGCAGCCAAAGATCAATGAGTCGAGCTTGAACTCCTTTAGTTGTACGATATATTTTTCTATCGTTCTGTCAACTTCTTCACCGCTCAATACTCCTCTCTCGACCATCGGAACGAGATCGGGGCAGGGTAATTCAAACACTTCAACATTTGGGTTTATGGACTCGATTGCTTTCTTAAAGGCATTCGTTTTGCAGGTAGTAGCCGTAGCTATAACAGCAATTCTCTTGAACTTTGGTGCTACATATTTAGCAGTCGAACTAATGAGGTCGTAAACTGGAACCTCACTCAAGCTGCGAGCAAGCGGCGCTGCAACTGCGGCACTGGTGTTGCACGCCATGACTATCTGGTCAACTGCAGAGCTGTTGAACCAGCTGATGATTTCTTCAACGAACGTGCTGATTTCATTGCTGCTTCTATTTCCGTAAGGGCAGCGCTCTGTATCACCTAGATATACAAACTTCAGATTGCCCTGTTTTGCAGCAAGTGAGCGCAGAATGCTGAGCCCACCAACACCCGAATCAAAAAGTCCTATTCGCTTTCCTGACATAAACTTGATGACTCCTGCAATACTAATTTGGGTTACGTCTGTCCTGGGCAATTCGTTTCATTAGCGTATTTGCTATTGAATTATCTTTTGAATCCTTTGATTCTTGTTTTATCGCACTTAGTCCTTGTTTCGCTAGCATTGGAACAAGCCTGTTTGTAAATTGCAGGTTATTATTTGTGCTTGAAGTCGAAATTGCCGGTGCAACAGGCTCTGTCGGGTTTGTCAGGAAGAGAATAACACCTTGACCGACGGACTCGGCAATTTTCTCCTGATAATCAGACGAGATTAATTTATCTCTTTCATCTTTGTTGGATATAAATCCGACTTCTGCAAGCACTGCAGGTTGCTCGCTGTGATTAACAACGTAAAAGCGAGCTTTACGCACTGAGCGGTCTGGCACCTTCAATCCATCAACTAATTTGATGTGAATTTTGTCCGCCAATGCTCGGCTGGGTTCGGTCTGGTAGTAGGTTTCTATTCCTTTTATATCTCGATCGGTTTCTAGCGAGTTAATGTGAATTGAAACGAAAGCATCAGGATGACTCTCTCTGCAAATTCGCACTCGATCTTCAAGCGAGACAAAAGTATCGTCGCTACGTGTCATGCGAACCTTGACGCCGTGTGATTCCAGATACTTTTTCAATCTGTTAGTGATGGCCATAGTGAGATCTTTTTCTTGAACATCACCACGTTGTGCTCCTGGGTCCGAGCCACCGTGTCCAGCATCCAAAACCACCGTACGAAGTCCTTTTAACGACAAACCATCGGTTAAATCGCTAGCATCATTGCTAAGTGATATTGAAAAGCAGTCCTGATTTGCGTTCACCTCAGTTTCTGCATGAGTCTTATCCTGTGCCAGGTCGAGAACTATGCGACCTCGCGTCGGCTCAGGATTGCCAAAACGGATAGTTTTTAAGAATGGATTTTGTTCAGGCTCTTGAGTCGCCACTGTGCTTAAATCGACATTATCGACATCGATCACATATCTCGGTGGATTATCAATTCTAAATGCTTTGTAAGTCACCGGCGAAGGAAACTTGAGTCGCATTTTGTATGGCGCTTTGCTCAAATATTCCAGCGTCGGACACGGAGCCAATCCGTTGTCGTCGTTGTTGACGGTTTTGTTACTGGAATCGCCAAGCACTTTACTGGTCTCACCCTGAGCCTTTTCAGGCTTTACTGACTCGGCTTTCTCCAGGTCGGTTCCCAGCGATGAGCGCAGATCTTTCTTGAGTTCATTTTTTATCTTATTTGAAAGCTCTGATTTTTTGTTGCTCTGAACTTCAGGCTGAGAATTTATGATTGACTCCTGCGGTGGCCAGGTTCTGATGGATGGAACTTTAAGTTCATTTGCCAGTCTCTTTTCCTTTTCTTCCTGGTGTTTGTTCTTCGCCTGCTGACGATCTGCAACAGTCAGGGCTTTGCCTGCTGAAAGTTCTGGCAAGCTCGTAGCTGCGTCGCCATTCCTGCTTGCGACGTTCGGGACTGAGCTTGAATTGGCGGAAGCACTAGCGAGTTGACTTCTTGTCAGTGCGGAATTTGTGCCACTTCCACTGGTGCTCTCTACGTTTGCGCTGCTTTTCCTCAGGTTCGGTGTTGTTGCTGCCCATAGTGAGTTTTGTGTGCCACTATTTATGGTGCCGCCAATAGCATTGTTGCCATTAACTCTGCCGTTATTAGCGCTGACAACTTTATGATTGCTTGAAGCGCGATCGTACTGAGGCGCCGCTAAAGGCATGTCCTTGCTTTCTGTAAGAGGCAAGTCAGTCAAATAGGTGTTTCTCGTCACGCCTTTGTAGGTAGTGGACTTAACTCCACGCGTTGAACTTGTGCTGATAGTTGTTTCAGTGCTGACTGTATCCGTCTTGACTAAGCCTCGTTCTGCTTGCTGCGCGGGATAAGTCGTTCCGGTATTTTCGGCATTACTTGCACGAGAAGAATCTGCCGGCGCATCCAGTGTTCCTAAATTCATATAGAGTCCACCCTTACGAAAAGGCGGATTGTCTGTCGAAATTTGTTTGCTCGAACCTGTTTGCGAATTACGATTTTTTGCTGCTGTGTACGAACGATAATCGTCGTTTTCCGTTCTTTTGCTCACAGTTTGATCTTGTAAAGACCTGTGCTTGCTGTTGAGGTCTGGTGCGACCGGTGGCAATTTTGAAATTGAGAGTGCCGTTGCTTTTAGACCCGTAAGGTTTTTATCAGAACCAAATGCTGGCACCGCAGGCGATGCTATTGCTGGTGCGATGTCGTAGGCAAATGCCCGTTCGGGAAATTTAATTAGCAGGGCTTTTCCCCGGTTTGCAAATTCTATCTTTTTAAACACCGATGGATTAGAACTAGTTATTGAAACTCTGAGAACCGGCGGACTCTCCTGAAATTGCCCGACCCTTATCGATTCTATATCTCGATTAGCTGCTTTGAATAATCTTGATTCTTGACTCCAGACCAATCCGCTAAAGTCTGCCAGCAGCGTGCTTTTCCCGTCTTGCCTGTTTAGAATCTGAATACTTGGTGCTGCAAGCAACGTGTTGCTTTGCAAGTTCAGTAACAGAAAGTTACCGGCACTGTCTTCTGAAATCGATGCGACTTTCTGATAACGCTGTCTTCCCAGAGGCTCATTCTGTGCCTCTGCCCGATAATCTGTATTTGAGATGATGGTGATAAGGAGAAGAAGCTTGGCTATAGTACTGCTTTCCAGCCTCATGAACGCACCTTAACCTTTCTAGAGCCTCATTCTAACACGTTGTTTTCAAACTCCAAGCAGGAATTTTTCTGCCTGCTTGGCATCGCTTGCCACCACCCGCGAAGCCTTGCTTAAAAATCTTTGGCGGAAGCTTTTTACCTTATCTGCTACTCTCTAATGGTTTATTCGAGCTCTGAATTCGGTTGACTCCGAGCTTGCCAGGGGTGTTCCCAGGGAAAGCTGTTTTTTATTTGAGATCTGAGTAGCGGATCTGAGCGGCGAATAAAACGGGACTCCATTTGGCGTTCTGATTTGATGGGTGATTTTGACTATGGGGAGTTTTCTTACATGGCGGGCGAAGAACTGATTTACCAGTACGCACCGATAGGCTGCGCTGTTGGTGCCATTCTCTACGGAGCGATGGCGGGCGGGTGGGTAGTCAAACTACCTGCAGGCAATGAAAAAATGCAACAGATAGCAAGTGCTATCCAAGAGGGTGCTGACGCATACATGAAGCGTCAATACTCCTCAGTAGCTGTTGTGGGAGTTGTTCTTTTCGGAGTAATTTTTGGCACGCTCGGTATGAACACTGCTATAGGTTTTGCTGTTGGAGCAATCTTCAGTGCTCTAGCGGGATTCATCGGAATGTTTGTTTCGGTGAGAGCAAATGTCAGAACTGCAGAAGCTGCAAGAGACGGTTTGCCTAAAGCACTTGATGTGGCATTCCGCGGCGGTTCGGTTACAGGCTTACTAGTTGTTGGACTCGGTCTTCTCGGAGTAGCAGGCTTCCACTGCATATTCCATGATGTCAATGCGCTCATTGGACTCGGCTTCGGTGCAAGTTTGATTTCGGTGTTCGCAAGACTAGGTGGTGGCATCTACACCAAAGCTGCTGACGTAGGCGCAGACCTTGTAGGTAAAGTAGAAGCAGGTATTCCTGAAGATGACCCTCGGAACCCTGCAGTAATTGCAGACAACGTTGGCGACAACGTCGGTGACTGTGCAGGTATGGCGGCTGACCTTTTCGAAACATACGCTGTAACAGCAGTTGCAACCATGCTGCTTGCAAAAATCGTTTTCAAAGTTGCTGATGCTGATATGGCGACCTCAATGGTTCTGCTGTATCCGCTTGCACTCGGAGGCATTTCAATCATCGCCTCGATTATCGGTACGTTCTGCGTTAAGCTCGGCAACAACGACACCAAAATCATGGGCGCTCTCTATAAAGGATTGATCGTCGCCGGCGCACTTTCCGCCGGTGGCTTCTATGTAGTGACCGATAAGATGATGGCTGGACTTCAGCTAGATGGTCACCCAGTCTCCACAATGAATTTCTTCCTCGCTTCGCTTGTTGGTCTTGTCGTAACTGGTTTGATTGTGTGGATCACTGAATACTACACTTCGACAGACTATCAACCGGTTCGCTACATCGCGAAGGCGTCCGAAACCGGTCACGCAACCAACATCATTGCTGGTCTCGCTGTTTCGATGAAATCAACAGCACTTCCAGTAATCGTTATCATCGCTGGTATTTTGATTTCTTATGTTCTCTGCGGCATCTTCGGAGTTGCACTCGCTGCAATGTCCATGTTGAGTATGGCTGGCATCATCGTTGCGATTGACTCTTACGGTCCTATCACAGACAACGCTGGTGGTATCGCTGAAATGTCTGAACTTCCAAAAGAAGTTCGCGCAGTAACAGACCCACTCGACGCAGTTGGTAACACAACTAAAGCAGTAACCAAAGGTTATGCTATCGGTTCAGCAGGTCTTGCAGCTATCGTGTTGTTCTCTTCTTACACACAAGAGTTGATCAACAAAGTTGCAGAATTGCACAAAGACCTTCCACCTGATCAGCTTGCAGCAATGCTGAGTAAGCTTACCTTCAAGCTTGATGACCCATATGTACTCGCTGGTCTCTTCCTCGGCGGATTGATTCCGTTCTTGTTCGCAGCATTCGCAATGGAAGCTGTGGGCGCTGCCGGCGGCATGGTCGTAGAAGAAGTTCGTCGCCAGTTCAGAGAAAAGCCCGGTATCATGGACGGTACCGCTAAGCCAGACTACGGTTCTTGCGTAGACATCGTAACCAAGGCAGCAATCCAAAAGATGGTTATTCCAGCTTTGTTGCCTGTAATGACACCAGTTGTTATTGCTGGGCTCGGAGTTGTTTGGTTGAACAATGCTCTTCCTGGTGAATTCGCAGCAGCGAAAATCATCGGTGGTGTACTCGTTGGATCTATTATCACCGGATTGTTCGTAGCAATCTCGATGACTTCTGGCGGTGGCGCTTGGGATAACGCTAAGAAGTACATTGAAGAAGGCAACCATGGTGGCAAAGGTTCTGATGCTCACAAAGCGGCAGTAACTGGTGACACAGTCGGTGACCCATACAAGGACACCGCTGGTCCAGCTATCAACCCGATGATCAAGATTTTGAACATCGTTGCACTACTCCTGGTGGCATACCTCGTTAAGTAGGAAGTGCGGTCGTAGATGCAGATTCGAGCTGGCAATCGTCAGGATGAACCAATCATCCGAACCATAATCTTCCAATCTATGGAAGAGCTTGGTCTCGAATCTGATCTCGACGGGCGTGATAATGACCTGCGCAACATCGAGCGCAACTACTTCTGGTACGACGGACTCTGCCTTGTCGTTGAAAACGACGGACAAACACTCGGAGTGCTAGCAGGTAAAAGAGATGAAAAAGACGAGAGAGTTTTGATACTCTCTCGTCTTGCAGTTTTAAAAGCTGTTAGACGCCGCCACTACGGCTCCGCATTGATGAAGTCGATGCTCTTTTTTGCTGCAAATATGGAATACGAAAAGGTTCGAATTGAAGTTCCGGGCTTCGCCGACGGACTCAAGTTCTTCCCCGAGCCATTTCTCAAGGCATTCGATTTTAAAAATGCAGAGCTAAGTTTGCAGAACTCTCCGCAGAAAATTTACCGTTAGTCCAATCTGTTTTTAGCTGAATCGAACATGCCGAACCGAAGGCGCATGGTGATGCTCTTGCGGATCCCTTGGGCATGGGTACCAATACTAAATGCGGATCCCGATTGAGTACGGATCCCTGTACCAATGCTAAATGTGGATCACGGTGCCAAAACTTGATGCGGATCCGATTGAGTACGGATACCAATGCTAAGTGCGGATCCCGGTACCAATACTAAACAGGATCCCCAGTGTTCAGCCAAAAGAAAAGGAGAGGGACTATTCCCTCTCCTGAATGCGCCTACATCTTTATAGCGTTACTTGCTTTGACGAGCACGCAAGAATTCTGGAATGTCCAAAATTTCTGATGCGATTTTCTTGTACTCGTTTGTGCTAGCTGGCTTTGATTCTGTTGTTGGGGCAGCAGCTGCAGGAGTTGCCGGAGCTTCTTCCTTCTTCTTCGGAACTGCTTGCGGTACCACTCTGGTGCGTGTTGTGTCCTGGTTGAGCATGTCGAAGCCTGTCGCGATGACAGTTATGAGCACTTCGCCATGTACGCGCTCGTCGATGATCGCGCCGAAGATGATATTTGCTTCTTCGGATACCGATGAGTAAACAACGTTTGCTGCTTCCTGAACTTCATGCAACGTGAGGTCTGGTCCACCGGTGACGGTGAAGATAACACCGGAAGCACCATCGATGGTGGTTTCGAGCAAGGGGCTGTTGATAGCATTTCTTGCTGCTTCCATAGCTCTGCCTTCGCCTGTCGCTTTGCCGACGCCCATGAGAGCTGAGCCAGCAGTTTGCATGATTGCTTTAACGTCAGCGAAGTCAACGTTGATTAAGCCTGGAACTGTGATGATGTCTGAGATTGCTTGAACACCTTGCATCAATACTTTGTCTGCTTCAACGAATGCATCTTGCATCGAGGCACGATGATCAACAACTTCGAGTAATCTCTGGTTTGGAATCGTGATGAGTGTGTCTACTCTTTCTTTGATTTGCGAAATGCCTAAGTCAGCTTGATTGCTGCGGCGCTTTCCTTCGAACAAAAATGGTTTGGTTACTACACCGACTGTCAGTGCGCCCATCTCTTTGGCTACTTCAGCTACGATTGGAGCAGCACCAGTACCGGTGCCTCCACCCATACCTGCAGCGATGAATACCATGTCAGCGCCAGCGAGGGCGTTTGCGATTTCTTCGCGGCTTTCTTCAGCTGCTTTTTCGCCGATTGTAGGATTGCCGCCAGCTCCCAGACCGCGTGTGAGCTTTACGCCAATCTGAATTCTGTTTTTAGCTGAAGACAACTCCAGTGCTTGGGCGTCCGTGTTGCATGTCCAAAATTCGATACCGTTAAGACCGGCAGCAATCATTCGATTAACTGCATTGGAACCGGCACCGCCGACACCAACGACTTTGATATTTGCTTTGGACAATGACTTGTCGTTCTTTTCGCTCGCCACGATTTAGGACCTCATTTATATGTACAAAAGATAGTTAGAACGGCTGAGACCAGCCATAATAGCCTGAACTCGCGCGATTTCTTGAGTTCTTTACTGCATTATCGTATAGCCACTGTGATGCATTTGCAAGACATCTTAGCTCTCCAGTTGTTAAGAATCCGCTAGGAAACTGCCCTCCCATATTCAGTTTAGACATATCGGTTGTCTCTTGGCTGCCTTCGGGCTTTGCATCAAAAATGGGCTCAAATTAGAAAATCAAAATTGTTACTAGTTCGTCATCTGTCGTTCGAATATAAGAAACTACACATGTTATCTGACCCATAAACCGCGCTCTTTTCTGATCCAATTTCTATTCAAATAATAGGAACTGTTGGCACCATTCACAACCAAATAGGCTTCCTTACTAAAAGTGGAGGCTTAAGAGCCTCCACTTCGATTCAATTTCATAGCCACGAAGCGTTGGTGCTCAGCCCATATGTCCATAGGAACTAGATCAGAGGGTGCGCAATCTGAACACTTAGTGTTTTGACTGCAGCTTCTTCAATGATGTTTTGAACTCAGGATTTTCTGGCTCAAGTGCAACTGCACGTTGCTCTGAGTCAATGGCTTTATCCATGTTGCTTTGTGCCGCCATAACGACAGCAAGCATGTGATATGCCATTGCATAGCGCGGGTCTATCTCAACTGCTGTTTCTAATTCCTTTTGAGCATCGGGTAGTTTTTCTTGATAGAGATATGCATAGCCCAGGTAGTAGTGCGCATCAGCGTCTTTTGGATTCAACTCCAGCGCTTTCTTTTCTTCGGTCACCTGACCGGCGAGGTCGCCCATAAGTCCAAGAGCCGCACCTAGCTCACGATGCGCCATTGCACTTTTCTCGTCCGATTTGATTGCCTGACGGAATTCTTCGATAGCTTCCTGGTCTCTTTTCTTGCGGCAGAGCACTTGTCCTAATCGAATGTGGTATTCAGCGTTTTGAGGGTCGCGCTTTGTTGCCTCTTTGAACGCAACGATCGCCTGGTCAACATTTTTCAGGCGCATGTAAGCTTTGCCCATGTTGAATGCAGCCTTACCGTCGCCAGGAGCCAGTTCCATAGAGGATTTATACTCTTTCACTGCGCCTTCCATGTTTCCCGACATCATGTACGCATCACCGAGTTTTGCGTGAGTTTCAGGATTGCTCGGGTTGACTCCTATAGCGGCTTGATATCGAATGATTGTGTTCTGGATATCTTCTTTCTCTTGCGTTGAGCTATCTGCTGCAAAAGCCGTGCCTGCGCTCGTTCCCAGCAGAGCTGACGTACCCATCATCGCAATCATCATACCTATTTGCTTTCGCATCGCTTTAATCGCTCCTTTGGCGCGCAAAATCGCCCAATGTTTAGCCGTGAACTAAATCAACTTCAGTTCATTCATAGCAGTTATCGTCACGTTTGACCTTAAGGGCGCTTAGTGCGCTACTTGAGGGCACCCTGTCCAGACAATCGGATACCGCCAGTATTCTTTTTGATGGCTCCGCCGTCACCACCGCTTTGAAGCATTCTGGCAAGCGAACCTTTTGAATCCATATCGGCTGGGTTCAAAGCAACGGCTCGAGTATATTCTTCAATGGCATTTCTCTTCTCTCCGCGAATTTCGTAGAGATAGCCCTGCATCAGATGCACAAAATAGCTCTTTGGGCTAAGTTTGTTCGAAAAATCAAGAAGTTTCTGAGCATTTACATAATCCTTCTTTGCCATGAAACACTTAGCTAGAGAGCAATAGGCGTTAACGTTGCTTTTATCGAGTTGAAGGGTCTTTTTGTAAGCATCGGCTGCTTTATCGTAATCATTCTGCAGCTCGTACATCGCGCCAAGGTTGTACGACGCGGTCGCGTTTTTTGGGTCCTTCTCCAATATGTACTTGTATTGACCGATTGCCGAATCAATCTGATTCATCATCATCAAGCAGTTCGCCAAATTTCCTCGTGCGGCTAGGTCATCAGGGTTCTGTTTCAAAACCTGAAAGTACTGACCTCCAGCTTCGTCCCAGCGCGCATCTTTCATCATCATGTCGCCCAGAAGAAATCGAGCCTGAATATTTGCGGGGTCATTTTTCAGGCATTCAAAAATATCCATCTGAGCCTGCTCAGGCTTCCTTAATCCGACATAGCAATGTGCTAAGCCCAGGTGCGCACCAGCCGAATTCGGGTTCAATGTTGCGCATCTCTGGAAACAGATTAAAGCAAGTTCAAAATTGGCTTGCTTTAGATAGGTGTTGCCATTCTTAAAACTGGCATCGTATTCGGTTTGCTGCTCTTTTGTAAGTTTCAGCTTAGCGACAGGAGCGAGTATGTCTATTTCGTCCTCCTTTGCCTTGCCGAATGGAAGTGCCATACATTGCGCTGCAAACGAGACTGCAATCAACAAGGTTCCAGCAAGTGCCAGCGCTGATTTCCTTTTAGAGAACTGAAAAAGCGGGATGTTGTTTTGCATAAATTTCCTGACCAGTCATGTCATGGGCTACCGATTACGAGATGTGGCAGCAGCTTGGCAATATAGTCTACGATCTTATTGACATGAAACCATTAACTGACTTTGATATATTTCTCTTATCAGGATTTAAGAAATTTGCTTTAATGCAATTCAGCAGACCAGATGATTAGTAAGGCACCAATTTTTGGACTTAAACAACCTCTCTTTTATCTTCTTTAATTACGTATTTCCGCCTGTCGCCTATGCGGTTCATGGTTGGCTAGCAACCGCAATGGCTATTGCAGCTTTGTTTCGTCCCTATGAGCCCTGGTTTTTTCCATTCACTAACTGGCAGATTCCCTGTACCCCAGGTATTTTTCCGAAACGTCGAGCCAAGCTCGCGGCAGCGGTGGCAACAACAATTACCGAAACCCTTTTGACGAATGATGACGTTAAACGGCAGGTAGAAAGTCTGGTAACCGAACAAAATATTTATCTTGCTGTCGATGGTTTTGTTGATGCTGTGTTGAGGGAATTTCGCGACACGGACAAGCTGCATAGGCTTGCAAAAGATATTTCTGAGTTGAGCCCAGCTTTGTTGCAGCAGTATGTAACCTCTATAGTTGATGGGCTCGAATCAGGACAGGACAAGCGTGTTGCTAGCATGCTGGAAAAACTCTTCGATCACGTTTTGTTATCGACTCGTATATCCAAAGAGCAGTCTGATGAAATTGCTGAACGCATTATGGAGAACATAGTGAGTCCGGCTCAAATACGCGGCGTTTTGGTGAACATGCTCACACCGCAGAATATTGGTGCATTAGATGACTCAATTCAAGCTCATGCAACCCCACCGTTGAAGCTTCTTGCAAGAATTATCAATGTGAAAAATGTCTGTAATGAGACTCGCAAATTTATGGAGTCTGACCCTGACAAAGCCGCCAAAGTCATCAATGACTTGATTCATCGCTTCGACATTAAAGGGCAAATTTCACAGAAGATAATGACCTTCGATATGCGTGCCATGCCGATGCAGAGCGTTGCTAATCTTCGAACCAGTTTAATTAGTTTCGTGGAATCTTTTCTGGTTGAGCACAAACAAGACCTTGTTAGCGGTGTTGAGAGAATTCAGGGTGAGGCAATTGGTACAGTGCAAAATGCAATCATCAGTTTCAACCCTGGCTCTATATCTGATTTGTGGCTACAAAAGATCAAGCGCGAAATTTCCAATTTTATGTATTTCTATTTGAAACGAGAGCTAGGAGCCCTTTTAGAGCAAGCTATTCCGAAGCTGGGCACTTACGGAATGATTGCAAATAAGATTGAGCATTTCTCACCGCAAGAACTGGAAAGCCTTGTTCAGCGCATATGCAAGCAAGAACTTAAATGGCTTGAAGTGCTTGGAGGATTTATTGGTTTCTGGTTAGGCTTGGTTCAAGTCACTGTGAATATTTTTTCCTTGCAGCATCATCACTAGTTTCCAGGCTTATTGAGTCGGCTCATAGACGCATAGAGTTTTTCAATCTCTTCAGGTTTGCTCAAACCTTAACAGATAGTCTTTTTATGCGTTAGCTTCGGATTAATGTGCCATAATTTTGTTGCAGACATTATTTTGGTTCTGCGTGAACAAGGCAGAGCCAGAGGCTCCTTTTTTTGCTGTTCGAATTTTGTGGTCCAGACTTCATTTCCTTCTATCTCCATTTTTCGTGCTAATTAAATCTTAGACAGACCATACACTCTCGATGGTTTCACGTTGAAATCATGGGGCTACACTTTCAGGGAAGCAACTATGAAAATCGCAGGTATCGCCGTGGCTGATGATGACGAGAAGATTGCCCAAATTGAGCGCAATTTGAATCGTAAGCAGCAGGACTTCATTGTTGTGCGAGGCGCCAGGCAGCACAATTTGAAGAACATCAATGTAAACATTCCGCGTAATAAGCTCGTCGTAATTACAGGTGTTTCTGGTTCGGGAAAATCCTCACTTGCTTTCGATACTATTTTTGCGGAAGGTCAGCGTCGCTATGTTGAGTCGCTGTCAGCCTATGCTCGGCAGTTTTTGGGGCAATTGGATAAACCAGATGTCGATGCGATTGAAGGGTTGAGTCCTGCGATTTCAATTGACCAGAAATCAACAAGTCACAATCCACGTTCTACTGTGGGAACAGTCACTGAAATTTACGACTACTTGCGTTTGTTGTACGCGAGAATCGGAATTCCACACTGTCCGAAATGCGCTCAAAGAATAAATCCACAGAGCATCGATCAAATCGTTGACCAGGTTATGAGTTTGCCTGAGTCGAGCAAAATTCAGGTGCTCGCTCCATTGATTGTGGGCAGAAAAGGCGAATACAGTGCTTTGTTTGCTGAACTAAAAAAAGAAGGATTTGCGCGTGTTCGAGTTGATGGTGAAGTGCATCAATTGGAAGATGACATCAAGTTGGATAAGAACAAGAAGCACACCGTTGATCTGGTGGTTGACCGACTTGTCGTGAAGGCAAACATTCGTTCGCGTCTTGCAGATAGTCTTTCTCTGGCATTGACTTGGGGAAAGTCAAATGTTCTGATAGAAGTGATGAGCGAAGGTCGAGAATTACTCTTCTCTGAAAAATTCGCTTGCGCACTATGTAATCTGAGCTTTACTGAAGTTGCTCCGCGCACATTCAGTTTCAACAGCCCTTATGGAGCCTGTGAAGACTGCCACGGATTGGGCTGTACTTTTGAAATTGACCCATCAATAGTTGTTCCTGACTCATCCAAGAGTTTGCGAGAAGGAGCGATTTACCCCTGGTCTAAGAGTGGCAATAGTTATTACGAGCAGATTCTAGAATCTGTAGCGAAGCACTATAAATTCAGCATGGACACTCCATTTGAAAAGCTATCGAAGGCTAATAAAGAAGTACTGTTCAATGGCAGTGGCAGTGAAAACATCAAACTTGTACATGACTCTTACGATGGTCGTGAAGTCTGGGAATATCGCAAGCCTTTTGAAGGTGTACTTGTGAATTTGAAGCGTCGCCATGGCGAGTCAAATTCTGATCGTGTTCGCTCAGAAATCGAAAACTACATGAAGGAAATGCCTTGCGCAAGCTGTAAAGGCGCGCGTTTGAAGCCCGAAGCACTCGCCGTAAAAGTAGGTGGTGTTTCTATTGCAGAACTCTGTAGCATGTCCATTACGAAGTCACTTGAGTTTACCCAATCTCTGCCACCAAAGTTGAGTCAGAGAGAAAAAACTATCGCGAATTTGGTGCTAAAAGAAATTGAAGCTCGTCAGAGATTTCTTGTCGATGTTGGACTGAATTATTTGACTCTTGAAAGAAAAGCTTCGACATTATCTGGCGGTGAAGCGCAGAGAATCAGGCTTGCAACTCAAATAGGCTCGGGACTATCGGGTGTTCTGTATGTTCTCGATGAACCTTCAATTGGTCTGCATCAGCGCGATAACAACAGGCTGATTGCCACTCTGAAACGCTTGCGAGATTTAGGCAACACTCTGATTGTTGTTGAGCATGATGAAGATACTATCGCTGAGTCAGACTGGATCATTGATATCGGTCCTGGTGCCGGAACTCATGGTGGCAACTTAGTCGTTGAAGGTGACTTAGCTACTGTTTGCGCCTCACATGAATCGATGACTGGCACCTATCTGTCAGGGCGAAAGAAGATTCCAATTCCGAAAAAACGTCGAGCTGGAAATGGTGGCAAGCTAGTAATGAAGAAAGCCACCCTAAACAACTTGAAGGGAATTGATGTCGAAATTCCTATGGGTAAGTTTGTCGCAGTTACCGGTGTAAGCGGCTCTGGCAAGAGTTCTTTGGTAAATGATTTGCTCTTCCAGTATTTGCGAAATAAGGTCTATGGAACTGTCGCACTTCCAGTCGGAATTGCAGATGTGAAAGGTTACGAGGAAATCGATAAGGTTATTGATATTGATCAATCACCTATCGGTCGAACTCCTCGTTCGAACCCTGCTACATACACGGGTCTTTTCGATATTATTCGCGAAGTGTTTTCGATGACTAATGAAGCGAAAGCGCGCGGATATCTGCCAGGACGTTTCTCCTTCAATGTGAAAGGTGGACGCTGCGAAGCTTGTCGCGGTGAAGGTATGAATGAAATCGAAATGAACTTCTTACCTTCTGTATTCGTCAACTGTGAAGTGTGCAAAGGCGCTCGCTACAATCGCGAAACTCTGGAAGTTAAGTTCAAGGGTAAATCGATTGCTGATGTTTTGGAGATGACTGTCGAAGAAGCTCAGGAGTTTTTCTCAAGCATTCCGAAAGCTCATTCCAAACTTGTGACATTGAAGGAAGTAGGGCTTGATTACGTCAAGTTGGGGCAATCAGCAACAACACTATCTGGTGGAGAAGCGCAGCGAGTCAAGCTCGCCGAGCAGCTTTCGAAACGCTCGACCGGAAAAACCATCTACATTCTCGATGAACCAACGACCGGGCTTTCATTCGCTGATGTTGATAAGCTACTTTCAGTTTTGAACAAGCTGGTGGATAGCGGCAATACTGTTGTCATAATTGAACATAATCTTGATGTCATCAAACAAGCCGATTGGATTGTTGATCTGGGTCCGGAAGGTGGCGACGGCGGCGGTCAAATCGTTGCTGTAGGAACGCCGGAGACGATTTGCAAGGTTCCAGCTTCCTATACGGGTCAGTTCTTGAAGAAGTTATTTTAAGCTATCAAGATAGCCTCAGGTCTGGTAAATTGGGTACAGGGCTTAGGTTTTGTGTGTCAAAACCTGCGATCAGTCACTGAGGTTTCATTGTGTCCGGAAAGAGCAGAGCTAAAGAGAAAGACGGAGAGCAAGCAACAAAGCAAACCTCCGTTTTTGACAGCTTGCGCAAGAAAGGTCATCGCATAACAGCTCAGAGAGAGACCATTCTGGCAATTTTTCGTGAGCAAGACCCTGGCACACATTTATCGGCCGAAGAGTTATACAGCATTCTCAAAGAGCGGGCTTCCAATGTGAGTCTAGCTACCACCTATAGGACTTTGAAATTGCTGTCGCAGTTAGGGCTTTTGCGCGAATTAGATTTTGCGGAAGGGCACAAACATTATGAGCTAAAGGAAGATGACCAGCCGCACCAACACATAATCTGCCTGGTGTGCAATAAAACATTAGAGTTCGAAGACCATTTCCTTGAAGAGGCTGGGCAAAAAATTGGAGCCCGGTACAACTTTGAAGTCATAGATGCACAATTCAAAATTTTCGGCATGTGTCCATCATGCAGAACACAGCAGAAAGCTAAGCGGATTTCTCCAAAATGATGTTGGCTGATGCTAAAGATGGTGACAAGCTTGTTGTCTTAGCAACACTGGACGACGAGATTAGCGTTCAGGCTTTAAGGTTTGGTATCGATAGCGGTGCCGAGATTCAGGTTGAGAAAAATATCAGGGGTGGTCCGGTAATTGTGTCACGCAACCACCTTGAGATTGCCATTGGCCGTGAAATCGCTAAGAATATAGAAGTAAGACTTCGGGATGAGGCTTGAGATGGCCTACGACAAACTGATTTGTCCAAATTGCAAATATCCCTTGACGGCTCCATCGTCATCGACTCAAGTGTCATGTCCTCGATGTGAAACATGGCTGGAGCTTGAGGCAAGATGCAATGGTGTATGCTTAAGCTGTCATGCCGTCAAAAAGGCTGAAAACACAGGCAGCTGCGCTGATCTCGGCGAACAGCCGCTGACTCGATTCGATAAATCCAATGAAGCCAATAGTTCCGGCGCAACAAATACTAAAAATAAAGGGGCTGGTTCGGGACTAAAGGCTCTATTCAAGAAGGTTTTTCATGTATGATGATTTTGGTACTTTGTATTACTACGTTTGAGAAACGTAGTGAATGAGGTACTAAATATAGGGTTATGGGGTTCGTGTTGGGTTTTCAACAAGTCCGATGAATCGATGGAAGGGACCCGGATACAAAGCCGGGCAAACTATCGCATGTAAAGTGTTGGCCGCTGAGCCAGGTGGTTATTCGGTAATTATTCCGAAGGACGGCGCTCGCGGATTTCTGCCAACAGAGGCAAAGCTCAAGATCGGCGAGGAAGTTCTCGCTCAGTACGTTTGTGTCCATAACAATCGAATTCTTTTATCAGCCAGAATGAACGCGCAGCAAGCCTCTGGAAATTCCGCGTCAAGGTCTCAGAGCCCTGACTGGACACAGATGGCATCCAGCGGTGTTCATGCACCACCTAATCAGACCGGACAGTTCCCCGCGCAGCAATCGGGAGCTTATCCAGCACAAACGGGTTCGTATCCAACACAGACAGATCCAGCGCAGACTGGAGGATACCCAGCCCAAACAGGGCAGTATCCCGCTCAAAACGATCCCTACGCAACTGGGCAGTACCCGCAGCAACAACCGCCGATGCAAGGTGCTCAAAGTGGTGCATACCATTCACCAACGCAGCCCTATCAAGGTCAAACCCCCACCGGAATTCCAGAGCAAGAGCGAGCTTTTCTTGTTTATGCCGAAGGCAAACCTATGAACATTCGATTGCGCCGAGCAATCGACTTGATTTTGCCACCACTAGACAGAAATCAGCAACCCAACAAGATGCGTATAAACCAGGGTGATGATCTGCTCTGGTTAATCACGGACCTCGAAGGTGGCATGAGAACTGGCTGCGTCAAAGCGTTCTGTGAGCCAAAGAAGTCTCGCTCAGCTGTTCTGTTATACAAAGGTCGTGCTGTAGGATGCATCTACGGAAATAAGCAATTGCGTGAGCCGCTGCCTACAGAAAGTTCCTTGCAAATGATGTTGAAAGATTGCACGACGCCAGACACGCACCTGGTGATGTACGGCCTTCCTGAGGAAGTTACGCTTGCTATGTCTGCACTCTTCCTTGGCTATCCTGTTGAGCGTTCTGATGATCTCGATGCAAAATCCTATATGGATTACATCATGAGCTGGTTTACTCAGAAAGAACAGACTGCATGTCTGGCATTCTCTCTGCCTTCCTCTGGGGCGACTCTTCTTGCATTCATTTACAAGGGAAGTTTTGTTGGCTCCTTCTATGTGGAAACGCAAGAGTATTCGCGAGAAATCAACTTTGTGTATAACCTCATTCAATCTGACCCACAGTCTCGCTGTGAGGCTTCTATTTTGCCTCCTGAACTTACTTCAGCCTCGGTTCGTCTGGGCTTTAGTCTGAGCATGAACATGCCAAAAATGTAGTTAGCTGAATCTGTGCTTGTTGCTCAACGGTTGATTCACTATCGGTGCATCACTCGCTTGCATCACTCGCTTGCATCACTCGGTGCAGCACCTCGCTTTGTTCAGCATTCATGGATCACCTGAGTTGTTTTACTATCGACAGTTCGTTCTAACTTTGAGCTTCTGAAAAGAAAAGGACTGGTGTTGCCACCAATCCCTTTTAGAATTTAGTTGACTGAGAGTTTAGTCGTTATAGTTCTGACCCCAACCCACTTCTTGTCTGTTTTCCTGCTCTTCATCTTGATTAGATGCACCAGAGAAAGGCAACTCTAATTGAATTGTTTCTTGTGATGACTCTGAGTTTTCTTGTTGCTCTTCGCCATTGTGCTCATCATGACCGTTCTCGTGTTCATGCGAATGGCGTGTTTCATCCGTTGCACCTTCGCCTGGCTCAGAGTGCTCTTGATGATATGGTTCACGCGATTGCGCTTCGTCTTCAGACAAAACTTCTGCAGCAGAATACTCGTCTGCTTTATCTTTAGGTTTTAGTCTGTAAATTCCAGTGACAGGATCGATCTCGGTCTCAAAGTCGCTTTCTGGTAGAGGCGCTGGCTCGCTAATCTGATGGACCTCGCTTGCGGTGACAACTTCTTCTTCGACTTCTGGCTCTACTTCGGTTGCTGCCAACGAGACTTCTTCTTCATCAGGCATAACTACGGTAGCCTTTTCGAAAACCGGCTCATCGTCATCATCATCATCGTTATCATCATCGAGATCATCACTGACAGAGGTTTCCTGAACAGGTTCAGCTTGAATTAACAGCTCTTCCTCAGCTTCCTTGTCGCCATCTTCCTCATCATTGTTGTTGAATTTGCGTGAGGGACCGAATTCATGTCCGCCAAGCAATTCTTCCGGCATTTGATCAAGAATTTCAACAGGAACATCGATTTCTTCAGTTACTTCTTCGTCTGCTTCCATTTCTGGTTCGAAGTCTTGAACTGATTGTTGCAATCTTCCATTTGTCGCTGATACAGCGCGAAACTGTGAAGGCTGGTTGCTGCGTGTTGCTGCACCCCGCAATTGCTGCTGTTTGCCGCCTTTGCCTTTGCTAGACTCTTCATCTTTGTTGGGCAGCGAGATCACTTTGCGGAACTCACCAGTGCCCAATGTGAGAGTGGGTACTGCACCTGTGCCGGAACAGTGAGGACATTGCTCTGCAAACAGTTCGCGCAGGCTCTGTCCCTGACGGCGTCTTGTTAATTCAACAAGTCCGAGGTCAGACATCTGACCCATTTGCGGTTTTGCACGATCTTCTTCCAGCGAACGGTTGAACATTTCGAGAACTTGTTGCTGATCTCTTCTGCTTTCCATGTCGATGAAATCTACAATCACCATACCACCGATGTTGCGCAAACGCAGTTGACGTGGAATTTCTTGTGCGGCTTCCATGTTCGTTTTGCGAACTGTTTCAGCTTGCGTACGTGAACTAGTGAAGCGTCCAGAGTTTACGTCGATAACAGTCAACGCTTCGGTAGGTTGAATGTTCAAATGTCCACCCGATGGAAGGTCTGCTCTATCGGAAAGAACAGATTCGATGTCCTTATCGATTCCTTTTGAAATCAGAAGCGGATCATCACCCTGGTGATGCAGAACCTTGGTTGTTCTTCCTGCCCAACCCGACATGAATTCTGAAGCGCGCTTTTGTCCGTCTGCAGTGTCTACAAGAATTTCACTAACATCTGTTGAGTATGCATCGCGAATTACACGGTACAGAAGATCTTGATCGCGATAAACAAGTTTTGGTCCAATAGAGGCTTCGCCTTCGGATACTATTGTTTGCCAACGATCCCACAATTGTTCGAAATCTTCGAACAAGGACGCTTCGTTTTGTCCTTTGGCTTCTGTTCTGATAATTACGCCTACACCTGGCGGTTTCATCAGAGTAACAACTGATTTCAATCTAGCTCTTTCTTTCGATTCGCTGATGCGACGTGAAATTGAAATTCCGCGCTCTTCTGGTACCAGTACCAGGAAGCGTCCAGGCAAGCTTATTGCGGTCGACACTCTCGGTCCTTTGTGACCAGTTGGCTCTTTGGTGATTTGCACTAGTAGCTTCTGCTTGGGAACAAGTCTGTCTCTCAGTGCTCCTTCCCCCGGAATGTCATTGGCGTGCAGGAAGCCCATTTTGTCTTTGCCGAGATTCACGAATGCTGCATCAATGCCAGGCAATATGTTCTCGACGATAGCGACATAGATGTCGCCTAACAATAACTCTCCTCTGTTGACGAAGAATTCGACAACACGATCATTCTCCATGAGTGCTGCGATGTTATCCGCTTCTGAAATTATGATTGACTTTTTCATGGCAATATTGTTCTTGCTCCTTAGGTCTTAAGCCACAGCTGCAGCCGGTCTTGCCGTTGCATCCATGTCGTATTTTGTTTGTAGGGAATTTTGTTTTGTCATCATTGAACTAAACACTTGCATCGAAAATCACGCGACCGTCATCAGTTCTGAGGTCGGCGCGTGTGAGGTGCCAGGACGCATCTGGCAAAACCAACTTTAGAATTTCGGTTGGTTTTAGGTGCGCCCTTGAGCCGTGTGATAAGCAAAATTCGATGCTGAGCGGGTCAACATTCGAAAGCCTTATCGAAAAAATGTTCGGTCTAATATTCTTGAACTTTGGTGCTTCTTCTTTTGGAGTGGAAGAATGCTTACCTTTGCCCTTGCGATCTGCCTTTTTAGATTTGGCAGAAGAGCTTTGTTCAATCATTATTTCTGATTGGTCCAGAATATTATGAATTTTGGCTTCCAACTCATCTCTTGTAAGCGTGCTCTTGCTTGATGAGTCTTGAGCGCAGTCATCCGCGGTGTACTTCTTTATCACCGCTTTGTAGGAAGCTCTTCCAACAAGAGTGGCAAGAGAAGGTGCATTCTTCTCTACCTTGCGAGCTCTTCCTAATTGGATCTCCGCTGGCAATTGAGCATTTAAGCGAATACGAAGATCTTCAGGATCTATGTCTTCGCTTAGCTCGAAATCAGCCAGTTCAGCGTCACCTTCTGCGAATAAAGGCAGTGAAAGTGCGATTGAAACTTTCGGACTGGGATTGAATCCCTCAGTGTATGCAAATGGCAGCTCAGCTCTGCGTCCTGCTCTGATGAGCAAGTGTTGCAAATCGAGATGCGATATAAACTTCAAATCTGCGTGTTTTGAAAATTCAAAACGAATACGCGACTTAACTTGATTGCTGGGCGTCTCTGCAGCTTTTTCAAAGAACAGTGATGGGTGAACATCTCCATCGCTTTCTACGTGCACTGCTAGCTCCTTCACAAAAGGATTTTTCTTCATCACTTCTGGTTTTGGTGCCGCAAGATGATGTTCAGTATCAAGCTCAGTACAAACTCCACAAGCATGGCATGTGTTTTCGGTACATGGTGCGGTTTCTTGAACAGCAACCGCCTTTTCCCATTCCTTTTTCAACCACCAGTCAGCTAGACCCACATGTACAATGTCCCATGCCTGTCGTTTTCCAACTTCGCGATCGCGACCTGCTTCATCTTCAAGCGAGATGTTTAGCTTCTGAGCTTCCTCAGCCCAAATTTGGGGTTTGAAGTGTTCGTCCCAGGCATCGAAAGTGCAGCCTCGCTTGAACACGTTATGAATCAAATCGCCAATTTTTCTGTCACCGCGCGAGATAACGGCTTCCATCATGCTAATGGGTCCATTCGTGAAATTGAAATAGACGTTTCTCAGACCGGAAGCTCTCAGTGCATCACGCAAGTATTGTTGTTTGCGGGCGAATTCTTCAACACTGTTCTGTCCGAACCATTGAAATGGTGTGAACGGTTTCGGAACAAAATTTGAAATCGTGCAAGTAAATTCGATGCCTTTCTTGAACTCATCGGGGTCGCCTTCTCTGCGGATGCGACGGCATAATTCAGTCGCTTCTTTCAAGGTAGCGATGATGCCATCAAGGTCTTCATCGCGTTCGGTCGGCAAACCAATCATGTAATAGAGTTTGACGGAACTCCAGCCTGATCTGTAAGCTGCATCGATAGCGTTGATGATTTGCTCGTGGCGCAGTCCTTTGTTTATTACTGCTCGCAATCTCTCGGTGCCTGCTTCAGGCGCGAGAGTGATACCAGATTTCCTGACTACTTTCAGTTCTTCTGCTATTTCCAAATTCATGCGATCTGCACGCTGTGATGGAAATGACATTGATGTTCGCTGTGCAGCGTGAATTTGATTTAGAGATCTGACAGATTCATGCAAACTGGTGTAATCACTTACACAAAGCGAAAGCATGGAGTATTCTTCATATCCAGATTTTTTGATTGCTTCCTGGCTCAGCCTGACGAGATCATCAGCTGAACGTTCGCGAACCGGAAGGAATGTATAACCAGGCTGACAAAATCTGCAGCCCCGATCGCATCCCCTGCGGACTTCTAATACCTGTCTGTCATGCACGAGAGATAGATAAGGAACAATGCCAGTTGTTGGCTGATTCTCATCATTCAACTGCGAGACCTGGCGCAAAATGCGATTTGGCGCCTCTTCAATAGTTGCTTTTACAAAAGGGCTATCAGGTCTTTCTTCGTAAAAACATGGAACATACACGCCAGAAACTCTTGCCAGCTTTTTAAGCAATGCGATTCGCAAAGCTGCTGGGTCACCAGTTTCCAGGTCTTCTTTTGCCTTGAATTCTTTTACCACGTTCATTGTTTCAACGATTGCTTGCTCGCCGTCACCAATGATGAAAAAGTCCATGAAATGAGCCATGGGCTCTGGGTTCACTGTCGAGGGACCACCACCGAATACTAGAGGGAAAATGCTCTTGCGGTCTTTTGCGTTAAGCGGAATTTGTGCAAGTTCCAACATATTCAAAACGTTCGTATAGCAAAGCTCGTAAGCTAGGGAAAATCCGAGCAGCTCGAAATTATGCAAGGCTTCTTTGCTTTCCCAGCCCCAGAGTGGCAACTGAGTTTCCCTCATCAGTGCTTCCATGTCTCTTCCTGGAGCATAGGTTCGGTCACACATCAGATCGGGAGTGCTGTTTACTATCTGATAAAGAATGCGTTGACCGAAATTGGACATTCCAAGTTCGTACAAATCGGGAAAGGCGAGACTCAGATGTACTTTCGTCTCGTTGAATGGCTTGCGGATGGCTCCCCACTCGTTGCCGAGATACTGACCGGGGCGCTCAACCTTGTAAAGCAAGTCATCCATGAGGGTCTTGCTTATAAAATCGGACTTTAATGCTAGCTTTCTATCGGCTGTCGCGGCACTGCCGGACAGACTTGCAACTGAGTGGTTGATTTTACCGTACTCCCACAAACTTACCTGTGACGCCCCTGACCCTGCTAGTCTCACCGCTGGTCGGAGGAAAGAATCAAACTTCAAATTTTTTCCGAGCTTGCTGAACTCAGCGTTTGCTCGATGCTTTACCAGTCAAGGGAAGTCGCTGATGCACTCCCTCCGGAGGAAGCCGGTGTTCTGAGATTCAGAGACCGTGGCTCACATTCTACTATATGCCCGGTCCTATGCCTCATGCACTTACGAAGCATGAAGAAGTTAAAATATCTATTAGGAAGTGTTTCTTGCTAATCAAGCGGACGGGGATTGTTGCATATTGCGGCAAAGCGGATCTTGCCTTAAGCTTGAGGTAGGCATAGCTAAGCTGATTTTAATCATTCTGGCGGCGTGAGCTGTCAGTTTATAAGTCGTTCTATTTCAACTGTCTTGCAAAGGGCAAATCGTGATCCTAGAGGCGTTTTCTAAATATCTCCAGTCCAGTGACCCCGAGCGTTCGGCTGTCAATGTGTTGGTGCAATGGCTCTGGGAACGACTAAGTTTGCCGGCACAAAATAATGTAGACAGAGTCATTAAACATGAGATTGGCATTGAGCGTGGTGAAACCCCTGGAAAGTCTGAAGAGCTTGCTCCATTTGCTGAAAGCGGAGAAACTGCAAAATATACTTTCGTTGCTTTATCGAGCAGCGGTAATCGATTATTGAATTCTCTCTATGAGTATGCGATGAGTTATGAGCAACAAAAGTGGTCCAGATGGGTGCACTGTGTTAAAGCCAGCGATTTTAAAATGACACGCCATGACTGAGTTGAGCTAAATGAAATGTCCTAATCGGTTAATTCTTCCAATATTTGCAATCGCCTTAATCATGGCTCTGCTTATCTGGTTCGCTCCCCGTTTATTGGCTGCAGAGAATTTAAGATTGCGAGAAGGTCTATCTTATGTGCACGATCTGGATAAAGGCTTTCCGATAATTGCAGACAAGATGGATGATGTGAAACTCGACGGCGGGCGTCCTGTGCTCATCTTTTTTGGTGCTGCAGGTGATCTAAACACAAACCGGCAAGCCAAGCGCGTTGTTGATATGTACAGGAAATACAAAGACCAGCTCAAATTTCTTGTTGTTGATGTTGACCACGGTACGAGCCCCGAACTTAAGCAGCTTTTGAAAAACTACTATCAAGGCTATATTCCGCAGGAAGTTCTTATTGATAAGGACGGAAAGACTTTCTGGACGCACATAGGCGAAGTCGATTCCGGTTCGTTATCTAATCAAATTGACAAAATGCTGGCACATTAATTGCGGTGTTTCAGATTAGCGTCGAGAGTTGCCACCAATTCTAGTGGCAATCGAACAGTTCCAATTGTGGGTGGATAATCCTCAAATGGACCGTGACAGTCCGACCCACCTGTTACAAGCAAGCCGTTCTCTCTAGCCATTTTCAAATATTTCTTGACCATCGAATTTGTATGACCGCGGTGATAAGCTTCGATTGCGTCGAGCCTCGACTTCTTTAGTTCAATCACTAATTCTGGGATGAAGTCATCTTTACCGGGATGTGCAAGTGATGCTATGCCACCTGATGACTGAATAGCTTCGATTGCTTGCTCAGGCGTGATCGATCGTCTTTCAATCTTGTATTCAGAGTCGCGGTTCAATAGCATGCGGTAAGCATTGCTCACATCTTTGCAAACGCCTTTCTTCACCATCGCCTTGCAGATATGCGGACGACCCAGGCTGCCTTTGCCGGCTTCATCAATAACGTCTTGCAGGCTGAGATTGAACCCTTTTGCATTGATTGCCTCTAGCGTCTCATTGATATGCTCAACGCGTGCACTCTGTTGAAGCTTGATTGCGTCCTGAAGCGCCTTTGCGTTTGGGTCTATGTAATACCCTAAAATATGGACATCTTGTTTGATGCCTTTGGTATTTCTCCAGATGGTATTGAATTCAATACCATCGATTGTTCTGATCTTAGCTTCGGCGGCGAGCCTAAATTCATTGAGCCCTTCCACTGTGTCGTGGTCTGTCAGAGCAATAACCTTGAAATTTCGTTCGCAAGCTGCATTTACAAGCTCTGCAGGACTCCAGTTCCCATCAGAATAATATGTGTGCAAGTGGAGGTCCGCTGTCATTTGACTGCTTCTTCCTCAAATCTAATTCTATTAATTTCAGTTGCTCTGCCTGTCTCTTTGTCAATGGTTACGGATAATCCGCAGGCAGCAGCCTGTCCTTCGGCAACTTCGAAACGAGAAGGAAGTTGTTGCACCATTCTTCTGAAAACGCCTTCAATCTGCATTCCAATGACTCCATTCATGGGACCGCAGGCTCCAGCGTCGGTCAGATATGCTGTTCCTTTAGGTAATATGCGCTCATCTGCTGTTTGCACGTGAGTGTGGGTTCCAACAACAACTGAGACTCTTCCATCGAGATACCAACCCATCGCAATTTTCTCTGCTGTAGCCTCAGCGTGAAAGTCGACAAAAATGATGTTAGTCTCTTTTTGTATCTCTTTTAGCAATTCATCGGCAATCAAGAATGGAGAGCGAAGTGGCTCCATGAATACTCTGCCATGAAGATTCAACACTGCAATTTTGCAGCCCGCGACCTCGACTATGCAATAACCTTTTCCTGGGGTGCCGTCGGGGTAGTTAGCAGGTCTTAGAAGCGTGGGGTGCTTATCTATGAAGTCAAAGATCTCGCGACGATCAAAAGTATGATTTCCCCCAGAAAATACCTTTACACCAGCCTCGGTAAGTTCATTCAGGTGTGTTTCCTGCACGCCAAAACCGTGGGCAGCGTTTTCGACATTGGCTATGATCAGATCTGCTTCAGGTTTCTTAGTCTTCAAATAAGTGCAAAGTGCTCTGCGCCCTGGCTTTCCAATGACGTCCCCAAAAAACACAATCTTTAATGTCTGACTCATTCCTCAAGCATACCGTAAAATAAAGCATGAGGTCGATTCCTAAATTGAATCTTTCGGAAACTTCAATAACGCTTTGGGTGGTGACAACTTGAGATCGCAAATTAGCTCAGCTTTATTGATTGCAACCTTGTGTTCGCACGCCTGTGTGCTCTCAATATCTGTGCAGCCATTGCTGGCTCAATCAAGCAACTCGGCGAAAACAACTGCGTCGCTAGCTGTCAAAAAGAGTACAAACGAAAGCACTGTTCAGGCAGAGAAAAAAACAGCGGCGATAAAGACAATCACTGCGCGTTCACAAACAGCTAACGACGGCACAGCGGGAAAAGCTCTGCCTTCAAAGAAAGAATTACAGGCTGGCAATCAAAGCAAGTCGGACAATAGTGCTGGATCGAAAAAGCCGGAAGGAAAACATTCACAAACCATGCCTGTTTCGCATACAGCTCGTGCTGGCCTGGTGCCACCGCCACCGCCTGTAGTGCCTACTATCGGCCCCGAAGGCATGATGGGAATGGGTCCCATGATTTTTGTTGGCGAAAATGTTGAGTATATGCCACTTGCTGACGTACTTGAACTCAAGGACAAGACTTCAAAGGATATAGAGAAGACAAAGAGATCTCTTGATGATTTGACCTCTCTGGCAAGCGAAAAATCTCAAAGAGCCGTCAATTTCGATGCATTGTATGCTCAGGGCGTAGTGAGCAAGCGCGAGCTAGAAGCTAGCAAGCGTGAAGATGAGAGCACAGCTCGTGAATTGACTGATCAAAAACAGAATCTTTCAGTTTTAGAGCAGAAGATGGCGCGCATCGAAAAGCGTATTGCTGATTTGAACAAGAAAAAGGCTTTCAGTAAATCAACTACGAAAACCAATAAAGGCATGTCAAAAAAACGTAGCTAACTCAAAACAATGCGTAGATCATTGGAGCTAATGGCGTGGTTTGCACAAAAAACACCATCAGCCCCCAAGCTAATCCGACAAATAAACAAGGCAGAATTAAGATATCGCCATTTTTGCCAAAGTAATTGAGCATTTGGAAAATATAGTTTTGAGTCTTTTTCTTGCCACTGGATATAATGGCGCCTTCGTCCGTCGAACTTTTTCTTGTCCAGCCCTCAAAGTCTCCACAGGAGTCATTCCAGGTATAGAAAGGATCCTTCCCTTTTACCTTTTGCATAATCATGCCGAGTGGTGATACGACAACAATATAGAGGAGAAGAAGTACTAGTTTGAAGACCATTCCTGAAACGAAGCTTCCTGTGCGCTCTATAACTCTTCGAGGCAACTCGAGAATTTCAGGCGTGCCAAATCCGAGCAAAAGTAGAAAATTACCAGCGATGAGCCAGCTCAGCGCATATTTGTTCAATTGAATAAAGTAATGGTATGCACCCAAAAGTGTGAACACCCAACCTAGCGTTTGTCCAAATATCACATTCGAACGAATCATCTCGTCTTTGATTCGAGCTTTTCGTCTTTTGAAATAACCTGACTCTGTTCTCATCTCACAAGTTACCTAATTCAATTCGAAGATCATCTTGCGATCTTCTGACGAGAAATCGGCCATGATTTTGATTTCGCTGATATCAAAATCGGCGTTCGAAACCACAAACTCCATTTCTTTTCCTTGTTTTTCGCCAAGGTCAAGATAATGTCCAACCATGTACTCGTGCCGAGCTGGGTCGTCGCCAGCTAGTATAAGTTTGCAAGATTTAAGTCCATTGCCCCTAACTTTGATTGATTTGAACTGAACTGGATGCTCAAAGTTGCATTGCGCATACCATCTATGAAAGGGCATCAGAAATAGTTTGTCGGTCTCTTTAGGGTAATCAATTGTGAAGGAATTGGAGCTTAGCATTCTCAGATTCATCGAAATTGGTGCCCAGTCGTTGAAGACATATTGATGTTTGTCTTTTTCCATTTCTGAGCTGCCGTTTTTGCGACCGAGGACATCGGGGTGCTCTTTTTCAAGATAGGCGAGTGCTTGTTCGGCATAGTAGTGGTTAACTATAGGACCAGGATGCGCATCGGTTGGGGTAGCGCCCAATACAAATTCGGGAACTCCTGGTACGTTTGCGAAGCGACTTTGATACCACTTAGTCATTTGAGGAAGTACGTCGAGGTACTCAATTTTGTCCTGATAAAATACTTGCTCGACGGGCCACATTCTTTCTTGAAACTTCTTTGGTGTTGGAAAAACCATCATCATGAAGAATTGAGGAACTCCAGACTCATGAATGAATTCACTGGTTTCTTTCAGAGTCTCTTTGTACTGCTCGAAGTTTCGCCCTTCCAACAATTTCATTTCCCACATTGACCATTCCCAGCCGGTTTCTTCGTTGCTTGTGGCTCTGCTGTAATTGAATGTGCGGCGACTGTCTAGATAGCGCACCAATCGCGGCCAGAAAGTGTAGAAAAAACCTGCTACACCTTCGTAGTTTGGTGGTCCATAATAAAAAAGGCCCTTGTGCGATTTTGTTTCGCGATAGCGATTTTTGACAATGGGCAAGCCCGTTTTCTTATCATCTTCCGTGGGGTCGTTGATTACATAACTCCAGATAATCATATCTGGTTTGTATTCCTTGATCAGGCTACGAGCCCAGCTTAGCTCTCTTCTCGTATTTGCGCCGCAAAGACCTGCTGCTATAACTTCAACATCATAACCCTTTCGGTCTATTTCTGCTTGCAGCTGACGCCACCACGTGTGGTTCATGTTCAGCAAGCCGTGTCCCCAAACAAAGGAGTCACCCATCACCAGAATTCGCCGAGAATGCGTTTTGGCTGGGCTTATTTTATAGGCATCTGAGCGCCATATAGGTGACTCGAAAGTGGCATAGTTGCGTTCTAAAAGCATGTTGGCTGCGTTTGTCGTTTGCTTTTCCCAATCAGTGGAAATAAGTAAGCCGCGTGTTTCTAGCCAATCTAAAACAACTCGGTCAATCACGGTCATGGTCAAAAGCAAAAAGCACAATGAAATGGCAAAGTATTTCATTGCATATGGTGGAAAAAATACAAGGTCCTTCAGCGGTAAATCCGCGAAAATACTTCTGAACTCATCTTTGAACTTGTGAGATTCAGCCCTGACTTTCATTGTTTTGTACAGATTGCGCCGACTGATCTGAATCAGAGGGTTGACTTGCGGAGCTCGTATTTAGAGCCTCAGCCAGTTTGGCCGCTGCAAGCTCTTTCTCTCTCTTATTGTTGTTTCGGTAGCCATAACCGAAATAAATAAGCATGCCTATAGCCATCCATATGAAAAATCTAAACCAGGTAAGCAGAGGCAAGCTAAGCATCAGCCCCAGGCAACTCAGTATTCCCAATATTGGTACATAAGGAGACCCTGGACACTTAAATGGGCGAGGAATGTCAGGGTGCGCCTTACGCAGGACCATGACGCCACCACAGACAAGAATGAATGCTGCCAGAGTTCCGATATTTGTAAGTTCGGCTGCCTGTCCGATGTCCATCAACATGGCTGAGACGCCTACGAAAGCTCCTGTAAGAATAGTTGGCCACAATGGTGTGCGGAATTTGGGATGAAGGTCGCCGAAAAATTTAGGCAGCAAGCGGTCGCGAGCCATAGCCATGAAGATGCGAGGTTGTCCTAGCTGAAATACCAATATCACAGATGTCATTCCCGCAAGGGCACCAATGGTGACCAGAGCATGCGCCCAATTCGCTCCTACTGATTTCAGGGCTGTCGCAACGCAAGCAGCGTCTCCTGCGTAAGTTTTGTAGGGCAGAATTCCTGTCAGTACGAGTGAAACTAAGATGTACAGAATCGAGCAAATTAAAAGGCTTCCGAGCATACCAATGGGCATATCTCGTTGCGGATTCTTAGTCTCTTCCGCTGCAGAACTGAGCGCATCGAATCCGATAAAGCTGAAAAACACAAGAGCGGATGCGCCCATGATTGCTGACCAACCATGTGGAGCAAATGGTACCCAGTTTTCCGGCTTGATGAAGAACGCACCATACGCGATGAAGAAGATTACTGTGGTTGTCTTGATTATTACTGCCCACATATTCATGCGGGCACTTTCCTGAACGCCAATCACGAGAAACCAGGTAATAATCACCATGATTGCAAGTGCTGGAATGTCCAGTGCAATTTGCTGACCAAATATCGTCGGCAAATCAATGCTCGAATAAATGTTCATCTCTGGATTTTTGGCAATTTCGCCTATTCGCGCTAAGGCTGTGCCTTTGTCAGTTGCCAGCCATAATGGTATTTTGAGATGGCACGCATAAAGTAAATGTGTGAAGTAGTCAGACCAGCTCACAACGATGGCGATGTTGCCGACCGCATATTCGAGAATCAAATCCCACCCGATTATCCACGCAATCATCTCTCCAAGAGCTGCGTATGCGAAGGTATAGGCTGAGCCGGACACGGGAATCATCGCTGCTAGCTCTGCATAGCAGAGTGCGGTGAGTCCCGTCGCAGCAGCAGCAATCATGAATGAGATAACAATTGCCGGACCCGCACCATCTCTTCCCAGGTCGCTGTGTAGCAGGAAATTGATGATGGGAGTTTCGAGAATGCTTCTCTGTACTACAGTCTGCCCCGCCGCTGCGGTGCCTGTCAGTGCAAAAATACCTGAGCCAATCGTCGCGCCGATACCCATCAAAACAAGGTCGAACGCGCTGAGTGTCTTCTTCATCAGCCGCGTTTCGTGATATGCCTCGTCGATTAGCTCCTGAGGAGATCTCGTGCGAAGTAGGCTACGGAAGAAATTTGATTTAGTGTTCAATTGAGTAGTTGTGGTTATTTTATGCTCGCTGACTTCACAGTCACGTTGCCAGCTCTGTCGCTAACCTTAACTTCAATCTTCTTGGCTCCTGCGGGGCAGGAAACATCAGAGGCAATTAAAGTATTGCTTAGCCCGTCGCTGCTGTTGGCAGTGGCTGCAAATCCGAAAAACTCGCCATCATCAAACCTGAACATTGCGTTCACTATAGGACTCTGGCCGTCTTTCGCAACAACCTTGCATTCTACTTTGTTATTGCTCTTGCGTTTGCATTCAATGAGTTCAATTTCAGGTGCGGTGTTGTCTACCGTCACTGCCCTTACATTGATTGTGTGGTGGTGGTCTTCGGGATTTGACAGTCTGTCATCCAGAATAAATTTTAGAATGTAATTGCCGTCTTTTTGTTTTGCCGTGTCCCAGTTGTAAGTGAAAGACTCGGTTGAAGCACCTTCGCTTGCCTTCCCAGTAGTGCTGGAACTGCTGCTGCTTCCACTTGCGCCTCTGGCACTCTTGGGCTTGCTTGACTTCTTCTTCTCCTCAGCTTTGTCATCTGACTTGTCATCGTCTTTCTTGTCGTCGCGATCTGGAGCTTTGTCCTTATCTTTTTCGCTGTCTTTGTCTTTTTTATCGCTGCTATCAGCGTCCTTATTTTCCTTGTCTTTATTGTCAGCGCTATTGCCATCTTGTTTGTCAGATTCCTCCTCGAGGAATATTGGAGCATCATTCATGGCACTAGATGCGATGGCGTTGGGATGGAAGCTCAGAAGCTTTAATTTCTTACCGTTAGAACTCTTTGAGCCTTTCTTTTGCTCGGTTCCTTTATTGGAATCGTTATCAGGATCCTTCTTGTCTGGATCTTTTCGTCCTGGGTCCTTCTTATCGGGCTCTTTTCTCTCAGGGTCGTCCTTCTTCTCATCAGAGGCTTTGTCGCCGACTGCTTCAATTACTTTGATGTCTTTTTTAGCATCAGCCTTATCTGGTTCTTTCTTTTCAGACTTGTCTGAACCACTTTCTTTGCTGGCGCTGCTGCTTTCCTTCTTGGCAGTTTTAGGGCGCAAATCGGAAGCGAGCTTTTCCCAGGTTTTGCCTCCGTCTTTTGAAATATCAATTGAGCAGAGCATGTTATCGCCGTCGGAATCAGTTCCGGTGAAGCTAATGTCCTGTTTGCCATTGACGCAGCTAGCAGCCTTTAGTGAGATTGATGAAAATTGAGGCGCAACATCTTTAGGCATGTAGACCACATCAATTCTACCTATTTGTGGACCTTGAGCTTTAAGATTTGCACTGTCTGTGGTGCTCACCCATGTGAGTCTATATTGTAGGAATCGCCCTGCTGGTGAACTCAATAGATAAGATTCACCATCATATTTAGCAGTTGACCACTCGCTCCACGTTTGATCTTCAATAGATGTATTGCCAGTTCTGGTTTCGACTTTTACGTGGGTGGCAACAACAGGGTCTGCTTCTGTGAAAGGACCGTTGGTTCGCAGTCTTATCCAATTAGCTATTCGTCCGCCATCTTTTACTTTTGATTCGTAATAAGGCGCTTTGGCAGAGCTGAGATTGAAGCACTTCAACAGTGATAGGTTCGAGCTTCCAGCAAATAGTTGCTTACCATTTGAAGCTAGAGCAAGGACTGCTTCCTGGTCAGTGTGGCATACAGGAATGAAGAATGGTTGCTCAGTTACCGGGTCTATCGCAGCCATAGTGATGTCACCTTCTGCGTCTCCCGAGAAGACTGCATCACGATCGGCATCGTAGTGCAAAGTATAGAAGGCTTCACTGCTTGCCAGGGACTGTGCATCACCAGAACTCAAAATGCGCACAAGTTTGCCCTGGTTAGCAGTTGATACATAAACGTCACCGCCACGCGTTTTAGCTATGCCAGTCACGATGTGGTCTGGCGTCTGGTAGACAGAATGGGCTTGTCCATTTTCGTCAATTCTGTATACTGAGCCCTTTTCAGCAGTTCCGACATAGAGCTGCTTGTGTGTTTTGGAATAGAACAATGCACTTACGTGTGCTTGGCCAGTGTCAAACAACATGCTTGAGTTATGGTTTTTGTCTAGTTTATAGACCTTGCCGTTTCCAGCGACACCAACATAGACGTTATCTGCATCGTCGCAACACAGTGCTGATATGACGGGCTCAGAAGGTTTGAAAATTTGCTTCTTTGCGCCAGACTGGCTAATTGAATACACTCCACCGTTTGGAACTGCGGAAGCATAGATGGTTCCGCTCGAATCAGCAGTGATAGCAGAGATCATGCTTGTGTCGAGAGTCGCAAATTTTTCTGGCTTGCTCTCGTCACCTTTCCAGCGCCACACAGCGTTATCTGCTGCATAATAGAAGTAGCCTTGAGAAAATATGCCGGACCAGATTGTTGAGTCGGGCGCGACACCTTTGCTGGCTAGAGCATCAAGCCCTGGTCCTACGCGACCCCAGCTATCTATTGTAGAGCCTTCAGTCTTACCATTGTGGAAATCATCTTCTGTCTCTTGACGCCAGATTTGGTGCAGCCTCATGTGGGGGTAGAGTTTACCCGCTGAAGAAAATGTTGATCCATTAGCGGTTGTAGTCTTCGCGCTGCTTGTCGAACCCGACTGCGTTGAGCCTGATTGAACAACGATTGCACTTGCTGCAATTCCGTTTGAAATTACTGTCACTCCAGGCGATGAGCGTCCTCCGCGAGCTACCGGTGGCGACGAAGATGATGCTGAACCAATTGTCTTTCTCGCCAGTTCGGTCATTGATGGGTCATCACCACCAACATAGGTCGGCATCGGTGATGGTGCCGACTTCGCGGCTGCTTTATCAGGATTTCTTACTTCTACAGTAAGGATATGGCTTCCGTAAAGCATCCAATCCGTTTGCTTACTTGTTTTCAGTTCGCCTTTGATAATTTGTGGACCGCGTGTGTGCCGGTTGGAGAACAATACTTTGCTCCAATGGCTGGGCGGGTCTGGAATTTTAACGCCATCAAGCAGTAAAGTCTGCGCTGGCAGCCCGACTACGAGGTTTATAGCATCACCACGACCTTCTTTTCTCAATTCTTCTGCTATTTGTTTGAGCGATTCCGGTTCAGGGTCTTGCAAGCCCATACGGTGCCTGACATAGTCGATCTGGTCACCGCCTGCGACACCAATCACCAGGTTGCCGTCTGGAGCATCTCGAGGAATTTGAAAACTCAAAGTTTCAACCTTTTGCTCCTGATTATATGGCTTGACGATGCACATAACTTTGACTTGTTCGCCAGGTGCAGCAAAAGCCTTCTCTACATAAACTCGGTCGAGCGTTGCCGTTTGATGTCCATCTTCAAGTGTCACTCTGATTTTGAATGACTTTATTGATGCTTTCTGGAATTCGTTGTTTGAAATGCTTGATGCCGCGCGGTAGACAGAGCCGGCAATGGAATTGCCTCCCATCAAGCCCATAAGCATTTCCAAAATGGAATGTGCTGCAATATTTGATGCGTAACGATCTGTGCGCACTATTGGCTCAATACCGTCAGCCTCCAGTGTGCTCTCTACCTTCGCAACGTAGGGACCTGCATACTGGTGTGTTGCATCCACTGCTGACATTGTTGTTGCCGCAAGAAGTTGTGGTGTCAGATCAGGATGGTCAATTATTTTAGAATTATAGGTTCTCTGAATTTTTCTTGTTTCATCAACGATATCGAAAGAGCAAGGAATCATCTTCGAAGCTTTGCCGATAGAACCACCGCATGACCATGGTCTGTCTGCTGTGAATGTGCCGACCTCAGCTATCGGAGAGGCAAGCTTGAATGAAACCGAGAGACTGGGCAAAACTTTGTGTACAACAGAAGTCGCCATTGGGCACTCAATTGAGCCAGCAGACATGAAAGGATGTCCGAATGCGACGACTTTATTTCCGAACCTTGCAGTGGTTGTTCCTGTGGCAACAGCTGTGAAATCGCCTGATGTTAGCAAGACGCTAATGGACGAACCTGGCTTAATTTGTGTTGCTGCTTGTGGGTTTAGACCCGATGTCGTCAAACCTCCAGAAGCGCCAGAGCTAACCATCATGCCCATGTCTTTGAAAAGACCGGAGAGGTATTTTTCAGCATTCGGCGAAAATCCGGCTAGTGCCACGGGCGATACCAATGGTGTCATGCGAACGTCGCCGGTGCTCACTTCTTTCAGCCCACTCTGCGCCCACGGAACCTTGAAACCCCGGCTATCTGGCGTTTTTGCAATCGGTGTCTTGCCTTCATTACTGTCTGCGAGGGCATCCAACATGTCTACGATGGGAGTGACCCCTGCTATAGGCTCTTTGGAGAAGTCATATCCGAACGAAATGGCGCCAATTAGCTTTCCATTTATGTAGCAGGGGCTTCCCGACATACCTCGAATAACATTGTTTTTCTCGATGGCTTGTCCACCCATGCGCACCAGAATTGCATCTCTTCCCGACATTACTTTCTTCAGTATGCCGATGACAGAAATATCAAATTTCTGAATAGCATTGCCTTGAAACACCGATAAACCATAGCCGGTCATGCCAGGCTTGATCTCTTCAGTCGTCATATACGACCCTGGAGTCAGGTATTTATGAACATACGCGGCATTGTATGTGTCAATGAATTGCTCATTTTTTTGACTTGGCTTTTGAGCAAGGGTATCCATTTCGTCGCTTGTTCGAGCGACTGTCGGCAGGCTCGTTTGAATTAATAAGCCGAACGCAAGAAGGATACTGAGAATGGAATGGAACAGGCTGGTTGTTAGTTTTTTATTTTGCACGGTGTCAAGAGGGTTGAACTTCGGCTCAGAAAGCTGAGCTTAGAAAAATGTGATGGTCAACATGTGGGATCTTTATTCAGATCCTTATACAGAGTACCAAAACTCGTTTTATCATGGACGGGTTTGAAGATGCCATATATAAGATTGTGGCAAGTCAAGAGTTTGTGTCGTTGGAGTCGTTCGAATGAGCAAGATAGTTCGCGAAATTCTAGTCCCGTGTCTTTTAACAGTCTGCGGGGTTTTAAGCTCTGCCGCATTGGCTCAGGTGCCGACTCCAGGCGGAAACGCTGCGGCTCCGGTTCCAGGTGGCGCCGCTCCATTGCCCGGCCCATCAGCGTCTCAGGTTTTGACCGGAGGCGGAAATGCAACTTATCGTCGTCTGCCGATTAATCATCAAACCGCAGCCATAAGGCTCGAAGAACTTCGCAACATTATGGTTACAGCAAAGCCAAAGGAATTTCAGGATGCCATCGCCGATTATCTTGATTGGCTTTCAGATATGGCTGACGGGCACTGGAAGATATACCAGGCGTTTTCCAAAGTTGATGGAATGAAGGCTCAGGCTGATGTAGAGAAAACAACTACTTTGAAATTGGGAAGCCTGAAGCGTCAGGCACTTTTGCTCAAAGCTGAGTTCTTAATTAGAAACAATCGCCAGCCAGAAGCCTTGCAACCACTTATCGATATCGTTGTGGCTGAACCCAAAACCGCAACAGGCGATGCTGCATACGCTCTGCTTAAGCAAATCGGCTTTTCCGAAGAGGTTTCGTCGCATCCTGCTGCAACCGGTCCTAGTGGCGCGGCAGGCTCTTCAAATAAGGACATTGCTACTGCTCCAGCGGCTCCGGCTTCTGCTACTGCCGCAGCAACACCAGCTGCCGCCGCAACACCAGCTGCCGCCGCTTCTCCAGCTCTTGTTCCACCAAGCAGCACGGCTGTGATGCCAGCGACTGCCCCTCGGACAATCAGCCCGGCAACGGTAAAGCCTGCGCCTGAGCGACGTGTCGCAGGCTCCAGCTTCATCATCAACTAGGGTCCGAAGCTGCCCAGGATGGGCTCCCAGACCGAAGTCGCCAGGATTGCACTGTCCGTCAGGCTTTGCGCTTGCAGGCTAGCCATTTACGAGGCGAGTCTGTAAATCCTTGATTGCCAGTTCGCCTCGTTTGAAGCTGACAACAGATTCAAACTCAATCCATCCACGCTCGGGCAGCCCTTTCTTTACGAGCTGATCAACCATCGTCGTAATGTGTTCGCTCGCCGTAGCGAATGCTTCATTTTCCGCTGAGTGCGCTCGTACCAGTACACCTACAGCTTTTCCCTCTGCATTCAACATCGGTCCGCCAGAGCAGCCCGACCACGAGGGCATCGCGGTTCTAATCCAGCCAATAGGCTTATTGCTCAGACCGTTTGGATTCAGTCCCAAATCAATCGAACCGAACTTTCCCGCAGACAAAGCAGCCTCATTCCCTTGTGGAAAGCCCAGTGCATAAATAGGATCGCGCCTTTGCATCGTTGTGGCTGATGCTAGTTCAAAGCGCGAAACCTGGTTTCCTACTTCACTTACGCGCAATAGTGCCAGGTCTTCATTAGCGGCTCGAGCAATTAGTCGAGCAGGGTGTAGAGTTCCGTCTGGCAGCATGGTCATTATGTTTGAGGACACCTTCATGTCGTTGGCAATGCCGTGGTTTGCACTGACCATCAAGCCATCATCTATGAAAAAGCCCGTGCTAACTTTGTTTTCAATGTGAACCTGCATAATGCCATCTGACTTTTGCCAGAGTTTTGCTTCAATATTTCCTGGAACTCTGGATATTTCCATAACGTAAGGAAAGGCATAGTCAGCCGAATGAGCATCAATCATCAGATGTGGAACTTGAACCTTGGAAGCCGTCGCGCCAGCTTGCGCGCTTATTTCCCGACCATCTATAAACTCGATGCTGGAAGACAGTGACTTAGCTCTCGCGCTAGTCTCAACACCAGCAATAGTTTCCAGCTGCTGGGGGAGAGGAGGTCTATGAATGTTTCCAAGCAATTTTCCCGGCATCCCCGTCAACTGCGCTGCTTCCAGCTGCATGCCGAGGGCAGATTTGGGCTGCAATTCCAGTAAAGCTGTTTCCAGCGCACGCCCGCGCCCTTGCGTCAACATAAATTTGCCTGCAAGGTTTTCTGCAATTGCCAAAGCGGGTCGTAGCATTGATTCACCAGAGCTATCAAAAGCACTATAAGTGTCCCGCCTCTCTGCTTATAGGGATTTAGCACCACTGCTACGTGCGCAAAACCACAGGTCAGCTAATTTCACTTCGGCGTCGCGATAGGCGGCTTTCGCGCTGGCTAGATGGCGAAACTTAAGAGCCGCAGGATGGCGCCGGTCCCAGTCCGACTTTTGTCGCAGTGAATAACTCGAAGACTGAAGTGGAAGGTGGGGACGGTAGCCTCATTTCCTCAGTTGCGAACTTAGTGACATGAGGACGGAAAATCCCAAAATTAATTGAGCTAGATTTCAACAGCTCGGTTAGAATGGCAAATATTAATTTCGTTTGATCTATTCTGGCTTAGGGCACTAAGGGTCTAGATAAGCCTTGGAGGCGAGTGATGTTGTTGAAGAAAAGTGCGGTTCTGCTCCTTCTAGCCCTGGGAATTGGTGCTCCTGCATCGTTCTCTCAAGACCAGAAGCCGTTCGAGCTCGGAGTAGAGCAGAGAAACTTTCTTCCCGGCGAGCAACCTGCTGTTCCTCAGTATGGCAAGCCGATGATGATCGGACCGCCGCCAGTGACTGATACACATAAGACTCCGCCGCCCAAGAAAGAAAAGAAAATTAAAGCTTCTATTGAACAGACTGCTCCTCCTCCTCCGCTGCAACGAATGCAGCCACAGCCTCAGCAACAGATGATGCAACCGGTGCAGGGAGTCTTGCCGCCACAATTTCTTGGACGCTGGCAGGTGCTGGGTAATCGCAGCTCAGTAGAGGCGCAACCGCAATATCAATCTGGAATGGATAGCATCTTTTCGATGACCACATCTAATATGTGGAACATTCAAGGCACTCCAGAGCAAGGTTACATGCTGAGCACCGACACAGGTGTGTCGACACCACTGATGGTGCAGACGCAAGGTAATACAGCAATTCTTCGCTATCAGCATCCCATACGAAACACCGTTGCACAAGAAGCGCTGGTTATGCAGCTTGGCCCGAATGGCGCCCAATTTGAGGGGCTGGAACGCATCAGCATTGTAAAACAGGGTGAGCCTGGACCTCGAGCCAAGGTGACTTACAAACTTATTGGTCGCAGGCAATAAAATCCGTCTATAACTTTTTAAGGCTAACTAAAAGCATGCCGCTCTGCAAAGGTGAATCCATGAATCATGCTCGTCTTCCCCTGGTGTTGGCGATGCTTTCAAGTACGTTGGTTCATTCTCAGGTCTCTTTCGCCGAAGATGGAACCTTGCTCAAAGGTGGTGTTAAGGATGGTGCTTACATTTCGGCACCAGCGGTTCAGCCCTATGGTACACCGCAGTATGCCAAGCCACAGTTTGTAGGTCCGCCGAAAATTCAAAAGGCAGCAATACAGACCTCTGTAACTAAACCAAAACCGCCTTTGCCGAAGCCAACACCTAAGCCGATTGTGAAACCTGTCGTGAGACCGGCACCGGTCAGAATGGCTCCGAAAGAGGACGTTCTTCCGCCTCAGTTCTTGGGCAGATGGAGCGTTAGCGGACAACGTTCGAGCATGGAAGGTCAGCCTCAATATCAAAGCGCGCTGGGTGGAATTTTTGCAGCCACCACCAGCAATACCTGGAACGTAACTGGTGATCCAGACCAGGGTTACCTGCTGACGACAGATTCTGGTGTGTCAACACCGCTAAGCGTTCACATGGAAAACGCCCAGACTGCAGTTCTTCAGTACAAGCATCCAATAAATAAAACGCTGGCGCTTGAAGCAGTAGTTTTGCAATTAAACCCGGGCGGAACTAGTTTCAGCGGCTTAGAGCGCATCTCTATTGTGAAACCTGGCGAGCCTGCACCGCGTGCGAAGGTTACTTACAAATTGTTCGGACGAAAATAAGCGCGACAGATAACTATAACTAACTACTGACCCATGATGAGTGCATTGTGTATGTTGTCTTTGAGTTCTTCCCTGCAGCCTTCTAAATCTTGAATAAGTTGTTGTGCGGTTTTGAGCGCCTGTTCTATGCGATCAGCACTGGCATTGAGAAATCTGTCATCAGGTTTACCCTTTGACTTCGCAAATTCGCGGTCGACCTGTTGTACTTGCCGCAAGCTTTTGTCCAGATCTCTGGCTATCTGTTTTACTTCTTTCAACGAGTCATTTATGTGTGAGCCGGAGGAATCTGCACCACGATTCAAATTCAAAACCATAAACTCTTCACGTGTGAACTGTCTATCTGCGGGGGGTGGTTTTACGTTTCCAGCAAGGGCTTCTGTGCCAAGGCTTCCAATAGCCAGGCTGATCATTGCAACTGCGACAGAACCTTTTCGTATATTCATTAAATCCCCCGGGAGATTTGCATAGACATTTCACTTGCAAGGTAAGATTACATGATTGAAAACAAAAAGGGAAACTTGCTGGTGTCTACAGTTTTAAAAATCGGCACAATTCACCTTGCCATCGTTTTTGCAAGCTCCATAGGGTTGTTGGAGTTCTTTTCCACGCCGTCATCTGCTGCGGCAACAGCATCTGCAGACACCGCATCTGGTGGCGAGTTTGTAGATCTGCAGACCCGACCTAGCACCGGACTTGAACCGCAACTTCAAGTGGCAAGTTCGGGTGAACTGCTCAGGCGCGGAATGGACGAAATGAATCGACAGTTTTATGAGGCTGCGACTAAAGACTTTCGCGAGGTCTTGCGAAGAGAACCTGAAAATCTTGTTGCGCGAAATAACTTAGCTGTTGCACTGAAGAAGCAAGGGCAGCTAGAAGAAGCATTGGCTGAATACAAGAAAATTATTGAACAAAACCCAAATCGTGCAGAGTTGCATAACAATTTGGCATGCGCATATATGGCACAGGGCGATTTTCCCAAGGCGATGGAATCACTCTATCAGGCGATACATCTGAAGCCCGGCTATTTCGATGCGCGGTATAACCTCGCACACTTGCTCTTTCTCAATGGCGACAATGATGCTGCTATTGAGCAATATCAGGAAGCGGCGAAAGCGAACCCTAATTCTTCGATCACTCACCGAGACTTTGGCGATGCTCTGCGGGCTGGGGGGCAGATCAAACAGTCGATAATTGAGTACAAAACAGCGCAGAGGCTTGGTGATAATTCCACGCTGATTCTCGTGAAGCTCGGTCGAGCTGAGAAGGATGCAAAAGAACTCGCGGAGGCGCAAAAAACCTTAGAACAGGCATTGCAGCGCGAGCCGAAGAATACTGAGGTTTTGAATTTGCTGGGCTTGGTGTCGTGGAGAGCGAAGCGCTTGCATGACGCGCAGTCGTATTTTGAGAAGGCGCTTGATATTGACCCCAAATATCCGCAGGCGAGAAACAATTTAGGTATGGTCTTGTACGCGCTGCATCGGTATGATGACGCCGTCACTGTATGGCGACAGGCACTGAATCTGAAACCTGATTATGCCGAAGTTCACTTCAATATGGGTGCTGCGCTCTATCGTGCTGGTTTGTATAAGCCAGCAGCGGAAGCCTACGGCGAAAGCTTGAAGTATCACCCTGACGATGCTCTTGCTCATAACAATCGCGGATTGGCACTTGCGAAGGTCGGTGAGAAGCAAGCCGCAATTGAAGAGTGGCGGAAGGCTTTGCAAATAAATCCAAACATGGGTCAGGCTCATGTGAACCTTGGGCGGCAATTGATTCTGGATGCGCCAGCTCCAAAAGATGACATACATGAAAGCGGTTAAGTAATTAAAAAAACGTCCTGCGGTATCATTTAGTCCGTACAGGTCTGACTTGGAGTTTGGTACAGATGGACGGGACAGAACATTTCGACTTAGCAGCTACTATGGACGCCATCACACAGGGGATTGTCTCGATTGTCTGCCGTATAGGGTTCGAAGCTGCGGTTCATGGGCTCGTACTTGCTGGGGTGGTCCTGGCTGCATCGCTTTTCTATGCAACCAGGAAGCATCGCTTCGCCAAACCGCTGGTCACAGTGGCTAAGAAGCTCTCTATCTTCTGCGCTATCATTGCTATTCCGGGAGTAATAAGCCTGGTCAGCACCGGAAAGTTGCCGCCGATCAATTCCTTACAGCTTTCTTCTGTAGGCTTGATCGGATTCTGGACTCTCGTGACTCTGCACCTTTGCATGGAAGAAATCAATTTCCAGTTGATTCAATCTCGTGGAAGTCAGAAAGGCTAGAAGTTCCTCCGGGAAGTACTGTCCTGCTGTTCTGTGGGGATCTTGTCGACTAAATTCTGTTAGCTTTCTTCCAAGATTTTTTTTCGCTGTTGGAAAACGCTGGATTCCACTTTTGTTGCTAGATGCTCCTGTCTGGCTTGGCTCTTTGCTGTTTTCTTGGTCTATTTGTGGGGTACTTTTTCCAATCGCGTTGTTGGAATGCATAGCGATATCTTGAAATCATTGCAGCCCCCCCAGCAGCAAGTAAACAAATTGACCGAGCCCCAACCCCCCCCTCAAAGGCTCGTCAATGGAAGGAAGGAGACAACATCCCCCCCACGTTGTCGCCTCAAAAAAAGAAAGCAGCTACCGCTGTCCGGACTAGTAAGCCACCCCGAAAGTTGAGCCCCCCCTCTCCAACTCGGATTTACTAATTGTTCGGCTACCTGAGTCCAGGCGGTAGCTGTTTTTTTTTTTGCCTATATTGAGCAAATTAAATGACTAAAAGCCCCGCACGTGCGAGACTTCCATTGGCGTTTGGGGATTCAGCAGCAATAGCCGCTGAGCAGGTTGGCTAGCCTTCGGGCTAGGTTGGAATATGGATATGGGCATGATCAAAAATTTGAAACTGGCAAAAATTCCATTTGTAGGAATGTCGTTTTTTGCAACTACTATTCTTTCGATGCCGTTCGCTCATGGTGAGTCCACCGACAGCATTCACTGCTATGTCACAAGCAATGACAAAAAGTGCACAGAACAGGCTGCGTTGAACTTCAAATCTGCTGACGCAAATGGTGATGTTATCAGCATAGGAAACGAAAAGAAGCAAGAAATACTCGGCTTCGGTGGTGCGTTTACTGATGCTGCTTGTTACAACTTCAAAGATTTGTCTTCCGAATCGCGAAGCAAACTTTTCAACAATCTCTTTTCTCCATCGGAATTGGGGCTCAACTTTTGTCGTATCTGTGTAGGCGCGAGCGACTATGCGACCAAAGCCTATAGTTATGATGAAGGTGAACCAGATCCTGAGATGAAGCGCTTTTCCATAGCACATGATACTCAGTGGATTTTGCCGGCGCTAAAGGAAGCGCGCAAGGTGAACCCAGATATCTTTTTGCTTGCGTCACCCTGGAGCCCGCCAGGATGGATGAAACCTAACAACTCGATGTTGGGTGGCAACATACAAAGAAAGAGCTTTGAACCTTATTCCAAGTACTTCATTCGTTTTCTGAAGGCTTACGAAGAGGCAGGCGTGCCAGTTAATGCTGTCACTGTGCAAAATGAAGTTGATACGGATCAAGATAGTCGCATGCCAGCATGTTTGTGGCCGCAAGAGTACGAAATGGATTTTGTCAGACAGTTTCTTGGACCTTCCATTCAAAAAGAAAATCTCAAAACTAAGGTCTGGATTATCGACCACAACTATAATCTCTGGGGCAGAGCAATTGACGAGCTTGAAGGCGACGACATGCTCAAGTACGTCGGTGGAATTGCATGGCATGGATACGTGGGTTCGCCTACTCTGATGACCAGAGTTCACAATGCGTTTCCTCAGGTTGATATGTACTGGACTGAAGGCGGACCTGACGTCACTCAGCCAGACTACAAAACAGATTGGGTTAAGTGGTCAACTTCGTTCTCTGGAATTTTGAATAACTGGTGCCGCGGCATTATCGCGTGGAATCTGGCTCTGGATGAAGAGGGTAAGCCAAACATAGGACCATTCCCTTGTGGTGGCATGGTTACAATCAACTCCAAAACAAAGGATATTTCCTACAGCGGACAGTATTGGGCGATGTCTCAATATTCTAGATTTATCAAGCGTGGTGCACATGTGCTCAACAGTGAAACCAATGCGAAGGATTTGTCGGTTATGGCTGCAGAAAATCCTGATGGAAAGACTGTACTTGTTGCCACCAATGGCGGTGGCTCACGAAAAGTGTCTCTGAAGGTGAAAGGCAAAGTAGCTGAATTGCAGCTAGATCCTAATTCCGTTTCTACCTTCGTTTGGTAACTCGTGTACAATTGAAGTGAGATGCCGAGGATGCCTTATGAATCTTAAATTGCTCAGCTTTTCAGTTCTGATGGCTGGCTTGCTTGCGCAAACATCAGTCTATGCGCAATATGGACAGTCTGGCTATTACGGCAATTCCACCAACCGATACCCTAACGTGTTGCCGACCAGCGGTGTGATGGGACCAAACATGCAGACCTACTCTCAGTATGGTCGAAACCCAGCCACTGGCGGCTATGGCGGATATGGTGGCTATTATGGTCAATATCCTTATGCAAATCAGCCTGGCTACGGCTACTACACTGCCAGCCCGTACCTGAATTCTTATCCTGCACTTGGTTCTCCCGTTCCTGTTAACGGTGGAATGTTCAGGTTCAACATCGGTGGCTTCTCTGGTTCTTACTGGAGAGCGCCTTCCGGTTACTACTATCCATGGGGTGCCGGCGCTGTATTTGCTACTCCGGCACCAGTGATTATCGTTAATAATGGAAGCTCTCAGGTGGCGCAGCCTCCTGTTGGTGATTTATTCAAGGACATGAGTTCCTATATAGAGGATCAAAACACCAAGAAGAAGCTTAAGCCCGACGATTACCAGCATCTGGCGCGTCGACTCCGTGACCTGCAGGGAATGGAAGCTTCGATGCGGACAAGGAACAATGGTTCTCTTGACCCTGATGATGAGGAAACTCTTCGTAAGGATGCGGCTATGTTGTCTGGGGATATAAGTAGAAGAATCCTACCCTAGCGGGCAGCTTTTAGCTCTGAGAGCGCAGCCAACCTGGCTGCTTCGGTCTTCCAGTTGGCGCTAGCTCAGGCGTTTACGCCCTCTGGTTTCACTATCTCCATAACGTACTTGCGTAGTTCTTCTTGCACCATGTGCATCGCTGCGGCTGCATCCAGAATGCGCCATCTATCTGGATCTTGCTTAGACAATTCCAGATAGCCGCTGCGTACTTTGTGGTGGAAGTCGATAGCTTCGCGTTCCAATCGATCATGACCGCTCGGGTGCAAGCGTGCCAGTCCGGCGCTGCTCTCTATGTCGAACAGAATTGTGCGGACAGGTTTTAATCCCTGGGTAGCAACTTCGTTGATTTGCTCAATTAGATTGAGATCAATGCCTCTTCCATAGCCCTGGTATGCAAGAGTAGAGTCCGTGTATCTGTCACAGAAAACAACTTTGCCTTCTTCGAGATTTGGCAAAATGATTTCGGAAACGTTTTGGGCTCGATCCGCCTCGTAGAGCAGCAGCTCTGCCACTGGACCGATAGTAGATTTTGCGTCAAGCAGAATTCGTCGAATTGGTTTTCCTAAGGACGTGCCGCCTGGGTCTCTTGTGATTACGTGCGGAATGCCCTCATCGCTGAGGTACTTCGTGAGCAGCTTTAGCTGGGTTGTTTTACCAGCACCTTCTGGTCCTTCCAGTGTGATGAAAATACCTTTTTTCTTTGTCGCCATGTCTTCTATATCAATCGAGTAGTTGTATTTTTACTTGAGTAAGGCTTCTGTGTGCTTGACCAGATCTGCCTCTGAAGGAACACCCTCATTTTTCCAGGCGACTTTGCCTTTGGCATCTAGCATCATTATTGTTGGCATGACATTGATGTTGTACTTCGTGGCCAGTGGTTTGCCTGTAGCTGACTCAACGTCGTAGTGTACGAATTTGACCTTTCCTTTGTAGGTTTCACCAACTTTGTCGAAGGTCGGTGCAAACTTCTTACAAGGAACGCACCATGATGCGCCAAAATCTATTACCTGCGGTGCCGCAGAGCTCACTTTGTCTGTGGCTTTTGCTGCCGGTTTGCTGTCGGTCTTGCTGCTTGCAGTTTTGCTCGTTGATTTTGAGTCGGCTGCTTTTACGTCAGTCTTTGTCTCTGTTTTAGTTGTCGTCTTCTTATCGGTTTTTGCGTCAACATTTGCAGATGCTTTCGTGCTTGAGCTGCTTGTTTTTGTTTCAGCCTTTACTTCGGATGGTGCTGCGATGCTGGGTTGGGAAGCAAGAGCAAGAAGGCTAACTGCAGTAAAAATTCCTGCCAAAGTCTGCTGCTGCAAATTGATTGATTTGATTAGCTTCATATGTCTAGCTCTGAGCCCCATGAAAACAACGGATAACTTTGGGCTATTTTTTCATCTTTGCTAGTTCCCTACAAGCTTTCTGATTTCATTGAGGAAATTGCCTTGTTTGCAACGCTGCAGCCTGCTCTGTGCTATCATTTCAGGCTATCCAAACGAATTTCAGCTGGCGTCCCGTGTCCCCCGCGTCCCAGAGTGGTCGCGCTTCTGGAGGTTTCCGTTATGAACCAAACTATAGCCGCTCCGAAGGTCAAAATAGATCGCAAGTGGCAGCTCTATATCGATGGCAAGTTCGAAGATGGTGACTCCGAGCGTACACTCATCAACCCCGCCAATGGTGCAGTCCTTTGCAAAGTGGCTGAAGCTTCTAAAGCACAGGTGGAAAAGGCAATTCAAGCTGCAAGAAAGGCTTTTGACGAAGGTCCATGGCCGAGACTATCGGCGCAGGAAAGAGCAGCTTACTTGATGAAGTTGGCTGAGCAGGTTGATGAACACGCTGATGAGTTGGCTGAAATTGAGGTTCTTAATGGTGGAAAGCCTCTTCGTGAGGCTAAATATGATGTGGCCGATGCTGCGGGCTGCTTCCGCTATTACGCCGGTTTAATCACTAAGCCCACAGGTCAGACAGTCGATGTTCCGGCTCCTTCTGTCACTCAAATCGTTCGTGAGCCGATAGGTGTATGTGGACAGATCATTCCATGGAACTATCCTCTTTTGATGGCTGCATGGAAGCTGGCTCCGGCGCTGGCTGCAGGCAACACGCTAGTATTGAAGCCTAGCGAATTTACTCCTTTGTCCGCTGTTCGTCTTGCTGAATTCGTCAATGAAGTTGGAATTCCAGACGGCGTTGTGAACATCGTGCTAGGCGCAGGTCCGACAGCCGGTCAACCTCTTGCAGAAAGTCATCTCGTTGACAAAATTGCATTCACTGGAAGCGTTAGGACTGGAAAAGTAATCGCGCAGGCTGCCCTCGGTAACTTGAAAAAAATCACTCTCGAACTTGGTGGTAAATCACCGATGATCGTATTCGGAGACTACGATGTCGACACTGCTGTCGACTATGCTTTGTTCGCAATCTTCGCTAACAGCGGACAGGTTTGCTCGGCCGGTTCAAGATTCCTCGTTCAAGACAAGGTCTACGATGAGTTCCTCAAGAAGTTTGTTGAGCGCAGCAAAAAAATTACCGTTGGACCTGGACTAGATGAAAGCACCGAAATGGGACCACTAGTAAATGAAGTTCAATGGAACCGAGTTAAAGAGTACATTGAAATTGGTAAGAAAGAGGGCGCTAAGCTCGAAGTTGGTGGCGATTGCCCGCAAGGAAGCAAGTACGAAAAGGGCTTCTACATCAATCCGACAGTATTCAGCAACGTCAAGCAAGACATGCGCATTGTCCAAGAAGAAATCTTTGGACCAGTAGCTGTGGTGCAAAAATTCAGCAAAGAAGAAGAAGCTCTTTCTATGGCGAATGACTCTCCGTACGGTCTTGCTGGCGCTGTTTTCACAAACGACGTGACCCGCGCTTATCGTGTAATCAAAGGTCTGCGCGCTGGCATTACCTGGATTAATGGATATCACTCAACCTACAACGAGTGCCCATGGGGTGGATATAAGCAAAGCGGATGGGGACGTGAGCTCGGAACCTTTGGCTTGGATGCTTACACTGAAGTGAAGCAAATCAACCTGAACCTTGCTCCTGAAGCCGTAGGCTGGTTCGAAAAGAAGTAGGAGCAGAGCAATGATAAATTGCTCTTGATGGTAGTAGCCAGGGCTATTTAAAGCCCTGGCTTTTTGTGAGAGAAATGCTATGTCGCGAAGATCAAATGTATCGATACTACTGATAGTGCTATTCCTATTCCAGTTGGCAGCAGCGTCATTCGCTGCTGCGCCCAAGGCCCAAGGTACTGATGATTTCCTTGACACCATTGAGAAGGCTCACTTCAAGTATTTTATTGAGAACAGCGAAGAAAACGGGCTTACGATGGACAGCTCAAGGAAGGACACCGCATCTAGTATCGCTGCTGTAGGCTTTTCTCTGACTTCATATGTGGTGGCATCTGAGCGCGGTTACATTCTCCAACAAGATGCGCGCAACTACTGTCTGAAAACTTTAAAGACGCTCTGGAATCTGCCTCAGGGACCTGGCACCTCCGGAGTTTCTGGGTACAAAGGTTTCTTCTACCACTTTCTTGACCGCAAAACCGGATTGCGCACTTGGAACTGTGAGCTTTCGACGATTGATACAGCATTATTGATGGCGGGTGTTTTGACTGCGGGACAATATTTCACTGGCAAAGATGCAGAAGAAACGCAAATTCGTGACTATGCAAAAAAGCTTTTTGATCGCGTGGAGTGGGATTGGATGTATCGCCCAAGCGGTTACATCAGCATGGGGTGGAACCCTGAGCCAGGCAAAGGGTTTCTTTCTGCGGAATGGTCTATGTTTTGCGAGGGACCTATTCTAATTTTGCTTGCGGCAGGCTCCACTACACATCCGGTTCCCGCAGAGGCCTGGTCTAATTATTGCAAGAACTACAAAACTGATACCGCCTATGGAAGAGATCTTGGAGAAGGCAAAAAGCAAGAGAGAATCTCATTTGCTCCTACCTATGGATTTCAGTATCCAGCCTGTTGGATAGATTTTCGTGGACTAGAGGACCCCGCTAGCAAAAAGTTTGGTTTCGATTATTTTGAGAACGCAAAGCGCATTCTACTTGCTCAATATGAATATGCTCTGGCAAATCCGATGGGCTGGCGCCAGTATGGCAAAGATTGCTGGGGGCTCACAGCCTGTGATGGACCTGGAGACAGTAAGAAGGAATACAACGGCAAGAAGGCAGAGTTTCGCGGCTATTCTGCTCGTGGTTGTCCGAATGACTTCGATGATGGCACGATTGCACCAACTGCAATCGGCGCGTCAATTCCATATGCACCAGATTTGGTGATTGATACTTTGAAAACATGGAAAGAGAAAAGACCGGAAATATGGGGTGACTGCGGGTTTCATGATGCCTTCAATCCATCATTTGATGAGACGCAACCATCTGGATGGGTCGACCCTGCTTATCTGGGAATCGACCAGGGTCCAATCGTAGTCATGACTGAAAATTTCCGGACTCAATTTATTTGGGACCTCATGAAGCACAATAGTGTGATTCGTCGAGGATTGGTTCGCAGCGGTTTTTCCGGTGGCTGGTTGGCGGCAAAAGAATAATCCGATACATATACATTTCGAAATTCCTAAGGCTTTCTAATCGAGATTGCGCTTAATCTTCAATAACTATAGATCTACCGAAGGCATCATGTCCTGCCTCTAAACACTCTGCCTGCTTGGCTTCTTGTCGGTGTGCTGCTTTTTTCACATGCAGATGTACTTGTGCTGTACATTGTATTAGTTGTGGAGAAGACATTGTAGAATCTTTCGCTGTCTTGATTGTGTGATGACATTTTTCGCATTCGAGATATTGGTGTGAGGGAAACCCACACAGATCCCGCAGGAGATTCTAAGAATGGAAATACGCAGAGCCGAACCGCAAGACATTGAAGCCGTGCTTCCATTGTTTGTCGCCTACAGAGAATTTTACAAGCGAGAAACCGACCTTTCAAAAGCAAAAAGCTTTCTCAGCGATAACCTTGAACTTGGCAAATCAGTTATTTTTATCGCCTACGATGAATTTGCCAGAGCCGTAGGCTTTGCCCAGCTGTATTTGCAGGTTTCGTCGCTCTCAATGTCGACCTACATTTATCTGTCTGATCTCTTTGTTGACTCACAATTGAGATCGAAAGGGTTTGGCAATGAGTTGCTTAACGCAGTTAACGCGTATGGTACCGCAATTGGTGCCAAGACCATTCAGCTTGAAACTGCAGAATCAAATGTGCAGGCTCAAAAATTGTACGAATCTTGTGGATATAAGTGGGACAAAGAGTTCAGAACATACGTTCTCGACAAGGCTGTTGCGCCTGCGACTGTGGTCAAAACAAGCCAGACCATGGTTGTTGAAAGCGGCTTTAAATCCTGAGTCGCCAAGATCCTGCTAATTTTCTTCGTTAACACGTCGTCTGTTTAGAGTTCAAGCTTGAGCATTATGCAGATGAAGTTCTCTTTACAACGACGCTGAGCTGTCACCTTAAGTGCTATTGCTAAAACAAATATCAGGTGCATAATGACTAAAATAATGAACAAGTTTTCCTGTGTTTCACTTAAGAAAGGTCAGAAAGCGGGAGCGAACGGCAGATAATTTGTCTTACAGAAGATTGGCAAAAATTCACACATGAACTGGAAACACCTTGGCATGCTTGAAAGTCGTGTTAGAATATAGCCTCAAAATCCCGAGAAAGATTCACTATGGGAATATTTCCGAAGTCCGCCAACAAAATAAGAAAAGCGAGTTCACTGCTTCTTGTATCACTTTTGGCGCAGGGGATCGCTCAATGGCATTGTGCAGCATTCGCTGACGAGCCTGTATTCAAAGTTCCGAGTCTATCAGGTGAGGCTTCGGCTACATCAGTAACCAGCGAGAGTGCCACCGCATCTGGTGATGGTGCTGGCGCTGGCGATTCTGCAGCTGTTCCTGATGTCGGCGGCAAAGATTTAACCGTTGAAGATGTGACCATTGAAGGAAATCGTCTCGTTCCTACAGAGCACATTTTGAATGTAGTCAAAACTCGCAAGGGTGATAAGTTTGATCGCAACCAAATCGTGCAAGATTTGAAAGCGGTTAATGGAATGGGTTACTTCGATGATAGAAGCTTGCAGGCTGTGCCTGAGCTGTCTGGTAGCCGTGTACTTCTGAAAATTCGTGTGCAAGAAAATGCACCCGTAACTGAATTCGCATTTCAGGGCAATTCTGTCATGTCCAATGAAGAATTGGCAAAGCTGTTTACTGATCAAATTGGTAAACCGCAAAACCTGACCCAGTTATCTTCGGCTATCGACAAGGTCGAGCAGTCTTATCACGAAAAGGGATTTACTCTCGCTCGAGTTACTGACGTAAAGGATGACCCAGATGGGAGCATACATCTTCAAATCGATGAAGGTGTAATCAACAGTATTCAGATATCTGGAAACAAGAAGACCAAAGATTTTATCGTTCGAAACAACATAAAGCTCAAGCCTGGCTCCGTTTACAACGAAAAGCAGTTAACTGCTGACCTGCGCAAGCTTTATGACGATGGATATTTCCAGGACATTCGGCGAAGTTTGAGTCCTTCAAACAGCGACCCTGATAAGTATGATTTGAAGGTAGAGCTAGACGAAAAGCGCACCGCATCTATCGGACTTGGTGGCGGTGTGGATGCGATTGCAGGTCCTTTCGGAAACTTTAGCGCATCTGATTCCAACTTTAGAGGAAGAGGACAGCTTCTATCTTTCAACAGCCAGGTGGGTTCTGGTTTGATGAATAGTTTCACTAACAATTTCAATAATGGTGGCAGCAACTTCATACCGAATGCTCGCACTTATCAGGTTGAAGCAAACTTTGTTGACCCTCATTTCAAAGGAACTAACACAGCTCTTACCGTCAACCCATTTGCACGCAGTCTTGGCAGCATGGTTTTAGACAATGCTATGCAACGTTCACTCGGAACCAGTGTAAGTTTCTCTCGTAAGTTGAGTGAAAAATGGACGGGTAGTCTCGGATTCCTTGGTGAAAATGTTTCGCTGCGAAGCGTAGAGAATCTAACTAACTCAAGTGACATTGTTCAGCGTGCAATTCAAACTGGCAGAGCGAATTCGCTCAACGCTTTGAACTACGCAAACGGTATCAGAAGCAATGCACTCAAAGGCGGAGCCTATATTGGCATCAATCCATCATTGGTGCGCGACACTCGTGAAGGCACGAGCTTTGACCCTCACAAAGGCTCTTATACAAGATTGTCGGGTGGACCTAATGTGGGTCTGACCGGTAATTCATTCGTCAAATTGTTTGCAAGCCATTCCAAGTATATTCCTGTTGGAAAGGACAAAACCTTTGCGTTCAACGTGACTGGTGGCTCTGGCTTTGGTTCTATGCCTCAATTCTCAAGCTATATGCTTGGCGGTTTGAACGGAGTTAGAGGCTATCGAATGTTTTCAGATTTGGGAACTGGCACCAGTATGTTGATGGCGAGTGCTGAATTTAGAATGCCTTTGCCAATTCCTAAAGGTAGCCCAAGTTCGAAAGCCGGAGCCGTTGTTAATGGTATTCATAACAATGTGCGCCTGGTTGCTTTTGCTGATGGTGGTGCCGTTGGTGGTAGTTCGTTGTATAACTCGCTCTACTCGCGAGGCAACTTTGGCGCTTCCGTTGGTTTAGGTTTGCGTATGAAGGTACCTTATCTTGGTCTTATTAGCTTGAACTATGGTTTGCCACTGGTAGCGCCTTTGTATGGTGGAAAGATTGTGCCACGATTCACCTTGGGATTTGGCGACAAGTTTTAAGTAGAAATAACGAAGGCGCTTTGGCAATCTTTGCTTGATTGAGTAGAGCGGGTAGAGTCGAAAGTGCTTATAGCGCATACGATCGCGGCACATTTGTTTGGCGTAATGATCGCTCTGCAATCTACTAGATATACGGGATCCAAGCTATTACAAAGCGAGACAGCGCAGTCTCGTTTGTTGTAAACTGACCCCGGTGAAAAATCCTGCTCATAGATTTGTATTTGTGGAGAAGAGAATGCGTAACTCTCAAAAGGCTTTGTTGCTCTCAGTCAGCGCACTATTGTCAGTGTCAGCCGTGACACCTGCCCTCGCTCAAGCGCCGGCTACACCTAAAGTGATCGGCGTTATCGATCGCGATAAAGTTGTTAGCGGTTATAACAAAGCGCAAACCGCCTTCGATGATTTGAAGAAAGGCGAAGAAAAGGTTCAAAAGCTAGTTGAAGGCGCCAACAAGCAATACGAAGATGCTAAGAAGGCGAACAAATCAGCTGTAGAGTTGGAAGGGCTTCAGAAGCGCCTCCAAACTGAAATTGATAACGAAGTGAAGAAGTTGCAAGCCAACATTCAAGGCATTGAAACTCAGCTCGAAAACGAAATTGACAAGGCGATTCAAGCTGAAGCTACAGCTCACAAAGTTGATGTTGTGTTGATGAAGCAAGCGGTCCTCATGGGTGGTGTCGACATCACTGATGGAGTCGTGAAGAGACTTGCCGCATCCCCAGCAGCAGCAACAAAGAAATAAGCTGAACTGGTTACAAGCATGTTGAAAGCTGGTAGTGCCGCCTAGCATTGCCAGCTTCTCGTTTTTATATTTTGGAGAAAGAGAGATGAAACTTCCAAGAGAAGTCAGTATTCATGAAAGTGCCGCCCTGATTTCGGGTAAGGTTCAAGCAGAAAGCGACGTTAAAGTTCACAGCGTGTGCTTCACGCCCATGGATGCAACAGAGGGAGAAGTCGTTTTTCTCTTCGATCCTAAACTTGTGGATAGGCTCGACAAATGCAATGCGTCAATCAAAATTATTCCGACCGGAACTAAGTGTGACACCCCCTGCATTTTTGTTGATAGACCACTACTCGCGGTGCAACGGGTTCTGAGTTTCTTTCAAGGAAAACGGTATTATCCAGAAAAGGGTGTGCATCCATCGGCATTCGTTGACCCCAGCTGCGAACTAGGAAAAGATGTTGCAATTGGTCCGCTTGTCGTAATTGGTCCTAATACCAAAATTGGTGACAACAGCATTATTATGGCGTCGTGTGTTATCGGCGGGCAGGTGGAAATCGGTGAAGGTTGTTTGCTCTACCCCGGATGCTTGGTTGCTGACCACGTGAAAATTCGTAACCGAGTCATTCTGCAACAGGGAGCAGTGCTAGGTAGTGATGGATTTGCTTACGTTACTGAAAAGGAATCGAATCTAGAGCGTCGTATGAGGGGAGATACCAATCTCGCTCAAGAGTCCAATCCGCATTTGAAAATTCCACAGATTGGAACTGTCATCGTAGAAGATGATGTGGAGATTGGTTCTTGCTCAACAATCGATAGAGCCACCATGGGTGCCACCGTCATAGGTCGTGGTTCTAAGATAGATAATCAAGTCATGATTGCCCATAACTGTAAGTTGGGCGAAGAGGTCCTGGTTGTCGCTCAAGTGGCGATAGCAGGTTCATGCAATATAGGTGACCGTGTAATTGTCGCTGGCCAGGCAGGTATTGCAGACCACCTGAAAGTAGGTAACGATGTAATCGTCCAAGCCCTTGCAGGTGTCATGCGTGACATCGAACCTGGTGCAGTTATGTGTGGTGTTCCAGCTGTTCCAGCCAGAAACTTCATGGACACGTTTGCACATTTGCGTCGCCTGCCAAAAATGGCGGACGAAGTCAGAAAAATGAAAAAAGAAATCGCTGAGTTGAAGGCAATGCTCGCTGACAAGCAGCTTGCTGCCGCAAGTTCGGAGTCTGGGCATGGTCACGACAAAAACTGAGTCTGAAATCGTTTATTCCGGAAAAGGAATTACTTCAAAGCAAGACGTAAGTGTGAAAATTTCGCATGCGGAAGCTGGGCACGGAATAGTTTTTCGTATTCCAGACAAGAAAAACGATGGTCAATTTATCGACGTTCCGGCGAAAGTTTCAAGCGTAGTAAACACGCTACGCAATGTCACGCTCGGTGTAGGACCCAGCCGACTGATTTTGGTTGAACACATTCTGTGCGCTGTGGCCTTGTGGGGGCTCGAAGATTTGCTTATCGAAGTAGTTGGTCCTGAGATTCCACTTGCTGATGGCAGTGCAATGTTCTGGATTGATTTGCTCGAATCAGCTGCGTGGGAACGCCGTCAAATCGTGGCTGACATAGAATTGAAGGAACCGCTTGTCGTCAAAAAGGGCGATCGCTTGCTTATGGCGATTCCAGATGATCAGTTCTCGGTCAATTACATGATGGATTACAACCACCCAATGATTGGCAAAATCTGGCAGTCATGGTCGGCTAATCAAAACCCTCGTGAAATCGGCGATGCGCGCACGTTCGGTTCAGAAAAAGAGCATATGATGCTCGGCATTGGCGATGAAGTGGTAAGTATGACCACTGATGGATTCAGCAAAGATTTGCGCTGGTCGGATGAGCCTGTGCGCCATAAGCTTTTGGATCTGGTGGGTGATCTGGTGCTCGCCGGGGTTAATCCTCTGCGATGGAAAGCTCGTTTCATCAGCATTAAAGGTGGACATGAGATGGATGTTGATTTAGCCAAGAAGCTGGCGCCATTGCTCGGCTAAGTCATCTAATTGTTTTGTCTGAGGCAATCATGATGAAATTAGAGAGAGAAACTTACTCGTCTGGTACGAAGTGGGAGCCGTTTGTTGGATACTCTCGTGCTGTGAAAAAGGGTCCGTTCATTTGGGTATCTGGTACCACAGCAACAGATGAGAGCGGCAATATTGTTGGCGGCGATGATTCATATGCTCAGACAGTGCAAATTTTGAAAAACGTCAAACGTGCGCTTCAGGCTTTTGGTGCTGATTTCACAGATGTTGTGCGAACTAGAATCTTTGTGCGGAACATATCGGAATGGGACAAGATTGGAAAAGCTCATGGTGAAGTGTTCTCCGATATAAGACCTGCTACTTCCATGATCGAAGTGAGTCGATTTATCGATGAGAGAATGCTTGTCGAAATAGAAGTTGATGCTGTCCTGAATTCCTGAAGTTTCGTTATTATGGGCAAGCCAATTCGGGTGTCTGATTTCTGTGTATCCTGTGCTCAAATTGGAGATCAAGAAATCGTAAAGGTCATAATGGACACATCCTTTTCACAGTTGTCGGATACACTACTAAATAGATAGTGCTGTTGGGTTGGCATATGGCAAAAATTCTCCTGGTAGAAGATGAGCGCGACCTTGCTCTTTTAATTAGCGATTGGCTTAAGAAACGAGAACATCACCTGGTTGAGCATCTGGACAATGGAACTAATGCTTACGACACAATTCAAGTCAACAAGTACGATGTCATAATTCTCGACATCATGCTTCCCGGAATGAGTGGGCTCGACATCTGCAGTCAGTTTCGAAAAGCTCGCGGAACTACGCCCATTCTCATGCTCACTGCGAAAAACACAGTTGAGGACAAAGAACTCGGCTTGGATGTAGGTGCTGACGACTACATTACTAAACCATTTGCCTTGAAAGAACTGGCGGCTCGTGTGCGTGCTCTTTTGCGTCGCGGAACCAGTCTGCCGAGCAATCAACTAAACATAAGGGACATTGTCATTGACCCTGTCGACTATTCAGTGAGCAAATCTGGGAAGTCAGTCCATTTGCTTCCTCAAGAGTTTCGTTTGCTAGAGTTTTTCGCCAGGCATCCGAATCAAGTATTTAGCGCAGAGGAATTACTGGCTAGCGTCTGGGAGTCTGATACCCCTGCTATGCTCGACACAGTGCGAGGTCACATTAAGCGAATCAGGCAGAAACTTGATACTCCCTCTGAAAGTTCAATCATCACTAACGTTTACGGTGTAGGATATAAGCTCGAATCTTAACTGAGCGAAAGCATCAAGCTGATGATCCAGGCACTTAGGCGTAAGCTAACAATTCTCTTTCTTACGTTATTCCTGACCATCTATGGTGTGGGCGGCGGTGCAGCCTTGCTGGTTTTCTTTTCTGGATTGAGCACTGCGCTTTATGAGGAAATAGATGACCTGTCGTCAGAAATTATGCCTGCGATAACTCTGACTCCAACTACGCCTTCGTTGAAAACTTGGGCGGCGGCCGCAACAAAAGAGAAATTGAAATACCCTGCTGGTATTCAAATTTTTGATAAAGACAAGAACTTACTGGAGTCATACGGTCTTTCCGGTAAAGACCTTAGAACCGGCGAGTTCACGCTTCAAGTCAATGGAAAGCCTATTGGATTGATTTCCAAGTTTGAGAAACTGAAATTTGAAAACAAGCTCATCGGCTATTTGCAAATTCAAATGGCTACTGAAACTCGCGACGAAGCTGTTTGGCATTTTGGATTTGCGATGCTTTTGATTTTGCCATTCCTGGCAGTACTAGTCACGTTTGCAGGATATTTCTTTTCTGGACTTGCAATTAAACCTGTAGAGAAAAGCTTACAGGTCTTAAAAACATTTGTTGCTGATGCAGGACACGAATTCAACACTCCTATCAGCATCGTAGAGGCGAGCCTTGACACGCTTGAGGAAATTCTCACGGAAAATGGCATCGGGCTGGAGATTCTGCATATCATCGGTCGAGCAAGTAACACAATGAAAGAGCTGTCCAATGACCTCATTTATCTTGCGAAAATCGATAACCCCGGAGCCGATTTGTCTAAGGAGCTCATTTCTATTCAAGACATTGTTATTCCGCCAATCGAAGGAGTGATGGAACTGGCTCGCACGAAACAAATTGAGCTGACGCACAGTTCAATTCCCGACGTCAAAATCCGTGGAAATTTATACTCATTGAGAATGATGATTTCAAATCTTTTGACGAATGCGCTCAAATACACTGACGCTGGTGGAACTGTAAATGTCAAAGTCAATCAAGATGGAAATCGCGTCCTCATAAGTGTCGAAGATTCGGGAATTGGTATTCCTCAATCGAGTCTTGATCATATTTTTGATCGCTTTTATCGTGTCGATGAGTCACGCAATAGAGCAGCGGGGGGATCTGGTCTTGGGCTGGCCATAGTCAAGGCAGTTTTGGAACGGCATCAGGCTGACATTGATGTTCGGAGTACTCCGGGTAAAGGAAGTACATTCACTGTCCGAATGCATAGAGCCTGAAAAACTTGCCTGCGATTGCTGGACAGGCAAGTTCATCCTGGCTTGATTACGGACTGATTCTAGTTCTGTCTCTCGGAAATAGGGAGGCTTCACGAACGTTTTTTAGATTGAGTAGTTGTTTCGCGAGACGTTCTAATCCTATGGCTAAACCGCCATGAGCAGGCATTCCGTACTTGAAACATTGCAGATAGTCGGTGAAACTTTCCACCTGCATTCCTCTCGATTCGATAGAGCCACATAGCTGCTCATAGTTGTGAATTCGTTGTCCTCCGGTCGTGATTTCCAAGCCACGGAAAAGTAAGTCGAAGCTGTGGCTAGCTGCAGTTCCTTGTTCAGGCATTGCATAGAATGGACGAACACCCCATGGATAATGCGTGAGGTAAACGAATTCGCAGGCTTCTGTTTTTTCCATGTACTCGCAGAGCAGTCTCTCAGCTTCTGGGTCGAGGTCTTCGCCCTCGCCTTTCCATCCCATTTTGCTGTGCAGAATTTCCGCTGCTTCAGAGAGCTTTAGCTGCGGAATAAACTCAAATCTTGGAACTTTCGCTCCAAATAGTTCAAGTTCGGCTTTGCAGTTTTCCGAGAGCGATTGAAGCATGTGTTTCAGCAATTTCATTTGCATATTGATGACGGTTTGTTCGCTTTCGATAAAGCCCATCTCAAAGTCCATGCTTACATATTCATTCAAATGCCTCGAAGTGCTGTGCTCTTCAGCGCGATAGACAGGTCCGATCTCAAAAACTCTTTCGAATACACCCACCATTATTTGTTTATAGAACTGAGGGCTCTGCGCCAGGTAAGCCGTGCGTCCGAAATAATCGATGCTGAACAGCGAAGCACCGCCTTCGGTGCCAGTTGCGACGATTTTGGGCGAGTGAATTTCAGTAAATCCTTCGCTATTCAGGAATTCTCGAAATGACCGGCAAAGCTCTGCTTCTATCTTGAAAATAGAGCGAATCTTGTTATTTCGAAGCGTTAATGGTCGATATTCTAAAAGTGCATTTAGAGAAAGTGATTCCATTTTTTTCTCACGAGAGATTTCGACAGGTAGATTACCTTCGCTTGTTGCAGAGAGTATTTCGAGCCCGGTTGCATGCAACTCAAGTTCTTCGGGCTTTCGTTCAATCGGACGCAAAACGCCATTTACTTTAACCACAGACTCGGGATTCAAAACTGCGGCTTGCTCGACAAGGTCTGGACGCTCGACAACAACTTGAGTGAGCCCATTTCTGTTTCTAACAAGCAGAAAAACGAGCGCACCAAAACGTCGTACTGCATAGATTTGCCCAGTAATCGTTTCTGTCTTGGCGTTAAAGCAGCCGCCACCCTGAATACCTGGTTCCATAAAAAATACTCCAAACGAAGAGAGGTCCGCCCTTTCTGCTGGCGGACCTCTCGGAACTTTTCTCTTTTTATCTACTTAACGATAATCGAGAGACCACCAGCGAATTCTTCTAGCGTCGTCATTATTATCGTCATTATTATTGTTGGCAGAAAATGGCTCAGCGCTGCGTGCGTTGAGGCGATTATTGATTGATAGTGTCTCCACCAATTTCACTTATCTGCTCCATGAACTTGAGAACATGCTAGAACCGGGACTGAAAACAGTCAAGGCTTTGTAATTCAACTTATATTCACAATTCTACTCGATTTGTTCTATATAGATGGAATTAGATAGATGGAATTAGAACCAATCACGGTGACGTATCAAGTTTATCGGCGTCTTTGTCTAGAGTTGCTTCTAGTTTCTTCACTTCTATCTTGAGCTTATTCGCCTTTTCCGTATATTCGGGGCGTTCGTAGAGATCGTAGGTGAGAATCATGCCATTCAATGCATCTCTAAGAGTCTCTTTGTCGTCAGGGAGGTGCTCTCTCGTCCAAGAAAGTGCTTGCTCAATTTCATCTCTTGCGTGGTTAAACTGAGGCAACTGTGAGTTTTCATTTCTGTCCAATTGCCCTAGTGCGAGCACTGCTTGAATTTTCATCTTCCAGGCTTCTTTGCTATCTGGGTTCTTTGGGCAGGCCGCGATTGCTTCTTTGAGCACTCGTCGTTGATCACTTCCTCTTCCTTGCCCACGAAAGCATTCTGCAAGTGAAAGCCTGAATCTTACGGTCGATCGCCAGTCTCTTATTTCCATTTTGTCGAAAACTGCGATTGCTTTTTTGAGCAACAATTCTTGCCGTTCGACTGATCTAATGGATAGCTTATCCGCGCATCGGGCTATTATGTCTGAAAATGCTGCTGCTTGTTGCGCCCTCTCTTCGCTGTCGGTGCGGCTTGCGGGAACTGTTTGCCAGGATTTCAAAAGTTCCATAAGATTGTCATATTCACTGTATACCTTTTCTGTAGAAAGGTGTGACAGTGCCTTGTTCGCCTCTTCTTGATCTGAATAGCGACGGGCCTTTCCATACGCATTGCTTAGCTTCTTCAAAGTTGTTTCTAGCCGACTTTTATTATCGCCAAATTTTTCAGCAAGTTTTTTTGCCTCTTCTAATTCCTTTATGGCATCGTTGTACTGTTTGTCGCGTATGAGGTCATCAGAAACAGTGAGGTGCCGTTGCCAGAGCATCTTGCTAAATAATGTTCCAGAGTCTCCTTCGGGTCCGTTAAATAGAAATAGCCACCACGCTGAAACTGCAATGAGAAGCATCGTTGTTGTTGCTACAGAAACAGTCAATATAATTTTGAGCTGTCGCTGCTGCTTAGTTTCGCCGCTCTCCTTTACTCCGGCAAATTCATGAGATCCTGTGTTGCTTCCGGTAGCGTTGGGCAGAGGCTGTGCAAGTTTCACATTGTCAGCTATCGCTGCGTCAACTAACGCAAGTTTCAATTCTTTGACTGATTGATATCGGTCTTCAGGATTTTTTTCCAGGCACTTCAAAATGACCGCCTCTATATGCGGTGGCACGTTGAGGTTGTTTGTCTTCTCTGCAAATGGTTTAGGTTTTTCGCTAATATGTTTGACGACCGTATTAATAAACGTGTCGCCAACCAGCGGTGGCTCTCCTGCAAGTGCTTCGTACATCAGGCAACCGAAGGAGTAAATGTCTGAGCGCTCGTCAACTTTGCCGCCATTGCATTGCTCAGGACTCATGTAAGCAGGTGTACCGAAAATTTCACCCGCTTGTGTCAGTTGCTGCGGTTTTTCACCCTCTGTAATTTTCATAACCTTAGCGATGCCGAAGTCCACAAGTTTGACCAGGTCGCTTCCGTCTTTTTGCTGGCTGATCACTAAATTAGAAGGCTTGATGTCGCGATGAACAATTCCCTCACCATGTGCATCTTCCAGTCCTTCGCAAGCCTGAAGAAAATAATCGATTCCTTGTGCAACCGGCAAACGTACCTTGTCTTCAAGAAGTTCTGCCAGGCTTTTGCCCTCCAGGCAATCCATAACAAAATAGGCTTGCCCATTGTGAGTGAAGCCAAAATCGTAGACTCCGACTACATTTCTGTGAGAGAGTGCGCTGGATGCTTCTGCTTCTTGTTGGAACCTTGCTTTCGCTGCGGGATCTCTTGTTGCCGATTCGTGCAATATTTTTATTGCGACTATACGTTTCATAAATTTGTGGCGAGCTTTATACACCCGGCTCATGCCACCCTCACCCAAAAGAGAGAGGATTTCGTATTTATCTGCAAAGACTGTGCCGATTAATTTATCTGGTTTTGCATGTACGAGAACGGAACCATCATCGGGACATTCGATGGTTTCTGGAGGAAATTCTTTATCGCACTGTGGGCACAATCCATTCCCACTGTTGTTATCCGACACTCAACCTTACCGCCCGCCTTGCTGATTGCATTGTACCCGAACTAATTCATTAGGCTACTTTTGCATGGTCTTCGGCTCTTTTGAAATTGAAGAATGGGCTGCTCTTTTCTCCTAAATCAACGCCAGTACTTTGTTTTTGGATGTGAAATCTAGTTTCTTCGGGTTGCCAAATATTGATAAAAACAGCATTTGACTTACTAACCGGCAAGATCGGCAAATCTTGTGTACCAGTCTCCAGCTTCGCGACAAACTAACCCGGCTAGCTCTAACATAGTGAGCGTTGCCGATAGTTCACCTGCTTCCATTTCTGTTTGTTCGCACAGGGTGTCGAAATGAACGCGCTCTTGAGAGATTAGATCATATACCTCTCGCTCACGACCATAAAGTTGCACCACAGCAGCTTTTTCACGCTCAGGGCCACCTCTGGTCTTCGCCCAATTCATTGCAGTAAGTATGTCTTCAAAGCTGGTGCAGAGTTGAGCTTTTCCTTCTAATATCAGACGATTTGGTCCCTTTGACATTTCACTATCGACCCGTCCGGGAAATGCAAACAGCTCACGATTTTGCTCGAACGCCAAGCGCCCGGTTATCAGGGATCCCGAAGTCAATTTTCCTTCAACGACAACTAGAGCCTGGCTGAGTCCGGCAATGATTCTATTTCTTGCTGGAAATCTGAATGGTTCTGGCTGTGTACCGGGAAAGTACTCTGAAATGATTGCTCCTTTTTCTTCGGACAATATTTGCTCATATAGATTTTGGTTGGCGGGAGGATAACAAATATCTGCACCGCATCCTAAAACAGCAATTGTGGGTGAGCCGCCACTGATTGCTCCCCTGTGCGCCAGTGCATCGCACCCGAGTGCAAGACCGCTCACAATTGTCACCCCATGGGCCGAAAGACCTTCAGCCACGTCAAATGCCAGCTTCTTTCCATAGGGTGTTGGGTAGCGAGTTCCTACAATACCAACAACATGGTTCATTGCCTCTGGTTCTAGCTTTCCCGCCACAAATAGGATAATCGGAGCATCATGAATATGACGCAGCCTGAGGGGATAGTGTGGGTCTTTCCATGTCCAGGCTTGGAATCCTGAGTTCCTTAAGCGCTCCAAAAGTTTGTAGGGATCAATTTCTCGCTGCGCCTTTAGCAAAGTGGCTACGCGCTCGGTACCAAGTCCCTTGATTCTTTCAAGAACCCGTTCTGGCGCATTCCAGGCTGTTTTCAGGCTCTGCAGCTGCTCATCGAGCCTTGCGATTCTGGCTGGTCCAAATCCATTCAGCTCATTAAACGCCAACCAGTGAGCCAGCTCGTCCTCGCTAAGTCCATCTTGGTTCTCTTCTGGCACGATTTAATTTCCTCTCGACAGCTAATTCGTGATTCCACCAGTGGCAGCTTATCTAGTTCTCAATATACTGAAATCTAAAGCACGGCTTGATGCTGTGCTCTGTTAATAATGCCGGTTTTTCTGCAAAGAAAAATTTCTTACGGCGTGGTTTGAGCCCCACTTCTAAAACATTAGCAGGATAAATTGAAAATACGTACTTTTCTAATGTCAGCAGGAAAGCCGCTTACTATCAGCTTTTTCGCATATTTTTTCGGGTTTTTCTTACCGATGTCTACACCTGCGTTCGCGCAAGAAGGTGCTTTGGCACAAGGACATCCAATTCCTAGATTTGCGCTGTCGGCAAGTCACCAGGACAACATAAGTCCTCCGGCAAGCAGTATGCCAAAAAGCAATTCAATGCCATGGGTTAGTTCCAGCATTGGTGGCGCTCCAGCTATGATGCCGATGCAGGGTCGCACCGCTCAAAGCAGACCAATTGCGGCATTGCCGATGATTCCGCCTCCGGCAGCGAGTGAAGACCGACCGAATTCCTACATGGAGGAATACCAGGTGAGTTGGTCTCCCTGGATACAGAATTTAGCCAATCGGTGGCACCGAGTACTTAAGGATAGCGAAGAGTTACTTGGTGTTGAATTTCAGACTGCAAGGCCAGCACTAATTCAGTTCACCTGCTATGCTGATGGACGTATAGGTAATGTGGTGTTGAGGCAAAGCTCTGGTGTACCTGTTTACGACAAAATGCAAGTTCTGTCGTTAATGGAAGTGGCTCCACTGGAACCGTTTCCGCAAGGAACTCAGAAACGCAGTATTACTCTGATTCAGGGCTGGGAATCGCATCTCAAGCAACCTGGAGAACAGGAATTCAACACACGTGCTTTTGCCAATCGCTATCCGCTGGAGAAAGTAAACCGATGGATTTCCAAGCAATAAGAGTCTCGCTAAAGAGAAAACTTATTGTTGCTTTTTCGATTTCTTTGCTCGCTGGAACCTTTGCATACGCAGGCTATATCCCCGACGCATCCTGCGCAACCAGTAATGCGCAGACTCTGGAAAAACTTGAGAACTGGCTGTTTTTTGCCACCTTTCCAACTGAAAGCGATGAAGACAGAATAAAGCGGTTGGAAGAGCGCACTTTTGGGGAAGCCTCTTCCGGCGATATTTCTGAGCGCTTGAAAAAATTGGATGAGCTTCTTTCTGAAAGGCAAAAAGAGAAGGAAGCTGCAAATCCACCACCGTCATCATCTCCATCTTCTTCTAGTGCGGAGAAGACTCCGGCTGCTCAACCTGACACTGCTCCTGACCCAGCTAGAGAAGCTGAGTTAGCAAAAGAACGCGAGCGAATTCGAGTGCAGGCTGCGCGTGAAAGAGAAATGGAAGATCTGCTACGAGAGGCTTCTAAGCTATTTCGCGCACACCGACAACAAGAAGCGCTTGAGCAGTTCGAACAGGTTTTGCGTTTAGACCCGCAAAATGCAGAAGCGAATTTCAGTATAGGTATTATAAAAGAATCGCAAGGCAAGCTGAAAGAAGCAAAACAACACTATTCAATTGCATCACAGAAGGATCCTGGTAATAAAGATTATACCGATGCAATCGCTGCAGTGACTAAACGAATAAATACAGTTGACCCTTCGAAAGCGTTAGAAGACAAAGCGACACAGGCGTTTAAGAACGCCGATTATATAACAGCGGTGAATCTGTTCAAACAGATTGATGATAAGAATCCGAAGCAAGCAAACATCAAATATGGGTTGGGAACAACTTATTTGATGATGAAGAACTATTTCAACGCGCTTGAGAATTTTAAAATCGCTTATCAGCTCGAGCCAAACAATGAGAAGTACGCTAAAGCATTCAACGAGTTGTCTGCTGAGATGTCCAAGCATCAGGCTGAACAGCAGGCGATCGAAACTCAATACAATGGCGGCGGAACTAATGCCACCGGTGCTGGTGGTGGTGTTATGGGGGGGGCTATGACCCAACCCGGCATGAGAATGCCGGCGCAAGGAAGTAGGCCGCCGCTGGGATATCAGAACCAGGGCATGCAACAGCGACCGATGCAGTCAAATATGCAGCAGCCTATGCTGCAACAAAATATGCAGCAGCGACCGATGCAAGGCATGGGAAATTATAACCCCCAAATGCAACAAGGCTATGGGAACTATCCTCAGCAGCAAGCCATGCGTCCGAACCCGCAGATGTCGCAACAAGGAAACTACTCGGGAGGCTCTAGTTCTGGAACCTACATACCTCCTGACCCGCAGCTCTACAGCACCAAGCAGAATAAGGAGTCTCCAAAAGCATCAAAGGCTGCTAAAGGAAAGAAGCCTGAAACCCAAGCTGCTGGCGGAACACAAGGCGGCGCTGGTGGACAGCAAGGCGGATATGGTGGCGGCCAGCAAGGCGGATATGGTGGCGGCCAGCAAGGCGGATATGGTGGCGGCCAGCAAGGCGGATATGGCGGCGGGCAGCAAGGCGGCTATGGTGGCGGTCAGCAAGGCGGATATGGTGTCGGCCAGCAAGGCGGATATGGTGGCAGTCAGCAAACCGGATATGGTGGCGGACAGCAAGGCGGATATGGTGGCGGACAGCAAACCGGATATGGTGGCGGACAGCAAACCGGATATGGTGGCGGACAGCAAACCGGATATGGTGGCAGTCAGCAAACCGGATATGGTGGCGGTCAACAGGGTGGAAACGGTGGCGGTCAGATGGGAATGAACCCCAACTATGCACCTCCTCCACAATCTGCACCGCAAGGTGCCTTCGACCCGAAGCTCGCTCAACGGTTGAACAGCGCTTCCTCAGGTGGACAGGTTGACCCCATGAGCAACTATGGACTCTCTGGCAAAGCCAGTGAAGAAGGTGTTATGGTCACCGGAATACGCTCGGGAACGCGTGCGGCCAGAAGCGGACTTAAGAAAGGCGATGTGATTAGAACTGTTGATGGTAATGAAGTGATGCAGCCGGATCAACTTAACCAGGTGCTATCACAATATGGTGAGGGGCAGACCTTGCCTATCCTTATTTTCAGAGAAGGAAATCTTACTCCGATTCAGTTTTAAGAGGTTCACTGTTCATTTAATGATCTAATGAGTCTAGATTAACAACTATAAATAGTATTTTGGATCTGCCCGGGTATACAGCTAGGGAGAGCAGGCTTTACTTGGAGAATATCGATGAGTATTCAGGAAAGAGCCAGAATTACGGATTTTAAAATTGCACAAGAGGTAGGTAACAGCATTGTAATTGGCAATTGCTTTGCCTTTGTAAAACAGGACCTTTTCCAAAATGCAAAAATGAGCTGGCTAAAAAAGCTGCTCGGTCCTAAACCTGTTGCTGAAACAAGTATTTTGTCATTGATGGATTGTCCTCACACCGAGATGTTTGGTGCTGCGATAAGTCCTGTCTCGTTGGGAAATCTCGAACTTTGGAGTATAACATCCGACAAATCTGTCTATAAAGCCGATGAAGATACAGTAGAGCTACTATTGGTTAATCCCATTCGTGCTTCGCTTGAGCTCAAGGTTCAGATCATACGTAACAATCTTCCTTATTCCACTCGAACTGTACGAATTGGAAAACACGGTGAAGCCAAAATTACGCTTCAAGATTTACCGGCTGGAGATTATGCGGTATTTTTCGAGGGGTGTTCTGATGCAAGCAGGTATTGTAGGTTCACTGTAGCGCAGTACAAGCTCGTTCCGCTGGTGGCACAGCTCAAAGGCAAAATGATGGATAAGGAAGGCTCTTTGCAGATGCAAGTTGAGCTGACCAGCTTCGGAGTGCCAGTCAACGGCGACGTAAAGATAAGAGTTTCTGAAGAAGATATCTTGCGAGCAACTCTGACGGCAACGGTGTATGACGGGGCTTGCTCATTCGGCGTCAAGATGGAAGGGCAGGGTGCTCTCACTCTGTTTTTCCAAATGGTTGATGAGCCTGGCAAAACCGCGAATCTACCAATTATTGGCAGTCGTGCTGTCGAACGGTCGCTGACGCTGTTTAACGCGCTGGGCTGTGAAATTTTCGGTTCATTGCTGCCTTCTGAAGATGCTACTGAGGTCCGGGGCATCTACCTCACTGAGGGTGGTATCACAAGTACTCCTGTTCGGCTTGACTATGATGAAGAGAAGCATGCTGTACTCAAAGCTTCTTCTGAAATCAAGTCTTTGAAAGTTTGCAGGGTTGACCCCACCTTTCCTCATCCGCGAGCTGGTGCCGTTAATCCTAAAGAACATCATCCTTCATTGAACGACGTTGAATACAATTCTGCTTTGAAGTTGTTTCAAGTAGGTGATTATAAGGAATCTCTCGATCAGTTTCGATACGCCAGGTCCAAGCAAGCAAATCCCCATCCGTATTATGCATACTTTGCTGCGTGTTGTTTAGCCAAACTAGGCGATATTGATGCTGCGATTGATGAGCTGCGCCTTTCAATATTTGATGGATGGAATGAATTCGAACACATGGCCAATGATGAGGACCTGTCATCTTTGCGTGCTGATGCTCGTTTCATTCATTTGACCAGCGGAGGCCTAACCGAATTCGAGTTTAAGAATCTAAGTGCAGATCAGGAAATTCAAATTCCTTTCCTCCATGGATTGACAATTTTATTGATCGGAGCTGTCTTGGGTTCAGATCAAATTTGGGAGGGATGGACTAGCCACGTTTCTACACCGCTTATTTCTGTTGGTATTGAATGTAGTGCACGACAGAAGGCGGGAGAGTCGACCGAACTCAAACTACAGTTGAAGAATAATAGTAGTTCTGCCGCGGTGTATGTTCTTGTGAAAGATGCCAGATTGGTCAGCGCAGAGCGTCCAGATGCCAGGCTGGCTATGAGCATTAAAGGATATGTTGAAGAGCACTCAAAATTGCTTAGTAATGGTTATTGTAGTGAAACACTCGAATCTGTTGCGAGATTCAGATTTCCTCATAGAACTATAGCCGCGGATGAGGGCGGCTGGGGTTCGCCCATTCCCAACGCTGAACAAGAACAAATTTCTACGGGCGGTTGGGGCGTTCCTAGGGCTGGACTGCCCCAAAATCTATTGAATGGCTCTGCCCGTCCCGCTCCTCTTCCAGGAGGTTCGGTAAACCAGCAGGTGCGAAGCAGAATGTTTGCTGCAGAGCCAGCTGAAAGATCATACGAAGCGCGAGCAGCGGCTTCTATGGAAACGATAGCTACGGAGGCTCCATCAATTCCTATAAGAAAAGGAGCGGAGCCAGAAGTTCTCTTTGCGGACTTTGTGCGCTTTGAGAGTAATGAGGCTACTGTAGAGCTTTTTCTCCCATTGCAAGAGTCGGATTATGTAGTTGAGTGCTTTGCTATCGCCGACTTTGACTGGTGCTTTAGTGAAACCAGGTTTAGAGCCGTGAGTGATCCGCTTGCTGAATTTACATTGCCGAGATTTGTTAGCGCCGGCGAGTTTGCCCAGTCGTGGCTGCACCTTGGATCTCGCTCAAATGAGTTCACGTGCGAATTGAGGCGTGATGGAGAGATTGTGCCTCTTAAGTTAAAAAATGCAAACTTTCCTGCGGAACAAATGATAAGTGAAGAACTGCTAAATCTGGAGTTTCCTGCTGGTCCAGGACATTACAGCGCTGTTCTGCGTGCAAGTAACAACAATATATTGGCTCGGATCGAACAAATTGTTGACGAGCCAGGGAAACTAAAAAGGCGCACACGTGGTGTTCGCTTTCTGAAGCCCGGAGAGTCTGTAAGTTTGAAGGACGAAGATTCTGTAGTTTCCATGCGCATTTTACCCGGACTGGAAAAGAAGTTCAAAAAGATGCTTGAGGCGACCTGCGACTATTCTCATTGTTGTTGCGAGCAGACCGCTGCGAAAATCTTGTCTGCATGCAATGCTTATGTTTTTGCTGGCGATGATGAGCTGGCTAAGTCCAGAGCAGAAGCCTCGATAATTGTTGGTATTAAGCGCGAAGAACAAATGTGGCTTCCTGGTCGCGGTTTCAAAATGTATCCAGAAGCCACTAACTATCCCGACCCCTATCTTGGAAAAATGGCAGCACAGCACCTGATTAACCTGGAACTACTGGGACCCTTTTCCAACTCGTTATCAGCCGATCTTAAGCAATCAATTGAGCTAGGTCTCAAGATGGCCAAGGACGTGCTTAGAGCTCAAAACGAAGTGTACCCGCCTGCACGAATTGCATCAATTCGCGATGCGTACTTGGTTATGAGAAGCTCATCGAACGTTCACGACAACTCCGCTGTAAGGGCCTTGGATTATGTCAAATCGGCGGTGCCAACGGCAGATGCGTTCCTGAGTTCTGTAGGACCCTGCGGCGTAATGGGATTCGCTGTAAATCTTCGCATGCAAGCAGCCTATGCTGCTGCTACCTTGATAAGAGAGCGAGGACCGATGGTGAATGAAGCAATTAAGCTCGCCAATTTCGTTGTAAAAGCAATCAACGATGAAGGTCGTTTGTATTCAACCACCGATTCTGCCGCAGCAATTGCATTGTTCTCTGAACTTGCTGTTGCTGGAATGATTTCGAATTCAGGGACAGGCACCAAGGTTGAAGTTAACGGAACTACGATTGACCTCTCAGAAGCAATTTTGAAATTTGAAGAGGTTTCATCAGTGAAGTGTTTGGAAGGCTTAATTGCAGTTGAGGTGGAAAAGGAAATTATAGAGGATTGGTCGGTCTTCGATAGCAAGCTTGCTCTGCGTGTGGCTCTGGAAAAAGCTGGTGCTCCTGCGCGCAATTTCAAGCTGGGTGAGCAAGTTGATCTAAAGGTTACATTGGCTGATGGCTATCAAAATGGAGACTTGCTCTGGGTTTGCTTGCCAGATTCGCTATCAAGAATATATGGTGGTGCCCAGATCAAAATGTTCTCTGTTGATTTCTGTGGAAAATCTGAATTGACTATTCCTCTTGCTGTAACGGGAAAAACAATGAATTCGAAAGGTGAGAAATCGCAGCAGAAGATGGCTTTATGTGTGCGAAATATGTTCAATGAAGAACGTGGTGGCAACCCTGGATTAATCGGTATCACCGCAACATAGTCAAGTCCCTCGAAAAGGAAGAGGGAACGTTGCGCTCCCTCTTCCTTTTCTAATATCTGGGTTTTCGTCTCTATCTCTTTTTGGGTTGATAGGTTGTTGTGTCAGTTCCCTTTAGAAGCTGACGCATTTCAAGTCTTTTCTTGCTGCTTGTTTCGTCAACAATCTCTTCGTCCAAAGTGTGTCCATATTTTTCTTTGTAGCGGCGATTTATTTCTTCTATTTCCCAGCGCGGACGATTTTTCAACGAGTCTCGCATTTCGTCATAGTTAGTACCATAGTCAAAGAAGAATGCGTCTTTGTGAGTAGAATCACGGAAATCGGCGACTGCTTTATTGAGTTCGTCGTCTTTTGCCTTTTCGATCTTGCCATGTCGATTGTCATCACCATCGGTGCGAACGGTAGCAGTCATTGGTTCAGACCAAACATCAGTGTTGCCATCTTTGTAGGTGAAATGACGCTCGCCCTGCATGCTTTTCACAAAGTCATCGATCGGCACTGGTTTCCCATTCGGATAGCTGTGGTCTGTTCCATCTGCTGTGTTCTCATAGTAAACCTGCGTTGGTTTTCCGTCAGGTCCGAAATCCATATGTGTAATGGAAACGGCGTGGGTACCGGCTGAGCCATCCTTAGATTCGCCCATTCCGGTGTGGTCTGCGTTAATTCTGACTGTAACATTTAACGGAGCTTTCTCGCCATTGTCTTTCCATGCTTGACCCAAGTCGTCCGGTGATTGAATTTTTCTTGCCTTATAGCCATCTTCTGGACACAGTTTGCCGAGAATGTCTTCTTTAGCTGAGCGAGGAAGTCCTTCAAACTGAGTTTCTTTTCCATCTGCGTGCTTTACTTTTTCACCACTGTCTTTATCGTCTTTTGGTTTGTAAGAGCGATATTCGCCCTCATCTGCGGGCATGCCAACATTGGTGATTGCAGTCTGTAAGACCTCGCTTGCAGCGCTTCTCTTTCCGGAGGGGTCGCTCTTCTCTGATAGCGAACCATCTGCTTCGCGCTGAGCTTTCATAGTCGTTTTTCCATCTGGCGTTGTATATTCGCCTTTGGTTGCCAACTCAGCTGCCATCTGAGCGTATCGATCAGGGTGGTTCATTGCAAGGGTCTTCTCGACGTTCGCTGCAACGCAGGTGTCTCGTTGCCCTTGCTTTATGTCTTCGGGATGAGCAATTTGATGTGCAACTGATGCCACTAGTTCAGCCCTTTGTTCGGGTGTTAATTTGGTACTATCTTTGGTGTCGGCTGTGGCAATTTTATCCAGGCTTTCATAGACTTTTTTCCGTTGTTCTTCCGGAAGCTTATCAATTTCTGCCAAGTCCTTTTTCATCTGAGCCTCTTTCTCTGGGCTCATCGGCAGTTTCGCATCCTTGATTTTTTGAAACTCAGTGCTTTCGGAACTCTCTTTCGCCTGATTGTCTACGCTGTCCTTTTGCTTTGCGTCAGCAGCGTCAGGGAGTTTCCCTGCTTTCATCGTTGCCATTTCTGGGTCGAGGTTTCTGAGCTCATCAACTATGCTGCGCTTGTCAGAATCACCATCTTTAGCTTTTGCAGGATCCTGGTCTTTCTTTACTTCTATGTCTTTCGCTTTTGAGCCCGAGCTCATTCCAGGCTCATCCTTTTGAACCGGAACATCCTTAAATCCACTGGCTCCGTTATCTTTTGCTTTTTCGTAGGCTTTACCCAGGTCTTTCAGTCCGCCTTGAATTTGTTCGAAGGCCTTGCCTGCTTCCTTGAAAGCGCCGCCGGTTCCTAGCATTTCGGGGTCGATATTCTTAACGAGCTTTCCGATGCTGTCTCCGATTCCCTCGTTGGCCAGAATGTTTTTGCTGCCCTCTTGAGCTTTTCCCAGCGCCTGCAACCCGCTGTCAGTCAGGTCTGGCTTACCAAAAACGTCGGAGATACCACTCTTAGAAATTCCGTCCTTCAAGTCTTTGTACAACTGCTTTGCCGTGGCGATTAACTCGCTTTTGCCTGCCTCAGCTTCGCGGCTAGCAGACTCAGCCTTAGTTGAAGTCTGAATATTTGACTCGACGACCTTATCTCCGTCTTCCGCGCTCATTTTGGCTCCCCTTTGCTCTCTGCGATAACAATAACCCGAGCGTCGACGATTTTAGGCTGAATTTCGATAAATCTCCTGGTGATTCATTTATTTAGTGTCACATATTGGGTGTATATTCGATAGGTGTCTTTTGCCATTGCGAGGGCGTGTTATGGCAAACTGAACGCTCCGAATTCACCAAGCGCGAAACCCGAGATCTGCCGATTCTGAAGATCTCGGGTTTCAGGCTGAGCTACTTTGCCACCGAGCGCGCAGGGAAGATTTGGCTTTGACACCTGCTTCAAGCAGCGCTGCCGAGAAGGCTATTGTTGATAGAAATTCGGCTTTTAGTGCCGGCTCCATTATTGAAGGAAGCCTTGGTAAGTTTGAGCATTGCCTCAACAGATTTGCTGAGGCAGCACCACCTGTAGTGCCTGAAGAATTGCCGGCAAAAAAGGTTGATCCAAAGAAATACAAACGGTTTAGATGACCTGGCCAATCAAACAAGTCGAAACTTGTAGACTCAGCCATATTACTGTCGTAAATAGGCAAAAAGTACGATTCGGAAATTAGGAATTGATGGAATACTTGAAGAGTATAGCCGTAGGGAATTTTTAATGGCGCCAAAGGTAACCAGAGTTTTTATAGCTGAGGACAGCCCGACTACAAGACTTATGCTAAAGACTGTGCTTCAAAGGGCTTCCGATATGGAAATTATCGGTGAGGCAGAAGACGGCGGTGACGTAATTGACCGTGTAGGGGCGCTGAAGCCTGACGTGGTCTTAATGGACGTAGGGCTTCGTGGAATGGATGGACTGGAAGCGACCAAAAAGCTGAAAGCGCGTTATCCCGAGCTGCGAGTAATTATGGTGACATCTAATGAAAGCGATGGAGTCATATTCAATGCATTCTCGAGTGGAGCGGACGGATATTATCTGAAAACCAATAATGGCGACCAACTATTGCCAGCTATTCGAAGTGTCGTCACCGGAGCTGCCTGGCTGCATCCGGCTATTGCTGGTCGAGTGCTGCGGTCTTGTGTTCGTGGCGCTGACATGCTGCTCGGAAACAAAGTAAAGTCTAGTGCTCAATCAAGCCATGCAGCAAGCCATCAAGCAAGTGCAGCACATGTTAGCAAGCATGAATCAGTTTCCCGATTAGTCGCAATGGCACAAGAGTCTGAAGACAACGAGGCTTTTGATGACGCTGACATTCTAATGGATGCGGCTACAGCTCTCTGCGAGAAACTAAATGGCGCTGATGATCTTGAGTCCGCCGCTCTCATAACGCTTCATGCGGATATGCTCTACGAGCAGGAAAAGTTTGTAAAAGCTGAAAAGTTGTACGCAAAAGCTCTTGATTTGCGACATCAAACTCTTGGTTATGAACACCCTGATGTTGCAGCGGCTCTTGAAAATTTGGCCAACCTTTTCGACACTCGCAGCAACTATGCAGAAGCTGAGCACTATTATTTCTGGTCATTGAAGATTCGGGAAAAAATTCGACCTGACGATCCACTTACAAGTGACACTTGTGCCAAACTTGCCTGGGTTTATCGAGCACAGGGCAAAATTGATCTCGCAGAAGAGATGGAAATGCGAGCTAACAAGAAGAAATAAAGCAGTGTTGCCGTGTCCGATATCGTGGCGATTCTGCTAAGCTTAGCAAGATTTTTCCAAAATGCTGCAAGCATTCATTTTTCAGTGGCATAAAATTGGCATAGAGTAAGGAATACTGGATGACTGCCACGCCTCCCGACATCAGCAAATATGCCAGGTCCGTCGGAGTTCTAATTGATCGCTGCATGCAAAGAGAAGTTCCTTTTGGAATCGTCTGGCTTGTGGGCGAAAACAAGGCTGTCACATGTGCTCACCATGTTGTTCTTTATGCTGACTTCTTTCAGGCATTAAAAGTCCGATTTCCAGCGACAAACCAGGACTGGGAAGTTGAAGATGCTTTCTTTCATCCACGTTATGATCAGGCAATAGGCTATGAACTAGCTACCCGAAGTTTGCTTGAACCTGTTCCAGCACTCGCTTTGCAGGATCACAATGTAGTAATTTTGCATCTCAGACGAAGTTTGTCAGATATGGATGCGGAGACCAAGACCACTTTCAACAGAAAGCTTGCTGGTACTCCACCTCCGCGCATGAAAGGGCTCGCAGGTCCAGTTGACGAATTGGGCTTGGCTCTTGTGGTTCAAACCATCACAAACGCCAGAAAAGATGGCGTTCTAGTGATATCGGACGAACGAAATCGACCTCTGGCGAAAATGTTCTGTCGCGACGGCAGAATGATTTTTGCGAAATACGGTAATCTCGTTAACGAAGCTGCGGTCTACCAGATGTTTGCTCAGCAGATTTCGGGACAGTTTTACTTTCAACCGCAAGCAAAGCCTGATTGGCAAGTTTACAATCAAATTCAGCGGAACACTGATAGCTTGTTGCTTGAAGCTTATCGAAGAGTTGATGAAATTCCTAACCTTTTGCGCGACCTCGGTGGCGAAGGTGTGTGTTACGTCAGAGCGACAGAAATTCTAGACGTTCAGCAACTCAGCCCTGAAGTGCAGGCTGATGCTGAGTCAATCTGGCCGTTTTTAGATGGCGGTGTTTCCATCGACCAACTCTCGGAAACAACCGGCTCTGACGATTATGCGATTTACAAAGCACTCGACGAGTTGTACAGAACCAGGCAAGTAGTGGAACTGCCCTTTATGGGAGATGATGGGCTTAGCCCAATGCAGCCATTAGGATTGGCTCCCCATCTGCTTCTATCGCCGTGGGATGAAATTACTGCATTAACACCACATCCCTCAGTTGGGCGTGCACAAATGCGACCTGGTTATCTAATTGGACTTATTCGCCCGAATGATCCCTGGCACTTGCTTCATAGCTTGACCATGCCATACAGAGCTGCCGGCTGTCCTATTTTCAAATCGGGTGAAGTTATAGGAATGCATTGCGGAATGCTTCCGCTAGATCCGAAGTTACATGCATTGCCACAAATGTTCTCGCAAATGATTTGGGTAGAGTCGATTTATCAGATGGTTTCGGGAAGTGCGAAGGCTGTTGCTTCGCTGCGACCGAGCAAGAAATCGGTGGGCTTAAAGCTTCCTGAGATGGTAAACTCGCAGAGCAAGCCTGCTGCTGAGCCTTCGAGAATTCAATGCCCGAAGTGCAATTCGCTTATGATTGCAAAGGCGAAATTTTGCGGAACCTGCGGCACCAAGTTTACTTAAGATGTGTGTCCAAAAGAAAGAAGCAGGCTCTCACCTGCTTCCTGTAGTTATTCTGTGTCTAACGATGACTTAGAACGTTCTACCTGGTAGCGTGGCAACCGGTTGATACGCCCCGCGTCCAGCTGTTACCTGCTGAATACAGACGCTCATTTTTAGTATCTTCTCTGCGGTCGCTTTTTCTTCTTTTGTCTTGCTCGACAAAACGTGCTTCAAGCACTTGCTGCCATGGAAGAGTGATACCATCGAGTACTCGCTGATTGCAGCCTGCGAGCCATCATTTGATTCATTCAATTGCACTCTTCTGCGTGCGATTCCATCGTTTCTCATTTCGCTTGCGATGGCTGTGCCACTAGCGGAGATGATGATTTCCTGTCCAGCACAGATGTTTACTGAGCGGTTTCCGTTTGTCAACGCAAGACCGTTCAATTGAGATTCGTACAAGTTATGCACCTTCACTACTCCTCTTTCGAGAGAGAACAGTGAGCATGTGCCTTTCTCTAGCTTGAAAGCGAATTTTCCGATGTGCAAAGTGGTGTCATTATCTGCTTCGAAGATGATTTCGCCATGATGAAGTACCATGCTGCCATTTGCTTCGCTGACAGATGCTCCAGGCATGCAAACCACTCTGTTTCCGCAGAATTTTTTCGCTGTGGGTACGCTTTCAGCTATTGCGGCCGCTGCTGGCTCAACGTAAGCGATAGGCATGATCAAGACATCCGTACCTGAGCTGCCACCGAACCATCTCTGGTCGCAAGCATGTGGAAGGTGTTGACCTTCGTCTCTCAAGTGATTTACCAATCCGGAAAGTCTGGACTTCATGCTAGCGCTCAAATCCGCGCGGTCAGAACAAACCAGCGAACCGCCGTAGGGTGAATCGTTGAGATTCAACTTCTTGTTAGCCATTGCGAGGTTCGCGCTTTCTGTTGCGCCCAGAACTGGAATGAAGTCTGAGACGCCGATCGATGCAACTCTGTTATTTATGAATGAGACTTCGCGGTTCGCTGCGATTTCGATTGCGTAAGGTTTCTTTGTCCCGGTGCTAGCGATTTCGTCATTGTCATCGGTTTCCTCACCGTCGTTTTCAATTCTGGAATCGACTGCGTTGTTTGCGATTGCATTGTTTCCAGTGTTGTTTGCGATTGCATTGCTGCCAATGTTGCTTGCGATTGCATTGTTGCCAATGTTGCTTGCGATTGCATTGTTTCCAGTGTTGTTTGCGATTGCATTGCTGCCAATGTTGCTTGCGATTGCATTGTTGCCAATGTTGCTTGCGATTGCATTGCTGCCAGTAACCACTGCAGCAACGGCAAGTGCTCCAATCTCCTTGTTGATGGATGCTAGAGTTTTTGCATCTATTGTATTGGATTCGGAACTATGAAGTTCGTTGCTCAATGTAGCTGCTTGTGTTGTGTAGGCAAGCTCGCTAGTTCCGGAATTGAATCCGTTGTTGATGAAGCGGTTCGAAGCATTTACATTAGCAATGTTGTTGCCGCTGTTGATGAAGCGGTTCGAAGCATTTACATTAGCAATGTTGTTGCCGTTGTTGATGAAGCGGTTCGAATTATTTGCACTCGCAATGTTGTTGCCGTTGTTGATGAAGCGGTTCGAAGTAGTTGCATTAGCGATGTTGTTGCCGTTGTTGAAGTTGCGGTTCGAAGCATTTTCACTAGCAATGTTGTTGCCGTTGTTGAAGTTGCGGTTCGAAGTAGTTGCATTAGCGATGTTGTTGCCGTTGTTGAAGTTGCGGTTCGAAGCATTTGCATTAGCGTTGTTGTTGCCGCTGTTCAGGTCACGGTTCGAAGCATTTGCATTAGCAATGTTGTTGCCGCTGTTCAGGTCGCGGTTCGAAGCATTTACATTAGCAATGTTGTTGCCGTTGTTCAGGTCACGGTTCGAAGCATTTGCATTAGCAACGTTGTTGCCGTTGTTGAAGTTGCGGTTCGAATTATTTGCGTTAGCGATGTTGTTGCCGTTGATGAAGTTGCGGTTCGAAGCATTTGCACTAGCAATGTTGTTGCCGCTGTTCAGGTCGCGGTTTGAAGCATTTACATTAGCAATGTTGTTGCCGTTGTTCAGGTCGCGGTTCGAATTATTTGCGTTAGCGATGTTGTTGCCGCTGTTCAGGTCACGGTTCGAAGCATTTGCATTAGCAACGTTGTTGCCGTTGTTGAAGTTGCGGTTCGAAGCATTTGCATTAGCCATGCTAGTGCCGTTCTTAGCGCCTGCATTTGCGGAGCCAACTACTCGGTCGTAGATGCTCTTTGATTGGTTATTGGATAGCTCAGTGTTTTCATTTTCTGATGAGACTGCGTTGCCTGAGGCTCCTGGCAAATTCCATGTGAAGACGATGTCGCTGTTCTTCGCTTGTTTGTTTGCAACGGAACCCTTCGCAATATCCGATTTGATGAGTGAAGGTGAGCTTGCTGTTGAGTTGGCAAGCGTACCGTTCTTGTAATTTGCTTTATCAAAATTCTGAGGAACAAGAGCTACTGTGCCTGCTTTGCTGATTCCTGTTGAACGATTATTGGACCATGTTTGGAGGTTCTGACCCAGATTATTCTGAGCGATGTTTTGTTCGTTCAAGTTGGTGGAGTTGAACCCGTTGGCGAACTGGTTGTTGCCATTGGTTCCATTGGATCCATTGTTATTGTTGGCGAACTGGTTGTTGCCGTTACCACCGTTGGTTCCATTGTAATTGTTGGCGAACTGATTGTTGCCGTTGGCACCATTGGTTCCATTGTTATTGTTGGCGAACTGGTTGTTGCCGTTGGCACCATTGGTTCCATTGTTATTGTTGGCGAACTGATTGTTGCCGTTAGCACCGTTGGTTCCATTGTCATTGTTGGCGAACTGGTTGTTGCCGTTGGTTCCATTGGATCCATTGTTATTGTTGGCGAACTGGTTGTTGCCGTTGGTTCCATTGGATCCATTGTTATTGTTGGCGAACTGGTTGTTGCCGTTAGCACCGTTGGTTCCATTGTTATTGTTGGCAAACTGGTTGTTGCCGTTGGTTCCCCCATTGGCGCCATTGTTATTGTTGGCGAACTGGTTGTTGCCGTTGGTTCCATTGGCGCCATTGTTATTGTTGGCGAACTGGTTGTTGCCGTTGGCACCGATGGTTCCATTGTTATTGTTTGCGAACTGGTTGTTGCCGTTGGCACCATTGGTTCCATTGTTATTGTTGGCGAACTGGTTGTTGCCGTTGATGAACTGGTTGGCACCATTGGTTCCATTGTTATTGTTGGCGAACTGGTTGTTGCCGTTGGTTCCATTGGCGCCATTGTTATTGTTGGCGAACTGGTTGTTGCCGTTGGCACCGATGGTTCCATTGTTATTGTTTGCGAACTGGTTGTTGCCGTTGGCACCATTGGTTTGTTATTGTTGGCGAACTGGTTGTTGCCGTTGGTTCCATTGGATCCATTGTTGTTGGCGAACTGGTTGTTGCCGTTGGCACCATTGGTTCCATTGTTATTGTTGGCGAAGTGGTTGTTGCCGTTGGTTCCATTGGTTCCATTAATATTGTTGGCGAACTGGTTGTTGCCGTTGGCACCGTTGGTTCCATTGTTGTTTGCGAACTGGTTGTTGCCGTTGGCACCGTTGGTTCCATTGTTGTTTGCGAACTGGTTGTTGCCGTTGGCACCGTTGGTTCCATTTATGTTGTTGGCGAACTGGTTGGTGCCGTTGGCACCGTTGGTTCCATTGTTGTTTGCGAACTGGTTGTTGCCGTTGGTTCCATTGGATCCATTGTTATTGTTGGCGAACTGGTTGTTGCCGTTGGTTCTATTGGATCCATTGTTATTGTTGGCGAACTGGTTGTTGCCGTTGGTTCCATTGTTGTTTGCGAACTGGTTGTTGCCGTTGGCACCGTTGGTTCCATTTATGTTGTTGGCGAACTGGTTGTTGCCGTTGGCACCATTGGTTCCATTGTTATTGTTGGCGAACTGGTTGTTGCCGTTGGTTCCGCCATCGCTACCGGAGAGTCCTGTGTTATTAGCATTTCCGTGGCTGACGGTTGGAACAAACACATCAAATGAATGCGAGTGTCCTGATTCGCTAATAAACGAAGCGAGATTTGGTGTGCTTGAGGCACCACCAGTGGTTGCGGAGATGTCGTTTGGATTTCCTGAGGTCTGTCCTGGGTTTGTTACTCCATGAGCCACAGAAGAAGGCGCATCCGAATTCCGGTTCGTTGCCGTGTGGCTGTTTCCTAAATTGTTGTTCCCCAGGTTGGTATTTTTCGAGTTCTCATTTGAAAAATTCTTTGAAGAACCTGTCTTGCCAGAGTGATGATTACCAGAATTGTTGGTGCTAACTGAAGCTATAGTGCCAGTGTTGTTTTTACCGACGTTCTTGCTGGAACTGTTGGAATTCTTGTTGTGTTTGTTTCCGCTATAAAGTTGAATGGTGTTTCCAGTTGTCGGCGAACTCGAAAGCAAAGAGCTATTTTGGAATGTAGTTCCGATTAAAGATTGGCCTGGGTTGCCATCTTTTGAATGAGGTGTGAATGATGATGCTTTTCCTTCAAGGGTAGCAACGTGGACGCCACCAAATCTGTCCTGATGGATTCCAGCCGTGCTGTTTGGTGCGATCGTTACCGTTCCCAAAGTAGTTCGGATGAACACTGGTACGTCTGTGGCTGCAACTGTGACATTACCTTCTTTGACAGTAATTGTGTGGTCGTCAGTTACTGCGAAAATTGAACCTGGTGTCGTCATGATGACAGTTTTTGAATCGCCATCGAATGCATAAGTTTGCAGTTTATAAGTTGATACCACCCATGGTGTCCCAACGGATGCGAGCTTCGAATCCAGCTTGATGAGTTTGAGGATGTGATCATGTGGAAACATTATTGCTCGCCGTCTGGTTACGTCAGTCGGAGCAATAGTTGTGTTCGGAAGTAATGTGATTGGAACTGTGAGTGTCGGTGCAATTGCTGGTGAGCCCACAACTCCAGGAGTTTGGTTCGAAACTGTGTGGTTCGGGTTGCCCGTCGGTCCGCCGGGATTGCCGCCGCCAGGATTGCCGCCGCCACCGCCGCCACCGCCGCCGCCGCCGCCATCGCCGCCGCCACCGCCGCCACCGCCGCCACCGCCGCCATCGCC
>JBGAHS010000011.1:0-274600 GCA_044226015.1 Obscuribacteraceae bacterium (SeqCode)
TCCATGCTGAGAGAATACGAAGTTGAATGGTCCTTTCTCGGTCAACTTCATGGCATTTTTGGGTCAGGGTATTAAATACATCAAACTTCTACTATATCTCGAGGCTGGTCTTTCACATCAACGAATTCATCAGCTCTTAAAACCTAATCATACGAAGAAAAAGGTAAAGTAGCTTTCTCACTTTCGTGAAAGGCACACCCAACGGTTATGAGCCGGTTTTGCTTTCAAGTTTATCTCAACCGCCTATATGCGGAAGAGACACTCTTTGCAATAAGCTTTTGCAATGTCGACCGGTCTATCCTCGTAATCGAGCGCAGTTTCGATGGACGCAGTCAAAGTGGTGCCACATTTCGGACAGGGAATATTCTTTTCCCCATCCAAAATTCTGTCTGTCAGATCATCTATATTGGGCTTGTTTGCCTGAATAAAATTTCTCATTCGTCGAACGTGTTCTGGCAAAGCTTCAACTTCGAGCAGAACCGCCGGAAGCACCTTCAATGCTTTGGCTAGAACTTGCCGATCATAAACAGAAAGACAAACTTCAAGACCACTTTCGATTGCCTCTACTCGAGCTACTTGAAAGCGGCAAGCTTTTGCAAGGTCAAGTACCGTCATGTTATGCATTTCGCGCAATTGCGCCACACGCCGGGCAAGAGTTTCGGCAAGGGGCTCATCTTTCTTATTTTGGTATTTCACTGGACTGCTCTCCCAATGAAAGTATAGCGAAAACAATGCATAATCTACTACGAGAGGTCAGGACATTGCTTGATTTTCAAAAACTCATGCCGCAAATCGCTGCCCTCGCTGAAGAGACGCAGGAAAATAATGACGTCGAGACCGCAATTCTAGGCAAGGCTCAAAACAGTTTCGAAGAGGCGGCAAGAGACCAGACTAGATTTGAGAACAAGTTAAGAGAAAGTGGTGGCACGACGTTTTGGCCCTGTGCACTTCCCCTGGAAGATATGCAGCCTTTCATAAAGTTGAGTACCCCTCCGCAAGATCACGCCGTAGTGGCTTGTGATGGGTCGCAAATCATGCCTACTCAGCATGAGGTGGCTAGTTGTTTTTTACTAAATATTGGTGCTGTGGTATTAAACTACGGCGAAAAGTCGAAAGCATCATTGACCTCATTTCCGTTTCTCTATCACAGTCATGACGAGATTTACCCTTTAATCAATAAGAGGAGAATTCACATCGACGAGGCTACGGTTTCGTTTGAAAGAGCTCTCAAAGAACTTGAACAAGCCCGGCTGCTGGCTGAAAAAGAAAGGAATGAAAAACAACAAGTACTCACTATGATTGATGGTTCCCTGATACCATTCAACATTGATAGAAATCAAGATCGCCTTCAGGAAGAGCTTCTGGAGAGATTTGCAATTGAGCTCGACGCATTTAACGCGGCGGAACTTCCTCTCGTTGGCTACATAAGTCACTCCAGAAGTTCTGACATCGTGAACATTCTGCGCGTCTGGCGTTGCCCATACAGACTTAGCCGCTGCCAACTTCATTGCTCGAATATTGATGAACCCGAGTTTCCCTGTTCGGAAATCTGGCCTTTGTCAGACCGATACCTGATGCACTCTTTGCTGCCCGAAGCCCACCGGTCGGCATTCTTTCTCTCTGGTGCTAGAGCCTCACAGTCACTAGCGCTACGAAATCGAATTTGTTTTTCCTATCTCAATACTGGATATGAAGCAGCTCGTATTGAGATTCCCAGCTGGCTTTTCGAAGATAAGAAACTACTTGAATTCTCACTAAATGCCGTGCTGATGCAAGCACAAAAAGGTAATGGCTACCCCATTAGCCTCTCCGAGGCACACAACCAAGCCGTAGTCAGACAACAAGACAGAAAGCAATTTTTCCAATTGGTGGCACAAAAACTAATGAAAACCCGGCAGCCCAAGGTCACAGTATCTCCCAAAGAAAGTAAAAAGCGCAGCGGTATTGTTTAGTTCCTTTCAGGCTCGAAGGCTTCTGTTCTGCTATAAACAGGCTGAATAAGAGGATTGAACTAATGCCACACTTTTTGCTCACTGGAAAAGACGGAAGCGATGCAGAGGCGCTAAATCGGCGCATGGCAAACCGCCCAGCTCATCTTCATGGAGCTGAAATGATGAAAGAGTCTGGACAATTGTTGATGGGCGCGGCAATGCTCGACCCCGAAGGCAAAATGGTCGGCTCTGTGATGATTTTCAATTTTGAAAGCCGTCAGAAACTGGATGAGTACCTTAAGACCGAACCTTATGTAATCGGTAATGTTTGGCAACATATCGAAATTCAAGACATAGCCGTAGCGAGCCACTTCCTGCCCGCCCAGACGGTCAAAGCCTGAGTGGATTTTTGCTCAACGAAATCATGAATGCCCGTGCAGGGCATTGCTTGCTGGCTGCATGCTAGGATCGGGTACGTATCTGCCCGCGCGTTGTAAAGGAGTTGTAGAGTGTCATCTTTGCTAGACGCAGTGCTCGCTAAATCTCACCCACTGAGCGATATTGCACAAAAAGTTGTAGACAATCAGCGAATCAGTCGAGAAGACGCCATCAGGCTTTATGATGCCGAGGACTTACTCAGCGTTGGAGCACTTGCTGACTTTGCGCGCAAGCGGAAAGCTGGTCCTGGAAAAGAAAATTACGTCTACTACAACCACAATATGCATCTCAATCCGACAAACTTTTGTGTTGAGACTTGCAGATTTTGCTCATACGCAAACCCAGGTTTGAGTGGCAATACCAGCTACACGTGGACTGTTGACCGAGTCCTCCAGGAAGCGGAGAAAGGGGTGAAGCTGGGCATCAAAGAAATCCACATGGTTGGTGGACTGAATCCTGCTTGCGACATCAACTACTACGAAGAAGTGATGCGCTCTGTCAAAGCCGAGTTTCCGCATGTTCATCTGAAAGCGATGACTGCTGTAGAAATCGAATACATGGCTAACCTTGAGGGAATCAGCTACAAAGAAACTCTCGAGCGCTTAATGGCAGCTGGACTCGGCTCTATGCCAGGTGGTGGCGCAGAGATATTTGACGAAGAAGTGCGCACACGTATGGCAGTTAAGAAAACTCCTGCCAATGTGTGGCTCGAAGTTCATGGTGTTGCTCATCAACTCGGATTGAAAACAAACGCCACCATGCTCACAGGAATTGGCGAAAATAACGCAAACAAAGTCGACCACATGATTTTGCTGCGCGAACAGCAAGACAAGACTGGCGGCTTCCAGTGCTTTATTCCTTTAAAGTGCTACTACGATGGCACCACAATCAAGGACGAAGTAACTGAACCGAGCAATGAAGACTTGCTGCGTGATGTTGCTATCTCAAGATTGGTCTTGGATAACTTCGACCACATCAAGGCATACTGGATTCAACTAGGTGAAAGACTCGCTCAGGTAGCGCTTTCATTTGGTGCAGATGATATGGATGGAACCATACTCGAAGAAAAAATCACTCACGCTGCTGGAGCAAAAACACCGCTTCAATTGGCAAAAGAGAAGCTGGAATTCTTCATCTACAACGCAGGTTACACTCCGGTAGAAAGAGACACTGTGTACAACATAATCCATGTTGGCGAGGCTCCTTCACAGCAGGCTAAACCAGTTGAGATAAGACTGGCAGAACTGGCTTCGGTCTAATCGCTAACCGGTCTGGGATTGCCGCTTGCAGCTTTAGTTCTGGGAACACCATCAAGTGGTCCCGGGAACGCTGGTACCAAAACTTAAGTTAAGAAGCCGACGTTCACAGGCATCATTTTTTTCACGGATCCAATTTCGGCGCTTTTCACATTAAGATGAGCGATAGTCTCACTGAACTACAGCCATACGGCTAAAATCCTGCATGAAGCTTTTCAGTGGTATGCGTATGACACCATCAGGAGTATCAGCCTTTCCACCCCATGGATTACGCACCACAACCTGAGCCTCGGATCCCTTGGAAGCGGGAATGAAGTTCAGTACGGAGTAAACGTGCCTGCGATAGAAGCCGTCGCTAGTGTAATCCGAAAAGAAGTCACGATTGATTCCAACACTTACTGCCTTTCGTTTAGGACCACATAAAGCAGACTCAAGCAACTGAGCCATTTTCTGCTCGCTGCACAGATTAACCAAATGCCAATCCACGTGGCGTCCACTAATTAAAGCGAGAGGATACTCCATAAAACCACCACCATCAGCAGCAGACTCTGGCACACCATCTGTGATCAAATTATCAATACTCCGGCGCCAAAAATATCTCTGACAAAAAGCTCCATACGCCTTTTCCATCACAGACGCCCAGACGCCGTAAGGACCAGCATGATTAAATAGACCCATTTCAGCCTCGCTAGGAGTCCCCACAGTTATTGGTTCGTTAGGACACGCAGCAAATCTGACAGTAAATGTTCCATTGCCATTATCATGTATTGACCTGGCGATTGTTTCGGGCTCGCTATTGGCAATTGAGGCTAGTGGTGCAAGAAAATAGCAATCACCAATAGATCCTTGTTTAATGGCATCTGGAACTATGCTCAGCAGAGGGTCCTTACTTGCATACAAGCTTTTGGGATAGTGAGCAATCTGATTCTCATGAACTTTGAAGCAAGAGGACCAGACACCGAGAGTGAGTTTTGATCCATCGTTTTCATTTAATAAAGAATTGAAGTAGGCATCGATATCACTGCTCTTTATCTCTTCCTCATTCCGCAATTTCTTGAAATGAGAAAGCAAATAATCAATTTCAGTTTTATCCATGCCTGTGGTAGCTGGCTCTAGTTTCGCTGTGCTTAGCTCTGAGTGAGAAAGGGCTCCGTTGCCGTTTTTGTCAAGCTGAGTGAAGTGAAGCTCCGTCCACGACTTAGCTTCTATAGCCTCAGAGAATTTCCGATTGTAGATATGCTGAATCTTGTGATATTCGGCAAGGTCCTCAGCTGAAATGCTTTCATCAAACCAGCGTCCGTTAGATCCTACGACCTTGAGTCGGTCAAAATTTTGGTAGAGAGCAGCGATTATTTGAGCATCTTCACCGGTGTATGAGGGGTCCTGAAGCGCCTTGCTGAGATCATTTCGATTGACCCGTCCATTAACGCCAATCCTGGAAATTAGATTCTCAGCTTTTGCCGCAAAGTCATCATCCTTAACTTGTTCTACTTCTTTAGGCGATTGCTCCTTAATTGATGAGAGCGCGAATTTGGTGCACAGCTGAGAGTCAGATTGTCCATCGCCAGGCGGAACAAGCCAAATTTTATGAGGCTCAATCTTCTCGTCAGAAGCAAGTGCCGAACAACACTTGAAATTATGCATGCTCTCGCGAAGAAACGCGAGGTTGGCTGCATCTTCTTCCGAAACCAAACTTGAGACAAGAGATTTTGAATCATTGCCAACGAATTGTCTTTCCAACATGAACTAAGCCTCGTCGCTCGGTATACGAAACTATCGAGGCAGCCTGAAATTTGCCTGAAACGGTTCAATCCGTTTCTGCGGTTTCCCCCACTTCAAGAATTGCAAGAGCAGTTTTTAAAAGCCCAGGAGTTCCGCCTTCATAAACTAAATAACGTGACTGCCAATCAGGTTCAAACTTGTTTTTGTAATTACGCAAACCCTTGTAGGAAAAGAAGCGGTTCATATGCTCATAAATTTGCTTGCAAGCTTTCTCGTAGAGATTTGACTCTGGGTTATCACCGACTCCTGACAAAGCTGCCAGCCCCAGATTGAATTTCTTGAACCCTTCATTATGAAATTCAAGAAGCAGCTTCACAAACAAGTAGTCCATGGTGCCATTTGGCACTTCGTGCCTGTGACGCATCAAATCAATACTTGCCTCCTTTTCTGCGTATGAGCGCACTTGGTTCACAAAGGCGACCATAGCTCCGTCCTTATCTCTAACAAAAAAAATGTTGTCTTCTTTCAAAGTCTGACGATCAAAAACGCCCAAACTGAATGAACGTTCTCGTCGCCCCGGCAGAGATAGCCACTCATTGGAAACTGCTTCCAGCTCATCGATAAATTTGTCGGTTTGCGGTGCTTTTGATAGCTGGAAGGAAAAACCATCCTTCTCCATTTTCTTTACTCGGTTTTTGAAATCTTTCTTCTTCACTGTAGATGCAGCGAATTTGTCCAGGTCTACAACAGCATCTTCGCCGACCTTGAGCGCTGATAGAGTAGCCTCTTTATAGAGTTCGAGTTGCCCTTCCCCCGTCTGCAAGAAGGCGACAGTCCATGCGTTGCTATGACACCAGGACATGTATGCTTTCAAAAATTCCAGTAGCTCGTCTTCAGGACCTCTCACATCACCCAAGCCGACAGCCACGGATAGAGCAGTTCTAAAAGCGACGAATGATTTGCCAGAAGCAGAGAAGACATAAGATTTATCATCTAGTAGTTTGTAATAGTCGAGCGCATCTCTTCCATCACGCTCAAGAATTTCACGGGCTTTAGCTTTCTCTAGAGGTCTCGTCCTCAGCTGATATTCGATAGGACGGAAAAGGCTATAGCAAGCAAAAACGGCAGAAACAGATCCCATCGTTTTCAGGGAGTCAACAAACCAGGCTGCATGTCTCGTTTGAGGCTGTATATCAGCATTTCCTATAAGCAAGAATTCTCGCAAGGTGCGCAGAAGAGAATCGGTCAGCTCAAAGTTGATGCCAAAATCTCGTTTGTCTAGCAGCCAGAACCCGAGAGTTCCATAAGACAGCGCAAGCATTAGAGAATAAAACAGGAAGCTAACTCCAGTTTTTATTTTCTTGATTTCGCTTTTTACGACAAATCGCTTGCGATAAATAATCAAAAGCACCAGATTCAGTACTATCGGAAGAATGCCAAAAGCTACCGACTCAGTGTAGAAATCAGCATCTTGCAGGTATTCCATGCGCGCACGCAGCAGGTGCACCAGGAGAGATACCAGCAATCCAAAGATTGCCAAAATCAATGACATGCGTTTACGAGCTGCCAGGTTGAAAGACAAATATATGAGAATGAAACCGAACAGTAAGCTCAGAGCACGGCTGAAATGGTAAAAACCATAAGGAACCACAAAATCAAATATACGCGGATGGCGAGCCAGGCGTTGAAATAGAGGCTCTGCGATGCCAACCAAGCCATTCAAGAATGTAATGGCCGAAATTGCCATTATAGGAAGATTTGCAAGCGCAAAGACTGCTTTGAGCCTGTTTTCCGCGAGACTCTTGTCGAATGACTCGCTCAGTGGAGAGGTATAGGTGAAATTACTCTGGCTCGATTTTGAGTCAAACTCTAACTCGTCCTCTGTAATTTCACTGTCATCCTCTTCTGTCATCTCATGCGGAGACTCGCTTAGAGAAGCACTGCTTGATTGTTCCGCTCAGACGTTCTCTGAGCTTGACGAATCTTTCCGAAATCTCCAGTCGGCGCTTTTGCAATTCCAGCATTTGCTGCCTGCGATGATCGTCCATAGCATTGTCGAACACCTGGTTCAAAGCAATTTCTTCGCTGTGAGTCCACCACAAGTCTTCAATTATGCTGCCGATTGAATCGTAATCAGCCTCAGCAGGGGCCAGGCTGAGCAAGCGGAACTCCTGGCTCCAGATGTGCTCAAGTGAATGTCTGACATCAGCACGCAAATTTTGTGCAGCAGTTGAAACGGTGCTTGCCACAAATTCTGGGTCAATATTGCCAGCTCGGCGACGAAGTAGCTTGATAGTTTCTTCGAGCAAATAACGTTGAAAACCAACTTGAATAAATAAGAAGTCCGGCAGAAAGGCTGTGAACATCAAATGCGCGATCTCACTTCGCTGCGGCAGATCTGGTATTGATATTTCTGTCAGAGTCGAGAGCTGTTCTAACTCCTCTAGAGCTGCAACTTTTTCATCTACCAGCTCATCAATTCCAGCGAGTACAGATTGTCTCAATGACTGAGTGTCGTAATCGATGGAGTCGCGCTCAGCAAGCTGACTAACAATAAAACGATTCATGTAAGTTATGTTGGCACCAAGTTCTTCTAGAACCTTCATTGCCGACTCATCTTTGATATCAATCATCGCAAGAAGCAAATGCTCTGGCTCAACGCGTGAATGACCGAAAAACAACCTTATTTCTCTGGCTCGCTTGATCAGTTGCTTAGCTGGAAAGCTAAACTTCATCTCTTCAATATCAACAGTGCAAACTTCGAACGGGTGTGTGGTGATGTCTTTTTGTTTACCAATCAGGAGACTCCGCTCAAGTTCAGCCACCAAATTCTCTGAGTTTATGTTCACCGCCCCTAGTGCACCGGCAGCGATGCTCTCCTGATCATTTGCCAGTGAGGCAAGGATGTGCTCCGAGCAAACTTGATCTGATTTGAAGCGTCTCGAATTGCCATAAGCATCGAAAAGGACTTCAACTGCCGCGTCACCAAACTTGTCGAACATAGTATTTAAGCTCCTGAAGAACACTTGATTGCAATTCAAAGAAATGAAAAATTGCTAATTCAAAGTGCCAGACACCGAATCGAAGCATCAATTATATGCTCTTCGTCCGATTCAAATATGATCTGTTTTGATCTTTGATGAATCTGAGAAAAGCAATGCCCCCTTACAAGGGTGGAAGTGTACAATCAGTCTTTTCATGGTCTGATTTTGGAGCCAATTTTGAAGATTCTCATTAGTAATGACGACGGTATTTGGGCAAAAGGCATTCGCGTTCTAGCTGAGCGAATTTCCAGAGAAAAACAACACACGGTATATGTGGTAGCGCCTGACAGAGAACGAAGCGCAACAGGACATGCACTGACTTTGCACAAGCCTCTTAGAGTGGAAGAAATTGAACTTGAGGGACATGTAAAAGGCGCCTGGTGGACGACTGGAACTCCAAGTGACTGCGTCAAGTTTGCCGTTGGACATTTGCTGCCAGAGCCCATTGATCTCGTCATTTCAGGGATCAACTCCGGTCCAAACCTTGGTGGAGAGATCCTTTACTCAGGCACTGTTTCAGCTGCAATGGAAGGCGCGTTTCTCGACATACCAAGTATTGCCGTTAGCCTTGGTTCATCGGGACATCGGCACTATGATGTGGCTGCAGACTTCATTGTTAAATTGATAGACATTTTGCCAGACTCAGGGCTTGGAAATAAGCTCTTCCTAAATGTAAACGTCCCAAATCTTCCAGCAAATCAAATTGAAGGGGTGCGAGTCAGCTCACTGGGAGTGCGCGCCTATAATGACCACTTTGAAAAGCGCGTCGACCCTCGCGGCAAAGTCTATTACTGGCTTGCGGGTGAGGCAATTGAAGAGGGTGAACAAGAGGGCACCGACGCATGGTGCATGGTCAACAAAATCATCTCTATAACACCAATAGCTTTCAACATGACTGATTTCAACTGCAAGTCAAAACTTGAGCAGTGGGATGCTCTGACTAAACTAAGAGAGGACACAGCACGTGCAAGTGGAGCACGACAACAGTAGTTTCAACAGTCCTCCTGATGTGGGGCAGTTGATGCGGAACCTATTTGCAGACGACTGGATGCCCAAAACTGGTCTCGGTGGTCTGTTTTGCGGCGGCGCTGTGATTGCAATTCTATTCAGTTTCGTTTGCTTGCCACTGTTTGCGGCATTATGGGCTCTCACCATTGGCTATTGCCTTCGCTGTATTCGCTTGAAACTAGATGACCCCGAAGCCAAATTACCAGACTGGAATGAATGGGGAGACCTGTTCATGTCTGGAATTACTTGGTTGGCTTTACAAACAGGCACATGGATTATTAGCGCAGCCATAAATTTTTCTGTCCTCGTGTTCTGCATTACTTATGGTTTCACTGAGAAAAGCGAGATAGCAAGCCTCTGTTGGGCGATTGGTGGAATGCTTTTTGTATTCGTCAATTCAGCCGTTGTGACGCTCTATTCCTCTTACTTGATGGTCAATTTCGCCATCGAAGAAAACGTAGCGGGTGGGCTGGCACTCAGAAAGGTAACCACGGCAATCATTTTGGCGCCCAAGCGCCTCATCGCAGGTTTTCTGCTGGCACTGGGAATTCAGTGGTTGATGACTGTAATTCCAAGCTCAACAATAATTGGCGTCATTTTCGCACCGCAGATGTATTTTGCTTCACAACTCATTAGCGCACTGATTTTAGCTCAGCACTGGAAAGAGCCCGAGGAAGCACGCTAGGAGGAGCATCCGCGGCTCAGCGGAGCCGCCGAATGTGATGATAATGCTTAGACGGTCCGCGTAATACAAGCCGATGAGCATCAATACACAGATGAAACGAACTACTCACCGTTGCTCGAAGCATCCCAAGTGAAGCCAGACGATTTCACGTCGAAATTTCAGCTGGAATACAAACTAGTCAATCTGGAAGATTTGCTGGGTGCTGCGGACGCCAGGAAAGCTCTTATGTTCGGCTGGAATAAATGGCTTGAAATATGGGCTGGCATGCGGAGTGATGGTAGGGTTCGTTTTCATCGAACTCAGCATCCACAGAATGAAGTCGGCAATTCGCTGATTATAGCTGCGCGATAGCATTTCAAGCTTTTCAGCTCCGTCGATAATCGCAGCTTTGAAGCTATCTGGGATTTCCTTCTCTTTTGGATGGACATGGCTGCCAAATTCCGTAGCAGGCTCAACCGATGAAGTCTCTGCAGAGACTGATGTATGTTGGCTTTGAACTGAAACTGGAGTGGTCTTGACCGCAACGTTTGCCGGAGCTTTAGGGAGAACCATCGCAATACGCTTCTTTTCGCCAGTTTCTGAACTTTCCTGCGATATGGCTGGAAGTCCCGAAGCCAATACAATTAGGGATAGGAGAACTGCTTTTCTATGCATAATCATGACGTATTGATTTCCAAGCTAACGCGGCAAATTATCGCAGCTTTCCGTGATGCCAGAAATAATATCTTGATAACCCAAAAGGCTTAGCCTCTCTAGCAAAGCAGTCACTTCTCCTCTATCCAACAAGTAAAAGCGTGTAAATACGCAGCTTTTGAGATAAGTCTTTAGCTGGAAACTTACGATCTTATGGTAGGATAAAAAAATTGGTAGGCTAACAACTGTCTACCGTTACCCGTTTAATTTAATGGACGAGTGCGAAAGTAGAAGCGAATTAACGATTGGAAACAGCCCCTGCCCGGGCTGTTCTTATGTTTTGCCGCCTTATCGTCAGTTCGAGCGCAAGAGCAGCATGCGAACCTTGGCATCAAATTCCGGTTCTCCCAGCACCGCCACAGGGCTCTTCCCGTCCAAGATTAAATCCCCTAGAGAAGGAGCAGTGCACCTTTCCGGTGCGTGTGACGTCCTATAGACAAGTCGATTTTTGAGAACATTTTCCACCTCGTCCTTCTGTTCGTGCTCGTAGGCATAAACGCATTCTTCGTTGCAGCAGAAATGGCACTCGTGCGCATGCGCAGTACCAGAATTGACCAACTTGTAGAGCAAGGAAACAAAACCGCGAAGCTTATTCAGGATGAAATGGAAAGTCCTAATAGATATATTTCTGCCTGTCAGCTCGGAATTACCTTCGCTACGCTCGGATTAGGTGCTACTGGCGAAGCAACGTTTGCTGGCGATTTATCAGCCGCCATCACCAGCATGGGGTTTTTCCAAGGCTATTCTTTGCAGGTGGCGAAAGCCGCCGTCTATATACTTGCATTTTCCATAACAGCATTCGTACAAACAGTTTTCGGCGAACTGCTTCCAAAGCAATTCACGCTTACGCGAGCTGAACCTGTACTTATGGCGCTTATCTGGCCTATGCGAGGTTGGTGCTGGCTAACCTGGCCTTTCCTGAATATTCTGGATGGCTTCAGCTCAATAGTCATGAAGGCTTTGCGCATTCCTGAACCCGGAAGAGTTCACAGTGTCCATACCGGTGAAGAACTGAAGATGCTCGTCACAGCAAGCCAGGAAGAAGGCGTTCTAGAAGAAGAAGAAGAGGAGATGATTCACAGTATCTTCGACTTTGCAGATACTGTTGTGAAAGAAATCATGACTCCGAGAACCGATATGGTCTGCTTACAATCAAGCAGTACAATCAAAGATTTCATTGACCTTGCACTACAAACAGGTCATTCTCGTCTTCCAGTTTATGAAGAAGACGTTGATAGCATATTCGGTGCCGTGCATATTCGGGATGCTCTGAGAGCAATAGTTGAGAATCGTGGCAATGAAGTCCTGAGAGGACTGGTAAAGAAAATCCTTGTGGTGCCCGAGAACAAGCCTGGCGGCGATTTGCTCACCGATTTCAAAGCCAACAAAGTACATATGGCAATCGTCGTCGATGAATATGGTGGCACCCTTGGTCTGATTACCATGGAAGACCTTGTCGAAGAATTGGTCGGAGACATTCCTGAAGAAGATGACGATGATGAAATTGAAATCGTCAACTGCGATGACGGCTCTGTCATTTTTGATGCAAAAATGACTCTCGATGATTTGAGCGATAAAATTGGACTTGAGATTGAGGACGAAGAATTCACCACGGTTGGTGGTCACGTGTTCGGGCAACTTGGTCATAAACCGCAGGTTGGTGACAAAGTAGAAACCGAAGATTACGTGCTCATAGTCGAGAAAGCAGATCGTCATCGCATTATCAAATTGCGGCTGATAAGAAAAGTTGTTGAAGAGACCACTGAGGAAACGGAAGAAGGTAGCTCTAACAACAGCAATAGCAACGGCAATACGCCGAAAAATGGAACGCAAAAGACGGTCGAGATCAGCAAGCAATAATGAATCAACAACTCGATGATAAATTGCTCTTGAGATGGGCAAGAGCCTTCCACACGAAAAAGGACCTTGGTCAGCATTTTCTAGTCAAAGAGCAAGCCATCACGCAAATCATCGATGCGATGGATCTTCAAGCTGACGATGAAGTGCTGGAAATAGGTCCTGGAATAGGCTTTTTAACGAGAATACTTTGTGAGAAAAGCGGTTCAGTAACAGCAGTTGAACTAGACAGACAAAGTGTCGAATATCTAAAACAGCTGAAGCTTGCCAACCTGTCAATCAAGCATGGTGACATTCTCGCTTACGATATCAATTCTGGTCGTTTCAGAGACAAAGAACCAGCATGGGAAGAGCGTGAGAAAGAACAGAAGCTGAAGATAGTGGGAAATCTTCCATACCAGATAACAGGGTTGATTCTCGGTCATCTCATCGGTGAGATAGGAAAGCCTGCCGAGCACCTCATGCAAGTGGAGAGAATTGTTCTGACTGTGCAGAAAGAAGTTGCTCACCGCATGGTCGCAAAAGCAGGAAGTAAAAACTATTCACAGGTGAGCCTCTTAATCGGATACTTTTGCAAAGCAGAGATTGTTTGCAACCTACCAGCAGAATTCTTCTTCCCTCCTCCAAAGGTAGATTCTGCAGTAGTTCGATTGACACCGCTTTCGGTACCACCTATAGATTGCAAAAACGTGAAGTTCTTAAAACGGGTCATTAAAGCCGGTTTTTCGCAAAGAAGAAAAATGTTGAGGAATGCACTCTGTTCTCTCGGTATTTCGCAAGAGAAAGTCAATGAAGTGTTCAAAGATTTGAGGCTAGACCCTCAGTCACGAGCCGAGACTCTTTCATTGGAGCAATTCTCTCTACTCAGCGATGCGCTAGAGACTGCAATCAAATAAATCAACAATGCAAATTCGAGTTAAAACCCCAGCCAAGCTGAATCTCAGTTTCAAAATTCTTGGTTTACGTGATGACGGATATCATGACGTCGAAACAGTATTTCAGTCGATTTCACTTGAAGACGAAGTGCTATTCAACATAGAAAAATCCAGCGGCGCCAGCTTCGAAATGACTTGCGATAATCCTGCTTTGCGCAAACTCATGCCGCTTGATCAAAGCAATTTAATTGCAAAAGCGATTAGCGCTTACCTTGGGAAGATGAAAGAATCGCAAAATCTCCAGATAAAAGTTCAAATAGACAAGAGAATTCCAATAGGTGCGGGACTTGCCGGAGGCAGTAGCAATGCAGCAGGAGCACTTCTTGCCATTAATCGATTCTTTAATGACAGACTATCAGAAAAGGAATTGATCGAACTCGGAGCCAGCATCGGTTCGGATGTTCCATTTTGCATCAAAGGTGGCACCTGTATTGGACGAGGTCGAGGGGAGATTCTGGAGCGAATAGATACATCGCTGCTGCTCAACTATTGCATAGTCAAGCCTAGAAAGCTCAGTGTTTCAACTCCTCTGGCATTCAAAATGTTTGACGAGTCCAATCTCAAACCAGACGTTCCAGCAATGGAAAATCTGGTTGAAGCCCTTAAAAACGGAGATCTGGAATCGACCTTAGCCCAGCTCGGAAATTCCTTTCAGGATGTCATTTTCAAAGCACACCCCGAATTAGATGCCCTGAGCAAACAGCTCATCGAACTTGGTGCATGGAACTGTAAAATGACCGGCAGTGGACCAACTCTTTTCGCTATTGTTGCAGGAAGAGAACAGGGTCACCGAATCAGGAGACATATTCTCAATGACGAAGACATTGGCTTTGTTTATGGAACAGAAGAGATTATACTTGAGGCTTTGCCACCAATAGATTTTCGTTTAGCGGAAACCGTTAATCACGGTGCCAGAATTGTTTCAATGGAGTGAGGACTCGATGAAAGTAACTAAGTTTGAGCTTGCAGTTCCAGCTGGCAAAAGCAGCAAGTCGGGCAGTGCTAAGCCTTCGCCAAAAACGGCGACGGCGGAAGGAAAATCGGTGACGAAGCCCGCTGAAAAGAAGCCAATTACAACTAAGAAAAAAGTCACCGGCTCAAACTCAACAGCGAAAGCTACAAAGCCCAAAGCGGACGCAAAAACAAAGGCGTCTACTGGATCGACTAAGGGGGCGACTAAGCCACCTACAACAAACAAATCGTCAGCAACTAAAGCCAAAGCATCAAAAGAGCAGAACGGGAAAGCATCGAAAGGTAGCAAATCGGTTGCTGAAAAGCATGTAGCCAAAGCATCGGACCCAGGGCTAGTTTCGAAAGAACTAGCTCAAGAGATGATGCATGAGTTATGCAAGCTCTATCCAGATGCTGATTGCGAACTTACACACAAGAACGATTTTGAATTGCTCACCTCGGTGATTCTGTCAGCGCAAACAACTGATGTACAGGTTAATAAAGTAACTCCAAATCTATTCAAGAAGTTCCCCACAGCAAAAGCACTTGCCGAAGGGAATTTAGACGACATAAAAGAACTCATCAAAGCTACGGGCTACTACAACAATAAGGCTAAAGCAATTCAAGCTTGTGCAGCCGCTATCATGAGTCAATTCAATGGCAAGGTTCCGGATAATTTGGAAGACCTGACAAAACTGCCTGGAGTTGGTCGAAAAACTGCCAACGTTGTTCTTGGAGTAGTTCACAAAATTCCCGGGTGGACAGTTGATACTCACGTGCAACGATTGTCTCAAAGACTTGGTTTCACAAAAAATACTGACCCATACAAAATAGAATTGGATTTACAAGAACTTTTTCCAAAACAAGATTGGACGAAGTACAGCATCACGATCATCTGGCACGGCAGAAGATTATGCTATGCTCGAAAACCCGACTGCATACACTGCCCGCTTAACCGCACCTGTCCATCATCTGAAGCTCCGCTAGGCAAGTAAACCTTCAGTTTGAAGAATTTTCCTTCACTATGCGCCAGGACGGCGCGGGTACTGGTACTGGTGCAGCCTTTTTTATTGGTTGAAAGGGAAGAAAGTAATTTAGGGCATGCATATTGCTCACAGCTCGTCGATCTGTCCCAGTTGAGGAAAGGTCCGCGGAGCGCTTAATTCTATTCATGCCACCAGAAGTGGTGTAATAAGAATGAGAAGACTCATTAGCTTTGTTAGAATCGTGTGCTGTAGAAGCCTCTGATGACCTGCTGTCGGCGCTACCGCTAGTTGGTACTGAAGAAGCAGCAGGACTTAATTTTTCCTCCGCGCTTGGCTTAGTCGCTGACTCAGGCAGCTGCTGCCAGGGAGACAATGCACCATTTCCATAAAGAACATTTGCGCCATTTGGATAATGCAAACGGGAGTTCTCTGCAGCCTGCCTTGCAATCGCTTCCGTTCCATCCTGAAATGATTGCTGATCAGCGTGATATCTCTGAGCCTGTGAACGATTTGACGAGTCATGATCTTCTCTCATCCGGTCACCAACGTCACCCAAAGAATTCATGAAATCGCTATGCTTCGATGAAAAATCGGTTTGAAACGGGTTCGCGATGGCTGGGACCGCAGCCATCAGACTGGGTCCCAAGATTATTGCTATTAGCTTGCTTCTCACAACGCCCACCGCGAACTACGATCAAGTACCTATAACGAAATACCAGATACGAACTACCAGTTACCATTAACACTGGACGAACCACCACCACCACCGCCATACCATCTGCTGCGGAATCGCGGTTTCGAAAAATTGCCAGTGCCGGCGCTACCACCAGAGCCCCAGGTGTCAGGGGTCATGTTGTACGAACTGTTGCCGGCTCCTCCGTTCATTCCTCCACCAAGTCCCATTCCACCGCCATAATAGCCGTAAGAACCGTTTCCGTTGTATGCGCCACCAGAGAGAACCATTTGAGCTTGTGAATTCTTAAAAGCGTCTTGCGAGGTCTTCCAGGTGTCTGTCTGGTTAGCCTGCATATTCGTCAAATAACGGTGCGAGTCAGACAATTGACTGTAGTCGTAATCGCGACGCATCTTCGAACCCATGTTATCTAACGAGTTTGCAAACCCATCGAACGAATTGTTAAAGTACTCATCCGAGACCCCGTTGCGATCATCGATAAAAGGATCAGCGTTCGCAACTGGTGCTAAAAGCCAGAAAAACGATGCAAGTGCCAAAACTCTTTTCAAACCTTTCATCATCAAATCTCCAACAATGTACAACAATGATCTTATTCCCGGCTGCGTGGTGAACTCGTGAGGAATTTACAAAGCTATGATTAAAATAGGGAATCTGGCGGGTTCGAAAGCTGCTTGATGTATATCGAAACAGACTCTTTCGAGCATATCCATCGGACGAAAAAGGGCGAACCTATTGCCTTTCCAGTGATTTTCCAGTATTTTTTTTCTAGATTTGTTTTGCGGACATCGTCCCTGGAAAGCGATATAAGTTGCTAGGATTTCAATGGCAGGCGGGTAAACAACCCGCAATGAATTCCAATTCTGAAGCAGATAATGCTAACTTGAACCTGGATATAGATGGCAAAGGACTGACTGAAGAAGTCCCGAAACCGCCGTTGCAGTCACGTCCACGAAAAGCGAAAAAGATGCCCGCCGATGAGATTCTCGACCTTGAGGCAAACCCACTCGAGGGTTTGAACTTTCGCTACCCGCTTAGACGGTATCAGCAAGAGATTATCGAGCTGGTAAAGCTTAAGCTGGAAAAAGGCGAACGAAGAGTTCACATCGTGGCTCCGCCAGGTGCCGGCAAAACCATTATCGGACTCCAGCTAGCCGCCGAGTTCAAAAACAACACTCTCATAATCTCCCCAACGACAACAATTCAGGCGCAATGGGGAGAAAAGCTACGCTCATTTCTACCTGTCGGACAAGAAGATTTTGGCACCGAGCATATTATCGGAACACATGAAGAAAAGCCGCTAAAGCCAATCACGGTGCTTACATATCAAGTTCTATCGACGCCAGGGCGTGAAATTGAATATCTCGAAAAGCTTGCACACCAAGCGTGGGTAGATGAGCTTGCGAGCACTGGCATGTCGAAAGGTGATGCTGAGCTTCGCATTCTCGAGATAATGCAAAACAATATAAAAGCACACGAGAAAGAAATCTCCCGGCACGTGACCAGACTTCGGCGCAAGTTAACAGACGTTCTCGACCTGAAAGAAGTCGTGCATCCTAACGTTCTCACGCTAATGCAAGCCTTGCGTCGGCAAAAATTTCAGACAGTAATCTTTGATGAGTGTCATCATCTGACTGATTACTGGGCAGCAATTATGATTCACCTGATAAGAAATCTGGAAGACCCAGTCGTAATAGGGCTTACTGGAACTCCACCCGAAGGCAAATCGGCAAATCAGGAGAACCGCTATATTTCACTTGTTGGTGATATAGACTATCAAGTTCCGACACCAGCTCTGGTGCGCGAGGGAGGTCTGGCACCGTTTCAAGACCTGGTTTATTTCACGACTCCAAGTCCTGAAGAAGAACATTTTTTAGAAGGTCAACATCTAGAGTTTCACAAGTTGATTCTTGAGCTTGCCGAAGGCGCAGAATCTTTGCTGAGCAAATGGGTCGAGCATCGAGTTGAAAATGCAAGCAAAAACGGCTGGACAAGCTTTGCATACAAGAATGGAGAGCTTGCTTGCGCCTATCTACGTTTCATGCACAAATACAGGTTGCCTCTGCCAGATGATTTGGAAATGGCAGAAAATTTCCAGCAGTCGCCCTTCATTGAAGATTGGATGGTTTTGATTGAGGATTATGCGCTCAACTATTTGAAAACGAGTGCATCGAGCGACAACCACCTCCTTTATGAACGCATCAGGGCTGCCATTGCAAAACTAGGCTATGGCTTGACTGAAAAGGGCATCAGAAAGCAAGCTTCACCGGTTGATCGTGTCCTCGCCTTCAGCAGGAAAAAATCACATGCGGTGGCAGAAATTCTTGACGTTGAATACAGAAATCTCGGCGACCGTTTGCGCACGGCAGTAGTTACAGACTTTGAACGAATGTCAGCAACCGCCGCAAAGCAGGTCAAAGGAGTGCTCTCAGAAGAGTCCGGAGGAGCAATTGCGGTATTGCGAGAGCTGCTCAAAACGGAGCTCAGTGCCCAAATAAACCCTTGCCTTGTGACGGGTTCACTGATACTCGTTGATAATAGAATCGTTCAACAGTTTCAAATTGCAATGCAAGAAATGCTGATTGCAGAAGGGTACAAATTCGAAGTTGAAGTTGTAGAACATACCTTCGAACATTTCAGCGAAATTCGTGCAAATACGGGTGATTGGGAAGCCAGACTGTATGTTGGGCTTGCGACCAAGTGCTTAGAGCGCGGCATCACGAAGGTGCTTATCGGCACAAGGGGAATATTTGGTGAAGGGTGGGACTGCCAGGCGCTAAACACTCTTATCGACCTCACAACTACTACTACTCCTGTAAGCGTAAAACAGCTGCGTGGACGATCGATCCGTATCAATACAAGCGACCCGCTCGGAGCTAGAAAAGTCGCAAATAACTGGGATGTCGTGTGCATCGCACCTCACCTGGAGAAGGGCTTAAACGATTACCAGCGATTTGCACGGAAACACTCTGGCTACTTTGGCATTTGCGATGATGGACAAATTGAATGCGGAGTGGGACATGTTCATCCATCTTTCTCCGAACTGAGTCCAGCTGAAGTTTTTGCAAACCTGGAAGACTTCAATCAGGAAATGAAACTCCGAGCCCTCGCTAGAGAAGGAATCTATGAACTCTGGAGAGTTGGACAACCCTACAGTAACAAGATGCTTGCGTGCATAGAAATCGGCAAGAAGTTACGTAAGTTGTCTCTTACTCCTCCTAATCTAAGACGAGATCTTGAGTATAGCGAACACGCAAAAATGCTTCGCGCAAACCTGAGCGGCGTTTGGGTCGAATGCGGCAGCCTTGGTCTATTTGTCACTGCTATAACCGGACTATTGTTGGCTCATGCAAGTCTTCCTTTATTACCAATGCTATTACCAGTAGTGGCATCGCTAGGTATCGCAGCGAAACGTTATCAAAACTTGTACTTCAAACTTAAGAAAGAAATTTGCAGACCAAACACTCAAGAATCATCTCTGATGGACATGGGAAGAGCGGTTCTTACCGCACTTCAGCAAGTAAAGCTTTTGCCGCCACACCTGAACAAAGACAGCATTCGTCTTTCAATAAGGTCTGACGGAAGTTATAGAATTTTTCTCGATGGCGTTGACCAGCCTCAATCTGTCTATTTCGTAAAATGCCTGAAAGAGCTACTCGAACCAATTAGAAAGCAACCATATCTAATACCAAAGTATGAGTACAGCTTCCCTGTAATAAAAGAAACGCAAAAAGGAAAAGCAAAGGAAAGCGACAAGCAGAAGGACAAGGAATCTGATTCAAAGCCGATAGCAAATAAAGCTATAGATTCAAGCAGCGCATCGTCGCAAAAAGCGGATGAGAACGAAGACGCAAGAGACGCTAGCAGTTCACAGCTGCGCAAAAATGTCATCAGCCCTGAGATAAAAACACAAACGCAAATCAGAGCAAATTTTGAAACATCAGAAAACGAAATAAGTGAAGACAGATTCTTCAAATCTTACTTAAAGGGTCGAGCAACGCCGCAAATAGCCGCTTATCATCCAGTTCCGTCCTTATTGGCGCGCTCTGAAAAAGGCAGAGAAGCATTTGCATCAGCCTGGAATAAATTTGTGAGCCCAGGCTTCATCATTTCCACTGAGGATAAACCAGAACTACTTAATCGTTATTTTGGGCTCAGCGCCAGCCTGGCCCAGCGTCTTCTCTGGGAATAGTGGTTATACTATTCAGTTTCAGGTTTCAGCGGAGATGGGAAATGAGTTGTGAAGACGGCGAAATTGAGTTGATTTCAGCCTGCGATCTAAAGAGTTGTCTGGATAAAAACGCGGATGTATTTCTTCTTGATGTAAGAGAGCCAAGGGAAGTTGATATATGCACGCTTAGATACAACATGCATATACCAATCGGCGACTTGCGATTCAATCTTGACAAACTTGAGCCATTCAAGAACAAAGAAATTATTGTCTATTGCAGAACAGGACGTAGAAGCGGAATCGCAGCTGAATTCTTGCTGGAAAAAGGCTTTTCGAAAGTCAAAAGCTTGCACGGCGGAATTGTCGCGTATAGTGATCAAGTCGATCCTAGCCTGACCAAATACTAGGAAAACGCACAATTTACGACAAAAAAAACGAGCCTTTAGAGGCTCGTTGTCATTTATGCTTCAGATGCGCGATTACATCGGAACTGCATCACCAAGGATAAGAACCTTATCTGTACTTGGTCTGCTTCCAACTGGATTATCGAGCTTCTGTGGAATCTTCTTTCTGATGTCGATCTTCTTTTCTTGTTGCTTGATCAAAGTCTCAATAGCTTTTTTGATGGTCGCATCATTGACGACAACGGGCGCAGCTTGCTGACCACCCATGACACCTACCGTCTGGTTGGTGTCCGGTTCGTTTGCGAAAACCGGAAGGGTCATCGCAAGAGCGGAGAGAGAAGACAAAATTACTGTGTGTGTTTTATTCATGCCTGCAGTATAAACCTGTTTTTTCGACTTGCAAAGCGTGTTTCTTATCCTTTAATGCTTTAAAGTGCGGATTATACGAAATTCATCACCTTTGCAAGACTTGCCAAGAGACTACGTCTACACAGTTTAGTTCCCACTAATATTTCAATGAGTTTTGCTGTATTCTCCTGGCTTGTCTTTCGCTGTCGGTAGCAGCCTCGCTGATACCACCAATGGTGACTAAAAGCACTGAAAAGCAAAAGCCACCGTGCTTCCAAAACAAAAGCCACTGCTATTAAACAGCGGCTCCTATTACTCTAATAGTCATGGCTCAATCAGATTGAAGGTTGATTCCAATTGCTTCCAGCAAGAAGCGCACCCTCAAGATTGGCACCGAATAGATCAGCTCCAAAGAGGTTGGCTCCAGACAAATCTGCTCCAGACAAATTTGCTCCACGCAGATTTGCACCAGAAAGATCAGCGTAATGGAAATTGCAATGACGCAAATCAGCGGACACTAAGCATGCGTTCCTCAGATTCGAATCCATGAAGTTTCCGCCTATCACAATTGCGCGGGCAAGGTTTGCCCCAGCAAGGTTTGATCCGCGAAAACGACCATTCGAAAGAAAGGCATAGGATAAATCAGCAAACGCTAGATAGGTGCCATCGAGGCAAATACCATCACGAACCATATCTTCCAAATCGCTTCTTTTCAAATCGGGATTGGATTCTGTCTGATTTGCACAATTAGATTTTTGTTGCTTTGCATATTGCAAATGAGAAATCGGTTTTAGTCTTCCTGGCGCTTTTGCCAGGCTAGATGAACTCCAGCGCTTGTTGCCAGCTTTGTTAGTCACTGGAACTGCCTGTGGTTTACCTGTCAATCCAGAAAAGAAATCCTGAATCGTTGAGATTATTGTTTGCAGAAATCCGCTTCCTGCCGGCTTCTTTAACTGGTGCATTGTCTTTGGCTCCGTTGACGACACACGCTCCAGGATTAATATTATTAAGAGCGGTCTTAGCAAGCCATGGTAAAAATACGCTCATGAGAAACTGCACATCTTTGAAAACACTCTCCCCTTAAGGGTCCTCGGAGCTGTCAAGAGCCTGTGACACTTCATTTCGAGAACAATGTGTAATTGAACAGTGCTTTTGCGCTTTTGCGCTATATTCGATTTACGGAGAAATTTGCAAAAACGCCGCAGTTTTTTTTTTCTGCGGCGTTCTTTCACTGAGCTGCCCCGTGCGCCAGTCAAACGACAATGGCGCTGCGAACGGAAAGGTTTGCAACTAGTTGCCCGAAGTTTCTTTTCTAACTTCTTTCACTGTTGAAGTAGAACCATCTGGTCCAACTGTTGTAGCTGAACTCGATTTCTGATGGGCAGAACCAAAGTCGCTTACTGAGTGACTCTCATGCTGTTTTGAAGATGAGACGCTGCCATCCATATTCTCTTGTACGTTGGTTTTGGTTTTCGAAACCTTCGCTCCGTCCGGACCTGCTGAAGCGCTGTAAGCCTTTGTTTTGGTTTGTCCTGGGACAGACTCTGCCTTATAAACTGATTTGCTGCTACCTACAGCGTTTGATGATGATTCAACCTTCGTTGTTGAACTGCTGACTGGAGTGCTTGTTTGCACTGTTGTCGAACTGGTTTCATCTGCCATAGCTGGTGCGAAGTTGACTGCGCTCAAAGCTACCGCAACCAATAGTGTTTGACGAATCATTTAATTTCTCCTGGAAAGTAGAACCATACTCGATTGTCTGAATGCCATTCATACGAAGCCATTCACATGTTCTACTTGAGCTAAGGTGCAGTCGCCAGAAATTAGTTCCCGAACTTCAGAGAATTATGAACGATAAAAAAGAGAGCCTCACTTGGAGGCTCTCTCATACTTTATTCTGCTAATCGATTAAGCAAGGGCTGCAGCAAGCGGTCCTGGTGCTTTGACTTTGGACCTCTCGGTTTCTTCCATGTCTTCGATTTCAATTGCCCAAACATAGAGGCAAGTGTAGAAAGCTGATCTTATATATATGGATGTAGCGGTCACCATAATTAGCGCTGCACCCCAGAAGAGTCCAGTCAACAAAACTGGTGGAGAGAACAAGGCTTTGGCGTAGAAGGCAGCGGCTGCACCGGCTCCACCAACGGTCCACAAACCGTAGGTGAATAGGCGGCAAATTAAATCAACACCTACTTCTCCAATTCCTATTGTGAGCAAACTGCCTTGAGCGATTTTGTCAGCACGCTTGAGACCGCCTACAAAAGAACATCCTTCAATTACTATCGCTGGCAAAATCAAATGTCCAGCTAGAGTCCAGAAAACTTCAACGATGCCAGCGAGGAAATTGAATCCCATACCGAGCATGCCGGAGTGATTCTTATTGCGCAGGAAGCTAGCAATTTTCTTGGCAATGAAGGTAACGATGCCGAGCATCACGATGGCTGGCAAGCTCTGAAACACTGCCGAGCAAGCTTTCGAGAATTCGCCTGAACCCTTACCTTCAGTGAGGTGACTGTAAACCATTGCGGTGGTTACACCTTCAAGGAAACGGTTGGTAAGCCACCATATCGACATTAAAGAGAACACGATAATCATGTTATCTGTGGTGAACATAGGAGCAATGGCGTCCCAGTTAAATCCAAAACCACTGGTATCAGTGGGTCCATTAATCTGCATGTTTCCAATTAACGAACCAGCAGATGGCAAACTACCAGGTAGAAGACCGTTTGACGGCGAACTAGCCATCTGACCTGCGTGTCCAGCAGCAGCAGCTCCTGGTCCACCTTGCATCAGCGCACCGGCTTTGCCAGCTTGATGTCCCATTTGCTTAATTCCATCAAGAAAAAAGATGAAACCGAAAAGCATGTTGGTGAAAACGGTAAGAATGGATGGAATCAACAGACGTTTGTCTTGCCAGCCCATTTTGATGCTGGCCCATATCATCCGGAAGCCTCTAGAAAACGAATCGAACATCGCAAAAACCCTCAAGGGTTGGGCATACAAAAAAACTGGTCAAATTTGTTGATTTAGTAAGAAGCGGACTTTCCTGTAAAGCCAGAGCAGATTAGCCCATCTGAATAGTGCCTATATTCTAACGAGTTGCCAAGCGAATGTAAAGCGATTTTAACCATTTAAATGCTTCTTTCACAGGGTTTTAGCGTTTCTTCTCTGCTATTGGCCCGGGTCGGGTCTCCAAAATCGAACAAATCCAGAACTAGATAACGTTGCAGAGAAGAAGTTTAGGAAGATTACCGCGATTTCTCGATTTCCACATCCTCTTTTTCGTATAAACCATCAAGTAAGTCTTTGAATTTTTCAGTGACAAATTTGCGTTTAAGTTTAAGGGTGGGTGTTAATTCGTTTGTTTCAATGCTGAAATCGTTTTCGAGAATAAGGAAGCGCTTAATCTGCTCAAAGCTTGCCAGAGTTGCATTGCAATCATTGATTTGCTTCTGAACTGTTTCAAGCACTTTGCTGTGCTTGCTCATGTCTTCAGCGCTCGTGAAGCTTATGGATTGCTGCTCTGCAAATGATTTCAACTCATCTGCGTTAAGCGTGATGAGTGCAGTGATGTATTTGCGCCGATCTCCATATACGAGAATTCGACTGATTAAACCCTGTCCCGCAAGCTTGTTCTCAAGAAATTGAGGAGCAACGTGTTTGCCACCAGCAGTGATGATGATGTCCTTCTTGCGATCCTTTATCTGCAGATAACCATCTGAATCAAACTCGCCAATATCACCAGTCAAGAACCATCCGTCCTTGAATGCTGCATCAGTGGCTTCTTGATTTTTGTAGTAACCTTGAAAGACGCTAGGACCTCGTACAAGAATTTCACCATCATCGGCAATGCGAACTTCCAATCCAGGCAAGGGTCTTCCCACAGTGCCTCTGCGATTGGTGGCAGGCTTGTTGCAAGCTATAGGTGCTGTAGACTCAGTCAAGCCATAACCTTCTAAAATTGGAATTCCGATTGAACAAAAAAACTGGTGCACCTCGGTAGATAGCGGAGCAGCTCCGGAAACCATGAAGCGAAGCCGTCCGCCAAAGCGTTGACGAATTTTCCGAAAAACAAATCTGTCAGCAATTCTAAGTTCGGTCCGATAGATTTGTCGAGCAACTTCTTTGTTGCCATTGCTTTCTTCTTGCTCTGCTTTCAGCGCTCGCCGCCCCAGAGATAGTGCCCAACGAGCAAAATATTGTTGGGGAGTTGGCAGCAGCCTTATGTTACTCTGAATCTTGTTATAAGCCTTCTCGTAGAAACGCGGCACCGCATTCATGATAGTTGGCTTCACCTCAGTAATGTTCTGTGCGACAAGCTCCATCGATTCAGCAAAAGCCAGGGGAATCCCCTCGTAAATAGCCATAAACTGGCCGCCAACGCGCTCGAAGATATGAGACAAAGGCAAAAACGAAAGCGCCACATCATCTTGTTTAAAACCGACATTCGCACTGATTGTCTTGCAAACGTAGAGAATATTCGAATGTGCGATCATCGCACCCTTAGGTACTCCGGTCGTTCCTGAAGTATAAACAATGGTGGCAAGAGAACCTGACTCGACATGCGACAAGCGAGCAGAGACACAGTCATGTTGCTGATTTAATCGCTGTGCTCCAATTGCCAAAAATTCATCCCAAGCAAAAACTGGAATTGCAATTTCATCTTGGGCATCACCTTCCAGAAGCACTACGAACTTCAGCTTTTCAGGAAGACTGCTGATGCTTGCTAGTTTTCTGAGTTGTCGCGGATTTTCGAGAAAGACGGCCGCAGCTTCACTGTGTTGCAAAACAAAATCGCATTCTTGCGCGTTCAATGATGGATAGATTGGTACAGTTACCGCAGCAATCGATAAGATGCCCATGTCAGCCCAAGTCCAACGAGAGCAGCTTGATGAGCTTATAGCGACCTTTGAATTTGCCTCTATACCCTTATCAATCAGTGCTGCTGCAATCTTCTCTGCAATAGCACCTGATTCAAGCCACTTAACCGATTTGTATGCTCCATCAACCTTGTGCATGATGGAGATCTTTTCAGGTGTTTTATCAACCCTGTGCCAGAAAACATCAACGATGGTTCTGAAGTCAGTCATTCAGCCTTCCCACTCACATTTGCTCTTAACCATTCCAAGTAAGGTGGATAACCCTCAGCAATTGAGAAACTGATTATTTCAGGAACCTCATAGGGATGAATCTCCTTCATTCTATTCTCAAATTCTTTCCACTTACTCTTTGTTGTTTTTACTATCAACATTTGTTCTTCTTCGTTTTCGACTTGCCCCTGCCACATGTAAATCGAACGGACAGAAGGAATGATATTCACGCATGCGACCAGTTTCTCCGCAACCACGATATGAGCTATTTCCTGACCCTTTTCTGGAGGACAGGTTATGAAGCCAATGAGTTCTTCAGACATTAGCTGGCGCTCCGCAAAAGTTCCGTGCCGGTTTCTTTGATAAATTGACTTACTGCATCGCTCAACTGCACAAAAGTCTGCGGCTGCAAACGTGGCATGCGGAAACGACGATGCACGCGCATAGTCATTACCGGAACCGATAGAGTCTGAGAGATGAAACGCATCATCGCCTTTACGTCATTATCTGGATCGCGCACAATAACTTGATCAATTGGGGAAATTTTCATTCGCAAGTGCGAACTGATTTCTTGAATCTGGTTTACGTCTGGTCCCATTTGTTCGAGCACTACAGCAGATGACTCATGCCAGTTTAGTCCGAGCACAATCAGAACAAGTCCAATTTTTCCAGACTTGATAATGTCTGCGACAGCCCTGACATACGGTGTTTCAAGATAGGTGCAGGGGTCCGCAGGAGAGCAGTAAGTGCTGATTGCAGCATGACACCGCGACATTCTATGCAGACTCGAGGCAAATGCACCGGTAAATACTTCGGGCTCGAGAAACTCACCATCTCTAAAATAAGCAGTTGCGTGCGGCGCCAGAGTCAGAACAGGTAAGTCGCCACCGAAAAACTGATAGTCTTGCTGCCCTGCCGGAGGGTATTCCTCGTAGCGTCCTGAGAGTCCAGACTCAAACTGCAATGCCCAGTTTAGAATGTCAGTTTGAAGACTTTCTTCGATCAGGAAGTCCAATGCATTATTGATATCACCAAAACGGGCCTGCGAATGCGTCAGAACCCAAGGCGAGAATGGTGATGGTCCAACGACCGTAACTTTTTTTCCTCTGCGATGAGCATAAAAGATCTCCATCGCAGTTCCGTAAGACGGCTTATTGAGATTTGCAAGCAGCGCATCACTCTGGTCGATAAGGTCAAGGGCTCGGCGAACTCTCTGTTCAACACTGTCAATGCGCTCGTGGTCGACGGCATCAGTGGGAATAACCCAATCAATTGGGTTGACAACGCGCAATCCGTAACGTTGTAACTTAGTAATTGCCAGGGACCGCCAATCTGGCTGAGGAGCCATTGGGACCAATTCCGACATTTCAACTACTTCGTGGGTGATATAAATAGAGGACATAAGTGTGAGCCAAAATCCGAACTATGCCTCTTTATATACCACAGAAAGTCTCGCTCAGAGCCGGAATTAACATGTAATGGCCGATTGATATGAGATTTTACCCCATGGAGATATCCGGTAAATAACCATGCAGACAAAGATTCAAGCATCCGCCCCAAAGGAAAACAAGAGATATAGCTGCGAAAACCGGCTGCGCAAACAGTCTTCGCTGCTTCCGCTCCTTTCGATACTGCTCATATCTCTAAGTGGATGTACTGCCCATCAGCAATCTGATGCGCCAGCAACTGTAGATCAGTCCCAGACTCAGACTGTAAATGCCGACGGAACCCAGCAGCAAAACAGCCAGGCCGATGTACTGACAGCTCAACGCATTCGTGCAAAGAAAGTTGAGCTGATATTTTCGGCGCCAGTTTGTCGTATTTTGCCAGATGACACAAAAGGATTGCCCCACCAACTATTCCTGGTACAGCTTGCAAACGGTTCGAGCGTCAAAGTTGCTCATGACACCAAGTACGCGCCAAAAGTGCCAATTCAAGTTGGTGACACTGTCACTATCAAAGGCGAATATATTTGGAACCGCAAAGGTGGCGTAATTCACTGGACGCACCATAGCGACAATCCGCGTCATGAGGGTGGCTACATAGACTTTGGCGGAAAACGATACGAGTAATTAGCGACCGATTAATCGCGTTACCTTAGGCGGCATGAACCATTTCAGTATGCCAGGACCAGTTGGTGGCATGTCAAAGATGTCGATGCGAGCAACTGCAGCCTTCTTGAAAGGCATGGGAAACTCAGCTTGCAACAAGGTCTGCGCGAGTTCTCCCATATCAGGCTCATGGCCAAAAAGCGCAATTGCGTGAGATTTTTGATGATGCTTCAAAAAACGAAAGAGCTGTGGAGTGTCCATCCCAGGACACAGAGCATCGCAGATTTCCAGCTCGGCTTCCATTTTAAAAACATCGGAAAAGATCGCGGCGGTTTGCCTGGCGCGCACATAGGGACTTGAGACCAGGAGGTCAAGTTTGACTCCAAGTTTCTTGATTCCCTTTGCTACGAGCTCGGTTTCCTCTATTCCTTCGGCAGTCAATGGTCGTTGAGCATCCGTTTTAATCTCGCCACCAATTCCATCGACAGCTATGCCGTGCCGAACGAGAAAGAGTTTCATTCAAACCTCCGATTTCTTGAATCTGCCAGATCGGCTGAAAGGGAAAAAATAGTATCATTATCATCCCGAGTTCTTCTAGAAAAAGTAATGACGAATAGACAGAGACCCCGGTGCCTGGGCCTTGATGTTGGCGACAAGAGGATTGGAATTGCGATTTCCGATCAACTTGGCTTGACTGCCGCGGGGCTTGAGACTCTGCATAGAACCAACATGCAAAACGACGTAAAAGCGATTGCGGATATTGCAAAGCGCCATAGCGTCGTAGAAATAATCGTTGGACTCCCTTACAACATGGACGACAGCCTCGGAGAGCAAGCGCAGAAAGTCAGGTCGCTAGGTAAGAAATTAGCGAGAGTAACAGGACTGCCCATAATTTACGAAGACGAGCGGCTATCAACTTTCACGGCCATTCAAACACTTACTTTGCTTGGCGTGAAAACAGGGCACAACAGAGACCTGGTCGACAAACAAGCTGCAGCGATTATCTTGCAAAAGTATCTGGACAGAACATATCACTCACCAGATCCACCGATAGCTTGAGCGTCGACAAAAAGAAACATTGAGCTGCTGATTAATTCCTCTCAATTGACAGTTGATTGTCAAGCAAAGACATTAAAATTGGGCATAATAGAGAAAGCTCTACTTACTATTTGTCTTTAGTCTTTCAGAATTTGGAGTGATTATGACGCAACTCAAGTCCGCTTTGTTCGATTTGATCATGTTCACACTCCTGTTTGCTGTGCTAGCCAGCCCAAGAGCACATGCTTATGTGGATCCTTCAACAGGTAGCTACATTCTGGAGATGATAGCCGGATTTGTTTTGACATCATTTTTTGCCATTAAGAGCTTCCTCAAAAACAGAGTCGGCGCCCTCAAGAAAAAATCTAACTAGGTCGCCATAATCGAGGAGTAATCTCTACAGGATGACGCAAAAGCGGCTACCTGCTTCATTCCGCGACCCGCAAGGATTTGTCTTCGAACAAGACGGAAGAATTCTGCGCGCAGTTGCTGAGTCTTTCAAAGACAGTTATGAAATGCTGATGAGTTCTGGACTTTACGAAGAACTTGTGCGCGAGCATATACTGGTTGCGCACGAAGAGACAACGCTGAATGCAGAAAATAGCTATAAGGTCCTGGCACCACAGAAGATACCATTTATTTCTTATCCCTACGAATGGAGCTTCGGTCAGCTTAAAGATGCTGCCTTGCTTACACTAGATGCTGCGAACCGAGCACTGAGCCACGGCATGATTCTGAAGGATGCAAGCGCCTACAACGTGCAATTTCTCGGCTCACGTCCAATACTGCTAGACACACTCTCTTTTGAGATTCACAAGGAAGGAACTGGCTGGATGGCATATCGGCAATTCTGCGAGCATTTTCTTGCCCCTCTCACACTGATGAGCAAGGGAGATCTGCGAGCCAATAAAATGCTTCAGACATTCATCGACGGCTTGCCTCTCGATTATTCGTGCAGCATGCTCAGTGGAAGCACATTCCTGAACCCCTCTTTGCTCATACACATATACCTTCACGCAAGAGCACAACATGCTTTTGCGGGTAAAGACATCAAAGAGGTAAAGAAGAAAAGTATGCCGAAGCAATCTGTGCTGGCGCTACTGGACAACCTAATTGATTGCGTCAATGGACTAAAAATCAAGGAATCAAAAACGACCTGGTCTCACTATTATACTGATACCAATTACAGTGAGTCGTCTGCCAAAGAAAAAGAACGTATAGTCAACGAAATGATTGAACTAAGCAATATCGACGAAGTATGGGACATCGGCGCCAACAACGGGCACTTTAGCCGCCTGGCCGCCAGCGCAGGAAAGCGAGTGATCTCAATGGATCTTGATCCACTTTGTGTTGAACTCAACTATCGTAAAACCAAGGAAGAGAAGCAGAACATTCTACCTCTGCTAATCGATCTGAGCGCCCCTAGCCCCGCAATAGGCTGGAACAACAAAGAGCGTATGTCACTTACTCAGAGAGGACCTGCCCCACTAGGAATGGCTCTGGCACTAATTCATCATCTAGCAATAGGAAATAATGTACCACTACCAATGGTGGCTGAGTACTTCCAGAGCTTATGCAAACAGTTGATCATCGAGTTTGTACCCAAGGATGATTCACAAGTTCAACGGTTGCTTTCAAGTCGCGAAGACATTTACCCTGACTACAACGAAGCTGGCTTCAGAAAAGCCTTTGCAGAACATTTTGATTTCGTAAGAGAGCTAAAAATCGAAGGTTCCTCTCGGACAATGTTCCTGCTTAAACGAAAGTAGCAATCGGGATCCACAAGCCAGCGTAATCGGGGATTCATGTACCCGCGCAATCGCAGCGTAATCGGGATCCGCATGCCGGCGCAATCGGGGATTCATGTACCCGCGCAATCGCAGCGTAATCGGGATCCGCATACCGTCGCAATCGGGATCCGCAATCGCAGCGCAAGCGGGATCCACATACCGGACTAAGGGGATCGATTATCTACAACTAGCGAGGGCTGCCAGATTTAGCCTCGGGGAAGGTCATCTTGGAATAGACCTCAAAAATGTCTTGTTCGGGATCATAAGGAACAGCAATAAATGCCTTGTTTTCCAGCATTGGTATGTTAGCTGCATAGTAACTGTCGAACAACCAGCGAAATGTATTTACTGCACATAAGTCTGACGGAGGCTTTTTGTCATAGCCTTCTGGCAAATGAACAGCTGCCAGGATGCGCATGCGCTCATTAACATACGGAGTATCTACAGATGCCTCGTGGACTGCGGAACCATGGTCGCTTTCGATGATAATGATAGCGTTGCCTTTCGATTCGTCGATAATGGTATCAACCAGCTTTATCATTTCCCTGTCAAAGTACTTTATCTGATCAATAAAGGGCACAGGCATAAATTCCTCGTTGTGCATCTTCAGAGAGAGTGTTGTCACATTCCCATCATGGTCAAGGAAATTTGGTGGATGAGCAACCAAGGTATGCATCAAAACGAACTTAGGACCGCCAATTCTAGCGGTTTCCGTGACCACAGAGAAAGTCCTCGTTCTTGTAACTTTGAATATGTTTGCCAGCACTTTAAGACGTTCTTCAAGACCAGCAACAACCGTTAATCTCAAGAGTGCGATGTGAAAGTTTCCTCCAGGAAGCCAACCAACATTCATATCAGCTGCAGTGTTGTAATCTGTTGGCTCCCAACTTGAGCTTACATTTATATACTTGTATCCGGCAGCTTTAAGTAAGCGACTAACCTCACTATCTTGCAGAAGCCTGAATCTGACCTCATAAGACTCCTTTACGAGATCACCGAGATAACACATATTGAGAGTTGAAGGCACTGATGATGTTGTTCTATCGTGAGCAGAACTTGCGTTTTCAGCAACATAGAATTTCTTTTCCTTGAGATGCTCAATGAGTGCACTCTTGTAATGAAACTGTTCATTTAAGGTCTGAGCATTCGGGTAACAGTCAGCAACAATGTAGTAAACATCTGGGGCCGGACTTGGTGCCTTCAATTTTGAAACAGGAATGAGGTTCATGATCTGTTTCTTGGCGCTAGCCACATGCTCTTGCTGCTTAATCTCACCGGCGACAACAGGAAAGACTGACATCATGAAAATAAAAATGGAATACAGATTCAAAGGCATAGTCAATTTTGCGATGGGCATCCAACGCAGTATCACGTAAATTGCATTCGCGCAAAGAGCAAGGTAAATTGGCAGCAAAATCAAATTATCAATTTTGTTGGGCTTCGTGAGTATCTGAACAAGAGCCTCAAAGCCCAACCAAAAATAGAGCGTGCCTACAAGAACGCCGACTATGACGCCTGTTTTATCAAGGTCTTTTTTCGCAAGATAATACACAAGCGCAAAACACAACAGCGTTTTAATAAGAATGAACGCAATCACCAGCGCATACTGCTCTGGCAAATAGCTACCCATGCAGTTGTCCCAGACTTTCAGCATGGGCAGAAGTGCAAAGAAAAAAGGATAAACAGGAGGGAATTTGAAACCTTGCGGCTTTGTTATCGATTCATCGCCAGGGGACTGATTATCACTCTGAGCGGTCTCTTGTGCTGCTTGCGGCTCATTATCGTGACTTTCTGATTCGTTTGAAGGGTCTTTCAAAGTTAGCTCCCGGTCGCCAGCAAATCTGCCTGATTCTGTTAGGGCATGTTAGCGCACAGACAAGAATGTATCAACTCAAGCAATCAAAAGAAAAGAGAGCCGCTTGTTTGCGACTCTCTTAATTACGATTTGCAGTGATTATGTCATGACCTTGGTTTGTACCAATCCATGCTGAATCAGCAAGCTTGCTGCACGCCACAGTGAGTGGGTTGGAACACCTTCCATGCTGCGGAAGATGTTGTGCAATGTTGTGTTTCCATCAGCCTTCTGCACAATGTCAGACATAACATTGAACTCTTCAGGCATTGGTGGTTCTGGAATTTGACCAAGTTGCTGCCAGCGAGCTGCGAACTCTACAGGAGCGACTGGCCTGATTAGCATGTTCAAGGTTGGAATGATCTTCTTAGCAGCATTGAAGTTATCTTGTGCAAGAGCACCATCCATCAAGATACGTTCTAAACTCTTCGCGATGTTGAAGGTGTCATCCAGGCGAGGCAACTTGGTCATTGTCTCTTTACCTGTTCCAGATTTTTCCTGGAAGTTGAAGCTTCCTTCTTCAAACGTTGAGACGAATTCCACAATTGCCGCAGCCCCAGCAAACTTCGCAAGACGTGCTTGCATTGGCTTACCGGAATCGAAGAGAATCCACAGCTGCCGTCCGTCTGGAGCCTGTACAGTCAAGACACCAGTCTTCTGAGCAGTAGCCAGAGACTGAAGCAAGGCTGCAGGGTCGAATACTCCGAGTTCGCCGCTAACTGCTGAAGCAGTCTTGGAGGACTTGTAGCTCTTCGGAACTTGTTGCGAATGGATACACTTGTTTCTGTCTAGAACTTCTTTTACGTAGTACAGTGCTGTATCTGCCTTGTTGAGCAAGTCATCAGTGGTCTTACCGTCCATTGGGAAAGTAGCAACACCAATAGAAACCGTCCACTTTGCGATACCTGCGGGCCAATCACCTTTAGCCTCGATTGCAGTTCTGACTCTTTCAGAAACTGCCATAGCGCGCTTAGCGTCAGTGTTTTCCATTACGATGATGAATTCTTCCCCACCATAACGAATTAGATAATCACCAGGGGCACTGAGTTTTTCGAGCGTGTCGGTTGTTCGCACACAGGTTTTGACAATCTTCGACAATTCCTGCAGCATCTGGTCACCAATCTGGTGCCCGTATGTGTCGTTGATCGACTTGAAATGGTCACCATCCATTATCACGAGCGAAACAGGATTTTGCTCAGGATTGACGGCTGCACGATCCATAATTTGAGGCATGATTTCGTAGAAGAACTTCTTGTTGCGCAGACCGGTTAGCGGGTCTGTACGAGCTGCTTCTTGTTCTTCTTCGTACTGAATATTCTGGTGCAATACACGTGATGCAAGTTCAACGACGTTACGCAAAACTCTGAGACGATCTTGCACGGTTTGACCTTCAGTGTTGAAGTAGATTGCTACTACACCAAGGTTGCGGCTTTGAAATACGATTGGCAGGTAGACTGCAGTGCGAATTCCATGAGCCTGAGCGATTTGAGTTAGCCCATAGTCACGAATTCCTTCCATACCCAGTGTCACGTGTTTGCTTGTGGCAAAAACTTCTCGCGCAATTCGGGAATGGTCAATTTTCTTGAGTCCTTGAGCGTTTCTATCATCGAAACCAAGCCAGGCATCAAGGTTCAAACGCTGATAGCGGTCAGCTTTGAAGAATGCACCGTACATGATGCTTGTCGGAAACTTGTCGTTGAGTTTGTCGAGAATTCGCTGACAAACCTGGTGACTGGACTTGAGCTGGTCGAGTTCTTTACCAAGAGCATTGATAAATTCTTCTTCCGCTTCCTTTGTATATAGCTCTGAAATTTTCGCTTGAGTTTGATTGATCTGCTCTTCGTACTCTTGAGAAAGCTGTTTCTTTTGAGCTTCGAATTCTTTTCTTTCTTTCTTGAGCACATCATCTTTAGCAACACGAGCTGCGACCAACTCGTCATATTGTTGCCTGATGCCTTTCAAACCTTTTGCGACACGACCAACTTCTGAAATGGCGCCGGATACATCGAGACCACCGCCAGTAACCCCTGAGTAAGCATCACGAGCCAAAAGCAAAGAACCGGTTGCACGAGCAATTAATAGAAGTGGTTTGCTTACAAACAGGAACAGGGCGCCCATTGTCAGAACACATACGCCACCAAGTACGGTGAATACATATGCAATGTTCGCAGGAGCAGCCATAAGTCCGCCGCCCATACTGAGGGCTGTGCCCATGAACGGCGCTTGAGAAAATCCGATGTGTAGCAGCTTTCCTTCACCCATAGCTTCTACTGCTTCGAAGTACTTTTTCTCACGCCACTCGATATCGCCGGAAGTGATGTCATATTTAGACAATTCCGGTGCGTATTTTTCGGTTAAAGGATCTAGTGTTCCATCTGCTGATGTCACGTAGTACCAGGCAAGATTATATTGATTGAATGCCTGAAGGATTTTAGATGTAGGCGGAACCTTCCTCTTAGCTTCATCAGCAAGTTGTTTGCAGATAATTTGATAAGAACCTTTAGCAACGGACGGATAAACAAAGTCTGCTGCAAACGGTACCGTCGCCCCGCCGATGGCAAAAATCATCACCAGTCTCAAAGGCAGGCCGCCGAAGAAATCCATAACGGAGCCTGTAACTTGTTGCACCGCCGAAGGTTTAGTGGGCTGAAGTTGCGATTCGTCTTCAGATCCAGTACCTTCCAACGCCCCCTGATATGTCACTGTTGTAAAGCCTCCCCTACTTTTGCAAAGTCTATTCTAAAGACAAGTTGCTCTCCGCGATACCACTCGGGCAACGCTTGGAATTCTGTAGCCTCAACTGCAGCGATAGCTTCTCTGTCAGCTCTCCTGTTTCCAGAACTTTCCACCACTTCGACTGATAATACTTTTCCATCCTTTCCAATAGAAATTTGAAGCGTCATCGCTTCTGTCTTATTTTTTGGACGCCAATTCTGAGCGATGCGCATAAGAACGTCTTTGCGGTAGGGTGCGATGTTGCCCATGGCTCGACCGCCGCCGTTTACTCTGGTGGCAATGTCTCCACCGATGTTTCCGTATCCACTGCCGGTACCAGGATCTCCCTCCCCTGAACCATTACCACCAGTGCCGTCGCCACCAGTGCCGGTGCCACCGTCCTTACCATCAGGTGCTCCCCCCTCTTGCGCTGCGCCAGAAGGTGCTGAGTTGGAGGTCTGACCCGCCATCATATTTGTTGGTTTGGGCGGCGCCTTAGGAGACGCTTTAGGAGCCTGAGTAGGCAAAGCTTTAGTCGTTTGAGCCGTCGTCACCATCACAGGTGGTGCGGTCGTAACTTCATGAGAAACTACAGGTCGAGCTTGCTCTGGTGTCGGTACGGGCAAAGTCTCAGGAGCTTTGATAGTCGGAAGCGAGACTTTATCTGCCTCTTGTGGCTTTGCAGATTCAGCAGAGCCAGAATCAGGGTTTTCCCCTTCAGTCAGAGTAATCGGCTTAGGTATTTCTCCGACGCGGAAATCAGGCGCAGGCGGTGGCGCTGTGAACTCGAAAGATACGTCTACATCTCTGATGATGCGAGGATGCTTACGCTCATACTCTTCCATCTTCACCAGCGCGATACCCATTATCGCGTGGAAGATGACAACAACAACAATTACTTGATTCAGTTGACCTTGCCGGTCAATGGAGTTTGGGTCACGCCGATCGAAAAATCGATCAGAAATCTTGACCACTTCATTCATGAAGGAAATCGACATAAGCCACCCAACAAGTTACGCGAGTACAAAAATCCCCATTTGATAGGAGCATGCCCCATTTCGGAGCCAGTTAAAACCTTGACGGCGAAAAAAATTGCCAACGTACAATTCGGACCCAGTTGAGTTATTCCACGCCAAATGCCACTTCCATATATGGAACAAAAGAATTTTTTCACAAATTTCAGGAAGCATGTAGGTTTGACAAGACTATTCGGATGTCAAGTCGATTTGGAACAGCAAATCCTCACCCTTAAACCATTCGGGCAGTGGGCGAAAGGTAAGTGATTCAATTGTCGCAATTGCTTGATTATCAGCTCTGCGATTACCAGAACTCGACACAATTGAAGAACTCAACAAGGTGCCGTCTCTTGCAATCAGCAGGTTAACTGTTAATGACAATCCGCGCTGGGCTGGCTTCCAGGCTTCAGCAATTTGCTGCATCAATGCCCGATGATATGGTCCTATCGCGCCCATGGCTTTTAACATCGGTTCTTTCGCTTTTAGAGATAAGGGAATGGAACCAACTGGAGCCTGAGTTTTACCGTCCCCAGCCCCTTCAGCGGCGGGTCCATTTCCGTCAGTTCCGATTCCAACTCCGCCAACAGCATCACCTTGTTGCATGACGTTGCCTGACTCAATTGGCACTCCCGAACCCGGGTGAATCATGACATTATCGGCAGTGTGAGAGCCATTATTGGCTGAGTTTTGCTTTGAAGAACTGGCGAAAGTCGAATCGTTTGCAGTCTTATTAGCTTCTACAAGACGAGTGTTTTTCAATTCTCTCGAGCGCATCGGATCTGGGCGAGGGTTATCGTCCCTCTGTGCGGACTGAGGAATGGGCACACTCACCTTTTCAGCACGACATGCTGGACCCGTGCCCGAGCCAGGGTCTTTCGTCTTTCCTGCAAGAAGACTTAGAGGCTGGGGCTGTGTAACTTCAGCTTCTTTCAATTGCAGTTTCGGAGCTGAAAAATCTTCAAGACTGAACGATATATTTATCGAATTTCTTGTGACTTTATGATGCTTCAGCTCGTACTCCTGCATTTTTAGAAACGCAGTGGCCATAATCAGATGGAAGATCAACACAAGAACGGTCGCCTGTGTAATCTGCCCCTGGCGGTCGATGCACTCAGGGCTATTCTTATCGAACAGACGATCACAAATTCTCAATACAAAGCTCATATAGTGAGTAGACATGCCAACTCCTTGCATTGCAGTAGCAGCGAAATGAGTCAAACGCTCATTTCATCAGTGTGTTAAGCAGCCAAATTGAGCCTTAGCTCAAAAACGTCCAGAAAAACTGCTGCAGTTTTGCAGCCCCTTAAATATTATTGCTCATCGAAAAGCTTCCGCTTGACATCGCCGCTTTAGTTCTGTTTAATGCGTCTTTACAGCTGTCAAGAACAAGTGCTTGCCTTGGAAATATTCAGGGTTAACCCTCTTGTCTACATCAGAAATTTATCGAGGGCGTCAGAGAAATACTCCCGAGAATGCTTACTAATCAGCCTTTCTGAGATCCAGGGCTGGATTTTACGGCATTTTTTGAAATGTTTCGAAATCGCAACAATTCAAAAAACCCCTCTATCTTGAAAAATTACAAACTTCAATTTTGCTGATGTATTCAATCGGCCGAGGCTTCAGAGAAGCGTTTCCGCTATAATCCCCTGAAGATAAATCTGTTAGGTGGTTTCATGAAGACTCTGTATCTGGTCCTTCTCATTCTTGAAAGTCTCTTTGCGCTCAGCGTAATTGGACTCATTCTTATCCACCCGCCAAAAGGCGATGGAATGGGAGCGATCGGAAGTGCGGCCACAGTTTTCTCTGGCAAACGCGGTGCAGAGGCAGGTCTCGATAAGGTCACCTGGACATTCGTGGCGCTATTTATGATTGTCTGCGTAATTCTCGGTTTTGGTTTCGTGACACCATAGTGAGTTTTCAGCTTCCGACAACAGAAGAAAAAGCAGATTATGTGCTGAAGCAGTTTGATCGAATCGCGCAGAAATACGATTTGATGAACGACCTTATCAGCGTCGGAATGCATCGCGGCTGGAAGCAGCAGGCAATCGCAGAGCTGATGAAGGGTGTTGACCTGAAAAATAGTGCAGGCAAGAAGTATCTTGATGTTTGCACCGGCACTGGTGACCTTGCATTGCTAATCGCAGAAACTAATGGTTTCCGGGGAACTGTCACCGGGCTCGATTTTTCGCCTGAAATGCTGAATGTCGCCCGCCGAAGAGGGGCAAACAAGGTCAGCAAACTAGAGTCGAGTCTAGAATTTCAGCAAGGTGATGCCCAAGCATTACCGTTTGCAAATGACAGCTTTGACGGTGCCATCATCAGCTTTGGACTGAGGAATTTGACCGACCTGCAAAAAGGCTTAAACGAAATGGCACGAGTTGTTAAGCCCGGAGGCAGAGTCATCAATCTAGACTTAGGGCAGCCCACAATGCCACTCTTCACACCTTTGTTCATTTTCTTTTTCGACAATGTAGTACCCATGCTGGGCGAAATCATTCAGCAAGACAGGCAAGCATATACCTACTTGCCTGAATCAAGAAAAAAATACCCTAACCCTCAAAAGCTCACAGAAATGTTTGAGTTAGCAGGCTTAACCAATGTCCAATGGAAGAGCCTTGCCTGCGGCTCTGTGGCAATGCACATCGGCACGGCAAAGTGAATGAGCCTGATTCAAGCAACAAGAAAATAAAATCTCTCTTTATTTGCGCTGGTGATCACTCAGCCGACCTTCATGGTGGCAAACTAGTTCGCAAATTAAAGGAAGACATGCCATACCTCAAAATTTGGGGACTGGGTGGCTCTTCAATGGGTGAAGCGGGTATGCAACTGGTCTACAGTCGAGAGCAGCTTACAGTACCAATCGGTATATTTGAAGTAATAAAACATCTGCCGAAACTTGCAGCAGTGCGGGAAGACTTGCTAAATCAGATTTTGAGCAAGAAACCAGATGTGATACTACTTATGGATTTTGGTGGCTTCAACCTGGGCTTCGCTACAAAGATAAAAGCAGGACTGCGCCAAAATAATATACCGGACATACCGATTGTATATTTTATTTCCCCTCAAATCTGGGGATCACGACCGTGGCGTATCAATGCAATTCTGAAATCTGTCAACAAAATGCTAGTCATTTTTCCGTTCGAAGAAGCCCTTTACAGACAGAAAAAGATGAGCGCCAAGTTCGTCGGGCACCCACTCACGATGAAGTTCAAAGCAGAATCAGAGCGAAGTACTAAGGAAGATTTCTGCCAGCGAAATAATCTGGATCCGGAGAAGCCCATTATTGGTGTTTTTCCAGGCAGTCGCAGACAGGAAATAAAAGAACACGCTTCGCTGGTGCTACAGGCTATCGAATGGATATCGAGAGAGCGCTCGAATGTGCAGTTCGTGATTGTTAATGCGAATCAGCAGATGGCCGACCTCTTACAAGAATTCATGCAACGTGAAAAATTCATTCATCTAGTAGGAAAGTCGGTAAAAACAATTTCATCAGAACAAAGCGAAGATTTGATGACTCACAGTGATCTTCTCTGGACGAAATCGGGCACCACGACACTGGAAGCGACTCTGGTTGGGAAGCCTATGCTGATCTTCTACCGCGGTTCATGGCTCTCTTTCTTGTTAGTTATGGCATTCAAAATCGTTAAGTTTGTAGGGTGGCCGAACCTTTTACACGGAGATGGAATCGTTCCTGAACTAATTCAACTAGATTGTCGAGCGGAACAACTCGTAAGATATACCTGTGACTGGCTGGACGTTCCGGGGCTGCGCAATGAGATTACGGCAGGACTGAAGACGTTAAAAGGCCATCTGGGCGAAGGCGATTTCACTGATAACGCCCGCAACGAAATAATTGCGCTACTACAAGGAAACCTGACTTGAATCAGACCATGAGCACGAAAGAGCAAGAAAGCAAGGGCGCCAGCGAGCTGCCTCGCAACGAAAACAAGCCTAATGAAGGTGCAGAGCAGACGCAAATGCAACTTTATTTTCGCTTGCTCGACTATATCAAGCCTTACGGGGTTCCTTTTGTTATCGGTGTGCTGGCAGCAATTCCCTCGGGAAGTATGGATGCAGCCATCGCATGGTTAGCTGGTCAGGGCTTGCAAAAGATAATTGTTGATGGTCAGGAAAAACTGATTTATTGGGTGCCAATTCTGGTGCTTATTGTGGCCGGTTTACAGGGACTATTTCGCTTCATCGAAGCTTTCACTATCAGAATGGTAGGCGCAGCTGCAATCAGAGACTTGCGCAACGAACTCTTTTGCCATATTGAAGACCAGCCCCTCGTGTATTTCCAAAACATTTCCTCTGGAATTTTGATTGGGCGTCTTACAAATGACGTCGCTATGATTGAGAATGCAATTTCTCAGACATTTCAATCACTGATAAGCCGCACAACAACGCTGATATCACTGGTGGTGGTATTACTGAGTCAGAGCTGGAAGCTAACCTTGATTGCCGTCTCGATTATGGCTTTCATCGTTCTACCAGTAAACATATTGAGCCGACGTATTCGTAAGTCAAGCAGGCTAGGACAAGAAGCTATCGGCGACCTGGTCTCAGTTATTTCCGAGTCGATTCAAGGTGCGAAAATTGTTCAATCGTTCAACCTGGAGAGCTTCCAGATTTCACGATTCATGACCACAAACCAACATTTTTACGACAATTCGATGAAATCAGTGCGAGCAGAAGCGATGATGTCGCCGATTCTCGCGATGATAGGAGCCTTGGGTATAGCTGCAGTTATGTGGGCTGCAGGATGGCAGGTCGTCCACAAAGTTATGACGATTGGATCTCTTACATCGTTCTTGATTGCCCTTCTTCTGCTCTACTCTCCTTTGAAAAATCTGGGCAGAATAAACGGCATAATTCAACCAGCGCTGGCTGCGGCCCAGAGAGTGTTCGAAGTACTAGACCGCAAAGCTGAAATCACCGATAAAGCGGATGCAGTTGAACTAGAAAAAGGCAGTCACATCATCGAGCTCAAAGAGGTCTTCTTCCAATATCCCTCAATGAGTGACAAGCCATCACAGATGGTTCTTCAAAATATCAATCTCACCGTCCCTCCAGGCAAAACATTTGCACTTGTTGGTCTCTCGGGTTCGGGCAAGTCAACGTTAGCCAACCTGGTGCCACGTTTCTACGATGTCAACTCAGGCACAATTATGATCGATGGCAAGCCATTGAGTGCATACACGCTAGATTCACTGAGGGCTGAAATATCAATCGTAACTCAGGATAACTTCCTATTTAACGCCACGGTGGCAGAAAATATCAGGTTAGGAAGACTGAATGCAACTGACGAAGACGTGGTTGCAGCAGCAGGTGCAGCTTACTGCCACGACTTCATCATGGAACTTCCAGAAAAGTACAACACAAAGATTGGCGAGCGTGGTCTTCGGCTTTCAGGTGGACAGCAACAGAGGCTGGCTATTGCTCGTGCATTCCTGAAAAACGCCCCAATTTTGATTCTCGATGAAGCAACCAGTTCGCTTGATAATGAATCCGAGAAGATGGTTCAAGCCGCTCTGAGCGACTTAATGCGCGGACGCACCGTAATCGTCATTGCGCATCGCCTGAGTACAGTGCGTCACGCAGACACCATAGTAGTGCTTGAAGCTGGCAGAATCATCGAAATGGGCAAGCATTCTGAACTGCAGAATGCTGGTGGGCTTTACGACAGACTTCTAAAAGCACAATTCGAACGTCCAACAGCATAACAATGTTTGCGTTTTTCAGAGACTTATTCAAGTCAAAACAAGAGCTGGAAGAAGCTCGAAAACGCATACTCGCTCTTGAATCTGAAATGCAATCTCTGAAGCTGGAGATGCAAGAACAAGAACGTCTGTTGAAGCAAGCTTGCAGCGATTTAGAACTGGCAGAGAAGAAAGTCGACGGAACAATTAAAGGCAAGTTCGAGCAACAAATGGAAGCGCTAGCCCGAGAGCTGGCATCACCAATGGTGCAACTAAAAACTCAACAGCATCTTTCAGCACAGAGGCAAATTCAGGCGAAAGATGTTCTTGCCGTGGCCATGCGAATGGTGCAGAGCATCGAGTCCAGCGGAATCAAGCTTCTGGGAAACATTGGTGAGTTGGTCAAGTTCGACAGCACAGCTCACGAAGGGCTAAACATGAATGATGGCACTCTAAATGAAGGTGGCAGCGCAAGAATTAGTATGCCAGGCATCTCATACAACGAACGAATTATTCGAAAAATAGCAGTGATTTCAACTGAAAACGACACGGAGACTAACTAAATGGCAGGCAGAGTAGCCATCGATTTTGGAACAGCAAACACAGTCATTGCCAACTGGGACAATGTGCGCCAGCAGGGGTTTGCATTTCCGTTGAACGATTACTGCCGTTTTCTTGCCGTGAATGATGAGCAAATAGGTGTTGTACCATCGCTCGTTCATTATGGAACAAATGGACAAACTTACTATGGCAATGAAGTACACTCTCGCAATTTGTTGCAGTCGCCTCGTACATTTCAGTGGATGAAACGCTACATCTCGATGCGAAGCCCGGCTTCAAGACGAATAGATGATCGCAGTGTGAGTGTGTATGATGCAGCAGAGGAGTTCTTGATTCGCGTTATTAAAGCTGCTGATGCTGAGCTCAATATAAAAAATGAAGAAGTTGCTTTCACCGTGCCGGTTGAAGCATTTGAGCATTATGAGAATTGGCTGCTTAGCGTTACTCAAAAGGCTGGTCTACAAAAGATTCGTTTGATAGACGAGCCCTCGGCAGCGGCACTCGGATATAGCACTCGACTGTTTCCTGATGAAGCCTGCATGGTCTTCGATTTCGGCGCCGGCACCCTTGATGTATCCATAGTGAAGCAAGACCCTTCTACAAACCCTGGAGCCGAACGCTGTCGCGTATTGGGCAAGGCAGGCACAGAGATTGGCGGAAGCACTATTGATGAATGGCTCTACGAGGAAATAATTTCACAAAACGGTTATACCGAAAAAGATCAAGAAGTCCAGCAAATAAGCCGATTCCTCTTAAGCGAATGTGAGCTTTTAAAGGAGAAGCTGTCCTTTCAAGATAAGGCTTCATTGACAGTGATGAATCCCCTGACGGGAGCAGTAATTTCGGCTGATTACACCCGTTCTCAGTTTGAAACAATGCTGGAAAACAAAGATGCTTATGCGACAATCGACCGCACGATTCGCCGTGCTCTGGCTGATTCACGTGAGCGAGGCTTTGATGTAGATGATATAAAAACGGTACTCATGGTTGGCGGCTGCAGCCAGATACCGAGCATTCAAAGCACTCTGAAAAGAATATTTGGTTCCAAGAAAGTGAAAATGGACCGTCCACTAGATGCGGTGGCACGAGGTGCCTCCTCCTTTATCGGTGGACGCAGCTTTGATGATTACATTCAGCATGATTATGCAATCAGACATAGAAACTCAAAAACACAACGTTATGAATACAGAACGCTCGTAAAAAAGGGTAGCACTTATCCTTCTGATGGACCGATCGACACCATTAAAGTGAAAGCAACGCAAAATGGGCAAGAGGAATTCATCATGCAAATTTTCGAGATTGGAGACAAGGCAAACAAACATCAGGATGGATTCGAACTTTTCTTTGACGAAACTGGTACAGCAAGACTGAATACAGTGACTGCAGAGGACATGGATCAACGCAACATGTTCTGGATCAATGAAAAGAATAGAACTCTTCTAACAGCAAAACCGCCTGCTATGGAAGGGCAGGAGAGATTTGAAGTGTCGTTTTCCATTGATCAGAACCGCCGTTTATTAATCACGACTAGAGACTTACTTTCTGGGCATCTTATACATAGCGATTATCCAGTAGTTAAACTTCATTAGAATGTTCAATAAAAAGCAAAAGCCAGCAAGCAGCCAAGATTTGTGGATCGAGGCGCAAAGCTCTGCGCCTCTGCAAATGGCTCAGCTTCTCAGTGATTTGCGAGAGCGCAACTGGGCACCATCCGAAAAGTTAGAACGAGAATGGTTTGATGAGCTGAATAATTTATATGCGCCCCTCAACCTGAACGCTTTCAAGAAAAGTGGCATCGATTTGCTAAGTAAGCTCATGCATGAAGAACAAGAACATTCCTTGCATGAAGATGTAAATCTACTTCCGATTCTGACCCCAGAACACAGTGGTGCAGAATTCTCGATGCACACCTTAGACGATGGCAGAATTGCTACTCATGCTCCTGCAAGCGCTGGTTTGATTCAAGTATGGACTCTTCCACAATGCGTTGAGACCCTCAAGCATAAACTCTATTCCCGCCGTTCAGCCTGCGCAGTGTCTGGAGACGGACTTTTTGTTGCAAGCAAAACTGAAACAGGAAAGCTTGCAATTGATCGCCTGGAAGACGCTAGGACATTGAAAACATGGACACATCCAAACGAATTTAATGGCGGCACTTATATGATCGAGAAGTATCTGAACAACAACGAACTTCTTCTTAGTGATTCGAACAATTCTGTCCATTTTCTCTCTATAAACATGCGGGTACCGCGGACCTACGCAAACCTACTCGTGCGAAACAAGTCGCTTATAGATTGTTCGAATGATGGAAGCATGCTTATCACACCTGAGTACGGCAAGCGTCCTTACACGATATGGAAGTTCACAAACACATTTTCCAAAACAGACGAGGGAATTCGTCCTAATAGCGACATGGAGAAGCTATTGTCGCTTGGCTCGGAATCTCTTCCGAACATGCGAGCTAAATTCAGCCCAAATGGGAAATTTCTGGCGATATCTACTCCCATAGAAATACAGGTTAGAAAATTTCCTTTTGAAGAAGTGGTTTTTCAATCTGAACTCGGCAGAGACATCGAGCAGCCTCTTCTTGCATTTGATTCAGATAGCCAGACGCTTGCTGTTTTGCGCCGTTCAAACCCAGCAGAACTTATTTTTATAAACCTGAATCAATTGCAAATAAGCAAGAGGTTGAAACTTGCAAGCATTTTTTCCCGTTCCCCTCTGACACAAATCGAATTTATGAGTGATTCCAAAACGCTTTTATTGGCTGGGAAAGAGCGAATTTACGCTTGCAAGCAAAATGATACGCACGACGCCACAGCTCTGTTAAACAGGCTTGTAAATCTTCGCATTAAAGACATTCAATTAGAAGATTTACAAAGTCTGGAAAGCCTTCAAAATAGCGGATGGCTGAGCATGTATTTACGTCCATGGGTCGAAACGCTTCTATATCTATTGAAGCGAAGAACTTATGACATAGCCATTTCAGAGCCAGACAAGACCCAATCTCGATATGACATTGAGATAGCCGAATCCTGAACAGGAGCCCGGCTTGAAGGATAGCTGGCAATACAGTAAACTCAAAGCCTTCAAGTTTCAGCTCTCGGACAGGGTATGGACCTTAGTTCTCTATCACCAATACTTGAAACCGTTTCAGATGGCATGCTTGTCGTTTGCACTAAGTTCAGCGTTCTAAAAATGAACAAGGCTGCAGAAGACATACTTGGACCGGGTTGCGAAGGATTGTTGCGTCCGCCAATCAGAGAAAACAGATTGCCGATGATGAAGGTCAACAAAATCTTCAAGCAGACCATCAGCGCTGTAAAACCACAGATGCATAGCGGCGGGGGTCCTCTACAGATTTTTGGCAGCTTCCATTTCGATGGAAAACAAGCTTTCAGTTACGAGCAAATGCCGGTGCAACGAGCGATGCGCGGTGAGGTCGTAGAGAAGGTCGAACTGATGATTCGCAATAGATTTCGACCAGAAGGAGTGCGCTTGCTTGCCAACGCCCGTCCTGTCTACGACGAACACGGACAGATGAGCTACGTAATCTGCTGCTTTACCGACGTAAGTGCCGCACATGCCAGCGAACAACGCTCAAATATTTTCCGACAGGTGTTTGCTCAGACACAAGAAGCGATAGTGATTACCGACGCTTCCTTCATTGTTCAATATGCCAACAAGTCTTTTTGGGATCTTACCGGCAGTACACCAGAGCGAACTTTAAACCAGCCGTTTGCGCCGCCGCAGGAAGAGTACGGCGATGGAAGCTCCTGGCTTGAGATTCAGAACATCACCAGAAAGACGGGAAGTTGGTCAGGCGAATTCGTCATCCGAAAAAAAACGAGTGAACTCTTACCACTTTGGGCCAGTTTGCGTTCAGTGGTAGATTCAGACAAAACAATCACAAACTACGTTCTAACCCTTGCTGATCTCACTAGTCTGAAATCGTCTCAAGAAGAGCTTTACCGCATCGTCAACAAAGACACTGTAACAGGTTTGAACAACCGTCAATCATTTTTTGAAGATCTCGACCAGACCATAGAACGCGCTAGGAAGCAGGAAGAGCGCTTTGCTTTGATCTTCATGGATATTCAACGTTTTAAGGAACTGAACGATTCTCTCGGTCACGAAGCTGGTGACAAAGTCTTGCAAAAGATAGCAGACAGACTGAGTTTTATGCTCAGGCAAGACGATTGTATAGCTCGACTCGGTGGCGATGAGTTCGCGATGATTGCGGCGGACTGCAGCAATGACCTTGACCTTGCCATGACTATCGAACGCATTCGCAATGCTGTAGAAGCACAAATGCAAATAGAAGAGCATCTAATTACTCCGAACATATGTATCGGTGCCGCGGTGTTTCCTGATGATGGGCAAGATGCGCTTACACTGGCAAAACATGCGGACATTGCTCTAACCTCTGCCACCAATTACGGTGCGGCTGTGACCCAGCTGTATACAGAGACAATGAACAATAACATTTCACGCCACTTCTGGGTTGAGAACAATCTTCGCAACGCATTTGGAAGCAACCAACTGATACCTTACTTCCAGCCACAGCTTAATCTGGCGAACATGAAACCTGAAGAAGCTGAAGTACTGATTCGGTGGAAACACCCCCAAACGGGGCTGATAAACCCTGGAGAGTTTATTCCAGTAGCAGAGCGTACGGGACTAATCGGGCATGTGACCTGGGAAGTGATGGAAGCAAGCTGCCGACTAGCTCTCCAATGGAAAGCCGCAGGCATGCCACTTTCATTGATTGCAATCAACATTTCTGCAAACCTTCTGCTGGAAAACACTTTTATGGATGGCTTATACCAAACCATTGAGAAGATTGGCATTACGCCATCGCAGGTCTTAATCGAGATAACTGAAAGTTCTGCCATGGCAGATCCGGACTTAACCAGTTCGGTTTTGAAGGACATGAAAGACTATGGTTTGTCTCTTGCCATAGACGATTTCGGCACAGGCTATTCTTCACTTGCATACTTAAAGAAATTCGCAGTAGATCAAATCAAGATTGATCAATCATTCGTGAAAGATCTCTCTAGTTCGCAGGAGTCGCGTTCTATCGTAAAAGCCATTATTAGAATGTGCGAGACACTGGGCTACGAAACATTGGCAGAGGGAGTCGAGACTGGAGAACAAGCACGCATTCTTCAGGAGTTGGGATGCAACAAGCTTCAAGGTTATCTGATCGCTAAGCCATTAAGCGCAGATGAGTTTGAAGCATTCATGCGCGAAAACGGTCAAGGTCTAAAGAACCTGCAGTCAACCTCAATCTGAGCCAGCTTCCTTATTTCTTCGCTGGTACTATTGAAAGGAAGTTTGGAACAGTTCTTCCCGGATAAATGTAGTTATTCTCTTTCCAACGAAACTGGCTGGACGATCCACCATCCAGCATCATAGTAGGACCTGCTCCGAATTCTCTCAGGGTTAGTTCGGCGTGCGCTTGAGAGGAAGCTGGAGATACGAAAATTAAAACCCTGGAGTAAGAACCATCAGAGCCAGGATTTCCCAGACCCACAAAAGTTCTTCCAACCCTTGATGCTGCAGCACCGTCAATATTCACCCGTGGACTAAGACTAACTATAGCGTTATCAGCCTGGAGCTTGCGAAACTCCTCAATGTTCTTATTATCAAAAGAAATTATCCGAGCAGAATTTTGCTCCAAAACAAGTGTAAGCCTGTTTCCCACATGCTTATCAGTGGAGGCGAATCCTTCGCTGACAACCTTAGAATCTTCAATCAGAGGAAATGCAATTGGCACAGCGTTTCGAGGCAAATTAGCAAAGAACTCTGCATTCACTACTGCGATAGCATTTGGCTCAGTTTTCCTTTCGAGTTCGAGAGCCTGGTCTGGAGACATTCTGGCGAAGCTGGGGTTAGGTCCACCGTAAGCCGACTTACGGCTTTGCTCCGTGGAATCTCCATGCACAACGTCAATTTGAGCACCTGCAGCGAGGTTGGTTGATACGATGAACTCATCACCTTTTCTGTAAAGCGATACACCAGGCGCGGTGTCAACCAGAGAAAAGCCCGAAGCTACACCATTGCGGAACTTATCCGCAAAGAAAGCCAGGTTACGTTGCGCAGTATCGTCAGAGACATTTTCCTTTCGCGGATGAGCCGAATTTTCAGCTTCGCTATGAGCCTCTACTTTGTTCGGTTCCGCATCTTTGCCCTTTTTATTATCAGCAGAATTTTGCTCAGACAACCAGTTCTTTAGCAGCAGTATTTCATCAAGCACAATGTCTACAAAAGACCTTTGTGCTTTTCCAGCAGCGACCATTTCAGCGTCATTTGGCGGCAACAGCTTGCTTTCACTATTGTTGGAATTGACCTTATCGATTTCGTCTTTTTCGCGATGTTCCATCTTCAAATCCCAAGGGGTCAGCTTAGATTAAATGTCAAATTTGAAAAATCCTTGAAACGAACTTACTCACTCGGCTGGCGAATAGCTAATAAAATCCCTGGAGTATTCCAAAAGCCTATGTGTTAAAAGAGACGTATCTGGCAATAATGTGAATAGAAGCGGGGGTGTTCATGTCACACATAAGCCGAGTAAAAACTGAGCTGCGCGAACTTGAGTTCATCATGCAAGCTTTGAGAGATCTAGAAATCGATTTTGTGACCGAGGACTTTGAACATATCCCTGAAATAGAAGATCCTATTGAGCTATTGATTCGTCTGCCGAAGAGCCGCCATCCAATCGCATTGGTAAAAGGAAAAGACGGTAGCTATTCCTTTGAGGGAGAGCAAAGCGTGATAAAAATGGCAAAAGAGCTCGACCTGACCGATAAGATAAGCCAGCGATATGCCTATCACTTTGTAAAAGACAGACTTTTGCAGCAGGGCTTTCATCTTGAAAGCGAATCTAAAGGTGAAGAGGACGAAATCCATCTGACTCTCAGACGAAATGCTTGATGGAGTGAACTTATGAACATTGAAACAGTTCGCGTAACTATAGACAAAGATGGACAGGTCAAAATCGAGGTAGACGGTGTTCATGGACCAGTCTGCCTCGACCTGACTGATGAATTGATAAAGCAACTCGGAATCGTTCTAAAACAAGACTTAAATGCAGAGTATTTTGAAGAGAGACAAGTATCTGACGAACAGAGAACTTCGAACTGAGGCTAAAAAAGAATGGAATTCAGCAAAGAGTTAGAGACTCTATTACACGCACGCTTCACTCTCATAATCGTTACTACTCCTGAAGAGTTGCGATTTATGGACTCTATCAGAAAAATGTGTGCGACTTCAAACCGACTCTGCATCAGTTGGGATATGGGTCGAGGATTTCAACTTGTTTCTCAGGGGTCAATCAATCTTCCTCAGGCAGCCAATCCAATAGCTGCGCTTGAACATATGGAAAAGATGGATAACGATGCTATCTACATTCTGAAAGACTTTGACGATTGCTGGTCTAATGCACAAGTAAAACGTCAACTGAGAAATCTAGCTCAGTCTTTTAAGCAATCGCGAAAATCCATTGTAGTCACGACCTGTACCCAGAAAATTCCTGAACAATTGAAAGATGATGCCTTCATAACTGACTTTCCGTTGCCGGAGGTCGAACAACTAGAGCTGGAATTAAATCGAGTTGCCCAGGCTCCAGGTGCGGTTGTAAAACTCACGAATCTAGGTAAGCAGAAACTCTTGCAGGCTGCTCTCGGTTTAACTGCATCACAAGCCTTACGTGTTTTCTCGAAGGCAATGGTCAGAGACAGAATGCTCGACGATCGCCACATAGATATGGTCACTGAAGAGAAGCGACAGGTCATCAGAGAGAGTCAGGCTTTGGAATTCTACCCTGTCAGTGAAAAGGTTGATGATATTGGTGGCTTAGATGTTCTCAAAGAATGGCTCAGATTAAGACAAAGAGCTTTCACACAAGAGGCAAGAGACTTTATGCTGCCACCACCAAAAGGAATTGCTCTAATAGGCATTCCGGGAACAGGTAAGAGTCTAACTGCAAAAATAATTGGCTCATACTGGCAAATGCCAGTGCTCAGATTAGATGCCGGCTCGTTGTTTGGAAGCCTGGTAGGCGAGTCAGAAGAGCGCACCCGAAAAGCTCTCCAGTTAGCTGAAACGGTGGCTCCGTGTGTTTTATGGGTTGATGAAATTGAAAAGGCGTTTTCATTCGGTGACAATGATGGAGGAACAAGCCGAAGGGTGTTTGGGCAGATTCTCACATGGATGCAAGAGAAGCAAAAACCATGCTTTGTTGTTGCCACCGCCAATGATGTCAGTGTTTTGCCTCCAGAGTTCCTTCGAAGAGGTCGCTTTGATGAAATATTCTTCTTAGACTTACCAACAGCAAAAGAGCGAAAGGAAATACTTGGAGTTCATTTGAGAAAACGCAGACGCCTCGCGAAAGATTTTGATCTCGAAAAGCTCGCTCAATTATCTGAGGGTTATGTGGGCGCTGAACTAGAACAAGCAATTTTGGACGCAATGTATTTTGCCTTTGATGGAAACAGAGAATTTGACACGAACGACATAGTAAAAGCGCTTGAGAAACAGGTTCCTTTGTCTGTTTCACAAGCAGAGATAGTTACGGAACTCAGAAGAATGCTAATGGACGGCAAGGCGCAGTCAGCCTCGTTCAAAGAAGCTAAAGATGCGAAACAATCTTTTGTCGACCTCAACCTGGAATTGTCTAGAGACTAGACGGCGAAAGGCGTCGAATTACTTTATCAAAGGCTTGAGTTCTAGTTTTTCAGGGTCGCCCTTAAAAACACAAAACTGGTTATAGCCCTGTGCTAAAAGAGCATCTAACTGCTTGTTCATGTCTTTCTTGCGAGCTTGAATTGAAACCGTCTGTCCATCAGTTCGCAACTTATTAGCTGCTGTGACAATGCTGCTGGCACTGTCTCTATCAGCGTCAACAATCAATGCTATCTTAGACGCTGTGCTAGGAATTTGAAAACCCTTGTCCGTCAAAATATCGATTACGCGCTCAAAGCCAATCGAGAAGCCGCATGCCGGCACATCACGCCCACTAAATTTTCCGACCATTCTGTCGTATCTGCCACCACCGGCGATGGAGCCGGAGTAGCCTGGATATTTCACCTCAAATATCTGCCCAGTGTAGTAGCCCATTCCACGGACGAGGGTGGGATCAAATTTGATTCGATATCGATCATCAGAACCGCTTTCTATGGCACTAATCACGTTGCGTAGTGGCTTTGTGAATTCATCTTCTAGCAGCTCAGCAAACATGCCCTCGATATCTGAAAAGGAATTCTTACCCTGCTCATGCATTGTTAGATAGGTTCGCAACAATTCGCGCAATTTCTCAATTGCCTGATGTTCATCACAGACATCGGAAAGCTCTTTCATCACATTGTCTAAACCAACTTTGTCCAATTTATCCAACGCAATAAATACAGAAGACATTTTTGCATCTGTAAAACCACAGTGCTTAGCCAGTTTGCTGAGAAACCTTCTGTCATTAATCAAAATGGTGAAGTCTTCAAACCCAAGAGCTAACAGTGCGGCTGATGTAGCCGTAATCAGCTCAACCTCAGCAAGCTCTGACTTCAACCCGATAATATCGATGTCACACTGAGTGAATTGACGAAAGCGCCCCTTTTGTGGACTTTCCGCTCTAAACACTGATCCAATCTGTACAGACTTAAGAGGTGTGGGCAGACTGCTGTTATTTGCTGAATAGTATCGTACAAGCGGCACGGTCAGGTCGAAACGCAGCCCCAGGTCGCTTAGTTCTTCCTTGCGAGCAGAACCTGACTCCAGCGCCTTATCGAGTTTTTCGCCTCGCTTTAGCACTTCGTAAATGAGTTGAAGATTTTCACCGCCTTCGCCACCACGAAGAAGTTGAATATTCTCCAGCACAGGAGTTTCGATGCGAGAGAATCCGAATTGCCTGTAAGTGTTCTGGATAACTCCAGCTGCCCAGTCACGTAATGCAACCTGTTCTGGAAGGAAATCGCGCATACCTCTAGGTGGAGCAACACTTATAGAACTCATTCGAAACCTCTCGTCGCAAAGGCAAACTAGTGTTGAGTTTTGAGCATCTCAACAAGAAGGTTCTATTCTACATCAACGATGGTCTTAGCATGCTTCCAGGCTACACGGACGCAACAATTCGCATGCTTTTCCAGGCAAAAAAAGAGAGAGAATATAGTCATTCCCCCTCTTCTTCAAATTTCAATTATTAGAGCCTTTTGACGATTTGTTTTCCGCGCTCTTCAAGGACGACCTGCTCAGGGTCGATTTGAGCAACAGTAACATTCTGATAGATGGCACCCTTCTTCAGGTGGACTGTTTCCTCACAGGAAGCAAGTTTGAAGAAAGCGACATCATCGACAACTGCAGTTAGTTTCATCTCTTCCGCAGTAGTCAGCTTGGGTTTATGCACAATTGGAACAAAGCGAGACATGCTAGTGAAGCCGCCGGAGTAATTTCTTCCGTAGGATGCCAGCACAAGAGGTGACACCGGCACTGGTGGCGGAGGTGGAACTAGATAACTATTGTAGTGCCTGCTATGAGACTTGCTCTTGCCTGCAGCCATGGCAGTGAGTTCGGTTACTTGCAAAGCTGCAAGTAGTAAGCCGATGAGTAGAAAAGTTTTTTTCACGATTAAAACCCCGCCAAGCCAACCAGATGAAATGCTTCCGGTCCAATGGATTTATACCCAGAATTTCATCTTTTCTAATTATATAGATTACAAGCAGATAATACGAGATATCAAAGCTTAACCCTTTTGATATCTTCACGACCCACTTGGCATCCTGAATTTGAAACGAGGCTTGGAAACGCAGTCAGCACAGCACAGACATGGCTCTTCGCATGCGTGAGAATACAAATTGGCTCTGAAAATGATCAATTTTCTGCAATTGCTAATCGAGAGAAATTTGCCCTTGGAAATTCGAGCCAGGGTACTAATTCCGACAAATCAGCTCAATCTGGGATTGGGCGCAGCACAATCACCTGGAGAATTACTTCTTCGGCGGGAGGTAAGCACGGAAGTATTTCTCTTCCTTGTAGCGGCCAAAACGATCATCTAAACCTTCTTTACGCCATGTTCCACCATAATTGTCGTAGACCATTCGTTTGCCATTTTCGATACCGCCTACGATACCAACATGGCGCGTTGTCGTACCGGGATTTTGTCCCTCGATAATGTCGCCTTCTTTGACTTCACTGGCGTTTATTTCTTTCATCAATCTCTTCGAAGGGTCAGAACTATTCAGCCCCATGGCTTTGTTCATCTCAGTCATGTTTACCTGATAGAGTTCTTTATAGGCACTATCTTCGGTGCTATTAATTCGCCCGGACATTTTCAATGTTTCTCGATAACGATTACTAAACGAGGAGACACATCCCAGTTCTGGTGGGGGAACCGGCAACATGGACTTAGCCCACTTAGGCAGTTTATAGATGGACTGATTTACTACTGCGTCGGCGGATTTCAGCAAAAGCGCGTTGGCTTCTTCTAGTTCTTCTGGATTGTCTTTAGCTTTTTCGCCAGCATCTTTAACTTCTCCGTTCTTCAGATCACCCGGTTTTGATTCGCCAGACTTCCCATCGGATTTGGGATCCTCATGCTTGTCATTTCCCTTGGGATCTGGTTTTGCATCACGTGAATTCTGGTCCACCTTCGAGTCAGCAGATGGCTTTGAATCAGCTTTTGCAGGCTCATCGGATTTTGCATCCTTCTTGTTATCGAGACCTTCAATAGTAAGATTTGTGAGCTGCGTGCCTTTAAGTTCGGCATTTCGGGGCTCAACTTTCGAATTGCTCTGCCACTGCTCTGCGGAAAGCTCAGCAGCAGAATTGCGGCCTTTATCACCTTCAGCAGCGACTTTATCGCTTGTATGTTTATTTTCCAGACCCATTGCGTACATTCCTCCGACCTTATTATTGTATTTTTTTAAGGAAGGCTGAAAAATGTGTAAGTGTGCAGTTCTTCGCCCCAATCTTCCTCTATAAGGACACGGATTCCCTGCAAAGCAATTGACAGACATACATTTGTATGGTATATTATATGTGATCGCTCTGGCTGAACTAAGCGTAGCGATCAATTCTGGGTCAGGCAAAAGCGGATCTGGAAGCGGGAGCCGGCGTGTATCGCGAAAGCGATGCTTGTCCGGGGATGGCAGCCCCCTCTCGCGTTCCATAGGGTCCGCTAGAAGAGCAGGCTAATTTCCGGCCGGCCGGCTGAAATGTAGAAATCGAAGTTGCACCCGGAAAGCGAGAGCGCAGCGATAGCGCATGGAGATATCTAGCGCTGGGCGATTCACCGATAGCAAAAACAATAAACACTTAGTCGCCGGCAAAGCTGCTGAATTAACGAGAGCACCAAGCAGGTGAACTAGGAAACGAATCTGCCGCTGGCTCTGTCGAATTTCTTAGCATCAGATGGAAGAGCGACGCGATTTCCAGACTCATCCACGAGCACAGAGAACTGATCCGTAGACGCTGCTGCATCAGTAGAAGCTTCTGGCTTGTAAAGCTTCTTCTTAATCGTTAGTGAGACCAATTTGCCGTTTTCATAACGAGCTGAATTAACATCGTTTGAACTTGGATAACGGTAAACTTGCGTCTCATTTCCGCTTTCAGTTGTAACACCGGTAGCATCAATGCGAACAGTTAGACCTGCCTTGTCATTGCGTCCAGTCAAAACCATTTCGCCATCAGGACCGAGATTTGAAGCAGCGGCCCAACTGTTAGCGTCGTAAGTGACACCATCAGCTCCCAATATGCCGTTTTCAATTTGGGTCCAAGCTAGCTGACCTGGATTTGCCGAAACACCCATGTACTTGCCTTCGGCATTGCTTACACGCCAGTATTTGTCTCCACCGGCTTTAACACTTGTACTTCCGTTTCTCGGATTGTATACGGTCTGAAGTTCCTTTCCATCGGTACCCTTGGTCACTGCCAGTACTGAACTATCATCTAATACCTTCAGTTCTGATACGCCATTTTCACCAACCTTCAGGGTGCTTAGAGCGCCATCTTTGCCAGGAATCTGTACAGCCTTAGCGACTGGTTTCGGAGGATTGCTACCATCGCTGCCAATGCTAGCGACAACGCCATTCGGCAAGTAATAGTCACGCAGTCCAGTTGATGTCTTGTCTTGAATGACTGAACCATCCGTCAGAATTTCTACTTTACCTTCAGTGGAATTCAGGGTGATGTCTCTTCCTGCGCGGTTGAACCTGAAGGTAGATTCTTTTGTTGCTTTATCGAAAGTCTCGATTACATTACCTGCGTGCTCTGACACCATGGTGCTTCCCAAGTCGCGGTAACGGTCTTGTCCAGGTGACTCGTATGTCACATAGGTCTTACCTGGACCACCACTAGTTTCCATGCGAACGGTACCATCTGCGGTGACGTTCAAGTTCATGCGCATTACATTGCCGGTGGAGTCAACGAATGTGTTGTAATCAATCGTGTCTTCTATGCTTCTTGGTGGGAGGTCAGATGGAGAGCCAGGAGAATTGAGCCCGTGGCTTGAGCGCCAGCGTTCCATACCCGGATAAAGCTCGCGGCCCTGACGAGTCATGACTTGAGTTACTTGATTGCCTGTTTGATCAGCGTAGGTATGTTGAGCTCGATAAATGTCGCCATTTACGTCTCTCTGGAATTGCCAGGTTCCACGAGGACCAGTGATGCTGGTGACATAACCATCTGGATCTTTCTCGACTACGGTGTTGTCTTGACGGTAGGTGGTCATCGATCCATCAGAATGCTGGACAGCTGTGATCGGTTCACCTGGTCGTGGTTCCTTGTATGTGTAGGTCACATCGCCTGGTCTGGGTTTGTCATTTTCGGTTTGAGTAGCCTGAACGTAGTCAGCACCATTAAAGTACGTGGTGTCTCGTTGTTCAGGCGGTCCTGGATTTATTCTTACTCTGGAATTAGTGCGAAAATCGCAATCATATTGAATTCCCTGGTTGAACTGAATGCTTGCTTTGTCGACGCCGCTGCCTAGTTCACGCTTCATGAAGTCTGGCTTTGCTGCATCAGCCGGAACGAACTTGATGCGACCATCAGCCTGGACTTCACCATTGCGATACTCATAGCCATCCCAATAATCAGACTTAACCTGACCATCTGGACTCATGACGGTGCGCTTCCATGTTCCCAGGTCTACAGCTTGAACAGTGCCATCTGCTCTGCGAAGATACTCAACACGGTCTGGTCCTTTGCTAGGAACATATTTGATGTCGCCGTTAGCGCGGAAATTCAGGTCACCTTGAACCGATCCATCTGGATTGATGCGAACTGGAATTCCTTCGAAATTTATTTTGCCATCTTGCGGCATATATTTCCCTGTGGCGCTCATGACCTTCAGGGCGCCATTTGCATCTCTGGCTAGTTCGATGCTTCCAGATCCATCAGGACTGTTGTAAGCGATTTTTTCAGCACGACCGTCCAGCCTGGTGGACAGTTGATAGTCGTTGCTTCCCAGGCGGAAAGCCTGCTGCATGATGGAATCGATCACAGGAGCAACGATTTGTTCTGCAACCGGTGCTGGAGGAATAACTTGATCTAGAACCGGACCAATTTGTGTGCGATTGCCCAGCAAACGAGCAACATTGTCCATCGCATTTATAGCGACGGAGTCGGCTAAGTTTGGTGCTGGACGAAACGGATTTGCATGACCATCGATAACCAATGGAGCAAGTTGATACTCTCCCGCTGTGCGCTCGACAGTGGTCTTAGCAGGGTCTGTCGTTGAGCGGACATCGCTCAAGAACTGCTCGTTCAAACTTGCATTTTCTTGCCTTGTGTCGCGAGCATCATCAGTGGTCTTCGCGACTTCTTGCTTTAAAGATTTTTGTTCTGTTCCAGCCATCTAATCGATTTCACCGCTTCAGCAATTGAGAAACTCAGTTGCTATAACCAACCCCGACCAAACGTTCCAGCTCGTTTGGATGATCCGTCCGTTCTGATTAACCCAGGCACCGAAATTACAAACATCAGGCGGTTCAGATCATGTATAGAGAATCCTTGATATTGGGGGGTGGGTCAATGGGAATTCCACGCAAACAGACCCATTTTCGCACACGATAGTCTACACACATACATGTTTAGTTAGTTAAAATTTAGCGAAAAGACACCTTTGGCTGAATCGCTAGAAATATCAGGCAAAATTTGACACCCAGCAGGATCCGAAAAAAAAGAAGCGCGCAAAGTTTGATACTCCTCCGTCAGAACTTCCCGCGCAAAGTTTGTCCCCAGCAGGATCCGTCAATAAATCCCCAGGAAAATTTGACACTCCGCGGAATCTGCCTAATAACGGAACAGAAACATGGTCAAAACCAAAAACCGTTCAGGTATCAAAGACACAAGTCAAGAAAGCTAAATGTATTATTTTTTGGCGGTGTTGGAAGGTTCACTGGAGCTCAAAACGTCACCTAGATTCACCAGCGTTTTCTGGTCGGCGATTACGACTTTGACCTCAGGGGCGAGTTTTTGAACATACTCATAGCGAACAAGTGTAGGATTCTCGCGAAGTGCCTGACCCCTGCGACGCATAGCTTCAGCTTCACCCGTTGCAGCGATGATCTTTCTGTTCTTCTCAGCTTCTTCCTTTAGCAGAACATACTTCATGCGTTCGGCATCTTGCAGTGCGACCTGTTTTTGCTCTATGGCTTTGGCAAACTCATCGGAGAATCCGACATTGCGCACCAGCACCTCATCGAGAACGATGTGATACTTTTCCATATCAGCTTGAAGTTGATCTCGCATCTGACCCTGAATTTTTTCACGATTAGAAGAATAAAGTTCAGTCACAGTGTACTTAGCGACAGCATTACGCACAGTTGTTTGAGATTGAGGACGAATTATCTTTTCCAGGTAATTAGGTCCCACAAGTTGATGCACTTGCCAAACTTTGTCAGGGTCCAGATGATACCTGATTGAAATGTCCAGCTTAACAGTCTGACCGTCAGAACTTAAAGCATAAATGGCGTCATCACCGGCTTTATCACCTTCATCCTGATAGCCAGACATGGTGTAGGTTTGTGTTCGCACATCATACTGAGTTGCTGACTCAACGAAGGGAACGATCATGTGCATTCCCTCGGAAAGATTGTGCGTTTCAACACCGTTGAACATATTGAATATAGCCGCTCTGTGACCAGCAGGAACAGTAACAAACGTTCCTACTGTTACAGCTATTAATCCACCAACCAACACTACAGCGAGCACTGAAGAACCAGTGCTGAATACAGTTTTAAGCAATGACATGAGACATCACCTTTCAATATTTTATTTAATGGGAGACAGGAGCCCGTCGCTATACGACGGACAAATCAAATTCAAATTTCGGAATCATTTGGTCGTCTTTAGAGCCACGACCGCAGCTCAACTTCCTCGATTGTTGTCTATCATAGCACTGAACTAGAAGCATGGTTACAGTCTTAATAATTAAGCGTAAGATTAGCCCAGATAAGAAGGACATACATATATAGTATTGCTTTCGCGGGACTCTACGACAGTTTACAGCTCCTCAAACAGGACTCATTAAGCACCATATATGATACCAGCGCAGATTAAAGTAAATAAGCTAGCAGTGTTCTTGACCTTACTTGCCATTGCAATAGTAGTATCTATCTCCAATTGGGCTTTCAGCGAAATTATGGTTTGCCCATTCAATGCTCTCAAAGAATACTCACTCGAAGAAACAGCTCATGAAGCGCCTCAGACAATGCATCTGCGAGCATTAATCGATGGCAGCGTAGGATGCGACAGAGTTACAACTGAATTAGCAGGACAAGATAACATGCTATTGAAAGTTCACTGTTTCCCAGGTAAATCAAACCAAATCGACTATAGCTTCGACATTCCAGCTAGTGTCAACAAACTGTACTATGGCTACGAGAACCATGTAATGTGGACAAGGAAAAATGGCATAGCCGACCCCGTTTCGAGTTACTGGAAAAACAAAAACTGAAGAACTGACAATTTGGTTACTTTTCAGAAAAGAAACTAGCTTAAGCTGTTTCGTAGGACCCGCAATTTCTAATTGACAAATATCGCAAGCACCATTAGTTTGAAGCAAGGACGGGACGGGCTGACAAAGACTCTTTGAGGAATTGTTATGCCAGAAGATTTTGTTGCGCCAAAAGACGACACAAATAGCAGATGGGAAGCGCGTGAGGCACGAAATTCGATCAGTGCGCTAGAGCTATCTCGCCTCGTCTATGACCTCGAAATGGGCAGAGGCAATCACAAGCGGACGGAGAATACAAAAGCTCCGAACGAACTTGAATTCGATCATTCGTCAGCGAAGCCTGCATCATCTTCGGAGTTCGACAAAGCAGCAAAACAGCTCAGCAAATCTGAACATTTGATACCAGCTGTGGGCGCTCAAGCAAGTTCTATTCCTGGCAGGCTGTTGAATGATTACAGAGAGCCACTTGGGGCTGCAGCAGGCGTATTATCAACTGGTGGAATAGCCGTAAGCATCGTCAGAATGAGCGAAAAATACATACCTTCTCCTACAGGCAGAATACTGCTGGGCGCGGGTACTGCACTCATGGCTGGAGGCTTGATTAACAATGAAGTCTCAGGAAGAGAAATGCTCGACCCTACGGGGTATGTCCATAACGCTGGTTTATCAGCAGCGACGTTTGCACTTGGTGCTGGTTCGTATAAAGCAGTTTCACGTCTGGAAATTGCTTCGACTCGTGGCACCACAGCTGGTGCAACAGACATGCTGGGAAGACAATTCTCCGTCAAAAATCATAGTGAATTGGTCGCAGCAACTGAGGCAATCTTTAAATCAATGCCAAAAGGTGCTGAGGGCGCTCAGTTTTCCCGTCTTGCTCCAGCAACTGAGGCTCTCTTATCGAAAGGCATTCCGATAAGCAGCCCAGCGCAACTTGAGTCAACCGTTGATCGATTGCTCAGAGGCGCTTTCCCAGTAAGCGCTGAAACAAGAGCCGCGGTCAGCACCTTGACACCAGCGGCGGAGTCAATGGCAGGCAGAGCACTATCTATTCACAAATCAGTCCAACTCACTGCAGCAACCGAGTCGTTGATTGGACGCTCAATTCCAATCAATGTAGAGACCAGAAACGCAGTTGCTCAGCTATCTCTTGCCGGAGCGCCTGAACTTGCACCAGCAAGCAGAACCATAATAAAAGCAGCTATACCATTAAGCGTTGAAACCAGAAACGCAGCTGCTCAGTTTACTCTGAGCAATGCAGCTCATTTGAGCCCGAATACAGAAGCTTTAGTTGCCGCAGCAATTCCTATCAATGTCGAAACAAGAGCCGCCCTTGCTAAACTTTCAGACACTAGTGTAACTGTTCTTAAATCTGCAATCGAAGCAGAGACAAAATTAGGCTCGGCGGAGGCAGCAGCAGCAATGCAAGCGCCAAATGCACTTGCCAAAACACTAGCAGGTAAACCGCACTTCGAAAGCGAAATGGATCGGTTCAGAAAAGCTGTTTTCGGTGATTTAGACAAGTATCTGTCTCAGTAAACACAAACGCCACGCTTGCAACAAGTGTGGCGTTCATAGTTATTGCAGCAAGCTGTGAGAGCTTAACCGCTGACAGATAGTACCAGTTGTGGTGCTGGAATTCTGTGGTCAGCACGAATCGGAACAATCGCAGTGCCAACGACAAAGAACTCAATGACGTGTGAACTCCATCCGTAGTTGCCTTCGTAGATGTCTACACCAACAATTCCTTCAGCTTGTAAGGCTTCTGCTTCTGTCTGCATTCTTTCCATTGCCAGCTCACGCGCGTCATAGAGAGCTTGAGTGAAGTTGGTCATTTCAGTGTTAACACCGACTGTCTTGAACCATTGACCGAAAGTCTGGTGTGCAACGTGATAGACGCAGTTACCCATGACCATGCCTACTGGGCGATAGCCTGAACGCAAAAGTGTCCAGAAATCTTGACCCGAAAGATCGCTGGTAAACGGCAAGCCCTTAGCGGTCTTAAACGAATGGTCTCCCGCGCGATTTTTTACAGCTGTACCTATTGCTACAAATTCAGCCAGGTCGGAATTCCAATCCATATGTTTGACTTTGAGCCTGACCCCGACCACACCGTCAGCCCCGAGTTCCTGAGCTTCTTCTTCCATTCTGGACATTGCAAGTTCTCTGGCATGATACAGAGCCTGCGTCAAAACACTCATTTCTTCGTTTTTGGTCCAACGGGCAGATTGATAGCCAATATGATAAATCGATGAACCAACAACCATTCCGACAGGGTCGAAACCAGCTTCTTTCACTAGAAGAAACTCGTTTACGGAAAGGTCACTCGTAAACAAGGCCCGGTGACCTCCCTTTCCTTGCATCCACTGCAAGCGTTCCTTTGCGTGGTCAGGCAAATCTGCATGCTGATTGGGATCATTAGGATTGGGCATTGGTTTTCTCCTGCTTACTTTTTGGGCGGATACCTTTTATGGTTATGGAACCTGGCTTACTCATCGTCTTCACCAACTAGATTTCTGTCGGCCGCATCCCAATAATTGTTTTCGTACTCAGCAGTTGATCCTAACTGCCTGTACGATTTGCTAGCGAGGTCTAAGCACACCAGTGGTGCCGTATGATTTGGCTCGCGATTCGGATGAGCCGAAACTGCGGTTCCAATCATCACGTAATTCAAAAGCATGTCTGTATAACGAACGTCGTTTATTTCATATTCGACGAATTCCCTGCCAGGGTCTACGCTAACACCCACAGCTCCGTCTGCACTTAGGCGAGCAAGTTCTTGCTGCATCCTCGTGTTTGCGGATCTTGCTGCGTTTCGGTAGCCTTCAGTGAAAGAATACACTTCCTGATTTGGCGCAAACCAACCGTAAATTTGATTGCGCGTATTGGGATCCATGTGAATGTAGTATGCACAATTTCCCATGACTACAGATCTCGGCAAATAGCCATCTTTATACAACTGCCAAAATTCCTGTCCGTTTAAGGCACTCGTAAAGGGTTCTTCCCCATCAGGCCAGTCAGGAATTTTTATGGCAGTACCAAATGCGGTGAATTCTGTGACGTTAGAACTCCACTCATGGCGGCGCTTCTGCACCCTCACGCCAATTACACCTGATGCACCGAGAAGCGCGGACTCTTGCCTCATTCGATCAACCGCCGTTGAACGTGCATCTGACATTGCCAGTGTCACTGCACTAAGCTCGCCAGTCCATCTCTGATAGCTGGAAAAATTACCCCAAAAACTAATCTTGAAAAACGATGTACCCATCACTTGACCAAGAGTCTGAAAACCAGCCTGCTTGGTCAACAAAAATTCTGGGGTACTCAAATCACTGGAAAAGAAATTACGTCCGAGGTCTCTTTCTTTCAGCAGTCTTTCGCGCGCTATAGGAGGGATTTCACCGCGTTCAAGAGCTGCGATACACTCTGCTTGACGCAGCTTTTCATTTTCCTGACGAGCCTTAAGCTCTTGCTTTGCTCGTTTCTCTTCTTCACTTTCTTTTCGCCAAAATGGCATGATTTTATCCTTCGACGAATCTACGCAAAGCATCCTTCATACGAGTATTTTTTTCGGCAACTCTAGTCAACTCTTTAACTATCTGATTAATGCATTCAGACAGTTCCATTTCGGTAGACTTGAGCGCAATACCGCGCACTATTTTCATTGACTTTGCTGAATAAGAAGCCATGCCCTTATCTTTACTGATTTGATAATGGGTTTCGTCAAAACGAACGAGAAGGTCTTCTATCGGTTTCTCTTTGGAGAAAATCCAACCACCTCTAGAGACCGTAACATTGTCGGGTAGCGCACCCTGCAACATGGTTGCAAGAGACTCGACTAAACTCTTAGCTTCTCGCCTGTCCATTTCCAGACTCGCAGCAAGAGTTTCAAACATCAACGGTTGATCTAATTCGTCTTCCATAGCAAGTATTGAACCGCTTTTTCAATGATTGCTCATGCTAGCACGTTCCCCTAAAACGAACCTGAGAAAAGGGAAAAGGCGCCAAACCAAGCCAAACTTGGCCGAATAAATTCGACGAGCATATTCAAATTTGATGCGTGTTCAAATTAGAACTCAGCAACAAGTCCAAATGATGCGATTAGAAGGATGCAGAAAAAGTAAAAGAGAAAGAACCAGGTCCACCTGGAAATCATCTCTATTTCACTTGGTTTGTCATCTTTTGCGGCCATGGCGTCCTCTAGTTCCTTACTTATTTAGCGTCTTGAGCTGGCAATTTATCAACTACTTCGCTGAAGCTTTTAACTTCCTGGAGCAATCTTTGCGGTTGCATTCTGGACAACCACAAACCGATAACACGGCGTCTATCTGTTGCCTTTTTCAGGGTTGGCGGACGAACGCCAAGCAGACGATCGCGAATCATTTTATTGCCTTCGCGGAAGTAGCAGTCACCAATTTGGCAACCAGTAACGACTACTCCGTCAGCACCATTTTTCAAAGCAGCCTCAATCATCAACGGCTGAATCATGCCAGAGCATGGAAACTTAACGACATAGCAACCTGGCATGTCCTTAAGCTGGCTCTTCGAATCCATGATGTTAGTCAGGTCGCAAGAGCGTTCGCAGATCAGTGTCATTATCTTTGGCATATCGGCATCCTAGGATTGAGTAAGAAGAGCTTTGATCTTATTTGTAACTTCAGCATCTGGCTGCTCAGGCAAGTCGATTGCATCGAAAGCACAAGCTCCAACACAAAGTCCACAACCAGAACAACGGAATGGAATTACAGTAGCGCGCAGTTTGAAACGAGAGCCGGCAGGTGCTGGCACCATTTCGATAGCTTCGTAAGGGCAATCTTTGTCGCACAACGAGCATCCAGTGCATTTGTTGTCGACGACTGTGGCAGGGTCAAATGGATCGAGCTTGCCGGAAGCGCCTTCAACTAGGAATGGCATCGGAAGGAATGTGATCAACAAAGTACCGAGAATAATCACGACCCAGAAAGTCATTGGCGACATCTGTGTCAGCATCCAGTATGGGAAAAGGAAGAACCAATCAACATCAAACGCATTTGGTTGTGTTGTGAGGTTAGCCATCTTGCCCATAGTGATTGGGTTGAAGAACACCACCATCAAAACAATCGCCATAAGAGCGTACTGAATCACTGGAGGAGCAGTGAGCACTGGGCGAGCCATGCGCACATAGTGCAACCACAAACCGAAGATCAGGAAGAACGACATACCAATGTGGATGAACAGGAAGTTTGAAAGTGTGAGGTTGGTGATAGCGTTACCGTTTAAGAACCAGGCTTTCAGACCAGGTCCGATAACTGGCAATTGTTCGAAAGCGCTAACGCTCATACGGCAGAGAACCAGCGAGCGCTCATCCCAAACCAGGTAATATCCGGTTTGACCGATGAATAGCACAATGAGGAAAAGCACGATACCAGTGAACCATTGCAACCAACGGTATTGCCTATAACGGTCAGTCATCCACACGCGCAAGGCGTGTAAGACGATGGTGAGCACCATCGCATCACCAGCATATCGGTGAATGCCACGCACCACATTGCCGAATGGAATCTTATTAGTAATGTAATCAACGGAAGTGAACGCGTTGATCAAATTGCTCGCCGAGTATGCACTATCAATCGTTGGAATGTAATAGGCAAACAAGAGCAAGCCTGACAGAAACAAAACCCACAAGAAGAATTGGGGCAGAGCTCCGTGGTAATAGAAAGGATTGTATTTGCTCGTGAGCACCATGTTGGTGGCATGCTCGAGCGGCAATCCTATTGTTTTGTTTAGCGCGTCTGTATAGACCTTTTGCTGCTGCGACATCTATCGACTACCTTTTACTTTACCCTTCAACTACTTTTTAACTGGCAGAATTGTTTTTTCTTCGGCACCCCAACGACCCATCGCTTGAATAGCGACTGCGCCGAGGAAAAGAGCGACTCCTAAAAACAATGCATAAGCGTTGTAGACATAGTTTTTGTCTACTTGCAGCAGATCAAGAATCGTTTTGAGATTCTGCTCGCCGAGATTTTGCTGAATGTCTTTTACGACTTGCTCACCATATTTGTCGCCGTTGGTTGCAACGATTTGAGCTTTCCAGTTTTTCATTACATCAGCATTTTGTGCGTCAGGAGCTGGCTTAGGACCAGGCAACATGCCGAGCATCTGAATTCCAAAACCTGCATATTGATTCATCAGCTCTGGAATTCGAACACAAGACTCACCTGACTCGCGTTTTTCCGGGAAAACTTGAGCTGGTAAAAGCTCAGCCGCTGGCAAAAACACGAGGCTTGCTACAAGCACGCCAACCGCTGCCAAGAGGCAGAGTCCCATGCTCATAGGGTCTGGTTTTCTTTCTTCAGGACCCATTTCTTACTCCCTTCCTTCGCTCTTGTCGCCGTTATTGAGATCGTTTCCGACCTTCTTCTCAATGGAATTATTTTTTCTTTCGTTCAAAGATTTCTCTATTTTTTCAAACAGATCTATGCGCTTGCGCAGATTGCCTTTCTTCTTCTCTTCGACATAGATGTAGTAAGCCTGCACCATGACAAAGAAGATAGTAGCGGCAGTTCCACCGATCAGGACACCCCAGTCGCCCAAGCCCCCACTCTGATTGACTTGCCTCCACCCGGCGAAGAACCAGGAGAGAGCAACAACCGAAGCGGCAAATATGGTGAGTTTGAGCGACCAGTGCATAGTCATGACCTTGCCTTACCTCATCAGGATGCAGCTGGAGCTGCAGGTTCTGGGGTAGGCGCCGCAGGAGCTGGAGCTGGTGGTGTCTTGAACTTCGGCAGCATGACGAAACATGCCACTGTGGTTGCAGCACCTACAGCCATCCAGATCCAATCGATTTCAGGAACGGCTAGCGGATATGGTGCACCAGACACTGCTTTTTCCAGTCCTGGTGTCATGCGCTTGGTGAAGGTCAAATAGTCGAAACACCAACGATTTTGCACCATGTAATCCAGGGTGTTCAGATATGGCACGGCTGTTGGCACGCCGTCTTTGCTGACGACCATGAAGCTAGGAATAGCTTTGAAGAGCGGGTCTAGCCAACCACCAGCGTCCGGAGCTGTAACGAGTGCATACAAGTCTTGCACTTGTTTTTCGCCTGGGTAACCGTGAGTTGTCACCAACTCATGGTAGTTCCAGTAGCCCGGATTGTAATTAGGTTTATTGGCTGGGTCGCTGTCGATGAGCACTTTAACGAGTGCTTCCGCCTGCTCGCCCTTCGAGATGCTGCCCAATGTTTTGCATAGACCATAGGTCCAAGCTTGTGTCAGTGGGCTGAAGAACATTTCGGTGAGAGCCATGTAGTAGTACACAATTGCCCAGAATGTCTGGATTGCTGCGGTAATACCCATGACGATACAACCTTTGGCAGCGACTGCTTTTTCCTGAACGGTCTTGAAGTCTTTACCGTAGACCCAGAGTTGCAGAAGTATGCCGAGGTCAATCAATCCCCACAAGAATGAGCGCCAATATGGTGGGTCATTGTGGATGTTGGCGATGTTGACGATGATGAGTAGAGAGAACACGATCCAGCAAACGAAGCCCATCAAAGCAACGAAGAAAATAAGTGGACGCTTGTAAATGTCTTTCTCTGCACCGGTTGCCCATACATCTATGAAGGGCAGCAAAATAACCGATATCGGAATGACCATTGTGATTTCAGTAGCAACTACGGGCTCGAGGTATTTGTACATCTGATACAAACCGAGGAAGTACCAGTCCGACAAAATCGGCAACGGAGTTACGTCAGGGTTGGAACGGTGTCCAAGAGCTGCTGGCATGATGATTGCAATAATCACGACCATCAATAGAACGACCATGCGTTTGGTCCAATTAATTGGAATTCGCTTGAAGCCCGTTTTGTAGAAATACAGTTCGACGAAAATAAGTGGTATCGCCGAGAATGCCAGGTGGATAGAGAAGAATCTAGTAATAGTTTCTTGCGTGATAGCGCCACCAGCGCCGAGCAAGAACTCTGCAGTGTTCCAACCGAGGTGAACTGATTTGACCAGAGGCAAATAGAAGTCACCCATGAATGGGAACTGGTCCATGTACGTCGGGAACGTGGCGAATACCTTCGTAGCCCAAAACGCGCGCTGGTTCCAGATGAGCAGATATCCTGTAAGACCGGAATACATAGAGAGGAGCAGAGTAATCAGCGCGATGGCTATATTGAACTCTTTTCCAGGTTTGTAGTCACCGCAAATGAACATGCGGTAAAGACGAATGGTAGCAGCGATAATCATCGCGTCGGCACCATACTTGTGACATCCTCTCCAGATGTTGCCGAATGGAATTTCGTGCTGAATATGCAGGATGGAGTCGAACGCAGCGGGCTTGGTCGGTACGTACCAGATGAAAAGAATACATCCAGTAGCCATGACCAGGAACCAGACCAGATAGAAGATTCCGCCTATGCAATAGAACGGATTCGTCTTGGCCTGCTCCGCATGGTGCTCGTCCATGATGTCGATATTGTTTAGCCGCGTGTTAATCCAGTCGCCAGCTTGCTTCATGAAGCCGGCCATACTGAATCCACTGGCGTTTGTTGTACTAGGCAATTCCCCCGGCCTCCAGTGAAACGATACTTATTTTGTCCCCTTCTGTTTTCACAGTGAATTGTCTGGGTGGGCGAGGTGCTGGTCCTGAGACCACCTTGCCTCCCTGCGCAATGTCATAAACACTCAAATGGCAAGGGCAGGCGAATACCGGTCCTTGCGGTTTAAAGTTGTAGCCCTTCAAACACTCATCTGGATCCTTCACGAAATTGAAGATGCAACCCAGGTGAGGACAAATACGGCTGTACGCTACTACATCGCCGGTCGGCAGTTTAACTGCAAAACCAGGAATCTTGCGTACTTCCAGACCTTCAGGATTGTATTCCTTATATGATTGCGAAAACATGAATTGCAAACAGGTCCACTCTTCCGGGAAGTCTTTATTCGTGAAGGATACTTCTTCCAGCGCTTTAGGCTGGTCAGATGGACCAAGAATGTCCATCGGCTTGATGGTCGGTCTTAGATAACGCATGAATGGCGAAAGCAGTAGCCCGAACGTTGCAGCAAGTGGAATTGCTGCCATAAAAGATCTCCTAGTTGTTCCCTCAGCCATAAATTCGTTCCTCTTAATACCCGTTGAAAAGACCTTCTAAATTCTAGTGAGTTTTGTCTTCGAGTTTTCCGTTTATTACATTCTTTGGACTTTCTGCTTGACCGGCATTGTCGTTGTGCGGAGCATCAGCTTTCTTTTCCAGGTCACTCTTTGTTTCCTGGTCAGGAGTTCCGCCGGTTGAGGTCTCGGTTCCAGTAGCTCCAGTCGCTTCCTCAGGAGTCTTGGTGGTGTTTTCGCCAGCGTCTTTCGGCTTATCAGATGTTCCAGCAGCTGCTGGAGCTTTAGGAGCGGCCGTAGCGGCAGAGGCAACTTCAGTTGTTGCAGCATTGCTAACATGGAAGTTACGTACATAAGCGACTAGCTTCTTGATGTAAGCATGGTCGAATTTTACGTTCTTCTTCTTGTCGGTTTTGCCGAGGAAGTTAGGCATGCCTTCCCACTTGATGCCGTTAGCGATGTGATCGAACAGAGTGTCATCTGTTCTGTCATAAAAGCGTTGGAAAGTCTGGAAGTTTGCTGGGTTTGGCTCGAGGTTGCGAGCCAGAGGACCGTCGCCATCACCCTTGGTGCCATGGCACACAGCGCAATTAGAACCAAATACAGCATTAACTTCGTCAATTTCGCCTTGAGTCAGCGGAGGGCAGCCCAGCGAACGAGCATAGAATACGAGGTTCCATGTGTCTTTCGGGCTGATCTTGCCTTGCATATGATGCTGGTCAAGCTTTCCGTAAGTAAGCGCCTTGTACAGATCAACTGGTTTGACCATCGCCATATAGCGATGATCGTTTACTGCAGCTTTAGCGCCTTCAGGCTTAGTGCCACCATCTGCGCCATGGCAGGAAGCACAATTCTGCTTCTCCCAGACCACCTTACCATCTGGAATAGACGGTCTGTCGTCAGGATAGACAATGGTGTCAGTTGGAGCCAGAGTTTGATTGACGCTGATCAGAGGGTCTGTCAGAGCCACCTTCGTCTCTGTCTGCCCGCAAGATGCGAGAGCAAAGACTACTGGAATTAGGGGAAGAGTTTTAGTGAGTTTCATTCGAATTGCCTTCAGTCCTCATTAATATCCAAAGAAGGGGACCCAAGAGGTCAGAGCCCACGTCACAATCAAGAAGAAGATAACGATGAGTGAGAGTGGGGGCGGTCCTTCGCCAACACGATACTCAGCAACTTCTTCATAGTGCTCTTCAGGCACCACCGAGTTCGGTGCTGCTGGCTTTGGAGTAGCTTTTACTTCGTCAGCCACGACAATATCTCCTTATTTACTCAGCTTGGGCTTTGGCGCGAACTACATCTATACGGGCTTTGGCGATGGATGAAAGACCAACTTCCTCTCCGTCGTCAAGCATATCGAATTTCGAAGATTCCATATCTTCAAACTCGCCGTTTCTGAAAGCCCACCACATTGCTGCGATCGCGATCAAAAAGAACAACATGCAAACACCGTAGGCTACGTACACGCCTGGCTGCAAACCAGCCTGGTTTAGTAGGCAATTTGGACACATGATTAATGCCCTCCTGCTGGTGCTGGTGCATCGGTGTGCACGACAGGAGCCGGCGCACCCAAGCCCTTAGTCAAGCTTGCTGGTGGATTTGTGATGGTAGAACTATTGTCCGGGTTCTTCGTGCCATCGCTGTTGTCTTCCCAATAAGTGGATTCCACAACAGACTCACCTGGTTCAGGTGCAGACTCAGCAGAACCGCTCTTCGGTTCATAAACCTGGTTAGACAAACGTGGCAGCCTGGTTGGTTCGACCTTGTTAAGCTGGTCAATATTATTGACTGTCTCTTCGTGGTCTTTCTGCAATGTCTTCAGGTAAGCGACTAGGTACCACATTTGTTCTTCAGAGAGAATTTCGCCAAAGTGTGGCATGCGAGTACCGGCTACACCTTCTCTGATTCTGTAGAACCAAAAGGTATCAGGATATTGCTTGAAGAAGTCTCTGGTGAAGTTAGCTGGTTTCTTCTCGAGGGTAATGGAGTTAGGACCATTTCCGCGACCTTCCAAACCATGGCATACTGCGCAGTTTTGCGTGTAGATACCACGACCAGCATTGGCAGCAGCATCAGCTTCAGTATCAACTTTCTTTCTTGCCAGAAACGCATCGTATTCTTCTGGAGCTTGAACGTAGGTTGTGACCTTACGGTTGTTGCCGAGTGATTGCAGGTAAGCAACCAGGTCGTTCATGTCGCGATCAGAAAGGAAGCTGAAACTTGGCATGATGGAACCTGGCTTCACAGCACGTGGCTGCACCAGGTGAGCCTTCTGCCACTCGGAAGCCATGCGAAGACCTTCGTTGGTCAAGTCAGGACCAGTACGAGCAGTTCCTAATTGGTGAGGAGTTTCGTTAACATAGTCACCAGCCTTAACGAGTGGACCATAACCGCGGTCTTGCAAGCGAGTGAACTGCGTATGGCAGTAGAAACAACCCTCACGTACGTAGACCTGGCGACCACGCTCGGGGTCTGCGACCTTGGCAAATGGAGTCTCTTTATAAGCATTAGCAGATGACGTAAGCTTCGGATTGAAGAGCACCATCGGCAGTAGCACCGTCGCCGTAATAATGGCGAAGAAGGTGATGATGATACCAGTGGCGCCTAGGCGGTAACCGTTCATTTTAAGCCTTTACCTCCTGAACTTTAGCCTTCTGAGCTGTAGCTGACGACTTGGAGTAAAGTGTCTTCCAAGCGTTATAGCCGAATAGGACTTGACCCAGAACGATCATGATTCCGCTGATGGAACGAAGAATCCAGTAAGGCTTCAGTTCGGTTCCCCACAGATCCACTGGAATGGCGTGGTGCCAGCCAGCTGATTGAATCAGACCTGCCACAGTCAATGAAGACATCATGAGTCCAAAGCCTGCGGTCTTGAGCCACCAATGTGCCCGGATAAGTCCCTGACTATGCCATTCTCTTCCGGTGAGCCTGGGCAATCCATAATATATAGATGCGACTGTGATGAATGAGAAGGTTCCAAGAAGTGCAAGGTGAGCATGTCCGACCACCCATTGTGTGAAGTGGAGGTACCAGTTAACCCAACGAGTTGCTTGGAAAGGACCTTGCGTACAAGTAATCAAATAGAAGATGTTTGATGTGAGCACAAAGCGCAGTGGGATGTCAGTCACGCACATCTGCCATTTGCCTTTCATGGTCATGAAGAAGTTCGTAAGAACGGTCATAACTGGTACGAGCAAAAATACTGACGAGATGATCGCGATAGCTTTCAACCACTCAGGTACAGGAGACTGGGTGATGTGGTGTGTGCCGGTAGGCGCGTAGAAGAGAGCGATGCCCCAGAATCCCAACATGGAGAGTCCGTGGCTGTAGAGTGGGTTCTGAGTGATACGTGGTAGCAGGTAGTACATCATGCCTACGCCCACTGTCGTGAACCACATACCGAGAATGTTGTGTCCGTAGAACCATCCGATGATGGCATCGTTCAAACCTGGGAGAGCAACGAAGGTTCTCTGCCCGATGATGTAGACCAGAGGAAACCAAAAAAGCGCTCCGAGAAAATACCAGAGCGACACATAGAGCTTTTTGATTTTGCGATTTACGACGGTCATATATAGATTGAGCGCCGTACAAATTAGTGCCACCACTACGAGACAGTCGAGAATGGCACCTAACTCTGCGTACTCACGACCTTCCGTGAACCCGTTCAACAGCGTGCACATCGCACCGACCATCAACAAATTCCACGCCCACATGGTGAAGTTGCCGAGGCGTTCACTCCAGAGCTTTGATTTGGTGAGTGATGGAATCATGTAGAACATTGAACCTACATAACCCATCGACAGCCAACCTATGGCCACCGTGTTCACGTGCCACATACGTAAATGGGGCATCGAGAGCTGGGGCACATTGTGGACCAGGTCTGGGAAAGAGAACTCGAGTCCGGCAAGCATTCCGGCTCCCATTCCTAAAATGGACCAGAAAATTGCGGAAAGGATGAAATTGCGCGCCGCGCTTCCCTCCCTGTCGCTTAATAGCCTGTCAACTAACATGAACTAACCTCTGCTTGAGATTTCCAAAATTTGGCAATGCGAATGGCTCATTCCAACATTCGCATTCATCGTTTGAATAGGTCGAGGCTTCAGACATGCGCTCAAAATTTTGATAGCAGCCATATGACCCCTTGACATAAACGATATCTACTAAATGCGGACTGATCTTGATCAAACAAAATTATTGCAGCGTGGCAAAATCTCTTTTATTGAAAGAGCTTATTTGCGATACAAAGCGTAACGCTCGAAAGAGCTTTTGTCCAGCGGTTTTTCAGGCTTTGCCGTTGTCAGTTAGCCACATTTGCAATTATCTTTCCTTTATTTTGGTTTTCATCTGACCCAAATAGTCTAATGAAAAAGTCCACTTGACTTAGCATCTTTTCAGCGAAGAACCGCCTCATTCGCGCATCATGAGAAACTGACCAGTATCGAAATTGATGTCCATGAGACGCTGCTCAGAAAGCTACTTATTTAGCCCGTTCACAAACCCTTGTCAAACACATTTTGGTAACCAAGGGAATGCGTGATATCAAATATGGTGCATATATTATTCACAACCAAGTTTTTTACTCCATTCGACCTGCTTGGCGAGTTCAAGCAGTATCCTGAGGTCACATATAAGCTCAGATATGTACTTCATTCGCTCTCCAGACGTATATCTGCAACGCGGATACAGGACGTCGAGAAGAACTGCATAAGATACAGAATCGGGTACTTCTTCTGGGACTTCCATGGCTCCTCCTTTCTTATATGAACAGGATCTTTGAATCATAGGCACCATAAGCGGTGCGATATTAGTGTGCATCTCTCCCTTCTGCTGATTCCCGTTCGTCATGATTGCAACTACCCTGCAGAATTGAAATGACTATTACGGCAATGCTTGCTCCAAACAAAGGAGCAAACAGGTAAATCCACCAATCAGTGTAATTGCCTGCTAATATCGCTGGACCCAAAGTTCTGGCAGGGTTCATTCCCGCACCACTAATTGGCTCAGCAATGATGTGTCCTACAAGAATTGCAAATGCAACAGCTATAGCAGCGTTACTTCCAGTAACTTTATGCTTGTTAGCAGTTCCCAAAATAACTAAAAGGAGTACACAAGATGCCAACGATTCAGCAAAGAATCGTTGCCACTCAAGAAACGAATCGTGACGCGAAACCAGGTCGGATTGACCACTCAGTAAGAAAACAAACAATGAAGCAATTATTGCCCCTGTAAATTGTGCAGCCACGTAAGGAAAAACTTTCCAAACAGGAAATGCTCTTCTGATGGCAAAGGAATAGGTAACAGCCGGGTTAAAGTGAGCACCGGACGTATTTCCGACGGCTAAGATCAAAGCTCCAACAACCAGCGGAGTTCCGCAAATAGCCTCAAAATGTGATAACAATGACTGACTGTATAGCACGGACGGTAGCACCGCTGACAGAGTCAAGACCAGGGTACCCACCAGCTCTGCGATGAGACTTCTCCAGAGGGGAATTGGAGCCTCATCCTCCTTGTGAACTGTCTTCTCAAGTTTACTTTGAAATATGACCGTGGACATCTTTCACTAACCTATTTGCCGACAGAACTGAGACTCAAGATTTTGGGCTTTGTTCCAACAAAGCAGCAAAGGCGAGCTTTTCACCTGTTTTACAAATTCTAAAATTGACAAGTCTGAGCGAGTTAAGTCAAGTTACTTGCTTCTTGCAAAACTTCTTTTGAGCTTTTCTTAAAAGACTCTCCGCTTCTTTGGGTCCTCTCCAGCCGAGTACTTTGAACTCACGACCCTTTGTCATATTGCTGAACTTGAAAAATAACGATATGTCTTCGCAAACGTTGCTTGGAAGCTCTGACCAATCCTTGAAGTTAGCAAAAAACACAGAGTGTGCATGTACTGCAAGAAGTCTGTCATTTCGAATGCTTCGATTAGGCTCCGTTTGCACAGCCTCGAGGACTCCAATCAGCCTTACTTCAATTGTGCATCCGGGAGCACAAAATTGGTCCATAAAAATGATAACGTCAAGCGGATCACCATCCTCTGCAAGCGTATCGGGCACAAAGCCAAAGTCAAATGGATATGTTAGTCCACCTTTCAAAGTAGCTTCGAATTGTAATTTTCTTGATTTCGAGTCGTACTTATACTTATTTCTGCTGTTTCTGGGGGTTTCTATCAGCACCGTAAGTTTTCCGTCTTCAACAGCAGTCATCATTTCATTGCTTTTTTTCTTTGTCTTTGGCATGCAATCCTCCAGCTCCGAAGCTAACTGTCAAATGTGACTCTGCCATGGAGAAAAGGTTGCACCAGATTCCAAAATTGGCATGGAGGAACAGCAAATAACATTTAGCGTCCCTTTTTCTTCTTTGCTGTACTAGTAGTCTGGCGTCCTTTTTTGGGCGTGGACGCTTTACGTGTAGTTTTCTTGGCAGTGCTCGCTTTGTGAACACCTATCTTTGCGCTGGTTGATTTGCTTTTTGTTGCTCCAGTGACTCTCTTCGGAGACGAAGATTTCGATCTGGTTGATTTCTTCGGTCCCGGTTTAGAAGATGTGGATTTGCGACTGCTACCGGACGTTTTGGTGCCGCGGCTCGAGGCAGATTTCGCACCCGATGATTTTTTTGCGGCAGTTTTTCTGGTACTTGTGGATTTTCGAGTTCCCTTCTTAGCTGTGCCCGATTTAGTTCTTGTACGTCCAGAATTTTTTGTTGTCTTTTTTGCCGTTCCCGACTTAGTGCTGCCGGATTTTGATTTGGAACTAGACTTCTTGCTAGTGGATTTCTTGCGAGGTGCCCGTTTATGCTTTGATTCGCCTTCGCTAGCTGAATCTTCATCTTTGTTCTCATCTGCAGTGGGAGCTCTTCTACGCCCGGTCTTTCTCGTTTCCGCAGCATTTCTGCCACTGGATTTACGCGATTTTTTCTTTTCCCCTTCGGATTTTTCAGTACCACTTCCTCCTTCTTTTTCGCCACCACCACTTTGTTTATTGACTGTAGCCCAAGCACGTTTTTCGGCTTCGCCTTCACTTACTCCCTTTTCTTCATAGCTTTCTTCAATGTGCTCGGCTTGCCGCTTTTGCTTTTCCGTATATTTGTCTTTATCACCACGTGGCATTTAAACGGTCCTCCGATAAAAATACTCGACAGAGCTGAGACGAAAGAGTGACATATCTGTTCCGCTCCTAGCTCTGTAAAGAATGCAGCGAACAAAATCTGGCGCTAGAATTAATATATAAGATATCGGAACATCAGAATGTATAAGAACAGATCCGAAGCTGGACAAAAGCTCACAGAAGGACTGCAGTTCCTGCAAAACACAGCGGATGCTATCGTTTTGGCACTTCCGCGTGGAGGAGTGCCGGTAGCTTACGAAATAGCTAAAACGCTCAAGCTTCCTCTGAATATATTTCTTGTGAGAAAGTTGGGAGTACCCGGCCATCGCGAGTTGGCGATGGGTGCCATTGCCAGCGGTGGCATAACAATTTTGAACGAAGCACTGATTTCCGAATTACACATATCAGCCTCTGAGATCGAACGAGTAAAAACGGAAGAAATAGCAGAACTTGAAAGACGAAATCAACTCTATGGTACTTCCCAAAAGCAACCGTTACTTAAAGAGCAAACAGTAGTTTTAGTTGATGACGGATTAGCCACAGGCGCTTCGATGAAAGCAGCAATCACTGCCCTGAGACAAACTGCCCCAAACCGCTTGATTGTCGCAGTTCCAGTTGGGGCTCCCGATATTTGCGAAGAACTGCGCAAGCAAGTATCCATGCTTGTTTGTCCGCTTCGCCCACCATATTTTAGTTCCGTCGGGGAATGGTATGAAGACTTTTCGCAGACCACCGATGAAGAGGTACAAGTACTCCTTGCACGATCCTAAATCACAAAATCATTTGTAACGCCGACGACTGTGACACCATGGGATTGGACGTAGTCAATAATTTTCTTGGCAACGTCGCTTCTAAATGACCAGAGCGGAATTCGCACGTCGTCCTTTTTGCCATGCAAAAGTAGATTTCTTGACTCTGGCAACTCGTAATAGTCGGCTGTCTTAACGTCAGTCAAGAGAACTTGTTGAATACTTCGCGCCCGCTCAAGCTCGTCGTAAGCCGCCAGGCTCAATAAATCCCCATCTAGCGAAAGCACATAATGTTCATCTTTCTCCTTGATCCACTTAAAGCATTTGAAAAGCAGTACGAATCCAATTGTGCAAAGGAAAAGCAATACAAGAGCTGCAGTCGAAGCAGAATGTCGTGCAATAATTCCGGCTTCCATCAAAGCAATGCCCGACAGCAACCAGAATGAAGCAATACCCGTAATTACAGGAATCATCCCGATATGCCTATCGCATTGACGTGAGCGGAATCTGAGTTTCTTTCCAATCGACGTAGTCACAGCTATATTCTCCAATTATGTTTGATCTGAAGACTGAGCTGAGTGAATTTCGTTCCGAGCATGTAAGCTATTCCCAAAAGGCAGGCGCTGACGATGTTATGCGCCACCACTTCACAACGACGAAAGTCGTTGTGGATTTCCTTATTATCGCTAGCGTTAGACCTAGCATCGAAAAAAGAAGGCTCTCACATGATTTATGCTGAACCGCTCAGATATTTTTTCTAGGTCATGGAGGTCTCATGAAGCAAACAAACTCTGTCCATATAGGAATTGCAGTCAGTTTAGTAATGTGCTTACAATCCGCTCAATTAATATACGCAGCGACAGAGAGTGTCTCTGGAAATATTCCTGCCAAAGGCACCGATAAACAAGGTACTGCTGCTGGCAGCACCGGCAGTGGTGGCGAATTGCATCAAACATCCGGAGCTGATCTTCCAAGCTTAACGACACAACAAGGTACGACTGTTTCTGATGATCAAAACTCACTGAAAGCCGGCTCTCGCGGACCTACGATACTTGAAGATTTTGTCGGCCGTGAAAAGCTTTTTCACTTCGATCATGAAAGAATTCCAGAGCGAGTTGTCCATGCACGTGGCTTCGGAGTACACGGATTTTTCGAGACTTACAAATCACTTTCAGACCTCACTAAAGCAGATATTTTTAAACGAGCTGGAGAAAAGACGCCTGTATTCGTAAGGTTCTCCACTGTCGCAGGAAATAAGGGATCGGTCGACCTGGCAAGAGATGTTCGAGGTTTTGCAGTTAAGTTTTACACAAAGGAAGGCAATTGGGATCTCGTTGGCAATAACATTCCCGTATTCTTCATTCAAGACGGCATGAAATTCCCTGACCTTGTTCATGCAGCCAAACAAGAGCCAGACAGAGGATTTCCTCAAGCTCAAACTGCACACGACAATTTTTGGGATTTTATTTCGTTGACACCTGAATCAATGAACATGATTATGTGGGTCATGTCCGATCGTGCCATACCAAGATCATTTCGCTTTATGGAAGGTTTTGGAGTGCATACATTCCGGCTGGTTAACGCAAACGGAAAGAGCACCTTCGTAAAATTTCACTGGAAGCCAAAGCAAGGAATGCAATCAGTATTGTGGAATGAAGCAGTTAAAATAAATGGCGCAGATCCTGACTTTCATAGACGAGACATGTGGAATGCAATTCAAGAAGGTCATTATCCCGAGTGGGAACTGGGAATGCAATTATTCGATGAAGACTTTGCCAAAAGATTCGATTTTGATGTTCTTGATGCAACCAAGATAATTCCAGAAGAGCTAATTCCTATACAGAAAGTTGGTCGTCTCGTTCTGAACAGAACAGTGGATAATTTCTTCGCTGAAACTGAACAAGCAGCGTTCTGTACTCAAAATATAGTACCGGGTATAGATTTCACTGATGACCCTCTTTTGCAATTGAGAAACTTTTCGTATCTCGATACTCAACTGAAGAGATTGGGCTCACCGAACTTTACGCATTTGCCTATAAATGCACCAAAATGTCCCGTCTTCAACTTCCAACAAGATGGGCATATGGCAATGACTAATCCAAAAGGCAGAATTAATTACGAACCGAATTCCTGGGGTGGCCCGCGCGAGAACTCAGAAAATGGATTTAAGTCATTTCCCGAAGAAGTTTCAGGCACAAAACAAAGGAGTCGTTCAGAAACTTTTGCTGATCACTACAGCCAAGCCAGGCAATTTTATATCAGCCAGACGCCAGTTGAACAAGACCACATAGCAGATGCTCTTGTTTTCGAACTCTCGCGTGTCGAGAATCCCAATATCCGCGTGAGAATAGTCAGCCACCTTGAAAATATTGATACTGGACTGGCACGTAAGGTCGCAGACGGGTTAGGACTGAAGCAACTGCCAGAAGCGGCTAAGGCTGCAAGACCAACAAAAATGGATTTGCCTCAATCTCCAGCTTTGAGCATTTTGAAAAATGGACCTAGCTCATTCAAGGATAGAAAGCTCGGTATTTTTGTCTCAGATGGTATAGATAGTAAGCAATTCAATTCTTTGAAAGCAGCAGCGGAAAAAGAAGGTGCTGACGTTGCTGTAATCGCACCAACTATCAGTGGGGTCACCACCAGCGATGGCGTCCACATTGGAGCAGACTTCAAAATAAATGGTGGTCCATCTGTTCTCTTCGACTCTGTTGCATTACTTATGTCCAACGATGGCGCCGCGAAACTAGCTAGTGAATCAACTGCAAAAGACTTTGTGTCCGATGCCTTCGCGCATCTAAAAGTAATCGGTTATAACGAAGCGGCCCTAACACTACTTGCAAAAGCAGGCGTGCCCGCTAACGATGAAGGAATCATTCAACTAAATGGAGCAGACACAGTAAATACTTTCATTGACAACTGCAGAAAGATCAAAATCTGGAGCCGCCAAGCGAAAGTGAAGATGGCCTCAAACATCTAAAGCTAGCAAGCAAAGTTTTCAGAACAAAACGAACCCCAAAAGAGAAGAAGCTGAGGCATATGACTCAGCTCCTTCTCTTTGTATATAACGCAAGACTATTATTTTGCAGCGACTTTATCCACGTCCTTCGCCATCTGCAAATGATGCTCAAGGGTTGGGAGCGTCTTCTTCGCCCATGACGTTAAGTCAGCGTCGCCACCAGACTTATTGCAGCGATCGCGGAATGCCTGAACAACCTTTTCGTGATCTTTGACCATATGGTCCATATAAGTCTTATCAAATTCCTTTCCACTTAATCCTGAGAGCTTAGTTTCTAACTCTTTCTGGTCTGAAACAAGGTCAGCTGGCAAAGCCTCAGACTTTTTGCTGGCCAGCGCTTTTAATTCATTTGAAGCCTTAGTATGATCGTTGATCATTTCCTTAGCAAAATTTTTGACACTTGCTTTTTCCGCTTTAGCCTCAGCTAGATTTCCAAGTTCAACCTCTAGTTTTCCTGCACGTGCTGCCAGAGCCATGAAATCCTTATCTGCAGCGCTTAACTGTGTTGCAAATACAGGTGCTGTAAAAGAAAGCACCATCAAAGAACTAAGCAAAAGTTTGCCTTTCATTACAATCACTCCTATGTAAAACTAGAAGGCAGAAGCACTTGCCTCTGCCTTCATTTCCTCTGACCTAGCCTAACTTGCTCGTACTTGAACTCAAGACTGAGCTCGTACTACCAAGCCTTGCCTCTCCAAACACGTCGGGGTTGATGCGAAGAAGGTTCTGAACATTCTTTACTCCAAAAACGTCCTCTGCAATTTCTTCAATCAATCGTTTATCAGCGCGATCTGAAACCATGCCTTTCAGAGTGACATCGCCATCTTTAACTTCAATCAATACTTCTCTTGCGTCGATATCCAGGTGACGATCAATACGTTCATGGATATCATCTGAAATACGATCGTCACTACGCTTATAGTTACGCGGACCTTTCTTGCCACGTTCATATCGTTGCAAGCGGTCATTGTAGCTACTGGTCAAAGACCCACCAGCGGCATTAACGAATTCACTGTCTCTGCCCCGTGGCTCGCCACCCCAGTTTCCTGGGTAATAGCTTTCATCGTCATATCTCGAACCATATCGGTCGGTCAGAGAACCGCGATAATTGTTGCTGCTACGTTCATTAGTTCTTCTATGCCAAGAAGGCTCACTTTCTCTCCAGGGCGATTCAAAATATCGATACGATGATGAGCCTACCTGGCTTCCGTAACGCGCGGGATATTGTGATGCACCGTAGCCCTCAGCATAATTGCTGTAACGATCTTGCCTTTCATGATCAGCTTTATCGATATTGCGGCGACGCTCGGCATCTTCATCGCCGAACCAGGAAGCTACTTCATCTTTGGTTTTGTCAAACCAACCACGTTCATGACCATAGCGACACCAACGTTCATAGTCCTCTCTGTCTTTGAAATTCATAAATTATCCTCAGCAAAAAAACGATGCTGTGACGCCGCACAGCTTCGAGGGAAGTAAAATTGATCCATTGGGCTAAAGTATACCAACGCTCAACTGACGAAAAGAAAAACACTGGGGTTTTCCACTAGAAGAAGAGCAGGAACCCGAAAGACAGTTGTTTCAAAAATCCTTTGTGATAAACAAAAGTGAAGCACCGTCACTGGTGCTTCACTCTCCACTATGCAGTATTTAATTAGGCGCCTCTCGTACCAAATTTATCCGAGCCAGCATCCTCTTGCTTGTTATCATCTGCATCGACAACGTAATCAGAGGGTTTATCGAAGACCTTTCCACTTTTCTTTTTATTCATACCCTGCTCTTTAACTTCTTTCGGGCTTGAGGAATTAGCGTTGTGCTTCATGGCTTTTTCCTCGGAGCAAGTTTTGTGCTCAGCCTCAGTAGCTGGGTTCAATTTGCAAGATTGATCCTTTTTGTCTGACATACTTTCTCCTTTTTGTATTTGACTGATGAAGTGTTAGCTAGCTTTACGCGTAAGCTTTTTTCGTCCACGCATGGCAGCTGAACTAGTTTTGGTACTTCGTACCTTTTTGCTGCTTTTAGCACGGGCTTTGAGTTGTTTTTTCATAGCCTTTATGTCTTCTGCCATTTTGTTCAAATCAGCATCCGATTTCTCAAGTTGAGGCAGCATTTCGCCTTCCTCTTCTTTCACGTGATGTTGTACGATTTCCTTGAGTACTTTAACCTTCGCCTCAATTTCATCAGTTATTCGCGTGGTGTTCTTCAATTCGCGAAGAAGAAACTTAACTACATGGTGTTCCTGAATGGCCTCTCCGGCCATCTCATGTTCTACCTTATCTAGAACAGGGTAAACAACTTTTTCTTCGACCTTCGCATGTACTGTCAGCTCATCAATAATTGTCTTAATTAGCTTGCGCTTGTCAGCTGTACCATCGGACTCTTCGAACTTGGAAAACAATGATTCCACGACCCTATGGTCATGCTTCAGAAGCTCTACCGCATTATTCGGAGCTGCCTCTTCTACATTGTTTGGTGATACCAGAGAATTAATAAAATCAACTATACTCATTGTTCCTCCACTATTCTTCTCGTCGACCAAATTCATCGTTCTCGGACCCAATAGAAGCTTCATTGAAGGACTCTTCGTCAGCTCCTGGTCCCTTATCGCTCTCAATTTTTCCAGCTTCTTCTTTTTTGACTCCACTGGATGCTTGAGGACTATTACCGCATGACTCTGCAAGCACCTTCTCAGCGCTTTCCATATCCAAGCCGCTTTCGTCAGCGGTCGCTAAAACTTCATCGGCTGCTGCTTTGGCATCATCATCAGAACTCTCGTCAGCAAGTATTTCCGTTGCTTTTTCCAAAGTCATACCAGTAGAATCTTTTGCAGCTAGCAACTGCTCTGCACAGCATTCCTTGCTAATTTTTTCATTTTCTTCTTTTCCAGAAGACATTGACTCCTTATTGCAATTCGATTCCTTTTTGAAATCATCCTTATTTCCCATTTTTTCATCTCCTCCGTCGCACAATAAAAAGGCAACTCGCGTAAAAATTTGAATGACTAAGGGACTGCAATGCTTCGGCTTAGTTCCATTGCAGCCTATTTGAGGAATTCTATGTCAGCAAAAGCACGCATGAGCTAAGGAACTTTCCAGCTGCCTGAGCGCCAGTGAACAAGTGCCCCATTTGCGCTCGAAGGATCACCATGAAAGCATTTACCAGCACTGTGACATTGTTGTGTGCGCTTACTCTGACAGTCAGCTCATCGTTAGCAGATACGGATAAAGCCACAGAAAAAGCCAATAAGGGTGAGAAATCAACGATTGTTCAGAAAGCCATGTCTCAAGGCAAACCAAATGCAACTCAGAGCGAATTGGATTCGTTGCAAGAAATGAAACCTATAAAAGGTATTCATCCTATTAAGCGAGCCTTTCGCCCACTGGAAGAATTACAGTTGAAAGTGGTCGCATTGCAAGAAAGAGTTGCAGAATTACAAAAGCCAATTTCTGAACTGCATCCAGCGATGGTCACCCTGCAGAGCGATAGCGCAAGCGTCGATAAGAATCTCGGCGCAATGCAAGAAAAGTTGAACAATATGCGCCGAAGAATCGACGGAGTCAGAGCCGACTTAGCTTCGATGCAAGTAACAATCGCTAAACTCCGCCCCCCGATTGTTGCTTTGAAAGGTCCCATGGAAGAAGTCGCGCGCCCAATGCTAGCGGTGAGATCAGAATTGAATTGGATCATTGCCGCAATAGTAGCCGCAGCACTCGGTATTGCTGTGGGAACACCTTTGCTGGGATTCTTGATTTATATGAATCGAAACAGACTATTTCCAGTCAGATACCAGACCCAACACGAATAAAGTTTGAGCTAACTCCCACCTGCAAGAAATGAAAGCTGCCTGCACTGACGACTACTGAGCTGAGTCTGACTTCACTGACGATTCATTAGCGTTTTCAGATTTGTTTTCTGCTTTGTGTTTTCCGACCGAATGTTTCTCCGTTTTCACACGGTTCTTGCTTTCAGCTTTGCTTTTCTTGCTCGATTTCGTCTCTGTCTTCGATTCATGTTTGCTCGAACTTTTCAGGCTTGATGCATCAGACCCTGACTCTTCAGCTCCATTAGGCTTCGAGCTGCTGTTCGCATCTGTTTTAGTCGCTGGTTCTGCTTTATCCACTTTCGAGGAACTAGCCGAAGCTCCAGCAGCTCCAGCACCCAAGACAGTGAAATCCAGATATGCAGTTCCATGTGAGAGATACCCGAGATCGTCGGCGGCTTTCCTTGAGAGATCCATAACCCTGGTCTTTACGTATGGACCTCTATCATTAACGCGAACTACGGCAGACTTTCCTGTTTTAGGATTCTCAACCATCACTTTAGTAATGAGCTTCAGGGTTTTGTGAGCCGCGCTGTGTTTGTTCATGTCGAAAATTTCGCCAGAAGCTGTCTTGCGTCCGTGAAAAGGTTTCCCATACCAGGACGCCGTGCCACTAAAAGCAGTGTCACTTGCCAAAGCCGAACATTGACTGCTTAAGCAAAAAACTGAGACTAACAACAGTCGCAAATTCATGTCGGAAACTGTCTCCATGATGTCATCGTATAGAATACCATCTTACAAACCTTGTGGTTCAAGTCATACAGGTTTTGAAATCACGCTATAATTTTGCGGTCTATATAAGAGAACGAAAATGCAAAAAGGTTTCTGTCTGCAAATAGCACTGTTGTCCACTTTACTGCTTGGTCCTGTTGCGCTTTCTCAAGAAAATTCCCCGCAGACGGAAACGGTCAGTTCGGTAATCGTCTCGGCTGAAAAAGCTTACAAAGAGCGAAAGTTCGACGAAGCAAATGCTCTCTTCAGCAGGGCTCTTGATATGTCAAAAGGACTGACTGGACAGGAAACGGCCATAGGTAGCTGTTACAACGGTCTTGCGCTCATCGCCGAGGCACAAAAGCGATTTGATGACGCAGAAAAGTACTACCGCAGCGCTCTTGAAACCAAGGAAAGCGCAAAAGGAAAAGATAGCGCGGAACTTGTGCCGATTATTTTGAACTACGCAGACTTTGAGATGAAGCAAAAGAAGATTGCAGAGGCAGAGACATTACTGCGAAGGGCGTTGTCATTAAGAACAACAGAACAAAATTCAAACAAGTCCGAGCTTGGTGTAGTTCAGACAAAACTTGCCGCGGTTCTTGAATTAAAGGGCGCGGACAACGAGGCTGAGCAACTTCTGCGTCAAGCATATGAAGAGCAGAGCAAAAATCCTGGAAAGGAATCAGCATCAACTGCGGTGGCAGCTGACAACCTCGCTAATTTTCTTCGCAAACACGGAAAGGTCAACGAAGCGCTCCCGCTATACCAGGAAGCGCTTGACACGTTCACAAAGAAGTTTGGAGTCAACAGTCAGCCCGTTGCGGCTGCTATGACCAGTCTTTGTGCCATTCTGCGTGAACAACACAAATATGAGGATGCTGAACAATATGCTCGAGGCGCCGTATCTGCGCTCGAAAAAGCAGAGCCTGTCGAGGAAAAGGGATTGATAATCGCGCTGAGCAACTTATCGAAAGTCTTGCAAGAAGAAAGTAATTTTGATGAAGCCAAAACTGTCACCGAAGCTTTGATTCCCCGCATCGAAAAAGTGTATGGCGAAAAATCAGACAAATTAATGGCACCTCTTTCGGACCTTGCAGTTTTGTACAACATGGCGGGAGACGCCAGTAAAGCAGAGGGTTTACTTGAACGTGCCCTTGATTGCGGCAAATCATCGCTGCCTGCAGGAGATCCTAAAATCGCGATCGCAATGGATAATCTCGGGCAACAGTATCAGGAAGATGCGAATTTCGACAAAGCATCCAGCCTATTCCAACAGTCATTCGATATGAACAAGGCAAGTTTTGGAGCAAATAGCAAACAGGCAGCTGATTCTCTTGCAAATATTGCAATTCTAGACAAACAACAGGGCAAAGGTTCAACTGCGATCGATAACTTCAAGCAAATAGTTTCGATGAGAGAAAGCAGTCCTGACCAAAATCCTCTTTCGCTTGCTACTGATTTGAACAACTTAGCAAAATCGCTACGCGACAGCGGAAAGTACGGCGAAGCTGAACCCCTCTTCAAACGGGCCTTAGAAATTCGCGAAAAACAGCTGGGGTCAAACGACATGGGTGTGGCAGCGGTGCTGCGAAACCTCGCTATAAATCAGCGCCTGAAAGGTGATGCAAAACAAGCAGATCAGTTAGATGCACGTGCAGAAAAAATTGAAGATTCGCAATAGTCTATTAGAGAAAAACTCATGTTTGAACTCTGGAATGCCACCACCAATGGTTTCATGCCCCACGGCTATTGCTTACGTTGGGATGGTCCCCTACTTTTCGTTTTCATTTTAGGCAACATTGGCATTGCCCTGGCATATTTTCTCATTCCACTGGCACTGCGACATTTTGTCGGTAAGCGCAAAGATCTTCCTTACCCGCATATGTTCAAACTATTTGCCGCATTTATTCTTGCGTGTGGAATGACCCATCTAGTAAAAGTGTGGACTCTTTACCAACCTGTGTATTGGATAGAGGCACTGCTGGATTTGTGGACGGCGATAATTTCCATGGCGACAGCAGCCTTACTTTTCCCTCTCATTCCTAAGGCTCTTGCGCTAAGAAGCCCAAAGGAATTGGAGGAAGCCAATGCCACCCTTCAAGAGGAAATCAAAGAAAGAGAACGTGCTGAACTCGCAGCAGAAGCGGCAAGAGATGCAGCCATTCGCGCAAACCAACTGAAGTCAGAATTCATGGCTAACATCAGTCATGAAATTCGCACCCCCCTCAGCAGCATGATTGGAATGGCTGAGTTGCTAACGTTTTCCCCTGAGCCAGAAGAGCAAAAGGAATTATCAGAGCTGCTTTTCGTGTCTTCAAAAAAGCTCTTGCTGGTATTAAATGACCTTCTTGATTTTGCGAAATTGGAATCAGGCAAAGTTGTGATTGACGAAGTGCCATTTTCAGTGAGAAAACTACTTGATGAAGTTTACGACCTTTTGAATACGGGCGCAAAAAAGAAAGGGGTGGAGTTCCTAATATCAGTGGATCCCGCCATTCCCGAACTGGTTTACGCAGATGAGGCGAAAATTCGCCAGGTTCTGATCAACCTTGCAAACAACGGCATCAAATTCACAAAAGAAGGCTATATCAAAATACTAGTGAATCTCGAACAAAAGGAAACAAACCTGGTTCTACTTTCATTTTCCGTTGAAGACAGCGGTATAGGCATTCCCTTGCAACAGCAAGAAACCATTTTCGAATCTTTCATTCAGGCAGATGGTTCGATCAAACGCCAATACGGGGGCACGGGTTTAGGTTTAACGATTTCAAAACAATACGTTGAATTGATGAACGGTAGAATAAAATTGGAGAGTACCGAAGGCAAAGGCTCGATATTCTACTTTTTTATTCCGTGTAAACTAAAGGCGCAGCAATGATTAACTCATCAATCATTCTGATTGTCGAAGACGACGACAATCTCCGCTTCCTTACTATCAGACAACTGAAGAAGCTAGGTTTCGCCTGTCATTTCGCCAGCGATGGACTCGAAGCCCTCGACATGGTCAGCAGACAGAAATATGATCTGATTTTGATGGACGTAATGATGCCAAAGCTTGATGGCTACGAAGCTACGCGCAAAATCAGAATTTACCAGCAGGAAAAGCAGCAAAACCGAACACCCATAGTCGGCATGACCGCCTACGGTACAGAGAACACCTGCATTGAGGCAGGCATGGACGCATACCTGCCTAAGCCTGTTCTTCTTCCGGACCTTCAACTGACCCTGGAGAGTTTCCTCACAGATTCAGAGTCTCCCCAATGACACGACCATTGAACTTGTTCATGGCGTCCTGAATGCCATTGCTCTTCCATTCCTCAAAGGATTCCATGCTCACAGCTAAGACCTTATTGAGTAGTTCAGCTTCGGCCGGCGGAAACTTGGACAAAACATAGTGAGCACGCACAGCACCGCCGGGGTCAGGACCTATGCCTATTCTAAGTCGATTGAAATCAGGGTACCCCAGACAAGCCATAATTGACTCAATTCCATGGTTGCCCGCTGAGCCGCCCCCGCGTGCAAGCCTGATCACACCTAAATTCAAAGCAACCTCATCGTGCGCAACGATGAGATTTTTCCGCTCAATTTTGTAGAAATTCATGATTGCCGCAACTGCCTGCCCCGACAGATTCATGTAAGTCATTGGTTTGGCTAAAATCAAATCATCATTGCCATTCTTAAACTTTACAAGCTGGGCTTGCATGTTCTTTGAGCTTACGAGAGTGACACCGTATTTGGTAGCAAGTTCATCAATGAACATAAAACCAACGTTATGCCTTGTCATGTCATACCGAGGCTCAGGATTCCCCAGACCTACGACCAGTTTTAATGACATCAATCACCCCTGACGGCTTCCTTTTAAGCGAATTTAAGCTAAGAGCCTGAAAGGAAGCAAAATCTAGCTAACGTACCTTCACATGATAAATTATTTCCGAAATCCATCAAAGCAACCTCAGCAAAGATTGCGAGACAAAACGCCGAATTAATCAGATTTTTGCCAAGGCGCCCGGATGCGTAGCGCAGAAGCGTATGAACTAAAATTTGTACTATTCAAGGATGGAGCCGCCATCCCTTAGCAACATCATTCAGCAGGTGAAAACTTAGCAATGTCAGAAAATACGCACGAGAAAGAGAATTTTCCTTACTTGCCGCATACACGCGAAGACAGAGAGCAAATGCTCAAAAGCATTGGAGCAAAAACTCTGGAAGACTTGCTAAGCCATATTCCAGCTGAAGTCAGATTGAAAGAACTCAATATTAGCTCCGGTTTGAGCGAGCTCGAACTCAGTGAGTACATTAAGAGCCTCGCAGCAAAGAATTGCTCAACCTCACAGCAGTCCTCATTTCTCGGAGCGGGATTCTACCGTCGCTACGTTCCATCAGTGGTTCCTTCCATGGTTTCACGCTCAGAGTTCGCCACAGCATATACTCCATACCAGCCTGAAGTTAGCCAGGGCACACTACAGGCGATATACGAGTTTCAGACAGCAGTATGCCTTCTAACAGGCATGGAAGTAGCGAATGCTTCAGTGTACGATGGTCCGAACGCTTGTGCAGAAGCCGCTCTCATGTCTTCACGACTGACTAATCGCTCGCGTTCTCTAATCGCGTCAAGCGTCAATCCTGAATATGCGATGGTAACCAAAACCTATTTGGAAACTTGCGGTATGCAAGCCGAAACAGTTTCCCCCAAAGGTGCTTGCCTGAAAGCTAGCGATTTGAATTTGGCCGACGCAGCATGCATCATCGTTCAATATCCAAACTTCTTCGGTTGCCTGGAAGATCTAGATGAGCTGGCAAAAGCCGCGCATGATGCGGGAGCCCTCCTTGTCGTGGTGGCAGATCCGATACTTCTCGGCTTGCTTGAAGCTCCTGGAACATTTGGTGCAGACATCGTAGTCGGTGATGCACAACAATGCGGAAACGGTCTTTCTTACGGCGGTCCATCTGCCGGTTTCATGGCTACGAAAAATCAATATGTGCGTCAACTTCCAGGTCGTTTGTGCGGAATGACCGTTGACTCGCGAGGACAGAGAGCGTTCACTCTGACATTGCAAACCCGTGAGCAACACATTCGTCGCGCAAAGGCCACTTCGAATATTTGCACGAACCAGAGCTTGAATGCGCTGACCATGCTGGTTTACCTCACCATGATGGGACCTGCAGGATTGAAGGACCTTTCTGAAATAAGTATGCTTCGAGCGCATCGCCTTGCTGAATTGCTCACAAGCCTTCCCGGTGTGAAATTCAAATTTGACGCACCGTTTGTCAACGAATTCGTCATTGAGCTAGAACAACCGGTCGAAGCCGTTCTTGAAGGCCTCAAAGGCAAGGGAATTCTAGGTGGAGTGAACCCTGTACGCTCGCATCCAGAACTCAAAAACTGCCTGCTCGTCGCTGTTACCGAAATGAACACTGTTGCAGAAATAGAGCAGTACGGTGTCGCGATGAAGGAAGTTCTGGCTGGGTTGGCAAAATCAAAAGAAGGTGCCGCTGAAGTAGCTGGCTGCCGCTAAAATTTGCTGTTAGAAATACACGTTAGAGCTCTCGATTTGAAGGACTGCAGAATTGGATAACAGAAACACGACCGAGACCGAGCCAGGAATTTCTGGTGCGCCGAAGGAGGCAGCTCCAAGCGAGCCCGGCAAGGGTTCAGGCTCACCAAACTCTGCAATAGGCTTCATTCGCGAATTGGTAGAACTCGTGGTAGTTACACTGGTTCTCTTAATTGCAATTCGCTGGGCATTTGCAGAAGCCCGGTACATACCGTCGAGTTCGATGGAGCCAACACTTCAAATTAACGACCGTATTCTAGTCGAAAAAATTTCCGGACACCTCAGAAGACCCTACCAACGCGGCGAGATTCTCGTGTTCTATCCGCCTCCATCGGAAATGCCAAACAAGAAAGACCTGAGCAACGACCCCCTTTCAGTATTGGGACGCTTGACTGGTCTTCCATTTCTGCCTTACGAACCTGCATTCATCAAGAGAATTGTGGGGCTTCCAGGCGATACACTCCGTGTCGTTAAAGGGGTTGGAGTGTACATCAATGGACAGCTGCTTGAAGAACCCTATATAAAGGAAAAGCCTAACTACGATTTGCGAACTATGGGTGACATTGGTATGACGGGGCGTATTGCATACGATGGTCGCCCTCAGATGAGCGCCGATCAAGCAGGTCAAGCCATAGTTATTGGAAAAGACCAACTCTTTATGATGGGTGACAATCGCAACAACAGTCAGGATAGCCACGTCTGGGGCTTTCTTGACCAGTCTCGAGTAATTGGTAGAGCGTTTCTGGTCTTCTGGAGAAAGCTTGACCCACCGCCTTATCCTCTTAATCTTCAATCTGGTGACCCAGATGCTGGGCACTGAGGATTACGAGTGTGCCTGGCGATGAGTTAAAACCGAAAATTATTCCGGAGACTGAAATTACGGTTGTTGAAGAAGCTCAGAAAAATGAGACTTTGAGTAGTTCAACACAACCAAATAAAGAAGCAGCTGCCCTACCATCATCAGGTCAGAAACCTGCAGCTCCGGAAACCAAAACGGAAACCAAAACGGAAGCCAAAGGCGATGACAAAGGCAAGACAGGTGCCAAAGGATTTATTCGGGAAGTTTTGGAAATTGTAGTAGTCACTCTGGTTCTGCTTATTGCTATAAGGGGAATTCTTGCAGAGGCTCGATTCATTCCTTCCAGCTCAATGGAACCCACCCTGCAAATAAATGATCGACTGCTAGTCGAGAAGGTTTCGGGCTGGTCCGGCAGACCGATTGAGCGCGGAGACATTCTCGTTTTTTATCCGCCACCAATCGAGCTAGGCGGTATAGATATAAAATACGATCCCTTGCATATACTCGGAAGACTTACGGGACTTCCCTTCCTACCCATCGACACCGCCTATATCAAACGAGTGATTGGACTACCCGGCGATCAGGTTGAAGTGAGAAAAGGACTGGGAGTTCTAATAAATGGGCAGCTTTTGCCGGAAAACTATACTAAAGAAGCACCAAATTATGATTTGAAAATTCTCGCTGACATCGGTGGACGCAACGCTGTTGGCGAAATTATCAGACCTTACGAAGATTCATCAGAACCGATTCTTGTTCCGCCCGGCAAACTTTTCATGATGGGTGATAACCGAAATAATAGTGCGGACAGCCATGTATGGGGTTTTGTTGATAAGAAGCGAGTCATCGGAAAGGGATTTCTCCTCTTCTGGAGGTACTTTGCTGGTGAAACATACAAAACAAGTAAGGACCTCATACTCGAATAAGCCCTAGAACAGAGGCTTTTAAGAGAACACTCAGAAGAGAATTCAGAGCCGCATCAGTCTTTTGCGTGATTTCAAGCCCCTCCACAAAGCGGAGAGTCGGCATGTCAAGAGGCGAGATGGCTGAAAATCCTCACCCAATCAGGTGTCATGAAACTCAGTCACTTGAGGGATTTCCCGAAATTGGGCTTAGATTTTATGTTTTCATCCGTGAAATCAGAATTGTCTGGGTATAAATAAATGGGACCGAATACGCCGTTTGCTTTTAGGGGAACTTCTTCATGGCTAAGAGTGAAGCCAAAGGTGGCAAGAAAGCCACACCCGTAGATCTCGCGAATCGAGGGGAAAATCCGGACAATCAGCATGCTGATGGTGGAAATGGACATGAACACAGTCACGACCATCATGATGGTTGTAGTCACGGTGACTTGGTGACTGATTCAAAAACTCGCGAGGATTCACTCCGCAAGCTTGAATCCGACTTGAGCAAACGCGAGATCGGACTGATTGAGCGCGAAATCAAAGTATTGAGTTTACAGCAAGAGATCGACCGCCTTCGTCCACTTTCTGGACTCTACCGCGTGGTCAAAGCAATGGCAACTGAGCGCAAGCTAGAGTCAATGCTTGAAGTTATTACCAGAGAAACAGCGAGCATGCTACGCTGTGACAGATGTAGCGTTTTTGTGCTCGACTCACACCATGGTGAGTTGTGGACACAAGTAGCACAAGGGCTGGATGGTCACCGAACAATCAGAGTACCTCTTTCTGGAACTAGCGTTGTCAGTTTGTGCGCCAGAACAGGCAGAACCATCAATATCCCAGACGCTTACTCAGACCCACGTTTTGACCCTGAAGTTGATAAAACGACAGGATACAGAACCAACAATATTCTTTGTGTTCCGATGCATAACCGCAATGGTGCAGTCATCGGTGTATTCGAAGTAATGAACAAAGATGTCGGCACATTCTCCCAAGAAGATGAAGAATGGTTGCAGGCACTGGCTGCGGTGGCAGCGGGGTTGATTGAACAAGCACAAGCATACGCTGAAATCGAACACTTCGTTGACAAAACTGTTGAAACGTTAGCTCAAACAATCGATAAACGCGACCCACTTACAGCAGGTCACTCTATAAGAGTAACCAGATATAGTATCGGCATCGGCGACGGAATGGCCATCTCAGATGATGAGAAAGATGTGTTGCGCTACGCCGCAATGATGCACGACTACGGAAAAATTGGTGTACCAGAAGCTATTCTATGGAAGAACGGCCGACTCACACCTGAAGAGTACGCATGCGTTCAAACGCATGCTCGCCTAACCTATGAATTACTCTCAAACTTGCCGTTTACAAATCGACTGGCACAAGTTCCGTTTATTGCTTCTTGCCACCACGAAAAATTGGACGGCACCGGTTATTACCGCAATCTCAAAGGACATGAAATACCATTCCTGGCTCGTGTAATTACGGTCTCAGACGTTTTCGATGCACTAACCTCAGTGCGTCACTACCGTAACAGAATGAATATCGTCAAAGTTTTTGAAATCATGGAATCTGGCCGCGACAACCACTTCGACCCAGAAGTAGTCGATGCCTTCTACGGATTGCCTTGCGACAGAGTAATGCGAGTCATGGAATCAGAACGTGGCTCACAAATTCCTGAAGAAGTAGATTTATTCAAAAACATCAGCTGGTTGCGACTGGTCGAACTTTGCCAGGGCAGCAAACCTAAGCGACACGAAGAAGGTTTGAAAGAACTGTTCTCACGAATTTACAACGCTAATCTGCCTCCAGACTATCAGGAGCTAGACTAAGTCCATAAGTTACTAGCTGGCTAAAATAGCCAGCTATTTTTTTTGTCAAATGATCAGCAAGCCAATTCTAATTGTTGAAGATGATCCAATTGTGCGCCTTACGACACAAAAACAGCTCAGCGCGCTAGGATACAAAACTGAAACCGTCGCAAGCGGAGAGGAAGCTGTTGAACGCAGCAGCAATTCGTTTGGACTCATTTTCATGGACATAGGCTTGCCCGGAATTGATGGCGGCCACGCGACCCTGTTGATTAGAGAAAAAGAATTGCGTGAAGGTCGACAAAGAGTACCCATAGTTGCTCTTACGGCTCATTCAGAAAGAGAACGCTGCATTCGAGCCGGCATGGATGATTTTTTGCAAAAGCCGGCATTACTGGCAGACGTAAAATCTGTATTGCATAAATGGTATGACAGCTAACTAAAGAGCTTCTCCCTGCTTCAATAAATTTTCTACAGAATGCCTGTATGAATACTCACGGGGATCCAAAGCCTCGAACTTTGGCAAGATGTTCTTTTTCCATTCAACAACGCTTCTCTTTTCTCCTGCATAAACATAGTCGGCAAGCAATTGAATCTCAGCGGCGAGATAGGTATCAAACTGCTCTCTTTCGTTTGTATTCATCGCTTCAATAATAGATTTATGGGCTGCGATAGCTTTGGGAAAGTTTCCTTCCAGTCGCTCTAATTGCCCTTCGTAGTTAAGAGCGATGTATTTTTCCAGGCGCTCTCGATCATTTCTATCCAACAGCTGCGCCTGAAATCTCTGCAAAACTTCTCTAGCCTCTGCCTTCTGTCCCGCAAGCAGGTGCTTTTCAATTACATCATGGAAAACCGCATAAGAACCAGCAAAGTCGGAATTTGAGAAGCGAGTGTCGTTCCGAGCAATGTCATAGTAAGTTAAGGCTTTTTCTAAGACTTTTGCGGCTCGTTCACTTTGTCCCTCCATTCTGCAACGAATCCCTATTCTTTCGTCCAAGTCAGCAACGAATAACGGATTCTTTTTCTTGAGAGACTCCGTGATTAAATCAGCTGTTACTGGATCTTCAAATCCAAAATTTGCAAGCGCTTCAAAGTATATTGAATGCCCATTTCCGACAGCAATGTCCGAGAGAACCTCTTTAAGCTGCCTTCTAAACTTCTCTGATTCGTGAACCTGCGAATACAAAACGAGCCTGGTAACCTTGAAGTGATATAACGCGTCTCCTTTAATTGAACTGGAATCGATCTCATTGTCTAATATTTCGTGCGCAAGTTTCAGTTCACCAGTTTTACAACACCCATGCACGAAGCCAATCAAAAGCGGAACCACACCGCGTGCAGCAGAATGATATTTCTTTGCCAGACGCGATGTGAGTTGAAATTCACTCAATAGGTTTAGTCTTGCGACAAGGTATACCATTCGATCAAAGGAGGTAATTTTGTCCTTGCTCTTCAAGTAGCATCGAGCAGCCTCACGAAGCGCTGAAAGCTCTCTTTCCTTGTCGCCAACGTTAGAGTAATAAATAGACAAAACAGTCAAAAATTCTCCGCAGTCTGAGTCTGTGCGGCAAGTCTTCCTAAATTCGAGACTCAGAGGCTGAACCATCGACTCTGAGCTTTTACATTCGGCAAAAGCGGAGAACAACTTCTGCACGATAAACTGATAGGGCTCATCCTTATTGGTGAGCTTTGTTGCTTCAATGCAGGCTGAGCGGCACTGCGCCTCATCTCCAGCCCTCAGCGATAGAAATGCTTTTGCAAGATACAATCTGGTAGGAGAAACTTCTGAATCGCCCTCATTGGCTAACTGTTTATCAATAAGCGCAATCGCTGTTTTTGCGAGCTGACTATCAAAAGAGTATGACTGGTCTCCAAAAAGCGCATCAAAAAAATCGTCATTCAAGTACTTGTCGCGAACCCTTTCTTGAAACCAACTCTTAACTAGCTTTTGCCTGTTTGTCTCAGACTTTTCCTTTTGAACAACATTCGTATGAAAATCCTGAAATTTCTTTTTGAACAAACGCCCGTCTGACTTTGACTTGCCTGATTCACCTTTTTTAACAACGGCTATTGGTGATAGTGACTTAGAAAGGATAGGAAAACTGATTGCAATCAAAATCGTAGCTATTCCTGCAATCAGCCAAACTCCACCATATTTATGAGCGCTTTCACCCTTTCGAAGCTCGGACGCAAGTTCATTCATACTAAAGAATCGATCTTGACGTTCCTTATTCAAACATTTCAGAACAACCCTTCTCAAACCATTTCCTATCTCTGCTGGGAACTTAAGCTCGTTGCGATCTTTATTAAGATGATTGGACATGATGACCCAGTCCGAATCACTGTGCATGGGCGGAACACCAGTGCAAAGCTCGTAAAGAACGCAGCCCAGCGAATATATGTCGGAGCGCTCATCAAGGTCTTCTCCCTTGCACTGTTCAACGCTCATGTAATTAGTTGTTCCGGGAGTAAGCTCACCCTGAGTTAATTGTTGATCGACTGGCTCAAGACTTTTAAAGATGCCAAAATCGACTAACTTGACCTTGAACTGCTTGCCACTATCTGTGGTATTAAGAACAATAACGTTGGCAGGCTTCAAATCGCGATGAATAACCTTCCGTTCGTGAGCATAAGCGAGGGCTTCGCACAATTGAATGCCAATAACTCTTATCTGCTCTTCCGTAAATTTATGCCCTGCTTGAAGCAATTCTTGCAATGTCTTTCCCTTCAAGAATTCCATCACCATGAACGAACGCCTATCTGGCAACCTGCCGGTGCCATAAAGTTGAACGATGGAATCGTTTTCGAAGGAACCTAGAAGACGAGCTTCGGCCTCGAACCTGCGCTCACTGGTCTGGTTTCTCAATTGATCTATAGAGAGAATTTTTATCGCAACTTCTCGCTGAAGCTGAATTTGCTCGGCCTTCAACAAAACTGTGTTCTTGTTGGCGGCAATGATTTCTTTGACGGCATATCCCAAAGGGCTAAACATGCTCTGAAACGACTGGAGAGTCGGTGTTGAAGAAAACGGTTGAAACTCGTCAGTCATCTTATACTTACTATTCTCTCAACAGTTCTAACACAAGAGCCTCAATAAGGAGACGGAATTTTCATAATTAACAAGACAAAGCCAGAAGACAGCACTTGACATTCCCGGAATTGACCATTCTTCTTGATTTTTTACTCATAGAAAACCTTGCCATATCAGCACTTGTGAGAAGATAAGCAAAATCTTCGCTTGAGATCCCTCTGAGAGGGCTAAAATAGCCTCCAGTATCGTTACAGAGCTACTTTCGTAGCAACAGGATGAAATGAAAAAGACTATCTTTGCAGGACGGCTACTGAAAAACAATATCAGCCTGGGACTTACATTGTCACTGTGCAGTTTTGCCAGCACGTGCGCTGCATTTGCAGAAGACAGATCACTCATCGAATCAGCTCTCGATGGCACCTATTTCGAGTCGAAGCCTCCAGTGAAGCCTGTGGCGACATCTCCAGCAGCTTCAGAGCAGAAGCGAGGTTCTGCTGCAACTGAGAAATCCAAACCTGTAGCGAAGAAAACAGCAGAAACTTCCCCACCAGCCCCAGCTGTGACATTGCAGCCCGTTGATGGATCGAAATCAAATGTTGTGCTGACACCACCAAAATACGTTGAACGTGAGATTCCAGCACCGAAAGATGAAGTTCTTCAATCACCAATTCACTCAAGCATCCAGGCAAACACAAAATCGATCATGCGTGTTCCGCTTGGAACGAAATATGGAAAAACCATCCCGATTGACACTACATATCGTGGACAACCAGCAATTCCGAAAACCGAAACTGTAACAGTAGGAACTCCAAGCTGGGCACCAGTTCAGAAGAAAAAATTAGCGAGCGCACCAGTAGCAGGTGTCACACCAGCAGTGGTGGCACCAATAACCGTACCATCAATGCCTGCTCCCGTTAATAAGACAGAAACGACATTACCAGCTCAGACTGCAAAGCCTGAGACAGAAGCGGTGGCTACTGTTAATGTGCGAATACAGACTCCTCAGCATCTGCGCTCCACCGACTCGATCTGGATCTATCCTTATCCACCCAAGCCACCTAAAGCACCCCATATATCACCTTTGTCGGAAGATCCACAGAGCTTGAAAAATCAAATTTTGCAATTCGGCTACTCAGCTCGACCTGACCTCGATAGACCCTACCCCGCTGGCGGATGGCGCTGGGTGCACGCATTTCAAACAGGTGTTAAGAAATCAGGGCAAGGTACACCTCATACAATGTTCACCATGTACCACTGGGTGGACAAAGTCTTCCCATACATTCTGGCTGAATGCCACGAGTTAAACCTACTGGAACAAGCTCGTTCGGAGCGATTTCTCCAGGTTTGTACTGATTATGAACGTGTACACACTGATATCGAAGCTCAAGCCACCACCAAAGGACTGACACCGTTTGAAGTTAAGGTCAATCAAAGAGGCATTGCCCAGATGGCTCTTCCGCCAGGCAATTGGTGGCTAGCTGCAACTCGCAAACAGCCCGGACTCCAGTTTTACTGGCAGGTGCCATTAACGAGCAACTCCAACCAGCCAATGGCAGTTCAGTTGTCTGAGTCCAATGCTCTGATAATAGGTGGCGGTTGGTAATCCAGTCCTAGCAATCAGGTTGCTTATTCAGCAATTCAGCACACATAAAGAAGCAACTCGAAACTCATTGACTTTTTTCGAGTTCTTTCTCTAACTTACGGTAGTAAGCCTGTGCGCTGGCATCGCCCGCTTCGCCTGCAAGGAGAAGGGCTCTTCTAACTTCGTGGATATTGGAATCATGCTCCAAAACAAGCTGCTGAAACTTCAGTGCACCTGCAAAGTCATCTTCGCCTTGACAGATTTCAGAGCATCGTTCTAAAGCCCCGAGTTTTCTTCCATCAAGGTCGAGTATTGATGAGCACTTCAAAGTAACCTTGTCCTTTGCTACTTTGACTGCAGCACCATTAATCTTCGATTTCATTTGAGAGCCACTTTCAAGATCGATTTGTATTAATACCTCTTTTAAGTCTGCGAGCTTGTCTTTTGCTTTGGTATCAATTAAGGACTTTAACTCGTACAACTCTGAGAGCCTGACCACATGTTGCTCTGAGCGTTTACAGAGTTCAATCGCAGACTCAATTTCCTTTAAAGGCCGAGCAGCGTCAGCCTCCTCCAAATCGCTATAATCAGAAACATACAAACTACCAATAGCCAGGTGCCTTTGCAATGGAGGCAATCCTTCAGGCAACGGAGCGTTCAACTCCTTGTCATATCTAAATTCATAGATAAGAGCGTCGCGTTTTCGCTCTACTTCGCGGAAGAATTTGGAATTGCGATCTAGCGATAGAGCCGTCGACTCATCAAACTTAGCCTCGCGATTTCTGCCTAATCTTTTGAGGACATCAGCCCTCAAATAAAAGACTTCAGAGATGAATGGATCCAATTCTATTGATCGATTGTAATCATTTAGGGCACCGTTCAGTTGACCTAACTTTGCCCTGGATATGCCTCTCATGCAATAGAGGTCGGGAAGAGTATGCCTAGAATCACCTTTCTCCCAAAAACGTGATCGAGCTCTATATTCCCTGGCAATTCCTTCAGTAGAAAGACTGACAATTTTGGCAAATTCATTTTCATGGTATAAATACATGATTCGTTTGCTCAAGATTTTACCTCTATTTGTTGTGCCCGCCAGGTAGGCTCTTTCCAACAGAGCGATATGGCTCTTATCGTCCTGCGCAAATGTATCCAGGAAATTGTAAAAATAGCTCAACTCGGGCGTTTCCTGTCTGACTTCAATAAAAATCGATTCGGCCGATTTGCTGTCCCGAGGCTTAAGCTTCAGACCATCCTCCAGCCTATGGGCATACTTGAACATGCGTGCGACATCCCATGCTGAAATGCAGACACTTGCCGCTAATATCATCAGACAGATCGAAATGAAAACTGTTCTGACGACAGAGCGAGATTTTACAGGACCCTGAACCTGAACGTTCTCTGAACCCAACTTCTGCCTAGAGTTAGTTTCTCTCACTCGAACTACATAGCGCCGAGTTATGATGTCAAAGAATGATTGACGTTTTTCAGTAAAAAACACAAAGCAATACAAAAACATGGTGAGCACCACACCCACCAGAGGACCAGTGATTTGAATCAATTGAGCCAAATTATTTTTGGCAAAAAGCAAACCAAACCCGAAACAGAGAATCCACCAAAGCACATATGAAATGCTGCTTTGAACGAACAATTTTGACGTGCTTCCCCAAAAAGAAAATTTTTCACCTTTTGCATTGAGAACCTTTAAACCTAATAGCTTCTTTCCTGGGGATGCTGCAATCTCAGAACTCTCAAACAGAGCGAAATACAACCATGGCGATACAGAAGCGAAGACGAAGAATATCGTTACTTCCACGGGACCTGTCATTTGACAATGCCCGGCATTAACTAAGATAGGAATAAAAAGCATCGCCTGAATAAAGTACAAAATTACAGCATCAATTAGCACTGAAGCGAATCTCTGCAGGAAATCGGCATATCCATCTGAACTCGAAGGTAAAAGACTTGCTTGGGCTTCACTTTTTCCTTTTAGAATCGTCCCGCGTCCATCCTTCTGTGCTTGCTTTGAGGACCTGCTCTTCGCGGACGCATCTCCATGCTCAGCGGACTTTGTTTCTCCAGCAACTCTCGAACTTTCAGATTTACTTTTTTCAGGGTCGTTCAGAGGCGCGTTCTGCACTGCTTCGCCACCAATTATTTTCAATTTTTTCGTGTCTGATTCAACCTTCTGTTCAAACTTCGATGTTTTCTCTTCGCTCATCAACTCTCCGAAAGATGTGGGTCTAAAATACGATAATCCTTGCAGGGCTAACAGCAAAACAAATTTTGTCAGTAAAAAGAATATACACTTGCAGAACAGAAATGAGCATATATTTTTGAGAAGCCATAACCATGCTCGACGCAGAGCTTTTACGATGCCTGAAAGAAAACAGGCACTGTACAAAAACAACTCATTTGAAAGTCTCGTTCAGCGGTTTAAATAGCTGAAGTGCTTACTTCATGTAATGTCACTTGAATGGTCGGCTTTGAGCCGAGCTTCTGGCGAACCAGCTTACTTACAGAATCGCGAACGGATGCACGCAAAGCCAAAAGATCCTTTTCCGTATTATTGTCCAAATATTTTTGAATGCAATCTTGAATGATTGTCATCAATTCTGTTTGAGCAACAACCCACTCATTACAGTAAGAGAATCCGAGAGCAGCTCCTTCAAAAGTTGGTGGAGCAATAAGCTTCCATTCCGCATTAAGAAGTATTCCGACATTCAGAACCCCCTCCATGGACAAAGAACGCCTCTCGCTTACTGAGAAGGCTGTCACACTCTCCTCTTGCCCTCTGTTGTAGTACACGGCTTGAGCTTCAACGCTACCAATTACGGTGGCAATGCCATTTCCAATTTCCAAAATCTCGCCGTTTCTCAATGGAAAGATATTTGCTTGACTCATACCAAAGTCTTGTGCAATTTGCGCATGGTGCATTATATGACGCCCCTCACCAATCACTGGCACGAAGTATTTTGGCTTGGTCAGAGCCAACATTAGCTTAAGCTCTTCGCTACCAGCGTGATTAGAAACGTGCACACCGTCTCGAACACTTACGCGAGCGTTTACTCCCAGACTGAGCAATTTATCTAGAATCAAAGCCATCTTGCGAGACTCTCCTGGATAAATCTCGCTGGAGAAAATAACGGTATCACCCCGCTTCAGGACCAGTTCTTTGTTTCTGCCCGATGCGAGTTCTGAGAACAGATCCATCGCATCACCATCTTCTCCGGTAGCAAGAATCATCACCTTTGAGTCATCTAGTTTCTTAGTATCACTCAAGCCGGCTTCAATACTTCTGTCGTAAGTCAAATTACCTGTGATTGCAGCGGCAACAGCAGTTTGAATGAGAGTTTCTCCAAAGAGAACCACCCGCCTTCCAAACTTTTTGGCAAGGTCAAACAATACCTGCAAGCGCAAAGTCGGAGCACCAGGCAGTAATACAATAACTCGCCCTTCAGCGCTAGAGATATGCCTATTAAAACCCTTCGCCACTTTCTTCTCAGAAGGCGTATAGGAGGCGCTTTCAACACCTGCAGAGTCACTCAAAAGAAGTAAAACACCTTGATCACCGGTCTCAGCCAGCCGAGCTATGTCCATTTGCCGACCATCAATTGGAGTTTGATCTAACTTGAAACTCGAAGTATAGATTATTGAGCCTTCCGGGGTATTGATTTTGAGACCGCAAGCATCTGCAATGGCATCATTGACCTGCAACCATTCAACTTCAAAAGCACCGATCTGATACGACGTTCTGGTGTCAATGGTATCAATGGTGGTATCAGCTTTCTTCTTTTCGTTTCTAGACATCAACCGTTGTGATAGTAGGGCAGCAACAAAGCGAGGAGCCAAAATACGAGGTATCTTTATATGATCAAGCAAATAAGGAACCGCGGCGCAATGTTCTTCGTTTCCATTCGTCAACAATAAGGCAGAAATGCGTTCTTGATTTGTTTCCAAAAAACTCGTATTAGGAAGCAACAAGTCAACACCAGGAAGTGACGTACCAGGATAAGAAACACCAGCGTCAATCAGCAAAAGCTCACCAGCATAACTCAAAACCCAGAGCGCCCGTCCGATTTCACTCTGACCACCCAGGGGAAACAAGCACAAACGGTCGTACTTTAGTTCAACACCTTCAGCTACAAACATTATTTCTCCAATGCGGCGACACCAAACAAATGACCTTTATTTGATTAGGGAATTCTGGGGTCTACCTTTGCATTTATGTATTTGATTGACTCTTTAATATCTTTTGCGCTGGGATGATCTGGCTTAATTTTCAGAGCAGCTTCATACTCTTTGATGGCTTCTTTATCCTTGGCTCGTCCTTGCAGAACAGTTGCTAAAGTAATGTGGGCATCAGCATTTGTGGGCGCAACCTTAACTGCTTCACGAGCCGCTTTCTCAGCTTCGTCATTCTTCTTTTCGCCCAGCAAAACTTTGCTGTATAGCTGAAGAATTCCAGCATCGTTAGGCATTTTTTTTGCGGCTTCTTTTACTTCTGCGTTATAGGCAGCTTGCTTGCCAGGCAACTCTCGCAGACAGGAAAGCGTTTGGAAATAATACTCGCCAGAAGTCGGTTTCAATTTCAGCGCAGCTCTATAGTATTTTTCAGCATCCGTATACTTCTTCATCATTTTGCTTAAGCTGGCGACCTGCTCAACGTTCTGAGCGTCAGCTCCTTTTGCTTTGTAGGCTGCCTCGGCCTCTGCCAATGCCTCGGGCATCATATTTTGACCTTGATAGATTTTGCTCAAATTACGATGATAATTTGCATCTTTCGGGTCTAATTTTATAGCTGTCTTGAACTCTTCAATAGCTTCTTTTACTTTGCCCTGATTGTAGAGAGCAATACCTTGTTTATTGTGAGCAAATGACTCTGGAGTTGCTGAGAAAGATGGGGCTGCGGAAATTACAAAAAGCGACCCTATCGCGCAAAGCAACTTGTACTGCGCCAATAACCTCATCAAAAATCCTCCATTACTAAGGGAAAGCGACATCCGTTGCCGAATGTCGCTCTTTTGTTATTCCAATTCTAGATCATCGCCGGTTCTCGGTATGCGCCCCATACTTCGCGCATTACATTCGAAATTTCTCCAACGGTCGCATACGCCTTACATGCTTCCAGAATGAGTGGGAAGCTGTGCTCTCCGGTCTTTAATCCGTTCTTCAATGTGCTGAGCGTTTCAGCAACTTTCTGAGAATCTCTGCGAGCACGAAGGTCAGTAAGTCGTTTAGTCTGACGTTCTTGATATTGCATACCAATTTTCAGAATCTCAATTTTCTGCCCAGGAGCTTCTTCGCGGAAGGAGTTAAGTCCGATGAACCGAAATTCGTCATTATCTAGTTTTTGTTGGAATCTGTATGCAGCATCAGCTATTTCTTTCATGAAGAAACCCTTCTCAATGCCTACCATGACACCACCGATTTCTTCGATCTTGCGGAAGTATTCGTTAGCGCCTTTTTCCATTTCATTTGTGAGCCACTCTACATAGTAGGAACCAGCGAGTGGATCAACCACATTTGCAACACCCGTTTCGTGAGCGATGATTTGTTGTGTTCTCAGTGCGACGTGAGCAGCCTTTTCTGTAGGTAGTCCGAGAACTTCATCCATCGAATTGGTATGCAAAGATTGTGTTCCGCCCAAGACTCCTGCCAGAGCTTCAATTGCAGTACGAATGATATTATTTTCCGGCTGTGGTGCTGTCAAACTGCATCCAGCTGTTTGTGTATGGAAGCGAAGCTTCAATGAACGTTCATCTTTAGCACCATAGTGATCGCGCAAACGCTTAGCCCAAATTCGGCGAGCGGCACGATATTTCGCAATCTCTTCAAAGAAATCGATGTGAGCATTGAAGAAGAATGAAAGGCGCGGTACGAAATCATCTACCTGTAGCCCAGCTTCGATGCCAGCGTCAACGTAGGCAAATCCATCAGCCAATGTGAACGCTAGCTCTTGAATGGCTGTCGCGCCGGCTTCACGGATATGATAGCCACTTACTGAAATTGTGTTCCAACGTGGAACTTCTTTCGTACAGTACACCATCATGTCTTGAATCAACTTCAGAGCTGGTCTTGGTGGCAACAAATAAGTCTTTTGCGCGATGTACTCTTTAAATATGTCGTTTTGCAAAGTACCATTCAGCTTCTTCAAGTCGAAACCGCGCTTTTGAGCGTTGGCAAGAAACATGCAGAATACGATGATTGCAGGTCCATTTATCGTCATTGATGTCGACAATTGATCGAGAGGCAAGTCCTTATAAAGGATTTCCATGTCCTCGAGACTGTCAATGGCGACGCCGCAAACGCCGACCTCACCGTGCGCTTTCGGATCATCAGAGTCGTAACCCATAAGCGTAGGCAGGTCAAACGCTGTAGACAAGCCAGTTTGTCCCTGGGAAAGCAAATATCTGAATCTTGCATTGGTCTCTTCCGGACCGCCGTAACCGGCGAACTGACGCATCGTCCAGAATTTGCCACGATACATGTTTTTGTGAATTCCACGTGTATATGGGAACTCACCAGGTTCGGATAAATCGCGCTTTATGTCCCACCCCTTAAGGTCATCCTGGGTGTAGCAAGCTTTCAGAGGAATGTCTGAAAGGCTGTATTTGACCTGCTCCGAGCCTTCTTTTTGTGGCTTTGTCATTTCCTGGACCATCGTTTTCACCTGTATTGATCAAATATTAGCTGAGTTTACCGGGAAGAACATGATACTTGCCGGCTAGCTCAGGTATGATCATCCTCTGTTTAGACCGGAAATCCGGCATACTGTAATCATTTCCTAACGCAAATTTGATATATCGGAGAGAGTCATGACAACAGCCAGTACAACCAGCGGCCATGCAATTATTGACGCCATTTTGGAAAGCAAAGCACCCATCAAGGTTTCAGCCCCACATGGCACAGAGTTGAACAGCAAAGGTTGGATACAAGAAGCCGCTTTGCGGATGCTTTTGAACAATCTAGACCCAGATGTTGCCGAAAACCCAATGGAGCTTGTAGTTTACGGCGGGTCGGGTAAAGCAGCAAGAAACTGGGATTGTTTCAAAGCTATTGTCAAATCGCTAACTGAGCTCGGTAACGATGAAACTCTGCTTGTGCAATCCGGTAAGCCAGTCGGAATTTTCAAAAGCCATGAAGATGCCCCTCGCGTTTTAATCGCGAACTCAAACCTTGTCGGAGCCTGGGCAAACTGGGACTACTTCCGTGACCTTGAGAAACGTGGGCTCATAATGTTTGGACAAATGACCGCAGGCTCTTGGATTTACATCGGCACCCAGGGGATTCTCCAAGGCACCTACGAAACATTCGCAGAACTGGCAAGGAAACACTTCGGAGGCAGCCTCAAAGGACGCGTAGTTCTGACAGCAGGGCTTGGTGGCATGGGTGGTGCACAACCTCTTGCAGTCACGATGAATGATGGGGTTGCGCTCTGCATAGAAGTTGACCAACACAGAATTCAAAGAAGAATTGAGACCCGTTATTGTGATAAGCAAGCAAAAGATCTTGATGACGCGCTCAAGCTAGTCAAAGAAGCGGCAGAAAAAGGGGAAGGAGTATCCATCGCACTTCTCGGAAACGCAGCGGAATTGTTACCGGAACTTATCAAAAAAGGCTTTAAGCCTGATGCGGTGACAGACCAGACCTCTGCTCACGACCCACTCAATGGTTATGTGCCAATCGGGTACAGCCTGGATGCAGCAGCCAAGCTACGAAAGGAAGACTCTAAAACTTATCTGAAGCACTCCGTAGATTCGATCTGTAAACATGTCGAAGCAATGCTCCAGTTCCAGAAGAACGGCTCTATTGTGTTCGATTATGGCAACAACATTCGTCAGGTTGCTAAAGACGCAGGGGTTTCGAATGCATTCGATTTCCCTGGTTTCGTGCCCGCTTTCATTCGACCACTATTTTGCGAGGGCAAGGGTCCTTTCCGCTGGGCTGCTTTATCGGGAGATCCCAAAGACATCGAGACAATAGACAAAGCTATCCTCGAACATTTTGCCGATAATGAGTCGCTTTGCAGATGGATCAAAATGGCCGGTGAGCGAGTTGCTTTTCAGGGGCTGCCTGCAAGAATATGCTGGCTCGGTTATGGCGATCGAGCCAGACTGGGGCTCATCATCAATGAACTAGTCGCCAGCAAGAAACTCAAAGCACCTATCGTTATCGGAAGAGACCATCTCGATTGTGGTTCAGTCGCGTCACCAAATCGCGAAACAGAATCGATGAAAGACGGCTCTGATGCGATAGCTGATTGGGTTTTCCTGAACGCTATGATCAATGCTGTTGGCGGTGCGAGCTGGGTATCAGTACATCATGGCGGTGGTGTCGGAATTGGATATTCCCTCCACGCCGGACAAGTCATAGTTGCAGATGGCAGCAAGTCTGCTGCAGAGCGCCTTCAACGCGTGCTCACAAGCGACCCAGGAATGGGTGTGATACGCCATGTCGACGCCGGTTATGATGAGGCGATTCAGTTTGCAGAAGCTAGTGGAGTACGAATTCCGATGAAAGAGCGGCCCTCGAAATAACGCTGCCTCTGACGCTGCGAAGCACAAAGTAGCAAAAAAACCGAACTTCCAGATTCAGCCCGAGAAGATTAGATCATTCTTCAAAGGCTGAATCTTGCTATTGAAGGGTGCCTGCATAATTCCACAGCGTGAAGATGCGAATTCTCTCCTATCGGGCTTCGGTGGGCTTTAATAACCTGAAACTATACCAATTGGCAGGATTGGCGGAATGAATGAACTGCACTTAAGCAAGAACGAATTACTTGGTTCAAGCGAGCAAAAATCAAGTCAATCTTGGATTGCAAATTATGCTGCTGACGTATGGCAGAACCCATCAGAGCACAAAACTGAAATAGCCCTGGGACTTGTTGGCGTGCTCGGAATCGCCACTGCCAGCACTCTGACGGCACGAAGATTAATCGGGCAAGTAGAAGAAAGAAAGATAGGCTCTCTTCTTGGCGATGGCACTTTAGCTAAGCAAGTTCCTGTGTCGCCTGCTGAGCGATTCTACAAAATGCCAGATAGAGAAGTACAGAAACTTGTGACAGATTTACAGGAGAACCATGGCATAAGGCTCAGCAGTTGGGGAAGTACGAGAATTGAGGGTACAGAAAACGAAACCTTGAAAGTACTTCGCAGTTCCAACGGTGCGGCACTTAAAGTAGAGCAAGGCGAGCAAACTTTATTCGCACACAAAATAAACACGAGCACTACGGGCGATACTACATTTTCCTACTACACAAGAGGTCCTCTCCAACTTAAGAACCCATGGATCACTGATGAAGCTGTGGCTTGGCCGCTCAAGACCGGCGGTCCGGTTGACGGATTGAAATCGCTGGGTGCGGAGATACTAGAAATGCAAAAGCCCCGAGGTTTTCACTACTCACCTGACCTGAACAAAATTACTTTTAAATGGACAGATATGAAGGTTACGTTGGAACCCAGGCTTGCATCGACACTGGCACGATCTCCCGGCAAACAAGAGCTTGGCGAAATCACGGTAAGCGGCAAAGATGCAGCCATAACAGGTCTTGGTGAAATTAGCGTTGCAAAGGCTCGTTTCAGTTTCAACGGCAAATTTTGAGCTAGCTTTAGCCAGATTACAGTTCCACTAATTTCCCAAGCTAGCAACGTGAACGTTGGATTAGATCCGCTTCTTATATGTGAACGCTCAAATGTAATGTCGATCAGTTCGTTCGTTTTGTACAAGCAGCGCTATAATTTCAGTCTATGCTAAACGATCAGTCTGAATTGACACATGCAGCTCTTTCGAATGGCCAATTCATCGAGAAGCTGCTGAAAATAATCGACACCCAAGCCGTACTCGGCTCGGCGGAATTCGACCTGGACCAATTTATGCAGATAGTTGTAAGCAATATGCAAGAGCTGACAAGAGCTAGCGGAGCCATTATTGAGCTCATTGAAGGAGATTCACTTGTTTATAAAGCTGCATGTGGAACAGCAGCCCCGTTCGTCAATCTCCGCGTTTTGAGGTCTCAGAGTTTATCAGGACAGTGTGCAAGAGATCGAGAAATCAAAATTTGTGATGACACCAGCACTGATAATAGAGTCGATAAAAACGCATGCCAGAAAGTCGGCGCAGCATCAATGATTTGTGTTCCCCTGGCAAGAGGCACAGAAGTTGTAGGTGTTTTGAAAGTTGTTTCAGATCAGAAGCATCAATTCAATCAAACTGACGTGCAAACCCTCAGGCTGATGGCTGGTCTTTTAGGCGGAACACTTGGACAACAAATTGAAATTTCCAAACGACTCGAGCTTGAACATAGTTTGCGATATCAATCACATCATGATGGTTTGACTGGTTTGCCTAACCGAACACTTTTTTATGATCGACTGGGTCATGCTATCAGAAGAAGCGTCCGAAACAAATGTGCTCTTGCTCTTCTGTACATGGATATTGATCACTTCAAATCTGTAAATGATACACATGGACACCTGGTCGGCGACCTTCTCCTCAAACAATTCAGCGAGAGAATACAGAATGTACTTCGCGCTTCTGACACATTTTCTCGCTTAGGTGGAGATGAATTCACTGTGATTTTGGAAGACATTAACGATTCCAAACAGGTAGACACAGTTGCCGAAAAAATTGTAAAAGCTGCAAAAGAGGAATTCGACCTTGGAGATCGCAAACTACTAGTGAGCTCAAGTGTCGGAGTTGCTCTGAGTGAGAATGCATGCGTTGACCCTGATTACTTGATTAAACTAGCAGATTCAGCATTGTATGCTGCAAAAAAATCCGGAAGGGCTTGTTATGCGTACTCTGAAGTATCGATTTACGGCTTCTGAGCCAGCTCAGAACCAACGAAAATGTTCTTACAAGAATGCTTAAAATATGCAGCTTGAGTCAGCATGAATGAGTTCGAATACTTCGGCGTATTCCCCCTTCATTGTCATGGCTGCACGGTATTTCGCCAATCCCTCCACAGCGGCAAGATAATTGACACCAGCAACCTGCGAAAAGTGCTCTGCTAAAGCCATTAATTTGGTTTCCATAGCTGAAGAAATGTCGAAAGCAATTTGGTGCTGATTAATCGGATTCCAAACCTCATAGCCGAGAACCTTTCCAACTGTATGAGGTTTTCCAGCTGCAGCGGGATACCAGGGTCCCTTTGCTGCTTCAATTGCAGAAATCGTCAATCTATTTATGACTACATGATCCGGGAAATGATCCGAACTAGAATGAGTAAACACAATTTCAGGAGCATACTCACGTATGAGCCTTATCAGATCAACTTTATTCTCTTTAGTGAAGGAGCAAAGTCCGTCTGGCATCCCCAAAAACTCTATCGCATTAGCTCCAATAATCTGGGCAGAACGTCGTGCTTCCTCTTTTCGCCGTGAAGCTAGTTCATCGCAAGGTTCGCTCAAACTCCCCTCTTCACCATTGGTAGCAACAACATGTATTAATTCAAAGCCTCTTTCTCTCAGCAGAATTTCAGTGCCTGCACAGCCTATTTCAATATCATCTGGGTGTGCACCGATAGACATAACTGTTCTCATGCCGAATTCCTTCGTGCAATTACATCAGCAATTATGGATGAGGGTGAGCGATCCATCGGCGGGTGCTTGAAGCTTGGCTTGCTCTCGGCATTTGCCAGAAGCTCGCAAGTCCTTTTGAAAACGAACGAAGGGTCACTTCCAATTACTTGGGTGGTTCCGTTGCCAATTCCGTCACATCTCTCGCTTGCGTCTCGCAGAACAAGTACGTTTTTACCGAGGAAAGCGGCCTCTTCCTGAACACCGCCAGAATCAGTCAGAATCAGAGTTGATTCTGACATCAAGCGCAGAAACTCAGGGTATTCTATCGGTGGGCAAAGTATCACATTTGGAATAGCGTCAAAAACCTCGCAAGCAAGATTGCTCACGGCAGGACTTGGATGCACAGGAAATATAAAACATGACTGGGGCTGCTGCTCTGCCACCATTCGCAGTGCCTCCATAATAGGTTTCAATGAAACTGACCCTTGCGCCCTTCGGTGTAAAGTCATCAGAACAGTTTTTGCATATTTAGCTAAATCATGTTCAGCAAGTTTTTTTGATGTACCAACGCGCCGTGAGGAAGCACTCATTTGGGAGATTGCATCATACAAGGTATTCCCAGTCACAGTAATATTCTCCGGTTTCACTCCGTCAGCAATCAAATTCTTATGTGCATTCTCTGATGTTGCAAAATGATGGGCAGACATCTTAGTAATACACTGACGATTAAATTCTTCGGGAAACGGCGAGTCGAGAAGAAAGGTGCGCAATCCGGCTTCCAGATGAAAGAAAGGAATGCCATGATAAAACGATGAAAGCGCTGCAGCATAACAAGTCGTGGTATCACCATGAGCCAGCACCAGATCGGGTTTCTCCTTTGCAAACATGTTTTCCAGTGCCAAAAGAAGATTCGAAGTCAACTGCGAAAGTGACTGACCTTTACGCATTACTTGTAAATCGAAGTCAGGTTTGAGATCAAATGCTGCTAGTGCTTGCGTTAGCAATTCCTGATGCTGTCCCGTCGAAATAAGCCTGGTTGTTAGTTCCTCGCGGGTTGTCAGAGCTTTATAAACTGGTGCTGTCTTTATTGCCTCAGGCCGTGTTCCAATCACTATGTGCACATTTGTCTTTTTCGCACCAGCAGTTAAATTTGCAGCTGCACTGTTTGAACAATTCATTTTCGTCATTTTTTATCGCTCATTATTTATTTGCGTATTCGCTATTTTTCAATGCCTCAGCGATGATCTTTGAAGCAACACTGAAAGCTTCTCGAGAGATTCGACAGGACTCTTTTACATCTTTAGCAAGCACAGCAGCTACTAATCGTTCGCCGTTTTCAATGCAGCCCAAGAGTACTTCCTCATTCTCATATGACTGGTACATGCTAGCAACGCGATAGCGTGCAGCCTGGTCATAAAGCAATTCTCTAATTTTCAACAACCAATCAGAGCCGCAATTCTTCACCAATGAAAAAAGGAAAACTCGTTGCAAGCGATCCCACTCGACTGGATCAATTTTCTTGTTTACTCTGGGGTCGATGTATCTTGAAAATTTATGCCAACTGGACAGAATATCAGCTTCCCAATTCGCATCACCATTGCTGATGGCTAGTTGGAGCGCAAGGTCTTCGATGTGAGCACGAACCAAATAAATGTCCTCCAGTTCTTTCAAGGAGAGGGACGATACACAAAAACCACACTGTTCTTCGACTCGTACAAATCCGCTTACTGTCAGTTTTGCCAGAGCCTCTCGCAATGGGCTAACGCTAGTTCCATATCGATCCTTTAAAGAATCCATCAGCAACCGCTCATCGGGAGCCAAGGTTCCATTCAAGATGTCAGCTTGCAAGCGTTCCATAACTTGAGTTGTTTTGGTCGGCTTAGTTGTTTTCTTATTGACCTGGCTCATTCTCCGCAACCTCTAACTGAAGCTCCGGCGAACGACCGGGCTATTGACATTCCTTGATTACGAAATCAGAATAGCACGATTTTCGAAAATCCCTAGAATTTTCGAAAATTACACGTAGAAGGCAGAAAATCATTGCCTGCCTTAGGCTTAAAGGCGAAAAGCAGCATTTCTGAAGCTCATTAGTTCATTAATTTTCAGATTTTAGGAAAGTGGCCCCGGCAGTAGAAGGCTCCAAGAAAGAATCATCACATAAGCTCAATAGAATCAAATATTCAAATGTATGCATGTTTGCACACGAACACTTGAACAAGAAGGAAGAGAAAGGAGAAAAACGATATGTCACTGGCAAACACTTCTGAACAAACTCTATTTGACGATGTACTAATTCCATTCTTACGTGAGAAATGGCATGACATCGACCAGATCGACACGGACTCGAAAAGAAAAGATGGACGTCTTACTCACGATGAATTGACAGATGCCTACAAGACAGCGTTGAAAGAAAAACGGTCAATCGATGCGTGGATCCTAAATGAAATCCTAAAACGCTACGACAAATTGTGCCTCTCTTACGACGACGGCTATTGGTGGCGAGATGAGTCTATTCTCGGAATCTCAGAGGAAGATGTGTCGGTTTATAGACAACTTGCCGCAATTAAATCCAAAAGGATGAAAAGCAAACCCACTCCCAAACCATGGTTGCAGAGCTGACACTCATTCGAGTGTACTAATAAACTAAAAACGATAAAATAACATGTCCATCTCTAAATCGATATCCGGTGACATTTACCTTGCTGTAGCAACCGTCGCCATTTTGTTTGCACTGTTGTATGCAGCCATTCATGAACTCATGGATGTCTCGAAACAGGAAGAACGAGCTTACGAGGTTCTAAGCACTGTATCCTCTGTGCACGATCTAATTAGCGAAATCAATGACGCTGAATCGGCAAAGAGAGGCTATGTAATTACTGGCAAATCCGATTTTCTGGAACCTTATATCAGAGCAAAGACCAACGTTCCAAAATTGCTACTGGAATTATCGAAAGAACAAAATCAACACACACAACAAAAGCGACTATCTAATTTAAAAGATCTCGTTCAGAAGAGACTTCGCATGATGGACGAGATCGTTTTACTAGCACAAAAAGGTGAATTTAACGAAGCATCCCAAATCATAAGCTCTAAGAGCGGTCTCTATGCGCACAACGCAATAAGAAATGAGGCAAACAAACTCATCGATTCGGAAACAGAGCTGCTCCTTAAAGACCTCGTCCGCGCATCTGAATCCAGAGAATGGGCTTCCAAATTCTTGCTGGTCTTTGGCTCGTTTAGCTCAATTGCGCTGGTACTTCTGTTGCAGCGGCTCCACGTTCTGCATTCGAGACTTATTGATGCTGCGATGAAGGATGAGCTTACGGGCTTGCTAAACCGAAGGGCACTGATGGATCTCTCCGAGAAGTATATCGAATTCTCAGCAAGGCAAGAATTGCAATGTGCTGTAATTTTTGCTGATCTCGACGGACTTAAGAAGATCAACGACGAATTCGGCCATCATCTAGGCTCGGAAGCAATTGCGAATTTCGCAAAAGTGTTTTCATCTGCATTGAGAAAAAGTGACCTGGTCTGTCGTTACGGTGGGGACGAATTCGTAGCATTGCTGAGCATAAAAACCGAAGATTCGGTCCAAGTACTTATCTCAAGAATCAACGCACTGCTTGATGAAGAGAAGCATTCAAACAACGGAAAACCAAGCCTGCGCGCAAGTATAGGGTGGAATCTTGTGGAAGGCTCAAGCTGGGAGGCAGTTAACACTGCTATCGAAAAAGCGGACCACAAAATGTACATGGTGAAGAAAGAACGCAAACAAAAGGCTCAACCCACCTGAGCCATTGGCTGCGAAGAGACAACAAAAGATACGTACAAACTCGTATTGACACGCCCGATCTTGGGCCAATTTCCGCACGTATGTTGCACGTATTGAGTGCTAATTTGAGAGCGGGTTAAGGATTCGGGGAGCTCTCAAATGAACCAGCAATCAGATGAACAAAACATTCTCGGCAGCATTTTTGGCGTTTCCGAACTTACATTCAACGAAAATCCCGCAGAGACGGCAGCTTGCTCAGTCGTAGTCGCGGAGAACGCACTAGTTTTTCTTGCTTGGGACTTTGGTACAAACGAATCCGAAAAGAAAACCAAGCGGTAATCTTTGTGCCTCACATAACGTTAGCTAGTAACGGGAACGGTTGCTGGCACATCAACTGCAGGTTATAACATCGAAGAAAGTGGCAAGTTGAAAATGGTACACAAGCTGGCGGCTTGATACCGCTACAAACGAGAACAGGTATCAAGCATGAGCGCCGAAGAGCAAGAAAAGAAACCTGAAACCGCGAATGAGAACCAAGAAAGTCAAATTGAACCGCAGAAAGACACCTCAGCTGCGGTTTGGAATCAATCCGAATTTAAAGATGTTCCAAACGAAACTGCAAATAAAGAACTAAAACCTCTAAGCTCCGAACACCTCAGCAAATTGCAGGGACAGTCTGCGACCGTGTCCCTGTCCGACGACGGCAAGAACGTTGCGCAAAACAAAGTTGGGCTGAATGCCGCAAGTAAAGAAGAGAAAAACGGAGCGTCCGATTCAAAAGACGGCTCCAGCAAATCCGTTGACTCTAAGGATCAAAACAATCGTTTGAAGGAACCGCACGATAAGAACACGGCTTCCGATTCAAAAGACGGCTCCAACAAATCCGTTGACTCTAAGGATCAAAACAATCGTTTGAAGGATCCGCACGATAAGAACACGGCTTCCGATTCAAAAGATGGCTCCAACAAATCCGTTGACTCCAAGGATCCAAACAATAAGAAGGATCCACAAGATAAGAACACGGCTTCCGATTCAAAAGATCTCAATCTGCAAAAGGCACTACAACTAGTCGATCCTTCCAATGAATTAAAGCACACTATTCATGTGCTCGAAACATTTCAAAAAGAGCATCTAACAGGGGGTCCACAAGACGCCAAGACAAGGAATCTTTTGGAACCGATTGGAATTGGAACCGAGAATCAAGCGTTAAGCAAGACTGACGATAAAGCAGGCGCCTCGACGACCGAAAAAGATGGGGCACATCCAACTGAGTCTGGAAAATCAAAAGATAAATCTGGTCCTGAAAAACCGCTAGTAAAGCCCGACCAAAAAGCAAAAGATGCACAATCAAAAGCCGAAACAAGCGAAGAGTCAAAACCACCCTCAAAAGCAGCAGATTCCAAAGCAGAAAATAAAAGCCATAAAGTTGACCTGGACAAAGATGGAAATCTTAGTAAGGTTCAGCTCTTGCAAGATAAAAGCACATGGACCAAAGTCAAAGATGACCTTTTCGTAAAAGACGGAACGAACCCGCCTAAGTATGGAGCCTTCGAACTCAAGAAAGATGGCACACTCGTACAAGATGAATTCAACGCAAAAGGACAACGCATCAGTAACACCATCCACCTAACAGATGGCTCAAGCGTCAAGAATGATGCAAAAGGAACCGAGCTAAGAACAGCTGGCGGCGACAAGATTAGATGGGAAGGGCGTGGCAAAGGAGAACAATCTTTATCAGTTAACGGACAAGAATACAAATCCACTGATGGCGGCAAAACGTTTATTGATTCAAAAGGTGAGAGAATCAAAGCTGAACTGAAAGAGAACGGCACTTTCAAGCGGGAATTTATAGACCGAGAACCTAAGAGTTCGGAACTGCTTTCTCTAAGTGGAGAAAAGTTCAAGCTTAATGAAAAGGGTGCAGTCACAGAAGCAACCGTCAAAGGAATCAATTACAAATTCGACGAGAATCAGCGCGTCACCGAATCAACAAACAATGGTATCACCACAAAATTCAACTACGAAGGGAAGTCTCAAGTTCCAAAAAGTCTCGAAGTAAACGGACAGAAATTTGAAGTAAGTAGAAGCGAAAAAGGCATTTCAATTGTCGGCAAAGCTGCAGACTCTGACAAACTCGCCAAAGTAAATGAGGATCTTCATCCGGCTTTTAAGAGCGCAGCCCTTGTATTGAAAGACGAGCAAGGAAGGACGCAAAGCATACAGCGAAGCAATGGAGAAAAAATAGAGTTTGGATACGCAGAGAGCGGCAATAAACTGACCAGCATCCGAACAAGCAAAGATGGAAAAACAGAAGAACTTAAAACTCAAGACGGCATAAAATGGGAAGGCAGAGACAGCTCAGGTAATTCAAAGACCTGGGAAGGCATCAAATACGTAGACGAGCATGGCAAGCTCACTGAGGCAAAAATTGTAAAAGGTGAAGATGGTCGCAGCCGAATTGAATCACAAATTACAAATCCTGCTGGAAAGGTGGAGACAAGATCCGTCGATCTAGATATAAAACTCAAGGAAATCAAAGAGATCACCAGCGGAAGTTTGCGAGGTCCTAACGGTGGAGATAAGGTAGACAAATTCGTAGCTTCTCTCAAGGACCTCTCAGGTCCAGAAATTCAACTATTGAATAAAGCGTATAATCCAGAGAATCCTAATGCTCTAAAGCAAGACCTTCAGGAAAAGATCAAAGAACTCCCTTCAAAAGAAAAAAGTTATCAGTGGGCGGAGATACAAGGACATTTGTCTCGCACGGGGCAAGCTGGTGAGCTGGATGCAATCAAGCTAGTTTCAGACGCAGCCAAAGCCAACGACCGTTACTTTAATGGTAGTCCGGACTCCATTGCGCAAACCACCAGACAAACACTTCTCGGACAAACCGAACAGCAACGAATAAACACTGATGAAGCGTTGAAACGCCTTTACGGACCAGACCATGGTCTGAGTACATTCTATGATTCTGGACCAGGCAAAACCATAGCAAAGGCAGATGAATTCACTAAAGCAGTAACCGATCTGGCATCAAAGAAGGGGGCTGAACTCCGAACACCCGAAGAGCAAAGCAAGCTCGCAAAGCTTGCCCTACAAGGTCCCAATGCTATCGAAAACTTCAGGCAGGCAACTGCACCTGATGCATTCAGCAAAGAAGCTCGAGAGCACTTTGCAAAATCAGGAGGACTTGAGCTCATCGAGAATGGGGCAAGACGAACTGACGGTACCAGAACTGCTTTTACTAGCCTTCAAAAACAAGAACTAAAAGATCTCGCCCGTGACGGAAAAGAAAGTCCAGAAACTCAGTTTGCTAAAGGGGTCGGGCTTCTAACAAGTAACGCAGAAGAAGCTCTCAAAGATGCAGTAACACGCGTGGCAAATGACCCTGAAAAAAGGGCCAAGTATCTAAATGGCGAAGAACTAGCAAAAAGCGGGAAAGAAGCAAAGACTCCAGAAGAGAAAGCAGCAGTAGATTATTACAAAAACTGGCAAGAACTCTTCAAGTCAGCTCATTACACATATAAGGACCGCAAGGTTGATAGATTCGATTCGCTAATAAAAAATGGTGCTGACGGCTCATTTGCAAACGGAGAAATATTCAAACAAGGCGGTAACTGGTTTCAAAATAGAGGCGAACTTTTCAATTCAATTGAGAAAGCGACCGACAAACAATTAAATCCATTCTTTGATGGTGCAACTATCAATGGTGACAAAATAGAATCTGGGGCATTGACGGATGCTCTGAAAGCAATTAAAGACAATGTTAACCGAAGTGCCAACTCCGAAGATTTGCAGAAGCTGCTTGCTGAAAAGGTCAAGTATGGTTTAGAGATAGGAAACGGCGTCGATAAGTTGATCAACTCTCCCACACTTGACCCCAAAGCTGTGAGTGAGCTGAAAGCTAAATTGCCCGCATTCAAAGATTTGCCCGACGAAAAGTTTTCTTCTATTTTAGAAGGCTACCGCCTTCAGAAAGGGATCAAAGAAGGCAAACAAAAGGAATCAGAGTTATCTACAGAACAGAAGAAGTCCCTGGCAGAATTTGCGGCGCTTGGAAAAGACAGCAATAAAGACCAACTTTTGCTGAAGGGATTTTTACAGGGTCGCGAAGTACAAAATAAACTTGACGCAATTTTGACAGATAAGTCACTTAGCGCCGGACAGCGTGATGCAGAATCGAACAAGTTCTTGAAAGAACTCAACGCGGAATCGAGAGATTCGCTAGATGCATTTCGACAGGTAAGAAACGAAGCAGTCCAATCCAATGTACGAAGATCAGTTGAACAAGCAATAAAGGATTCTGAAGGAAGAGCCGACCTGAAGTTCCAGGCGTTAAAAGATGCCAGCCCGGCGGAATTGCAAAGATTAGCCAATGACAAAGAATACAGAGCGAAAATTCTAGAACAATTCCGAAACCCAGAAACAGGACAAATAAACAAATCAGCAGAATATCTGCTAAATCTGCAAAGTCAGGGCAAACCGCTAACTCAATCGGAAAAATTTACTGTCGACTTACTTCAGAAAGCAGAAACAAGTTCAGGACGACTTGACACAGCCGAAGCACTGAAGGTTTTGCAAACTCGTTTAAATGAAGATAAAGACGGAACCTTCGCAAAAGAGCTAGCTGCTAACGACAAAGCGATCAAGATACTAGACCAGAGCTCTGGAGGATACCTCGGCGGGCTGATCAAATCGAGCACAGAAAGAGGATATGTCACAGCCGCAGAATGGAAAGAAGCACAAAGCACTTTCAGCAAAGCGAAGGATCTCTTCACAGGTGGAAGAGACCTCGCAACAGATAGCCTTCTGGGTGCTAATCCTAAGTACTTAAAGCATCTTTCCGGCGAGCAAGGTAAGCAAGAGAGAGAACAATTGCTTTCATCGCTAGCGCCCGAAAGAAGGGCATTTTTCGAGCAGATAATCAAGCAAGGCGAGGTTAAGCCAGAAGACAAACTACGTGCGTTTCACCTGGGGCTGATTAAGCAAGAAGAAGCCATAAATCCATTCAAGGAACTTGATGCAGAACAGAGAGCAAAAGGCATACAAGACTATCACAGCAAATATGGTAGCAATGCCAAACAAGACCTTCTGGAAAAGGTCAATCATTCTGACAGAGCCCAAATAGATCTTCTTTTTACGGAAAACAAGCTCGATGCAAATCAAGCACTCTTACGTTCGCGCGACCAGGTCGCCGACAGTGCGAACACATTTTTAGGGCGCATAGCACAACGATATGATGCATCAGCCAGCGAAAAGGTAAATGAGCTGGCAAAAGACATTAAAGACAATGGCGGAGAACTCTCGCAAGAAAAACTCGATGAGCATTTGAAACAGCTGGCGGAAAAACTCAAAAACTTTGAAGAGCTGAAAGAACAAACCGCCGATCAGATTATTGAAACAGCAGTCACTATTGCTGCAGGTGCCGCGACACCGTTCACGGGCGGAGCTAGCTTGAGTCTTCTTACGCTATCAGCACGTGTCGGTTCTCTTGCTCTTAGAGGTGGCGCGTTTGCTACCTTTAGTAAAGCCGCCTTAACAGGAGACTATGACCCGAGCAAACTTGCAGGCGATTTCGTTAAATATTCTGCGCTAACTGCAGGAAACGTGCTGGGAGCCGAAGGATTAGTCGCACTCAGTCGTTTGGGTGGACGAGTTGCAAGTTCGACCCTAGGAAAGACTTTTGAAGATGCAGGGCTTGCTGCCCTCAAGTCACCACAGGTCGAAGAGGCACTAAAAAAAGGATTGGGCAAACTTATCGAAGAAGGAGCCACTACGGGCGGAGTCAAAGATCTTGCCGTCAAGAACCTTGTCAAATCAATCGAAGGACTCAGCCCTTCCGCACAAGATGCACTAGCAGCGGGTATTATAAAGAACCTGAGCCCCGCTATTAGAGAAGTAGCTAGTGACTCACTCAAAGGAATACTTATCAACACGGGCCGCGCCGGAAGAACTGCAGCTCTTGATGGTGCAGGAGCATACGTAGGAGATGTCGGCGGTGAACTTGTCAGACAAGCAGTCGAAAAGGGACATCTGGACATATCTGCAGCACTTGAAAATGGAGTGAAAACATTTGTCCTTGCCGGCGGTATCAGATCTGGAATTGAAGCATTCAAGGCTGGTCGAGGAATCGTTAAAGGCACAGATGGTGAAACTCTAGCAAGACCAAAATCGGAACGCAGCGAACCCGCAACAAGAGAAAAGGCTCCAGAACTTTCAAAAGACAAAGTCAACATAGCCGAGAGAGAAACAGTTCCAAGGGAATGGCCCGATCGATTGAAAGCGGATAAGCCACTGCCTCCGGTGCCAGAAGGACATGTCAGACTTTACCGCGGTGTGCATGACACAAAAGGATTGGCGAAGGAATTTAGTCCGAACGCCACTCCAAAAGAACGGCAACGCTGGTGGGATCTCACAAAGGACCTTTCAGGTAGACCAGGCGATTTTGAAAAACTTCCGGCAGCAATCCAGAAAGAACTAAAAGAGCTCTTGCCCAAAATAAACTCGCCCGATATCAAATTCTATACGGATGATATCAAGACAGCACAAAAGTATGCAGGCAAGGATGGTCATGTCTTGTACGTGGACATTCCAAAGGCAGATCAGTTCAAGTACAGAAAGGAGAACCACGGTCTGGCGGCAGCAGGTTCAGCTGGAGAAACATTCCAAATTCCGGCAACAATACACACCGAAAAGGCTGGTCGCCTCCCACGAGAGAAAGATTCCACGTTAGGCACTTCAAGAAATGCAGAAGCAAATCCAAAAGAGATCGAAGCTGCGCCTGTGCGACAATACGACCGCCAGAACCCACCCCGGTTGGTAAAAGAGAATGAATTCAGTCAGGTAGAAAAAGTACCAGCTCAGGATAAACCACCTCGAGTTAGCAAAGAAACAATAGAGAAACCAATCGCTCAAAGAAATTTTTACCAATTCAGAGGGCAAGATGGTCAAACGTTTGACGTTGTCAGACCACTTGCAGCGGGTGACGAAGTCAAACTGGGACGGAAACATGGCATAAATGCAAGAGCCGAAGATGGAGTCTCTGGCGATCATGCCGTCTTACGACGAACCGAAAAAGGTGAGCTTTTCATTCAAGATCTTGATTCAAAAAACGGCATCACAATTCAGAGAAAAGATGGCTCAGTAGAAAAATATGGCAGGCATCAGCCAGAGGGTGAGTTTAAGGGCGCATGGCTAAGAGAAGGAGATCAGGTCTGGTTAGGAAATCACTACCTTGCAATCGATCACAGTTTAGCAAGCAAAGGTCTGAAAGAACTCAATCTAGGAGTGTTTGGAAAAGTCAGCGAACAAAACCCCATTAAGATTGGAAAAGATAACTATCCATCATTGACGGATAGCCAACATGCAATTGTTGGTAAAGACTCTCGCGGAGTGTACATAATTGACACATCCAAGAATGGCACGTTTGTTCGTAACCAGGGTTCAAACGAATTCAAGCAATTACCAGGTGAACAAAAATACTATCTAAAACAAGGCGATGAAATTGAATTCAAAAATGCTAATGGCCACAAGTCAACACTAGATACCCAAAGCCGCGGCAAAGAAATAGATGGTATTTTCGTTGAGTCCTTTAACGGACCTCAAAAGCTTACCTTCCCTGATGGTCGAATAGCTGAAAGGGGAGAAAAAGGTTGGCGAGAATCAGTACCTCCAGGACATCCAGACGCAGAAAAGGTAAGAAGATTCAATGAAAGCAACGGCTATTATAAAATAACTAGTGATGGCAGAATAGAGCGCCACGGACCAAGCCATGTTGAGACTTTTGGCTTAAGAGATGGACTTCCAGAGGTCGTAAATACACGCCCCTCAGATCACGTGTTCAAAATCGAGGGAGCACGAAATAAAGAACTAATTGAAGCATACAAAAGATCATATCTGGACCTTCCGGAATCAGTTCGTGATCTCTTAGCAAAAAACAAGCAAGAGCTAGTGATCGGAAAAAGGCTCAGCGATATCGAACCAAATCTGCGTGAGGCAAAATTACCGAAAGGAGCATCTCTTGATCAACTGGAAGGAGTTTACTCCAACAACAAGGTATATCTTGCAGAACAATACAAAATCAAGGGTCAACAAGTACATGTTGATGTAACGGACGCTCCCGGAACACTCAGGCATGAAGTAGGACATTCACTCAACAAGGTACTTGCAGACTCTCCAAATGGACGCTTCTCGGAATCAGAGGCATTTCGCCGTGCGTACGAAAGAGATTTGCAAGAGCATTTCAACAAGCTTTCTAGAACTGAGCAAGCAAAACTTGAGTATTTAATTCAAGCCAACAAAGGAAATATCGGACAGACACTGGACAATCTTCTCAATAGAGTAAAAGCAGGCTCTGAAGCTGGTCGAAGTGAAGCATTTGCCGAACTATTTGCCACTATTCATGGTGGCGGTGCACTTAAGTCACAGGAAAGGGATATATTGAGAGCGTTTCCTAACACAAAACGATTAATAGAAGAGAAACTAGCTAGTCTTGAAAGAAACACAAAAAGCCACACAGACGCGGCACCATTGTATAGCGCACAAAAGTTTGAAGGCGCGCCAAATCCCAGACCTAATGAATTGAACCCAGAGCACTGGTATGAGCACAATAGAAAAACATACGAGACTCCTAATGGATATAAGATAGCAGCTCTCACCGATGAAGTGAGAAACTATGGAACTGCTGAGAGACCAAGATGGCAGGAACTCTATGCTCGAAAAATAGAAATCCCAGGATTGGACAAACCAGTCATCCTGAAGTCTCCCATCGGACAAAGCTGGGCATACAATTCAACTAGTATTCTTGCGATTGATGGTCAGAATGCAATACAACGGGAATTACAACGAAAATATGGTCAGCAACTCAGCCAACTAGACCAGGCAGCCTATAACAAAGCCTGGCAGAGTGAATTGCAAAAGCTTGACCCGAGCATACAAAGAGCTATAGACCAACTCGACCGCGCCTCTAAATCGCCTGTGAAAATTCATGTTACAGTGGACGGACCTGCTGATCTTGGACGAGTCCAACAAGTCTTATTGAAGGAACTAGAAAAGCCAGGTTCAAGACTCAATGACCTGGTTAAAGTTTATAAGACCCACGATCCTGTGCATGGTGTCTCCCTTCACGACGGAGTTGGAGGTTTACCCGCACCTCATGGACAAAACGCAAAAGGCTTCACTCTTTATCCAGATAATCCAGCGCTTGCAAAGCAAATAGCTGAAGAGGTTGACAGAGTTCTCCTTGAGCATGGTTTAGGATTGAAAAAGCCAATTGCTACCGGAAATGTTGACCAAATACATGGTGCGGGTAATAGAGTTGGTATTTTGAAAGACAAGTTCGATGCAATTGTTAGTAGAGGTGTGACTGCCGCAAAGTTAGAAGACAACCTGCTTGCAGCAATCTACAAAGAGTTCAAAGTGCCTCCCAGTGGTAGACTCGCCGATCAACAGCTACGTTTCATTGAAAAGGATTTGAACCTTGCTCCAAATACACTCAATTATTACGACGGGGTATTAGGCCTTCAAACGAAGAGCAAGAGCTCAAATATTCAGGGAAAGAACGACCAGGGAATTACTCAAATATACTTGGATGAAAGCAGCGCAGGTAAAGGTGTTGGTTCTGAAGCCAACAGAAAGTCACCACATGAGCCCTATTTGACAGACAGACCGGCTTACTTTAGGCTAGCGAAACGATTTGGAATAGTTCCTGGATTTTGAGGATCATAATAGTGGAGAGAGAGTTCTTTTCTTCGATGTACGCTCAAACAGACTTGCTTGAATTAGCAAACAACTCTGCAGGAGCGGTTTTTGCCATTGAGTATTTTCTCAATGAACTCGATACGGAATTCTGCACCTTTCCAATTTTCCGTAACATCAATTTTCATGTGCTCAGCCGATTCGAAGTACATGGCAAACATTATCTCATAATTGAAAAGCCTCCTGGTTCAAGTGCCTTTGAGGATGACATCGATTACACTTCAACTTACGTCTTACAGATAGTTGAAAAAAATAGGGTTCAATCAATAAGCTCGGAAGAGCTTTCGCAAATCATGCCTGAGGTTAAGAATGAAATTAGTCGCGTTGAGGGCTAATAAAATGACTGAGCAAAATAGCCTGACCAATGAGCAAAACTACGAAGCAAGAGTTTGGAGGGCAGATGACGGCAATCTTGTACTGGAAATACAGATTGAACATGTGAGACCAGGCAGCAGAAAGTATCTCTGCTATAAAGAAGACCATCCTACGGCACAAAAAATCATGTCACTTACAGGTCCTATCGATTCAGTCGATGAAATCAAATATCTTAGCGGAAACGAACTCGAAACTATCTTCAGCACGAAATAACTTGTTGTACCAAGCTTTTCCGAGTATAAATTCAGGCAGTGTTAGAGAACATAAAACCCGCTTACGTTGACAGGCGGGTACAATAGTGCAGTGGTTCACTAGAAACGGAGTGCCGATGGCAGAACATGAACTCGAAAAGGCATTTGGAACTTTAGCAGATGCACTCACCCTCACCGAGACAGAACTTGGCGAGGAAATCAATGTAATTCAACAACAACTCGACCAACTCAAAGAGCGAATCATTGAACTCAACGTCAGGCAACAAACAATAAGCAGTGACAGAGAATCGATTTCGCAAATGTATAGACGCTATAGCGGTGGAGAATAATCAAGTTCATATGGTTTCTGGGTATTCGGTATTGACACTGCCATTTTCTGTTTTCCGAACCCAGAGCCGGTTCTTGAACTTACCATAGCCTAAAGGTAAGAATCATCTTCAGTGGACAGAACCAACGATGATCTAAGCGAATGCTGGAGATTCCAACGTGACTGAAAACATCGAGCAAATAAGAGTACTCATAGTTGACGATCACAAACTCACGCGAATTGGAATAAAGCGAGTCCTTGAGCTCGGCGAAGACTTTGTTGTACTGGGCGAAGCTGACGATGGCGAAAAGGCTTTGTCCTTTGTTGAAGAAAATACTCCAGACGTGATTTTGATGGATGTCGCAATGCCAGAGATGGACGGCATCGAAGCAGCCAGGCAACTAAAAAAAACACATCCTCAAGTTCACATCATCATGCTCACGTCTACCGATAACGAGAGTCACATATTTGCATCTCTGGCTGCAGGTGCCGTGGGATATTGCTTAAAAGATATCGACCCAGATAGGTTATGCGCAACAATCAAAAGCGTTTGTCAGGGAGAACTGTGGCTTGATGCCACCATCGCCGGCAAAGTTCTAAACCAATATTCAAAGGGCAATGCTCCAGTCAAAAGCGAACCCGAAAGTGAATCGCTTTCACCTAGAGAGCTTGAAGTACTTGCACTTCTTGTTGAAGGACTTTCGAACAGATCAATAGCCAGCAGGCTTTCTATATCACTCTCTACTGTAAAAACACACGTGGCAAACATACTTACAAAATTAGCTGTTGATGATCGTACCAATGCCGCTGTCAAAGCTATGCGAGAGGGATTGATCTAAATTAGCCAGTTCGATCGTCAACTCCAAATAATGGCAGAACATTATTGCTGTCTTTTGTTGCTGTACCAGTTCGAATTAACGGCAATTGAATCTTGAATTTTGAACCATTAGGCAATGCTGGTTCGTAAAAGATCTTGCCACCATGAGCATTAACAACTTGCTTGCACAGATAAAGTCCCAGACCGGTGCCTTGCATAGCCTGATGCGACTTTCCTTTTCCAAATCGCTGAAACAATCTTTCCTGATCAGCTTCCGAAATACCCGGACCAGTATCTTCAATTGTTATCAGCGCAGCATTTGAACTGACTTCAATCTTCAATTGAATCTTTCCATTATCTGGTGTGAACTTGAGAGCGTTATCGAGTACATTCTGAAATACTCTTCGTAAAGAAAGGGCATCAGCTTTCACGACAGCATTGTCTGGCATCTCGTGAAGCAAATTGATTCGACGGCTTACAGCGATTGCATAAACATTATTGAGACAGGAAGAAACAATTTCACAAAGATCGACCGACTCCATTTCTAGACTATCAAGATCTCTTTCAAATCTATAAACATCAAGAAGGGAGCTGATCATAGATAACAATGTCTTATTGCTATCTCTAAGTTGGATAAGGAGATCTGACTGATCCTCAGAGACTGGTCCCCAGGCTTTTGCAGCCATAAGTTCTAAAATTCGATTGGCTGCAATTAAAGGGCTCTTGAGGTCATGCGCAAGCGAGGCCATAAACTCCTCGCGTTGATTGAAAAGTTCCAAGCGTTTTGCGTTCTCTTCCTCTTCCTTTTGGACCTTCCTTATTCGCTCTTCGCTTTCTCTCGATTCTCTCTCACGTCTTTGACATACAACTGCTACAGCGTAGCTCAATGAACCAAGTGAGAAGATTGTGATAACCATCATGAACGAAAGTCCGTATTGAAACGGCACGTGAAGCATTAATCTGAAAGCGCTGAGGGCAACCGGAGCGAGTGTAGAAATTAAGACAAGCCTTCTGAAAACATATCCGGCAAAACCTCTATCATTCAACAAAGCAACAACGCCATATTCCGGTAGAGCAAAAAGAAAGGCTAATCCCAAAGCAAGAAACGGAAGTGCAATAGTCAGCCCCATTGGCGCAAAAGCGCCGATTTTTGTGATGTAAGGAAGTCCTAGAACATATCCATTCAAAACAATTGCACTGCCAAATATAACCAGCAGATTGGAAACATATGAAAAGCGAAAAAACTTTGCGCTCCACATAATTTGCGCAAGCCCCATTAAAATCAGACCTACAGCAGTACATGGTCCCATCAATTCTGTACTGCTGGCAGTTGGATTTAAGACCTGCGATATTGCCTGGTTAAGCTGAAGTTCGTTTGCCGTGCATTGCTCAAAGATGGTGCTCGCACCCATCAAAATAGCCGCTGCGGAAAGCGCGTTTCCCACACCAAGGAGAGAATTTTTCCGACTAGCCATGATGAGATTGGAGATACCGCAAAGTAAGAGACCAAAGGACCCGCTTGATTTTGCCTGGAATTCCTGCGGCAGCGACGAAAGGTCTATTTGAAAAAAGACAGCCAAGATTACTGCCAGCGAGCAAGCGACAGCAAATAATGTGAGTGAAACTGAAACCTTCAAAGCCGAAGCCAATTCAAAGTACCTTGAAATCCAAAACTAACTGCTTGTAAGCATACTAAACAATCAGCCTAAATTAGGTAAATCCGGATTAAAGGATGGCTAAAAAAAATACCGCGAGCCTTAGCAGCTCGCGGTATGTCGCATTGAGGTTCAGAAGTCTTATTTAGAAATTGTAAGACCATCTGAGATCCGAAGGGAGAGCCTCGGAAAGTCCAGGTGCAAGTGTTTGAGCAGTTCCAACACTGCTTCTGACTGCTTCCTGCCACGAAACAGCACGGTATCCAGTACAGCTTGTTACATCAACGCCATTGGTCAGGGTCTGGCGCGGTTGCCATGGCGCCCAGGGATTGTTGGTGCCCGATGGATGCAATCTGTAGTCGTAGTGAACAAAAGCACCACCACCACTGTTATAACCCGATTGAACGTGAATATTGTTGGCGAAAACAGCCCCATAGAAGTTTGCATCATTAGTGATGGTTGCTGGAGAACTATTGTTCATCAGAGAGCCTATGTTCACATCGGCGTAAGGAGCGTCAATGATACATCTTTCATTACCAGAGAGATTTATCGCCGTACCAGAACCATAGTTAGAGAAGATGTTTAACTGCTGCGCGTTTCCAGAAGTTTCATTTATGTTCGAGCCAGCAACAGTTGCATCACTTGGATTGTTGATAGCGATCTGGTTACTTTTTGTCGCTTTGGTGTTGCTCATACCAGTTCGTCCAATCATGTTCATACCAGTTCCGGTGATGCCATTCATATTTATTGAACTTGAATTATCAACTGACATAGCCACAGCCGGAGGACTGTTACCTTGAAGGTAGAAGTTAACATCATTTTTTGAGCCAGCAGCTATAGCAGCTTGAGTTGTGGCATCGATCTGAATTTGACTACCACCAGTCAAAGTTAGTGAAGTCATCATGTAATCGCCTGGTGGCAATTGCACAGTCTTTCCACTGATATTCCCAAGTGGCAAAGGAGGCATTGAAGCGGTGGTGCTGATTACAATTTTTGCACCATTCGACAATTTAACGGAACCCAAGTTTGGTGTCGAAGGCGGAGCCGACTGAGGATTTGGAATCGCCGGCTGAGGATAGGTATAGCCAGTAGCTCCGACTTGATTAAATCCTACTATGCCTCCTGACCAACCACGACTCGCTAATGGAAGTGCAGGATTGTTTACTGGGTTGCCAGTGCTGTCGGCTACACTAACCATTGTATTGGCTGCTGTTTTGGAATTCGCAAGGGGATTCCAGATTGAGGAATCTATGCCGTTGCTAACTCCAAAAACATTAGCTTCGATACCACCCGGTCGGCTCTGACTTCCATTAACATTGGTTTGGCTGTAACTTCCAGAACCCGGGTCACCATTGCCCATAAGAGGATAATATGCGGTGTTTCCACCATTGGAATAAACGTTTCCGTACATTTGCATCCAACCTGCTGTCGTAGCTGGCTTAGCGTTATATTGCTGTCCTGTGATTGCAAACTGTTGATTGTAAACTGACAAAGGATTGGGAAACTCATAGTGAGCCCCACCTTCTGCGATACTTCTCGTTAGCCCTGACGCCAGGCTGTGCACCTGACTGATTTTCCCGAGAGTTCCACCATCGGCAGCAGCTTGAGCCATTGCTCCAAGCTGTTTGGCTGCACTGTTATCTAACGCGGCAGCACCTGCGACCCAGTTACCAGGCGTAAAATTGTAGGTGTTCAAAGCAGATTGTCCAGCAAACACTACTGATGCTACACCGAACAAGGAGTAGCCGCGCTTTGCTTTGCCGGCATTGGTTGTTGAGGTAGTAGAATAAGTAGGTTGAAGAATAGCCCTCACCCAGCGAGTAGCGCCAGTGCCCGGCATGGTTGCCTGAGCCACTACCATTCTGTACACGCCCTTGTTGCCGTGTAGTCCGCCAACATTGCCACCAGTAACATTGGTCGCCAATTCGAGATTCTGGTCATATAAAGAAGAGGGGTTATTACCCGAGTACTGAGGTGTAGCCGGGTTAGGTCCAACAACAGGACCTGGTGGGTTGCCGATTGCAGCTACCATTACTTTTACAGTTGCATTAGAGCCGGTGCCTAAGACATTCTGCGGTACATCAATCCATGGAGTTTTTGCCCCCAGTGTGGCAGCACTACCGAGCGACGGGCTAGTTCCAATAACCTGCATGACATCGAAAGTGGTATTACCGGAGTTAATCTGAGCAATAGCATAGTCGATTGCCATTTCAGAAGTGGCTCTCAACTTATAGTCTGAATTCATTGTTGTGACGCTATGAAAGAGCGGCATGATCGTTGCGAACATCGCAGAGACCATGAGCATCACAACCACCCCAACAGCCATCACCGAGGCAAGTGACATCCCTTTTTGATTTCTTTGTACTCGCATTCGCAATTTCGGATGATTAGGAAACATAGAGACTACCTCAAATAAAGAACAACGACACGACTGACAAAAATATCTATTAGGGTTGTGTGGTGCCCAGTCGGGGTACCAGACACGAAGCCTGACTGTTATTACGCAAATACATTTCCGTTCTTAATGGCATGACAGATGCTCGGTGTGCAGCATCCTGGCTCATCAACTGCAGATTCAACATAACGCCAACGAAATTACCAAGTTCGCTTTCATTCGCTCCGTCTGCACTAAAATCTGTTTGCAGCGGCCCATTCACTGGTCCAAGTGCATACGCATTGTTTCTATGAACATACTCAAAAGCAGCAATCTTGGTCGGGTCTGCAGGATTCAGTGGTCCAATGATGCCACTCACCAGGGTTATGGGAGAGCCTGCGGTCATCGATGCAGGCATGTTTGTGTTTGCGACCACACCACCAGCACCTCGGGCAGGCCACACAGCCATCTGAAGCTGATAGAAATTAACACCATTAGCCTGTGTCCGAGCTTGGTCTGGAACGACTTTGAAAACATAGGTATCCGTCATCGGCAGATAGATTGTTGATCCGCCAGTGATATAAGGATTGGCTCGTGGCCAGCCATTACTATCAAAAACAGGAACTTGAACCACGAGAGTATCCGGTCCAATGCGATAAGGTCCATTTCCCCATGCTGCTGGATAATTCGGTAGAGTTACGTAAAACGGATTAGCTGCAGAGGGGAATGCTGCTGACATGATGTTAGCGCCCTCGGCAAGTCCATAAGATGGGTCTGTCCCGGTAATAGCACTTTGCCAGTCGGTAGTAACACCAGCCCCGATGGCGCCAGCATAACTGGGAGCATCCATCGACATATTGCCCTGAATGTCTCCCAGATTTCTTGCCATTCTAACAATACGACCAATTCTATCTGCGCCGAATCGAGCGCCAGATATATTGTCGGTTCTGGTCATAAGCTTATTGCTCTCTACTACATTTATAGTGAGCATTCCCATGATTGCCATTGCAACGAACGAGAAGATCAGTGTTGCCACCAACAGGGAGATTAAGCTATCACCCTTTGCGGAACGAATTTTCTGTTTGATTGTTCTACGCATTTAACATCCGCTCCGTTTAGCTTGTCAAACCATTGTCTGTAATCATCGAACTTAATCTGTACTCTCGAACGGCGCCAGACGTGTCCAAATACCTCACTGTAACTGTAGCGCTGATGGAATGAATCGGAATTGGACCCGCTTGAATTTCAACCTTCACGGTGTCGTCACTCAATCCCGTGTCGGGATTGATAGTATGGAACGTATAGGCTGAATGACCCATTACGTACTCATTGCCATTAGTGGTGGTGGTATTGCCATTGTTCGTGGTCGTGGTACTTCCAGAATAGTCCAGGTTGGTGTCATGCATCAGAGCACGAGGGAAGAGCTCATTGTTTGGATCTCCAGCTCCGTTGACCTGGGGATAAACACTTGTCCCGATCGCATCGGAAACAACATCAAACTGTTGAACTCTAAGTTGATCGATACATTCTTGAGCCACGTTCATAGCGTACAACTCACCTTGCGTCATGTTGGTGGCACGACGAACTTGTGTATACATCTGAGCCAGTGCGGCGGCGATGATGCTTGCTACTAAAACGGCAACGAGTGCCTCAACAATGAAACTACCTTTTTTCGATCTCTTACGTTTGGGAGTAATCGAATTTCTCATGCTCCATCCTCAAAGGAAGTGATGACAGTAAAACTAAACGATGCGGGAACCTTAATTCCATTATTCCCTTTAGGTCCTTGGAATCCTAGAGGCTGCAATGGGTTTTGTGAGTTAACTTTTATGTTCAGTGAAATACACAGCCAGAAAGGTAGTCATTTCAATACTTTCTGGTCACAATCTTTGTGCCACCGATGTTAACCCGACTTAACAATGAATTCGTTTTTGTAAAAATGAGCCTAGTGCTGGATATTCAAGCTTCGAAAAATCCTATCCGCTTCTTTGACTGAGTTCTGTGATTCACATGTTGAAAAACCCAAAATCAGAGTGCTCTCTTTCGTCCCAGCCAATACAAAACCGTGCTGTAGTATCTCACCCTTCTGTCCTGGCTCTGTGGCGCTCCAGCTTTGTTTTACAAAGTTATGCTCTGCCAGTCTGAATTCGGTCACGGGAGACTCAGTCCAATTTACGCGATGAGTTTTTCGAATCGAAATCATCGCGCTTTCTAAACTCTCTTTTGCAGAATCAACATGATTCTTTTTCTGAGGAACAATGCTAATAAGCAAAAAAGGGCGCTGCTCTTTGCTTCGCTTGGGTTCAAAGAAGTAAAAGTTGCAAGAGTAATAATTACGAGAACGGCTTATGGAGACGTTTTTTGGAACCATTAAGCTAAAGCTGAGAGGTGAATCAGACTTTGTTACAAAAAACTTCTGATCCCCGACTTCTTCAGCAAGCTTGGCCGATGAACTTTTTGATTTCGTCTCTTTCTGATTAGCAGCAACTGCCAAAGGCAGATGCAAGCTTGCAAGAAAGGAGAGCAGAACAAAAAATAGACTGGTTTTGAAGAATCTCAATGGCTGACCTGATGCAATTTAATAAACCGAAAATCATCAGTTGAAAAACATATTTTTCCCAAAAGAAAAAAGTTTTCTCCATTTATTGAAAAAATACGTTTCCCCGACGTTGCCAAGTGGTACAAAAAGTATGTCCCCTCTCCCCCGCATCGGATTTTTCCATGCATACAATCAAACCGCGACGGAGAACTCCCCCAGGTTCTGCGCGCAGGAGCACATACGGCAATTCCCTCGTGGAAATGGTCGTTGGTGTTCTTGTTAGCAGCATATTCGCTGCAGCCGTGGTGCAAAGCATGTCACAAGGTCTCTCACTCACGAGTGGAGCCCAGAATCAAGTGGTAGCTTCAAGCATGGCGCAGGAAGTACTCGATGCTGCGCGCAATTTGCCTTTTGCAACTTTGACCTCATATCAGGGGTCGTGGCCGCTTATCGTGCAGTTACAGCAGGGCGATGGTCCTATTAACTGCCCTCCTTATCCGCGTCCTCTGTTGCTGGACAATTCTAATTTCACCTATGGAACTTCGCAGTATGGCTCTCAAGCCATCACAAACACTCTGACAGCTAATACTTGTTCTGCTACTGAAGATATCGTCAGTAACAGCGACAACACTTGCACTGTCACCGTCACCATCAATTGGAGAGATAGCACGGGCAATCATTCATATCAGGTAAGCACACGCATCGCACAAAATGGAATCGGAGTCTGATGAGTAAAGCTGATCAAAAGCAATCTCTAAGAAACCAGCAAGGTGAAAGCCTTGTTGGTTTGCTCGTTTCATTGACGGTTTCTGCTTTTGTCGCTGCTGGAATGATGGGACTTGCATACCTTAACTCATCTACAAATGTCAGAGCCATCAACAAGTGTGATTCTGTCAACGCCGCTAGAACTGCAGTAGATCAGATCAGCAATACGGTGCGCTCGGCTCGCTGCGTTGGCAGCATGTGGGGAACGGTTCAACCTATTCAAGTTCCGCCTGTTGATTGGTCAGCGCTCACCAGTGGCGCCAGCACGAATACTGCCGCAATAAATTTCAATGTATTCCCCAGCCAGGGCAATTCGACAGGTTACATAGACTTTCCCGCACCTGGCGATCCGTTTTACGGCAGCAATCCGATCACAGGTAATGGTACTCCCCCTGGTGGCTGGCCTAGTTCTGATGCGTGGGTCAGCGATTCCGATGTTTCAGATCCAGCAGCAAGATGGCATTGCAGCCAGACCTGTCTCATAGTGCAGGTTCCAGTATTTGACTCAAATGGAATTCCAATGGGAATTCCGTGGCCACAAAATCAGCCACTACAAAACATACCTGTTATGGACACTATCGTTTATCGAGTTTCACCAGACCTTTCACCTGAAGCACCACCCAACACCTTCAAGATGGAGAAGGCTGTATTTCCAGCACAAGGTGTTCCGCGTCCTGCAGGGTATTCTGCGAATTCACAAGCTCAAACTATATTAAAAGGAATCATTGGACCCTTCGACCCGAATGGTACTGGCTCTCTCCGCATTTTCCAGTACCTGAGCAACTCAAACCCACAAGCAGTTTGTTTCCAACCTACCACCACAAGCGGTGCCACAAATATAAGCAGCATCGGTGGAGTTTCCATAAACGTCGAAGTGCTGAGGCAGGAGGCTGGCAAATCGCATCTTGCTTCTCTCCAATTCAAAAGCGATGTATACATGCGCAACAATGTGGCCTTCACAAACTAAACATGTTCGAACCGATCAAATCCCTCCCCCCAGGAAACAGATCATGATAAAGCGCCGAAAATCCGAAAGAGCTAGCTCGCCACCATCATCCAGAGATGAGCGCGGTATATCTTTAGCTACAATCCTTGCAATTGGCACAGTCTCTTCATTGTGGATAACTGCAATGATGGCAATCGTTATGCCCACATACCAGAAGACAGCAAGCTTGAAATCAGGCACCGCAGCCAGAGCTGCAGCAGAAGCAGCGCTCGACTACACATTGAACCAAATGAACAACTCTATATCGCAGGGACAAATTTCTAGTTATGACTGTGACCCGACAACTGTAGGTTCGAGCAAACTGAGTACAATAAGTCCGTCAGCACTTGGTCTTTCCCAGAGCAATGCCACCATTAAAGTTTTGGTGCAAAACGTAGCCCTGGCAGGACCACAATCAGGCTCTTTGACGCAGCCTATGATTTTCGACCCTCAACTTGCACAACTCATTAACAGCGGCAAGTTAGCAAATCCATACAGACAACTCACTGCATCTGTGACTATTGGAAGTGTGACAAAACTTTTGCGAGTGACGCTGGTTCCTCAATCTGTCCGACCAAGCAACGGCTCTACAAATGGGACGGTTTTTCCGACCATGCCCTTTGCGATATATGGAGTCAACCAAACTGCCTTTGTTGGATCCGTTGGACTAAATAGTTACGTTGGCAAATCAAATGGACATGGGGCCTACGTGGACCCTCCCGCACCGCGTCCAGCCATGTTAGACCCAAGGGTTCGCGCTGACTTCGGAAGTGGTACCACTGTAAATCAGGTGGGCTATGGTAGCAGCTTCAGTGGCATGGCACTGGGCGGAACCCAAATGGAATTTTGCGACCCAATCGTCAGCGGAACACAGGCAGCAAGCGCAATAGCACAAATGTACAATGCTTCTGCTGTGGCAAAAGCACCCTGGGTTGATGTTTACGATAACGTTTATTCCAATTATCCAAACGCAGGTGACGTGAGCAATCCCGTCAAAGGCATCGTTTACGCAGACAAGACTACTGCAGGTTTGCCGGGCTCTGGCTACATTCCAAGAGGCTGGGATAACTCGACCGCTAATGGGTCAAATCAGAATAGCTATAACAATGTTTTTGGCTTAAGCAATACTATGGGATATTATCCATTCGACCATGCATCATGGGGTGATGCGAACTACAATGCCTCTACGATGTATCCCAGCGTCGCCGACAATAACAATATGGGAGGAGTGCTTTCAAGCGCACAACAATACTCAAAACCACAGATTCCGCCAGTTCCCACTTCACCTAGCACCGCAGTGCATTTAGGAAATATCAACCTCTCAGGCTCTGCTCAAATAGTAATCACTAAAGCAGCCCCCATGCCTACAGCACAAATTGGCAGTATCAGCAAGGGCACAATACTGCTTCCGCCAGGCGACTACAGCATTACAGGGCTGTCGATGACAGGCACATCAAAAATCATAATCGACCCAACAGTTCAAAATCCGACAAACTTTTACCTCGAAGGAAACGTTTCCACCAATGCTGCTGTACCCGCAGTAAACATCGCAAACACATGCGACATCAATATGAGTGGACTAATTCAAACTCCGGGTACAGCGAGCCTCTCAATAGGCAGTACCGGCTTCAACCTCAGCGGCAGCACTGGGGAAAATGGACACGGTAGCACCATAAGCGGCACCAGCACTGCTATCAACAGAACATCTTCTATTAATGAGATTGCGGGCTCAGCTGGATTCTTGAACCTCTACTACAATGGACCCGGCTCAGGAGCTTCTGCTGGTTCGCCATCAACACCACCAAGCACCACTTTTGCTTTTAATGGCAAACAGCGAATGACAGTGTTTGCACCAAACGCCAACATCCTCATAGGCGCAGGCACAGACTATACGCGCCCGAGCGAGTTTTTCGGTGCTGTGGTTGGCAACTGGGTAACCGTGACTGGACCCCGACTAGCCAACAATATTAGTTTCACTGCGTTCCATTACGATGTTAAATTGCGCCCGAATGGAGGAGCATTTACAAACCCAAATCAGACAGTTTCGGTTTGGGGTAATCCCACTTCCGGAGACTGGACAATAGCTGGTGGCTACAAGGCAGTCACCTGGCAAGAAGCAAAAATACCGAGCAATGACCCAAGCGCCTGGTCGAATACAAGCACCTGGCAGTAATTAAATTAGGCTGCTCGACGAAATAGCGACGAGTTCACAAGAAACCGAAGTACTGGCAGCTGATATGGTTTAACTAGTTTCTGAGCCTCTTCTACGTCAACAAATTTTACCTTCTTCAAGGCGCCAGTGGCATGCGGTTTGCCTTCTACCATTTCGGCCGCAAAACAGGTCATTGTTTCGCACTTTCCTTTTTTTACAGAACCAACAAAAGCAAGATTTGCTGGTGCATCCATTTGAGCCTCTTCTTTGAGAACGCGCACAGCTGCTTCAGCGGTAGACTCAGCAACTAAGAGACGCGAGCGTGGAATACTCCATGACCTTCCGTTAAATACGAGAAGCACTTTGGTGCCTAACAAACACCTACGATAAATAACTATTCCAGCAGTCGTTTTCATAGTTTTCATAAGTCCTTCCTCTCAACGAAAGTACTGACATCTGCGCATGATGACTGGGGTCTGGGCTTTTAGTTCCGCTTTTGAAAAGGTTCAGAAAAAAGTCCTCATTTTCAAAGCGCAAAAAGATGCTGCAAAAACAATTTTCCATTTAATGAAGACGAAAGAAATCAAAACTAGGAAAAACCCCTATTTTTTCGGGGATCCTCGATACAGCTGATTTCTAGAAGGTTCTATGATTTTTACTGTGATAGCGAATTCGACGTTCTCATCCTAAAAGAACCAACTTTCACCACCCGCAGTATCAACCGCATCATTATAAAACCGAGGAGAATGAAATGAATACTCAAGTAAGCATGAAAAAGAGTTATGCAGATGTACCCACTGCAGACCTCGTAATCATGGCGCAGAGAAAAGATGAAGCGGCACTGACTGAATTGCTAAAGCGACACAAAGCGTTCATATCCAACAGACTTTATAAGTTAGCACCAGATTGGAAGGATCAGTCAGATCTCATTCAAGAAGTTAATATCCGCGTTTGGCGATTCATCGGACAACTTAAGAAGGCTGCATCATTCCGTACCTGGCTATCCCAACTGATTCTGAACGTCTTCTACGATGAGCTGAGAAAGAGACCACGCGACTTTTATATGGTGTCTCTTGATGAGCCAATGTCAGACGACTCAACTGACACGCGTGATATTAAAGACGCATGTCAGCTTCCAGATGACGAACTCCTGGGCAAGGAACTGATGGCGGTGTTGACTGAAGCTATGAAGGACATTCCGGAACAGTTTAAGCAAGCTCAGTTACTCCGCGACATAAAAGGACTTTCCTATGAGGAGATTGCAAAGCTTACAGGTACTGAGCTGGGAACGGTGAAGTCACGTATTGCACGGGCGCGCTTGAGAATTCAACAGCGCGTAGCACCTTACCTCGAGTGTGCATAACTAAATCAATCAAGTTTAAATAAGCAGGAAACAGAGGGGCAAGCATGCGAAAGCAGCTTGCCTTTCTGCTTAGTTTTTGAAGACACCGTGAGATGAGGTTACCAATTGCAGGCATGCTGCCATCTTGAGTAGTCTTGCTCCCAGATGTTTTTCCGCGGCTTCCGAGCTGTGAATAACATCATTTAGCAAATGGCTCGATGACATCAAAGAAAGTAAGGAATACTCTGCTAACTTGGCGTTTATTCCACTGGCATTCTTCTCCACGGTTTCTTTGCGCACGGCCACAGAACTCTTGCTTCCAATTAACAGTCTTTGACCAGCACCGACAACGAACTCGCGGTCGCCAACCTTAACCTTAACGGCACCCCAGCGAGATTCACAAAGATTGAATAGTTCAAGCTCAGTACCATCAGATTTGAGCAGAGCCACTCCATCGCCACTAATTTGTACTTCACCCACAGCGCATTCCACTTTGCTTAGCTTGTGAGAATCAAGGATCATTTCACCTGAGATGAAGTGGAGTCTATCCGAGGAATGTCTCTCCAGTTTGCAAGCTCGTGCATAAACACTTCCATGTTCGCTTGCAGATTTCTGGATACTCTCAACGTCTACTTCAACTTTGCCTTGAACTGTCAATGGAGAGCTGCTAACACAAGCAATCGGTGTGAACTCTTTTGGATTTGAGTTGCTAGCCTCGACGGCACTTGCATTGACTGTTTGTTCCTCCAGTTTCTTGAACAAACTGCGGACGGCACTGATATCAGTGCGCAGATTGCTGGACGATGCGTTAAACAAGACAGGCATCGCGACAGTTGTTCCCACAGTGGCGCTTGGTGCAGGTGCGGATATGGCTTGAGACGATAGAATTCCAGTTGGAGCCGGCGGTGGATCCGCCAAAATGTATACTCCACCTGAAAGAACAATGGCAGATTTGTCTCTGCTGCCAGTACTAAATACGATATTAGCGCCCCAGGCGTCCAACTCATTATTCTTGCCGTTCACAGTGATACCATTGGCACCAAAGTAAGCTTTTCCGCCCCATTTCTCGCTCACACTTGTGTTCGAGGGAATAGAACCCCTTATCGGGTTTGTTGGAATGGCACCTACAACGACTCTCACGTTGCCTAAGCCGTTGCTCTGACTGTCAGAAAGTGCAATCAAGGAGACATTTTTTCCAATCTTTATAACGCCAGAGGACTCGTTAGCATTTTGCAGAGTGAGATTACCTTGTCTTGCGACAAGCTCTGAGTTTTTTGCAACGTTCAAGTCACCTTGACTCTGCAGGTAAATGGAACCATTTCTGGTTTCCACATTTTGTACATTTAGCGCACCACTCGACTTCACAGTGAAGCTGCCACCAGCACTCGAATCGTCCAAATTCACGTTTCCGGTCACGGCTATGTTTACCAGGCCGTTACCCCAGGTCGACGCTCTCAGGTTTTCAGCTTTTACGGCTAAGGCTAAAGTGCTGCTTCCAATATTGCCCCTGTCAGATCTCAAAACGAGATTATTAGCCGTAATCAATCCACCTTGTTGAGAAATATTGCCTCTTCCATCAGCATTTATTTCAAGACAGTCAGCGACAAAATTGCCATTGAGGACAATATTGCCATCATCCTTGGTGCGCAAGACCACCTCAGTACCCGAAAGGGACCCGGAAACCTGCAAATTTCCCTCCCTGCTCGTAAATTTGTAATTCTTTCCGGCTATGTTTCCAGATACAGACAGATCACCGTCTGCTCTAAGTCTGGAATTATTGCCCATGGAAATCGTTCCAGCATTTACCGTCAAGGAAGAGTCATCAACTCTAAGGCGTACTCCGTTGCTTAAGGTCAATGATGGAACATCAACGATTACCTTTCCATTTGCTCCTGCATTGAAAGTTCCATTTGAAGTCAAAACCAGCGCTTTTCCGCTTGTTCCTATACTAATATCGCCAGTAGCTTTCAAGCTCAACCCTTCACCGACACTGTAAGAACTGACAGTGACAGCACCTTTGTTGCTGATGTGCGCCTCAGCAGCTGTGCTTACTGAAAGGGTTTGGGTTTCTGTGTGAATCGCATTTTTTGAAGAGCCGATATCTCCGGAACCCGACATCAGAGTGATAGACGCTGCTTTCAAAATTCCGGCAGTTTGTCGAATATTGCCAGAACCTATCGCAGAGACAAGTAAATCATTGATAACGATAACGTCAGCGGCAAGGGTTATCGTGCCATTGTTAGCAAGAGTTCGAATTATCAAACTGTTTGCATTTACATTTTGATTGATCAGCAGGTCTCCTGATGCTTCGATAATTGTCTGAGACCCAGCGTTAGGATTGTCTATCAAACCATTATTCACAAGCGTGCCACCAGGAGTCAAAACGCTGACAGTGTTGTCGCTGTGCAAAACAACGCTTGATGCAATTGTCACATTCGCATTGCTTGTAGATATGGTGACAGGAGCACCAGCGAAGTTAAGAGTTGATTGTCCTGCTCCAGCATTATTTTGCACGAAGTTTATCGGGGCAGCATCCGGAGCCGAGATTGTTATTGCGCTTCCACCACTGGTGCTTACCGAAGCAGCACCTGCCGGAAGTCCAAATGTAATACCTAGATTTGGCAATCCTACAAAATTGATGGATGACCCCTTGGCAGTGATTGCTGAGTTCGAACCAAAGTTGAGCAAGGGGGCCGTGAATGAAACGGAATTAGCACTATCGATGAGTATGCTTGCGCCATCCAGCAAATTGATTGAACCGTTAGATTGAAAGTTGACTTCACCATTCACGCCAGCATTGAAATGCGGCGTACCAGAAACAGAAATGCTGTCACCAACGTTCAACGCTAGAACGTTTATTGTTCCAGAAAGCCCAGATGAGAAGCCTACAGTTCCAGCGCCAGCAATAGTAATACCGAGAGGATCCTGAAGTACTATCACTCCATTACTTTGAGAAGAAGTAATGTTGCCGTCCAGATGAAGGGTTCCACCATTGACGTTTATTTGAATGTTTCTATCTGAACTCAGGTTTAGACTTGCCAGAGAGGTGTCAGCAGCACTGCTGGTAGTAATCAATCTTCCACCCTGCACAGAGAGATTTGCTATACCCAGTCCACTGCTGGTGAAGACCAACGGAGCTCCAGTGCCACTTGCGAAGCTTACGTCACCGCCTGCACTCGCGATGATGTTGTTGGACGAACTTCCCGTTGCTGTAATTGTAAGTGGTGCACCCAAGCTGGATTGGACCACCAAGGCTTGTGTATCATTCGTAGCGGTTATACTGCTACCGCTGCCAAAATTTAAAGCGTTTGTAGATATGTTCAGTTTAGTACCGCCAGCAGCAGTCAAGCTAACACTTGAACCAAGATTTACTCCAGAACTAGACAAGCTTGCTGTTTGAACTGTCAGAGAGCCCGTGGCTCCGGCGTTGACTACGTAAGATGTATTGAAATTCACGCCATTAGAGCCGGCAAAAGTGACCGCTGAATTAGCCCCACTCGCAAGTACATTGCCATTGCTACCGGACAAATTCAATATGGCTGAAGAATCCACTAGCAGCTGAGCTCCAGCCGCAGAAATTTGAATGCTGCCATCCAGAATCAAGTTATCTGTGTGAAGCGTGATATTTCCCGAACTGGAACTGAGCTGATTACCCAGCCCGATCTGAATGTTTGTGCCGCCGCCATTTGAGGCGAGATTTACACCATTGTTACCGCTTACGGAGCTGAACATTGAAATGTTACCGTTAGCGCTGAGATTCAAAGTTCCTGCATTTAGATTTGCTTCTATCGCAAGGTCGCCATCATTATTTAGCTCAAACGTACCGGCAATAGTCGAGGTACGCAAGTCCATCTGGCTTGCATTATTAATGTATACAGAGCCACCACTATTAACTTGAAGTTCAAGTACGTTTGCTTCGATTGGTGCGGACTTAGACCCTATATTTCCAGATTGAGAGTTGAGAACGAGAGTACCAATTCCTGTCGTGCTGGAGCCTACCTGATTTATATTGCCCTTGCCCTGAACGCTTAGAACAACAGTTGGAGAACTAATATCTGCCCCGAGATTGATGCTTCCATTTCCAACGGTTGATACGTTCAATTGCTTGGCGCTAATTGGAGAATTAATATTTACGTCGCCACCATTGGCTATTATTTCAACGCCGATATTTGTACTGGTATCAAAAGCATCAGAATCAATATTTACACCAGAACCCAGATTTATTGCACCATTAGAAGTGCCCATACTGACAGTCGCACCCGAGACTACCAAATCTGCATTGCCACTCGTGTTCAAAGATAAGGAACCGGTGCCGCTGGGTTCAATCTGCAGAACACCAGGTCGAACTGAATTGCCCTGGCTTATGCTGAAGGTAACGGTTGAACCATCGGCAAAGTCTAACGAAAGTGAGCCAGACTGAGTACCACTGTTCAGCTTCAAAAGACCAGCATTGTTCATTGCCAGATTCGCATTTCCAAGGAAATGAATACTTGGAGCACCCAATTCTATTGCACCCTGGCTAGCGTTGAGACTGGCGCCTGCCGCTACATACACTGCCGTGGAAGCTTTCAGAGTGATATTTCCGGCACTTGTGCTGATGTTCTGTGCACCCAGCTTGGACACAGCCCCGTCAAGAACAACCGAATAGTTCTTTGCAGAGCCGTTGAAATTTCCAACAACATCGCCTAGACCACTGATCGATACATTTGACGGAGAATTAGCATTAATTGCACCCATGTTTTGATCGCTTGAACCTGACAAGTTCACTTTCTGGTTCATTGCCACAAGCAAATCATTTGCACCGGAAGAAAGACTGAGCTTTCCTCCATTTGCACCACTAGCGGAAATCGTGCCAGTGCCTTCCACTCCGGCGTTGCTGTGTCCTATATTCATGCTCAATGAGGAATTCTGCGTCAGCGAAATGCTACCTCCATTCTGAGCACCATCAGCAATGACATTCGCGTCTGTGATATCAATAACGCCGCCCTGGCTTGACCCTGCGTCAACAGAGATGGTACCGCCGTTTGCACTGGCAGAACTTGAATTGATTGTGGCCGAATTCAATGTGACATTGCGGCTTGCACTGAGCAGAACAGAGCCACCATCGCCTCCCTGAGAACTGACATCAATTTGACTTCCTTTTCCTATTTGAAGATCTGCATTGTTTCCTCCAGCTGCCAGTGAAACTGAGCCGCCGTTGCCAGTGCCGGTGGACGATGCTACGAGAACCGACCCGTCAGCAAGGTTAAGCTGCGGCGCCATCAAATCAATTTGTCCGCCCTTGCCAGAACCGGCACTGTTAGCCGAAAGCACTCCTGATAAATTCAGGCTGTGGTTTGCCGAAGCAAGTTGCCCGGGCGCTGAACCGCCTGCAGTCAACGAGACTTTGCCCCCATCACCATCGACCGAGACACCCACATCGATTCCCGAGCCTGCAACAGACAGGTCGCCAGCAGCGGTGATGATAACGGCTCCGCCGTTGCCGCCAGCGGAGCCGCCACGAGCACTCAGGTTGAACCCACTTCCATTACCGATGGCAAGGTCGCCAGCAGAACTGCTTGTACTTCTCACATTCACGGTGATCGTTCCGCCGTTACCTGTTCCAACACCATCCGCCCGCAAAGTGCCGTTAACCTTTAGTGAGCTGCTGGAAGCGCTGGCATTCAAGCCCGTATCAATGTTTATGCTGCCACCACTGCCATTTTTTGCTGCAGAGCTAACATCAACTACATCAGCGTCAATCGACATCGAACCATCAGAAATAAGTATGATGGTTCCGCCGTCGCCGCCCTGGCTACCGCTTCTTGCGGAAAGCTTAGCCTGCCCAGAGGCAAGAACAAGGTCTGTTAATGAATGAAGTTCGATTGTTCCACCAGGAGCAGAGTCAGCTCCAGCAGCATTAAGATTCAAGGCTCCGTGAATTCCGTCAGCAAAAACAAGGTTGATCGTTCCACCTTTCTTTCCGGCAAAGTCACCGCCTTTAGTGGTGATGGTCAAATCATCAATATGAAGACTTCCGACAAGTTCAACCGATGAGGCACCGCCACCATTGCTGGTGATGTTCATGCTTTTAGCGTCAACAACAGAATTTGTTCCACCAATAGACACGAAGCCTGCACTCGCTATTCCATGACCACTGGTGTCAGCAGTAAGCGAACCAACTTGTATTTGCGGCGAAGACATGCTTAGAGTGCCACCTGAGTTATTGCCGCCTCCTGCAGCCGAAACCAGGATGTCACCTCCTGTAATACCGGTGGACGAGCTGAAGTTGACCTGCCCGCCCTCACCAGAACTTCCACCATTGGCACTGTATTGAGTACCACTTAATACCAGCGCACCATCCGAAACTAGAAGGATCGTGCCGCCATTTCCCGTATTGGAATTGATGACAATCGAACCAGCATTGATACCACCGGTACCATGATTGCTAGCAAAAATGGTTCCACCAATTCCGCCATCAACAGAAATAAATCCAACCGAGTTCTGTCCACCTCCAGTGTTAATTCCCAGGGCAGGAGTACCATCAGTAGGCTGAGCATTAACATAACTGCTTATGCTCACAGTGCCACCCTGTCCGAGTGGATTGGAGTCGATGATAGAGTTAACGCTCACCCCCGCAGCGGAGTTAATGACAACAGATGCACCGTTGGCTGTGATGCTGCCAACCTCAACATCACTCTTGGATGTCGAAAGTGCAACTGTTGAGGATGAACCGCTAGCTCCAGTGATTTCTGCACTACCAAGCGAAACCTTGTCAGATTCGACCATGTCGACTCCAAACAAACCTGCAGTCAGGTTTACAGACCCGCCCGCACCACCGGTAGCGCCATTCGCTTTAATGTCGACTTTGCTCAGATCTATATCGGCAACACCGTAAGTCGTCAGGAATGAAATTGAGCCCCCAAAGAGTCCGCTGGCCTCAATAGCTGACTTCCCAAACAAGACAGAGCCACCGTTAACGAATGCACTGATTCCGCCGCCGGTGCCATTTTTCGAGCTCAAATCCATTGAGCCATTTCCAACAAACAAACTACCAGCCATAGCCTGAATTGTTAGAGTTCCGCCATTAGCAGCAATGCTGGAAGCATTTATGGATGCATTTCCCGTGCCACCAAGGTTTATGTCGCCAGCTTGAGCCACCACATTGATAGAGCCCGCATTACCAGTGTCACTGGATGTGTTTATCGTGACACCATTCTGCATAGTGATAGCAGCTGCGGAACTGAGTGAGACAGATCCCGCGTTGCCTCCCAAAGCGCTAGTATTGATGGTCAGAGGACCAGAACTGATTATTGAACCTGCATTAGAATTGATGGAAACGTCGCCCGATTGCGCACCGGTAGTGCTGGTGATAAGCGAGCCAGACAAAAGTATTGGTCCATTTGCAGTTAACGAAATATTGCCAGAGCTGGCGCCAGAAGTCGCAGTGGTAATCGCGATTATCGGCACAGTTTGAAGATCGATCATGCCTCCAGCGTTGAGGATCACACTGCCGGTTGCACCGCTGTTGGCGCTTGTGCCAATGTAGGAAACATCTTTGTTGATGATGTTGCCACCAGCATTGATAATGAGAGCATCCAGACCGGAAAAGATCCACTCGCCGCCAAATTGCGACATTTCAAGAAAGACATCTCCACCAGATGAAATGGTGGGGTCTCCAGACATCTTTAAGGCACCAACATGAAGATCGCCAGTTTGCGCAGATAAAGCGGCTGTTCCACCAATCAAATTAGTCTGACCTAGAATAGAATGAACATCTACATTAATATGTCCATCACCAGAAAAAACATTTAGTTGCTGCGAAATCCAATCGCCACCGATCAGAGATGTATCAAATTTGTCCGTGAAGAACTGGTCACGAATATTGATATTGCCATTAAGAGCCTGGAGAACTCCGCCAGTGTTGTTGATAGTCAAATTTTGTGCGACCTGACTTGCAACATTTATATTTCCAGCCATGGCATTAACCATACCAGCGTTTTGAACGGCCGCTGAAACAATATTGACGTTAGACATTGCTTGCATCAGAGGACTTGGTCCACTCATTCCGGTTGGCAATGCATTTATGACTGAGCCACCGGCATTCAAATTCAAATTGGCTGCACTACTGATGACACCAAAGTTGCTAATGTTCTGAACCGCGTTTAGACTCAAGCTCAAGTTGTTAATTAGATTACTGAAACCACTTATTCCGCCCTGCGGAAGCATGGAAGTTAGCAAACCACCCTGCATGTTGTTGATATTTTGAGCAGAGATCACTGCACTCATAACCTGGTTATTGTTTGATACAGCAAAGAAATTTCCCGAATTTACGAGGTTTCCGGTGATGTTCAATACACCAGATTGACCAAAGTTCCTCACTGCTGTGACACCGGTAGGGATGACCAGGTTAGTGACATTACGTCCGGAAAGCGTGAATTGTCCGCCTGTGGCGACTCCCATAGCGTCGAGAACCAGGCTCTGAGTTCCCCCACCCAGAACCTGGCTCAATGCGACACTTTCTGCTGGTGTCAGTTTCATACCTGGTGAAACTGTCACTGTCGACCCCCCGACAGTGATAGCACCAGATTGCTGAGCACCAGCAGTAACCGTTTTGTTCGAAGAACTTAAGTCCAGGTCTCTGGCTGCGTAAGCTGCAGGCAAAACAAACTGAAATACGAGCACTGACACTGCACTCAGTGCGTAGGGCATTGATGCCGGCATCGAGTTATCGCAGTATCGACGCTGCTGTGTAGTTGTTCGCTGCCTCGCGAACAAATGCTCGCGCTGACCATGTGGATCTGATCCAATAGAAAAAGGGGACTTCGCAGTCATATGTAGCACCTGCCTTGGGGGGAAAGGCAATCGCTTCCGAACCTGCTCGGAGCAATTGGCGGGCTTTTGCGCAAACATCTGGGGGAGATGTTACACGGATAATGGGAGGGGACTGGCGTCTATATACCCGGTTGCCAAGAGATCGAATCAGATGTTTTCCTACAATTTCGAAAACAAGAAATAAAAAGTCTTGTCAGCAACTGCGGACAGCCCAACTGGGGATTTCCACACAAAAATTAACAGCATATAAGGTTTTAGATAGTTTTCCTGGGGGAAATATATATCTTGGTCTGACATATCGGGAAAATCAAACAGTGAAAACGCTCTGGGGGGAGGGTTTACGCGGTTTGTGAACGAGAGGCTTTCAGCGCTCATCCTGAATGTAAGACCAAACTAAACTGGGGGGTAGGCGCAATAACCTTGCGCCGAGCAGCAGTGGAGGACCGAGTTCTCCACTGCTGTTTTTTTATTCTAATCACATTCTCAGGTTATATTGCTAAAGGCTCGCAGCTGACAAGCCTTCAGGCAAGTTATCATGATTCACCTACAGCTAAGGGGAGAGGACTAAGTCCTAAGCGAAATGGCTCGACTGGTACAGAAATTCGGCGGCAGCTCGGTCAAAGACAGCAAGCATATCCAAAATGTTGCTCAAATAGTCGCAAACACATACAAAGCAGGAAAAGAACTTGTCGTCGTAGTGTCGGCTATGGGAGAAGCCACGGACCAACTACTGGAGCTGGCAAGTCAGGTCAGCGATGTGAGCGAAGCAAGAGAATTGGATGTTCTGCTCGCCACTGGAGAACAAGTATCTATTTCCATGCTAGCGCTCGCATTGCAGAGCATGGGTATGAAGGCTCGTTCATTCACAGGACCGCAAGCAGGAATAATTACGGACGACACGCATGGATTTGCGCGTATCAAAACTGTTCATCCTAGCAGAATCGAAGCCTCGCTCAGAGCCGGTGAAATTGCTGTAGTAGCAGGGTTTCAAGGTATGACCCGCTCAAGCGAATTAACTACTTTAGGAAGAGGCGGCTCAGACACTACAGCAGTTGCTCTAGCAGCAGCGCTGAAAGCTGAGTGCTGCGATATCTACACTGACGTTGATGGCGTCTACTCAACCGACCCGCGCACAGTTAAACAAGCAAAAAGGTTAAGCGCCATTTCTTACGACGAAATGCTCTCTCTCTCATCTCATGGTGCGCAGGTGTTGAATGCTCGCTCGGTCGAGTTAGCAATGAAAAACAAAGTAGCAATTCGTTGTCGCTCAACATTTGCCCCCGATGACCTCGGCACCCTGGTCTGCAGCAGAGATCAAACTCCGAGTTACCAGGTTTGTGGTGTAGCTTGTGACAGCTCACGGGTGTCTTTCAAATTAGATCAAATATTCGTTTCATCTGATACCATATCCGGTGAAGAGATAGATAAGCACCATGCGAAAGTTAACGCTTTGATTGAACAGCTAGAAGAAATTGGCGTTCCAAAAGAAAAGGTCCTCTGTCACAAGGGGGACGACTCGGTCACCAGAGAAATCGAGTTAAACTGTGAAAAACGCATTGCAAAATCAGTGCAAAAAGCATTAGAAATCGAATTTCCTAAAGGCGAAGTGAGAGTTGACCGCAGTGTTGCGACGGTGTCGATTATCGGAACCGGTGTACACGCAGACAAGCGATTGCGCAGCGACTTTTTGAAAACCTTAGCTGATGCAGAAATTACTGTCAGTATGATGATGGCTGATGAACTAAGCTTGTCTGCAGTCATACCAGAAATGCTGAAAGATGAAGCTATCCGCAGAGTACACAAACGCTTTTGTGAGGATAGCAACACCGAGGAGACCTTTCAGGGACAAGCAGACGTAAAAGTAAGCGCGGGGAACATGAAATGACCTCTTCACCATTTGGAAATATTTTCGATAAGCTCAAGTCGTCCACAAAGCAAGCAGCTGACCAGATGAAGTTGGCAGGACGTATTGCTGGTCTTAAAGTTGAGCGAAGCACACAAAAAGCTGAGCGCGAACGCCTCTTAAAGGAAATCGGCAGTAAGACATTTTCTGTGTTCAGCAAAAATCGTACTCTCGACAAGACTGCATTAGAAGAAGAGCTGACCAACGAACTGCATCACATTGAGAGAATAGACAAGCGGCTTTTAGAAATTGAAGACGAAATTGCAGAGCTGCAACAAGAACTTGTTAAGACAGGTGCCAAGGTAGAAATCGTTGAAGCCGACGAAGTTGAAGAAGACTCCGAAAGCGACGAAGATGATACAAAAGCAAAAAAAAAGAAGTAGAACATCAGAGGAGATGAAGATGAAAAACTCAGCAGTAAAATGGATTATCCTGTCCATAACGCTGGCAATTGCCTGCCCTCTCGCTCTGGCTGATGTGACATCGCCACAAATCAAAGATAAAGGCAAGAAATACACCACTGAAAAGGCAGACAGCGGTTGGTACGGCACGAGCTCGTCAGCAAGACTTGTCGAAGCTTCTGAACTACGAATTCACGTTGAGAATATGCTCGCAAACGGTGAATGGGAAAAAGCAATTCCAAAAGCAAAGAAAGCGGTACAACTGGACCCAGGCGATCCCCAAGGGCATATTTACCTCGCGCGCGCTCTGACTATGAAGTTCTACCAGACAAAGGGTGAGCCAGACGAGAAGCTCTTGCAGGAATGTATGCTGGAATGGGACTTGATTCGTCGTCACGACGCTGACCCATCAGAACAGTGGGAAGCCGGCACCGAAGTAAAAAAACTGGTAAAGATTGCAAAAGCAATTGAGAAAGATAAGATACGCCGTGAAAAAGAAAAGCTTGAACGCGGTGATTCTCAGGTTGCCGATTCCGGTGCCACCGGAGCCACTGTGAAACTGAAAACAGCAAGCTCATCAGGCGCACAAGTGACAGAAGACGATAACAAAGACTCCAAGAAAGGTGCTCAGAAAAAATCTCGCTGGAGAATGATGTTCTAAGACAATTCAAGAGTTTATCTGATTTGGACTTGAGTCAGAAAACAAGAATTAGAATTAGGATCTAGGAAAGCACCGCATGCGGTGCTTTCTCTTTTGCTGAATTGCATTATGGCTTAGAGCCGGCTCGCTCGTAAGCGCCTTTTGAAGCTCCCATGATAGCGCTCACTACGGCAGTCTTCATCATTCTCTTATATGCATTCTGCTCTCTACTATTTTTTGAATTGCGTAACGATGCAATTGATTTGATTTCTGTCATTGCAGATGAAATTGAAAATTCAGAGGAAAACTCCTTGTTCTTGCCAAATACTTTGGACTGAACTCTTCTGTGACCAATCATATGCAGAGAATTGGCATTGCCCAGTGAGTCCGTTGAATCAGAGGTAATCGTCACATGGCTACCTGGCGCAAGATTCAGAGTTCGCCCTTCAAATTTAAAGGAAACATCGCTGGCATGTTCATCATGCAAGTCATAGACAGAGACAGCCTTGTCACTTGCTACTACAAGAACGATGCTGCCCTTGCTCAAGGACAAAGAACCAAATCGCGTTTTCACGTCGATATTCCTGTCCGGTGAAAACAAAGCGCATCCTGCCTCAAGAAAATAAGCACCATCATTGCTGGTTCTCAACAAACTCTGTTGATTCGCATTATCTGCATTATTGCTCAGTCCAGCAATGGTACCCACGAAGATGAATGGCTGCTGAGCGATATTTGCATTTTCACCATTTTCAACGTTCTCAGCGCTGTCACCACTCAGTATGTTCATGATGGGACCACTCAAAGAAAGATTTCCATCAACAGTTATCACTCCGTTGGACATGGGTGGAGCTGATCGGATGGCTCCAGGATCTAACAAAAGCGCAGCCAGGGTGGCATTTGCATTGGCAGACTGCGACACTCCACTCTCAAGTAGGCTAGTAGAGCTGCCCGAGTTTGAGGAACCAAGAAAAACTTTGCTGACGAAAACAGACCCAGTGGTGTTTGATGTAACAGTTGTATTTGTGGTGGTACGAAGTGGATCAGCGGATGTGCCGATGTCACCGCTAGCGCTGTTAAGATTTAGCGTATTTGCAACAAGTAAACCCGTACCTGAAATGGTACCGCTGCCGTTTGCATTTAAGTTAATAGTACCAAATCCGGTGTGTACTAAATTCTTAACGACTACACTTCCATTGTTACCCGTAGTCAGATTAACCACTCCATTTGGGACGCGAATTAGTGCATTGGAAACGATATCTCCACTCGTGGTCTGGAAGTTCAAAGAACCCGCCTGAACTCGTCCATTCAAATTAAGAGTTGCATTTCCCGTAACTGATAGAGTTCCACGTGTCGACAAGACACCATTCTGCCCCATTGATAGAGCAGGAAGGGTATTCGTTTGAATATTGATACTGTTAACCAGGTTAGCAGTGCCCACGAAGTTCAGGGATCCGTCTACAAGAACTGTATTCGTAAAACTGATTGGTGAGACTTCGACATTTACAGGTGAAACAAAGTTTCGCAAAGTAAGAACCACATTTTGAGGAACACTTAGCCCGACTAAATCAGGAAAAATGTCAGTCTGTAGCACTACAATATTTCCGCCTATTGCCTGCCCAGCGGCATTCAATCTAATGTGTCCACCAAGTAGTCCCATGTTTTGCAGTGTTTTTACTTCAGCAGCAACCTGGGGATCTTTCAAGTCCAGACTGCTGAGTTGAGGAACAACATTTGCAATAACAATGCTTTTGCCGCCGATCGATACATTGCTAGCTTGAGCATCTACTATGACCTTGGAATTAACACCACCTGCTCTGATCAAATTGGATGGGGGACTCGCCACCAGTCCATTGGCTCCGAGAAAAACCTGTCCTCCGCCGTTAGCGTCTACAACGACATTAGCCACCGGCAAAGTCGGATTGGACAGAGCTGCAGCGCCAGGTCCCACTGAAATCTCCACTATGGCACCGGAAGGATTGGTCGCGATCAAGTAATCGTGTTTTCCAATAGAAATTGTGCCTACAGGACTAAGATTTTTCAGAATTAAATTCCCATCGTGAGCGAGAACGTGCACATTGTCTTTTATAACAAGAGCACCACTTGAGGTCGAAATGGACAGGTTCCCTTTGCTGGTTAAAACATCTTGCACTGTAATATTGCTGTTCGTCGTCAAATCCAGAGATTTTGATCGACTATTCAAATTACTAATGACACCCAGATTGTTGACACCCACGCCACCACTGCTGTGTATCTCAATAGGACCTGACACACTGGTTTCAAGTTTGCCCGAGCTGGATTTTATCCCACCATCTCCGCTAATCAGAACAAGATTGGAAGCACTAAGCGTACCGCTGGATTGAAACACAGAGCCATCTGAAGTTCTGCCGATCCCCGGAGAAGTATTGCTGCCCTGCAATAAGGCACTGTTGGCAGTGATGCTGCCATTCACCAGTAATGAACCACCGCCAATTGCAGCTAAACCTGCTCGTTCCGAAACGGCGACTGAGCCATTCAGAGTCAAATCGCCACGCTCCATGATGACAAAATTTCGACCGACAAAACCATTATTCAGTGTCAGCTTACTGCTGACATTGTCATTGTAAATAAAGACATCGCGACCTGACGATGGCAGATTCAAGACAGAAGCAGTATTAACCAGAGGTTTTAGCGGTGCACCGATATCAGTCACAGCCTGCAAGTTCAAGGTACTTGCATTGACCATCGAATTTGTTGAGAGAATGCTCGAACCCGAACGAATATCTACAACACCTGAGGCTGAGACATTTCTGTTCAGGAAAACTCCAGAACTGCCTCCGCTAGCATCGAGGAGAATACCCTGGTCCGCTTGCAAGACACCACTTACTGCAATACCAGGCGCAACAAGATTGAAGTTTCGTCCTCTAGACGGCAAGCCTCCTGCACCACCGAGAGTAACTGCGTTTGTACTTGTTATTTGAACATCACCTGCAGAACGAGCGAGAACTTCGGATGCAGATGTGCTTCCAACTTGTATTCCACCAGTCGAAGATAGCGCTCCAAGAAAAGTGGTAGTGACACTATTGGCGGTGACGCCAGCGCCTCTGCCTTGAGCAACAAGAATAACTGTATCTGGTGCAGAAAGATTGCCGACGTTTATGCTTCCATTGCGCGACTCTAACATTATTCTCTGGCTAGACAAATTGCTCAGCCCAATTGCGTCATTGATAGCAGCATTCGTTGTGACCGTTATAATGCCCTTTGGACCTGGGGCATCAACACTGTTTTGAATCGAAAGAGTGTTCGACTCAATATTGATAGCACCGGCCTTGATGGTGCCTGAGACATTCAGATTTGCGGTGGAATCAAAAATGAAGATGCCAGCTTGTGAACTCAGGAGATTCAGATTATTTGACTTGCTATCAATATAAGTACCTGCGAAGCTGTTAAAGGTCAGAAACTCGCTGTTTACGGACATTGCTCCCTTTACAGATCCAATATTGCCTCTCGCCGAATTCATACTTATGAAATCAGCTGTAAGACCAGATTTATTGGACACTATATCTTCGCTTGCGTTTATGTAAATGGATCCAAAACTGGCTTGACCGCGAGCACTTGTTACAGCGCCGGTGTAGATCGAACCAAAAGGTTGCTGATTAGCTACTGATGAAGAGTGAGCGGACAAGCTGACTAGATGATTGTTAGCGGAACCTATCTTTACATTAGGAAGATAGATGTCACCGCCTGTGCTGCTGGGTCCACCAAGAACTAGCCATTGCTGTTGTCCCGGACTTGTACCGTAGGTTCTAGAAGCAGCAAGGGTACCTGCTGCCATAATGATAGAGCCGCTAGGTCTGGAACCGCTCCCCGCCGTGACTATTGAGCCTCCACTGGCGCCAGGAGCAATGATGTTGCCTGAAGCGAGTACTACAAGGTCACCGGTCGCTTTTTGCCCTCCAGACATATAGTTTGTCAAACTAACATCACCGCTGCCATTTTGTATGAGAGTTGTAGGTGATGTCTCAAGAACGACACCATTGCCATTAGCAATATTCAAACCAAAGCTAGTAAACCATGAGAGGTTTCCGAATAGCATGGGCTTTACCAAGAAGTCGACATTGCTAGGTCTTGTTAGAAAAGTGATGGACCCACCAGTCACAACCGGCGCCTTCCCACCCCCAGAAGGGAGAATGGCAGATACGCCTTGTATGGTGATATTGCTTGCTTGCAAGCTAATGACACCACCCCGCCCGATTTCAGCAACTGGGTCAGAAGTAACACAAGGAGTACAAAGGTTGAATAACGGAATAAATGTTCGGGTCTTTACGATAGAAATTTGAGTGCCACCAGCTGCCGATACGGTACCTCTCACATCAATGTTGCCGCCAGCGCGAAACTCAATTTGTCCGCCCACTGATGCAGGACCCGAGGTGTGAGTTGGGGTTTGGGTTAGTCCAACATTTAAGCCACCGATGCTTCTTTGCGAGGCACCTGCAGTACCCATAGAGACAGGTGCCACGATGCCATGCCCAAATCCAGTTATAGGTGCGATAACGCTGTTGCCGCCACTTATATTAGCTAAACCAAGTGACAGATCTACGCTGTTACCCGTGCCCTGAGTGGTGCGCGTCACAACGCCATCGAAATTTACACCTGGAATACCTACAAATGTTGCCAATCCAGGAGCAACATCGATAATGTCGTGCCTGGCAAACTCACCATGAGAACTAACAGAAATATACAAGGGGTTAGATAGACTTTCTGAAATGCCCAGTTGAAGATTGAAGGTGCTTTCACCCTGAAGATTCGCATGATTCAAGAAAAGCACCTGACCTGGTCCCAAATTCAGAGCCAGATTTGTAATATCGTAGGTTTGCAAGCCACCGATAGTGAAGTTGTCGATAGTGACCGCACCAAGAAGCCCCAGTGTTGGTCCGATTATAGAGGCAAGAAAACTCCCATCATCCGTAAGCGATGCTCCAAGAGTCAAACCCAAATAAATTCGCGTAGCACCATAGGAGCCATCGCGTCCGTTTAATCCGGCATAACCGGGATTACCACCGTTGCCACCTGAAGCATTTGCATTCCCGTTTACGTTGATGTCACCTTTTGGCGCAAGAAACGATATGGTGCCACCATTACCGCCGACACCTCCGATACCTCCACCTCCGCCAACGCCGCCTTGCCCGCCTGGAGAACCAACAAAGCCTATGTTTATGGAAACGCCTGCGTTAAGTGCAAATCCGCCACGTGGAAGGTTTTGCCCGTTTGCTGAACCCTGCAAGAAAATGCCCGCACCACTGGTTGCGCCATTACCACCATTTCCACCGGCGCCACCATTCCCGCCATTGCCACCATTGCCTCCAGCGGCAATGACGCCTGTGGGGGCCGATTGAATGGTTGGAGCCGGCAACGACACTGTTTGAAAGCCATCGTTAAAGGATGTCGAATAAACATGAGTTAGCGGAGTGACAGACAGAGTGTTCGCACCTATTCCAAGAACGATGAGTTGCTCAGAGCGCTCGGCGCTGCTTAAAGTAATACGTTGTCCTATGAAATAGCCTGTCGTTGACGAAACTTGCAACACGCTGGCCCCAGGCAAGAAGAAAACATTTTTGCCTGATTGAATGTCAAGGAAGGCGCCGTTATTCACAGACTGAACACCAGAAATGGGTCCTTCTGTCGGGCTGATGGAGATATTATTATTGTTGGACTTGATGACTATCGTGCCACCATCTCCACCCGAACCGCCACCACCACCTGCATTGGCCGAGCCACCATTGCCCCCAGAACCAGCGGAACCACCGACAGCCGCCGAACCGCCTCTGCCACCATTCGTACCATCACCGCCTGCTCCACCATCGCCACCATTGCCGCCATCTCCTCCAATGGTATGAACATTACCGGCGATGGACACTAACTGAGAGGTGTTTATCTGAATGTAGCCGCCTTCTCCGCCTGCACCACCACCGCCACCACTTCCTGCGCCTCCACCATCGCCTCCAGAACCGCCATTCCGTCCGACAAAAGCAACCGTTCCGTTTCTACCGGCGGCCCCGGCATTGTTTCCAGCACCGCCATCACCTCCGATTCCGCCGTCTCCTCCATTGGCAAATATGGACGAACTATCCAAGAATTGCCCATTCGAAACAGTTATATTGAGAGTTCCAGCGTCACCGCCGTCGCCACCCCCGTGTCCACTTTCGCCAGCACCGCCATTTCCAGCATTTCCGGCACCGCCCGCAAGCAAGTTTCCACCTCCATCAAGTCCGCGACCGCCTTTGCCTCCAGAGCCTCCAGCACCACCCGCGGCACCAAAACCTCCACTAACGTCGATGCGTCCTGAAACACTTATATCAGAACTCGTCGTCAGTTGAACAAGTCCAGAGTTTCCACCATAACCGCCAGTACCAGCTTGCCCACCCCGTCCACCATAATTACCATCGCCACCAGTTCCAGATCTACCAACAGCACCTACTGAGCCGCGATTTCCGCCATCAGCCCCATCGCCGCCGTCACCACCAGAACCTCCAAGTCCACCAAGCCCACCAGAAGCCGATAGGCTCTGAAGATTTAGCTGACCAGCAATTATGCTGACCTGAGAACTGTTGCCACCATGACCACCATCTCCGCCATGACCACCGGCGCCACCATATCCGCCATTACCGCCTCTGCCACCGGTTCCAAATGTGGCGACATTCCCACCACGTCCACCAGCCTGACCGCTACCGCCATCACCACCTGTGCCTCCTTGCCCTCCTCGACCTCCATTTGCCACGATACTTCCGACATTCACCAGCCCTGCCGTAGTGAGGAATATTGGACCTGCGTTTGCACCATTGCCTCCAGAACCGGCATCAGTACCTCTGCCACCGTTGAGTCCATCTACGCCACGTCCACCGGTGCCAGAAGTTCTGTTAGTACCGGCTGCAGCGGAAGTACCTGTATAATCTGCTCCAAGAACACCTAAACTCCCAGCTCCTCCAGCACCACCCGAGGTGACTATGCTAGAAACTGTGATGGCACCAGTAGCGCCCATTACGACCGTGCCACCAGCTCTGCCATTGCCCCCCGGAAAACCATCGAAGCCAGTTGTTTCAACAGTGCCTACAGTGATATTTCCTTTGCCTGCCACATTGTTTGTATTCTGAGCCTGCAGATTTACGATGCCACCGAAATTCCTTAATGTGAGTTGAGGCATGTTGATGTTGCCACCAGATGCGCTTCGACCCGAAATGTTGCCATTTGAATCAAATGTTACCCCGGCTCCGATTCGTATAACACTTTGCCTTAGAGTGTTCGAAGCATCAATCGTACCTGAGCCTGTTATGGTGACGTCGCCAGATGCCAGAGCAATAAAGTTTTGACCCGAAGTAAAAAAGTAAGAGTTTAGCGAGCCGCCAAGATCGTTGTCATTCCCTGGTATTGTTAGTACTAAGGATCCGTTACCGTTTAGAAAAACAGGATCATTAGTAAGAACGGCCGAGCCAATATCAAGCACTCCACCTTTCACTTTGACAGAAGTTGATGCCGAGTCGATACTGACTGATCCATTCAAGGTGCCAGCATCAACATTCACAGCATTGCTTGGACTTAAAAAGCTAATGTTCTTTGCTGTGATGTCGCCACCACTCAGCTTGATACCATCGCGGATTTTAGAGCCAGTCGACTGCAGCAATTCATTTACTATTGAAACATTCTGACTCGCGTTAATCTGTCCCAGAGTATTCTGAATCAACAGTGCATTGTTCGAAATTGAATGTATATCGATGGAACCATTGAGACTTTGAAGAACACCACTACGATTATTCAATAGGGCTGTGGCTGCATTCAAATTACCTATTTGTGTGGAGATTACCCCACTGTTTACTATTGAAGTAATTGCACTCAAGTTAACATTTTGAGCCGCCGAAAGCACCCCGGATGAAGTATTGGTTATGGTATTACCAGCAGTGACAGACAGATTTGCAGCAGAACTTATCTGTCCGTAATTCGTGAAGTTTCGCGTTGCTGCAAATGACAGAGATAGAGTATTTGCAAGGAATATTGGATCAATGTTGAGCCCAGTAAAACCGCCGGCAGGCATAACGGAAGTAATAAGTGCACGCGAATAGTTCGTTATGTTGAGAGCTGAAAATTTCGCTACATTGACACTGGGATCGCTTGAATAGGCAAATATTGTTCCAGCATTAGCCAGATTGCCCTTCAAGGCAAAACCCTTTGAACCAAGTTGACCGAAGTCAATTGCCACAACCTGATTTTTCGAGACGCTAAGCGCTCCCGATGATGGAACCTTTGTTATCGTTTCTGCTGCAAAAGACCTGTTGCTAGCAGAAGCGATCAAAGAACAAGACACGAATAAGGGCCAAAAGGTCTTTCGCGGTCGAGCCATAAAGTCTCCCGTGTGCTTGATTATTAAGTAACCGATGACCCACTTTCATCTTATCGTATATTGCACACCCTACCATCCTCCAAAATGCCTAGTACCGTAGTTTTCCAACCAATCAGTTAGTGAAGGACTAGCTTTAGAGAGGTATTCCGCATATTAGTAGGCTTTGAAGGTCACAGATTAAATCTCGCGACGAGGCAATCGACTACAAAATTAGCCGAAAAACTTCGTTGAAAGTCGCAAATAGTGAGTCGCTTTACCCGGCAAGCAACCCAAACTCACATGAATCTAAAGACTGGACAAACAGGTCAAATTTTTCGATTTTGGAATTTGCTTGAATTGTTCACTGCGACCGCGGGTTTGAAGTCCGGCAACTGTTGTCTTGAGCAAATGATGAGAGAATTTCTTGGCATTTGGATGCTTAGAATTCACCAGTTGTTTCAGAGGCTGCACAACTTTTAGAGCAAGCGGAACATAAAACTCGGAACTAAAGGCGCTCAGCTCAGAATCTAGCTCAAGTTTTGTGATTCCACGATACGCAAAGAGTTGTGCTGGGTTGAGATGCTCAAACTCAGCAGACTTCTCAGAACTGAGTAAGACACTACTTCCAGGGAAGAGATGGAACTCGTGATTCCTTGTACTGACCTTCACAGCAGCTCTGTGCGTATCATCCAGATCATATACCGCGACTCCATTTGAGAAGTTGAGTACCAAAACCATTGAACCCGCGGAAATATGAATGACACCATATGGAGTATTAATAGTCTTGTCCGAATCAGCAACCACAAAAACTGACTTACTCACATGGTTCGCCAAACTAATGGCACCGTATTCTGTGAGCGCAACAGGACGAAGCCCTTGCTGTTTGCTTTCAGGCTTAATACCAAATTCCAACTGGGTAATTAGTTCTGCCGGAATTTCTCCATTTACCAGCTCAGTCTCAGTGACATATTGAGGTTGATTCGAGGAAGCAATGGATGCTGCTGATTGTGAATATATACCGCTTTTTAGAGTTGAAATGCCAGGACTCGCAGTCAAAGTAGGGCTAATCGCAAGAGGCGGAGTAGCCAGCAAGTGCCTAAATGGGCTTGCACTTATCGTCCCACCGGCACCTGAATAAGTTAAGGTGTTTGCTCCAATCGAGAGAGAATTTCCAGACATTCCGCCGCCAATGATCAGACCTCCACCGCTAGCGACGATACTCCTGCTGCCCTGTGAAGATGCTTCCAGTGTATCTGAATTTCCTTGCTCAGAAGGAGGAGCTGAGCCCAGTGCTGAAGAAACGGGAGGAGCTGTGGGAGACACGCTGACTGGTGGGTCAGCCATAATGAGAGTATGAGCACCTGTAGGTGTGCCACCATTGACGGTGATAGCTGAGCTTGGTCTAGCTCCTGTATTGAACTCAACTGAGACCGCGCCAACAATGGTCATGTCAACACGGGTTGGATTGACTACCTTAATTCCGTTGCTGCCGAAAAGGAAATTTGGATCTCCAGGCGGATTGTAGTTCACACCCGCTGGCGCCGTCCCTTGTACACCAGACGAGCCACCTATAAGAATTTGGACACTGCCACCCCCGATCCCATTCGTCGTAATCTGCGAACCAGCGCCAATCACAATGTTGCCTTTGGCCGTGTCTAGATTCAATAGCTTGAGCCCACCGCCAAATACTGTGAGGTTGGCGCCAGGTGCTGTACTCAGGGTTCCCTTAGAACTAATGTTCATGTCGCCTGATGAAGCGACAATTACATCATGAAGGGTCAGTGAGCCGGGGGTGCTGAGAGTAAATGCGCTAAGTGAAGAGGAGTTATTCAAATTAAGAGGACTGACGCTCTTGTTACTCACATTCACTTCGCCTTGTGAGGCGAGTGTGAGATTCGTTGTATTTACACTGATAGCACCACCAACAATCGAACCAAACCCAGCGAAGGAATACACATCAAGGGATTTGGATATTACAGTATTCCCCTGGAAGTCAACTGCTGCTCCGATATTCGCAGCAGTCAATTTGACCAGATTCGTCACTCCAGCTTTCCCTGCTCCCTGCTGCAACGTAATGTTACCGTTATCACTCAGCAAAAAGAGACTGCTGACGTTGTCCATTGCACCATTAGTGGTGATGCTATTGGTACTACTCACTGCCAATGACTTCATCGAGGTACCTAGGACAAAGATCGATGTCCCAGCCGATGAGCTGTTTAAAGCATTAACCAGCCCTTTGGTTGAAGTCTTTAAGACAGAACTGTTGATCGCAAACCCTGTGCTCTTGTCGGTACCAGAACCGAAAGAATGCGAGGTGGTACTGCGCAAAGATATCGTACCGGTAGCTTGTACAAATCCACTTCCAAGAGTCTTGCTATCGGCCCCATTCGAATTCAGTGTAACACCAGCGGTAGAGGCAGTACCGATTTGCGTTTTGTCAGCAACGGTAATGCCTTTAGCGGTCATCGTGATATTTGACCCACCAATGGTGCCGTTGGTTTGCACTGGTCCCGCACTAATCAAGCTGAATGTATCCACCGAAGCAGAACTTGACGCATTCAGTTTCACGACAGTGGTGCCGGTATTCTGCACATTTACAAAGGCATTGGTTGAATTCAAAGTAAGACTCGTACCCGCATTTACTTTCAGCGGCGTTACGTTGTCGCCGATGGCGCCTGTTCTACTGACAGTAATGTTGTTGCCACTCAATGTAGTGATGGGGTCGTTTGAGGAACCGAAAACACTTAGATTTCCATTACCAACCGTTTTTGACGTAGTAGATAATGCAATTGACTTGTTTCCATTCATGGCTCCCGAAACCTGAACGCTGTTAAGTGCGGAAACCTTCACAGTGTCGGGCGCCTTGCTTGCTCCTATAGTGACGAGTGATACATCGCCTTTAGCCACAGTAACATTTATCGCTTTTGTGGCGCTCAAATCCGCGTTGCCGGTAGCGCTTACAGACGCTCCTGTATTGCTAGCAGTTAGATTTACTGTACCTCCGTTCAGATTGCTACTGATCTGAATTTTCTGATTGGCTCCAGTGACCGTTTCGGTCAAGGTTCCAGTCGGAAGAACTGTTATTCCTTCGCCTTTTGCACCACCATTGTTATCAATACCATTAGCAGCTAACACGGTAAACGATTTAGGCTGGATATTCACCCCGACAGAACCAAGGCTAACTTTACCGAGGCTAGCTGTGACGGAAACAGAATTACCGGAACTCAGATCAGATTGGAATACGAGGACATCACCCTTACTAGACGTCACAGAGAGCGCGCCGCTTGTCGATTGGGCGTTTGCCACAAGGGTCAAATCCTTGCTTGAGGTCAACATCAACAGAGCACCTGACGAAAGACGACCGAGCAAGGTCATCGTGTTGCCCGCTGTGACCTTCAAATTAGTCTTCGCGTTTAACAGCCCTGGCGCGGTCGAGTCAACGGTACCGCTATTTGCGACTGTGACAGCACCAGCTGCGCTCTGAACTGAAGCATTGATTGTAAGTGCATTGCTCGCCGATGTTGATGTTGATTTGATAGTGATATCTTTGCTGGCAGTCACGGCTAAGCTAACATTGATAGCACCAGGTGTATTCACTGTGATCGTGCCTGCCGAAGAATTGACACCAGCAAGATCAAACAGCTGAGGCGTCACGCTCTTGCCTACATAGCCAGTCAAAGTGATATTGCCTTTAGCAGAGGCGGTTACATTTGCCTGCGTGCCTACGTCAACTTTGGAAAGCGTCACAGTTCCAGCAGAGCTACTGCCACTGATGGCAGCCGACTGTAGTATGCCTGATGCATTTACCCCAGTAGCTCCAATTAAATTTATGATGTTGGTTTTGCCGAAAGCGCCCAAATTCGCTGAGACAGTAACTGACCCAGTCTTTGTTTTGGCGGTGAATGATGAAACGTTAGGCAGAACCTGAGACATCACCACATTGCCACCGGCGTTGTTTAACACGACCGTCCCTTCTGTTACTCCAGACTTTCCAGCAGAAACAGAAATCGTGCCTTGAACACCGTTGACCGCTGTTTTCGAATTGACTGTGAAAGGCGTCTTGCTGTTGGAATTCAGCTCAAGATAGCCACCGTTGCCGCCATCTATACCGTCCAGATTCAGAGCACCCTTGATCTGCAGATTGCCACCAGCAGCGAGTGTTAGGCTTCCTCCCTTTCCACTTGACACTGGTGAGACATTAGCGGACGAGGGAATAACAGTGAGAGCACCACCTGTAGTGACAATAATTGTTCCACCATCACCACCTCCCTTGCCTGCAGTGGCACTCAGGTCGAAGTTGCCTGTAGGACCAATTGATTGCGCTAGAGTAGTCGTCTGTACAATAGAAATCAGACCACCAGCGCCTGTGTCGCTGCTTCCACCGCCACCACCTGGCGCGGATAGTTTAAGTGTCGCAGAAGAACCTAAAACTTGTGAGCCAGATAGGTAGAGCTTTCCTCCAGCTCCAATGGAACTAGCCCCATAACTTAATGCTGATGGCTCTACAACTAATTTTCCACCAGTACTTATCTTTATGGTACCGCCGTCTCCTGTCAAGAGACTAAAGGACCTTGCGGATATAGACGATATCTGATCAAATTTGAAATCAGCTGATTGTCCTGATTTGATTTCTATGCTTCCGCCACTTCCGATGGCGTTACCCACAGCGCTGTCGGCGGTCAAAGTGGTTAAGCCAGCAAAATTTATGGTAGCACCCTGCAATAGCATTGACCCGCCGGCACCGCTAACCGGCAAGGAGAGAGAGAATGCGGTGGAAGACACAGAGTAAGAGGTCTTGGTCAAATTCAAAGCTTTAGCAGAAACGACCTTCATGGTGCCACCATCTCCACTAGAGCTGCCACCAGTTACTTTTGCTCCCGCAAAGTCCAAATCTCCAGCTACATTTATGTTGACCTCGCCACCGTTTCCATTTTGAGCAGCAGATGCATTCAAAATGAGCCCGTCATTGGCAATTCTTGTGTTGCTGTTTCCATCGGTTAGAGTGATGAATATTTTGCCGCCATTGCCAGCCGCAGCAGCGGACTGAGCACTTGCACTCAAGGTAAAAGGCTGGCTTGAATTCTTACCCACCCAGGTCATCGTTCCCGTCTTTATATCTATAGAGCCACCATTACCATTACCAATGGCATCAACTTGCAGACCAGTCCCAGAGGAGAAGTCCACCGCCTTCGAAGAATAAAGGGCTATAGTTCCGCCACCCGCATTGGGACCAGTTCCTGTAACATTAATGCCAGACGGATCTACACTCAATACAGAATTTGTGCCGCTTCGAACGTCGATGGTGACCGAACCTAACCCCGTGTCTCCGGTAGCACTGAGCAGCAAACTACCAGCACTGGGACCAACAGTGAGATCTTTTGCTGAGTTGATCACAATAGCGCCGGCGTTGTTAGCGCCATTAGCGGCCACTGAGAGGTAGCTAGCTGCGTTACCCAGTTCAAATCCATTTGCCGCTGTCAGAGTGACGACTCCCGCATTATTTAATGCATCTTGCTTCGATGAAATAGCATTGTCAGTGACAGAAATCACATCAGCGGTGAGCGTAATATCTTTTGCCGCCAGCGAACTTCCAGTGACAGTTAGCTTACTCACTCCTGAGTTCAGGTCAATGGCAGCAGCCTTCACTGTCGTAGATAAAGTCATCGGCACATCCGAACGCACCTGATAGGTGGCTCCAGCACCGCTTGAAACAACATTGCCATCAAGTACGGCATCTACAAGAGTTACGGAATTTGTCGAGATATCACTTTTCGCCCAGACCGATCCAGACGATGCCTGGAGTGCAAGCTTGCCGCTCGTAAGAACAACTGGGTGACCGGAATCAGCTCCTATGTTCCCTCCGTTAATCGAAATGTCGATTTCATCAGCTTGAATTTTTCCGCCTGAAGTGACGAATGTATCGGAAGCAAAAATACCAATCTGCTTGGTGGTGTTGTCTCCAGCGCCAGCAGCGAGAGATATGCCTCCGGATGAGCTCAATACTATCGTCTGCGCAATAACTGGTGTGTCAGTTTTACGATTTAGCAGATTTTGATTTGGTGCAGCTAAGAAGAAATCACCACTGGCTTTATTGGTGTAGCCCTGTCCACCTACACTCGCATCAGCAAGCGTAATGTCACCACCAGCATGTGTGTCAATTAAATAGGCACTTTTTGCCGAAGCAGTGATTGCACTGGCATCAAAAGTGAAGCGCGCAGCTTGAGTGCCTATGTCACCCGAAGTACTGATGACGAGATTCGCAGTTGAAACCACTGTTGGGAAATCAGAAACGAGCAGGTCGCCAACAGAAATCAAGGCAATTGAATTGCTTCCACTTACGGTCACCAGGTTATTGCTGGTACCAAGCTGGGTGGACGACTGCAGCAACACATCACTAGCAGACAGCGCTGCGGATACGATCAATTTGTCAGCACCAGCCAGTTTATCAGCAACAAAATGGAAGTCAGCAGCGGCAGAGTTATGGTCATAGCCGACACCATCAACAGAACTGTTTCGTAGCGTAATGCTTCCTTTATCCCAGGAGTTGACCAGGTAGACCGAGCCTTTATCAGCATTCGCAGAAATAAATGGTGCATAGACGTTCAGCGGTGAAAGCGCACTGCCAATACTAGACCCGGTGCTGATCAGAATTAAATGCTGTGGGAACGACGCGACACTATCAACCGCAGACACCGTTTTCTGCGTGATGGGACTAGCCGACATCAAAGCAATTGAGTCACCAGGGGTAACTGTTCCTTGTATGTTGATGCTGCCAAACACTGAAATGAATTCAACGTTTCTGGCGGAGATAGTAGCGTTCGAATTAACGAATAGTTCTTCACCCAGATCTTTAAGCCTCACAAGCCCGTTGGGTGCGCTTATGGCGGTACCGGTCTGGTCCAAAACGATCGATTTTCCAGTAAGGTTCAACTCACCGAATGCATCACCAACAAGAGTCAAAGAGCCCGGACCAATTTGCAGCGGAGCATTCGCCGCTGACAAAGTGATATTTCCGGACGGCATAGCGGGTCCGCCAGCAACTTGAATGTTGGATGGAGACAGAAGGTTGATTCCTCCGGTGCCGTTGTTTACGACGGTGACGCTGCCACCATTTCCATTCTTCGAAGTAGCGATTAGATTTCCATTAATTGAGTTAAGTCCTGTAGCGCCAATATCGAAAGATGTGGTGCTATTCGTTGTAATCGAAATGGAGCCAGCAGTTCCAAAATCGGTCGATACGTTTAAGTCACCAGTGATTGATATGTTCGGAGCATCAAAGATTAAGCTGGCACCATGGCCTTTCGAACTGGCGTCAGCACTTATTCCTGAAGTGTCTATAGTCAGATCTGATTTTGATGTAACCGATATCTTACCTGCACTACCAAATGTGCCACCAGCCGAAGCAGAAAGAGAAAGCTGACCGTTACCTGAACCAATCTGATAATTTGCGCTATCGCTGTTAATCAAGATTGTTCCAGCATCAGACGTTGAGCCTCCGGCCCACACGAGTACATTGCTCGATGAAGTGACTTGAATATTGCTAGCTGTTAATTGAATTATGCCACCAGATGTATTTCCATTGCCGTTAGAGGTGATCGAGCTTCCATCGGCAAAAGTCAATATCCCATTGGCGCTGACAAAAATTCGCCCTGATGGTCCAAGCGCAGAAGTTGGCGTGTTGAACAGAGAATTATTTAGAGTAATGTCACCAGATGCCTCAATGAAGATATCGCCAGCGCCCTCAATTTTCCCAGTCGATATGCTACCGGAATTGGTTTTGCTAATCGGAATTACAACTCCAGTAAAAGTCCCGTTATCAACAACAAGCCCGGCGCTGGCCAAATCTCCAGTCGCGAGCCGAACCACGCCCGAGCCCGTTTTACCTAAGCTTCGTGTATTTATGTCCCCAGCGATAATGGCGTTTCCATTGCCACCAGCATAAACAGTGACATCACCCGACTTCTTAGCAGAGCTGCTTGCAAAGGAATTTACCGGCCCCAGAGAAATTGTCCCATTACTATAGTCACTAGCTGCAAAAGCCCAAACTGTTACTGCTCCACCCGTAGTGAATATCGTCGAGGAGTTTGAGCTTAGATCGATGTTTCCACCGGTACTCGAAGCGCCGGAAATGTTAATCTTCGAGATTGTTGAGCCTGGTGTCATGGACACACCAGCAGCCAACAATACACTAGCTCCATCAGTGCCAGACCCTATGGTTACAGGAGCGTTCGATGATATGTTGCCACCTGCAAGCAACGCAGATGACGCCTCCGTAGTCACGCTTCCATCTAGCTTGATATTACCAGCGGTGGCAACTTGAACAGGTCCGCTAACATTGATGGTCCCCACGCGGACGAGCCCCGGACGGAAGCTCAGTGGCATAAAGCTACCAGAGCCGGGCTGTACGGTTCCATCGATTACACTGATATTGCTTCCTTGTATAGTGGGTGTTGCGGAGTAAAGGTAGACAGTGCCACCCGGGGCTCCACTGTTGCTGCTCGAGTTAATGAGCCCTGAGAAAAGCCCGCTATTGCCGTTGACATCAGCTTTAGCCCCCGCTATGACGCGAACATTACCATTCGCTTCTCCTGCAGTACCAGCAATACTTAGAGAACCGAAATTGACAGTACCTTTGCTGTCGTCATCTCCAGCATAAGCAATTAGAGTGACATCGCCACCGGGTAGAGCTGGAACAGCCGGTGAAGTGAATGCTCCCAAGGTCATCGTAAGGTTGCCGCCACTACTGCTTCCTTTGTTTGTGCCGGATCCGTTAGCGATGGTAACGAGAGTCACCGAATCAGGATCACTACCACTGTTTCCAGATGAAACCAGCGAGGAAGATAATTTGGCTCCTGCCACGACAAGTAGATCGCCGCCCGAAGTATCAATTGGAGCATTTATTGTAACGTCTCCAGACGCAAGAATAGCAAGGTCAGCTCCAGAAGTGGTGATGGGTGGACCAGACAGCGTCACGTTTCCAGCAGTGTTGAAGTAAGTGGGGTCATGACTCACATTAATTTCGCCAAGCACCAGATTCGGTGTCGCAGCGCCTACGTGAGCATTGCACGCAGTAACGTTCACCACGCCAGTTACATCATCAACAGCAACATCAACGTTCCCTTTGCCAGAGAAAAAATTCAATTGCTTGGAGTCGAAGTTTCCACCAGTTACAACAACGCTGCCATTTCCGACATAATCGTTGCTACGGAAATTGATATTCTCAGCGGCACGCAAGGTACCGTTTATGTTGTTAAGCAAAATCGATTGCTCCGGCAAAGAAGCATTGATGTTGATGTTTCCAGTGCCAGAGCTGATTAGAGCTGCGTTATTGATAGTGGGGCTGAAGAGATTCACATTAGCACTCGCCGTTATACCCGCAGAGCCCGCAAGATTGCTGATGGAGTTAGCAGCGCTCATCGTAAGATTACCGGCGCTGCGGATAGCGCCAGCATTCACTATGTTGGAACTTGCACTAATGTTCAGATTCAAGTTATCTAGCGAAGCGATCATTCCGCCAGGATTGACCTTAACGTTTGCAGCAACGAGATTAGCTGCGCCAACGAGTGGATCCGTCGTTCTAAACAACAAGCGTCCAGATGCCGTAAGGTTTCCGAGTACGTTCAAATTAGCGTTGGCTGCGGTCACGAAATCAACGACAGTTACACCGCGAGGAATGTTGAGATTGCCACTAATCGGCAACGTACCACTCAACTGGAACGACCTGGCTCCGGAGTTCAAGACCTGCCCGATTTGAGAACTCGTCATCCCATCGGTTTTCAGCACGTTGTGCGAAGCAGGAAGCCGGCTTGCCTGAACTCCATGAAATGGAGCCAATGTTTGAGGCGCCCCCGGCACACTCTGTGCAGATGCAGCCAGAGACTGAGTCAGTAAGAGACCTAAGGCAATGCTCGATGTCTGCGCAGACTTCGTTGACTTGCTAACTTTGCGTCCTAACTGCATAGCGATCTGTCTCCAAAAAAGATTAGTCTGGCAATCTTATAACAAGGGCTACAAAAAGGGTGATTTGATTAGTAAAACGCGCAACTTTTTTACGACAGAAATCACAAATCAAAGACACTGAACGTTTTGATTGTAAGAGCGAAGAGCTAATATGAAGGCCAGCTCAGCTTCGATGTTTGTCCAGCTAAAATCAGGACTGCATTAGGATGCAAAACGCGTTGCGGCTGCGGGTAAAAGTTTCAGATGCTTACAGCTCTGGTATCAACGAAACGCCACGTGCATTCACAAGGAACTCAGTCTTACTGCTTGCGGCCTTCGAAAGCTCGTTATCGCTCAAATTCTTGACTGCGAATTCCGCTTTAAACGCAGCAGCAAAGCCTTTAAGCATCGCAGATTCTATCTCTTCCATAGAAACTGTGCGAGCAATTAGTTCGAAAAGATTCGCGTGGCGTTCAATTTTAGCATCAGCTGGCGAAGCGCCCAACAAATCGGACATAAGGCTCTGCTCTAAATTCAACGGAATTGATCCATGCTGTAGAACTGATTCCCGTCGCCTCAACTGCGCACTGCCGGCAAGTTTTCTGCCTTTGAAATGCAAATCAGCATTTGTTGTTGCAAGAAAACAATCAGCCATGTTTCTGTAGGCTGAGTTACTTGAGCCCAATTCTGTTCGAACACCAAGAATTTCGAAGGCATTCTGCAGCCCCGCGCAAATTTGCTTGTATGCGGCGCTAACACTTGACTCAAGGATTCCGCACTTTCCATGCCCCTTGTGTGTTGCAACGAATGAGTAGGTTATGTCGTTCATATGCAAAACGGCACGCCCACCTGTTGGCCGGCGCACGACATCAATTCCCCTGTCATTGACTCTTTGAACTATTTCCGGCGCTATCTTCTGATTCTGACCAATAGTCATACAAGCAGGATGGAACCCATAGAGCCGCAAGGTCGGAGTAGAATCTTCAGCCGCCTCAAGCAATCCAAGATCGACAGCCATATTACTAGCGCCATCGTGAATTGAATAGGGAATGAAACGCCAGCTCATCAGCTTTTTGCAGCAGCCAGCAATGATTCTTTGGATATTCTGGCTCTAATAACAGGTGGTGTTTCTACAGCTTTGTCACTGTATTTGATAGCTTGCAAGAACTTATCCTCTGCAAGTTTGATATGCTCATCACTATCACCATATATAGTGGCAACGACATCGCCGCCATTCAATTTGCTACCAATCTTTCCATTTAATACTATGCCAACCGCAAGATTAATGGGGTCGCCCTTCTTCTCGCGACCAGCACCCATCAACTTGCAAGCCTCTGCCACGGTTTTACCGTTCAGCCCTGCAATCCATTTTTCTCCAGTGCCAGGAACCTTCACTTGATGCTTTAGTTTCGCCTGGGGCATCAAAGAGTAATCATCAAGCACGGCTGGGTTGCCGCCCTGATTCTTTATCAACTCTGACAATTTCGCAAGCGCCTTTCCAGATTTGATAATCTCCTCTAACTCTTTTCGAGCAGATTCTTCATTTGCAGACGTCCCGGCCTGCACCATCGCCATAGCACCAAGCCCTAAACAGAGTTCTCTGAAATCTTCAGGTCCCCCGCCTTTCAGCGTGTCGATAGCCTCGACGACTTCAAGTGTATGACCGACTGCGTGCCCAAGAGGCTGCTCCATATCAGTCACCACGGCAGTAACAGGGCGCTTCAATCTGTGCCCTACTTCAACCATGGTCTTTGATAATTCGACTGCCTTTGCTTCAGTGTCCATAAAGGCGCCGCTTCCACACTTCACGTCAAGTATGATCAAATTCGCGCCAGCAGCAATCTTCTTGCACATAACAGAAGCAGCAATGAGTGGTATAGACTCAACCGTTCCGGTCACATCTCTCAGTGCATACATCAAACCATCAGCAGGAGCCAGGTCTTGAGTTTGCCCGCCAACAGCGGCTCCTATCGCTTTCACTTGCGAAATAAACTTGTCGTTTGAAAGATTGACATTGAACCCAGGAATAGCTTCAAGCTTATCGAGAGTTCCTCCAGTGTGACCCAAACCACGACCAGAAAGCTTTGCCATCGGAATCCCCGCAGCGGCAAGCATGGGCACAAACACAAGCGTCGTCTTGTCCCCGACGCCCCCGGTGCTATGCTTGTCCCCAACAACTGCTCCAATTTCGGAAAGATCCAACATATCCCCAGAACGAGCCATTGCGTCGGTCAAGAAGGCTGTCTCGTCCATGGTCATGCCTTGCCAACACACCGCCATAAGCCAGGCTGAAAGTTGATAGTCCCGATAGGTTTCGGGATTCGTGATACTTTTGATCAAGAAATCAATTTCTTCTTTGCTGTGCTCGCCGCCATAGCGTTTTTTGACAATGAGATCCACCATTCGCATGGTTCTGTTCCTCGAAGCTGAAAGTGATGATTTTACTTCAGTTTCGAAAAAAATTCGCTAGTTTCGCAGGTCCCACTTGACAAAAACTTCTGAGATATGATTTATAAATTAGTAACGGAGTGAGGCTCTTAAACGCTTACCAAGAAGTCGTATAGCCTCCTCCCTTTTCTTTTTGTTGCTGGCAAAAATCAGCAGAATGCAAAAGCCCCAGCTCGGCTAGCTATACTATTAGATGTCTAGATAGACGTTTAGATGATCAGCAAGTTGATCTGGAGCCAAGTTCCATGAGTTCACAAGCCTCGTCCGAGCTTCGGACAAGAGCAGAGACAGATTCCAATTCAGGGGATAAGCCTGAGTTGGCAGAGAGTTCAGCCACCAGAACTCTGATGGGACAAATTTCGTTCATCAACACCATGCCAGTGACATTGCCGCTGCTTCAAAAGGCTGTTGATATTGGCTGCAAACTAGTATTCGACACTCCAGCAGCTCTAAACAAGAAGCTCAATGAAAACGAGCTGAATCTTGGTGCAATGAGTTCATTCTTCTATCTTGAACATGGAGGTTTCGAGCTTTTTGATCGCATTTCCATCTCCGGAACTGGTAAAGTCGGCAGCGTACTGCTTTTTTCAAAGGACGAATTAGGGCATCTTTCTAACAAGAAAATACTTGTGCCAGATTCCTCTGCTACATCGATTAAGTTAATGCAAGTCTTGCTTAAGAGCGAATTTGGGCTAGACGTCGAGCTTATAGAGAACCCATGCCCAGATGAAACAGACGAATTCCTCAGAAAGGACACAGCAATCAGGGCGCAATTAGTCATTGGAGACAAAGCTCTAAAACTAGATGAACAATTGGGAAATAACAGCCCTTACCTCAGAATCGATCTGGCGCAGTGGTGGTATAAGCAATTCTCTCTTCCTTTTGTGTTTGGAGTCTGGGGCGCACGCAAAGAATGGGCAGTCGAAAACCAAGGACTCTTCGAAGAGATTGGAAACTCACTAAGAGCAGCTAGAGATCTCGGGTTGACGTCGATGCTGAAAGAAGTAATTGATGAATCGTCGAAGCTTACCGGATTTAGCGAAAGCCGCCTCAAGTGCTATTACATTGACGAACTTGATTATCGTCTCGATGACGAGCACAAGCAGGCTTTAGCGCTATTCGAAAAACTGTGCAGAGAAAATGGCTTCCTTGCACAAAAATAGCCACCGAGCTTCATGCTTAGTTATCGCCAGTCTGATTATCATTGGCGTGATACCACCCTCTTACGCAGTGCCAGCACCGGTTTCTGACTACACACCCGAGAAATTGCATTTCACGACAGTCGGACGCAAGCATTACGATGCGCCAAATGAACAAGAACAAAGCAATGAAGCTGCAAACATAACACGAGCCAGTGCCGCTCTAAAGCGAAATCCTGTCCTCAAGAAAATACTCACAGAGGCTGAGATCGCCTTAAGTGCAAATGACCTTATTCGAGCAGAGAAGATCTTTGCAGAAGCTAACAAGCTTTTTCCCAGAGAAATCGCGCCAACTTTAGGGCAAGCCCGTATCAATTTCATTAAAGGGAATGTTGAAAAGTCAGTTGAAATAATCAAGCAATTGCTGAAGAAAAATCCGCTCTCAAGTGAAGCTTATTCTATGCTTGGAGACATTTACCTCGGTCAAGACAAGTTTACTGAAGCAAAGCAGGCGCTCAAAAACGCAATCAGCCTAGAGCAGGGTGACAGTGAAGCACTGCTTCGACTTGCCCAGATAGAACTTAGAGACAAGAATTTCGATACGACTGAGCAGTATTTGCGAAGAGCCCTTGCCGCAGATCCGCATAGTATCAAAGCTCGAGTATTACTGGCACGCTTATTGTGGTATCAAAATAAACTCTCAGAGTCAGTGCTGGAATATAACAGCGCACTTGCACAAGACCCGGAAAATTCAGTATTACTGAGTGAGTTAGCCACAATTTACAGCCTCACCGGCAAAACCATAGATTGTATGGGCAAGCTAAATGATGCTTACAGATACGACCCAGAATCGATCGAAATTGAGAAGCAATACATCACCGTTTATGGTGGCAGGCATGATTGGGGAAACGCGCTCGATGCGGCAAAAGCCTGGGTGCAACTGGAGAAAAATAGCGCAGAAGCTCACGGGGCACTAGCCTGGTCGCTTCTTCTAAATCAAGAGTTTGATGATGCTGCTATCGAAGCAGGAATTGCAAGCAAGCTGCTGCCTTCTAGCCCAGAAATTCGCAATCTCCAGGGAATTATCAAAATCGAGATGCGACAGGTCGACGATGCAATTGCGCAATTCAAGAAAGCAATTGAATTAGAAAAGACCTACCTGCCGTCAAACCTGAACCTGGTCTCGGCTCTCCTGGTAAAGAAGCAGTTTCAAGATGCCTTGGACCACCTGAATCGGCTGGAATACATATTTCCCGACGACCCAAATGTTCTTGCACTTCATGCTTATGCAGCCTTAAAGTCAGATAAATTTGAGGAAGCGAAGAAGCTTTCAGATCATGCGTTGAAACTATCCAACGATCTTCCTTTGGCCCTTATTACACAAGCAACATTGACTCGCAATGCAAACGATTTGCCTCAAGCAGAGAAACTTTTTCTAGAAATTAAAGCCCGCTGGTCAAATAGCCCGCTGGTTCTGATTGAATTGTGCAAAACATTTTTGCTCGAAGACAAAGGGGCTGAGGCAATCGATATGGCTCAGCAAGCTCTCCAATTGGCGCCCTCAAACTTAGATGCGAAAGCAGCTTTAGCGCTCGCTTTAATTCATCAGAAGAATTTTGATGGACCCATCTCATTGTTGAAAGAATGCATAGCCAGAAATCCGAAGGACCTGTCTCTTCGCATCGAATTAGCAAAAGCACAAATAGCGACTGGAGAAGCCGACTTCGCAGAAATGACACTGGATAAAGCAAAAACGGTCTTCCCAGATAGTGCAGAACCGCTCTTAGGATTGGCCGAAGTTTCACTAAGATTGAACAATGTACGACAAGCAAGAGAATATCTTGAGGAAGCATTAACAAAAGATCCACATAATCACAAAGCGATTGTTGAGCTGGCTAGCTTAAAACTTGACGCTGGTAAAGCAGCAGACTGCCTTGCACAGCTCACAGGGCTTAGCGATGATGAATTGGGTAATTCTGGACTCTTGCTAAAGGCGAGAGCCGAATTGGCGACCCAAGAGATTCAATTAGCGCGTACCGACTTCAACAAGGTCAAGAATCAAAACGCATTATCAACATTCGACCGCATTCAACTTGGGAACATACTGTGGCGCCTTGGAGAAATTGAGGAAGCAAAACAATGCATTTCAATTATCGACATCGGTGAGATTGACAAAAATCCCAGAGCGAAGAGGGAACTAACAAAACTACAAAATGAGTTAAAGCAAGACAAAGTCAAGAACAAGAAAAGATAATTTCGCGTTATGCTCTATGGGTCAAAGGTATTGGAAAACGCAATGAGTAAATTTACCCGGCTGCATCTAAATCAAATTATCAGCCTTTTCATAACCGCCTTTTGCTCAAGTTCTGCAGCTTATGCTGAGGACGTAATCAAGTACGAGCCAAAAGCGCGTGATCCATTCCTTGAAAGAATGATTAGAGAAGTTGCCGCTCACAAACCAAGCGAAACTGAAATGGCAGAAATCGCAGACTATGTGAGCAAACATGAGACTGATTCAGATGGGCACCTCTTGCTAGCAGATGCTTACTTCAAACTTGGTATGGACGGTTTGTATGCAGAAGAGCTGGAAAAAGCCTGGAAGCTAAATCCCAAAGCCATGATGTATCTGATTGGAGCATTAAAAGCCCGGGCGATCTCAGGAGACACAGAAAATTTCGACCGTCTGGTAGAAGATTGCTTCAAAACATATGCTCATAATGTAAACGACCTGAATACACTTGCAACTCTTTTGCAAATGAACAAGCAAGATGCTCTTGCAATCAAATTCTACAAGCGAGCTATGCAATTGGACCCGAGCAACCTGCACATTCTAGAAGATTATTGCTCGTCACTGATATCACTGAAGCAGTACTCCGAAGCAATAACGGCTGCACAAAAATTGCACAAGAACCCGCAGTTTGAAGATCACGCTGCACTTGTTGAAGGACTCGCATACTTCAATTTAAATCAGACAAAGAAAGCAATTCCTCTTCTAAAGAAGGCTTACCTGGCGCATCCTAATAGCCCTTTGCTAGCACAGTCGTATTACGCAGCACTGATGACCGATGGACAGATAAAAGAAGCGGTAGTACCAGCTTTGATGGCATTGGCGTTTCAACCTTTACTTTCACCAGCAGACCTGGACACCGTAAAATCCAATATTCGCCCGGTAATTCGCAAAGCTTCACCGAAAGATATTGAAGAAGGCATAGCTGCGGTTAAGAAGAACATGCAGCAAGGAAGGGCACTAGCATATTTCTATTTTTCCCTGGGCGATTTGCTCGACAAGGAAAACCGCGTTCGACAAGCAATTGAGTGCTACACCGAAGGTCTAGCGATAGACAACACTTTCGGTAGAGCTTACATGAGGTTAGGAACTGACATGGCTTTGATGGGAGCCTCTCCCAGCATAACACGAGTATTCTTTGAGCAAGCGGCCCTGCGCGCACCCAGTGACCAGCAAGTACTGTCAAAGTACTTCAGAATGAAGGAGCGCTCAAAGGTCTACGATCAGGACATAGCAAATCAGCTCAAGGGAAGATTTAACCAACTCCGCTTCCAGAATTAAGAATTGAGGTAACGTGAAACAAATTTTGCAAACGAAGCGCCTCATAATCAGAGAAGTCAATCCAGATGATATAGACTATCTGACCGAACTAATGAGCCATGAAAAAGCAATGCGTTACTTTCCAAAACTGTATTCGCGGAAGGAATGCTTGCAGATGATTGAAAAGATGATGTTCAATTACAAGGTTCAAGGACATGGAGTCTGGCTACTCGAAGACAAAGAACTAAAGAAGCCTGTAGGAAGACTGGGATTAGTCATGCAGTCTGTTGAAAGAAAAGCAGAACCAGAAATAGGCTACATACTTCACCCAGACCATTGGCATAAAGGTTATGCCACCGAAGCTGGTGTTGCAGTGCGCAACTACGCATTTGATCAGCTGAACTACCCTCACGTAATTTCACTAATCAGACCCATTAATTTGCCATCACAAGCGGTGGCTACCCGGTTGGGGATGAAAATTTCACGCAAGGTGCATTTTTTCAACTATGAACATCTCGTGTTTAAGATTGACCGCGAAAAGTCCCTTGAACTAAAGATTCAAGGCAACTAAATCACACGAGTTTAGCTAACTACCAACCAATTCTCTCGTCTTTTCAGAATCATCAGCTTCACTCTCAGACTCTGAATCGATAGCGGTTTCACCAGCTTTGGATGAGCAATTATATTTCTGCCCGCGGTTGGTTTCCATCAACTCATCTGCATGTTCTCTGGCCCAACGTTCAAACTGATCCAAAACTGGAATCAATGTCTGACCAAGAGAAGAAAGCTCATATTCAACCCTCGGTGGCACTTCAGCGTACACAGTGCGCTTAACCAGCCCATCTTCTTCTAATGCTCGAAGTTGATGGGTCAGAACACGTTGAGTCACTCCCTGAAGTATCCGACGCAGTTCGTTAAAGCGCTTTTTCCCATCTCTCAGCTGATAAAGAATCAGTACCTTCCACTTGTCTGAAACCATGGCTATGGTGTGCATAATCGGGCAAACGATTTTATGGTTCATACTTTACGCCCTCCCTGAAATGCCTATTTTTACATTGGTTCTCATTTTGATACTACATCACTTTTCGCATACTACACAACATTATAGTGCCTAGTTGCGATGAGATACTAGCTCATCGTAGGATCAATTCAGAAAAAACACAAGCCCAATAATCATTCAGAAATCAAAGGAGGTTTGAAATGACTACAGAAACATTGAGTAAAGAATCCGCACTTGCAGTGGCATTTTTTGAAGCGAAGCTTGCTTTTGAGATCGGTCCCGTCGAACTAAAAATGGGCGCCGACAGAGGCGAAAAATATCAGATTATTGATCTTCGCACACCAGAGCATTTCGCGAAAGGACATGTTCCCGGCGCAATAAACATCAATATCGAAGAGCTCGAGTCCTTCGCTAACAAGTTGAACAAAGATGTGACCTCGGTTGTTTATTGCTATGACAAACTCTGCTATCTATCAGCAAAAGCTGCTCTTTTGCTTGCAAAAAAAGGATACAAAGTTAGAGAGCTAGCAGGCGGCTATGATGGCTACGCTGAGAAAGGATTCCAAACCACGGCTAAGGCTGAGAACTCTTCGTGTGGAAGCGCCTGCAGCGCATAAACACTGTAGACGAATCTGATCACATCAACTGCTGGCTTAGCTTAGGCAAAACGAGATTGATCAACGTTCAGTTAATCGATTGATTTGCTGTGCGATAATTTTGAGGAAGTGCAAGATTTGCGCTTCCTCTTTGTTTATTGCAGGATAGCAGCATGAGAATTTTGATTGTTGGCGGCAGCGTTTTCTTGGGAAGGCAGCTTGTCATAGCTGCTCGAAATGCTGGTCATGAACTAACGCTTTTTAACAGAGGAAACAACTCACTGCCCGAGCAAGATGCCGTTGAAAAAATAAAAGGTAATAGAAATAATCTTGAACAATTGCAAGGAAGAAGCTGGGATGCAGTCATCGATACCTGCGGAATGAAAGCGGATGAAGTAGGTTACAGTGCTAAGCAATTGTTAGAATCCTGCAGTAAGTACGTCTTTATCTCAAGTGTTTCAGCCTATGCTGATCTCAGCAAAGAAGCCATAAATGAGGACGCAGACACAAAACTGACTCCGCGAGATCAGATACAAGACTATGGCTCGGAAAAAGCTTGGAGCGAGAAAGCAGTTCTTGAGCAATTTACTGAACAACGCTCGCTCATCATTCGTCCAGGAGTGCTAGTAGGTCGATACGACCCCAAAGACAGGCTCACCTACTGGGTTAGAAGAATATCTCGCGGCGGGCAGGTTCTGGCCCCTGGTCGACCTGAACGAGAGGTTCAGTTCATAGACATTCGAGACACTGCAGAATGGATAGTTCGCTTGCTCGAAGCGCAGCTATGCGGAACCTTCAATCTGACAGGACCTTTCTATCCCTACACAATGGACGAACTTCTTCGAACCTGCATAAGAGAAACGAGCTCGAACGCCGAGTTAGCTTGGGCTTCAGACGAGCAGCTAGCTGCTGCAAAAGTGGCAGCGTGGACTGAGCTTCCGCTCTGGTTGCCAGATAGCGACCAAGAACACTCAGGACTAATGAAGATAGACTGCCTCAAGGCGCAGAACACAGGCTTATCTTATCGTGCGGTTCATGAAACAATCGATGACACCTTTGATTGGGACAAAACACGTGAGCCGAATGAACCACTAAACGCGGGACTATCGGCAGAAAGAGAGCAAGAGATTCTAAATTTGCTCTCCACTCTTTAGAGACAGTTTTGGTCCAAACAATAAAGCAATTAGAAAGGTTTGTTTTATTCTAATAACGGGTCTCAAAGCAATCCCGAGCCGCTAGCATTCATGGGCAAGCCTTGAGGAGCCTGGCTCATAGCGTTTTCGGGGCTTTTTCGCTGTCGAGAGAGGGAGGGTGTCACAAGCCGCAACACCGTGGGGACAGACTTTAGAGATATGCTAGTATAAAAACTTGGATTAATCCTAAGAGGTTCTAAATCATGACAGAAGTCACTTCAGCACCAAAGACAGACACAATCGTTTCTTTGACCGAAGAAGCAGCAAGCGAAATCAAAAGACTCTTGGCTGATGAGCCAGAGAAGAAAGAAGGCTTGAGACTCGAAGTTCGCGGTGGCGGATGCTCAGGCTTCTCGTACGGATTCACATTCGATAATCATCAAGAAGGCGATATCGTAGTTGAACAGCACGACATCAAAGTAATGGTTGACCAAAAGAGCGCTATTTATTTGAAGGGAACAGTTCTTCATTATGAAGGCGGACTTGAAGGTCGCGGTTTCACCATCAAGAACCCACAAGCGAAAGGTTCTTGTGGTTGCGGCAATTCTTTCTCGGTCTAGACACGAGATAACCAGCGCTAATGATGGGCGGTGCTTGCACCGCCCGTTTTTCTAGGAATCAAAATAAAAGGACGGAACTAAGGCGAACTGAGATGACTAAAGAGAGTTTGGAAATTGCCAATGTAAACGCTGCCAGAAAAAATGGTGCGTATATGACACTACTCGATTTATCTATAATCGAAATAAAGGGTAAGGATGCAGCTTCGTTTTTGCATGGACGCAGCAGCAGCGATGTTAATTCTCTTGCGATTGGGCAAGGTCAGCTTTCTTCACTGCTTGACAGAAAAGGATACTTAATTGCATTCATCACTGTGCATCGAACCAGCGAAGATAGTTTCTGGATTCTCAGCGACAAAGCGCAAAGTCAGACTCTCCTCACACAGTTTCAGACTTACCACTTTAGAGAGAAAATTGCCTACGAAGATATCTCGGAACGCTTTAGCCCGATCACCGTCATGGGACCATCAGTAGAAACAGTTCTCTCAAGTCGACTGAATCTGATGCTTCCACAGGAAGAATATGCAGTTTCACAAGGCAGTGTTTTCAACCTGGAATGTACTGTCATTCGTCGCTCTCTCAGTGGCGATAGCGGATTCATCATATTCCTTCCAAGTTCAGAGCCTGAATGTTTGAGGAAGGTCGAATCAGAATTAGAATCAGCAGGAATACACAAGACAAACGAAGACACGTTAAATGTCCTCAGAGTTGAGGCTGGAATTCCAAAATTCGGAACAGACATAGACAGCGAGCATCTCTTGCCGGAGACAGGGTTCGAACAATATGCAGCAAGCTACAGCAAAGGCTGCTTCCAAGGGCAAGAAGTTCTCGCTCGAATTAAAACATACGGAGCACCTAAGCGAGCACTAGTAGGGCTAATAATTGATGATGCCGCTGACTCCGTATTCGCCATAAATACGAATTTTCGGGTAGGCGGTGAAGATGAAGGAACAATAAAAAGCAATTGCTTCTCTCCTACCCTTAACAAACATATTGCGCTGGCCTTTATCGCACGCGACTATCGCGTCCCAGAGAAACATCTAATAATTACAGTTGAAGGGAAGGACTACCCTGCCACAGTGAAGTTCCTTCCATTTTATTCAGCTCAAGCGAGCAAAGAGCGTGCGCATAAGCTGTACAAGATGGCGCTAAAAGAATTTGCAGAGGGGTCCGAAGAAAAAGCAATACAAATCTTGCGTGAAGTAATTGAACTCGACCCACTGCTAGCAGACGCATACGAATCTCTGGGAGTTATTCTTTCCAGGCACGAACAGTATGACGAAGCGATTGCACTAATGCATAAGTTGCAATCACTGATACCAGATTCGGTGATGGCACATACAAACTTGTCCGTCTATTACATGCACCTCGGTGACAAAGAAAGAGCGGAGGAAGAGAAAGCGATCTCGATGAGCATCCGCATGTCACAGCTAGCGAAAGAACATGCTAAAAAGAAGCAAGAGGAAGCCGATAAGAAAGCGAATTTAGAAGAACAAGAGCGAAGGCTGGACATGTTCAAACAAGTACTCGCAATTGATCCCGAGGATTTTCTTGCCAACAATGGCATCGGAACAGTTTATGTAGAACTAGGCAAATTCAAAGATGCAGTTCCGTTCCTGACCAAAGCTATTAATGTTAAGCCTACTCATACAGTGGCGTATATGGCTCTCGGCAAAGCATTTGTAGCTCTTGGAGATTTAGTGAATGCGCGCACTGTATACGAAACAGGCATTGAAATTGCCGCAAAACGCGGTGACATAACACCGATGAAAGAGATGCAGTCAGAACTCGCTAATTTGAATCAGCCTGCAAATTAAGGTGTTCTTCTAGCTAGTCAGTCGATAAGTGGCATAAAAGACGGGTATATTTTCGTAGTAGTGAATCTTATCTGACGGTTTCACCTGTCTTAACCTGAGAGGAGCCTGCGTCAATATCGATGGCAAGCGATGGTGCCCCGGACATCGAAAATTTGGAAATTCTGGAGTTACTCGGGCAGGGTGGAATGTCCCGTGTTTTTAAAGCACGACAAATTGATTTAGACCGCATCGTGGCTGTAAAAGTTTTGAACAAAGTTGCAGATGCCCAGGCAATGCAACGATTCAAAAACGAAGCTAAAAACACGAGTTTACTGGAACATCCAAATATAGTCAGAACCCTCTCCTTCGGTCTATCGAAGGATCAACAACCCTTCCTTCTTATGGAGTACCTGGAAGGAAAGTCGCTGGCTGAGCTAATCGAGCAACAAGGAAGCCTAGATTATCGGCGCTTTCGCAACATCTTCTTGCCAGTACTCTCCGCGCTTCAAACAGCGCACGAAAAAGAAATTGTTCACCGTGACATCAAGCCTGGCAACATAATGATCTGCAAAGATGCAAGTGGAAATGAGCAAGCAAAACTTGTGGATTTCGGAATATCCAAAACCTTTATGACTGACTCCCAACAAAACCTGACAAAATCTGGTGCTATTCTTGGATCACCTACCTACATGAGCCCGGAACAGTGCCAGGGTCAACAGCTGGACAAGCGCTCAGATCTCTATTCACTTTCCTGTGTCATGTACGAATCGCTTGTGGGCGAGCCTCCATTTTCTGGAGAGTCTATGCTCGAAATTATGCAGAAACACGTCGGAGGAGCGCTTCCTGAACCTAAAGATGTACGCTCCAAAATCGACATCAATAAAGATCTACTAAAAACAATTCTCTGGGGACTGGAAAAAATTCCAGATTCACGCCCTCAATCAGCCTCCAACTTTGCTGAGAAACTAGCCAATGCGCTAGAACGGGTCACGCTAGACAAGCTTCCAATTTTGAAGCAACCGCATAAAAAACCAGCAGTTATGCTGGCAGTCATCAGCATCGCTGTTGCGGCTGGCTCTTCGATGCTGATAGCAAATAATAACAAGATGAAGACTATTTCGGAGCACGGACAAACTGTCACTGTTCAACTCGACAAAAGGAAAGAAAAAGACCTGCAGGCCAAGTTGGCGAAAGCGATAGAAACGAGAAAACCACTACCAGTTATTAACGCCCTGCGTGAGCTTGCCGATTACTATGAAAAAACTGGATACTACATACTCGAAGCTCGAATACTCGAACAAGTTTCAGCCCACACTAAAGTGAATAATTGTGCAAACAACAATGACCTCATCAATCTAGCTAATGCCTATTGCAAATCTGAGTCATTCGAGAATGTAATATTTTTGCTGAAATCCAGAATGCCTGGTTTCACTAACGAAACGGAATACCTCAGGGCGGGCAATCTGTTAGCCGCTGCTAGTGTTGCCCTCAAATCTGCTGACTCCAGGCAAATCCTTCTAGATCTTCAGTCGAAAGAAAAGGGGTTGCCAGCACTTAACAGAGAAAAAATTGAAACCGATGCCCTTTATGCCAGGTATCTAATTAATGCAGGAAAATTAGACGAGGCAGAGGCATGTCTTAAGAAATTAGCAGAAAAAAGAAAATCGTTGCAGGAGAGCAATGATACCACCGAGACAAAGGTAAATCTTAGTGACACCTTGCTTGAGCTGGCAGAACTTGAAATAAAACGGCAAAAGCCTGAAGAAGCGAGTATTTTTCTCAAATCAAGCATTGCGCTAAACGGAAACAACACTGAGCACAAGAGGCTGCTTCAAAATTCCATCGAATCGCTGAACATTCTTCAATCCCTTTATTTGAAAGACGGAGAGCTGAAGCTTGCAAAAAACTGCGAAGAAGAGACGACAAAACTACTAGAGGAATCGGTCAAAGTAAACGGCAAAAAGACACGACTGTCTGAGTACTTGCGTTCATGCAACAAAGACATGCAGTTTAGAGGAGGTATCGGAGACATCGATACCTGGAGACTAAGAGTCAGGCAAATCGACTATCTAAGCTCTGACCTGGGAAAGAGATACGACGTACTTCAGTACTTGACGGCAATGACAAAATATCAACTGATGCTTATTCGGGGTCCGCTCAAGGAGAGGCTTGCTACCTTGCACGAGTGCTTAATTCATAGCTATGACCAAACAGGTAAACCGACATTTGAGACAGGATTCGTGTTTTACAACTTAGGAATTTTCGAAGAGACCGACATGAAAAAGTCTATCGACTATTTGAAAAAAGCCGATCTTATTTTTCGCAATCCTCAAACAGTGAAGTTACCCATAGATTACGATTTTGCCCAGGCAAGAAATACAATCAATGTAAAGCATGTTCAGATTGCTATTGGTGATAGTTATCAGAAGGCTAAAGACTTCGAACAGGCAGAAAAGTACTACATCCTTGCCATAGAGCTAGCGGGAAAAGAAGATCCGATACAGCTCACCGACGCAGCAACGAGATGCGCAAAATTGCTGGCAATCGAAGGAAGGAAAGATGCCGCAGCAGAAATAATCAAAAGTGTTTCCGAAAAAGTTGCAAACAATCCCAGTCCACGTGCTACAGAATTACTAAGTCACCACATTCTTGAAAAACTACAGTTGCTCGAAAGTGTTGGGCTAAATTCCGAGGCAAAAGAATTAGCATATGCTCTCAGAAATGCAGCAGAAGCACACAACCTCACCGAAGTTAAATCAAGGATGGATATGTACTTAGAGATCATCTCCAAGACTGATGAGAAACGGTCAAAACAGCCTCTTTGAAAAGTCAGGCGATCTTATTGTGCAGCGTTCGAGGATTCAAGTTCACGCAAGCGAAGGCGCACACGTAAGTTGAATTCATTCAATTTGTACCTTGAGCATACAGATTCAAAGGACTTTGCCACAGCAATGGCTTCATTACTGCAATTACAGCGAGCTAGTGAATGCGTAATCGCAATCAAAGTTCCACCAGTTCGAACTGCATTTTCTTCTGTTAAGAGACTAATTTCCTTCAGAAATTCCTGCAAGAGCCTGTCAACATCCACTTCTCTGTTCTCGCTTTTCAAAAAGATAATTAGCTTGGCATATGCGTTGATTTTCAAACTCAGGTCGGAACCACCTAATTCAAGTGCCCTTCTATAGGACTTCTCTGCCAACTCTTTTTTTCCAGCAGCCATATAAGCCGAACCCAGATTGCTGGCAGTCTGTAGCGCTGACAATACCGGCAAAAAAATATTTCGAAATCGCCGATAATCGAGGCTGCCTTGCTGTTTGATTATCTGTGCGAGCGATTTTCCTTCCAGGTATTCAAGTAAAAGATAGGGTTGCTGATTTTTTGCGACTCCAAACGATATTGTCTTTACGATATTTGGATGATCCAAAAGACTCGTACTAACAGCTTCGTTCTTAAATCTCTGGATGGCATCTGTGTTAGCTATATTGGTTAAAACTTTCACTGCCACAATACGATCCAGGTCTGTCTGCCGCGCTCTATAAACTCGCGACATTCCACCCTGGCCTATCAACTCCAGAATCTCTACATTTTCGATTTCGGGAGACCCATCAACCGGCACACAACCCCCACCGACATTTCCAACCGAGAACAAAAGTTCAAACGGATTCTTAGTGTCAATAAAGAAAATATACCCCTACCAGTTGATTCAAAGCATAAAGTCGGAAATGTTCTCAGTCCCTTTTTTTGCGACTGTACGCAAAGCAGCTGCTATTACTCACTTTCCTTTGGCTTGGTCACAACTAGATGATTCTCTTTAAGATCATCAGAAACATCGAGAGCAACAGTCTCCTTTCCGCTTAATCCGCTTGAGATTTCAACGTCATGCCCATAATCTCTTCCTAAAAGGACTTTGTTGTAGTGCAAATGATTGGCAGCGTCGACTATTGCCACGTACGTGCCGTCATTTCTGACCACGATGGCGTTACTCGGAACTATAATTGGCACTTCACTACGCCCAGTCATCAGCTCAACCTGCGCATACATGCCGGGAAGAAGTTTTCCATCCTTGTTTGGAATGTGCACCTCTGTCAGCAAGGTGCGAGACTGGGCATCTAATCCACCAGCTACTCTTTTCACGGTAGCCTTCACCACCTGTGATGGCATTTCTGCAACAATAATATTAGCGCTGTCGCCTGCGTGAATTGATTGAAAATAGCTTTGTGGAACATTGACGAACACGCGCAATACATCAGTTCTTGCCATTTTTAGTAGCTCAGTATTCTGTCCAGTACTTCCAGCTGTAACAAGAGCACCAGCATCAACGTTTCTAGCTGTTATCACTCCGGCGGAAGGGGCGAGCACTCGCTGAAATGCAGCCAACTGCTGGTATTGCTCTACTGCAGCTTTCTTAGAATCAACTGCAGACCTTGCCACGGCAACTCTCTCATTGGCAGCAGCAACCTGAGACTCGGCAGTTCTTATGGATGCCTCTGCCGCCTCCAAACTGGCTTTATCGGCATCAACATTGTGTTGAGCCAGATCACGCTGTTCAAGACTCACTGCACCTTGCTGAGCCAACATCGCATATCTCTGAACCTGAGCCGTCGAATAGGTCAGGTCTGCGTCTATTTTTTTCGTACTGGCTCGTATATTATCTACAGCCGCTTTAGACTGCTTATAATCAGCCTGTGCAGCTTTTAGCGCCGACTCCGATTGAGCGAGGTCAGCTCTAGATTGCTGTAGTTGTTTATCAATCTCTGGTGTTGCTATAACCATCAATAGTTGATTAACGGCAACTCGATCGCCGATATCAACCAAACGTTCTTTCAAATAACCACTGGTTCTTGCATAGATTGGAATTTCTTGAATAGCTTCAATGTTGGCCGGTAGTATAAGTTTTTGCCTGGCATCGGCTTTCTTAGCGGGCACCACAGTCACGATCGGATGACTCTCTTGCTTACTAACAGCTTCTTGAGTTTTATTCAAATCTTGTTCGCGAGCAAGCCTGGGCAAAACACCTGCAATAACAATCAATGAAAGACCCAAAACAACACACGCAATAAAGACAGCTAGAGCAAAGGGAAACTCCCTCTTGGGCTCTTGCAATTGCCCCATCTCTGAAATAACGTAGCGTTCTGTCTTTTTCACCTTTCTTACTCTTTCATTGTTCAACTAGACGGACTTTCTTGCTATTTTTTGGACATCTCAACGACAGATGGCTCATCGAGCTGACTTACTGGTTTCCACTTAACTTTGTTTCGAATCAAAACAAACACACAAGGCACAAAAAGAAGTGTAGCGGTAGTTGCAACCAACAACCCACCTATCAAAGCCCTACCTAACGGGGCATTCTGACTGCCACCTTCTCCTAGCCCTAACGCCATTGGAAACATTCCAATAATCATTGCAGCAGCCGTCATAATGACTGGACGAAATCGAGTGTAGCCGGCCCTGAGAGCTGCCTCAAAAGGCTCAAGCCCCTCAGCGAGCTGTTCGTTAGCAAATGTAATCAGCAAGATGCTATTGGCGGAGGCGACCCCAATACTCATTATTGCACCCATCAGAGCAGGAACACTAAATGTTGTTTGAGTAGCGAAAAGGGCAAGAACAATGCCAGCGAATGCGCCTGGAATTGCCATCAAAATGATAAGTGGATCGATCCAACTTTGAAAGTTCACAACCAGCAGCAAATAAACCAAAACCAACGCAAAACAGGTTCCCGTAAATAAACCTGTAAAAGCGTTATTCATTGACTCAGATTGACCTCGAACGAAAATTTGCGTTCCTCTGGGCAACTTCGTAGCAGCCACAATTTTTCCGATGTCTTTGGCAACACTACCGAGGTCTCTGTTTTGAACATTGACAAAGATGTCGAAGACAGGAGCAATCTTGAAGTGACTAACAATTGCCGCACTGCTATTGCGCTTAAGTCCAGCCATATTAACCAGCATTTGAGGCTTTGCTTTGTGGTCTTGGGTGGTCAAAACTGTCGACATAATGTCATCGACCGAATTGATTCTGTACGTGGGCATTTGTACTGCCAACGCATAACTCACACCATTCTTGGGATTGACCCAGAAATTCGGAGCAACCTGCTGGCTTGATGCCAGCATAATTAGCAACGAGTTCGCGATATCTCTTTGAGTGAATCCCAACTGGCTCGCCTTGCTTCGGTCCACATTTATCTGGAGCTGGGGTGCATCAACAACCTGATGCAAGGTGACATCTACAGCACCTTTTACCTCAGTAATCTTGCGCTTCAAATCCTCTGCAATGCTGTAATTCTTCTTTTTGTCTCGCCCTGTAACTTGAATATCAATGGGAGCCGGTAAGCCAGCATTCAAAATCTGACTCACAATATCCGCAGGTTGGAAGAAGAATCGCACATCAGGGAAGTCTTTGCTAAGCATTTCGCGAATCTGGCGACGATATTCAAATGAAGATTTTTTTCTCGATTCTTTAAAGGAAATGAGAATCTCACCGTCGAAATTGCTCATCGTGATGTTATCGCCATAAGCCAGATTGATACCGCTAGTAGGAATACCGATGTTATCAACAACAGACTCAATTTCGCCAGCTGGAATTAACCGACGAATAGCGCCTTCAACTCTTCCAAATAAACGCTCAGTCTCCTCAATTCGAGTACCTGTTCTTGCCTCCAAATGAAGACGAAGCTGCCCCCCATCTACCTCTGGAAAGAAGTCTTGACCCACAAAAGGTGCAAGACAAAAGGCAGCAGCATAAAAAATAAGAAAGACAAAAATGCAAAGAACTTTTCTCTGCAGCAAATACCCTAGCATTTCACCATACTGATCACGTAAAAATTCGAAACCTCGATTCACATAATGGTATAAGAATGAGAATGGTCCTGTAGGCACCTTCATCGCCGTAGCTGAAACGGCACCACTGTGCTCTTTATGCATGTCCATCTCAGCACCCATGAGATAACGAGCCATCACGGGCACAAGCGTTCGAGATAACAAATAAGACATCATCATCGCGAAAATAACAGAAAGCCCAAGCGGCACAAAGAGAGACTTAGCAGGTTCCGACAACATAAACACCGGAACAAACACTATACAGATTGATGTTGTTGAAACGAATGCTGGTACAGCTATCTGCTCAGCTCCATCTAGAATCGCCTGGACGATTGGTTTACCCATAGCAAAATTACGATGAATATTCTCAACTTCTACTGTTGCATCATCCACCAACATACCGACTGCAAGAGCCAGACCACCAAGCGTCATAGTGTTAAGAGTCTGATTGCAAGCCCAGAGACCAACAACAGCTGCCAGAATTGACAGTGGAATTGAGGTCGCAACAATAAGTGTGCTTCGCCAACTTCCTAGAAGCAAAAGTATAAGCAATGCAGTTAGCGCTGCAGCGGTCACAGCCTCTTTGATGACACCATCAATTGCATTTTTTACAAATTTGGACTGATCAGACAGCATATGAACTTTGAGCTCTGGAGGCAGTGTTGCCATCACCTTTGGTAACGCCTGCTTGATTCTATCCACCACAGCAATCGTGGATGCTCCACCTTGTCTAAGAACGTTCAACAAAATCGAGCGGCGTCCATCCTGGTGCACTATATTTGTTTGAACTGCATAACCATCATGAACGTTGGCTACGTCACGCACATAAACAGTAGCGCCATTAACCTGTTTCACAGGAAGATTGTTGAACGCTTCAATGACGGAAGGACTGCTATTCAGCTGCACAGCGTACTCAGTGTCTCCAATCTTGGCTGTTCCAGTGGGGATAATCAGATTCTGTGAGTTGATCGCCTGGCTAATATCGTAGGGAGAAAGATTGTTTGCTTGAAGTGCGGTTGGAATCAGATCCACCATCACTTGTCGCGCCTTACCTCCGTAGGGCAAGGGTATGGAGCACCCTTCGACACCAGAAAGTTGGGTTCGAATAAAATTCATGCCAAAGTCATACATTTCAGACTCAGAGAAGACTTTACTTCCGAGACCAAGCTGGACAATCGGAACGTCAGAAGCATTGAAGGATGTAATCAAAGGCGGTGTCACACCAGCCGGAAAAGCTTTCAATAGAGTCTGACATATACCGGTGATACTTGCGACACATCGCCCCATATCAGCGCCCTGGTGCAAGTAAATTTTAATTACCGAGAGACCATTTAGAGAACTTGACTCCATGTGGTCAATATCACTGGTAACTGTTGTTATCGCTCGCTCACAAATAGTGGTCATTCGGCTTTCCATTTCTTCGGCAGGAAGCCCCGAATATCCCCAGATAACGCTAACAACAGGAATATTTATAAATGGAAAAATGTCGGTTGCCATTCTCGACGCACCAACGAAACCGAGTATCGCAATGAGAATAGACATCACGACAAACGTGTATGGTCGCCTGAGCGCTAATTTTACAATCCACATAAGCCTAAATACTTCAGGGCCAGGGACGGCTAAACTATCCGACGCACCCATTATAGTTTATAAGAATGTTTCTTACAAACTATAATTTGAAAAACCTTGCCCATTCAGACTTTTATTGGCACAGTTTTCGTTGTATGCTAAGATAGCAAGTGTTATTTTCGGGGTAGCTGATTTGCAGACTGTTCTACCAATAGCAAAGGAATACGAGCCGTTTCTCACCAGGCGGTCAATTGGCTATCGATTGAAAAAGCTATCTGCAATTTTGAGCAGAGAAATAAATTTGGAGCTTGAGCCATTTGATCTGACAAGAAATCACTGGACCATTCTGGGTTGCCTCTGGCAACAAAATGGGGTTTCTGTCAGCGAAATCTCGCAACAAGCGCAGCAGATAGGTGGAACCATAACCGGCGTTCTTGACAGAATGGAAAAGAGAAAGCTATTGAAGCGCAAGCGAGACAGAAAAGACAAACGAATCTGGCGAGTACATCTCAGCGATGAGGGAGTTGCTCTTCTAGATGTACTGCCACCAGTGGTGAAACGACTGTGGGATAGAGGTCTGACTGGTTTCACAGAGGAGGAGAGAGTTAGATTCTCAAACCTGATCGATCTCGGCATAAGAAATCTCTGCCCGGACTATTTTGCTCACTTGCCTGAACGACAGTTCAATCTTCCCTATCAATCCTATTTGCCACCGAACTCTCTCGGCTACAGGATCAAACTTTTAGCCTTGGCTATGGGCCGAATATTCACAGACAAAATCGCGGAGAACAATGTCACAGTCAGTCACTGGATTGTTCTCTGCAGACTCTGGCAATCGGATGGAGTTTCTGTTTCAGAAGTAGGCGGCTACATTGAGCAGATCGGCGGCACTGTTTCTGGTGTGCTCGAGCGCATGGAAGACCGTGGTCTTATCGAAAGGAAGCAAAACCCAAACGACAAGCGCTGCTGGAAAGTTTTTCTCAGCAACGCTGGTGCAGAATTAGCAAATGTTTTGCCACCTAAAGCTAAGGCAGTTCTTGATCAAATGCTTTTTCAAATGAGCGCAGATGACCTGGAGTTCTTTAGCTCTTCGATTGATCGTTTGATTGCAAACTTCAGCGACTAATATCGACTCGAATAGCAACTTTTCGAATAACGTCGCGTATAGTTTGTGCTTCATCAATGTCACGCTGATGTAATTGAGAAAGCTCTTTTTCTCGAGCTGTCATGGAATTCTCCACAGCCTTACGAGCATCGTTTACATCATCAAACAATTTGCTCAACCTTGGATGATTTTGCAAACCATCATGCACTCGAGCTGTTCGATCTTCAGCCGTCTCACCGGGCTTCCACTGCAACAAGGTCAGCACTCTTTCATACTCTTTGCTGGGCAGATTTCTTGCTTTATCAAAGAGCTTGTTTGTCTTATTGGAATAATCCTCATCCAGAGCGGACCTTCCTGGAACTTTTTCAGCTTCTTTCTCCATTTCAGACTGCCGCCCGGCAGCGTCTTCTTCCAAACTCACTCTCAATTTTTGCGATGCTGGACCAAACTTCAAAACAGCGGCTTCCTTATCGGCGGCTGCAGCAAATTCTCCAACCAATTTCTGAAACTCCACCATTTGCGGTGAAGCGTCGTCATGTTTTCCCTTCGAAAAATCGGTCAACTCTTTATCTAGCCTGGCCGCGACATCATCTTTAGATGCAGCCTCCTGAGACTTCTCGACTGCCACAGTCCGTTCATTAGCCTCTTCGAGAAAGGCTGTTCTCGCAACTGATTCCTTAACTTCTGATGCCCGCGTGAAAACAAAGTCTTCCATGTTAAAGACTCCCCAAAAAGCAGTGTTAGCCCCAAGCATTCCAATATCACCATAATCAGCAAAAAGCCTCCGACCAATGTGGTAAACACCACACAGAAATTAATACGGCCTTATCTTCTTGAATCAATGTTTCTTGTTGCAGCGCAGCTCTCGATTTACTGCTTAATAAACAGGTCTTCATCTAAGCTCGGAGATAAAGTTAGCTACCAACTTCAATATAATTCAGAACAAGACAAATGCAGGTGCGGTAAATGCCAAACAAAAAGCTGGAAGATCCAACTAATCCAATAAGCGATGAATTCATGTGCGACCCGTATCCCTCATACGATGAGCTACGAAGCAATGCACCTATTTTTTGGAGTGAAAAGGGCAAGTATTGGATCGTCACCAGTTACGATATTGCAAATCAAATCACGAAAGATTTGCGCTTCGGTAAGCGCCTTGAGCGATGGAACCATCTGAATCCACTTGCAAAAGTACTACCGGGTCCTGCAAAACTTATTCGCTCTCGCAAGAATTGGATGCTAAATGCCAATCCACCAGAGCACACACACTTACGCTCACTGGTTAATAAGGCATTTACTCCAAAAATGATCGAACAGATGCGCGCTCACATCCAACAGATAGCAGACAGGCTGATAGATGGTGTTTTGCCCGCAGGGAAAATGGAGTTCATAGGCCAGTTTGCGTTTCCAATTCCTATCACGGTTATTGCAGAAATGTTAGGCATTCCATCTGCAGACCATTCAAAATTTAGAGAACTGTCGAACACTTTAACGCAAACTCTCGAACCTGGTTATTCAATGGAAGTCTTAAACCAGGCAGTAAAAGCGCATGATGAGCTCACATCCTATCTTGAACCCGTAGTTGACGAGCGCCGGAAGAGCCCAGGAACTGATCTAATATCAGCACTCTTACTCGCCGAGGAAAACGGCGAGACACTCTCCGCAGAAGATATAATCGGCAACGTAATACTGATGCTGGTGGCAGGTCATGAGACCACGGTGAATCTCATTGGCAATGGCATGTTGGCTCTTCTAAAGCACAGCGATCAGATGGAGCTTTTAAAAGGGAAGCCAGAACTCATTGAATCAGCTGTAGAAGAATGCCTTCGCTACGATTCGCCTGTGCAGACAGTCAAGCGAATCGTAGAAGACAACATGGAATATCACGGACAAAAAATGAAAAAAGGTGACATGGTCATACTGTTTCTTGGTGCCTGCAATCGTGACCCCGATGCATTCAGTGATGCAAACAGATTTGACATCACCCGCACACCTAACAAACATCTATCTTTCTCTGCAGGAATTCACCATTGCCTCGGAGCATTCCTTGCTAGAGTCGAAGGACAGATAGCTCTAAGCACTATACTCAAACGTATTCCCGACATCAGAATGGCGGAGCAAAAACTTGAATATAAACACCCGTACAACCTGCGCGGCGTAAAAGAACTGCATCTAGTTTATAGCCCTCAAAACTAAACATGCAGACCGCAACTAAGTATCAGCTTTCTGGACGAGGCTAGTCCATTTCCCCAACATAGCCAACATCAAAGCCGCCAAGTAGAATGCTTAGTTCTCCTACCTTTGTTTGTCTGCGGAAGCGAAACTCCACGGCCAGTCCATTCTGAGTGTACGTAACGCGCGGGGCACCGCCGGCGGGACCATCCTTATAATCGTTAAAAGGAGGAGCTGGCATCGTTGTTGTAGCGAAATCATCTTGTCGACTGACAGTAGGAGGCACGCCGGTTCCACCACCGCCAACTGCTTTGCCTTTGCCTTTTCCTTGACCGCCGATTTCCATTTCATCCACATAATCATAGACAAAGCGGTGAGGGCGCCAGTACGTCTCTGCCATGTAGTCTTGAGATCTTGGCACTTTTGCTATCAGTCCTTGAACACGTTTAAGCATTGCCTGCTCGCTCTTTCGAGAACACAATGGTGAATTTTTCCCCAGAGTGTTAGAAGCTACCGTACTGCACTCCATCGTGTCGCCATCGTGCATACCGCCAGCCTCGTATCCACGAACACGAACCAGATCGCGCTCGTAAAAATCAAATTTATTGGTTCCCTCAAAATCAATTTTCTTAAGATTGAACGAACCAGATTTACCCTTATCGGGTAGATTCATCTCAATCCCCGTAATCTTCCAGGACTTCGTTTTCGAATCCAATTCTTCGCCATCAGCCAGCTCTGCATACAACTGCTTCTCACCAACCACAGTATAGGGATAAGGCTTTATCGATTTCGTGCGATATAGAATTGAGCCATCTTTTGAAAAGCTGTAGATGTGAAGGATGCCAGCCGGTATATCACCAATCGTGACAGGCGCCAGTGTCATTGGGTCTGGAGCCTTCCACAATACTGTCGGAGATGGTGGGGCTTCAAACTGGGCTGGGGAACTGCCTCCGCTGGAAGACTTTAACATATTCAAAACAGAACTTATATTGATTCGCGAACCTGCATTGCGAATCCAATCATAGATTCCCAATCGTATAGCCTCCGCAGCCACTGGCGGATCAGAAGTCCAAGTTGGAAGAGGATTCCATTTTGGGCTATCAATGCTTGCAAGCGGGAGGTCAACCGGAAAGTCGCCACCATCAGCGGAAAGTATGTCACACTTCTTTTTCTTCAATTCGTCCCACTCTAACAAATCCGCTGGACAATTGATTTCATCGATGGAGCCGTCGGGAAAGCTAATAGTTAGAGCACCACCCATCGGATGCACAACATCGTTGCCGGGAGAAGCACAGGAAGAAAAATGCTGCACATAGGACTTACCCTGGTCATAGACTTTCTGATCAGCATCAATTCGAATCACCGAATGCATCTGGAAAGGAAGCCCGGTAACAGTTTTAGTAAACTTGCTTGCGTCGCACAAAGAAACTCGTTTTCCCGTCGAACAAAACACGAAGTCCTCAGAACCATATTCAATGTTCGAGTCTGAGACATAAGATCCGCCAAGTGAATCACCTGGGTTTATACCAGCTTCACTGCTCGGGTTGGGAATCGCAACTTGCGTAGCAATTCCATTTTCTAGCGAACCATACTGCAGTGTCATGGTAGGTGGCACATATTCCGTTGACTGAGCAACGTTTTTCAAATAAATTGCATGCGCATCATCATAAGTCTTGACGTCGTTTCCATAAATGTCTTTGGCAGATCCACCAGCAACGAGCGTCTTTTCAATCTCATCATCTAGCCTTTTCTTGGCGGCCAGAACATTATCTCTGTCTTGCAATGCCATCGCTTTCATGAATTTGTCATTGAGCTTGCAAGCTATGATGTAGTTCAAACGCGCCGTCGCCATCAACTCATTTATGCTGCGCACTTCGCAGTAGTAATTATCCTTAGCCAGAGTCGTCTTGCAATTCTTCATCGGCGCAAAATCGCACAATGAAACGAAACCAAATTCTGGAGTGTCGACAACAATTCGGCTGATGTCTTGAGCTGCAGCCAGCGCAGCTGCTTCGGCGGCTGTCTTCTGACCCATATGCCCTCGGGTCAAATTAAGATAGGACAGACCAAAAATGATCACGCCCACTATTATTAGTGCGCTGACCGCGACAAGGGCAAGCATACTTCCAGATCTGGTTCTTCTGTTCATGAATCCCAACGTCGTAACGAAGCCTACAAATCCAAGCTACCGCGTAGCCGATCGACTGTCAATTCAGGCGTGGACGCTTCTGCGCCCAGTAATTGGGTAAGCCTCTTCACAGTTGCAGTTTTTGGGATTTTTAGCCAAAAATGGAGTTTTAACAAATCGAAGCCTTATCGTTGTCAAAGACCTAATGACTCCCGCCCGCCAAAATTTTGACGCTATGGAAGATGGCCGGAATAATTGCGTCCATACATTCTTCAACGGCTCTACTTGCACCGGGTAAAGTAACTATGAGCGTTTTCCCCCTGATTCCCGCGATACCACGCGAAAGCATCGCCATCGGCATGCGCTCTTGTCCATAAACACGCATAGCTTCTGAGATTCCGGGAACCTCCATGTCGATTATGCGCCGCACGACTTCTGGCGTTCTATCACGAGGTCCCAATCCTGTGCCGCCAGTACTTATTAGCAAATCAAAGCGTCCGCGGTCAACCATTTCCTTTATTGTCTTCTCAATCTCAATTTCGTCATCGGGAACAACTTTATACTGTCCAACAGTCACATGTTCTTTTTCCAATCGTTCAACAATCAATTTGCCTGAAGCATCCTGCTTCTTTCCATCTGATACTGAATCTGATACCACCAAAACCGCAGCCTTAATTGCTTTGTTGCGATCAACAGAATAATCAGACTTGCCACCACGTTTCTCCAGGAGACGAACACCAGTTATTTCCATGGTTTCATCAAACACTTTAAGCATGTCGTAAATTGTCAGTGCAGCTACAGAGGCGGCAGTAAGCGCTTCCATCTCAACACCGGTTTTATAGATTGCTTTTACCTGAACTCGTATCTCAATTTCGCTGTCTTTCAAGTCAAAGTCAACTTGAACGTAATCAACAGGAATCGGATGGCAGTAGGGAATGATTTGATGGGTATTTTTTGCAGCTTGAATCGCAGCTACCTTAGCAACCGGTAGGGGGTCGCCCTTTGGCACTTCGTTATTTCGAATCTTTGCTATAAGCCCCGAACTTGCTTTCAAAGTGGCTGCAGCCCAGGCTTTGCGAAGCGTTTTGGTCTTCTGGCTTACATCTTTCAAGGTTCACCTCACCGTGCAGACTTTACTCAATGCAGAAGCTTCCTTCTGCTAGACTTTTCTGGTCATGCCCCGTAGATTTCAAGCACTCGTCCAATGAAGAGTCCATGGCTGAATATAATAGCGCTGTTGGTGCTGGTCTTTCAGTATCTACCGATTATCGTTCTTATTGTTTTCAGCTTCGATCAATCAAAACTTGCAATCGCCTGGACAGGCTTTACGCTTGACTGGTACAAAGCTCTTAAGGACGAAACTACTCTTATAAGCGCTTTTCGAAACAGTTTGCTTGTAGCTTCCGTCAGTGTAAGTTTTGCAGCTGTGATGGGAACCATGGCTGCCATTGGACTGGCACGTTTGCGTTTTGCTGGAGAAGGCGTTTACCGTGCCCTTGTGATGCTACCGATTATTATTCCTGAAATTGCTATGGCAGTTGCGGCACTAACCTTGTTCATCGCTATGAAATTAAGCTTGAGCCTGGCAACAATTATCGTTTCACACATCGTTTTTTGCGTGGCTTACGTAACGCTTACAGTCATGGGAAGGCTGGAAGGCATGGACCCGAAACTTGAGGAAGCCGCACAAGATCTCGGCGCACCACCACTGGTGGCTTTTTTCAAAATAACACTGCCCTTGCTAATGCCAGGCATTGTAGCCGGCTGCCTGCTCGCCTTCGTGCTTTCTCTCGACGACTTTATCATCACTCAGTTTACAGCCGGAGTAGGCGACACAACATTGCCTTTGTGGATATACGGGTCCGTTAAATTTGGAGTGAAACCAACAATTAATGCGCTGAGTACGCTCATGATTTTAGTCACAGTCGGTACTTCGCTTACAGCAGAGGCGATTCGGCGGAAAAATGTCTAGTTCTTAATTTACCTGTTGGCATGTATACTGAATTAAGCCGGAGGATAGATTAACTTGCTCAATCGCAAACACTTAGCGGCAGCCTTCGCGAGCCTGTGCCTGATGCAGACAGCATCATTTGCAGGAAACCTCACTGCTCCAAAAATGGACGAGGCAGTGAAATCGTACAAGGATAGGCAATACGCTCAATCTCTGGCTCAATTTCGGCAGCTTCACAATTCCGGAACCTGCAATGAGCTGATTCACTACTACATGGCTCTTTGTTATCAGGGAATGAATCAGATTTCGTCAGCTCGCACCGAATACGCTACGGTCATGAAAGGGCGCTCAACAGCTCTTCGGCAAAACGCTCAGTATGCGTTGAGTCAGATAGATCGCTGGAACCGACACAGATCGTACAGCGGGAATGGTCCAAGCAACTGGCAACAAATGCCTTTGATGGCATCAAATCGTAAGGGTGGCATTAGCACGACGAGCTCTGGTCCGGGCGGTCCCATCAAAGAAATCATAATAGACATGCCTGCACCCAGCGGTGGCGGTTGCTGACATTAACCCCAAAGTGATAGGTCATCACTTAACTAACAAGACACTGCAAGCCTCAATGAAAACCACGCACGACTTTGTTCCGCATGATTCAATCATTTGAAGCGAACAGAATTTCTACGTGATAATTGCATAGAACGGTCTCTTAAGAGAGTCAGGTATGCGGACAACTCCGGCGCGGTCGCCTGGTTTTCAGGGAATCTTTTTGAAATAAACTCGTTTTCCGCTTGATGAAATCGAGCCCAATGTCTTTCAGAAGGTTTCATCGCAGATTTAAATCTGTCTGGAGCAAGAGCTCGCTGAGACGCGAACTCTGCCTTCCAATCTTCAATTCCCTCAGAAATGCATACACTTTTTTCGGCATCATTAGCAGACTTCTGCAAACAAGCACCGACCTTTCTATCAATTGGATTAGTCAGTGCAGTATCTGGCAAACTTTTTTCTTTGATTGAATTTAGCTCACGCGCCCTTGTCTCAACGAGATCAAGTTTGTCAGCTAAAACATCAACCTGAGGATGGGTATCGGCTGGCGCGTTTTTATACTGCCTATCAATCAGGTGATACTCAGCATCTCGAAACTTTTCCCACTCTCTCTCGGACTTACGAAGGGCTCGCTTAGCGTCTCTATCGCCAGCGAGTTCCTCTAATAGTGAATTGTATGTCTTGTTCAACTCTTTGTCCCAAGACGCAATTCCGTTGCTCAGACATTCTTTCATACCAGCAGGACCAGTAGAGTTTGTCAGGCAAGCATTGATATCGTGATCAAGCTTCGCAAATTCTTCAGTCCCAGATATCACCTTATTTACTGGTGAATCATAAGTATCCATGGCAATTCTCCGGCTGTCGCGCTGATAACAACGGTGAGCACAAACGAGTTGTGCGCAAACGATTCCGAGTTCTACCCATGCCTTGACACAAAGATTAGACGAAAGGGGTCAGCTATTGAATGGGAGAACCACGGCTGGAGTCGGCAAGAGCCATTAAAATGCTCAAATCTTAGTCAGCAAATGAATTGGACTGGATAGATTCGCTAAGTCATATTGAAATGAGATAAATCATGAATTTCTCGCTTGAAAAATCAGATTCAAACCCACTCCAGCTGAAAGGCACACAGGGTGAGCGTCAGCTGAATCTTTTAGACTTACGCACTAGCAGCTCAGAGCGAGAGCAGCAAGTAAAAATGCGAGCGATTGGAGAAAGCAAGAAAGGTAGCGATGCACAGATTTCGCTGCCAGAGCTCAGTGCAGAAAAAAACACGAGAAATAACGAGACTTCTAGTAAAGTAAGTGAGTCAAAAGCAGAATCATTGCCACCAAATAAGCCACTAGAACTTAAGAACGAAAAGGCCGTAGAGCAAGAAGCAAGAGAGCAAGAAGCTCGCCTATATCCAGAGCTTTCTTTTAGCAAGAGAGCTGCAGATGTGCTTGCAGCAGCCGCAGGAACTGCCAGAGAAAAATGGGATCAGGCTAATGCTCTTTTCCATGTAGCAGAGATTCAAGTTGAGAAATATATTGATCTCCAGGGTGGCATCCAAAAGATGTTCCACAAGGTGTCTCAACTTGCAGATGAAATTTATAACGTCATGGACAATTTCGTTAAAGGCAATAGGGGCATGAAAATACCAGATAGCCCTGAAAAACCTATACAAGAAGATAGTTTACGCCAGCAGCTGAAAAGCCTGAATAAAGACGAAAGACTCGCGGCAATGCGCGGCGAGAAGGGTTCAGCCCTCAGGGAAGGTATATTCAAAATTTGCGACGACGAGGAAAAAGATGCCTTCAATGAAATCGATATTGCACTAAACAAAGTGCAATTGCACTCGTCAATTAAACTGCAACATGCACTGGCAGCCAATAAGTATGCTGCCGAAAATAACGATATCAGTGCCAAGATACTCTCTGAAAACATTTTGAAGTCTATCGCTGCCTTAGACCCCGACACTTACAAAAACAGTCCCGAAATCCATGGGCTCATTCTGCAATCAGAGCGAGGTGAACGAATGGATTTGAGTGAAGGCAAGGCTCTTTCAACAGCTTTGACCGCAGAGGCTCAAAAAGTCATTCAAATGACTCTGGAAGGACCTGATGCAGCCTTCGATGGTGACGGCAGAAAACAAGGCGCTGAGCAAGCAGCTAAATTTCTGGCTGCCGCGCTGGCTACGAACAAATCAGTCTGCCAAAACGTCTGGAGCAGCTGGGATTATGCAAAAAAATACAATTCCATTTTTTCAGTAGCCGAGTCACTTGTTTCTCAAACGCCGCAAAAATAAGCAGTGACTACTATACAACGAATCTCAATCAAGAAAAAGAGCCCGCTATTTAGCCGTGCTAAGCTCAGAACCATTGCCAATGCTATTGCTACTGCGACCACGCATGCTATCTAACTCAGCCATCATCAACGCTCGAACATGATCCCGCATCTGTTTCACATTTGCAAAATCAGCAGCATTGACTGCTGGCAGTACTTTTACATGAATCTTGCCTCTAAAATTCAAAAGCATAGACCCTTTTGGCAAAATCCCAGCAGTACCGTCAATGACAATAGGAACGAGCGGAACCTGGCAATCTTTAGCTATCTTGAAAGGACCATCACGAAATTCGAGAAGTTCACCGTCCTCTGATCTGGTGCCTTCAGGAAAGATCATTATGGAAGCACCCTGATGCAGCCAATTCTTGCATGTATTCATCATGTCTTTAACGCTTTTCAAATCGCCACGAACAATTTTCACGTACTGATTCAGATTCATGTTCCAACCGATAAAAGGAATCTTGAAGACAGATTCCTTTGAGACCCACTTGTATGGCTTATTGAGACCATACAGCACCATTATGTCCCAGAGTGATTGATGGTTCGCAGCTAAAACGTAGGTTTTGCCATCTTCGATATTTTCGAGCCCTTCAAAAGTGCAGCTCCAGAAGGGATTAATCCTGATATAGTGGTGCCCCCACCAGCACGAATACAAGTGCACCAGTTTTCGATTTGGATCATTCCAGGAAAAGAGCACGGTCAGCAGAACAGAAATCCAAACCAGAAAGGCCGAGCTAACAAAGAAATATGCGATATAGAGTGGTGAAAGAATCCGTTGCAGCATATTCAACTCACAAGATACCGTCTCAGCCTAGTTTAACAGTATGAGAACATTGCAGCAAGAATTATAAAAGAAGAGGACGCTCATGGTTTGCATGGCGTCCTCTTCATTAAGTTTATGGACTAACTATTTTTTGTCTGCCGCCAGTGCTTCCGCGCAATAGTCACAGTATTCAGGATAGCTAGTATCCGCGCCTACTTTCTCGGAGAACTTCCAGCAGCGTCCGCATTTCACTCCATTTGCAGGAAGAACTACTACACGCACACCTTCCTCAGATATGTCGGCAAGATATCCATTACCAGAGGCAAAGTCTTTTCCGTTTTCCAAGATTTCTGCCTGGGAGGTGATGAAGAACCCTGTCAAATTATCCTGAAGCGTTGACAACTTATCGACAAGCTCAGGGCTATCGACCTTCAGCTTCACCTGAGCTTGCAACGAGCTACCGATTTTGCCGGCACCACGGGCGGTTTCAAGCGCTTTATTGACGACATAACGCACGCCAATTAAATCTTCCCAGAATGCGTCAAGCTCAGGCTTGTGATATTCCTTTTTGGCGTCAGGAAACTCTAGCAATAAAACACTGTCGGACTCTTCCTTCAGCGCAGCCGGAGTATGGGCAAAAATGTCCTCCGCCAGATGTGGTGTAACCGGAGCCAGCATGCAAGTGAGAGCCTTGAGCACTTCATAGAGTACAGTTTGAACGGCTCTTCGCTTAACAGATTTCTTCGACGCAGTGTAAAGAGTGTCTTTCACCACATCAAAATAGAGTGCAGAAAGATCCACATTGCAGAAGTTATTCAAAACTTGATAGTACTTGAAGAACTCATAGCGATCAAAATCCTTCTGCAGGTTGACCAATACTTCTTGCAAGCGATGCAAGATGTATTTATCTAGTGGTCCCAGTTCCTCGTAGCTCACGCAGTCTTTGGGATCAAATTCATGCAGATTGCCCAGCAAAAAGCGAACTGTATTTCTCAGCTTCTTATACACTTCAGCAAGCTGAGCCAACATATTTTTTCCGATAGGTATGTCATCGGTGTAATTAACAGATGCAACCCACAATCGAAGAACATCAACACCATACTGCTTGATCACGTCTTCGGGATCAACAACATTGCCAACAGATTTGGACATTTTGCGACCGCTTTCATCCACAACGAAGCCATGGGTCAAAACGGTCTTGTATGGAGCACGATTGTGCACCGCTACGCTGGTCAGCAGAGAACTTTGGAACCACCCCCGGTGCTGGTCGCTGCCTTCCAGGTACATCTCACATGGAGTTCCACGAAGTTCTGGACGAACATCAAGAACGGCAGAATGTGTGGTTCCGGAATCAAACCAGACATCCATGATATCCATTTCTTTGGTGAATTCAGTGCCACCATCAGGACATTTGTAGTCTTTTCCAAGGAAATAGGAAGGTTCATGCTCCCACCAGGCATCAGACCCTTCTTTTTCAAAAACATCTGCGACGCGGTTGATCACGTCTTCCAGTAGCAATGGCTTTCCGGTCTTCGTAGAATAGAAGACTGGAATTGGAACGCCCCAAGATCTTTGACGGCTGATACACCAGTCAGAACGGTTTTCCACCATGTTATAGATGCGATTACGACCGCTAGGAGGCAACCACTCTACGGTATCGATTGCAGCAAGCGCCTGTTTTCTAAAACCATCAACAGAGGCAAACCATTGCTCAGTTGCTCTGAAGATCAGTGGCTTCTTACAGCGCCAACAATGAGGATAGCTGTGCGTAGTTTTTGAGTGATTTAGCAGCTTGCCAATCTCGGTGAGATGCTCGATTATCGGTTGATTAGCTTTATCGTAGCGTAATCCAGCAAACTGCCCACCTTCGTCGGTGAAAACACCACGACCATCAACTGGAGACACAACACCAATTTTGTACTTATTGCCGAGCAGGAAGTCCTCAGGACCGTGTCCTGGTGCTGTATGAACGCAACCAGTACCGGTGTCAGCAGTAACGTGATCGCCCAACATGACTAAACTGGTTCTATCGATAAATGGATGAGTACATTCAATGAGATCCATGTTACGTCCACGAACGCAGGCAAGTTCCTCGGCCTCAGATTCTTCAATTTTCGCTGCTGATAGCACTTCGCCCTTCAAAGACTCGCACATCACGAGCACACCATGTTCTTTTGTTTTCATGAACAAATAATTGAAATCAGGGTGAATCGCGACACCAAGATTCGCAGGAAGAGTCCATGGGGTCGTCGTCCAGATAACAAAACTGATCTCTTTCTCTGCCTGAACGGCTTCCGGCAATTTCTTCTTTTCGGAATCTTTCACTGCAAATTTGACAAACACCGCATCGGAAGTGTGGTCAGCATACTCAACCTCCGCCTCAGCAAGTGCTGTTTCGCAATTTGGACACCACGAGACAGGCTTCAGCCCCTTATATAGATAACCAGCAGCAGCCATCTTACCAAACACGCGAATCTGCGCCGCTTCAAACTCGGGCGCCAATGTGATGTATGGGTGCTCCCAATCGCCCCAGACACCCAGCCGCTTGAAGTTAGCTTCCTGTCCTTTGAGATTGTTCAAAGCGAAATCTTTGCAGCGCTTGCGCAGCTCAATCACTGAGATTGAATGCCTGCCACCTTTAACATCTTTCAAGGCAGCATTTTCGATAGGCAAACCGTGGCTGTCATAGCCGGGCACATAAGGAGAATAAAATCCGCGCATCGCCTTGTATTTAGTGACGATGTCTTTCAATATCTTATTTAGCGCAGTGCCGATGTGAATTTTGCTAGCGCTCAAGTATGGAGGTCCATCGTGTAGTACGAATTTTGGGTTCGCTTCGCGCTTTTTCAAGTTTTTGAAGTAGACATCTTTGTCGAGCCACATCTTCTGAATTTCCGGCTCTCTCACAGTACTATTCGCCTTCATCGGGAATGAAGTCTGAGGCAGATTGACGGGTGGTTTCTCGCTTTTTTCACTACTCATTGTGGTTTACCTTTCCAAAACGCAAAAGCGCCTAATAACAAAAAATCCAGCGGCTAGCGCTGGAGCGAATTAGTTGAATTCCTCTCCAGCAAGTTCAATTACTAATAATGGCTATCGAAACAACTAAACGCACGATTCCTCCAGAGCAAGGCTCTGATATGAAGAGATTCCTTATATTGAAACCCATGCCCTTGTCAATATCAACTTATTAGCCCTGCATTTTTACACTTCGCTACGCCCGAAACTTAAAGCTCTTCTTTCCAGCCAACGGTTTTGCGACTTCACTCCTAGACTTTTTGTTGGCAAGCGTCGGTTGAAGCACCATATTTGGTAGCAAATAACGGAAGCTGAACAAGCATTGGTCAGTTCGCTGACTGTGACTCTATGCCGAATAGAGAGATTCGCCCAAAGCTTTGACTCAAGACTAGTCTGAGCGATTGAACCCCATTGCAGAAAACTTAGACATAGTGCAAGTTTCTGAGCGGGCAAGAGGGTAAAATTATCGGACAGGTTCTCCTGTATCATTCGTTCACTGAAAGGAAGCAAGAACATGAGTCTAGACCAGGTCAAGAAAGTAGCTCACAACGCCGCAGAATCAGCCGGGGCAATTCTGACCAGCAAGTTGGGGAAACTAAGCGGAATAGACTACAAAGGTGCCTTCAATCTCGTTACCGAGGCGGACAAGCAGTCTGAAGCCGAGGTGATTAGAATCATCAGAGAATCATTTCCCGATCATCAAATACTGGGCGAGGAATCAGGCGCCCACCAAAGTTCATCGAAATGCAGATGGATAATAGACCCGCTAGATGGAACAACGAACTTTGCGCATAGTTATCCCTTTTTTGCTGTCTCTATTGGCTTTGAGGAAGATGGCAAAATGCAATATGGATTGGTGTATAACCCCGTTTCAAAAGAGTTGTTTCAAGCGCAACGAGGCTGTGGAGCATTTGTGGGTGAAACAAAATTACAGGTTTCGAAAGTTAGCAAATTATCCGAAAGCCTATTAGCAACAGGATTTCCCCCAGACACAGAAACAGCAAAATTCCCTAATATGAAGGAATTTCATACGCTTACGAATCTATGCCATGGAGTTCGCCGAGATGGATCAGCAGCACTTGATCTGTGTTTTGTGGCAGCAGGCAGAAGTGATGGATTCTGGGAATTCAAGCTCAGCCCGTGGGATCTCGCGGCAGGTACACTGATAATTGAGGAAGCCGGCGGCAAAGTCAGTTCACCCTGCGGTGGTCCCTTCGTATTGGATTCTGGGCATGTCCTGGCGTCTAACGGTCTTATTCATGAGGAAATGATTCAAGTCCTTAACTCATGCCACAAGGACCTCGGAAATTCTCTAAGCTGCAAGGTCTAACAAAGCATTTCCAGCAACTCTGATGTTTCCTGGAGTCCATCGTAGGGTAACAATATAGTGATGAACCCAAATGATATCGTTGATCCATCTTCCGGCTACAAGCTCGAAAGTCTTGTGGCTGAAGGCACGCGTGGACGCGTTTATCGCGCGACTGACAAAAATGGTCAGAAAGTCGCCATCAAGTTTCTGCTTGAATCGGAATTTCCCGACAATGAGGTTGCTGATAAACATATAAGTCATGAAGCCCGCTGCCTTACTCTGGGCGCACATGATGGCATTGTAAAACTCATCGAAACTGGTAGCAGCCCAAACGGAAGACCCTATCTCGTCATGGAATTTATAGACGGGCAAACTCTGAAAAGCCTGATAAGCAGCGAGCAAGACCCTCAGACTATCATCAGTATTTTCACAAAACTAACTCATCCCATTGAGAATCTACATAAGGTAGGATTGATTCACCTCGATTTGCGTCCTGACAAAATAATGCTGGTGCAAACTGGCAAAGAGTTGACTCCGAAATTAATCGGGTTTGGACGAACGGGGCTTTTACCCTGGGCAGGACGCGAAGAGATTGTCGAACCACCAGGCAAAAATGGCTTGTATAGCTTGCAATACATAAGCCCAGAACAGGCTATGGAGAAGCGATGTCTTGCAACGAGTGATATTTATTCGCTGGCTTGTGTCATGTTTGAAGCTTTCACAGGACAAGCTCCATTCAAAGGCGAAAATGAACTTCACATGATGGCGCAACATTTGGGCTCGCAAGCAGCCCCTCTGCTTAGCTCTATCAAAGGGGAAAAATACAAGAAGTACGATGATTTGTTAGCTCAAGCATTAGCAAAAGAAGCTCATCGCAGATTCGTCGATTGTGCCGAACTCCGCGAAAACCTTCAAGGTTTTATACCTGAAAAAAGCGGCGGCTGGATGAGCAAGTTCTTCAAGAAATAACCTGCAGAGTTGCGGCGACTTAAGGGAACCTATCAATCGCGCCTGAGTCTTCTAGCTCAACTCTTTGGAGATAAGTCATGAATAGAGAAGAAGTTGAACGCGCCCATGTCGCGCAGTTGGCTTTACTTTTTCGCAGTCACGGCGAGACGAAACAAGTTAGACAAGCCGATGCCGAACTGAAATCGGAAATAGATTCCTCATTTACAAAAATTGCGGCAATAAAAGTTGCGGCTTAGGAATTGCTATAGACTGAATGCTATCCCTCGATGGCTTTTTTGGGACCACCCAGATGGGTATGGAACTGATTTATGATTCTCGTCCAGAGTTGTTCCATCACTACAGGATCAGGAACCATGTGGGTAAGACCCGAGAGCGGCAAAATCGAGAAATCTTTTCCCGCTCGAAACAGAGCGTCAGCTAATTCAAGTGAATGCTTGAAAAAAACATTGTCATCCGATGTTCCGTGCACTAACAAAAGCGGGCGACGAAGATCATTTACGTAAGTTAGAAGTGATGATTCTTTGTATGATTCTGGATTCTTCTCTGGCAACCCCAGATACCGCTCGGTGTAGCAAGAGTCGTAATCAAACCAATCTACTACTGGAGCACCAGCAACTCCAACTTTGAATACGTCGGGACGCCGCAGAACTGCAAGGGCCGACATATAGCCTCCGAAGGACCAACCGGTAATACCAATTCGCTCACCGTCCATCTCAGTGTATTTAGCACAAAGTTGTTTTACGCCATCAACTTGATCATCCAAAGGTACAGAACCGAAGTGATTGCAAATGGCACGCTCCCACTCGCGTCCACGCCCAGGAGTTCCGCGTCCGTCGATAGATACGATTATGAATCCTTGATCTGCAAGCCACTGGTCAAGCAAGAAATTGCGCTTATTAGCAGTTACCTTGATTTTGTGAGGCCCACCGTACACGTCAACTATGACTGGATATTTCAGCTGAGGATTGAAATCCTGTGGGCGAACTATATTTGCTCGGTACTTGTGCTCACCAGCAAGTTCTACAAACTCGACCTTTACCGTTCCGGGTGGATTTTCTGCCACCTCCGGTAGTGCTCCTAATACAGCCCCGGCAGAACTCATGACGTTGGCTTTAGGCATTGCATCTACCGGGTTTTCATCGTGAATGAAGATCTGGTGATTTTTTGCAAACGCTGCAGCATGAATGCCTCTACCACTGGTGACTTGAACAGGCGTTTTTTCGCCATTCAAAGAAGTCTTGAACAAATGCAATTCAGTTGGATCCTTACTTGAAAGGAAAAAGACTTCAGAACTATCGGAGTTAGCATCAACAAAAGCACTGAATCCGAAATCTGGCTTCACTAAAACATTTTCCAGTGAACCATTACGACTACGCAATTCGAGCTGGGCAGCACCTTCTCGTTCAGTCACCCAAAGAAATGAATTGCCCTTATTCACCCAGCTTGGCATTCCTTTTTGAATGTTCAACCATTTATCGTCATGCTCTTTTAAGAGTTCAGTGGTTTTTCCAGAAGCAGGGTCAATCTCAAGCAACTTAAGATCCTTTTGATCTCTCGTTAGAACAAGCATGGAAGGCGGCGAATTCTCTGACCATGTCAGATTCGCTAAATAAGGATAGGATTTTGAGTCCCAATCAATCCATTTCGTCTCGCCCCCTTGTGCAGATATCACTCCCAGGCGAACACTAACATTAGGTTTTCCAGGACGAGGATAAAACGCCGGAGTTGGCTTCTGCTCCGGATGCTGAGGGTCCGCGAGGTACCAGACCTCGACACCATCTGCATTAGACTCTTGGTATACAATCTGGCTTGAATCAGGTGACCACCAATAGCCCGTAAACCGATCCATCTCTTCCTGTGCCACAAACTCTGCCAAAGCATGAGTCAATGAGGCACTACCGCCCGTGGTGACACGTTGGGATGTCCCCGATGCAAGGTCAATCCAATACAAGTCATTGTCTTGCACATAGGAAACTTTTTTGGAATCTGGAGAGAATTTGGGATCGAGCACATCTTTATCACCAGTGTTGAGCTGAGTGATTTTTCCAGAAGTTCTATTGACGACATAGAGTTTTCCAGAGAGCGAAACCAGAATCAATGCGCTGTCGTCAGACAACTGGAAATCAGTAAAACCGCCAACACTTATACGTTGTCTTTCTCGTCGCGCTTTCTCTTCTGCAGACAAGTGCTCTTCGGCACCCTTGAGCACCGCTTCTGGTGTCAGAAGTTCCTTTGTCGTTTTAGTGTCTACATCAAAAATGTATAAGGCTTGCTTTGCTATTCTCGCCTGGGCTCGCAAAAATAAAACGGATTTTCCGTCAGGACTCGGCTTTGCCTTTACCGGTCGTCCTAACATGAAACCTCTTGTCTCCGCATAGCTGCGCAGATACTGTCCGTCTAAATTAGCCACAGCCGTACTATTCTCCAATGCAAATGTAGGCGCGTTGCTCGATAAGAACATCGCGACCAAGCCAAGAACTTGCCAACTCAACCTTTTCATGACCCGACATTATATCATTTCAAGCTTATCGGCATAGGAAAAGACAAGCCTAAAGGCTTGTCTTTCCTTATAACTCAATAGGTTTATTGCTTACTCGTTTTTCCATGCTGGTCGTAGATAGCAATGTGAATTGCAAGAGCAAAACCAGCAGAAGCAGCCAGGAGGAAGCATATCATCGCAATGCCAGGATATCCAAACAGTGTGAAAGATGTTGGCACTTTCATAAGATTAGACGCACCCATAATCAGTGCGGCAAGAATGAGTCCTAGCGTCACACGATTTGCAATCTTCTGTGCAGAATCAACAAGGACCGCCTCGTCAATAGCATCGACCTTCATACGCAAACTGTTAGTCGCCACGAGATCCATAATTTTATGAACAGTTCCCGGCATTTTTTCGATGAAGTCTTTGGCTTCTACCAGAGAGGTAAAAATGTGACCCACTGAGAGACTAGATTCCATGCGTTTGCGCATCAACATAGGAGCATTTCGACGCATCGATTCATTAGGACTGAAGTTGGGATCTAACGTTGAGCCTACCTGGTCCAAATTCAACAGAGTTTTTCCTAGCATCGTGAGCTCTGCGGGAACCTTGATACCACAATCGCTTGAGATTTGAGTTATGCCAACAATAACCACACCAAGCTCCATGTCCGTTAGATTATTGAATATATGACCCTGCACAAGTGAAGTGACACGGCTTCTAAACTGCTGTTCGTCAAAATTATCTCTTTGTTCGCCAATATCAATTGCTATATTAGCTACGGCATCAGCTCGTTGCTCACTGATAGCTAATAACATCAAAAACAGCTTGCCTTGCATGTGCTGGGTTAGCCTTGCCACCATTCCGAGATCTATCAACGCAATCTTATTGTCATCGGTAAGAAGGACGTTTCCGGGATGTGGATCAGCGTGGAAGAATCCATCAATCAAGATCTGTTTGAGATACGCCTTAAATATTGACTCCGCAAGTGGCGCACCATCAAGGTCTAATCGCTCTAGATTTGAAATAGCAGTGATCTTCTTACCTTTGATGAAATCCATCGTTAGCACTTTTGAGGTGCTGTAGTAAGAGATTGGGCAGGGAACCTTTATCAATTCGAATTCGTGCAGATTATCTCGAAGGCGCTCTAGATTGGCGGACTCTTTGCGGTAGTCTAATTCATCCATAATGGATTTCCGGAATTCTTCCAGAATGTCCATGAACTGATATTTCTTGCCAGTTTTCGTGTGCTTATCGTAGAACTCAGCAATATCGAAAAGCGCTTCGATGTCATTCACAATAACTTCACGAATGCCTGGACGCTGCACTTTGACAGCAACCTCTCTACCATCCCTCAAAACCGCATGGTGTATTTGTCCAATCGAAGCGGCGGCAATCGGTTCAGAATCAAAACTGAGAAACGCTTTGGACATTCTCACACCCAATTCGGACCCGACTATATGCTCAACATCCGAATAAGAGAATGGCTCACAATTGTCTTGCAATCTGGTGAGCGCCTGCATGTAGGCTGCTGGCAGAAAGTCAGCGCGTGTCGAGAGAAGTTGCCCCAATTTTATAAAGGTTGGACCTAGTTTTTCGAGGTCACGAGCAAAGTCTTCAGGCGTAGTATTCGCTTGTGCTGGAGCGAGCTTTCCTTCTTCCTCGGCTCGCTTAGCCAGGTCACTGAACGCTCCATCTTTATAGACAACGACTTCACCGTTATCATTAACAATCTCAAGACCATTTCCATTGCTTCCGCCAAACTTCTCTGCGGTTTCACTTACTTTTGCAGAAACATCGTCCGCAACCTTTTTCATTTTTTCGATTACTTGCTCGGGCTGCGCACTGCCCTTTTTTTCCTCTTCTGTTTTCTTGGTGACATAACCATATCCACCTTGAGGAAGTCTTATGGGACGAGCCTCGCCTTCGGGCTTGGTTCCGACACATACTATTTTCTCATCTGCTGCTACACCATTTTCTGCAAAGACACTGGCGTCAACAGCCGCCTTTTTTGGACCAGCTAGCGGGTCTAATACGGAGATCGGAATTCTTTTCTCGTCATCGTTTTGCACAAGTCCTTCCAAACCGGCCGATTTAACAAGTTCTGAATTACCGTATTTGAGCAAAAGCGCAGCTACATCTTTGTATCGCTTTAAGTGTTCTTTCTTGAGGGAGATGCCCATGATCGTCTTCTCTCTTCGCGTGAGTGGAAATGTTCTATGAGCGGGGGTAGACGGGAGAATTCGTTAGCTGTTCCCAAAGAGACAGTTTCGGGTTTAATGGTTGTCAAGAGTGGGTATGTTGACTTTATGCCTACACTTCAAGCGACTATATCTTGTCCTCATTGCACCCGCGAATTAAGGCCTGGCGCCATTAAGTGTCAGAACTGTAAACGCGGGGTTTCAACGGTGCATTTCAAAAATTGCCGTTTTTGCGGTCAGACAATAAGCCGCGCAGCAATGAAATGCAGACATTGCTCGGCTAACCAATCCGAGCTTCCGGGTCCAGAAAAGCAAGATACCGATGAAGCAAGAGTCAATCGTACGCCGTCTCGGCCTCCGAACAAAACAACAGCGGTCAAATTGCAAAATCCAGATTAGGGTCTTCATACTTCCAGATTGCGATCTAGAGCACTTCGGCAGAAGTGCTCTTTTTCTTTGTGTCTTTTACACGAATTTCACGGGACCATCTCTATGATTGTTTTGCGAATCGTTTTTCAATTCAAAAAAAATTGCTGCAAACGGAGCGGGGCTTTGCACAAATGCATCAATGTTCGCTGTTGAATTGAAGGTTAAAACGAAAGAAGCATGGCTTGGCGAGCGAGGACAATATCAAATGGATAACAAGAACGGCGAACAAACCAGACAATGGTTTGTATCAGGTCTGCTTCTATTAGTTTTCGGCATAATTTTGTTTTGCTCAGACGCCTTTATCATTGGCATTCCGATGATGCTTATGGGAATTGTCATCGCAGCAATAGGATATGAGAAAACCTGGCAAACTGGCTATTCCTTGCGATTTCCCACTAGCAGCAGATCAAGCATAAGGAGCATAGATGGAACTATTGATTCAGGACGACACAAAAAAGTATCTGATGTAACCGTTAGTCCCTCCAAGACAACAAGCACTTCAATCAATCCCTCCGTAGCAGCCAATCCCTCAGCAGCGAATCCTTCCGCAGCGAATCCTTCCGCAGCGAATCCTTCCGCAGCGAATCCTTCAGCAGCAAAGCCTACGAGCCAAAACTAATTCATAATGCAAAACACGGACCTGAGATGATCCGTGTTTTGTGCTTTAGCATTTCTCGAGTCTAGCGACGCTCTTTTATTTCGCTTTCTATTTCAGAAATAAATTGGTCGAGCGACACGGCTGGCATGTCACCTCCGCGTCGATGACGTGGTGTCACCATGCCGGTTTCAACTTCTTTATCACCGATTACGAGCATGTACGGTATTTGCTCAAGCTGCGCTTCGCGAATTTTGTACTTGATCGTTTCTGAACGATCATCACACTTAACTCGCAACAGTTTCGCACGCAATTGTGCGGCAACTTTTTGTGCATACTCATGGTGGCGGTCAGCAATCGGAAGAATAGCAATTTGCTCAGGTGCCAACCAGGTTGGGAAAGCTCCTGCGTAGTGCTCAATGAGACCTCCACAGAACCGTTCCATAGAGCCCAGAACAGCTCTATGAACCATGATTGCTTTATGCTTGTTGCCATCTTCACCTATGTAGGTAACATCGAATCTGTTTGGAAGATTCAAATCAACCTGCACGGTTGGACCCTGCCATTCACGTCCAATCGCATCGAAAAGCTTAAAGTCGATCTTCGGAGCGTAGAACGCGCCACCACCTTCTTCAACCTCGTACTCAAGATTGCGAGACTTGATGGCATTTTCCAGCGCTGTGGTTGCGAACTCCCACTCTTCATCACTACCAAGTGATTTCTCAGGACGAGTTGCTAGATAAGCCTTGAACGAATAACCAAATGTCTTCATCAAGAAATCAATGAGGTCAATAATTCCTGCGACTTCTTCTTCCAACTGATCTGGTCGACAGAATATGTGCGAATCATCTTGTGTAAATCCGCGTACGCGCAACATGCCATGCAAAACGCCTGAACGTTCATATCGATAGACGGTACCAAGTTCGGCAAATCGCAAAGGCAGATCACGATAGCTATGCAAACGAGACTTATAGATCATGATATGACCAGGACAATTCATCGGTTTAACCCGATAAGGCTCCTCATCAATAGTCATCGATGCATACATGTTCTCAGCATAGTTTTCTAAGTGTCCGCTGATTTCGTACAGTTTTTCGTGCGCAATATGCGGAGTGAACACGAATTGATATCCGCGCTTGCGATGCTCTTCGCGCCAGAAGTCTTCAATTTCTGCACGCACTGTTGCAAGATTTGGATGCCAGAAAACTAGACCTGGTCCAACTTCATCGTGCACTGTGAAAAGGTCCAATTGCTTAGACAAGCGACGATGGTCACGTCTTTCAGCTTCTTCCAACTTGTGCAAGTAAGCCTTTAGATCATCTTCTTTCCACCACGCAGTAGCGTAAATTCGTTGGAGACGCTCTTTGTTTTCGTCACCTCGCCAGTACGAGCCCGAAACCTTCATCAGCTTAAACGCTTTGATAAATCCGGTTGACGGTAAGTGTGGTCCGCGACAAAGATCATTCCATACATTCTTGCCCTCTTTATCGAGCATCAAATATAGTGTCGGGTTGTGATCTCTGTGCTCTGTCAAAAGCTCAGCTTTGAACTTTTCACCTTGCGATTTGAAGTCACCGATCTGTTTATCAACATCGGGAATGCAATATCGCACTAATTTCTGATCTTCTTTGACGATCCTTTTCATTTCCGCTTCGATCTTATCGAGATCTTCATTAGTTAGCGGATGGTCAGTAATTTCGAAGTCGTAATAGAAGCCATCTTGAATGGTAGGACCAATTGCAATCTTCGCTTCCGGGAAAATGCGTTGCACCGCCTGCGCCATTACGTGCGCAGTTGAATGACGAAGCAATTCCAACGCTTCGGGATCTTCAGCTGTAAGAATTTTGACCTGGTCACCACTTTCTAGCGGTGTCGAGAGATCGCGAATCTCACCATTAATCAAACCTCCAACGGCTTTACGAAACAGCCCTTGTGAGATTGATTTGGCAAGATCTCCACAGCTTGAGCCTTTGTCGAGACTCTTTTCACTGCCATCGGGCAGCTTAACCTGAACCATGGTTTCAACTTGAGACATAATCAACTCCTTTCTGCGGCATATACAAACTGCCGGCGAAGCCCAATCATATCAAAAAGCGCCCTCTTTGCAGCCTAAATTGTACTAGCCGCAACGTTTTCGTTGCATTCCAGACATTTTTACAGTGTGCACCCTGCCTGAAAATTTGATAGAAAAGGCATTTAGCGTAACGGAACTATCTTGGCAATCGCGGTGCCGTCTTTCATAATCAAGATTTCCTCGCCGCCTTCCAGAGCTTCTAGCTGACCCGCAAGCTGAGTTCTGGCATCCTTTAATGTGGTTTTGCCCGAACATACCTGTTCCATTAATTTGGAAAGGAGATTTCTAATCTCTCTAACACTTACTTTTCTGATTTGCTTAGGCGCCATTGCTTTCATCTAAAATTCCTTGCGCATTTGATTTATGAACTCGGCAAGATTCTCATCGGTGGTGAAGAAACGAACACCCGCTGCATCCCATGTATAGAATCCGGTTTTTGCATTGCCTGCATCAATCCACGCTTCCACTTTGATTCCTGCGCGACGTGATCTCTCAAAACTCAGTTCAAATGAAGGTTCACTGGGTTCAAAAATAACCTTCTGCTTTTGCCCTTTCAACAGACTCTCTAATTGAACCGCAAAATTCTCCAATTCATCTGTAGGTGTCCGGCAAATACTGCAGCTTTCGCCCTCAAGACTTCTAAACCGATGCTCGCCGCTCTGAAGTGTCAGAGAAAGTCGCTGCCAACATTCATCTTGCATCGATGTCTCAACAAGTTGCTTATCGCCCGGACGAATCTCCAAACAACTCGGACAATCTTTTTCCTCGGACTGCAAAACTGCCATTTCATTTACCTATGCAAAACTTGGAGAAGACCTCGGATATTATCTCCTCGCTTACCGCATTTCCAGAGATCTCAGACAATGCATCGATAGCAATCTTAAGATCTGACGCGATGCAGTCCTGAGGCATTCCTGCCAGCACAGTATCCAATGAGCTATCCAAACACTCTACAGCCTTCGTACATAAAGCCGATTGCCGCATATTTAATGATGGTGCATCTCGATTGACAGCATCCTTATATACCCAGTCTTCAATTGCTGAACTGAGTTCCTTTATGTGCGTCCCTGACAATGCAGAAACGGCGATAGTAGCTACGCACTCAGATGTCAGGTTATCGGGATGAAAGTTGAGATTATCTCGCTGCGCTAATAAATCAATCTTATTTCCAACTATAAGCATAGGTTTGCCAGCTGAATATTTGACGATGTCTTCTTCAGGTTGTGACCAACCTTCAGCGAGATCAACTAGAAGCAAAATCATGTCAGCTTCATCAATTGCTTTTTTACTTCGCTCGATTCCAATTCTCTCAACGCGGTCTTCCGTATGCCTAATTCCAGCTGTATCAATGAGGGTTACAGGAATTCCGTTGAGGTCCAATATCTCTTCAATGCTATCTCTAGTAGTCCCTGGTATATCAGTTACGATAGCTCGCTCGAATTTAAGCAGCTGATTCAGTAAGCTGGACTTGCCTGCATTTGGGCGTCCTACCAGTGCGAGCTTCAGACCTTCTCTGAGAAATTTTCCAGCACGCGCAGTGCGAGCTAAATCAAAAAGTTCCTCGCGCGCCTTCTTGACGACCCTCTCGATCTCGGGTTCAGGCGCATCTCCGATCTCCTCTGGAAAATCGATGCCAGCAACTATTCGTGTTTGAACTTCAATTAGTTCTGCCCGCACAGAATTAATATGTTTGCCGAGCCGCCCGGTGAGGGCAGATACGGCCATTCGTCCCTGACGAGCAGTTTTAGCCTGAATGATATCGAGAACAGACTCTGCTTGAGTCAGATCAATCTTGCCGTTCAGAAACGCCCTCTCGGTGAACTCTCCCCGTCGTGACAAACGAGCACCTTGCCGAATTAATAATGCAAGTATTTCATTGCAGATTAACGAACCACCGTGACACGAGATTTCAACAAGGTCTTCACCGGTGTAAGTATGTGGTCCGCGAAACAAAGTCACTACGACTTCATCAACTATGTCTTTAGTGGACGGATCATATATATACCCATGCTTCGCGAAGTGGCTTTTCAGAAGCGGAACTTCGGGAATTAAATTTTCGGGGACAGAAAATGCTCTCTCCGAAAAAATTTTCTGCAAAATTTTTTCGGCATCAAAACCAGACATGCGCACGACCGCAATCGCACTTGGACCGGGCGATGTAGAGATTGCAGCAATAGTTTCAGTTGAATCGATCATAGTAATTTCTTCGCTGATCATACAATTTTCTCGCATGATCCTACTTGAACAGCATCTACTTCGGTGTTAGTATTCGTCACGTTTCGTAGGGAACGATCACAAAACGAAAGTTTCATGCAAAACAAATTCATAGGTAAAGGTTAGGGGGTAGCTCGATGAACAGAGCAGAGTTAATCAACGCTGTTGCAGATATTACCGGACAAACAAAGCAGCAAACCGGCAATGCAGTTAACGCAATCCTGCACACAATTACAGGTGCATTGTCCAAGGGCGACAGAGTTATGCTCGTCGGCTTCGGAACATTTGAACGCAGAAACCGCAAGGCACGTTCCGGCGTCAATCCGCAAAATCCGCGCCAAAAGCTAACCATTGCAGCAGCAAAGGTTCCAGCTTTCCGTGCTGGACAAGAGCTGAAAGACATCGTCGATGGACGTTCTAAGTTGCCAGCTCCACCAAAGGCTGAAGGTGCTGCTAAACCAGCTAAGAAAGCTGCTGCTAAGCCAGTTAAGAAAGCTGCTGCTAAGCCAGTCAAGAAGGCTGCAAAGAAGCCAGCTAAGAAGAGAAAATAATCTCGCTTAGTAAGCACAAGCGTTAAAGCTCAAAGAGAGAAGGAGCCCGGCTCCTTCTCTCTTATTTATTGTCCTCTTAGAGGAAAGCAATACGATATCGAGTGCGAATATAATTTCTATATTGCACTTCGAATTTGTGTATTATCGAAAATACGACAATTCGGCAAAACCCTTATGCGCAAAGGATTTACGATGTCGCACGATCAAATATACCAGTTAGACTATTTTTTGCAATGCCATCATAAGTGGTGGCAACTCAGTTTATCGAATAGGCTTCCTGCAGCATGAGCCTCAATAACAGCGCTTGTTGTAAGCGCCAGGACTCCTCAGCACCCAAGCAATCGTCCTAGCAACATACACACTCTTAACCGACTAAATTGTTATAGAACAACTGATCGAGATCAACGATCAGCATTTTAAATAATCGGCAAACCTCTTTCTGAAACTGAGACTAAACCAGTTTGCAAATCAGTTATGCAAATTGGATCAGGATAGACTCGCTACATAAGGCGAAAAGCTGAAAAAAACAAAACAGACAAAATCAGCAAACGAAACGCTTTCGATAACAGTAAATCAAGCACTTACACACTGCCTTGCAAAAAACTCCAGGCGCTGTGCTTCCTCATCATTGTTTTGTTTCACCATGCAAACAATCAGTCTAGAAAAAACTTCTTGCATCTCAGAACGATCAGGACCGAAAGCGATAATCACAATCGCTTTTCGAAGATGCGATTCAGCAAGCTGAAAATCACGGGACGCCATAGCAGTACATGCTAGTGAAACTAAACCTTGAACCTTAGTCATATTTGTTGTCCCCCTAGTCAAAAAAAACTCGTACAAACAATTTCCTATTGCCATTTTGCCTTCCTAAAGGCTTCATGCGATTGCTGCCAGGCTGGGCAGAGCTCTGATTCCGCTTACAAACTTCTGGTTGAGATAAGCACAAACTCTTCCCTCAAGAGATTTGAGCTTTGGTTCATTGCCTGTGAACGTGTAAAGGTAATGCAATTTCAAGAGTACTGTTCCCAGCCCATCGTAATTTACGAATGCCTTCTCGCTGTCGAATACGCAAAGTGCTTCTTCAAACAACTGTTCAGCCACCAAAAATTCCCCTTCGAGTTCATAGAGTTCTGCAAGCGAGAGCAATGTGCGCGCATTCTCTGAATACAAAGGTCCAAACAACTTATATTGAATATCGAGAATTCTCCAATAGGTGCTGCTGGCGGCATTTATCATTTTCAGATTCTTGTAGAGTTCTGCAAGATTTTGTAATTCACAAATAACATTTGAATGATTTTTTCCCCAGCATTTCTCTGCTGCTTCCACCTTGTTTTTTGCTTGAGTCACAACGCTGTTAAAAACCAATTCTGTCATGATATTTTCTCCGCGGCTTTCTGCATCCGTCACTTGATGGTTCTATTCAATCGTCTTTCGCACCGATCTGCCTCAATCAATTGATGGACGAAACAGTGTGATCTTCGGGTCACCCGATCTAACACGTTTGGTTGACACAAGAAATTGAAGGAGGAAACCTCCGCTACCTCACCCGATTGAGTGATTGACAGGCAAAAGGGGCGTTAACAAGCACCATTAGTTTTTTTAGTACGAAAACTAGAAGCTCAAAAGTGTTAATTTGAAGCGGACCAGGATTTTGGACTACTTGTAGTCGATATTCTCGACACAATTATAGCCAAGCAATTTCCTCTCGATACGATTGGCTTTAATTGATTGGCTCGGATTGATTGGCTCTGATTGAAACTAAACGAGATCAAGCTTCAGAGCTTTTACAGCAGCCTGAGTTCGATCTGATACTTCCAACTTTTCCATAATATGACGCATATGGGTTTTGATAGTCTCTATTCCTACAACAAGACGTTGGGACATTTCTTGATTTGTCATTCCCTCGACCAGCAATCCGAGAACCTCAATCTCTCGAGCACTCAAATCGAGGCGCGGCTTTCTCAGGTTAATGTGCTTGTTATCATCAGCTTTGCCTGGAGGCACCAAATGCTGCAAGACCACATCTGCAATGCCAGGATCTAACCAGACAACGCCTTCTGAAACAGCGACAATGGCTCGCTCAAGCTGCTCAACTGAAATCGACTTGAGACAATAGCCCTCAGTGCCCGCAGCAAGAGCAGCAAAGACGTGCTCAGCGTTATCGTGTGAAGTAAACATGATAATTCGCGTAGAGGGCAGTTCTGCTTTGATGTGCTTAGCGGCATCAACCCCATTCATTTGCGGTAGCCCAATATCCATTAGCACAACTTGAGGTCCTAACAATTTCGTCTGTTCGATAGCACTTAATCCATCGGCCGCTTCACCAACAACCTTGACCAATTTTGATTCTTTGAAGCTAAGCACCAGCCCAAGCCTTGTTATTTCCTGGTCTTCGACTAATAAAACACTGACTGGCTCTGAGATTGAAGGCATATTGTTCACCCGGATAGCGATAAATTCAAAGCCAAATTTCAACTGCATTATTCTATCTTACCGCTTCAACTAAATATGGAATAGCGGCTTTAGCAATTACTGTGAAAATGGAATAGAGACCACAAACTTAGTACCAGTTCCTTCAGCACTCAAGCATTCAATTTTGCCGAGGTGTGCCTCTGCAATCTGCCGGCAAAGATAGAGCCCTAGACCGGTGCCTGAGTGGTAGCGCCGCCCTGTTCTTCCCTGAGCAAATCTATCAAAAAGAGTTTTTTGTTCTTCAGCTGATATTCCAGGACCATTGTCTAAGACACTTAATACCAAAAGTTCCTCTACATGCTCCAGCTTGATGCGAACCTCACCGCCTGCAGCGCTAAACTTAAGGGCATTATCAACGAGATTTTGAAGCAACCGAGAGATCGCATTATCATCAATAAAGGCAATGCAAGTATCCTCACATTCCAACCCGATCAAGACTTCGCGTGATTCCGCTAATGGTTGCATCTCTCTTATTTTCGCCCTTAAGACCCGAGCCACATCCACTTTCTTTCGGTAAATGATTTTTGGGTCGTGTTCAAAGCGATAAATTTCAATCAAGTTCTGAATCATCTTGAGTAGATTGACATTGGAATCTCTGAGAGTTCTCAGCACATCCTCAGCTTCCTTTGAAATTGAGCCAAGACTTTTATCATTCACCAGCAGATCCAATATTCGATTTGCTGCAATTAGAGGATTACGGAGATCATGCCCCAGCATAGCCACAAACTCCTCATATTGTTCGTAGAGCGCAAGTTTCTTGCGCTGTTCTTCGAATCTCTTTCGCTCCTTTGCATACCAAATTATTCGGGGCAGATTATGCTCGTTGATATCCTTCTTAAGAATGTAATCTTGCGCCCCGTTTTGCACGGCTTGAATCGCTGACTTTCGATGGTCCAAACCGGTCAAGATAACAACAGGCACTTTACTATTCGACCAATCCATTACCTCTTCAAAAGCCTCAAGTCCATCAGCGTCGGGAAGAGAGAGGTCCAGCAATATCACATCGAATTTATGCCTTAGGTTTCGCATCGACTCAAGGGTGGTTGCATGGGTAACGGAAAAACTCAGAGGGAGTAACTCCTTTGCAAACGTGGCGTCAGCGTCATTATCCTCAATTAACAGCACTGCTAGCTCATTATCTTCATCCATCTCACACTTCTCGCTTTGGCGGATATCTGACAGCAGCAAACCAGAAATTATCAAAAGTACGAATAATCTTACTGAACTGACCTAAATTCAAAGGCTTGGTGACATAGCAAGAGGCCTGAAGCTCATAGGTCCTCAAAATATCTTCATCAGCTTGTGATGTAGTTAAAATTACAACGGGAATCACTTTCAAATTCAAATCTTGCTTAATTTCAGCAAGCAATTCTTTGCCGTCCATTCTGGGCAAATTCAGGTCCAAAAGAATTAAGTCTGGACGCTCTTTCGTTGAAGAAGAGTATTCGCCTCTCTTTAGCAAATAATCTAGAGCTTCCTCTCCGTCGCGCACAACGTCGATATCAACAGCTACCTTCTCATCCATCAATGCTTCCAAGATGAGATCGGAATCCGCAGAATTGTCTTCCACAAGAAGTACTCTAAGCTTCTCTCCAAGGTTCATAACGCCTCAATGATGCCTTTACTGAAGAAACAGTTTAAATTGCGATGTTCATATGGTACAGGAATAGTATCAATCTTCAATCCCTATTTTCTTTTATCAAATAAGCAAATGACTGAATCAAAACAAAATTTGCAGGTCGACGAGAAAACGATTCTATCGCTCTTGAACGAAGCAGCGACGGGCATTTTCATGATCGACGAAGTCGGAAAAATAATCTACGCAAATCGACAAGTGGAAGTTTTATTTGGCTATCAGGAAAATGAAATGCCAGGTAAATCAAGCGAAATACTTGCTATCAAATTACACAAAACGAATACGGAATCACTCAGAGCACAAGTCCTTGAAGAGAATTTCTCAGGAGTGCTTAGCGGGAAAGCAAAAGATGGCACCACATTGCAATTTGAAGTAAAAGTAAAAGAGTTCGGCTTAAAAGAAAAATCGTTTTTCATTTACTCGATCGTCGACAAGCAAGAACGGCAGGAAGACCAAAGAGCCAAAGCTCAACTTGCCGCCATCGTCGCTTCGTCTACGGCAGCAATATTGAGCAAAGACCTTAATGGAAAAATACTGACATGGAATTATGGTGCCGAAAAGCTTTTAGGCTACTCCGCTAGCGAAATGATTGGTAAGCCAGTAGAGAGAACCATTCCTGCTGACAAAGTCGATGAAGAAAAGGAAATTAGAATCAGAGTACGCAGTGGAGAGATTATTCCATCGCTAGAGACAGTCAGAGTTCATAAGAATGGAAGCCTGATTCAAGTAGCGATATCCGCCTCACCCATAAAAGATGAAGGAAACCAGATCGTCGCTACATCTACCATCATTTTGGACCTTTCAGCCATCAGGACTGTTGAAAAGCAACTTGCAGAAAAAATTGCAGAACTGCAAAGGTCAAATGAAGACCTCCAACAATTTGCCTATGTTTGCTCACATGATTTACAGGAACCCCTGCGAGTAATCTCTAACTATGTGCAACTCATATCTAGACGCTATGAAGGACAGCTAGACGAGAAAGGGCAGCATTTTCTTCAGTACATTGTTGATGGCGCAGTCAGAATGCAGCAGATGGTTGAAGACCTTCTAGTTTATAGTCGCGCAGGAAATCAGCGCTCAGAATCTTTGATCAATCTGAACAAAGTGATAAAGAGAGTCCAAGCCAACCTCAAATTAGTAATCGAAGAAAACAATGTAGACTTTGAAATCGATGGGGAACTCCCTTCCATTGTAGGTAACGAAACCGAATTGATTCAGGTTTTCCAGAATCTATTTTCGAATGCAATAAAATTTCGCCACAAAGAGAGACCGCGAATCACAGTTCTTAGCAGGGACGACAAGGACCACTGGATTATCACAGTAAAAGATAATGGAATTGGATTCGATATAAAGTACGCCCAGAAAATATTCGTGATTTTCCAGAGACTGCATACTCGACAGGAATTTCCTGGTAGCGGAATAGGACTTGCGATCTGCAAGAAGATAGTGGAACGGCAGGGAGGCACTATCTTCACAGAATCAAAAAAGGGTGAAGGGAGCAGTTTTCACATGAGTTTTCCGAAAGTAAAACAGCAAACAAACAATACTGCCTCAAATACCCAATAGTATCCTTGCTTACGCTCTCGCTGAAGCCAGAAGCATAGCGCAGCAAGCTGCTATTTGGCTCTGGAAAAATACCATTTCGCATAGAGTAAGCTGAAGAGATTGTGCATAGCATGGGCAGTTACAGGTGCCCATAGATTACCAGTCACCTTGTACAAAGCCGCAAAAATAAACCCGGCACAACAAACAATGAGGACATACGTTTTCTTCTTCAACGCAGGGTCGTGAAGAAGACCAAACATCATGCTAGCAGCATAAGGTCCCCATTGAGACTGCATAGCACCACGAAAGAATACTTCCTCGGAGAAACCAGACAACAAAGCAAGCAAGAATATATCAGCAATATTTAGAAGCTTCACCATTGGAGCAACAAATTCATCATTCATGTTTTTGAGTTCGCTAAAAACAGCAGGATAGCGCTGCGTGCAAACTCCAATAGCGATGGAGAAAGCCCCGGTGAAAAACGATACGACTATTCCTACGACAATGGCTGGAAGAGAGAATTGCATGCTTGACGCAAGCGGAATATGACTGAAATAAATCCACGAAGCTGCACCTAAAATTAAAGCGCCTTCGATGTATATGAAAATTTTGAGAAGCGAATCTCTAGTCAGCCCTTCCATCATCTAGCACCACATCTGGTTTCAGCACATATTCATTTGCAGTTTGCACGAATACTTTGCAAATAGCAACTAGCTTTTGCGAAAACATGACCATGCAATGGAATTCGCCTGATTCGGGGACATTCTTATGGTTTTGAAATCTTGATGTATCAACAGTCAACGTCTGACCAAATCCAAGCCTCCTGAACTCATCCTCTTCCAACTCAATCGATGGCAAATCAATCTTGCTCTGCGGAGCAATGAGCTTTTCTAAGTACACATCAGCCACAGCCAGAGCTTCAAGCTCAGTGCTTGAGTCCAACGCAAAGGCACCAGCTCGTTCGCGCTCAAGAGCTGACAAGCAAGCAAGAGATCCAAGCTGCTCACCCAGGTCACGCGCAATTGATCTTATGTACGTTCCACTTGAGCAATGAATGCGTAAATCGAGAACCGAGCCAACGAAATCAAGAATTTCAATTGAATAGACTGTGACATGACGCAAAGGAATTTCAAGAGGAAGCTCTCCCTTGCGGGCCAGCTTGTACAGCCGTTCTCCATCAACATGTACCGCTGAATACGCTGGAGGACGCTGACTTATATTTCCCTTGAAAGATGGCAACAGCTCTTTAATCTGAGACAGCGTCGGAACAAGTTCACTAGTTGCAACTACTTTCCCTTCAATATCGTCGGTGTCTGTTTGCTGCCCAAAGAGAATTGATGCCCGATAGACCTTATCGTCAGGAAGGAAGCGCAAGAGACGACAGGACTTACCTATTGCTATAGGCAATACACCGCGTGCCATCGGGTCCAAAGTACCTGCGTGACCGACCTGTCTAATTCCTGTAATTCGACGCACTCGTCCTACAACGTCGTGAGCCGTCATACCTGAAGGCTTGTATACGTTCAAAAAACCGCTGTGGTTGGATGGATTCTTCTTAGATTTCGCCACGAGAGATCTTGTTCAACAAAGCTGAAACTTGCGCGCCCCGTTCCAGCGAATTGTCGAGTTTGAAGGTAACATCTGGAGCGAATCTGAGCTGTAGTCTGCGGCAAATTTCACCACGCATCTGTCCGGCATGATCATTCAACGCTTCAATAGTGCTCTTTTGTTGCTCTTCAGCACCATAAACAGAAATGAAGATTTTAGCCCTGCGACAATCGTTAGAGCATTCTACATCTGTAACTGATACCAAACCACCAATGCGTTCATCCTTAAGATCACGCATGATCATTTCGGAAACTTCTCTCTTGATTGATTGAGCAACTCTCAAATGACGGGGAGTAGACATTTTATAGCCCCCTATATTCTATTGGTGTAAAACTATCTTTCGCGCTTCTTTTCTTGAATAACGAAAGCATGAATCAAATCGCCAATTTGAACATCGGAGAACTTCTCACAGCTAATTCCGCATTCAAATCCTGTCGCGACTTCCTTGACGTCGTCCTTAAATCGCTTGAGCGTATCGATTTTGCCTTCGTATATTTGCTGTCCAGCGCGCTCGATTCTTGCGATCGAACCACGTTGAACCTTGCCATTGAGAATGTAGCAACCAGCAATCATCTGATTCTTTCCAAACTTGAATACCTGACGAACTTCGGCAGTACCAAGTTGAACTTCCTCTCTGATCGGCTGCAAGAGACCTGTGATAGCACGTTCTAAGTCATCGATGATTTCATAGATGATGTTATAGGTGCGAATATCAACTCCAACATTTTCCGCGGCATTCTTGGCATTATTGTCCGGTTGAACATTGAAGCCAATGATAATTGCATTTGAAGAAGTAGCCAGGTTAACGTCGTTTTCAGAAATATCGCCAGTTGCAAATCTGAGAAGACGAACTTGAACTTCTTTAGTGCTCAGCTTGCGCATCTGATCGCCAATCGCTTCTGCGGTACCCAACACATCGGCTTTAACGATGATGTTGAGGTCTTTGACTTCGCCTTGCTCAACGAGGTCATGCAGCGATTCGAGTGTAACTCTGTGCGAGCGCTTTTCGACTTCAGCCTGCTTACGTTGCTCAGCCATCTGCTTCGCGAGTTGAAGATCTTCATATACTTCAAACGAATCACCAGCGCGAGGAACTTCAGGCAAGCCCAAAACCTCTACCGGCATTGACGGTCCGGCAGCACGAACCTGTTGTCCGCGGTCGTCCAACAACGCTCTTACTCTTCCGAACACGCCACCGGCAACAATAATGTCGCCCATGCGCAGAGTTCCATTTTGAACGAGCGCTGTAGCAACAGCACCTTTACCGCGATGCAATTCTGCTTCCACGATAACGCCGGTTGCAGTCTTTTCCGGGTTTGCCTTCAAATCTTGCATGTCTGCGACAAGCAAAATCATTTCAAGCAATTCATCAAGCCCTGTGCGCTTTTTAGCGGAAACATTTACGGTAACGGTTTCTCCACCAAATCTGTCAGGAAGAATTCCGTGTTCCATCAACTGATTCAGAACTCTGTCGGGGTCTGAGCCAGCTTTATCTACTTTGTTAACAGCAACAATAATAGGAACGCCGGCAGCCTTAGCATGGTCGATTGCTTCGATCGTCTGAGGCATGACACCGTCATCTGCTGCTACTACAAGAATCGCAATATCTGTACAGCGGGCACCTCTGGCTCTCATCGCGGTGAAAGCTTCGTGACCAGGAGTATCAAGGAAGACTACCTGTCTTAGTTGACCATCTTCGCCAGTGACTTCGACGTGATAAGCACCAATGTGCTGCGTGATACCACCAGCTTCAGAATCGGTAAGCAAGAACTTGGTTTGACGAATTGCGTCTAGCAAGCTCGTTTTACCGTGGTCAACGTGACCCATAATGGTGACAACTGGAGGACGTGGAACCAGGGCTGCGCGTTCGTCATCGCTGAGATTTTCTTCAGCCTGACGCTTTTCAGCCTTCAGCTCTTCTTCTTTCATCTCTTCTTCGAGTTTGATGTCTTCAACGCTTTGAAGGTCATAACCCATTTCGACTGCCAGTTCACGCGCCAGCTCAAGTTCAACAGTCTGGTTGATGGTACGCATAAAGCCCTTCATCATCAGACGCTTGATAATTTCACTTTCGCCAACCTGCATCTTGTCAGCAAGTTCTTTGACAGTAATTGCGTTTGTAAGCGCAATTTCTTTTGGAATTTCTATAGTTGCAGCCACAGGCTTGCTCTTCTCTTCTCTCTTTTCAGCATGTCTCTGACCACCAGCAGGTCTGTGCTTCGGTGGTCTTGGTGGAGTAGCTCTCAAAGAAGGAGCCGCGATACGGGATGGTGTAGGAATCGATGGGCTCATTGGGCGCATAGCCTGCAATTTCTTTGACCCCTTCGTGTCCTTATCTTGTTCATCCTTTTTTGTTTCAACTGATTTTTCCTCGACGACCGCAGCTGGAGGTGCCGCCGGTGGAACCGGCTCTGGCTCAACTGCTTTAACAGGCTCTGCTTCTGGTTCAGGAGCTTTCTCCTGAACGGGCGGAGCATCTACTTTTACTTCTACTGGTTCTGGAGCAGGCGCTTCAGGTTCAGCCTGTTTTTCCAGCACTGGTGCAGTGGCTTCTGCTGCTGGTTCTGGTTTAGCCGGTGTCACCTGGTCTACAGGTGCAGCAGCAGGCTTGCCCTGAACTACAGGTACCGAACCCGGCTTGTCAGGAGGAGCTACTGCGGCTACTGGCGCTTCTTCTGCAACAGGCTCTACAGCTTGCTGCGGCTTATATCTTGCAAGGACTCTGGGCTTTACAGCAGGTGCCGGTGGTGCCGAAACTCCTTTTGCAGCGGGTTTCGCACCAGATTTGCTGGCAGTACTAGCTGGTTTTGCTTGTTCTTTGGGTTGCTTTTTCTTGTTCACATGAGCAATGAAAAGCCCCACGGCTTGCCTGTCAACCGTGCTCGAGTGGCTCTTTATGTCGTATCCGAGCTCGCGAAATCCTGTGATGACATCCTGGTTTGTCAGGTTCATCTGGCGCGCTAACTCGTAAATTCGAACACGGTCGTCCATCAAGGTCCCCCCTTACTGGGATGTATTTTGGCATGTTTCTAAGGTATCTGTACAAAAAGATCGCAGTGTGTGAATGAGTTGTGACTCAAGCGGCCAGACAATTTGCCTGCGAGAAGCCTGATTCTTTGGCTTTCTCCCCTCCAGAGCTATCCTCAACCGATTGCCTTTCAGTGCCTGCTCAACGCATGTTATGTTGCGACACAAATAGGCGGATCGACCGCAAACAAAGCGGTCTTGAGGTTTACCTTCACACAAATGAACTTTCTGACTTTTGTAATCAAACGTAAGACGAATCAGTTCATTTCGCGATATTTCTCGTCGACAAGCGACACAAATGCGCGATCTGAACTTACTTTCATCTTTATTTTTTCTTTCGTCTTTCAGTTCAGGCACCTCATTACATCATAACACTTACATTATGCAAACGTCATGAAAAGTACGTCTCTGTGGAAACGGGGCAGTGCTAGGCACTACCCCTGGTTTCATTTACTTCAGAATTTGCTGCAGTCAGCCCCTAGCGCTTGCTGGCATTGTCTGCCACTTTGAACGAACCATCCGCCTGGCTCTTAGACTTGATGTCTATTTTCCAACCGGTCAGCTTGGCGGCCAGTCTTACGTTCTGTCCACCACGTCCAATTGCCAGACTCAACTGATCATCTGGAACAATGACTTCGGCGCGTTTTCCGCCGCCTTCGTCTTGATCATAGAGAGCAACAGTTTCAATTCTTGCTGGGCTCAGAGAATTTGAAATGTAATCAACTGGGTCAGTAGAGAAGCGAATTACGTCAATCTTCTCGTTTCTCAATTCAGCGACAACGTTTTGAATTCTGACGCCGCGCGTGCCAATGCAAGCTCCAACTGGGTCTACATCAGGATCTTCCGAATGAACGGCAATCTTGGTGCGATATCCAGCTTCTCTTGCAATTGAGCGAATTTCGACTGTTCCATCTTCGATTTCCGGAACATATAGTTCGAAAAGTTCACGTACAAGTTCTGGATGGGCTTGCGACACGATAATCTGCGGAACACGTCCAGACTCGCGTAATTCGAGAACATAAACGCGAACACGATTTCCGACGCGATAGCTATCGCCAGGCAATTGTTCTTTGCTGGGCATGCAGCCTTCAACGCGACCAAGGTTCACAATTACGTTGGTGCGATTGTCGCCAACAACTTCGATACGCTCGATTTGACCAGTTGTACAAGTACCTTTTCTGGCCTCAAATTCCTTTTTGATCAACTCTTTCTCTGCTTCTCTCAAACGCTGAGTTATGAGTTGTTTTGCGGTTTGCGCTGCTATTCTTCCGAACTCGGAGAAGTCAGCCGGCGTAACTTCAATTTCCAGAACTTCACCAGCAGTAACGTCCGGAATCAAGTCACGGGCTTCAGCCAAGCCAATTTCGTGATACTCATTTTCAACTTCTTCAACAACTTCTTTAGGAGCGAAAATGCCGATTTCACCTGTCTCTGCGTCAAAGATAGCTCTAACGCCTTCCACATCATGATCTGGAACCTTTTTCTTGTATGCTGCAACGATAGCGTCACAAACATAGTTGATGAATTCCTCTTGTGGAATATTGCGTTCCCTTTCGAGCTCTTCTGCGGCTTCGAGAAGTTTATCGCCAATTTTGATCATATTAGTACTCCGTATTTAGTTGTTTATTCAGTTGTACATGTGAGTTTGAGGGATTCCGTATGATCCTAATTCAGCTCAAACTCGGGGTCTGAACCAGTATCATCATCATCAAAATCGCCTGTGATATCAGGAGCCTTGAGCTTGACGCTCGAAACTCTGCTGAAGTCCAGTTCGACACTTGATGGATATTCCTGTTGAGCAAGCGCCGCTTTGGCTTTGCCCTTCTTTGGAAGATTCTCCTTACTGATAATCGGGCGAGGATTATCAATCGTGAGAGTTCCATTGCTCAGAGAATTGAGCTTGCCAGTTATGAAATCGCCCAGCCCTGGCTTGGGGTCTTTTATCTTCACTTCGACATCGTCGCCAGCAAAGATTGCGAACTCCCTTTCGGTTTTCAGCTGTCGCTCAAGCCCAGGGCTTTGAACGTCCAGCATGAAACTACCTTCAAGCAGCGGAGGGTCTTGTTCGTCCAGGACCTTGTCAAGACGACGACTTATCTCCTCGCAATCATCTAGTGATATGCGCCCGCCTTTACGACAGATTGTTACTTCGAGAATTCTTCGCTTCCCTTGCTGAGTCAGACGGATGTCAACTATCGTTAGCCCCAGCGGGGAAGCTTCATTTTCGGCTAGTGTGAGTATTTCGCTTAAATTTTGCATTCGTGAAATTGTTCCGCTTGCAGGAGTTACCTACAAGAGGTGAAATGGCAACTTGCCGTAGACTACTCATGTGTCTACGACATAACCTAGCTATTCCGTTTAAAAGTATAACATGACAAGAAGTCTGGGGACAACATATGGCTTCAAATGTGCAACTGAGCAATAGACAACGTAAAGTGAAGGTAGATACCAAGTGGTTTCAGTCTGCGGCGGATGAGCTGTTTGAAGCTGTTCTATCTAACGTAAAAAACAAGCCTGTGCCATTCGTGAAGCGTAAGCAACTAAAACGAATTGCTGAGTCAGGAATTTTAAGTGTTGTTTTAGTAAGTAATAAACAGATTCAAAAACTGAATAAAGAGTGGCGTGGAAAAGACTATGCCACAGACGTTCTTTCCTTCCCGCTCGATCTCGATTTCACCATGGATGGTGTCCCCTTCGAAATGGGCGAGTTGATCATTTCAGCTGAAAAAGCATTGGAACAATCAAAGGACTACAAACACAGTTTTGAACGAGAGATGACTTTCCTCTTCGTACACGGTTGCTTACACATTCTGGGTTTCGACCACATGACGCCTTCTGATGAGAAAGATATGTTCGGTAGGCAAAAGGAGATATTGAATCAGTGTGGTTATGCACGATGAAATGTTAGTAATGAGTAAATTTTGATCTAATACCACTAATTGTTAGCTAGGAATCAACTCAATTGCCCGTTCCTGTGCTATCGTCGAAATGGCAAGAGCAAATATACAGCAGCTTATCTGCAACTTATAAAACAGGAATCCCAATGAGGCGCGCAACAAAAGATCGTTCAAATGTAAGAGATTTGGTTGAACCAAGTCCTCAACATTCATTGATTCCGCGAGCCTGGCGTCGGCGCGTAGAAAGAACTTCGAGTCTTGTCGAATCTTTCTATCATGCAATTCGGGGACTCGCTGTTGCATTCAGTACTGAACGAAATCTAAAAATTCATTCTGTTCTTGCTGTCTGTGCTGTCGGTCTTGCCATTTACCTGGGCTTTGATGCAGTCAGCTGGTCCTTGCTATTCCTAGCTATTGGGCTGGTTATAACAGCAGAGCTTTTAAACACGGCACTGGAAAAGTCAATTGACATGTTTACCGGTGGAGAGTTCAACAATCTTGCCAAAGACGCGAAAGATATTGCAGCTGGTGCTGTGGTTTGTGCATCACTCGCATCTGTGGGAATCGGCTTAGCACTATACATTCCGCGGCTCACAGCACTTTTTCACTAATTTAATTGCTATCTTAGAAATGGAAAAATGCTGACCTATGAGTCAGCATTTTTTGTATCTCCAACTCGACAGATATGATTGAACTAGAATTTCTTATCGACCCCTTCACTATCGTTCAGCAAGCTCTGGGTAAGCCGCTTTCATCAGCGGAAGACAACTCAATCTTTTACAATGAAGCGGAAACACGAACGCTAAATACCTTTATTGAAAAAGCCAAAAGCCTTGATTTTGCATCGTACATGTTTTTTGCGGGCAGTTCTGACGAAACAGTACTGGCATGCGCTTACGAAAATATCGACTTGAAGCAACTCAGCCAAAGACTGGGGAAATTTATCAGCGACTTAATTGATGATGCATCCTTCAAACCGGTTCTTGAAGCATGCATGAAAGCCCGGGAGAAAGTAGAAGTTGAATGGCTTTCAAGCTACGAAAAAACTAGCAAAGAAATGGAACTACTGACCGGACTAACTTTTTCCAAAAAAATAGACGTGCTGATAACACACCCGCAACAGAGGCAGGGAAAAAACTGTAACGGTATCATTTTATGGACAGCAAGATCTTCTTTTCCAAATTACACAACCATTTATCTCTGGCATGAGATCATGCACAGCTTTATGAAGCCACTTAACGAAAGTGAACTCAGCGAACGTGTAGCTCACTCAGTAATTCAGCTTTGTACTGACAACGAGTTGCGCGTTCGATTGAATGGTGGCACATACCCACCATTTGAAGGGCACGCCTATTGCAAAGCAACTGAATCTGCGTTGTTAAAAGAATGGCAAGTGTACTTAAACTCCAGCAATAGAAACATTATCAAGTTTCAGAAAGATGCGGAGAGAATTGAACTAAAACGAGAAAAACTGGAGGACAAAAGGAAGTGAATCTCTCGTTTGAACTGAATCCGTACTTTCTTGCATATTACACGATCGCGAATTCCAGCTCATCACGATTTATCAGCGGAATGGCAAACCCAGATGTGGTGGCATTCCAGAATAGAGCATGGTCAATTAATAAAGAAAGCTATAAGCTGACGAGGGAAGTTAACTTCTTTCCTTTACTTACGAAAAAAGTCTTCGAACAGGGTGAATTGCAAAAGCAGCTTCTAGTCGCAGATTCATTTCTGAAAGAGATCATGAAAGACAGTACTTTTGAGGTGATAGTGCGCCAGACAAACACAGCGCTGGTTTCACTTCGTCATAAATGGGAAGCACAACTCTTCAAATCAGCTGCTGCCCTAACACTCATCACACGACTAGAAGACCCTACGAAGGAAGTGAACGCCAGCAAGGCATTTGTAATTCATCCCTCGCAACGTCCTTCAAATAAACCGAATCAAAAACTCATCTGCACCATAAGCGGTACCACAGACGAAACGCTATTTGAACTATGGTTCTACCTGTTGATGCGAATCATTCCAGTCTCGCATAAAGGAGATGGAATGGAGAAGGATCGAGTTTGGGTAAAGGGATTAGTTTGCAGATTTGTAGTGGCTGAGCTTCGAGCAATTCTTAGCAAGACTTCTTATCCACCATTCGTTTCTATACAAAACGATGAGGATTGGGACTACGCACTGAAAGAACTCACAGAACTCTTGCCTCTATGGAAAGACTATCTGGCTTGCAAGAGTGACTGGAAAACCAAGAATATAAATGATTTCACAGACGAACTGACCATAGAGCGTTTGGGCTATTACAAAAAGCGCAAAGAACAAAGCTAAGGCGTCGTTTACAGTGATAAAATAGACATCTAGCGGACGGTCGATAGTCAGCTCGACGCCGTGACTGTACTGTTGAAAACCAGAGGTTAGCTAATGAAATCGAGAAAGTCTTCCTTAGCCGGAGTGATAACCTCTTCCCTCGTATGCCTTAGCGCAAGTTTTTCTCCAGTGCTAGCTGAGGCGGGTGGTGAATCATCATGGCAATCCGCGTTTTCTGAAGGGCTCAGCTCTATGGCCGCCCAACGCCCTGATATGGCTGAACAACATTTCAGGACCGCATTTAAGCTTGTAAAAGAGCAGTCAAAGAGCACAGAAGAGTGTGACAAGTGCGAACTTAAGCTTGCAGAGTCTCTGACGCTCAGAAACAAAACAGCCGAAGCACAACAACTTTACCTGCATTTGCTTGATTCTCGAACTCAACGCTATGGCTCAAACAGCAAGAACTTAACCCCAATTCTTTTTGCGTTGGGGTCAATTCAGGAAGCTGAAGGCGACCACGATGCTGCCATGGGATACTACCAGCGAGCTTTGAAGATCAACGAAAAGAACTTCGGTCCCTACAGCCCTGCAGTAGCAGACAACTTGCACAAGATGGCACGGGTTAGCCAACACGCGGGCAAGAGAGAGGACTCAACCAAGCATTACAAGCGGGCGCTATCGATCTTGTTGAATGACCCTGCACTTCAATCGAGCGACCAAATGGAACGCTTGATGCATGACTATTCGGATCTCATCAAAGGAAACGACAATTCCAATGAAGACCTGCTCAAGGACTTCAAGGCAGATATCTATAGTAGAAGTCAGTCAGATACTGGTTCTTCTGATACCACAGGCAATGCCAGCAATTCTGAGAATAAAGATGGCTGGAAGAAAGTGGGCAGCACAGAAAGCTCCATTTCAAGCCTACCGCGAATCTCTAGCGAGCCGACAACCCAAGCAGCTGCGACACAGCCTACTGCCGGAAATAAGCAATCAAATTTCAATCAGCAGGTACTGGTAAACACGACTCAAATTAAAGCTACCCAGATTGATGAAGACCCTTCAGTGAAACTTCGAGGAATTGAAAAGCCGACGAGTGATCAAGCTCTGAATCCTGCTTATTCAGTCATTAACAACTCCCTTTTCAATCAGTCTCATTACAAGCGTGGAGTTGATTACTACGAGCGGATGATTGCTTCTGACATTGATTCTCTGGGTCCAAATCATCCATCAGTCGCAAACGACCTTACCGGGTTGGCCCAACTATATATTGCGCAAGGAAGGTATAGTGAAGCTGAGCAACTTTTGAATCGCGCTGTGCCCATCTACCAAAAGGCATATGGCGACTCAAATGTTCTAACAATAAATGCAATGACAGCACTTGCAACAGCGGAATTTCAGTTGGGCAAGACAGACCGAGCCAATGAGCTTTACCGGAAAACGTTGGCAATTGCACAAGCGACGTTAGGACCAAATTCACTTGAAGTCGCACGAATTCTGAATGAACTTGCCTATTTGAATTACCAACAAGGAAAGCTAAGAGACGCAAAAACAATGTATGAATGGGCTGTTTCTAGCACACAAGCAGCTGCTGGAGAAAACAGTCCTCTATTTGCAGCATGTCTCAAAGACTATGCTCAGGTGCTTCGCGGCATGGGCGACCTCGCGCAGGCAACGAATGCGGAGAATAGGGCAGAGAAAATACTGTCCGCAAATTCCAAAACTAATTAATTAACGCAGCTGGTGATTCAATTCCATTTGGATCACTATGGATCCGTTGGATCACCATGGACCCGCAGGCTCACTATGGATCCGTTGGATCACCATGGACCCGCAGGCTCCGCTGGAGTTCGTTGTCCCGTCGGATCACTATGGATCCGCTGGATTGCCATGGCTTCATTTAAGCACCCTGGATCAGGTGAAACACTTCCGCGCAAATAATGGATGCGTCACTTTATCGCAAAATTAACGAGGGCTGCCCTGCTCGGGTAATGCGCCAGAAGATGAAGGAGCCGTGCTTTCAGATCCCGTGCTAGCTCCCGAATCAGTCGGCACTACAGGTAGTGCCGACTGATTACCAGAATTAGCCGGTGTAATGGAACCAGAAGGCTGATTTGCATCAGATGGTGGATTTGCTTCAGCCGGCGGATTAGACCCAGCATCAGCAGAAGGTGGGGTTTGAATTACTGGTGTTACTTTCGATTGATTCTCCAGTTCTTCGCTTCCATTCAAAGCTACAATGTCGCCAGCTTGCACGTTGCCGAAGATTTCAACCCGGTCGCGCATAATTTGCCCCTGCCTGACAGGCACCCAATCAACAATACCGTTTTTGATTTTGCAAACAAATGTCTTCAGTGGAGTAGACACAACGCAAGAGAGTGGCACGAACAACGAAGCTTCCTGCCTGCGTGTCGGCCAATAAACCTGACAAAACATTCCGGGAAGTATTTCGTATTTTGGATTGAAGTAGTTCAACTCAACCGGCATGGTTCGAGTAGCCTTGTCCAAATTGTTAGCGATACGTGCAATCGTGCCAACAAACTTTCGACCTGGGAAAGAAGACACAGAGAAGTTAACCTTTGACCCAATCAATACCCCAGCAGTGTCTATTTCAGGAACTGGAGCAATGATACGCAAGAGGTCTAACTGCTTGACTCTGCAAATGGGAGGATAGGCGCCGGTTCCATCGGGACCAACGAAACTTCCTACGTGCATTCTTCTTTCGGTCACGTAGCCGTCAAATGGAGCACGAATTTCAAGGTAAGAGGCAAAATCCGCAAAACTTTGGAAGCCTCGAATCTCAGCATCAACTTCTTCTCTGCGCATAGAAACTTCGTGATCTTTTGCATTCACTCGTTTAATCGCAGTATTTACATCTTGCCTGTCAGCTTCTACCGACTGAGCCCATTGCACCACATCATTATCTGCCACTACTCCCGGTACCAATGATGCAGCATAAACGCGCTGATATGTGGACTGGTCTGCCAATAGATTTGCCTGACGCTTTTTCAGGTCGGCCTTGAGATCCTGCAATTTTGATTCCTCAGCTGCAAGATTTGCTTTCGCGGCGGCAACTCTAGCCAGAGCCTCATTTCGCCTGGCTAAGTACTCAGGCGCATACATTGTCGCCATGAGCTGACCCTTTTTCACCACAGAGCCGCGGTCTATATCAATCGATTTGACGAAGCCCGGAACCTTTGGGTACATCAAAACATCCTGATACGCATCGATTTCACCAGGAAGTTGATCTTCTCTGAACAATATTCTTGACTCGATAGCGACTGCAGGAACTGAAAGCGGCGCTGCTTGTGTAATGACAGGCTCTTCTTTTGACTTGTGCCAGTTCTGGTAAAGGAAGTAAAAACCGGCGCCCGCTGCTGCAAGGACAAGAACAACAATAATCAGATTCTTTATATCCCACACAGAACCCGTGCGTTGCGGACGCGCGGTAGATGGATGCTGGTTGTTTTCTGTCTCGCTCATTTTATCGTCTCGTTATTGTCTTCATCAGGTAGAAGTGATCGTGTTCCAACTGGTGCATTGTTCTGAACAATCATAAAGACCAGCGGTAGAAGGGTTAAAACTGACAGGGTGGACATGCTTAAGCCACCAATTACTGCACGCCCCAGAGACGCGCTTTGTCCACCGGAAAGAGCCATTGGTACCATACCTGCGATCATCGCGATGGAGGTCATCAAGATCGGTCTCATGCGTGCTTGTGCTCCATGAATGGCAGCTTCCTCAGCCGTCATTCCTTTACCTCTATTTTCCTCAGCAAATACCACCATCAAAATAGCATTTGCGATTCCCACACCAATAGACATGATTGCGCCCATGAATGATTGGACATTTACAGTGGTGCCAGTAAGCGTCAGCATCGTCAAAACACCCAGCAAAATAGCAGGTGTCGTTGACATAACAATCAAAACAACCCTGGCTGCCTGGAAGTAAGCTAGCAACATCAAGGTAATAACCACAACAGCCAGAAGCAAGCCCGTCAAAAGATGGAAAAGTGTGTCCTCAAGCAAAGGCACCTGCCCGTGCACTTTTACAAACACACCTGCAGGCGGAGTGCCGGCACGCTTGACCGCATCCTTGACAAGCTCGCCAACTTTACCCAGGTCATGCCCACTGAGGTTAGCAGTGAGCGACACCATACGCATCATGTTGTAGCGATCGTACTCACCCTCGGTGGTGCCATAATTCACCTTTGCTACATCACCTATTAATGGATGCTGCATTCGGCGAGTGTGACTTCCGAAATACGACTCATCCACTTTTTCATCTTTGAATGGCTCTTCCTCCCTCATCTGCTCAGCCTTCAGGCTAGCCATGGTGGGGAATGTTTCAATATCGCTCTTAGAATTGATCTGGTCTTGCGGAACCTGAACCTGCACCTGATAGGAGAACCCACTGTTTGGGTCGCGCCATAAGCTTAGATTTACGAAACGGCTTGAGAAGAATGCGGGTTGAAGTGACATACCAACATCTTTAGGCGTAACACCAAGCTGCCCGGCCAATTCGCGATCTATATCTATATCGCAGGTCGGATAATCTAAAGGCTGACCCCATTGCAAATCTCGCAGAACGGAAATCTTGCCCATTTCTTTGAGAATTTTTCGGGCGAAAGCTTTGTCTGCGGTTAAGTCTGGTCCAGTGATTTGAACGCTGATTGGCGTAGGCGAACCAAGGTTCATAATCTGGCTCACAAGGTCGCCAGGCTCAAACGAAAATCTGGTGTCAGGCACAGCCTTGCTCAAGCGATCTCGCAACTTGTCTTTCAAACCAGCGACATCAATCTTAGCCTCTTCCTTGAGCTGCACATCTAGAACAGCTTGATGAGGTCCTGCCGTCCAGAGGAAAGCTGATGAAATGGGGAACATTGGTGGCTGCTGCCCGGCATAGCCCAGAGTCTTGTCTACATTCTCTGCACCGACCTCAGCTTTAATAGCATCTATTGTTTTGAGAACGCGCTGCTCAAGAGCCTCCACTCTCATTCCAGTTGGCGCTGAAATACGCATACGGAACTGATTACTGGCAGCTTCTGGAAAGAGCTCTTTGCCTATAGTCATGTACAGCACAGTGACAGCAGTAATCGCTACAACTAGATAAAGAGGAATAATGACGAAACGAATGGGTGCCATCACATTGATAAGCCAACCCAGACCGTCTTTTAGAACATCAACGAAATCACGTCCATGCTCTTTGTGCCCTGGTTTCAGAATCCAAACGGAGAGAATCGGTGTCAAAGTCGATGCCAGAGTGGTCGACGCTATCATTGCGAAACCCACGGCGAGCGAAAGAGGAATGAACAGCTCTTTGGTGATTCCAACCATGAAAAACGATGGCACGAACACAGCTACAACAGACAACATCGCAAGCAGTCGTGGCACCATTGTCTCGACGCAGGCATCGAATACTGCACGTTTGAGTTCGTCCCCCTCAGAGAGGTGGCTATGAATGTTCTCAATACACACAGTCGCCTCATCCACCAGAATGCCGATAGCAAGGGCTAATCCACTCAGAGTCTGAATGTTGAAGGTCTGTCCACACATCCACAAACCGACAATAGCTGCAAGCAGTGAAAGCGGAATGGATGCCACCACGATGAGCGTACTGCGGAAGTCACGAAGGAATAAGAGAATCATCAGTCCAGGCAAAATGGTTCCCAGCAAACCTTCATGAAACACATCATTAATTGCTTCGCGAACGTACTTCGACTGGTCGAATTCATAACTGATGATTACGTCTTTGGGTAAGACAGCCTGCATTCTAGGCAAAGCGGCACGCAAGGCATCAACGACAGATACCGTGGATGCATCGGCGCGCTTCACTGCTGGCAAGTAGACTGTGCGCCTTCCCTGATACATCGCATAACCGGCAAGAATGTCGGAAGAATCTTGAACCTTACCAATGTCCTTGATGAATATTTGGGGACCGTGACCGGTGCGCACAGGAAGATAGTCGAGTTGATGAATATCGGGCAAATCACTGTTTACAGGCGCAATGCGCAAGTAATCGCCGGTACGAACGTTCCCAGCCGGAAGCACCTTATTTCCCGCTTCCAGCGTTTTGATGATTTCGTCGCCGGAGATGTTGTATTGACGCATTTTATCTGCGTCGACACTAACAACTATTGTACGTATGTTTCCGCCGAACGGTGGTGGAGCTTCAGCACCAGGAACGGTGGCAAGCATCGGTCGAATACGAGTATAGGCAAGGTCTTCAAGTTCTTTCACATCCTTTGTCTGTGATGACAATACAAGCTGCCCTACAGGCAAACTTCCTGCGTCAAATCTCAAAACGAAGGGATTGTAAGTACCATGCGGCATCAAACTTGTAGCACGGTTAGCCATCGCGACAATAGCTGCCATCGCGCTGGACATATCAGTGTCAGGCTGAAAGAAGACTTTTATCAGAGCAACGTTTTGAATCGACTGCGATTCCATGTGCTCGATACCCGGAACATACAAGAAGAAAAGCTCGTAGGTGGAAGTGATGTAACCTTCCATCTGCTCCGGTGACATGCCACCATAGCCCTCGATAACGTAGATGGCAGGAATCTTCAAATCAGGGAAGATGTCTTGCTTCATGCTTGTGATAGCAAGCACTGAAATGAGGATCATGCTAAGAATCGCCGATACTATGGTGATCGGTCGTTTCATTGCTGCTGCAATAATCCACATGAGCCTTTGCCTCTATCGAGCCGGTGTTGTGCCCTGAACTAAACTTACTAGCTGCAAAAATGGCTGCAGGTCACCTTGGACATAAGCAAGCTGAAGTATCGCTCGCCAGACCTCAATCTGAGCGACTGCATCTTCAACCTGGGCAGACGCTAATGCTTTTTCAGCGTCTGCCAGTGACACCATATTTGTCAAACCAGTACTGTATCGTTTCAGCACTTTGATTTCGCGAACCCTCGCAGCTTCGACCAATGCTGGAGTTTCATCCGCTACCTTTTTTGCCTGTTGCAACAAAATTCTTGCGCGTGCATCCTTCTTTTCGAGTATTTGCATCGCTAAATCAAAATCAGCTTTCGCCGCCAGTTCATTGCTATGCGCAATCGTCTTCTGCGCCTTTAGCGGGAAATATTCCATGAATGGAAAACTGTAAGAAACACCAACCATGTAGTTGAAGACCTGTGGCAGTGTTCCAGCACCGACTCTACCTATGGTGTTAACCGGGTCATTGCTTCCTTTGCCCCAGAGCGAAGCGTTGAGCCAGAGGTGAGGTCGATAAGCTTTGTCTAGAACAATTTCCTTTGCTCGCCAGCGGGTAATTTCCGCTGTTTTCAAAAGCGCCAGGGGATGCGAACTTAAATCCATTGCGCGATCGGGAATTGAGATCGCCGGGCGACGATTTACAGGGTCTGAGACTATGTCTATGTCAGCGACAGCCGTGCCCATTTTCTCTGCAAGCGCTACCAGGGCAAGGCGGCGATCCTTTTCTGCTTTGATCAAACTAATGCGCGCTTTGGCGACTTCGTAGTTCCAATCAGCGGCATCAACACCAGGTCTCAAACCTTCTGAAACCAGAGTTTTAGCTCTAAGATTCGCAGCTTCCATATGGTCTAGCTCAGCTTGAGCTGCGATGATAATTTGTTTCATTTCTGCAGCGTCAAGAAATGCGCTAGCTGCGTCGAAAGCCACATCTAATTTCGTCAGGTTAACATCAGCGCGCGCAGCCCGAGCGTCAGCGTAAGCCGCATTGTCATTAGCATGACGTAAACCCTGATCGATTAGCAACCAGTTGAAGTTAAGACCCTGCAAATTATTGACGAGTGGTTTCAAACTTTGAAACTTCGACGGCGGACCAGAATCAACCGGGACGGTATCAAAGCCGGAGACATTATTCATGACAACGCTGGCGATTCTGTTGCCAGTAATTCCAGATTCCTGAATGTCCACATTCAGGTTAGGCAAATATTGTGTCTTCGCCAGGGTAACGCCGCCCTTTGCGGCTCGCAACTTAAATTGTTTTTGCGCAATTGTAGGGTAGTTTCTTAAGGCTACATCTACGGCTTCTTTAAGTGTGACGGCACGAGTTGGCGCTTGCTTCTCGAATTGATAGTCGATAACACCCATCTCACGCCCTGCTGCATATACAGAAAGAGGCTGAAACAGGCAAACCAGCAATAGTAAGAGAAACAGATTCCTGAACATGAAGAGCAGAGCGCGAACCTCAAATTGAACAAACTGGCGAACCCAAACAAAAATGTTCGAATGACGCCATTGCATCGAGCTGATATTTTACTCGACTTGGCATTTCGTTCCGTGAGGCGCAACAAATGTTCAGAGACTACTTACAACCTCTCTACTGCTTGTGTTTCTCCTTGTAGTACAATCAGTTCATGTCGACAAATGCGAAAACCGCCGTTTTCTATGTCCTGCTGTGCGCTTTGATCAGCTCAGCTCCTGCATTTGCAGATCCATTTGCATTCGATGATGATGCAGATGACCCTGTTTCATTTCGCGCAACAATTAATCGCATTCGCGACGCCGAAATAAAATACAAAAGAGAAGTGAAGCGTCGAGAAGAAGACGAGCGAAGGCGCGAGGAAGAAGAGCGCGAGCGCGAAGCTGCAGCTGCTGACAAAGGCAGAACCGACGCGCCCGGGGACAAGCCCGATTTTTCAGATCACGATGATGATCTAACCGAGAAAAAGAGACTTGGTGACATTGACACGAGTTCGCAGTTCAACAAATCAGATTTTTCCGACACCGATTTCAGCAAGAGGGCATTTAGCAGTCTCGACAAAGCCATGCGAAAACCTGATGACGATTTTTTGCGTGACATGGATAAAATCAAAAACGATGATGGTGACAATGACGACAGCATTCCGGAAGACGCTGGTCTGAATGACTACACGGCTCGAAAAGATGCAAAAAATGCCAAGGAGCGCAGAGAATTGGCTGAGCTCATGTACATGGAGTACCCCTTACCGGGCGATTGGTTGCCGTCGAAACTTGACCCCTTGAATAATGGTGGTTTCACAATCTCTGATGATAACGGTTCACCAGTGCCTTACAAATTGAACGGGCACGTTGACCTTCAGCGTGCACCCGCCTGGAAATCCGCTGAGTAGTTCCTTCAACAGCTCGCCAGAGTGTCTCGTTGTCCGCTGAGATTTCTCAAAAGCTGGAAGTTTTTTTTTCTAAACACTCGGCGGGAAACAGACGCTTCCGCTTACGGCAACGCCATCAGTGCGCGACGTTCCATATTCACACGCAAGATGTCTTGTGCATCTTGCACTATCGGAGCAGCCTCAGCCTGACGACCAGTGTGATTCAGGAATGTTCCATAGTCCAACATGCAATCAGCCGCGAGCACACTCTCAGAACCGAAGACTCGCACAGTGTCTGACAATGCCCATGAGTAAATTTCTTGAGCTTCGTCCATTTGACCGAAGCTATATGCCAGCAGTGCCAAATAGTTTAAGCGCAACGCTATCTCAAGCTTCTGCGCTTGCAAAGGTATCGGAACCAGCTTACTCAGATAGTCCGCCTGCATTCGAGCTTCGCGCACTGGAGACTTCTTATCGTCATTAATATACGCAAGCAAAGTCTCTGTTCGAGAAACTAACTGAGCATCATCACCATACGTTTTTCGATAAATCTTCAAGGCACGCTCTAAAAGCGGCTTGGCATGCTCGTGATCATGTTGATTCAAATAAATAGTTGCAAGTGAAGTTAGGTCTCTAGCAACACTTGGGTGTTCTTCACCAAGTGATTCAATATCAATCGCAATCATTCTCTCGTAGAAATCAACGCGCTGCTTATTTATTTCTTGCAGAGCTACCGCATCAGCTGGGCTTCTATCAGGTTTAATTCCAGTTCCGTCAGCATTCAACCCTGCCACCGAAGGTAGTTGCAACACACCATGCGACAAGTTTGGCGAAGACGAAGGCGGATTCGCGCCCTCAGCTAATAGTGCTTTTTGATAAGCCTGATCTGCAAATTTCGCTGAAACAGCTTTAGAGAATTCCGAACTTGCAACACCCGCAGTCTGCCCTGAGGCTGCTACGCGGTCCTTCAACAACTCACTCTGCAACGCAGACTTGTGTATGCGATTTTGCTGTTCTGTCTTTCTAAACACATCAATATAGTCAGCAAGAACTTCGTTCAACATTTTGTCATCAGGAAGATTGCCCTGAGTCATGAGAACTCGCAAAGCGAGCTTATAACTATCCTCTGCAGGCTTGCTCAGGTATTGTTTAACAGCAGTGCGACCCACTAGATGAACGAAATCGGCGTACTGAATTGTCTTATCAGCGTTCTGCTTCTGAAGAATCTCGGCAGCCCGCGCATACATTTCTTGGGCATGCTTGTACTGCCCTTCGAATTCATAGAAATTAGCAAACGGTTTCAAAGTCACCAATAACTTCGAACTTTCTTTTCCATATTTTCTCTCGAGAGCGCGCAAAGACTGCTTGTATAGCTTCAGAACTTCCTCTTCCAGGTCTTGCACATAAAGAACATCTGCAAGTGTATTCATGCATTCAACAATATCGTCGGTGCTTGCTTTGCTCTTCTTTGCGTCAGAGAGCGCCTGACGGAAGCAAGCCTCAGCGCCAGTGTAATCTTTGTGCTCTTTTCTGCGAAACCCTTCCTTCAATGCCGCATGCCAATCGTATATCTTGTTTATGCTTTGCAAATCATTTGAATTCTTGGGAAAACCATAGTCCTCATGAAATTTTGCGGCTTGAGCAGAAGCTGTCGCAGAAGCAGCAAGAACTAAAACAACAGAGAGGAAGTTTTTCGAACAGAGCATCATTAGCAAATCGACGAAAGGCGTAGTGGATCAGGTTGCTCATTCTATACGATGTTCGTGCTCAGGGATCAGCTCGGCAAGCAAGTCGCTAAGAAAGCAGACAAACTCGGAAGCGTAAAAGTCCCATTGACATCCTTCCCGTTTAAGCTAAATTTGAACCCATAAAGGGTTTGGATTACTTTTTGGCATCCATTTTTTGTATTGGGTTTGTTTGTAGCTGGAGAATTTAACATATGGATTATGCACCTTCGCGTACGCAGGAGGTTCAGTCTAGGTATTCGTATCACCAGGGTGATACGGATGAAAGACCGAACGTACAGTGGACTGCGCAAGATAATCAATCATACAGAAATGCCACTGTTCATGGCAATCAAGAAGTGAACGTGTTTGCCAACAATGTCTACATTGATACTGGCAAAACGAATGTGTATCAACCGGTTCAAGAATTACCGCCGCCGCCACAGCAGCAAGTAGTGGTGCAAAGAGTCAGCGGCTGTTATCCAAACAATGACTGCTATGGAAGAGATAGAGACATCGGCGCTGAAATCGTTGGTGGCATCATTGGCGGTGTCATAGGTGGGGTTTTGATGAACCGCCATCACGGTGGATGGCACCGTGGTTACGAGCAGCGCTGGGACAATCGCGGTTGGAATAATCGCGGCTATGATGACAATTATTATCACCAACACCGACAAAGACACTACCCACAGTATCAGCCGCAATATCAGCAAAATTGCCAACCATACTATGGTGGCGGCTATCGCAGACATTGTAGATAGAAGCTTGCAGTAAGCAGTCCGGTCCCGCAGCCTGATTGATTATAGAACCGAATTGGCACCCCCGCCAATTCGGTTTTGCAGCATCACGAAATTAGCAATCGCTGTACTCGTGCATACACTGCCGAATCCGGCGAGCGGACTTATTAGGAATTCCTTCAACAGAGTGCTGATTTAACAAGAACCTCTAGCGCGAGAAATAGTCAAAATAGGCAAGAGAAAAAATTAGTTTGGATCGGGATGCTCAGGATCGTCCTTAAACCACTGAAAGTTAAAGCTATATCCGAACCCAGCTTTCTTTACCCCCAGTTCTTCTCTGTAAGGATTTTGGTAAAGGTAAACCAGAAAGACATTCAGAGAAAGAAAAATAACCACAAAAGTGGTCATCAGAAGCTGCGAAAGAAGGCTCTCTAGAAAGAAGAAGTAAGTAAAGAGAACAATCAAGATTCCGCCAACAATAAGTACAGACCAGAGAATTGGAGATAGCCCACTCTTCGATGCAACCATGCGAAAGCGCCTGGCATCAGATAATTGCTGCATACTTCCGAGCATTGCAGAGAAGCATTGCTGTTCATTTTGTTCTTTCGGATTGTAATCAGTAATAGAGCGCCACAAAGCTCTATACTCTGGAATAGAACCCTCTTTCCGTTTTCCAGCTTCAATCATCGCCCAGTCTTCATCAGAGACCACTCTTGCATATTCGTAGAGACAGTCTCGAATTTTTTGCTTCGCAGGCTGACTAAACGGGCGCGTGTAATGATAAACATTCGAAAGAGAATTCGCCTCTGCTATTGCCATTTGCCTTGCCTGATCCACTTTCGACTGGGCATCAACAACTATCAAGCCCAACAAAATAGCGTACAAGGTTCCAACAATAGCAAGAAGAATTCCACCGACTTCATGACACGCTTCAAGTGTCGCGCGCGAAATTTTCTTACGCACGAGCACCATGCCGACATTGGCTATGATCGTGCTTCCACCAATGATTATTAGTCCTTCAAGAAAAAGGTTCATCAATCAAAATTCCTTTCAATCGATGCTATTTTTGCACAAACAGCTATTGGGAGATCACTTTTGAAGAAAATCTAGAAGAACTCGGTTTACTTCCTCTGGCGCTTCATTCTGCACCCAGTGGCCGCATCCGGGTATTCTGTGGATTATTAAGTTAGGCGCAAATTCCTCAAGTCCATCCAGCAGTCGTATTCCAAGAGCCATGTCATTTTCGCCCCAGACGACTAGCGTTTCACCGTTGAATTTTGCTTCATAGGCTAGGTCTCCGCCATCTTTGGATCGGAACAGACAACGATAGTAATTCAAAGCAGCGGTCAGCGCGCCAGACTGCGAAATGGCATCAACATATTTATCAATATCCTCTGCTGAAAAAGCATTTTTGCGAATGGTCTTCCCGGAAAAGACTTCTCTAACGAGCGCATAATTGTCAGCACTAATTAATCGTTCAGGAAGCCATGGAATTTGAAAGAAAAGGACATACCAACTCTTGAAAGTTTGAGGCGGACGCCGTACTTCTCTTTTGTATATCTTCAAATGTGGTGCATTCATAATAACAAGCTTTGAGACCAGCTCGGGATATTTTCCAGCGAAAGCCCATGCGACGATGCCTCCCCAATCATGCCCCACGATATGTACCTTGCGTCCGACAGCACGAGCGATGCAAGCAACGTCTTCAACAAGCAAACGCAGATGGTAGTCCTCTTTGGTTGGAGGCTTATCCGAGAGATTGTAGCCTCGCAGGTCAGGTGCAAAAACTGTATATCCGTTTTGGGAAAGAGCCTCTATTTGATGGTGCCAGCTGTACCAAAATTCGGGGAAGCCGTGCAACATTATGACGGCTTCGCCTGATGACCCGGCTCGAGCAACATTCAGGTTAAGCCCACGTCCCGCCATTTGTTGAAAGTTAATCGACACTTTTGTATTCCAGTTATTTGCCCTTTGTCTTTCAAGGGTTTTTCCTAGTGTACATCAGTCCAAGAGTGAGCATAATAGCCAAACTGAGATTTACCACATCGCACTTTCTCTGGAGGCAGCTCCCATGAAGAAGCTCATCCTTTATATTTCTGCGGGCATTTTTTGCGGCTTGCTTGCCTGCCCAGCTGAAGCTCAAGAACACGGCGGATTCAAAATCAACTCAAAAGCACTGCCCGACGCCAGCAACATCGAACGGGCCAGACTGCGATTGCAGGTGGTCGACACAAGTCCAATCCTCACAGACAATCGCCCCAAAAATCAGCAACCCGACAACTACATAATAAATGTAGCCCCCCAGCAATCCACCCCGGGCAACACATTCGTCATTAACAGTCCAACGGGCAGCGGGGGAGGATACGTGAACTTGAATGGACTTGCTCCTGTAAGCGACATGCAGCGCTCAAATATTTCTCATCGCCAAATCGCGCCATCAAACCTGCCTCAGGGCAGCAGCACAGGCGTTCATGGTCCAACAGGTGCCGCTGCCGGTCAAACCACAGCACAAAACAGCCTTGCTGGAAGAATGACTACACCGATCAAGTCTCACCAGATGCAAGCAGCCTCAATTCCAGCAAAAGGGTATGGAGATTATCACTCTGGTGGACAGAGTGCGGGCGGACCATCTGCACAGGGCAGCGTCCATGGCGAGATAAAAAATCAACCGAATATCCTCAAGAATCGTGTGCTGAAATGATCCAGAGCTAGCTAATGGATCCCCAGGTCTGCAAACGGATCCCAATCTGCAAACGGATCCCAATCTGCAAACGGATCCCAATCTGCAAACGGATCCCAATCTGCAAACGGATCCCAATCTGCAAACGGATCCCAATCTGCACAGGGAACCCAATCTGCACATGGCTCCCAAGTCTGCACAGGGAACCCAATCTGCACAACGGATCCCAATTTGCAGGGAACCCAATCTGCACATGGCTCCAAAACTGCACACGGATCCCAATCTGCACATGGCTCCAAAACTGCACACGGATCCCAATTTGCACACGGCTCCCGTGCCTGCACATGGAACCAAACACAAGAATCCCCAAATTTTCTCAATGAAAGTGCGAAACGACAGAAGCGGCCTAATCGGCCGCTTCTGCCACTTTTGTAGCCACGTAACTCATGAGCACACCATCAGCGGTGCTAACTATTTCCATGTTGACGCCGTATACGGCTCGCAATGATTCCTCTGAAAGTACGTCGGAAACCTTGCCCTTAGCCTTCAGATTTCCATTTGCGCCAGTTTTGCTCAGAAGCATGACCTCATCGGCAATTCGTGCAGTCAGAGTCAAGTCATGCAAAACCAACAAAATACCAAGCCCCTCTTGTTTCAACTGTTTCAACAGGTCCATCAATTCCAATTGATGGCGAAAATCAAGATGTGCAGTAGGCTCGTCCAAAAGCATATACGCGGGCTCTTGAGCCAGAGCTGTCGCAATCAAAACACGTTGGCGCTCTCCCCCAGATAGCTCATCTATCAATTTATTTCGAAGCGCGGAGCAATTGGTACGCTCTAATGCATCATCGACTTTCTTTTTATCGCTCGTTGTCCATTCCCAAGACCACCAGTTTTGGTGCGGGTTTCGTCCCAGCGAAACCCACTCATGAACGCTTAAGCTCCTTCTTGTTTCCACAAATTGAGGAACAAAAGCCAACTGGCGAGCTAATTGTAGCTCTGTCAGTTGACCAAGCGGCACGCCCCCAATTGAAACAGTTCCACCAAGTGCGGGAATCTGCTTGGCGATTGTCTTAAGCAACGTCGATTTGCCTGCCCCGTTTGGACCACAAAGAACAGTAATCTGAGCTTTTCCAATTTCAGCCTGCTCTATTTCGCAAACGATTTGCTTGTGAAAGCCAACCCTCAGGTCCTTCATTTCAATGGTGTTATCAGCGCTCATAGCCTGTATACCCCATCTTGTTTCTTCAAAAGTAGGTAGATGAAGAAAGGTCCACCTATCAAAGAGAGAAGGGTGCCCAGAGGAAGTTCTTGTCCTCCGGCAATCGTTCTGGCTGCGAGATCACTCATCATGACCATACCTGCGCCTATCGCCGCCGACGCAATCAGATGCGCTCGCTCGTCTCGTCCGAAAAGTTGGCGGGCAAAATAGGGAGATATCAACCCGGCGAACCCAACAATTCCGCTTAACGAAACCGCCGAACTGCAAAGCAAGATTGCAGAAAACAAAATAGAGAGCTGCGCCTTTGTCACGTTTACGCCGAGAGAGCTGGCAGCCGCAGTTCCCAGAGACAACAAACGCAATGGCTTGCTAGTTATACCGGCAATCAGACAACCCGCTAGTATATAAAGACTCGTAGAACTGAGGTCTGACCAGCTCTTTCCATTTACACTACCTGCAAGCCAATAGTAAATACCTTGGGATCTGACGCTGCCCTGGGCTGAGCATATAAGCAAAGTGATGACAGCTCCACAAAACGCTGAAAGAGCAACACCAGAAAGCAATAAGCGAGAAACACTTATCCCCTCGCTCGTTTTGGAAAGCAGAAGCACGATGAAGCTGGCCAGCAAGCCACCTGCTAGCGAAATCACAGGTATAAAGGCAAACTCGACACCAAGTATCATTGAAATTGCCACGGCGAGCCCAGCACCGCTTGAAACGCCTGTCAGGTAAGGATCTGCTAATCCATTATTGGATAGCGATTGAAGCTGGTATCCAGACAACCCAAGAGCAGTTCCCACCAGTGCTGCAGCCAGTGCCCGCGGCAATCGAATATCCATAAGAATCTGATAAGAAGTACTAGTCGAAGCCAAATCGATATGGCGAAAGAGAGCCGAAAACGATTCAAAGACCTCGGAAACAGATAGCCGAATCTCTCCCAGGCAGAGGTTCAACAAAAGTACAGCCAGTAGAGCTGCAAACAATAAGATGAATCGAAAAAACACCGCACCCGGCTTTCAAATCTTAGAGTTCCTTCAAAAGCCTGATTCTCTCAGGTTTTCATAGCAGTTTGCAAGCCCAGACATGCTAACATGATGAGCCGTATATTTTGTAAGCGAGGCTCTGCATTAGGAATGCTGCGTACTATCTATTTGGATAACAGTGCTACGACAAAAGTCAGACCAGAAGTGAAAGCAGCTATGGAGCCCTTTCTAGAGGATAAATGGGGCAACCCTTCCTCTGTTCATTACCTCGGCGCCGTTGCCAGAAGAGCCATGGATGAAGCAAGAAAGCAGGTAGCGTTATTGCTGAACTGCGATTTTGATGAAGTTTACTTCACCCCATGCGCTACATATAGTAATAACGTCGCCCTTCTGGGTCGAGCAAGATTTGTAGATGCCAACGGTTTGGGTAAGCACTTGATCACGACCAAAATCGAGCACCCCTCCTGCACCGGACCCGCAAAGCATTTAGAGTCACAAGGTTGGAAAGTCACTTACTTGCCGGTTGATAAGGACGGACGAGTCTCGCCTCAAGAACTCGAAGCAAGCCTTACAAAAGACACAAGTATCGTTTCCATTATGTGGGCCAATAATGAAATAGGGGCGGTGCAACCAATTGCTGACTGCGCCCGCATTGCCAAATCAGCTGGAGCATTTTTCCATACAGACGCAGTCCAGGTGCCTGGAAAGTTGCCAATTAACCTTGCTGAGCTACCGGCTGACTCGCTTTCGATCTCTGCGCACAAGTTCAACGGTCCAAAAGGAATTGGAGCACTTTTCATTAGAAAAGGTTCTAACGTCATGCCAATTGCGTTCGGTGGTGGGCAAGAAATGGGACTTTTCCCGGGGACAGAATCGCTACCAAACATAATCGCAATCGGTCAGGCAGCACACCTTGCGAAAACAGAAATTGAAGAGAATGTAAAACACTTGCGCGCGCTCCAACGAATATTGTGCGAGAAGCTTTCTCAACTTGAGGGTGTGAAATTCACAGGACCGACAGATTTCGACCATCGAATTCCAGGGCATGTCAGCATTGTCGTACCTGGAGTTGAAGGGGAATCAGTCGTACTGCAGGCAGACTTGCGTGGCTTATGTGTATCAGCAGCGTCGGCTTGCAAAAAAGGAATTGTTCAGCCATCACATGTGGTGGCTGCACTGGGCTATTGTGATAAAGACGCCTTGGGTTCAGTTCGCATCACAGCAGGCAAATTCAATACCGAAGAAGAGTGCGAAAAAGCTGCAGAGATACTTACGAAAATCATTAGCTCTTACAGAAAAAGAGCTGCAGCAAAAACGCCAGCGAGCACGGCACTAAGCGGACAAAAATAGCGAATGTGCGGACGATACACCCTGGCTCGCAGCCAGCAAGAGCTGTCTGAAAGATTTGGTGTGAAGCAGCTATTCGTGGATTTGATTCCAAGGTACAACATCGCGCCCACTCAAAAAGCTGCGGTAGTTGTAAGCACAGAAGCAGGTCGAAGTTTAGAGCTCTTTCGCTGGGGCTTAATTCCCTCTTGGACACAAGATTTGAAGCTTGCCAAACCGCTTATCAATGCGAGAGCCGAGACACTTGCAGAGAAAGCCTCTTTCAAAACAGCGCTAAAGAATCGCCGCTGCATCGTTCCGGCGGATGGTTTTTATGAGTGGAGAAAAGAAGGTACAGTTAAGCATCCGATGTTCATCCATGGCACAAAGAACCAGGTACTTGGATTTGCTGGTATTTGGGATGAATGGAAAGATGAGGACAATGACGGAAAAATTCTTCGCTCATTCAGCATTGTTACCACAGCCGCAAACAAGTTTATGAGTTCTGTGCATGATCGTATGCCCGTAATCCTCGCAGCTGATGCCGAAGACATGTGGCTGAACAGCGACGAGAAAAACACAAGCAAGCTGATTTCATTGCTGGGGCAAGCTCCTGAAGGCTTCCTGGAAATGCATGAAGTATCTCAAGAAGTAAACTCAGTGAAGATAGATAGTCCGACCTGCATTGAACCTGTATCGCAACAGCTTCGCCTGGGTGGGTTCTGAAGCTAGTCAAAGGGGACGCCAATGTCTATTGATACAAACTTCTACATAGACATCGCCGTAATCGCTCTCTATTTCATCACCATAATTTATGTTGGTCTCAAATTCGGTGAGAAAGAAGACAATCTAGAAGACTTTTCTCTCGGCGGTCGCAGCATTCCGTGGTGGGCTGTTTTAGCATCCATCATAGCGGCAGAAACCAGTGCGGCAACCTTTATTGGAGCACCAGGCGAAGGCTATGAGTTGGTCAACTACACCTATTTGCAAATGGCAGTAGGAACAATCATTGGTCGAATCATCGTTGCGTTCTTATTCATAAAACCATACTTTGATTTGAACGTTTTTTCTATCTACGAATATCTAGAAGTGCGCTTTGGAAAGGGCACAAGAGCAGCTGCCAGTGCTATTTTTCTTGTAACACGTGTTCTAGCCTCTGGTGCTCGTTTGTATGTTGCAGCAATTGTTTTAGCTGTAGCATACACACTTATAACAGGAACTCCTCCGAGCACCACACAACAGTTGGTTGTATACATCGGCTCCATTGTTTTCGTGAGTGTCACCACTGCAATTTACACCTCAGTTGGCGGCATTAAAGCAGTGGTATGGACAGATTTCATTCAAGCATCAGTAATGTTTGGTGGCGCTCTCTCAGCAATTGCAGTGCTAATTTTCGCAATGCCACAAGGTCCCTCATCAGTAATCAATTTCTTCAATGACCCTCAAACAAACTTGCAGATGTTCACAGTCGGAACAGATGGCAAACTTTCATTCTTTGAAAACGTGCAGAAAGTACTTTGCTCAGAGTACACAGTTTATGCGGCATTGATTGGTTCAACCTTTATCACACTAGCCACGCACGGTACGGACCAGGACATGGTGCAGCGAATGCTTACTGCGACCGACTATAAGAAGAGTCGGCTTTCTCTCATAACTTCAGGTCTGGCTGACATTCCAATTGGATTCATTTTCATTACTATTGGAATACTGCTACATCTGTATTTTCAGCAAGCACATGACCCACAGCTTCCACAGAAGAACAATGAGATTTTTGCATTTTTCATTCTCAAACATATGCCTGTGGGTCTGAGAGGTTTGCTGATAGCAGGAATTTTTGCCACAGCTATGGGATCTTTGAGTGCCGCCTTGAATGCCCTGGCTACAAGTTGCACGCGAGACTTCTATCATTCGAAAGATGTCGGAAACAGTGGCGAAGAGGCGGTAAAAGCTGCAAGAAAGTTCACATGCATATTTGCAGGATTGATGATTTTAGTCGCAAGCACAACAGCATACTTCGTAATTGAACATCCTGACTCCCGCATCATTCCTATTGTTCTCGGAATTTTTGGATACACGTATGGCTCACTTCTAGGTGTGTTCTTGCTGGGAATGCTAACCAAAAATCGTGGTTGCGACAAGGGAAATTATATTGCAATGATTTGCGGCTTCATCTGCGTTTCAATATTTAGTGGACTACCAAATCAGGTGCTCGAACTTTGTGGGTTTAAGGCGATAGATGCACTGGCACAAATTCCCACTATCTCTTTTCCGTGGAGAGTTATGTTTGGTACCATTGCCACGTTTACTGTAGCCGTGCTATTTCCAAGCCAGAAGCTCGAAAAAGATGAAAGGGCGACCGCCGGCAATGTGGTCGCCCCTTGAGCAAAGAAATGGGATTCGTCAATCGAGAAACGCCTCTCCATCTTCCCTGCAACGCTTAGAAAAAATGGCGCTTCTTTTCCTTCGCTTTCTTTTTGTCCTTATATGATTGGACGGCTGCTCCCTTCCCGGCCCCGAGCACTGCTCCTGTCGCTACAGAGTGCCCGAGAAGGGGAGCCGCCATGCCGCCTGTCATCACACCTATTCCGGCGGCTTTCATCGTTCGTCTTATTTTCGGGTGATTATTGAAGAAGAAGTGCTTCTTTTCCTCCTCAGCACTGCTCGGACTCGGCAGCGCGCTAATCAATGTAATCACCATCCCTAGTATCGTTGTTATCTTCATAATCTCTGTCTCCTCAAAAAACGACGGCAGGCTCAATGTGCAGTTCCAAAATGCAGACTCTGCCCAACAGAAGCCGCACAATCTGAACGAATTGCAAAAGCTCGAAGAATGAAGTCGCTCTTACCTATATAATGTGATTCCGATAATGAGCGCAGGCAGATGTGAGCCTGGATGCTCTTTGACAACACATAAGGAGTCGGAAGATGCACGAATTTACCGGTGGCGAATTCATAATCATGGGCATTCCTGGCGAAACTCTGGACCAAGCTACTGCTGACATCATCCAGAAAGTTCAGCCCGCAGGCTTTATTTTGTTTGCTCGCAACATCAAAACTCCCGAGCAACTTCGCAAGTTGACCGACGAATTGCGTGCTTCAGTCAAGCACGAACCCATCATCACAATCGACCAGGAAGGCGGTCGGGTCTCACGCTTGAAAGAGTTCATGAGCGAGCCACCAAGCGCCAAGAAATTGACCGAGCACGGTGATGTCTCTTTGATCAAAAAGCATGGAATGCTGACTGGCAAACTCTTGCGCTTGTTCGGATTCAATGTGAATCTGGCCCCAGTGCTTGACACCCTTGTAGACGAAAAGAACGAAAACTCTCTCAAAGACCGTACGTATGGAACCAGTTCTGATGAAGTTATTCGCAACGCTAGCGCTTTTGCTGAAGCAATGATGACTGAAGGAATTCTCAGTTGCGGTAAACACTACCCTGGCTATTCACATGCAAATGTAGACCCGCACAATCACCTGCCAACAGTTGACCGCAGCCTGGAAGAGCTGCAAGGTCTGGAGTGGGTTCCATTCAGAAAGATGCTTCCGATTGTGCATCTCTTAATGGTGGGTCACGTTTCCTATCCTAAAGTTGACCCATCGAATCTTCCAGCTTCACTCTCTCGCAAAGTGGTTCACGACACGCTGAGAAAAGAATGGAACTTCACTGGTTGCACCATCACCGATGATATGGATATGGGTGCAATCAAAACAAAATACGGCAGCGCCGAATCAGTCAGAATGGCACTGGAAGCGGGCAACGACCTGATGCTTGTTTGTCACGCTGTCGAAGCCGTTCCCGAAATCGCTAAGGCACTACAATCAGTTTCACCAGCAGTGCTGGAAGAATCATACGCAAGAATTTGTGAAATGAGAAAACGATTGCAGCCGCCTACACCATTCTCTCTTGATGCATTGAAAGAGCTCGATGCACAAACCAAAGAAATGAGAGACATCGTATTTGGTGCCGCAAAGGAAACAGCAGCGGTTTAGCCAGCACAGCATATCGGGTGCAAAGCACCCTTTCTACGGATAATCGAATCTATTGAACAGACGAAGGAGCAATCAGCGAGATTGCTCCTTTTCTGTAAGTTTCTTTTCTTTAGCGTAGAGAGGAACTCTTTCCGGATGCTGAATTTCCTTCGCTTCAGTTTCGTACACTTGCGCAGCCGAAATCTGTTTGTGGTCTCTCAAGAATTTGGCAAGCGAAACGATGTAAGGCAAGGTTTCAACATTGCCTTTGCCGAAATCATTTTCTGCCATCTCAAGCGATGATCGATAATACGACTCTGCTTCCTTTGTGTTTTTTGCAGCGTCATAAACCTGAGCAATTAAGTAATTCACTTCCAAAACGGCAGGTGCCTTCTCGCCGAGTGCCTTCTTCCGTGCCTCAAGAGCTGTTTTGAATATTTTCGTTGCCTTATCAGCTTTGTGTTGCAGGTAATAGAGTTTACCGAGTGCGACCATAGTCTCAATTGATGGCAACGCGGCAGGTCCAAGCTTTTCTTGGCGGCTGCCCAAAACTTCTTGCAAGATTGACTCTGCCTGAGCATAGTTACCTGCAGCCTGCAAGAGCAGTGCCTCGGCTTGCTTCTCACCAGTAATTACATCGATAGGCAAAATCACATTGGAGTGAGCAAAGGAAGCCTTGATCTTATCTAAAGTAGTCTGGGCTTCTTTTAGTTGATTTGCACTGTATTGAACTTTGAACAATTGAATGTATGAACGGTACAAGCGCTCAGTGGACTCGCCACTAATTCGTTCTGCAATTTCGATGGAATTTTTAGCATGTATTTCAGCTTCGCGATTGCGCCCAGCGACAAGCTCTGCTCTTGAAAGAAGTTCAAATGTGGTGGCATTAACTTCCTCATCTTTTGCTTTTGCACCCTCTTCAATCTCTTTTGCTTCGCGCAAATCTGTTATGGCCGGTGAATAAAGCCCTCGAGTAATATTGAAGTACGAAATTTCATTCAAGGCTCGGGCCAGTCTTATGTCAGGCTTCGGAAATTTTCTCGCCTCTTTTACAGCAGCGTCATAGCTCTCAGTAGCCTCTTCAATTTTTCCTTCAGCGAAGGCTTTCTTGGCAGAATCAATTCTTGCTTGCAAAATGCCATTGTCAGCCATTCGGCTAGTCAAATTTACTACGTAGCTGCCACCAAATAGAAGAGCAAATAATGCCACAGCAACAATAGAAATGGTTGTAATCAAACGAACCGGAGACTCTTTACTCTCTTTGACTCTCTGCTCTGCCTTTTGCAAGCCCACAGGAATGATGGTTCGTCTTTCGCGTTCCTCAGGGTCGATATCTTTCTCGATATCTGACTGCAAATCAGACACGAACTGATATCGCTGTGTCGGATCTTTGTGCATGCATTTGTCAATGATGGCAAGCAAGCGCTTTGGGAATTCCTTGAGGTCTTTTCTGACCACTGGAATTGGCGTAGGCTCAGATTCCAGATGCATTTTCATCACAGCTTCTTTGCTGGCGCCAAGGAATGGTACCTGTCCACTGAGCGCTTCGTACATCATGCAACCGATCGAATAGACGTCAGATCTTATATCAACGTCAGAGCCCTCATAGCATTGCTCAGGGCTCATGTACGCAGCTGAACCGATAAACTCGGCTTTCGATTGCGGTGTCCGGAGATTGATACCAAGCTTGTTATACAGAGACATCAAGCCGAAGCCAGCAACTTTGACCGTGTACTCATCTTCCCCTGTTTGCGCAATAATGATTCGGCTGGGCTTCAGTGTTTCGTGGAGAATACCCTGCTCATGCGCGTATTGAACGCCTTTGCTCAGCTGCCCAAAAACCGCACCAGTTTGAAAAGCATCAAGTCTGTTTTGCTGAACAAGAATTTCAGCAAGGTTTGGACCATATATATTCTCTAGCACTATATACGGTAGACCCTCTTTAAGAAGACCATGATCAAGAACACGAGAAATGTTGCGATGGTTCAAGCCCATCAGTCGCTTCACTTCTTGCTTGAATCTTTTGTACTGATAGTCATTTTCGTCTAACACTATCGTTCTAAATACACGAATAGTGACAACGGACTCTTTTTGTTCGTTTGCAGCAAGGAATATTGCATCATTTACATTCTTGCCAAGCAATTGATCAATTCGATATCGATTTGGAAGAATGCGACCGACTTGAGAAAGAACGATTTTCTCAAATCGATCGTCGGTTATCTCAGATGAATCATCGTCAAGCGTCATTTAGCAGACTCCAACCGTGTTATGGCATCCTTTGCTTGTTTTGAGTTGTCACCAGATAAGCCCTGAGACAAACTTTGTTTATAGTACTTCAGAGACGATGCCGAATCACCTGTTTTCTCACACGCCTCAGCAAGTGCAAAACACAATTCTGGACCTCGCACACGTTTATCAACGGCTTGCTTCAATATTGGCAAGGCTTCAGCCGCTTTGTTTTCCCTCAAAAATAAGCTGCCCAACTCGTACAAAAGTTCAGGGTCATTCTCAGCTGTTTTGAGTCCTGCTTCGAGTTCTTGCTTCTCAAGAGATGTGTTGCCATCATGACTAGCTAATTTTGCCTGAGCTAACTTCAATTCAGAGTCGTTAGGTGCGGCCGAAGAAGCTTTGTTGGTGAATTTTCTAGCACTCTCAAAGTTGCCCGCTTTCAAATCGCAAAATGCTTGGGCTAGATTAGCGTTGGGTTCATCAGCATCGGCACTGATGGAGTCGCTTGCGCATTTGATGGCAGCGGTGAGAGCGTCAGCGCGACTCTGGTCTAGCAACAACGCGCGTGCCTCAATTCCAAGGGCTGCAGACTGAAATCTTTTGTCAGCACCAGCGGCTCGTGCTTCATTTATCGACTCAGTTAACAATCCTTCTTTGCGATGAATCTGAGCCAGAGCAAGATGTGCCAACGCTTGAGGAATTTTATCAGCCTGTGCTCCTCTGGTGTCAGCCCCGGTGGCACCATCAAGCGTTTCTGTGGCAGCTTCAAAATCACCTTTTTGAACTTTTAGAATTCCATTTGCAAACATCACAAAACCTGATGTCGCATTGATCTTGCTTGCACTTTCGATGTCACTTAAAGCTTCCGAACTTTTACCGATATATAACTTAGATAGCCCTCTAAGAGCGAGCGCATCTGAGTTTTTTTCCTTCTCAAGAATTTTGTCCGCCGTGGCTTCGGCAGACTTATACTGATGCTTCATAAATTGAGCAATGAGTAAACAGTTCATCGGACCAATTGAATTAGGGTAAGCTTTGATGACTGTTTCACTGGCATTAATTGCATCATCAAAGGCACCAATTGCGATGGCTTCGCTGGCAAGCGATTGCAATACTTCAGGAACCCCATCAGCTGCTTGCATCAGCTTCTTAAGTTCTTTTCGTGCCTGGGAAATACGCCCCTGTTTTTTCAGGTTCTGAACTACAGACAGTCTTATTGCCTGAGTTGCTGGTTCCAAAACAGACGCCTTTTCAACGGCTGATTTAGCCTCCTCATCACGATGCAAACGCTTGTATAAATCTCCAAGTGCTGACCATGATTCATAACTTGCAGGATTGAGATTGGTTACTGATTCGAACTCGGTACAAGCTTGAGCATATTTTTCTTGCAATAGTAAAGTGTTGGCATATTGCAAATGAGCAGCCTGAGAATCTGGCTGGGCGAGGCAAGCGAGAGATGCTTCGTTCTCGGCTTCTGCCATTGAATTTTTTCCCAATCTGATCAAAATTGTGGAAAGCAACAAATGCAATTGAGAATTTTTTGGACAAGCCGCTGAGTTTTGTCTCAAAAGTTTTGCGGCATCTTCAAGTTGATTTGAAGCAAATAAACTCGCCGCTTGAGAAACGCAAGACTTGCAGGTACTTTCATTGGCGACTTTCCCAGAACTTCTTGCATCGGTTTGAGCGATGAAAACTGTGCTTAGAGCTAGAACAGTCGTCATCGAAAACAGTAATTTCGAATTGGTTTTATTTGTCATTTTCTCAGTATAGTAAGGCTAATTTATTTTTCCCGGGGCCCAGCCCCTTGTACCCTATCCGGTCACAATTAATCTACTTAGAGTTCCGGCACTGACTGCGAGAAGCCGCAATTGCGTGCTCCGGCGGGGTCAGCGCTGATACAGTTTGCAGTAGAACGTTAACTTTCGGTATCATTGTTATCATCCTTCGAAAGAGACGAACATGGGCAAAGTCCATTTAACTCAACTTGTACTGTGCATTTTGCTCACGCAAGGTGCATGCAACATTTCAGCCTACGCAAGCAGCCTTGAGCATCAGTTTCGTGAAGGAGAGGAAGCGTTTGAGCAGGGTCGCCTCGGAGCCGCAGCCAGCTGCATGTCAGGAATTTTGTCGACCAATGCCCGCTATGCACCTGCTCACAATCTGCTCGGAAAGATTTATCAGAAGCAGAAGAAGTTTGACCTCGCTAGCAATGAATTCAAACTGGCACAAAGCGCAGACCCAAAATATGCTGAGCCAAAGTACAACCTGGGCATGAGCTTTTTCGACCAGAACAACTTTAAAGAAGCCGAGAAATATCTTGAGGAGGCTACTCACCTTGATGGCAAGAACGTTGTTTACATCTATCACCTGGGCCTTGCTTACGACCGACTCAACAAAAGAGAGAAGGCAATCGAATGCTTGCAAAAAGCTCTAAAAATCGAACCTCATAACGCTGACGCTCACTACAGCCTCGGCAGAATTTTCCAAGAGCAGAAAGACACGACAAACGCTATAAGCCAATATCAGCAAGCAATTGCGGACAACCCGCGTTATGTGGAAGCTTACAACAACCTGGGTGTTGCTTATCAATCGGTTGGCAGGGTTGCAGATTCGGTAGCTGCATTTGGAACGGCTCTCAAATTAGACCCTAACTGCGCCGAAGCTCAACGCAACCTGGGGTATGCACACGCGCACATAAGTCTGGGCATCACGTATTTCAACCAGGGCAATTTCGCGAAGGCCTTCGAAGAATACAAAACGGCTCTTAAAATAGACCCCACAAATGCCGATGCGCACTACAATTTGGGCATTCTGTTTCAACAGAGGGGCGAAATCAATCAAGCAGTAGCACATTATCAGGCAGCGCTAAAATCTTCGCCCGAAAATGCGAAAGCTCATAACAATCTCGGCGTAGCGTTGGCAAAAGTGGGTAGGTTGGATCTTGCAGAGGCTGAGTATAGGGAAGCCATAAAACTAAACCCTAACTACAAGGACGCAAAAGATAACCTGGACGCACTCCTTTCTGCAACTGGAAAGAAATAACGAGGTTGCATTCATGACTGGCAAGAGAGACGGGTTAATCAGATTTATCACTTTATGTTTGGTAACCTGCATGGGACTAAGCGCTTGCTCGCGGGGCAACCTGAGCGATGAAATTCCCGCCGGTCAGCAGCGCAATAACAAGGCAGAGGGATTTGTCGATGTTAACAAGGACGACCCAGGGCAAGAGCTTAACGTCCAATCGGACATCGTTTATGGCAAGTACACGGTAATCGAATTTACCAGCCCCGGCTGCGGTGCCTGTCAATCTATGCGCCCACTTATGGAAAAGCTGCATGAATTCAGACCCGATATTGTAGTCAGGTCTTACGATGTTAATCGCAAAAATGCAGAAGGCATTGATTGGGAGTCACCTCTTGCTCAAAAATACAAGATTCATTCTCTACCTGCTTTCAAGATATATAACAGCAAAGGTGTGCTGATTGCTGATGGTGACAATGCACGCGATCAAGTTCGTCAGGTCGTTGAACATGACGAAATGAACTAATCAGACTAAACCATATCAGTCCAGCAGGCGAATCCTGTGCAGACGAATCCTGAGCAGGCGAATCCTGAGCAGGCGAATCCTGAGCAGGCGTAACTAAGCACCTTTCTTTTTCTGTTCTTCCGGAGCTTTCACGTTCATTGGAAGGAAACGGATATCGGAACCGGTTTTTAGTTCAGGTGGAAGAAGGTTAGTGATTCTGGTAGCGAATGACTGACCTTCTCCTTTGTATGCTGCAAGCAACTTCTCGCCATTTACAGAGCCCCAACCTGTGACAGCATCCCAACCGGAGTTGGTGTTATAGCCATTGTTGGTACCAGATGTAATGTCATTGAAAAATGGAGCAGTACCAGCCATTCCATTTTTGTACAAGAAAGGATTCATAAAGCCGACCTGACGTGTTCCACCCAAGCCTTCATTCAGCCTGACAGCTAGCGCTGAGTAGAGCGGCGCAACTGCCGAGGTTCCACCAATGATTTGTTCGCTGCCACCGACTCTTATTCGGTAACCGGTAACAGGGTCGGCATTACCAGAAATGTCTGGAACACCACGCCCTGGCACGCCAGTTTTATTGGCATTCTCTGGAATCTTCAAACCAGTTTGATAATCGGGAACAGCATCAGGACTTACGCCACCACCACCGGCGCCGCGCCCTTCACCATTGTTCCAGGCAACCTCTCCAAGTCGCTTGCCATTTTGAATCGTCAAGCGAGTGCCACCAGTACCGGTGACATAGGGATCTGCCGCCGGATAATCAACCTGGAAAGTGCGACTTGGCGAAGCATCTCTTGCGCCGTCATCACCCGAGGCAGCAAATACAGACAGCCCCTTCAATGCAGCTTTCTTGAAAGCCAGGTTCATGCCACGTTTTCCCTGGTCGGTCCAAGATTCCATTGGTGCGCCCCAACTTATGCTTATTGCCTGGTTCGGGTTCTCTCCTTTCTCAGGGAAAGTAGCTCGCGTTACAGCGTCGATGAAACCTCTGTCACTGTTTGGCGCAAATATAACGGCTTGCTTAGCGTTGGGCGCAGCAGCTCCGATTACTTGCGAGTCAAGCGCCACTTCACCATCAGCACCAGGTTCGCGACCCACGTTTGTTTTGGCACCGTTGACACTTATAACTTTGATATCTGGCATTGGCAAGCCATGAGCTTTGTAGTACGCAGCTTCATTTTTCAAGTCAATGCCACCACCCATTTCGATGACAGCCACACCTTGCCCTTTACCAGTGGTGCCTTTTGGAAACTCGTATGCCTCAGCTACTTCGTTGGGCATGTAACCAGATGCTTTCTTGGGTTCAACCGGCGGCGGATTACCAGCATCGCCAGCTGGTGGAGCCTCGGGACCTCTGGGCTGAACGAGTGAATTTGGTCTTACAGTGCTTGGGCTTTCAGCAGGACCCAGAACCTTTGAATAGAAATTTGCCTGGGGTCTTGTGTCCATGCCGTAGATTCCTTCGATATGGCCACTGAGAGAATTCGGCACAAAGAGACTTCCCTCACGCCCTCTGAACGACATTCCATTAACATCGAAATTTTCTAACTTGGTCTGAAAAGCGTCACTAAAGTTAGCGGTTCTTCCACTCAATACTACGCGACCTGAACGCAAATCAGCCTCAGAAACATTCAGTCCGTGCTGTGTAGCGAACTTCTTCACTTCTACCAGTGATTCTTCGGTCGCACCGAATTTTTCTAAAAACTGCGTGTCACTTAGCGGAGACTGCCTTCCCAAAGCAATTCTCTTCAAAGTTCTGTCCATGGAGAGATCAGTTCCTTTGGACTTCAGTTGAATAGTCACATCCATCGCAGCATTTGGATCAACAGGTTCAGCTGTTTTGGTGGCACCCAGAGGAGCGGCTCCACGCTCTGAACCATAGAATCTTTCCGTTCCTGTTCTAGGAGTAAAATTCAATGACTGTGCTGTTCGCAATGATTCAGATGGAGTAGTCACGCCGATGGCATCAGTAAACTGGTTACCTTTCTTTGCTATACCATCCCAAAATGCTTGTTTTGCGTTTGCAAAACCATCCATTCTTTCCGAAAGAAGAACGCGCTCTGCCCCTGCAGCACCTAGCTTGTAGCCAGCACCTGCAATTGCAGAATTGACAATGAAAGACCCTCCGATGTCGCCGAGGTTTCTGCCTGCGAGATTGATGTCATCCATCGTTTTTGCATGTCCGACAAACTTATAAGTGTTGATGACAGGCTCTGCAGATTTATAAGTAAAGTAGGCACCAAGGGCGACACCAGCAATTTTTCCAGCTGAACCAGTTTCCGGCAAAACCGTCTTCAGAACGATTCCCATAGCGGCAGCACTTGCAACCGTTTCCAGGGCTTTCATAGGATGATCAATGTTGTCCTTAACAGCATGAACAACACCTGCTGGAACATTCTCCAGCCCCTTTAACGTAGCCAAACCATATTTGCCAATCAGGCTGTTAGGAGCAGCAACAGCTCCAATAGTCTGGTCTCCACCAATCATTTCCTTTGCTAACTTGTTGATCAGAGCTTCCTTCTCTGAATCTGCAGCAGCATTTTTGCTGAGACTCGCGTCTCCCGCAAACTTCTCTGTCATTGTAACGCCCTCCAATCCTTGCCCAAGGCAAGGCCGACTCTTCCTGGGGTCGGCTTTCGGTTTATCATTCGACAAACTTTTTCTTTAACAATTCGACTATATACCGGTGAAATAGGCTTGTCGACACAAAAGTTTTCAGAGCTTTCGACTTAAGTGCGGGAAACACGTAGGAGCATTAAGGCGACCTCATAAAACCGGGTTGCCAAGCGGGTTTTATGAGCTCCAGTTGAGCTTTTTCTGACTCTAATTTTCAGAATCTTAGAGTGGTATCACAAATCTTCTCCAATCAGTGACAGCGGCTTCTAGAGCCACTATTAGCGCATGTTAATATCTACCCATGCCACTCCGTTGCCCTTCCAACAGCTCCTACTGTGCCAAATGTTGTGCCACTACTGCTGGTGAATAGGTTCTTCTGACATAATTAAAATCGACGACACACACGCACTTTAAGCAAATAAATCAAGGTTCGAGTGATTTCTCTTGGTTTGTACCGAATGAACCGAAGGCGATCTTCAAACCATTGCCATTTGTATATCTTAACGACTTCGAAAAGCGTCGTCCAATAGAACTTTCCAATCCAGGTTGTAGGGTTCTAATAACTCGCCATTAGCATCGAAGAGATTTTGATTACCATAGTACTGGTCTGCTCCCGCGGCCTCTAATTCGACCTTTTGGTATGCTAAACACCCAGACTTTACCGAGATTGCGCCGAAATCTACCTCTGTTAACCGCCTCTGAATGAGAGCGCGATCTGAAATGTGTAAGCCCTGACGCGCAGAAAATGAGCACCACTCAACATGAAACGCGATAAGCTCTAGTGCATATTCTTCTTCTGGAAGTGCTATGAGAATTCGAAGTATTGTGGACTCTCCAGATATTGTCGAACCTGCCCTGGAATTTGTTTTTTCAGTCTCGTATTGAGAGTTTCCAAAGTGTACCTCCTTAACGTAGGAATGGTCCCAGTTCAACAAATTGCGTAAAGTGACAACCGCAGTGTTGCTTGTGATGAGAGTTAACATGATTTCCCCGAAACAAGGTGGTTTAGCTTGTATGGACCGAAAGGAGGCGGCGGATTGCCCGGTTATAGATATAACTCAATGAAGGATAGGCGAGGAAACGTCCTGAAACGGGGTGAATTTAACTTGCATACTGGGTCGAGGTCCGACGGATGTGTCACTGTAAGATCAGATCAACCGGAGACAATGCGTGGCACTAATGGGCAACCTGTGGCTAACCCACAATATCCTAGCAGTGCGGCATTCAACATAATCAAAGGGATAATAAATAATACGAGCCCCTACGCCTACAAGGGTCAAACTGGATTCAAAGGAATACTGAAGGTAGTACCATGAGAAAAATTCTTTTCCTCACTTTGTGTTTCTTTCTCTGCCCATCATCAATTGCGGCGAGCCCGCCTGATATAAAGGAAGCAAAGTCTCTGCAAACTTGTCTTTCCAAAGTAAATCAAATAGTTGCTTTGGCGGCATCTGACATCAGTGATTCGGTGTTGGATGGAAAAATATCAACGACTTTGGCGGGCCAGTCAAACAGAGATTTGCTTCTAGTTGGTCTGATTCTAAACAAAATTCGACTGAGGCAGGAAGCGGCGACCTGTGGCGTAGAGAAAGTGGTCGACAGGGCTTTCTGGGCTAGTGCAAGAAGAATTGCAATAAGCAAGAAAAAAGATGCTTCAGATATCCTTGATCAACTCAAAGCCGAAATATCGCCAGATGGTGCGGCGTCGTTGAAGTTCAAGAATCTTGAGAGGCTCTCCCGTGGACAACCGGAAAATTGGTAGACACAGGATAGATCTTGTAAGGTCCAAACAAAGAACTCTCCACACATCATTTCCTTCTTCCCGAAGTGCGACACAGCGCCGACAATTGAAGCTAGGCTTAAGCGGGATCCTGAAAGCCGTCTCCAGCGTCAGACCTTATTCTACAGGAATGATTGAGAACAGAGTAGGGCTTCCGAGGCGATGCCTCTAGAGGTTTAGTCACCGCACTACCGACGGTGCGCGTCGTAATAGATCAAATTCCACAGAACCATTTGGGTTCTGCAGCAGTACAGTTTGTTAATCGATATCCGAAGTTCAGCGTATATTAACTAGAAAAGCTGGACATATGCGCTTGAGTCGGGGGTGATCACCCAGCTTCTGAAATTCAGCGAAGCATATTGAGGTTCGAGTTGCCGTTCGGACCACTTCTTTTCAGGTCAACTAAATTTCTCAGGAAACGCAACTCTACGCTGCCGAATTATATTCGCCAGCTATCCATTGTTGCGAAAAGTTTTCTGCTCGGCATATTCTTGCGCTTTTGATCGCCGCTGACACTCATTTCAAGGCTTGGGAAATATTGCAAACAACAGCTTGATCAATAGAGACTATGGATACCACGGCGAAACTAAGAGTGACACATATTGTATTAATGGACAGCGACTTGATGCATATCAGTTTACAAACTTTCTTGCCGGTTATAGTGCGCAATCGTGGGACAGCGTTTATGGACATGGGAACTTCCCAGCCCTAGGCACGTTAAAGGCAGTCGGTGTTGGCTGGCATACTCTTGCTTACGTGATTAGGGTGGCACCAGCGGCAGCGTTTTATGGTCCGGCACCCCCTCAAGAATCCCTTGCTGCCTTAAACAGGATCGGGGCCAGATCTGCTGCTACATTCTCACGAGGTTATTGGGACATCCTCAACAGACGAGGAGGAGCAGACATTGAAGTTGGTGCATGGCATGCGTTGGATCCTGGCGCAGCTCTTAAGGGCGGGTCAGGCTATTCAAAATGCGGTTGTGACTAAGAAGAAAGTGTATGATGATCATAATGAAACACGCCGAGGAACTAATTTCAGGAAACTTATAGATAATGACATGGACCTGTTCATCTTCTAGCAATTCCAGCTCGCTGAAGCGCAGAATTTGCATTTCAGCAGTTGGGGGACTTCTTATTGGCACATTCGTCGTTTTCATAATTTTTATTAGGCCAAGCCTGTATCAGGGACCGCAGCAACAAATCCTTCCGCTATATCATGAAGTGGAAATGCAGTACTTAAGTAAAGGAAAGCAGCCACCTCCGTTACTGGATGAACTGGTTCAACAAACCTTCTGGCTCTGGATTGCTGTTTTCCCTTTCTTCTCATTTGTGCAGGGATCGGACCACTAGTCATATTGCTGCGGGAAGGCAGAAACAATACTGGAACAGTTTCGAAATCACTTAAGGTGGCGGAATGGAAGCAGGCGCCAAGCACAACTTTGCCAGTCACAGAGAATGTCTCTGATCAATCTGTTGTAATCTCGCTGAAGGAGCCGAACTTGCAAGACCAGCAATAATTGCATAGCTGATGCAAGGGATCGATCATCCATCAAAACCTGCCTTCTTCCCAAACTCAACCGCTCGTGGCATCGTAGCTGTAAAGCCTTGGTGGACAGACGAAAACGATTGTGATTGGCAACATTCCGAAATATTGTGTGAGGGATTAAATGATATGGAATAAGGAAGACATAGCTCTTTCTTGAATTCAATTTGAATGTCAATCGCTTCAAGCCGCAGTGGTTGAGAGCACCAACGGCAGTGGCACCTTAAAACAGCAATTTAACCGCTGCGGAACAGAACGATGCGAAATGCGTGACGCATTCGTCGCACTCACAACCATCTGTTCGTTAGTTGTGTCCATTCCCCTATTACTCCCAAATACAATGTTTCTGTTTCTCACATTCAGGCGTCTTGTGCTTTCAAAAGCGACGACAAAGAGCTAGATGGCTACTTCTGACTGCTCAGGATATTTCTTTGGGCGCCTTTCCTGCAGTCGACAAAAATAGCGCCAGCAGTGAAACCCTTTCCTACGACGAAAAAGGCAATTTGCTGGACGACGGAACCAATGCTTACGCCTGGGATGCTGAGGATCGACTCATCCAAATTACCTATGCAGGAACAGGCAATAACACGCAGTTTGCGTATGATCCGATGGACAGGTGCGTTCAGATTCAGGAAAACGGCAGTACGCCGAGCTATAGCGGCATTGCGACAAAGAATTTTATCTGGTGCGGTTCTGAACGCTGCGAAGAACGCGATAGCAGCAATGCCGTAGTAAGCCGCTTCTGTGGACTGGGGCAAGCGACCTCAGGTTCGAATTATTTTTACGCATTCGATCATCTCGGTTCAGTGCGAGAAGTCACCGACAGTAGTGGCAATGTGCTAGCTGTATTTGGATTCGACCCATACGGAAACAAGTCTGTACTGTCAGGCACATTCAAGCCCGCCTTTGGATTTACCGGAATCTATCAGCACTCACGCACAAATCTGGCTTTGACCTGGTTCCGCCAATACAACCCAAGCCTCGGCCGCTGGCTGAGCAGAGATCCTCTGGGCGAAAGTGCAGGTCTAAATTTGTATGGTTATTCCGGGAATAATCCGATTAACATGGTTGATTCTTTGGGACTTGAATGCAAATGCAACCTGAGTCCTGACCTAAGCATGATCATTCGCCAAATGCAAACTGTGATAGGCGATGCGGGACAAATCGGAAACGGAACAACCGGGTCAGAGTTTGGTGGTGCAGTCGGATACGGCAATTCCGATCTGGCGTATGTGACTGGCAGTATGGGATGGATAGCAACTCCAGTCTTCGAAACTACGGAAATTACACGGAAAAATCCATCGAGCTGGACAAACTTCCCCAACGCAATCGGAAATCTCTGGTCAAGGCAAGGCATCAGTAGTCCAGTATCAGTTTGGCACAGCCATCCAACAATAAATGGGATGGGGTCCGGGGTCTTTTCAATCGAAGACCTTCAGCAAGCAAATAACTGGGGGGTAACATCCTATATATTAGCCCCCAATGGGGAAGTGCGAAGGTACATCGGCGGGACTAAGGACAATCGAGCGTTGACTGAGAATGATCGACTTGGAACTTATGTAGGTAAGTTTGATGGCTTCAACTTTAGCCCCGATTCATCAATGTGCGGCAAATAATGCTTACTAGGTTTCAATGCACAATTTTCTAGGGTCACATTGTTCCCTTCACAAACGATCCAATCCAAGGTAGAACGAACGACGGAATTACGCAAAGAAGAAAAAATAGTGTCCAGGACAAACGATTACGCCACCTGTATATCGCAGCAGCTCCTATTGTTTCGAATACAAACATACCAATCAACGCATACCTTGAACCGAGCATTCCGAGAAATCCTTCAAGCATCCCCGGGTGAACCAGAATCCACAGCCAAGGCGAGCTCCAAGAAATTAGAATCAAAGTCACTTCCATTTTACGATTGCTAACATCGTTCATACGCGGGCTCCAGCCAGCCAGACTACTATTATAGCCTCAGACTCTGATTATTAATAGAGATCGCTCGATTGAGATACCCATACAATCCTAAGTATAGACTCAATTATTACCCGCTCCCAAGTTCTTAAATCACCTCCGGTAGCAGCCGTGGCTGTCGGGAACTACATAATTGTCTTGACTCTAAGCCGGTCCAGATCTGCTATTGGAATATCTCGGCGAGGTGAATACCCCATAAGATAGCGTCAATGTGCGGCTCTGTGTCCCGTTTAGGAGCGAAGGAAATGATGGGAGAGTGAATTATCCGGTTTTTTTTTCAGGTATGCTTACTAAGTTTAGCGAGTGAAGAGCCACGGGAAGCCTTTTTAGAGGAATCTATGGAGAGCAGCTATTCATCAGCTCCGCCATTGACAGCACAGCAGCAAGATCTAACAATGCAAGAATAAGAACCTAAACCTCAGCCAAGCCACTTTGCCTTCAAGAAATGAGTGATACTGAAAGCGGTGCCACATTTAATCGCAAGTTCTCCGATAACAGATAGTGTTACTCAGTTTAGGGTTGATGTTTTTCTCCTTCGCGTGCATCTTGGTGTTGCAGAAAGCTTCTTCGGTAACTGAACTTCAGATGCATCAGTACCATTGCTGCACCGCAAATAGTGTCATTGCATAGCGATCTTTCGTATTCGCTTTTTGCTCGGGGCATCGACAAAAATAGCGCCAGCAGTAAAACCCTTTCTTACGATGAAAAAGGCAATTTGCTGGACGACGGAACCGATGCAAACGCCTGGGATGCGGAGGATCGACTCATCCAAATTACCTATCCAGGAACAGGCAATAACACACAGTTTTCGTATGATCCGTTGGACAGATGCGTTCAGATTCAGGAAAACGGCAGTACGCCGAGCTATGGCGGCAATGCGACAAAGAATTTTATCTGGTGCGGTTCTGAACGTTGCGAAGAACGTGATAACGGCAATGCCGTAGTAAGCCGCTTCTGTGGAATGGGACAAGCGACCTCAGGTTCGAATTATTTTTACGCATTCGATCATCTCGGTTCAGTGAGAGAAGTCACCGATAGTAGTGGCAATGTGCTGGCTGCATTTGGATTCGACCCATACGGAAACAGGTCTGTACTGTCAGGCACCTTCAAGCCCGCCTTTGGATTTACCGGAATCTATCAGCACTCACGCACGAATCTCGCATTGACTTGGTTCCGTCAATATAACCCAAGCCTGGGTCGCTGGCTGAGCAGAGATCCACTGGGAGAGAGTTCAGGACTCAATTTGTATGGTTATTCCGGGAATGATCTTGTTAGTTACGTTGATCCACTGGGATTGAAGACTTTGAAAATTAAGGGATTGGAATTGAAATACGCGTACTGGCTCTATCTTACTGCCGGCAATGACAGCCAGGATCCTCTAAGTGCTGTTGACGTGCCACTCAGCGACACGGGATGGGGTAATACCTTCGATCCAAAGATATTTCCGAGTATGAATCAATGGATCGATTGTGCTAAGTCACAAAACGCAGCAAGCAGAAAACCTTATAGCAAGACTTTTAGCACCAAGGCGTTGGTTAAGGCAAAAAAGAGTGCTGCAAATTATGGCTCATATGGAACCTTCACTCTTAACTTCAGTGGAACAGTGACAGTGACTGCTGATGGCAATGTACAATTTAAAGGAACCTTGTCAGGACATGATTTCTATGACTTTGACCCGAAAGAAAACCAACGCAAGAAATTTTCGGAGCTCGTAACAAGAGCAGGTAACGCTCTAGGAGCTGGATTCGGTGCAACTGGTCTCACTAGACCACAAGGCTATCGGGTAAATCTGTTACCTGTAGACGTGAACTTCTGATACGCCTTTCATACTGGGTTTCAGGCACAAGGAGAACAATAATGAGAGAACGAATTGTAGCCAAAGTCATGGATTTCATTGAAAGCTGCTATTTTTCCATGATTCTCATAATTCTCTCATTCGAAATCAAATCGGACCTAAAAGATCTGATTGAGAAACCAGAGTTTGAACCAACACCTTCAGGCGTTGAGGCAATGACAAATGGACTCATCAACCCACTCATGATTCTGTCAGTACTACTTTTCCTTCGCTTTTTACTTCAACGTCGTTGGCTTGAACTGACATCTCCAGCTCTTTTCGGTTTAGGATTGATCGCATATGCAATAACACTCAGCGACTATTCATCGGCTGAATCTATCTGTTCGCTAGTTGTGTCCATTCCTCAAGTGCTTCTAAATACAGTGTTACTGTTTCTCACATTTCGGCGTCTTGTGCTTTCAAAAGCGACGACAAAGAGCTAGATGGCTACTCCTGACTGCTCTTTCTTGGGCGCCTTTCCTACAACAGCGCCAGCAGTACGAAAAAGGCAATTTGCTGGACGACGGAACCGATGCATACGCCGGGATGCGGAGGATCGACTCATCCAAATTACCTATCCAGGAACAGGCAATAACACGCAGTTTGCGTATGATCCGATGGACAGGTGCGTTCAGATTCAGGAAAACGGCAGCACGCCGAGCTATAGCGGCAATGCGACAAAGAATTTTGTCTGGTGCGGTTCTGAACGCTGCGAAGAACGTGATAGCAGCAATGCCGTAGTAAGCCGCTTCTGTGGAATAGGACAAGCTGCTTCAGGTTCGAATTATTTTTACGCATTCGATCATCTCGGTTCAGTGCGCGAAGTCACCGATGGTAGTGGCAATGTGCTAGCTGCATTTGGATTCGACCCATACGGAAACAAGTCTGTACTGTCAGGCACATTCAAGCCCGCCTTTGGATTTACAGGAATCTATGAGCACTCACGCATGAATCTCGCATTGACCTGGTTCCGCCAGTACAATCCAAGCCTCGGCCGCTGGCTGAGCGGAGATCCGCTGGGAGAGAGTTCAGGACTCAATTTGTATGGTTATGCCGGGAATAATCCGATTAACAGGACGGACTGCTTGTAACGGATGAATATTTGAATGCGGCACCTTATGGGGGAACGCCTTACGTGCCTGGTCCTTCTTCGATGAGGGAATTAACTCCAATTGAAAATGCAGCTTGGCATTTTCTAACACCCATTTCGGATGCACTTTCCACAGTGGAAGCTCAAATGCTTGGAACGGTTGCAAACGTTGGGATTATGGTTATGGCTCCCGAATTGGAGACAGGGCGAGCAATACTATCCATAGGAGACCTTTCCCTGGAAGAGCAAGCGATAGTAAAGCAAATTTGGGCGAAACAAAAGCCTGCATGTGCTCTTCCCGAGAGGCAACGACTGAGGCTTGCTGACTATTATGCTAAAGTTGGAGAAAGATCTGCCGGATCCGGTCAAGGTGCATTCAACAAAGCGAGGGCCGCATATCTGAGGGGACAAGGACCTCATCCCGGCCGTACTGTAGACGAGTTTAATTCAGTTGATAAACTGCGTTAGAAGGAAGCAAGACAATGACCACGGTTTCAATCGTATTTAGTAACCAAAGCGACGGTGACGACCAGCCCATATCACTGCAGGTTGACCCTTGGGCTGGGTTCTATCGCCTGAAAAAAGGAGAGGAAATTGAAATCGTTGCTGTGAGCCAAACATCTTCTCCTCGGTTTAGCGTTGATGAAATCGGCAACAGAAAGATCCTGTTGATAGCAGACAGCACTGAATACTATGTCGTTGTCAACGGTGAGCGAATTCACTGGGAGCAGTATCAATTAGACCCCCGTCTTTGCACTTCATGTCTAAAACCGCTGAACATAGAAGTGGGGTTAGGAGAAGACGTTTGCAAATGCAAGAAAGAATCATCTTGAGCCGCGTCTGTTGCAATTTTTACTTGATTCTCAGCCATTTCCCGCGAGTCTGCAATAATTCGAATTGGTAGATCCGCTATCTCGTGCTGTCAATGCCGGAGCTGATGAATAGCTGCTCTCCATAGATTCCTCTAAAAAGGCTTCGCGGGGCTCTTCACTCGCTAAACTTAGTAAGCATACCTGAAAAAAGACCGGATAATTCATTCTCCCATCATTTCCTTCGCTCCTAAACGGGACACAGAGCCGCACATTGACGCTATCTTATGGGGTATTCAGATCCAAGCTACTTTGCTTTCAAGAAATGAGTGATACTGAAAGCGGTGCCACATTTAATCGCACTAATCAACAGCAACCGGATACGATAATTCCATAAAGCCTCGTAGGACAAGGAAGAATGAAGGATATCTGCGCATATCACGCGTTTTCTCCGGTCCTTTCTTTGACGTGGAGTAAAATTCGCAGTGCAAAAAAAACACTGACACAGAAGCTGGTTGATTCCGTAGAGCTTCCATGGCATGGCTCAACTGGCAACCGCGCACTCGCAATCATAGGTAGCATCGCGAATCCATCAGAAAGCGGCTCACTGATTAAGGGGATGAATGCACTAATCCTACAGGCTCGGAGAGGTGGAGCTAACGTGCTTGAGATTACTGGTGGATCCGATAACACAAAATTGCTTCGTTTTTTGAATGGTGATTTGTTCAAAAACAAATATAATGCAACAGTACAGTTCAACGGTCCCTGACTTGACGCTGGTAAGCCTTTTTACACCATAAACATCAAAATACCCTTGGATTAGCAAGAAGAGAATAGCAATGCCAATTTCGATCAGAAAAAGAGCTGAAGAATGCTTCGGGGGCAATATCACTCCTCACTTTCAATTCCTTCCACAAAAAATACCCTCAGATCTGGAAAGTCTATTTTTGACTTTACCGGACGAAGAGTGCATTGGAATTTACCGAAATCGGCCTGACGATGTTGACGGTATTCTAATCACCGGTTTGGGAATTCATCTTCCCTATGAAGACGTGTTTATTCGGTATACCGAGATTCAAAACATTGAATGGAAAAGCAGCAGTAAGAGAGACCTAGCGAATCTCGATAATCGTGCGCTACTTCTGCATCTTGTTGATGGAAAAACTCATTTTGTCTCAATACAAGGTGATTGGTTTAGTAATGAACTGGAATGTGGTGGGCTTGATCTTGGAAATTTCCAACAATTCTTACAAAGTGCAAGAATTGTTGCCAGCATCAGAGTTAAAGAAAACTTGTAGAAGCAGCCCTGTTAGCAAACCAATCCGGTTGAAGAGAACTGTGTAGGCAACACTTTTACTGAGCAGAAATAACAAGCAGTTTGCATTCAGCAGGCCATTCAAACGGGAAGGAAATATCTTGGCATACCCTAAGGAGGTGTCTGGAGAGATGTATATGAATAGTAAAATGACACCGTATTGGAAGGACTTTAAGTCCTCGCCCAATGAGCAACTACTTCCAAGGGAGTTGCGAAATTTGTTAGATTCAAAATTTGTCGAAATGTATGGTTGCCGGTTATTGGACTCTATGATTCCTGAGCACCTAAAACCACAGAACGATGATGCAAAAGATTTTCCCGAAACTTTAAGAGCAAAATTTCAGGACAGGACAGGATTAGAACATTTTGTAAGCAAGACTCATATTGATGGATTCGTTCAGGAAGAACACTTCAACTATGCAGTAACATTTCTGAGCGGTGTTTTTCAGTTGTTCAAAAAACAATTCTCAGACAACATACCTTTGCGTGGTATCATTAGCATCAGCGAAGGGACGCTCCCAGACTACATTTATTCCTGTTGTGTTGCCTATCATCTTAAACGAGACGATGAGTCTTGGTTAACACCTGATATTGAAGACGGCGGACTAGAAAACTACGACGACGCCTTATTTGTCATGGACTCCGATGAGGATCCTATCCAGTAAGAAAAACACTGTCTCTTTAACAAGTCCCTAAGAACACACTTAATCACTGAAGGAGTCAAGGCTGTAGAGAGCACCAATGGCAGTGTCACCTCAACAAAGCAGTTTGTCTAGTCTTCTGAACTCCATAGCACCGGCTGCGGTATCAATTTGTGGATTAAGACAATGGGATTGCAGGCTCAGATTCAGCACGTTCTCTTAGTGATTTGAGAAGCGCAGTAAACTCTGAGGGAGGACAAGAAGCAATCTCTCGCAAATCTCGCATTTGTCGATGGAGTTCAAGTTGAATCGATTTTTGCGAATTTACTATGGAGGTTGCATTGCGGCAAGTTATGTCTATCGCTAATTCCTCTTCAACGTATGACCAAATCGCTGCATGAACTCTTTTTGCAGCCCATACTGCGTTCTGAGGATCTGAATCCACCAAGCTCTCAAGTGTAAACGCTACTGCAGCAGCTGCATCCTCTGCAAAAGACCTATATTTTGACTGTTCTTCTTCTGCCGGGATATTTTGCTCCAAAATTTCAATAAATTCATTGCAGGTTGAATCCTCTACAACCGGGTCTGCAATTGCATTCCATCCATAATTCAATGCTTGATGAATTATTGTCGGGCTACCCACGCCAGTGTCATTGTGATATTTATCGTAGATGGGTACCAGACGAGTTGAACAAGCAGCCGCAAAAGCACTGCGCCATTTATCAGGTAGCTTAGCAAGAGCGCTAAAGAGCTCGTAATCTCGAAACTCAAAAACCATGATAGCGGGCTCCAGTTTGGGATAAGTCTAACATATCTTACTTTTGCCAAAGCCTCGGATCCCAAGTTGCCGTCATGAGATCCGCTGAAAGTATCGCGCCTGTTGCTCGAAGGAGAATTTGGCATGTTGAACAAAATGGGCGGCTTGAGTGCAAGACAAGTGGCCTCAGTCCCAAGTTATTCGCGTTCCAAAGTAACGTTGGTTCTGCGTCTCTGCCAGGTAATCTGACAGGAGTTGCACCAAGGCTATGGCAGGTGGTTTGCTGGTCTTTGTCTAGGTCAGTTTTTCCTCCAGCTATCAAAGACTTTCCACCAATGGTGACCAGTCCACCGGTGGTTCTATGCGTTTGCGCCCGAGGATCGTTCATGTTTTGTACTTGGTTAACTATCTTGGCGGTCGCTGCCAAACCAACAATGGTTAGCCCAACTGGCACACTAGATGCCGTTGTTGCTGCCCCCGTTGTACCAACTCCCACTCCGGTTCCCACTGCTGCCGCTGCACCTATGGCAGCCCCAGGAGCTGCAAGAGATGGCAAACCGCTTCCGGTAGGAGTAATTTTAGGTTCAACCTTGATGTTCAGTGCTTCATCTGTTATAAGTCCCAAAGGATCAAGATTTGAAATCGGTTCGTTACCGGCATAAAAATACAAATTTACTCCTGAACTCTCTCCCAGCGGATCTCTGCTCAGCCAGCGGCCGAGGCTTGGGTTGTATTGGCGGAACCAGGTCAAAGCGAAATTCGTGCGAGAGTGCTGATAGATTCCGGTAAATCCAAAGACGGGTTTGAAGGTGCCTGACAGTACAGACCTGTTTCCGTATGGGTCGAATCCAAATGCAGCTAGCACATTGCCACTACTATCGGTGACTTCGCGCACTGAACCGAGATGATCGAATGCGTAAAAATAATTCGAACCTGAGGTCGCTTGTCCCATTCCACAGAAGCGGCTTACTACGGCATTGCTGCTATCACGTTCTTCGCAGCGTTCAGAACCGCACCAGATAAAATTCTTTGTCGCATTACCGCTATAGCTCGGCGTGCTGCCGTTTTCCTGAATCTGAACGCACCTGTCCATCTGATCATACGAAAACTGCGTGTTATCGCCTGTTCCTGGATAGGAATCGGTGCACACACGTAAATCTATTTTCCCGAAAGGTAATTGGACAATCTATGTCTTCAAGAATGACTGTAGATTATGGAGCGATGCTCTCAGAACGGAGTTCTCTGTCAAAAGAAGGCACCACTTATGGTGCATTCAGATCGCGGAAGGCAATACGCAAGCGAAGCTTTTCGCAAAGAACTAGCAAAACATCGCTGCATGGTATGAGTAAGAAGGGCGACTGTCGGGATAGCGCCGTTGCAGAAAGCTTCTTCGGTACGCTAAAACAGAACTTGTTCAGCATGAGAAATGCAAGACGAGAGATGAAGCTCGTCTGAGCACTTTCGATTACATAGAAACGTTCTGTAATAGGAAAAGATTACACTCTCATTTGAACTACCTCCCACCGGAGGAGTTCGAAAAGAGCATGGAAACGGCTTCATGGCGACTCGCTCTAAATTACTGTCCGTTGAAATGGGTAAGGTTCACTTTGCCGACCACGTCTCTGGCGGACGAATACTGAAATTCATTTTGATCTCTTCAAGTCAGTACTTGTTGGTGCATCAATGCTAGAGTTTAGACGCAACCCTTTGTCTAGTAATTCTGCAGCCTCCCTTCCTACAAAGGTTTGTTTGATTCTTGAATATCTTTTTCGAATCTCCTTTAAGAAGGTTTTGTATAGATCGACGGCTTCTTTGTCTGGGTTCATTGCTGTAGCAATTTCCGATCTGATTATGATCTCATTCAGAAATAATCCTCCTAAGTTGACTTTCAGGGCCTTCGGATTGTTTACCAGGCTTGCAAAATATTGATTCGCATTTTTAAGTGGCTCTGCCACAACATTTGTGTTGTCGTAAACGATTAAATAAAATGGATTTAGACTGTCGACACCAGCTTGGGGCTCCCCAATGTTCTCCAAGTTGGTGCGAGGCGGCTCGCTGTTGTCGACAAATCCGAATGGATAAAATGCCAACGGAGCATTAACTTCTACTGCTTTGAAAAGTTCAACTAGGTCTTGTTTAGTCCCATAGAAATAGACTCTGTAACTCATGCTTTTCTTTAGTCCCTTCTTAGATGTTTCATTTCTGCATCCACCCCTTTGGCACCATCATCCATATCTCATTCGGTCGCAGTTTTTTACCTCTGTTAAACTTGTCTATTTCTCTTTGCGTCGGTCGCCCATTTGAACCAATGCTCACTACCTCAATGTTTAATATCCTATTACCTTTGACAGCGCGTATATCTGGAGAAACTGATCCTTTGACTCCACCGCAAGCTCCTTGGATGTAGTATTGTTTGTCGACGTCAGCCCCATTTGTAACTTTCCAACCGGCATCCGTCAATTCCTTTGCAATTTCAGTTTCTTGTTGACGAGTAAATTCATTTCCTGCTCTTCCTCTGCCTAAACCAAATGAGTTAATTCCTGCTGCGAGTCCTGTAAATCCTGCAGCAATGCTGCCCCAAACTCCTGCTTGAGCCACGGTGGTGCCCGTCGCTGCTACAGTAGTGGTTCCAGTTGCAGCTACAGCCGTAGTGCTTGAGGTGGCCACTGCCGTTGAAGTCGTAGCGAGCCCCGTTGCTTCTACAACCGTAGAAGCTTCGACAATGGTAGCGCCTCCCTCCAAGATTTCAATTATTACCGGAATAATCCAAGCCATTAATCCGCTTCTATCGGTTAAAGAAATTGGATTCATTCCGACATAAGCATAGAGATTTGAACCTCCTCGCATTCCAATTGGATCTCTGCTCAGCCAGCGACCCAGGCTTGGGTTATATTGCCTGAACCAAGTCAATGCGAGATTCGTGCGTGAGTGCTGATAGATTCCGGTAAATCCAAAGGCGGGCTTGAAGGTGCCTGACAGTACAGACCTGTTTCCGTATGGGTCGAATCCAAATGCAGCTAGCACATTGCCACTACTGTCGGTGACTTCTCGCACTGAACCGAGATGATCGAATGCGTAAAAATAATTCGAACCTGAGGTCGCTTGCCCCAGTCCACA
>JBGAHS010000003.1:0-853363 GCA_044226015.1 Obscuribacteraceae bacterium (SeqCode)
GTGCTTGTGCTCATGCTCGTGATCGCATCCCGGTCCATGCACATGTTCTTCGTGCTTGTGCTCGTGTTCATGATTGCATCCTGGTCCATGCACATGCTCTTCATGCTTGTGCTCATGCTCGTGATCGCATCCCGGTCCATGCACATGTTCTTCGTGCTTGTGCTCGTGTTCATGATTGCATCCTGGTCCATGCACATGCTCTTCATGCTTGTGCTCATGCTCGTGATCGCAATCAGGTCCATGCACGTGCATCGTAGACGCGTTGTCTGGCTTGCCTTGCCCCTCTGGACCATGCACGTGCTCTGGATCGTTGCTCATGTTTGCGTCCTTTCAGACTATTTAGTGTTGATGAGAATGTCGACCTGACGCTCCACCCTGATCCTGACTCGTGAAAGCAGGGGCAGGTTTGTCGTCATCATCGTCATCGTCGTGATCTTCGTCAGGAATTGGCTGCGTAAACTTTTGTCCGGCTACTTCTAGAGTAAACGATTTACAACCTTCTGGTACCTTGAATTCGAGAACAGCTGGAAGTCTGGCCTCGTAGACTTTCAAAACATTACCTTTGTCGTCGGAAATCGTACCGCCAGCTGCAACAGTCATAGTTTCATCAACCAAAACAGCTACAAGTTCAGCCATTTCTTCCATCCGATCAGCGACCCGATGACACCAGAGGTGCCCAACTCCAGGGTACTCCTCGTGGCAAATGTGCTCCATCTGCTCTTCATCGACCTGGTCGCCGACTCCCACCAGAACAAAGTTTATGCGGGGCAGCCTGCCAGCTTGGATTTCTTTTGCAACCTGGGTTGAGTATGCTCGAATATCCGCAGCATCATGAATCTGACTATCAGTGATGATAACTGCTAGACCTCGGCGAGCGCCCTTATCAACTTGGGTGCGCAGATGTGCAACGTAGTCTCGCAGAACAGGCAACATCACGGTGCCCTTACCGTAATATTGCGGGCCGGGGAACTTGTACGACTGCGCTTGCGCACCGCTCAAATCACCAACCACCTCCAACTGCGAGCCGTCGCCGGTTGCCCAATAACAGACACGCAAAACTCCATCACGATCCTTTGTGGCCAGGTACTCCAGCATCCAGCGCATCTGCGGCTCGACCAGGTTCTTTACTGGAGCTAACTTAGCCAGTACGCCTCGGGGTCCATATTCATCTTCCATACTTGCGGAACCATCCATATAGAGAGCTACGTCAAGCCCTTCTACAGTAGGATCGTGCAAAAGCGTGGCGATAATATGACCACTTTTATTGTGAACATCAGAAAACGGTTTGACTATTGCTTCATGTTTGTGTGACATCTTTTTATTCCTCTGCGCTTAGTGAGCCAGCTCGCGCTCATGCTCTTCAGCTGGTAGCGGTTGTGTGAATCTCTGCCCGTTTACTTCGAGAGTGAATGACTTAGCACCCTCTGGTACATTGAATTCCAAAACTGCAGGCAAACGAGCTTCGTAAATTTTCAGAACATTGCCTTTGTCATCGTATATGGTGCCACCAGCAGCGACAGTCATCGTTTCATCAACTAGAACAGCTACAAGCTCAGCCATTTGACCAATCTCTTCTGCTATGCGATGACACCAGAGGTGCCCGATACCGGGATACTCGACGTGACAGATTTCTTCCATTTGCTCTTCATTGATTTGGTCGCCGACGCCAACGAGAATGAAGTTGACTCGTGGAAGTAAACCGCGAGCTATTTCTTTTGCAATCTGCGCGCAGTAGCGTTTAACTTCATCGGCATCATGCAGCTCGCCATCAGTGATGAACACAGCGCAACCGCGCTTACAACCTTCTTTTACCTGCTTCTTCAGATAGTGAATGTAATCATAGAGAGCTGGTGCGAGGTGTGTAGATTTGCCTTCCGATTTTGGACCGGGGAATTTATATTGTTTGACATCGATTCCGCGAAGGTCTCCAATATACTCGATTTCGCGCCCCGAACCGCAAGCCCAATAAGCAACGCGCAATTCTCCATTTCTATCTTTCGTAGCCAGATATTCAAGTATCCATTGCGCCTGTGGCTCAACTTTGTTGGGAAGAACTTCCGGTTTCTTGCCTATGAACCAATTCCAAAGCGAAGCATGCTTCACCTTGTATTCGTATTCCTCACCCATACTGGCGGAACCGTCGAGATAGATAGCCATGTCTAGACCTTCAACGGTTGGATCGTGCAACAAGGTTGCACGTACTTGTCCGTGTTCAACGTGGAGATCAGAGAATGGTTCTACTGGTCTTTCATGATCATGTTCAGACATTTTTTTACCTACCTTTTTTCACATGGATTTCGCAATACGAAATTATTGAAAGTCTGCCATCCAATCAGGGTTGGATTCGTTTTCATCCTGTTTTGTTTTATCATTTTTAATTTCAGGCTTTGACGGTCCGAAATCATCCATCCACCCTGCCTTTTTGGTTCCAGCATTTTTCTTTTCGGTGGATCCACCTTGTCGCTCAGCCAAATTTGCCGCTGCAGACCTGATTTCGCTTTTTTGCTCGCTGTGAGAAACCGAAGGTGTTAAAGTTGCGGGCTTCTCCGAACTATGTTTTTTCGTAAAATCCTTGGTCCACGTCGGTGGACCCGAGTAGCTAGCTGGTTTCGCAACAGGTTTCGCCACCGAGTTGGCGTTAGCAGTGAAATCAACCTTTGCCGCCGAGTTGCCAACTTGAAACGGTCTCTGAGGTGTTTTTTGAGACCGCGAGGGATCTTGAAGTATTGACTGAGAAGCTCTCGAAATTTCCTCCGAGCTAGCTACTCGACTAAGAGCAGCAACAAGCTTGGAACGCTGAGGTGGCCAACCGCTAATCGACTGCATAGCAAATTTGGCAAGATCTACAAAGTCAGAAACAGTACCTTCCCTCGGCAACTCCAGCTTGTCTTTGGTAATTTTCCCGTACAAGTGATCCAAAACCCCATCTACGATGGGATCGCCAACACCTTTCACCGGAAGCTTTCTTATTGCGGTATTACCCTTGATGGCATAACCCCGCTGCTCAAGATTATTTTTCAGAGCACTCATACTCGGCACAGGTAGCTCGATTTCTGTGAAACGACTGTGCAAATTATTCTTGTGCAAGTCCTTCTGCAATGCTTGTAGAATATCAAACAAGATTTGCTTTGTGGTTAGTTCATTTGAGGGATCATTTGCAGCTAACTCGGCGGTAGGAAGCGGGTAAACGATTACGACCCCCGAGCCTTTGGCGAGTTCGGCATCATTGTCACAGGGAACCATGAAGTGGTGACATTTTGTAGGAAGCAACGCATGATTGGTTCCTACAGCATAAGTAAACGCATACTTTCCGCCTTCAATCAGCCCGTTGAGTATGTCGGCGCGCGTCACGGTCAGCTGCCCTTCGATGCCATTAAAACCAAATTCTGGAAACGGACCAAAGAGTTTTCCGTAAAGGTAAACAGGGTCGTTGATTCCGGGCGAGTCTCCTGGTTGCTCGACGAGTTGGCAGGCAAAGAGAAAGAACTTACTGATAGACAAGAGGCGGCGTCCCGCAGTAGCTGATAATTCATTAAATGCGAGCTGCCCCTGCAAGACTTCGTCCATTTCACGAATGTCAGCGGGACCACAGACTTGCAAGTCACCACCAGCATCGACGCCTACAACACAATCCATCTCGGAGATGTGCCGTCCTCCGACGATGAAACTATCTATAATCTGCAAAATTGGCGCAGGTTCAGCATTCTCAGGTGCAGTTGCTGCCCCTGATCTGGCTACAAAATAGCGCGGTAATGACCCTGACATGTCGCCCCCCGGACCACCTCTGTCCTCGTTCCCGGTTCTTGACCTCAGCAAACGGTAGCAAGACGGTCTGAAACCGCAGCCTTAACCAAAGAGACCGAACAAATGAGCGTCAACAATTCTACCTTTTTAAGCGCAGCAATGCGCGCAACTGCTCAGCTTGAACTTTCTTTCCCGCTTTGTCTAACAGCTTGGCGTAATCCTCAAAGCCATCGCAGATAAACTTCTCTTGCAATACCAAAGGATTTCCGGCAAGTGTTTTTGTTTGCTCAAAGAGGTCCATCGCCTTGCTTTGACTAGCTTTAGCATCGATATTCTCTGCTGCTTGCCGAGCAAGCAAACGAGCTTCTATGAAATCCAAAATTTGCCCTTGCAGTACAGCTAAGAGCTTTGCTTCTCCAGCGATCACTCTTCCTTTTTTTATTTGCTTTAAACACTCAGCATCCTTTTCTTGCAGAAAACAAGACTCAGCTAAGACGACGCAACACGCGGGGTGAATGAAGTCCATTCTTTCCCAGTGAGGAACCCGTTCTGCAGACTCCTGAGCAAGTTGTTCAGCTTTCCAATAATTGCCGACAGACAACTCGTAATCAGCATATTTTTCCAGTATATTGCAAAGCGGTACATAATCTCTGTGACCGGAAGCGATCATTCCAGCTACGTCGAACCCATGTTGGTACAGAGCACCTGCCGATTTTCGATTTTTCAAAATTCCCTCAAGCCGCCCATTTATTGTCGCGGCTGCAACAGTTGCGTCCTCATCATCTTGCGATGGTACATAAATAAAGGCTTCAGAGAGCCTAAGGTGCTTCTTACATTGCTCAATTTCATTCAGCGCATAGAAATTTTGAGCCATAAGACTGCTAGATAGGATTCCACAGGGCTTATCGTTCAAACCAAGATCTGTATAGGTCGCAAGTGATTCAGAAAGGACCTTATTTGATTCAGCAAATCGCCTATCAAAATAGAACTGTTTTGCCAAAGCAATTTTCGTATCAGCAAAATACTTCCGAACGAAGCTGTTTTTCGACAAATTCCACTTTTGCATATCTATCAAAAGCTTGATATAGCGCTCTCTCTTCTGGCTCTTTAATAGCATCTGAGCATAATACTTCAACACGTCTATACGCTCTTCATCTGGACTTTGCAATGCATTAGTGAACTCAAGGGCACGCTCGAATTCTTTAGCAGATAAATCAAAATCTTGCAGGTAGTTAAAGCAGGTAGCCCTCTGCTTCGCGCATCGTACAATCAAATTATGCAAACGCCCAGTGCTTGCCACCTTGCCAGAGCGAATCTCATTTTGCGCTAAAGCGATGGCCTTATCGTAGAGTATTGCGCCCTGCTTAAAGAGCTCCGTCGCTCTTGGTGTAAGTCCTTTACCGCTCATTTCACGAGTCGCCCAATCGTACTGGCGATCAGCTTCCCCGGCTACCGCGGCACTTTGTTTTTTTTCTTCAGGTGGGGGAAAAAGAGTGGCGTAATTGCGAATGAAGTAGATGCAACTGGCAATGACTAGTCCAACCAGAACACTTGTAGCAAGGGCGATTAGCACAACAGGAACGGGCTTACGTTCGCAAACACCGAGCCTGGACAAAACCTTATCAAAGGCCAGCTTAAAATCGGAACCTGATTGATAACGTTCTGCGGAATTCTTCGCCATGCCTTTTTTCAAGACATCAACTATTCCCGCTTGCACCCATTCAGCTGGCAGACTGGAAAAGTTCGGGTCTTCGTTGACGTGTTTGTACATTTGCTCCATCGCCGAATTAGCCTCAAAAGGCGTTTTCCTTGTCAGGCAATAGAACAATACACAAGCAGTGGAATAGATATCGGAGGAACTAGATGCAGGCTCACCTTTGCATTGCTCAGGGCTCATAAAGGACGGGTTTCCGAGCATTTGACCGGTGTTCGTAATCTTCACATCAGCATCAGCAACGTTTAGAGCGAGTCCAAAATCTAAGAGCTTTATTTGCAGCTGACCGATTTCATTTTCTGTAATTATGATATTTGCAGGTGAAATGTCTCTATGCACAACGCCTTTACTGTGCGAGTAATCGAGTGCACTAAATAGTTGCTCGACGATCGTTTTCAATGAAAGTGTATTTACATTACCACTTTCGACAAACTCGCTTAGCGGCTGACCGTCGATCCATTCCATCACAATAAATGGCAGCTGCGAATTGAAATCTGCAGCGTAGAGCTTGACTATATTTGGATGATCAAGACTGCTAAGAACCCGTGTTTCGCGCACAAACCGACTTTGACTTTGCTCAGACTTCTGTGCCTGCAAAAGCAATTTTATGGCGACTTCTCTTTGCAAAAGATTATCTAGCGCCTTATAGACAACGCCAACACCGCCGCGACCCACCTTAGACAGGACTGAATATTGAGTCGGAAACTCAATAGGAAGGTCTAAAGTCTCGCCGGAATCACTGCTATCGCTCATTCGCGTAAGTTTATCACTTTAAGCCGATAGTATTGTTAGTTAACCCTTTTCCTCACCCAGGGTGGGTCTGGTGCAAAAACCGCAACTATCGTTCCAAAAGACAATAACCCAACTAGCATTAACGCTGTGAACATTTTCTGCGTAGGTCGTTTTCGATCAAGAACCGCAACATCTGGGTCATTTGGTTGATAGTACACAATTAGCGGCTGACCAGGAATCATGTCGAAAGGAAATGTGTTTTCATTGTATGAGTTCATTTTAGAACGATACTTTTTGTTTGCGACTGTGTACTCATACTCGGCGCAGGTGTTACGATTGGATTTAGAAATATCGACCCACACGCGCAATACTTCACCGCTAGCAGAAGCGTAAGACCGGGGATCGGGAGCTTTCAAAAAATCAGTGCTGCCCCAAATTCCAGCACAGACTGCAAGCATCGAGCCTATAACGAGTCCTACAACTTTTCCGGCAGTAACCTTCGCCATTTTCCCACCAAATGATAATGGAGCATGCTTCAATATATTAGCTCAATTTCGTTATCACTTAAGCAGCAAAGTAGACAGCGAAATCAATTCAATGCAGTCTTCCTGGCTAGAGGCTACCGTCTAGCATCATCTGTTTTATTTCTTTCGAGCGCTTTCTTACGTCTTTCATAAATTCTGGCGGGCGATTCTCCAGATTACGCAGCATCATCTGCATTCTATGGTTTTTCGAAAATACTTTTTGGTTACGGTCCAGGAAGTCCCAATACAATGCGTTAAAAGGGCAGGCATCATCAGTGGTGGCTTCCTTATAGTTATACGGGCACTTCGCACAATAATCAGACATCTTGTTGATGTAATTTGCAGAAGCTGCATATGGCTTGGTTCCAACATAACCATTATCTGCATGCAGAGCCATACCAATTACATTCGGAACCATAACCCAGTCATACCCATCAACATACATCACAGAAAACCATTCATTCGTTTCAAGTGGCGAAAGACCCGCAAGAAGAGCGAAATTACCAAGGACCATTAGGCGCAAAATGTGGTGCCCGTAGCCATAGTCTCGCGCACACTCAAGCGCTTGGCTCACACAGTGCATTTTCGTTTTTCCTGTCCAGAAAAACTCCGGCAACGGAGTGTCCGCACTTAAAGCGTTGCGCTCTTTGTACTCTGGCATCAAGCGCCAGTACACTCGCCATATGTATTCTCGCCAACCAATTAATTGCCTTATAAACCCTTCCACCGAAGAGAGGTTTGCGTTTCCACTGTGATACGCAGCTTCAGCCCGTTTTGCAAGCTCAAGCGGATGAAGCAAACAGACATTGATATACGGAGAGAGAACTGAATGAAAGGCGAACGGCACCCCACCAAGCATTGCGTCCTGATAGGGACCGAAGTTATCCAGGCAGTCTTCGAAGAACCTATCTGCCGCCTTCAGCGCGTCATTACGCGTAACCGCATAGTTCCATTTGTCCAGAGTTCCTGGATGATCGTTAAAGTGTTTTTCCACCATTTGCATAACGTCTTTTGTGATTTTATCCGCAGGAAACGACAGCGGCTCAGGAAATTTCAAGCCCTTTGTTGGGGGCTTCCGGTTTTCTTTATCATAGTTCCAGGCGCCACCCTCAGGCTTGCCACCATTCATCAAAATTCCGGTCTTCTTTCTCATTACGTGATAAAAGCTTTCCATTGTCACTCTCGACTCTGGACTGCTGTGCAATTTCTCGAATTCATCAGGGTTAGAGATGAAATTACAATGACTATAGACTTTGCTTCTGATTCCCGAGAATAGCTGGGTCAACCTTTCAGTCATTCCATACTCTGACTGCTCCATTATCAACAACGCTGACGGTGAGTTCTTCTCAATATGCTCTTTGACAGCACTAGTAAAGTCAGGATGCTCCTCGTAATAATCTACATTCCACCCCTCTTGCTGCAACTCCCTTGCAAAATGGCGCATCACTGAATAGATCAAAACAAGCTTCTGCTTGTGATATGTTTTCAAATTGCCTCGAGCCACTGATTCAATCATCAGCACTACGTCTTCGCCGGGCTTTCCATCGAGCAGAGCAGGGTTTCTCTTTGAACACTGATCGCCTGTAATCCAAATTGTGCGGCTCACCTTTTACTTTCCTTTTCCCTTGCTGCTTTGTTGCGACTCAATTCCTTTTGAATCATATTAAATCGAGACAGCTGCTTCTTCCATGCAGCACTGCCAGATTGATTTCGGGAAATGATTTGCTCCGAGACCTGACAGAGTTTTTCCGAAACGTCCAGATACTGCTCGCAAGCAATGTCATTCAGCTCATTAACAAAAGCAAGTGCGCCTGTAAGTTCATTATCACCACGAAGACTGCTAACATCAATATTTTGCATAATCGTAGTTATGCGTTTTGCAAGATAAGGCTTTTCTGGTAGAGCCGCGTGATTCAAAGGAGTGTTAGCATCAATGGCGACTCCTGGCAAACTGACGACTTTCTGAAACTCCTTCAGAGCGCTTCCAAAACGATGTCTCACAACAGCCAGCCTCACGCTGGTAAATCTTCTGTCACAGTCAGCCAGCGTTCCTTCCTTGAAAACAACGTCTTTCTGGTTGAGCAGCCTTTCTGCGAGATCATAGTTAGAATAACCAAAAGCAGTAGTTATTTGCGCTTCCCTCAATTTCTCAATGTAGAAACCGCACACCGGGTCATGCGAAGCAAGCATCAAGTCAATGGGTTTTTGCCATACGGCATAGCACTTATCCAGGTCCATCAGAGAAGGTTCCTGATACAACAGAGCCAATTTCGAGCTAGCTGTTGCCAGCTTATCTGCATAACTACTGATATCAGCCGGATGGTACTTGAACCGTTGGAACCAGCGATCGTAATCTTGTTTTGCCAGGGCAAGGCGTTTTTCGTATCGTTCAATTCCTCTGGGATCAACTGGGGATTCCGCTGCACTTTTTACAGCACTCGAACTCGCTGTACTCAGAGAATTTTGCTTTAGCACAGAAATCAGTACAGACCCTACAATTATCAGCGCCACTACTGTCAGTATCAACGGGACCGGCAAAGTACTCTTCGTGACACCACCTGAAGCCAGCGAATCCTCCATCAGATCAAGCTCAGACAAAAACTCTTTCATCGACTGAAACCGCTTGTCCGGCTCTTTGGCTAACCCCTTTGAAATGAAAGCATTTATAGGTCGCGCTACAGGTCCTAATAAACTCTGAGTAAGCTCAGGTACGTTTTCGCTTATGTGTTTGGCCAGAACATTTACTGGATTTTCTGCACAGAAAGGCGGAGCCCCCGTGAGCATTTCGTAAAAGCACACCGTCAAAGAGTAAACGTCAGAGCGTTCGTCTGCTCGCTTTCCCCTGCACTGCTCAGGGCTCATATAACTTGCAGTTCCGATAATCGCACCCGTCCTGGTCAGCTTTTGCTCCGCATGAAAACTAGCAAGACCAAAATCAAGAAGCTTGACAGTATCAAGCTCTGGAAGATCTGAAATCATGATATTTTCGGGCTTCAGATCTCGGTGAATTACCCCACGAGCATGGACATGCTCCAGTACTTCAGCGAGCCGCCGAACAATCATTATTGCCCTTTTGGGCGACAACTGCTTACTTTCAATCAGAACTTCGCGCAGACTCTTTCCTTGAAGCAATTCCATTGCAAGAAAAGCTGCCCCTGATTCATCAATACCGATAAAATAGATTTTGACGATGCCAGCGTGTTCCATCTCTCCAAGAGTTTTTGCTTCACGCAAGAATCTTTTGCCAAACTCCTCATTCTCGATCATGTCTTTGTCATGCAAGATCTTTAGCGCCAGCTCCCTGCCGCTGTCCAATTCTCTTGCTTTAAAAACTGTTCCCAACCCGCCTGAGCCTAATTGCTCAAGCAAGAGAAACCGATCGTTGAATTTATCGCCAGTTTTCGGAAAAAGACTCATGTTAAGCTGAAAAAAATCGCCCAACAGTGTCTTACCCATAGTTCAAACTCTTTAATTTCGACTGAACGAAGTTAGCTTATCAATCGATGTGGTCTTTTGCGTGAACGCAAAAAATACAGCCGGCTTCATCTTTTAATCGATTGATGAATATAGGGTTGATCAGTTTCCACGACTAGCGAACTGAATCGCGCGAGCCAATCGTTTGTGGGCATCGAAAAAATACCATTCTTCATCTTCAGAGCAACATCTTTGTAAAAAACCGAAGTACCCCAGGGATTCCACAGCGTAACCTGATCTTGCGCCGCATCGAAAGAGATCAGCGCCAGAGCATGGCCGCTCACCTTAGTGGTGCCGGGCTTCGGTGTTTTTATACCGCAACACATTAAACGGTGTGCAGCAAGTGCCTGTTCAATTGCTGCGCGCACTTCGCCTCGATCCTTTTCGTCCTTGAAATGATATCGCTTCACCTTATGACCTGTAAGTAGACTTATAACAGTGCCACTTTTACCACCGGAAATCCGATCATACATATCTGTATCAGACTGCTCAGGAGCATTGGACATTCGCACCCTACCAAAGGCTTTCTCAAATACATTCAACCAGATTCCATCTCCGCCAGACTCACCAAAGGTTGCGAATTCAGCTTCGGTGGGCGGCTCGACAATAATCGGATCATGTCCAGGAAAATCCACTTCGTACCTGCCGTCGCCTGACTCTTTAAGCAGCTGGCGAAGCTCATCTGGGCGATTGACAGCCATTGAACCAAGCGAGGAAATCAAATAGCAGTCACCTGTTTTGCCCTGCTTTAAGGACTCCAAGTGAGGTGCACCAGAAGCGAAAAGAATCTGCGAATGTCTTGAAAGTTTCTTTTTTGCATTCAGAAAAGCGCGTCCATAGCGGCGCACCAGTGAGGGATCAAGCAACTCTATTATACCCCCATCAATCTGACTAGCATCATCAGTGGTGCTAGCAGATTTGCTTGCTTTACGCTGTGCTCCATGAATAGCAGCCAGAGCGCACGCTGCATCACCGGTGTTACTAGGGTCAAAAATTGCCTTGTTTATTTCAGAAATGTCGAGTTTTCCATCTTGATTCAAGTCCCACTTCTGCATGTTCGCCTGAACTACGTGTTTAAACAAATCACCGTTTTGTGCGTACAAAAGTTGGCTTGAGGACTTAGACTTTGGGGCTAAAGCCGAATCAGCTGCGGAAGCCCCCGGAGGCAATGAATTTACTAGACCAGAGCCATTGCTGTTAGAGGAGGCATCAGTTCCAGCAGCAGAACTGTTCGTTAACGAGGAAGTGGCTGTTCCTGCACCCGCCCTATTCGCTTGAGGGGATCCTTCTCTAGCATTTGGATTGTGAAGCTGTTCAGCCTGAAGCGAAACCGCGGAATAACAAAACAGAAGCGCCACCATTGAAAGTAGCGCTTCTGCTGATTTGAGTGTTTTGCTGCGTTTGATTGCCGTCACTAATGTTTAACGCGCAAGAGCTGCGCTTTCAATCTTGGAGAGTGCGTTATTGAGATCTTCGATTAGATCTTCAACGTCTTCTATTCCACAAGAAAGGCGAATCAAACCGTCAACGATGCCTCTTTCCTCACGAATCTCGCGAGGAATGGACGCATGGGTCATAGTGGCAGGGTGCCCGATCAGTGACTCAACTCCGCCCAATGATTCAGCCAGCGCGAACAATTTGGTATTGTTCAAAACAGTTCTGGCATTTTCGAGCCCACCGCGCACCACGCACGATACCATGCCACCAAAGCCGTCCATCTGCTTTTTGGCTAGATCATGCTGAGGGTGTGATGCCAGCCCCGGATAAATCACTTTCTCGATGGCAGGATGCTTTTCTAGATGACGAGCAATAACATCAGCATTCTTGCAATGTTCTCTCATGCGCAATGATAGAGTTTTCAACCCACGCATAACCAACCAGCTGTCGAATGGTCCAGGAACAGCACCGACGGCATTCTGATGGAACTTCAAGGTCTCATAGACATCATCGCGATTGGTTACAATACAACCACCAACAACGTCACTGTGCCCACCAAGATACTTAGTTGTGCTGTGCAAGACAACGTCAGCACCCAGGTCGAGGGGACGCTGCAGGTAGGAACTTGCGAATGTGTTATCAACCACGGAAAGAATATTCTTCTTGCGAGCAATTTCGGAGAGTGCTTTGATATCAGCCAATCTAAGCAAGGGATTTGTTGGTGTTTCAATCCACAGCAACTTGGTCTCAGGTCTGATGGCCTTCTCAAAATTTGCAGGGTCTCTGGCATCTACGAAAGTAAACTCAACACCATAGCGAGTGTATACCTTGTCGAAGATGCGGAAGGTTCCGCCGTAGACATCGTCACCAACCACCACATGATCTCCTTTAGAAAGAAGATTCATCACAGTGTTTGTTGCAGCAAGTCCTGAACCGAACGCTAACCCGTACTTGCCATTTTCGATAGAGGCAAGACAAGCTTCCAGCGCGCTACGCGTAGGGTTCTGGGTGCGGGCATATTCGAAGCCCTTGTGCTTGCCTAACTCATCTTGCACATAAGTCGAGGTTTGATAAATCGGCGTCGTAACCGCACCGCTCAGCGGCTCAGGCTCTTGTCCAGCGTGAATAGCTTTAGTTGAGAACTTCATCTACCTGCTCCTATCGCTTTGTTTGACTCTGTGCCACTGCTCTCGCGTGCCATTGTGTCGCGCAAATGAGCCATCATATCGAACTTCGTCAATACACCGACTGCGCGATTTTCCTCTGTTACTACGACCATTGCAGTGCCTAATCTGAAGGCTTTGTATACCGACTCGATTTCCGAATTCTTATCGAACTGCGGGAACGGCTTGCCCATTACAGAATTTACGGTAATCGCTGATGGGTCTTTGCGCTCGTAAACAACTTGCATGGTGATAATATCGTTCATCGACCCGACATTTTGTCCACTTTCAGTGATGACGGGAAGCTGGTCAATCTGATATTCCTGCATCAAATCAATTGCCCGTTGAACCGGCTCACTGTCTAGAACCGTAATCATAGCTGGAATTGCTGAGCGCTTGCTCTTTCGCGAAGCAAGGTCGGAGACGAGGAAGCTGTGCTCAGGTGAAGGCAGGAAGCCATTAGCGCGCATCCAATCATCAGAGAACATCTTGCTGAGATAGCCACGTCCACCATCTGGAAGCAGCACAACTATCACATCTTTCTCGCTCATGTTCTGCGCAATCTGGCAAGCTGCGGTAACAGCCGTTCCAGAAGATCCGCCAACAAGAATGCCTTCTTCTCTGGCGAGACGACGTCCCATCGCAAACGAATCTTTGTCACCGACACGGATGATATCGTCGATAAGTTTCATGTCAACGTTGCGTGGAATGAAATCTTCACCGATGCCTTCCACTTTGTAGGAACCTGGCATATCACCTGAATAGATTGAGCCCTCAGGGTCTACCGCAACGATTTTGATATCTGGATTTTTTTGCTTGAGAAAACGCGCAATACCGCAAAGAGTTCCACCAGTGCCCATGCTGGCTACCAGGCAAGTGATTTTGCCGTCGGTTGCTTCCCAGATTTCTGGGCCGGTCGTAACTGTGTGTGCTTGTGGGTTATTCGGGTTTGCGAATTGATTTGGCTGAAAGGCGCCTGGAATGTCAGAAGTAAGCTTGTTGGCTACCGAGTAATAGCTTTCGTGATGTCCTGCACCAACATTGGTTGGAACCATTACGACTTCAGCACCGTAAGCCTTTAATAGATTGATCTTTTCCGGAGCAACCTTGTCTGGGCAAACCAGAATACAACGATAGCCCTTGACTGCAGCTAGCTGCGCCAGCCCTGTACCAGTATTTCCAGAGGTGGGCTCAACAATAGTTCCACCTGGTTTCAGCAAACCAGCTTTCTCAGCTTCGTCGATCATCCGAAAAGCTGGGCGGTCTTTAACCGAACCACCTGGATTGAAAGCTTCAACTTTTGCCAGGATAAGTGGCTTGAGTCCAGCAGTGACTTTATTCAGTTTGACCAGCGGAGTATGTCCGATGGTTTCAAGGATGTTGTTGCAGTATTTCACCGCAAGACCTCCGGTTATAGGGTAGCGATACAGAACTCAATATTATACGTGCCGGTAGCTGCCGTGTGACGCCTGAGTTCCCAGGCTGAATAGCTTCTAAGCTGGCTCTAGATGCCAATTCCGCACGCTTTATGCTGTAAGAGCAGCCTGGGTAGCGGCTCGAAAATCGTCATTAAGTTATAATCTTAAGCCCTTCCGACTTACGTCGTGACATGCGAGGATTAGCAGTTCGTAACTGCTATTCAGCAACAGACGGCTCCGGTGTCAAGGAGCATGCACTCACCGACAGGACCAAACCATGAGCGAAGACAAAACAACGTACCGTCCCGATGATTTGAAAGAGTGGCAAGCAGACAAGAAACTTGGCTTGCCAGGCAAATTCCCCTACACACGTGGCATTCATTCGGAAATGTATCGCAGCCGCAACTGGACCATGAGACAGTATGCAGGTTTTGGAAGTGCAGAGGAAACGAATGAGCGCTTCCGCTATCTACTAGATCACGGGCAAACGGGCTTATCGACAGCATTTGACCTTCCTACGCAGATGGGATTAGACAGCGATGACCCGATGTCGCTGGGCGAAGTCGGCAGAACCGGCGTGGCGATTGACACACTCGCTGACATGGAAAGACTTTTCGATAAGATTGATCTCTCTAAAGTTTCAACTTCGATGACCATAAATTCCACCTCAAGCATTTTGCTTGCTATGTATCGCGCAGTCGGAATGAAGCAGGGCGTCGACCCGAGCAAGCTGCGCGGAACCATTCAAAATGACATTCTCAAGGAATACGAAGCACGCAATACATACATCTTCCCACCAGCCAGCTCGATGCGGCTCATCAACAATATTTTTGAATTCTGCTCGAAGGAAATGCCGCTCTGGAACACGATTTCAATCAGCGGCTACCACATAAGAGAAGCAGGAGCAACAGCGGTTCAAGAATTAGCATTCACCTTTGCAAATGCATGCGAATACGTTAAAGCTGCTAAAGCCAGCGGTCTTGAAGTCGATGCCATCGCTCCGCAGCTCTCATTCTTCTTTGTGGCACAGATGAACTTCTTCGAAGAAATTGCGAAGTTCAGAGCTGCACGCCGCATTTGGGCGCACTTGATGAAAGATAAGTTCGGCGCGACAAATCCGAAGTCATGGATGCTTCGCTACCACGTACAGACTGCAGGTTCAAGCCTCACGCAGCAGCAACCCGAAAACAATGTAGTTCGCACAGCAATCGAGGCACTATCTGCGGTGCTCGGTGGCTGCCAATCTTTGCATACGAATTCCAAGGATGAAGCGCTGTCACTGCCAACTCCAGCATCAGCTCTTCTTGCTCTGAGAACGCAGCAAATCATCGCCTTTGAGACTGGTGTCACTAATGTTGTAGACCCGTGCGGAGGCTCCTACTACATCGAGAACCTCACCGATTCAATAGAAAAAGAAGTGCATGTCTATCTGGACAAAATTGAAAAGATGGGAGGCGCAACTGCTGCGATCGAATCGGGATACATTCAGAAAGAAATTCAGGAATCCGCTTACAGATACCACAAAGACGTAGAGTCAAAAGACCATATCGTTGTAGGCGTCAATGATTTCATCGACACCGCCAAGGAAGACATTCCAATTCAGCGAGTCGACCCAAGAATTGAAAAGGAACAGAAAGAACGACTCGCAGCTATTAAGAGCACAAGAGACAACGAGAAGTGCAGCGCCGCACTCCAGAAGCTTGAGAATGCAGAGCACGGCACCGAAAATCTGATGCCTTACATCATCGATGCAGTCAACGCTTACGCCACTGTTGGAGAAATTTCTGCAACTCTAAAGAAGTGCTTCGGCAAGTTCCGTCCACCAATTACGCTCTAAGCTCTAGCTCGCCATCTTCTTCAAGCTACTTCTGCTCGATCTTCAACTCAGGCAGCGCAGCTTCAGCTGTGCCTTTTGTTCCAAAAACAAGGTCTGACATACTGTGAAGAAAGACCTTATCAGTGAGCTTGCATGATGCGTAATCCAGCGCAAAGCTTGCCGCATTCACGCCCTCACCCACGAAGAGCCCGGCGACAGCGCCGGGTCCACCTCCGGCTCCAAACCCCAGTGCCTCTCCAAAGAAGAACCCTGCAGTAGCCCAGCTCGCGCCCTGACCAATCGCGCCTGCCACAAAATGCTTCGCAGACGTGCTTTCTTCACACGATCTCCACTCACTCATATATATAGTCTCCGCCAAGTTAACTCAAAGCTAGCAGCTTCAACGTGCAGAGGTCGTGCAGAAGTGCATAAACTGACCTTTATCCCAATCGGGCGAGTCAATTTCCCCAAAAGCGATGATTTCGCTTTGTCACTATTTCACTCCGGCGCACTTGCGTTTATATCAATGTCGATATATTATATCAACACGGATATAAGGGAGGGATACTATGACCACCCAGCGCAAAGAAAGCAGCGAAAAATGGGTCTATCATCTCAGCCAGGCAAAATCGCACTGCTACAACCTTCGCCAGATCACAATGGTCAAAGTTGCAAAAGCAATAGAAGAGAGAAATTGGACCCAAACAAAGGCGGCAGATTTCCTCGGTGTAAATCAACCAAGAATTTCGGATTTGATCCGCGGCAAAGTTGAGAAGTTCACCCTCGATGCCCTCGTTGAAATGTTGTTTGCCCTCGATAAGCCAGTAAGAATTTCAACTGAACAAGAGAGAGAATGGGGACTTTCCAATGCGCACCCTGCCACCAAATCCGAACTCGAAGACTCCATCGTGTTCTTTACTAATGCAATTCGGCTGGACCCTACGGACATATTGTCCCTCTCACGACGAGCAGACGCTTATGAGCAGCTGGGCAAATATGATCTTGCAATCGGAGACTATACGCGATGCGTCGAACTGGCGCCAGATCAATTTTCATGGCGCCATGCGCGCGCAACAGCTTTCAAGGCCGCTGGCGAATACAAAGCCGCATTGCAAGACTTCAACGAGCTGGAAGAGAGATTCCCCGACATGAACATCTACCAGAATCGAGGACTGCTCTACATGACGATGGGCGATTACCAAAATGCACTCAAAGACTGCAGCAAAGCAATAGCGCTTGAGCCCAAACGCCCTGGTCCACATTTCAATCGCGCACTTCTACATGAACGTATGGGAAATATCGAAGCTGCGTTAGTCGATTATCAGAACACGCTAGTTGCCGACCCCACCTACAAAACGGCGCAGCAGCGTATAGATGCTCTCAGTAAACCCCAAGCGGAAAGCAAATAATGAACGACCAAATTAAGATTGATGAGAAAGAGAAGGTCATTCTGCGTGAAGCAACTGAATCTGAGCCGCTGGCATGCGAACAAGCAGCCTTGCAAGCAAGCGATTCCAACAGAAACAGCACCTCGCAGCCCAATGGCATTGCGAATAATGAGCCCAACACCTCGCCTCCAGGCGCCACCGCCGGCGCCACTGCGACAAACACAAGCAGCAACAGCGAAGCTAAACTTGACTCGACAAAAAAAGAGAATAAGGCGGCAACACAGAGCAACGAAAGCCTGGTGGCCCTGGCGATGCATCCAGACACGCCAGAGAAAGAGTGGTTGGACGCGTGCCACGAACTCAACAGCCGGAACATCTCTCTTCCCTGTAAACCACCAAAGCGAGTCAACAAAGCCAGACGAATTCAGCTTGCTGGACTTGCCCTGCTACTTTGCACCGTGGTCGGTGCAGCGATTGGCTCCTACTGGCAAAAACAGAGCACTCCTGCAAGCACAGCACTCACCGAGCCACCATACAACCAGACCGCAGCCACAGTTCAAACCATCACAATAAAAAACAAGATCTCAATAAAGTTGGCAAACAGCATCCACGAGAAAGGCATGTCCAATACAGAGACTGCAAAATATCTGGGCGTTCCAGAAGAAACTGTCAAAGAGATTCTTCGCGGAAAAGCATCTGGACTTCCCTTACAGAAGAAGATCGAACTCCTTTATGCACTCGACGTTCCAGTCTCAGTAAGCTTCAACAAAGACAAGAATTGGCAGCGATCTGGCATGGGAGATGTCCAAAAGGAAGATTGCGAAGAAGCACTAAAATTCTACACACGCCTCATCGCCCAGACGCCAGACGACAGTTCGGCATATTTCCAGCGAGCACAGACACACTCAGACTTGAGACAGTACGAGCAAGCTGTTAAGGACTATACAAAAGCGCTGGAACTAAAACCAGATCTGAATTCTGCTTTGAACAATCGAGAGGGAATTTACATGACGACTGGCAGATTTGACAAAGCCCTGCAAGACAATGACGAACTGCTTAGACGAGAGCCCGGTGACTGGGGAAATTATTCGATGCGTGGCATTATTCTTCAGCAATTAGGAAAGTTGGACGAAGCCCTGGTTGCGCTAAACAAAGCAGTAGAAATGGCACCACAACGACCGGGTCCCTTATGGAACAGAGCCTCAGTTCTTGAAGATATGCACAAATACAAAGAAGCAGTTGCGGACTTATCAACGATTCTGGAGAAAGATCCAACATACTCAGCAGCGAGAGACAAGCTCGGCAGCCTGACAAAAAAGATCTCTCGCTAGTTTCCTTGGAAACGTAGAACGTCTGGAGCCACTCTGGGAGGACTTTGTGAGGAATCGGCAATCCAGCTTGTATCAACCAGTTTAGCAGAGGTCAGCAGGCTGCGTGATTAATGCTTTTCACCGATGCTGGTATCAGATAATGGCATTTTGTTTACTTGATTGCTGGCTCTTAGAAGCTACTGATATTCTTTTCTAAGTCGAAAGGATCATCGATTTTGTCAATGTCTAATCCGTACTCAGGAATTGGACGAGCCATTCCGGCTTCTAATGCGGACCAGGTATAAGCGAATTCTTTGAGGTTTCGCGGGGAGTCCAATCTCATTGCAATTTGGACGAAAAGATCGCTTTCTTCATCTTCAGGGGAATGAATGTAGTTGAATTCGTAAACCTCCTTTTTACGTGATTTCAGTAGGATACGCTTTCCTAACAAGTGAACGAATTCAACACTTGCTGATGAAAAATCTCCGGCTTCAAATTCGGTATGATCTATCCCTATTTTGACTGACCTGTCCCGAATGTATATTGCTGCAAAGGTTTGCCGTCGTGTCTTTCCTTCAATAATTCTGCTGCCCCAGCCAGACGCCTTTCTAAATCTTTCTTTGTCCGTCGATTCGAAGATTTCTTGGTTTATTCCAGTTTCTGTGTCAAGAGTAAAGGCTCTAAACCCACCTAGGAAAGGAGGATTGTAGTCTACCAGTTTTAAAATCGGCATTGGCTATAAAAACCTCAATTACATTTTCTCGTAGCTCCTGCATAAGCGCCACTTGCCGCTGCCTGCATGCCGGTGGCGTTCCAGAATTTGTTGGTTCGTTGTGCTGCTTCTACTATAGCTTGAGGGTTCAGTCCATGTCTGGAAACCAAACAGCCTGGTTCGCTACGATTCAGCACATCAAATGTGCTCACAATTACGTCTCCTGCACGAGTTATGAATTTCACGATCAATGCTGCTTCACTTCTTCTTCTTGAAGTGCCTTGTAACAGCGGTTTGCAATAGATTTCTCCGGCTCTGTCGTTCCGGCGAGTTCTATCGCTTGCAAAAAATACTTCTTTGCTAAAGCATGGTCCTTGATTTTTGAATAAATCTGTCCAAGCGTGACGCAAGCGTGACTAGCTTGAATACGAAATTGCGAATCATTGTTGATAGTATTGAGACATTCGAGACTAAATTGCCTGGACTCAGGCAGTTTATCACTGAGGAAATACAAGTCAGCTATCTCAGACAAACATCTGACTCGCTCGAAAATCCTCACATTTCCGTGCTTGTTCAATGTTGAGAGAACTTGCTTATAGCAAGTTTCAGCCACTTCAAAATCTCCGTTCAACTTGTGTGCGTTTGCTAAATTTTCCAAAGTAGTCGCAGATGAAATACCGTCAATACCATAGGTCTGAAGGGACAGCTGATACGCTTCCGACAAACAACTAATGGCGACTGGATATTCATGCTGCTCCGAAAATTTCGCTCCAATATTGTTTAGTAACAGCATGCGAACTGAGACGTCTTCTGGAGGAAGAGCTTTACTCCTTTGAAGCGCTTGCCTATACCAATTTAGAGACTCATTCAGATTACCACGCTGAGATGAGAGAGCCCCTAGATTGATTAACGTCTTAACCTCTGCCGAGACATTTGACGAATTCTCCCTTTCTTGTGCTAGTAAACCCTTGTAGATGTCTTCGGCCTCAGCAAATCGTCGGGTACGAACGTACACAATTGCCAATGCCGATTCAAAATAATCAACAGGTAGCTGAGAACTTCCAGTAGGAGTTAATTTGCGAACCTCTTTAAAGCACTGCTCAGCCTTTTCAAAATTCCTTTCAGCCGAAGCAATCAATCCAAGATTGAATAACACAAGTGACTTTTGATCATTCGACACGGACAATTTTTCTGCTATAGAAAAGAGCTTCTTAGATTCGGCATAGTCTAGTCGTCCATAAGCATTTACAGCTTGCTTCACATAGTCATCAAAAGACCATTCTTGAGCTAATATTTTTGGAACTTGAGAAAAGAGTAGTGCCAAACACGCAATACAAGAAGAAAGAACTTTCTTTTTACTTCGTAAGAGATAAGTTAAAGATACTTTCACTTATTCGTTATCAACTCATGTGTGCGTCTGCCAAATAACCCAGTCCCCCTAGTATCATAAGACCAATTGCGTCACTAGTAGACTTATCAATTTGATCTGTGGGTATTGAAAGCGATAAGGAAAAAATGGTGAGCCGTATTCGATAGATATTCAACAAAACGGTCTTGCATGATTCTAAAAACAGATTACAATCCGCCTGCTCAAGACATCCTAAGTCTGGACGCCCAATCAAATTAAGCCAAGCAATTCGCCAGAACAGATCAATCACTGACTTTGGAAACAACGGAATTTTTATGTATAAGCTTGGATCCTGTGTAGGAGAATATTTGAAAGTAAAATTGGAGTGAAAAGCTGTGCCTGAATTAAAGCTGGCTCCGACCATTTCACCCTTCAAGATTTTGACCTTCCACCTTGAGCTGAAATTGGTTGCCTTCGAATTTCCGTAATTTCTAAGCATCTCATCTAAGAGAACTTCGTCGTTAGCCCAAAACATCAAACTATCCACCATTGAAAAATAGACTTTCTTTCCTTGATCGTAATGAGCAGTCGCACTAAAAATACCTGTCATAGAATGCTGATCTAAATCGCTCAGAGACAAGGTTTTCAATGCGTCAGAAGCAAGGATACCGCACTGGTCCGTCCTTGAAGTGCCTCTTTCTGGTGAAGTGCTCATGTTTCTTGCACCTACGAAAGCAAACTCAACTTCCTTATTCAGTAAAAGCCGACTTGCTTGACCATAAAACTCACCGATAGAAATTATTTGCAGGTATTCTTTCACAGATTCAGAAGGGGTTTCAGAGATAATGAAAGGCGAATTAATGCCCAGAAAACTCTGCAGGTCGTCAGGAAATATCGTAAGAGGATCACGACCCATCCACATATTCTCACCACTTATTCGGCTCTTATATCTTAGCTTAATTGCAATGACGAATGTGTTAGGCAGCAAATTCGAAAGCCATCATCACAATCGCAAAATTTGATACAAACCATTATCGAAACATTTGATACTGAAAGCTCTATGACACTATTGGCGTAGAGTTTGAATCACTAGCTTTGACGAAGTCGTCCGTTTTAGGAATTTTGAACCAGAAGGTACTTCCTTCACCGAATTTACTCTCGACTCCGATGTCTCCCTTATGCTCAAGAATAATGGCTTTGGAAATCGCAAGCCCCAAACCAGAGCCGCCCATTTTCTTTGAGTCAGCAAGATCAACTTGTTCGTAACGACCAAAGATTTTGCCTAGCTTTTCGTCTGGTATACCGCGACCTTCGTCCTTAACCAGAACCTTCAGCTGCTCACCAAGATCTTCTACTCTAACTTCTATTCTCGAATTTTCTGGGGAGTACTTTATTGCATTTCCCAGTAAATTCACAATCACCTGAACAAGCCGGTCTTCGTCTGCCCAGCAGCACAGCTCTGTTTGGGGTAAGAGAATTTCAATTTTCTTTTCCATCGCAAGTGATTTCACGTTATCAAATGAGGTTTCAAGCGCATACCTCACCGAAACAGCCTTCTGCGCAAGCTCGAACTTACCCGCCTGAATTTTTTCTATGTCGAGAAGGTCTCCAACCAGTCGCAAAACGCGCTTGCAGGTAGCCTTGACTCCGCGCGTCAGCTCCACGCCTTTCTCGGTCAGCTCGCCGAGCGCACCAGCCTCAAGGAGCGCGACGATTCCATAAACCGAACTTATCGGCGTACGAACCTCATGAGTAACCATTGCCATGAATTCGCGCTTCACCTGCTCAAGCTCGTGTTCAGCAGTCTTGTCGAGAAAAACCGCAATTCTTTTCTCCTCGCTTCCAAATTTGATGGAGCATTCAGACAGCTCTACAGGAAAATTCGTGCCATCATTTCGGGTCGCTAGCCCTTTTGCTCTGAAGGCTTCCGCAGTCGAATCTAGCGCCGGCAGACTCTGACTGGATGCCGACACTTCAGATGAGACAGAGGCCGAAATACCAATACCTTCTGTAACAACAATTTTATTTTCCAATCGGTACTTACGCAAATCCCTTGCAGTGCTGTTGAACATTTTGCAGGCAGCACCATTTGAAAATTCAATTTTGCCGTCTTCTTCAACGATGAGCACTCCCACGGGCAAACTTTCAAGCGTCTTGCGTAGCCTCAATTCGCTGTCCGCCAACATCTGCTCAGCGCGCTTTCGCTCTGTTATATCGTGCACAATACAAAACAATCCACCATCTGAAGCAGACCAATGCGCCGTCCAAATAACATCAATCAATGTTGCGTCTTTGCGTCGCAACTGACATTCAAACACAATCTTGTCGATGCTTTTTGCGGAGCCGAGAATCGAATTGAGAATGTTATTTGTATTCTCGCTTATAAGCAAATCTGTGAGCAATTTGCCTTCTAGCTCAGCAGGTGCATACCCCCATGCATTCTGCGCAGCTTTACTCACGGACAAAAACTTCGAATGAATATCAACTATGCAGATAACATCTACAGCTCGCTCAATTATGGAGCGCTCTCGCTTTTTTGCCTCCATCAGCTCAAGACGCATAGTTCCAATAGTATTTTGCAAATTCTTCAGTGGCTCGCTAACATCTTTTTGAATGCCACAGGAATCAAGCAGAGCCTTAATTGCTTCGGAGTCATCTTCTTTTGCCGGTTTAAGACTTATGAAAAAGAAAATGCCACTTCCAAGAACCGTCAGCGAACTCAAAATAAGAAGAGGCATACTGAGCCGACTCATCGAGTCCTGGAACTGCTCTTGTCGTCTTCCAACATACTCTGCGTATTCGCTGGTTCTGCTATTCAACTGTTGCCCAATCAAAAATGTGCAGACACCTACAACAATGCCCAAGACACAGAAAATTTTGACTGCAACACCCTTGATTGACATCGCACTATTATAAACGCAGGGACCTAATGCTTCAAATCAGAGGAATCGGGGTTAGATTTAGCCGCCTCGGCGCCTCTAGACCCAGACGCTGCTTCATTTTCCACATAATTACTATCTTTAGAGAAAAGTACCTGAAGCAAACTTATCCTGTTGGGATCTTCGACCGGAAGCGGAACAATTCCGCCAACACCACACTGCGCACGCAAGCGATTTAGCCTTCCCATTTCAGCATTGGACAGAAGCAAGCCTTTTGCAATTCGCTCTACCTCCGCCAAAGCCAACCTGGCTTTGGATAGTTCTCCTTTCCTCAAATAATAATTGCAAATTGTGCAATATTGGCAGTGCTCGTCATAAAAAAGCTCATGAGCACGCGAGAATCGCACGCCAGCATTCGCCAATTCAAACATCAAATCAGTTTCGTCTTGCGCAGAGGCAATATCAGCAGCTTGTGAGTATACGCGCGATATAAGGGTCAAGTCGTTGTCACCGAATACTTTTCCGCTATTAACTTTGGACTTCACTCGCAACGCATCAGGCCAGAGCAGATAACCTGGAGTTGATTTTGGAAAAGCGCCTGAATTCAACTCAATTAGCGAAGAGAGCTCTTGCCACTCTTTCTTGCTGTGTTTTTCATGATATATGCGTTTCGATAAATCGTTCAACAAGTCAATTTCTTCTGTCGGTATCTCCGTACCAGTATCGAGCTGCTGCCTCCGTATTAAGGCAAAGGCAGTGCTGTAGAACGACAAAGCCTGCCTGAAAGCCTCTTTTGGCAAGTTTCGCTTTTCATAGTCTTCCGCATAACGATATAGCAAGCGAACTTTCTGAACCGCCGGCCAATAAGAGAAATTACTATTAGTACCTGTGCTTTCAGAGGCCAGTTCAACAGCTTGAGCCACTTTACCTTCGTCAAGAAATTGCTTGTGGAGATTAACCAAACAAGCAATTGATGTATTCGGATCAAGCACGGTCTCCGCGTACACCGTAAAGATTATCTTTCCTCTGTCTGTGAGCAACACCACCATTGCCGCGGCAGCAACTACGGTAAAGAACAAAACAAACGCCGCACAGAGCTTCAGCAGATTTTGTTTTGCACGACGATTCTTTAAATCAGCTTCTGGAATATAAACAGCCTTGCTTTTTAGTTTGTGCAAAGCCTGAAGGTCTTCCAAGAGCTCAGCGCAGTCCGCATAACGGTTTTCCTTGTTCTTTTGACAGCACCTGGAAATTACATCATCGAGTTGCGTAGGCAATTTGCTTTCAGGGGAGACAGCACACAGACGAGGCAAAGGTTGGTTCATGTGTTTCAATAGAACCGCTGCCGGTGCCTCCTCGACAAACGGCGGAGAGCCAGAAACCATTTCAAAAAGAATACAACCAAGAGAGTAGATATCGCTTCGTTTATCGACTTCTTCGCCCATGCCCTGCTCTGGGCTCATGTAGAGAACCGTGCCAACAATCATACCTGTCTTTGTGAGCGTGGCGTGTTGCTCTGATGTTGTTTTGCTCAATCCGAAATCGAGAATTTTTACAAGCACAGATGCATCATCGGAATGTGCTGTTTGCTGATTTATCACCATCACATTTTCAGGTTTCAAATCACGATGGACAAAACCATTACGATGAGCGTACTCCAGGGCGGAAGCGATTTGCTTTGCAATTACAACAGACTCACTTACGTCCAACTGACGGCGCCGCGCAATCAAAGCATTGAGTGGCTCACCCTCGACATACTCCATCACGATGAACGGAACAGAATTCTCGAATTCACCATAGCGATATATTTGAATGATGTTTGCCTGCATCAACTTGCTCAAAGCTTGAGCTTCTCGCTCGAACCTCTTTGCGGCAATATCGGGAGTCTGGGCCGTCCATTGGTGTAAAACTTTTATTGCAACCCTTCTCTTTAACTGTAAGTCCTCAGCTAAATACACAGTTCCATTTGCACCAGAACCAAGAACCTTTTCTACAAGGTATCTTTCAAGACAGACATTTCCAACAGTTAGTGTTTGCAAAGTTCAGCCTTCTGGATGCTTCTATCATTATATTCAAAGAGCATGCTTGGGAAAGTGCAAGCTGTTCAAATCAATAAGAAATCAATTGATTTAGCCGAACAATTTTGCAAGGAGTTAGCACTACAAATGAACTTTGCCAGAAGCGAATTTATGGACTCAGCAGGCTGAATCTAAGAGCTGCACCCAAGAGCTGCACTCAAGAATCAGATTCATTTGCCGAGGAAGCATCGGCATCGGCAAGCTTACTTTCGCCAGGATTAGACTCAACAAAATAGCCTTGCTTACGCGTTGTTTTTACCGGACAGGGCTCCTCTCCAAATGTGAGCTTCTTTCGCAAGGAACGCATACATGAACGAACTGTATCCTCAGAAAGTGCAGAGTCCAATGGATAAACTGAATCGAGCAATGTTCTTGAACTGTACGGAACATCGGGATGCCTCATTAAGTATTCCAGCAAACCGAATTCTCTCGGAGTAAGAACTATTTCGTTCTCGCCCATCGAAACTTTTCTCGTCACCACATTCAGTGCCATATTTCCGACTTTGAGCACTGACGAAACCATACTGGTAGGACGGCGAAGCAAAGTTTTGATTCTCGCTGACAACTCACGGTATTCGAAGGGCTTGCACAAATAATCATCAGCCCCGGTTTCCAGCCCTTCAACTTTGCTTGTAATATCGGACCTGCCCGTCAAAAATAAAATCGGCGTAGAACCACCCCGGTTGCGAAACCATTTGCAAACCGAAATACCAGCCACTCCGCCTAATTCCCAATCAAAAATCAACAAATCATACTGATAATTGGTAAGAACCTGCATGGCGTCCTCGCCATTGTGAACCTGGTCAACCACATAATTTTGGGTTTCAAGCCACGTAGCTATTACGTTTGCAAGAGGGACATCATCTTCGACTAGTAATATCTTTGCCATGCAGAGTCGCGAAAAACCAATAAATCGTCCTCAATTGTAATACCTCTTTCGGCAATCCGTTTGATAAACTGTCAAATCATACGTGTGGGCGTTGTCATGAAAGCCGATATATTTTATGACGCTGGCGATATGGGATGCGGCGAACTTGTTCTAGAACTTAAATTCCGCATGAAAGAACTGCCAGCCGGAACGATCATGCACCTGGTCGCAAGCGACCCGGGTGCCCCCGTTGACCTTCCTGCCTGGTGCAATATGACAGGGCACGTCATGGCGAAGGCAGAGCACCCAAATTATTGGATCAAGAGAAAAGACACCTAGGAGAAACAATTATGCCAGGCAAGTTCTGCGTCAGCCTTACCACTTCAACGGACAATCATGACAAGTCGACGGTAGCTTTTGTCGTAGCCAATGCTGCAGTCGCCTCGGACAAAGACACAATGGTATTTCTGTCGTCAGAAGGGGCTCGCCTTGCGGCAAATGGCGTGGCAGAAACGATTAAAGAAGAGGGTTTTGCTCCACTGAAAGAACTCATGGACAATTTCGTCAAAGCCGGAGGGCTCATTTACGTTTGTTCGCCATGCTACAAGAAACGTGGTTTGGACGAAAGCCAGCTTATCTCAGGTGCCACTATAGTCGGTGGCGCCAAGCTGGTTGAGTTTCTCACTGTTGATGGCGGCTCGCCATGCGTGACCTACTAGTGTGAAATGATGGAGCCAACGAAGAGCCACTCTCTAAACGCAAAACTCAGTTTCGACGGGGGAGACATGGACTGTGGCAACGGTCTCCTTTTGAAGATTCGTCAACATTTAGATAGACTCGATGCCGGTGAGTTGTTGGAGATCATCTCGACCGAAAGCAGTGTCGAAGCAGATCTGCCAGCCTGGTGTCGACTGACTTCTAATGAATTGGTTTCATGGACTAAAGTGAACAGTCGACGCAGTTTCTTGATTTGCAAGGGTGCGCTAAAAACACTGGAAACGGTAAATTCGCAAACTGAGAAAAAAGATACATCGCAAAGACAAATCAAAACGGATGCTTCAACTGGCGCATCGAGCCTGAGCAGTGTTGAAACCCAAACAAGACCTATTGGCAGCGCTGACGGTTCCGCACGCGAGAGAAATTCTGATAGCGCCACAGCTACAGCCGGAACCAAGCGCCAGCCTGACTATCGGCAAGATCAAAATAGAAAATTCTTACGTCCTTTTTCGGTCATGGGTGTGGGAAGCTGGCCTAGAGCAAAATGGTTGCTCCCATACATACATCAGCATCTAGAAGGTCGCATTAGCGACGAACAGCTAAACGAAGTGGCAGATGATGCAGTACGGCTGTGCGTTGACGCGCAGAACAGAGCCGGTGCAATAGTGCTTACCGATGGCGAACAACGTCGAGACAATTATGCAAGTTTTGTCGGAATGCATCTCAATGGGTGCCAATTAGTTCCGTTGACAGACCTTCTGCCTCTGGTGGACGACCCAGAAAAGTTTCTTTCTGAGTTGAAATCTCTGGACATTCCTGCAGAATTGGTGAGGCATCCCGGAATATTCGGCAAGCTATCGCGTAAGTCGTCATTTACTCTGGATGAGTACAAATTCTTGCGTTCAATATGCAACGGTAAACCTTGCAAAGTCGCACTGCCAGGTCCTTATCTGCTGAGCCGCATTATGTGGATTGACTGTATTAGCGATAAGATTTATTCGAGCCGCGAAGAACTCGCTGATGCAATCGTAGAATTCTTGCGAGAGGAAATTTCAGATTTGCTCGAAGCCGGAGCTGATATCGTTCAGCTTGACGAGCCCGTTCTGACAGAAGTTGTTTTTGCGGGTAAGAAACTTGGACGAAGTTTCATGTGCGGCGCACTGAGCGAAAGTCTCGATACGGAGGATGAACTTGCCTTCGCCGCGGCGCTGATCAATCGTGTAGTTTCGGGATTTGACCGGAATCGCTTGGCGCTGCACATATGCCGAGGCAATTGGACGGTTGACGAAAGTAAGGCTCTACGAGGCGGATACGAAGCGCTTATACCAACCATTAACAAACTCCAGGTAGGAACAGTTTTGCTAGAATTTCGCACTGCAAGAGCAGGCGAGCTGGAGGAACTAAGTGCTTTAAATTCGCAGTTGAGAGTCGGGCTTGGTGTAGTGAATCAAAAGGACACGCAAGTCGAGTCTGTCGAATCAATAGTTGATAGAGCCTCCAAAGCCGCTCAACTTCTTGGTCCTGAACGCGTATTGCTGAATTCCGATTGTGGGTTTGCTACGTTTGCAGACAACCCAATCGCTTCAGCAAGCATTGCCGAGGCGAAAATGAAAGCGATGGCGCAGGCGGCAGAGATATTGCAAAAGAAGTTTTCCGTGTAGTGCCTATCGACAGCCAATGCTGAATGCACCCCATATTAATGGGATGGTTCTTGAATGCCGTGAAGCTGACCATCTCGGGATGATCAGCAGCACATTTTTTGTCTAACTAACTTTGGTTACAGTGCCTGATTCAAATCGCGCGATAATCGATTGCAACAAGTCGCGATCTTCGATCAAATCATCAACTTTCTGCTTCAGCATTCGATACTCTTCCTGAACTTGAATCATTGTTTCAAGGTCGCGATCTGACAGACCTTGATATTTTTTGCGCCAGTTATAGAACGTGGCGATACTGATATCGAGCTGCTTGCAGATGTTCTCGACAGGAACTTTTGCATCATAATCTTTAAGTGCCGTAGCGACTTGCTCTGCAGTATATCTAGACTTTCTCACTTTAATTTCCCTCTCAACTCGACCCAGACTCAATTTCTAACTTATGCACTCACTGCAGATTTAGCAGTCGACTTGTACCAGCATGTCGAACGTGCAAGATTGAGCAAACGACAAACATGCCTGCGACTGATTCCGTACTCGTCAACTAACCTGCCTAAGAGCTGGCGTTTTGCAGATGGAGATGGAAACTCAGCTTCGATGAGCTTCTTGAGCGAACCATTGTATGTGGTCAAATACTGAGAAAGCTGCTTTAGGCGGACTATCTCGTTTCGCACTTCCTGAATGCGAGGATCTTCAATATGTTCGTCAATAAGATCAATATCGAGGCTGGCAAGAGAAGCATTAGCGGTCGATTCGCTAGAGCTAAACCACTCAGTAGATTGCCTTTCCGTTTCCAGTACCGGCAAATTGAAGCCTGCTGGAACTGCGGTGGATTGCACTGTCGGTTCACTGATCATTTGTTCATTCATATCTTTAACCCCTTCTGCAGCGAAAGAAGCGACTCCCTATAGCGACTTCAATTTCTGCGGTTGTTAACATGTTAGAAAGCGACACGTGCAAAATCAGTGCAAAAGTGGGCCAGAATTTCCGATTTAGAAATTAAATTGTCCCAGCGTAGCCAGCCTCCGCAGCCGAGCGTTCAAATCGTCTCAACAGTTCAGGGTCCAACCAGTAGAGGCTGAGCTTCACCGGGTCGAGGATTTGAGTCGAGTCCGCCTTCAAGCTGAACCGCTACCGCTGCTAGTGCATTCATTTCCAGTTTTTTTTTCCCAGCCCCCTCATTTCCAGTTTTTTTCCCGGCCTTGAGGAGCAAGTAATTTGAGACATTAATATGGAGCAGTCCTCCAATCAATAACTAATCCGAAACAGCCCAGTATGATTAGCTTACAGCGCCTTAAACCTGATTCAGAACCATATCGACTGTGTTATTCCACACGAACCCTGCACAATTTCACTGTTATTCTCTGGAAAGATTCATGAGAAAGAGAAATGACGCAATTTGAATTGAGCAAAAACTTTTCCAATACCGAGAAAGCTCCCGCATGGAGACAAGTGACCGATTCAAACCCGGACCCTGGTATGGATAACCCGCTTACTCACCCACAAATATGGGACTCTCATCCGCTCTTTCACGCTCACCGAAATTTCAGAAATGGACAGGAACGAGCCAAACAAGATGCAGACCTGCTAAAAAACGCAAGCAATGAAGAATTCGTCAAACAAATAAATAACGATTGCAAAGTCGGACCACATTTGGAATGGCTTACCTTTGGGGGAGCACTCGCGACAAAAGGCGCCACGAAGAGTTTTGTCATTCATCACATTGGCAAAGAAACTGGAGTAAATAGCAAACTGGCTCTTTCCGCTGGGCTCGCAATGGGGGCTGCCGGCGCAGCCTTTCTCACCTACGAACTTGCCGACTATTTCGAAAACTCTAGCCGAGCGCAACATTTCGAGAATCGAATCCTGCAAAATCCCGATTTTGTACCTGCCAAAGCGCTTCCTGCCTCTCCGGAGACAAAGCCCTCAGGAGAATCGAAAATCGGCGAATCTAACTCCGGAATGCAAACACTCGAACTTCCATCGATTGAACTGATACCAGAATATGTATCAAAGAACATATGGGGAGTCCGACAGGTCGTGGACCACAGCCTGCAGCCGGCATTGACCATAGTGAGCAGAGACCTTCTTGGGTCTGAACTAAGGGATAAGCACGAAGAAATGCGAGAGAAGGCTCTTGCCCAGAATGGATTGAGCAATGCTGAATTTACACAGTGGGCTGCAAGAGAGTCAACGAAGTCTACCAGGAGTCAATTGATCCAAGACGGTATTTTTTCTACTGTCGGCACTGGTGGTGGCATCTACACCGGGCTGAAACTCGGATTCGGAAGATATGGGGTCGCAGCAGTGGCACTTGCGGGCACCATCGGAGCCCTGGCGATGAGCCGACTCAAGAGCGCCGCCGAGTCCAATACGGAACGTGCAATGCTTTACGAATCAAGGCTCTTACAAAAGTAGTGCAAAAGAGCAAGAGCTAAAACAGCAAGTACTAAAACAGCTGCAATAGGGGCTCTCAGTGCGATTTGATTCCAACAACGTTTCCGGCGCAACTCCATTCTAAACAAGCTGGATTCTCGAAATCTTTAGAAGAGCTGCGTTGCGATCAACATGCTGTTGATGCAGGGAGCCTCGCATCTCCGGAGGAATAGCAGTTATGGCTTTGCACTGACGTTTTTGTATTCGTACGCAGCGACTTCTCCTGACACCTTATATTTGAGATCAAGGTCAACTTCGCCGTTTTGAGTTTTTACGTTGTAGTGAGAATTAGCCTCCCAGACTTCGTATTGTGTGTTGATGTCCCGCTTGCTTGTTGTTATTTCAGCGGTGCCATCACCCCAGGTACTCTTCAAATCGTAAGTGCATTTCTGCTGACCGTTTGTATCTTCGTTACACTGTCCGCTCATGTCAATGCGCACCTGCCCATCGCCCAAGATTTGCTTAATTTCGTCCTTATAGCTCTTCGGATTCGCAGGGTCTTTCGTTTGGACATGCACAACTTTGGAGTCGCCAAAATCGCTTGTTTCGGTAATCACAGTTCCATCTGCAGATTGCGTCTTGCTTGCCTTTTCCGACCAGTTAATTCTACTGAAACCATCATTGATTCCAACAATCTGCTGTGCACCTTTATCATCGGAGACGATGGTACCAGTTCCACTATCAGGTACCGCACCACGAGCCATAAAGCGAACGGCAGCTGTGGAAAGAACATTCCTCGCACTTTCCATCTGATCTGTCTTTGACATTTTTACTTCTTCAACTTGATCCGCCATAACAACAACCTCACAACCAACGCTTTTCGCATCTTAGGCAGTGACACGTTGTGCAAACAAGGAGAACATTGATATGTGGAGGCTGAATAAATGCACAGTCGCGGGCGAGAATCTGTTTCAGCAGGAGCTGCTTTGCACTGCAGGACAGCTATGACCAGACAAACGCAAAAAGTTGTATGCTTGCGGTCATGGTGAGCCTGGAACCTAAAACACTTCTCAGAAAGCTAAAGCAAAGAAGAGTATTTCCAAAAGTTTATTTCAGGCAACCTATTAATACGTTTGCTTTCAATCAAGTAACTCATTCTAGTAGGCAACACCAAAAGCGAAAGCATGAGAGCCCAGGAATGACGACTCAGTCGAAGCGTGAAGGAGACGTTGCCAAGTATGAAATAGTACTCAGTCTCTTTCACTTGAAATGTGGTTGAATCGTCATGTGAGCAAGCCAAAAGTCACTATCGTTATCGTCAATTGGAAAACGCCCCGATTACTCGCAGGGTCGTTGCGGTCAATTTATGCTGACCCAAATTGTGATGCTTTCGAAGTCGTAGTCGTCGACAACAATTCTGGCGATAATTCGGTAGAAATGCTGCTCCGTGATTTTCCTCAGGTAACAACGATCGCGAACACAGAAAATGTCGGCTTCAGCAAAGCTTGCAATCAAGTTATTCCTGGGGCAAAGGGCGAGTACGTGCTTTTGCTCAACCCTGACACTGTTGTTGTGGACCGCGCGGTCAGCAGGATGGCAGATTACCTGGATAAACATCAGGACTGCGCTTCAGTTGGTCCAAAGGTCCTAAACGCAGATGGCTCGCTGCAATTGGCTTGCCGTCGGTCATTCCCGTCGCCTGAAGCCGCCTTTTTCAGGCTTACCTATTTGAGCTTTCTATTTCCAAAGCATCCCATAGTTGCAAAATACAATCTTACAAATGCGGACCCTGACAAAGAAATTGACGTAGATGCACTTTCTGGCTCTGCGATGATGGTTCGTAAATCAGTTATCGACAAAATTGGCTTGCTCGATGACGACATCTATATGTTCGGGGAAGATATTGACTGGTGTTGGCGCTTTAAGGAAGCTGGCTTTGCAGTCAGATATTTTCCTGAGGCCGTTGTCTATCATTATCATGGAGCTTCAAGCCGCTTCAGACGCATAGGGACAACAATTTTCTTGCACAAAGGCATGGAAGTGTTCTACCGCAAGCACATGGCGAAGAAATACTGGGCACCGTTCAATTGGGCAGTCTACGCCGCAATTTGGAGCCGTGCAGCAGTCTTCATTGCAATTTCTTTGATTAAGCAAGCACTACCAGACAAGAGCGCGGGCGTATTTGAACGCGATATAGACATCGATTTGAAGTCTATTCCTGGAATGAACGACTCAAGCAATAACACCACCAGTGGTGACAAGCAATTGAGTGCCGCCGGTCGTAAGTAAATGAGTTTCGCAACTGACTGGCGCGATTTGGCAGCGCGAAAGAGCGGTACAACGCTACCATGATCTTAGTTACAGGCGCGACAGGCATGATTGGTCGTGCGATTGCACTTAAGCTTCTGTCGCAAGGAATTGCAGTAAAGGTACATGGGCGTTCAAGACCTGCGCTCGAATCTATTTTTCCGCTCAACTCCTACGAACCCCATTTACTGGAATACGCCGTTGCTGACTTTGCTTCGCTCGATGAGTACGAGGCGGCTCAGCTCTGCAAGGGATGTCGGCAAATAGTTCATTGCGCAGGTCTTGTTCACTTAAGTGAATCTGACGAAACACTGTATGACAAATTCAACGTGCAAGCCACACAGCTATTGGCAAAAGCAAGCAAGTCCGCGAAATGCGAACAATTCATTTTCTTCAGCAGCAGTTCTGTCTATGGAAACAAAGAAACCAATATGATTTCGGAGACAGATAAGCTTGATGCAGACACTCCTTACGCAAAATCAAAACTACAAAGCGAAGAGTATCTGAAGAATTCTCCACCTGCGGACTCTACCGTGGTGTTACGTCCATCTCTGGCTTTTGGTCGTGGCGATAGAGGCAATATGCTTTCTCTCATCAGGCAGATACTCAGCGGCAAGTATTTCCTCATTGGGGATGGAAACGCGCAAAAGAGCATGATATTCGCCGACGATTTAGCGGATGCACTATATTTGGTGACAAGCAATCCACCCGGTGGCTTCTCTATCTTCAATCTAGCAAACCCTAAACCAACAAGCGTAAAAGAATTGTCTGAAGCAGTTCTTCAAGCTGCTGGCAGACCAGCAAATTTACTGTCAGTTCCTTCTTGGACAATCAAACTTTGCGCATCTCTTGCAAATGCAATTTTAGGCAAACGGTCACCACTCAGCGCTGACCGACTTGCAAAACTCACACGACATAATTCAATATCCGTTGAGAAGTTTGAGAAGAGGTTTTCTTTTGAACCAAAAACCGATCTAAAATCTGCCCTGAAAGCTGAAATTGAATGGGCACTGTCAAAAGGTAAGCTCTAGAATCATTGCGCCAAGTTCCGCAAAATCAGAAGCCGCCAGGATGGTAGCGCTCGCAGATTCTTCAAATCCACCAGGATGGCGGCAGAACCAGAATTTCCCAATGCCGCCAGGATGGTAGCGCTCGCAGATCCACAATGCCCAGATTCACTCTAAAAGGCGAGCTCGATACTCAGGTGTCGGCATCAAACACGTTTCGTTTTTTCCAAAAACCTGATACCGATTTGCTGCGACAATTTTATAACCCAAGTCACGCAAGAATTTTGGAAACAGACTCAATACTTTTCCTAGAATTCCATAACGCCGAAACTTTAAAAGCGCATATATTACGGCTGTGCTCCGAGTAAGGATCTGCTCGTCATCCGTTCCACAGCTTTTCACCACATAGACTGTGGACAAATCTCTGATGTTTATTCCATGGCGCTCAAGAACCTTACGAGCAGTTTCGCTTTGAATTGCACCGAGCAGAAAGTGCGCATCTTCATCAGCAAGCAGAGCTTTTTTCACCAGCCCATCGCACAAAACGCACTCACCATCGAAGAAGATAAGGTCTCTTCCGATTACTTTCTCAGGTAAGTCTGAATTCTTCACCTTAACGCTCCAGCTCTTCTATATAAGAAGTAGCAGAAAAATCGCGAAATAAGACAATTTCATCCAATAAATTTCCAAAGCGCAATCCTGTCAGGACGACAATGACAGTCGCTGAAAAGGATCATACCAAGAGCTATCCCAACAGAGATTCACAACAGGCAAGGCTAGGGCGTTTTGTAGGGTCAGACTCGCTGCAACCGGCAACGCACCTTTACCGAAATAAAGCTGGGCCTTTTAATGATATGACCCAAAATAGCCACAAGCCTGACCTGATTGTCACCAACACTGGAACTTGGGAGAGAGAGACATGGCAGACAATACAAATCAACTTGGTGACAACGTTTCGAAAACAATGCATGACCTGAGCCGGGAAGGTGAAAAATCTGCAGAGCTGATGCTGGAATGCGCTTATGCAGACCTCAAAGAGAAAACAAAAACACCTCAAGAACTCGAAAAGGGTGTGAACGATACGATTACGTCGGCGAACAGCGAAGCCAACAAAGAGAAAGGTTACAATCTGAATTTCGAAATTGTCGATGACAATAAAGACGGGAAGTGGAATCAGGGCGACAAAATTCAAGTGCACAATAGCTCGCGCTATTTTTTCCGCCAGCCGGCAGCATTCAATCTTGATGGCAATCCAGATGCAAAAAATGGAACTGACGCTTTGCTGAAGAACAAAGCACAGTTTGACTCTGAACTCGCTAAGTAAATCGGCTCAGCCTCTAACGCTTCGCTTGCTTCTTAGCATCAGTGTCCTTACTCAGAATTAGCTTGTCACCAGGCTTCAAAGTCCAAACCAAAGCTTCTTTTCCAAGTCCAGCGCCTCCTGTGCCTGTAAGTGTTTCAGGTACAATCTGACGGTCCGAGATAAAATCAAGCTCCTCTCCAGGTTTCCTGAAAACCCTAACGGAACTCTTTCCTCCAACCTCGGCAATAAGCTTATCATCCTCCCAATAGAGAGTTATACTGGTATCGCCATCAATACCAAGCACTGGCAAACCAATCTCATACAAAGCACTGATATCGCGCCATTCGCGTCCACGCTGATCAACATGTGTGTCTGCAGTGAACCACGGTGCAAGGGAAAAGCCTTCTCCGTGGGTGAGGTCATCAACTCCACCACCTGTGATCATTTCTCTGGACATGACCGCACAACCGGCGCTTGAGCCACACACGTGGGCGCCCTTCTCCAGTGATTTTTTCAGCAATTCAGACTGAGTAAAGCGATCGCGCAAACGGCTTTGATCGCCGCCCCCAAAATAAATAAGGTCGAATTCTTCAGGAAGTTCACGGGTGTATGAGAAGTTACTAGCAGTAGGCTTATCCGTATCGCTCAGCACAACGATGTTCTCTGTGGATACTCCCGCATCCTTGAACTTCTGCGCGAGGTCTTCATCAGCGTCGTCTAGTTCTGAAGCCATAGCGACGGTGACAATTTTGGCGTTATCTTTTTTCTTTGCTCTTTCGATGACATCATCGAAAGATTTGTCAGCGCTGCCACCAATAAGCATGAGCTTGCCGTTGAATCGGTAGTTGTGTTCGTTATCGAAGTATCGCTTCTTTTCTACGGACTCTTCTGCGACTTCTTTCTGCAATTCCGCCGCAGCTATAGCATCCTTACCATTGGGCTGCTGCGCCTTTTCATCAATACGCGGCTTTTCATCAGTACGCGCCTTTTCATCAGTACGCGCCTTTTCATCTGTGGGTGTCCCGTGCTCAGTTTTCACTTCGTTTTGTGGCGGCTCTTTCGCTGAAGCTTGATCCTTAGCTTCAGCTTTTGCTGGCACTGCGGGAGCTTCGTCCTTCACCTCAGCATTTGTCTGCGCTTGGGGCTGAGCTTCGTTCTTTCCCTCGGCATTTGTCTGCGCTTTGGTCTGAGCTTCGTCCTTCACCTCGGCATTTGTCTGCGCTTTGGTCTGAGCTTCGTCCTTCACCTCGGCATTTGTCTGCGCTTTGGGCTGAGCTTCGTCCGAAGGTTTCCGCGTCAACTCTTGCAATGGCTCTTCAGCAACACCACCTGCAAGCGATATGGGTTTAAATGCAACAAAGCTATCCTCCGAAACTCCAGTATTGGAGCGGAAGCTAGAGCTGGATTTTGATTTTGCTCCAAAAAACTCCAATCGAAATGAATCGAGTGCCCCATCAATTCCGCCTGCGAGAGACTTGTCTCGTTCAAGAGATTTGACAGCTTGATTTTCGACAACAAACATCTCGGGTCCCTCTTCTATAAAAGGAGCGCCCGAACCCTATAAAATTGACCGAATAGCCACAGCTTGACAATTATAAGCCCGGCTAATCATCTACGTTTGAGAAAAATTGCTAATGAACTGGTTCTTAGAAATCACTATCCGTCATATAAACGCGTCAGGGATACGAACTCCCTAAGCAATGTTAACAATCCAGCCCCTGACTTCTCAGAAAACATTTGTTCGAGAGAGGCGCGAATATACACATTCAGGCACTTTATGGGTGAATCCACGTACCTTCGGATAGAAAAAGGAAGGATTATTCCGCTGCCCCCCCTTTCCTAAAGATTAAATGCCTGGTAAAGTCTTTAATCATTAAATCTGGCGGTGGGCGGCCACTGAAAGGTTGGAAAGAGTCCCGTAAACACAGTACGTGTAAGGCTTAGCGGCTTGATAACTGATCTATATGAACAGTTTTAGATGGCAATAGCTTAAGGCTTTCATAAACGGGGCTTAATTGAATCGTTGACTTTCTGAAATGAGGTAGAACCCTTGAGCACAAGCAGCGGAAACAGCGGGATGAAAATCCTGATTATCGAGGACGACGTGAATATTGCGCGTCTTATCGAGCTGGAATTGGGTTATGAAGGTTATCAGGTACATGTAGCACATGATGGGAACCAGGGAATCGATCTCTTCAAGAAAGAGCAGCCCGAGCTGGTTCTACTAGACGTTATGTTGCCAGGACTTGATGGAGTCGAGGTTTGCAAACGACTCCGCGCCATCTCCAAAATTCCAATTATCATGCTCACCGCGAAAGATGGTGTTCAGGACAGAGTTGTCGGGCTCGATAGCGGAGCAGACGATTACCTCACCAAGCCATTCGCAACAGAAGAATTGCTAGCACGCATACGCGCAGTGATGCGCCGCAAACCACAAGAAGGCATCCTTACTTATGCAGATTTGTGGATGGACCAGTTGAATCGTGTAGTTAAGCGCGGCGAACGCCAGCTTGATTTGAGAGCAAAAGAATTTGATCTTCTTCGTCTATTTATGCAATACCCCGAACAGGTTCTCTCAAGAGAGTTCATTTTCGACAAGGTCTGGGGCTATGACTTCATCGGTGAATCAAACGTCATCGAAGTGTACATCCGATACCTTCGTTCGAAACTTGAGGATGGCAATGCAAAACGCTTGATTCAAACAGTTCGTGGTGAAGGCTACGTACTAAGAGAAGAAGAAGCGTCTCGCTAGTTCGACTCTAAAACAAAACATTCCGACCGGGGCACAGTGCAATTCCGCACTTGCCCCGGTTAGCATTTTCACTGCTGTAGGTCTTAATCCGCATTGGATGTGGTGGCATGCTTTTGCTATGCTGCAATTGAACCGGCAATTTGGCTTGCTATTGAATACAGACAGAAGATATACGCATTCGGCATGAAATCCCTATCATTCTGCTTGTATAATATATACGTGTAAAGTTATGATAAAACTCGACCCTCTGGGTCAAGGAATCTCTTGAGGACTAGATCGTGGCAACTCTAAGTGAAGCAAAACTCGGTGCAGGCGGACGTGAAACTAGTTTTTTCGTGGACATACTCACGCAGAACTCTTCGGGAAACTGGGTTCTTTGCTTGCCGAACAGACTCAAAGATTTCCAGGACGAGTTGGAGATGTTGCTGGCTCGTGCATTCACGGGTCGCCCACGCTGCCCCGAGAATCTCGAACTTGCACAACAGTTGACACTCAACTGGTGCATTTCAAAATGCAAGAAACAAGGAATTACGCTTGAGGAGTGCCTGCGCGAAGAGTCTTAGGCTTCGCTGTTGAGAATTGTGCACGAGCATAGAAAGCAAAAACCCGGGCATGACCCGGGTTTTAAACTATTTTCGAGGAAGCGAATTATTCTGGAGAACCATCATCAGCTGGTTTAGCTTCAGCTCCATCGTCACCATCTTCATCGTCCTTTGATCCCTTGCCTGGTAATGGCTCAGAATCATCTTGCGGCGTTTCAGCAACTAAGGTCACAGAGACAACGCTGTCATCTTCTTCAAGCTGCAGCAAGCGTACTCCAGTAGCCATACGACCTTGCGTGCTGATCTGATCCGTTGGTTGTCTGATTACCACGCCTTTTGCTGTTGTGATCAAAATCTCAGTCTTAGGTCTAACGATTAGCAAGCAAGACAGTTTGGAAAGTTCATTCTTGAACTTGATGCCAATAATGCCCAGACCGCCTCTGCCTTGAACGCGGAATTCATCGATGTCCACCCGCTTTCCGAAACCATCACTGGTGACGACGAGCATGTGGAAGTCTGGAGATGGCTCGAATACATCGAAACCTACGATGCGATTTCCATCACGCAAACTCATCGCTTTGACGCCGCGGGCAGATCTTCCCATTGGGCGAACTTCTTCTTCGCCGTAACGAATGCACATACCATCAGCACTGCCGATGATGATGTTGCCTTTGCCTGATGAACGACGAACCCATCCCAATTGCTCATCCTTACCGAGCTTTATCGCAGCAATGCCTTTCTTTCTGATGCGAGAGAACTGGCTAATCGGAACCTTCTTGATGGCACCAAGTGTGGTGAGCATAACGAAGTAGTCTTCATCACCAGAGACGCTGAGTTCTTCATCCTCAGCTGCTTCTATAGGAGCATCAGACTCGTCATCACCAGCATCTACAGTGCCCGATCGCTTCAGGTCTTCATCAGAAACTGGAATTACAGCAGTAACCTGTTCTTCCTGGCTCATGTTAACCATGTTCAGAATGCGCTTTCCACCAGACTGGCGCGATTGCTCTGGAATGTCCATTACATCCATCGAGTAGACGGATCCTTTAGTCGTGAACACGAGCAACTTATCGTGCGTATTTGCTTCCAGACAATGTTGAAGTGAATCTTTGTCCTCTTCTTTTGTCTTGATGCCTGATACACCACGACCCGCGCGACGCTGCCTTTTGAAAGTATCAAGAGGAACGCGCTTGATCATGTCGTTCTTGGTGATCATGACCAACATTTTTTCGTTAGGCACAAGGTCTTTCGCTGTGATATCGGAGTCTCCGGCGGCTCCGATGATTTCAGTACGTCGGTCATCACCATGCTTATCTTTGATTGCAATCAATTGATTCTTGATGATTTCCAGTACTTTCTTCGGATTAGCGAGAATCGATTGGTAATCAGCAATTTCAGCTACTTTCTTGTCATATTCTTCGTTGATTTCGTTGCTTTCCAATTGAGCCAATCTGCGCAATTGCATTTCGAGGACAGCCTGCGCCTGCAACTCATCGAGTCCGAAGTTATCCATCAATTTCGTCTTAGCTTCAGCAGCAGATGCAGCGCCTCGAATTGTCGCAATGACCTCGTCCAGCTTCTTGAGTGCTTTCAAGTAACCTTCTAAAAGGTGCTTGCGATTTTCGGCCTGTTCCATCTTGAATCTGGTTGCGTTCTCCACAACCTCGATTCGGTGCTTGATGAAGTCGTGAATCATCTGCTCGATGGTGAGAGTGAGCGGACGGCACTTTCTCGGCTCTGGCTTCTTCTCTTTATCACCAACGGTTCCAAGCTTCTGCCTAGGTTCAGCCTGAGCTAAACGCAGACCAAGCGCATTTACAGGGAAGCTTTGCTGTAATTGTGTGTGCTTGTAGAGATTGTTCAAAACAATATCAGGGTGCGCGTTTTGATTTAGCTTGATTACAACGCGCAATCCATTTCTATCAGTTTCATCATTTACTTCGTAGATGTCTTTGATCTTATCTTCACTGACTTCCTGAACGCGTTTAGCGAATGCTTCAGGTCCGACCAGGTAAGGTAGCGAAGTTACAACGATAGCTGTACGAGCCTGCCTGCCGCTGCCGCCTGGAATGGTTTCAATCTCAGCTTTTCCACGACACAAAATAGACCCACGCCCAGTCGTATATGCATCGCGAATACCATCGGATCCGACGATGTAACCACCGCCCGGGAAGTCTGGTCCCTTGATGTATTGCATCAAACCGATGGAATCGAGCTCTGGATTGTCAATTTTGGCTACGATGCCATCAACAAGTTCGCGCAGGTTATGCGGAGGAAGATTGGTTGCCATACCGACAGCAATTCCAGCGCTTCCATTCATAAGAAGAATAGGAACACGAGAAGGCAGTACCGCGGGCTCTTCTTGCGTTTCATCGAAGTTGAGACGCATCTCAACTGTGTTGAGGTCGATGTCTTCCAACATCTCCATTGCAAGAGGAGTCAGCTTTGCTTCGGTGTAACGCATTGCTGCAGGAGGATTGTCGAGGTCTCCAAAGTTTCCGTGTCCATTGACAAGCGGATATCGGCTCGCTTCTTTCTGTGCCAAACGAACAAGAGCTTCATAGATAGCCGAGTCACCGTGTGGGTGGAAGTTACCCATCACGTCCCCTACGGTTTTGGCTGCCTTACGGAACCCTTTGTTGGGATACAAGCCCAACTGGTGCATACCATATATGATGCGCCTGTGAACGGGCTTGAGACCGTCACGAACGTCAGGTATGGCTCTACTAACAATTACCGACATCGCATAGTCGATAAACGAGCGTTTCATCTCGTCTCGGACTTGAACGGGCACTACGCCCGCCCTTTTGCCTTCTCCGCCTTCTTCGCCTGTCAAGTTACTAGCTCCTCAAAACTTGAGAACCCTGGAAATATTACGAATTCAAAGTATAGCATCCTTGAATTATCCGCTCCTGAAGCGACTTTCAGCAGTTTTTTCGGGACATACGCAAAGAGACGTTGCTGATTGTGTTTGCCGATTCTTTCACTCTTGCAACATTTGTGGGACGATATCCACTCCATACATCGATTGGTCAAAAAGTACGAGGTTGACTGGCAATGGCACGTGAAAAGGAGACAACTCTTACTGTGGAAAACGAAGATAGCTCTCGCCTTCGCGATGAGCGAATGCGCAAGTTGAAAGAACTTAAAGAGCAGGGAATCAATCCATATCCCTATACTTTCCAACGTTCTGCAACTGCCGCCGAACTAATAGCGAAATATGCCGATTTAGCGCCAGATACAGAAACCAAAGATGAAGTCAAAGTATGCGGGCGAATTCTGAACGAGCGAAACACCTGGATGTTCGTTGACGTTTATGATGACAGCGGCAAGATTCAGTTGTTCTGCCACAAAGAAAGTCTCTCACCTGATGAATTGAAGCGCTTGCGCCTTCTAGACAAAGGTGATTTCATCGGCGCAACAGGAACAATCAGAAGAACAAAAGCAGGTGAACTCTCAGTGCGAGTCACTTCCTATGAGGTTCTCTCAAAATCTCTGTTGCCCCTGCCTCTAAGTTGGGACGGTTTCACTGATGTTGAAGCGCGTTATCGTCAGCGCTATGTCGACATGATTATCAACCCAGAATCGAGAGAGAAACTGAAGAAGCGCAGTACTGCTGTTCGTGCGTTGCGCAATTTCCTCGATGAGAAAGGCTTTTACGAGGTCGAAACCCCGGTTTTGCAAGTCGAAGCTGGTGGTGCCGATGCGCGTCCATTCATAACTCACCACAACACTCTCGACATCGATCTATACATGCGCATTGCCACCGAGCTGCACTTGAAGCGCCTTATCATTGGTGGATTTGAAAAGGTCTATGAAATTGGCAGAATCTTCCGGAATGAGGGAATAAGCACAAAGCATAATCCCGAGTTCACCATGATGGAACTTTATCAAGCCTATGGTGATTACGAGCAGTTGATGCATTTCACAGAAGAGATGATTCAACATATCTGCATGCAGGTTTGCGGAACTACAAAAATCACCTACCAGGGCGTTGAAATTGACTTCAAGAGCCCCTGGAGACGGGTGACAATGCGAGATGCGATTCTAGAAGTGACTGGATTCGACCCTGAAACCATGAAAACAATGGATGATGCAAAGGCTGCAGCAAGCAAGCTTGGCATCAAACTTGAGATGGAAGAAAGCCCGGGCGAAGTTATGAACACCATCTTCGAAGAAAAGGTCGAGAGCACTTTGATGCAACCGACATTCCTCATCGATTACCCTGTAGAAATTTCACCGCTCACAAAAATGCACCGAAGCAAGCCGGGAGTGGTTGAGCGTTTCGAGCTATTCATATATGGTCGAGAACATGCAAATGGATACAGCGAGTTGAGCGACCCGCAGGATCAGCGCTCTAGACTAGAAGCACAGGCTCGCAAGAGAGAAAATGGCAATGAAGAAGCACAGCCACTGGATCTCGATTTTATCCAGGCGATGGAATATGGCATGCCGCCCACGATGGGAATCGGCATTGGTATCGATCGACTCGTCATGTTATTGACTGACTCTGCTTCCATCAGAGAAATCATCGCCTTCCCGACGATGAAACCGATTAACAAGCCCTGATTGGCACTTACAAGCGGCGGCTCGACTGTAGAAACAGATGCTCTCAAACAGAGCATCTGGACCTTCCCTGACGGCGAAGCTGCAACAGTCGATTTCGGCGACACCATTGGACATGCGCAAGATGTTTGTACATAAATCTGCCTTCGGTCATAATTATGATAGGAGAAATAAAATTGACTATTTGGAAGATGTACCGCTACGAAGACTCGGTTCTCGCCCCTCGAATGGTGAAGACTGAGGAAGGCGTTTTCGTTGAAACGCAACCAGTCAGTTCAGTCTCCGCGGATTCAAAGACTGACATAGTGGACCTTCTGAAGGACTCGCTGCAAACAGCTCCAGAAGACGCGAGCAAGGAAGACCTGAACTACGAAGTAGACGTGAAGGACGCGCAGCCAGTTCTCTTGCAAGTACTAGGCATAAAGAGATGGAAGGACTTCGAGAAGCGAGCTTTGATGTATACCCTACATCGCAGTGAAAATCAGTTAGTGATGCATGTCACCGGGCGTGGTGCCGACGGAATGTGGAGCATTGCCGATTCAGAAAGTCGAAGTTTTTCAAATGAAATTTCGTTGCAAGAAATTTGTGAGAGCATTGCTGATGAAATGATGGCGCGACGGGCTGTTCGTGCGCCACTGTTGCTCGGTGGCTCTGCGATGGTTGTGCGCCCCGATACTACGCCCGAGCCAAAGAAGGACGAGTAAATTTCAAAAATATGGATCCGCACGGGGCTTCCACCGGGATCCGCACGGGCTTCCACGGGGATCCGCACGGGCTTCCACCGGGATCAGGGATCCGCACGGGCTTCCACCGGGATCCGGGATCCGCACGGGCTTCCACCGGGATCCGCAGCGACCTCCATCGGGATCCGGGATCCGCACGGGCTTCCACCGGGATCCGCAGCGACCTCCATCGGGATCCGCAGCGACCTCCATCGGGATCCGAGATCCGCACGGGCTTCCATCGGGATCCGCACGGGCTTCCATCGGGATCCGCAGCGACCTCCATCGGGATCCGCACGGGCTTCCACCGGGATCCGCACGGGCTTCCACCGGGATCCGCACGGGCTTCCATCGGGATCCGCACGGGCTTCCACCGGGATCCGCACGGGCTTCCATCGGGATCCGCACGGGCTTCCACCGGGATCCGCAGCGACCTCCATCGGGATCCGAGATCCGCACGGGCTTCCATCCGGATCCGCACGAGCTTCAACCAATATCGCTGGAATCGCATGATACTTTCCGCAGGCAAGCTGGAGGCGAACTACTTTCTAAAAGCCCAAGAATGGAGCAGCACAGTGCATGAAGCCAAGTTCCAAACCTCTCCAAATTAAATTTCCAGAAGCGTGGGGAATAAAGCATCTTTGTGCATATAAATAGATGGCGAGAATTCCACGCCAATGCCACTTTTGCTGACTAAGATTAAACTGGGTCAAAAGCCACAGATTTAATCTGCCTTTACCGACTTCACTGTTGAAAAGCACATTGACGGCAGTCGTACGGGAAGCAGAATAATGGAAGGTTACTAGTGGCAAAAAATCAGGATCGTCGAAGCTAGGCTGTTTCGTCCAAGTCTACTCCTACAGAGGAAAGTTCAGCATGGGTAACGAAGTTAAAGAAAAACCTCAGGAAGTCTCGGAAGGAAGAGACAATTCTAGAGATGTATCCTCTGCCAGTGACAATCGAGAGATTAAGACTGCGGCAGAAGCCCAGAGAGACGACCTGAGGGAAAAGAGCGGTGCCGCCGATAAGGACCGAACTTCCGATGCGATAAACAAGAATACTTCCGATGCGGCTTTAGCACTAAACAGTGCCGCGGGAAAACCTAACGATATCGCTGGCAACAAAGCTGTTCAAGACGATATCGCAAAACACAAAACCGTTGACTTGCAATACGCTAACAAAGGCACATTCGACACTGCAGGTCTGTACGGAAACGCACTCGACGGAATCAAAAAGAACGGTGGCGAAAAACTTGCCATGGCTGGATCTTTGAAGGTCGGCGACCAGACCAAAGAGTCACTCAAGCCAGGGGAGAAAGGCTCAGAGCATAACAAGCCTGGTGATAACAATGTCAGAGACATTGACCCTGCGAAGGACAATCCGGCCGCGGTGGCAAAACGCTACAACGACATGGTCGATTCCCAGAAAGATCTCAAACCTGGTGACGCAGAGCGCCTGAAATCAGAATTCGCCGACAACATGGCGAAGATGCAAGAGAAGTTCAAGGGAGATGACCTCTCCCACATCTCACGTTCAATGAATCTGATGATGGACAAAGACAACCATCTGATGAGCGACAAGAATCGCATCAATGCAGTCTCCGGATTGGCCGCGCGAGGAGCAGAGCCACAGGACGCCAACAGACAGGGTGCAAACCCGACTTGCGCATTGACCTCGGAATCACGCATCGAGCAACAGAGAGATTTCGTTAAGTACGCAGACCAGATGGGTTCTGTCGCCGCTAAGGGTGGGGCCTGGAGAGGCGGCGCAGACGGCAAAGCGCCAGTCTGGGTCGATGTCGACGCAAAAGGCACCAATCACGCCAACTTTGCTGCAGACGGCGAAGCTTCACGTATGTACAGCAAAGATTTCCACCAGAACGGCGGACACAGAGATTACCTTGGACAGCTCGACAACGCAGTTGTCGGCGGTGAAATGGCAAAATACGCCGGTCAGCGCGATGGCAAGGACTACGTCTATGTCGCAGCAAATGCACAGAAAGTCGATGGCGCTGATGCTCTGTCTAAGGGTCAAGCGTCAGGTGGCAACACGCTCATGGTGCGCGACAGCGGCGGAGAGCTGAAGCAATCACGCGACGGTCAAGGAAACGCGGAAAACAACCCTCCTTCGACACTAGATATGGTGGCAAAGGTGAATGCCGCCAATGGTGGTGGCGGACTTATGGTTCAACAGAACTTAGCCGAAAAATATCGCGACCCGAAAACAGGTCAATTGCCAGAAGGCATGGTGGCATTCAAAGATGCTGCGGATCTTCGCGGCAAGCTGGCGCAGAGCCCCGACAAGGAATACCAGATTGCTACAAACGGCGTGATAGTTGCCGGAAGAGAAGGTCACGGACTTCACGCGCAGACGGTCAAGTTGAACAAAGACGGACAGCTCGAGTTCGGCAATAACTGGGATAACGCAAGCAACCACAAAGTCTACAACGACGACTTCGTCAACAAGTTCACCAATCCAAAACAATGGGACAACTACACGCCGCAACACACACTGCCAGACGGACAGCCAGATTGGAGAAACGAAAAAGTTGGACCGAAAACCGACCTGCGCAGTGTCGGAAGAGATTCGACAGACCCCAACTTCAACAAAGACAAAGCCGACAAAGACAAGAAAGAAGAAGAGGACAAGAAGAAAGACGCCAAAGCTAAAGAAGAAAAAGAGAACGAAGAAAAGCAAAAAGCCGATGCAAAGGCTAAAGCTCATCAACAAGCTCAACAAGCCTTCGATAAAGAAATGTCTGACTACAAGTCCCGTGAAGCAGCCTGGGAGAAAGCGAACCCAGGAAAATCATTCAACGAAACACCTCCGGTATTCAAGAATCCCGGTTAGTTCCGGCTTTAACAAACCGAAAAATAAGAAACCGATTTGTGGTAAAACACAAGTGAGCACGTGCATATTCCATGCAGGAGGAATTCATGCCAACTATCACTACAGGTATCATTCGCTCGCTCAAAGTGCCTGATGAATTTACCGACCTGAAAGAAGAGATAGCTGGCATAAGTCCTGAGTACTGGATGAAGAGCTATCGTATTCCGGGACAAAATTTCCCGGAAATTAGCCTTCGCTACCCGGGCTTTCCAATGTACAGCGATGATGTGCCAGCTTTTCGCGGGCTTTTAGCAAAGGGCGAACACGTCGTATTCGAGCAGGGGAATCCGAAGTATTCCCTTAAAGCAAACCTGGATATGGTAAGAGAAGTTTCCGCCGGGCTCGGCAACGCGGGTGACAATCAAATTGCAAAAGCCGACTCAGGACCAATGTTCAACCTGAAGACAATGGCTGTGCGAGAGGTTCAGGGGCGCATGCTGCTCCATATTACGGGTTGGTTCCAGACGCAGAGCCTCGAACCACGAGTCTTTCTGTCTTGTCTTTATATTGACACGACTCCTGGATCAAAAGATTGCAAGGTACAGGAGTTGTACTTGCAAGCGTATCCGCTTGAGCAGTTCGAGCAATTCACGCAACAATTTGAGGACTTGCTCACTACTATCAGCTGGGCAGACAAGTGAATACTCTCTCCAGGGGGATCATCAAAGAAGTAACTTTACCTGAGAATTTTCAGCTGCGAACAGAGCAAGCTGGTGGCATTGGAAATAGCTGGCTATTGAGTTGCAAGTCTCGAAGATATGAGAATGTTGAATTTGCTCTTTTCTATCGCGGAACACCATGCTCAGCCGATGGCGTAATTAGTTTTCGCAATTTACTGACAGAGCCCAAGATACTGTTCAATTCGACTGACACTACAGATGGTGACAGCGGACTAATTCACAACCTTAGCAGAGTTTTGGGAAACGCCAGCAATAATCAAATAACTAATCAAAATACAGGAAATCAGGGACCAAAGTTTTTTCTTGAATGCCTGGAAGTAATTGAGCTAAATCAAAAGAACGTCCTTTCAACCACTGGCTATTTTCATGGTCCAGAGGGAGAGGTGGACTACCACTACAAGGGTGTTTTCATTGATGCCTCGCCGGACGATCCAAAGAAATGCCAGATAGAAGAGGTGCTTTTTCAGGCACCAGATATGGTGCTTTTCCGAAAATTGCTGCCGGATTTCTTGAAGTTTTTGGGGAGTATCATTTGGTCTGCGCCGACAAGCCCCATTACTAGCGGCGACAACTCAAAGTACAAACTGAAGTTTTGAGACTTGCAGCATGATTTGCTGTGTTCAGCAGGGAAATGCGGCGCCCAGCAGAGAAGAACGGCGCCCAGCAGACAAAGACGGTGCCCAGCAGAAAATGACGGCGCCCAGCAGAGACAGACGGTGCCCAGCAGAGACAGACGGTGCCCAGCAGAAAATGACGGCGCCCAGCAGAAAATGACGGCGCCCAGCTGGACGGACGGCGCCCAGCAGAAAATGACGGTTTTCCTCTAGACATCATGCACTTGCTCTTCGTGCTTGTGCTCATGATTGCATCCTGGTCCATGCACATGCGCCGGGCTTTATGTTCATGAATCTGAGTATGAGCATGTAGTTTGCTGCGCTGCACCCAATTCGCTTGCTTCTTACGCACGGTTTTCCTCTAGACATCATGCATTTGCGCCTGTCTTATGTTCATGAATCTGAGTATGAACATGTAGTTTGCTGCGCTGCACCCGATTTGCCTGCTTCTATACGCACGGTTTTCCTCTAGACATCATGCATTTGCGCCTGTTTCATGTTCATGAATCTGAGTATGAGCATGTAGTTTGCTTTTGCTGCGCTGCACCCAATTCGCTTGCTTCTATACGCACGGTTTTCCTCTAGACATCATGCACTTGCGCCTGTCTTATGTTCATGAATCTGAGTATGAACATGTAGTTTGCTGCGCTGCACCCGATTTGCCTGCTTCTATACGCACGGACTTCCTCCACACATTCAGTGCTAGCGTTCAGCCTGATGTTCAGTTTATGCATCCACTCATGAACATATAATTTGATTGCATATGAACAAACGACATGAGTCACAGCTTGGATTTCGCAACTGTCACTTCCCGGATGCTAATACTCTTTGCCAAAGCCTGCACTGAACTCAATCACTCCTTTGCAAACTCAATCACTCCCTGCAAACTCAAGCTCTCCGTTGCAAGGAACTTGCAGTGCTTACTGCCAATCCGTAGGTTCTAGCCAAAGTTTAGCCAACAAAATTTGGACGGAGTACATTTCCGCCCAAGAGGTCCATCTTCAGCCACAGGAGACACCATGATCATCATTCTTAAATTTGTAGGCAAAATCTTACAGCTTTCGGCTGCAGCTGCTAAATTATGCACAGTTTCGGGAACCGAAACATCCGAACTAGCGAATGGCTCGCAATAGCAGCCATCCAATCAGCACAGCCCAACTATCAGGCAGGTGAATTTTATGACAACATCGAGCAGCACCGTATGCACCAAGCTCACGGCCAAACAGGCATACGATATCGGTATGGAATCATACTGGTATTTCTATCCACTTCTGACAATGGACATTACAAGAAAACAGATTACGAATCTGCCTCCAGGTCAGAAACCAGGTTACGGACCAATGAATGCTTTTTCGCATATCCGCGCTTATCCGGATGCAGCTTTCAAAGTTGTTGTTCGTCCGAATTTCGATACTCTCTACAGCTGCGGCTGGCTCGATCTCAGCAAAGAGCCCATGATAGTTTCAGCTGGAGATTCGAAAGGACGCTATTACCTACTTCCTATGCTCGATATGTGGAGTGACGTTTTTGCATCTCCGGGCTGGAGAACTTCCGGCACCCAGGAACAGCACTACTTAGTTGTGCCACCAAATTGGTCAGGTAGCGTGCCAGAGGGAGTTCAAAGAATCGACGCCACCACACCTTACGTGTGGGTGATTGGCAGAACAAAAACTGACGGTCCAGATGATTATCCGGCGGTGCATGCATTCCAAGATTCGCTGCAAATCACGCCATTATCTCAATGGAAAAAAGCGGCAAGCACGCCTGCCCAAGAAATTGATAAGAGCCTCGACATGACTACGCCTCCGCTAGAGGCAGTGAATGCATTGGGAATGGCAGAGTATCTTGCAAAAGCAGCTGAGCTTCTCAAAATCATTCCTCCACATAAGACAGATTGGTCGATTTTGGCGAGACTCGGAAGACTCGGATTTGAGCCTGGCAAGAGCTTCGACCTCAAGCAGATTGAACCAGAATTGCAGCAAGAAGTTTCCCGCGGTGCAGCAGATGCATTGAAGATTATGCTTGAAAAAGTAAAATCAATGGGACGCCCCGTCAATGGCTGGGGGATGAATACAGACACCATGGGCGTATACGGCAACTACTACTTCAAACGCGCAATTGTGACTATGGTTGGATTAGGCGCAAACCAGCCAGAGGATGCTGTTTATCCATTGAACTTTGCAGATGCAAATGGGGAAGCGTTGACCGGTGATAAAGCTTACGTGATTAGTTTCACCAAAGACAACATGCCACCAGTTGACGCATTCTGGTCAATCACTATGTATGATGCTGATGGCTTCCAGGTTGCAAATGAACTCAATCGTTTTGCAATTAGCTCATGGATGAAACTCAATACCAATTCAGATGGCTCGATGGACATTTACATTCAGCACAATAACCCAGGTAAAGAGAAGGAATCAAACTGGCTGCCAGCTCCGTCCAAGGGCGTTTTGGGAGTAACAATGCGCTTGTATGCTCCACAAACCTCAGTCCTAAATGGTGACTGGGTGCCACCAGCAATCAAGAAACTAAGCTAGTAAAACAGGCTTCAGTTATTTAGACCATTCTTAAGGGCTCCGCAATTGTTCGGAGCCCTTTTTGTATCGCAACTTCTTTTTTGGTATCGCTTCTTCCTTTTCTGTGGCTACTTCTTTTTTGGTATCGCTTCTTCCTTTTTTGTGGCTACTTCTTTTCGCGTAGCTTCTTCTTTTTTGTGGCTACTTCTTTTCGTGGTTCTTTTTGCAACTCCTGCTTTTGATATAACTTCTTCTTTTCGTGTAGCTTCTTCTTTTTTTGTGGGTTTCTCTGATTTTCTGTTTTGCCCCTCTTGTCGTCCCTCTTCTTATTTTCACCGAGTCAATCCAAATTTCATCCTCAGATCGGTACCGATCCAATTTCATCCCCAGATCGGTACCGATCCAAGTTTCATCCCCAGATCGGTACCGATCCAATTTCATCCCCAGATCGGTACCGATCCAAATTTCATCCTCAGATCGGTACCGATCCAATTTCATCCTCAGATCGGTACTGATCCAAGTTTCATCCTCAGATCGGTACTGATCCAAGTTTCATCCTCAGATCGGTACCGATCCAATTTCATCCCCAGATCGTTTGGGGCGGGTCACGATATTTTCATCAAAGTCCGATAGATTAAATCCAAGATTAAATTCTCAGCTCAGGTCCAAGAATTTTTTTTAATGGATATTATCAAGTGTGGCGGGCTTGATGATCTCTTCTATGGAAACAAAAGAATGGCAGATGAGAGCAAGAATGGTTCGGACAAACAAGGCGAAACGCCTGAGAAGATTCCCGAAAAATCCTTAACCCCTGAAGGCAGTCCCCAGCAGCAAAAGGCTGACAGTGACGCACAAAGATTAGCCCAGCAAAGGCAACCTGGCACTGTAACCTTACCCGAAATTACAATAGCTGGCACCGATGCAAAGGCTGGCAACGCCAAGCCGACCGCAAGTGAAGGACAAACTTCTTGGTCAACTCAAGACCTCAGCAGAGTTCTCAAATATCTCGATTCAATCAAACCCGCTGCAGAAAGAACCCTGGGCGTTACTGACAGCGCCGGCGATCGGGCCCAAAGAAACACCTATATTCTTTTAAGAGACAAAATTCTGCCCGAATTGAAATCACAAGGCAAAATCGGCGCGGAATGGCAACTTTTTCCAACCACTGCGCAATCACCTGCGGACAAAGTGGGAGCAGACTACTTGCTGGTTAATACCAAAACCGGCGCATTCCACTTATTAGATGCCACGCTGAAAGAAAACAAGGGCAACGTATTCGCATTGCGCGCTGGTGGCGTCATTGTCGTAGACAACCGTTTGTTTGATGCACTCAGCGCATTGAAAACCACAGACGGTGGAGCTATTGGAGAGGCTGCCACTCAGTTGAAAACTGACATAAGCCAACAAATTACATCGCTGACAAAAAGTAATACACCTTTCAAGCTAGGTCCTGATGGTACGCCGATGCCTAGTGTAACCATCGTGTCAGAGCAAAAAGCGAAATCAGAAATAACCAAACTTTCTGAATGGGCAAAGGCAGAAGCTAAGGCAAGCACAGGAAATGAAGCACGACTCTTCAATGAAATGTCCAGCGTTGTAGAAGGGTCCTTCAGACATCTCGATAAAGCTGCAAGAGAGATTGCCAGTCCGAAGCTAGCAGAATCAGTAAGTAGAGCTACAGATGCAGAAATAGCTAAATACGCCTTAGCAAAATACAAAGGTGAAAAATACGACGCGGCGAAGCCAGGCGCAGCTGCAAATAATCTCCACGTTCTCAAAGACGGCAAGCTTGTTATGCCCGTGCAATCAGGGGAGATTCATGTTGGCGGAAATTTTGCCGACCATCTTGAAAAAAGTTGGGGGTCATTACAGAGCGAGAAAAAGCTACTTAGCCTGCTCTCAAACAAAGACCTCAAGGCTATGGGAGCGGACACCACAAGCTTCGAAAAGCTGAGTGGAGAAGAAAGGGCGGAAGCTATCTACAAAGCCTATAGATCTCAACGTCAGTTCCAGAATGAAGCCAACAAACTGAGAAATACCCTGCACTCCGAACAACAAGTGATCAAGGCTGGAGGTGCGCTTGGCACCGGAGCACCTGTCATAGCCGAGAACATAATGGCAAGACTGCGGGCACGTCCTGATAGTACGCTTCTCGGAATTGCACCTAAGCCAGAAGCCGCAGCCGCACCAGATAAGCCAGCTATCAAAACCGCATTTTCAGATATCGACAAAACAGCAAGCAAACCAATCGAGGCATTGGCTGAATTCAGCGGATTGGAAAAACACGATAACAAAGTCAGCTCTAACCTCAGCACCAGCATGGAATTGCTACTCGCCGATCAGCAAGAGCGTCGCGCCAAAGACCCTACAGCGAAAGATCTCTGGACACAAGTGGAATTCGACCGTTTCACCAAGCTTAACGAGGCATATTCAAACCCTTCGCATCCAGACCATGCGGACAGTGTAAAACAACTACATGACCTTCTGAACAAAAAAGTAGAAATGGCTGAGTCCGAGGCTGAGAAAGCACAAGCAGTGCTTCAAGGAAATCCTATTTTCGAGAAGCTCACAGATGAAACTCGCATGAAAGAAGCAGTGAAGCAATTAAGTGATAGGACTAAAACCCTTCCTGCTCAAGACAAAGATGAATATCTAGCCAAACAGATTAAAGAGGCTCTTCGCAAACAAACTGGTGCTGCGACTTTATCCGAATTGCCAGAGTCGGTTCGTCAGCTCAAAGTAAAGATGGTGGAAGGATCTGCCAATTCCGTAAGAGTGAATGCAAGCGGAGTACTAGAGATTCCCTCGAAATTACTGAGGGATGATCCCAAAAAAGCTGTTGCAGAAGCATACGCACATGCTTCTGGAATGAGTATGCTGGACCTACTAAGACAAGAAGGCAATGAGCATCTAACAATGCGATCGCTAAAGCCAATGCTGTCCAAAATTGCAGAGCGCGCAGAAACAGTAGTTACAGCTCAGTTAGAGTCAGCGAAAACTAATGCGCATGTGCCGATCAATTCCGAAGCAGCTTCCACTGAGCGCAAAACAGAAATACCTAAAGAGAGAGCCATAGTAACAAGTTGGAACGGCGAGATTCTCAACTTTGGCAACGAGAAATTCAATGTAAGCTCTGAACTTGCGAAACTAAATAGAGAACGCGCTGAGAAAATCAAAGCGCTCGAAACTGAGTTTGAAAAGGCCCAAAAGACAGCTGAATCAAAACAAACGGACGAAAACAAACAAAGAGTTACAAGCTTAGAGCAACAGCTAATTGCAGAAAGACAGAACTCAAAAATTGCAACCGATTTGCATCAATCGCTGACTGGCTCGCGCGGAGCCGAAGCTCAAAGCAAGGCGCAGACGCTTATAAAACAAGCGGCGGAAAGAGCTGCAGAACAGCATATGAGCAAGAGAGGGGGCTCCGCTACATTCAGCCGTGCCTCAGCGATTGCATTATTGCTGTCAACTGCAACAGCGCTTTACGTGCAAGGCAACGGACCTGCCCGCGCCGATGTTTACGAGACCCACATTCGTTAAACCACTAACGTATGTAAGTTACAAATCACACGAATTCCTGCTCACAAGATCCTTGATCCGACAGCAGAGCAACTCCACATATCAAGCAGATTTTTCCTGCACGGCAGCTTTCAATCCCCTTAAATCGGTACCGATTTAAGTTCGTTTTTTGATTGCCAGATCGGTACCGATCTCAGTTTGAATTTTGCACTGTGAACTCGACCAATTTCTGACAGCGGAGTAACTCCACATATCAAGCAGATTCTTCCTCACGACTGCTTTCAACCCATTAAATCGGTACAGATTTCAGTTCGTTTTTTGATTGCCAGATCGGTACCGATCTCAGATTGATTTCGAATTACCAGATCGGACCGATCAAGATTGATGCAACGTTGCATATCAAGCGGATTCGATAAACAGCGGATCTCAAGCGATCGCGATCATTTAAGGTTTATTTCGCGCCAAAGTCGCGTCAAGTGATCGAAAAGTACAAACAGTCCATTCGTAACTTCTTTATCGATCAATGCTTAGTATTGACGAAGAGCGCCACCATCAATGGTGATAGTGGTCCCCGTAATAAATTCCGCTCGGGGTGATGAAAGAAAAGCCACGAGAGCTCCCAAGTCATCCGGCTTACCGAAACGCTGAACTGGTGAGTAGCTCGCCCATTCGTCTAGAACAGCATCGACAGATTTGCTTTGGGACACGGCATATTGCTTTGCCAAATCACGAACGAGCGGCGTATCGAAATACCCAGGACAAATAACATTCACTGTCACGCCACTTGCAGCGACTTCAGTCGCTATACACTTAGCAAGTGCATTCAAACCAGTTCGCAATGTACTTTGAACAACCGAAGTTTTTTCGGGTTCAAGACCAAAGATTGAGCCAATGTAGATTACTCGCCCATACGACCGTGACTGCATCTCTTTTAGCAGAAAGCGTGTCAGAACAATTGGCGGACGCAAAACAAGATCTGTCCCAAGCTTCCAGTGATCATCAGTGGCAACAGAGAAGGGATGCGTTGGCGGATGCCCAGTGCTTACCACTAAAATATCTATTGGGCCAAGAGCAGCTTTGGCCTCATCCACAAGAAACTGAAGCTCACTTTCAATTGTTAAATCGCAAGCAATACCTTTCACGACTGAACCCGAAGCTTCAGCAATTTCAAGAGCCGCAGCTGCGATCTTATTTGCGTCTCTTGCGCAAATTGCTACATTGGCTCCCTCAATCGCAAGGGCTTTGGCACAGGCATATCCAAGACCATAGCTCGCGCCTGTAACAATAGCATTTTTTCCTTTGATGCTCAGATCCATCCCAGGATTCCCCCTTCTATTTCGTGAATAGTATATTCCGATTTGCAGATATTTTGCCTCAGGGATCATTTGCATCACCTCTTTCAATACGCGAAGAGCAGCGTTTGACGCTGCTCTTCATGATTTCTTCGAGTATGTTTCGACAGAATCCGGATTCTGAACCGAAGGTACGGGGACAATGCAATTCCGCGCTTTTCATCGAAGTATGGTTCGACGAAATACCGGATTCTGAGCCGAAGGTACGGGGTCGATGCAATTCCGCGCTTTGCACCAAAGTAAAAGTGCGGACTCGCAGTTAGCCCAGAGCTGAATTCAGATTCTTACCTTCGCGCTCTTTGAACTTAACTGCAACATGAAGACGTTCGAGGTGTTGGTCGATCGTCTTTCCGCCTTGTTTAACAGGATTATCCTTCAAGAATTGGAGTACATCCTTCTCCATGTCCGGACAGACCAGCGCAGTCATGCCTTCCAGCATTCTGGCGATGGAGTTATCTGGGTATTTGCTGCGGATGTATTCCCAACTTGACTTGATATGATTCCATGCAAGGTTCCTTCCAGCACAATTCATCATCACAGAACGCACCAAATATGGTGCATTCTGTGTGCGGACTTCGCCACTGGTAGCTTTCTCTAGAGTAGCTTTTAACAACTCCTCTTGCTTGAATCCAGCAAGAGCAAACAGATAGCGTTCCTCCTCTTGCGGCGTCTTTCCTTCCTTCCAGAGTTTCACAAACTCATCGTATTGGGACTTGTCACCAGAGGCAGCAACAATAGAAATCAAAGCTGGAAGCAAATTAGGATCTACAGCTTTCGCGTCCTGACGGCTCTTCTTGTAGAGCTCCTTAGCCTTGTCTTGTGTCTTAGTACAATTGCCTACTGTGCCCAGACTTGCAATCACAGTGCTTCGCAACTGCCCTGTCAGCTGATCTTCCTTATCGGCGGGCTGCCATCCAAGGCGGTTAACGACTGGCTCAAGCAACTTGCTTGTGTAAGACTCGAGCGCCTTACGATCGGCGTCCTCCACAACACGATCCAAATATGAAAGCGAGCCAGCAATAACCAGCCAGACATTCTTGTCAGTCTCTTCCTTGAACATCGGAAGCATTTTCAAGTAATCAGACACCGCAACATGACCTGCAATAGTCATCGACCAAGTGTCATTTACCAGATTGAATCTTTCGATAGCAGACAGTTTATTGAATACATCACTGCTCAGTTTCTCAAGTAAATTAGAAGAGTAGCGAACACGATAGAAGCCATGTCCACCCGCATTCACAATAACGTAATCAGCTTCTGCTGGAAGATCAACGGTAGTTTTCTCCTCAGTTAACAAAACCTTCTTAGATTCCTTTCCGGATTTTGTTTTGATCTCGAGCATAACAGGCACGTGGAACAATTGCTTCTCGGCTTGATCTGCAAGGTAGAAGAATCGTTGCTGCGTGAGCGAGAGTTTCTTGCCGCTTGCATCGAGTTCGGCAGTGAGCATCGGATAGCCTTTCTGATAAATCCAGGAATCCATCAACTTGCGAACCGGCTCTTTAGAAACATGTTCGATGGCATCCCAGAGATCGCTTGTTTCAGTATTGGCGAATTGATGCTTGTTCAAATAATGGCTTACGCCTTTGGCGAATACATCAGAGCCGAGATATTGCTCTAACATTCGCAGTACAGAAGCGCCCTTTTCATACGTGAGCACGTCAAACATGGCTTCGCATTCATGAGGATGATGAACAGGAAATTCGATTGGGCGAGTAGCTTTTAAACCGTCCGTAACGAATGCTGCTCCACGAGACGCACCGAAAGAATTCCAACGCTTCCACTCTGGCTTGAAATCATCAACCGCAAGCATTTCGGCAAAGGTCGCAAATGCTTCGTTTAGCCATATGCCGTTCCACCAGGACATGGTGGTCAAATCACCGAACCACATGTGTGCAATTTCGTGTGCCACTACATCAGCGATTCTCTCGAGTTCTGCATGAGAGGCTGCTTTTTCATCAACCAGAAGCGCGCTTTCTCTAAAGGTGACACATCCAAGGTTTTCCATGGCGCCAAATGCGAAATCGGGAATCGCAATAAGATCAAGCTTGTCCCCTGCATACGGCACACCGTAATATTTTTCGAAAAAGTTCAATGCATGCACACCGGAACTCATTGCAAAGTCGGTCAAGTGCTTCTTGCCTTTAACAGACCATACACGCACTGGCGTTTTACCTGCCATTCGAGCTTCAGTGGCTTCAAAATCACCGATTACAAAAGCAACAATATACGTCGACATTTTGATCGTTTCTTTGAAGTCGACTTCTTTCTTGCCATTGCCGATAGATTTTTCAGAAAGGAAAGTACCATTTGAAATAGCAGTCAGATTCTCATCAATTTCCAGAGTGATTTTGAAAACAGCTTTGAAATCTGGCTCATCAAAGCAAGGAAATGCGCGACGAGCATCTGTGGCTTCAAATTGCGTGGTGCCGAGAACTCGCTTCTTGCCACTGTCGTCTGTGTAGGTGCTGCGATAGAAGCCATGAAGTTTGTCGTTCAATTCGCCTTCGAACTTAATGTTGAGGATCCATTCGCCTGGCTTGAGAGCTTCGTTGAAAGTTAATTTCAAGCGCTCTGATTCGTCATTCACTTCGAATTTAGCTTCGTGAGACTCGCTGTCTTTGACAGCCGACGCACTGTGAACCTTCAGCTCCAACGAATTCAGCAAAACTTCGCTGACTGCCTCTTTGACATTGACATAAACTTTCACATCGCCGCCGAACTTGAATGACTCGAGGTCGGGACTTAGACGAACTTCGTAGCGGCTTGGAATTACAGTACGAGGAAGCCTGTATTCCAATTTCTCTGGCTCTGCAAGCGCTGTTGACATTAATCTCTCTCCTGGATTGATGCGCCTCACCTACACAGCGAGATTGACACCTTCATAAAAGAGGCGGCAAACAAGCCCGATTCTCAAGAAGATCGGTGCGGCTGGTTGAAAAAGAATGAGCAGAGAATACCACAGATAGGGCAAGAAGCGCGGAAATTTAAGGCTCGAAGATCTCATTTCCAGCCTATCAGCAGCGCAATGTTAATGCATTCTGGCGATCCAGCAGACATAGTCGAATGCAGGTGTAAAATATGCACTCATGCTTTTCAAAGCCAGTAAGCTATTACTTTTGCAGGTGAAAAATCTATGGTTGAAACACAAGTTTCCAAGGTGAAGACGTGGCAGGAATTGGCTCGTCAGTTGCGCGTGGACAGCATCCGTTGCACCACCGCTGCCGGTTCTGGACACCCCACATCGTCCATGTCAGCGGCTGACCTCATGGCAGTCCTGATGGAGAAATATCTCCACTACGACTTCGAGAAACCTCAATATCCAAATAACGACCGCCTGATTTTCTCTAAGGGACATGCCTGCCCACTTTTGTACGCATTCTACAAAGCTGCTGGCGCTATAAAAGATGAAGAACTGCTGACCCTGCGCAAGGCTGGCAGCCGTCTTGAGGGTCATCCTGTTCCCGAAATTCTGCCCTGGGTAGATGTAGCTACTGGCTCGCTAGGTCAAGGACTCCCGATGGGCGTCGGCGTGGCCCTGGCTGGTAAGCTCGATAAATTGCCTTACCGCACATGGGTGCTTCTCGGTGATAGCGAAACCGCCGAAGGCTCCGTCTGGGAAGCGTTCAATACCGCAAGTTTTTACAAACTGGACAATCTGACTGCAATTATTGATATGAACAGATTGGGTCAGCGCGGTCCAACTGAATTGCAATGGCAATCTGAAACCTACGCCGCTCGCGCTCGCGCTTTCGGTTGGCACGCAATCGAAGTCGACGGTCACAATGTTGAGGCAATCGATAAGGCATTTGCAGAAGCAATAACGGTTAAGGACAAACCAACAGTTATTATTGCTAAAACTGAAAAAGGTCATGGCATTAATCTGACCGCTAACAAAGAAAATTGGCACGGCAAGGCGCTCAGCAAAGATCAGGCCAAAACAGCGATCGAAGAACTCGGCGGCGAAAGCACTACTGTTATTCCAGTGCAAAAACCCACTGCTGTAAATTTCGAAATGAAGAAACCCACTGGCAAAATGGCCGCTCCAAACTATAGCTCTGCCGTCGCTACTCGCGAAGCCTATGGCGATGCGTTGAAGGCACTCGGAGCCGTGCATCCGGAAATGGTTGTACTCGACGCTGAAGTTTGCAACTCCACCTACTCTGATAAGTTCCGCGACGCATTCCCCGATCGTTTCTTCGAAATGTATATTGCTGAACAACAAATGGTTGGCGCAGCAATTGGCTTCGGAGTTCGCGGTAAGCGCTCATTCTCTTCAACGTTTGCGGCATTCTTGTCTCGCGCCTATGATTTCATTCGCATGGGAGCAGTATCGCGCTCGACCATGAGCCTCTGCGGATCGCACGCTGGCGTATCTATCGGACAAGACGGACCATCACAGATGGCACTGGAAGATCTCGCAATGATGCGCGCAGTCAACGGCAGCACAGTACTCTATCCATCAGACGCTGTTTGTGCATACAAGCTGGTCGAAACGATGGCAGATCTCCCAGGCATCAGCTACATGAGAAGCACCAGAGAGAAAACACCGATTCTCTACAAGAATGACGAATCCTTTGAAATCGGCGGCAGCAAAGTTCTGAAAAAATCAGATAGCGATAAAGCGACACTCATCGCAGCTGGAATCACCCTTCACGAAAGTCTCAAGGCTTATGAAGAACTGAAGTCTGCTGGAATCAATGTTCGCGTAATTGATCTGTATTCGATAAAGCCTGTCGATAAGAAGACGCTTATGACTGCAGCCAAAGAAACCGGCTTGCTAATCTCAGTGGAAGATCACTATCCAGAAGGTGGAATCGGTGAAGCTGTAGCTGAAGCGTTCTGCGGCGAAGCGCAAAATCTCCCCAGACTGGTGAAGATTGCGGTTCGCTCGATGCCAGGCTCTGCTAGCCCGGAAGAACTGATGGATGCAGCAGGCATCAACGCTAAACACATTGTTGAAACGGTGAAGAAGCACGTTAAGTAACACAGCACACTGGCACTGGAGTTACGCGATAAAGCGCGTGACCCAGTGTTCAGGGTCTGCGTAAGTAGCGTGGCGAGCTCCCGCGACTTTACAGACTTAAGAAGGCGCGCTTGTGATAATCTGATCAACGTGCAAAATTCTGGATAAACACATGGCCTGGAAAGACTGGTCAGTTAGACAAAAACTCAGACTTCAAATGGCCAAGCTGGGACAAGACCTGACCGCGCTTAAATCCGAATTTGATCGCGTTGCAAGCGTCAGCAGCCGGATGGTGGCAAACCGAATTCAACACGCTTCAAGCGACTACTGGAAAGCAGTCGATGCCTATTCGCGGGACAGCCTTGATGAAGCTCGCGCCCTGGTGAAAGTCGGCTTACTCGAAACTGCATTCATTCGAAAGTTGATGGACGCAGAAACGGCAGAACGCGAATTGGGTGAGAGCATTTTCTTCGAATATGCCGACAAAAACGACAGCGAATCAAGTCTTTCGCGTATTGAGGCTTCACTTGCGACGATCTGGGTTGAACTTAATCTGTTTCTACTAGATTGCAAAAAAGGTAAGCAGCAATGAAGTTCATCAGCGAGGCTGTTGCGAAATGGCAGCTGGAGCGACTCGAAACCCTAGTAACACATCTTCGTAGTCGCGCGAAATCACACAAGCTTAGAAGCACTTCCATAGTGTGCGAACATTTGAATCTCGCAGATGACTTGCTCGACGAAGCAATTTCTGCAATGAAATATCACAGATATGATCAAGCGGCTTACTCATGCCAAGCAGGTTTCGTTCAATTAGGACTAGCAGAACTACTTTTAAACCATGCAGCAAAAGTAGATGCCGGAGTGAAAGCAGTCGCAGCGCTGACTAACGAAAAGGATATTAGTGAAGAGGAACAATTAACTGCTTATCTAGCTTCATGTCTTGCTGAGATGAAGGTAGCAATAGAATACAGCAACTGCAAAGTAAGTACTCGCGCACACACCGTTCTCGATCAGGCAATGGACTATTACAATGACGCACTAAAAGCTGTCAAACAATCAAGTCCCGACAAATGCAAGAGATCCTCACAATCAGGCTTGTTATGTTTACTTCTTGCAAGCGAACTGATTAGCAGCGAAAACATGATGCCACTCCCCGGATGGCGAGGATTATCGAATCCCATGCATTTTGGCTCCCTCAGACGAGCTTGCGAACTGTCAAAACACCTCGCAGAGAGCAGAGTGAAATTACACGAAAGAGAGAAACTTATAAAACCTGACAGCAGAGCAGACGAAAAAGACCGAGTGATTTTTCTTCGAAAAAATTGGGAAAAAGCCTACACGGATTTTCTCTCGGCGGCAAACTCAAATGCACAGGGAACAACTTCACACGCTCAAGCTTTAATCAAATCTGCTATTAGGAATTTGGAGGCGTGCATCGAGCTGATGAACATCGATGATCCCAGTGAATTCAACGAGGAGATGGACGAACTCACAGAACCTGGACTTAGAGAGCCGGTAACCGATATTGCAACGGAAATCAAAACGATCAAGCAAATACTCGAAGAAAGAAAAATAGCAAGGAAAGATCACATCATAAATATGCTAGACAGCATTTTGAGGTTATACAAGGATGCTTATCGAAATTTCGAAAAATCGCACTTCGTACGTGCCGAAAAATCAATAAGCGATGCCATGCTGGAATTAGATTTCGTTCGACAACAAATCCAACTTAAGAAGAATCGGTCAACAAAAGAACACTCGGTCAAAACCACAGAAATCGGACCTTAATCGAATTCATCTTGCAAATCACGGACTCATGTTGCGATGGGTACCGATCTGTTTTCATCTCCAAATCAGTACCGACCTGTTTTCATCTTCAAATCGGTACCGATCCGTTTTCATCTTCAAATCAGTAACGACCTGTTTTCATTCCCAAATCGGTAACGACCTGTTTTCATTCCCAAATCGGTACCGATCCGTTTTCATCTCCAAATCGGTACCGATCTAAGTTTCATTTTTGAGATATTCAAGTGGAACGGCATATCTTGTCGTCCTGAGTAAACTCCTGCCCTGTCCACCCGATTTTACGACGCGACTTTCTTCTCTTCAGAAAGGTTGATTGTCATGCCAGCTTGTTCAGATTTTGATAGATACGGAACCTCTGCTGGTTTCATCTGCAAATAGGACATCAAACGGCGTGCGGCGCTACGAATCTTCTCCGATCCATGCGAAAGTAAGGTTGAAAACAACCTGGAAGTCTCTGGATTCTTAAAATCAGCGCGCCGGAAAAGCAGGCATTCATCACCACCATCAAACGCCTTCCAAAGAGATGGATCTTCAATCAGACAAATTAAAGTTACATCGATTAGTTGCGCCGAGAAATTATCAAGATAAGGACCGAAATCAGATTCAGTCCTTCCGGGATGTTGATAATTGCCATGCCCCAGCTCATTGCTATGCCGTCCGGCTAGCTGCGGAACGAAAAATCCATCATAGTCAACCAAATAGATTTCATCGTTTCCAATAAGAACATTTCCATGCTGCAAATCACCATGGGCGACACCATTGATTCTAAGCCGCTCCATCATAGTTTGGAACTTTGTCCGCAATCCTTCCAGTGCATCCGGACTATAGATGTTCCGGTCTACGTAACGGTCTAAGCCAACGCCATCTATCCAATCCATCTTGATGGCAGGATACCAGTCGGCACCACATTTGATGCCTTTTTCAAAATAGTGAAAGTCAAGTGTATAAGGTAAATCGTCCGCCATAATGAAATTACTGATAGCCTTGTAGCGCTCTTGCTGATCCTTCAATCGCGTCGTGAAACACCTGAATGCCCAGCGTTTATCTGCGTTTTTCATTTCGTAAACGGACGCAAACATTCCACTTGCCACCCGAGGCATGCCCAAAGCGTCAGGCACGGCACGACACTCCTGTAGCTCCGCGTCACACAGATTGCTCATCGGATTCTGCACGGCTTCCGAATACTCTTGCGGGTTTGGCCATTTGGCATATGCTCTGGGTTCTCCATTAGCCGAAAATTCTCTCCACCACATTTTCGGCTCTTGTCCACTTGTAGAATGCTTTGGCACAGGCGCCGCAGGGTCCTTAACGATATGGAACCCCCTGCTTTGATATTCTTTTGCGACTCGATAAATCATGTAATCAAGGATTTTGTGATCGCAACTGGTCTTGTCAGTGAACGCATGAATTGGACCGATCCACTCATAAGTCAACTCGGTTCCAGTCGCTCTGACGAGCTTCTTCTCTTTCACATGAATCAGTAGAGTCGCCGACGAAGTCTTCACTGTCACCGAGATTCCATTCTTGCTGGGCGACGAAACTCGATAGTACAGTTTCATGCGAATTTCGCCAGTTCCAGCAGCATAGTTCAGCGACTTGGCAAAAGATCCCCAAACGGCAACCGGTGCGCCTCGGACCAACGCAGTCTCGCTGTGGGGAAACCAGGACTCAATAATTTGCATCGCCATACGCGCTTCAGGCACAGAAAAGAGTTCAGTTTGCGCGATTTTCCGAACCTCGGACTCTTGTCCAGCCAGCCAGTCAAGCAGCGGCGGAAGCTTTTTTCCAACTAAAAGCATTTTCCCAAGCGGATAAGCAATCAAAGCAATAACCGCTGCGACCAGCATTACTACAGTGAAAAGAGAATCAGGCGAAGAATCCATTGACGCAAAGATTATTTCGGTCGATCAGGACTTACATGCGATTCGCTCTTTGCGTAGTCAGTTCCCGGAGGCTCCGGAGATAAAGTGTTTTTGCCTAGCTTGCCATTACCATCTTCTCCAGACGCAGTGGGATCACCGGAGTCAGACTCCATCTGCGATCCCTTGGTATTCAAACGACTTGGAGGCTCTGCGCTTGTATCTGTTGCAGTACTAGTGCTAGTACTAGCAGGCGAATCTACCTCGTCCAAAAGATCATCGATATCATTTAGAACTGGTTTCTTCTCGTGGTTTGGAACTGATTGATAAATCCTTTGGTAGACCGATGCCGGCAAAATCATTTTCATTGTGGGCTCACAAACTTCGTATCCACCCAACACGAAGAACCAAACGATGAAGGCTCCCAGCACAACCTGTGCCACTAGAAAAACAATGGTTTGCTTGCTGATCGCATTATTTGCACAATCGTTGACCGTAAGCTGATAGCCACCACTGAATTCTCTGGCTACAGCATTAGCAGCTGAAAGAGCCAGCTCATGCGCTCGGTCCAGATCAAGTTGGGCTTTTTCTGGATCTGCAATTTCCTCAGTAATTGACTTGACTGCTTCAGCTGCAACACGCTTAGCCTCTTCCTGGCAGTATTCTGCGCGTTTGTCTTCTTCTATTTTCGCGGACTCTTCTTGCATCCGTTCACGCGCAAGCCGCGCGGCTCTCCTTTGAACTTCCGCCAGAATCAGCCGTGAAATTTCCTGCCTCGAGAGATCAGCAGCCGTGCTCCGCGCTTCAGCTAATGCATGCTCTCTAGCCACTGCGTCAGTGGCTTGGGCAGCGACTTTTTCGATAGCCCGTTCAGCAGAAGCCTGTGCATCTCGGCGAATTTGAGCAAATATTCCCTGAATGATCGTCAGGGTAGCAGCCTTATTCGCATCGCCCGCCAGGTACTCATCGATGTGTTGCTGCCGCTCTTCAACGCTAAGCTGCGGATTTATCGACAGTTGACTTTGAATGACTGCTCGAACTCCCGCTAAAATAGCCGTACTCAGATTGGTCAGACTTGTGTCTTTCATGTACCGAAAATATACTTCCGTCGAGGCAGCCTCAGCTTCGGGCATTGCCTTTTCTTCACTCCAGGTCCTGATGGCATCAAGCGCAGCTTTATGCGCCACCGGTTTCGTTGCAGTGACTACAGATTCAAGAACAAACGAATGCTGACTAGGGTCTTTCAGCATTTCAGTTACGATCTCAACTGCAATAGGAACAGATTCTTCTGAAATAACAGTCGCTACATTTCGTCCAGCTACAGTTACAGCGTCATGATAAACCGCTTTGGCTGTGGATCTGCCTTCCTCTTTGGCTAAGCTTTCAAACAATTTTGCGCAAAGTTCACTCAAGCACTCGCGTGCTCGCTCTTTCTCAGCTTCTGTTATGAGTTCGTCCGAAGCAGTTTCCACTTCTAGATGCCTTACCCCCCGAAGGTAGAGCTAGTCTTACTGATCTGTGCCCCCTGTGCAGATTTATAAGCGTCTTTTATCAGCCTATTCGTGCGGCTGTCAGCCTATCCCTTGCTTTGAGGACCAATTCCTGGGATTCTTCAGTCCAACGAGCGCACGCTGTCAAGTGCCCCATCTTCCTTCCCTTTCTAGCCTTCGTCTTGCCATACAGATGCAAATGCACGTCTGGCACCTCAAGAGTATACGACCATTCTGGCTGACCGCCATCCCAGAGGTCGCCAAGCAGATTTGCCATTGCAGCTGCCGAATGCGGCTCGGTCTTGCCCAGCGGCATGCCAGTTATGGCTCGAATATGCTGCTCAAACTGACTGGTCGGGCACGCTTCAATCGTATAGTGACCGGAATTATGCGGACGCGGCGCTATCTCATTAATTAGCAGGCGATCATGATCAGCAATAAAGAATTCGACACAAAGCAAGCCGTTGATATCTAGAGATTCAGCAACACCTATCGCCATTTCAATTGCCTCATTTGCAAGGCGCCAGTTGATGCGTGCCGGGACAGACGACAGGTCGAGTATGTGATTGCGATGAACGTTTTCGATGGGTCCGTAAGCCTTAACTTCCCCATATGCGCCACGAGCTACGATCACTGAAATTTCTTTGTCATATCGAATGAATTTTTCAAAAATACAATCAGATTTGCCAAACGCGAGTTCAAAACTCTGCTTTGCCATCTCAGCAGAATCGACAAAGCTCTGACCCTTTCCGTCATATCCCCATCCCGACGTTTTCAGAACGGCTGGCAATCCAATGCGACTTATTGCAGTTTCAAGCGAAGCAACAGAATCAACGTGATGGAATGGGACCACAGGAAATCCATGGTCAGACAAATAGGTTTTCTCACGCAAACGATTCTGCGAAATATACAGAGCCTCGGGTGATGGCGCTATCTTCGTGACTCTGCCAACTTCTTCGTAAGATTCACGAGGAATATTTTCGAATTCAAGTGTCACCACACGGGCTTCTTGTGCGAAAAGCCTGATAGCATCGTGGTCCTCAAAAGGAGCGACAATGGTTTTTGCGCACACTTGAGAAAGAGGTGAATCTTCATCGGGAGTAAATCCAATGACTCGATATCCCATCTGCTGGGCTGACACGGCAAGCATTCTGCCAAGTTGCCCGCCTCCCAAAATTCCGATTGTTGCTCCAGGAAGAATTGTTTTCATTAGTCTAGTGTCTCCATTAACACCTTGTGCTCTTGTTTCGAGCGGAAGTCTTTAAGTTTGTGCCTATAAGTTTCATCGTCATTTCCGAGAATGCTCACCGCAAGCAACGCCGCGTTTATAGCGCCGGCACGACCGATAGCCAGCGTTCCAGTCGGGATACCAGCAGGCATCTGCACTATTGAGAGAAGCGAATCTATGCCTTTGAGAGTCTTACTCTCAACTGGAACGCCCAAAACAGGAACCACTGTCTGCGCAGCGACCATCCCGGGCAAGTGGGCTGCCCCACCGGCTCCAGCGATAATAACTTTTAGCCCGCGCGACTCAGCCTGATTAGCGTACTTGCGCATTAGCTCAGGAGTCCGGTGCGCTGAAACGACTCGAGCCTCGAAGGGAACAGCAAAGTCTTTCAACGTATCAGCAGCATGCTTCATGGTTTCCCAGTCAGATTTACTACCCATGATAATTCCGACGAGAATTGGCTCATCGTCTTCCTCCTCATGCTCCATTGCCATTCTCCTTTTCGCTGCCCGTAGTTTTTTTGGTTTCAGAGGCCGCACGCCTGATCCTGTCCCAGATTCCCGTCCAATCGCTAGTCAGGGGCGGCTCCTCGATGATAATAATATCGGCATTTGCAGCATCCAATTTGCGCAGGTTTCGATAAAGCGTATGCGCATAATGCGAAGGGAAAGACTTTGCTGTGATCCAGTGCCTGTGCAACATGGCTGGCGGTTTGAACGATAGAACTGCAGTTGCATACCCTTGTGCTTCAACCTCGTCGATGAACTTGTTGATATCAGCTGAATTTACCAACTTCACCTTTGTGCGAGGAGCATAGTGACTTTCCAGGCTCCCCGGAACTCTGGGTGTGGAATCAGAGACAGCCGCTTCACGCGGCGAACCATCCTTCTGTGTTTCCGGGTTGTTGCAAGCGTCATCTGGCTGGAAGCTAGCTGCCTGCGCGGAAGCGCTCTGTAGCGGGGAACTTCCTGGCGCCGCGGAGTTAGGCTGCTGTGCGGAGCCTACCGACGCAGCGGGATCAGCCGGCGATGCGGAACCAGTCACTTGCGCGGAACCTCCTGGCGTTGCAAAATCAGCCGGCGAGACGGAACCAGGCTGTCGCGCGGAATCTCCTGGCGTCGCGGGATCAGCCGCTGATGCCGGACCAGGCTGTTGTGCGGAGCCTAGTGGCGCTGCGGGACCAGCCGCTGATGCCGGACCAGACTGTTGTGCGGAGCCTACTGACGTTGCGGGATCAGCCGCTGATGCCGGACCAGAATGTTGTGCGGAGCCTACTGACGTTGCGGGATCAGCCGCTGATGCCGGACCAGACTGTAGTGCGGAACCTACTGACGTTGCGGGATCAGCCGCTGATGCCGGACCAGACTGTTGTGCGGAGCCTACTGACGTTGCGGGATCAGCCGCTGATGCCGGACCAGACTGTCGTGCGGGTCCTACTGGCGCTGCAGAGACAACCGCAATGCCTACTGGCGGGGGAGTGCCCGACAGCGCAGATGCGATGTGACGCGCGGCACCATCTGAGCAGCTTGTTGTCTCAGTTTTCGGATCGGGTGAAGATGAGACACTTCTTTCCGGAACTGCTCCGACTCTCTCCAGAGCTGTATCGAGCGCGACCAGAATACTCTCCTCAAGAATCATCCCTGGTCGCAAAATTCGAGGGATCGGGGAAGTGAGATCAACAATCGTTGACTCAATACCGATCTCACATGGACCGCCATCTAACACGAAAGCAAACTCATCTGGGAAATCTTCGAGCACATCGGCTGCAGTTGTGGGGCTCAGCCGACCGAATTTGTTCGCTGACGGAGCAACGACTCCAGATCCGAACTCTTTCAGGAGTGCATGTGCAACAGGGTGAGATGGAATTCGCACAGCAACTGTGTCTTGCCCTCCAGTCACCTCTGGTAACACGTGAACGGCTTTCTTCAAAACAAGAGTTAAAGGACCCGGCCAAAAGAGTTCTGCTAGCAACTCTGCTGATGGTGGAAGTTCACGACACCACTCCGCTAGCTGCCCGAACTCGGCGAGATGAACAATTACTGGATGATCTGCTGGACGCCCCTTCGCCTCAAATACCTTACGCACAGCTTCAGGATTTTTGGCATCAGCACCCAGCCCGTAAACAGTCTCCGTCGGAAATACGACGAGTTCTCCGCGCCTAAGCGCGTCAGCGGCGTTCCTGATTAGCACCATTGTGTCGTCGTCTAACAAATCGATAACCGGCGGCATTTTAAGACAGAGTTCGAGCAAAGGCTCATTGTGTCATGTCTTCCGAATTGGATGAGGCACTTTGAAGTTTGATGAGGCTAAGTGTTCTTAAAGCCTGACCACCCCAGAAAATACCCCAAAAAAGTTCTCCAACAGCGAACAAATTCTTGCAAATTTGGCAATCAACTGTCGGCATCTCCATTAGCGCGAAGGGCTGAGTAAAGCGACTTTTCAGAAATTTCAGCAACGGCGAATTACGAGTTAGCGAAACATTTAGCGTAGCTCGTGTGCATGCTGCTCGGCTCGAACAAAGACTATTAGTCCTAAATTTCTTGCAATGCAAGAGTTTCAAAGCCCCAAAGCTACCCCAAAAATCGATGCCAGAAAAGCCCCCCCTCGCAGTAATAACCGCACACATTCATGGTGCGCGACACGGCATCCCCCTTGACTCTGCGCCCTGCCACATTGTTACGGTGGGGTACATCTTCGTTCCCTGTAACTCACCAAGGAAATTCACTCAAAAGCCATTGCCTAAAGCCTAGTTCAGCGTTTTCAGTGCTCTGCTTTTGAGTTCAGGTTACAAGATGCCTTCTTCGGTTTGCGCCGAAAAGCTCGCAGCGCTAGCGAAGCAGCCTTAACCATCAGGCGGTCGCTAGCTGTTTCTGTCTCCATTCAACCCGTTCGGCAGAAACCGAACACTTCAAGAAAGTGAGGGTAATCGTATGACTTACCTGTTGAACAACCTGGGCGTGATCACCATCGCGCTCACGCTTCTCTCCATCGCCGGAACTGCTGCCTATCTCATGTGGGAGCATTTCTACGGCTCGACCCAGCTCGACTCCTGCCACAAGGGCAAGGCTCACTCGCACAGCACGGATGAAGCGGGCAATCGCTTCGCCTGCAAGTTCGATGCCGAGGAGGTTCGTCGCACCGCCAATCAGAAGCGGCCTCGCGTCGAACCGTCTTCCACCCCCGTGGACTCGAAGGTCACCGCTCTCCTGGCTGCCATCCAGCAGCCCGACATCGAGAAGGCTCTTCGCGAACTCTCGGGCGAAGTCCCTGTCAGCATCAACGGCAAAACCGTGACGCTGAAGACCCGCAACAGCTACCATGGCAACATCGAACTGGCGATGCAGTATCTCGAGCAGTTCTATGCCAGCATCGGGCTCAAGTCGACCCGTCACGAGTACAAGGTGCGCGGCCGCAAGATGTACAACCTCATCGTCGAGTTCACCGGCACGGTGGAACCGAAGAAGGTTCTGTATCTGGGCGCTCACCTGGATTCGACCGCGGGCTGGCCGTGGCAGTCGGAAGATGCAGCTCCGGGAGCTGATGATGACGGCACTGGCACGGTCGGCATGATGGAAATCGCCAAGGCGCTCCTGAAGACGAAGCCGGACTGCACCATCCGCCTCTGCCATTTCACCGGCGAAGAGCAGGGGCTCTATGGCAGCTACGCCTACTCGGACTACGTCTCGCGCATCAAGGACGAGACGGTGATCGGCATGATCGAGATGGACATGATCGGCTACTGCGGTCGCCCTGGCAACCGCGTGGACGTGCACGACGACGTGGACAAGAACGGTTCGCACAAGCTGGTGGTGCTGCTCACGCAGAACGCCGCGAAGTACGGACTGAACTTGAACGTCTTCGACACGCACAACCACGCTGTGCAGGACCGCAGCGACCACGCCGGCTTCTCGGACCACGGCTACATGGCTGTTCTGGTCTCCGAGGAGTTCACGGACGAAGGCTTCAACCCGAACTACCACACCACTGGTGACCGGGTTGCCTCGATCAACTTCCCGTACATGGTCGATGTCATCCGCATGGTGCTCGCCGGCACCTGCGAATTGGCTGGCGTGAAGTAAGCGGCAAAAGAGGTGCCAGTTGTTTGAGAGCGATCTCAGCAGCTGGCACCTCCACCGCCACGCTTGTCAACCTGAACACACGTGTACACACCTGGCGCTAGCCGCTCGGCTCGGAACGAAGCAAGAAAAATTCTTCTTGCTTCGTTTCATTTTTGCACTCTTCTACTACTACTTATCATATATCAAACGTAGATGGTGTACGGTGTACCCAACTCGACTCGAGAAGTCAATTGAAGCACAGGGCACCACATACGGTGCCGCGAGATCAAGTAATACTTTTGAGAATCTATAGCATGTCAACAGAAGTTCAAAAAAAGATAGAAAGAATTTTCCAATTTTTTTGAACTTTTTTACTCGTCATTACGTTTTAAAAGTGTGAACAAAATTTTTGTGAGGTGGTTCGTATGGCTAAGGAACCCAGCCAGCTGGCGCTTATGTTTCCAACATTTGTAGAAACCTTTCCTGATGATGAAAGTTGTGCGCGATTTCTACTCGACAATGGCTGGAAAAGGGGCCGAAGTTGCACCTATTGCGGCGAAAACGAATTCGAAGATACATTAGATTACCGTGTGTTTAAGTGCATAACTTGCGGAAAACTAAATCGCATTTTTGCTGGGACTATTTTATTCCGCGTTCAAAGACTGCGCGCTTGGTTTGCGGGACTATGGTTTCTATCTTCTGGAGTGTTGTACTCCAGAAAGGAATTTTCAAATCTATTCGGCATCGCTCTCGATACAGCACAACGTATTTCCGACACTATTTCGATCCACTTAACCGAAAAGATGTCTCAACTTCCATCAGTTCCATCGGCGGCTTTCAAAGAAATTTTTGGTAGAAGAAGTATTGAAACGCCAGCACGCAGGCCTCCGATGGCAGAGCAAATAGAAATGGAGAAAAACGCAAAAGAAAACACGCCCGCATACAACGAAGCAGAGGCTTGTGAAGAACTTACAGTTGTTCACAATCGAGATCTAAATGCAGCTGAAAAGACGATTTTGAGCAAGCTCAACTCGGAGCAATTTTCGAGTCTCGATAGCCTTCTAGATTCCTGCGGCTTGGAATTTTCAGAGCTCATCACGACACTTGGAATGCTTCAACTCAAAGGACTGGTTGAATCAAGCCCAGGACAACTATTCAAGCTTCCCAAAAGAGAACCTTCAATTCAGTTAGCTCTTTCCGAAACTTGCAAGCTTACAATCGAGGACTTTATTAACAAAGCCAAAACTGTTTGGCATCGCATAACGAGAAAAAACGTTCAGCTTCATCTAGCACTTTATTGGAGTACAGTCCAAACAGATATTTGGAAAAATACAGATTTGTTTTTCGAAATTTTAGATCAAGAACCTCTTTCCAGAGGACAAATCAGAGGCTACATTTCACCGCTTTCGGTCCACATCCCCATGGCTGGATAACGGACCACACGGCAGTTATGCCAGCTTATTTCACGGTGAGAGCTCCTGACATAGGCTAATTATCTCTACTCACTTTCATAAAACAGCAGGACGAATTGCTTTTGCATAAGGATCGCCTGCCCTATTTTCCTGCTCTACTCCGATTACGCCAGAGCTGGAATTTTTTTTGTTTGGATGATTATTTTTCGCTGCTAGCAGAATTGCCAACATAATTTTTGCCCTAGACTTTTGACAATTTTGATCGGTACCGATCTCAATCAACGCTTTTGATCGGTACCGATCTCAAAACTCGACTCCAGATCGGTACCGATCAAAATTGTCATTCGTTGGAGGTATTAAGAGTAGCGCAGAGAACCTCATTGCATCTCTACACATTATGCTGAAAGCGAGCGCGCATTTAGTGCCCACAAAATAGACGAAAACGATCGAAAGTCATTGAGTGTAGCCCCTCATGACATTCCCAAAATGTTAATCAAGCTACGCCACTACATGCAACACCATTAAACAGAAAAAAAGAAAAAAACATAACGCCGCACCAAGATTGCCACCACAGGTAGCACTACCGTCACCTCATCCCCAAGAGACACATTACACGTGACACATCCACGCAATACGATACCGTATTTGAAACCATAACCTACATGTCCAGCTCTCTTACAAAGACTAAAAGCAAGGAGAGATTGAAGGTTCATGTAAAGAATTTCGGAGCCTGCAATCATGGAAGCAAGATCCAGATCGAGGATTGCCTTTAGAAACCAATGTGTCAAACAGGGAGGGAGACGATTGCTGCACAATCGTCTCCCTCCCTGTTTGATGAAAAATTGAAAACTTCTGCGGAACATACTAAGACAATGGCAGAGAGCACTTTCAAAAAGCCAGACTCAAGCCGCGTCTTTTTCGCAAGCGAGTCCGTTACACTATGCGGCTCTCTTTGCTGACAGAAAAGGAACATCCACCAATCAAATAAATTTCCATAACGAAAAAAAGGAGGACCCCGTCTAGCGGGGTCCTTTAGGTTCGGAATTTTACTCCCGTTGCCTACTGCCCATGGTGCTTTGGGCGTTTCGAAGTGCTCTCTGCACCCTTGGGTTTCTCACTAATTTGATAATAGCTCCAAACCTCGTAAATGGCGAAAAACGAAATCTGAAATTTTCGCATCGCACAATCGACAATTCAGGAGGACACCTTTAGAGACTGTTCTCTCAATCGCCTTCGAAATACAGTCTTTTGCTAGTTCAAGAAAAAAGCCGAAATCTAGAGAACCAATTACTAATGCTTAAAACACTCGTCTGCTGATTCAGCTACTCATGCTTGAACACTTGTCGATTTTCCAACTCGTTAAAGATGGAATTGGCTCGCACTCTTTTGCTTCTTTCCATAAATTGCTGAGTCATGCTTCCACCATCAAGTAATTTCAATTCCTTACCTGGTGTCGGATTTGGAGTCACAGTCTCTACGCTCGGCGCCGGTTTCTCAACAACCTTAGGTAAACCGCTAGGCTTGGTCAAATAATCATGCGCGTAGTCATAAACATAACTACCGCCAATTTCCGAACCCTCACCCAGCAGTTTATCAAATACAGTTGTAGTCGCAATCCCACCAGCGAGTTGCAAGCCAAAGCGAGCTGGCGCATATGGCACCCAGCTAGTAGCCTTCTGTATGATTCCTCTTCCAATTTCAAAACTCAGATAATCACCAGCCACACGAGTGAGCTTACCTACACCGTAGGAGTTTCCTTGCTTGAAGGCAGAAGGCAAATCATTTATGTAAGCAAACGCTCCTAGTGCAGCTAGCCCTGTTCCTGCCCGCAAAGTTATGCCGCCAAGGCGAGTTTCACTCAGCTGAAGTGCTTTTGCAGCACCAGGAAGTCCCCATTCACTTAGATATCCTAACCCACCACGGACTGCCCAAGGAGCAGTCGCACTCAAACCAAAGCCCAATCCTTTTGCAGACAATGCCGTGTACGTAGGCTTGATTGTGTCCTTCCATGCCAATCCATCAAGGGCGTGCTTTGCTTTATCCTTGAAAAAATCCAGTCCGGGCATTTGACTCATTGCGCTCCATATCTCACTCACCGGCAATTTTGAGCGTTGCCCTGGAAGTCCCGTAAAATCATTAGAGGATCCCCATTGATTATCTACGCTTACCTCTTGCTTTTCAGGATCATAATCCGTGATCGTTACCACATGAGGACCAAAGCCCTTTCCATCCCCAAAGGGCTTTTTAGCAGCATCCACTGAAATGATCACAGGAAAAGCATTCTGCTGCTTCAACTCAAGCAAGCGCTCTTTAAAGCCGCCAAGTGTCATCAATTTTGTGATGCCTTCACTTTCGGAAGGGTAAACCCATCTTTCAACTCCAAAATTCTTTGAGGGGCGCCCAGTAATCTGTTGATTAATTTCAGAGACTCCACGCACATCCAACCATGGATGATCGGCATCCACAGTGGCAAAACTTTGCTTCTGGGGCGGATTCACCGAAGTATCGAGCAAGAACTCACCATGTTCATCCTGAGCATATTGAATTTTTCCCTTACCGGGAGTTTTGCCTCCCGGCAGCGTCTCACGCCTATTCCAATATATGTTGATCGCTGTCAGCTGAAAAATCTGACTTGCATAGTTTCTTGAACCATCCCAATTCGGATACGTTTTCGCCTCACCGTCAGGATCAAGATTCAGGGGTTTCACAACTGTTCCGTCTGCACTTACAAATTGCCCCCCGACAGCTACATCAGCTACAACCTTGGATGCTAACCCAGGCTCTTGTGCAAACAAACGCACCTGCATCGTTGTCACATTGCAAGTATTGTGCCCACCCTGATCAATGCTGGTTGGGACAGCGACGTTTGCAAGCAGGGAGTGGGCCAAAACGGCTCTATGACCATGTTCAAGCTTCAACGAAGGATCCAAAACGCGCCCTAGCTGCAGATAAGTGTTAATTGCTTCAGAATCAGAAAGTCCTTTGCTACGCTCGTCGAACTTTGTCAATTTTTCAGCGAAGTCTTTGCGTCGCCCTGGATCGGTAATAGCCATATCAGCATGACTCAATATGCGCTGCCGAAGCTCAGCCTTTAACTGCGCAAACTCCTCCGGTCGATCGCCTTTGATTTCCTTGAGCAAATCTGATGTCGAACTTCCAGCAGTAATTTCTCTTATTCCACTATCAAAAAGAGCGTCACCTAATTTTGGCTTGAGGAACGATTGAATTTCAGCCTGCTTGATTGAACGTTCGTTATCTGCGGTAGCTACTGAAAGCTCCATGCGAAGCGTGTTAACAGTTGTTCTATCAGCAGGAGAAAGTTGAGAGAGTACACGGTTTTTCTCTCCACTCCGAACGACCTCAGGTTTTGTATCCTCAGTCTTTGGCGGCGCAATTTCCTTTTCTGCAATCTTTGTGGCAGCCTTTGCATTTCTCTCTTCCACCACTCCTTGCAGTGGCGAAGGAGGGGTCCAATCTTTTGTGAGTTCTTGCCCGCGTTTGAGCAAAGCTTCAGGAAGTTTTGATTCCATCTGCAGACTACGCGGAATACCAATCGCATCTTGAATCAGCTCTGATGAGCTCGAATCACCGGCACTGCTTTTTTCCTTCGATGAATCAGCAGCTCTAAAATCGGGCATTGTGATCTCTCCCCAGTTAATACCGGCCCACGACAGTGATCCTATGTGAATCACCCCAACTGCGACTGCATGATTATGTAGATCTCTAAAAGTAATCTACGTAGTTCCCCGCCCCTAGCGGCTGGAAACGCAGCCTTTCTTAATCCGCACTTAGAAAAAGCTGTAAATATCGCAAATTTCGGTATTTCGAGCACAAGCATCCACTAAACTTTTCGAGGAAATCGAAAAGTTGCAAATGAGAAACCGTCCCCAATTCTGAATAATTTTTCAAGCACGCTCCGTTTGAGTCGGACAGAATGACAAAAGTCCATAGAAGCCCTTGAAACCGAACTCGAGAACGAATTTAGACGCTAGCGACGTTCAACCTCAGATGAAAAATTCACCGAGCCTGCATCATCCATGCAAAGCCTCTATCGCCACCAAAGCCTTTAATCACTGCCAAAGCCTTAATCGCAGGCCTTCAATCACCAGCCTTCAATCACCACCAAAGCCTTTAATCACTGCCAAAGCCTTAATCGCAAGCCTTCAATCACCAGCCTTCAATCACAACAAAGCCTTAGTCACCAGCTCAAGATTTCCACCATTCAGTCCTCAGCCTCATTGATCAACGCAAAACCCCAAACGCCCAACATCTACAGCGACTTTGTTAATAGGCTCAACCATAAGCATCGTCAAGCTCAAAGTAAGAACTGAGTCGCTCCCCTCATCACTAAAGCAAACTTCAATCCTAAAGTAAGAACTCAGTCGCTCCCCCCTATCACTAAAGCAAACCTCAATCCTAAAGTAAGAACTCAGTCGCTCCCCCCTATCACTAAAGCAAACCTCAATCCTAAATTAAGAACTCAGTCGCTCCCCCTATCACTAGAGCAAGCATCAATCCTAAATTAAGAACTCAGTCGCTCCCCCTATCACTAGAGCAAGCATCAATCCTAAAGTAAGAACTCAGTCGCTCCCCCTATCACTAGAGCAAGCATCAATTCTAAGGTAAGAACTCAGTCGCTCCCCCTATCACTAGAGCAAGCATCAATCCTAAAGTAATAACTCATCGCTCCCCTCGTCACTAAAGCAAACCTCAACCTAAAAAGAACTAAGTCGCTCCCTATCACTAGAGCAAGCATACGAAGTTAGCAGCATGGTCATTCATGCGCAGTCACTGCCAACAAATAAAGAAAACAATCCTAAATTAAGAACTCAATTGATACACTAGAGCAAACATCAGTAGAGCATCAACTATGAACCACCAAGAGAAGACTTCATTCAGTAAATCCACCGGACTGAAACTGCTGCTGGCAATCTTATTGCTGAGCTCGCAGATTCTCTTGGAAGCTCAGTCAAAAGGAAAGCATGAGCCCACATGGGAAGAAATGACAATCAAAGGAAACGAATATCGAGAACGCAATAAATTCTTTGAAGCAAGACGAAATTATGAAGTCGCCTTAAAAATTGAGGACAAACTAGACATTCACGACCTGCGACGAGCGATCATTTTGCATGATATCGCCGAGTCTTATCGCGGAGAAACCAACTTTTATCGCGCCAAAATGACTGAAGTAGAATCGCACGCCATCTATAAAGAAGAAATCAAAAATAAACAACTCGGCTACGAATACACCTCGAAAAAACCAATCCAAATGCACTCAGGCTCTCTTCGCCCTGCCTGTTATCTTTGTCATGAAAACTGGAAAGTCGTTCCAATTTTATACGGGGAGAGCACCGGTTATGATGGCGAAATCCCCGAAGAGTCTTCGTCTGACTTTACTCATAAACACGGTGGCAAAGAACCGGCTGACCAGCGTTGGTATTGCAGAGAATGCCGCCAAAGCTTCTGAGCCTGATACATTGAATAATCACTGTGGCATCTTTCATGATCACAGCAAAGCTTCTGCGCTTGATACACTGAACAATCACGAGTGGCATCTCTCTTGATCACAGCAAAGCTTCTGCGCTTGATACACTGAACAATCACGAGTGGCATCTTTCATGATCACAGCAAAGCTTCTGCGCTTGATACATTGAATAATCACTGTGGCATCTTTCTGATCACAGCAAAGCTTCTGCGCTCGATACATTGAATAATCACGGTGGCACCCCTCATAATCCCAGCAAAGCTTCTGCGCTTGATACACTGAACAATCACGGTGGCCCCCCTCTTAATCCCAGCAAAGCTTCTGCGCTCGATACATTGAATAATCACGGTGGCACCCCTCATAATCCCAGCAAAGCTTCTGCGCTCGATACATTGAACAATCACGAGTGGCATCTCTCATGATGCCACCATAAATATAAACCGCAGCTCATCTGGCGACTGAAGAGTGGCTCACAGCCTTTAATAAGCGCTCATAAAAATTGGTCCCAGTGGGACAACCCGCATCCCTTCGCTTGGATAATATCGCAAGGTATATATACTTGACATGGGGTATCGGGGATGAGGCTGGTGTTCATATTTGTAGTCAACCACAGGTTGACTGAGCCAACTCATCTGGCGCAAACCGCCATTAGATAAGGAACACAAGTATGGGCGTAACGCAAGAAATCGATCACAGGGCCAGCAAGGACAGTGGTGCCGAAAAGCTCACTGGCAATTCCGATGCTAATGGAATTGCTCTAGACGCTGGAAAAATTTGGATGACTCTGGCTGCCGCGCACGACCATGGTCAAAAATCGCCTCGAATACCTGGCTTACCCGATCTTGATGTTCACAGCAAGGCCGAATCAAATCCCGACAACAAGGGTCACCACACCGTCGCAGAGGAGATGCTGGACGACCTGAACACTCTTATGCAAACCAATGGCAAGGTTGATGTTCTGAATCAGCAAGCAGCCAAATCGCTCGACGGAACTCACAAAAACGGAGACCTACCAGTAATACAAACCGATAAGTTGCCGCCCGGCAAAATCGGAATCATCATGACTAAAAACCCTGATGGTCACACGTACTACACACCATTCATTTCTGCTGGCGGCGACGCACAAGCACGACCAGACTCATCAATAAAAATCAACGACTCAGCTGCACGAGAGCTAAAAATTGATGAGGCACTGAAGAAAGGTCAAAATCCCAAGCTTGATATTTTTGCTTTCAATTTAGAAGATGACGAAAGGCACGGCATTATCATGCCGCGCACGAAGGACGACTTGCATGAGTTAGTGCTGGAGAAGCTCCATAATCTTGCCGAGGATGAAAGAGAGAGAATTGCTCTTGAGCGAGTTAAGGAACAACAAACACGTCCTGAAGCACCAAAGCCAGATCCTGAATTTGGATATCGCAGAACCGAAAGAAGCCCAGAAGAACTGCGCAAAATATCCGAAGACTTCGCAAAACAAGCACGGGCATTCATGGATGCAGCTGAACCAGCTGGCATTCAAGAGCGAATGAAAGCCGCAGAACAACAAGCACAAAAGGAAATCACACAGTATCAAGGCGAACTGAACAAAAAGGCAGCGGAGGAAACTCGCGCAGTTAGAGAAGCCTCACGCCTTGAAAAACAGGCTCAACAAATACTAAATCCTGAAAGCGACAAGGCCAAGAAGCTGGCGCCACGGGTTTCAGCAGCTCAGGAAAAAGCTGAGGCTGCCACCACTGCCAAACAACTCGCGGATTACAATTTATCGTATGCACAGCAGGAATTGAGAATTTCCAAAGACGAAGCTCTATTCACCAGACACATGCAAGCCAAGGCAAGTGCAGCGGCGATCATGTCATTGAACCCCGATATGGAAGGGGCGCTCAAAGGTCACAGATTCGTGTTGAACGCCGGCCACTATCCAGAAGATCCGAAATTTCCGGGATTCGAATATGACGGCACAGCAGAATGGAAGCTCAACCACGAATCAGAAGATGTGGCCGGCGCTATGGTCAAAATGGCCGGTGGAGCAGTTAAGTTAGTCAACCAAGCAGATCTCAAAGACCGCACCATGACTGGACTTGCCAATGCAATCAAAGCTGCGAAGCCAGAGGTAGCAGTGGGAATTCACCACGATGATGGCGAAAATAGAGAAGCCGACATCATGAAAGGCACACTCACACTTGAGTGCGGTAAAACTACAGGAGCATGGAGCACAGACTTTGCCAACGCAGCGCACATGGCAAAACTGAACTATGCAGGTCTGCCGGAAAAGGTCAACAAGAACGGCGTTCCTGTTGGAATTCGTGAGCAATGCGGCAGAGGCGTACAAGGCAGAAATGTTGGCGCTCCATTCATTCTCGATGAACAGCTTTCAACACAGAAGGACATGTGGAAGCTGGCTCGCGATCCGAAAGCAAATGCACAAATTCAATTTGCAAGAGTGGTGGCATTCTACGAATACGTAAACAAAATGCCCAGATACAAAACGACTCCTGACACTGCACAAGAATACAAAGACAAGATCTGGAGCAAAACCACAGTAGACGATGTCTTCAAGCGTCACCCCAAAGTTGGTGACTGGTAAGTCTAGGGTTAACCCCAGTCCACTTGAGCGCAAATCCCATAACGCATTCGCTCTGGCATGCCAGAATGGAAGTGAGCCTTGGCGTGCTCACGACCCGCAATTCTGGCGAGAACAATGGAATACATTCGCGCGCCTGAACCGTTGGTTCAGTTGATTATGCTGTCAATTTTCATGTTTCTGTCCGGCTACCAATTCGGTAAGCGGGCGCTACCGACAGGCAATTCAAACCACACAATAGCACAACAGACTCCGAAACAAAGACGACCACCACGCAAACATCTTAACAGCTGGCTCTTACCAAACATCAAGCTCCTCAGAGTTGAACCGAGTCCAGCACAGTCCAAACATGAGAACATTGACCAACGGCGGGAAAGATACATAGGCGAATTCCAACAGATTGAAAATGAGCGCCGACGAATTGCAAAGGAACTGCACGACGAAATACTTCCCCAACTATCAAGGTTAAAACGAAAACTTGAGAAAGCGGAAGCAAGCGAAACGCAGCAACTAAGCATTTCAACCCTGCACATATGCATAGACGCTTTCAGAGATCTTCTCGGCGAATTACATCCGGTAGATCTGGAAGAGTTTGGATTGGTCTCAGCCATCAGCAACATTTGCAGCCGACATGCTCGCCTCACAGGACTTCTAATCAACTGCATCGAACGCATTGAAGACTTCAATCTGTCAGATCAACAGGCGCTTTATCTGTACAGAGCATTTCAGATAGTAATGCAACTCTTCTCTTCATCTGGCAACGACATGCTTTTAGTCACTTGTGAGCGCACAGGCTCCTCGCAAAACCAAAACCAGATAACGCTTAGATCCATAGACCGCAGAGTTGAAAGCGCAGACTGGCTCGGCGAAGGTATGCCAGGCTTCCTAGAATTCGAAATGCTGTGTGAAATAGCAGGAGCAAAAGTAGAGTTTAACCAAAAACGCAAAGACGGCTACCCCATCGACATTGTTTTAACATTCAGTGCTGCCAATGAAAGCTCCGGCAAAGGGCTTGGAAAAACAACAGCTCACGAAGCTCTTCCGGATCTCATAGCGCTAACAGACTCCAGAGCTCTTAGAGAATCCGCAGCCCTAACAGACGACTCCGTAGCTCTAACAGATCACGCAACCCAAACAGACGACTCCGTAGCTCTCACAGAGTCCGCAGCCCTAACGGATCCCATAGCTCTTCCAGACTCCGCAGCTCTTACAGAGTCCGCAGCCCTAACGGATCCCATAGCTCTTCCAGACTCCGCAGCTCTTACAGAGTCCGCAGCCCTAGCGGATCCCGCAGCCCTAACGGATCCCGTAGCTCTTCCAGACTCCGCAGCTCTTACAGAGTCCGCAGCTCTTACAGAGTCCGCAGCCCTAGCGGATCCCGCAGCCCTAACAGACGACTCCGTAGCTCTAACAGACGACTCCGTAGCTCTAACAGATCCCGCAACCCTAACAGACGACTCCGTAGCTCTAACAGATCCCGCAACCCTAACAGACGACTCCGTAGCTCTCACAGAGTCCGCAGCCCTAACAGACTCCAGAGCTCCTAGAGAATCCGCAGCCCTAACGGATCCCGTAGCTCTTCCAGACTCCGCAGCCCTAACAGACTCCACCGCTCTTAGAGAATCCGCAGCTCTTACAGAGTCCGCAGCCCTAGCGGATCCCATAGCCCTAACGGATCCCGTAGCTCTTCCAGACTCCACAGCTCTTACAGAGTCCGCAGCCCTAGCGGATCACGTAACTCTTCCAGACTCCACAGCTCTTACAGAGTCCGCAGCCCTAGCGGATCACGTAGCTCTTCCAGAGTCCAAAACTATTTGGTTGAACTGCAAAAAGGGATACACACAAGTAACACGCTACGCAAAAGTAATCGGCTCTCCTCAAGAAACAAAAGCCACAGAAGCTGCACGAATTGCGAATAGCGGTTCCACCACATCAAACGGATCAGCACAAGCAAACGGATCAGCACAAGCAAACGGATCAGCACAAGCAAACGGATCAACACGACCGCAGGCAACCGAGTCAACAGGTATAAACGCATCAAGCAAAAAAACAAGAACAAGCGGATTAACCGAACCTGCAGAACTCTCCTTGGAAGAAGAGCGAAATAGAATAACAAGGCTGATCAAGATCATGACCCTCCCGCAAATCGAAAGACTGTCACTCTGCGCCAGACAAAGTGAATCCGCTAAAGACAATTCAATCAGCAGTTTTGTACAATCGATCCACTCCAGACTAGAAAATATTATCGCAAACCACCACCCGGCAGCTTTGTTCGACAAGACCATATCCTCGGCTATAAAAACACTGTTAGTGAATTTTCACCAGGCAACATGCACCTCATTCATAATGATTACGAGCCCAGCATTCCACGGCTTACAAGTCGACGTAGCTACAACACTCGCTATCTATCGCATCACACAAGAAGCACTAAACAACATCGAAAAGCACTCTGATGCAAACTGTGTCCGCGTAACTGCCGTCGAACACGACGAGATAATTGAATTCAATATTGAAGACGATGGTCGTGGCATCAGTCTCAAACCAGATCAAGAACACCGCGGACTGCGCATCATGAAGGAACGAGCAAGCGACATAGGTGCAGAATTCAAAATTAGCACAGCATATAGTTTTGCACAGGGAACCCTGATTTCAATTTCGCTACCAAAGACGAAACTGCAGTCGAAGCTTAGGGAGAACCCCAAATCGTTCTTGTAGGGCTCCTCAGTAACAAGTCCAATCCAAATTGAAATAATCCAAATAGACCACTGGCGCAGACGACTCATAAGCGCCTGGCAAAGAGGATCCCATGGCGCTGCTAAATATTCACACGAGAGAAATCGCTTGCAAGATTGTCTACTATGGCACCGGACTCGGTGGCAAAACAACCAACCTCAAATACATTTACAGTCAATTATCTCCTGTTACACGAACTGAAATGATAAGCCTCGCTACAGAAACTGAACGAACCCTATTCTTTGATTACATGGGGCTCGACCTGGGTCAAGTTCAGGGATTCAAAACCAAATTTTCTCTTTATACTGTGCCGGGTCAGGTTGAGTATAACTCAAGTAGAAAACTACTCTTGAATGGCGTTGATGGAATTATATTTGTTGCAGACTCAGAACGAATACGCCAAAGAGAAAACATCGATTCTATCAAAAACATGAAAGAAAACATGCTCTCAGTCGGCATTATGCCCGAATCAATTCCTATTGTCTTGCAATACAACAAGCGTGACCTTGCTCAAGTCATGAGCCTCGACGAACTGGAAAATGACCTGAATCCAAACAATGCCCCTAGTTTTGAAGCTGTAGCTTCCGATGGACTCGGCGTTTTCGCAACCCTACGACAAATAAGCAAATTAGTCTTGAACAGGTTACAATGATTGTTGTCGTCAATAAAATTGCATCACTAGCGCCTGAGATTAAGGAGTAATCGCAGTGGGAATAGTTATTGCCGACGACCAGGACAGAGAGCGTATCTGGCTCAAGAACTTACTCAGCAAACACCTCTCGCATATGGCTCCAATTTACGAAGCACAAGATGGAAGAGAAGCTATCGAACTTGTGCTTCAACACAAACCTCCAGTCGTTTTTCTAGATATCGAGATGCCAGTATTGTCCGGTATAAAAAGTGCCGAACAAATACTTCAAGCCCTTCCTCTCACCGGAATCATCATTTTGTCGCACCACTCGGACGAAGTCTTCGTGCGCAAGCTATGGAAACTGGTGCCAGCAGATGGCGCATTTGGCTACGTTTTGAAAGATTCTTCCGACCAACAAGTCATCGATGCAGCCAAAGCAGTCCTCGGTGGAGACTGCTGGATACATCCTCGAATCCAAAGAATCATCAGGCGGGCAGAAAGTGGCGCCACGGGTCTAACTGACGCAGAGTTCGAAGTCCTCGTCTACATAGCACTGGGCTTCACCGATAAAGCAATCGCTAAACGCCTTTACATTACAGAAAAGGCTGTGCAGGCTCGGCTGAAATGCCTCTATACAAAGTTCGGAATCCCAATGAAGGGTGTTTCCGAAGAAGACGAATACAACCATCGCTGCAGAGCGCTAAACATCTCATTCCGACGCGGTCTGATCAATCGCGCAGAACTCGCAGACTGGGAAGACCAGATTGCTTGAAGCGCAGCAACAGCTGCTGGACTTTCTGATTCTGAAATGACACAGCTAAGAATTTGATGGCATAAACGCAATCAAATGCCTGCTGGAACTTTGCTCCTGAGCACATGGCAAAGTCGCCCGCCAATTGTTCAACTGCTGATTCCTCACAGCTGCATTGCCTGTTCCGATTCCCAAGGAACGGAAGAAGTTTCGCGCAGTTGCAACCTCACACTCCAGGTCACAAACATCTTTTCCATCGAACCGGAAGTAAAAACTCATTTGCGCGGCAATCGGTGTCAATAAAGCATTGTCACCATGCTTCTTAATCGTCTTTGAAAGCTTCAGTTTGGAAATCGGATCACTGGCAACCCAGGGAGAAATAAAAATGGATGCGTGAGCACTCGGAATATCAGAAAGCGCTGCAGATAGCCAGGAAAAGCTTCTCGTTGCCGGCAGCTGATCCACATTGATAGTGATCGCCCTGCGCTCATTTATTTGCATGCACCGCTCTGTAGAACGCAATACCTTATCGCGGAAAGATGGTTCCCAACCAAGAACTCCCACACTTCTCCAGTCTTTGTTCAGCTGAGAGCGATTGCCACACTTTCCAAACTCTTCTGAAATCAGCTGACGAACTTCACGCGCATTCAGAATTTTGGGCGTGACACCCAGCGTGATCAGACGCTCTATAACTCCGTCAAGCACGCGTTTTACTTGAATCAAAGGGGGCAATTCATCTTTGTCCACAGAATTGTCTGTATTCAACTTTGTGACGACGATATAGAGTTCAGACCGCTGCTGCCCAGAATCCGCTTCTGGAAAAATCAGTTGAAACCTGGCTTTTTCAAATCTTGCCAAATCCGCAAAGAGCATTTCCAATAAAAGCGCTTGTGCATTTGTAGAAATACGGTGCGGAAGAGTGCACTTCAGAATGCGCTGCAGCTCGCCACCTCGTGCATGAATAATGCCATCTAAGTTGTCTTGCGGATCCTTTCCGCCAACATAGTCGAGTCGCAATCCAGCAATTTCGCTTGCGTTCTTCGGTGCAGCCATTAGCTCTCGTCGAGGAAATAAGCGCGAGAAAAGCAGCGGCGGCTGACGCCGAAAGAGTCGAGCCAGAAGGATGCTGTATGTGAAAAGAGATGACCCAAGAACGAGCCCTGCGGCCCAACTGTGCAATAGCTGAGCACTCAAAAGCCCAAACGGTACACTCAGGGCAACAGCAAAACTGCCCAAAGCAAAAGAATCCATCTGGGGCTGACGGAGTGTTTTCTTCTCAGCCTGTTTTAGAATAAGCATCAAACGATTCCCTGCAACCGAGATCCTAGCAACAAAAGTTGCCCACCATATACGCCTATCTCGAAGGTACTTTGTATATAGAAAATGTCGATACGGGTTTTTCCCCCAAATAGAAACGAGCCAATATCCACAGTCCTTTGCGGACTTAACACTTGTCACATCTTCCGACGACACAGGTCAGCCAAAAGTGCCTCAAGGTTACGCGAAGTTACGAAGCGTCCACAGCCGCGAAGTCTGGATGGAACTCTTGGGTCTTACATTTTCAGCTTGATTTGATCGTAGACACCCACTAAATGTCGTAAGTAAACCATCTTGCAAAACCAAAAAATAGTGATAAAAAACAATCACAGACAAGTTTTGGGCAGAAACCAGTGGGGCAACAGCGAGACTGCAATGCACCACATCCAGTACCACCTAATTTCAGGCAGAAAGACTTGATTCCCCGTACAAACAATACTGATCACTTCACCTAAAAACAATATCACCCTAAAACCGGCTTCCACTCGCCATGCTACGTGATTTCACCCCACAAAAATCACGCTAAACTCACGCAAAAAAAAATAGTTTCGACTCATCAAGAAAGGTCCCAATTCTTCTACAGGAGCCATCCGATGTCGGACAACATAACAAGACCAGCAAGATTCGATGAAGAGCAAAAAATGAACAAAGCACAAGACACCTTCATTTACGAAGCCATCACGTACATGAAGTCTGGCTATCCCATGGAAAAAGGTCAGGGAGTAGTAAGCCTAAACAGTACTGGCGACCTTGAGATAAAAGGACTAAACGCCGACAAAAGCATAATAGATTGGGACGTGAAACTATCAGGCACCATTAAAGGCACATGGCCCGAGTTTGAACTAGTTACAAACTCGAACGTTGCCAAAAACTATTCCATCGTTCACAAAGAAAACGTCAACTACAAAACTGGCACAAGCCAGGAAGAATATTTTTTCACAGGAAGAAAAGACAAAGGAGAAATGAGCGGCTCGTGTCAATCGCTTGACGATGGCAGCAAAGTCTGTGACCTCAAATTTACCGGCGGAACAGCACACGTCGAGCAGTCCGCGGCGAAGAATGGTACAGTCGAATCCACAATAGGCGTCAAAACAAAAGAAGGCGAGCAGTCAATCAATTTGACTTACACAACATCAAAGGACATCGCGACCTATTCATACGAAAAGTCCAAAAAGTAGTCATCCAAATCGAAACTAGATCAAGAAATAGGGAGGGAGACCCCCCTATTTCTTTTTTTTCGGTCCGACAGAGCACCAAGCGCCTCAATACATTAACGAGATCCAATCTTTACGCTTTTGCACAGTAAGCTCATCACGCTAAATTCACTCGCCCTGCATAAAAAATGTGACAAACACACATTCAAGAAGAGTGTTTCTTTCAGCACAAGGCTCGCAATTGCAAACCACAGGCGAGCACACCTCAATGGAGAACTTCTATATGGCAGGCGGACTAGACAAGGCAGAGCAGAGACGCGGCACCGACCATGAGGCAAGCGCTCAGGAAGCAAGGACTACCCTACAAGCAGAAAGCATGGAGAGCCGCTCGGGCAGCCGAGTCGGAAGCGATCAGGAAGCTGTAGTGCCATTAGATAAATTTGACATCAAGGTAACCCCAGCAGCGGACGGCACCGGCGTTTTAGACCTGAAACACACCAGCGGAAAAAATGCGTCACTAGTGGAAAAAATGAGTGTCGCCGGACAGTTGCTACAGGGAGCCGAGTACGCCGACCTCAAAGCAATTGTCGTACCCTATCGCACCGATGCACTCGTCGTAGATAGGTCAAGCAACCCAACAGAACAAATAAGTCAGTTCAAAGGAATTGAACAGCGTCGCGAACAGCTCAAACCCGAAAAACAAATAGGAAAAGCTGATCAAATGAACATTCGACTCGAAAATGGAGTCGCAGAAATTAGCTATACAGGAAGTAAACCGGAAGCCGCTCTGAGATTTGCATTACGCGAACCAAACGCAGTTAGATTGAATGTAAACGGCGTTGATATGGGATTGGTAGAACCGCTGGAAAAACGACTTGGACATAAACCGTCCAAACAAGAATTAAAGGAAGCTCTAGCGCAGCTCACCTCCGCAAAGAATGAGAGACCCGAGAGTGCTCCCGCAGCAGAGAAAGCCGCAGCTCCAGACATCGCTCCCGCACCAGAGAAAGACGCAGCTCCAGACATCGCTGCAGCACCAGAGAAAGCTGCAGCACCAGACATCGCTCCCGCACCAGAGAAAGCTGTAGCTCCAGACATCGCTCCCGCACCAGATAAAGCCGCAGCTCCAGACATCGCTCCCGCACCAGATAAAGCTGCAGCACCAGACATCGCTCCCGCACCCGATAAAGCTGCAGCACCAGAAAGTGCTCCGGCAAAAGACAAAGCCGAAGAGAAAGCTCCACGTGCAAAGAGAGCAGACAAGGCTTCTGCCGCAAAGGAATCCACAAGCGAAACAACAGCGGACGCTGAAAAACCACCAGCTAGAAAAGCTAGGGCAGCAGAAAAATCGAAGCAAGCGGAGAAACCTGGCACCGGTGAAGAAGCACCAACAGAAGAGACCACTGTAAGAAAACGAAGCAGGCAGGGTCGCGGAAAGTCAGCTGAATCCACTTCAGGAAATGACGAGACCGCAAAAGAATCCAAGGCAGCACGTCAACGAGCACCAGAGAATGCGATCGCATCCGGCAAGACCGCGCCACCTCTTGCAATTGATGGCGCCGAACCTAAAGCAAGTAGACGCCGAACAAGAGCAGCTGCGCCAGCAACCGAAGCAGCACCGACACCTTCACCTGCAGCGGAATCACCAAGTTTAGCGCTTGCTGGAGCGCCAGAAGCACCGCTTCCTCCAGAAGCAAAAACAACAGACACACCGCTTCCAACCAACACCGCAGCAAATGGACCAGAAAGCAAAGCCACCACCGGCGAAACTCCTGCCCAACTTTCAATTGATGGTGCCGACAGTGGCAAAGCCGTAACTGGAATCATTTTAGGAGCCGAACCAACGCCAAGCGAATTGTTGGAATACTATGAGAAACGAGGAATCGCCCCACCGGAAGTGAAACTTGTCACCATAGATAGGGCTAGTGCCCCCCCAGAGCCGCACGAGGTAGAACTTTACAGTGAACTTCTCCTCTGGAACGCACCAGATGACCACTTGAAAGAGTCCGAGAAACAGCCTGAGCAAAAGCCACTAGGTTCGGCAAGCGAGGCACTACCCTCAGTGCTAATAGAGGATCCTTCACACCCCAACGAGCATGACACAGAGTTAGCAGCGCAAAATCCTCTCCGCTCACAAGACTCTCCTGCACAAGCAGAACCAGCAACCGACAGCAAATCTCAAACGGAAGGAAGCCAGCTAGTTGAAACAAATGAACGATCAAGCACAGGAGACAGCATGCCAAATCAGAATAGAGAAAAGAATGCAGCCATCACCGATCGACCAATGACCACTTTCGCTGTGCGAAACGAAAAAGTAGTTTTCGCTGACGGCACGGAAGTTCCTGCACGAATAGTCAATATCGAAGGACATGATGGCGAACGACGCTCACACCTTTTCATTGAGGAGTTTCCCGAGCAGAAGCAAGCAGCGAGTGGCGCTGAGCAACCGGCAGCTGACGCCGTTCAAGCACAAGAGCAATCCGCCAAAGGAGACGCAAAAACACAAGAAAGCAATGTGGAAAAATCAAGTCCGCAAGCCGAATCATTCCGCCAGGCACTGGGTTATACTCCAGTACAAAATGCAGATGGAACTGTAACGATGAAATTCGGTGGTGAGTCTGAAATACGTCCACTGGATCGAAAAGGACTGGTTGAGCGTGCCGGAGCAATTGAGGCGGAACTTTGGAGACGCCCAGTTAATGCTGAGTTCGAAGGTGCGACACCGGGGCAAATGCACAAGTACACCTTCAACCCACCACAAGAGCAAGCCGGTCCAAGATTTACATTAGGTGGAGTTCCAGTTGAGATAATCACTCCGCCATTAGCGAGACCAGGTGTTTCCGATGAAACAGCGGCGATTCAACAAAGAGAATTCGTAGAACAGGTGATGAATCATCGAACACAAGAAGGTACAAACGAACCGGGGCAAGAAGTGCCTGCAATTAAAGAGGTTCCAGAATCAGCACAGCCACGCGAACGAAAAGCAGTCGCACCAAGCATTGTTACTCTAATGCGTGGCACTCCAGTTGAGTACCTGGCTCCCGAGATACAGGGACCATACGCTGACTCTGCAATTGCTCGTCCGAAAAATGCAGCAGAAATCGAAAGCAATATTGCAATGTACAGTGTGCACGAAACAGCACCTAGAGGATACGCCGAGCTGAAAGCTGAAGGCAAGAGAGCAATCTCAGCTGCAAAGGATAGAATATCAGCGCTCATGCTAGCCGCGTTCACGGCGATCGCGAAAAGCACTCAATACTCGCCTTAATCTCCACTTTGCACAATTAGACAGTCTTTATCTACGCTGAATTCACAGCCAATGCTTCACTATGAACCCATTGACTGTGATATCAGGACAAGGTTATGGCAGAAAGTCACGACGGTGAAGAGTCTAGAAATCGCTTAAAGGAAACCTCAAAGCACGATGCTTCCGCAGCACTGCTAGAAGACACATTGCGCACCGATGGAGAGAAGAAAGAACAAAAGGAGAACTCTTCCGATCCTGCTCCAACCAAGTTGCCCGACGTCGAATTTAGTGACACAGAGAAGCAACTGATTGCAAAACACTACCAAAATGAAATACTTGCGCATTACGAGCAAATCTCCGATTGGGAAAAGCAAAAAAGTTCAAGCGGTCCTCGAGAGCAATCCATTTCGCCACGTGCAGATCTGCAAAAAGAACTCGATAACAACACCTGGGGTGTCGCAAGCGAAAATGCACTAGCCGAATTCGTCGAATGGTTGAGAAAAGACGCTCTGCCCCAAAACTCACGCGAGCTCAAGGCCGCTGGACTCAAAGCTCAAGACCAGAACCTCAACGCATTTACCAGTGATTTGAACTTCACAGGTGAGCCGCGAATTCCCAACAAAGCAGAAGTATTCAAAATTGAAACGCTCATTGATATTGGCAACCGGGCTACTGAGCAGATTCAACAAAATGTACAAGAGCAATCTTACCAGCGCGACCTGAAAAGAATTGGTGCAGGAATTCCAGCGAGCTGGAGTTTGACAGACGGACAAGACCCAGCAGATTACCGCATTGCACTGCGCCACGGTATTGCCTTCCATGACCGAGTATACTCAGCCGCGCTGATGGCTTATTCTCTCAACAAACTTGGTGAACATTTCGAACTTCCAGCTGGTGTCGAAGTAACTGAGCAGCAAGGCAAGCTCGATGTAAAAATTGATCTACCTGAGAGATTGAACCAGCTTAGCTTCGACTCCCGCGTTTCAGGATATAACGCTTGGGTCGATTCTATTAGCAATCGATTGAAAAAGGATGACGCAGCGTTGCGTGCAGCAGGCAGCAACCCGTTCTTAAACCTCAGCATCAGCAACACAACAATTTCAAAAGAAGTGAATGAAGATGGACAATTTCTATCGAAGCAAGTTCTCCTCGATGATGATGGAAAGCTAATTCGTTTCGCCAGCTCAACAGAATCCACCAGGACAGTACAAACCAGTGCAGACATGAGCGCTCATAGATTTAGCGCCTGGCGCACTGAAGGGTCAAATCCTAACAGTGATGTCATTGCAGAAATTACTGTCCAAGCACAAGAAAGTCGCCCCGGCTATGATCTTCTAAACAAGGACATTGGAGATCCATTCAAACTAGTTCAAACGCTTAAGGCAGACGACCCTGTTGTGTACAACGGCAAGCTAATAAATGCCAGAGAGCTGCCAGAACTGGAACTGAAAGACAAAGCCTCGATGGCTGCACAAAAAGCGACGGACATAGGCTGGGATCTCTCAATGTTTGCCAGTGGACTCGGAACACTTGGAAAAATCAGAACCGGAGCCAGCTTCATTGCCGAACAAACGGGGAAAGAGCTTGTTTCTGAGTTAGCTACGAAATCTACAGCGAATGGTCTTTCCGGCATGAACCTCGCAGCTGTACACGCAGCCACCGAGACGCTGATGGGAGCAGGTGGATTTCTTGCGTCAAATACATGGGGTGAACAAAATGCAAACTGGATAAATTCAATTAGAGGAACATACTTCACAGCCAACATCTTTGGCTCTGCTGTGTCATCTCGCTTCAACCGCATACTGCACGGCACAGAGGAATTTCAGGCTTCGATTAACAAGACCGCACCAACCTGGTTGAAGCAAGCCAGCGACTTTTCCGCTATCTCCATGCAGGTATTGACACCACTTTCGGTGGCGCCAATGTTGTACGAAGCAGCAAAGCGCTACCAGGAAAATAACAAAGAGCAGAAAGAGAAACACCAACTCAATCCTCTCATTATTGAAAGCAACGCCGCCGCAGGTTTGGATACAGCTGTTTCTCAAAATAGATCAAAAGCTCAAGTTGGCGAAATGAGCCTTGTCCAACAAAGTGCAATTCTCCAAGAAACACTGAATCATACAGAGCACCAATCAGACATAATGAATGCTCTATCCAACGCAGGGCGCCACACACCGCTGCGCTTGCTAGATAATTTGTATCAAGAGAAAATCAAATTAGAACAAGCACAAGAAAATGCAAACACAAACATATGGAACGAAAAAGCTAACTATTTTGGAAATAGCTATGACGACGTTCTAAAATCAATTGCTAAGTTCACTAAAGAGAATTCCGATGCCCAAGCAAAATCCGCATCAGCCCTGACGTATTTTTTCGCAAAGCAACTAGAAAACTCAACCGACAAAGCTCTCAGCTTCAACGCACAACTTGCACAGATCGACAACTTCAGATCAAAAATTGACGAGCACAAAAATGACGCTGAAACAATTGAATTCAAACTGAATCTTGACCGCCTGGAGAATGAATCGCTAACTGAATTAGTGAAATACGAGTCAAAGAGACACAACACGGCTCAGCAACTCAATCAAAACTTGCAAGCCATCCGCTCAGATGCTGTGCTCGCCGGAAAAACTGCAGAAAGCGTTTTAACTAATGCACTCGAAACACCAATTAACGATAGCGACAAAGACGACAGCATCTCAACCAGAGTCAACGCTGCCGAAACACTGCTCTTGCTAGGTAACAATGACACGGAATTGAGAGAAAGAGTAAGCAAAGCTCTTTCAGACTCAGTCAAGCTTGCAACAGCAGAACAGCTAATCCGAATAATTGATGTTACCAAAGCTGAGAACCTATCAGATTTCACCGCAAACACTGATACTCAAACAAACATCTTAAACAGATTCCCATCCGCTGATGAAGCATCGAACTCCCCTCGAGCGCAAGCGCTCACAATAGAAATTGCCAACCTGTACCCAAAATTCACAAACGAGCTCAAGGGTGAATTGCAATCACGGTTGATTAGCATCCTGGAGCACCAGTCATACAGCATAGGTTTATCCAAGCTACAAAACCACGTTGCTGAAATAGCAGCTCAAGAGAAAATGACCATGCTGATTCCATCACTTGAAAAACTATCCGCGAACGACACTATTCCCCCACAAACACGCGAAGCAGCAAGAAATAGCTTGCAAATTCTCAAAGAAATTACGCCCCAGACCATCGATACCAACAGCAGCGAAACTACGTTCAGCAGCCAGCTCGCCGAACAAAACAACGCAGAAACATCAAACAAAAATGAAACCATAACAGAAGGCTCGAAGCAACTAGCGCAAATCGAAGAGATTTTTCCACGACTGAAAACATTTAAGAATGAAGAAAGAGATGAGTTTCTAAAATCAAACGACCTTTCACTACTCATCCATGACGAATTCATAAAAGAAGCTCAACGCCGCGTGCAAAGCCGCTGGGGCAAGAAGAGCATGTTGGGCTTCGAAGCCAAAGAAGATCCACAAGTCACAATGCGGGCTCTACAAACAGAAAGAGAGTTTCAGTTTAAGCGCCTTGTTGACCGTGTAAAAAGCGCACCACTAGTCTCGGACGAATCTACAAAAACCCAAGTGGAATGCGCGAAACTGACCCTAGCCGAGATAGCAACAAATGCGGGGCGACCAATCGAATCAGAACGAAAAGAATACATTCTCGCGGTGAATCATGATGCGGGTCAAATCGCAACATATTATTTCAATGAGTCAGCACTGGGTGAGCGAAATTGGCACAATGAAGCCGCTGAAGCACTAGCACAGTCAGCAGCAGCCATGCCACAACAGTTCAGCTTTGACGCCCACATATTGCATTCGCTTCTTTCTTCGAAAACCAATCTGAACGCAAACTCAATGTCCTCCATCTATACAGCATGGAACAAGATCTCCGGAAAAGGCGACGCTTACGGCGCAAGGTCAATTGACAAAGCACTAGTCAGAACAACCCTGCAAAATGCACTGGAATCCATCGATTCCTCCGCGTCAAAACTGCAAGCAGACCTGAGCAATGACGAGGAAGCGACAGCACACGCGCAAAGCATTTATTCCAGGATAGAACTGGCTGAAAGACGCCAACAGCAACATAGAGAACTCGAAGCTTTCAACAAGTTGCAAGCGCAAATCGTCGCCGCCCTTGCTTCACAGGAAAACCGATAGCGCAAGTTGAATCTGCACAAAGCGCAAGATGATATCATGTGAGCTCCCTAACCAGGTGGTAAAACATGAAATCCTTTCTTCCCATAGCTTTGTCTCTTGGAATATTGGCTTCTTCAACAATGGCAATTTCGAAGGAATCAGTTTCTAACAAGGAGCCCAAGCAGAAGACAAGACTTGCTGCAAATGAAAGTCATCATTCGCTGGTTAATTGGGAAACCTGGACAGATGATCTGTTTCAGCGCGCAAAGAAAGAAAAGAAATTGGTTGTGCTTGACCTCGAAGCTGTGTGGTGTCACTGGTGTCACGTGATGGACCAGAAAACATACTCAGACCCCGCTGTGGCAAAAGTAATGAAAGACCACTTCATTGCAGTAAAAGTTGACCAGGACTCAAGACCTGATTTATCCAATCGATATGAAGACTACGGCTGGCCCGCAACAATATTTTTTGACTCAAATGGCAAAGAACTAGCCAAACGTGCCGGCTACATTGAAAAAGACGAGATGCTCACGCTTCTCGAATCACTTGTGAAAAATCCTGTTCCAGAAGAAAAGGAAGAACAAAAAGCTGAAATCAAGTTTTCCACTGATGCAGCATTGAGTAAAGCAATTCGCAGCGAACTTCTGAGCAATCACAAGAAGTATTACGATAACAAGGAAGGTGGCTGGCAAACCAACCATAAATTCCTCGACGCCGACAGCATCGAACTCGCTTTAACGTTGGCAAAAGCCGGCGACAAAACAGAAGCACAGATGGCAAAACAAACACTAACGCAACAGTTGAATCTGATTGATCCCATCTGGGGCGGCGTTTACCAGTACTCCACCAACAGCGACTGGAAGCATCAGCACTTCGAAAAAATCATGACAGTCCAAAACGATAACTTGCGAATCTACTCGCTTGCCTATCTATACTTCAAGGACCCGCGCTTTCTAAAAGCCGCGGAAGATGTGGCCAAATATCTGCATAACTTCATGCAAAGCCCAGACGGAACGTTCTACACAAGCCAGGACGCCGATGTTAAACAAGGAGAGCACAGCGGAGAGTATTTCAAGCTCAACGATGCAGCACGCCGAAAAATCGGAATTCCCCGCATTGATAAGAACATCTACTCTCGTGAGAATGGCTGGGCCATAGCCGGTCTTACCGCACTCTACATGGCTAGCGGTTCACAAAAGTATCTTGATGACGCAATCAAAGCAACCGATTGGATAACAAAAAATCGCTCGCTGCCCGGTGGCGGATTCATGCACGGTCCCTCGGATAAATCAGGACCATACCTGGGCGACACGCTGCGCATGGGCGAAGCTTACATGAGCCTCTATCAAGCAACAGCCAATAGAGAGTGGCTCAAGAAAGCAGAAGATGCAGCCAACTTCATCAATTCTCACTTTAAAGACGATAAGAGCAAAGCAGGTTTTCTTACAGCAGATCCCTCGCACTCTCCGATGCACCGCCCAGCAGCCTTGCTTGACGAGAACGTGGCCATGGTCAAATTCACTAACATGTTATTTCACTACTCGGCGAAAAAAGAGTATAAGGAAATGGCAGAACGAAGCATGCGCTACCTAGCAACACCAGAAATTGCACATGAGAGAAAAATGCTTGTAGGTGGCGTTCTGCTAGCCGACCGCGAGCTAGCCAGCCCGCCGGCTCATATAACGATTGTAGGTAGCAAGAAAGACCCCGCTGCAAAAGCGCTCTTCCAGGGAGCAAACAAATATCCCGTAGCGTACAAAAGAGTCGAATGGTTCGACCCTAAAGAAGGCAAGATGCCAAACCCAGATACAGACTACCCTGAAATGCCAAAGGCAGCCGCTTTTGCTTGCGCAAATCAGCGTTGCTCTCTGCCCGTCTACACGCCAGATGCAATTGCTGCACAAGTAGATAAAACAATGAACACAAAATGAGGAAGAAGAATTAAAATGACAGAACCAGTAATTGCAGATCGCAAGCCTTGCATTCTGGACCTGAAAGCAGGAACATACTGGTGGTGCAAATGTGGAAGATCCGCTTCGCAACCGTGGTGCGATGGTTCACATGAAGGCACAGAGTTCGAACCAGTAAAGGTTGAACTGATAAAGGATTCCCGTTTAGCTCTCTGCTTGTGCAAATATACTAAGCATGAACCTAACTGCGATGGACAACACTCAAAACTTCCTTAAAAGCCTGTTTCTAGGAACAAGCCTGGCACTTCTGTCCATAACTTTTCTGGCGCCAGACAGCCTTGCCTTCGACCAGAAACACACTCTATTTACTTCTCAGCTACAAAAATTCGTTAAAGCAAACGGCGACATCGATTACGCAAAATGGAAAAAAGACAGAGCAGGACTGGACAAATACCTTCAGGAACTATCCGAGCTTCCCGAAGCAGAATACAAAACTTTCTCCAAGAAAGAGAAGCGCTCTCTCTGGCTAAATGCTTACAACGCTCTTGCCATCAAATTGGTTCTAGACCATTACCCAATTCATGGCAGCATCAAAAACTACCCCAGCAACAGCATTCGCCAGATTCCCAACACCTGGGATGCTGTTAAATATAGGATCGTCGGGCGAGAAGCGTCGCTCTACACCATAGAACATGAGTATCTCCGTAAAGCAAAAGATTGCCGCATCCACTTTGCTGTCACTCCAGCATCTCATGGCGGCGCGCCCCTGCCAAGAAAAGCCTTTAATGCTCGCTCTGTAGACGACGAACTTGCGAAATTAACTCAACAGTTCATGGCGAAACCAGAAAATCTAAGTTGCGATATTGAGAAAGGCACAATCACCGTCTCTCAAATCTTTAAGTGGTTCCCCCTCGATTTCATCGATGGCACTGGACCCCTGCCGATGCCTCCGCCACCCGATGATGATGTTGTAAAAACCTATGTGATGAACTTCCTTCCCCCTCGCTCGCGCAAACAGCTGGAAGGAAAAGATGTACACATAATCTATGCACCGTATGACTGGTCTTTGAACGATACAAACAAGTCCGCCGAAAGCCCCAGAGAATCAGCCCCGGACTATCTGTAAATTCAACTTAGTGTGAATCAAACAAATCGAAGCGGAACAACTCAGCTCACTCTTGCGGCGGCTCTTGATTGGCAGCATCAGCCTTCCTCGTAAGCGCTTCAATGATGAAATTAGTGGCAAGCACTTGTCTCAAACTTATGCCCCCTCCCGGCGTTGGGTCAGGCAGCATCTGCGGCTTGAAGGAATTTGAACAGTTGTCGAAATGCCCAACAAGATGCAACACTTTGCCGCGCCCAAAGGAGAATTCGACAGCCAGCGCTCCAGCTAACATGGGGTCAGGCAAGACTCGCAATTGCGGATCTTGCCGCGACAGATGAGCGCTTCGCGCAATTAAATGCACCTTGTCTTGCCGCAGAATTCGCACACACTGGCTCAGCTTGTCCAACTTCCAGGTGAACATTCGTCCGTTTAATCCACGCAATAATCCAGAGTCAGGCTCAACGATGAAAGCATCAGTTATTACCCCCTCAGTGTTATCACGGTTCCACTGCACATAGCCTGGAAAACACTGTTCCAAAACATTTTGCAGCCCCCAATCAGTGGTAAGTAAATAGCCACCTCTGGCTACAAAATCACGAACTTTTTGAAAGCTAGTTCTAGGTATTTCGCCAGCACAATCGATGATCAACACTTTCGCTTTGTCAAAAGGAAATTCGCTCATTTCCTTCGTCTTAATAGCTTTGTACTTGAGCCCTAACGAATGCAACGGCTTGTCGGAATCATCCCATTGCCCATGTATCAGGAGAATGGAATCGGAATTATTCTCTGCAGATAACAAAAAACCAGGATTATTTGTCTCAACGAAAGCCTTAAATACAGCTGGCTGCACAATCTGATTGACCACAGCCTTTTGCAGAAAGAACCGCGCATCAGCCTCAAGCCGCTGCACCTCCATACTTCTTGCAGCAGTCGCCGCCGCAAGCGAAGACGAAGTCTGCGCTGGTCGAGTATGAACAGCTGTCGCACTTCCCTGCAAGATTGGACGGCTCGCGCCCTGCCCGCCATCTTCTTTAGGCATGATGATATGGTCTGCCTGTGAATCATCCAGAATAACAGTGTTTTGCCCGTGACCTGGAACTGCTTTGGGCGCAGGTTTGTCTTCTTCCCAATCTGAAGCCACACCGCTCGTAAATGGCACAAGAGCCAAAAGCAATGAAACAAGAACTGTGTTTCTCTTTAGCACACTCACCAGAGACGCCATAGACTTCGATCTGTTCCATTATATGGCAACGAGATCAACTCTCGGAAAACGGGGTTGCTCGACATAAGTCGGCGAATTGCCGGCACTATTCTGAACAGTGCTAAAGAACTGCCTGGCTAAATTCAGGTCGCTTGGTTTCTCTGAAAATACATGCGCTAATGCCAATCTTCCTGGAACCAGGAAAATGGAACTGAACCTCGATGCTCTTCCTTTTTCAGGGTCACCCTGAGTCATGAATGTTCGTCTCCAAATTTTTCCTGTCGTATCCTCATCCACGAACGTGCCAATATTGGCTTGCAATTCGTCGAGCTCTAGCACAGCTTCAGCAACAGGCATGATATTGCCTGCACTGTCACCATAGGTAGGATACGTGGTGAACCAGATCATCATGTCTTCGCCAGCAAACTGCCAGGTATGATTTCTGGTCTGAGGGTCGAACTGCGCTGTCTCGGAGAAATTACCGGGCACGAGAGCAGACCAGCCCTGGTCCATGAAAGCACGAACTTCACGTCTTCTATAACCAATCGGCTCACTGGCTGCGGTGCTGCTTGCCTTCTCGAAAACCATATTCCGCAACTCGTCATCAGCATTCGAAAACGCAATAATTTCAGCCCATTCCCGCCACGGATAATTGAGCTTAGGGTCCAATTTGTAAGAAGCCGAAAGTAGCTGCATTACTGTGTTAAGCAGCGATGCGTCACCATCACCCATCGGCGGACACCAGCGGACATCAGTCCACATGTAAGAAAGCGCTTTGTTCAGGAGAAACTCCGGACCAACTCCTGCGTTCAGCCAGGGGAACACGTCCGCACCTGCCCCAGGGTTTTTAATTACTTCAGCGATCCAGCTTGCACTTCGTGGACCCATAGGGGTGATAAGCGGAGCATCCGCAAAAAACTGATAAGACGGAGACATCGAAAGTGAATAGGACCCAGGCGTCTGTCCCGACATCATTGCTGCACTCGATGCCATCGATTGCAACCAAGAAAACATTTCATAGTAAGTTTGCTCAGGGTCTCCCGAGTAGAAAGTCGGGTTGGTGTGCCCATCGTCCACCTCAGGGTCCCAAGCAATGCCAAACTTACCAGCGAGCTTCCAGAGATAGTCACAAAGAAAGAGATGGTAGCCAGGACCCGCACTAACAGTGTCAGCACCAACGCCAACTGAATTGCTTTCAAAAAACCAAATTTTTAGTGGGTCTGCCGCAGGGTGAAACCGCAAGAGGACTCTTGGAAATTCATCACTTGGACTCTGCCCAAGAACTGCCCCAATTGCCATACCCGGGAACTGCTGTGAAGTCCACTCCCAGACATCATTGAACCATGATTCCAGTTCAGCTGCAGCCGCAAGCTTGCCAGTGAGATTCAGTCCAACGCCCATGAGTGATCTCCTCCCGTGCCGGGCAGATCATACCTCAATCTGAGCGCTGATTTCTATTTGTCGCCAAGAGTTCAGGAAATTTTGCGCTTCTTGTTTCTTGCGTCCACTGGCTCTGTAGCATTAATCGCCCTTTTCAAGGCTGTAAGCGCATGAAGGTTCGGCCAGATTACATCCTTCATTTCATCAAGCTCATAGCGACCTATCTCCGAACGTTCATATCGGCGGCAACAATCTTCCCAGAGTTCAAACAACTTTTTGGGATCAGCTAATTCTCGAGCTCGTTGCTGAAACTCTATCAGGTCAAAGGCTTCCATCGCCGGTCCTCCCTTTGCGCATCATCTTTAAGAATGGGGTTTTACTTTTATCTTGTCAAATCCCTAAACCGATTCAGCACGTATTCAAAGGATGTAGACCTAACGTAGTGAAGAATAAAGCCGAGTTGTCTAAGTTTATTCGTCACCCATATCTCCATGTTAACCAAAACTGAAATAGCGTCAATAGATCCTGACGCATCCAGGCATCTACCCAAAGCCTGAAAACACCTACAATACCTTGACTTCCGGACGCAACAGGTCCGCAAAACTATTTTTTTGGGCCCCATGAAAAACACCGGATGTGGAGGCACTAGCTTTGGCGCAATGCAACCATAGGTGGTGAAACCATTTTATCCGCACTGCAGAAAGAGGGTCACAAATGAAACCACCAATCTTGCTCTAGGGCAATTTAATCGGATAGTCTTTCCGCTCTTGAGGAGCAACAAGATAATGCCTGACGCAATTCGGATCAGAAAAGCCACCGCTACCGATGTTCCTGGCATTGTTGAAGTTTTCAGACTTTCAAGAGAGCTTTTGGACTTTCTGCCACCCCTACATTCCGAAGAGGAGGACAGAAGTTTTTTCACTTCGCAAACAGCAGAACATCAAGTATTTCTGGCAGATAGTCCCAAAAGTCTTTTAGTCGGCTTCATCGTGTTCGACGAGGAATGGGTGCATCATTTGTATGTGTTGCCAGCTTGCCACAAACAGGGCGTAGGTAATCACACGAGATTCTTCAATCGCACCCTGAGGCAGTCACACAGGGGATCTGCCAAGCCGCGTGCCGCAGGCATTTCAAAGCGCGAGAGAAAGATGGGATTTATTTCACAAACGATCGTGTCAAATACAAGAATCGATCGGATAGTTACCTTAGGAAAGTTTGGAAGGGCAATCAAACTACCGAGGGGTGAAGGTATGAACGCAGTTGTAAGCCAGGCAAAAAGCATTTTGGGACGCTTGTCAAAACGACACAGCATCGCCACCCCAGCAAAGCAAACACACAATCAATATGCTTGCGTCGACTCGAATTCGAAATTCAACAAGTACTATTTGGAAAAGATTGCCATGCTCTCCGAGACCTCAAACAAGCCTAAACTGGAGACTATGATCAGTTTCAGCGCCCACGACTAAGTTTATCTGAATGGCTCAAAGAAAGCGTCACCGGCAACGGTGACGTTTTCTTTTTAAACACTAGAAGGTAATGTTCATGCGCGCACCGGCTACGAAAATTCCCGGCTGCGGTCGAACACCGCCTGGCGACCAGATGTACTGAAAGTCAGGAGAGAAAGACACATTCTTGTTCATTTGCATCTTGTAGTAAACTTCGAGAGTCTTCTCGCCAGTCGCAGCGTTACCTGGCAACATTTTTGCCAGATTACTGTTCACCTGACTGAGCGTGGTTGCTGGAACTCCGTTGAGTCCCAAGAAAGCAGGGGTAGCAGGCGTGACCAAGCCGTCCCTGCGATAAGAAGCGATGCTTCCGAACGCAATGCCCAAAGTGTCATTGGGTCGCTTTTTGATGATGGACTTCATAGGAATTTCAGCACCAATAGACCAGGCTTGGCGGGACGAAAGTAAACCGCCAAGGAAAACTTCTCCGAACTGCTGGTCATTTATGCCATAGCGACCAAAGATTCCAATGTCTTTCCAAATTTTCTGGTCAAAATTTAGATACATTCCGGTTGGCTTGCCTCCGTATCCAGTACCGCCTGGAAGAATAGACAAGAGCCCGGCGGGGTTGATGTCCGTCGGAGTGGCAAAGGGTTGAGTAGAGCCAGAGCGAAAATTAAATTGCCAGAACCCGGCTCTAAAATTCCCCTCTCTCTTGAAGAAGCTATGCCCAAACTGCAATTCATGGTTGGTACCATAGCCGCCGAAAAAGTCTCTGTCAGCCAAACTTATAAGCCCGCTTGTAGCTCTAACAAAAGCTCGCTCTCTAAATAAAGACTTCTGAACTTGAAAGATGGCCGAGGGTCCAATGAAGTTTGGACGCCACGAAATGTTATTGACGAACTGAGTATTCAAAAACTGCAGGGTTTCATTATTAGCTATTGTGTTTTGATCAAATACGTTAGCGAAGTTGTTTAGACCCACCTGATAATTTCCAGTCACAGTCTTTCCGAGACGCAAATCTTGGGAGTACCAGGCTTGCTCCATCGACACAGTAGGGCGAGTACTGTTGCTGTTATTGTTGTTGATCTGCAGATTATTGATTTGAACCTCATCAATACCCGAGTTGAATGGGCTAGCAACTGAGTCTGTCAGTGCGTTATTCGGGCTCAGAAGATATTTGTTTCGAGGAAAGAAACGGCCTGAAGCAGCAGTTAAGCGCAAGAACAATTTTGCGTCTCCAAGAGCGGAGTCTTTCTGAGCCTCTGCAACCTTTGTCTGGAAGTTGATTCGTCCACGCATAGCCGTACCGAGCGTATCAACAATTCCACGCCCACTATCGGTTTGGGGCAAGAAGGTGAAGTCTCCATTGATTTGCGTTTTTTCGAGAACAGTGAGTCGTTCGTTAAATTCGCGCCCACGTTCCTCACTTATGGCACCAGGAATGACCGTAGGCATGTCGTTTTTCGCCACTACCATTGTCATTTTGCCTTTTACTTCTTGAACGACTTCTTCAAAGTCTGCGGTCAAGCGGCCAATTTCAACATAGTCTTGCGAGTTAATCTGATCCTTATCCTGCTTGGCCAATGCAGTCACCAGGCGCCAGAAATAGGTACCAAGTTGTTGCCTGGTAGACCCCTCTGCAGGTGGTGGAAGTTTGTGACGAGCTGAGAGACTCTCAAGATCTCGACGAACAAAATTAATATCGCGCAAGGCTATAGGAGCGGTATCAGAACCGGTGGCAGCGAGCGGCTGCTGAGTACCTTGTGCGAGAAACTGAGACATGTCGGCAGCCTTACATGAAGACGCATTCAAGCCAATCCAAGCGCATACAATGATGGCTAGAAGGGTTGAGCGGCTCATAAAATTGTCTCCATACTTAAGCCACTTTTCAGGATACCGCCTTTAGTGGCATTCGTACAGTTTTTTTATCAAGACATACATTATCTGACGCATCACATCTGGTGGCATCCTTCGCCCCAAATTGCCAAGAGCAGTTTGTGAACTTTACTCCTTGAGCACATTGCGCTAGAAACTGACATGAGCAAAACCATTTAAGTCGCAAATAATGGGACACTCCATCCATCACAATCAATCAAAGATTGATAGACCATCGCAAACAAAAGCCTCGCAGAAGGCTGCGAGGCCGTGTGTGAGTTGAAAACCCAACGAAATTAGACCGCTGCGCTACGATCATAGGAGGAGGCGGACGAAGCAGCCGCGACCGCCAAATTTCCCGCTTCCGATTGCTGAAGCTCCTGTGCTGGAACCTTAACGTTAGCAAGCAAATCTGCAAGACTCATGCTCAAACCTCGTGCAAGAAACCAGGCCGCGCCGAGTGTTAGATTACGAATACCGCGCTCAACATCACTAATGTAGGTTCGGTGAAGTCCTGAGCGCGTCGCCAATTCTTCTTGAGATAACCCAAGTTCATTACGCTTTTGCTTAATAAACTTACCGAATGCAGTTAACAACGGCTTGATTTCATGGTCCCAATTTGTGTTTTGCATGACCCACCTCTTCCTCTTAGCGTCTTTTCAGTATAGCAGGACTTAATTCATCAGACAAAGAAATACTGTCAGGCATGTCAAGCCCGAAGCGATATCTGTGGCTTACTTGTACGCCAGTTTTTCCCATAATGAACATAATCAATTTTATCGTATAGAATTGACTCTCGTCACTATTAGTCCAAGGACCGATCTGAAGAACGTAGTACTTTGTTTATCATTTGAATTAACTTAGCACAAAACCGTATGAATAGCCAACATTTCTTCTTGAAACTTTTGGCGCAAATTAAATTATCTCAATCGCCATCTCAAAACTACGTCAGCACAAGTATTTACAGGCAAACACTGTTTTGCTCTCTTCCGACGAAAGAAAACAAAACAAACTCAATGAAATTACAGCTCTTAGACCCCAATTATTGAGGCATGAGCAAAAATCACAATTTCCACATCAATTATTTCAATCGAACGCGCAATAACTCAGTAAGCGAGAGTTTTTCTAGTGCGTAAAGTCCAGCACCAACAGCCTCTTTGACTCCCGCCGAATAGGAATAGGATATTTTACATTGGGAGAGCAATTCGGATTGAGCATAACGACTTAAGCCCTCCACAAAAGGACCTTTGAACATCTCTCCGCAAACTAAGTATGGAGCTGATACAACTATTGAGTCAGGCGCCATAAGGTTTATGCTTGGTGCTACAGCAAATGCTAGAGACTGAGCGCATTTCGCAAGCAATGTAGTGAAACGAGGATCGCATAGATGATCACCAAACGCACTATCATCTGCAATTTCCAATCCATCTCTTTTGCACATACTTAGAAAGTTATTCACCGCAGCAATGCCATCAACGCATCCTGTCTTGCCGCATGAGCACAACCATGTCTCACCTGGAATAATCGTATGCCCGACTTCTCCTGCTAATTGATTTTTACCTTCAAGCAAATTGCGTTCCAACAAAATTGCTGAGCGAACTGCATGCCCAACACGAACATAAATCACTGTTTGAGAGTGCCGCGCTTCGCCGATGAGACCTTCAGCAAGTGCCGCCATACTCACCATTGACTTAAGTTGAACTGGAACTGAAAGCTTACGCGCAAGAGATTCTCTCAACGCAAAATAGCTCTCATTCTTCAACCTTGGTGAATCATCTTTGATTGGCCCAGGAGCAGCCACACCAACAGATGCCAGCGAAGCCAGACCGATGCTTGATTGCTTACAAGCGGTTTTCAAAACCTGAATAATGAAATCGGAAACTTCTATCATGTCCAGAGTCTGCGCATCGTGCTCGAATGTTTCTCCAACGGCATTTGCGTTCATATCAATCAAGGAAAGCAAGACCTTGCTACCGTCCACCCTTACCCCCGCAGAAACGAGAGATTTGGAGTTAAATATCAAACCTATTGGACGACGTCCCATCCCGCTTGATCGAGCGCCCGACTCCATCAAGAACCCGGCTTGTATTAGTTCGTCCACAATACTCGAAACAGTAGCGGGCGAAAGTTCTGTTAGACGCGCCAGATCCGCGCGACTGATCTCAGGAGACAAGCGAACAGCCTGCAAAACGGTCTCTGCGTTTCGCAATCTCATTAGACTGAAGCTCTGGTTGCCCATGCGGCAATTCTTACCGGTAATCTAACCCACTAACGATAACCGATGGAAGCCCGCAAACAACTGTAGCCACACAAAAGTTGCATATCTTTTAACGAACAACCTGCCTTTAAGTGGCAGAGCGACTCAAAGCTGTTGCCAAAGTTTGGGTACTTGCCGCACTATTGAACAACTCAAGAGACTGCAGCCCTGGCTCGCTTTGCAGTGCAGCCAATTGCTTTTTTGTAGCCTCTTCAATGGCTGCTGCGGCTGCTCTGGCAAACTCATTCAGCATCTCTAGAACATTGCTAACTATTTCAGAAAAAGCTTTGAGCAGAAAACTCAATAAGGACGACAGAAATCCCAGAGGAGATGTGAAAGCCTGATTGAGCACCTCACCCATGCTCGAAACCATGTCTTGTACGGCTTTACCAATATCAGTGGGAGCAGCTTGCTCGCCAAGTTTTAACTCGGGAATCTCAAGCTTTTCAGCTCCACCAGCCATTGTTGCATCAGGAGCAGCCCCTGTTCTTGCAGCTGCATAGGCATCAGCTGCAGCTTTGGCCGAAGCCGCTTCCTCAGCATGAGTGGGAAGAAACCCAGGTTGTGTGTCGCAAACGGCCGATTTTATTTCGCCAAACAGCGCAAGCGCGCCCTTTCCGCCAGCCTCGCTGACGCCAGCACCACCGCCGCCCAAACTGCTAGATTGTCTGTAAAACGGGGAAGGCATCGAGAAAACCTCTATTTTGCATCGCCATGCATATAGATATATACAATTGTCAGAAAAATACCACTGCGAAAATGCGCTAACGGTGGGAAGATCACCACAGATCTAGCATGAAATTGTGTAAATCAGAGATTGCTTTCATCTTCTGCGGACTCGGACATAAGCTTTTCTGCACGGGCAATTAGAGCTTCTTTACAGTCAGGATATTTGTCCGTCAAAAACTTTTCTAGTGCCACCAGTGGCTGCAGAACTGACTTTTCAGTTATCTCAGGATGGCGACGCGGCCGTTCATTTGCAACGAATTGCGGCTTCAATCTCAGTGAAAGAACGTGACTAAGCCGCTTTCGTACATGTTCCTCACTGAGTTCTCCAGTGCGGTTTTGTGAGATTTTATAACGTACGCGAACAACAGCACCATCCAAAATCTTTGCCGAACAATGCTCTAGCAAGTCAGCAGTGAGGTCACTGGAGTCGGTCAAGTCACAGTCAACAGTTATGAAGCAACGCGGACTAATAGAATGAAAGCGCCAATTTACATTGCCACGTTCGATGTCTATCTCTAAAAATCCTTTGTCCTCAAACTCTTCACCAAAATCAACCCGCTCAATACTTCCGGCATATGCCACCAGAGGACGCTCAGCATGCAAAATCTGATGACCATGCACATGCCCTAACGCCACATAATCTAATTTTGAATTCAGCCAGAAGCTAAGCGGAAAACTAGTTGAGTAGCCAATCATCAACTCTTGTTCAGCACCAGCTCTAGCCGAATCAATCATCATATGAGCTGTTGCAACTGCGGGAACCGTCTCATCAAGCTGATCGTAGAGATCTTCCAATATTGCGCCAACAAGTTTAACTAGCAATTTGTCGATTTCAACCGGCGAACAGTTGGCATATTTTTCTTGTGTCAAAAGCAAATGTTTTGTCACATGCGGCATACCGATTATCTGCAAAGGACCCTTCGCCGTGTCAATTTTGATAAGCCTGGGCTCTTGAATAACAATGACTCCGGGAATCTCCAACGAATGGAAGACGGACATCGAATGGCTAGCACCACCCCGCAAAATCTGGTCATGATTTCCCACCAACAGAATGGTCGGGATTTCTGCTTTAGATAAGCGGTTCAACTGCTCTGCAAAAGCCTGCTGATGAATAGGCTCTGGAGCCGCAGTTTTATATGCATCGCCCGAAAAAAGAAAAACATCAGCGCCACTTTCGATTGCAAAGTCCACCGCTTTCCGGAGGGCAAGCACAAAATCTTCGAACCTTATATTCAGCCCTGTCAAAGGGTTTAGACGCCCATGACTCTCCCCCGAGCCAAAATGAATATCTGAAACATGGATTAGTTTTATCGCCACGTTTTCACCTTGAACAGCAGAAATTCACTGAAAAGAGCGCAGCAAAACTGCACATTGCTTCAAGATAACCATAACACATGCGCTACAATGTATGTGATGTTTATATTTCTCCGAAAATCTTCGTTCTTGAGCTGCGCTGCTGCAATTCTTTTATGCAGTATTGCCTGCCATGCAAGAAATACTTACACCAGCAACATCAGCGCAAGCAGCATTAAGTCTGCTGTTGAAAGCCTGGATTTTCTGGCAAAGGAATCAAAGCAGCAAATCTATACTTCTTATTCAAACGGAATTGCATCAGTTTCTCTGTTTAGACATCCCGAGGCGACAAAAGCAGACTGCAAAATCGATACAGTTTTACTTGCCCGTCGCGTAATAGCTCTGGCACCCAAAGAAGTAAAGCTTATTCGCTGCGTTTTTTATGATATGGATCGCCAGAATGAGTTTTGGGAAGTGGAAATCCGAGCGCAGTTGGTTGCAGCATTTGGCAACGGAGAGATTGGCGAGCATGACCTAATCAACAGTATTCTGCTTACAGAAGACAGGCAAAAAAATCCACTGAGTGAAAAGTACGCAGCACTGTCATACAGCGGCATACTGGGGTTTAACGGAGTTGTCCCCGGGGCTTATGAAGCCAAACGACTTGCGATTCACCTGCGCCTGGAAGAGCTGGAAAAGCAAAAAGTAGAGATAGGTCGCTTTCGCGAGGATTTCTTGCGCATCGAAGATGCAGCAAGACGCGGACATGACAAAGACCTCGCTAATCAAGTCAATTCTTTAAACAAAAACTTGGACCAGTATGTGGACCAGATGATCAGCTCTGGCATGATGCAAAAACCAGAGTTGAAACGCGCAAAAAACTCAGTCCTAGAACAAACACCTAAAATCTAGTGGGAGCCAAAAGTGAGCAAAAGTACTCACAGTTTACGCAAGAATCAAAAGCTGAAACTGAAAATTGAATCGATGTCAGCTAGCGGACAGGGCGTCGCGAAGCACGACGGAGTAGCGATTTTCGTCGATCAAAGCATAAGCGGAGATGTGGTCGAGGCAGAACTCTACGATGTCAGAAAAGACTTTGCACTAGCCAAGATATTGAGCATAAAACAAGCTTCGTATATGCGAAGAGAGCCGCCTTGCAAAATCGCTAGAATCTGCGGTGGCTGCCAATGGCAGCACATAAAGTATGATGGACAGTGCGAAGCGAAGACTGACATAGTCAAACAAGCAATTAAAAGAATCGCGGGACTGTCACCAGATATAGTGCTAGACACCCTGCCAGCGCCCGACGAACTAAACTATAGAAACAAAGTCCAGTTTCCCGTGGCTTCACCGCATAAGTCTGAGCGCATTCTGGCAGGCTATTACAAACAAGGCTCTCACGAACTGGTGAACATAAAACATTGCCCAGTGCAACCAGAGATTTTGGACGATGTTCTTGAAGAGGCAAAAATAGCCGCAGAGGAAGCAGGCTATTCGGCATATCGAGAAGAGTCGCACAGCGGGCTAATCAGGCATATGATTGCGCGACACAGTTATTCAGAGAATGAAGTGCTTTTCACAGTGGTACTAAATATGCCACCAGAATCATTTTCGAACTATAAGGAAAGCATGGCGAACTTTGCGAGCAATTTGATGCGTCGAGTTCCAAATGTGAAAGGTTTCTGCGTAAACTTCAACCCCGCAAAAGGCAATCGTATTCTAGGAAATCAGACTCTTCTGGTAAATGGCAGAGACTACATCATCGAAAAGCTCTCGAGCAATCACGTCAAGGCTAGCGCCCGACTGAAGGCAGGTTTGAAGTTCCAACTTTCGCCAGCAAGCTTCTTCCAAGTAAATTCGATGCAAGCGGTTCAGCTAATGGACCTGGTTTTAGAAGCAATTTTGCAATATACCGAACACAAAAACATCAGCAAAGTTCCTCTGATTATCGACGCTTTCGCCGGCGTTGCTAGCATAGCTTTGTGGGTCTCAGACCTGGCCGATAAAGTCATCGCTGTAGAAGAAGTCGCGGACGCGGTCAAAGATGCTGAGAGAATCAAACTATTGAACGGTATAGACAATCTGGAGCCGTTGCTCGGAAGAGTTGAAGATGTTTTTCCAAACTTGCTTGAGCAAAAAATTCAGGCACCAATACTGATACTAGACCCACCACGAAAGGGCGTCGACCCGACAGCACTTGAGGCGGTTTCAAAACTGGGGCCAGAGCGAGTTATCTATGTAAGTTGCAACCCAGCAACTCTTGCAAGAGACCTCAAAATTCTGGAGGGATTTGGATACACAACGAAGTATGTCCAACCTTTGGATCTTTTCCCTCAAACATTTCACGTGGAAAGCGTCAGCGTGCTTGATCGCTTCTAAGTGCCCGCGACTGCATCATCGGATCTGCAACAGCTTCATCGAGTTCCGCAACAGCTTCATCGGGATCCGTAACTGCCTCATCGGGATCCGCAACAGCTTCATCGGGATCCGCAACAGCTTCATCGGGATCTGCAACAGCATCATCGGGATCTGCGACAGCCTCATCGGGATCCGTAACTGCCTCATCGGGATCCGCAACAGCTTCATCGGGATCCGCTACAGCTTCATCGGGATCCGCTACAGCATCATCGGGATCCGTTACAGCATCATCGGGATTGAACTCTATTAAATGATTGGAGAGTAGCTCCTATATCAGCCAGGCTACTGACATCAAGAGGGATCACATTCAATCAAGTTCCAGAGAATTCACCCTAATTTTTCCTGCCTCCTGGTTTACACACATGTGCAGCGAAGGGGGTGTCAAGAAATGTCCGGTTCAAAGTTCAATCGCAAAACGTTTTCAAAGTTCAACAACGGAAACAGCAATCGTGATTCCAAAAAAGAAAACCAATGCAAGCTTTTCGGACACAGCCCCAGCAAAATCAAAGCAGGACAGAACCTGTTTTGCGCTTATTGCGGCAAACGATATTGCGCTAACTGAATCGTCTATCGTCCAGACTGAGTGGTAGCACTGCGAAAGTTTTTTGAGCCAGAGCCTGAGCGTCTGGCTCTTTATTTGTGAATCCGCCGGAGCAAACAGGCTCTCATCTACTCGCCAAAGCAAAATGCCAAATTATTACAATCGGCATCCCAGGCAGCTTGATCTAGCATTCGTGTCCACGGTATATTAGGATATTCTCACAAGGCATGTTGCGTGAGGGCAAAGTGGTCTTATCAGGAATTTGGAAGCGGTCAGAAGGCAAGGAAGATCCCCTCAAAGGATTGGTAGTCAACCATGACAAGGGTATTCCGCCCCTTCAGGTACAAGATCTCTGTGCTTCTGTGGGCTGGAGCCGGCGCGACCCGGTTCTTATTGCGAAGGCGCTGAATTTCAGCCTTGCGGTCGTTAGCGTCTGGGACAAAGAAACAATGGTTGGCTTTGCCCGTGCAACCGGTGACCAGGTATTCAACGCAACCATTTGGGATGTTGCTGTAAGACCGTCCTACCAGAAACGAGGAGTTGGACGACTTCTCATGATCGAGCTCTTGAAAGACCTCGACACTTATGGAATTCCTCTCATCACCCTTTACGCTGACCCCGGAACGGACGGGTTCTACAAGAGATTTGGCTTTTCCACAGATCCATCTGGCGTAAGAGGCATGTTTAGAGACTCCGAACTCTAATAGAGATATTTTTTAACTGCCATTTGATCCCGAATGTTAAAGCAAGCTCAAAGCTGGCGGGTTCCTATGTCTATTCATGGTAGATTAACTATCCTGATTCCGTCTTGCCCCTAAAATGAGCAAGACCAAGCCTGAGTCCCGTTCGGTTAGCAGGCAATTTATCTTCGCTAGGAAAGCTGGAGTTCTTATGAAAGTCATTCTGCAGAAAAACGTACAATCGCTTGGCAAGCTTGGCGATGTTGTAGAAGCCAAGCCAGGTTATTACCGCAATTATCTTCAGCCAAGAGGATTTGCAGTTGTCGCCACAACTGGCGCACTCAAAAAGAGAGAAGAAGATCTTGAAGCGTTGAAAGCTAAAGCTGAAAAACTCCATCAAGAAGCTGTCGAACTTGGTCAAAAGATTACCGCTTTGGGTAGTGTCAACATCGATCAAAAGGCTGGAGATGGTGGCAAGCTTTACGGAAAAGTCACCCACAAAGATATCGCCGATGCTATCAGCAAGGCCTTAGAAGGTCCAATCGACAAGAAAGGCATCAAGACAATCGAGGAAATTTCCACGATTGGTACATACAAAGTCTACGTCAAAGTCGCTACTGACGTTCAAGCTGAAATCTACGTTGTGGTTTATGACTCCACAACAGGTGAAGCACCAAAGCCAAAACTTCCGAGTGCGAAAGTTGAAGAAGCTCCAGCTACAGAAGAAGCTGCAAGCGAAGAAGCTGGCGAAGAATAAATCAAAAAACGAACGAGTTTTAGAAGAGAGCAACCCACAAGGTTGCTCTCTTTTTATCTGGGTGTTGAAGGCTGGCGTGTGAGTCGCAATCGTCGACAGAGCCTCAGTTCCCGACAGAGAGCCCAATCGGCTCTGAAGCTAGTTGATTGCTCCGTCAAAATACTGAATTGACAACTGGTAATTCGTCCGATAGGCGAATAGAGCAATAGACAGTAAAGTGAGATCAACTGGGGGGGTACTGTATGAGCTCATCCACTCTGTCACCAAGGGACTTCAGGGATAACAACATGCCAGATTTTGAAACCTGGAATTTACTAATTCATGCGGCACGGGCGAGCGAAGCAAAAGACCCCGCATTTTCCGAAAACTGCTTGAGAAAAGCACTTCGATTTAGCGAAGATCTGTACGGAAAAGAGAGCCCAGAGACCGGACTTTGCCTCATAGAGCTGTCCGATTTTCTAGAGAGAAAAGGCAATGACTCAGAAGCAGAAATGCTGAGCAAACGCTATCACGACATACTATGTAAGTATGCTAGAGAACTGGGAATTCAAAAACAGATCAGCTAGCTTTGGCGCATCAAGAGATTTGCAAACTGTCTTCGTTGAACGCTTCTGTTGAAAGAGAACCGTCAACGGCTCGCTTTAATATCTCAATTTTCTTTTCGGCGTTTTTCAATATTCCTTCGCAGGACTTAGACAGCTTCATTCCTCGATCAAACAGCTGAAGCGCTTCCTCGAGTTTTACTTCACCTTCGAGTTGTGATACCACCTTTTCCAACTCAAGAAGAGCTTCCTCAAAATCTCTTCCAGTGTCGACCTCGGACACGGCACCGCCTGCACTTGAAGCAACTGCGCTTGGTGTTGCACTTGTTACTGATGATTCTACTGCCATCTCTTTAGCCTCTTCTGTTTGAGTTATAGGAAGACTCAACTGAGTCATTTCGAGTTTGATTTCTGTCTTTACTGACTTTTTCTTTTCATTCATTCCTCTATTGCCTCCACCTTCAAAGTCAATTTGCCGGAGGACAATGTTGCAATTAGAGTTTCATTCAATTGCACATCACTTGAGCTGCGAACAATACTTCCATCAGATTTTTGCAGAATAGAGAATCCCCTCTTCAACACATTCAGGGCACTAAGCGCTAAAAGTTTTTCCTCTGCGCGCTTGAGCCGGTGATGAACGTTGTTGAGCTTAAATTCCATCGCCTTGTGCAGCCTGGAGCGCTTGCTTTCAACTTGCAAAACAAAGCGATGCAATTTTTCAGCATGACGATGTAAGGCATGACGTGGGTCGAGCCTTTGCAAAGCCAGCCTGGCTCTCGCGACTCTTTGTTCAACAGAATGAGTTAGGCGACGATTTAAGTTCGTCCAACGCTCAACAAGTTCAAATCGACGTTTTGCAACGAGTTCAGCCGCAGCAGTCGGAGTTGGTGCACGCAAATCTGCAACAAGATCGCAAATGGTAGTATCAGTCTCGTGCCCTATTCCACTAATAATAGGTATTCGCGATGAACACACTGCTCGAGCCACTATTTCAGTATTGAAAGACCACAAGTCCTCGATAGAGCCGCCTCCACGAGCCACGATAATCACATCGATATCATTGAACGATTGCAGATCATTTATTGCAGCAACGACTTCCTGCGCACTACCATCACCCTGCACACGACACGGAGCTATGAGCACCTGAGCATCAGGATTTCGTCGCTGCAGTGCGGTAAGAATGTCACGAAGCGCAGCAGCTGCTGGACTCGTAACGATGCCGATTCGGCGGGGCAAAAGTGGAATCGGGCGTTTTCGCTCAGGAGCCAGAAGCCCCTCCGCCTCCAGTTTAACTTTTAGCTGATCAAAAGCCAGCTGCCATTGCCCAATGCCCAGAGGTTGCAGCGTGTTGACTATCATCTGGTAGCCACCCTTAGGAGCATAAACAGACAATTTACCGCGAGCCACCACTTGCATTCCGTCTTGCAAATCAAAGGGAATGTACTGGGCAGCGCTTCTCCAACAAACACACGGCAAGACAGAATCTTTGTCTTTCAACGAAAAATACAAGTGCCCTGAAGGATGCAGGCGAGCATTGCTTACCTCGCCTGAAACGGAAAAATATGAGAATTTGTCTTCTAAAGTGCTCTGAATTTGCGCAGTCAACTCAGAGACGGTCAGGACCTGCTGTTTTGATGACCTGGCGCGAAATGTCGGTTGCTTTATCATTTTCGCCCTCCTGCAGACAGATCGTAAGCCACTATTGATGCGAAACGCATCGAAAACGACGAGCAACTTTATCGGCTCGCGTTATTTTATCGCCCCTTCTATTGAAGACGTTCGCTAAATCCAAAAAGTTCAACGAAAAAAACGGAATTTAAGGATTTAATCGAGACGAAGAAAAACCGCACAGATAGCCGTCGAATATACGGCAGGGATCGCGGGAATATCTCGCCGCTCCTCCAAGAGGCACTGATCATCAGGAAGGAGCTCCAAAAGCTATACAAACACCCACCAGGAGATATCCCCAAAACCTTGATGTCAAGCCGGTTTCGAAGGTTCTAGCAGGGGAACAATATAGTCAGAAAAGGGTCATAGATGAGTAGAAGAGAACGAATTTAAATTGACGTAGTTGCCTGTCATGCCGTATATTAGTATGACATACAAAAGTTTGGTATCACAAGAAGCACGGGGGGGACGGATAATGGACCGCACCTTATTTACGCCTGCCATGATTGAAACCTTTAGAGTCTGCAGACGTGCATACGAACTGGCTTTTCTCAAAACGAGAGAAGGCGGCACGATGAAATTGAGCACGATCTGCAAGCGATTCCTATTAAAAGCAATCGCGGAAGTTAATCGCGGCCGAATTAAAAACCCAAACGAAGCCCAACGATATATAGGACAGCAGTGGAATTCACTAAAAATTGAAAGCAATGCTCCTGAAGATCTGCAAAACAAGAGCGTGCAAGCTTTCCGTTTTTCATACCGCGCCCTGCTGAGCTACGTTTCCCATCCATATAGACCAGCAGAAACCGAAATAGTCGCAGTAAATACAACAATGAGAGCTAGAGTCCCTCATGCAGGTGTTTATCTGGAAGACGTTTTTGACCTTATCCTCTGGCACCCACAAGACAAGACGCTGGAGATAGTGGACTACCATCTTAATCCTTTGAAATCATTTGACCCAGCATGGCCTGCGCCATCTATTCTCATCAAGCAATTTCTTTGCGAAAAGCTCAGGAGTAGACTTCCATTCGAACGAATCAAACTGACTTTCGTTCACATTCAATCGCAAGGTCAAGGAATTCATAGCATCGAACTCGATGAGTCTGTATATCGACTGCACTGGCCTAGCATCGTTGATACCCTCGGCGAGATGAAAAGCGCAAAGGAATTTCCACCGCACGTCAGCGAAGTTTGCAAGCGCTGCGAACTTCTTTCACCATGCCAGAGCATGGGCACATTCACTGGTGAGCCCCGCAATGACGTGGTTTATCGCAGCGCCTGAGTCAAACTAATTTTTAGACGGAATGGTAAGAGGACGCCGCACTTTCTTTCAGAGAGTGCGGCGTTTGTGTATGAGATTGCCAAATTGAAAATCACTAGCAACAAGAAAGAATCGAGCTGCAATGCCCATTCCACTTGTCATGCCGAAAATGCGAAGCCGTGAAAATTCGAGCATTGTATTGGTATATAATCAGTTTCCTTCAACTGGCTTTAAGCCAGAAGCCAGGCTGAGTCAGCCTGGAGTCGTATTTAGAAGATTTTTTGAGTCGCTAAAAGAGACTTGATGACGAGTATTCGCCTTTACAGGAGAGACAAGCGAAATGGACAAGCAAAAAGTATTGGAAGCCCTCAATTTGGACCTGGAGCATGAAATGTCGGCGATTGTCCGATACTTGCACCATTCATTCATCGTTACCGGACCAACCAGAGGACCACTCGTTGGTATGTTTAGAGCTCAAGCCAACGACTCAATGCAGCACGCAATCATGCTCGGCGAAAAAATCGTTGCTCTGGGCGGGCACCCATCAGTAAAAATCCAGGAAGTGTACGAGCCAGGCGAACAAACAATTGAACAAATGCTTGAAGAAGACCTGGAGATGGAAAAGCACCACGTCGGCATGTACGAAAAGCAACTTCAACTCGTTCAAGACAATACAGCACTAAAACTGATGATTGAACAAATTATTGTTGAAGAAACAACGCACGTTGAACAGCTCGAAATGTACCTCGGACCTAGAAGAGCAATGGCCAAAGTATAGTTGATTTGAAAACATCTGGTGTTGAGGTGAATTTCGATTTGCCTCAACACTTTATTTTAGGAGATGGACAGAATGAGCGCTAAAGCAAGAACTAAAGTGGATTTGATCGTGCATCCAATTGCTGAGATGGTTACTGCAATTGCGTCCGACGAGCCACTGCACGGCGCCGAAATGTCCAATCTCACACGCATAAAAAATGCTGCAATTGCAGTAAACAACGGGGTATTTGTTCACTGCGGTGAAGCAGATGAGGTACTACAGGCGGTAGAACTAAAAGATGGTGGCAGAAAAATTGACGCTTCCGACAAAGTGGTTTTGCCAGGGTTTGTAGATCCACACACTCACCTCGTATTTGCAGGAAACCGCGCAAACGAGTTTTTGATGCGCTGCCAGGGCAGAAGCTATCAAGAAATAGCTAAAGCTGGTGGTGGCATCGTTGCAAGCATGAATGCTACTCGCACAGCCACCGTCGAGCAACTTATTGAAAGCGGAAAGAAAAGGCTGCAAAAAATGTTGGCTCATGGCACCACAACTTGCGAAGTAAAAACGGGCTATGGCTTAAGTTCAGATAGCGAACTAAATATGATGCGTGCCATCTTCAAGCTTTCAAAAGCACAGCCACTAGAGTTGGTGCCAACCTTCATGCCGGCGCATGCGTTTCCACCAGACCATGAGCGCGGTGAGTATCTGCGCTCTATAAAGCAAGATATGCTACCGGCGCTCTCAAAGATGGTGAAGGAAGAGAATATATCCGATACCGTTTATCAGGATGCATTTTGTGATGAAGGTTATTTCACACTTGCTGAAACGCGCGACATATTGCAAGAAGGATTGAAGTATGGCTTCCACCCCAAGGTGCATGCTGATGAGTTTGTAAATCTTGGCGCTTCGTCCATGGCGGTCGAGCTAAAAGCCGCTAGCGCAGACCACCTTTTGAATATTTCTGCCTCTGAAATCGCACTTATGGCTGCCTCAGATACGGTGGCAGTCCTTTTGCCGGGCACGTCCTTTTTCCTCAACCTGAAAGAGCATGCAGCAGCAAGAGCTATGGTCGATGCAGGGGTCGCCGTAGCTATTGGAACGGACTACAATCCAGGCTCATGCCACATCTATTCCATGCCATTCATTATCGGACTGGCATGCCTTCACCTCAAACTCACACTTGCCGAAGCAATATGCGCGGCGACAGTAAACTCGGCCTTCGCTCTCGGAAGAGGAAAAACGATCGGACAGCTGAAATCTCAATACCAGGCTGACTTCCTGGTGCTCGACATCTCTAGCGTCGAAGAGCTTCCTTACAACATGACTGCAAATCCAGTGTCCATGGTCTTCAAAAAAGGAGAACTCGTGGCACCATATTTGGGGCGCACCACCGCTGATGCCATTTAAGTTCTAATCTTTTTCCCAAAAGACGCTTTACTATCCTTATCAGACATAGCTATATATGTATTAAGGCCCGTTGCGAGATCTAACAGTTCTCACATTCGCACTTTAAAGAATCGATGCAATCTTTTTTCGATTTACCGTTTACTATTTTCCGCCATTAGATATAATTTTTAGCAACGCCACCACTGGCGGGGACCATTTCGTTTTAGCAACACGAACTCCACTCATCTAATCCATGAGGATTTTCCTTCATGCCCGAAGCAAATCGCAAACAGAACCAACCTCAAAGCTCTGATCTCGAAATGAGCGGATTCGAAACTTTATTTCAGAATCCTGAAACAGAGCAAAAGAGTTCAGAAGAAGGTGCCACTGCCACCGGTGATTCATATCTCAACGGACAACTGGCAAAACTCATCGAGACAATGAGCCAACTTCTCACTTTCAATGTAGACCAGCGTGTCGAAACAGCACGTATTTCTAGTCAATTGATTGAAAACCAACGCCAACTAGTAGCTACGCAACAGATATTGATCAGATTGATGGAACGCTCCATTGAACTGACAAGACACATCACCGCAATCGAAGAAAAATTGCCTGCGGTATTCGAATTGCCTGCGATGGTTGAGCAACTCAGAGAGAAAATGGCTTACGTCGAAAACGTAGAAATAGACTAATTTCTGAATAACTTACTAATGCATAGCTGGATGACAACATCCGGCTATTTGCATTTGCAACCCACGGTTAAATCGACGAAAAAGCCAGGCTAGATGTGGGAATCCTCCCACCACCTTTATTGCTAATCACACGACTATGGATATATCCTAGTGATGTCGAGAGCATCCTCGCGGCCGGAGCCAATCCAGAAATGAGTCACTACGACCCACAAAAGTCTCAAAAGCTATACCAGCAAGCACCTGTCAAGAATGAGGGTCCAATTTTCTCCCTGAACGCCAAGAAAAATGGCAATAAATTCATGTCGCATTTATTGGGACTGGACCACGAAGAACAGAACTCTAAGGTAGCTCCTCAAAACGTTTTCAAGGGAATCAAGATTTCTGACCTCTTCCAGGGAATCAAAATCACCCCGAATTTTCTTTTCCTCTGCCTCTTCATGGGACTCTTCTTCTGGTTATTCGTCATTTATTGGGTCCGCCATCACGAGCCACTTGCCAACCAGGTGCTTGGAACCCCCAAGGTAGACCCACAAAGAGCAGCCATCGACATGAAGCTTGTCGCTGGAGTTAAGCAGGCGTTCCCAGTTCAGACTTCTTCCACTACCGGTGAGATATACGTCCCCGGAAGCCCCGTAGCCGCTTACCAAAGTCAAGAAAAGAATAGCGCCCCTCCAGCCCAGACCGCTGCAGGGCAAAATACATCGCCGCAATCACCTGATGGCACTCAATTTGCGGCAACAACACCGAACACTCCGGCTGTGCTTGCCCAGGCACAGGCTCAATCGGCCTACGTTGCAGCGCCGGCTCAAACTGGATATCCGGCAGGAACAATGTCCTCGTCTGCATTGAACCCACAAATGCAGTATTCCCATTATGGTGCGATGCAACAGAATTACGCAGCCATGAGCAGTATGCCAGGCCGCCACGGCTCGTACATAATCGGAATTCAAACAGAGACGGGCAATACGAGAGCTCGGACAGTAGTCTCTCGTTAAAACTGGAAAGCCCTACCTCTATTAAGCATTTTTGCAAGCAATTGATCTCGATTTGCTGACATGCAGTCGCAGCTTTACATCTGCGTCAGGTCCCAGAAGCCTTGCAGCCACGTGGTTCCAATAACTGTAGCCATTGCAAGTCTACTAAGAAGCTATACGATGGATGTCTAAGGCTTTCTTACAGCATAAATTCTGGGCTAACCCTGAGTTAAAATGTGCTCTGGCAATTTAGAAATTAGTAGTAGGCCGGAATCTAAGAGTTATCAAATGGACGTATTCGACATAACAATTATTGGCGCAGGACCGACAGGACAATTCGGAAGTTTCTATGCTGGCTTGAGAGGACTCAAGACCAAAGTAGTAGATGTTCTGTCAGAAATGGGCGGGCAGCTCACAGCTCTCTACCCAGAGAAGTTTGTATACGATGTGGCTGGACACCCCAAAATTTTGGCGAAAGACCTAGCTAAGAATCTTTCGACCCAAGCCCAGCTATTCAAACAATCCATTTGCCTCGGTGAGAAAGTTACCCAAATGGAAAGAATGGAAGATGGCGTCTGGAAAATATCCACAGACGTTAAGGCAGAGCACTATACCAAGACAGTTCTTCTGGCTTTGGGTGCAGGCGCTTGCGTTCCAAAGAAACTGGATGTTGACTATCCGACCGAATTTGAAAACAAGAGCATTTTTTACGCTGTGAAGAACAAAGAACAGTTCCGCGGCAAGAATGTACTCATCATCGGTGGTGGCGACTCCGCTGTTGACTGGGCAAACGAATTCTCGCAATTCGCAAAAGTCACCTTGATTCACCGCAGAGATGGTTTCCGCGCTGTGCAAACATCTGTTGAAGAAATGAAGCGCAGTAACGTTGACATCAAAGTCTTCTATGAACTCAAGCAAGTAATGGGCAAGGACAAAGTCGAAGGCGCTGTGATTTTCGATAACCGCAGTGGCAAAGAGGAAACACTCCAAATAGATGCAATCCTCATCAACATCGGCTTCGTTATCAATCTCGATTTCTTGAAATCGTGGGGACTGAATATGGAAGGCAATGCAATTGCTGTAAACGAAAAAATGGAAACAAATCTCCCTGGCGTTTACGCTGCTGGCGATATTTGCACCCATCCAGCTAAGCTCAAATTGATCGCAACCGGCGCTTCAGAAGCGGCTACAGCTGTCAACTTTGCAGCAACGTTCATCAACCCAACAGCAAAAGCGTTCCCGGGACACAGCTCAAACCTCAATCTCAGCATTTAGTTGAGACATAAACTCATCTGGCCAGACTAAGTATTTGTGCTTAGTCTGGCTTTTCATGCGCCGGAGATGAGAGAAATCCACTGGGTTTCTTTCGCAGTTCAAGATATAACGTAGCAAGGAGCCTTCGTGCCCATGCTACTCGGAGAAGATTATGTCTATTCTTGTTGATCACGAAATTAAAGCAGAAATCGAATCAGGCAAATTGGTCATCGAACCTTACGAAGAGAGTTTGATTCAACCAAACTCCTACGATGTTCGGCTTGAAGATCGCTTCGGTTGGCACGAACGCTCAGAAGAAGTGATTGACCCTTACAAATGCGAAACCGTCCTTGCCAACGTGGTTCATGTACAAGGCGAGAGCATCCTCATTCATCCAAACCAATTTATTTTGGGAGCAACTCTGGAGAAATTCACTCTCCCTCGAGACATCGTAGGGCAGCTTACAGGGAAGTCGTCACTGGCAAGATTGGGCGTGATGGTGCATGTCACTGCAGGATTCATCGACGCAGGTTTCAGCCATCCACCGGCACAAATCACCCTCGAAATAGTAAATGTAGGAAATAGACCTGTCAGATTACATGCTGGAATGCCAATCGGGCAGATGGTCTTCACTCGCACCGCAGAATGCAAAGTTGCCTATAATGAAAAACCGGGTTCAAAATACAACGGACAGCCAGCCGCAGCGCACAGCCGTTATTACATGAACTCCCGCGGCTAGAGCCTTCGAAGTAAACGACGATCAGTATATTAAGTCGACCGCAATCTAAAAGAGCCCCCGATCTTCCTGTATCATCAGCATGTCTGGGGCTTACTCTTTAATACAGGTGAACTTATGACTGAAGATCAAACGAATGCTGACTCCAAATCAACATCTGATTCAAATCAATCACTCAGACAAAATGAAGAAGCCGCCAAAGAAAGCACCAGGGTCGAGCCTCAGAAGAAAAACAAAAGCGCAAAAAGCATCGTCATCAGGGAATTTACCAAACTTGGCATTTATGTAGCCATCTTCTACGTGCTTTGTGGACTGCTTATTAAATTCAGCCCTGCCGTGGAATTCATTTTGCTCAGACCACAAGGAAAGAATGCATTCTACGAAGCAAAAATCGACAAGCAAGAGGTCAGTTTCGACAACGGACACGGGGACAAACTCAACGGCTGGCTGTTCAAAGTTCCTGAATCGAAATTTGTAGTCCTGGTAAATCATGGAAATGCAGGAAACCTGATCAACAGATTGCTAATCGCGCGAGATATAAAGCAACTTGGCTTTTCTGTTTTCCTGTATGACTACAGAGGCTATGGTGCAAGCACCGGCAAACCAACACCGAATGGTCTCTATGAAGATGGGCTGGCTGCCTACGATTACGTCAATAAAGAGCTGGGATACAAGCCAGAACAAATCGTCATTTATGGCGAATCAATAGGCACTGGTGTTACATGCAGGGTAGCAAAAGAACGCCCTTACGCAGGTTTGATCTTGCAATCTGCACTGAGCTCATTGCCCGACGTTGCAAGAGATGGCATAGTGTGGTTTCGCGCTTACCCTGATTTTGTATTTCCAGAACCGCACTATTCATCAATATCAATTATCAAAGAACTCAAAGGACCAATCTTGTTTATTCATGGCGAAAACGACAAGATGGTACCCGCAGCGCATTCGAAAAAGATGTTTGAGTTAGCACAAGAACCCAAACAGATCGTGCTTCTGCCTCACGCTGGTCACAACGATGTTCAAGACCAGGACGAAGGTCTTTTTTATGCAGGTCTGAAAAGCTTCTTGACGAGCACAAAAGCTGGTTCCTAGAAAAAAGGAAAAAAAATCCAGCGAACTTCGCAGAAGCCAAAAACGAAGCAGACACCACATACGGTGCAGCTACCTGCTAACACAAGTTACAAAGCACCACGCAGATAGATTGCGAATAATCATTTCCAACAATGCAAGCGCGGGCGTCCTGGCCACCATCAAGAACCGCTCGCTACGATTACCAAGCCATACAGGTACTCGAAACGAGCGCAGCATTGCGCCACCAAAAACGATACCACTCAAAACCATCATCGAAACTGAAAACCGTTACCAAAACAGGTATCTGAAATGAAAACGATTGCCATCCCTTCACAAAACTTTTTCACGATACAACCAGCAGTGCTTATGGAATCGGCTTTTACGGAAGCCATTAAACAAAGTCAGTTCATGCAAATTGACTTTCAGCACTATTAAAAGTAAAACAGTGAATATCCTATTTGAACCCCCTCTGCAGGAGTCACATGCAATGAGCTGTACATCACACGGTGACCATACCCATAAACATGGAGCTGGTTGTGGACACAAAGCAATAAACCACGAAGGTCACGTTGATTACCTTCACGACGACCACATGCATCACGTTCATGGCGATCACGTTGACTGCCACAAAATTTCAGATTCAGAAGCTAATAAGAGCGCCTGCACTCCCGAGCACAAATGCCAGGGACATGATAACGAGCATAAGCATGGTGCCGGATGCGGACACGAGTCAGTTCCACACGGCGACCACACATGCTATATCGTGGAAGGCCACTTGCACAGACCCTGCGGAACGCACTGCGATCACCACGGCGAAGTCTCGCTCGCATAGACTAAAAAAAATATAGAACAAAAAAAAACGCCCCGACTCTCGGAGCGTTTTTTTGTTCTTAAGTTCTTCGCGAAAAATGTGGCAGCCTAAATGGCTTATGCTTTTCCTGCTGTTGTTCGAAACGACGAGGCTGCTCGAATGGGTTTGTTCTCCTCATGCCTTGAGCAGCGCCTCCACCATCAGGAGCAGTGATTACAGTCTTCGGCATTGATTTTTGCAGCCAGGCAACCTTGTCTGGAGTCAGCTTTGTGTCTTCAAGGTTTAGCACTAATAGTTGCTTTGCCTTAGCAAGATCAGCGACAGCATCATCTGTAATTGAAGTGCCTTTAAGAGAAACAGAGCGAAGATTTGGCATGTCTTTTAGTGCCTTGATTCCCTCGTTTCCAATTCCGCTGTAATCGAAATTCACGACCTGAAGCGCCTTCATAGCCTTCAGATGATTCATACATTCATCGGTGATGACAGTGTCGGAAAGATTCAAGTTCGAAATCGGGAAAGTCCTGATATGACCAACTCCCTCATCTCCAACACGAGTGCTGTGAAGGTTCAACTCTTGAAGATTTCTAAGTCCCTGAGCTCCGAGAATTTTCATACTGTTGTTATCAACATCGCAATCATTCAACATCAGTTTATTCAGATTTGGAGCCGCGTTCAGCAATCCCAGCCCTGCATCGGTGATTGATGTAGCATTGACATCGAGTTCTGAAAGTTGAGTTCCGCGAGCCTTTAGATAACCTTCGAGTCGCTGATCAGACGTCAAATTCTTCTGCTCTGGAATTTCGTAAAGTTGCCCGCTTCGTTCTTTTACAGTGAGTGTGTCCGGAAAAATACGCTCGCCGATTGGGGGCTCATCATAAGAAGGAAACTCAGCAACTGGCTCTTGAGTGTCAACTGTTTCTGGTGGATCATCCGCTCCATCTGGCACAGAAACCAATTTATAACCAAGCGGAATTCCTCTATTACCTCGTTCCATACTTGACGTATCAATAGATGGTAGCGAAGGCAAATCTTCTCGCCTTTGAGGCATTATGCTCGGAATTGGTGGCTCAGCTTCAGGCATCGGAAGCGGAATATCACGATTTGATGGTGCTGGCGACGACACTGTAGTTCTCTTCTTTTCAATTTCAATTGGTGCAGGTGTCGGTTGAGGAGAATTCTCAGGACGAACTAAGACGGAGTGTTCGCCAGGGGTGGCTGGCAAATCCGAAGCAGACTGGAAGCCTGCGCTCCCAGACGGTCCCGCATCTGGTTTCACTAATACGGAATGCTCTGCTGGAGTCGGTTCCGATTCGGGGGCAATTACTGAATGCTCCGCCCGCGTCGGCTCAGGCTTTACTGGTTTCACTAGAATCGAATGCTCTGCTGGAGTCGGTTCCGTTTCGGGGGCAATTACTGAATGCTCCGCCTGCGTCGGCTCAGGCTTTACTGGTTTCACTAGAATCGAATGCTCTGCCGGAGTTGGCTGAGGTCGCTCGTTGCGTGCATCTTGCCTGGGCTGCTTACGATTATCAGCTATATTTGTTTGAGGTCCATCTATATCCGGAATGTAATTCGGATTCGTCCTGCTACGGTCAGAAACGTTTGTTCTTCTATTCGGGTGCTCGAAATTGTCACTAATAGAAATGCCATGCTTAGCCAATTCTCGTTCGTGCCGAGCCTGAATACGACGTTCTCTGTTACTGCGAACCGTATCGATAACGCTTCCAATTAAATCTCGTACCGGGCGAAATTCTTGCTGTACATAACCTGACGGGACAGCATTGTCGTCTGCCCTGTACGAATCTCTGAATGGCATGAATAATAGACCTCAAATGAAACCGCCTTTGAAGCCTGAGCAACCCAATATGATAAGTTAACTAATCGCTTGTGGAATTCTTGTGACCGACCACTGGGGAGATCACCATATATGAAATGGCATTTCGTGCAAGTTAGCATAGAGCTTCGCTAGCCTGGGTCTTTACAGAGCCTAAAAGAGGAATACGACGCACATTCATGCGTCGTATTCCAGAACATCGAATAAAAGTCCTTAACCTGGCGCTATTCTCCTTCAGTTAAGGCAAGCAGCGGAAATAGCGAAAACGATGCTCCTTCCATTCGTGCAACTTGTATGAGTAGATTCAGTTGCTAGAAAAAAGTTCCCAACACAAAAACGTTGGCTACGATGTGGTCGCCTAGCTAGACGAATTTTCTGCCACGCGCACTTTGAGAGACAGAGCGGCAAATACAAAAGCCACAAGATAAAAGACAATACCCACCACAAAAGCTACGGAAATTCCAAATATCAAAGACAGCAGCACAGCAAGAACTGAGGCGCAGACAGATGCTGCACCATTGATACCCCAAAACCAGGGCGTCAAATCCGAATCTTCTGTAGCCATAAACATGCCTGCCGGAAATGCCATTCCCATGAACACTCCCATTGGTGCCGTTATCAGAACAGCGATAATTACTCGGAAGGCTGTCTCTTGGGCTTGAAAGATTTTGATCAACTCGGGTCCAGCAAAACCAGATAGAGCAAGAATTACAATAAGCAAGCAAAGTCTTATTTGGATAGCTCTGGCATCAGTTTTCATGACTGTTACGAGGTAACTTCCCAGCGCGCCAGAAAGCAAAAGAGAAAACAAAATAACCGTAAGACCAAATGAGGGATGTCCAAGAAACATCGAAAGCCTTTGCATTTGCGATATTTCAATAAACATAAACCCCATTCCAATAGAAAAGAAATAGCCGAGTGTAAACAAAGCGTTTTTTCTCTTGCTCAAATTGAGCGTTGAAGCGGCTCTGACAAACGGCAAGGCAATACAGACTAGGGTCATCGTTCCAACAATAAATAGCAACCAGCACAAACTGATTATTGCGTTGCTGGCAATCTGAATTGAATGCCAATTAGTAAGAACCTCACCGAGTTTTCTTAAAGGCATCTTTTGAAAAAAGAATGGTGAGTCATCAGTTGGAGCACTTGCATTAACATCGAGCGTAGGCACAACAGAATCAGGATTTCGCGCCAGATTTGCAAGTATGGAAGAATCAGATTTGCCCGGACAGAGAATCAGCTCAAAGCCCAATTTCTCGCAGCGCTCACTCAATATCTCAAGATCCCTCTTAGAAAATGGGTCACGGCAAACAAGCACAGTCGCTACAGGGGGCAAGGTTTCGTCAATTCTCCCCCCTTTAATAACAGCAATATGGCTTGCCGGGTCCGCAATTCCCTCGGCTCGAAGAGTGTTGTTCGCCAATACAATCAATCGATAGATCTCAAACGAACTAGCATCGTACCAGCGCGAGAAAGAGATGATTCCACCGGAGTTCAAATGTTCAAAAAGAGTTTTCCAGGACTCAAGCGTATATAAGGAATTCTCTGAGAGCGAAAGACCGCCCGCTAGACTCGCCGCCCAAGTATCAATTAAAGAGACTTGAATGATGTCGTAATGCTCTTTGCTCCTTGTGACATAGCTTCGTCCCTCATCATTCACAATTTTCACAGCAGGATGTCTATCAAGCTGACCAGTGAACATGCCGAACTTGTTAATCACTGCATCAATGATGTCCTGGTTTAATTCAACACCTGTAACCGCCTTTTGAGAAAAAGCAAGCGCTGAAAGAATATCGCGTCCACCACCAACGCCCATCACTAGCACATTCGCGTTTTGCCTCAAGTTATGCGCAATGTTGGTCACGTCAAACTTAAGATGCCTGACTTCGTCCAGATTTCCATCAAAATGAGTAAGAACAGTCGCAGCTTCCCCATCTATATGTAGGTAAAGCTGCCGCACTTTAAATGATGGGTCGAACTTCGGACTCAAGCCCCAACCAATAGGCTTAGTCCAGACACCAGGCTCACCAAAGACAATAATTCGCGAGAAGCTGTTCCATTTTTGATAGACAGGCTGCGGGTCAATCTTGCCCTTCACATAATGAAGCGTGAGGAATGGCTTGTTTTGCTTAGCCATCACAAGCTGAGCACAGGCAAAAGCAAGCAAAAGCAAAGACGTGATGAATGCGGCTTGAGCGCAATTTTGCTGCCACCAGCTTTTCGGCGTTTCGGCTTCGAGTTCCAGTTCTGGCTCTTTTTCCGCCTCATTGCGCTCACCCCCCGCCCCGAAGTAACTCGCCGCAAAACTAGCCCCAGCAGCAACCAACAAAATCGAAGACATGCAATCTGAAAGTGAAAGCAAAGGCGAAAGCATTAGACACCCCGCTGCGGCACCGGCAAGGTCGCAGGCGTATAACTTTCCCAATTGCCTCGGAAACTGCGTCAGCGCGACGGTGCTTACGACTCCACTGAATATAAAGGGCATCGCCAGCAGAGGAAAGGTGAGAGCCGTGTATGCCCCCCAGGCTTGAGCGAGCGGAAAGGACGACAAAACAGCCTGGATAATTGCATGAGCTAATACCGCCAGAAGCAACGACAGCGCGAACAACCAGGAAAACAGCGAGAGCCTTTCACCTGCCTTCCCAACTGTAAAGTATGATGGTTTCAGGAAGACGAGCAGAGCGCCGCAAGTTAGCCCAAACATGGCAATCGAAATCGCCATAAAAGCAAAGTGATACCAGAGCGTCACACTAAAAATTCGAGTGATCAGCATCTCGTAGAGAAGCGTGCCCGCCGCAACCAAGAAAAGACCAAAATAAATTTCCCGGCTTGCGATTTTCTCGACTCCTGCTTTCACAAAGACTAGATTATCTTCCCATGACAGCGATTCGCGGCCCAGTTCATAGAGAATCTGTAGATTAGAGAAACAGATCGAGTGGGAATTCTCCCATGGCACTCGTGAGATCACGCATTTATACCAGGCTAAGTTCCTTCTAATATTTAGCAATCTGGTTCTGTCTGGTTACTGTAGTCAGAACGTTTCTTAAGGTCGGAGGGTCTTTGTATATGGCAGACGGATGGCGTTCATTTGATAGCGCTGAGTCTCATAAGGCTAGGAAGAGTCCATGGGCGAGTAATGACGACCATGATGATGACAAAAAGACAGTTGAGAGAACTGGCTGGGGAGACAATCTGTCCCCACTTACTCAGAATTTTCCGCAAAACAACGTTGGTGACGGAGTGAATCCTAACGCCAATGGAGGGAACGGACAGAAGCCATGGCGTGCAGGCGGAAACAACGTAGCACCTGGCGCACAAAACATGGGTAGAGAGCGAGACCGCGACCCATTCAAGCAACAACAGCGCAGCGCACCCGGAACTGATGCAAGCTCGCCAGATGTGGCAGCACCAGCACAACAATGGAAGCCTGAATATCCTTCTTCTTCCTTCCAGCCAGCTGAGAATCCCAATCCCCAACCCTGGAATCCGACCCCGGGCAGAGCAACATATCCAGATTCTACATATCGTGGTCCAGCGGAAGCCCAACAGCCGCAGCCTGCTCCGCAAGGACAGATGGATTGGAAACAGTTTGCAGAAAGACAGATACAGCAAGGTCCACAAGGTCCCTTTGGTGGAAAAGATGCTCCTGGTGTACCTAGCAATCCAACGGTGTACAAGCCTACTGATGAACAAAGACAGTTTGTTGAGAATTCACTGAACACAAAGACTTCAATGCTCGGCTACCTCGGCACTGGCGCCATCACAGGCGGTGTCATTGGTGGAACCGAGTGGGCACTGGACCGACATCTTCTCAAAACAATGGGGCAGCCACAGACAGGCTTCATGGGCTGGTGGCAGAAACACAGCCCAGTGTTGCAAGAGCAAGATGCATTCAGAACAAGATTGGGCACAGCCGAAGAGCTTCATGCAGCCCGAACCATTGAAAGAACTATGGCTCAGGACGCTCTCACAACCAGCGCCACAAAACTGAAAGACCTTGTCTCTGGCATCGACACAAGAGTCGCAGCCGATGAAGCTCTTAAGAGCATCAATTTGGCGCGCACTGGAGTTGTACTTGATGCTGAAGCTCGAAAAGCACTTTTGACGCAAATCAACGACCTACCCGCTGCTCAAAAAATGCTCTTAAAGCAGCAAGAATTCATCGGTGCAGCAACTAATATCACAAACCCGAGTAAGGTAGCAGCAGTTATTGGAACCGAAGCAGAAGTTGCCTCTGGAACCAAATTGTTTGTTGCAGGATCAGAGGAAGCCAAACATCTGTCTGACTTCGCTCGATTGAGTCAGGCTAACACCAAAGCCGTCAGCGCTGTAACCGCAGCTGAAGGCGAACTAGAACGCTCAAGAGCAATGCTTCAAGAGTCCGTCGAAGGCGGCCCCGGCTCTCTTGCTGGACGCACTTTCAGTGGCGCAGCAAAGGGACTAGGAATCGCAGGTCTTTCACTTGCAGGCGGCTACGCTCTCGACACAGGGCTAAGCAAATTATTCGGATACAGAGCCCCAACCACCGATGGTATGGGAAGATTTGCTCTTGATGGTGTCGCTGTTCCAGCAATTCTTCTTTCAGATTTGCCTGCGCGCTACAAATTCGGTCTAGCAGGCGCAGCTTTTGTTAGCGCTCGCGCTTCTGACTACTTCGCCGGTACTGGCGCGAGTGTTCAAATGAGTTCATTGCTCCGTCCAAACATTGCTGATGGCGTTCTCATCACAGGGGCTGCTATGGCACCAGTTGATGGCAGAACAAAAGCTCTGCTCATCGCAGGAGCATACGGACTTGGACGTGTCTACAATGGCATCGCCCGCGTAACAGGACTCGATGGCGATCGTCCCACGGAAATTAGAGATACTGCTGTAAATGCATTCACGCATGACCAAATGGCTCGATCAGAATCTAGTTTCTCAAATGCTGTAGACAAAGCAAAAGCTCTCGGAAGAGAAAACGAAGTAGCGCTCGAACTTCAATACAACGACTGGCAAGCTAAACAAAGCACCACAGCGCCACTTAGCTATATGAGAGGAACCGCAGTACTCGGAGCCGCTCTTGGCGAGTTCCGTCTAGAAGAAGGCAGTAGATTTGACCTGTCATCTCACGCTGATAAGAAACCCCGCATCCTCAAAGGCTTCAATTATGACTTTGGTGGCGAAGCCAACATCTTCTTGCGTGTAGCTGCTGGAAATCTAGTAAATGCTCAGAACTTCGTTATCCAGAACAAAGGAAAGACCGTTGATGGTCAAGCAATGGATGACGCGTACCTCAGTCAACTCAAAGCAGAGCAGACTAAGGTAGAGCAACAACTGAACATCATCTACGGACCGCATGATGTTAAAGGTGTGTTCAATGAGTTACGCAATCAAGCAAGAGTCAACTCAGGAGACATGCAGCAAGCTCTCGTTCGCATGAAAAATACCTTCGACGTGCTGCAAACCAATGATGTAAGATTCCGTGCTAAAGCTGCTCGTGACCTTGCACTCGGGCACCTGGCAGAAAGCTCGTTCATGGTACAAAACGGCAATGGCGAAGAAGCAAGAACAATGTATCTGGCTGCCGTTCAGTACATCCAAGAATCACAGAGACTCGACCCATCAGCTCCAGACAACAAATCTCTGGATGATCTGCAACGGGAAGTTGCTCAAGGCGCTCCAGGAATGAATCAAAAACAGAATCTTCCACAAGCGATCGATTCACAATACAAGAGCAATTTCAACAACCCATTCCGGTTGAATACACCTCAGTATCCCGACATGCAGAAATGGAAACAATAAGCACTTAAAGCAGTAGCCTCACAACACCTCACAATTCCAAGTTATTCAGCTTGCCTGAAAGCTTGGTGAAGGTTCTGATTGCTAATCTATAGTATGGGAATTCAGCGCTTGACTATGCGCTGATATTTCCTCGCATCTCTAGATTAGTAATACGAGCCGTTTTGATGACTCAAGCAAGCACTGCAGCTGCCCAGAACAAGCGAATACTAGGCATTGACTTTCACTATCTTTCCAAAGAATGGAAAGACATGTTCAATCCCAAAACAGCGCTCAAGGATATATGGGCAGGTATAACGGTGGCACTTGTTGCACTTCCGCTCAATCTTGCGCTAGCAATTGCCGCCGGAGTAGAGCCCGGAATTGGTATCACCACTGGTATCATCGCAGGACTGATCGGCTCTCTATTTGGAGGACAGAGGTACGCGGTTACTGGCCCAGCAGCCGCCATGGCTGTCGTCTTGATTGAAATTGCGCAGAGCTATGGCATCGGTGCAATTTGGCTGGTGGGGCTTATGTCCGGGCTATTGCAAGTACTGGCTGGTGCATTGCGACTTGGCAAACTAATTTCTTTCATTCCAATGCCGGTAATAGTGGGCTTTGCGAATGCTATTGGCGTGCTTGTGATTTTCAACGCTTTGGACGACTTCCTTGGCATTCCAACTCATAGGATTGTACATGCCGGAAGCGCCGCTCCTTTGCAGGGACACCCACTCGTCCCGGAGTTTATCCAAGATATTATCGACCTCTTCTGGCATACCGTAGTTCATCACGAATGGAACATTTACGCACTTGCAACTGGTGGTCTTGTGCTGTCCATCGCGGCACTGGTTCCACGATGGACAAAAGTGGTGCCTGGACAACTGGTAGCTGTTGTGATCGGTTCAGTTGTTGCAGCCTTGCTGAATTTTGAAGTTCCACGCATCATCGACATCAGCTCAATTCCCACGAGCCTGCCATTCCCTAGAATTCCGAATCTTCCCTGGGAAGCTTTTGACACTTTGTTCGCCTCTGCCCTTACCGTTTTTATGCTCGGTTCAATTGAGTCGTTGCTTTCGGCAACTGTTGCCGACGGTATGACCATGTCTCGCCGACACCAGTCAGATCAAGAGCTAATTGGACAGGGACTCGCAAACATAGTCACACCATTTTTCGGTGGCATTCCCGTCACAGGAGTAATCGCACGAACGGCTGTAAATATAAGGGCAGGGGCGCGAACAAGACTCGCTGGAATTGTGCACAGCCTAGCGCTGTTAATTTTCACTCTTGTTTTTGCGAAATATGCCGAGCGAATTCCACTTGCCGCACTTAGCGGAATTCTTGTACTAACTGGTGTTAGGCTCATAGAATGGGACGCGACAAAACAAATCTGGTCGGCATCTAAGACTGAAGGAACGATAGCAGTCATAACTACAGCAGTTTCAGTTCTGGTGGATCTCACAGCTGGTGTGGTGACTGGACTCTTGCTTACCTCAGGTATGTTCATCAAACAAATGTCACAACTGAAGTTAATAGAACCTGACTATGACCCCGACCGACGCTCTTTAGTTCGCTTGCCAGCACCTACTTGCAAGTTCGTTCGTACCTATCTTGTAGATGGTCCGCTGTTCTTCGGCGCAGCTGAGAGATTTACCGAAACAATTCTGCAAGTGCAAAACTTGAAAGCTGTAATTCTGCACATGAGAGCGGTTTCTGTCATGGATCTGACCGGCGCAGAAACACTGCTTTCAATTTACACACAGTTGAAGCGTCACGGCATTAGACTGGTAATCGCAGAACTTCCTCATCAACCACTAGAAATGCTACAGCGCACCGGCACTCTAGATAGACTGGGCATGGAAAATTGCTTCAAAGACTACAAACAAGCAATTTTATCGACCAACGCTTTATTACTGAAAACAACCTGTCAGGGATGCGCTGTGCCTCTTACAATGGTTGAGAAACCCGCAGTAAGCGGCATGAAAGATTGCACCCTGAGAAATGCACTTATTTTGAACACAGACCAAATATGCAATCTCATGAGGCAGCAGGTTTCTTGCGATAACGAAGGCTCGTGCGTAAACGAAAACTTCCTTCCCGCACCGCATGATTCGTTCGACTTGGACATGTCGAAACTCATCTCACTTGACAGCAAGAGCGACATTCCAACAAAACTGCGTGGAACTCCGGTTGAGTCAGTCATCAGCAGCCACAACTTCTATGAAGTTTCAGAGATTGATTCCGATGAATCAGCAGACTTGATTATAGGCATGTGCGTTGATTATCGAAAACAGCTGCATTTGCCTAAAAACACGGCGTACATCATACGAAGCCCCGGTGCAAATATGAAAGACTGCGAGTTCGGAATTGCGCTCGGAATTGGAGCCGGACTGAGTTACTTTGCGTTGATAGTTCATAACCGTTGCTTGATGTCCAACCCATTCGAGAAGAAAAATGTGGTGCTAAATGCGCTTACGAATGCGCACGGATGGAACTATACACAAGCAGAAACATTCTTTGACCGCATTGCAAACGAGAAAGAAATTGATGACCCCGTAGAGTTTGCTATCAAAGAATCTGCTCGGTTGAGAAAGCTATTCAAGAATTTGAAAGTCATTCCGATGATGTACAGTGTGGACAACGATCGCCTCTACTTGATCAAAGACGGAACAATCGAACCGAATACCAAAGCGGATGATGCGACCGATAGCAGCAATGAGCAAGCCGAACCAGCCATTCAATAGAATAGGTTTCACCATCGCAGCAGGTTGAATCGCCCCGAACAAAAACATCCTCCTATGAGTTCAATTCGAAGAACTCAATGTGACTCTTCAGCGCTGCCTATTTACGTTTTGCAGCAGCAGCAGAGAGTTTTGCTGAAATTGCATCTTGAACAGCCCCCGAAGTAGAAGCTTGCATCGATTTTTGTCCTTCTGGATGCTTCAGTTCAATTTGTCGAATGCGCTTCATCACCTGCTCAGCTTCTTTTTTCTTTCCAGCTTTTTCAAGCGCTTCGACATAAATCATCAAAGACGAAGGCAGCTGCGGGTGCTCTTTGCCCATCAATCTCTCACTAATATCAGCGAGTTCCTCTGCATAAACAAGCTCTTGCGCATAATCTTTCTTCTTATCGTTCAGCAGAATATAAGCCTTAATAACAGGTATATGGGTCGGATTCGGCTCTGTAGCAGTTTCATGAGTGCTTGCATAATTCATGCACTCTTTTAAGATAGCCTCTCCTTTCTCAAATTCACCCATTCGAATAAGTGTGCGTGCAATATTCAGTTGAGAAGCATTTTGCTCTGCAGGACTTCTAGTTTTAGCCCAGTCTGCATAGTTTTCGAACTGCTTCAACGCCTCTTTGTACCGTCCAGCTTTTGAATAGGTTTCACCCAGCAACATCATAGAGATCATCGTTTGCTGATTAGCATCACCAAAACACTTGCGCCTCAATCCCAATAATTGCTCATAGAGTTGCACTTCCTGAGCACACTTACCGGTGGCGCACTCTCCAGCAATTTGACCACTAACGCATTCAGCTTGCTCACAAATGTATTTGTCCCCCTTCACAGCGAAGATTTCCCCAGCACTTTGCCAGGTCTTTGCGCATGCAGAATAATTCCTCTGACGAAAAAGCAATCGAGCCTGTCGCTGAAGAGTCTTGGCGTACTCAACACTCGTACTTCCAAATGCTTCGCGCGCAAATTGTGATAGCTGTGTGATCAAAGCCTCTTGCTGGGCAGGAGCTTGTCCTAACCGCAAATCTGCCAGCTTACTCATTGCTTCGTAGCGCTCTCGTCCAGAACTACTATTAGCTATTTCAAGTAATTGCTTCTCTGAGAGATCTCTATTTGAAAAATCTTTGTTTGAATTGGTATCAATTTTCGAAACAGAAAAAGATCTTTTCTGCTCTGAACATGCTTGAAGAGCTAAGATTAACCCGAAAAATGCCATCATCACGACGATGTTGCTCTTACCGATAATCGATTTGTGAAAAGTTTTTGGCAGTTTTATCAATGAATTTGACACTCTCGGATCTTGCCATATGCAAGCTTTGGGGGAATAATAAAAGGAGAGATTAAAGGTCTCTAATCAAATTAGGTGAGGCTTAATTTTACAGAAGTTTGGTCCACTGGTCCCTTTCCAGTCCCCGGGTCACCTAACAACAAAAAGAGGTAATACATATGGCCAATAAACGGTCTCATCAAGGTGGTACCACCGCGCTCGTCATCGTTCTGACTCTAGTCATTATATTTGTTGGAGTTGGATTTTTTGCCTGGATGAAAATTATTGGCGGAGGCAAGGAGTTGCAGCATGCAACTGACGCAGGCAACCTCAACGTCGCAAAACAGGCTTTAAAAGACCCCTCGGTTTCATTACAGGGGACGAGTGAATCAAATGAATTCGGTGATCTCACCGACCCGTCGAATGGTCAAGTTGACCTGTTGGCATTCGATAGACTCGTCGGAAAAGCAACGCTGGTTGCTCTCAATGCGGCAGCGGAGAACACACCAACCGCCAGACAACATGCACAAACGGTTTTGGGTATGGTACAGGGCGATAGCGGAATCGGACCAAGGTTAGCGCAAAAGCTATCGCAGCATTCGAACCTCGCGCAACATTTTAGCAACGTCGCAGCAACAAACTCCACGCGCATGTTGCATTCAGATGGACAAATTCAAGCTGACTCAGAAGAAACAGCAGTGTCTTACATGGCTGTTGGAAAAGCTTCAAATGTATACCTCAGCGGCAATCAGATGCCCCCTGAGGTCCAATCGTTCTTAAGCGACAGCAACAACGTCATTACTAAGAATAACAAGCAGTATCTAACTGGATATCAAGGATTGCACACCGGTCTTGCAGGCGTGTCACCGCAGGCGGTGCCAATGAGACCCGGCGAACAACCTCACCTAGTCGACCTGGACGATTTCCAAGCTGCGAACCAATCACCGCTTCCCGGCGGAAACGGCAGCTTGATTCCACCTAACGCATTCAGGAGTGGAGGTCTTGGACTTGAAGGTAACGCAACTAACCAGAACTTGAAGATGCGTTCATCGGCGATCGTTGGAACCTTGAACCAGGATTTCCCGGTCTCCATTCCACGCGGTTACATCATTTTGGACAACTCTGGTTCGCTCGATTTCAGCGGTCAAATCGGCGGAGCACAAACGGCTCTTGCAAAAGTACTGATGCGCCCAAGTTATGTCGGGCTTGTCACAGGTGCCCCAGGTGTTGGCGATGTCTTTGGAAAAACAAGCAGTGTTGAGAACGTTAATGCCTTCGTTCAAGCTCACAAGAGTGACCCCAGCCCACCGCCAGTTCCTTCTAATCTGCTCAGCGCTATTGACCAACCCCAAAATATGACCAGCGCTCAAGCTTACACAGCTTTCAACAACAACCCTGCCGTTCACGAGTGCGATAACACCAACTCAATCACTGGTGGTTCCACTCCTAAGGATGTAGCATGCCAGCAAAAGTTCAATGACTTCTTGAACTTTTACGGCTCGCAAGTACCAGGTGAAAATGTTTCTGCAAGCGGCATCATGGCCGTTGAGGCGTTCAAATGCAAGGTACTAGAAGTGCGCTCAGCAGTGGGTGATAGCGGCTGCGGAGCCGCCAATTTCCAGCCAGAAGCATGCACAGGTTTGAAGAAATTCAACATCGCAGGCGGCATCAATGGGACGGCTTGCTTACCTTGCAATTTCTCATCGCCAGGCAATGTAAGTGAGCTTCTTGCAGAGTCCAGCGCTAGCTCAGTAGCCGCTCAACTTATGGTTCGCATGTACCAGATAAAGCCAACAGCCACCGAGAGTGAAGTAACAAACGTGCTCAATACAGTTGTTCCGTTTGGAACCACTAGCTACATTTATTTGCAGGGCGGTCCCACAGGAAATCTCGTCCTTTCCTCGACACCACCCAGCTTTCCCATTTCTGTAGGCTTGTCTCCTGATGGCGATCCACAGAATTTCGAAGTTGGACCAGTAAATCTCAACGGCAAGATTGTCAACGTTCCTGAATGCGAAGGTTACCCGAACCCCTGGGACTGCCCCGCGCTCCCCGCAACAGGAAGAAACAAAATCGTCTGGACCCCAAGCAGTGGTTTCAATAACCTCCTCGGAGTATTGCGCTTCCAGAACTGCGCCAGCGGTGGTGGCGAATGGTGCTGCCCCTGCTAATCTCCAGATTCACTAGAAAACGAGAAAGATATGTTGAACCATTCGATAACAAATTGTGCCAGATTGGCGCTGACAGTTTTGGCCGCGACGAGCTACTTCTGTAGCTCTGCGGCCCTGTCTCAGCCAGCGAAGGCACCGCGAAAACCAAAATCGCAAGCTGAAGTAGAAATGCAAACCTACTATCACCGATTCACAAAACCGATGACACTACCAGAGGTTCCAGACATCGGTAGCCACGCGAAATTCAGGTTCGGACTCGAGCATACGGAACCTTCCGGAGTCGTGATGATAGGACAACGATTTGGTACTACATCCACAGCTCAGCAAGTGATCGACTTTTACAAGCAAAGTCTGTTGCAACAACAATGGAAACTGTCAAGCGTTTCAACAAGCGCGGTGAGAGCGACAAAGCAAGACAAATCATTGAGCATCAATATTTACCCGAGAGGAAGTACTGACGTCGCAACTGACTTCATGGTCAACTACTCATATAAGAATCGTTAGAACGAAAATGAAAACGCATTCTCATATGAATAGCAATACAATGACATTTATGGCGGGCATCTTCTTGCTCGCCATGGTGACTTGCTCTGCGGCTTCAGCTGCGGCACTTGATGATGCATGCAATGCATACAATCAACACAACTACTCTGATGCGCTCAAAAAATTAGACGCACTACCGGCCGCCCAACGCAATGCAAAGGCATCCTATTACAAGGGGCTGACACTGCAGGCACTGCACCGATATGCGGAGGCCAACACTGAATATCGAAAAGTGGCTCTGCAAAAGCAAGACTTGCGCCTTGCTGCGATGGCGCGACAGGGAATGATCGGGCTATCTCGCATGCCAAGGCAATCTGGTTTTCACGAATCTCTAAGCAGCAGCACGAACACAGCCAAGGTCAGCAGCAACGCTTCCGGACAGAAAATTGTAGAAGGTGGCAACTGGAAAGTTGTTGAGCCCGGGTACGGAGCACAAGGTGAGAACAAGCATGGAATGCCAGAGACATGGACGTATGTCAAAACCAGCAATGGCTGTGGCAGGCATTGAAGCATTCGAATGAACATTCGGCAAAAGGACTAATTTATGCTAACGAGGAATCTAATGGTGCAGCTTCTAACGGGGACGCTGCTTATTTTGTCTTGCGGAGCGCAAGCTGCGCCGGGCACGCCTCAAAATAAGAACACAGCAAAAGAAACACCAATAACAAACAAAACAACTAATGCGTCAAGTTCGCAAAAAACGGGACCAATTGAACTCGAAGGAGAAGTCGTTGATGCCTGGTGCTGGTCTTCGGGAGTAATGGGACCAGGGCGCGGTCCAGAGCACAAGAAATGCGCGATGCGTTGCATTCTAGGAGGGGTAAGCGCTGGAATAGTTGACGACAAGGACAACCTTTATATCGCTGCAAAAAGTCAGGCCTATTCGGGGTGTAAAGAACAACTCGCTCCATTTATTGAACATCGCGTGAAAATAAAGGGATGGCTTGCTGAACGAGGTGGCTGCAAAATTCTTAAAATAAGCAAGGTCGAAGACCTTGGACTTGCCGAGAATTTCAAAAAGAAATAACTGGTGAAACTCGATGTCCCCTAGCGCGAACACGATTCGTCTTTTTCGTATTGGACTTTGCTTCAATTCTTGAATATCGCGAAGAATGTCGAGAACCCGCATCAACTGACCCAAATGCACAAACAAAAACGGATAGGAAAACTAGACTAAAACTCAATAACCAGAGCTTCGCTTTCCCCAAGATGTTTGCTAACGGCATAATACCTAGAAGCACATAATAGAGAATCAAAAGTGCGGCGCCTATCTGCAACGTTTCTATTTGAGCAAACGGCAACTGACAGACAAAACCAACGAAAGCTCTCACTAGTTCAACCGGAAAGAATGCAATCTTATCTACACAAGCCGAACAGTGGTGAGAAGAAAATGAAAGCTCTTCAAAAACCATACCGATGCTGCTAGCGAATCCAACAACTGTAATCAGCGGCACCACAGGCACCACCACTACATTAGCAATGAGACAGTAAGAACTCAGTTGCCGGAAATAGTAAAGCTGTATGGGCAAAACATACAACTGCGCTACGAGAGCCGCAGAAAGTGCAGCATTCAGCCATTTTACGCGATGCGGCAAAAGAGTATCCAAAATTTTGTTTGCCGCTGATGCAGAAACAATCATTCCAGCAGTTGAAAGATAGGACAACTGTAATCCTACATCAGCAACCGACCATGGGTCTACGAGAAAAGCCATAACAGCCGTAAGAGATAACACGGTTGGCATATGAGGCGAACGGTCACGAGCACGGATAATCAGCAGCAAAGTTCCCATCAGAAAAGCACGGAGCACCGACTGCGACGGTCCAGCAAGTATGACAAACAAGCACATCCCAGAGAAAGCAAGAATGTTTGCCAGGTTCCTCATAAAAAAACGAGCGAGAAAATAAATCGATGCGATTACAATGCTCAGGTTGAATCCTGAAGCTGCAAGTATGTGTGAGAGTCCGGCTACGCGAAAACTTTCGGATTGGTCTTTCGGAACTTCGACGGCTTTGTCACCTAGAATCATGGAAGTCATAAGCACTCCATTTGACTCTCCCAGCGCTGCTTTATGAAAGCTAAGAATCTGCTGCCTTATGCTTTCAAGGCCCGCTTCGAATTCGTCGGGCTTCCGAATACCAGAATAGGGAAGCTCCAACTGAAAAATGCCATGCGAACGACAAAAAGTTTGCTTCCGAAAGAGAAAAATGTTACGCCGGCAAAGTTGTAGCTTTTGCAAATGTGTTTTGAAACACAGGGTGCTGCCAGGTTTCAAAAGGTTCGTCAATGAAGATTCAGAGATTTTGCTGGTGGAATTCCTTGAAAGAAAGACCTGGATACGCCCGCGGTAGGTATCACATTTTCCATCTATTAATAGAACGTCATTAGACCGATTTCCGGACTTGTGTTCAAGCACTCGCCCCACAATGAGCACATCATCTCGACTTGCAAGATTGCTGATATCACTTGCATCTGGACATGGAGTGCGCATCCAGGCGTTCAATGCACCTAAAACCAGCGCAAGATAAATTAGACCAATGAATGCCTTCGGGGTCTCAAAAAGCCTGAGACAAAGAATCAAGATGATAATTAGAAGAACAAAAAACTGCTCAACCGCATATACAATAACCGCAGTGCCTAGAATGAAAAAACAACAGAGAAGCACAACGTGCCTTGTTCTAGCCAAAAAAAAATGATATAGCACCCCACGGGGATCCGCTGTACTGGATGCGCACGATGCGGCACTGGGATCCGCTGTACTGGATGCGCACGATGCTGTATTGGGATCCGCCGAACTGGATGCACACGATGATTCCACCGCATCGGGATTTGCACCGAACGCAGCAGGATTGGTGGACGGGAAGACCCCAGCGGAACTCCCAGCCACACCAGGACGCTGGGAAACGCCGCCCGCATCTGGATCAAGAGCAGGTTTATCACTCATAATTGCACGAACTGAACTAATACCCTTTAAACGAAAAAAACAGGTCAAGGGTTCAATTCAAATTGAAGGATTAATCTAAGTGGCGAGTGAGCGCAGCAGCGCCCTTGCCAGTCACCTCTTGAAGCTCGTTTACGTTGTACTTGAACGTATAAAGAACATCCAGGCTGTCCGAAGAAAAATCCTTCGGTAGCGGCAAAGGTTGTTTGGTAGCAGCGCTAATTGCACGAAAAGCTGATTTGTCTGTCTCGGGTTCGCCCGATGAACTTGATAATTTCATCGATTCAAGAGTTCCATTTTTTCTCAGCCGGAAAACAATCACCACCTGCCGATTTGACCCCATCGGCGGTGCCCAGGCATTCTTGATTTTTCGATGCAATTCCTTCAAATAAATAGATAACCCATTCTCAGCGCCCTTACCATTATTACTTTTGCCGCCTTTCTGGAATACGTGCATGGCATTAGCATCACCATCATTTTCCATCAGCTCAACTAATTCAGGCGGCTCAACCTCAGAAATGTAGGGCTGGCTGGCACGAGCCTGTGATGGGGCTGCGCTTGCCGCTGCTGCTGGCGCAAATTCTTTAAGCACTTTCGTCTGCCAGCTTGCAGGCATCACTATACTGCTGATCTTCGGCTGCTCGACCAATTCAGGCGCACTCTGCTGAGCTGATGGAGAAACAGCTAACTTCTTATCCTCTTTATCGCTCTTGGATTTGCCTTCGCTTTTTACTGGAACCTTTTTCTCAACTTTGCTTGCCGCTTGCGGTTTTTTTGGTTTTTCCAGAATCGCCTCCGAGTGTTTAGAAACCGCAAGCTTACCAGCCTGACTGACCATATCGGCAGAGCGCTTGCGCAATTCCTCAAACTCTTGCATACCTGGAAGCTGCTCGTTGTTATCTTCAAAATCTGTCTTAGAAACAAATTCGATATCAACTACTTGAGCCAGATGTGCTTTCTTTAGCCTCTCTTGTTGAAAAACGGCGAGACCCGCACTGACGTACAGAAGCACAGCCGTTATCAAAAAACAAATCGCAAGACTTTCGCGAAGAAGCACAGGCTCTTTGCTTCGAGGAAGTCCCAGCAACTCAATGTCTGCTGCTTTTACACGCAAGAATCTGACTGAGAAGGAAGCCAGAATACCCAGAGTGACATACCATGGAACGATTTCGTTGCTAGCGTCAACACGCACCAGACTGAGCAACCAGATTGCCGAAGCGGACACAAACAAAACAACGCTGCTTATGTTTCTCAGCTTCTCAAGCGACTCTCCCTGAATCAGGCGCGCAGAGAGAACCAGCACCTTTTGATCAGTGATTGAATTCGACTTTTCTTTGACTGGCGCTGACATTCAAAGCCCTGACAAAGCTGACACCTCATGTTAACACGGTGTTGACAGCTCTCAAGCCGGGTGAATTTTATCTGATTCTAATCTTGTGAATCCCTTGGCAGTCAGGTCTTTTAGACAAAGTAAAATTCGAGAACGGCAATAGCAAAAAACGCTACTGGCAGAAAGATTAGCAGCCCATCATAATCTGCTGCAAATCCGCAGCGGAAAGCTGGGTGATAAGCAATGGTTCTACTGGCTGGTCCGAATGTTCCTGCAAACTTAGCTCTAACCAGACAACATCATGCCAGGCACCACCCTTGAAGCCAACTTTCTTGTACACACAAAGCTCCGTAAAACCGAGTGCCCGATGAAGAGCCAGGCTCGCCGGATTAGGCAGCGTAATGCCGGCGTAAACATTGACATAGGACATGTGGCGCAAAATCTCGAACAAGCACTTATACAATCGCTTGCCCACGCCTCGCTTACGAGCAGCAGCATCAAGATAGACAGAGGCATCCGTTGACCAGCGATAGGCAGCGCGACTCTTGTGCTCGCCTGCGTATGCATAGCCAAGAACAACGCCATCTAGCTCAAACACAATCCACGGAAATCGCTCAAGCGTTTTCTTAACCCTGGACGCAATTTCTTCTACTGACGGAGCCTCAGTTTCAAATGAGACTGCAGAGCTGTTCTCGCAAAAGGGCGCATAGATACTGCGGATTGCAGCAGCATCGGATATGGTGGCTAATCTGATTGTACCTTCGTTCAAGCTTACGACATTGCTGCGAAGTAGACGTTACAGGCATGGTCCAGATATTCTCTCGTCAGACGCGGCTCAGTCTGCAAGAACTTACAGAGGTTTGTTACCTGGTCAATAACGTCACGAGGATGGCAACATCTCATGTTGCGCTTTCCGCTTCGGTACTGAGTTTCAATCAGGTAGTTGACGGCTTCTTCATTGTAAGGCACACCAACACGCTGGCAATATTGCAGGAAGATCCATTTGAACTCTTCCTCCGTCGGGCTAGTGATATTGATTTTGAAAGGAATACGTCTTAAGAATGCCTCGTCTACCAGGTCTCTCGGGTTGAGGTTTGTCGAGAAAACAATCAACTGTTCGAAGGGCACTTCCAACTTTTTGCCAGTGTGCAAGGTCAAATAGTCAACCCGTTTTTCCAGAGGAACAATCCATCTGTTCAACAGTGACTTGTGGTCGATTCTCTGGCGACCAAAGTCGTCGATTAGCAGTAGTCCGCAGTTAGACTTCAGCTGAATTGGTGCTTCATACAATTTCGAAGTGTAGTCATATTGAAGTTCAAGCATGTCGATGGTCAATTCACCACCGACTACTACGCAAGGACGATTGATGCGCACCCAGCGATGGTCATAGTCACGCGGGTAATTTGCAGCAGACACTTGAATATGGTTGTGATCGTCGTAAACTCGGATAATTTGACCATCAACTTCAATAGCGTACGGAACGAAGATGTGCCCCTTGAAGCTTCGCACGATACGCTCTGCAATTGAAGTCTTTCCGTTACCTGCATCACCGAACAAGAACATCCCTCTTCCAGAGTTGATTGCCGGACCAACCGTGTTCAGCGTTCTGCGGTTGACCATGATGTCCGAAAATGCGATTTCGAGGTCTCTTGGAGTTACCGCCTCTTTTCTGATGGTCTGATATTTCAGAGACTCAACGTATGAAGTCCAGGTTACCGGGCAAGCTCCCACATAACTGTTATGGTCGAAATAGGCGCGGGCACGGTCACGACCTTTATCAGTCGGCATATATTCATAGTCAGCAATACCACCGGAAGAACGAACTTCGATTAGAAGCTGCCGCTTCAATGATTCAAGAATTGATTCAACAATTTTGAAAGGAAGCATGGTTCTGTTGGCGATTTCACGCCCTAGAGCGAAGTTGACCAGATAGATGTCTTTCAAAATCAGCTCTTCAAGAAAGCCCTCTTTGAGACCTGTTTCCTCAATGGTATTGGGGTATGGAGGAACGAATTCCTGTTGCTGCACGCCTCTAACTTGTTGAACCATATTTTTCCTGGCCTTTTGCTGATAAAGTCAAACCGCGATCCTACACTTAATTGTCCCAAAAAACACGCAAAATTAACAAGTTATGGAAAAATATTTGTGCTTGAATCTACGTCTGTGACAAATTTTTGCTCATTTCAGCAATATTGAGGTTCAGATTCTTGAGTTTCGGCAAGTCTGAAGAGTCGCCCCCAAAGCGAATCTGCGAGTAAAGCTCAAGAAACTCAGCTAGTTTTTGCAAAAGCTCCTGCTCTTCCGAGCCGCTTCCTTTGAGAGCCAGACGAGTTTTTTCCAACAAGTCTGTTGGTGTTTCACTATACTCACGTACGACGCCAAACTCTTGCAGTGACTGGTTTAGCTTGACGTATTCTTTAGACGCCTCAGTGTTAACAAGCAGCTGATTTCTGCCACGCTTAGCGGTCGAAGCTGAGAAATGGCTAAGTTTGGAGAGTAAAGTTCCCTTTGTCAGATAAAGCAAAGTGCCCAGAGCAAGCAGCGCGCCTACAAAATTCAGAGCGGGATGAGACTTGACCCACACGAAAGCGATAAAACAAGAATTCAGCACCGAGCTGAAAAGCTGTAGTAACGCTGCATTTGCTGACTGAACGAAGGCACTATTCCAAATCGCATTCCACAATGGCTTAAGGATCTGCTGCAAGTACGAGAAGGCACTCTGTGGCTCTTCCCCATAAAGAGCAGGCGCGTTGGGTGTCGCATCGAGCGGAATCCATCCGAAGCGAGGAGAAAATACTTCCACCCAGGAATGAGCATCACGCAATCTGACTTCCCAGAAGCCCGTGAAGGGGTTGTACTGACCGCAAGTGTAACCCGTCACAAGACGCGCTGGAATCTGCTGGGTTCTGCACATAATGGTCAGAGCCGAGGCAAAGTGCTCACAAAACCCACGGTGCGAATACAACAAGAAATCAGAAACACTATCGCGGTTGGCCGGAGTCTCCGCAATTTCGAGATCGTAATCATAATGAGTTTGCAAAAACCTGCACATGCGCTCGGCTCTGGCAAAATTATTTCCCTTACCGGAAATCTTCTGGGCTAGTTTAGCTACCCCTGGGTCAAGCATAGGCGGCACCTGCAGGTAGTTTTGCTCTTCAGTGTCCTCCAATTTCCACGGACGACCACGAAGGACATTTGAATCACTCAAAGCCCGCAACTCTCTATAGTCATAAATTGGAACCTGCGAAAATGCGCTGTACACCATATCCTTCTGCATGCCGACCGGGGCACGCAAAGCACCATAGGTGTCGACCTGAATAGAGGAACCTGGAAAATAAAGTTGGTAAGGACTGCTTGCCGTAACAATCAAATTAGAGCTGTCTTGCTCTACATAAAACATTTGAGTAATAGTTGTGTTGTAAACACGGCGAAACGGTGTGAGCTTCAAATCAAGGTTGAAACCATGGTCATCACGAGCTAACAACTCTTGAGTTTCCTTAGGTCGCGTCATCCTCCATATTTTGCCATCAAAGTTGTCGTAAGCCATTCCGCGAAGATTCAAACCAATTTTGCTGAGTACTCGCAGCACTACAGTGTCGGAAAGCCTTCCACGATAATTCGTATCGAATTCCTCAGCAAAACCAAAATAGGCGTCTTCTGGGTGCACGATACCTTTGGTAGCACCGGCTCCATTTTCGCTAAGCTTGTTCAGAAAATCTGATTGTATTTGAAACGGCAAATTCAAGCCAAGCCGAAACTCTTTGTTGAGATTCAGCTGCACCTTTGGTGCCACCAAGAATATTCCTAAGCTCGAAACTGAAAAGATTGCCAGAGCGATGCAAGCTTGAATCACTGCAGGCGAGAACCGCTTTCGCTGCCCTCCCGTGCCACTGAATTTCCTCGCTGTCTGCTCAAGATTAGAAGCATCTGCACCAATAGTTTTTGCACGGCCCAGGCTTCTTGAGGCACAATCAAATTGGAACATGATTACAGTCAAAGCCATAAACACGAACAAATAAGCTGCGAAAACCAGCTCACGACTGAGCGTCGACGCTGCAGTCATCAGAGTAAATCCTACCAGAAAAGAAACGCTGAGGTCTCTGCGACGCGGCACATCAAAACAGTGCAGAGCCACAAGCACCATCAGAAGCTTGGTAAGTGGAACCCTTGCGTCCGCGACGTTCTGATTCGCCAGCACTATAATCTCGTTAAAAAACAAAACTGCTGCAATAATAATTCCAACAGACAGAAATATCTTTACGACCAGGTTATTCTGATAGCGACGCTTATAACTAACATAGCTTCCAAGAATGCTACCACCAATACTCAAAGCGATCAGCCAGAGCGGCGCTTCGGTGAGCGGACTCGCGGCAAGAACCCCTGTAATCGCCAACCCCGTTGTCACCACTCGCAGTGGCACCGAATCTTCGATGTAAGTATCTTTGTGTTTTTTAGCTGCTTTCGAAACTATCGTCGTTATAGACAAAGAAGATCCTCCATTCGTGAGATTATCTTCTTATCGTCAAGCCCCGCAGAGGGTTGAGATTTAGCAATATGTAAACGAGTCAATACCTTGTTCTGCTCCGCGATACTGAAGCTAACAGGCGCTTCACCCAGGTCAGGAGTGATAAGAATTAGCGCGCGTGCTCTGTCGTCAAAAGCAGAAGGGTCAGAGAATGAGAAGACAGATGTCTTCTTCTTGCTCTGTTCCAATGAAGCCAGAGCAAGCAATTGTTCTTGAATTTCAACAATGCGCGATGATGGCACTGAAGCACCTTTAAGAACAGGCTCATTCAAAATCAAAAGCTCAGGATGAATTCCTTGTGCATGCCCGAAAGCCAGCAAGCTCGCAGCAGCGCTGACAGCAAGCTCAAATTGTTCTTCCGTACCCCAGCTAGCCGCGAGATCGAACGCCACATCATAAACCGGAACTCCCTCGTTTTCGAATTCTTTTACCATCAAACGTCCATGACGAGCGCTCACAGCCCAGTGAATATGCCTTCGGCTGTCAGTCCTGTTGTACTCACGAATGCCTCTTGCGTAGCAGGTCTGAAACCCGTGATTAGAATTTTGTGAGTCACCAGGAACATATGAATCAGAGCGCAAGCCTTTCAAGAAAGCACCCTCTAGAGGAACGGTCTTTGGCAAAACGACAATTCGAGACTCTTCCGCACGGTAAGACGCTTTAACCCATACCAGCCCCATCGGGAAAGAAGTTTCGACGAGCACCGCAGGTAATGCACGAATGCCACGCTTCATACCTCTTGCATTCAAAGAAAGAATCACTCTGCGGTCTGCCAAATCCTGTAAATAAGCAGACTCCGAAACAGCATTAACACCCGGATAGGCCACAGCGTCATCTGTTTTGGACCGCACAATTAAGTGCCTCAGCATCGACGTCATCAAGCCGTCAGTTTCCAGTTGCATTAAAACCGGGATAGAATCACCAGCATCGACCATTGCGGGTCCGCTCACTCGAACCTTAAGCTGGCTCAAAAGAACATACGGCATCACTAGCGAGAGAATTGCGGCACCTAAAGCCGAGCATGAGAGAAACAGAGCCCAGCCGCTACCCACGCTGGCAGCGACTCCAAACGTAACCAGACTCAGCAGAATAGCAAGAAAAAATCTGCTTTCAAATTTCAGGTGAACGGTATTCAAGGCATGTTTAAACCGGGACAGAAACAGTGTTTAGTATTCGTTCTATCAACTTGGCGTGACTAACCTTATTGCCCCTCTGCTTAGGAATCACTCTGTGCCCAAACACGAATGGTGCCAGTTGTTTAGTATCTTCGGGCTTCACAAAATCTCTTCCATTTAGATATGCCGCTGCCTGGCTGGCACGCATAAGAAGCTGGCTGCCACGGGGGCTGACTCCCAGTGAAACCTCGCTATCATTTCGTGTTGCAGTTGCAATATCGACTATGTATTTCTTGATGGAACGATCGACTTTTACCTGTTTCACATTTTTTCGTGCGGCAAGAACCTGCTCAACAGAGAGAACCGACTCAACTTCAAATGAGCCCTCTGCCAGGGTTTTGTCGAGAATCTCAATCTCCTGATCCAGATCAGGATAACCAAGCTGCATTGACAGCATAAAGCGGTCTAGTTGTGCCTCTGGCAACGGAAAAGTTCCGTGATACTCAACTGGGTTCTGCGTTGAGATAACAAAAAATAATTCTGGCAATTTTCGAGTTTCACCATCTACGGTGACTTGCCCTTCCTCCATAGCTTCAAGCAAGCTAGATTGCGTGCGAGGAGTGGCTCGGTTGATTTCATCGGCCAACAAAATATTGGCAAACAGAGGACCAGGTTCAAACACGAAGTTACTATTTCGCTGGTCAAACACATTAATACCCGTGACATCTGCCGGGAGCAAATCAGGGGTGCATTGAATTCTCTTAAAATCAGCGGATACAGATCGAGCCAGCGTCTTGGCAAGCAGAGTTTTCCCGACTCCGGGCACATCTTCCAGGAGAACGTGACCACCAGCAAGAAAGGCAGTGCAAGCAAGATAGACAGCCTTTTGTTGACCAACCAGAACTGAGTTCATATTTGCCAACAAAGGCGATAAGTTGGCAGAGGCAGGATTATCGCGGGTTTCGAGTTTAGTCAAAGTAGTTCCTCCGGAATTGGTTTATTCCCTGACAACACCCCAAAACCACCTCCTGGTCAAGTTTTGTGACTGCTTGACTGTTCAAAGCTGTCTGCCATGCAGAAGGCAACAATCGTTGCAAAAAGCTGCCTGACGATGAATACACGCTATAATTGGCGAGTTCAGCAGAGGGTAATTCAATGGCTTTGACGTTTCAACGCCTCATTCAATCTTTGAATGATTATTGGGATAAGCAAGGTTGTGTTGTTATGCAGCCTTACGATATTGAGAAAGGTGCATCAACAATGAGCACCGGCACTTTCTTGAAGGTGCTTGGACCTGAGCCCTGGAATATGGCGACAGCAGACCCTTGCCGCCGCCCCACTGATGGGCGCTACGGCGAAAACCCAAATAGAATGCAGCACTACTTTCAGTATCAGGTGATTCTGAAACCTTCACCGGACAATGTACAAGAACTCTACCTGAACAGCCTGACGGCGATGGGTATCGACGCCTCTATGCATGACATACGATTTGTCGAAGACAACTGGGCATCACCAACCCTGGGCGCCTGGGGCGTGGGCTGGGAAGTCTGGCTCGATGGACTCGAAGTAACGCAATTTACTTACTTCCAGCAGGCCGGCGGCATCGACCTCAAACCGGTGGCGGCAGAAATCACTTATGGCTGCGAACGGCTTGCGATGTATCTTCAGAACGTCAACAGTGTTTACGACTTGAAATGGAATGATTACGTAACCTATGGTGACCTTTATCACCAAAATGAAATTGAGCAATCGAAGTTCAATTTCAGCTACAGCAATCCCGATATGTTGACGAAGCTTTTCAGCCTTCATCAACAAGAAGCCAACGACTTACTCAAAGCCGGCTTGGTTATGCCAGCTTATGAACAAGCATTGAAATGCTCGCACTATTTCAATTTGATGGACGCGCGCGGAATTCTGGGTCGTGATGAGAGAATGAAAAAAATCATGGAAATCAGAAAGCTATCGGAAGGCGTTGCGCAGGCATATCTCAAGCAGAGAATCGAAATGGGATTCCCACTTCTGCGCTGCGAAGGCAAAGAGAAAATCGTTGAAGAATATCGCGAAAAATACCTTGCTCCTAAAGTGTAAGCGAGCAAAATTCTGAGCACGCAGCTAAGAAACGAATTCTATGCTTCGGCTTAGCTACGCTTTGGGGCGCGGAACAGGAATCTTGATTTGCGCACCATTATTAGTCACGACAACGACATCAGAATCATTGTCTTTCTGGAATTCAATCTTAGCTTTAGCACCAAGCAATTGATTCAAAGCTTTGAGATAAGTGTCGCGATCCTTCCCTGCGGAAGGAACCTTTGTGCCCAGCTCTTGTAGCAACTTAGCTTGATTTTGAGGATCTTTGAGATCGGTAGAAAGCACCGCGGAAATGGCTTCTACTTGCTTCTGAGTTGCTTGCAAATTTCCGTCGCGATCGCGATGAAACTCTCCAGCTTCTCCGCCAGGCTTCTTGAACGTCTCGTCAGTGCTGCCGTCCTTGCTTACCACGACCTTGTTGTCTTTGTTGATGTTAACGGTCAATACGCCGTCTTTATCAACAGAGGCGGACAGCTCAGGATAAGATGTCGTTTTCAAACGCTCTACGTTCGCCCTTGCTGTTCCGGGTTGCGCCGGAGGCAGAACGAAATCTGAAACATTCCCTTTGGCGTCAGCCACGTAAGACATCGACAGATCTTTACCGTCAGCTGACTTCCAAGTCTTATCAACAGAATAGAGCCCCTCTGATGGTGACCATTCAGTGTGAGTGCTTATGTTAGTCTTTTCGTCTTTGCTATCTGATACCAGAAGTCCATCGTCACTTAGCTTGTTTTCGTATTTGGTTCCCGGAGGCAAAGCTTCAAGCTTTCCTTCGCCATTCTTGTCTTTGAATCCAACAATTTTGCCACCATCTAGAATTGGCTCGAACTCCTTCCCGCCCATAGTGATACTATCAACGGTGCCATCACTCTTAAGCCTGGCTTCCATTCCATTTTGATACGTGGCTTTCGTCTTACCGTCAAGATTCTCAACTACTGAGCCATTCGGCTTTAGCAATACTTGATCATTGCTTCCTGGCTTGCTCGACTTGATGATAGCATTGCCATCTTTGTCTTTTTGGATATCGTTCAAATTCCAATCTTTGGGATCAAGCGTTTTTCCGGTAGGAATAGTCTTCGCTTTTCCATCATCTCCAATGCGAAGAATAGGATTGTTCTGATCATTGTTCAAGCCCATCGGCTTGCCATCTTTGAGCGAAGAGGTGCGATAGAAATTCTCGCCTGGAGCTTTCTCAGATTTGCTTCGCTCTTTCAAATCATAAACAGTATTAACATCTTTACCGTCTTTCTCAGAAACGACCACGAAGCGTCCGCGATCCGCTCCGATCGACTTTACAGGCGGCTGCCCAGCAACAAGAGTTTCCTTTACAGCACCAGGTTTGGTCGGGTCATTAGCAGCAATTTGCAACTCAGTGATCGTAGACTTGGTTTGATCATTTCCATTTGCACCCTTAACAGTCTCTAGCTTCATCTTCGCTATAGATCCGTCTGGCAAATAGAATGCGCCCTTGTCCTTGCCCATCTGAGTGACAGTGCCATCTTGAAGGACGTCGATCTTCCCGTCCTTAGAAGATAGGTTGACATCAACTCCGTTGCGATTGAATTGAACGGTACGATCTCCAGAAGCCTTATCAATCGTCTCTTTAATTCCATTGCCGCGGTCAACAATCTTCTGGGTTTCTGTTTCAGTAAAATTGTCTCCCCTGGGCGCTCGGTTGAAGACTTCGACCTTGCCACCCTGACCGGGGCGTTCTGTCCTGATGGTACCATCAGCGGTGGTGTTAAAATTCATATTCTCGAGCTTGCCACCATTTATTGGCTTGCCCTCACCATCTGTCACTGACCAGCTGTTATAGCCATTGGGCTTGAACTGGTCCCTCGGAGGTTTATCAGCGGGTTGTCGGGGAGTATTCGCACCTTCGCGTCCCGTCCATTCTTGCATGCCAGGATTTTTCTCATCACCCTTGCGTGTCAGTACCTGCTTGATTTTTCCATCAGGCGATAGTTCTGTCACCTGCGAGATATCACCATCACCGTCGTGCTTAAACTTAAAGGTTCCCTTGGGTCCGTTAACCTCAGTCACCCGACCTGCAGCATCCTTCTCAACTACAGTAGGCTTGTCGCCCTGATTTTCAGGCGAATACATGGTTACAACAGAACCATCCTTTCGCTTCAAGGCCATTTTAGGCTCATCTTTAAATACGACGAGCTTATCGCCTTCCTTACCTAGCGGTTGACCCGTGCGAGGGTCATTCAATTTACTGGCGTCGGTCTGAGTTCCTTCGCGATAAGTCGAACCGTCATAATGGCGGACAGTCTGCTTGCCGTCTTTGGAAACTTCGGTCTGGGTTCCATTTTGCCAATCGCAATTCATCTTAGACCCATCGGCATAACCGATGGTTGTTTTGTCAGATTGAGGTGGACCAGGCTGCGTATCGCGCTCTATAAAAGCCGGCTTCTTCGGATCAGCAGGCACGAATTCAATTCGCTTTCCGTCTTGCGACTCCTTGAAATTGCGCCAGTTAAAGCCATCCCAGGCTTGCTGACCAATCATTTTGCCATCAGGACCAGTTACAGTTTTTTTCCAATTTTTGAAGTCGTAGTCTTCAGTATTTCCGTTAGCACGACGAACAACTTCATGCCGATCAGGTCCTTCACCAGTCTTATAGCGCAAGTCGCCTGACTTGTTCAGATGAACATCGCCAACTACTTTCGTTACTTCAACTTCCTTGCCTTCACTGTCTTTTACTTTGACTTTCTGTGTTTCGACCGGCAAGCCTTCGAGATTTACTTTGCCATCTTTGTCTGGCGCAAACTTACCTGTGCCCGACTTAACTATCAACTTCCCATCTTCGCCGCGCTCCATTTCCAGCTTGCTGGGCGGGTCACCCGGAGCTTCGACGGACATTGAACTAATCTTCCCATCCGGTCCATACTTAACTTTGTAATCGCGATCGCCGATTTGCATGTGCGTCGGCATGCCAGTTTCTTTATCGACATCGACGACACCGGCTCGCTCTCCCTCTCCAAGCGGCTTTCTAATATCTCCATTTTCTGGTTTTTGAAAAGTTCGGTTATCGTTAGTGGTAACCACATCAGGCTTACCATCAAACTTTGCCACCTGCTTTATGCCATTGGGAGAGCCGTCATTTCTGTAAGTATCTACTTCTTTGGCACCATCAGGTCCATTGCTACGATATTCTTTTTTGACTGCCGGCTGATCTTTACTTGGCTCTTTGAAGGCTGTGACCTTGCTTATGTCACCCTTTTCAAAACTGGTGACAGTCTTATCGCCATATTTATCGACAGTGCGTGCAGTGGTGTCTGAGGTGTCACCTGGCGCTTTCTCGCGGAACTTTTCTGTCTGTCTTAATCCCTCAGCTTGGCCGGGAGGATATGTGACTCTCTCTGCAAGCTCGCCTTCATTAAAGGTAGTTTTGACTTTACCATCAAGGTATGTTGTCTTTTCAGACTTACCATCGCTAGACTTCTCCGACGCTACGCCAGAGTCAATCATCTGCTGAAGAGTCTTTCCAGCGAACTGCTCTGTAGAAGTTTTCGGGTCTAAGTCAGTGCGTTTGCCGTCTCTATCTACCTTCGAATACTTTTGCGATTTGGGATCATACTCAATCGCGGTATTTTCATCGATTCGAGTGCTGGTCTTGCCGGTAGAGTCGACGTATTGTCCTGATTCTTTATCAGCAATTTTTAGAGAACGAAAATTACCTTGGCCCTTGTCCCAAGACTCGACCTTAGCGTCCTCTTTCGCTGCCGGAGGAGCGTCCTTAGCAGCAGGCGCTGCGTCTTTGTTCTTCTCAAATAACTTTTGCAGACTCTGCGCTGCAAGGTCGCCCGGCTCGCCGCCAGGCACTGCACCCTGATTGTACTTGTAGTTGTCGCCCTTATCACGATTCATGAAATCGGTGCGGGCTTGATTCAACAAATCAGAAAACTGATCCGAAAGGCGGCTACTGGTGCCACTCTCCTCAATAGTTGGTGAGAACCTCTCAGCCTCATCCACCTTGGTTTTCGTTGGTCCTTCGTTGCCTTCTGCCATGATTTTCAGGTCCTATAATTCGCGACTTCCATTAACCCAAGACAGAGACTGAACCAGTCTCGCCATTTCTGGGCCGCCCATAATCAATCTGGTAATGGTCATCCCCTGGCACATTGTGCCCTGAGAACGACTTTTGCTAACTCTGCATGCCAAGCACACAGCCGCAAGATTAACCGCATCTAAGAAATTTTAATGTGGACCGAAGCTTTCCCAATGGAACTCCCAAATTAATCATTCCTCTGCAGATAGGCTTAAAAGGCATCCGTAGATGTAAACGGGTGCAAAGTGCTAGCCTTGTCAGGCTCGAAGAGCCTAATTCTCGGACATTGAGATGAAAGCATTTGTCAGCATCTGCCTGCCAGTTCGCAATGGCGCTGCGTTTTTGGAAGCAGCGCTAGAAAGCATTCTATGTCAAACATTTCCAGACTTTGAAATTCTTGCCCCTGATGATTGCTCAGACGACAGTAGCTTCGCGATTCTAGAAAAATATGCGCAACTAGACCCACGGGTCAAGACCTGGAGAAACCAGCGACAGCTCGGCTTATTCGCAAATTACAATCAGTGCATCCTCAATGGTTTAGGCAGCTACATCAAACCAATGGCACAAGATGACATAATCGAACCAAGAATGCTTGAGGTATGCCTTGCTCGGTTCGCAGAACAACCGCAGCTTGCACTGGTCAGCACAGGACGAAAGATTCTTGATGAAGACATTAAAGAATACTTCCCGCCAACCGATATCGCCACACCAATCACACTCTTAAAAGAGCACGCATCATATAGCAGACAAGAAATCTGGCGCACTTGTTTGATGCCACTGCGAAATATAATCGGCGAACCTTGCACTGTTATGTTTCGATCAGACACAAATTGCATGTTTTCAGAGCAATTGTTTCACGTTGGCGACCTGGAACTCTGGCTAAGGCTTATGAGACATGGAGATTACTCCTATATTCCGGACGAACTCGCCACATACCGCAGACACAAAAACAACGCGACTACTCAAAATATGCGACAGTTGCGCGTAGTAAACGACATCATCCACTGCGGAGACACGCTCTCCTCAATAATGGCAGAGTGTGGAATTTCTAAAGAAGACTTTTTGAAGACGAACTTAAAGAGCTTCGCAAGCCAAATACAAGTCCAAGTCAACGAAGGTATTTTTAGGGAGGCAGAGGACAATTCGCAAGAAATGGAATTGAGCCAGGCGGAAATGAAAGCTCTAAAGCGAGGGCTAATTCATACGCTAATGCTCCTAGCCAAAAACGACGAGAGCCAGACAAACGCTCAAGAAGATTGCAAGAAAATCGAGCTCAACGAAAGCAAATTGCGACTTCTGCTACAAAGTTTCCCCTGGCGAATTACTCGTCCACTGCGAGAATGCAAAAGAGCATTTGTCACACTGAGAAACAAAAGAATAAAAGAAACTAGCTTTTCATTTTCCTTCAAAAATCCGATTGAGTACTTAGACTACTTGCGAGCAGAAAGAAAGCGCATCGTCGAGAGCCGCTCATGGAAAGTGGGTAAATTCCTTCTAGCAATTTTGAAATCTGCGCGCCTGAAGAGAAGCCTGCAATGACTCTTTCCAGTAATATAAGAGTTGATGAATACAGCGGGCGAATATGCTCAGCTGCACTGCTTTTTCATTTCCTAATGCTCTTCGTACAAACTTCCAACCTGGAGTTCCTACTTCCAAGGGTTCTTCTGGCAGGCAATATAGCTCAAGTTACTTTGGTGAGCATCCCCATAATCATTCTTTTTCTCAAGTCAGCACCTCACTTAAGTCCAGTAGTAAATGAGATGAGCGAAGAGCGATCGGCTTGGAAGAAAGCAGCCTGGACTTGTTGCGCGTATGGCGTAATGCTCACTATATCAAGCCTCCACACCATTGACGGAGCTTTAACACTAAGTCAAATCTATCTCATTCCAGCAACAATCTTTTCATTGACATTTTGCGCACCCAGACTGATGAAGCAGTCTCATTATCGCGCACTATTCTTTTCCATAATCAGCTTGATGCTTGCGCATAGCCTTCTTACCTTATGCATCATGCTTACTGGCATCGAACAAATTGGGGGTGTTTCTGTTGTTTCAGAAAGTGGTCGCAGCAAACACTTTCTTGGATACAATCTTTTCCCAAGCAACGGATTTTTCTCCAACGCCAATTCAATCGGAAGTTTTCTTATGTACATTCCGGGAATGATTCTTGCTGGCGGCATCTTCGGCTTGGGCAAAGTACAAAAACTGATTCTGAACACAATCATAATTGCCAGCACAATAGCATCGTTCTGCAGAGCTGCGATACTGACAGTGCTCTGCTCCACGATACTACCAGCAGTGCCAGCAAGGAAAAAGAAAGCAAGCATCGCTATAGCCATCACTGCAGTTTCGCTTGCACTAGCCTTTCCTGTGTTCTCGCCTATTCTTGACGCCTTCGACCCAAATGCAAGGTTGGTAAGCAAGCATGGCTCGCCAGTTTTCCAGCAACAGTGGCGCGCAAACGAAGCACGAGCAACCTTAGAAGACCGAGCTCAAATCTGGACTCACATGGTCAGATCACTCGACGCCAGACACCTTTTAATGGGCTACGGACTTTATGGCATCAATTACAACGGTAAGACACCACACAATTTTCTTCTTGCAAATCTGGTCTATTATGGCTCTGCAGGACTGACTTGCATAATTCTCCTCTTGCTGAACCTCTGCTTGCAAGTTATTCGACGCACTCGGCACAATCAACAACTAATGCCGCTGGCAGCAAGCTTAGCAGCCGTGTTATGCATTCATGGTCAGTTCGAGTACATATTGACGCATCCACTTTTCTTCAGCAATTCTATGTTCTGGCTATTGATTGGATTCACCTGCTTTGCACCGCTAAGCACATCTACAGCCAGCGAGGAAAGCAATAAAGCAGCAAGCGACATCGATAAGCAAGTGAAGATTCTGGCAAAAAGCTGATGCGCATCGCATTTGTTTTACCATCAAATAGCATCACCGGTGGAATCATTACAGTTCTGCGACACGCACGCTTCCTGCGCTCAGCAGGACACGACGTTCATGTTGGATTTCTGCGCGGTGACGACTTCAAACCGGTAGTACTCGAAAAACTTGAGGGAATCAAATTTTGCAGCGTTGAAAGGCTCAAACAAGGCGAACCCTTTGATGCAATAGTCGGCACCTGGTGGGAAACCGTCGAAGGGTTATATGAATTACCCGCAAAACACTATTTCTACTTTGTTCAGGGCTTCGAAGACGAGTTCTATTCGGCAGGCACGGAAGAACCAGACAGAGTGCGACAAACATACCAACAGCCTCTTCATTTTATAAGCATCTCAAATGCAATAAAAATGAGACTCCAGCACGACTTCGCCAAAGAATCTTGCCTGGTGCCACCAGGAATTGAACTAGCAGATTTTGCTTCATGCTCACAAGCGATACCTTCCAGAGATAAAACGCGTGTTCTCGTCGAAGGTTCACCCACAGTGGAATTCAAGAGAGTAAAAGAGACTCTCGAAATACTGCAAGACTTTTCAGAACTGGAAATCGTCTATGTTTCACCAGAAGGACGCCCCAACTTTGACCTGCGCATAGATTATTTTTTCCAATCACTGAAGTACTGGCAGATTCCATCAATTTTCAAAAGCTGCACATTCTTATTAAAGCTAAGTCGAACAGAGAGCTTCTGTATGCCAGTTCTCGAAATGTTTGCATGCGGACGTACAGCCATAGTAACGGCATTCAAAGGCCACCAGGAATACATCACTCATGAACACAACGCGCTAGTAGTCCGCCAGGAACTGGACAAAAAAGAAATCCGCGATGCTGTCAGCTTGTTGTTGAGCGATGGGGATCTCTTGCATGACTTATCGAGAAACGCTGAAATAAGCGCAAAAGCTTACCCGGCGGAAGCATCCACAAGGATGTTCCTGCACGCACTATTAGAGCCTGACGGAAACTGCGCTGCCTGCAAAAGAAACTAGCGAATTTCTGGAAGCGTCTTTACGAAACGATCACCATTGACTTCAAGAGTGACACTATCTTTATCGACAACTAGCACAGATACCGGCAAGTTGTTGATGTTGCGCACCTGCTCTCCAGGTGCAAGACAAACGACTTCCGGCTTTTCATTTCGACTCATACCTTCCTTGCGCATCAGAAGCATGGCTCTATTGCCGATTATTCCGGTTACTTTGATGCCAAACTTCCGCTCAGGAGTGTGACTGACAGCATCAAACTGGGCAACCTGATGAGAGCGTTGCACAGGCGCTGCAGCCACCGGGTCTGGGGGAGGTGGCGGCACAAAACCAGGATAACTCACCATCTTGCCTGTAGGCTTCTTCTTGCTTACAAAAACATCTGACGTCAAACCACTATCATCCATGGCTCTAACGACACAGCTTGACGCAGTTTTTATCGATTTCATCGGCTCGTCAGAACCTGCATCTTTGCGCGCCAGTTTTTGCACTTCGTTTCGCTTGGAAGCCGGATATCTCACGTCAGCTTCGACAGTTTGTGCACTTGCAACTTTAGTTGCCGAACCAGCCTCAGCAGTATTTTCGCTCTTTGTAATTTCGGAACCAACTGTAGAATCGGCAACAACCGAACTGGAATCTTTAGCTTTATCAGCATTAGTCCAGATTGCCAGTGCAACTGTGGCGGACAGTAAGACGTTCGCGCAGACCACGAGGATCAAGCGGGTTTTCTGAGAACTTTCCATGGGAATCACCCTTTAGTAATTGGCTACAAAGAGCCTGGAGCGATTGCATTATATATGAAAGTCAGAAATCTCTCTTGACCACAAGTTAAGCTATCCCTTTGCTAGAGCAGGACAGAGCTGCGGCAGCTCCTGAGCAGAGTCAGCTCCGAACTTTTCAATCAATAAGGTGATACGCTAGCTTAAACTTAATACATGAGTAGCAGGACAGCACAGATGAACAAGAAAGAAACCAAAGTAATGCTGCTTCTGGGGCTTAGCGTCCTGTGCACCCTCAGTCAAGCAGACCATGTTCTGGCTGAGGAATCGGCTGCCAAGACCGCCGCGAGTGAGATTGAAATGCTTGTGCTACCAACATCGCGATATTCCTTTGCGGCAATGAATTATCCCAAAAGTACTCAATGGACTGGTTTGTACTTGAGCGGTAACGCAGCGAAACTTGAACGCACCACAGTAAGAAGCAAACCTACAAAAGTGAATTCATACGATGAAGGCAAAGTAGCAGCGCAAGAACTTACAATCACGGGGCGTAAAAACATTCCGTTATGCTTGCTGCGCGGACTTCCACAATTGAAGCCGGGAAACATCAGCAGATTCTATCCGCTAGGAAGAAATAAACCGACAGCTACTGGTCCACGATCTGGATTCGAAATAAAAATCGATGCTCATCGGGGGAATCGCTATTCGCTGAAGGCAAGTGAAAAAGACAATTTCATCAGCTACTGGCTCAAAAAAGGAAACAAACAACAGCTACTTCAGAAGTTCGAGATTGACCCAGTTGCTGGGAAAGATGGCATGGCGTGCAGAGATCAGATTATTCTCTTGGCTGGCGATCTCGACATGGATGGAAAGGCTGATTTTCTAACAGCGTTCAACACTCGCACGGGAGAGGGTATTTCAACTCAGCTCTATCTTTCCAGCAAAGCAAAGGCTGACGAGATTGTGGGGCTAGCAGCAGAATTTAATTACTGGCCGCCAGACAACCCGGGTTGCTAACTCGCTGATGGTAGCTGCAAAAGAATCCAAAGGACTAGTGAGGTATTTTGCAGCCTGATTCTTGGAAAATCCCAAGTCAGCTTGGATTTGCACTAATTTAGAGCGAGTCGCTATAGAATAATCATACTCTTTGAGAAATTGTATCCTCGATACGTAATTGAGAAAACAGGTTTTCGAGGTATTCTTCTTGCGTTTCATTTTTCATAAGTTGCTTCTTCAAAAGAGGTTGATTTTGAGATAATGGTTCTTTTTTGCATTCTGAGCGGGAATGTCTCCATCGCTACTTCTCACCGTTGGAATGTTTTTCCTTTTTGTGCTTTAGCTCTTCGAGCTCTTTCAGGTTCATTGTCGAAGCCTCAACCTGACGGCGACCATAAATTTGGAGAGCAGCAGAGAATCGTTTAAGTGGTACTGGTTTTGTATTGCCTACGACTCAAACTTCTTCAATGCGGCCTCGGCCATGGAAATCAATTGCCTGGCGCCGTATTTTTGCTCCTCTCGCCGTTGCAAGATTTGCCTGTAGCTTCTTAATTCCAGAGGACTTCTGCTGCGAGCTGGTCGGAGGAGTTCATCTATGGCTTCCTCTGATAACAGCGGCAGATTCGCTTGCCCACGATACTGCTCTATCAGCTCAAGTAGTTGCTCCTTTGTCACACATTCTTGAACCTTCAACATACAACTTCGATCGTTGCATTTCCTTTCAAAATCCGATTTGTCGTAAGCATCAATCAAGTCAGTACATCGCCTTATTATTCTGTCGAGTTCAGACGCTTGAAAGGCTCTCTCATTCCTACAAGACTCCGTACCTTGGCTACCTTGTCTTTGATACTCATAGTATCGATTCATCCACATTGTCGTCGACGCCAAAGTGGACACAAGCTCATGTTCCATTCTGAAAATCTGCACTGCTAGTTTTGCCAATTCATCAGAGCTTTCTGCGGTAAGAGCCTCATCAATCTTCTTGAGTAGACAAAATGACTCGATAAAATCAAATCTCTTTGAATAATAATGAACACTACGCCATATACCCAACAATGTTTCAAGCGATGCCGATTCACAAGCTTCAATGAAGTCATTGGACTTCAAGTAAATCAATTTCATGCGACTGAGAGTTTCAGAACTTGGCGGACTATGGCTACAGCTTTGTGTAGAAAGGGTTATCCGAGCCGCCTGCCTAATCGATTTGACCCTGAAAAGTAGCTCTCCAAGTTTATCTCCTTCACTTTCGCTGATTGTTCTGAGCTTGAGGATTTGTTCTTCGATATTGAAGGAACTGATGCAATCGAGGTCAGTCAATAGCTTGTTACCAATCCGAGCGAGCTCGGAGTCAGTCAATTGTTTGATCGTTTGCGGTTGCTGTGTTTCATTTGCTTCCAAAGGATCTTCCATTGTCTAAAACTCACTAGTGGTGTATGGTCCTCGGTAGCTCGTAACTACTTGCAGGATGGCGGCTGTTCTTGATACTGCCTTTCTAAAGTCAAAGGAACTCTTTACCCTAGTTGTGTTTCTAAGCAGAGTTTCGCGAGCTAGCAGAGAAGGAAGCGATACATCGGTAATCAAAAGCCATTCATCGCCAGCATGAGAGACACAACTCTTTCGTCTCGCTATGCCATCCCCAAAGTAACCTTGCAAATGCTTCAAGCTAAGCATGTTCTCTACCACTGTGACACTCTTGTCGGCAGCATGCTTTTGCATCCAGAGTGCTGCTAATATGCAAAGCCTGGTGCAGGACCAATAAATTTCCATTTGCCATTTTCGTTCTTCTTCCATTCTCGGAGGTCAATTGGATTAGGATGATATCTAGTTCCTGCAATTCGCCACCTTTCTCTTGCCTCCTCGTGATGACCAAGTTCTTCCAGGGCTATAGCAAGCGCTTCGTGGGTTCCGTGTCCACAGTGTTGCTCCCTGATCGACGACTCGAGCGGTGCTATCGCTTCCAGGTAGCGCTCCTCACTAACTAAGCTGATTCCTAGAATTCGGCAAGCTTCTTGGTCTAAGCCACACAGAATACTAATCAGTTGCTCAGCCGCTTCTTTAAAGCGGTTTTGATGAAAGAGCCTTATTCCATAAGCATACCTCAAACAGACTTCGTGCTGAGGAAACTGGTCTAGTAACTCCCGATATAGAGCAAAGATCTGTTCTTTTGCTTCGGTGTTATTTGCTCCGTTTTCCTCGTACTCAGCTGACCAGTACGAGTTCACAAGAATGAATCGAGCAGAGAACTCGCCTCGATCCATGACGACAATCTGTTCGTACTCGCTCAGGGATTTCCAGGCATCCCCAACATCTCTATACAACTCAGCAAGAGCATACCGGTAACCAATATTTTGAGGATCTTTTTCTTTAAGTTCTAAGAATCGCGCAATGGTCCTTCTCCTTACCTCTTCGACTTCACAGTGATTTAGCAAGATCCAACCAGCTTCCTTGTCTCGAACGACAGGTTTTGGTGTAGTTAGAACTTGTATAGCTTCTTGATCCCAAATTTCATAAAAATCATCATCATTCATTCTCATAGCGCAGTCCTCAAACGCCGAATTTATGCGCGAACAGCTGCACACTCGGATAAATTACTGTCGGGTATTCTCCAGCAGCTATGTATTCTGGCGGCGTAGCACTTGCGCTAATTTTCCCGGGAACGATGAGATTGCCACCAAAAATTTTGCAACCTTCGCCAATTGCAAAATACATGTGCGGCGACCATTTTGATGTGGAATCATCCACAGAGCCCCCCGACGTGTGTTCAAATGTTTCAAATTTTTCGCAGCAGAAACCGATCAACCAACAAGCAATACCTGTGGGTTGAGGACAAACATAGACTAAGTTCACCATACCCCAAGAGTGAAGACTTTTTGCTTCAAAAATGTAGGCAGTTTGCTATTGACACCAAAGCGCTGCACCAGCGTTGGCTTTTCGGAACATAAAATCTCAGCGGTGAATTTTCTGTCGGAAAACTTACGGAGCTTGCACAATCAAAAAGAGGTAACTCCTCTCAATAAATTAGAGAGTGAAAGTCCGCAAATCTCATTGCTACTTCAGTTGAAACTAGATTATTCTTTGACGCCTGGCTTTTGCAATTCGAACGCATCATGGATGATTCGCGCGGCTTTTTGCGCCTGGTCTCGATTAACAACACATGTAATTTTCATTTCGCTGGAAGAAATCATCTTGATATTGATTCCATTTTTTCCCAGGGTCGAAAACAAAAGGGCGGGAATCCATGGTTGACCGCAAAGACCAGCGCCGATCAAGCTTACTTTGGCACAATCGGAGTCAGCCATAACTTCACGCGCTGAGAGTTGCGCCTTCAGAACATCCAGAATTTTGATTGTCTGCTCCAGATCAGCATCGGAAACAGTAAAGGTCATGCTGTTCAACCCAACACTCGGGTGGAACGATTGCATAATCATATCGATTGCTATGCTCTGGTCCGCCAGCGCTTGTGTGACTTTCCCCGCTATTCCCGGTTGGTCAGGAACATCCATAATGGCAACAGAACATTGATCTTCATCAACAGCCACACCACTAATTGATCGGAATAGTTCCATGTCTCCTCCTGCTTCGATGATAGTTCCAGTATGTTCGGGCTTAAAGGTATTGCGTACTCGCAGTTTGACGTTGTATTGCCGAGCTAATTCCACAGAGCGCGGGTGCAAGACCTGCGCGCCCAGCCTGGCCATTTCGAGCACTTCTCCGTAAGAAATTGAAGGGAGAAGCCGAGCACCGGGTATTTTATTTGGATCAGAAGTATAGATGCCATCTACATCAGTGTAGATATCGCAATCAGCAGCGTCCAATGCGGCAGCAAGTGCAACTGCCGTGGTATCTGACCCACCTCTTCCCAGAGTGGTGATGTCACCATCGGCAGTGACTCCCTGGAAGCCCGCAACAACCAAAACATCATTATGCTCAAAATACTCGCGCATTTTTGTACTATTAATATCAACAATGCGAGCCTTGGTGTGAACGGTTTCAGTGAAGATGCCGACCTGATTTCCAGTGAGTGATTTTGCCCTCAAACCAACATCTTTCAAAACCATACAAAGAAGTGCAATGGAAATTTGCTCACCTGTGGCAAGTAACATGTCCAGCTCTCTTTTGTCGGGCGATTCACTAGCCTGCTTTGCCAACTTCACCAGATAGTCAGTTGTGTCACCCATTGCAGAAACTACAGCGAGCACTTTTTTCGCCTTAGCTTTCTCTTTGATGATTTCAGCAACATGCTGTATACGCCCGATGTTTTTCACCGACGTTCCACCAAATTTCACTACCAAATAGGGATTCATTCACCACTCCAAACACTAGTCAACACAGAACTTCAAGCCTTCCTGGTCTACACTGAGATCTAGCACACGCCCTCCCGGACATTTTTTCTCACTCCAGCAATTCAGAGCATCAACAATCTGCTGGCGATGACGTCGACAAACGATTGTGAGCACCGAAGGACCTGCACCACTTATAACAGTTCCTAAGGTTGGCAGCCCTGAGAGCTCGCGCTTAATGCTTTCCAACTCAGGAACGAGATGACTCCTGTAAGGCTCATGAAATTTATCATGCAGCGCTTCTTTCATTGCGGCTTCGTCGCAGTTTTGCACAGCCGCTAGAAGCAGCGAAACCTTTTGCACATTGTGCACAGCATCTGCCCTGGAATAAGTCGCTGGCAAAACGCTGCGAGACATCTTTGTGCTCAGAACAGCTGGCGGCACAAATACAACGGTAGACCAGTCATCAGGCCAGTTCAGGCGCTGAGTATGTACACCACGTCCGTGGGTTCGATTTGCGCAGACTACAAGTCCACCCAATAAGCTTGCAGAAGCATTGTCAGCATGTCCTTCAATCTCACAAGCTTTCGCAAGTACTTCATCGTTTCCAACCTGTCCGCGAGAAATCGCGTAGGCCGCCCAAATGGCTCCGGTAATTGCGGCAGCGCTAGAACCGAGCCCGCGCCCCAGAGGAATGTCTGATTCTATACCTATTCGCACGCGGTTTAGTAAATCTGAGTCTCCAAGAATATTATGAAGTACGGTGTAAATCAAATTGCTTTTGTCTGAACTCAAGGGCGCTACTGTTTTGCCCTTAAGCGTGATCAGAGGTTCAGCAGAATGCTTATCGGCAATTTTGAACTCTAGCGTGCAATAAAGTTGGTAAGCGAGAGCCAGCGCATCAAATCCGGGTCCAAGGTTGGCACTGCTTGCTGGCACACGCACGGTCAGCCCGTGCAATACTTCACTAAATTCACTCCGTTTTCTGAACGCCAGCTCCGAGTTCATTTCAGATTCATCGCCTCTTGCAGAGCTTCCACATTAGGCGCGACCGGCGACAATTCAACCTTACAAGTCTTGAGCGCAGAGTCAGGGTCTTTCAAACCATTCCCCGTCAAAACACAGACAACAGTCGATTTCTTGTCGATTTTTCCGTTATTGATTGATTGGATCAAACCAGCTACAGAAGCCGCACTGGCCGGTTCACAAAAGACGCCTTCGGTGCGCGCGAGCAATGAATAAGCAGAAAGAATATCTTCATCAGTTACCGCGTCAATGAACCCAGAGGAATCTTGCGCAGCTGCAGCAGCCTCTTTCCAGCTAGCCGGGTTTCCAATTCGAATCGCCGTCGCAATAGTTTCCGGGTTCGCAATGGGATGACCTAAGACCATAGGAGCCGCACCCGCAGCCTGGAACCCACACATACGAGGCAATTTCTTATTGAAGTCAGCGTTGGCAATTTTGAAACCACGCCAATAAGCACTAATATTTCCCGCATTTCCGACCGGTATGCAGAGGCAATCAGGGGCATCACCCAGCGCTTCAACCACCTCTAAAGCTGCAGTTTTCTGCCCTTCCAGGCGGTAGGGGTTGATGGAATTCACCACCGTAAGCGGAAATTTTTCGGATAGCTGACGAACCATGTCGAGCGCCTGGTCAAAATTGCCATCAATCTGAATGACTGCAGCCCCATAGAGTATCGCTTGGGCAAGCTTGCCCAGAGCCACCTTGCCAGCGGGAAGCAATACATAACAAGCAAGCCCGGCTTTTGCCGCGAAGGCTGCGGCTGACGCACTGGTATTACCTGTAGAGGCACAAATGACAGCCTTTGAGCCTTCTTCCACGGCTTTGCTTATCGCCATCGTCATGCCCCGGTCTTTAAAGCTACCGGTGGGATTCAGCCCTTCAAACTTGAAGTAGATTTTCAAATCAGGAGCATGAAGCGCCTGAGGAAGATTCACAGCCTTGATCAGAGGAGTGAAGCCTTCGTTCAAAGTAACAATTGGGCTATCTTTTTCCAGAGGCAAATACTGGCGATATTTATCAATGAGCGCCTGAGAGCTGTGCATACTAACCTCCGTAGATAGGCATACAACATGCCAGCCGCTTCAAGAATTGTCCGTTACTGAGTTCTTTAAGTGCCGCATTCATGTTCGCTTCCTTGACAGCATGAGTGATGATGATTACACACGCATGCTCATCAGCGACACCATGCTGCATAATGCTCGCAATACTGATTCCATGATTTCCAAAAATGGTTCCGATTTTTCCAATTACACCAGGATGGTCATGGACAAACAAACGTAGATAATTAGCGCATTTCCAATCGCCAACTTCGCCCAGTTTAGCCCAATCAGGACCAATCGCAAGCTGGAAGTAACTAGCGAAATCCGGCAACTTCAGGGCAGTCGCAAGATTCACCAGGTCGCCAACAATGGCAGAAGCGGTAGGCATCTCACCTGCCCCAGGACCTATCATCATCAACTCACCCACGGCATCGCCCTTAACAACGATGCCATTGTTCGCACCAGAAACATTCGCGAGCGGATGAAGCAATGGAACCAGGGTTGGTCTCACTCGAACATCCAGATTTTCACCATTGCGAGAGGTGCAGCCCAAGAGCTTGATGCGATAACCAAATTCCGCTGCCTTCTTAAAATCTTCCGGCGCTATAGAAGTAATTCCCCGACGGTAAATGTCTTGAGGGTTTGCAAAGTGCCCGTAAGCCAAAGCAGTCAAAATTGAAAGCTTGTAAGCGACGTCATGAGCCTCAATGTCTGCCGTTGGGTCGGCTTCGGCGTATCCTAATTCTTGTGCTTTCGCCAATGCAGTTTGAAAGTCTTCACCCTTTTCTTCCATTGAAGACAGAATGAAATTGGTTGTGCCATTGAGAATACCAGTGACAGAAGAAATTTGATTAGCTTCTAGCCCTTTGTGAATGGTCGATATAAGAGGAATACCGCCCGCAACAGAAGCCTCGCAAAATATTGCCACGCCTTTGCTTGCGGCCAATTTGAAAAGTTCTGGTCCATGCTTGGCTAAAACTTCTTTGTTTGCCGTAACTATATGTTTACGCTTTTCAATTGCACTACGCAGGAGTTCGAGTGCTGGCTGTTCGCCCCCCATGACCTCGATAATCACTTCGATTTCAGGATCGTCGACAAGTTCCATAGGATTGTTTGTCACCGAACACGGAGCCTTCACGGCTCTCTTTTTGTTGAGATCTCGAACAGCGACGCGTTTAAGCGTGATTCCCGGCGTGCCCGCTAGTAGACGGATGACACCCGTTCCAACAGTGCCAAAACCCAGCATTCCTACCACAACTTTTGCCATTTTCAACTCCAAATTTCGCTAGCAAAAATACGAACACTTTTAAAAAAGGCGGGAACATTTCCGTTCTGGAAAAGGTCGGGTGACCTGGTGGCCCGCAAAAGGGATTATCCCATAGCAGCCTGCCTCAGCAGCTAAGCTCGTGGTCAAGCGGTTACAAGAAAAGTTGTTAAGTGGATGAAGCACAGAATATTTGCCAAAACGCCCATTTTTACTGGATGTAAATTGCTTCAAATTCAGATCTAAGTATGTTAGTTTTGCTGGAGAAGTGGAATATATGCGGTGGTGGGCTCTCCGAACTTTTTAATTGACTTTGAGATCGGCTTGAAGCATTCTTTACATCAAGGACTTTAGCGCTCCTTTACTACGCGGATTTCTGATGACAGGCAACCCAATTAAAAGACTTATTTTGACACTGGCAGCTACTGTCGGTGTCGTATCGCAAGCGCTGCCAGCTTATTCGGGACAGGCAGTTGGTATCGGAGTGGTGACTCCAATGCCCGCACCAATTCATCGCGTTCATGTGGCGCCAAGAAAAGCAGTTCGAATTGCACCAAAGATCAAGAGAAACAAAGTAGCTGCTCCTGCAAGCAAGTCGAAAGCGACAAAAAAGGCAGCCCCAAAGAAGACAGCCCCTGCTAAGAAAGCGGTCATGCCGAGGGCTCCGCAGGAAGCCATCGTCGAACTCACTTCTAGAGTTCTGACACCGGGAGTGGTGCACAAGTGTCATCGCGGCGCACTGAACATAAACATTCTGGATGTTGATCTCAATAATCCAAACATCGAAGTCAAGCCGGTTTTAGCAGGCGAAACCTTCAACCGACTCGATGAAGTGAAAGATCAAGCAAGTAAAGTCAACGCCATTGCTGCCATCAACGCAAACTATTTCAAGAAAGACGGAACTCCACTAGGCACTCTGGTCATCGACGGTGAGTGGATTTCAGGACCTCTATACGATCGCATATCTTTCGGAATAACAAACAGCGGCTCAGTGCATGTCGACCGAGCCAACCTGCACGGGGTGCTGGAAACTTCCAACCCTGAACTTAAAACACTCTGGGTCAATAACATAAACCAGCCACGTCGACATGGTTGCAAAATTGTTGCCTACACAAGACGCTGGGGCAGCCAGGTCAAAATGCCTTACGCAGGTTCACTGGTAGCAATTGATGGGCAAGGTCGCGTTGTCGACAAAGCGGCTCAGGTAATTTCGATTCCTTACGGTGGATTTGTTCTTTCAGACACCAAATATAGTGTTATCAACAAACTTGAAAGAGGCGACCTTGTTTCACTTGATTGGCAAGAGAAGCCGGAATCATGGGCTGATGTTTTGCAAGCGGTTTCTGGCGGACCAGCCCTGATCAAGAATGGCAAGCTTTTTGTTGACTTGAAAGACGAGAATTTCAGAAAGACCTGGACGAGCAGTTCAATTCATGCGCGCACCGCTCTTGGTGTCACAAGAAGCAACCACCTGATTTTAGCCACTATTGAAGGACCGCACACACTTTGGGATGTTGCCAAAATGCTGCATCGCCTTGGTTGCGTCGAAGCGATGAATCTCGATGGTGGCGGCTCTACCACGATGGTCATCGGTGGACAAATCGTGACCCGCAACAAGAATACTGCCCAAAGACGTGTCGCAGCTTCGTTGGCTATTGTGCCAAGGTCAGCCAATCGCGTTAACCTTGCAACTCGAAAAGTTGAACACTTCGAACCTCAATCGGAAGATCTAAGTTCACTCGTGAGCAATGAGTCCGATCCACAAGTTGATATGCAAGCAGAAGGCATCGCCGACCCGCTAACAGCCCAGGCTCATGAGGCTCTTATCAACCCGAGCGCTCACAACGACTTCCTGAGCAATCAGGAGAGCATGCAAAAGCCTCAAGTTGTCGTTCAAGAAGAGCAAGAGCCTAAGAAGAAAAAAGGCAAATCTAAGTTCAGCTGGATGAAGAAGATGAAGCTCGGGGATATCCTGGAAAAGCTTCCCAGCCTTCCAAACATGTACTAGATAGATTCACCTATCTCGAATGTTGCTTATGGTAAGTTTGAGATCTTTCAGAAGCAGCCACATTCTTAAAGAATCAGCAGGAAATGGCTCGAAATCGAAGGCCGAGTAGAAAGATTTAGAATCTTCATTGAGAGCATCCACAATTACAGCCCTGATTGGTACTTCTTCCGAAATTGCTACGGCGCGAATCAATGCATGACGCAAGATCCGCTCACCTAATTGCGTACCTCTAAATTTGACGTGCCTGGCCAATCTGGCTATTAAGAACACTGGAATCGGATGCTTGGCCAAACCCTTCTTAACACGTTCTGGCGTCATATCAGTGTGCTCAACAGAGATTATGTTGAACGAGTAATAACCGACAACACTTTTTTGATCGTCATCAGTCACAACCATGGTTTTAGAGTGCCCTGCTAATTGACTTTGTAGCGCATGCTTTCTTAGCCAGTCAGCAAGTTCTTTGCCTTTATCTCCACAATCAAATTGACTCAAATCATGCTCTTTTGTGAGCAGCTTGGGTGGGGAAAACATTATCTATAGTCGTCCCAATCATCTGATGCAGCAAGCTTCTTTTCTAACTTCGGAAGAACCTTAGCCGGTGAAGTCAACAAAGCTTCAATTTTTGCCCATTGCTCATTCGTCACTATCAACCTAGATTTTTCTTCCAAAACAGCTTTGGCTGCAACTACAGCTTGTTGCCTTATGAAGTTCGTTGGCGTGGTAGCAGTCAACTCAGCAGCTTGCTTTATCACGGCGTCTTCTTGTGGACTTAAGCGAATGTCAAACTTTTCAGTCTTTTGACCCTTCGCTGAATTCACCGCTCGGTCTTTGCGTGCACTTGTAGCCACTTCCGACACTCCCCATCAAAATATACGAAGCATATCATTTCGCCAGGACATTGTCCAGACAAAGGTGATTCTTTGAGAATTGTCCAAAAAAAACGGATTGCAAGCATCCCAAAGCCAACAGCAGCACTTATTCAAACCGCCTTAACAGTGTAATCATCCTTCTGGGGCTCAGTCTTTAATCCTTTGGGTTATTGTCACGTCGAGCCTGCTGTGGGATGTTAAAGACAGATACGTCGAACTGGCCCCCTGTTCTTGCAGTGGTCACCCCGAGCCCAAAATGGTAATTCCGTGTCCAGACTCAACAAAAATGGAATATCTGCCCGAGCGGCTCTCTTAATAGTCAGCTGGATTGTCGCGTGTGGCTATGTTTTCACAATACTGCTGCGTTACGAAAGCCACGGACAGGTGGATGCGGCAGTGCCAGAGGTCAACGCAGAAACAAAAATCTCAGATCAGGAGAACGGCGAGTTCAAATTGATAATGTTCGCCCACCCGCGATGCCCCTGCACTGCTGCAAGCCTGACAGAGCTGCAAAAGCTACAAGCCAGAGTTCCAAATCTCAAAATTTCTGTAGCCTTCATGCTGCCTTCCGGTCTAAAAGATTCAGATTGGACGAACTCCGCAAACTGGCAAAGCGCCAATGAAATGAGCGGAGTAAGCGTTATAAAAGATATCGACGGTCGCCTGGCACGAAAATTTGGGGCTGAGGTCTCCGGTTTTACAGTGGTCTATGACAGCGCAAATAAGCTGGTATTTTCCGGTGGCATAACGGCAGCTCGTGGACACGAAGGCGACAATGCTGGAGAGGACAAAATCATTGCTCTCTGCGCTTCGAAAAAAGTACCCGACCCAAAATCGCCAGCCTTCGGATGCAAGCTGAGCGATGACCAATCGCCAAACAAGGTATTTACCACATGCCTTCGATAAATTTGAGCAGCTTGCAATCGGAGTTCGTGAAACACCGAGCACAAGAGTTACTCGAAGATCAACTCAGGTCACTCTCGGCAAAAACTGATCGACTTTTTTCATATTTGCTCATCGGTGAATGGCTTGCCGCAATCGTTCTTTCGATTTGGATTTCGCCTTTAACATGGGCGGGGCGATGCAGTGACATTCACATACACGTGTGGGTAGCAGTCATACTCGGCTCGATGATTTGCCTGCCACCAGTCGTGGTGGCGCACTATTGCCCCGGACAAGCTGTGTCCCGATATTTCATTGCGATTGGACAGATGCTTTATTCGGCGATGCTGATTCACCTGACCGGGGGTCGTATTGAGTCTCACTTCCACATTTTTGGTTCGCTCGCATTCCTTAGCTTTTATCGCGACTGGAGAGTTTTAGTACCAGCAACGCTGGTTGTCATCGCTGACCATATACTCAGGGGCATCTATTTTCCTGAGTCAGTTTTTGGTGTGTACACCGTTCAACCCTGGCGCTGGCTAGAACATACCTGGTGGGTTTTGTTTGAAGATGCTTTTCTTGTGCAGAAATGTCGAAACAGCGTCAGAGACATGCTCATAATCACCGCCCGGCAAGCTGAGATTGAAGAGGTCAACAGCAACATAGAAGAGATCGTGAAGTCTCGCACTGAGCAACTAAATAACATGGCAAAGATTGTAGAACAGTCGAGCGATGGCATACTCACGTGCACGGCTGACGGAACCATCGACAGCTGGAATAACGGCGCTCAGGGAGTTTTTGGTTATAAGGAATACGAGATAATTGGAAAGAATCTCTCCACATTGGTTCCCCCTGAAAAGGAGTCTCTTTTTCAAAACGAATTGAGAGAAAAACTCCAGCAGGGCAAACGAATAGACGCCATGGAGACCCGCCTTTTACATAAACAAGGTGTAGAGATAGATGTATTGTTATTTGCTGTTCCCTGGTTTAACGAATCAGGTGCGTACCGCGGTTGCTCTCTCACCCTGCACAATATATCCGCAAGAAAGGCGGCAGAGCGCCGAGTTTCCGAGTTCTATTCAATCGTTTCGCATGAACTACGCACGCCACTGACCTCAATTAGAGGAGTATTGGGGCTGCTAGAAAGTAGAACAGTCGAAGCCGAAACAGCCGAAGGCATGGAACTACTCGAAGTGGCCAGAACCAGCTCTGACAGACTTATACGATTAATCAACGACATGCTAGACCTGAAGAAAATCGAATCTGGCAAACTAGAATTGCGAAAAACAAAAATAGACGTCAAACACCTTCTTGCAAATGGGCTCGCCGCATTGTCTGGGGTCGCAGAAGAATACAAAATCAACTTAGTGACCGAATGCCCGGAGCAGCTGCATGTTGAAGCCGACTGGGACAAAGCAACGCAAATTCTAACTAATCTGGTATCAAATGCAATCAAGTTTTCTCCATGCGGAGAAACGGTAAAAGTAATAGCAGAGCGCAAAGACTCAGTTGTTCGAATCTCGGTGTGTGACAATGGTCCAGGAATAGCAGCAAAAGACATCAATCGATTGTTTGATAAATTTCAACAGCTTGACTCATCGGACTCAAGAAATTTCGAAGGCACCGGGCTGGGTCTGGCAATATCGAAGGCTCTGACAGAAGAACATGGTGGAAATATTGGTGTAAGCAGCGAACTCAAAAAAGGCAGTACCTTCTGGTTCGAACTTAATTTACTTCCAGAGCAATTGAGTTCAAGCGGCGGTCACTCAAAAAACGCAAGAAAAGCGCTAATCGTGGAGAGCAATGCAACTCTTACCCAGGCTATAAGCAAGCACCTACAGAAGCACAACTTTTCTTTTGTAGTTGCCGACACCGTCGCGGCAGCAAAAGAGCAAATAAGCGCAGGCTTAGTGCCAGACCTTGTCTTGTTAGATTTGCAAATGCCAGACGAAAATGGATTGCTCTTACTTGAATACATGAAAACGAAAGAACAGTTTCGCGATGTGCCTGTAATCGCAGTCAGCCACAACAACAAAGAAGAAGAGCCGCACCTGGAAGGGACGGCATTCTTCATGGATTGGATTTTTGACGCACGTGACGATGCAAGCAAAAACGAATCGATGCAATCACTCGAGAGGATGCTGAAATTCACAGCAAAATGTAAAGTCTTGATTGTGGATGACGACAGCGAACTTCGCAAGGTGATTGCAGCACAGCTAACTAGCATGGGGCTGGACTGCATTGAGGCGACTGACGGAAAGGAAGGCTTGCAACTCATCGAATCTGAGGCACCAGATTTAGTTCTACTCGACTTAATCATGCCAGAGCTTGATGGGTTTGCCGTAGTTAACGAGCTGCGTCAATCAAAGCAGGGGTCGCAAATTCCCCTTATCATTTATAGCTGTAAAGATCTTGATCCAACGGAGAAGGAGGCACTCAAACTGGGGCTCACGAGATATCTAGTAAAAGGAGAAGCATCCTACAAAGACCTCATCGCTACGGTCGAGGAATTGATATCGCACACCAGCTCACGCATTAAAGCAGAAGCCGAAGCTAACAAAGCAAACCTGGCAAATGCAGATCGCAATTCAACATTAATGCACAATCCTAATTGAGCAGAAATGTCACTGGCACAAATCCGCAGCAATTCAGGATAGAATATCTCGGTCAAATGTAGTTGAGGACGTGACATCACATGCCTGAGAAGTACTCCATAGGAATTGATTTTGGTGGCACCAAAGTGCTGGCTGGCGTTGTAGAGATGTCCACTGGACGCATCGTTGCTACTTCGAAGAAGAAGACTCGCAACCCCAACGACATGAACGACGTAACCAAGCGGCTTACCACGGTTGTTGATGATGCGCTTTCTGAAGCAAAGTTAACAGCGAAAGACATCGTGGGCATCGGAATTGGGGCCGCCGGTATGGTCAATCGAGAAAAAGGAGTTTTGCTCAGCGCTGTCAACATGGGGCTGAATGAAATACCTTTGACAGAACCGCTCAGCCAATTTTATGGAGTTCCAGCAAAACTGGGCAACGATGTGGAAGTCGCAACGCTCGGAGAAATGAAATTTGGCAGCGGCAAAGGCTGTGATAATTTCGTCTGCATTTTCGTGGGGACAGGCATCGGGTCAGGCATAGTAATAGACAACAAAATTTTCCGTGGAACATCCGGCACCGCCGGAGAAATCGGACATACAGTACTTTACCCAAATGGAAAAGCCTGCGGATGCGGCTCTTACGGCTGCCTGGAAGCTTACGCATCACGAACAGCTGTTGCAAAATATGTGGCTAGCGAAATTGACCGCGGCCACCAATCAATGATTCAAGACAAAATCGATCACACAAAAGGCATTTTGCGCTCGAAAGCAATCTCTCAAGCGCTGGAAGCAGGCGACCCCTTAGTGACTCGAGCAGTGACGGATGCTGCAAGATGCATGGGCATCGGACTTGCTTCTCTTATCAATTTCTTCAACCCCAAGAAGATTATTCTGGGCGGAGGTCTTGTTGAAGCAAGCGAAATGTATTTCAAGATAGCATCAGAGGAAGCAAGCGCTCGCTGCCTGAAGGTTGCCCGCAAAAAGGTAGATATTGCTAAAGCCGGACTCGGCGACAATTCCGGAATTGTCGGCGCAGCCATGCTACTTGAAAAAAAGTAGCCAAAATTTCACGAGTTTCTCAGCAATCAGAACCGAGCAATCAGAACTGAGCAATTAAAACTCAGCGAGTATCGAACAACTCCCCCTCAGCAATCAGAACTTACCACTGGCGAATCAGGGCTAGCTATCAGACTGCGCCATTAGCACTGGTGAAACAGAATCAGTGGTGAACTAGAATCACTGGCGACCAGTATCAGTGGCGAACAAATCGACTGCCTTGTCGACAACCTCGCCTTTCCATCTCGGCTCTGATTTTATCCATGGTAGTGAATTTGTCATAAGACCAGCTTGGTGCTATCAGTTCGTCTTTGCTTCCTTCTGCAACCAGGCGCATGATTACCATTTCGGGTGGCAATAGCTCAAGAGCGTCGACAACAAGCTCAACGTAATAGTCCTCATCAAGCACGTTCAAAGTGCCGGCTCTGTAATCAGCTTCCATTGGCGCTTGTTTGTAGATGCAGAGCTGGTGAATCTTTAGCGCATCCACTTTGCTGTTTGCCACCAGCCGAACAGTCTCCATCATCATTTCACGGTCTTCACCTGGCAAACCGAATATCAAATGGGTGGCAACAGTCAGCCCGCGAGCCTTGGCGCGCTCTAGAGCATCAAAAAATTCCTCAGAGCTGTGCGCTCTATTAATAAGATCGAGCGTTTTGTTATGGGAAGTCTGCAATCCCATTTCAAGAAACACGAAAGTCTTCTCGTTGTATTCGGCGAGCATGTCGAGGATGTTATCAGGCACACAATCAGGTCGAGTTCCGATACATAGACCAACCATGTTGGGATGGTCGAGCCCTGTGTCATAAATAGCCCGCAGCAACCCCTCGGGAGCGTATGTATTTGTAAAGGCTTGAAAATATGCCATGAACTTATCGGCTTTGTAACGGTAGCGCACCCGTTCAATGCCGTCTAGAAGCTGCTGTTTCAGCCGGGAAGCACGCTCAATGGTTGGTGCACCCGACCCCCTTTCGTCACAAAATGTACATCCACCATAAGCCTTCTTGCCGTCACGGTTTGGACAGTCAAATCCCCCATCCAACGGAACTCGATAGACTTTGCTACCAAACTTTTCGATCAAATAGCTGTTAAAGCTTCGATATTGAGGAAGAAGCTGCTGGGACATGGATTCTCACCTTATTGACCATGTCATATTACACGAGTTATCAGTAGAACGATCGAAAGTTGACACCGACTCGTTATCTTTGTTATTCTGCTTCACCTGTGGTCGCCGGCCCCCATCGTCTAGAGGCCTAGGACACATCCCTTTCACGGATGCGACGCGGGTTCGAATCCCGCTGGGGGTACCACTTATTAAAGATATTCAATGCATCACTCCTGCCTGGCAGAGAGTGATTTTTGTTTTAGGGATCTTTGTCAGGTGGGCAGAAATAATTCGATTCAAGCATCCGGACAGCCGAATGATTAGCATATTCGTTCCCAGCATCTGGAGAGGAGAGCCAATATCAGATTGGATCCAGCAGCAACACTAGACCTAATTGACCGGCCGTTCCAGCAGTATTCAGGCAAGCAGCTGGCTTCATCATCCCAGAGGCACACCGCAACTTCAGACCAGCCCCTCCCTGCACCACATACGGTGCCATCAATTTCGAATGTGTTCAATGTCACCGAAATGGTGAAACTTGAAATCAGAACTTGTTGCAGTCTTTATTCGCCCAGGTTGCATAACAGTTCTTCTGTGTGACCCTTTAGGAAAGCGCAAAATCTGGGTTCCCTCAAGCGCTTGCACCGCCCGCAGTACCGCTCGGTCATATTTTGAAAAGCCGGAAGGTTCAAAAATCTCCAGATTTTTTATATGTCCATCATCTGTAACGACGCAAGAAAAAGCAGCTCCTGTTCCAAGCGGATATCTGCTACTGATTGCACCTGTGCGAGGGTCAACACGCGGACGCTCGTAGTCTTCAGGGTCGGGATTGTTTACGTTTTCCTGCGTTCCCAATTGCACTGCACGCAAAAAACGATTGTGCCAGCGGTCCCACTCGACCAATAATTCTGCGTCGTCTTCATCAGGGTCCGCGAAACGACCAGGCTTTCCGCCTTGCAGCTCTGTGCGACCTTGAAGCAATTTCGCATCATCTAAAGAAGGGTCCATATTTTTCAGTGCGGAATCGCTCAAGGAACCGCGAAGCTCATCATCAATGGCTTTGGTTTGTAGCCGTTCCTGCTCGTGGCTATCTAGCTGCGGCTCTTGCCTTTGAATTCGAAGAGAGCTGTGCGACTTTTCAATCTTACCCTCCAGGGGCTTCGCTCCTTGGTTAGTGCCGAATTCGCCAAGCGCCTCATTTTTTTCTGCATGATGCTTATTCGACTGATGCGCACTCGGAGTGGAGCCAGAGCCATCTCCATTCAGCGCGGAATTGCTTTCGAATCCCCGGCCTGAATTACTCACCGAGTGGCTCTTTTCAGAGTGGCTCTTTTCAGACTTGCTTTTTTCCACTTCCTGCTTTGGTGTGTCTTCATCCCAATCTGAAGCAAACACAATGCCGGTCGCGACCAGTAGTGTTAACAGCGTTAGGCAACAAGCATGAAAAACCCGGACAGGACTGAACATTGAAGAACCTCCATGTTTCAGTGTACAAGAAAAAGTCTATTGATGCATTTGGACAATAACATTGAGATTTTAACGACGAGCTTTTTTCGAAAGCAGCAATATTCTCGTTCACTCACTGACACTTACCTACCAGTATTGATTGCCACGCCCCGCTGTCGACGATCCCAACGCCTTTCGGGCGGGATGCAAGAAAAGAAACTGTTGAATGAATCAAGAAGAAAAACTTACCGTTCGGAGAGCATAAACTCAATCGCTGCCTTATTGTCCATCACTTCGCAGCCTATATCTAACATCGATGCAGGGAATTAATTACTGTTAGATCAGCCAATAAAGCCCATTCACTGCCAAATGGTTTGATACCATAGTCGAAGGGGGGGTCACTAAAATAATGGATTTCGATCCTTTTTCAAAAAACGATGACGAGTTTGAATTGGCAGTATGTAGCCAGTTAGAGGACATCATTCTGGATCGATCCATTTCAGTAAAGCCAGGACACAAGATCATGGTTTCTTTTTCTGGTGGACCCGACTCAACTGCATTACTTCTTGCCATGAAAGCGTTTTGCGGAAAGACGTCAACGGAGTTGCATGCTTGTCATATCAATCATGGAATTCGAGGCGAAGAATCAGAACAAGACGAACAGTTTTGCAGCACATTTTGCCAGGAACATGAGGTCATTTTTCACTCAGAAAGACTGGAAATGTCCAGCAAAGCCGAAGCAGACTTGAGAGCAGCTCGCTACGCGAGCATTCAGTCGATAGCTGAAAATTACAAATGCGGAATTGTTTTGACTGGTCACACACTTGATGATCAGGTAGAAACAATGCTTTTCCGATTGTTTAGAGGAACTGGTCCCTCTGGTCTTTTAGGTATTCCAATTTTCAGATCACTGAGCGATCGCGTAATAGTTTTGCGCCCGATGCTCTCATTGTCTCGTGCAGATTGCGAATCATATTTGCAACGACGAAACGTGCTTGCAAGAAAAGACAGCAGCAACAACGACGATGGCTATTCTCGCAATTACATCAGGCATCGCATCGTTCCTCTAATCGAGAAAAAATTTCCCGGGTTTCGTCAGCATGCAAATCAACTCAGAAAAGTGATCGAAGCTGATGAAACGTTACTGGCAGGACTTAGCCAGGATGCGGGTTATGAGCTAATGGAAAACGGAAACGCAAATGTCTGGACAATAGACAAATTCAATGAGCTTCCCTTGTCACTCCGGAGGCGAGTCCTCCGAGATGCGCTTCGCTCACGGAAAATTGAATGCGACTTCGCAACCATCGAATCAGCCCTGGAAATGATAGACCTAGACGGAAGCGGTGCAATTTCACTGAATGAACATTGGGAACTTCGAATATCGAATGGAGAAATTGAGTGGCTCAACCGCCTTGACAAGCCAGTTGACCAGGTTCTATTTGGAGAGCTTTCTGTTGATGTCAAAGATGAAGGTCTGACGTTTCTGCACAACTTGGGACTTGTTCTAAAGGTAGAAAAGCTTGATAAATCAGTCGCAGAAATAAAATTCCCGGGTTCTCAAGAGCACGAAGCCATAGTGGATTTAAGCAAAGTTGGCGCATTGCAAATCAGGTTGAGAGAAGCCGGAGACCAAATCCAGCCACTCGGAATGAATTGTATGGTCAGATTGAAAAAGTTTTTGCATACACACAAGTCCACAAAAACATTAAGTTTTGGCGGTAGGGTGCTGGTTCTTGCCAACGAGCAAGAGGTCATCTGGGTGCCGGGATGCGGAATCAGTCAACGGGTTGCTATCGGCGAAAAAGCTACGCACAGAGTTTCCCTAATGAGACTCAGTCCCGATGAGGGTTCCATATGTTAGTCGACATTGTTTGAAACGGGGTATAACCCAGTTAGAGCCGGTCGATTCAGAGTTTTATTTCTAGGCTTCAAAGACCGAAAAGGCTTACAGATTAAGGCAAATGGCTTAGTGGCGACTAATGCTATAATCTGGTATTACTAATTTGTCAGGTCGCGGGGTACAAAAATGCGGAAGTACGGAACAACAGGCGCCGTTTTCTTCTTGCTTCTGGTGCTTCTGGTCTTCGTGTTCTCGCTCAATCAAGCGACGAATCCTCCAAAACAACTACTGTTCTCAGAAGTTGTGGCGATGTTAGAGGAAGCGAAAGATCTTCCACCAAAAAACAAGACTGAGAAAATATCGAAAATTGAGTGCATCACAAACGACTCTTCGTTCCACATCAAACTGGCTGGAGCAAGTTCGATGGTCTCGGTGGTTGTTCCTCCCGCTTACACCGAAAAATTTGTCGACCTGATTAACCAGGCGGGCATTCCATTCGAAACAAAGCCGGATGACAAGAGCAGCTTCTGGTTCAGCATGATTAGCTCGTTCTTTCTACCTATTCTGCTGCTCGTCGGATTCCTATTTATGTTCCGAAGTGCTCAGAGCGGCGGCAACCAGGCTCTAAGCTTTGGTAGAAGCCGTGCCAAGCTCATGCTTGACAATAAAGTTAAGGTCACGTTCCAGGACGTTGCTGGTATTGATGAAGCCAAGCAAGAACTCCAGGAAATTGTCGATTTCTTGAAAAACCCAGAGAAGTTCCAAGCCCTCGGAGCCCGCATCCCAAGAGGAGTACTCCTGGTGGGCGCTCCAGGTACTGGTAAAACTCTAATGGCGAAAGCGGTAGCTGGAGAAGCTGGCGTTCCGTTTTTCAGCATCTCAGGTTCAGACTTTGTTGAAATGTTCGTTGGTGTTGGCGCGTCACGTGTGCGTGACTTGTTTGACCAGGCGAAAAAACATGCACCATGTATCGTATTCGTCGATGAAATCGACGCAGTTGGAAGACAGCGTGGAGCAGGTCTAGGTGGCGGTCACGATGAACGTGAACAAACACTGAACCAATTGCTAGTAGAAATGGATGGTTTCGAAGGCACCACAGGCATCATTGTGGTTGCAGCAACAAACAGACCAGACATCCTCGACTCAGCCCTCTTGCGTCCAGGCAGATTCGACCGTCAGGTAGTTCTTGATCCGCCAGACGTTGTTGGTCGTGAACAGATTTTGAAAGTTCACGGACGCGGCAAACCGTTGGCAAAAAATGTTGAACTCAAAACTCTGGCACGTAGAACTCCAGGTTTCACCGGCGCAGATCTTTCAAACTTGTTGAACGAAGCAGCATTGATTGCTGCTCGTGCAGACAAGCGAGAAATTGAAATGAACGACCTCGAAGTGGCTATCGACAAGGTCATCGCTGGACCCGAAAAGCGCAGCCGCATCATGCCAGAGAAAGAAAAGCAGATGACTGCTTATCACGAAGTTGGGCACGCACTGATGTGTGAACTTCTTGAGGATGCGCATCCTCTGCACAAAGTAACAATCATACCGAGAGGTTTCGCACTAGGTCTGACAATGTACTTGCCTGAAGAAGAGCTTCTCAGCGTGACCAAAGCACAAATTCTCGACCAAATCGGAGTTTGCCTTGGTGGACGACTCGCAGAAGAAATCATTTACGGCGAAGAAAAAATCACCACTGGTGCGCAGAACGACCTGGAAAAAGCAACCAAGCTTGCTCGCCGCATGGTGACAGAGTTTGGTATGAGCGAACGACTTGGTCCGATGACTTTCGGCAAGCGCAACGAACACGTATTCCTCGGTCGTGATTTTGGTCACGAGCGTGATTATGGAGAGCGCGTTGCTGAACTTATCGATGACGAAGTAAAACGCATCATTGTTGAACGCTACGACATGGTAAAAGAGCTGCTCTTCAAATACGAAGATCACATGCACGAAATCGTAAAAGTGCTTCTCGAAAAAGAAACACTAGACAGAGACGAATTCTCTGCAATCGTGAAGCGCGTAAATCAATCAAAGGGTTGGGAAACTCCCGATGATGATAAGAATGACAAACCAACGAGCCCTCCCGCTATCGGTGAGAGCCTCGATGGTGGCGCGATTTCAATCGAGCTGCCTGGTGGAGATTCAGGTGAACCACCGCCGGAACTGCGCCCGAAATTCGCATAAAATTCTTGAGGGAATGCCAAACGGCATTCCCTTTTATTTGATCAGGTTTGCTAGCTAGCAAGAACGCTGAATGAAAAAAGAACTCACTCTTGCCACCGTTGAATCCTCATGCGATCAAACTATTAGACTTAGAAAATCGGAGTTGAATACAATGAAAAAGAGAATAGTGCTCTTACTGTCATTAGCAATTATGCTGCCCTGTACAGGCGCTCAAGCAGCTCCTGCAAGCGGCAAACAACAGAGCATTAGCGAACTAGATAACATGCTCGCGAAGCTCTTGAGCAAGCTCAGCGAGCAAGCTGGAGCAGGAGACTCTGACAAGGTCGCTTCAACAAATCAGCTGTTCATCACTGCTATTAAAGCAGCAATGAGCGACCCAAAGCTGCTTAGCGCGTCACTTCCCAAATCAAAAGAAGCTGGACTCACCAAGCTAAGCTCAGCGGATGGCAAAGTTTGTTTCTACTCGTGGGACACCCAAACTGGTGGCACCATGCATTTCTACCGAGACTTCGTACAGTTCAAAACGAGTAAAGCAGCAGCATATCGAGATTTGAATCCTCCTGCAAAAGAGGAGGGCGATTTGGCTACAGGTTACTTTTACCACGACCTTCATAGCGTAGTAACAAGCAGCAGCAAGCCTGTATACATGCCGACCTACCGCTCAATTTTCTCAAATCAAGACCACAGTGACGGCATCACCGCTTACTCTATTGAAGGTGATAAATTGATCGAAGTACCCTTTTTCAAAACAAAAACAAAAACGCTCAAGAGCATCAGCGTGCCTGCAATTGAAGTTGAGTGGAACGATAACGGACTGATCAATTTCAAAGATCAAAACAAGACTTTGCTAATTCCAATTACTGTGAAAGACGGCGGCGCGACTGGGCGGTTTCTCACATATCGCTTTAACGGTCAGTATTTTGTTTTTGATGAGAAAGCACGCGAAAAGCCAAAGCCCTGAGCAAACCTCTATCGCGCTACAGAACATATGCTGTAGGCAATTATCCAGGGATAAACCAATACAATAAAAATGAACGAGACTGCAAGACCGATAGGAATTTTTGCAGTGCCCAGCAATTTCGCACGCGGACCCAGATAAGATGCGCAATAGATTGCCTTGTATAAGACTTGCAAAATCAATACCGGCAAACAAAACCTGGGAAGTAGCAATCCGAACAGCGACAAGATAAGAATGGAAGACCAAAGTGAAGCCACCAGCAACCTGAGCCCATCAGAGTTGGCAACCGTTGACTGAAAGGCTCGAAGGGGACGTCCTTCGACGTCTGAAAACATAAAGTATAGAACAGGAATCAAAATGAAGACGTTTAGCGAATATGCAAAACGCAAAAACAACTCGTCCAAAACTTGAACTCCCTTGCAGCAGCACCATAAACCATAGCAAAATCATGTACATCTCTGACAGAGTTTCAACAATTAGGTAGCATCGCCTGGTCACTTTATTCAACATCCCAACGAGGCGGAGACACTACTAAGACCTAAAAGGCTTCCATTCGCCATCTTCATGCAATATTTCATTGGGAGTAAACGCGGCTTTGTATTCCATCGAGATGTTTCCGGCGATGTAATAGCCGAAATAAATGTAATCGAAACCCAGCTCGCGAGCGCGCTCAATCATTGAAATACAAATCCAATTTCCTAGCGAGCGGTCACGATGTTGCGGTGAGTGATAAAAGTAAATACCAGAAAACCCATCAGGCAATTGGTCCACGTATGCAATTGCGAGCAGTTCATCACCCAGATAGTAAGCCCATTCCTGAACCGGAAGTGGACTCACAATAAACTGCAGAATACTCTGAACAGTCGATTCCTCGCTCTCTTTGACTGGATGCCAGCCTCGGGTTCCAGCATGATGTTGGTGGTGATCAACATAAAGCTTTATGCGCGCCTCATCGATGATGGGTTCGCCAACTACAAGCCGCAGTTCATCAGCGTTCTGCTTCATGATTCTCCGTTGACTGCGATTAGGCTTGTACTCTCGTACCGGTACGCGAATGGGTTGGCACGCGTTACAGCTGGGACACTCTGGACGAAAAAGAAAGTAACCAAAGCGCCGCCAGCGCAGGTTGATCAAATCGAGATAGTCCTGAGAACTAATCTCATCAATAATTTCGGCGTACACCATCTCTGATTTTTGCGCAGGCAAATAATCGCAACGACGAAGAGGCATTCTCATCAAATTGACTCTCATCGCTAGCTCCGCACAACGACGCCTGCCTTCGCAACAGATTTCACGCAAGCATCAAAGTTTGCGCTTATTTGTTTGCCTTTTTTTCTTCCTTGCTTGTCTCGCCAGGAGGCGCTTTGATCTTGATAAGATCGCGCATATCTTGCTGCAAGAAACCAGACCCAGCACCAAAGAGCCCTGAACCAGGACCCAAGCCACCGCCGCCACCACCACCAATCGGACTGAAGTTCTGAATCGGCAGAAAGTTCGCTTGCTGCAATTCCCGCATGTGCATGATGATTTGGTTTTTCGTTTGCGGGTTAGTATCAACCATCACGCCTTCATTGAACTTTTGAATGGCAGCTGGCACATTTCCCGATTTCTCGTGGCAAATTCCCAACGAATACAGCACATTGGCATCATCAGGCCGCACTTCATTAGCTTTAGTCAGATGATCAAGTGCTTCCGACCATTTTTGCTTCGAGATCAATATATTGATGATGCCCATGCGAGCCTGATTGTAGCGCTCATCATCAGACAGCGCCTTCTTGTACTCTTCCAGCGCCTCATCAACCTTACCAGCGCTAAACATCATGTCTGCTTTGGTGCTTCGGGCTTCCGCGTTTTTACCTTTCTGTTCGATGGCAGTGTCAAGCTCTTTCATAGCCTGCTCTTTCTCGCCCTTTTTGAAGTGCAAAACGCCTTTAATTAAGTGAACGTCAGGATTCTTGTTGTTTTTGTCCAGAGCAGCATTTGCGTGCTCCATTGCTTTGTCCAGGTCACCAGTTTGAACATGCAACACCGACAGGGTGCTGTTTATCATGGCTTCGTTGGCACCCATTTCCTTGGCTGTGTTTAGCTCTTTCTTAGCCTCGTCCAGCATCGCCTTCTGCTCTGTGGAGCCAGCTTCCTTGCTTCCAGCCTGCGTTCGCAGGAGATTTCCCAGAATCAAGTGCATGTCCCTGTGCGTAGGCTTTATTTTCAAGCCCTCTCGGCATTCTTCAATAGCCGCATTAAGGTCTTGCTTTTGCACATAGATATTGACGAGGTTGAGGTGCGGTTCGAAAGCATCAGGCTTCAGGGAAGCCGCATACTTAAACGCTTTGATAGCGTGATCAACGTTTCCGTTGAAGTAGAGTAGCTGTCCCAGCTGCATCTTTTTGGCGTAGCTGGGCTTTTCAGCAGCGGTAGCGCCTGTTCCCAGCAGCATTATCGCGACTGTAGACAGGCAGATGAATTGATAGTAATCCCGACGTGATTCCATAAACTAAAGCATAAACGAAACTGCTAATAGGAGCAAATTTTGCATAGAAAAGGAAACCTAAATAAACCTTAGAGTATATGCGTTGCCAATGTTTAGGTGCTAATCTTGGACCCATCGCATCAGGAGCCGATCTCCTGAATCCGGACCGCGTTGTTCCAAGATAGCCGGAGGGTCATACATGGCTGTAGTACAAGAAAAGAAACTGCTTTGCGAAGAGTGGCTAAAACAGGAAAAGAAGCTTCTCATCGATGGTAAATGGGTAGCTGCTGAATCAGGCAAAACCTTTGAAACCACCAACCCAGCAACAGAAGAAGTTCTGTCCAAAGTTGCAGAGGGAAGCAAAGCAGACGTAGACAAGGCTGTAAAGGCTGCTCGCAAAGCAGTTGAAGACGGTCCTTGGCGCAAAATGTCTGCTGCTCACCGCGCCAGACTGCTCTACAAGCTCGCTGACGAAATCGAAAAGCGCGCTGATGAGTTCGCACAATTGGAAACCCTCGATAACGGCAAACCGATTAGAGAATCGCGTTACGTTGATGTAGTTCAGACAGTTGAAACCTTCCGCTACTACGCTGGTTGGGTTACAAAACTGGAAGGCGAAACAACCAACGTCAACAATGATTTCTTCACCTACACGCTTCGTGAGCCAGTCGGCGTCGTTGGACAAATCATTCCCTGGAACTTCCCCTTGCTCATGGCAGCATGGAAGCTCGGTCCAGCACTTGCTTGCGGCAACGCAGTAATACTCAAGCCAGCAGAACAGACCCCTCTCACCGCCCTTCGCCTCGGCGAATTGGCTTGTGAAGTCGGCATTCCAGATGGCGTATTGAACATCATCACAGGTTTCGGACCAAACGCAGCAGGTTCTGCAATCTCCGAGCACATGGACATCGATAAAGTAGCCTTCACTGGCGAAGATAAGACAGGCAAGAAAATTGTCGAAGCTTCGTTGGGCAACCTGAAGCGCGTCTCGCTAGAACTCGGCGGCAAGGCACCAAACATCGTCTTCGCTGACGCTGACATTGATGCTGCTGTTAAGGGCGCAATCATGGGCATCTTCTTCAACCAGGGTCAAGTTTGTTGCGCAGGCAGCCGCCTCTTCCTGGAAAAAGGCATCCATGACGAATTCATGACCAAGCTTACAGAGCGCGTAAGTAAAATGAAGCAAGGCAACGGTCTCGACGAAAACACCCAAATCGGACCACAGGTCTCCAGAGACCAGCAGCAACGCATCCTCAACTACTGCGAAATCGGTAAGAAGGAAGGCGCTAAGTTGGTTTGTGGTGGCGAAAGCTACAAAGATGGCGAGTTAGCTAAGGGCTACTTCGTCAAACCAACAATCTTCGATGGCGTTAGCAACACAATGCAAATCGCTCAAGAAGAAATCTTCGGACCAGTTCTCTCAGTAATTCCATTCAGCAATATGGAACAAGTCGCTGAGGAAGCCAACAAAGTTCAATTCGGACTTTCTGGAGCTGTCTGGACCCAAGACGTGAAGAAAGCGCACAAGTTCGCTTCACACATCAAAGCCGGCACAATCTGGGTAAACTGCTACAACATGTTCGACCCACAAATGCCATTCGGCGGATACAAAATGAGCGGCTACGGACGCGAACTCGGAAAACACTCCATCGAGTTGTACACCAACATCAAGAGTGTTTGGGTCAACCTCGCTGACTAATCCATCATATAAGTAAGCAAAAGAGGAGCAGGCGACTGCTCCTCTTTTCTGTCAGGAATAAAAATTCTTGGCTCAAGGTGGCGTCTTCGAGCTTCATAAGAAGCTGCGCCAATGGGTATAATGCAAGGCTTCAACAAGTTTGATCAAAACGCCATAAAACTATATAACAGCGCTTGGGATAGCTACTTAAAACGTACAGGGCAAACAGAAGAAACAATCAAGCGAATTGTAGAAGAAGCTCGGAAGCTCCTCATTGAAAAGTAGGTGAAAAATGATAGATCCAGTTCTTATGCGACGTTCAGACAGTGGTGAAATTAGCCTCTATGATAAAAGAGACAAATTTATGGCGTGAGGTGACTTTGTCAAAATCATTGCTACCTAAAACGGAATCCGAACCAAAATGAAGCGATTGATTTCAGCTTTAGTCCTGGTTCTCATAGCAGTACCATCGGCTCTGGGGGCGGAGCAAAAGGCAACTTTGCCGAACAAAGTTATATGGGCGTGGCAAAGACCAGAACATCTGCAATTTCTAAACCCAAAGGAATTCGGAGTTGCATACCTAGCCTGCAGAGCGCTTTTAAGCGAAGACAAAGTCATCTATCACTGGCGCAATCAGACGTTGAGCTTGCCAGAAAACACGCAACTTATTCCCACAATTAGAATTGACGTTGACCTTAAAAATTCTCCTAAATTAAGCGCTGAGCAAATCGAATCACTGCTGAAAGTAATCGAGCAAATAGCGCATCGCCCAAACACGGCAGAGATTCAGATAGACTTTGATGCACGAGTTACAGAACGCGAATTCTATAGAAAATTAGTAAAACGAGTGAAGGAAGAGCTGAGCACCGTTCCCCTTTCTATCACAGCCCTTGCCTCATGGTGCCTTTTCGACAGCTGGATCAAAGACCTACCAGTTGATGAATCTGTGCCAATGATGTTTAGCCTTGGCCAGGAACGTTCGAAAATTCTCTATTACTTCAAAACACACAAGACTTTCCTGGTCGATGGTTGCTGCAAATCACTCGGAATATCCATCGAAGATGCAGAGGTTAACGGAATCATGATTCCGCTTGTCAAAGAGCGTAAAATACCAGTGCGCATTTTTGTGTTCAGCAAAACAGCGTGGAACGAGAGAAAACTTCAGGCAGTTAGGAAACTTCTGGGAGAACCATGAGAAAAGTAATCAAAGCGGCACTAGCAAGCGCATTATTGTTTAGCACACTCACAGCGCAGACATTGCCCGTAATGGCATGTGCATTCGCCAGCGAAAACTACTTTACCTTCACTACTCACCCTGACTTGCCAATGAAGTCTTATGCTGAAGGCAAACTGGGAATTCTGCAAAACACTTATGCCCGTTCATATTTGCTTGTAGCGTACAAATATCTCTCTGATGCACCACTCAGCGCAGAAGAGCAGAAAGAAGTAGTGTCACTGTGGTACGACAGACTGTCACAGGGAGATTTTACAGGCACAACAGATCCGTCCTCATGGATAAAAGCGCGTTCAGCAGTGCCAGGAATTGCGAAGGCCGCTGACATTTACCCAGACCGTTCGATAAGCAAAGAAGAATCGTGGACCATGTTTTGCAACTGCCAGCCTTCGGCGTTTCAAACCGCAATAAAGACCCTGCAAAACCTGGTCACCAAATACGGTGCCAGCGCACAAGGTGTTAAAGACTGGGTTGCAGCACAAGACAAAGTATTTTCCAATTGCGGCAACGCGCCATACAGCGACAAAATGCCAGCTGCAGCCATCCCCGAGCCACTGCCAGCAACTGCTGACGCAGCCCTGAGACAAGATCGAGCCTACCAGATAGCGGCAGCAAACTTCTACGCTCAAAACTATGATGCTGCAGCAAAAGAATTCCAGGCAATTGCAGCAGACGCAGCATCTCCATGGAATCACGTCGCTGGATATCTAGCTGTGCGTTCTGTCATCAGGCACGCAACGCTGGGAAAAACAGTAAACAAAAGCATGCTGGAACAAGCGTCTGAGATGCTGAAAAAGATCATCGTGGATCCCAAACTTTCCGATCTGTCTTCAGACATGAAAGAACTTCAAAGCTATATTGCTGTTAGATTGACTCCAGAACAGCACTTGCAAGAACTAGCAAAAGAAAAAATCAGCAAGACCAACATAGCAGAGTTCACAAAAACAATAGATGTGTTGCTCGGAGGAGATGACGGAGGGCAAGAAGTTAAGTATGCATCTTTGCCAGCGTCACTAAAACAACCTGAGCTTATCGACTGGATAATGTGCTTTCAAGCCAATGACGATGAGGCGAAGCATCACGCTGTTGATAAATGGAAGCAAACAAAATCTCTGCCCTGGCTTGTGGCAGCTATTGCATCAATAGACGAGAAAGACCCCAACGCCAATGCCATTCTTGCCGAAGCGGCAAAACACGAAAACAGCCCCGCGAAATGGACTTTGCTCTATCATGCAAACCGAATTGGCATGGCTCAAGGAAAAGGTGCAAAAGTCAGAGCAGACCTAGATAAGCTACTTGCGAATCCACCAGCAGATATACCTCTAGGGACACTCAACAAATTCAAGACTCAGCGCTTAGTGCTGGCACAAAACCTGGGCGATATTGCAAAGTTCGGAGTACAGACGCCTCTATCAAACTGCTCTAACGGTGGCACCGAACAGGTTCCAGATGATATGGATGAAATCGTCAAATCTGGAAAAATCAAAAAGGAAGATCCGCTGTTCACCACAGCAACAGGCAATATGCTCATATCAAAACTACCAATGAGCGCTCTAAAACAACTTTCGAGCAATACATCGATCCCCGCACCTCTGCGCAACAACCTTGCATGGACTAGCTGGGTACGTGCAGTCTTGCTTGGAGATGACAACACAGCCAAGGACTTAGCTCCAATCGTTAAAGCTCTCAACAAAGCAAAAACAAAATACGTTGATGCATATCTGGCAGCTGCAACTCCTGAAGATAAGAAATTCTCCGCAGTAAATCTGATGCTGCATTTTTCCTCAGCACAACCCACCGCATCGTCAGGCAGCGAGCCAGAAGATGCGTTCGGTGATGCAAGCGGATGGTGGTGGGGCGCACCACCTATCAACGAGGCAAGCAACAGCGACAGCGAAGATTCAAGCGCAGACGACACCAATATTGAGCCCGCCTTTCTTACAGCTGCGCAAAAGGCTGAGCTGAAGGCACAACTCGGAAAACTTAGCAAAGTTGAAGCAGCACCAAACTACTTCGCTAAGGTCGTCCTTCCATTTGCAAAGGCTCACCCAACAGATGCACGCGTTCCCGAGGCACTTCACTTCCTGGTAAGCGCAACACATTACGGAAGTACTGATGACGCAACGAAAGCTTTCTCTAAACAAGCTTTCAGCATTTTGCATACAAAGTACAAGACAGATCCCTGGACAAAGAAAACACCTTACTTCTATTAAGTGAACTGCTGATCGAGAAGGTCACATCCCAGATCGGCTAATGGAGTAAAGATGCTCAAGCCATTTATAAAGCTCTGGCCCGAGGTGTATCCAACGGACAAATGGCATAAGCACTCTGACAAAGCTAAGTGAGAGATGAGCAGATCAGAGCCCGGTGCGGGTAGTGGAGTAAACGCTTTCCATCCACTTATACAGCTCTGGACCTAGATGTATCCAACGGACAAGAGGCACGAGAATCACAACGACTCCAATACTGAGCAACATAAAGAAGAAGGTCCTCATAAGAAAACCACTTTTGTCATACAGCAAGCACGCTAGAAAAATGATTAGCGCCCCAATGCCAAAGCCAGGGTATGTGATAGATGCAGCGGGATGAACCGGCAAATTTGGATCGCTGCCATTCATTGTGACGGACATTCCTATGCCGAGTAGCTCAAGGAAGAGAATTGCATATGCCCCCAACACGCCTGAAAAAATGGCAGCAATAGCGAGTATATTGTTCTGCATAATCGCTCTGACCAAGCAAAGTAGGAAAGTTTCCTTGCCGATTATAGATTCTTTGGAAGAGAACTGCCACCATAATCCTGGGATCGCCGCCATCTTGGCAGCATCGAGTCTTGCTCGCCGAAGCTATTGCTCGAGGAGCCTCTTTTAGTGAAACCAGGTTTATTGTTGGTAAATACCAGTTTTTTTTGGAGAATCCTGGGACGCGAAAAATCAGGCGCGGTCTTCAGAGCACTGCACACCCAGGCTACGCAGCCTCGTCAAAAGGGCACGGCGCTCTGCCTGCGTGAAACCATGCAAGCAAAACGCATTTTCTTTGGACAGTTTTTGACACCCCAGGAGAACAAGCCTAAAACGAGTACTCAGGAAGGGATGAAACACTGGACACCAAGACTTCGCAATCTCGTCAAAAGAGCCTGTCTTTCTTTTGTAGTAAACCCATGAAGCCAAAGAGAACGAAGTTTAGTCGCCTTGTAATCTTTTGATGGAACTTCTACTCGAAGTTCTACCCTCTCTTCTAAACTCTCGCTACCCTTATGGAAGCGCGCAAGCTTCACCTGCTTCAACGGCACATCAACACATATCATATCAGCCTCCCATGCCATTTTAGGAGTCTCAACCAACCTAAAGCCTGAGCGAATGCCAATTTTCAAATTCTTTTCCGTGAGAACATAAACCTGCTGCTCGCCTGAGGAATCTCCAGAGAAACCTGTTATAGCTAACAGCATAGCAACCACTCCGAACATCATAAACACTGGAACATGAGTAAAAACAGTGAGCCCAAAACAACAAGCAAATAAAATGGGCCATATGTACGTGTACACCAAGAAACTGCTGTTAAAGTTCTGCCGACCAGTTGAAAGTTTTACAGGACTGAGTCCTCCAGTCCAGAGCAAAGTTTCGCCCGCATGGAAATTCTCAGTGATTTTCTTGATAAACTCTTGCTTGTTTGCGCGGTCCGACGTAGTAGACACAGTAAACTGACCGACCACGGCGCCTGGAAAGCTTTCCAGGTCACCCATTGAGTACTTCAATTGCTCAATTGAATAATTTGGAAGATCGGACGGAGCAATACGAATGACAGCTCTCGACGACGATACAGAATCGATCTCATTCTTTTTGCTAGCAGGCAAAGGCAACTTTCGTGTATTAACTGCTCGCAAAGACCTTTCAATCTCGAGTTTTTGCCCGAGGAAAGGCAACGCAGAACAGGGCTGCCGTACTAGAGTTCGAATCTGCTTCGAAAACTCCTTACATCGCCCACCAAGAGACTCAAGCTCATGAAGGTTGTTCGATGAGTCGGAAGAAATAAAATCCTCTCGGGTGAGAAAGAATGCTTCTTCATTAGCAATAAACGTTCCATGCGAACGCGGGTCAGCAATAAGGCAATCTAGCGCACCGCATATCAACCATGCCGAAAAATTGTCCAGCTCCGGACCAAAATCAAGCTCTGTTCTTTGCGGGTGTTGGTAGTTTCTATGCCCCAGTTCATTGCTATGCCATCCTTTTAGGTCTGGCACGAACATTCCGTCGTAATCAATCAGCCTAAGAGAACCATCATCAGTAACTACAACATTGTCATGCTGCAAATCACCATGGGCGATACCATTTTCTTTCAGCGCCTGCATCATTGCTTTGAACTGCTCAAGTAAATTAGCTAATTTCTCGCCATTCTTAATATTCTCACGAACATAACGACCGAAGGACAAACCTGACACGTACTCCATCTTCAACAACGGAAACCAATCGCTTCCAACGAGAATTCCCTTATCTAGAAGTTCAAAATCTACGGTGTATTCCAGATCATCCTTCAGTACAAACTGAGAAATCTTTTTGTACCGCTCTTGTCGATCTGGAAAGTTATGCAAGAAGCAGCGCACTGCCCAGGACTTCTCGCCTCCCAATATTTTGAAAACAGCCGCATACTGCCCACTATTAACGAGAGGCAACTGCAATGCATCGAGCAACAGCTCTCCATTTCGAAGTTCTTCATCTCCGATAGAAACTGACTGAATCTGAATTGCTTCTCGATAATCTTGTGGGCTAGGCCAGCGCAAAGGGTGTTCCTCCTTTCAATGCATACAAGTATCTCAAATTTCGCCAACAGAATGACCTGTCAAAGTGCGCAGATATCACCCAGTCCTTTTTTCTTGCGGACAGAGCGAAAATAGAACTTGGCACGGAAGAGGAACAAGCCTAAAACGACTACTCAGGAAGGAACAGAACACTGCACTCCTAAACTTCTCAATCTCGTCAACAGCGCAAGGCGTTCTTTAACCGTAAAGCCATGTAACCAAAGTGAACGAATTTCCGTAGTTTTATAGTCTTTGCTTGGAACTTCAACCCGAAGTTGAACGCGCTCTTCAAGCTTCTCACTTCCTTTGTAGAAGAGAGCAATCTTGATTTGTCTCAACGGAATATCAATACTCACAAGATCAGCCTCAAGAGTTTCAGAGTCAGTTGGTTTGTAATTCGTTCGAAACCCAATTTTCAAGTTTTTTTCCGTAAGGACATAAATCTTGTGTTCGCCCGATGAGTTGTTGCCTGTCGAACCGCCCAGAACAATTGCAAAACCAGCAATACCCAAGATAAAAAAGCCTGGAAACATAGTAACAATTGCTAACGCCAGACTCACAAAAACTATCGCCAAGGCAACAGCCAGGTGCAGGGAACCACTGGCTCGAAAGCTCTGTTGCCCAGATGATAGCTTCATAGGGTTTATTCCACCACTCCAAAGAATTGTTTCGCCTGCAAGCAGATTCTCACCCATCTTCTGTAGAAACTCTTGCTTACCCGCCGCATCAGAAGAACTCGACCGCACAAACACAGTGCCCAGAAGCTTACCCGGAAAGCAATTAAGTTCCCCTTTCGAATACTTCAAATCATCGTGAGAATAAATTGGCAGGTTGCTAGAGCCAGGTTTAGTAATGAGAGCTTCCTCTAGCCAGCCTGTCGCGATTTCAGTCCTCTTCGACAGAGCCGCTGGCAGCTTGAGCGGCGTAATGCTTTTGAGTGACTTATCAATTTCAAGCCTTTCATTCAGATATGGAAGCCCCGAACAGTTATGCCGCACAAGAGTTCTAATTTGACGCGAGAACTCTTTGCACTTGCCACCCATGTCTTCGAGGTCATGAAGCACCTTTGAAGAATCTGCAGAAATAAAATCTTCCCGGCTAAGAAAGAACGACTCGTCGTTCGCCAAAAATTTTTCGTGAACCTTCGGCTCAGAAATAAGGCAATCTAGCGCACCGCATATCAACCATGCCGAAAAATTGTCCAGCTCCGGACCAAAATCAAGCTCTGTTCTTTGCGGGTGTTGGTAGTTTCTATGCCCCAGTTCATTGCTATGCCATCCTTTCAAGTCTGGCACGTACATGCCATCGTAATCAATCAGCCTCAGGGAACCATTATCAGTAACCACAACATTGTCATGCTGCAAATCACCATGGGCGATACCATTGTTTCGCAGTGCAGTCATCATGCTCCTAAACTTGTGGAGCAAATCACGCAACTTTGCAGCATCTTTTATATTCTCGCGGACATATCTCCCCAGGGAGATACCAGACACATACTCCATCTTCAAAAGCGGAAACCAATCGCTTCCAACGAGAATTCCCTTATCCAGAAGTTCAAAATCTACGGTGTATTCCAGATCATCCTTCAGGACAAACTGAGAAATCTTTTTGTACCGCTCTTGTCGATCTGGAAAGTTATGCAAGAAGCAGCGCACTGCCCAGGCATTTCGTTTACCGCCAATAATCTTAAATACCGCGGCGTACTGCCCACTGTTAACCAGCGGCAACTGCAAAGGGTCCAGCTCAATCTCGCCTGCCCGCAATTCTTCATCGCCAACTGACGTAGCTAAGGTCTGTATTGCCTCACGATAGTCTTGTGGACTTGGCCAGCGCAATCAAAAGCACTCCTGCACATTTACACGAGTCTACCATCTTCACAATTAAATAGAACATGAGCTAAGGCTCCTTAGCGAGGACTCCTTCTAAAAGACTTACTGGCCCCTCAAAACCGGATATGATCACGTATTGCTGCAAATCAAATTATTCAACATACTCAAGTCGGATTGGTTGATATTGGGCTCGCATTGATATTCATGCCGAGGTCAATTAACAAATGAACGAAACTATCACGAAGCTAGAGCTAAGTCGCAACGATGCTAATGAGACTGGTGAGAGCAGAGTCGATTCCTCACCAAGCTTAGATGCCCTGAGCCTGTTGCAAGAGAACAACGGCAAGAAGGAAAAAATTGGCAAGAGCGAGAGCCGCTCGGGACAGAGCGATCCTTTCGAGCTAAAGATCATACCTCTTAGCACTGTTATAGGCATGACAGCATCGACCGGCACAATCCGAGCAAGTATTTCGATGAACGATGCATATAACACCAAATTAGCGCTATTGAATCCCGAAGCGAATCCTGACATATTTCGAGAAGGCTCATTTGCGAAGAGCCTTGCGCAAACCCAACTCAACGTCGGACTACTAAAAACACTCGAAGAAAGAGCAGTAGATGAGCTTCACGGAACACAGACGAATTTGAATACGGCTTTAAAAGAAGCTTCAGAAGTAAATCGATCCTATATATGGACCAAGTTCAATTCACCTGCAGAAAAGACTGACTCCTTAGTGAAGGCTCGCAAAGATTTTCTCTGGGGTGACAGAACTAAGTATCCTCACGGTCACGAAGTAAAAATGCTGGGGCTCAACGGTCGAAAGGCTAGTGATTACGTAGGCTCGGCAATGGAAGTAGAAAAATCAATAAAACTGTTCGAGGAGGGAACACGCGAAGCAAACATGCTTCATGGCGTTGAACGCACGCAATTAGCAGAAATAAAAGCGCAACATAATTTGACCGAAATCACGAGTAAACTAAACGCACAACAGACTGAGTTAGCCAGACTCAAGGTTCAAATTCCAAAACTAACAAGCAAAGCGAATGTCCTGAACGAATTCAACTCGGGAGTAGCATTGAGTGCAGCAAGCATGATTGCAGGTCACTACGTCGACGAAGCGATGGGCTTAGAAAGTCCCGTTAATTCGCTCGGGCGTGCCACAATAGATGGGCTAATCGTTCCTACAATACTCAGCTCGGCTATAACAAAACCAATGAAAATAGTGCTCGCATCAGCTTCTTTTGGCGCATCACGCGTGCTCGGAGTTTTAGAGCAGCAGGCAAAAGCTGAGAATGAGGATAAAACATCCTGGTTTACGATAAGACCTTACAATGACGCACAGCAAGAAATAAATCCGAAGTTCTCACTGAAGAACCAGCTAAAAACACTGGGGGCGAGGTAAGCACCCTGTACCTGCAGCAAACATAGCAGATTCCAAAGAGTTCCCAGTTCAATTGAAGAGCCGATGAGCTGCGAAACGCTACCGAGCGAAGCGTATCTCTTTCTTCTCGCGATCAATCTTGTAGATGCGATCTCCAAAGAAGTTGAGACCAAGAAGCGGATATGCAGTTTTGCAATCAATCACGCGAATAGGAAAGTGTTGTTTTCTAATATCGCCTAAGGTGATGTCAGCGAACATGTCCCAACTATTCACGTAAGCTCCATTTGGTCCTCGCGTGCTCGTCGTTGGTGGTGTATCACCAACCTTGACGCGAAGTTGCTCTGCCTGTTCTTTGCTCAAACAAACTCCGAAAGACCCTGAGTCAAAACACATATCCACGTTGCGTCCATTGAATCTGGTTGTGACTATCATCTTGTCTCCATCAGCAACGAATGGAACAGCAAAAGAATCAACCAAAAACGTGCCACGCGTCGAACCAGTTCTGTGGAATCGCATGAGAGCAGCCTGCCCATCAATCGAACAATCATAGCCATTGAAAAAGGGTTGCCCAAGAATAGGTGACTCCATTACGGCATCTTGCACCATTATCGGCAAAGTCCGTTTCAAGCTTCCAAGCTTAATAACGGCGTTGAGTTTGTAAACAGGAACAGGACCAGACACCGTATTTAGTGGCGGCATTCGTTCACGATCGGCATCCTTCAAATTCGCCGACTCAATCTGATTGCGTCCGAACAAACATTCCTCCGCGCCTGTGTCGAAGATCATTTCCATGCCGCGTCCTTGCAAATCAGCCTGCACAGCCATTTGCCCTTTGGATGTTCTCCTGAAGGGAATACTGAATTCGACCGGGTCACTAGCCTCGTTTTGGGTCAGAGCATTAGGTTTTGCGAGATTCTGCATCAGAAACCCGTGCGCGAGTTGAGCAGCTTCTGTTCCTTTATATTTTGTCTCTATCTTTCGAAACAACTCTGTCGCTTTATCAGCCTGACTCATTTGAATATAGCAAAGCGCGCAATAGTAAAGGCGCTTTGACTCAAGCTCTGTACCTGATTTCCAATTTGAAAAGAATTGAAGGGCATCGCTGAAACGTTTGCGATTGTACAGTTCTATTCCTCTGGATAGAGCGTCATCAGCGAACGCAGCACTTGCCAGCGCAAACTGAGCCAGAATCAGAACAAAAAAAATGGGAAGCCTGCGCTCAATCGCCATAAAAGACTCGCGAACAAAACACCATTATAGTCTTGATCAGAGAATCGATGACCTCAGAGCACCGCCCCAAGGTCACTAAATGCCATCAAACGTCCTAAGAGGCTGCTAAAGCCGCCAAGCAAAGAGAAGATTCAAAAGGTCCAGGGGTTCGCCTAAAACGAACTCAGCATCCGACGCATGCGGCGAGCATTCCTACCAAAATACTGAACCCCATTTCCACCGCTGCTGCGAGCCATTTTCTTCTGCTTCATAGGTTTATTAACGAGCTGTCCACTCATGTCGCGATCGTCTTCATGCTTCTCATATTTCTGTCTGCCGTAGTCGGTGTAAGCAGCAACATCAAAATCCTGATATTTCACAAATGGGCGTTGAGCCAGCCGCTCGTGCATAATTACATCTGTGGTTTTGAAGGCTGAATTCAACATTTTATTGTCATTCGCCTGCAAAGCCTGCACGGCCAGACTGGCATTCAATACGGTGTCGGACTGATACGGACGAGTTTTCGCCTCATACTTTTGATCAAAGCCCTGCATTCGACTGCGTTTTACCATATCGTGCGGATGCTCTTGAATGTGAGCAAGGTGCATCTGAGAGAACATTCGATTCTTCTGCCCTTGTGTCAAACGAGGGTCCTGATAGATTCGAAGAAGTTGCATACCAAATTGAAGTTCTCGAGTTAGATCTTGAGGTGCCCAATACCCCGGCAAACAATGCAAAACAGTTCCGTCTGGAGCCATCATGAAAAGCTGCAAGTTATGCGGCCCCGCACCATTGGTCGTCACTATGCCTTTTCCATCTGGTGCATGCCGCCCGGAAACGCCACAGTAAGGCTCATTCTCAATGTCTTTCGCCCCGCAAACGAAATTTTGCTTCAAGTAAGAAAACGCGGGCTCTTGGGAAAGGGACACGTCCCTCAGGCTATTGCCAGCACTTCAAGTTTTTCCGTTTAACGGACCTAGCATGTGCATAAAAAATATAGGCTTATTCTGCTGTTGGGCAGCCCGCCTCGTATTGTCAAACGTCGTGTACCAGGGAATCTCGGTAGTCAATTTGGTGATTCGAGCGAAAGCGTCTTGCCCATCAACCATCTTTGAAGGAGCGCCCGTAATAGGAACTGCCATTGCCAAACCATTTGATGCAAGCACCGATGCAAACAGCAAACCTGGCAGAATCTTTCGCAAATTCATTTGCCGACCTCGATAAAATAGGAACACAATTCTAAGACGTCAAACCAGAAGAAAAAGTTCAATTCCCAAGATAAAAAATTTCATCTGGGAGCTTATATTCATAATTGATCGTCGCCTCTGCTATAGTCAAGCCAAGGAGCTTAGACAATGCCATGAATTTTGCCCCAATTTCGATCACACGCAGCGTTCTCTTTTCACTATTAATCACGATACAAATTTATTCGCCAATGGAAAGTTTCGCCACGTCTCCAAGCAATGTACCTATCAAGTCATGGCATGAACTGAGTAATCCCAAGAATCTTCTGCCAATAAATGGCGCATACTATTACGAATTTTCTCTACCTAATGGCAGCACAGCGCATCTTGTTGTCGCGAACATAAAAAATGGAAAGTGGCGATTAGTTCCTGTGTTATCAGAAAAAACTAGTACTACAAGCCACACCGCAACAGGCTCGTCCGCAAGCGCAGCCGTCAACGGCGGTTACTTCAACCTCAACGACGGGGAAAGCGCAAGTTATGTCATCAAAGAGGGAAAGCTAATCGCTGACCCACACAACAACAAAGCGTTGACTGGAAACCCAAAATTACAAGCTTTCTTGCCACAGATATTTGAGCGCAGCGAATTGCGAATACTGAAATCCAAAAGCAAAAAAGATGCCAAACCAAATCAATTGCAGATAGCCAGACACTCTGAACCACTGCCAAAGAACACCATTCTCGTCGACTCCTTACAGGCAGGACCACGGCTGCTGCCACAAGTTACACTCGAAGAAGAAGGCTTCCTTCGAAAACAAAATGATGGAAGCTATGTGGATGCCATCGGCGGAAGGAAAGCAGCCGCCCGCACCGCTGTTGGTATCACAGATGATGGACATGCGTTAATACTGGCAGTTGCAGGAAAGGGTCAAGACCCTGAATCAACAGGTCTCACACTGGCTGACATGGCTGAACTGCTCAAACGCTTGGGCTGTACCGAAGCACTCAACCTAGATGGTGGGTCATCCACCTCCATGTTTGTGCGCATCCCCACTGTCGAATCAGGAAAAGGCAGCACCGTCTGCGCAAAATCTCCAGAGACTCTTGTAAAAACCATCCTCATGTTGATGCCACAATAAAGAAATCGGATTGGTCGGGCGCGTCAAATTTGGTATCGAAAACAACCAGATTTGAAGGACGATGTCTTAGCCAAGGTCAAACTAGCACAACATGACCCACACGTAGCGAATGTCGGATTTAGCAAGTCTCTGGCAAATAGTTTTCGAGCCCTGGACCCGATGACATTTACGATGTTAGCCAATGAATTGTCGCGCAAAAATAGCTACTTTTCGACCATGCCTCAAGTAACCCTCTATGGGCAATCTGATGGTTTCGGACCAGAACTGGACTTTAGACCGGGCTATTTGGACTTTTCAAAGCCTGCCACAAAAGTGCAAACCTACTTCGCCACCCGATTCAAGCCCACTGACTAGAAATAATAAAGCCACGATACACAAATCGGATCCATTAAGGTTTTCTGTCTTGAGGAACCAGAATTTCACACACTTCAAATAAATTGCCATTCTCGGGCGATTTACAGGGGTGGGCAACTGATGTCTGAAACTCAAGACAAGAGATTTGACGGTACTGATAAAGCAGAGGCAGAGAATCAGGAAACTCCAAATCCGTTTTTCGACGAGGTATCCAGAGACCAGAAAACTGATTCTCGAACTAAGTCTCAAGATGATTCAAAACCCTCGAACACCGATGCAAACTTACCAAACTTCGAAATTACTAACGAGTCCGAAAACACAAAAAATACCAGCGGTGACGCAAATTCTCGAGACGTTAATAAAACCGAGAAGTCGCAAAACAAGGCGGCTTCAGATAAATTCGGTCCGGGCAGCGTACTAGAAGCGTTCGAGACTGCAAAGCAACTCAATATTCCTGTAATTGTAAACAGAAACATGGACGCTTGCGCCCCCAGCCAACAGTCCAATAAAGCGGTCGACAGTTATTTCAAAGGAAATGCCGCTGCGGAAAAAGCTCCCGCCGTGCTAATTGACTTGAATCTCAACAAACTAGACAAAATGAGGCAAGAGCATGCGAACCTGCCAGATGGACCCCAGAAAGACAGAATGGGCGAAGAGCTAAAGCTGGCTGACCAGCTGATGAATGCAGGAAACGGACAGTTTCCAAAAATCAGCAGGTATGACGCAAAAGATAGCTCGACCCCACAAGAAACCATCACTGGAGCTAATCGTCAGAGCATGGATCGACTGATTCACGAAGATAAGTTGAGTGACAAAGACAACGACAAAAGCAGCGACAAAGGCAATGACAATGACAAAGCCGGCGAAAGTGCCGAGCAAGCGCCAGACAAAAACGCAAATCAGAAAGCAGAAAAGGTCCTCAAATTCTCAGACAAAGACATAGCCAGTGCGAAGGAGTATGCCGAGCAACATAAACTTCCGCTGATAGTATTTACTGGCGGAGACTTCTGCGCACCGAGCCAAGCAGCTGCAGTCAAACTAGACAAGCTTGCCAACAATGTTGCTAACGAAGCTGAACCAAAAGCTGTCATAGTGAAACTCGATTTGTCAAAGGCGCAGACAGAACAAAACTCAACTGCGGCAGAAAAGAATGGACGCTCGAACGAGAGCTTACAACTAGCCTCAGAATTGACGAGCAAAATTAGTCAGATTCCTCATGTCGGGGTCTACAACCCAGGCAACATGAAGTCTATAGGAACACTTAATTTAAACGCTGACACAGCAACACAGCTGAAACAAGTTTCTAACGCGAAAGAAGCAATGGACAAGCGTCCTTAAGCCAGCAAATTCTCTTTTTGAGCAACGGAAATCGAAAAGAAACCGCTAAATCGCCACTCTATTTTTGGCACAAATTTGGCACTGCAATTTTTTGCAGATTCCCAACCCTCTGAGATCATTTCAGGCAGGACGATTACAGACTTCTAAAATTATGCCACCACTTTCTTGACATCCACGTGTGTTCTCCATAAACTCAAAGTGGGTTGAGGATTGGTTACTATGACAGATCAAACAAAGGCGCTCGAGAAGCCGAGCGCAGGCGAAAGCACGAAGACATTCGATTGGCAACATGTATGGAAAAGTGTCGAGGAAAAAGGCTCGCAAATTGGCTCTAGCATAAAGCAGCAGGCATCTCAAATTGATACGAAAGACCTTACAGAAAAGGCTAAGCATGCGGCAGGCGAAGGACTGAAGATTGCACGAGGAAGGTCAGACAATCATCAGGCGAACCAAATCTCCGACGCAGTTTCACAATATGTGCCCGGTGCAGGACTTTTACGCAAAGGCGCAGAAATAGCACACGAAACCGGGGCTGACGGCAAGTTCCTTGAAGGAAAAAAGGGCGCTCTCCATGCTCCGAGTGAAGGGTCAATGAAATCCCTGGGCAAAGAAGCTCTGGGCACAGCAATACCCATTCCGGGCGGAGTGTGGGCAAACGAAGCCTTGAACAAAAGTGGAATGAAAGACAAACTTGTCGACGGCACAGTTGATGCAGTAAAAAACCACAAGCTTTCCCAAGAGCTTCACACTCACGCAAATCCGTTCGACAAAGGTACGGACAAACTTCCAAAACTAGATATTGAAGACAGATCGACTGGTATCATAAATGGTGCAAAAGACAAGATAAAAGCACTGTTCAAATCAATAGAAAAGTAGAAAAGTATTCGCAATTGCCCGGCATCCGCGAGTTCGTCGTGGAGCTGGCAGGAAGTCTGTGCTCTCATATGGGCTTCAAGCCCAGCTGCCCCAGATTTACGGCTCGAAGCGTGTGCCCCAAGGCTTCTAACGCTTCATCCCCCTTCCCTCCTTTCAACTTGGCACCGCACTTAAACTCTTTTTAAGGTTTAAAAGAGTTCGGCTTAAACCCGTTCCTGTCGACTAATCTACGACATTTTTACGAATAAACTTCATGCCGTTCCTTGAAACAGCCGCCCAGCATATGTTTAGATTGCAAAGGTTTTCGTCTATAAAGCGCGAACCAAAAGCGATCACAATTGATTTGGACAGATATTTATAAGGTTCACAAGAAGTCATAGAGATATGATATCCCAGTAAGTCTTGAAAGAAATGGTTGCACATGTCCCTGGCGAACAGACTATCTAAAATACTGCTGGCTGCTTCAATTGTATTGAACACTGGCCTCAGCTCAGCGCTAGCGACTGACCAGATCCCGCAGGAGATAGATCTTCCTGCCAATTCTCGCATAGTACCAGATGCGGTGCCCACTTCCTCCACTGAAACACAGCCGCTCAATTTGAAAGGCATCATTTCTATTTACGAAGGTCCTAGCCCAGACCAGCTGGTAGGCGCGCTTGTCAATCAAGCAATCGTTCGTGATAAGAATTCTGCAGCTCTGGACGCGCGAGATAAACGCATGCACGGTCCTATGCATAAGGCTGTCGTAGTAGCAAAACAAACCGCTCACTTTGTAATTGAATATCGCGGATTCGAAATGTCCAGCGAAGGCGCAGATATCATTCTCGATGAAAAGCTAAAGCTTAAGAGCGAGAATGCAACTGATTACGCCCAACAAAAAAAAGCGGATGAATTTCATGCCAAGGTTTTCTCCAGTTTATTGCAAATGGGTCAGGGACTGGGCTGCAGCGATCCTTCGCAAAGAGAAAGAATCGTCAGTTCAGGGAAAGCTTCATTGACTGAGATTGTAGGTCCTGAGGCTGCAGACGATGCGCTCAATAAACTGAAAGGTTGGTCGGGTCAACTAAGCGTTCCAAGCACCATGTTTAAGCAACAGCCATGGAGCATGATGGAATTACAGCAAAAATCGGAATCATTACTGAGAGACTCCGCTCAGTCAGATCCTGTTATGGGGCTAGTTCGTCGAGCTCTGCACAAATACAATGGGCACAGCAAATTTGCACTGGGCGCGGCAAAAGTGATTAATACAAGCTTGAACATAGCCATGTTCAGCCCTACTCTAGTTTCTCCAATTGCACAGATTCTTCAATTCGTTTATCAGATGTCTACTGGTGGTCCTGAAGATTCTAAATTGCTTACCGAACTCTATCTCGACAAACGGCTGGAATGCAGGTGGAAGAGATTGAACCAGGAATCTAATCAAGCAATAAACGCATACAACAATGCTCTGATGACTAATAATCCTGTCCTACTAGGACTTTCGGAGTCTTTCATCTCCGCTCTTGGTGGTGAAGAGGCCGGAACCAAGATTATTGGTCAGCACAAACTAATAGCTCGCAAATCGACTCACAATGACGCGATCGATTGTGTACAGACACACACCTCAATGTAGTTAGAGAAGCTAGGCAATAAAGAGTGGCTCATTCCCCACCTTGCAAGTGCGATTGCATCGTAGACAATAGCGCTTGCAAGTTCTTTTCTGTCATATGTTTACTCAAACATGCCGGGCGGCACTGTAATTTGTTGCCTTCCCCACTTGGTTTTGACAGAGCCGAAGCGCTCTTTTTCTTCTGTATCAAAGAAATCGTTACGTGGGTCACCGACAGCACTACGAGCGCCCGGCGGCGCAATGCTGTTCATAGCACCGACTCCGCTCTGCTTGCTGGTCATGCCACCAATGCCACTCATGCTGAACTCATCGTCTTGCTTGCGTTCGCTTGGAGGAATTATCGAACCTGACAGGGTTCTTCCTTGCGATGTTGGTCTGAAAGAAACGTCGCTAGATTCGGCTTGAAACGCCGTGTCTTTTTGCAAGCCTTGCTTTGCTTTAAGCGAAATCTTGAATACGAATACGCGTGGTGATCGAATATGCAAAATGGAATTCAGCGGAATCATTTGCTGTCCGGAAATTGTTTGAAAGCTGATGCTCTCGTCTTGAACTCCGATGATTCGCCCTTCTACATGCTTCTCATTCTGCTTTAAGAAGACGGTATCACCACTGGTGCCATCGTCTATTTGCCCGATCATGTCGCCCATCAAAAACAGCGCCAGACCTGTCACGCTTGGTGGCTCGCTCGTAATGTTGGCTTCAGTTCGAATAACGGAACCCACAAGAATGGTTCGCGGGGTCTCATTGAACTCAGATGCTGCTTTTATCGTCACAACGCGGTCAGAGATAATAGCTGTGCCGCTCTTGAGCAAAGTTTTACCAATGGCAGTCACCGGTACTTCGCACTTGATCTTACCGGCGCTATTGTCACCAGTCGGAGCAAAACTTATCGGGTTAGCAAAAACCTGGACAGAATGCGCAAGACTCAAGACCAGAGTAAGCACGACCAGCCCATTACTTAGAGTTTTCATTGCGATCAACCTGCATTAGCTGATGCCAATTATCGCATGACAATTGGCATAAAACCGCTCACTTAGAGAGTGTTCAGGATTACATCGAACCTTTGCGACGGCGCTCACGCAGCTGAACTGCCTTCATACGGGCAATAGCTCTGGAAATCGCCATTTCCGTAACGTAAACATCGAGCTTGTCGGTTTTGGTTGTTTTCTCAGCTTCTGCGCGTTCCTTAGCCTGGTGTGCTCTTGCCACGTCTACTTCGGTGTCGAGTTCGGCCACATCGCTCAGAACAGTAACTTCGTTGTTTTTGACTTCCAAAATTCCGCCCATAACTGCAGCGAAATCATCTTCTTTGTTTGTTTTATATCGCAAAATATCAATTGCAAGAGCGGTGACAAGTGGCTCATGCTCAGGAAGGATTGAAAGCTCACCATCAACTGCTGTAGCGGTAACTTGCTCAACATCAGTCTCAAGAACAACGCGTTCTGGAGTTACGATTCTCAGTTTCAATGAAGCTGCCATACTTTTTCTCCGTCCTTATTTTTTCTTGTTCGAATTAGTAGCTTTTGACTTTTGCGATGCTGCAGCGGCTTTGTGATTGCCGTTGTTGCTGCGACGAGCTGCTGCGTGGTGATGAATGATTTCATCAATCAATCCATACTTCAGTGCCTCGTCGGCCGAGAGATAGAAATCTCTTTCAATGTCAGTGCGCAATTGGCGTTTTTCCTGACCAGTGCAACGATGCAATAACTCTATCTGAGCGTCGCGAAATTTCTGTCCTTGCTTAGCCTGAATTTCCAGGTTTGTGATGTCACCATCAGCTTCCCACAAGGTTTGATGGAACATAATCGTCGCAAACTCATAAGAAGAACGTTTTCCGGTGCCTGAAGCAAGTACTTCGCAAGCACCGGACAATGCGTGTCCAAGACAGATTGTATTCACAGGTGCATCAATGCCGTTCATCACGGCAATGATGGCGTCTGCGTTATAACCATTTCCGCCAGAGGAATTTATAAGAAGGTCGATCGGAGTTTTTGGGTCACGATCATTCAACTTATACAAACGCTGGATGACGGGCTGAACGACTTCATTTTCGAGGCGACCGAAGAGAAGGACGCGCCTGTTTTTCGGCTTCTCTGCTTCAGCTTTCTTTTCAGTGCTTACAGCAGCAGCATCCTTCTCAACCTTTTCGGTTTTGTCGGTCTTGTCGATTTTTTCTGTCTTGTCGTTCTTCTTACTCATTTTTAGGATTCTGCCAGTTTCTTAGCAGCTTCCTTAACTTCTTCGATTGTTCCAGCCATGTAGAACGCTTGTTCTGGCAGGTCATCGAGTGAGCCGTTAATGATTTGTTTGAATCCATCAACAGTTTCCTTCAATGTGACGTACTTGCCATCACGTCCGGTGAACTGTGAAGCCACGAAGAATGGCTGGCTGAGGAATCGTTGAATCTTACGAGCTCTAGCTACTGTTGTACGGTCTTCAGCAGACAATTCATCCATACCGAGAATCGCGATGATGTCCTGGAGGTCTTTGTACTTCTGAAGTGTTTGTTGAACTGCACGAGCGACTTCGTAGTGCTCTTCGCCGACGATTTCTGGTTTCAACGCTGTTGAGGTTGAAGCCAATGGGTCTACCGCTGGGTAGATACCAAGCTCAGCGATTTGACGGCTCAATACTGTTGTAGCGTCAAGGTGACCGAAGGTTGTTGCTGGCGCTGGGTCAGTCAAGTCGTCCGCTGGTACGTATACAGCTTGTACTGAGGTGATAGAACCATCCTTAGTAGAAGTGATTCGTTCTTGAAGGTCGCCCATTTCGTTTGCCAGTGTCGGTTGGTAACCTACTGCTGATGGCATACGTCCGAGAAGCGCTGACACTTCAGAACCAGCCTGGGTGAAACGGAAGATATTGTCGACGAACAGGAGTACGTCTGTGTGAGCAACGTCACGGAAGTATTCAGCTACTGTGAGCGCTGACAGTCCTACGCGCATACGAGCGCCTGGTGGCTCGTTCATCTGACCATAAACTAGTGCTACTTTATCAAGTACGGTCTTATCGCCAACTTTAGCGCCCTTCATTTCGTGGTAAAGGTCATTACCTTCACGGGTGCGCTCGCCCACTCCACCGAATACGGAGTAGCCACCGTGCTTGGTGGCGATGTTGTTGATAAGTTCCATGATGATAACGGTCTTGCCTACGCCGGCTCCACCGAAGAGACCAACCTTACCACCCTTGATGTATGGAGCGAGAAGGTCAACGACTTTGATACCAGTTTCAAAGATTGTGGTAGATGTGCTCAAAGCAACATATTCTGGACACGGACGGTGAATCGGCCAGCGCTCTTCAGTTGCGATTGGAGCGCCTTCGTCCACAGGTTCGCCAAGAACGTTCAAAATACGACCGAGGGTTGCTTCACCAACTGGCACTGTGATTGGTGCTTTGGTGTCCAAAACACGCATGTTGCGAGTCAAACCATCGGTGGAGCTCATAGCTACTGAACGTACTCTGTTGTCTCCCAAAAGCTGTTGCACTTCGCAAACTACACGAACGTCTTCACCGTTCGGTCCTTTGTCCTTAACTTCAAGTGCGTTGTAAATTGCTGGAAGTTCTCCAGCTGGAAACTCAACGTCGATAACTGGTCCGATAACCTGGACTACTTTCCCGACTGTTTCAACTGCTGTGCTCATCTGCGCTCCCTGTTCAGAAACTGAATTGCTATCTGCTCACCTATCGGCTGCACACCAGTGCATGCCTCTGCAGATCCTAGCAGCATAGGATATAGCTATTTAAGTCTTTGGGACGCTTAGTTTATGATACTTTTCGATCAGCTAAGTGATGTGACAAAATCAAGGGAAATCTGTGAGAGATTTCATTTCAGAAAGAGCATCGGTGATTAGTGTTTTCTAAACTGTTCAGAAACAAACTACTCCGCTATGCCCTGCTAATCCTCTTCGTAGGCGGCACAGGGACATGTGGATACATGTCACTAGAGCACTGGCATTTTTTCGATGCGCTGTACATGACCGTTACAACTCTGACAACGGTTGGCTACGGTGAAACTCATCAACTGCATTTCCAGGGTCGACTCTTCACCATATTTCTTATTCTTTTTGGTGTTGGAACTTTGCTTTACATACTTTCCGACACAGCGCACGTCCTCCTGAACACTGACCACAGAGAACTTTTCGGAAGAAGAATCATGAACGACAAAATTGAAAAGCTCAGCGACCATCAAATCGTCTGCGGCTTCGGGCGCACAGGGCAAGAGATTGCCAGGCAATTCCAGGTTTCAGGAATTCCATTTGTAGTGATTGAGGCAAATAAAGAACGCTGTATGCAAGCCCAAGACGATGGCTTATTGTGGATTTGCGGCGATGCCACAGAAGACTCGACACTAAAACATGCACGGGTTTCAAAAGCTAACGGAATAGTTTGTGCACTGTCTGACGACGCTGCCAACACCTTTATAGCGCTTGGCGCCAAAGAATTCAACGAACATATCAAGATTGTCTGTCGAGCTGCTAATCCTGGTTCAGAATCCAAGATGACCAGAGCCGGCGCAGATAACGTGGTTTCACCGTACATTATCGCTGGAAGGCGAATGGCGAGCGCTGTAACGCATCCGCTGGTGCTCGAATTCCTCGACGTAGCAATGCACAACCCGCAATTCGATTTAAGGCTAGAGCAAATCAAGATAACTTTGCAATCGAAATTAGCCGGAAAGAGCCTCAAGGATGCTAATATCAAACAGACTGTAGGAGCCATGGTTCTGGCAGTCAACAAGAACGGTCAGCTATTAACAAATCCCGGACCGGGTCTTGTTTTCGAGGATGGCGACATTCTCGTTGCTCTCGGAGCTGAAGACGAGCTAAAAAAACTTAGCGAGTTGGCCGGCGCAAAGAAAACATAGGATTAAAGCAAATGGCTAATGTTGAAGACCTGGAAGAACAAGTAATCACGCTGGAAGGCGAAGACGGTCATTCTTACGTCTGCAGAATTCTTGGTCTATTCGAATTTGAAGAGAAAGAATACGCTTTGCTTCTAAACATGGGTGAAGCCGGGAAAGAAGAGTCGGAAGAGCCATCAACCGTTGTCATGCAATTGATAACGAAAGATGACCAGGCAGTTTTCAGAACAATTGAAAACGATGAAGAGTTCGACCGTGTAATCAATTACGTTCGCGAACTTGCAAATGAAATGGAAGGCGAAGAAGGCGGAGCCGAGTAAAGCCGCCACTTCCAAGAAGATTCATGCAAGGCTGCCCCCAAAAGCAGCCTTGCTTTTGGTATTTTCGAGTTCTGCCGAAAACAGGCTGCATGGTTAAACCGCACAGTGTCACAACGAGAACACTAAGCAAAAAATTTCTTGACGACAAAAATAATTGACACGGGGCAGATTTGAACTGCCGGCCTGGGCGTTATGAGTGCCCCGCTCTAACCAACTGAGCTACCGTGTCTCAAGAAGTGATTATCAACCGACCAAGCTTTTGGTGTCAAGATTAACACTTTCAAGCTGAGATCACCGAAAACACGCTACCCATTTCAATTTGCAAGAAGACGTGCCATCATTAAAGTAACAAGAGCTTACGAATTTCCATATGGTTTTTATCGAAGTAATATCACTACTTGTTATAAGCACAATTCTGGTGACCGTAATCCAGGTTGTGGGCAGGAACTATCTGGAAAAATATGCACGAAGCCAAACCAAGGCACTAAGCTCTGATAATGAACAGAAGCTTACAAAGCGCATTGAAGCACTTGAAGAAGAACTACGGCAAACAAACCAACGCTTACTCGAGCTAAAAGACACGACTGAGTTTGCAGTGAAACTAATCGAAGAGAAGAAAAACAAGTAGAATCCGCCAGAATGGCGGCGCTATCAGGCGAAACTCCAGGCTCGCGAAGCGCTATCAGGTGAAACTAGACGGCTTGTCGCTGCGCTACAAACCACTCCACAAAATTCTTGATGCCTTCTTCAAATGAGAAGCCAGGCTCATATCCAAGCAACTTGCGAGCACGATCAGTATTGGCATAAGTGTAAGGCATATCGCCCATCTGAAATTCCTTATGTACCAGCTTTGCTTTCTTACCGAGATACTTCTCAATGAGCTGAATCATGTCCATCAAAACGACGGGTTCAGAACGTCCCAGATTCAGTATTTCGAACCCTGAGAAAGGAACTTCCATCGAAGCAGTGATACCAGATACGATATCAGCAACATAGGTGTAATCGCGTTTACTAGTTCCATCACCAAACACTTCAATTGGCTTGCCACTATCGATAAGTTTAGCGAACTTATGAATAGCGAGGTCTGGTCTCTGCCTTGGCCCAAACACAGTAAAGAAGCGCAAATTGATGACTTGAAGCCCACGTGTATGATGCGCTGCGTGGCATATCAATTCGCCAGCCTTTTTTGATGCTGCGTAAGGAGATAATGGGTTATCAACGCGATCATCCTCACTGAAAGATTCACCTTCACGCTCTCCATAAACCGAGCTAGACGAACCGAAAACGAGCCTTGCTGGTTTATCTTGCTTGAGTATTCTATCTATCAGTTTTTGCGTTCCAACAAGATTGATATCCATATAGAGCGCAGGTTTTTCCATAGACGGCCTGACCCCTGCCATCGCCGCAAGATGCACCACCACATCATAGTTGCATTCGGCAAAGACCCTGTCCATGTCTTCATCTGAGCGAAGGTCGCCTTCGATAAGTGTGTAGTTAGGATTTTTCAAATGCTCTTTTACGTTTGAGCGTTTTATCGATGGATCATAGAAGTCATTAAAGCTGTCGAGAACGACGATGCGATCGCCTCTTTCAAATAAACGCTCAACGAGGTGGCTACCAATAAATCCGGCGCCACCTGTTACCAGAACATTTCTTTGAGCTGCCATTTGCTTTCCTCTTGTTTGGAAATGGATTCTTCCGTTTCTTACTTCTGCTTTGTACTTCTCTTGCCGATTACACTTCAGCTTTGACCTTTGAGCTTTGATTGAGCCGCTTCATTGCCGCCTTCACAAAAGCTGAAAACAACTCTTCGTTTCCGGTGTAGTCGCGTTCGGGATGCCATTGTACTCCAATTACAAAATCGCGCTCTGGCATCTCCACTGCTTCAATGATGCCGTCTTCAGCGTCAGCTGTTGCGACAAGCCCATCTCCTAGCGATTTAACTGCCTGGTGATGCGATGTTGGAACGTCAAAGGCGCTCTTGCTGAAAATACCTGCAAGCTTAGTGCCCTGCCTCAAAATTACACGATGATAATGGAAGCCATCTTTCCATCCATTTACAGAAGCGTGATCGACAGGCGTATTTGGAAATTCGCTCGGGATGTCCTGGTGCAAACCGCCACCAAGACCGATATTGAGAATTTGACAACCGGCGCAAATTCCCAAGATTGGCAGTTCTTTCATCTCCAAAGCACGTTTGATCAGCCTGCTATCGAAGTCGAGGCGGTCTGTATGAGCCAGCTCAACGCTTTCGTGCTTCTCTTCGCCGTAAGTGCTGGGACAATAATCGTAGCCACCTGTGAAAAGAACGCCATCGAGCCGCTGTAAAAGCTGGTCAACATCCTTATCGTCCATAGGTGGAATTAAAACTGGAATTCCGCCAGCTCTTTGAATTGCTTCATAGTAGAAAGCTTGAAGTTTGGCTACTTTAGGCTGTTCGCCTTCGATATCAACGTTGATTCCTATTACCGGCTTCATATCTGCCTCAAATTCACTGAAACTCTGCATAGCGGAGCGCCCGCCGCATACAAGATAGCACGCTTAAAAGCTTAGGGATCTTTAAGCCATTCTTTGCTTCGCTTAAGCCTTCTTGTCGATCACAGATGCTAATGTGTGAAGGTTGTATGCCATCAGCGGAGAGTGTGAGCCAAGGTGATACTGAATCAGTCCGAAATCGAAGCGCTATTAAAAGACGTAGAGGCGTGGCTTACAGGGCATTTCCTTCTGACCAGTGGAATGCACAGCAATCAATATATTCAGTGTCAGCGCATAATGCAGTACCCTCGTCATGGCATCATGCTGGCAGATGCTTTAGCAAGTCAGATAATCGGCTCAGGACTGCTGCCCATGGCAGTTGTGGGACCTGCTATGGGTGCTATTCATTTCGAAGTTTACGTCGCTCATGCGCTGGATAAAATTCATGCAGAAGATCCTATTCGCGGAATTTTCGCCGAGCGTCCTGAAGGTAAATTTGTTATCAGACGGGGAATTGAGCTGACTCCCGGCGAAAACGTTCTTGTAGTTGAAGACGTAACCACAACCGGCGGATCTGCAAAACAAGTCATCGAACTCGTTAAAGAATTGGGCGCAAAACCAGTTGCGGTGGCATCCATCATTGACAGAAGCGGCGGAAGCATTGATTTTGGTTTGCCATTTTTCTCTCTGGTGAAACTTCAGCTGGAATCCTGGAACCCGGATGAGTGCCCGCTCTGCAAAGACGGCGTTCCTCTGATAAAACCAGGAAGCAGCAAGCAGAAAGTCAATTAACGACGGCCCAGCAAGCGTAGAGCTGGCTTCTGAACCATATTTACAAAGATAAACATCTTTAAGAGTTCTGAACAAAAATGTCAGTGCTTAACATACTTCAGTTGATTTCATCAGCAGCGAAACTCTTGCCCAAGCGCACTCCCTGGCAATTTAATTCAAAAGCATGGGAATATTCCCATTAAATTCCTTGCGCTATTTACCGTCTTCTGGCACTATGGGCGTGCAGGGGGATCTCGGGTTCATAAGGTGCGGGCAGCATCTGCGAGGTAAGGCTGCTTTGAATTCATACGATTTACCAGTTACTATAAAGACCGTCTCGGAATTTAGGCGCGCTCGTTCGACCGGGCAAGAACAAGGCGTCATCACGTCTGATATCGATCAGACATCAGCTTCGAGTGTCTCTCAGATATCTATTCCAACACACGCAAATGTGAGTTCGATACAATCGGCACTCCATTACTTCGATAGCGAATGTACGCAGCAAACGGTGCAGCCAACAACCTTTGAAGTCAACAATGAAGCGACACCATCTGCCCTGGCTCAGTTCATGAACCAGGCGGTAGACATGGAATCTGCTTTTGAGTTTGCAGGTCATACGGCAAGCACGGTTATGCTTCAAGACGCTGTATATGTTCAGAATGTCGGGGCAGATATGCTGCCAGAAGCTGTGCTCTTCAATATAGAGCAACTGAACGCAGAACAACTCATAATTCCAGACAACGCATCCGACGCAAATTCTTTCGACACTAGCTCTGCTCAAGAATCAGCTCTTTCCGCAGCTGTAGAGATTCTTGAAGAACAAGCCTGCTCGTTGAAAGACCCGCAAGAACTATCTGGCACCGCATGTGGTGTAGAAAAGGACGAGGCTGGAAGAGTAGTAAAAGCTTTGTTCTACGGCTCAGAAATTGTGAACTTCAAATATGACGAATATGGCTTCTTGAGTGCTTTCAATTACGCTGGCATCGAATGGAAAAGAGATGACAACACATGGGCAGCTCAAGATAGACAAACCGACTACATTGTTGATGCTCGCATTACAGTGCTAGACAATGGATCGATCCAAATTGTAAAAGATGATGTGGTGCGAACCCTCAAAGCTAGCGGCACCAGAATTGACGAGCACAAGTCTGGCTCTAAAACCGAAAGCAGAAAACTCAAAAACAAACCTTCGCCTTATGACCTTTTAGCGAAGGCCAAAGCGGTCAACTCCATATGGCTCTGCAGCAGTCAGAAACAAAGCCGGACAACAGCACAAAGCTGTCAACTCGACCTCGTCACTGACATCAACATGCCTTTTTCCGAAGCAAATACTTCTTCGATGATTCCTAGAACAGCCGAAGTTCCAAACGCCAGACCGGCTGTTGTAAATCCGGCGAGCATCAGTTGTATTCCATCTGCACCTATCGAATTGCGCTCGCTCGAACGCAGCGACAGATTGAGAAGCCTTGAAGACGAACTTCTAGAACCTCACCGCAGAGAAGTCAGCCGCCTCCATTGGCGACTGAGAATGAAAGAGTGCGCATTGAAGACGTCTCTCTGGCTAACCGACAGATTTGCGGGTCAAAGCTCTCCAAGACATCTAGCGAAACTCGATAGGCTCGCTCAGCTTTATTTTGAACAACAAAAAAATGACCTTGCTGAACTCGCTCATATGAGGGCTCTCCATATTCGCGAACAGTTCTTTGGCAAGAAACAACCTGAACTTGCTAAAAACATTCGCGGACTTGCAAGCATTTACGAAGCACGAGGAAATTACATTCGAGCCGAGCAAATGTACAAGCAAGCAATCGACCTGCAGGAAAGCGGCATTCGAAAAATTCTCTTTCTCTTCTCGGAGAACGTAACAGATGAATCCATTCTCCACGAGCAGTTAGAGCAGTTATTCTCAAGCATTAATGACTTGAGCAACCTTTACGTCACTCTCGGCAAACAAAATCTCTGCGCAGTAGTGTTTGAAAAAGCACAATCTGTTTGGGATGCAATCGCTGAGCACGAGCCAGCCGCCATTCCGGCTTTGCAAGAAGTGGCAGACAAATACCTCAAAACAATGGCGGGCGTCTGCTCCTGATTACCAGCGAGTAAGTGCTCTCTTTGCTGAGCTTACAATCGCGGCTGCCTCAGTTGGATCTTCCACTACGGGAATTTCCATCAGCTCGTAGGGATCAAACATCATGTCGTTGCTCCACTCTCCATGCTTGCAAGAAGCAACAAAATCGTCGTCGGTGGACTTTACGGCGATTCGACCATCATCTGATTTATAAACCTTGAAACCCATATCTTTACTCCAACTCTCATCGATGTTGATAATTTACGATTACTCTCTTTGTGTGAGATTTGCGTGAAGAAACTAAAGAACGCGCTCGAACCACAATCTTCGCCGAAGCCCATCAGAAGCCGCTCCCCGTTATGTACGAGAAGCAAACAAGAGACAAGCCCGGCACCATATACGGTGCCCATCACCTACAAAGTGATTCTATCCATTTGCGCCATGCAATAAGCTCTAGAGCCTACAAAGCGCTTTCTTGGCTTCCTTCACAATCACAAGTACTTCTTGATCATCTTCGACCTGTGGCATTCCTTCCAATTCCAGAGCCCCGAAGACCATCTCGTCTACCCATTCGCCATGGTGAAACGACGCGACAAAATCATCGTACTTAGACTGGACAGCCATGCGGCCGTCATCTGATTTATGTACGCGATAATTCATCGCTATCACCCGGAATGAGATCTACCACTCATGACATCTACCACTATAGCGCCGACACTCAAATCCTGGGGACTTTTTGCCTCACGGGGATATATACATTGTTACATGTAGCTCATATTACATACTTTCCAGCAAGTTTTGAGACGAACAGCGACAAATGCTTAACTAGAAAGGACTTTCGCGGATTCTGAAACACTTCAAAAAACCTGGCATCGCCCAATCACAAATCAGCACGAATGTCATGCTGTGTCAGAAACTCACAGATACCACAGTCCCAGTTTTAGCTTAGTAAGCGCATTGCGTCATCAGATTCGAATTAATAACACAATCCGCTACAAACTCTTGACCATATTAGACGACCGGTCTAATATGAATACATAGTTTTTTTCAAGGTCTTAGCCGTGATTCGTATTCATTTCAATCCTCCACCAAATAAACGCTGTTGCTAACGAAGCACGCCGGTTATTTGCGCTTTCTGGGGAATTGAAAATGGACGACAGAACTTTGAAATACAAGATTATTGCTGCTTTTGCTGCTGTTTACTTTTTTTGGGGCTCAACCTTCATTGCAATTAGATTTGCAGTGGAATCAATACCTCCATTTTTGATGGCTTCGAGCAGATTTCTCGTTGCAGGAGCCATACTCTACTTATTCGCGCGCATTAAAGGCGCAGCAGTGCCAGCGCTCAAACAGTGGCTGCCTGCTTTTGCAATGGGTGCGCTGCTTCTGGTTTTTGGAAACGGCTCGGTAGTCATCGCCGAAAAGACCGTGCCATCAGGAGTGGTATCACTACTAATCGCGATGGTTCCAATCTATTTCGCCGTCCTCGAATGGATAAAGCCAGGCGGAAAAGCACCGAACTTCAAAACGTCCATCGGACTAATCATTGGAACCGTAGGACTCTTGCTCTTAATTGGTCCACATAAAATAATAAGCGGCACATCAGATATTGACCTCAAAGGTGTCTTCATCGTTCTTGGCGGGTCACTCGCCTGGTCGATCGGCTCTCTTCTGTCAAAGACCGTAAGAATTAGTGAGAATCCAACAATGGGACTCGCAATGCAAACGCTGGCAGCGGGAGTAATGATGATTGTTCTTTCTTGCGGTTTTGGCGAAATTGCAAGCATGCAGTTTTCCGCGGTGTCGGCGAAATCATTGATCTCTTTGCTCTACCTAATAGTGTTCGGCTCACTTGTTGGATTCACTTCTTATGTATGGCTGCTGCAAACGGTATCACCAACCCTGGTGGCGACATATGCCTACGTCAACCCTGTAATTGCAGTTCTGCTTGGGTGGTTGCTTGCTGGTGAGAAAGTAACTGGTGACACCATGCTGGCCGGCAGCGTCATTCTCATGGCAGTTTGGCTCATAACTCAGTCGAAACGAGCAGTTGTATCTTCCGATAAGATTAAAGTCTCAGACGAAGCGAACGAAGTTTCTCAAGCTAAGCAGACTCTAGAGCCAAGCTACTCAAAGATTGTTGCAACTGAGTAGAAAGGCGTGAGAATAAAAATTCGACACAGAATCATTCGAAGCAGAACTTTTTTCGAAGCAGCGCCAAATGCAAAATGCGCACCGATCTTCATTGCCTTGGTTCAAGCAAGCTGCCTATTCGATTAACTAAAAGTCGAATTCTCTAACTCGCTTCAGCGCTTTCTTCACGAACTCCGCGCTGGTCAATTCACCTGCAGACTTATTTGCGATTGGGCGCAGCAATTTCTCTGCTTGCTCTCGCGATTTCTCGCTTGCAGCCCAGTTTCCCTGGGCTTTCTCAATATCAGAAATGACAAACCAGGTGATTATTCGATATTCTTTATCGTTGTTATATTCTCCCCATTGAATCGGCTCTTTGCTATCTCCACCGAGCACAGTTTCTTTTAGCAAGCTTCGGGCCAGGGAGAGCGTTTTCTGGCTCTGCATGAAGATCACAGCCAACTTAAACTGACCATACGGCATGGTCCAAAATTCTTCTCTAGTTTGTCTATATTTGGAATACTCTTCCATCGCAGTCTTGCTATCGCCGGAAAGCGCAGAGCAATAAGCCAAATTCAAGTAAGTCAGAAACGGTGGAGATTTCGATTTACCCTTCTGAACTGAAGCTAAATGCTGAAATAACTCAGCTCTCGCTTTCTTGAGCTGTTCACAAGCCTTTGTATGCCAATAAGAGTAATGTGCTTGATCGTTTCGCTTCTTATAAAGAATGGCTCGGCGCTCCATATTCGAACCTTCATGCATGAGTTGCCAGGCCGCCTGATTATGCGGCGAAAACTCGGGTCCCTCGTTCAGCTCAGTCATCTTAATGCTGCCGTCAGGCTGATGCTGGTAAGCTGAAGACATAGCCAAGCTGGCATCACCCTTAGAAAATATATCGGGCCCAATTACCAATTTACTTGGATCAGGCAGTTCCTCATCTGCCCCGCTTCGTTTAGCGTTGCTTGCCGTAGGCTGACAGTGATCGTCCATCAAGATAACCTTGTGTTTCCTTGCGCTGGGTCCATTTGAGCTGAGATTTGAACTTTTCACAATAACAGATGTGGCTTGCTGTGCGGAAACAGCGTCCGCCAGACTTGACAAAATCACAATAGAAAGTAGCACGGGTCTAATCAGATTCGTCAAAGAATTCTCTCCAAGTTCAATTCAATACCTGCAACCACTTATATCATCAATAAACATGAATTGCTCATTCAAAATGGTGAATGACCTCGTCGCTCTACAGGGTGCCCTCATTTCACTCTACATGGTCAACGACTGCCGCTTTGCAGCGAAAGGTCCGCATCTGAAATGACTACCCGCCCTCTTATTCAACTTGCAATCGCGAGGGGAAGTGAAAACCAAAAGGTGGACCCTTTTCCTCTTTCGGAATGACACCCAATGCTTCCACCATGTTGTTCGATAATTGCCTTACTAATTGGCAAACCGAGTCCAGTTCCATCAAGATTTTGATCATCTTTCTTGCTTACAAAAGCATCAAAAATTTTCTCTTGCACTTCCTTTTCCATTCCTGCACCAGAGTCTTCAATTGTAATAATAAACTGACCGTTGCTGTTTACGTGGCTATCAATCCTGATTTGCTGTCCTTCACTGGAAAACTTCACGGCATTGGTTAGCAAGTTAATCAGTACTTGAGTAAGTCTTTCAGCATCAGCTTTTATGAGTCTATCTTCTGAGCTGTTCTCAATGCTAATATTCTTTTTCTGAGCAAGAGGCAAAACGCATGCGATCGCTCTATCTACAAGAGGATGCGATTGAAGGTTTTCGATGGAGAGAACGAATTTGCCTGCTTCCATTTTTTCTATATCAAGTATGTCATTTATAAGCGCAATCAAGCGCTCAGTGCCTGACTCTGCCTGCTTCAAGTGCGACATATTTTTCTCTGACATATCACCAAAAGCACCAAGCGAAAGCATATTCAATGACATCAAAATAGATGCAAGTGGCGACCGTAATTCATGACTTGCAATCGCTAGAAGTTTTTGCTTTAGCTGCTGTTCTTGCTTAAGCGCCTCTGCTGCGTCGTGAAAAGCCTTGTCTAGCTCAGCGATTTCATCGCGACCTTCGACAGGAGACAGCAGAGCTTGCTTTTCCAAAATTCTTTCCGCATTGTCTTGAACACGATTAATTCGCTTGCCGATATTTTGTGCAAGAAACGCCGTCAGTCCGATGGCTCCAAGAATATTCACTGCGAGTCCAGCAATCAAAAGTTTATCAAGATTAAGAGCAAGCCCTTCCAGATTTTTCTCGTTCTTGCTCTGCAAACTCTCCTCTCTTGCAGCCAGTGTATCAACTTCGTTGGACATCACATTCCACGCATCGAGATATTCTTCGACCATGCCTGCAGCAGCATTCTTAACTGTCAATTTTCTCTTCTTTTGCTCGTCAACAATATACCGGTGGTCATCATTTATCTTAAGTACAGCCTTTTCTATTGCACGACAATCTGACTCACGTTCAGGGTCTCCTGCGCAGGTCTTTTGAAATTGACTGAAGGATGCTTTGATGTCAGCCTCCTGCCTGGCGAGAATAGGACTTCTGTCTACTTTGCTGGCACCCGTGAGTAGAACCAAAATAGCTGCGTTGGCGAGGTCAGAAACAAGAGCTTCTGACTCAGAGACGACTCGCCTTGCAGTTGTCTGATTCTCTAGCTGAACATTCGCTTGCTGCAAGAGTACTGCAAATGACGAGAACAGAATAATTTGAGTTAGAAAGGGCAACCCAATCAATAACAACCCTTTGTGCCTTATACGAAAACGCATCCCTTGCTTTTTCGATAACCCGACTTTGACGCTATTTCCCGCAGCCGAAACGGCAGAACCCGAAGTTTGACTGGCTTTTTTCGGAATCAAAATTCTGAAAGTTGCGCCATTTCCAGGCGAAGAAATAATCTTGATGCTGCCAACATGTGCCTGAACAATTGCTTTGGAAATAGAGAGCCCCATTCCTGTGCCCTTTATTTTTGCGTCCTTTGGCTGTTCGGCTTGAGTGAAAACTTCAAACAATGACTCATGGAGTTCTTCCGGTATACCAGGACCATGGTCTTTTACCGAAATCTCCAATTCATTTTCCAGCTCTTTAGCTGTAAGCAAAATCTTTTCGCCACGCGGAGAGAACTTTATCGCATTGGAAAGAAGATTGACGATAACTTGATTAAAGCGGTCTGGGTCTATTTCTACAGCAGTGTCACAGCTATCGACGATGAGTTCAAGGTTTTGATCTCTCGCCATATCTCTCACCATCTCAACGGCAGATTCAAGCACCGCTGCTGGCTTCGTTACTTTGTAATTTAGCTTGATCTTTTCTGCATTCATAGACTCCAGATCAAGCAACTCAGTCACCATAATTTGCAAACGATTGCAACTCGTGCTTGCTCTCTTCAGTGCAGAACGAGCCTTATCACTCATAGAGCCTACATCTTCCAGCACTCTGGCAAGCAAAAGTTTCACAGCACTTAAAGGCGCCTTCAACTCATGGCAAACAACACCCAAAAGTTGTTTCTTGAACTTCTGTGTCTCGATAATAGTTGCAGCAGTGTCATGAAGAAGTAAATCTAACTTAGCCAGCTCATCATCACCTTGCAACGGAGGTGATAAATCTTCTGTCTTCGCCATTCGACGAGTTGTTTCCATCAAGTTCTTCAAGCGACGCTCAATGTTAGTTCCAAAAAAAAGCGCCAGCGATAACACAATGACGATATCTCCCAAAGCACCGAAAATCAGGAAATTTCGAAACTGTTTGCTAATGTCGTTATACAATTTCGGACCTTGAACGACCGACCGAAGCTCAGCGGTTATGAGCGCTCCGATGCCTGAATGCGCCTCATACTGCTTCCGGTGTTCATACCAATTGAGAAAGTATGATGAAATATACTCCGCCGTTCCATCATCCATCGGACCTGACTCACCATCGTCCCGACGGCGTGCTCTGTTCATCAGTCCTAAATTCTGAACCTTCCAGATGCGCGTAATGTTTGTCTTCACGCCCTGTACAAGGTGCGCATCTGTCTTCTTGCCTGCCACAGCTTTGAGCGAGCGATAATTTTCTTTGATGCTTTCCCAGATTTCTTCATAACGGCGGTCAACAGCGGGGATCTGCTCAGCGCCTTTGAGCCCAATAAGAATTGAAGATTCGGACAATAGTATTTGAATTCGTTCGGCAAGAGCTATAACTTGCTTGGCATGCACCTCTGCATGCAGCCTGTCCATTGAACGCTGAAGTAAGGAATTAAATCCGAAAGCAAAGAGCAACTCGAATGCCAGTGGCACGGAAATTAAGATGAGACCTTTGTGTAGAAGCTTCATTCATCTGTGCCGCGAGGAATTTGCCGGTTACCAAGCCAAACAATCATGAGATTGTCTCATTCCAACATGCCCGCATTTCATCAAATTCAAATCGCTGACATTGTTAGATAAAACGGAACCGTTTGCTAACTTCTACTTGCTGCATCATAGGAATCACGAAATATTGGGAACACAATCGAAATCGAGGTTATCACGAGGTGTCGCATCACGCATGCTATGAGAATATGCTCGCGATTATTTGCCTACTTTGCGCCGACAGATTGCAGATTTAGAACCTCTGCTGTTTCGGTGCGAATGGAGTGACACAGTGTCGCATCATTAATCAATGACTTCCCATAAGATGGAATTACTTCACAGAGTTTTTTCGACCAGCCGTTGGACATTTCACTCTTGAAGCAGCGCTCAAGAACATTCAACATAATCCAGACAGCAACCGATGCCCCTGGAGAAGCACCGAGCAGGGCTGCCAACGAACCATCAGCAGGCGAAACAACTTCAGTACCAAATTGCAATATGCCACCATGCTGGGCATCTTTTTTGACAATCTGCACCCGCTGCCCTGCTTGCTCTAATCTCCAATCTTCCTCAAGTGCTTCCGGATAATATTGTTGAAGTGCTCCGAACCTCTCATGATTTGATTCCAACACCTGTCCAATCAAATATTCTTCGAGCGATAGATTGTCTTTACCAACCGCCAGCATGGGAAGTAAATTATCGGGATCAACTGAAGTAAAGAGATCAAGGTATGAACCGTGCTTGAGAAATTTAGTTGAGAAGCCTGCGAATGGACCAAATAATAACGATGTCTTTCCGCCAATTCGTCTGAGGTCAAGGTGGGGAACCGACATGGGAGGCGACCCGACAGACGCTTTGCCATACACTTTTGCGTGATGGCGCGCAGCTAATTCAGAGCGATCGCAGCGAAGCCAAATGCCACTAACTGGAAAACCAGCGTAGCCTCGACTTTCCGGAATATGCGACTTCTGCAATAAGGGCAACGAGCCTCCGCCCGCACCAATAAAAACGAAGCGCGCTTTCACGTGCTGATGATTTCCTGTTTTCTCATCTCTTACGTGAAGATTCCAGAGCCCATCGTCATCGCGGCGCAGATCTTGTATGCGCTTATTAAAACGAATGCTGTAACCTTCCTTGTTCAGAACTGAGTCTAAAAGCAAATTTGTTAGCGCGCCATAGTCAACGTCAGTGCCCGTGTCCATACGAGTTGCTGCAACTGGAACATCTAAATTATTGCGCCCTTCCATTACCAGCGGAAGCCACTCTAATAGCCGCTCTCTTTCATCAGAGAAAACCATTCCTTGATAGCAATGATGTTGCGACAATGTCTCGAATCTCCTTTTGAGAAATGCCACATCATCATCACCAGTCACAAAGCTGTAGTGCGGCACAGAATGAATAAATGACTGCGGATCTTTTATAGCCCCTTTTTTGACCAGGTAAGCCCAAAATTGACGAGATAAATCGAACTCGGTATTCACCATTAACGCCTTTGAAATGTCTATGCTTCCATCAGACTTCGCCGGCGTGTAATTAAGTTCACACAGCGCAGCGTGCCCGGTTCCAGCATTGTTCCAGGGGTTCGAGCTTTCTTGAGCCGCCTGCTCCAATTTCTCATAAACGCGAATAGTCAAGTTAGGGTTTAGTTCTTTGAGCAACACAGCCAGAGTTGCGCTCATAATTCCTGCACCAATGAGCACAACGTCAAAATGTTCTTCTTTCTTATCTTTCGCCATAAGTTCCCACTTCTTTTGGATTTGACAAATATACCACTCCAGCAAACCAGGTTCTATTTGCGATAAAATTCATTCAAATAATCGGAATCTATGTCATGACCACAGTTTTCGTTGATCTCGATGCAACTCTTGTCTGCACGCGCCAATTGAAGCTATTCGAAGGTGCTCACGCGCCGGAGAAACATTTTTGGTATGGTTTTCACCGTTTCGGAACTTCTGCCAGACCCGGGGCACACGATTTCTTGAGTTCACTGCGCGAGCACTACGAAATTCACATTTTGACCTACGGAAATTCGAAGTTTCAAAAACGTGTCTTGAAGGAGTTGAATTTGCTCAAGCACATTGGCGAAGTCTACGGAGTAGACAATTGGGACACTCTTGCAAAGCCAGAGCGCTTCGTTCTGATAGACGACATGCCACGTGATTCAATTTTGATCAGACACAAAATGGATTGGTTGGGCAAGAATAAGTTTCGCATGACCGAAAAGGAATTTGAATCCATTCTGGATAGACATCACATTCAATGCGCAGCATTTGAGGGAAACGACACAGCACCATCACTCTCTGACTTACTGCCAACTATTCACCGATACTTAAGTCCTTGAATGCAAAAGCAGAGACGAATGTGTAAAACGGCATCTCCAACCAGAAAATTAGTGCGAAACCAAACCAGTCTAAGCGTCAATGAGCCCGGAACCCGCAAGGTTCAGCCATTCGATGCTCAACACCAGCTCGCTGAATACTCAGATGCCGCTCAAAACAGAGCGTTCGAACCGGCGTCCGACCGTGTCTTTCCACTTAATGCTAAGACGGGTCGAAAAGCACAAGCAATCTTAATGGTGAGGACAAATTAGGGACAAACGGGAGACAAAGGTGAGACGATTGCGTTCTATTCTTGCCTCATTGACACATAGCATTCTGAAGTGAATCGCTGACCAACCGGAGAAGAAAAATGAAAGCTCGTACGCAACTACTTACTGCAGCCTTCTGTGCACTGTCAGCCCTGACAAGCAACGCAGCTTCGGTCAGCGCGATGGACCTCAAAATGCCCACGCAGAGACCAGTACAAAAGCGTACAGCACGAATCAATTACACGCCAGATGTACTCATCGTAGTACCAGGCGCAAAAATGGAAAGCAATGAATTGCAGGAGACCATGGAAGAGGCGCATGGCACCATAGTTGGTTCACTTGGTGAAGGCGACCTCAAATGCTACGTCATTAAGACTGAAAAGGGTCACTTGGAAGAAACAGAAAAAATGTTCTCCAAAAAAGACAAGACTCATTTCGCTTGTGTGAGCAGAAACTACAGTGTGCCCTGCACAATGGTTCCAGATGCGGCGAGCAACCCACAGTTTGCAGACCAATGGCACCTGCAAGCGATTCACTGCCCAGACGCCTGGAACACAGCCACTGGTAAAGGCGTGCGCATTGCAGTGTTCGACACAGGCTGTTCAGCAGCAAACCCTGACCTTTCTGGAAAAACAAACAAGGGATTTGATGCATACGGGGCAGTTGGAAAAATAATGGGAGCCCTCGGCCATTTGCCGGCAGTAATGCAACCCGGCGTCACCGAAGTAGCTGGATTGGCAGCAGGAATGCTTGCTGGTCGTGCGGACCGCGACACCGGAGCCGGCTCACATGGCACCGTAGTTGCCACCACTATCGCTGCGACTATGAACAACAATTTCGCTGGCGTCGGAGTCGCACCAAATTGCGGCATCTACCCCGTCCGCATTGCAGAGAACAAGAGCCCGCTAGATAAAGACCATCAATACACCACAGACCTCGAGATGATTGCGGGCATGATTCACATACTTTCAAAACCTGACATTCGCATTGTCAACATCAGTTACAACTTCCCAGTGGGCGGTTTCCACAACGCGGCATTACATCCAGCGTTGCACACCTACTTCAAGAAATACTTTTACGAGCCATATCATAGCGGTCTTATCTTCATGTCCGCTGGCAACGAATCGTTTCCCGACCCAACACCACCAGTTCCTTATCTGTGCGTTGTAAGTGCAGTCGATAGAGATGGCAAAATTGCCGACCTGGAAACATGGGGGTCAAACTATGGACCAGCAGTAATGTTCACAGCGCCGGGCGTGCAGATTGGTTGTTCTAACAAAGAAAATAAGCCAAAAACAACAGATGGAACATCGCTTTCCTGCCCCATAGTTGCTGGCGTAGCAGCGCTCATCATGGACAAAAAACCAATGGCTCCAAACATCGAAATTCTGCGAACAATGATTGCAAGCTGCAAGAAAATCAAAGGCGCTCCGGTCTTCACACCCTATTACGGCTGGGGCATGCCCGATGCCTACGCAGCAGTGACGGGCAAAGAACCGCATCCGCCAGCGGCAGAACCTGGCAACTCAGCACCAGTCTACAATGCGACAGCTGGACATGCCGCTCGACGTTCAAGCAAGTAACTACACTCAAAGGAAAATCATTTATCCAGAACATCGAATGGCGACAGAGGCTCGATGTGATCGTTGATTTGTTGCGCGCAATTCGATCTCGCTTCGAAATCGGTGTGAAAATGCAACTTATCTGGTCAAACGGCGATATGCACTGCATCAATGACCGAGCCACTGCAGAATGGATGGATACGACCAGGGTCGAAATATTGGAACTTTTTGCATCGATTGCAAACGAGGCCGGTATACAACCTCCTCGAACAGCGCTTCGTCCTCGCTGGTGAATTGACGGTCCGTTCGGTTGATCTGGCCTATCCCGAAAAAATTGCTTAACAAGAGTAAACTGGCGCTAGGGCTTGAAAGATTTAGAGAGCATACAGCTGAACATAACTGTGTCGAGCGTGTGCAAATCAAGGCTATTTTCAAATACAGTCTCAAGTAACAGGTGCTTGCACTTTTGAATCTTGTATGAACTAACAGTTTCCGCTGGCAGGAAAGACTCCAATGTCGGGAATATTGGTTACAGAGGTGGAAAAGATGAAACCAGATAGCGACAACAGGAAAACAGAGCGACCATCCGAAACGGCGGAGAGCCAATCCGAGAGTGCAGAAAAGCGCGCCGAGAGGAAGGAACGAAACGAGGCTGTGCAAGGATTTGGTAATCTGACTGAAGGAATTAAAGAGCACAGACGCAAGCAACATGAATCCGGTAAGTCTGGGATCACCGGTATGGGTGATGCGAATGGAACGTTTGGATCGGCAAAAGACATTTTGGGAAAGCGGGCGCAGAAAAACAAAGAAGAAAAATCAGAAAAGTCGGAAAAGCCACGAGAGAATTTTGTCACGACTTCCGTTAAGGCAGAGTTGTTGAAAGGTTCCAACGACGGAAGTGGCGAGAATAAAATTGCTAAGAGTGAATATAAAAACGAAAACCTTGAAAAGGATGCCGCGGACAGTGCGGCGTATCGGGCTGAGCTACTAGACAAAGCTAGTGCGACGTTGTTGAAAGGTGCCGAAGAGAGATTTGGCAAAAAGAATGTTGATATATTGAATATTGCAGAAGGGGACGTGGGTGCAGCGACTTCTGCATTGTTATTGGGTCCTGATATTTGCAAGTTGATGGGACCTGAGCAGACAAGTCTTACAGGAAAAAAACTTGTTGTTTTTGGCATTGCTCCTATGTTCGGCGCGGCGGAAGAAGCTCAAAAGAAAATCAGCGAAGATAACCTACAGAAGACAATACATGACGGCAGCGGCAATTTCATTGGCGGAACCGCCATTGGTGCTGTGCTAGAGAAAGCACATCCCGCAATTCTCCTAGCAGCCTTAGGTGGTGGCATTGCAGCCATAACAAATGATCAGTTGAATTCGCCCGAGCATATGCAGCGCAACGCTGAGCTGGGGCAAATGAATGGCAGGCTCGCAAATTGCAGCAATGCCGATTTGTTGCAATTTGCAGATCGCACAAAAGCGATGCTGGGTCCAGAGTATTACAAAGCGGCCTTCGACCTGGCTACAGGTGGAGCCGGTCTACCAGAGGGAGAGGCGGTCGCTGCAGGAGTAAAGGAAGAGACCAAGCCCCTTCTGGAGCAAATCGAGCCTGCCAAGGTTTTGGAAGGACTGAAGAATTTGGGAAAAGATGCCTGGGAAGCGCTGGGTAATTTTTGTGGTGGTTCTGAAATGCTGACCACCGAAGGCGTTAAAACTCGATCGCCGAAAATAAGCAATGAAGCCGAAGATAACATTCTGCAGATGGCACAGCATCGCGCAGATCGAGCAAATGATTGGCAAAGGGAGCTATCCAGAGAAGTAGAATCATCAAAGGGAGAAGCGACGGGATTTCGGGGAGATCATGATTTTCATTCACCTGTAAATGAAAAAGGCAGGCGCAAATCACATATTGATGAGAATGGGGATCTGCGCCCTGCGGACCCTGCAGGGATTTACAAAGGACGCAAAGTTAGTGTTGCTGAGCACATTGAAGCTCAAGCTTGCCGTAGAGCAAAAGAACATTCACCCTATACAAGTTTTGCTACGAAAGATGCGGTAATTGCAAAATATGGTGGCAAAGGAATCGAACTAGACCTTGACGGATTGAGGAATGCAATAACAAAAGGGGAGTTTGGTGTAAAAATACACGAGCATGAAGACGTGGTACAGTCAATTAGAAATAGCTATTTCAAGCGATATGAGAAAATAAAATTGCTGGAGTTTGTCGAAAAGGATAAGGAGATACTGGTTGAAGGAATAATTCCGAAGCAGTTCATAAAAATTCGCGAGTGAATTTAAGTGCGCGAAAGTGGTGTTTATTTCAAGGATGGATAGAATATGACTGGAGAATCGCAGAGTCAATCGGAATGGGTGAAACCGGTGAAGGCCCATCTCTATCATGGGCAAGACCTTGTTGGAATCATCACAAATATTGCAGCAGAAGATATGTTTCAGTGGAGCGGCAACATTGAACTTATGGGAAGCGCATCTGTCTACAAGCCAATGTTTGACTATTTCAATAACGAGTCGCGGCAAAGAGAACCGGATGAGCCTGATGAAGAGGACCTCCCGTTTGACGAATCATTGATGAATAACTGGTTTATAGAGGATGAAAATGGACGGCGGGCGGTCTCTTACCCGGTAGTTTCGGTGGAAGGCGAAGTATTCTGGCGAGATTGAGAGATTTCTCAATTTGCTTGTCGAATTGAATCAAGAACTGAAAACCACCAAACTAACGGTTTCCAGTTCATCTTTGTCTCGTCCATTGCAAACCAGCTAATATACTTCGTACCTTGTCGGCGGGTATAAGATGGTCGCAAACGAACCGTTCCTATAAGTATTGTTGCGTGATTTGGCGAGAAAAAATCACACAACAGCAGACAGGAGAACAACACTGCAGGCTCGGCATTTCCTGTGGGTGAGTTAATTCCCGTAGAATTCGTAACAGATGAGTGGACGTTTCAAAGAGCTTAATTCCAATGCTTCTAAATCTAATCACTCAAAGGTGTGTGAGTCTTTGGTCTACAGCGCATGTTTGGCAGTCCCTGCAAGGTTCCTGTCAAACTGTGTAATTGCGCTACAAGCTAAACTTTCCTTCATTGTGACTTCCTCTCGCTTCTGTCCTTTGTTCTTCGGATTTCTTGATGTTCTCGTCTTACCGCTAGCCCCCGGATGCCGGGGACACTTTGGGGACAAATACAGGACTTGAGTAGGACGAATGCGTCTTACTCTATTACTATCGAACGACCCCCAGAGGACAGGAAAATGCAGAGAACAAGCCGCCACAGCCGACGAAACCAGAAAGGCAATATGCTGATATTCCTCACCCTGGCAATGTCTTTTCTGTCAGTTGGTCTGGCGATGGCAGCAAGTTTTGCTGGAGTCTATTTCACACAGAGCCGCCTGCAATCATCTGCTGATGAAATCGCAATTGCTGGTGCCCGAAAGTTGAACGAATTCAACCGCCTGGGACAAATGAATGATATGGTCGCAAGATGCCGCCAGCTGGTCTATTCATCGAACAAGCAAATGTCGGAAACAGAACAAAATCATAATGACCTCCTGATGGAAAAACTTACTCAACAACTAAACGATGAAGCACTGCAAACAGCAGAAACATTAGACACAGAGCGCCGCAAGCTTGCTGAAACTGCATCTGCAGAGGCGAAGGACACAATGAAGCAAAAGTTCAACCAGGTAAAAAATAGTTATCAGATTGCATTGCCCTGGCTCACAATTGAGTCACCGAGTCTAGTAAAAAACGAAACCGGATCGGTCAACGGCATGCAGTCAAACGCACAGGAATTACAAGGTTTTCCAGAACTTTCTCAAGCAGACAAGTCAAACCTCATCGACGGCAAACCAACAAGCCTCTATCGCGCAGAAAACGACGCAAGACTGCCCATTGCAAACAGCCCATCCTTCAAGTTTTCCCCCTTGCCACCAGCCGTGGGCAATGAAATGGCGCCAGCCCGCGCGACGTTGCCAGGTGAGTTCAAAACTATCAAAGGCGATTATGCACCATGTTGCGCCCGCGCAGGACTGCAAGTCACCGTCGGAACCGGAATTGGTCCAAACGCAAAAGGCACTTTCACCGCAATTTCAGCAGCGATTGCAAGCGGCGGTGGTCTCTGGCAGTAATAAGACATTTGCTTGAGGACAATTTAGGAACAACTCCGGGACAAGGAGGTGACGATCGCTAGCTACTCTATAAGAACAAAGCAACCTGGAGTAACTAGAAATGGACCGCCGAATTTCATCACTAATCAAAATGACAGTGATCTTCATCGCTCTGCTCGTTGCAAGCAGCAACCTGAGCGGATTTGCAAAAGTAGGCGACCTCTACGATTACACCATTTGCATCACGACTCAGCACCTCGAGCGCCAATTCAAATTCAAAGGCTCGCAGTTCGAAGACAAGATTGAGCGCCTGGATGCAGATGTTTACGACAAAGACAATGAGCACAATGCTGCACCGTACAAAAGCATTTGGTACTCACAGGGAAAGCCACTGGGACTTGAGATGTTCAACCGCCTGCAAGTGGAAAAGGGTCATGGAGTCTGCATTCGCATTAAGCACAAAACCGCTAACCCATCGCAATCAGAATTAAAGGCCGCAGCTAACGCTATTCTTCGTTTGTGGGTCGACGCAAGACTCAACCAGAGCGCAGTAATTATCGTAAAGGTTCCTGGTGACTCGTTTTATTCGATAATCGAAGACCTGCGTAATCAGGGCATGGACGTTGCGCAAGAGCCGAACAATTGGAACATAAATGAACCCATGACGCTGCTCATCGAATCTGACGCAGTTGGACAAAAGCACCAACGACTGGCATACAAATAGGCTTCTGCACGACGTTTTGCACAAGGACAATAAAAAGACAAACACTAGACATTTGGAAGACGAATGAAAACTATGCTGTATTCATTCAGCAACGAAGTCGGAGAGAGAGCAAGATGTTACGCGAAAAAACAAACAAGAGACAGAGCAGACACGCAAGTCAGCGAGGACAATCGCTCGTTGAGCTTGGAGTAGGACTTCTGGTCATGCTTCCCCTTTTGCTTTTCATGTTGAATTGCCTCTATGTGGCTATCGGAGCATCACTCAATGACTTCGTTTGCAGAGATGCTGCGCGAGCAGCAGCTTGCGGAGCGCCCTCTAGAATGCAAACAGGAACAAACCGAAAAGTAACAAGAGGTGGTCCGAAAGACCGCGTGCTCGCGATCATCAAAAAGGTCTATAACGCAGGACTTCCAATGAAAGTGAGAGAAGATGTTACTGTTACCGAAACAGTGCGTGACGTTCCGCCAGAATCAGATGGAGGCGCGATTGACGGCGAAGTCACAGTGACAACGACCATAGACATTTTCCCTCCTGTTGTTGTGCAGGGCATGAATTCAAACGTTGTACTCAAGTCTAAGCACAGCATGCCAATCACTTACACTCGCAGAGCCAATTCATAAGTACGACGAAAAGCCATTCCAGCAAAGGTAGAAATTAGTACCAATTAGAACTTCAATACTGAACCCCCAAAATATACTGTGCGAATAGCATTCAATTCAGTCATTCAGCTGGTCTACCAAGAAAACACTAAATTATCTCGAACTGGGAATCAATTAGTTGCAAGCCGAATTACCCGGGGACATTTTGGGGACAATTGGAAGACAGCACTGGAACAATCGTTTCTTATTCTAGTATTGCAAGCAGGAAGTCCTCCTGCACGAGAGCAAACGGAGAGAGAGACGATGAATACTAGAACTAGAAAAGGCGGCATGAGAAACAAAAGAGGAGCAACTCTTTTCGAATTCGCGGCAGCTCTCTCGCTATTCTTTTGCGCAGTGCTGGTGCCGTTGATTGACATTTCGTTTGTTCCAGCTCGATACCTACTTACCTACACAAATCTGGATAAGGTAGTTCATCGCATGGCTTTGTCAGAGAAACGCAGCCAAGCTCTCAAATTTTTGCATGAAGATGATTCATGGAAAAAAGCTGTGGAAGCCTGGGGCGTAACAGTTAAGAACGTCAGCGCCAGACTTGTGGTCTGTGACCCTACGGGAAGTTCCAGAGTCACCTTTTCAGAAGGAAATGCGGTTCCGAGATCGCTTTTGCCAAATGGATCAAAAATTGCAGACGCCAGCTGCACCTACGCACTTGAAGTCACAACGACAGTTGATATTCCACCTCTCTACAGCAACAAATCTGGCTTACCTGGCTTTACCCAACCGATTGAATTCAAATTCAACAACAGAGCACAGTGGGAAAACTTAAGTCCAGACCCTTACAGCACAACAGATGCGAAATCGGTAAAGTATTACATCAACGAATAATCTCAGAAGCGAAAACAAGCAAATCTGGAATAAACTGAAAGCGGGGAACCCGGCACACAGAATTGTCAACAAAAACAACACGCAGAAAGGAAGGATACACGTCCATCGATGTGTTCAACTTTACCTGTCGTTATTGGAAGCAGCAGCCCTGCCGTTTTACAACAATTCTGATGCTACTCGTTGCCGCTACCTTCATTGAAACAAACATGCCGAATGCGTTGTCGTCGTTTTTCGAATCTGTGCGTTTGCATCACGAGCAAAAAGAAACATGGACAAAGCTTGCTATCTTTCTTGCCACCTACTTTGGCTACACGATGCTGTTTAACCTCAACAGTCGCATCTACAACGTTTTTGAAAACAAGATTTTCATGCAAGTCTATAATGACGCATTTTCGCATGTGCAAAGCCTGTCAGAGCAATTTTTCGTCAACACTTTCACAGGAAGCATCATAACCACGGTAAAGCGAGGGCGCGATCGAATTGAAACATTCGAGGACCAAATTCTGCTGAACTTGTTTCCGACCTGCCTTGTGCTCTTTAGCAGCGTTGTTCTGCTTGCGCTAAGACTGCCAGTACTCGCGTTTGTGGTCTGTCTGTACGTGCTTTTTATCATCGCCGGTAGCATCGTTTTAGGACTGCGCTATGCTGGTCCAGCACAAGAAGCTTACGCCAACGCTCAAGATAAATTTGGAGGTCAATTAGCTGACTCCATAGCAGGCATTGTCACTACAAAAAGTTATGCGCAAGAGAAGAGGGAAATTGAAGAATTTGAGCGCCTAACCGAATATTTGCGTCAACATAACCTGGAAGCATATCTTCGAGGCACGGCAACAGCCTTAATTCAACGAGTTCTTCTCGGTGGCATGCTGGCAATTCTGCTGGGTGGCGGAACGTGGTACTTCATGCAGGGACATGCCACCATAGATGATATGGCTTATCTTGTGATGGCGTATACAATTCTGCAATCGTATGTGCGAAATGTTGGCGATCACGTGAAGAGCCTGCTGACCTCGTCCTATGACATGCACGCAATAGTTGCTTTGATGCGCGAAAGCCCATCGGTGGCAGACAAGCCTGATGCAAAAATTCTGGACATAAACAAAGCAGAGGTTTGCTTTGACAATGTGAGTTTCACATACCCGAATAAGGAAAAACCGGTTTTCGAGAATCTATCCATTCGAATCAAAGCCGGCGAACGTGTTGCGCTTGTTGGCGATTCGGGTGGAGGCAAAACATCCTTTGTAAGATTGGTACAGCGCCTCTACGACGTTGACTCTGGAAGCATAAGCATTGACGGGCAAGATATATCCGACGTAACACAGGCATCATTACGCGGCGCCATAGCCGTGGTTCCACAGGACCCCATCTTATTTCATCGCAGCATCCGAGACAATATTGCTTATGGTCGAGCAGACGCGGGCTTAGATGAGATTCGCAATGCCGCAAAACAAGCTGACATAGATGATTTTGTTATGTCGTTAGCACAGCAGTATGACACACTTGTGGGCGAACGCGGCATCAAACTATCTGGTGGCGAACGCCAGAGAGTTGCGATTGCTCGAGCAATTTTATCAAATCGCAAAATACTCATTCTTGATGAAGCGACAAGCTCGTTAGATTCTGTAAGTGAGCTAGCCGTGCAACACGCCATCCATTCGGTCACACATGGTCGCACCTCGATTATGATTGCTCACCGCTTATCGACAATTCGCGATGCTGACCGCATCTTAGTGTTCAAAGACGGTCGCATAGTCGAAGAAGGCACACACAATGAGTTGAGCCGAAAGAGCGGCGGCGTATACGCATCATTCTTTGAAATTCAATCAGGTGGCTTCGTCCACTAGTCGCTAGATTTGCTAGCTAACACTTTCATAATCACGAAAACAATTCCCCAAACTGTGGAAAAAATGGAACTCATCATAGTCCAAAAATAAACGTTCAAGAAATCGTCTATCAGCCAGTCATGCGGGTCGGCAGTTCGGTAGAGCACTTTAACGGTATCACCAACCGCCGGACCAGACGAAGATGCTATGTTAGCTCTGGCTTGAATCATTTCGCCAGTCGCCGTTTGAAACCTGACAACCGGAGCTTTTGCACCCTTTGCGGTAGTCATTAGCCCGACGACCTGACCACTAACGTGGGTTGAGTTGGCTAGCATGTCGTTAACTCGATAAATCGACACAGCAGTACATATTGCAAAAACTAGAAAACACGAACCAAACACTCTCGCGAGAATGGCGTAAACCCTCCGCGCGTCACTCTTGTTAGCAATACTGTTGCCCATCTGACCCTTGCTCTGATATCTGAGTATAGTTTCTCACAATTTCAAAACAACTCAAGAATCTGAACATAAAGTCAGTTGACGATTTAGCCGAATGCACTTCCGGCTAGAGCCGCAGCGCAAAGCGATGTGCGCTACTGTTTCCTTTTCTCGACGATAAAGTTGCGTCCTTCAGCTGTAGTTACTTTTTCATACGACGGGTCAAGTTCTGTCCAACGCTTCTTGATGTCGCTAGTCATAACATGCAACTTGCCGAACCAGAGTGAGCCGTTGTTCAAACTGGGGTTCCAGCCAGCAACACTTTTCTCATACACGTCTTCTGGCACCTCCAACTGTAGATGATGCCTGGTAGTGAGATTTCTCAGCTGCCTCGTTAGATTGAAGCTGAAAGTATTGTTGCCTACGTCTAGCTGAAGAAAGTGTCGCTGTAACGGCTCACGGCTAACAATATTCATTTCACTCAATGGTCTATCGCTTATGTAGGTATGCTCAGAGCCCTGGTATGGAACATCGAAGGTGGTTTTGCCTTTTGCATAAATCTCGGATTTCAACGCCTTATAAGCGTCAGAGGAAATAGGATGCACGCGTTGCTTTTCGTCAGTCCAGCTAAAGGCTTGCTCAACATGCTTATCATTCACAGAAACCCAATAGTCGTGGAACGTTCCGTCAGAGAAGAAATTCACCCAATCAGATTGAGTAGACAGCCTCTCTCCTACTCGATAGGCATCGTACTGGTTCTTATCTACAATCGTTGTTTTGTATTCTCTTTGAGCGAGATTGGACAAATGCTCTAATGGGTCAAGTGTATAACTCGTCTTGCCCATGGCTAGCTCAACCACATAGGTATTGTCTTGAGTTAATTCAATTGCTTTCGAACTTGCCCGCTCATAGTCACGGTCTGCAAACCCTGAGTTTATCTTATTGACCAAAGGGTCTGATTCTGATTTGGAATTCAGAACTTGCATATCACTGGGCTTGATACCATGATGCTTGAAGAAATGAAAACCAGGGTCCTTAGTCAAATACTCGATCTCATCATAGTTATCTTCCAGCACATCGATCTTTTTCCGATCAGAACTAAGTGCAGGAAAATTCCTCTTGTATGCATCTAACTCGTCTTTGCTCAGGTGCTTATCGGAATTCAAATCCATTTTTCCCAAGTTACTGTCGTAAAACAGTTTCAGGCTCGACATCGATTTTTCGTCAGCAGCTGCTGGCTTTGTCACATCGTCCTTGTTCTCTAGCTTTTGTTCCAATTTGGTATCCTCAACTCAGTAAAAATGGCTCTCAATGTATCCACAGGTACTGTTATGCACGCTACAGATCGTCACGTGAAAACAACGTGAGCAGTGCCTAAAATCCTGCTAACGAATGTCCTCACAAAGAGAACGTCGACAGAAAAGTAGAAGAGACAACACAAAAGAACACTAGAGGATGCTGTGCTCCAGAGCGAAAAGCAGCCAGGATGGCTACACTTCCAGAGGACAACACAACAGAACAAGACCAATGAAAGAGAAGCAAAAGAAGCTGCCAGTCCAGCCTTTAGCAGACATTCGCTGGAACCTTTTTTTGAAAATTGAATCCTAGACACAAGAAATTTGAATTGTGGAGGAATTGAAATGAAAAAGCATTTGGCTCTATTGGCATTAGGAGCTTGTTTAGTTCAATTCGCCTCAGCTGCACCGGTAAGAGCCGACGATGACGACTGGAAAGATTACCGCCATCACAGGCATGAAGCACGTGAACAGATGAGAAAAGCGAATAGAGCAGCGTTTTACGGAAACTATTGGAAGGCTCGCGAGCACGAGCGCAAAGCCTATAGACAACAACGCAAAGCGCTGCATAACTACTACGACATTGATGATTAATAACAAGAATTGCAAAAGGAAAGCGACTTAAATAGCGCTTTCCTTTTGCGCTTCGCTAATGTCTTTCGGCAGTTTGAACCAGAAGGTGCTGCCCTTACCATCTTCACTGCTGACACCGATGCTGCCACCAAGCTGCTCAATTATCATCTTACAAATCGGAAGACCCAACCCTGTTCCTCCTTTTTTGGTTCCGTCTTCCGTTTTGACTTGTTTGTATTTTTCGAAAATGGCATCTCTATATGCCGCAGGAACGCCACGCCCCTGGTCAATTACCTGTAATTCAACTATTTCATCAGTCTCAATCGTTTTGATTTTTACAACGCCACCTTTGGGCGAGAACTTGACTGCATTGGATGCGAGATTGATAACTACCTGCACAAGACGATCTTGATCTGCAAAAACCTCTGCGTTAGTTTCATCAAATTCCAGCTCTACACCCGCTGTTTTTGCGAACTCTTCAATTGCCGCAATCGATTGCTCTATTACCGTTTCCAGATAAATAACTTTGCAGGTCATCTGCATTTTTCCGGCTTCCATTTTCTCAAGAGTCAATAAATCATTGATCAAACGAATAAGCCGAGAAACATTTCGTGCAGTTTTGTCTGTTTCTTTAATTACAAGTGGAGGCACTTCTCCTAAAACCCCTTCGGAAACGAGTTCTAGATAGGCCATAACATTAGTAAGCGGAGTACGCAAATCATGACTTATCATTGCAACAAATGTTTGACGCATGCGCTGAGCTTCAAGTACAGTGTCAGCCATATCGTGAAAAGAACCATCCAACATGGTGATTTCATTCTTTCCACCGCCAAGCAGCGGATTCAATTCCTGACCTGTTTTGAACCTGTTCATGTTATCAACCATGACACCAAGTCGCGCCACAATCGCTTTCGTAAAGTACTTCGACAAAATGAAAGCAACAACAACATTCGCCACTAATGCAAGAATGAGAATTGTTCGAATCAAGCGTCGCATGCGTTGCTGTTCTGTAGAACTCTGCGAAACAATCTTGTCCTCTTTGCTCGTCAGTTGAGAAAGCGACATTAGCATGTGATTCCAGTCTGTTTGAAAACTCTGCTTTTTCGCATTGAAAATATCGATAGAGTCCTGGATGCTTGCAGTATCCTTCACCATATCAACCGCTTCTGTTATAACCTGCAGCCCCTTGTAGAAGCCCTCATGAATGCCTTCATAGGCTTCCGCGCAATCTTTATGCGGAGCCAATTCCTTTTTCAACCACTTAAGCGTATCGCTTGCAGTAGTCGAACGCTCTATGTACAAATCATAGAATTTTTGGTCATGCGTAAGCGCAAACTTCGTGGCTGCTTGCAGCGATTGGTAAACCAAATACTCAAGCCTTGTTGTTTTCTGAACGATCTGCTTGTAGTGCTTCTCGCGTTCAGCCTCTTTCTCAGTCAGATCTAATTGCCAGTAAAGTATGCCGACAAAGAGAATTTCCATCAGCAACAAGCCGCCGACAATAACATTTAGTTGGCGGGAGATGCTAGCAGAACCAAATAACTCTCGTGCTTTAAGGAGTTTCAAGGATGTAGCCCACACCATGGACGGTGCGCAGCAGATTTCCGTCCGGATCAACCTTTTTGCGCAATCTCTTCAACGCTGTTCGAAGTGCTTCTGTAGTGGCTTCAGAATCCGATGGCCAAACGCGGTTTAATAGCGCTTCTGCGCTAAAAACCTGGTTCGGATGCCGCATAAAAAATTCAAGCAGCTGGAACTCTTTTGGAACCAGCGTCATCGCCTCACCATTCACTGTCACACGATATTTCTGAGTGTCTATGGTGATGTTGCCAGCTTCCAGCAAGTTGCTGTTGCTGATTGCTGCGGGACGTCGCAACAGCGCGCGCACGCGAGCGCCAAGTTCTTTCATCTGAAATGGCTTTGTCAAATAATCGTCAGCACCAGTGTCAAGTCCACGCATTTTCTCATCGACATCGTCGTGACCTGTAAGCATCAAAACTGGCGTCTTACCACCCAGTTCTCTGAAGCGGCGCAAAATATCAATACCTTCCATTCTCGGAAGGTTCCAATCCAACAAAATCAAATCATATTGAAAACTACGCAGATGATCGCTGGCCGTCAGTCCATCGTTGATATGCTCGACAGTGTGATGTTCAAACATCAAAAACGTGCGCACTGAATTAGCAAGGTCTTCATTATCTTCAATGATGAGGATTTTCGCCATGTCGTCTCCGCCGGTTCAACGCCTCTGAATATACATCATTTGCCTCGTTTTTGAATCAAGGCCTGCAACTGAAGCTTAATGTCATAGTCAGCTGGTTCCATTTGAGAAGCCGTCATCATTTCCGCTATTGCGCCATTCAAGTCACCAGCATCACTCAATGCATTGCCAAGCGAGACATGCAATTTGGAGGAACCAGGGTTCAGTTTCTGAGCCAATCGATATTGCGTCACAGCTGACTGCGCATCACCCTTTTTCTCATAGATTCCAGCAAGAACACAGTGAGCATCAGCATCATTTGGCGCCAGTGACACAGCTTTTCCTGCCTCTGCAAGCGCATCATTTAGCTTCTTGTTGTTAGCCAGAGCCCATGCCATACCTGAGTGGGCAGCAGAGTTTCTCGGGTCTAACTGAATTGCGTTGGTGAACTCAACAATGGCTTCGTTCCACATTTTTTGATCGCCTAGAGCGCGAGCATATCTTTCGTGAGCGGTGGCGTCATTTGGCTCTTTCTCAAGAACAGTTTTGAACTCATCGAGAGCCGCTTTAGGTTGCCCCAGAGCCTTGAAGCACTCAGCAAGTACTATGTGCGCTGCAACGAGACTCTCATCTATTTTCATCGCCTTACGACATTCAAACATAGCCGGACGGTACCAACCGCGCATTCGGTAGCACTCACCCAAATACACATGCGCAAGTGCATTGCGCTTGTTGAGACGAATTGCATGTTTGTACGATTGGAAAGCCAGGTCATGCTTGCTCATAAGTCGATAGCATTCGCCTTCCATGAAATATGCATCGCTGTGGCGAGGACGTAATTCAATTATCTTCTGGAACTCCTTCAGAGCCTCCTGATAGTCGGACATTGAGAGAAGAACTTTGCCGAGCATATAGCGAGCCTTAATGCTCTCGTCGTCGATTTGTACAACACGCCCAAACTCGATCATCGCATTAGTGTAGTCGCGCTTTTCGTAGAAGGCATCGCCAGCTTTCATGTGCTGGTCAGCTTCTTGAGCCTGCTCAGCAGATAGCGCCTTCTTACTCTCTTCATGAGATTGGTCGCCACCTTCTTCCTGATTGTCCTCTTCGGACATTTTCAGAGCGTGCTCTTCATCTTGGGGTTCAGTATCATTCATAGGAATGATATCAACTTTGCCAGCAGGCGCTTTGCCGCTGGTGCTAGCTTTGGGCTTAGCAGCCGGAACTCGCAACCATGGAGGTCTGAATGTTGGTAATTTCGGAGCTACTGGCTTCTTCGTGGCAGCGGCTGGCTTCTCTGAAGATGCGCTAGACTTCGCACTGGCGGAACTGTTTTTAGAGGCAGCAGATTTCACTGTGCTGGTGCCAGATTTTTCATGCATCTCGCCGGGCGCTGACTTCTCGCCTGAGAGCGTTTCTTTCTCAACTTGCACGGCTTTCTCGCCCGAGAGCGCCGGCATCTTGCCGGCTCCGGTGCCAAGCTCCTCTCCTGCCCTAGAACCAGCTTTTACAGGTTCTACCTTGCCTGAACTGCCAGAGCCATGGCTGGGCGACGACACCGCATGTGGTGCCGAATGCTTAACAACTGGTGCAGCTTTCTTTGGGGCAGAACCAGCCCAAATAATATCGTCACCAGAATCATTAGCTTCCTGAATAGCGGCTGACTTAGATAATTTCGAAGCCGTAGGCTTCGCAGCTTTAGCTGGTTTTATCTCAGTAAACACGACTTCGTCCACAGCATCACCGTTAGACGGCTTCACTGGCTCAGCCGTTTTCTCAGCTTTTGAGTTCTTAGCACCTTTGGCGAGCGGAAACTTCCCTGAGACTTTTGATGGTGGATTCATACCGTTGTTTTTGGATGATTCAACTGTATTAGTTTTTACTGACTCTGGCTGAGCGGGAGGCGTATCTGACTGGGAAGTCAGCTGGGTATCGCCAGCACCAACGGATGCACCACTCGGCGCTTCGCTGCTTTTTTCGACGGGATCCATATCAGAAACTTCTCTGGTTTCGTCTTTGCTCTTATCGCTAGCAGCAGATTTGTCTTTCGATTTTGCATCAGCATCTTTCTTGCTTCCATGCATCACCATTGCAAGACGAGCTTTGGCTCGGTCTCTCAGACTGGCAAGCCCTTCAGCTTTCACAGTGCCGCAATTGGCTAACGCCACACTTAATAGCAAGCTTGTTGCTAGCAGAATTCTGTTTTGATTACTTTTTTGAGCTTCAAATTTCATCTCAATTTCCCACCTGCAACCTATCAACCATTTCCAAACTGCTTATTCGGTTTATTCTAAAGGTTCTCTCGTTTCCCGCAGCATGACAGTATGCTCGTAAATAATATCGCCTTCTGGAGTAAAGCACCGACAGTGGTGTCACTTGCCGAAATTTCACTCCGTGCCCTCTGTAATGAATGAAGAGGTCAGAACCAGAAGTGATTGACTCACCTATTCTCTGAACTTTTGAATTGCTGCTTGTGGCAAAATCTACTATCTCTTCAAACGGCTTACTGAAGAAGGTTACTCCAGCAAGTTCGACAAGTTCGCCCAATGTGCAGTTGTCACCAAGCATGCGAAGCATTTCAACAAACACCTTCATCGCGTGAATGCTGTCTGCTTCTGCGCGGTGAAACACAACTTCTTCATCGCTATGCCCGAGGTGTTCAACAAGCGTTTTCAATCTGTGATTTTCGGTTTTATCAAACAACTGTCGCGCAAGCATCAGCGTGTCGAGCACCGGATTATCAGGCAAACTGCGACCGCAGCGCGTCAAAGCTACCTGCAAAAAACCTACATCGAAGATGGCGTTATGCGCGACGAAAATATTCGGCAGCCCCGCATCGCTCAATTGCATCCATTCTACGAAGCCCGGAATAATCTCGCGAGCCGGAAGCTTTTGCGCAACCATTTCATCGTTAATGCCATGAACAGCAATTACTTCTTCAGGAATCTGTCGCTCGGGGTTGATTAGCTCGGTTCGAATGTCGAGAATCTCACCTTTGCTGTTGAATTTAACAGCAGAAATCTCCAAAATTCCCGAAATAATTGGATGCCGACCGGTAGCCTCAGTGTCAAAAGCCACGAAAACGAGTTCAGACACCCGCTTAGACAGCAGTCTGTCGTGAAGAGAAGTAGCTAAATTCGAATTTTCGAGAAGCTCTTGCATTGGCAACCCGGATTCCTGAACAAGGTTATCATTACTTGATTTTGCTTCCTTGTCATTAGAGTGGGGTCAGATTTATTTGTCAGCATTTAATCTTGCAAAAAGAGGGTAGAATTTAGCTCGTCATCTCTAAAGCTTCTAATTCCCAACCATCACCTTAATTTCGAGCATTAAGCATGAAAAAGATAGTCCCTTTACTACTAACACTCTTCTGCTCTTCACAGCTGGCTACTTATGGCTTCAGCAGCCAGGATGCCACCGGCGGAAATATCCACGAGCAGATTACAAGAGAGGCTCTCAAGGGGATAGTTTCTGAAGCTAATTTAAGGGTCATCTTGAACGCTAACTCAGCCCAGGACGCCACGGGGTCAGAGGGTCTCGCCGAGCTGCGCCGACACTTCGGTGACGAAAAATTCGCTTCATCGCTAGGTTATGTAGACAGAGAGAAAAAACGGGCATTGAATTATGCATCAGAGTCTGACACTGACCCAGAACAGCGCGGCCGTGCCCTGGTTCATATCGGCGAGATGCTGCATTGCGTGCAAGATTTTTATAGCAGAACAAACTATCTGGAACTGATGCTCACAAATCCGAATTACAAAAATGACCCCTATTCCATACCACTGGTCGATTGGCAGAAGGTGCCAGACGGCTACCCCGGGCTAATAAACTTCAACACAAAAGCGGGAAACATCAATGACTCAGCCAAGGTCGTAAAAGATTCTGCGAATATGGAACAAAGCAAAAAAGTCACGGAAGGCAAAATCACTTATTTCAATGTGGCTAAAGACCTGGCTGTACGCGAGACGCAAAGACAATGGAACAGTTTTGAAACAATGGTGCGCAACCGCTGTGGAGAGCGAGCAGCGGCAGTGATAGCCGCATTGAAAGCGGCAAGTCCAGAAATCAGCAAATCCACAAAAGATGACGCCAATTAAAACTTAGGTCCAGTGCCTGCCACAATCGGGACAGTCACTGCGTCCTACGAGTTCAGTAATGTCATCGAATTCACTGCGCAAAACATCGAAACGCAAAAGGTGGTTTCCCGAGATTGTTCCAAGTTGAGTAATCAATTTGACCACCTCTGCAGCCTGGAAAGACCCTGCCAAATTGGCTACAGCACCAAGAATTCCGTAATTGAATCCATTGGGTGGGAAGTCCTCTAAACCCAGCCTGGCAAAAACACAACGCAAACACGCTGAGCGCCCGGGAATCATGCTAAACACATGGAAGCTAAACATCATCAGCCCCGAGTGAATGAGAGGACGATTAGTATGCATGCAGCAATCTGAAGCAAGCAGCTTGTCTTGCCAGTTGTCTAGCGCCTCAACAACTACATCGGCCTCAGAAAGATGTTTGTCGGCATTGTGAGCATCAAAACTATAAAAACAATTCCGCACCTGCACATCAGGGTTCAGCTTTTGAAGCCTGCGTTTCAACACATCAACCTTCGGCAGATTCAAATCGCTTTCATCAAAGAGTCCATGAGTACTCAAGTCACTGCCATCAACTACGGTTCCATCAATAACAGTTAATTTTCCGATGCCCGATTGTGCCAGATTCTTTGCGCAGTTTGTACCAACAGCGTTCAAACCCAGAATCACAACATGCGCTTCAAACAGTTTTTGCTGACGCTGTTCGGTCATTCCAGGTAAAGCTAATTGTGCTTTGTACCTTTGATTTTGCTCTCGGCTCAGTGACGACAAATGTTCCACTCTTACTCTTTTGGCAGTTGAATTTGGCTTTTCTAAACGCTCAATATCATACTGCACAATACAAGTAATCAGCACTTTCTATTCAAAGAAATCCGGTATCCTGCTAAGGCGCTCTTTAACATCCTGGTTGTGTTGGCTTTTGTTACGATAATAACAGGGGCACTTATCCTTGCAGCCACAGGTGCATTGACATTCGCCGGGTCCGCAGTAGCAGCTGCAGGTTCTCAGAAAAGCACTCTGCAAAATGGGCCAACAGAGACCCGCGCTAAGCAGAAGAGCTAATCCAATACCTAAAAGAGGGTCAATGATCAATTCCCTGTCTCCGCAAAACCGTTTTGGCAAAACGAAATCATTCTTCTTGTCGCTTCTTCGGGTGTCCACGCTAGTGGGTCAGCATATCTCTGACGTATCTGTTCTTGCCTTGTCAGAAAGCATACTATCAAACTAAGCATGAACTCGAAGTTCCATTGTAAATCAGCTTCGCTTGCATTGGGAAACAATTTGCGAAAAGCACTAATGAACTTCTCTCTACAAAGAGCAAAATGGCGATCAACCATGGAGAAAATTGGTTCTGGCTCAGTTTGCATTCGTCCGAGGAAAAGTCCCAAAATCGCCCCAGCATCACCTCTCGACTGTACCAATCTGAGAGGAGGAAGATAGAAAGCCTCTAGAACATTTTTGAGCGATGTATCGGAATTCGAGTCCAGAGCCGCTAATTGTGCCGCAACAACAGGTTGAGCGAAGCGTTCGATGACCACATCGAATAAGTCTTCTTTGCTTCCGTAATGATAAGCAACGGAGGCGACATTAACGCCCGCATCCTTGATTACGCCTCGCAGTGTTGTGCCTGCAAATCCGTAGGTGGCGAAATGGCGCTCGGCTACGTCCAGAATTGTAGATTTTGTACTGAACCTGCTACGGGATTTCATTAGATTAGTGCTCGAAAACCCCAGTCTAACTTGACCCAGAGAAACGGTCAAGCGTATGATTCAATCATATGATTGAATTGACAATGAAGCCACGGCATCAGGCATCACAGAATTTGGAGCATCCCATGAATCAACTAGACCAGAGTCAGGGCACAGCCACGGTACAACGATCTGGCTCGGTGGTCAGCGTAATCGTTGAAGGAGAAATCGACGAAACTTTGACCACCTATGTACAAACCGAGATTGAACGCGAGTTATCTCGAAGCGAAAGCCAATCTTGCATCATGATTGATGGAAGAAAGATGTGCGACCCTTCTCTTTCGCTGGTTTTGCTTATGCAATCGTTCCACTACCGCTTGCTTGATCGCATCAAGAAAAGCGCAATAATCGTCAGCGGATATCGACTTGCTTTCCTATCGAGACTTGCGTTTGGTCAAGACGAAAAGAAATACAGAGTGTTCTATGATGATCCGGAATCAGCTCTAAAATGGCTGCAAACGTAGCCAGTCCAGGAAATAGGTGTTCACTCGTTTATTGGGCTGGCTATTGATTCGGCGCTAGTTACCCTTATCGTGGAAAATCGATTCGAATGATTTTTGTGCAAGTCCACCCATGCTGTTGCTCTTTGTCAAACTGTAATTCGGCAAGTCAACTCTTGTAGGGAACTGGGACGCTGCCGGTGCAGCCGGAGGAGCCTCTGCTGGCGCCTGACTGGTTTTCACAGGCGCTGCCGGCGCAGGAATTGCATCGCTTTTTGCAGTTACCGACTCTGTTGATTCCCGAGCTGTGCCTGGGTTAACAGACTCTGTCGGCGCAGGAATTGCATCGGTTTTGACAGATTCTGTTGGTGCCGGAATAGCGTCGGGTGCCGGTACCGCACCTGTATCTACTTTCACAAGCTTCGAGCTGTCGCCTGAAACTGATGCAGCTGCATTAGGCTCCACGAGTGTGCGCTGCTGAGCTACAGCATCGCCGTATAAATTGCCAGGAGCTTGAACTACAGTGCGAGCGTTGTCACCCGCATTATTCTCTAGACTGCGAACTCCCATAACCATGTTTGTCTTTTGCCATGCATCTTCAAGAAAAGCCTTCTTCTGATAGGCGTCGGTGCCCGTAAAGAACGCGTTTGTACCAACACCTGTGATGCTCAACAACAAGGAACTATCTTTGGTCGCCAATGCTGGCCAAGCATAAGCTGCGCCTTTCGCAACATTACCTGCCAAGCCGACCATGAATCCTCCGTTGATACCTGCAAAAAGCACGTCACTTGCGGCTCGACCATCAATGGGTTTCTCGCCAGTAAGATAGTCCAGTGACTTGTAGCCACTTCCAAGAAGAAAACCATTTCCATAATTGCTGATCGTTGTGCCCTCAGCAGCCTTTATCCACTGGGCTCCACTATTCATCAGAACGAATGCACCAGCGTTTCTGACATAACCGCTAAAGTCAGTCATTTCTCTTCCAGCAAGAACATTATTCAAGGCTCCACCTGCAACGTAAGCAGCAGCCAATCCTGCTCCCACTAAGCCGGCGTGTTCTGTCAAAGCAACAACTCCTTTAGCTATCCCATAAGTTGTAGCTACGCTTGCCGCGTCAGAATATGATTTCCTAAAATCGTAATCCCACTGATTCAAGGTCCTGCCTTTTCCTGCCTTTGCCTCTTCTAAGTCAGCCAGCTGCGCGGCGCCGAGTTCTCCAACCAAGCGCGATTCGTCCATACGAACTACACCGGCCCATGTTCTATCATCGATATTCTCCTTAGCCGTCTCAGAGTAAATGAAAGACTTAGCTTTTCTCTCGGCAGGAGAATCATTTGCAAAAGAGCCAGCAACTTCTGGCAGATCAGTGAACGTTAGTGTTCTGGCGTTTTTCTCAGCTGCAAAAACTTTGTTGAGTGATACATCTCCATGAACTCCGTTGCTGTAGAGCTCGTCCATTACATGACGATTAAAGCGCCGGTCCTTATCTTCGTATAGGCTCTCGGCTTTCTCTTTTGGCGACTCTTGTTCCGATGCTTTATTCTCTACCATGATTTCAAAGTCCTATTGATGATGCCAACCATGCATCGAATTTACTAAGCATCCCGTGAATTCCCAGTGAAAACATATATGAACAGACATGCACTCATATCTTTCAATGAGCGTGCTGAATTGAATATTCGGGTTCTCCAAAAAGCATTTAAAACCAAAAACCCCCCTTTTGGGGAGGCTCCTGGTTGGCGTTGGCGGGGGAAAAACCGTTTAGCTGAAGAGGTTGGCGTCGCGGGCAGATGCAACCAACCAGTTGATACAACCTGGTGTTGCGAGACCGCCAGTTACACCGGCAGCGCCCCAGAGCACTCTCTTCATTGCATCTTGGGTGCCGGCAGCCATGTGCATGAAGCCCATGATCATTGTCGGACCGCCCCATGCGATGCCTAAAATTTCCATACCGTTTGCGATGATGTTCAGCAAAGCTTCTAAGTTTGCCAGGTTGTTAACACGGACGGTACCTGCAGTGTTAACACCTTGAATAACGGTTGCATCGCCACCTTGTGGTCCAATCGTACCGTTTGTAGCACCTTGTAGCATAGGAGCTGCGGCAGCGCCACCTTGCTGTGTTTGAGAGCCAGTGTAGTTGCCGGTGTTTTGAGTTTGATTACCGGTTGCAGCAGTTGAATCGAACGCATCTTGTGCTAATGCTGGTCCTGCGAGTGCTGCCATAATTCCGAACGAAAGAGCGACGCGAGTAATAGAATTACGCATGCGAATAACCTCCAGGAGTTCTCGTCATTTAGTTTTTTAGTAAGGTGATTTGAAAGAGTTGCAAGTGCAACCGCGTGATTAAAATTACGCGAGAAAAGAGGTGAAGTCAAGTACCTAATTTCAATTCAGCCGACATTTAATCTTGGAAACCCAAATAAAGGCACGCAAGCCAGACAGAGACTGAATAGTTTTGCCCGAGAAAGCTTCCGCTCGGAGAGTTTCGCCAGAGCTATCAGGATCTGATAAGTAGACATTGAACGATAAGTTTCTATACCTCTGGCTGAACACAAGTTACCTCTGGCTGAACACAAGTTCCTCACAAAACGCGAGTACGATCTGATTTGAAAATTGTCTTTCCTATTATGTGCAATGAGGACCAACGCACCAGCGACGCCTCATGGGGAACAACATGGCAAAAATTTTGATCGTCGAAGACGAAACAGACCTTGCTGCATGCTTACAAAGCGCACTAGCAAAAGATCAACACATTGTAGAAATTATCGATAACGGCGAGGAAGCGGCGCGGCATCTTTCAACGTATGGATTTGATTTGATTATTCTCGACTGGATGCTACCTGGCATGAGCGGCATAGATGTATGCAAGCGATACCGAAAAAATGGTGGCGATGCACAAGTGATGATGCTGACAGCAAGGTCACATGTCGACGATCGAGCTGAAGGACTCGACGCCGGAGCCGATGATTACCTGGGAAAACCATTTCACATGAAAGAGTTCCTCGCTCGGGTCAGAGCAATGCTACGACGCAGCAACCACACTCATTCGCATCTTCTCAAAATCGGTGATATTGTGATCGATACCAGTGCTTCTCACTTAGAATCTAACGACAAGAAAAGCAAACTTCTCAGGAAAGAGCTGGACATTCTTGTATTCCTACTGAAGTATCCCGGGCGTTCCTTCACCGCAGAGGAGTTGCTCATGGTATTGTACTCGGTGCCTTTCTTTTGCCGCCTCATAGTTCTTAGAGCGAACCAATAATTTCCAGATCTTTGGTGATTTGAACATCGATCACACACTGATTTAACACTTCTCTGGCAAGATGTAAAAGCGAGCCCTAAAATTCGGTTTATCTCATGCGAGCTATATTCGTGCGCGCGTCTATATTGCTGTGCCTATTTTCCGCCGCCCTGGCGTCTCAAGCGATTGCCTACGAGGAGAGATATTTGCCGCTAACAAACAATGTGCTCAGCAAACGCTTTCGTCAGCAATTACTCATTGACCCTCTCGAAAAAGGTAACGCAGTGAGCTTTGAAAAAACAAAACTATCAATTTCGGAAACTGGCCGATTGAATTGTTACGGTACAGACCAATTGGGTAAGAAATGGTCACTCACTGCAGGAAGCTGGAACGGCTGCGCATCAGTCTGGACCGCAGACCTCGACAAAAACGGCAAGAATGATCTCATTATTGCGATGCGGACACCCAGCGACGGTTACGAGCCAGGAGCACAACTAATCTTCCTCATGTTTGAAAAAAATGGTCGACCGGCGCCCTGGGCAGTGAGTGGATTCTTCGATATAGACGAGCATGGGCTGAAAGACCTTCTCGATGTTGATGGCGACGGACATGCAGAATTGCTGAAACAAAGTATTAATGACGGCTATTGGCTCACCACCGTATACGAGTCTTTCAACGCGAAATGGAAAAAGCTGAACAACTTTAATGGCAACGACGTGCCGCTCTATACTCGCTACACCGAAGAGGAAAACAGAACCGCTATCAAACCGCCACCCTATCGCCATCCTTACGAACCCGACTATTCAAATGATAAATCTAATTCAGCTTTCTCACGGGGAGTTTTTGCCAGCTCAATTGATTGGAAAAAAAAGAAAGACGACCCCGTCATGTACCTTTCAAACAACCAACGCGTACGGCTCGCAAAATGCAGCGCGTCTGCCTATGTAAGCATTGACGATGAAACTGGTAGACGTATTGCATTCTTTTCCGCACGCGAGGTGACGAACAAGTTCTTGAACGAAATAAGGTCTCGCCATATGAAGGTAATTATCAAAGGAAACTCGAAGGGCGAGCTATCGAGCGAGATCGCTGCAAATGAGATAGCAGCGAAATCAAGCAATTCAGAATCAAACAATTGCGGAACCCCGCTAGACATTGCTCTTTTGAACAGCACAGAATTGCCCTGAGGCTCATCTAGAAGCCACTCGCTCCAGTGGGCTTTTTACACGCGGGGAGATCACGCCCCGACTTTATAGCGTCCTGTAGTGCATATGCAAATGCAAGAAATTTCTTGTTCGTCTCTGATTTAGGGTTCAGCTCGACTGCACGCTTCGAAACAAGAACGAGTCCATCGGATGCAGCCTTGTTTCGCAAACCGAAAAACAAGGACTGCCTGTAGTACCTGGAAGCCAACTTGAGACGGTCTTTCTCGCTGCTTGAGCCGGGCTCTGCATAATATCTACAAATATCTCCCATCATGTTGAGGCAATCTCGTGCAATTTTTGCATCATCGTCGCTTCCGCTGCGAGAGAGCAAATCTAGAGTTTTCGAGATTTGGGGAATAGCCGATTTGAGCAAACCCAATTGTAAGTAAAACTTGACCAAACAAAATGACTCTGTTGCAGACAAATACATTTTATCGATGGTTAGTCTCTGCAGAAACTCTTCTGGGAAATCAAAAGAAAGCTGCGCGCTAAACGCAGCCGAGGCTCTCTGACTTTTGTCCACTTGATGCTGTTCCATTAACGCAAGCGCACGTTCAGCCTCTACAAGTGACTTCAAATTGCTGGGGTCAACTGCGACGGACAGACCAAATTCATGAAGTGCTTTATCGTAATTGCGCTTGCTCAGAAAGAGCCCGCCATACTCCATATGGGCAGCAGACAGATTCCTTCGCCAATTCTCATTAGTAGGACTCAGAGACAAAGCACGATTATGAAGCGGAATAGAATCTTTCCAGAAACCATTTGAGCCTAACAATACTGCAAAGTCATTTGCCAGTTTTGACTCCTTTGAACTTTCTTCAGAGCGAGGATGTGCGCGCAAGTCTTCATCAAAGAAGAGCACCTCCTCCCCTTCTGGTTGAGATTTCGCAGCCAATTCGTTGGGCAAATCGAGTTGCGGCAGAGGAGGTAATACCACGGTGGTTTCGGGCTCCGCACTCAGCGAAATAGGATAGATCGATGGGTCAATCAGACTCGTACTTATGCACGGAACATCAACCTGCTCGGCAGTATTGATGGCTTGGGAAACACTTGGTGTATTGGTCGAATCAAAACTAAACTCGATATAGACTTCAGCAGGAGCCCCAGCAGGCAAAGGCTTGAACGAAGACTCTCTGACACTGGCAAGAGCGATTTGGTCATTGAATTCAAAACCAGACGATTGGCTTAAGTGAGAATTCAACAACCTTCCACTTCGGTCTACAGCGAATTGAACCTTTGCAGGCTGGTCGGAAGCAAGAGCAGATCTCTTTCGCCATAGAGTCTTCAATGATGTTGTCAGCTCTTTCATGTATGGTCCGTAGTCAAGATCACCTGCTGCCACTTGAGCAGGGACTGAACCTTTGCCAACAGAGAAGAAAAACTTTTTCAAATCAAATCCCTCAATAAATTCAAACCGAGGAATGCCTGTTTCTGCAGGCTTATGTGCAGCCGCCCAAATTTTTACTTCAAGAACAGCATAATGACTTTCAAGAGTTTCGTCTTTTCCGTTGACAAACCCGGACAAACTCGCTTTATTCTTGGTCGCAATTTCAGCATTCTCGCCCAGCGAAAATGACTCCCCAATAGCTTTTCTGGCCACTCGAAGCGCCTCTGATTTTTGTCCGCACTCATTCAAAATACGAACATAATCCACGATTACCGCTGACATAGGTTTGTTGTCCAGTTCGAATGCCATTTTTGCTAATTGAACCGCCTCGTCGGGACTTCCATCTACCAGTGCCGTTTTGGCCGCATCGACAAGTGCCCGCGCGTAAGCATCCTTTCTAAAATCAAAATATTCCTGGTAGGTCTTGTTTTTTGCATCAAGCTGCCGAGCCTTTTTCGCCCACTCAAATTGGTCCTTATTAGAACCGCCGACCATAGCCAATTCGAAGGCCCATTGCGCCGACGGATTCAAACCAAAAGCACTTCTAGCAAGGTCAAAAGAGCCCGGACGATTCTGCTTCCAAAAATCGGATAGACGCTCTTCCGCTTGAAGGTTAATTGAATTTGCGGGTTTGCTGGAATCAATTTTCTTGATTTGCTCCAGATCTTGTTTAAGTAATTCATCTGTTGGGTTCGCTGACTCAGCAGCTTCCCCTACAGAAATCGCTTCATTTACTAAACCTCGCTTTAAGAGAGCACGGCTTTGCAGAAGCAGCTTGTATGACCGAATACTCCTTTGCTTTTCAAGCAAATCAGCCAAAATGCGATTTGCATCGGAAGAAAGCGAGGGGTCAATCTTCGTAGCTTGCTGGCACATCGAAACTGCCGTTGGGATATCATCGAGAAAGACTCTTAGCTGAGCCTCTTGAAGCATCTCTCTTGCAGACGTAGGCATTCGCTCTAGCACCTGAGAAAAGAGCTCAGGGCTGTCTGGGAAGCGGCTATACCCATCAAGACTTGCGGCAACTGCCCCTTCGTAATCACCTTTTTTCAAATAGCATGAAATAATCTCTCGGCAAATATCAACATTCTGCGGGCGCACCAGATATAAATAATTCAACGCATGTTCAAACTCTTGAAATGATAAATACTTCTTGCCAATTTCATAGTTGATTTTGAAATCGCAAGGGTCGCCTTTCTCACGAGTCACAAACAATTCTCTTGCGCGCAAGAGTTGCTCGAGCGCTGTGCGCTCATCACCTTTTTGCTCTGCTTCTTTGCTGAGTTTTAATCGCTCTGACGAAGATGAAGGATTAACACCCATCGAAGAAAGACATTTATCAATCTTCCCCCGAACCCTTTCATGAAGTGTTTTTCCCGAGCCATCGTCTACCCAAGATGCGGAGAAACCCGCAGGTGGTAATGCGCGATAAAGCCATTTTAGAGCAATGGAAGCGTCATTTTGCACAAAGTTTCCGCCAATCTTTTCGCATAGAGCGTATACCTGTTCTGAGTCTCTTCCCTTCAATTCCGAATAGATTTGCTCAGCCAGCCCCTCATTTCGAAGCAATGCAGCAGCTCTCAAGCCTGCCACGCTTGGCACAGTATGGTCAAGCAAAATGGTATGAAAAACAAAAACCTCGTCACCCTCCACCGTGTCTGCAACGAATAGCTTTTGCGACTGTTTTGTGAGTGATTCGGCTCGTTCCACCCGATTTGTTTTACTCAAAATACTAGCGTAAAGATCCCAAATTTTCTTAGGAGAATAAGTATGCAACCCTGGTTCAATTTCAAGCTTGAACCCTTCTTCGCGTGCAAAAAGCCAATCATCAATCGGCTGATTTTGTAATGCGATTTTTTTATCGCTTACAATTTCATTCCACTTAGTTTCGCGCAATTCGTGCTCAGCCACTCGCTCATTTTTAGGCTCTCTACTGGCACAATTACAATCATCGTAATTTTTCCATGTCGGTATTGACTCATCAAAATCCACAGAGTCAGGAAGCGCAAGAACCGCACTTGCAGGAATATGGGGCATCGTACAGGCTGGAACAGGAACATAACTTAAAGCGAGATCAATACAAGCGCGGTCATCAAAAAGAGGCGTTTCAAACAATTTCTCAGCGATCTTGTTTGAAGAATATGCACCGGCTGCCAACTGATCTGATACATCAGGTTCAACGCCGAATAATTGAATTGCTTTCGTACAGTCTTCTTCAGCCTGGCTATAATTTTCGCTTTCGAGTGAGCGTCGTGCCCGCTCATATAACAAACGAGTAGCAAAGAAAACGCTATCGGCAAGTTCTGTTTCCCTGCTATTTTTTATCAAAGCACAAGCTCTGTTCAATACGTCATCGAGCGATTTTTTTCCATCTTTTACGCGCACTGCTAAGATTGCTGCGTTCAGAAAACAGCGAAGCGACAGATTGCGAACTCCAGCGCTCCAATACTTTTCAGCAGCGAGAGCTGAGTACGAACCAGCTTCGGCGTGTTGCAAATTGCGTGATGAAATGAATGCTAGTAAAGCATGGCAATCAGCCTGAGCAAGATTCAAGCTATCGTTTTCAGAAGATGCCAATCCGCTAGTGCCTTGCAGTTCATTGAAATAACTGAGCGCCTTTCGTACCTCAGATGAAGCTGAGTCCAAGTCACCCACCTTGCAGTGTAGCAAGGCTAAGTCATAGCTTAGAGCAGCCAGATTCTTCTTAGAAATTTGAACATCCGATGCATCCTTCATCGCATTCTCGAGCAGCACAACAGCAAAGCATCGGTCATCTTGAGATGACATGGCCAGCCTGTGGATGCAGCCAAGCAACATACGACGTTCTCTGGGTAATTTTTGCAAACGACGGATTGCATTCTCTAATCGATTTATACAACCATCAGCCTCAGTTACTCCTACCTTGCGAATCCCCTCGTTCCAATTCCTTGCAGATACAAGTTCATCCTTTATTGCTTGAACTTCATCACCTGACCTGGACCTCAATGTTTGCGCAGAGTCGTAAGATTCGACTGAATTCGCTGCGAAACCAGGAACAGCAATCGACAACGATTGAGCCAGAAGTGCCAGGGAGATCAAAACTCGAGGAAAAAATTTCATCACGAAATTTTAGCAAGAATGGAAATGTGAGACAATTAGCGTCTGCAAGGAATTAGGTTGACATTCGGAGAAGCATAGTGCCTGAACATAAAATTCTGTACCTGAGTCGAGCTGATATCGAGACAGTCAATCTAGGCATGAAAGAAATTATTGATGCGCTAGAGACGGCTTTCAAAGAACACGGTGAAAGACGTGTTGAAATGCCGCCAAAGCCCGGAATTCACACCAAGCCAGATGCTTTTATTCACGCAATGCCAGCTTATATTCCCGCCCTGAAGTCTGCGGGAGTGAAGTGGGTTTCAGGATATCCAGAGAATCAACAAAAGGGGCTTCCCTACATTAGCGGTCTACTGGTTTTGAACGATACTGAAACCGGATTACCGCTATCGATAATGGACTGCACTTGGATTACCGCAAAGCGAACGGGTGCCGCAACGGCTCTTTCCGCAAAATATCTGGCACGCAAAAACTCTGAAAGCGTAGGAATTCTCGGGTGCGGCGTTCAGGGACACAGCAATCTTGAGGCTTTGAAAGTTCTGTTTCCACTAAAGCGAATGGTTGCTTACGACCGATCAACTGAAGTGGCAGAGAGACTCTGCAAATACGCAGAGAGCTTAGGTATAGAAGGAACGGTAGCTTCAACGCCGAAACAAGCCGTCGAAGGGCTCGACATGATTGTCACCGCTGGACCCATTCTGAGAAATCCTCACGCCACTATACAGAGAGACTGGATGGCTGAAGGCGCGTTTGCTTCTTTAGTAGACTTCGACTCATACTGGGCACCAGATGCGATGGCACAATCGGCAAAATTCACGACCGATGACATACCTCAACTAGAGCACTACCGAAACATTGGTTACTTCAAGAAAATCCCCCAATTGTATGGAACACTCGGTGATATGGTCGCAGGAACTAAGCCAGGCAGAGAAAATGACAGTGAGCGAAATTTTGCCTGTAATCTTGGACTCGCAATCGATGACATGGCAACGGCCCCACTGGTCTATCAACTTGCAATCGAGAAAAAAATTGGGACATGGTTAGACGCTTAGAAATCCGGTAACTAAATTGAAAGGTTACTACCTTATTCGTAGACCCAGGCAATCTTGCCGCAAAGAAACTATTAGAACAATTTCTTGCAGAAAAAGACAAAAGCGAAAACACTCAAAAGACTAAATAGCAGAGTAAGGGGGCACACCCTGCCCCCTTACCTGTGACTACCTGACAAACTTTGTTGAGGAATTAAGAGAACAAATTAGCGTCTCGTGCCGATGCTACCAACCAGTTGATGCAGCCAGGTGTTGCTAGCCCGCCAGTTACACCCGCACAGCCCCAGAGAACGCGTTTCATAGCATCCTGAGTTCCAGCAGCCATATGCATGAAGCCCATAATCATTGTTGGTCCGCCCCAGGCAATGCCTAATATTTCCATTCCATTTGCAATGATGTTGAGCAATGCTTCGAGGTTGGCAAGGTTATTTACACGCACAGTACCTGCAGTATTAATGCCCTGAATAACAGTTGCATCATTGCCTTGCGGTCCTATGGTTCCAAAATTAGCGCCCTGCAACATCGGCGCCGAAGCGTAGCCCCCTTGCATTGTCTGCGAACCAGTGTAGAAGCCAGTGTTATTGGTTTGATTTCCCGTCGCTGCAGTCGAGTCAAATGCGTCTTGTGCTAATGCTGGACCAGCAAGGGAAAGCACAACTGCCGAAGCCATAGTAAGTTTAGCGATATTCTTGATCATGATAGTGTTCTCTTAGTAAGTGGAAGTTAGTAAGATGCATTCAGTCAAACGAACATCAGGTTCGTTTCCTTGATTGCCGGAGTTAGAATCGTCTGCGCTGCTGAATTTTGCGCTTCATGATTTAAGTTTACGATTTGACCTTGCCGAGTAAAAGTACCAAAAGTAATGAGCAAGTAATGCTTTAGCTGCATGACCAAAAGCATCCCCGTGACACATCAACAATTAGCAAACCGAATAGCACAAAACAAAGCAGAACACCCAGATTTGTCAGCTTTGACTGACAATCCGAGTGTTCTGATGCAACATGACCTCAGTAATGGTTGGGCGCATCTATTCGGCGTGACTAGCATGCACCGCAGCCAAGCTGAGCTATCATGTACGCTTCCATGGGGACTCTTCCTCACGCTCGTCTATGTACTCTTCGAGCTGTTTCCGAAAGAAACCGTTGATGCTCTCAAGATAGGTTGGTTGACGCATGATATCGTAACCCGCGTAATTTCGGAGCCAATAATCCAACGAATTGTGTTCGTCCCGGTTTTGCTCTTTATTCAATACATGAACATGCATTTTGTCCAGCAGATCAACCGAACGATGCTCATGGCGGCAGTGCTGCCAATGCTCTAGCCTTTGATTGTTGATGTTAATGCACATGATAATCACCTACCTTCGTAAGTTGAATTCAGGCAAGAGCATCTTGCGGGAGCTCTCGTCACGCCTCTTCACTCACTCATCTTTTATTTAGTTCCCTTACATTTCCATCATCGCGAAATTGACAAAAACCAACATCAATCCGCTGATGTAATTTCCCCCCTCGATCCAGTGAAACAGACATCCCCTTTCCGAGGGATGTCGACAAAAATGGCTTAGTTTCAAGCTTTGGAGGAAGCAAGAAATGTCGACGATCTGAACGATCGAGCTTTTTGTCAGCACATTCGGGGGGGGCCGCGTGTGTATGGTGTGCAACGAGTACGTGTTTGGAGAATTGCTCTTTGACTCAATGCATGAAGACAACAAAGTGGCGAGCCCAAGGGCTCACCACTTTGTCGGTCCATCAACACCGCTTTACACGGTCGTCGGTCTGCCGGTGAGAAGATCAAATACAAAGATAGCCAGTGCTAGTACGAGCAGAGCATGGATAAACCCACCGCCAATATGTGCCACAAAGCCAATTAACCAGAACGCTACGAGCAGTGAAATCAATGTGTAAAGCATGATGTTGTTCCTCTTATCAGTTATCAAATCTTTGATGAGTTATTAGATTCACGAGAGAGAAGCAAGTTCCAAAACACATACTTTGGACAACAAACTATATCGAGAGCAATGCAGCCTACCCGCAAATCCATTGCAGTACGGTCGATTTACACTGCTCAAAAAGTTGCAACGAGCGTAATGCATTATGCGCCTCTCTCGACGCGATATTCAGTTCGTCTTCAGTAGAATTTTCACTAAACCTCGAAAGACTGAATTTAAGCCATTCCAGGAGATAAGCAAGTTCCCCATCAGCGGCAATTCGCATCGCATGCTCTGGCGGTCTGCCACCATTTGCCTTGATGTAAGCCTCATAGCAGGCTGTAAAACAGTCTTTGTCGGGCAGATTGTCTGGAAATCCACTCCAATCCAAACAGAGATTTAGCAACTCAACTGCCGGATTCTGCAATGATGCTGATTCCCAATCTATCAACCAAGGAATACCTTCATAGGTCCAGATGACATTCTGTTGATCGAGATCCGCATGAGAGAGCACCATATTTTCAGCTAAACGTGGAAGCGCAAGATTTGCAGCTTCCGTCCATCGATTTAGATGACAAATATTTTCTCGCAAGACGCTGCTAATCGATGAATTCATGCCTGAAATTCGACCAGCAAAAACGTCCCACAGCCCAGTTTCTATCAAACCCATCTCGTGTTTTACTTCACAATGCTGTAGTTCGAGACCATGCATAAAAGAGAGTGTTTCACCCATTTGTGCAGCCCGGAATTTATCAACGGAACCTACGCCATGCACCTGCCCATCTATCCACGGGTAAACCAAGGCAGCTTCTCCATTTACTCGGTTTACAGACTTTCCCTCTCGCTGTACTGCCGATACGGCGTGAACACCGCTGCCAGCGAATTCTCGTCCTATTTGTTCTGTTATTTCAAAATGTTCAAGCGTAGCGGAATTCTGAATCAGCATCGCATTCAAAATCTTGAATGCGAACTTGCCCTCACTGGTTTCAACCTTCAAAACAACGTGGCGTCTCCCGCCCGAGACACGCGCAACACTTCCGAGACGCTCGCCCAGCCCGAAGTATCTACAAACCTCATCGCTCAGTATTGCCTCAGCCATCTTCTTCTTTTCAAATTGAAAATCGCCCACATCTAACTGCCGGTCGTAGCTATCATCACCATAGTTTCGCGCAATTCTAACAATTCTGTCCAGTGAAGTACAAATTGTGATTACTCAAAAAAGTGCAATAACGTCCCTCCGACCGCACCAACATTCACTAGAGGGAAAGCAAATCTGCGCGTCCCGGAAGACACCAAGAAAAGAGCGTCATTGTATGCGACGGCGCTTTCACGTCTTTTTCACCTGGATGGATCAATTATGGTTCAGGGCAACTCAAACTCGCGTTTATGCTGGTCTGAGTATAGGAGATTGGGCAATGAGTAATGAGAAAGACGTGCGACCGCATTCCGAGTCAGGCGAAGGCGACAAAGCAACACGCATAGCAGAAAATCCCACTGAAAAACTTCAAAACGACACGAGATTTACAGGGTCAGAAGGAAAAGAGCGCTCTGACTCGAGCGCAAAGTCCAGCCGTGACATGCAAGAGCAGGGAAAGCTAGGCAATCTCAGCATTGAAGAAGCTAGTGGATACAATAAACAACCTGTCACTGATCTGCGTGGCAGAGTGCTAAAACACCAGCCTGGTCCAAACGAGATTCCCGTTCTGCTTCCAGGGCGCGATAACAATGGCGGCGAATACAAGAAGTTCGAGCCTGCCAGGCCAGCAGACCAGAGAACACCTCCGCTAAACGCAAATGAAATATTCGACAAGGCAAAAGAGAGCACGGTGCACATTCGCACACCAATGACTGACGGTCAAATGAAGAAGGATGCCCCTGGAAGCGGGGTAGTAATCGGCAAGTCGGAAGATAAGACCTACATCGCAACAGTAAATCACAACGTCGCCGGCATAGATTTGGATGGTATGAAGATTCGTCCGACGGGTTCTCCTATGGTCGAAATGCCCAATGGAAAGAAATATCCAGCGCGGGTGCTTGAAGGAGACAAGAAAACAGACAGAGCATTGCTAGAAGTTGATACCGGTGCTGATACCAGCACAGCCTCTAAAGCAGCAACGGTTTCCGAAGCACCTCAACTGGGAGCAAGCATGTCGGTTGGTTTCCCTAGCGATAGTAAGTCTCTCTATGCTTCGCCTGGCGACGCTGTAAATACAGACGTGAATTTGCCCGCGAAAAAGGGCTACCCCGACCATATGATTCGCTACAAACAAAGAGCGGTGGATGGCAACTCAGGCGGACCTCAATTCAACTCTAAAGGTGAGGTGCAGAGCCTTTTGGAGGGCGCAGACAAGAATGGACTCTACGAAATTCTAGGAACACCACTAACTAAATCAATGGTTGACGACTGGCAGCGCAAATACCGGTTTCGTTGAACTATTATCGCTGATCCATTTGCGCAGCTTCCTGCTCAGTAAGCCAAGCTCTTCTCAGTAATCAAGCTGCTTGTACAGCTCTTCTCAGTTAGCTAGCTGCCTGTACAGCACTCCGCAGTGAGCTAGCTGCCTGTACAGCTCTTCGCAGTGAGCTAGCAGCTTACACATTCAGCCAGCTTACTAATTGCACGGTCAAATCACCGATTCCTGCTTTGTGAGCTACTTTGCTCAGTTTTATCGCTCAGTCGCTATACCTTCTTACAAATAGTTCGTTAGACAAAAGAGAAGCCTGTGGGCTTCTCTCTTGTATGGCTATATCGAGGGATCGTGAAAAAATTAGCTGAACAGGTTAGCGTCACGAGCTGAAGCTACGAGCCAGTTGATTGCACCTGGTGTTGCGAGTCCGCCAGTTACACCGGCTGCTCCCCAGAGTACGCGCTTCATTGCGTCCTGCGTTCCTGCTGCCATGTGCATGAAGCCCATAATCATTGTTGGTCCGCCCCAGGCAATTCCGAGAATTTCCATTCCGTTTGCGATAATGTTCAAAAGTGCTTCCAGGTTAGCGAGGTTGTTAACGCGCACTGTTCCTGCGGTGTTCACACCTTGAATCACGGTTGCATCAGCGCCTTGTGGTCCGATTGTACCGTTGGTTGCACCTTGCAACATAGGGGCTGCGGTGCTTCCGCCTTGCTGCGTCTGTGAGCCAGTGTAATTGCCAGTGTTGTTTGTTTGCGCGCCCGTGTCAGCTGTTGAATTGAACGCGTCTTGCGCTAATGCCGGACCGGCAAGAGTCAAAACGACCGCTGATGCCATTGTTATCTTTGCCAGTGTCTTAATCATGATAGTAAATTCTCTCTTTTCAAAATTTGTGGGTGTTCTTAACTCGAACTCTTCTTTAACGACCCATCCCAAACTCTTAGGAGGAACTTTCATGATATGTGACTAAGGTCATGGTCCAGCTCATTCCAAATCGTTGGCGCCATCTTGCACTGAACCAGACTCAGCGGCAAGAGGCGCTTCTTCCGATACAGACGAAGGATTCGCTACGGTCCTCTTGAAACCCCAGAAAAGCATTGCCGCATAAAGCGCCCCCCACCACAAAACAGTAGTTCCGCCAGGAAAGGCGAAAAATAAAGCCAGAAGCAACAAGGAGAACCCAAGACAAATAAGCTTCTGCCTGGAGGATGGAGCCAACAAAGATGGAATCAACACATATGCGCTGATGAGCCAAATTCGCTGCATCTCGAAATCATGCATTGCCAAGGCCGTTCCAGGCTTTGACGGCAACATCGAAAAACCAAAGGCAAAACCAAGAATCCATGGCGCTGCTAACATCGCTAAGCCAAGCAGCCATGCTCTCCTGAACAGAACAACAAAACCTGCAAACGTCGAGACCAAATACAAATTCATCAGCAAACCAGGCTGATAGAATCCATCTACTAGCCAGTCGTCGTTTGCAGCTGGCACTCCGGGAGGTAGCTTTCGAAAAGGGCGAAAGTTCCCAAATCGAACATCTTGAGTGTTAAAAACGAAATCACCTTGCAGTTCACTTCCCCTGTATCGATGAGCTGAAGCGAGGTCGGGCAACAAGGGTCCTAAGACTTTCGATTCTTTTAGACCAGGCAAGTAGTCTGGCACTTTAGCAGAACCAATGATACCTGCAAGAAGGTTTGCTTTACCCGAACTAGCTACGAGACAGTGGTCCACATCTACCATGCCATCGAGTGGTGGAACAGCACCCGTGTGACAATCGACCGCAGGAAAGAAAAGCTCATCAGGATTCTTCGGCTCATACCACCAGACTAACGGCTCTTGCGGCTCTGCTGTTGAGTTATTGTTAAAACAACAAAGAGCAAAGGTCCAACCTGGATACCAGCGCTCGTAAGCATCAAAAATAGCCTGATTCAAGTCGGGTCGTTTTTCCTCAGGTACTCGTTGTAGCGCGGTCGGAATAGCCTTTGCAGAGTTCGAAAGAACAACTGTGTAGCTTCCTTTGTTAAAGACTTCAATATGAACATGACTATCCATGCCATTCGACACGGAATTGGTTTGCATCAAGACACTGTCTAAAGAATCTAGCAACGCACTTGATGTATCACGGCAAGACTTATAAAGGTCGTGAGCAATTCCCCGGAACTGCCTGCCATCGAACATATTGTCCTGCGACATAGAGTTCGGAATGGCCGGAATTGGCAAAATCATCGCATTAGGACCAACGCCAAGGTTTCGCGCGGTGTTGGAATAATAAAGCAGATGCTTGAGCTTTCCCTTATCTTCATACTCACTTACCCATCCAACGGTCTGCATTAGCTCGGCTGGATGGAGAGAACAACATGCTTGAGCTTGATGAATTATTCCCAGAGCCAGACCCAAAAGCATAAGGAAAGACAATACGTACTTCTTGCCAATCATAACTCTCCAAAAACGCAAGGGACACTATATATGGTGGCACCAGCAATAAACACAAAACAGGCTCTCAATAATAGCATCAGAAAGCGTTTGAAGATCGAGTGCGACTTCCATGCGACACAAGTAATTTCCAAAATTCTCATTTACAAAATCGATTTATTTGAGGTGGCAGAGGAAGCCAATCGCAGGAATCCAATCTTTGGTGGAACACGAGACCTATTTCGACTTGAAATTTCCTAAGAAATCAAACAAATCTTTGTTGGTATCCGTGATGTTTCGCCCGAGCTTATCGTATGCCATGCCAGCAAGCGGATTGGTTTCGATAATTTCTGCAATCGAATTGTTCTTTAGCATATCAGCAATTGAGTTATTTCCGAAGAATTCAGGAAGCGAACTTTTCTGGATTAAATCACCGAAAGCTTCGCGGAGACCAGCTGCTGGAGACGCAGCGAATTGACCGATGTCGCCTACCTTTTCGCCCACATCAGTTATGTCGAGGTCGCCGAACAACTCACTTACGGCCGAACCTGCAACTCCAAGTCCCTTCATAGCGAAGCTCTCACTTGGAGAAAGAACTGTTGAGTATGCTTCTGTAGCCAGAGTGCTGACGCCTTCACCGACGGTGCTTGCTACGTCACCAATTGCATCACCGATATCATCAAAAAAAGACATTTCAAAACCTCCAGTTCGTTATCTATGCGAACTAGAATAGCCACCAATTCGGACTACCTTGTCCTTAGCTTGTCCCCAAAATGTCCTCGTCGCTGAACTTTACATAGCTGCTATACTCGCACCAGAAAGGATGTGTGTAGCGAGTTGTACAAACACTATTTTGCCTGCTACTCTGACGCGCCACTAGAACGCGTGACGGCGGTTTTGCAAATAGAAAATTGGACTCCGCCCTTTATATTCGATCAACACGAGAACTGGGAATATGCCTGGGCTAAAACTGATGAATTTGAAATCAACATCACGAAGTCCGATGACAACACAACCATTGAAACCTGGATGAATTCTTGCCCTTCTGGGGTCAATTACCAAATCATAATTACTGCGCTCTCTGTCCCCGAGGGGCTGGTGGATTTCTTGGAAAGCATTTTGAAATCCAGACTGACCCAGTATGCCATCGTTTAAACTACAGATGTTTCTTCTGAGCCCAATGTGTCAGCATCTGTGACTTTCTCTATAGTCGGCAATGGTCACGTAGGTGGATACAAGCTCCGGACTGCTGGAAGCATGGAGATAAATAACACTGCGGTTTTGTGGCAAACCAAAGACAAAAGCTAACAACCAAGCAAAAAGGAGGCGCTTGTGACACCTCCCTTCTGCGGTATGAGTGAACTGTGAAAAAAATTAGCTGAACAGATTAGCGTCACGAGCTGAAGCAACGAGCCAGTTGATTGCACCTGGTGTTGCGAGTCCGCCAGTTACACCGGCTGCTCCCCAGAGTACTCGCTTCATTGCGTCCTGCGTTCCTGCTGCCATGTGCATAAAGCCCATGATCATTGTTGGTCCGCCCCAGGCGATTCCGAGAATTTCCATTCCGTTTGCGATAATGTTCAAAAGTGCTTCCAGGTTAGCGAGGTTGTTAACGCGCACTGTTCCTGCGGTGTTCACACCTTGAATCACGGTTGCATCAGCGCCTTGTGGTCCGATTGTACCGTTCCCCGCCGCCATGCGAGACAGCCCCCGCCGCCTTGCCAGACAGCCTCCCTGCCAGGCCGCCAGCTAGCCACGCAGCAAGCATCAAGCCGGAAAGGCTTCGAGCCGGGCAGTTCATTGATCCACCCCAGTTTCTACCTATAAATGCAGCCCACTCTCACTTGGAATTCACCCCCTTGGCTATACCCTTCTCATGTCAGGTTGTGTTTTTTCTCTCTGGTTCCCGTGGTGAAAGATTTGGCTGAGCAGGAGCTAAAACTCCACAGAGTCCCCGAATTACTTGGACAGAGCAATTCCGAGGATGATAGTGCACTCAATGTTTTCACGCGTTCGCTTGCCTACTCTGCAGCAGTTGGTCCGTCAATTGCCATTGGCGAACTTGCGGACAAAGTTGCAAGTAAACTGACTGACTCGCAACAATCCATCTGCACCGACACCGTGAAGAGCGTCGCCCAGATGGCTGGAGTTCAAATCAGCCCAGAACAATATTCAATGGGCTCCGCGAAATGGCAGGCACAGCAGTTGGGCAATGCAGTCGGCATGCTTGTACCTATGACTCTCCTACACAAATCTCTGGCGCCAGCTCTTCCAGCATCTGCCGGTTTGCGATCAGCCAGCAGCGGCTTCGCCTACGGAGCAATACTCACTCCCACCAATTTAGATTCAAGCTCCAGCTTGGCTGATTTACTCGCTGCAAAAACGGAAAAAGGAATTTTTACTTCATTGACCTTCGGTGTTATGGGCGCCAGCGCTTCCCGCATCGAGAATCTTCTAGCAAACTCCAAAGTCACAAACACAGTCGCAGCCGTACTTCCAGAGATCGCAAGCGTCCATGGCACCAAGCTAGCAGCTGGTGTTCTTAGTGCGATTCCGGGGGGAGTAGTGAGTGCTCAAACAACCGCCTGGGAAAGAGGGGACAGAATCGCGAGCCTGCAGGACACGACAGAATCAATAGCTTCCCTGGCCTATGTCGGTGGTGTGTTCGGCGCGGCAAACTTTTTCGCTACCAAACCAGCAAGCAAGGCAAAACCAGAACAACAGGTATCTACATCTGAAATTCCCAACGTAATCGATACACACCGCTTCATTTTAGAAGAACCCGGCTCCAGAGGGAGGCTTTCAGGGGACTGGATGGAAACATTGCCCAGGTCAAAAGATGACCCCTTCAGCAATTGCTCAAGTCTTTCTCATCGAATTGGCATCTATAAAGAAGACCGAATCTCAAACTACTTTCAAGATGAACGAGAGTCAGAGTACGGGCTGAAACAGATGTACTTTGAACACAACCAACTAAAGTATTTTCCTGATCGATCGTTCGCTAGCCTGATAAAAAAGAGTCCGCTCATAGATAGACAATTCGATGACTCTAGCGCTCGAAATTCACTTCACCTCAAGTACTACAAACTCTACCCGGGTGAGCCTGGTGTGTCACTAAGGACGCGAGGATCCATTCTTCAGAGTTCAGGAATTACCGAACAAGAATTAGCTGGTCTCATAAAACAACACCTTAATACAGAAATACAGAATTCATCGCCAGACACACAGAGTAAAGCGATCGATTTCTTCCTGCGCACAGATTTTCCTCCTAGAAGACTTGTTGATCTTGTCCCTCTGGTGGATGAGAGATTGCTTCATTCGCTGACGCAGACCGAATTAAGAGTTGACCAACAGGACACTATTATTGAGAAATGGAACTCTCTAAGCGAGAAGACAAAGGAAATGCCTCTGCCTGTTCTGGCAAAGCTATTGAATTACCAAAACGCCTTAACTGAAGAACAGCTCGCTAGCCCGCACGTGCAAGAATATGCTGAACTATTACATGAACTTGATTATCACGCTAAGGGTTACGAACATAATCTCGACGATCAATTCATTCGGTTTTATAGCGACCGGAAGCTTAGCTCAGCAGAGGCGGTTGGGGTCTTGCGCAGCTGGAAGGAACTTACTCCCGATGTAAAACTTCTTCCCAATGAAACGCTGGCTCCCATCGCATACAATTACCACTTAATGACGCCAGAGCAGCGCTTATTGCCCGTACCAGAACTGTCACGTTACACCAAGATAATTGACGATCTTCAGTTACAAGAGAATGGTGTAAAACAACTGAATAGCGAATTTGCAGACTGGTATATCGCTAACTCACCAAGCGTTGATATGGCTCTGTTTGGCTTGAACAAATGGACCGAGTTATCGCCGGAATTGCGCAATCGTTTACACGAGCCAGAACTCAAAGACAGAATACATGACCTACAAAGGCAATGGAAAAATCTATCACCTGAGCATCGTAGCTCAACCGGAACCAAGGCTCTTAATTGGGCTCATTTACGCGCAAATCTAGATGTACCAAGCTCAGCGATTCCAGAAGACTACTTAAGCTGGTACACAGTCAACAGACCCTCAAGAGCAGAAGCGCGTAAAGTATGGAGAGGCTGGAAAGAGTTTACTCCTGCTGTAAAAGCAATGGATGCTCCTTTGTTGTTTTTTCTGGCTGAGCACTGGAGCGATATTCCGACTGCCCAGAGGCAGCTCGAACCTAAGGAAATAATTCGGCAACTGAATTTGAGCGGCGAAATTGGCAAACCCCTGAACACAATTGACCCTGAGTTTGTGGAGTGGCATCGACAAAACGAACCAGCAAAAAAGGATTTGCGAATTCTGGAACGAACATGGGCGGACTTACGCAGTGATCTAAAAACCATGAAAGGCGATGATCTTGCTTGCATTGCCCGTATCTGGTCAAAACTAAATGACGAACAAAAGACGCGTCCACAGGCTGAACTTTTGCACTGGTCAAAATATTACGAAGCGCTAGGAACCAAGCCACAGATCGAAGAGATAGTAAAAGAATCTCCAAGCTTCCGAAACTGGTTCGAAAAGAACAGTACCGATAACGGGCAGTCTATTCCTAACGTATTCGCTCACTGGAGCGATCTGACACGCGAACTTAGAGACCTTGGTCTAAAAGAAACCAGCGAGCTGATAGCTACTATGTTCTCTCAGCCAGGAAGAAATACGGCTGGAATAATTCGCGGATTGGAACTTACCGAACTGAGTTCAGGGAAAGACCCGGAGGCAGCTAAGAAACTGCTAGCTTCTCTTAAGAATGGCAGCTCAATCACAGACTGGGTCGATGGAGAGGCTCAACGAATGGGGCTTTCGCAACTAGATCTTCTGGACAAAATGACAGCCATTTCTAGAATGAGCAGATCATTTTTTCTTGAAGATGCGCCCCTTGCTGAACTACCTAAAGAGCTTGTGGACAAGATGCTTCGTCTACCACTCTGGAAGTTGGAACCTGCTGTTTCCCTCTGGCAAAATCAGGTGCGCCGTAACCTGGGGAATGTCTTGTTTACAGACAGAGCATCTGCAGGTCTTGAGGACGTTCCGCTTGTGAATGATGGCATCGAAGGTATCAAGAAATGGAACGAAACCGTAAACAACAGAGCATTTCTCGACGAGTTTTACTCGCAACTAGATGAGGCAACTGCAGCTGGCAGAGATGCGCAACTCAGCTCGTCTTCAAGCCCCTACATGGTAGTCAGACAATACTTCCCTGATCTCGAACCAGGATACGTAAACATCCTTGTTCAAAGCTTGCAAGGAGTAAGCCGGCCGAAAGACTATGTCGAGAGAATACAGCCTACTGAAATTAGAAATGCACTTCGGCGAATTAGTTTTTCGACTGATGCGAAACAGAACGCATTCGAAAAAACCGGTATTTTAGTTGCTGGCAACAACTCCTGGGTCAATGCTCAAACGGGTCATGACGGGCGCGCGGTGGTCGCGATGAATCTCCTTTCAGTTTTTGGGAAGCAGTGGGGACGTTGGCTCGATCTCCAGACCCTGAAGCACGCATTGAATTTAGAGGGTGACACAAAAGCCCGCGAAACACCCAACACTGATGAGCTAGACGAGCCAATAACAACGGAGCCTCTAAACGTGGCTCAAGCTGTCAGAGGCATGAGCGATGCAAGAAAGGCTGAACTTTTTGGCAGCCTCAGCGAATCACAAACGCACACAGCAATACATGATGCCATGTGGATGCTTCAAAAAGTAAAGCGAGAACATGCCGAATGTTTATCGCAATGGTTGTTCAAATATTTTGATCGAGACCCTGCAGAATTGGGAGTTGTGAACAAAAGATGGCACCGCCTCGAAAGCTCATTTCGCACAGCTCCCTACAGATATGCGGACGTAGTGAATGCAGCAAAGTCGCATAACTACGAGAACATTCAACATTCAGAGTTTGCAAAAGAAGCAGCCAAATGGGGCGTTTCCGAAGAGCGCTATCCTGAGTATGAACGCCGCTTTCTGGACTCACAAAATTCACCTTTGCCATTTCCTCTAGATAAAGCATGGAAAGTAGGAACATATACAGGAAGGTTTCTGCCCCGCGCTGACGTTCGTGGTGTTTTTCTTGGACAACACTCCACCTGCTGCCAACACCCAGACAACTCAGCTGGTAATAGCGCCGCGTGGATGGGGCAAGAGCACCCTGCTGCGGGTTTCTTCGTAGTGGAAAGTGCAACAAAAAAAATTGTTGCACAGTCACTTGTTTGGCAATCAGATAACGGCGGTTTGGTTTTTGACAGCATCGAAGGCAAAAGACCAAAATTAGTTGAATTGGAAGCCGACCAAAACGCAGCTGCGCAAAACGCGTTAGCACAAAACGCGGCAGCACAGGACGAAGGCGCACAAGACGCAGCTGCGCAAAACATAGCCGCACCAAACATTGGAGCACAAGCAGACACAAGGAATGCAGGCGCGCAGGGTGCAAGGGCTCAAAACATAGGCGCACGACAAGCGGGCGCACAGAATACAGGTGACACCGCAAATGGTACCACTGCCCAAGAGAAGAGCAATGAGGCAAAAGCAATCGAACACCTAAAGAAAACGGTGTCCGACATTTATGATGCAGCAGCAAAAGATCTGATCAAGGACTACTCTAGAATATCCGTCGGCGTGGGGCAAAGCGCAGGAAAAAGTATTGCTGATTTCGATCGCTGGCAAGCAAGCGAAGCCGAGGAGATCATGGAGACGCCGAAAGATTATTCCGGCTATTCAGATGCAAGAAAGAAGCAGCTTACGATAGCCACAAACGAAAATCCAGTTCAAGCAGAACCGACTACCCAGGCTAAAACGTGGACTCGTGCCGCAACGCCAACTGACCTGGTTAGTGCCAAGAAGATTGCAGAAGCAGTCTATCCAAGGGGATGGAACTTTATCTCTCCAGGAGATTGGAATAGGGTTTTGCAATCTAAAGAGAAAGGCGTGATTGGATATGCAACCATGGACACGCGTTCTCACTACATTACTGACGTTGCGGTACTGCCAGAGTATGGTGGCAAGTCCGTCTTGCTTTTGCGAGATATTCTTTCTGAAGTGAAGCGAATAGGTGGCAACTGGAAAGCGAACGCTCGCGCAAGCACTTCCTATGAGCTCTTGAAGCGAGCAGAGGCTCTCCGCTGGATCCAGATTGATAGAGAGATTCATCGTCCAGGAATAATGAGCGGCGAAGACATGTACGACATAATCTTCCATGTACCAGACAGACAAAGAAACAACAACGCGGCAGCACAAGCAAACGAAGCTACAGCTAACACGCAGTAAAGCAGCCGGAATAATTCCTGATATCTTTCAAGCAAGAAATGTGATTTTTGAATCTCTCAACACTGTACTTTGTGCTGCTCGCCAGGAGCCCTGGGTACTCGCTAAGAGCGCAGGATATTCGCTAGGAGCGCAGGATATTCGCTAGGAGCGCAGGATATTCATTCGGAGCGCAGGCTTCCAGCCTGCTTCCACACGCGAAAAGCGCAGCAACTCCTATTACAAAATTCTGCACATGTACACACCTGCGCCTTCACTCCATATTCACATCGGTATCAATATGATTGGGTAACCACAAGTGGAGATTTCGCGAATGTTAGACAGATTAGACTTCGCTCCGGCTGAAGATCAGCATGAAGAAACGGCGTCAGCCAGATTATCAAATTCAATAATGGATGAGCTTCGCCAGGTGCAAGCTTCGCAATCAACAAATGATGAACCCAACTTAGACCTGGTTGGATACCGAATCACGCCTCAACACGCACGCAATCTATGCAACGGGTTAAATCAACTTCAAAACGAGATGTGCCTGCAGGCGTGGAAAAGAGACGGCTACCGAACAAATAGTGAGTTAGACACACACGAAACATTCGGAGAAATGTGGGCTCGTGAAGAGCGAGAAATGCGTTCGTTTGAGCGCAAACATCATTATCGTCCACTCGACCCAAGAGCACCATGGAACCAAGATCCATCACGCCTGAACGCAGATAGAACGGTGCGATGCCTTGGTCCCAACGCACCGAAGTCCAAAGGAGACGAACGATATCGCTGCTCCACAGAAAACAGTGGCGGATTCTGGTAAGCAGGAAATGCCGGAGTGTGATTCAAATTCACTTACATCCTGGAATCAACGATTGTTATTGCTCTTACACACGGTGATGTAACTCCGCTTGCGGCTCCGGTATATCTCAGGGCGAGTAGCTTAGGGCAAGACATGACTCCTGGTCTAACGACTTAGTGCCGCTGCCTCATCTTCGTGGATTTTGGCAGCCTCTAACTCACCCTCGTCCCTCAGCAGTTGCGCCTGCAACTTGTGAGCATGAGCCGCCATTTCATTGAAGTGCTTATCGCCTTTAGGCATGTCATCTTTCATGTCCGTAAGAGCACGCAATATAACTCCAACCAACTTCCCGCTCTTCTGGCGATCGCCTCTTCTCATCATAAAGTCGCAAACCTCAAGACTAAATTCGCAATTTGCAAACCGAAGCTTGGGTTTGTCAACCAAAATTCCAAATGACCCATGTTGTTGAACCAATTGCGCACTTATTGTAATTGCGGGGTCAACTCCTCCGCCTGTCTTTTCGATTGGTTTTGAATTCCAGATTTCTTCCATCCTTTTGTAATTCTCTTTAGCTTTAGAGAAATTCTCTGTGGTGTCAGAGTCAACATTGCTTAAATAGTAGATAATAATGTTCTTCCGAGCTTCTATTTCTTTGTCAGAAACCTGGCCTTTGGTCGCCCGGTGAATTAGTTCTATCGCCTGCTGGTAGCCCTTTTCAAAAAGCTCCTGGCTTTTAGCCCCCTCTATGTCAGCACGTCGCTCTATCAGCCTCGCCTTCAAGAGCAGGTCATGCTCATTATTTTCATCACAATAATTTGTCGCCTGGTTCAGTAAGTCAATTACAGTTTTGCGCGACCGGTTCATCAGCTGAGAAATCTCAACAGCTGTATCAACAAGTGAATTCAATTTCTCTGTCCTTACAGCTTCCTTTGGTTTAGAATCGAGGGCTTTCTGTAAAGCGTAATAACGTGATTTGAGCTCGTTCACTTTGCTTTGCTCTTGAGCCGGAGGTTTAAATTTCTTGTCAGCCTGGCCTGCATATTGCCTCTGAGACGACTGCAGCAAATGAGAAACTGCAAAAGTACAAACAATAAAAAATGTAGATAAAAGCAAGACAGATACCATCATTGGTTTCTTAATTCGCTCTCTGCGCGCCAGAGAAAATTCCTTAACCTCGCTGTCACTCGCGGAAATCTTCTCGAGTTCAGCGGCAATGAAAGCTATGCTTTCAGGTCTCTCTTCAGGAGCTTTACGAAGACAAAGATCAAGCAACTGCGCCAACTTCAGTTGCGATTCCGTTTGCGTTTTACTCTCAAGCTTGGGAGGCGCTTCATGCATATGCTTGTACATAAACTCCATGCCACTGCTGGCGGTGAACACGTGCTCTCCTGTTAAACATTCGTACATTAAGCAGCCTAACGAATAGATGTCAGACCGGTGATCTACTTTCGAGCCATTGCACTGCTCAGGGCTCATGTACGCCGGGCTACCTAGCAACAGATTCGATCTTGTTAAAGACAAAGAATCTGTGCCCTGGTCTGGCATCAGCAATCGTGCTATACCGAAGTCAATTACTTTTACCAGCTCACGTCCATCAGGATCCTTCGTCAAAAATATATTGCTGGGCTTTATGTCACGATGAACAATATTTTTTCCGTGAGCATGAATCAGCCCCTGGCACACCTGCTCAATAATGTTGAAAAATCTCGCGACCGGAAGTGTTGAAAGCCTAGAAAGCACCGCAGAAAGTGGCTCACCCTCAAGATACTCAAGCACATGATAGGGATTACCATCATCAGTGATACCAGAGGCAAGAATCTTCACAACGTTTACATGCTCTAGCGAAGCAAGGGCTTTAGCTTCTCGCAAGAACCGTTCATGCAATTCCTCGCTGCGAGCCCCCTCGAAATTCAGCAGCTTCACAGCCACTTCGCGTTGAAGAATCATGTCCTTCGCATGTAACACCACCCCCATGCCACCTTGACCGATGACTGTGACTTCACTGAAACGGCCGGGCAAAAATTTCTTCTGTACTGTCACATCTTGAAGGTCTATGGAAGGGCTTAAGTTATCTTCCATTCAAGCGCGCTCCTGTCACCGCTATTAACATATGCCCGCTCGACCGCTACTGATTTACATTCTCGGGTATTTTCTTGCTTTATACGCACAAGATTCGGTGGACCACTGGATGGAAGATTGCTTCCGCTTTGTCAGCTTGTGCACAAAGGAGCCAGCAATCGACATTGGGTGCCTGGAAGAGGGACCATCAGCTTCGTCAACATGGGCTCCCCCAAATATCAAAATCTCTGAGCCAAGTCAAAATCGAATGGACCTTCGGAAATCGCTGAATCTCCAAAACCAAAGAGAAGAGCCGAGGCTCTTCTCTCTGTTGGTATTGAGGCGTGGTTAAAATTAGCTGAACAGATTAGCGTCACGAGCTGAAGCAACGAGCCAGTTGATTGCACCTGGTGTTGCGAGTCCGCCAGTTACACCGGCTGCTCCCCAGAGTACGCGCTTCATTGCGTCCTGCGTTCCTGCTGCCATGTGCATGAAGCCCATAATCATTGTTGGTCCGCCCCAGGCGATTCCGAGAATTTCCATTCCGTTTGCGATGATGTTCAAAAGTGCTTCCAGGTTAGCGAGGTTGTTTACGCGCACTGTTCCTGCGGTGTTCACACCTTGAATTACTGTTGCGTCAGCGCCTTGTGGTCCGATTGTACCGTTGGTTGCACCCTGCAACATTGGGGGCGCACCGGTATCAGCTGTTGAATCAAACGCGTCTTGTGCTAGAGCTGGTCCGGCAAGTGTCAAAACGACTGCTGATGCCATTGTTATCTTTGCCAGGTTCTTAATCATGATGGTAAATCTCTCTTTTGCTTGGGTTTAAAGTGGTTGTTCACTCGAACTCTTCTTTAACGACCCATCCCAAACTCTTAGGAGGAGAATTTAGAAGACATGACCAAAGTCATGCCTTCCCCTTGGCGACCCAACACTCGACCAAGCCCAATATCCTTGGCAAAACAGGCTCGAACGGCGCTCTGGCTCACTCTGGCACGTGATGCAACCCGTCGTTGTAGTATTTGTCCTGCTCTTCTTTAGAGCGAATCTTTCTAGAATTAGCTGGCAACGAGCCGTCGTGAACTTCGTCATCGGGATTTTTTACTCCCGGGTCATCATCCCTTTTAGATGAGCGAGAGCCCAGGTGCTGAAAAGATTGGGCTTGGACTTCATGGCTGGAAGCCTCACATAAGGGCTGAATCATGACAAGAGAACAGAAACAGCTCGATAACACAACTGCGTGTCGGAACAAATGCAGCATAAGATGCCTCCTAAAGCCGCCGCCAAGCTCAACTCGCTTTCGAGTCTAGACATTAAATCCGAAAACACATAGGGGACATTTACGGCTCACCGTCAGTATCAGGTGCTCACAGCCACTATCAGTTGTTCACTGTCACTTTCAATTGCTCACAGTCACTGTCAATTGCTCAGTCAGTATCGGTTGCTCTCCGCCACACTTAATTGCTTAGTCGTTTTCAGTTGCTCTCCGCCACACTCAATTGCTTAGTCGTTTTCAGTTGCTCTCCGCCACTCAATTGCTTAGTCGTTTTCAGTTGCTCTCCGCCACTCAATTGCTCAGTAATTTTCTGCCGCGCATCCTCAATGTTTATGCCTATGATGAACGTCAGGATAATGCGGATGCGAATGAGTGATTGCTTCGTGGCGATGCCAATGACTGTGTTCTACGCCTGCAGCGACAGGAAAATCGTGTTCATGCTGATGATGCTCGTCGTGAGTGTGCATGTGCTCATGTTCTTCTTCCAGGTGATGGTGATCATGTGCGTGGTTCTCAGTTAAATGCAGCCAGACACCATAAGCCATGAAAATCGCAGCAGCCATAAACGACCACGTCAACGATTCGCGAAAGAGGAAGAGCGACACGATGGCACCAACAAAAGGAGCCGTCGAAAAATAAGCTCCCGTCCTTGCAGTTCCGAGTGAACGCAAAGAATTGATGAAGAGAACAAGGCTAAGTCCATAACCAACAAAACCAACTAAAAGCCCGAGCCCCAATGAACTGATGCTTGAAGAAGCACCGCCATAAAATGCCAAACAGGTATTTATTGAACCCGCCACTAAACCTTTGATTGCGGCAAGAAATCTGGCGTCGAGACTTTGAACATTTCTAGTAAGGTTATTGTCTAGCGCCCAACAAAAACACGCCGCAACGATAGAAAGAGAACCAGCCTGGAATTGCAGGCTTGATGGTGCGCAAAGCACTACACTGCCAATGACGATTGCAAGCATTCCAATAAAAATGCGAGAATCAAAATTCTCCCGAAAGAAACACCAGGCAAACAAAGCCGTGAATACAGCTTCAAGGTTAAGCAGTAGCGAAGCTGCCGAGCCAGTGCAAGCCGAGAGCCCGTTCATCAAGAGCACGGGCGCCGCCATGCCACCACATACAATGGCAGCAAACATCCAGAGCCCTTCCTTGCTAGCAATATAACGAAACTGATCAACGAGATTTTCGCGTCGGCTCAAGAGCAGCAGCATCAATCCCAGACCCGAACCCAAATACAGAATGCCAGCAAGCAAAGCCGGTTTGAGCTCCCCGGTTAGCAACTTAGCAAATGGTGTACTTAGCCCAAAGAGAATGGCTGAAAGAAGAGCTATATTAGACGGCGGCAAATGGTGAAGCTTCATAACTCCCTCAAACACAGTTAGTACTGAGTTTTATTTTACAGCTGAAAGTGCTTGTTGAGCTGACTCACTGAGCCGCCCTCGTTTATCATAGACAAGAGGCTTAATGTAATCAGTGTACTTCCTCACAAGCACAGCGTTGCGAGACAACAACCTGCAGCACAAAGCTGCAATGCTGGCATCTTTGCTTACTACAAGCGCTCCAAAAATTTCGTCATCATTTTGTGGAGCGTATTGCATTTCTTCAAGACCTATCAAAGCGGCCTCGACAGTAGAGAAAACCTCTCCCTGAGAGCCCATTTGCTTGTGCAGCAGCTGAATAATGTTGATCAATTCTTTTGCAGCCGATGCTGATTCTTGCCCAAACTTTCCGAGGCACCAAACAGCCTCCAATCTTGTTTTGGAATTATCAAGACATTTGATGATTTCAGGTAAAGCTTTTTCGAACTTCAGTTCAGTGAGAGCTTTCATAGCCTCTTCTGCTTCAGTCTTCGTTGTAGCTACCGCCAGCAAAGCCTGAATTTTCTCCCCGCATCTCTCAAACAGCTCATTTATCTTTGAACACTCATCATAATCAACCATATCAGGAAGGCAATATCGCTCACAAGCAATCTCATTTATCTCTTCCATTGCTGATGCACGAACATTTTCCTTTTCAGAATCAAGACTCTGCAGAAGAAATTCAAGTCCGGCTACCATCAACGAAGGCTCGCGCAATACCTTTTTTCCTACTCCAGCAATTTTTGCAAAAGCCACGCTTGCCCCGTCTTTGCCGTTTGCATTCTTCTCTTTCTTGGCTTTGCTCGGGCGTGATTTTGTTTCAAAGTCAGCTTCAACTACTGCCTCATCGTCCACTTCCTCGGCATCTAATTCATTTTCGCTGAATTCAGCATCATCCGAATACAAAGAAATCACCTTAGCTTTATTATGCACTTCACCAACTAAGCCTTGAAGCGAAGAGGGAAGAGCAATACCCAAGCCAAGACAGTTAGCAATAAAGAAATGCACCAGATTTGGTGCCAAAACAGTCGGCGTTTCGTCCCGACCAAATCGAATCACTTGCCCAATCTCTCCACCGCTGGCCGGGTCAAGGTCGACCCCAATAAAGTTGCCACCAAAGTCCTTCGCAAAGGGCACCCAGAGCTCGTTATAGAGCATTCGCTTTACCGGCCCCTCAGCGCCACCACCTGAATAATCGATGTCTTCAAAACTTTCATGTTCAGTAAGTACTCCATCAACACCACGTAAAGGCATAAAGAAGAAACCGCCAAACAACTTTGTCGTGACCTCTTTCTCCTGGACATCGTCATCCAGCCGATTAAAAGTGTGGTACAAACATTTATAATCTGCAGGAAGTTTTTTGCCCACCTGTGCTTCCAATTCCTCAAGTTCAGCCACCGGGGCATTTTTTGCGAAACTATGAACTATGGCACCATCGTGCTCTTTTAACCAGAGTTTCATACAAACAAAAATGTCTTCAAGCACTGACTCTTTTGCTGAGCTGATTTTTGCATCAGCCACCGGCACAGCATTTGAATGTGCTTCAGTATTAGCATCCGCCTCAACCTCGACGTAGCCCTTTGTTTGCTTCTCTACAATCAGCTTATCGTATTCTTTCTTCGCTTTCGACTCGGAGTCGAAGTCTTTGGATTTACTCTGCCCGCTTGTGCCAATGCGTCCCCATGTTGTGGTGACAGAACAACCATCAAGGTCAATTGCCCAGAATTTGCTAGAGCTGCCGTCTTGAAACTCAAACCGCCGTGTCATTTTCGCTCCTAATTGAGAGAAATAGAAGTCTACCTCAAGAGCAGAAGGCGCTGGCAGGCTTAATATTACCTCTTTGATTAAATGCACTGGCACACGCTGTCAAAACGAGGAAAACGCCGACCAAGGCAAGCTTACAGGAGTGCAAAGCAAGCTTTATGCAGGGACACAAACTATCTTGCGGAATTGGGATTTGCAGCCTATCAAATCCTTGCGGCATCAAGAATTTACTTCCCTCGCCATTCGAACCTATCTGTAATTCTGCCTGGTTGCCAAAGACATAAATGCACAACAATTCGGTCTGCTCGTTGAAAGCATTGAATTTACGAAGTTCAGAAACAGAAGACAAGCTTGCTGAGCCAAAACCCAAATGCTTGTCCGAAACAAGTTTACGAGACGAAGAGACTTCACGTTCGTTGCAAGTTTACCGGTTAGAATATCTGTCCAATCCCTTACCATACATGCATCTTGGCTTCGGACGGTCTGCAGAAAACCTGGCTTGAAAAAACGCGCTCATCTCCCAAGATGGTGCTATTTGTTGCATCTTTCGCACTCTTTGTTGAAGAAGTACTCTACGGAATGCTTGGTCCGTTAATTCCTGATTGCCCTGCCGGCTTCAAGGATGAGCACGTTATCAGTACCCTTTACGGCGCATATGCACTCGGGCTCATCCTGTCTACACCAATTTTGGGTGTAGTTACCGATCGCTTAGGACGCAAGCAACCTATGCTCATCGGAGCAGCGGTGCTAACCGTGTCTTCCCTGCTTTTCGCTAACGGCTCAAACAACGAAATAATGTTCATCGGACGTGTACTGGAAGGCATCGGAGCAGCCTGCACATGGACAGCAGGCATGGCTCTGGTTGCAGAATATTTCATCAAAGACCGCGTCAAAGCGATGGGGTTCGCCATGTTCGGGGCCACGACAGGGTCAATCGTCGGTCCATTGCTAGGAGGCGAGCTATTTGACTGGATGGGTTACACCCCAACGTTTTACCTTGCATTTGCTTTCCTCGCTATCAACACCGTTCTTACATACTTCTTTCTGGCGCCATCCGTGCCACAAAAAAACGTTCCCTGGAGCAATACTTTCACTGAGCTGAAGGGAATCATCACTGACCGAAGTGTGCTTACTGCAGCTATGGCTGTGGCTCTGGCGGCAGCAAGCTGGGCGCTGATGGAACCACTTTTCCCTATGCATGTAATGCGCGTAGGGCATGCTTCAACGGCCATGGTTGGAATGCTTGTAACTATCTCCAATTTGCTTTACGCATTTCTTGCGCCGCTTGTTGGTTTCGTTTCTGATCGCATGGGAGTTAGGCAGACTGCAGTTCTCGGGCTGGTCATGACGGCAATAGTGCTTCCACTGCTTGCAATTACACCAAACATTTTCGCCGCAACGATAGTACTCTGCCATATCACAGTTTCCTACGCCTTCACCATTAACCCAACCTCAGCTGAACTTGGAGACGCCGTCGACCGCAGAGGCTCAAGTTCTTATGCAATAGCTTATGCAGTGTACAACCTGGCTTATTCCTTAGGAATGCTAGCTGTGGACGCGTATATCGAGTTCGTCACAGACGAGGCGCACAAACTGGACCTATTTCAAATTCTTGCAATCATGAGCGTATTATTCTTGATTTGCATTCCGATTTTTACTGCTAAAGGCAAAAACAACAGCTCTGATGCAATGCCAGCGGTAGAACCAATTCCAGTGCTGACAGACTCTGCGGAGGAGACTCTAAAAGAGAATGAATAATTTCAAAAAAAGTGCGACACAGATAAAGGCAAGCAGGAGGCAACACCAATGGCCGGCTCAGTAATAAGCGAACTTGCAAACACGTTTATTTCAAAGAAAGAACGTGTCTCACGGCGAGAGGTTCTCAAAGTGATGATGGCGAGTGCCGGAGCCTTGATGCTGAGCACCACATTCGGTGGCGAAGCACAATCAAAGAACCAGCGCAAAATCATCATTATCGGGGCAGGACTCGCCGGACTGGCAGCCGCTTACGAACTCGGTATAGCTGGCTACAATGTGGTCGTTTTAGAAGCAAGAGATCGGGTCGGTGGAAGAGTTCATACGCTTTACGACTTCATTCCGGGAAAACACGTCGAAGCTGGTGCAGAACTAATCGGTGCGAACCATCCAACCTGGATGGCCTACGCAAAACAATTTAAGCTACAGATGCTTGAGCGCACAGAGTACCCCGACAGCGCCAGACCAGTGATGATTAACAACAAACTTCTAACTCCAAAAGAGGCGGGCGACCTCTGGGAGGAAGTTGATCATCAGCTAAATCTCTACAACAAGATGGCAATACCAATTGACCCGGTGCAGCCCTGGAAGAGCCCGAATGCAAAAGTCCTCGATTTCAAAACAGTAAACTCATGGATAGAAGACCTAAAATGCTCAGACCACTGCAAAATGGCAATGCGGCTGGAAGAGAGCTCAGACTCAAACGACCCAGGTTGGGACAGCCTGCTAGGACGACTTGCCACAATCAAAGGTGGCGGGCTTGAAAAATACTGGACGGAAACTGAAGTATATCGCTGCAAAGGTGGTAATCAGCAAATCGCTGAGAAACTGGCCGACGCTATCGGACGCAAAAACATCAGACTGGAAACTCCTGTCACAGCCGTAGACATATTCGAGAACTCTGTCAGCGTTGATTTGCACGATGGCACAAAAATTGAAGGCGACGACTTGATTCTCGCTGTTCCACCAGGAACATGGAAACGCATAACTTTCACACCGCCACTGCCACCGCAGTTCTATCCACAAATGGCAAATCAGGTGAAGTTTCTGGCAGAAGTACGCGAGCGATTCTGGGAGCATGAGCATCGCTCGCCCGATTCACTCAGCGACACACCTGTTGCTGAAACATGGGACGCGACAGACAAACAAGGCAATGACGGACACTTCTGTATGACAGTGTTCGCGGGAGGCAACGCCGCAGATACAGGTCGAGGCTGGCCGGCGGATCAGAGAATCGCGCACTACGCTCTAGAAATTGAGAAAATCTACCCGCGTTTCACTTCCAATTTTATTAAAGCTAACTTTATAGATTGGCCCTCAGACCCCTGGGCTCAAGCAGGCTATTCATCTCCAGCACCAGGACAAATCATGACGATGGGTCCTATTCTGCATAACGGAATCGGCAGACTTCACTTTGCTGGCGAGCACACTAGCTTTGCCTTCGGTGGTTATATGGAAGGCGCCCTCCACTCAGGTGTTCGAACCGCCAAGAAGATAGCAGACAGAGACTGGATGGCAGGCAAACCAATGTAGCCCAATGACCATTATTCCGTTATCTTTAAGCCATCGTTATCAAAGATATATGCAAAGCAAGCATTGCGCTGGTACTTGGACAACCAAGGGAAACTGATACAAGATGAACAAAGAGGACCGGCACTGCCGGCACATAGGTTTGCTATGATGAATTAAGCCAGACTGATATCTCATTGCCTGGGCAACTTCACTTTCTCGGTCAAAGCAAAAAAATCAAAAAGCGAATAGAGCTAGACGAAGCCGAGCTAGCGGAGAGACTTAAGAAAACACTGATTCAAAAGGGGAATAATATAGGACAGTAGCTCTCAGGTTTGCATTAATGAATCACAACACCAACGATAGCGATCATAAAGAGCGTTCGGAAAGACCCGAAAGCAAAACTGATCGTGTTGAGAAAAGAGCAGAGAACAGAGAGCGCGGCGAAGCCTGCATAGAGCTGGCAAACGGGGCTCTAAACAAAGACATTCAAGCCGCTATTGTGGAAAAGCGTCTTTCAAGAAAGAGCGGTGCAACTGGCTATGGTGTAGCTTCTGCTGATTCACTCTTGCCTCTGGATAAAAAGAGCAAAGGCAAAGTTTCCGTACCGGAAGGAATATCAGAGACGGAATACATCGCAGCAGTAAAGCAAGCTGAGGCACAACAGCAGGAGAAAACGCCAATAGCTTTGATCGCCCAGGGCGTTGAAAACGATCCATTCAACCAACAATCGAAGATCGTTAGCGATGGCAGCAGTTCAGTATCTCGGAGTAAGTCAGTTGATGCTGGACTGGAAGATGCTAGGCAGCAGCTGCTAAAGGATGGGGCGCCATCATCACTAGTAGACTCGCTCAAACCGGAGCCAAAGAAACTAGAGGGCTATATCAACAATACGCCAGACGTAAAAGAAAAGATCGAGGAAAGCCCAGTTTCGATGATGGCTAAAGCTATGGAGCCTGTGACAGATAGCTTTAGCAAGTTTACTGCCGAGTCAACGAAGCACCTACATAACATGATGGAGGAAGCTAAAGAAGCCTTCGGAATTAAGCCATCGGAAAAGCCTCACAACTCAATTAGCCCGGAAGGGTTTGCCGTTCTGCAATCCGTGGAGAGCCCTAGAGATGCTTCTCATGTGCTTGCCGGGGCTGTAACCGGGTTCGACAAAACAATTAATGAGGCAATGCCAGGACTTACACCAAGAGGAGCCTTGGAAGCCACAGCAGAATTAGGAAAGCGAATTGTTGATCGTGCTTTGCATCCAGCACCTGAAGCAGTTCTAGATCAGCTAAAGCATCAATTAGACCCAATCGGAGCCTTCAAGGACGACATCGCAAAGCTTGGAAAAAAATATGATCAGATGGTTGATTGGGCCGCTGATCGAAGTCAAAAGAGTTTTTCAGAGCGCGGAGAATCGGCAGGCAAAGCCGGTCCTGATGTTTTGATGGCTGCTGAGGGAATTGTGTTCATTGCCAAATCAGGTGAATGGATCACTCGTGAGAATGCTATTAGAGCAGGACTAGAGAAGCTCACCCCAGAAGAATTGAAAGAGCGCGGAATAACAAAAACAACAGTGGAGCACATGAAGCCCGAAGACATCGTTAATCCGATTGATAGGAACGCTTCTCCGGAAGAGAAGATTAGACAATTGCAGAAACTATCAGCTGAGAATCAGCCGTTGATTGAGGACTTCAAGAACCAGGTTGATTCCAAATATGGAAGCTTTTCATATGGAGAACCAAAAAAGCCGCAAGACATACTCGACAAACCACAAAGGCAAGAAGTACGCGAAAAGTATCCGTGGTTCGAAATTGAACATGTTAGAGACTCGCAGAGATTCACAACCGTTGTTGATAATTTGGATGCACTGCCAGCGATTGCGAAGGACCTGAAAGAAAGTGGGTTCCAGGTGATTGATGCACCTATCTCCAAAATGGAACCAAATAAACGAGGCTGGAGAATGATGCCGTTTGACCTTCGTGCGCCAAATGGTCAGCTCATTGAATATCAAGTCTTGTTCAAAGAAATGGCTGAAGCCGGTCGAGTAACTCACCCAATTCACAAAAAATGGCGTGGTAGTGAGTCATCTGAACTGTCAAAATCAGACAAAATCTTGAAGCAGACAGACTTTGTGACTGCACGTGATACTTGTAATGCAGCTTGGGATGCGTATTTGAAGCGTACCGGACAAAACGCAGAACACATTAGGACAATATTGGAACAAGTTCAAAACATATTGAGGCAATGAGTATGACTACTACTAAACATATCCTAGCAATGCGCTCCGCACACGGCGAAATCTCCTTATTTGACACCTTTGATAAATTCATGGCGTCATTCAAAGACGGTAAATGGATTAACGATGACATTTTTAACTTTGATGATGTTTGGGACAATTTTGAGCATATGACTGATGACGATGAAATTATCAAAATAATGGGGGAGGCAAGATCTGCCCTAGGACAACCGTTAACAACGCAACTTTGCCACTCAGAGCCCTCCGAATCGAAGTTAGCATGACCGAGGGCTGAGTTGTTTCAAAAATGGATGAGCAAGGTACAAGCGCTATTCGAGGATCAGAAATAATGACTACAGATCATATCTAGGCGATGCGATCAGAATGCGGGGAAATTCATTTGTTTGACGAAACCGACAATTTCACCGCGGGGTTCAAAAACGGTCACTGGATTGGTGATACAATCTTTAACTTCGATGATCTTTGGGAGAATTTTAGACACATCAATGATGACGATGAAATTTTGAGACTAATGACAGAGGTCAGAGAAGCGCTAGGTCAATCAACGAAACCAAGCAAAGGCTGGCTGATATAGAGAATCCAAGCGCGTTCAATCGTGGTTCTGATAATAATTTCTATGTTTCATTCAATAAACTGGAATCTTAAAAGGCTTGCGTAGTATGGCTTTTAAGATTCCAGTTTACTGGCGCCCCGCACCATATCCGGTGACTGGCTGATAATTTTCTGGTTCAAAGCATTTTTGGGGCAGCCATTGCAGTCAAGAGGCTGATATTCACTAGACTTTCAGCCTCCTTTCTCTTATTCTCCTTCTCATGAATGCCACCGGCCGCGATTTCAATTCTCTACCGGCCGACACGAACAGCCTTGATGATCTATGCTTGGACCCAGTCAACGCGGACATTGCTCAGGTCAGTCCGGTCAACAGCCAGGTCACACGGCAGCGAAACTTATGATGCCTGCTTCTTCAGTTCGCCCTTGCCTAAAGCTATTACTGTTGGAAGCATTAGAGCCGGTGCAATCGCTGACACAGCGAGTCCGTTGTGCAGGTTGGAACCATCCGCAATGACACCAACAACCCACGGCATGAATACGCCACCAGCATTCCCGAATGCGGCTAGGGCACCAAACATAGTGGCACCACCATTTGGATACTTGTCTGCAGTTATTGCCAACATCGTGGGCCACAAACAGCTCCCCGTCAGCCCAGCAAGCACGCAGCAAGCAAGAGCAAGCTCAGGCACGGGAATGAAAGAGCCTCCTAAAAACAAGAAGACCGATGTCGCACAACCAATCGCCATTATTCGCGGAGCTGATAACTTCTGGCTCAGCGCACCAATTCCCATTCTGCCTATTGCCATACAAACAGAAAACGCGAAAAGAGCAGCGCCGCCAACCCATTGCGGATATTTCAGAGACAACTCGGCGTATGCAGGCAGCCATTGCGCCATGCCCAGCTCAGTGGCACCACCTAAAAAGATTGCCAGCAGAGCTCCTAGAAACCACTTACTCTTCAGCAGCTCGGGAAGTGGTGTTCTATCACCTTCCTCTGCAGTCATTGCAGGAAATTTCATTGGAGCGAACAACACGGTCAAAAGCACCGGAACGGCTACCAGCAGCAAACTAGCGTTTCTCCAGGAGATGCCTACTTGGAGCGCCAGAGTTCCTGCTAGAACAGTGATCGTTGCGCCCACACAATAGAACGAATGCAGCCAGTTCATACTGGAAGTTCGACTCTCAGGGTTCAATGCAGACACAACAGGGCTCAGCACCATATCTAAGGTTCCGGCCCCAAGCCCAAGGAGAAAGTTTGCACACAAGAGAATTTCATAGCTAGGAGACCACGACGTGATGACCAGTCCGATGGCGAGCAACAAGTTACCAGCTATCGCAAAAGCTTTTGCCCCGACCCGATCCGCGAGAGGACCCGTAAACAAAATAGAACCCACGAGTCCGATGAAAGTCACAGAGCCGATGCGGCCGAGCTGCTCGCTGGTCAACCCACTTCCGTGCGCACCTGCAAAAGAGTGCTGAATTGTGACTAGAAAAATTGGAAGCAAGTTAATGCCGATGGCGAGGCTCGTCATCGCGGCATAGCAGAGAATAGTTAAAATGCGCGGACGCAGCATCAGTATTTAGCTTATAACCTGCTCTAGCCTCGGACACTCTTTATCGAGCCATTCGCAGACTTCTAACAGCGAATTAAATACACCCTCAGCCAACTCTCGCGAAGCTGCAGATGCAGGAAGCATATCGGGCACAAGACACGAGCGCATGCCACCAGCGCGGGCAGCGAGCAGCCCACTATGTGCATCTTCGAGCACCAAACAATGCTCAGGAAGTACACCAACAGCCTCTTGCGCCTTCCTGAAAGTTTCAGGGTCAGGCTTACCCTTTGCCACCATATCGCCACCAACAACAGCAGCGAAGAAATCGGCAAGATTATGAACATCAAGTCGTCGCTTAGCTTCGGCGGTGACTGTTGAAGTGCCAACCGCACAGACAAGACCATTGTTGCGCGCCCATACTAGCAACTCTTTGACGCCGGGCTTTAGCGATAACCCTTCTGTTTCATGAAGATGTTCGTATTGTTCAGCTGCCTTAACATGAAAATGGGCTTTGTCGAACTTGCTTCCGAACTCCTGCGCTAGAACATCTTCAGCGTCAGCAACTGTGATGCCAATCAATTTCAGGTACAGAGCATCTGTAAGGTCGAAACCCATTTCGGCAGCGACCTGTGTCCACGATTTCTTGTACAGCCCCTCTGTGTCAAGCAGCAACCCGTCCATATCAAATATAAGTGCCTTCGGTCTCATCTTTGCCCCTTAACTAAATAGATTTCGCAATTACAAATCAAAGAAGAACCAATTAAGCTGGCATCGACACAGGCTCGTCAGCGTCAGGCGCCTTGAAAATATCGACCGCGGGGTCAGCAAAAATATTGTCAATTTCCTCATTGCAGAAGGTGCTAACTTCTCCAATCAAAGCGGGACCACCAACAGGTTCAAACTCATGAAAGATGCCCGGAGTCATTTTGATGCGCTCGCCCGCTTTCAATTCAAAGGGAACTCCAGATTCGCGTTCAACCATTTTCCTGTTGATTTTTATTTCAACCTTTTTCCCTTTTGTTGACGCGTCATTTGGATGACCATTCCACAAAGTAATCTTCAAGGTTCCCTGGCGACAGATGATATCTTCACGCTTGTCATTGTGAGTATGTGCAGGAGTTACCATTCCCTCTCGTGCATACATTATTTTCTCGCAGTATTCATCTTCATTGCAGAGCAGAATTTCCACAAGCCCTGCTTTGTTGTAATCACCAAGACCGAAATCAGTAGCAGCCCATTCTGGTTGAGGCGGCAATACCCAATTGAATTTCTTCAAATAAGAGGCCGCTTCATGGCAAAGCTTGTTTACTTCGCTTTGTTTCATTTTCCTACTCCATTTCTTCCTATCAAACAAACCAAATTTACTAACCAAAAGTACGAATCTAAAATTTGAATCCCAAGTACGAATACCAGGTACGAATCGCGAGTACGAATCCCAGATACGAATCAAAGCACGAATCGCAGGTACGGATCCCGGATACGAATCGCAAGTACGAATCCCAGGTACGAATCAAAAAGGGCTCGCTGAGCCCCTTTCAAATCAGCTAGCGATTCGCACCGACCTCTTGCCGAATTTTGCCGATTGCCTGAGCCGCTGTGGCGCCATCGTGAAGAACCGCTTGTAACGCCTGAGTCATACCAAGTGGGTCATGATGCTGAATCACATTTCGTCCATAGATAATACCGGCAACGCCTTCTTTGACTAGTTTCTCCGTATGCTCAAGCACCTCTTTGTCAGATGCCCTTCCGCCACCACGCACGGTGACAGGAACACCGGACGCAGCTTCAATCACACGATGAAACTCCTCTTCAGGTTCTGTAGAGTCAGTTTTGATAATGTCCGCGCCGAGTTCAGCCGCCATTCTAGCTAATGTGACAACGCGTGCAGGAGCACCATCACCAACCATTCCATCTTTTGTTTTCTTGAAAGAAAGTGGTTCAATACCTAGCGGCATTCCATAACGTTCACAAGCATTCTTGACTTTCAAAATGTTTCTCACACATTGATTCAACATTTCGGGATACTCATCTACCTGCAAGAGGTTAAGCAAAATGCAAGCAGCATCCAAACGAACAGCAAGTTCGACCACTTCTTCATAGGCTTCACAGAACAATCTGGAAGAAGGCAACACATCGTTGTAGAAATTTGCAGTATCAGCCCTCATCATCAGCGCTGGCTTTGCTCGCCCGCCAACTGATTGCAGATGAGGTGCTTCACCGGGAGATAAGAGAATTGCATCTGGATTTGCTTCAGCGAGGGTCTTAACAACCTTTTTCATGTTCTCAATGCCGCCAAGAAATGCAGCGTTGTTAAACAAAGCATGATCAACAGCGACCACCAGAGTACGCTTTGACTGCGGATGGAACAGACGATTAAGACGATAAAGCATCAAAATACTCCCAACAAGATTGCCTCGTTCTCCAGAAGCGAAGAACTCCCAAAAGGGAGTCAGATCTTAGCACGCAGAGAATAGCCCATAAGCGCCCGCGTGCATTAATTCTGGCAAGACATAGTAGTCTCGACGTGAACAACTCTTGACTCCCGTCACTCATTGATCTACAGACTTATGCTGGGTTATGATTTTCCACCAACAAGCCATCGCAGAAACAAAACTTGATCAGAACTCAGTTTCTCCTTGGAAAGCCCTATAAGTGAAATGCTTAGCAGCAATCACAACTACTCATCAAGACACAGCAGGAGCGTTTATGCTAACGATGAATCGATCACAGGAACTCTTAGCAGGGCTAGATCGCGGCGAAGCAATACCAGCTTATTTTTACACAGACCCTGCTGTAACTGAAAAAGAGTACGAGCGAATTTTCCATAAATCGTGGCAATACATCGGTTCGAAACAACAACTTAGGAATGTGGGAGATTTTATTAGCGGCTATATCGGGAGAATTCCGGTGGTAGTCGTCCGCAATGAAAACGGAATCGAAGGCTTCGTAAATGTCTGCAGACACAGGCGTCATGAGGTCATGAAAGGTTGCGGCAACTCAAAGATAATGCAGTGCCGCTACCATGCCTGGACTTATGACCTTGAAGGCAAACTGAAAGCCGCACCACGTGCCGACCGTGAACCGAACTTCTGCCTCGATGATTTTCCAATGTTGAAAATTCAAGTCGACACACTCGGACCATGGGTCTTCGCGAACGCGGATGAAAACGCAGCGTCATTGCATTCATTTTACGGTCCTCTGCTGGACATTATCAAAGCAAGCGGCATTGACCTGGACAATCTTGAGCTCTGGGGAAGAAGCGAATGGGAATCTGGTGCAAACTGGAAAACCATGCTGGAAAACTATCTTGAATGCTACCACTGCCCAGTTGCTCATCCAGGATTTAGCGCAGCGATTGACGTTGATCAAGACAGCTACAAGTTAACACCACATGAGTGGTTCTCCAGCCAGGTCGGGCACGTCAAAGAGTCAGCCCTTGAGGGCAAAAGCAAGGTCAAGATTTACGATGCGCAGGGCTCGGTGCGTCAGGCACAATATCATCTACTCTGGCCCAACTTCACCATTAACATCAATCCGGGCTTTCCAAATCTATCTGTGGACGTCTGGCTTCCAATGGGTCCAAATGAAGCTAGAGGATTCTCTGAACAATTTTTTGGACCTGGAGTTGATAAGAAATGGGCTGAGGAACTCATCCATTTCAATAAAGAGGTTGGAGAGGAAGATGATGTTCTCACCAATTCAGTTCAGAAGGGACTGATAGGTGGCGTTCCATCAGTAGGCAGATTCCTCACCAATAGCGAACATTTGTGCATTCACTTTCAAAAACTAATAGTCAAAGCACTCGCTGACTAAATGAAGACCTGGAGTCCCGCTGAGAAAAATCGCTCACAAAAGCTTGCTTTAACAGCAATTGCTCTTGCCATAGGCGCACACTCATTTCTCGCGGCACCTTCTGCACTTGCTCGCGAAGATCTCTCCGACGCAGAGAAACAAATCGAGCAACTATCGACCGAAATACTCCTCCATGAGATAGATTTTGAGCGCTGTTATCTTCAATACAGAATGTACGGCACGAAAGATCCAAAATACAGACGTATGCGCTACTTTCTGTTGCAATTGGCGGCTGGAAGTACAGGACTGGCGTCGAACATTCTCTTCACGAAAGTAGCAAAAGAAGCCATTCATTCCAATGAAGCCGACTTCGGAAAAGGTGATGCTAACATCGATAGCAGCAGCACCAACAGCAACTCGGAACTAAATTCGCAAAGCAACGAGGAGACGGCAAGCTCTCAGCCGTCGACAGCAAGCAAAGCTACGGAGACAACAACGCCAACAATTGCCACCACTGGCAACACCGAAGACTTCACGATAAAAGAGCTGAAAAGTGCTTTCATTTTGTCTATTGTTGCAACCGCACTCGACGCCTCCAGCTCACTAATTGAAATGAGCTCGAACGGCTATACAGCAATAAAGAACATAAAGAAGAAACTGAGCCCAAAAGACTCTGTAAATAATACAAAATCTCGCATCGAGACAATCGACGCTCTGTTCGCTAAGCGCCAGGAATTGATAGATCGCAACCCCGACTCAAGTCGAAACGGCGTAAACGCAGCTGAAACACGCGTACTCAAGAATTATAGAGATTGGTGCCTGGCCGAGTACGCCGATGTTTACGCTACAGTGAAATCATCACAATCGAGTTATAACATTTACTATGCTATCGATATGGCATCAGCAGGTTGGTATTTAGCATCTTCCGCGCTTGGGCTTAAAGCGCTAAACGCCAAGCACGAAAAACTTGGAGGACCGGCTTGCTACACGGCTATCGTCGGAGACGGGTTGGGCATCACAGCAGTACCGCTCAGCACCTGGGGTGGTAACTGGCTTTACAGCTACTATCGCAACAAACTGAAAAAACAGTTGAAAGAAGAATTGAAAGACACCGAAATTGAAGCCAAAGCCTCTCTCGAGAATTTGAACAAAGAGCTTGCCTCAGCTGACATAGGCTTGCTTGAGTCAACAAAATCTTTGCGCGATCGCATCGCTGTGTACGTGCTCTGGTACTCGCGCTACGATAAGAATCTCAGCAAGCAAATCGCTGAACTCAGACACCAGGCTCGCGTGGCACACCAGGGATTGATCGCAGGTCCGCTGATTTCGGGGTCCTATCTGGCGGCAGACATTCTTGCTACAGTAGCCTTCTATGGCGTACCAAATCGTCCGAGAGCTGGGGCTACATTGACATACGCGGGTGGAGTTTCCGGCACCGCCGGAGCTGGTTTCACCATTGGCTTGACGAATTACATTCTTGCCAACGAGCTACTTCATAGACGGAAATTGAAGAAACAAAATATTCTGCCCTCACAGTTACTTGCAGAAAGACTAAAAACACTAGAAGACCTCGAAGGAATTCTGAGCAAGAACAACTCCAGGCTTCCAGATGGGAAACAAAGGGTTCCCAAAAACCCCTTTGCTGAGGCAAAATAGCAAGGTTCACAAAGCTGCTTGAGGCAAACATGAGCCGAAAAGAATTTGAGAAGATCCTTACAGGATTCAATGTTGAAGTGCAGAATATCGCGATAGAAACAAGAGCACTCGTTTTTGATGTATTACCGGAAACCGTTGAAGTCGTTTGGGAAAAACAAAAAATCGCCGGACTTGGAACCGGCCCCAAGAAACTCACTGAGCATTTTTGCTGGATTCAACCTAATAAAGCCCACGTAAATCTCGGATTTAACTACGGAGCAGAGTTGCCAGATGCCAACCGTCTCCTGGAAGGAACAGGAAAATTATTCCGACACGTAAAGATCAGAAAGCTCGAAGATCTCACGAACCCAGCACTCCGTGAACTCATCGAAAAAGCAACCAGGCACCGAGTTCCACCTCCAAAAAAGACGACATGAATGACGCTGAAGTCGCTTCAAGAGCAACGGGCGATTAAGCGATCTAAATTGCTTCTGTTGAGAATATGTTCTATCTTTTTCTCATCGATTTGGGAGGCATAATGAATACGCTCTGGCACGCAGTTTTGCTCATCATCGCTTTTGTAGGTGTGGCACTGCTAGGACAATACCTGGTCAACAAGCGTGTCAAAAGAGAAGTTCTCGAACTCCATCACAGTGCTGGCGAAGCAATGATGGGTGTTGTTGGAACCCTCTTTAGCGTACTTCTCGGCTTCATGGTGGCAGGTGCCATGGACAAATACCACGATGCAATGATTCGTGGCGAAGACGAAGCGAGCAATGTCGCCAGTGTGTTTCGTATTGCCAGGGGACTTTCCGACACAGACAGACCACGAATCAGACAACTTTGTCGTGATTACGTTGATGATGTAATCAATTCAGAATGGCCAAAGATGGAGCAAGGAATCAAAGTAAATCATGGCTGGGTAGTGTACCAGAAGCTCTGGGAAGCGGTTGTGGCTACAGTTCCAGAAAACGACAGGCAGAGCAATTTGCAACAGGGCATCATCTCATCAATGCAAAGCCTGGGAGAAAATAGACGTGCAAGAATTTTGCTTGCACAGAAACAAACTCCACCTGCACTCTGGGCGGTAGTAGCGGTTGGAGCTTTCATCACGCTCGCCTTGAGCTATGTTTTTGCCTCTCAGTTCCCCAAAGTACAGGGCTTCATGACCACCCTCGTAGCCACGGCTCTGGCTTTGAACATATGGCTTCTAGCTGCATATGCGCACCCCTATAGCGGCGAACTGAAAATACAGCCAACGATGTTCCAGCTCTTGAAAGATTCCATTCTCACCGTTCCAGACGGTCCATCACGATATCTTCACGACACACCCGCAGAAGCTGCAGCGTCAAAAGCACTGGAAGAAACAGCGGCTAGCAAAGAGAAGTAATATTCAGAAGATTGTATTCAGAAAAGCCGATTGCTACAAACACAACAAACCCGCTGACTCAGTCACGGCGATACAATTAGCGTGGTGCGTTTAGAGTGCTAAACACAAACAAAAGAAACAAGACTATGATGATTCCTAGCGCAATGAAATTACCTTTGTAGCGCATAAAGAAATTCTCTCTCTTTACGTTCTGCAGCGCGCCCATGTACTCCGCTAAAACAGGGTCAGTCTGACTTCTTACTGCAATACTCTCTGGCAAGGTCCAGGTTTTTGCATCATAAATTTTGGAGTCAGAGTAATCTTTGCACGCCTTCATCAGCTTGGAAGGTGTTACCTTTGAAAGCATAATATAGAAGCCTTTTACAGCCTCGCCATAGCGACTAACGTTATCTAGAATTTGCGCAGCAACTTCGTCATTCACCATAGGAGCCAAAATCAGGACGAGAATATGTTGATGTCCTCCCAAAATATCAGGCACCACTTTCGCTACCACATATGCTTCGGTGATGAGTTTTTCAAAGCGCAGTAGAAAGCACAGCTCATCAACTTGCTCGGGCGTCAACTTGTGCGGGAGATAGACATCATCACTTGCAACACTGTTCCAGCAGCGCGAAGCATCATCAATTTCCCTCGAAATTTTCAGGCTCTTCTGGTAATACACCTGGGCTTCTTCTTCGCGGCCTCTTGATAAAAGATAGCGACGCACAGCGGTGAATGCTTCGGGTCCGTGCAACGGTTTTAGCGCAACAGCCTTTTCAAGCTCGCCAATGCCCTCATCGGTTTTCTCACTCAACAGCAGTAGCCCAAGGCTATAGTGCAAATAATCACAGTTGGGATGAAGCGCCAACAATGCGCGATGTTTATCGATAGCCTCCGCAGGTTCTGCCATGCCGCTGCATAAGGCAGAAAACTCTTGTGCCTCAGCTAAACTAAGCGGTCCCTCTTGCAATAGCTTTTCGAGGGCTTCCATACGCTCACGACTTATGACAGCAAATTTGTGCTTCTCTTCCCAAGCAGCTCTAATGGTGTTCAAAAAATGCTCTTCCAGCCGGGCTTCAGCAGCAGGAAGAGCAGAGCCAAAGAGGTCCTCGGCAGCAGTTTCTTTTAGATAGAATCTCTCTGCGGCCTCTATCGCAACAAGTTGCGGCTGGCTCCAATCACTGTCGGGAAGCAGGGCTTTTAATCGTTCTGAGAGAGCGGGGTGAGAGTCGTCAGACGCATGCTTAGCCCAATCTGCTATCAAAATTTCCTCTGCCCTACTCAACTCAATATTTGAGTCCAAACATTTTCGCAGCGACTTCATCGGATTTGCTGGCGGTAAGGCCTCGTAGTAAACGCTTTTCCAGTACTTGTCCCAGAAACGTTCTTGCAAAAACTCACCCTTCAAAGCGGTCTGAATCAGAGCCTCAGCAGCACTCTCTGGACCGGCAACCTCAGCCGAGATTCTGTCGGCGGCATATTCATGTTCTCGCCGCAATACCATACTTTTGGCCTCAAACATTGGCAAAAACCAATTCGCAAAATTGCGAATCAATCCAACTCCCATTGAAGTTTGAGTAGCAAGATTGAGATAAGTTTGCGCCCAGGAGAGCTGAACATGATAGACCCAGCACCCCAGCTTCCCGTGCTGACTGGAGAGGTGCCCCATCTCATGCGCGAGAATCGAACGAAATTGCCTGGTGCTTACTGATTGCAACATGGGCAATCCCAATATCAAAATATTCTTGTGCCAACCAAAAATTCCAAGTCTTGGAAATTGGGAAATGGCACAGTTGAACCGATCGTTCATTAGCACCTTATCGATTTTCACACCCTTTGTGGTGCTGGTAAGTTTGTCGATAAGGTCAAATAGTTTAGGAGCATCGTTGCGATGCAAAACAATTCCATCAGGCTCAGAATATTTGACCCAGAGCGACTTTACTATCATCCACACTGCGATAAGAATCAGGAAGGAGAACTTGATCAAAATCCAGACATGAAAAACGAAAAGAAGCCCCAGCAGCAGTAGGACTCCGAAGAGCAAAAACACAATCAAACCAAAAATGTAAGCATAGCCAAGTAGCGCAAAGCGAACTACGTGATTCCTGTAGCCCGTGGGGTCTTGTTTGGACATGACTTCGAAATCGCTTACAATTCGATCAAATTCATCGTCGTACATAATGCACCTGACTGCTCTGATACAACATACCAAGCCTCGCCCGCAGAGCAACATCCTTGGAAAGTGTTTTTTGCAGCAGATCAGCAACAGGGTCTATAACTGGGGGTTCAAGCAAGCGCCCCAAGATAGCAAAGAGGGGAGCTTTCGCTCCCCTCGACAACTTTCGCATTCGCTTCGCGTTTTTAGCTGAACAGGTTAGCGTCACGAGCTGACGCAACTAGCCAGTTGATACAACCTGGTGTTGCTAGACCACCAGTTACGCCTGCTGCACCCCAGAGTACGCGTTTCATAGCGTCCTGTGTACCAGCAGCCATGTGCATGAAGCCCATAATCATTGTTGGACCGCCCCAAGCAATACCGAGAATTTCCATTCCGTTCGCGATAATGTTGAGCAATGCTTCCAAGTTAGCAAGGTTGTTTACGCGCACTGTACCTGCGGTGTTCACGCCTTGAATAACGGTGGCATCAGCGCCTTGTGGTCCGATTGTGCCGTTGGTGGCTCCCTGTAACATTGGAGCAGCTGCGCTTCCACCTTGCATTGTCTGTGAGCCTGTGTAATTTCCTGTATTCTGTGTTTGATTACCGGTTGCAGCGGTCGAATCAAAAGCATCTTGTGCGAGTGCTGGTCCAGCGAGTGTCAGAACCATTGCCGATGCCATAGTAAGTTTTGCGACGTTCTTAATCATTGTGGTGTTCTCCTGCGGAAATGCGAATGCGATAAATGCGAATCTGCGTGTGGTGTGTGTGTGCCGCGAGATGCATAAGTAGTAAGAAACAGGTGGAACGTTCGGTTTGCCGATCGCCCAACGCGCTTTTCATAGCCGAAACAGTACAGGAATAATTTACGGTAGTCAAGATCTATTTTCCTAATCCTGGCGGATCTTTTCCGAGATATTGGCATGAATTGCTGTCAGCGCAAGGAATAGCGTCTCAGAACCCGAAACGCAGTGATGACCAACGTAAGGATCGCCCCTATGACTGAGGTCATGCCACCCATGACTAAAGTCATGGTCTTCCGTCGGCAGGAACCGACAATTTAGATGTATTCAGCAAGTTTTTCACGTAAATTTCGCGAGCACTCGCTTAGAGTTCAAATATTCTGCTCGTGCAACAACCTCAATAAAGAAGCACAGCAGATTCTACTAATAGTTCAATCTGCAACTAATCCCACGTTCAATATCAATAGAGATCGCCCAATGACCTTGGTTGGCACCGAAGGAGCGAATTAGATGAATGATAGTTCCAAATCAAATCTAGAAGATGTGCAAGTTCTTGTTTTTGACATCGAGCCAGAAAAGAACCAACTGAAGGAAACAGAAGTCCCTGCAGAAACGGCATCGAACAATTATCATCAGTTCTTCTCGATTGATGATTAGTCCTCCGCATCCGACTTGTCCTCATGCCATCAGATTAAGCACGGCAGCAGCAGCTCGCAGACCGCTCAAATAAGCGCCCTCCACACGTCCGCTGCTACACCAGTCACCACACACGACAAGATTAGCTGATTGGAGAATCTCAAAATTCTGCTCTTCCTGCGGAATTGCATAGAGCCAGCGATGCGATTTGATGTATTCTGCGCTGATTGCTTCCTGCTTCGTAACGCTGAAAAGTTCGCCGAGCAACATTGTTGAAACATCGTCAGCAGAGAGGTTCAAGTGCTCTTCGGCCCATTCATGTGTCGAATGAAGCACCCAGCGCTCACCGCAGGGGCGAAGCGGCTTGCTAGAGTCTCGGCTAATCCAACTCAAAGATGCCCCGCTAACGAATAGACCATCATATGGAATTTGCAATCTGCTGCTCAAGCTCACGAAGGTAGCCCAGCAGGCGGCCATCTCTATTGAAGCAGATTTTGCTTGTAAATCTGGAAAGTTCTCCATTAGCAATGCCGCTTGCGCCGCCGGAACCGCTACTACGACGGCAGCGAACCCCGAAGACTTAGAGCCATCCTCAAACTGCAGATTGTACTTCCGTCCATCTATATCAATACGGGTCACACGCCGCTCTGTTTTCACAGCCAAATTTCGAGCGAGATACTCAGCCACAGAGCGCATATAAGGAACACCTACATAGCGCTCATGAGTATGCCGCTCGGCTTCAAACACACCTTCGTCAACCTTAGCAATTTGCCCCTTCCATAACGCAGCCGCGTTGTTCGCGACCAATGACCTTACTTCTTTCTGGAAGACTTCGGACCTTGCTGTGAAGTACTGTGCTCCATGGTCAAAATATGCGGAAGCGTCTGTCCGACTGGCAAATCTAGTGGCAACTCTGCCACCAGTATGGCGTCCCTTATCAAACAACTGAACATCCACATTGTGTTTCAGCAATTCATTAGCGCAACTCAGACCAGATATTCCCGCACCAATTATTGCTACCTGAGCTTTCATATCGTCTTATCCACCTAGTCGTCCGGAAGCATGCAGCATTGGTGAGCGCGTCGAGCGATGCAATGCACTTGCGCACATGCGTGCACTATAGTTCTGCTCGTGAAACGAAACTGACATCACGGTCTCCTAAATCAATCAACTAGCGAGCGGACAGACTCTGAGCCTGCGCCATCTTTACCGTGGATAGACCTCCATCAACCGCGATCACCTGCCCAGTCACCCAACTACTCTCAGCGCTGAGAAGCCATGCAATCGCATTTGCCACGTCCTCAGGTTCACCGAGCCTTCCCAGTGGGTGCATCGAAAGCGATGACTGGCGACTGGTATCATTTGCGGTGACTGATTTTGTAAGCTCGGTCTGCACCAACCCAGGGGCGACGCAGTTCACACGCACTTTCTGACGCGAATACGTTGCTGAGGCAGCCAGCATGAGACCCTCGACACCAGCTTTAGCAGCCGATATCGCCTCATGATTCGAGAGCCCGATATGAGCAGCCGCGGTCGACAATAAAACGATAGAGCCGCCATCCTTCCTCATCAACTTAGCTGCAGCACGCACACAGGCGAACGCAGAATTCAGGTTTGTAGAAATCACACCGTTAAAATCAAGTTCGCTGGTGAGGTGAGCAGGTTTCAAGAGCAGACTGCCCACGCAGTTCACGGCTCCGTCGACGCGCCCGAATTTCTCTGCAGCCCTCTCAAAACAGCCATCAACATCATCGAAATTCCGTGCGTCTAGAACATGGTAATCGCAGCCGAGTTCTTTAGATAGCTCGACCAGTTTCGCTTCGTCGCGACCAGCAGCCATCACCTTCGCACCGATGCGCTTGAGACGACGACACAGTGCGGAGCCGATGCCACCACTGGCACCGAGGACAACATAAGATGAGTTCTGCATGACTAACGAGCTTGCCTCTGTCTAACACTACGTTGTCACAATAGAACTCTTTGATGAACGCGGCGTGAACAGTCGCGTTCACAAAGCCGGTCAAATTCAACTTGCACAATAACGTGAGCAAACGCTTTGACTGCGAACAAAGATAGCCCTAAGCGATACTAAGACAGAGCTACGCGATACCAAGATAACAGAACGCGATACTGAGGCAGAGCTATGCGAACTAAGACAGCAAAACGCGATACTTAGACAGAGCTACGCGAACTAAGACAGCACAACGAAGCAGAGATAACGGCTACGCAATAGAGAGACAGAGCTACGCGATACCAAGGCAGAACTGCGCATATGCGAGAAGCACACAACGAAGTAGCGATAGCGATAGCGGCTACGCGATGCTGAGATAGCGCCTGGCACGGCTAGGGTACTGCAGCAATAACTCTAGTGTAGAAGCTGCCGATGGTCCAATCATGAATTCACCCATCTGCGTTTCCATTGCCTTCAGCGTAGCGACCATATCAACCAGACTTGTTTTATTCGCCTTGCGCGCCTTCGCCAGCCCGCGAGCATGCAATCTTGCTAGCGTATATGCCATGACGAGATGATGGAACCCGGTGACCATGCTCAGATGTCCGAACCCGGCACCGAAGTACTTCTTGCCGAACAACATTGAATACACATAACGGTAGATCATGTCGTTGATCTCAGGATCATCCTCTGGAAAGGGAAATTCCTTCAGCTGGTCAATTGCATATGTTTCGACAGCCGATGGCGTGTTGAATTCAAAAACGCTTCCCGCCTTGAACCAGACACCAAGCCAAAACTTCGGCACGTTAAAAAGCGCTCGGAAGTTGCGACGAGGGAAATACATTTTGTGAAAGGTGGACAGCAAATGCTTATCAATTTTGTTCAGGGCAGCTGAACGCTGCTCTGTTGACGCCTGGGCCGCCGGCGCTTTAGCGGAAGCTGCGCCACCTCGAGGGGTGCTTGCGACAAGCTCGGCAAGGTAATCACAGCAGTCCATCAAGCGCTCGGTCATCGTTTTACTCTTATCATTGATGCGCTTCATCAGCTCTGCCTCGTACTGCAGATACTGGTCCCAGGTGATGGGCTGTTCGACTGACAGTTGAATCTTCGACCAATCAGCGGTGTAGTGAGGATACAACTTTTTGAAATCAGCAAACTTCTGATTGATGGTATCACGCTGCTCGACAAGCGGCGTTCCCTGATTGTGCAAAACGGCTAGGCTGACAAAGCTTACAGTGGCATACACACCCGAAGGAGTCTCAGTGAAAGCATAGGGAAACTGCTGGCAAATCGTCGGCTTGAACGGCCCACCCTTCTCTCCGTGAATGAAACAAAGCTTGTTCACAAGAAAAGGACAGGTATCATCTAACGAAACAATACGGTGGGTGTAGCCGGTTCCAGCCCTTTCGTGCGGCTTCAGCTCACGAAACATGGGGCGCTTCCATTCATCCTTGAACTGCCCCCAATCAACGGAGGAAACACGCTTATAGTCTTCCTCCGACATGTTAACGGACCAGCCGCTGCAGCAAACTCCGCACCCCTGGCAGTCGTAGTTAATTCCCTCTGGAATGTGAATTTCAGTGTTAGGCATAGTGAGTCCGATAAAGTTGATTAGTAAGGTGCCTAAAACAATATGCCAGGGAAACTGCAAATTATGCAAGACATAACAACGATAAAGACAACATGAATAAGCAAAGAGTTTCCAAGATGAAGATTATGATGGTAGTGCTAGGTACTTTGGAAATTCCGAGGCGACCATGGAATCAAACACTAACCCCCAAAATCAAAATAACGACAGTTCGAATAATACTTCTAACAACACTCAGGCAAATCAATTTAAAAAGGCAATCGATGTTTTTGCTGATGCCAGCAACCAGGTTTTAAGCACTGTAGGCTGGGTCGCGCAACAATTGAATGCGCCAGGAAATGTCTTTCGCCTGTCTGACGCATTAGGACAAACTGCAGAAATCACACTCTCCATTCCCGCTGCTGGCACTGGTGAAATCGTTGTTTTGCTCGGAAAAAGTCGAAGGTATTACGCGGCAAAAAGCAAAGATCCGCAAGCGGAAATTAAGCGTGGTAGTAAAGTAAAAATTGTGGATATCGCAGTCAGCACAATGTATGTCGAACCTATTCAAATAGAGTCATAACGACGCTTTTGAGGTTTGTAGCCTTCTTCAAGCAAATAATTATTTCTGCGAACTATAACAGACTTGTTGGACGGTTGTTGGCTAAACTATAAATAGAATCCCGCCTCAGTATTCACGGTGCTGACCAACGAAAGCAAAGCGAATTGCGCCTTTGCGGAATCCCTCCATCGCAGAACGGTAGGATCGCCGCTATGAAGAACACTATCTTTCCCTCTCATAAAGACCGCACAAATAGTACTCGGCTATTGTGCGCTCTGGCACTCTCCATCGGCATCATTAGCGCAGACTCTGCATTTGCAGACAATCTCACGCCAGGTTCAAATAACAGCGGATTACTCGGCAATGTGCTTGGAGCAAATGGACTTCTACACAATGTCACTACATCGCTGCCAGGAACAGTCAACAATTTGACGGCACCTCTAAGCGGCGTTGCACCGCGCGCGGTGCCTGCAATAAACAACATTAGCAATTCGCTGATTCAGCCGGTAGCGGCTCCTCTCTCAAACATAACTGGCAACCTTCCTATCAATAATATTTCGGGAAATCTGCCCATCAACAATGTTTCTCACACGCTACCGATATCTAATATCGGCAGCATGACTGGTAATCTCCCTGGCGTATTCTCCAGTGCAGCCAGCGCAGTTCAAAACGGCTCTACCGGCTCTCACCTGCACACAGGTCTTCCAAACAACATTCCTGGCACAAGCCATCTAAACCATTCGCTAAACAATAAGCTCTTACAGCAAAATCAAAAGGCAAATAAGGTGAGCACACAGTTGTCCGTTCCAGGGCAAGTAACACTCATTCAAGATGCCTCGAGAATTCCCATATACAGCGTGCCAAGCGTAGCAGCAGCGCGCGGACTGAGTGCCATCAGCGGTAAGTTCACCGAGCTTCCAGTAGCAAAACAGATGCCTTCATCGAGCCTTCACCCTAGAGCGGGCACAGAATTTATTCATGATGGCAGCGGCAATATTCAATTGCATCACGGCACGATGCTTGTTTCAGTGGCAAACCAAAAGCACTCAGGGCTTGTTCATACTCCAACTGGAGCGGTGTGGATAGGAAGGAAGGCAAACGTTATCATTCAACAGAATGACAATCTACTGCGCATTCAAAATCTAGATAGCATAGGACACAATGTTCGCCTGAACATCGGCTCAAAGCTAGATAAGCTAGAATCTATTGCCGTCGGTGCAGGATATGAATTGGTTGCATCAAATTCGCCGCTTACTAGAGAACAGCTATTTCCCGCCGATGGAGTAGGTAGAAGAGCAAGCATTCTGGTCGGCAACGGCCACATTGGCGTGTCCGAAATCAATCTTGTCTCGCTTATAAAATCAACCCCAACCATTCTGGGTCTGCAACGGTCGAATGCTGAAGATAGACAACTCTTCAATACCCTTACAAAAACAGCGGCAGTACTCGACTTCACGCGGGGAAGAGTGGGCTTCATTAGTATTGCTCCGATTGTACAAGACCTTGGACAAACAGCACGAACTGTAACCAGAACGGTGACAGGAGTAGTGCGCAACGCGGCGTCGGATGTGCTGGGTATAGTATCAGATATTTTGCCAGGAACCGGGGGTGGAACGACACCACCGCCTGTGGTGCCCCCTGTCGTTCCTCCGGTTGTTCCACCCATCACACCGCCACCTCCCGGAACACCAGGCGGTCCAGGCGTGGGCAACGGAACTGGGTCATCAGCTCAGCAAGTTCTACCAAACGCCTCAGCTTCATTACCTGGAACAACAGTTGCACCAGTTGAACCATCGATCTTACAAGCAACCACATCGGAAAGTCGTTCACCGGTAGTTCCAACCGACATAACTCCAATGTCCCGCCAATTCAAAGAAGACCGAGCGCAGCGGCAGCAGAGCCCTGCTTCATTGACGAAGTCACGATCGCAGGACAAACGGCAACTCGCACTTTTCCACGAGCAAGCACATCCAGCCGAAACGGCATCGGGCAGTCGCAGAGACAAAGAACAATCGAAGCAATGGCTCAGACAAGACAATCAGCAAGACCCTTATGCTATGCCAGACTACCCATTCCTGAGCAATCTGGTCAGCCCAACGCATCACCCGTCCGCATCCAATCAAGCACCAATTAAGGTTTCGTATCCGAGACATTTCATGTCTGCGGTAACGGAGAACGTCCGAAGGTTTCCAGAGTTCTTCATAGCGATGGCAGCAGCAATTGCTTTGCTATTCATCGTTGCTTTATCTCTGGCTAGAACCGCTCTAACTCGCGCGCGACAGCTAAGCTCAACTAACGCTACTCTCAGCAAAGAAATTCAAGAACGCAAACAGCTTGAATCAAAAACTCTTGAGCTTAACGAAGCGCTGGAAAGGAGACTTGATGAATTAGCACTGCTGAACAAAGAACTGGAGCAAGCGCGAGACCAAGCAGTAGAAGGCTCGCGCCTGAAGTCAGAATTCGTCGCGAATATGTCGCACGAAATTCGCACTCCTTTGAGCGCGGTCATCGGCATGAACTCACTTCTGCTGTCATCAAATAATCTCGATAAATCTGAAAAGGAATATGCAGAATCAGCAAATAGCGCTGCGCAATCACTCCTCATTTTAGTAAACGACATATTGGACTTTTCGAAGATGGAAGCAGGAAAATTGCAAGTCGAGTCAGTGCGATTCTCGCTGCCAGATCTTGTTAAAGAGGTCGTTGAAATGTTGACGCCCGAGGCGAAACAAAAACAAATCGTCTTGAGAAGCCGCATCGATAGCGACCTGAGAACGTTTTATGTTGGGGATCCACTCCGCTTGCGGCAAGTTCTGGTCAATCTGGCGAAAAACGCACTGAAGTTTACTAACGACGGAGAGGTGTATATTTCTGTTGACCCTGCCAGGCAGAGCGCCGAATTAGACAACGTTCGATTCACTGTTTCCGACACAGGAATTGGCATTTCTGATGAGGCAAAGGATTTATTATTCCAACCTTTTGTTCAAGCTGATGGTTCCACCACACGAAGATTTGGAGGCACCGGATTGGGACTCTCCATAAGCAGAAAGCTGGTAGAACTAATGGGAGGTTCAATTCAGTTCAGAAGCGTTCTTGGAAAAGGTTCAAAATTTTGGTTTGACTTGCCATTGGAAGCAACAAAAGAAGAGAGCAAAACACAAGACGCCGTCGCAGCAAAAACCGAAGAACCATCATTGAAAGCACCACCATTGGCCGGCGCCGTGCTTGTAGCCGAGGACAGCCTCGTTATGCAACGACTCACTCGCCAGCTACTTGAAAAACTCGGATGTACTGTAAAGCTTGCATCAAACGGACAGGAAGCACTCGAAGCTGCGACGCATGAAAAGTTCAGCATTATCTTCATGGATTGGCAAATGCCAGAGCTAGACGGGCTTCAGGCAACTCAGAAGATTCGCGAAATTGAAGAGCAGCAGGGCGACCACACACCGATAATCGCGCTGACTGCCAATGCAATGCAGGGCGATAAGAAAACTTGCCTTGCTGCAGGAATGGATAGTTATTTGAGCAAGCCTTACAAAATCGAGGACTTACTGAGCAAAATTCACAAGTATGCAAGAAAAGAAGAAGAACAGAAGGCTCAAGATTAATAAATTGGAGAGACAAAAAAGATAGAATTCCCTGACCGAACCGGGGATCCTAAGTGAAGTTTGACATTTCAAGAAGGCGTTTCACACAGATAGCAATCGCGAATGCTTCACTCGCGGCACTTGTTAGACTCGACTCTAAAGCAGCAAAAAGTTCGGTGGAATCAGGTTCTCAGCCGCCGTTTCCAAGGGGCTCACTAGTGGATATTCAACTAAAAATAAATGGGGAATCGCATTCGATAAAAAATGTCGATACTCGAACAACCTTGCTCGACCTCTTGCGAAATCAGCTTGATTTAACAGGAAGCAAGAAGGGCTGCGACCACGGTCAGTGTGGCGCATGCACCGTACTTATTGACGGCAAAAGAATGAACTCATGTTTCCTGCTTGCAGTGATGCAAGAAGGAAAGGAAATTACTACGATTGAAGGATTGTCCAACGGAGACCATTTGCATCCACTGCAAGAAGCTTTTATTGAGCACGACGGCTTTCAGTGCGGTTATTGCACCTCAGGTCAAATAATGTCGGCGCTAGGTTTGATAAACGAACCTTGCGGTCACACAGACTCTGATGTTCGCGAGTGCATGAGCGGAAATCTATGCCGCTGTGGAGCTTACCCAAATATCATCGCCGCGATACAAGATGTGCGAAAACAATCAAGGACAGGAGAACTCAATTTAGACGCCTGGCTTTCCGCTTCATCATGTAGCAATCAGCAATCAGGGGGCAAAAACTGATGCACCCCTTTGATTACAGCAAAGCCACTACAATTGAGCAAGCAAGAAAAGCTCTGAGTGAAAATAGCAACACAGCATTCATCGCCGGTGGTACCACTCTGCTAGACCTGATGAAACTGAATATCGAAAGGCCTGAGCGATTGCTCGACATCAATCGGCTAGACCTCCACGAAATCGACCTATCAGAAGATAAAGTAATCATCGGCGCCCTGGTAACCAACAGTGCCCTTGCCCACAACAAAGAGGTGCAGAGAAGATTTCCAGTTCTATCAGAGAGCATTCTTGCAGGGGCTTCCGCACAGCTTCGAAACATGGCTACAGTAGGCGGAAATGTTATGCAAAAGACTCGATGCTACTATTTCCGAGACAGCGCATTTCCGTGCAACAAACGTGTACCAGGGTCGGGCTGTCCCGCTATTGACGGTTACAACAGAATGCACGCTGTTCTTGGGGGAAGCGACGACTGCGTGGCCACACACGGCTCAGACATGTGCGTGGCGCTGCTCGCTCTGGAAGCGAAGCTGCATATTGACGGCTCAAATGGAAAACGTGTTATTCCACTTGAAGAGTTTTATCTGCTGCCAGGCTCTACACCCCACAAAGAGAATCTCTTGCAGCCAGGCGAAATTATCACGGCAGTCGAAATCAGCGATAAGCCATTCTCACACCTGTCACATTACATTAAAGTCAGAGACCGGGCATCCTACGCTTTCGCCTTGAGTTCCGTCGCAGTAGCTCTAGAATTAGACGGCGACACTGTTAAAGATTGCCGCATCGCGCTTGGTGGAGTCGCGACAAAACCATGGCGCTGTAGCGAAGCGGAAAAGTTTTTGAAAGGACAAAAGTTTTCGCAGCAGGCTTTGACAAAATGCGCAGATGTCGCCCTTGAAGGAGCGAGAGGACTCAAACACAACTCCTTCAAAATTGAACTAACGAAACGAACTCTGGTCAGAGCCCTGAGCAATCTGGGGGCAAAAGCATGAACAGCAAATTAGAAAAAAATGTCGGCAAGGCGGTTGATCGCGTCGATGGGCGCCTCAAAGTGACGGGGCTGGCAAAGTATGCTGCCGAGTATCCAAAGGACAATCTCGCGCATGCATTTTTGGTTCAAAGCACCATAAGTAGTGGCAAAATCAAAAGCATCGACAGCAGCAGGGCAGAAGCAGTAACAGGCGTCATCGCTGTAATAACATATAAAAACGCCCCCAAGCTTCCACCAAAGAACAATGCCAACTTCGACGACTCATTGCACTTGCTTCAAAGCAATGAGATTTTTCATGACCGCCAAAATATTGGTGTAGTCGTGGCAGAAACTTTGGAGACAGCAAGGTACGCAGCTTCGCTTTTACAAGTCGAATATTCTAAAAAAGCTGTCGATGTAGACTTGGCAAAGAACCTGAGTAAAGCAAAATATGCAGAAGGGAAGAAGAACTCTCTTAAAACCCGAGGCGATTTCCAGAATGGGCTAGCTTCAGCCGATGTGAAGATTGAAAGCACCTACGTCACTCCAGCAGAAATGCATTCGATGATGGAGCCCCACGCCACAACTGCAGAATGGGATGGCAACAATCTCCATATCTGGGAAAGCACACAAGCAATCTTCAACACGAGAAACAAAGTAGCCAAAGCCTTCGGACTAGCAGCGGCAAAAGTGCGTGTAAGCACAGAATTCCTGGGCGGAGGTTTTGGCTCTAAGTTGGAATGCTGGTCAGGAACCATTCTGGCGGTTCTCGCAGCAAAAATGACACAGCGACCCGTTCGACTCGCGTTAACGCGAGAACAGACCTACGGCAACACTGGTAACCGCCCGCAGACTGTTCAGAACCTGATTTATGCAGCCGATAAGAAGGGAAAACTTACCGCCATAAAGCATGAATGCATATCTGAGAATTGCCGATTTACCGATTTTTCGGAAGACGGCTCAACTGTCTCAACTCATCTTTATTCGTGCCCGAACGTAGTCACAGAATCAAAAGTAGTGGCTCTCGACATTAGCAAACCAATCTGGATGCGAGCCCCGGGTGACTGTCCTGGCATGTATGCTGTTGAATGCGCAATGGATGAACTAGCTCACACTTTAAAAATGGACCCATTGGAAATTCGTCTACTGAATTACTCAGAGAAAGACGAAAGTTGCGACTTGCCGTGGTCAAGCAAAAGCTTGAAACAATGTTATGAGCAAGGTGCCAAACTTTTCGGCTGGAACGAACGTAAGCTTGAACCGTCTTCGATGAAATATCACAACAAGCTCGTTGGCTGGGGCATGTCATCGGCAATGCACGGGGCCTACCGCATGGAGGCGGGTGCCAAACTTGTTCTAAAAGAAGATGGCAGTGTCACCATAAGCAGTGGCACGCAAGACATTGGTACCGGCACCTACACGATTATGACCCAGATTGCCGCTGATGCTTTGGGCTTGCCTTTGGAAAAGGTTCGATTCGAGTTAGGCGACACAAACATGCCAGAAGCACCGCTTAGTGGCGGCTCCATGACTGCAGCCACAGCGGGTTCGGCAGTTCATGGTATTTGCCATAATGCAATTGAAAAGCTAAAAGAATTCCTCGTTCAAGAAAAGGGCACAATATTTTCCGACGCAAACAAAGGCGAACTCTGCGCGCGAAATGAAGGCATTTACCTCGCATCACAAGAAGGCAAGGGTGAATCCTACGTTTCGATATTAAAGCGCTTACCCGAGAAACAACTGCTTGTCGAAGCGAAGTTCTCTCCAGATTCGAAGCAACTGGACAAATACTCCAAATACTCATTCGGTGCGCATTTCGCTGAAGTAATGGTAGATGCCGAGCTCGGAATTGTTCGAGTCACACGCTTCGTGTCAGCAATTTCAGCAGGCAAGATTATCAATCCTAAGACTGCTGCCAATCAAATCAAAGGTGGGGTCATATTCGGTATCGGCATGGCTTTGACAGAGGCTCTTCTTCGCGACGAGAAAACCGGGCGAACAATCAATGCAGACCTCGGCGAATATCACCTTCCTGTCCACGCAGACATTCCGAACATCGAAGTAGTTTTTGTTGATGAGAAAGACGATGTTGTAAATCCACTCGGAGTAAAGGGTGTTGGTGAAATTGCCGTTATCGGTGTTGCAGCGGCAATCGCAAATGCGATATTCCATGCAACAGGAAAACGAGTTCGCGAACTTCCAATTACTCTGGACAAACTTTTGACCTGAACAGGAGAATAGCCATGTCAGCAAAGAAGATCCTCATGATCGTTGGAGACTTTGTAGAGGACTATGAAACGATGGTTCCCTACCAGATGCTACTTATGGTGGGGCATTCAGTTGATGTAGTTTGCCCACAAAAGAAAACTGATGAGCGAGTAAAGACTGCGATTCACGATTTCGAGGGAGATCAGACATACACTGAAAAGCCGGGTCATCTGTTTAAGCTAACTGCCGACTTTGAGAAAATCGATGAAACACAGTATGATGCGCTGGTCTTGCCTGGCGGCAGAGCACCAGAATATTTGCGCCTGAATCAGCGTGTTTTGGAAATCGTCCATCACTTTTTCAAACATAATAAGCCGGTTGCAGCAATCTGTCATGGTCCCCAAATCCTCGCGGCAGCTGGCGTACTGGAAGGACGGCAATGCACCGCCTATGTAGCCTGCCAGCCGGAAGTCTTCCGCGCGGGAGCCACCTGGATAGAACCAAGCACAAGCGCAGACAACGCCCACATAGATGGCAACCTGGTCACCGCAGTTGCGTGGCCAGGTCATCCACAATGGATGCGCAAGTTCATGAAATTGCTCGGCAGCAAAATCGAAGCCTGAATTCGTCGTCGAAATTGAAGTTGAAATCGAACTTGAATTTCATTGAACTTAGCGCAGATGAGGTTTAGTCTTTCTTCGCTGGTTGCTGAATTAGCGCAGAATTTTCTCCGTAACGACGTTGATAGAAATCAAGCATTTGCTTGCGCTGATCCGACGACAGCCCATTAATCCATTGATGGTCAGGTGTTGCCAGCTCGGCTGCAATGAGTTTTTTCAATTCCTCGTCATGATTCTTCTCTGCTATTTCTTTTGCTAATGGCAGGAAGTGGAAATAGAAATTACGAGCAACTTCGAAAGCACCGTGCCATTGCGTATAATCTGGACCCATCATGCTTGCGCCCATGCGCATGCGTCTTCCTTCATGATGCCAGAGTTCATAGAACTTCCATTCAATATCGCTTCCAAAAGGAACTTTGGTATCAATATAGTTATGAGCCTTGATGTAGTTCATGATTTTGGTTGCAGGTTCTGCAAACTTGCCGTTGTACAAGGCAACCAGAGCATCGTATTGTGCATAGAAGTTCTTGATGTGAGTCGGTCCGTGGCAAGCACTACAGACTTCCTGCATTCTCTTCCGTTTGTCTTCAGCCGAGAGAGTTATCTTCTTAACCTCACCAAGTTCATCAAGAACCGCAGAGTGAGAAGTCGTTAGTTTGCTAACGATTGGTCGCAGAGTGTAGCTGATTCTCAACCCAACGTCATGGGTAACAGGTTGAGTACGAGTAGCAGACATGTGACATGTAGCGCATGTCGGAGCAGCTGAATAATCCTTACCGACAATCCATGTAGGATGGTCTAATTTCATGTCAGATAGCCTGTTTCGAAATGCAATGCCGTGCTTGCTTTCGTTATAAATTTCGATCTGTGGATGGTCCGGACCCATGTGACATTTTCCGCAGTTATCAGGCTGGCGAGACAACGCCTTGCTAAAGTTGTGGCGTCCATGACATGCATTGCAACTACCCATGGTGCCATCGGGGTTTATACGCCCCATTCCCGAGTTAGGCCAGGTATCTTTGTCAATCGAGATGCCTGCTGTCTCTGGCTTCAACTCTTTGTTTTCAAATGGCTTAAAATCTTCAACAACGATTTTCTTCATCTCGTCGCGGAGAAGATCTTTCTCAACCATCGGATCTTTTCCAAGCTCTTTCATTTTGTTCAGGGCTTTTGTCGACACGTCTTCCATATCAAGTTTAAATTCACTGCCATCGGTGAAGTGCTTGGTTATCTTCATACGACTGCCGTGACATTGCTTACAACCAGAAACAGTTGCCTGGTGCCCTTCTACAAACGCTCCCAGATAATTGTCCAGAGAACCGATAAACAATGAAGCTGTGGCATGGTGGCTGCCCATAAATTCCACAGTTTGTTGGTTGTGACACTTGGCGCAATCGCCAGGAGTGACGATACTCGATATGTAAGTTCCCTTGTGAAGCCACGAATCAGGATCACTCTTTTCAGCGCCGTGACAATTAGAACAAGTCACTCCCATCTTCGCATGCTTGGAAGAATGCCATTGCTCTACGGTGCCAGGACTGACTGTTTCAGCGTGACATTTTATACATGCTTCCTGCTTAGGTTCGCCAGATTTCGCTGGCGTCTTTGATGCAGTTGATTTCGCGCTTACGGCAGGTTTCTTAGCTTGCACTTTAACCGCTAATTTAGTTTTTGCGCTCTTTGAATTTTCTGCAAGGGCAGAAACAGCGCCAATATAAAATGGCACTAGAGTACAAACCAGAAGTGTCGTTTTGATTTTCATTGCTGGATATCTCCTCGTTTTGAGTATAGAAAGGCAGAAATCAGCACGTAACTGGTGACAAACTCGACACCAGGCACCCGAAATGGTTAAAAGGCTTGCACAATTTGGCTTAAGCGACGAAGAGGTATTCAGAGGATGATTCTTCGGACTCTCAAAAGATCAAAAATAGATCAGCCTTAGGAATCATGTGGACAAATATATATTGTGGTCTAATTATCTAAATTAGCACTCTGAAATGAGCGTAAAAGCTTGTACACACGATGTTTCAGGAGTCGGTTCAGCAGGTTTCAAAGAAGGGAGACAGATAATGTCCGGGGCAAAATTCACGAGTTTTATCGGCTGGGTCTGCACAGTTTGCCTGCTCAGTATTCTCATGTTCAATTCAGCGCAAGCGGACGATAAAGCAGGAGAGAAGCTGTTTAACAATAACTGCGCTTCCTGCCACCGAGATGGAAAAAACTCGATTGATGCGAAAAAACCCGTGGTGGGTTCAAAGAAATTGGCTAGTAAAGCTGATTTCAAATCGTTCCTCGCAGTAAAAAATGGAATGATGCCACCATTCAAAGCAATTGCTGACAAAGACGAAGCTCTCACAGCGTTATACAACTACGCCAAAACATTGAAGTAAGCAGAGCCAGCGTCGCCTCACGTTCAAGGTTCCAGAATGCATGAAGAAAGTAATCAAACAAATCTTTCGCCTCTAAAAAAAGTCATTGATGGTCTTGCCAGCCTTGAGCTAACAATCATCTCCATTGTTCTTCTTGTACTCTTAGTCCTTGCCGGGGCATGGATTCCACAAGAAAGCACTGTTGACCAGGCTGCTCTGTTGGCGAAATATGGAACAGATGGCATGGCGATGTTGAAGAACAGCGGGCTGCTTAACGTCTATGCTTCGACACCATTTTTAGCAGCGGTCGGATTGCTCTTCGTTAACTTGATGGCTTGCACAGTAGCCAGAATGGCTCCAAGAATTCGTCGTCGACTGCGACAACAAGACTTTTATGACAGCGAAACGATCGCTTCATTCAAAGAAGTCTTGAACTCAGACTTGCCGCTATCAACAAGTGAAGCGAGCAGTTTCCTGCATACAAAAATGCGCGACCTGGGTTATCACGTTTGTCAAAGAGACAATCAATTCATTTTTGAGAAAGGCAGATCTGGCTGGCTTGCAGCGCCAATCACACATCTGGGACTTTTCGTTTTACTTGCAGGTGTAGCGATAACGGCCACTACATCATACTCAGGACGTTTCACTCTTATGGAAGGAGAGGCGACAACTCTGAGCGAACATATTGAGAAAAAACCATTGTTTGGAACCATTCCAGAAATAAACATCAAACTCTTGTCCACGCGACGCGAAGACAACAAAGATGGCTCACCCAAGCAATGGCATAGCAAATTATCTATGACATCGCCTGCGGTGGCAACACCGGCTGAACCTGAAATTTCGGTAAATAATCCAAGCACATTTAACAACGTTGATTTTAACCAATCAGATTGGAAAATCGCAGGAGTAAGAGTACTTCTAGCTGACAATGACATCAATGTGCCCACAGAAGAAATGGGACACGACAGCATGGGGGTCGTTCCTATCTCGGACAAACTGATGATGGTGCTTGCGCTGAAAGATGCAAACGCGCCCTTACGTGTTTATTTCAAGCACTCCCAGTCTAATATGCCGAAGCTATTCACCAGCCTGACTAAAGGTGAAACGACCAAAGACTGCCCACTACCAGTGAAGTATGAGGGCACCATATTGAGTTCAGGAATTCAATTCAAAAGCGATCCTGGACTGCCTGTAACCTATGCCTCCTTTTTCATTCTTATGATTGGCGCATTTTTCGTCGCGATGCCAAGCCAACGAATATGGGGCAGCATCAGTGAAACTGCCTGCAACCGTTCTCAAATAAGCATCGGATTTTCCGGCTTGAAAGCGCTGAACATGATGAAACGTGATTTGAGACAGATTGAGCGCTCAGCGAAAGAGCTAAGCAACACTTCGGAATGCGAACGACTGGAGGTAGGAAGCCTTGACTCTTGAAGCAACCATTACAAACACAGCCGGCGTGTGTAGCATCACTGCGTTGTGGCTTTTCGTTGCTAATAACGCAATCACTTACAAACGAATTCTCACAGGCGTTGCAGCAAAAGGGTTCATGATAGTTTGTTTTCTTTGCCTCTCCGCAGCAATAGTGACGAGAGGAATTGAAGCCGCACGCTTTCCGATTGCCAATCTATATGAAAGCTTGCTCCTTTTTTGCTGGGGGCTACTTGCCGCTTTTTTCCTTTTTTCCAGAAAAGTCAAACTCCCGCAATTAGGCTGGATAACCGCATTAGCTGTTAGCACGACATTTCTCTACGCAAGCTGGCTTCCTGCAACACAGCACGATATTCAGCCATTGATGCCTGCACTTTTGAGCTACTGGCGAGCGATCCACGTGCCACCACTCATAGTGTCTTACGCTTTCCTTCTATTGGGCGGACTTCTGGCACTTTTGCAACTCTGGACGTCCGGCAAAAAGCGTAGCTGCCTGGGTGGACTGATAGCTTTAGCCGTGTCTCTATCTTGCGTTGGCATGGGCAGCATTGCAAGCATTTCAGCAGACACAGTCAGACTAATATTCTGGTCAGGAACAACTCTGTCATGCGCCTTCATGCTGTTTCAATCTTTTCGCGAAGGAAAGGAAACCGATTCGACAAGTGAGCTTGCTGACACACTGGATGAGCTATCACAAAGGTGTATAGGTGTCGCATTTCCTTTGCTAACCTTTGGTATCATCACCGGTGCCCTCTGGGCAAACCATGCCTGGGGAACCTATTGGTCGTGGGACCCGAAAGAATCAATGTCACTTGCAACCTGGCTCAGTTATGCGGCTTATCTTCACTTGCGCGCCCGAGGGAATTGTTCAACTTGTGCCATTTCTACCTGCGCTGTGTTGGGTTTGCTGATAACCATTTTGACCTATCTTGGCTTTAACTTTCTGGGATTCGGCGGGCTGCACTCCTACGGAAAGCTTAGCTAACGCGGACGCTGCCAAACCAAAACTAATCAGAACTCCGCAGCGACTCAAACCGGGGAATGACATAGGCATTCCATAAACGTCAAATTCGCGCCCGTTCGCGCTCCGTTCTTAGCCGCATGGTTTAATCGGCATTGGTTAAGTTTACGGCTTTTCAACGAAATGCTATGGAAGCTTGGCAACCAAATCACTATCATTTAGTGTTTCCCCAACCCAGGACCTGCTCGGCATTAAATCACGGCCAAGAGCAAGGACAAAATGAAAGAGTTACAGACCATCTTTGCAGAGCATGAGAAGGCGCATTCGCAGGGAACTCCAGCGGTGTTAACTACTCTGCTGAGGCTCAATGGCTCAGCTTACCGCAGACCCGGTGCACATATGCTGGTACTGGCTGATGGCAAGCATTTCGGCTCGGTCATCGGTGCCTGCCTGGAAAGAGATTTGATTGAAAAATGCAAGCATTACTTGGATTCGGATGGCATCGCCGAAATTACTGAGTATGACACAAGCCATGATGACGATGAGATACTCGGTTCTGGCAGCGGTTGTACAGGGCGAGTACAAATTCTCATAGAGAAACTCTCCTCTAATGAATTTGAGAATCCATTATTTTTGATGCAATCAGAGATTCAACGACTAAAAACCACTGCAATAGCAAAGACTTCTGGAACTTTTTCAGGCGGAACTTCCACACCAACTCAGAACAAAGACTTACGCAGTGCCTTACTGACTGTAATCTTGAGACAAAAACAAAACGAGAACAAGGTTGTACAAACGATACGTTTCATCATACATACAGACTCGTCAAATGAAGAAGTGGGAAATCAGCTAAGCTCGTCTACTTGTGGAATCAAGATTTCAGAACTCACAGCAGCTGCGCTGATTGCCAGCGCCGAGCGCCCATTGAATTTGGCACAAAAAGCAATCGCCCAAAATCGATTTTGCTCGGGACAGATAATTGTTGGTGAACAAATAATTGATCTATTTGCAGAGCCACTAAACGCACCGAAAAGACTGTTAATTTTCGGTGCTGGCTACGATGCGGAGGCACTAGTTTTGCAGGCAAGCCATCTTGGTTATACGGTAGAAGTTTACGACCACAGGCAAGCGATGACTGAGGCAACGCGCTTTCCAACGGCTTCTGCAGTTGTTCACTGCAGATATGATGACAAAAACTTTCCGGCGATTGATCAAAACTCTTACTGTATCCTCATGTCGCACAATTTGCTTATCGACAAAATGGTGCTCAGCTTGCTTCTAGATAGAAGTCCAGCATATATTGGTGTTCTGGGACCAAAGCGAAGAACAGCCAGAATTCTGAAACAACTCCTGGAAGAACACACAGAAGCCGGTCACAAGCGAGTCATTGCAATGGGCGAGAGCGCGCCCCAAGAAAGCATAAAGGAATCGCACAACGCTACCAGAAGCTATGCAGAGCAACAGGAATTCATTAGAGAAAAAATCAATAGACTTCATGCACCGATAGGTCTCGACATAGGCGCTGAAACACCCGAGGAAATCGCACTTTCGATTCTCGCAGAGATACAAGCTTACTCGCAATCGCGTCAAGCTGGATTTTTATCTGATAGCGATGAGCCCATCCATGAGCCTTACAATCAATCGCCAGACAGCGAATTCTCCTCAACTACAGAGTCAGGTGCTGAATGCCAGATATCGCAGTTGTGATTTTAGCTGCGGGAAACTCCTCTCGCCTGGGTTCACCCAAACAACTAAAAATGTTTAACGGCGAAACCTTGCTTTCACGGATCATAAAAGCCGCCAGCGCATCTTCAGCATCGAAAACTCTGCTTGTGCTGGGAGCAAACTCCCAATTAATTTCAGAAACGGTCGACCTCGGCAACACTATAGTTTTGCAAAATGACTCGTGGCAAAACGGCATGGGCACCTCGATAAGGTGCGCTGTTGATGCGCTTGAAGCACGTGGCGCTAACGCTGCCATCTTCGTGTCTTGCGACCAACCATTCATCAACGCAACGGTTCTAAACGAACTCATTGAAAAATTCAAAATTCACAACACTATCGTGGCAAGCTCATACGCCGAACTTGTAGGTATTCCCGCTTTGTTTCCTGCTGAAGAATTTGAATCATTGAAAGCACTTGCTCCTGAAGAAGGGGCAAAAAGAATTCTAAGAGACAAAAGCAAACATATTCAAACAATTGCCTTCGAAGCCGGAAAATACGACATAGACACGGAAAAAGACTGGGATGAGTTCACTCGACTAGCCGAAATTCATGGAAGCGTTTAGCGAATCAAGTAGAATCAAAATTCAATTGCCCTGAGGATTCCATGAAGATTAGCCTGATTTCAACAGCTCTGTCTCTTTGCATTTTGACTTTTACTAGCTGCATTCCCGTTTTTTCAGAAGCAGCAAAAACCGATGAAGGTAAAAGCGCAACATCCGCTCAATCTAAAACAGAATTTGAGCCAGATGAACTTGCAGTGGAAAACAACCAGGCGCTGCAGTCATACAAAAACAAAAATTACAACGAAGCAGAGACAAGTTTGAAAAAAGTGCTCGACGGTTTAGTCCGCGAGAATGCTGAGCTTAGCAAATCTGAAGTGCTGACAAATCTCAGCATCATCCAGAAAGCGGCTGGAAAACAGAAGGAATCAGACGCATCAATCGCAGAAGCAAAGGCAATCAGAGCAAAGCTACACATGCCACCACTCAACTCAAATTTCGTTGATATTCTGCCTACAGCAGCCGTAAGAAGCCAAGCCACAGAAAGAGTGAAGGAAGCAGCTGAGATTCTCGACGGAAAAGATTCCATGTTTCCAGCTGGCAGCATAAAAGACATGACAGCAGCGGGATGGAATGCAGCAATGGCTGCTGCTGAGAGCCACAGAAAAGCGAATGATCTTACTGGCGAAATGCATGAGCTGAGAAAAGCAATCATGATTGCAAATGCATTGAAGCGCCCGAATGCAAAAGCTGTCGCTTCCATGAATATGCTGGCAGACCTTTACCGTCACATGCAACGACCCTACTCAGCAAGAATGTTATTTCTAGAATGCGTCGCTGAGCACGAAAAGCTTGGCATGACAGATAGTACTGATTACGCGACACTTCTCGACCATGCGGCACAAACTATGGTGATGCTGCATGAGGAATCTGAGGCAGAAAAGTTGCTTGAAAAATCGATTGCAATCTACAAGAAACACCTCAGCAATGGCAGTGCAGACGAGGCAATGGCTTTATGCACTCTAGGTGAGCTTTACGTCAAAACAAAAGACTTAGCAAAAGCAGAAACAAAGCTTTCAGAAGCAGTATCAATGATGAAAAAAACAATGAAGGAGAACGACCACCGCCTCCTCATTGCAGATGACATGCTTGCAAATCTCTACGTAAAAGAGGGAAAGCTAAAAGAGGCAGAACAACTGCAACGTACTATCCTTGAGAAAATGGAACGTACATTCAAGAAACCTAGCACGGATTTGATACTCGCTACTACAAATCTCGCCCACACTCTTTCGAAAGAAGAGAAATACAAAGATGCGGAGCCTCTGTATAAGCGCTCTATGGAACTGACCAGGGAAGTTTTTGGACCCAGCAGCGTGCGAACCAAAGCAGCCACAAAGGCTTACGCTAACGTTCTTAACAAGCTCGGAAAAACCGACGAGGCAACAAAGCTTCAAAATTAACTAGTGTAAGTTCGATTTGATAATCCAAGCCGCGAGCACCACAGCGATACTGAAGCACACCAAATGAAAACGGGAGCCAGAAAGCTCCCGTTCCAAATAACCTGATTCGCGACGTTTAGGGCCTAAACAAATCGCACTTGATGATTCCGGCTTTAGCACCCATGTACTTAGCCAGAGTCTTTAATACGCCAATACCGTATTTGCAGCTGTTCCAGAAACTGATGGAGCTTGCTTCAGCGAAATAGCGTGTTTCAACACCGATTTCAGCAATCTTGAACCCAAAATATGCTGCCTGACACAGAATCTCAGCATCGAAAACAAATGCAAGAGAATTGCGCAAGAACGGAACTGTTTCCAGGAATCTGCGGCTGTAAGCGCGATAACCTGTGTGGAATTCGGAAAGATTTGTTCCAAGCACAACATTTTGAGTCGTCGTGAGGAAGCGATTAGCAACAAATTTGTACATCGGCATACCGCCCTTGAGAGCGCCGCCGCCGAGAAAACGTGAACCCAAAACGATGTCAGCTTCGCCACGAAGAATTGGAGCCACCATATCTGGTATCTTCAATGGGTCGTACTGATAGTCTGGGTGCAACATGATGACCACATCGGCTCCGTCTCTCAGAGCTTCTGCATAGCCGGTCTTCTGGTTGCCGCCGTACCCAACATTGTGTGGGTGGCGAATTACTTTAATAGGAAGAGAGCTAGCGACCTCGACAGTGTCATCTTTACTGCAGTCATCAACAAGGATGATTTCGTTGACGAGATCCTTATCAATTTCCTTCCAGGTCTTAATCAAGGTCTTAGCCGCGTTGTACGCTGGCATGTGAACGATGACTTTGACTGACTTCTTGGTGTCTTTGGTGGCGCTTTCGCGCTGTGTTGTCGCTTGAGGGCTCATTTAGTAACTCCAATACTTTCAACAAGCTCAATGCAGTAATGACAATGAGTCTAGAGTAGCTAAGAGATCTTAACCAGAGATATCTTCAGTTGCTAGGAACTTATGCTAATCCGCTAGCACAATTAATGACAACCTGGAGCGATTTTTGCCAGCTCGAAAACCGCCAAATGATATATCCACCGGGCTTTTAAGCTAGTAAGCCGGTAATTACCAAGAAGATAATATTGCGCTAAGAGTTTCGCCACTAGCTAAATGCAAGCTAATCTTTTTCAGCTCGTATAGTATGACGATATGACAAAGAAAAACTACTTACTGATTGGGGTTCTTTTAGTAGGTTTGTTTTTGGCCGACTTTATCAGCTACCCGTTTTTGCAAAGTGAATCCTATTTATCTCAAAACAAGGGTGAAAATGGCATCTGGCTTCGTTATCTCTGGTACTTCGGCAAACATTCAGAGGAAGACGAGCAGAAACTCTTTGCCCGGCTTTCCACAGGGCAATTTAGGTATGCCTACTTCCATGTTCGGTCTATTCAGAAAGACGGTTCGCTGCAGTTTCATCACAAGGAAACAGCACGCCCTTTGCTCGAACGTTTACATCGCCTTGTGCCAAACTGTAAGAATATCGCATGGGTCTACGTTGGCACCGCCACCGAATATGGTGGCGTAGACTTATCTCAAGCAAAGGTACGCAAAAAGATGGTCGAGGAAGCAGACTGGTTAGTCCAGGAATGCGGATTCGACGGAGTTCAGTGGGACTATGAATTTGCCAATAATCAGAACCCTTATCTCTTGACCTTGCTTGAGGAAACACGGTCCCAATTTAGCGAGAAACAGATTATTTCGGCAGCAACACCGATGTGGTACCCAGGCACACTCTGGGGATGGGATGATGACTACTTCAAGAAAATCTGCCAACGTTGTGATCAAATTGCTGTAATGTGCTATGACTCATTCTTTTATTACCCACGAGCATACAGCTGGCTTTTAGGCGAACAGTGCCAACATCTTCTAAGTGACGCAGCGCTTGCAAATGATTCCTGTAAGGTTGTCTTAGGCGTCCCTAGCTATGAGAAAGGAACTCTGGGACACCTAACCTTCACAGAGAATCTGCGAGTTGCGTTGCCCGCGATCAGCAAATCGGTAGCAATCTCGAAGCACAAAGACTCATTCGCCGGAGTCGCAATTTTTGCTGAGTACACAACAGACAAAGATGATTGGGACGATTACTTCAAGCTATGGATGAGACAGTAACGCGAATTCAGATCATTGCTGCAGCATTCCAGCTTCGGTGAGGCGATCGACCCATTCTGCCAATGCGCTGGCACTTTCAATGTCTAAGGCAGACCAGGGCATTGATTGCCCCTCTTTCATTTCCTTCCACTGTTCAAATGAACTGCGTGGATACAATCGCGGACCAAACGGCGTATCTTCCGCCGGCTTAAATGGATCTCCCGCCCAGGTCACTTCTCTGATTGTTTCTATGCGAAACCATAACAGCCAGGATTTCGGCCGATTACCGATTTTCGCAGCAAGCAAGCCACTTGCATAGTGACGAACGTCGGAAGTGAACCGGGAAGGGAAATCATCGTAAGCTACTGTTTCATTGCTACCTTTCTGAAGCCAACCTACAATACGGTCTAACGCATCGTTATCGGGAACAGCACCAAACTTAGACATTTCTCCGTTCAAAATCGCAACCGTGCCATTGCAGTGAATTAAATCCTTCATGCTAAAGCGTCCCTGCACGAGAGTTCTCAGCAAGGGCTTTTTCGTCAATCTATCAACTATTTTTGAAACAATTTCAAAAGCCTGTACTTTGCGCTCAGATTGCTCAATTTTCGCCAACCCCGTAAGCCGCGTCGAACAGACATCTGCAATGGATTCGTAAATAGCAGCATCAAAAAAGGTTAGTCGCAAAGGTCTTCGATTGTGACACGCAAGCAGCCCCCAAAATTTTCCATTTTCAAACAATGAAATGGACATGGAAGCACCAACCTCCATATTCCGCAAGTACTGCAAATGCACTTCAGAAACGCTTCGAACAAAGGAAAAACTCATATCTAAGGGCTCTGAGGCATCGAAATCAAGCAGCTTTGCCTGAACTGAATCTACATCTGCGATGACACGAACTCTGTTTCGTTGATATAACTCTCTAGCCTGTTTAGGAATATCAGTGTGAGGGAAATGCAAACCCAAATAAGAAGGCATCTCGGGCACCTTAGCTTCGGCAATAACCTCCCCATTCCAATCTTTATCGAACTGATAAACCTTAACGCGATCTATTCCAGAAAGTTCTTGAATAAAGGAAGCCAACATTTCTGCAAGCTCGCCAATCGAGCCAAGCTTGCTAGCTCGGTTAACAAAATCACGCAAGACAGCCACCGCATCTGGTAGCACGCGGGTGTCATCGACCGGAATAATATCCAAGAAATATTCAGACCGTTGTTTGTGCAAGTGCACATCGACGGGAATACCAGATTTAAGCCTTACCCTGACAGGTTCCCACCCATTTGTTTTCTCTCGAAAAACCTCGGGAATATCACCCGAAAAGAAAAGGGTATCTGCCGTTTTGCCAGCTATTTTTTCTGGCTCAAAACCAAGCAAAGTTTTGATGTTATCGCTGCAACGATTTACAACACCATTTTTATTGAAACATATTAGTGCACCAAAGTTCTGCACAGATCCGGGAATCTGTATTGGCTCCCGTTCGCAATTGCTCAGGTCAACCAGTTCGTCATTACCTTTGGTACCTTTTGCAGCCAAATTTCGTCTCCCAGCACAGCAATAGATATTTTGCCATCACTTAGAGAGCTTAAAAGGTTCGTACAATATTGACTGCAGCGAGCCTTCCCAAACCGCCAGCATCGAAGCGCCATTAGTGGTATAAACTTTTGTTGCTTTGTGTACGATCTGCCACAGGGCAAAAATCAGTGCCACTCAAAGATCAGTGCCATCAAATGGCATCAAGAAAAAAGACTAGAACGCCATGAATGCCAATTGAATTGAGCGCGCAGCAAATAGGCAACCGCAAAAAATAAAATGCGCTGCTCACAGAAGACACTAAATTAGCGCCTCCGCAAATTTATTCAATTAGACAAACATGGCGCGAAGTCAGATCAAATGCAATAGCAAACGTAAACAAAACCGGCAGCTGTAGCTGCTGCAACGCCTACGTAATACAAACCTTCTACTAATAAGATCATTTCTCAGCACCTCCATGCGCTAAGAATAAAGTGCAGTGGTAAACGTTCGGTTAAGGAAATCGATTTCGCTAAGTTTTTTCAGTCTCCTTTATAATGAGACTGATTCTTCTAACTAACAAAACCCGCCCCCAAGTGCTCAGTAAATGAATAGACCCACAAAAGCTGCTCTAATTCTCATTGCAATATGTTTCGCGATGCCAATAGCGCAAGCTAAAAAGAACGCCTTTGCCGGTAGCTGGCTTTCAAAGCAGTACACGAACGGCAAAGAGTTTCAACTCAAAATTCAACAGAACGACGACGAGTTGCTTGGATGGGAAGGCATCATTCCTCAAAACCTGGATAATGTTCCTCCCGATTTCACTGGAACAATAAAAGGCAAAGAAGCCGACATCGAAGTACAACACCGCAGAGGCTACAAAGCTCACGCCCACCTGCGCCTGCAAGGCGATAAACTGGTCTGGCAGTTGTTCGATTCTGATAGCAGAAGTAACAGGTATTTTCCCTTAGCTTCGACGCTTTCAAAGCGTGACGAAGACGCAGAATCAGCGACAGGTCAAAGCGCAATGCCAACAACTGAAAAAAATCCTGACCAATTTTTGTATGACATTCTTGCGAATTGCGACTCATTTGATAGCGGAACAGTAGGTGAGGGCGGAGGAATGCCTGCCTCGTTCAGTGCGTTCAAAGCTATTGTTAGCCACGCTCCAACCAGCGATAGTGCGGCGCTGAAAGCACTCTCAAAAAGCACCAAGCCCGCGGCGCGTGTCTATGCCGCAGCTATTAACTGGGAAATAAATCACGAAGCTGGACTTCAAGCATTCAAAGCTTTGGAAAGTGACAGCACTCCTGTGGCGTTCAAATCAGGCTGCGAAGTCATGAATGTTACCGTTCAGGAAATCGCTAAAAGCTACCTCGAAAGGGGTTCTTATTTGGACTTTCCCTCGAAGAAATACTGATCAGGTCAGGGCAAACATGCAGAAAAGAACGCTGGAAGAACTCTTGAACAGGGATGATCCTGCATGGCCTCTAATTATCAATTGGATGAATGAAGGCAAAAACAAAGTCGAAGTTCTGCCTGCTAGAGAGCCTGATAGAGCGAACGCGCTGCTAGAAGTTCAGGTCACAACACGCTCACCCATGGGTGCCATCGTTTATGAAACTGGTGGCATGCTCGTCGACCATGGCTGGCTGAGAATACTTGGTTCGGGTTCTGACAAAATGAATCGGTCTCTAGCAGGATGGAACGCAGAGATAGGCAACAACATAAATTCAGGAGATGTGCCACCATTTTTGTTGATTGCTGACGATGTGATCGGTGGATTTTTTGCGCTGGACAATGGATTTTTCGGAAACCCATCGCGCGTCTTCTATTTCTCTCCTGATTCTCTTGATTGGGAAGACACAGAAAAGGGCTACACAGATTTCCTGCTCTGGTGCTTTAACGCAGATCTGACTCTATTCTATTCCGACTACAGATGGGCTGGCTGGGAAAACGAAGTCGCCGAACTGAACGGCAACCAGGCATTTACTGTTTATCCATTCCCATTTGCAGATGGTCCACCAATCGGCCAGCGCAGCCGAGGTGTCGCACCTGTAGCCGAATTGTTTGGACTCTACACAGGCGACCTTCGAGAGCAGTTAGGATTTGAATAGGCTTCAATCAATAATTTTTTTGTTTGACCGCGACAAACCTTGTACCGTGCAAGCAAATTTCAGTGCTAGCACATTTTTTTGTTTGTTTTTCAACTTAGCCGAAAATGATGGGGCATGTTGAACCTGACGACCATACTGAATGTGGAATTAACCATACCAAAATCAGACCGGCCCAGTTAGCATTGCTCCAATCGGAGGGATTATGATTGTAGATGGCGCAGCCAGGTCATTCTTTGCCAACCTTGGTCGACTAACTGGGGCTGCAGAAACAGCTTCTGCCGAGCGACTGTCGGCTTCCGCGTGGGCACATGCAGTCGAAACTTTGGCTCCCAATCCGAAACAAATCGAGAATGCGGCTCTAGCAACATTGTCCAGGGTGCCGGCATTGCCAACAATGGGTCGAGCTGAGCTTGAGAGTCTCCTATCAAATGGCAGCATCAAATACACAAGCAAACCCGCAGAAATGGCAGGCTTTACACACATCAAAACTGGAATTATTCAATCGCAAAATGGTGAAATCGTACCAATCGTAGAACGTTCGCTCACTCCACAAAAGACAGCAACAGAGCTGAAAGTGGCGAAAATAAGTGAACTTATGCCATTTAGCAATATTTCGCCCGTGACAGTTCCGAACGGCGCCAGCGACGTAATACAACAGCGCGTCGGCATGTCCCTGGAGGAATGGGCCTCCAGAACCGACCATAGTTTGCTGGGTGTTGCGCGGGAATGGAACCATGGAGCAACGCCCTTTAGTTTCTCGAGAAGCATGAAAAGTATGCCGTTTCGCGAACAGATGCTTCAAACCCAGGTACAACGCTCAATTCTGGGCGATTTTGATTCCACTCCTGCTAATTTCGGCATAGCCTTACAGAACCGACGCATAATGATAGCTAACCTGGACATGAACCAAGCGTTAGAGTTGGTCGCAAGACCTGCGGCTCCGAATATTTCAAGTCTCAGAGGAATGCAGCTTTCGTCGCGAACAATTTCAGCCGTAGAAAGATTCGCCCAGTTTCAACGCACAGCAGCCGGCTCTGAAGCACTTCATGCCACCGGAGCGAGTTCGCAAGAATTACATTACATGCTAAAGCGCACGGAATGGTACTTAAAATATCGGCAGCTTGGACCGTTATAGAACCAAGAGCATCTCGTTTGATCTAGCTTCCACCGGAGAGTTCAAATGAAGATGGAAACATGCTTAAACGGCTCGCTCTAATTTACTGTCGTTGAATGGGTAAGTTACAGAATTCCTGCAATTTTTAATTACACTCACCGTGTAGCAGAAATTTCCATTGAGGACGAACGGACGCTTCTTTCAGAATTAGCACAATATTGTGCACTAAATTCAAAGTATCAATGCATGTTTCAGCACCGTCAAAAGCACATTGCTACCCAACACAATTTTTGGCGTGGTGCTCTTCCCAAAATTGACTAGCATTTCATTTTGCAATAGTCATAATTGGCTGGTAATGAAACGATCCCAAAAGAGCTGCATCATAGTGGCGAGCAGCACAGGTGATTACACTTACAACAAGAGGTGAGTATGGAGCAATCCACTATGGAATCAAGAGTGATTTCAAATGAGGCATCAAATGAAGGTATTGCAGCTAAGAATCTGCTTGATTGTGTACATGATTGCTTGTCTGCTAATGAAAACAATCGGACAGGCAAAGTCACGGGGATAGGTGGAGTCTTTTTTAAATCGCACGTCGATCAGCAGGTGCTTAGAGATTGGTACGAAGAAAATTTAGGATTGAAAATCGACAAGAACATCGGTGTTGCGAAATTGATGTGGTCTGACGACAAAGCTGATGATGGGGGCGTGACGGCATGGGCACCTTCAGCAAAAACTGAAGAGTGGTTTAGTCCTGGTAAACCAGAATTCATGATCAATTATCGGGTCGATAACATACAAGCAATACATGAGCGACTGAAGAAGAATAATGCAAATATTGTTCAGGGACCAGAGTCATACGAAAATGGCAAGTTTCTCTGGGTATTGGATCCTGATGGAAATAAAGTTGAACTTTGGGAACCACGTCGTTGGAATGATAAGAACAAACAACCCTAGTTGGAAATAGGCTGCGCAGCGGCTGCGGTTACCCACCCTGGCACCAGCGGCAGTGCCTATCTCTTTCTTTGTGGACTCAACATTGACGACAAGAACGCTTGGCTTCTTTTTCAGCGGCATGTAGATTTCATCTGACTTGTGACGCGAGCCAAATCCTCGCTATTCGATTGGTCCTTGAATCACCCATTCGCCAGCGATCCACTTCTTCACTATCTGCCTAGTGTCGCCAGGATTTTCCAATCCATGTTCTTTTTTTGCTCTTTCATAATTGGCGTCGCTAACTTTCACTACAAATCCGCCGATGCCATGTCCTCCCTCAACACTGTAATCTGTGACCCGGACTCCGATATCTCCATTGTCTTGCATTTGCGCCCACTCCCACATGCTGCCTTCGCGAGCCTTGCGTTCAATTGCAAATTCAGCTTGTTCTTCAGAAGTAGGATCGGTCATGTTCTTCAGTTTCTCGCGCATTCGGCTGAGACGCCCTGACTGCTCACTGGTCATTTAAAAGATCCTCCATTGCCTTCAAGAAATTTGGCTCACCTTTTCCTTGTCCGATGATTGAGTTGTATACCTCTTCGGCCTGTTCAAATTTCTTTTGCTGAATAAGCTTTTCAGCAATCTTGAACTGATCTGCCTTCTGTTCCGTGTTCCAAGCCTCACTTAGCTTGGGTATATAGTCCTATGTACCCAGGAGCTGCGCTGATGAGCAATGACGGACAAGACAAGCAAGAGCGGCCCGAACGTCAGCTGGACCGGCAGCCCGAGCATGTGAAACGCGCTCAGGGCGAAATAAATGCAAATGTCATAGAAGAATTTGCGCATGAGTCGTACCATGTAACCCACCAGTTTCTGAATAAGCTTTATGCCGGTGACAAACTTGATCAAAAGACGTATACCGACACATTTATGTGGGGGGAAGTTGGCTCAATGCTGGCTGAGTCTGCTGTTCATTCAGAACTAGGGCATCCTGGACACACAGATTTCAATTACTTAAAGCCTGATGGCAAGGCAGATGCGTTACACATTGATGAGTTTATGAAGACGCACACAAAGAAGGATCTTTTTGATTTTTTGTATACTCATCCCCCCTCGGGAAAGGGTGAGGAACTGTATCCGACGCATTATGCCGCTAACTACAAAAACTACGAAGCGGTCTACCAGAAAAACAAACCAGCGGCCCTTCAATATGTAAAACGTTGGGTGCAGAGCGGACACAAAGCAGAAGACATTTAATAGCAGTGGCTCTTAACTTCGATGTTGCTGACGGTACCAGATGGGGAAAACGACAGGTCTAAAGTCTTCCAAGTGTAACCACACTGATCGACTCCTTGCACATGGTCTAGAGTGTAGCTGTAGTAAGCATCATAATGCCCCCACATACCTTCCCCAGCTTCATGATCGTCATTAGGCTTTCCCAGTATCCTTAAGACTTCTAGTTTTGTGGCTTTTTGAAACCGCTGTTTGATGTAATTGCAAGCGACCGAGGGTCTCGAATGCTGCCATTCAGATCTGTCGAATCCTTGTAGTAACGCGAAAGAATCTTGAGCGAAAACGTTTATCTTAGGTAATAGACAAGCCGTCAAGGCGGTCAAGAAACAAACAAAACTAATCAGCAAAAGTCTTTTCATAGTTACTCGAGTTTGCATTGAAAGCAAGTATTCCACAACCCGGTAAACCGCATAATCCGGGTCGTTACTATCAATCAGGTGGAATATTGGCAGTGTTCTCATACGGCTCCTCGTTTACGCAAAAATCTTTCAGCGCTTGCAACCACCAAGCAGTGATCTACTTGTACCGTAGTCGACAGGGGCGCCGCCGATACTCGACTATTTAGAGCAGCCACCGACATAGCCTCTTTCCACAAAGAGCGCCAGGAAGGAAAAGAGAAAGCCGAGAAGCAGTTTGATTGAGCGAGGATACATCAAATAATATTCCTCATTGTTCAGGCACTTCGCCAGGCGAAACACCAAGCTTATGGCGTTCGCTTCGAAGATCAGAAGGTCCATTTTGCACAATGCTATCGTCGTTTGGAATCTCACTCAGCTACCAGAGCTTTGCGAGACTGACTCCACACCGACTTGGCCCCATCGACACCAGGCGGCAAGACTCGTTGAGGCTCAAAAGCCCCTCGTCGTACATCCTCTGTTCTGAACAGAAAGTCACCTTGTGGCATAGGACCATGGTAAAGTTGCCCCATTAGGCGATGCGGAATAAATTCCCGCACCACTGGGCTATCTTTGTCATAGCGAAAGCTACGCCAGGGAGACTGTATCCAGCGGATCGGATCTTGCCAGCCGTCAGCTTTATCGCTCGCAACCACCAAGCAGTGATCTACTTGTACCGTAGTATCTAGGATCGGTGGCTTGCCGTCATGCGCGTCTAGAGCAGGAAAAAACAATAGGTCAGGATGCTGCGGCTCGTACCACCAAAGCATAGGAGAGGACTTTTGAGCATCCCGATTATCGAAGCAACAAAGAGCGATGGTCCACCCCTTATACCACTTGGAATAAGCATCAAATATCTCGTGATTAAGTTTGGGGCGTTTAGTCTCCGGGACTTTATTGAGGACACTTGGTATTTGCGATGCGTCAGCAGCGAGCACCACTGTATAAATACCGCTGTTAAAGACCATGGGTCCATCGAATAGGCTGGCATCGCGGCCAGAAGCACAAAGCCAGTTAACCATCCCTGGAAATGCTAGTCCCATAATAATGAGCTGAACTCCAGTTGCAATACGGCGAACCCTGAGATTCTTCTTGCTTAAGCCAATAACAATGAACACAGCTCCACAGATTAAGCCACCTAGCTCTGCAAAATTTGCGCTTGTATTCAGCAGCGCCTCAAGGTTGGCCAGATTGTTGATACGTACTGTGCCAACGGTATTAATTTCCGGAAGCTTCGGAGCTAGCCACATCCATAAGAGTCCAATCGCGCTCCCTGCCACCACGATTAATATCATGATTGCCGTAGCACTTAACCAGGATAATATCAACGGCTTTAGAGCCCTGATGATGGTTGTCCTGAACCGTATACAAAGACCAATGCAAATCACACCGAGCACACAAAAGACTGTAAACGGATCAACAATCGGTTCTGTCACCGTTGCCTGCATCTTGTCCATAAAGTCCGCGATATTGGACGTGTCCACAATATTTTTTTCTGACATTGTGCCGGGCACTGCAGGGATCGGCAAAAACATAGCATTGCCTCCTGTTGCTCCATTCTGGGCGGTGTTTTCATAACCCAAGAGATGGATACGTTTACCATCCTTCTCAAGTTCCGACACGAAGCCCACGGTGTTGGTAAACTCGGCAAAGTCAAGAGAGCAACAGGCGAACGCAGCGATACTACAAAGAGAAATAAAAAGCGAAACAACCAGCAAGCATGCTGCTTTAATATGCTTCCGCAACATGAATTACCCCCCGAAGGCACCTAACATCGAATGATTACTATAGAGGCCGGAGGCAAGTTAGTGCAAAATTGTTTCTGTGAATATGTTCACATGATTCCTGATTGGCGCTTGCTCGGCGTCAATAGATAGAGAAAGGCAATTCAAAAAATGTATTTTGACAATGCAGAAATTGGAAATCGGCACGACAACCGTTGGACATAGATAGAGCAAACAGGTCCTCGATCGTTTGGCGAATCGGGGCGCGGATGAAACTGACAAAACTGTGAACTTAAGCAGTTCAGAAACACTCAGGGAAAACCCCGTTGATCGGAGTCAAAGTAAATACGAATATGGGCTACCATCTGGGAGCTTGCTTCATTTGAAAAAGTACCTGGCGAAATTCGATTCCGCAATAAGCGACAGAAACTTCCCTCTTTGGGTTTTGGCAACAATCGCCATTCTGACAATGCCGACTCGATTTCAACCGATTGCGTTTTTCCTTGTCGTAAGCAGTGTATTTTACAGGTATTTGAAATTACATCCAGGCGCGCTGAATGATCGAGCGGTGCTCTTCCGACCGGAAATACAAAAAGCTGCGCTAATTGGATTTGTATGGCTTCTCTGGCAAGCCGGACTACCCTTTTGTTACTGGGGAATGCCAAGCCAAATAGCAATTCCACTGATTCTTTCTACATACTTCTGCCCGCTTTTGGCCTATATTGCCGTCGTTTTAGCAGCTGGCGCATCGCATCCGAAAGCAAGCAAAAGCAGTGAGGCTGAAGATGAAGGCGTAAAAGCAAAATCGCAACGACAGCTTGAACACTGGACACATACAACCTGTGCAGGCTACATGAGCGCATTCGTCGTCAGCATGATTGCAATTGCATGTTTTCCGTACAGTCTCGGAAAGTGGGTTACAGGATGGCTGTTAGCTTCAGGAATCGACGCGAACCTACCTGGCATGAGCGAATTTATCGCACGAGAAATATATATATTTGGAACTCAGGCTCACCCAATCTACGTGGTGCATGAACCAGCATCTGTGGTATTCGGGCAACTCGTAAGCATGGCATTAGCACTCCTCTTAATCTTCGGACTCTGGCCCAAAGCCCTCAAATTCTCGGCATTTCTGACAATATGGACAAAGAAAACAAAAGGAACTTCAAAGGCAAATCCCTTCGAAACCTTCATATCCACAATCAGGGCAGAAAAAAGCACAATTGAACTGAAGAGAACAAACTCTTTCAAGCGCAATCTATTCAACAGCGCTACATGGCTCATATCATGCTATCTGTCACTGTTTTTGTTTTTTGGATTTTGCGGGGGACCATTAGGGAAAGCAATTTCCGGCTGGATGAACGGGTCTCTCGTAAAAGCATTCAGCACTGGCAAAGGAACCAGCGCCCCAACACAACTAAGAGTCGCGCCACCACAAGATGCCATAAAAGCAGAGATTGATCCGGCGAAGCAAAACAGCACAACGAAGTCAGCAACAGCTTCAAGAAGAAATAGACTTCCAAAAACAAAGTGGTACCAGAGCGTCCCCATCAAGCATTCGTATGTGATGAAAGAACGAAAGGGAATTCAGGCGTGGATTGACAAAAACGGTGTAGGCGCGCACCCGAATCTCAGAGTTTTTCTTGCGGCAATAATTGCGTTATATGGCACAGTTCCACTATCAGTGATGGGCGCAGTCTTTTTGCCATACCTTAAACGAAAGAAAATCGTGCTGAGCAAAGACGCTATCTTCTTACCAGAAAATTCAAAGGGGCTAATGGGTTCGAAGGCTTTAAGACTCTGGTCAGAACTTGCATCAGTTAACTTGAAACTGAAAAAGAACAACAGCCCTGAAAGTGGAAGCTTAGAAATCAGATTCCACGACAAGAGCAAGGTAGAACTAAAAATAGCGCAAATGAAAGATCAAGAGTTGGAGACATTCCTTTCCGCGATTGACGAGAATTCGCCTGAGTGCTCAGTTTCCGACGAGGTTCTGGACTTCAGGCATCAACTCAGAACAAAAACAGGTAGTAGAAATTTAGACAAAGAGATCAGTTCAATCAGCGGCGACCAATTTCAATCGACTATTTTTCAAACGCATGAGCCAGGAGCCTATCTACCTGACGGAGAAACACGAATCGTTCGTTTATTGGCTTCGCGTCCACTTTCCTGTGTCTATCTTGTTCGCAGAGCGAACGGTAAACTGGGAATCGCAAAGCAGTTTTTCCTGGCAGGAAATGACGAAGAAACAGAGGCGATGCGTAAATGTCTTCAGCGCGAATACGAGCTTCTCGGCAAAATTGATCACCCATCAATAGCAAAAGTGCTTGAGGTTTTCCAGCGAGAAGAATCAACATACCTATTGCTCGAACATGTTTACGGAACAGACCTGCGCACCCTCGTTTCATCTCAAGGTGGTCACCCGGAAGCAGAGATTTACGACTGGGCAATTCAAATCTGCGACATCATGACTTACTTGCACTCTCAAGATCCCCCCATACTTCACAGAGACTTGACACCAGACAACCTGGTTCTCACAGAAGAAGGAAAAATCCGTGTCATAGATTTCGGTGCTGCGCAGAGATTTGTAGAAGGAATCACCGGCACAATAATTGGAAAGCAATGCTATGTTCCTCCCGAACAATTGCAGGGACACGCCAGTGTAAGAAGCGACATTTATAGCTTTGCCGGTGTCCTTCAGTTTTTGCTAACCGGCGAAGACCCAGTCGCATTGACTCAGTCAGACCCGTCGCTCAATTCAAATGCTTCTGCCGAACTGAGCGCCGTAGTTAAACAATGCAGTGAGTTTGACGAAAGCCTGCGACCAGAGTCTTTTGAAAAGGTAAAAGAGCTTCTGATGGATGCTCGAGAAAAGCCTGTCAAAGAAGTAATTCAAAACTTGAGAAAAGTAGCCGAATCTCAAGACATAGCGACTGCATTAATGAATGTTCTGCGAGGAACACAACAAAGCGCGGAAGCAAACTCACAAGTCTCTCCGAAAGCGCAAGCAAGCACCGAAGCGCCAACCATCCCTGCCGAAACGCAAGCAAGCTCCGCAGAAGCGCCAGCCATCCCTGCCGAAACGCAGGCAAGATCCGCAGAAGCGCCAGCCATCCCTGCCGAAACGCAGGCAAGATCCGCAGAAGCGCCAGCCATCCCTGCAAAATCAACGACGGATTGCCACGAAGAACAAACCGTCATAGTCAGCACCATTACCAAGCTAGACGTATCCAATAAATCCGAAACGGAAGATTCCCTATTAGTTAAAGCAGGCGTAGCGCAGGAGTAGCGTGAAATGGAAACAGAGCTTGACATACATACTCAAATCATTAGCACAGGCGCTGCAGGTAACCCTTCGGTCAACGCAGCACCACAACTTCGTCCGCGCCCAAGCAACGGAACAAAGGAAGAATTAGAACAATGGAAAAAAGAATCAAATGCGGCATTCTTACATCTGCTAAAAACAGAGATCAAAAATCATAGTCTTCCGCTTGTTCTCATTCTTGCTTTTGTAGCCTGCCCACCTCTTCTTCTAGTGTGGGTTCCCTTTGTTTTGCTAGCATGGGGAGTCCAGTCGATTTTTGAACGTTTGAATGAGAGCAATCAGAAAAAACTCCTCCGGCATATTCCAGAGAAATGGCGAAACTCGCGAATACTTGCTGAACTAGCAGAAGGAATGGAGCAAGTACGTCCATTCATTGTTGCATCCTTGTACATCTTTTTTGCACCATTCGCCATTACCTGGATGTATCTGCATTGGATCCTCCGTCTAAATATTGCGGGCAAAGAACCAGCGGCAGAAATAAGCGACGACCGAGTAAGTTTCCTTCAAAACCGCAGTCAAACTGACGAAGAAGCAGAAGTCAATTTCTTCCACTCACCCGCATTTTCCATGAGTGCCATAGCTCTTTTCGTTTCTGGCATTCCTGCAGCACTTACGTACTTTCTTTATCAGCATTTGGGAATTGACGCCTTAATGGGTTTGCCTTCTCTCGACCCGCGCTTTAAGACGACGTTTGTGATTATTGAACTCTATTTGGGGAGTATAGCTTGCTGTGGTTCTGTTCTGTTTTTTCGCAGCTGGTTTACTTTTCCTTTGAACTTCGCAGACAATCAAGCGCGCATAGAGTTGAACAAAAACGGTATCAAGCTCAAAACCAACGCCTGGTTCCGCCAGGCAGCATCATGGAACAGTCCCTGGAGAGGGGTTGATTCTATGCAATGGTCGCAAGTAAAGTCGCTACGACTAGACCGCAGCACCGAGCCTTTGTATCCATTACCATCAACCGTATTCAGTAAGAACTCGCTTTCACATTATTTTTTCAACAAGCTGGCATTGGTATCTGATGCAATACAAAACAACAAAAAATCCGCTCAGTACATCTATTTTTCAGAATCAAGTATCGACGCCAAACAGCTTTTCTCGGAACCGGTTAGGGGACGGAATCTTGCTGTGAATGTTTCAGAACTAACTCCGCATGAAAAAGCGCAGCTTATCTATTCTGTAAAGAAATGGGCTCCTGAGGTCCAAATCGATGACGGCGTCCACAAAGCCATGATGGGCAGCGACGTGTTGCAAGCACCCGCTTACACTCAACTGTGGTTTGACTTGCTAACGGATAAAATGCCACGACGACCACACAACGTGTTAGCAATTGGCACAAAGATAGACAAAGATGCGCTCACGATCATGGAAAGAGTAGCCACCGGAGGTCAGGCTAACGTCTACCTGGCCGAAGCAGCTGATGGAACTCAATGCGTATTGAAAGAGTTCATTCTGTCAAATTCAGAAACACTAGGAGCGCTCGTCGCATCTGCTGCAGAGTTCGAAATGGAAGCCAGCTTACTAGCTGAGCTAGAGCATCCACGCATAATAAAGATGCTGCGTTTTTTCTCCGAAGCAAGACGCCTCTATATTGTGCTAGAGAAAGTAGCGGGTCCTTCACTAAGGCAAAAAGTTCGTTCTAGCGAAGCACGAATGGACGAAAGCGAAGTCATCCGCATCGCATTGCAAATATGCGATGCATTGAAATACCTGCACTCCCAAACACCACCTGTGGTGCACCGCGACATTTCGCCCGACAATCTTTTGTTGGCACCAGAAGGAATAAAGCTAATCGATTTTTCACTTGCTGCAGCGAGAAAATCAATGCGCACATCTAGCACGATGGGCAAACATTCCTATGCACCACCTGAACAGTTCAAAGAGCAGGTTTGTCCTCAGAGCGATATCTACGGACTCGGAGCAACCATGTATTACTTGCTTATTGGTGAAGATCCCAAACCACTCACACCGGCAGATGTGCGGGAAAAACGCCCTGAACTCTCGGACGAAATTGCAGAAGTCATTAAACGCGCTACTGCCTTTGAACTCGCAAATCGCTATACATCGGTCGAATGGTTAGCGACTGAGCTCCGCAGCCTCCAAGAAAAGTCCCTTGTGCATCTTACTGGCAAACAGAGCGAGGCTACTCAATTTAATTAGTGTACCGAGTCCGCGCATACGATTTCAAAATCCTGAAAATCGGCATACAACTCAGCATTTAATACTCGTCATCTGACGGACCGCAAACAGCACCACCACCCTCCACCTCTACTACAAAACCAGAAAGAACTTCAATTTCGGCGACCCAAAATTTCTTGAACACCTTCACCTCGCCAAGTGAAGGATGTTCTTACCATAGTTCTTTGACACAACCGAGAATCCTGCGAGTGAAAGCCGAAGATGAGCACAATTACCGGAATCTTAGTTCACCAGCTGAATTGACTGCACTTGCTGCTTTGGGGCTGTACAAAAGAGCTTCCTTCTCAACATCATGACCGAGATGAGCATCAAAAAAACCTGAGATTAAGGAACATAGCACCTGCTGGTCTGTATAAACTGGTACAGAGGTAAGCGACACGCGACTCGAATTATAGTACATCTGCTTCTTGCCTCCATACGAAAAAGCATTAATGCATTGCTTGGCCGCTGCGTTTCTAGCGTTCTCTTCGAGTGTTGCATCAAGCACATAGAAAACAGGAAAATCAATGCTATGTAAATCGGCAACATTCAACTGATTTTTCGGCGAAACTGTTGGATTCAAGATAAGCAATGCTGACAGCTCCAGTTCAGAATTTTCATTATTCTTTGCTAGAGCTTTTGCTCCAACTAAAGATTCATTCAACTCAATGCCATTGGTAACAAGAGCAAATCCAGTACCTGGTTCTTTAGAGAGCTGCGGGAGTTTACTGAGTTCATCGATTGCAGACTTTGCTTTTGAAGAAATTCCTGCCGCATTGCGCGAAGCTTTTTCCAACGGTAAAGTCGCCACTATGAACCCACGCTTTGCCAGCGAAGCAGACAAAGAATCTAAATTTTGTGATGCGTCCAACGGTTCCAACAGCAGCAAAATTGCATGAGCTTTAACAGGCACGAGAATTCTAGCCTCGCCGCCCGTTCGCAATACTTGGGTTCGAGATGAAACAGAACCTGATGCTGTCATGGAACCAAGCAAAGCGACAAGTTCACTTTTCTTGTCTGTGCGTGCTTTTGTGATTTTCGGCTCAACCTTCTTCACTGATAGCAAAGAAAAAACCAAGCCGACGACACTGAACAAAACAATTACTGAAACCGCCACGAGCTTTAGCTTAGAGTTCAGCCATGGGGGTAAAATCTTGCTTGAATTGGAAGCACTATGGCATTGAGCATCTAGACTCGCCACTAATTCAGCTGTGCCAGGTCGCGAACCTGGTTCTTTTGCAAGACAATGCAAAGCGATGTTTGCTAATTCACGTTCTAGTCTACTAAATCTTTCCTCGTCAGCGAACATTGGACGAACTAATCGATGCACAGAATTCCATTCTATGTAATTGGTCGCCTTGAATGGATGCTTGCCCGCCAGACACTCGTAAATTAAACACCCGAGCGAATAAATATCTGCCTTTTCACCCGATGTGATCTGATTATTTAGAGCCTCAGGACTTAAATAGTCAGGTGTTCCTAACACTTCACCACTTTCGCCAAAAATTGCATCCTGATCTATCAACTTGCTCACACCAAAGTTGATGATCTTAAATTCTGGAGCATCCAAATCGAGATTACTCAGTACTATGTTTTCGGGGTTGAGATTGAAATGCGCTTCACCCAAAGCATGCGCATATTGCAGTGTTTCAGCAAGTTGTTTGAATAATGCAAGAGTGAATTTCTCTGATAATCTGCCATGCTCTTTTATGATCGCTCTCAGTGTCTGACCTTCTGTGGCTTCCATAACCAAGAAAGGGCGAGGACTGAGCCCGTACTCAACTGTTCTGGCGATGCCGGAATGCTCTAGCCTGGCAAGAGTTGACGAGAATTTCCTGAAGCGCTCAACATGCCTGATATTCTCTGTGAGTTCGGGCGATAGCACTTTGATAACGAAATCAGTTTCGGAATTCGGGCGCTCAGCTGAATAAATAGCGCCAAAGAAATCCTGACCAAGATCTTCGGTTAGTAAGTACTTTCCAGCAATACTTGTGTTAATGAGTGAATCTAGATTTTCCAGCCAGGCACTATCTTTAGGGCAGTTGAGAAATTCAGAATTTGGCGGAAATATCTTTCGGCACTTCGGGCAATATTTGGGGCAAGTTTTCAACTCAAAAGCCTCAGTCGCCTCTGCTGCATCTATGTTCCCCAGATATGAAGCAAACAGCCTTGGCATGACATATTTTTTTTCTGGGTATAAAGTGATTTGGAGAAGAGGACCGGTGAGTGCAAAAGCTCAAACCATCTAATTATCGAGGGTCTTGCTCTGGAGGATTGTGCACATCCAGAGTCCTAGTTTTTTGCTTTGTTTTTATCAGCAATGTTTGCCCTATCGAAGCCGCGAGTCAAAACGAGGAATCAATCCTTGCGTCGGCTAACAGATTGGCTTCCCATAATGAATATTCAGCCGCAGACTCGCTGTACTTGAAAGTACTAAGTGTTAATCCACAAAACGCCATGGCGCACCATATGTATGGGCGCATGCTTGCGCTACAAACAAGATACGAAGAAGCTTTGAAGGAGTACAAACTCAGCTTAAAACTGAAACCGAACTCGCCCAGTGTCCTGAACGACGTGGGCGTTGCGTTAGCAATTTCAGGTTGCCAGCCTTTAGGAGCCAGGTTTCTGCATCAAGCGAGTGTGGTCGGGCAGAATTACCCGGGCGCATTAAATAATCTAGGAGTAGTTCTGGCAAGCCTTGACGCATTTAAACAGGCTCGTGAAGCTTTTGCTCGCTCGCTAGAAATACAACCACGAAACGCCAAGATAAAAGAATTGAAGCAAAAGGCTGAAGCAAGATTAGCCAACAACAAAGAGTTTGAATATGGCGCTGCAGTTTCCTGGCAAGACGTACCGGAGTCTCTGAAAAAGCTGCAAGCATCGGTAATTGCAGCAAGCAATGTAAAAGAACCTGCAGTTCCAGATACAAAACCAAAAATTGCCGTTAAGGTCCAAAAGGCAATGGACGAAGAAGATAAGAAATGGCTTGAAAAATCACAACCTCAATTCTTAGAGCTGAAGTCCAGCGGATTCTCAAACGCGTGTTTTGCAGGCAACGGCATGGTTCAAATCGGCGATAAGAGCGATTCCGCGGACAATATTGGCGAATTGGAATTGAACGAAACCCAGAAGATTGAACTAATGGGAGATGTAACAGTAGACTTGACTGGACCTGGCGAACTCGAATTAGGAACGGCACGATTGCTGGCTAAAGGCGAAGATTGCATTTTCTCATTCAATGCAGAGACGAGTGAGTTATCCTGCTACGCAGGTGACTTCAAGGTGTCCAATTGGTCAACTGTAACAGCAACGAAGACTGCGTCCAAAGTTGAAGTAAACGCTGAAAAATGCCTGTCTGTTTACGCTCAGGATGATTCTAAAATTGAAGCTCGAGCTTGCGACGAAGTTACATTAGTGGGACATGCTCAAGGCACAGTGAATGGTTGCAAGAAAGTCATTGTGAATGATGATTCCAGAGCAGTTGCAATTGATTGCGATCAGCTTACCGCACTCGCAAACGCAAGAGTCAAAGAACGAGGCTGTAGTAAGCTCGAAAAGTTAGACCACGCAAAAATCGAATCAGACTCAAAATAGAGTACTTTTTTCAGCCTATCCGTTACACACTTAGGTGGATTGGGTATGTAGCCGAAAGGGATCTTGCATGGCTCGATTAACGTTCGGCTCAATATTTGCTTTGAAGGCTCGAGTGCGTAAAGCCCGGTCCAAATTTCTTGCGATCGGAATGCTGTCTCAGCAGCTGCTTGTTTCGCATCTACTTTCAAACCAAATTATGCAGCCAGCACATGCCGCTGGAGAAACGCTTGGCAGACCGGGGCAACTGTCCACAAACCAGCAGTCATTTAACAACGCGCAAGGGTCCACCAGGGTGCTTGATTTTGGAAGAAGTCGCGGTGTAATAAACATCGCTGACGCTTTTCAGAATTCCGGAGTCCTGTACCTGGTTAGCTCAAACCCAGCTATTCGTTCCGGAATTCTCAACGCAAAGAGCTTTTACAACTATCCAGGAGCATTGATTAGTTCTGTAATACCAGCAGGTGGGCTGCCGGGCTACGATTTCTTGGTACCAAATTTCAGCTTTAGCTTGAACAGCAGAGGGAATTTCATCAATCAGGGAACCATCACAAGTGCTGGCTCTCTGAGCATCAATGCCGCACAGATTTCAAACTTGACGGCACCGGGCTCTGCTGCCGCAACGATTAGCGCGCTAGCCAATTTAGATCTGTTTTCCACAGCGGGCTCCATTGTTAATAGGGGAGACCTACTTTCAGTTAACGGCAATGTAAACCTCACCGCTCAATCCGGAAAAGATCTTATCGTTGATAACAGTTCGGGCTCAATTCAGGCACTGCTCGGTGCCGTGAATGCAGGCGATGCTTTGTCCTCCGTAAAGCAAAATCTTGCGATAATCGGAGGCAACATCTTTTCTGAAACTACCAACCTTTACGCTGCATGTGGCAAAGCAGTAGCGAGTGTAGACAAACTCTCTGGAGTTCTAAATATCTATGCCGCCGAGAGTCATACCGAAGCCAGCTCATCCGGACTAAAGCTTGGAAAAATTGTAGTCTCCGGTGACCCAACGTTCTATGCTCAAACCGACCTCTATTTAGATTCTGATTTAGTCTTTTCTGGTGCACCTCTAGCAATCGTTACCGGCGGCAGCATTCTGACGAAAGCTGGGGCTGGGAAAATTGAAACCCATGGCGGCGACATTACACTTATGGCGGGGGTGGACTTTTCGAGTTCGTCAACAGTTGCAAGCGACCCCTTCGCACCTGTGACACTGACCATAAGTGGCGCATCACCGACAGGCGGCAAGATTGACCTGGCTTCGGTTACAAGCATAAATTCGGGTGGTGGCAATATTCTTATGATTGCATCCAACGGCATCGTCGCAGATTCAGGCAGCATTCGCGTAATAGATGCTCCGATTGTTAGTAATGGTGGAAGAGTTCTCATTGTTCCAGGCTCTTTAGTCAAATTGATCAACGTCGACTCAAGCAAAGCAGGAAAGATCGGCGGAGCGATAAAAGTGTATGCGGACTCAACATCTTGCACTGGATGTATTGTGAAAAATGGAGTCTTAAGTTCGGACACGTTTTTGCCTCCGGAATTCACAACCTCAGGTAAGGGGCAGCCATCACCAAACATGGCAGGATTAATAACCGGAGACTTTATAAGCGGTGGTGGCGACATATTGTTGCAAGCAACTAAGCTATCTGCCAGAGAAATTAATGCAAGTTCAACTACAGGAGCCGGAGGGAATGTTGAAATTTTCTCTGGACAACCAGGCAAAACGCCGCTTACATTAAGCGCTTCAACAGGAGACATTGGTACCATCACCGCTCATGGCACCAGTGGTGGTGGCACGATTTCCGTTCGAACCGGCGGACACCTGGAGCTACTTAGCGATGCTGTTCTCGATGTTGGAGCAAGCAATGGAAGCGCCGGCAGTATATCACTCAGGTCAGGCTTCAATGCCGAGTACGAAACAATCTTTAACGGAACAGAACTAGAGGCAAAAGGCAGTGGCAGCAAAGGAAATGGCGGTGCGATCAACATTGAAACGGCTCGCTTAACATCAAACAATCACCTCGTAATTGATGTGAGTGGTTCTGGCACAGGCAACGGTGGAAGTGTCACGTTAGGTGGAGGACCAATGACAGGCTCTGGTGTCTTAACCTCTATCGGCAAGGGCATCGGAGAGATTGAAATAAATGCACAAAGTGGTTCAGCTGGAGGCAATGGTGGCTCAGCGACTTTGAACGCAGACCCGATCGAGCCCCTAATAATAGACCCAAGCGCGTTGAAGTTGAACCCTCAGGGAATCAATGGGAACGGCGGCATGCTCGCAGCCAGAGGCGACATAAACGTCACTTCGTCTTTGCTTTTGAATGGCGTCGGCACCGGCAACGGTGGCAAAGCAATTTTATTTGGTGCCTTTGGTACAGATATTAATGTAGGCAACGGCATCAAAGGCAGCGGCATCAACGGAATTATCCAAGCAAACTCAGGAGTCCAAGGTGGCTCTGGTGGGCAAATTGAGATTGATGCCAGTAATGTACACATAGAGAATGCAAATTCAATTTCGCTACACTCAGCCGCGGGGAATGGGGGCAACCTATCCCTCAGCACGGGGGGTGTTTTAACTCTTGGCACTAGCTCCTTCAATGTAGACGGAACTGGCAAAAGCGGCAATGGTGGCACAATTGCTATCTCCGCGGATTCACTGGTTCTACCTCCAGGAGAATCTTTGAAGTTATCCGCCGTAGGAAGCGGAAGCGGAAATGGCGGCAAAATAAACGTAGGTGTTTACTCACAAGACCTGAGTACAGGTAAGAATGCAGGACAAATTGACGCTCAAGCCTTTAGCGGTCCGCTAGGCGGCAACGGTGGAAGCCTGGCAATAGCTGGAAAAACCGTTAACGCTAACACAGCTGATTTTGATATTTCACCAAAAGGTAAAAGCGGCAATGGCGGTAACTTACAGTTCAGCTCTGATTTCAGCACTATTGTCGACGGCAACATAAATCTGAACGCTATTGGAAATGGAAATGGCGGCTCCGTAGCTTTCTTTGCTGACACGCTTTTCGTAAACGGATCTATTCAGGCTAACGGTGCAGGAAAAGGCAACGGTGGAACAGTAGCCTTTTTTGTGAACCAGGACCTTACCCTCGATAGTGGGATAAAAAGCAATGGCATCACGGGAACGATAAACGCCTACGCTGGCTCTAGCGGTGGAAAAGGCGGGCAAATTAGTTTCTTGCAACTTCAAAATCTGACTATTTCTAACCCTCAAAGCATATCGGTGGCGTCTAAAAATGGGTCTGGGGGTTCCTTGTATTTCACTGCTCGAAAATTGAATTTGGGTGAAGGGATTTATAATGTCAGCGGAACCGGAGCACACGGGAACGGCGGTGAAATTCTTCTGGCAGGCGACTTAACTTCGACCGGTCACATTACACTAAAATCGAATGCATCGGGGGACGGTACCGGTGGAGGCATCTCGGTGTATGGCGACTACTTTTTCGGAGCAAGCACCCCCATACATATCGGAAACGGAAAGGGTCAAGTCAGCGTGGAGGCTAATGGCGGCTCAAAAGGCTCCCTCAAAGGAGACGCTGGAAATCTCACACTGAGTGGTATCGTTCTTGATGATGTAAATGCTGTCAACGCTGTTCCACTCGGTGTCAATGGCAAGGGAGCGCGATTAGCGCTTAGCAATTTTCCGTCGTTTAATGGAAACCTTGACGCCAACGGTAAAGGCACTGGAAATGGTGGCACCATAATCATTCAAAGCACCAGCGCAAAATCAATTGGTCCTGGCGGCGATATCAATGGAACTCTGTCTGTAAATTCGGATTCAGGTAAAGCAGGTAGCATTTCTATCTCCTTCTCCGATATCACCATACTGCCTGACGCATTTTCCGTCCGGAGCAAAACAGGTGCAGGCGGTTCGATACAGCTTGATCTAAGCAATCTTACATTAGCTGACGGGTCCGCATTAGTTGCAAACGCAGGCAAAGGAAATGGAGGCGAGATAAAGATATTCTCGCCAACTATAAACACATTGGGCAAAGCCTTGCTTTCCGCAGATGGAGCAAGTAATGGCAATGGCGGTTCCATATCCTTAATCACTAATTCCAACCTGCAAATTGATGATTCACTGTTGAGTGCGCACGCAAACAGCGGTTCCGCTGGTGGAAATGGTGGACTCATAGAACTAAGTGCCAATGATTTAACCATTAATCCATCAGCTCTCAAAGTAGACCCTCTGGGTAAAACAGGGAATGGCGGAACCCTTCTTCTTACAGCTAAAGGTACACTGAAGGTTCTGGGCGATATTGCAGTCGACGGCAAGGGAAATGGAAATGGTGGCACGCTAATTTTCGATTGGGCACACGGAGCCGACACGTTTGTTGTAGGTGGAACAAGCTCTGCTAGCGGTGTGACAGGAAAGATATCGGCGAATGGTTCAGGTACAGGCATAGGTGGTACCATTGCTTTTGCAAATGCACAGGACATTCTACCCTCAACCATAATAATAAATTCCGAAGTCTCTACATTGCCTAACTCTGCGACTTACGGAAAAGTGCTTTTGCTACAAGACAGATTCCTTACTTCAATTTTCACCTTAGGCGGAAGTGGTGTCATAAAAGGCTCCATAGGAACAGGATATCTCAATCCCCTTTCTGAAGGCTCCGTGACAGGGCTCACCGTGGCTATGACAACACCTGTAGATATAGGACATCTCTCAACAAAAGACGATGTAACAATAACAGCACCGTCTATCCATCTTTTCACTGGCTCCTTCATCACTTCAAAAAACGGAAATGTAAATCTAAATAGCAACAGTATCTTGAACGATGGTCTGATCGCTTCTGCTAGTGCTGGGGTCAATATTCAAGCGACAGCTGACTTAAGCGTGACAGGGCAAGGTACTATCATTGCAAAGACCCCGATCAATTTCAGCAGCCCAGGTGCCGTTTTCGTAAGACAGTTTCTGCCTGGAAACAATTACAATTCCTCTGCGCCGTTTGATATTCAACAAAATACGAGCGTCACCACCAGTGCATTATTCGAACTATCGTCCAAAAATTCGACGTCACCTCAATCAATTAAAGCATCGCTCGACTCCGTCTCACTCGTTTTTCCAAGCCTTCAACTGCCCAGTTCATCGTCGGTTGTGTCAACGGATAGCGTGCCGCGACATATCTCCTTAGACTCGGGCGACAGTGAATCTGATGGAATAGTAAAAATAGGCAACGGAAAGTTTGTAGTAGTGAATAACATACAATCGCTGTCAGCTTTTGTTGCAAGCGACAACAGCCTTGAATTCGCAGAAGAAGGCAGTGAAATAACGAAGGAAGAAGAAACCATTTACCTTCATAAAGGCAAGATGGTAATTAACACAAGTAATAAAGCAGAGTCGGTAATTACCCCACAAGGAACAGTCAGGGTAGAACCGAATTCTACAACCATGGTGAAAGTCTCCTCATCCGGCACGCTGAGCGCAGTTTCGTTGAACGGCTCTACAGCACTGCAGCAAGGACAACGTAGCGACTCAGTAACAAAAATCGAAAAAGGACAAGAACTCTTAAGTAATCAGAACGGGCTAGAAGACGAAGAACTAATTCCTGTAGATGGTATCGACTGCGGTGAAGTCATTTCAGCGGGACTTACAAAGGCCGGCGGACGAACGACCGTAAAGAGAACCGTCTCGATCAAACAGATGGTCGACAAAGATATTATGATCAACGGCTCACTCATTCACGTACATGGCGCTACTGCAAAACAACACAAGACATACGTCGAAAATTTGAAGTCGAGCCTCAACGAAGCACCCAGCCAACATAAACCAATTGCTTATGTGCAACCAATTGTGGTGCCCAACCCCACTGCTGCCTCTTCGTTTAAGACGAACAGAACAAAAGTGCAAGGTCCTATATTACTGGGCTCTAAGGATGCCAAATTCCAACAGCTACAAAATAGCTATATCAAGTTAGAGTCCGGCAACCTTTTTGTTCATGCCAAACAGGACACCATAATTTCAACAAAATTTTGCGTGGTAAAGATTGGGGCTGGTTCGTGTGCAAACATCTCAACAGATAATCAAGACAAAACCATCATAAGAGTATGTACGGGAATCAATTCCGTTAGGGTTTTTGTCAGGAATAAGCACGACGCGGCACTCAGTGCAGGTGAAGAGTTAGTGATCTCAAAACGCACATTGAAAGATGCAGATGTTAACACCGGAGAGCAAATAGGTCACAGAAACTCCAAAATGATGCACTGCCTTGGTCTGAATTTTGCACACTCCGAGTTCTCCATTCCGGCATTGTTTATAAGCTACTCGCACTTAAGACCGATCATGAAAGCACAAAACAATCAGTATACTTCAACGAAAAATCAAGTCATGAAATCAGCGGTAATTGTTCAAATGGTTCAAGGCAAACACGGACGTTACACAGTTAAATAGCAAGACCCTGACCCGAGACTAAGAGAATCTTCGTACTGTTTCTAAAGGTTCCTGTAAGATTGACAGATAGATTGACAAAGAGACACGCGATTTGAAAAATGCTCTATTTTCTGCAATAGCCGCAGCTTTGATTTTGGCATTCATGCAAACAGCCAAAGCAAACGATAAGACAGGAAGCCTTCCTTTTGACCCCACAAAGTGCAAGGACCTTACGCCCGACTCGCTTAAGGGCAAAATCAAGGTTTACAAAACAAGTGAAATGAATTCCTCGATTCCGACCTATGTGGTGAAAGAAAAAAACTGCCTGTCTATCGGCAACTCCTTCGGTGGACAGGGCGTGTACGCTGTCATAGCAGCAGACTTGAATGGTGACAATCAAGCGGAAATTGTTTATGCCAGCTCATGGGGCTCTGGCATGCATCGCACAAACATTGGAGCAGTTGAAATAAGCAGCGACCTAAAAGATTACACAGCCCAAGACATGCTTTTATTCGAGGATGAGGAAATAAAATTGCTTCCGGCGGAAGGAAAAGCCACGCTGTTGGTGAGGAATAAGCCTTACGCTGACATTGTTTTCGAAACAAGCAAAGACGGCAAAAAGAAGTTAGTGCTCAAGAAAATTAGTGATAAGACTTGATATTCGATAAGCTGACCATCAAGCGCTCTCAAATCGAACGCCATGATAAGCCCCCCGTTTATCCATTTTGCCAGGCTTGCCTACCTAAACGGTTGGTAAACTTTGTCCTTGACCCGCAAATCAAAATAGCCGGTTTCCAGTTCATTTTTTCCTGAACCATTTTGTCTTGAAGCACTCACCAGGCTTACAACGACAAGCTCACCAGGTTTAGCATCGCGATCGACTAGAACCCAATTATTGGAATCGGTAAAGCCGGGCGGATAGCCACACACAACATGTCCAAACTTATTGCCCTGTTTGCTTATTACGAATGCAGGCGGTTTGCTGCCTGAGACTATTTCAAGAATTTCTAAAGTAACGTCGGAGCCGCCCTGCCATGAATTCAGTCGTCCTTTGCATTTCCAAAATTGCTTCTGCGATGAGCTTTGTTGCTCGTTCATAACTGTAACCGGTAATTGCCCAGAAGCAACCGGTGGAGTTTGCTTGGACACTTGCCCATTGCCTACGCAGCTGAGCAAGAGCGATGCTGCAAACAGCGGCATGCAGTAAGCAGCAACTTGACTAAAATAATTGCTTTTGAGAATCTGCTGTCTCCTTGCACAGAATCAGCTCACCTTAGAAAAGTGTAGCAGACAGCGCTTGTCTCGCGCTCTGCTCTTTCGACTTACTCTACGTTTTAGACAGCCTCTGACCAATTGATAGAGACTTCTATTTGTCGCTTACAAAAATAGCCCTGCATGAAGGTTCTCGGCCTCGGCTGCGGAACAACTTTGCTCACATGCAACTTAGTATCAAATACAAGTTAAAGTGCAGAATACAAGCCGCATAGCGATTCTCTCCAACTCGGGTCCGCAAGAAGGTCAGTGCTATCGCTAAATTGATCAATGCTACCAATAAGAGGACGCGCTGCAATCTTGCGCAATGTAGAATCAGTAATCGCTGATTTTATGGCTTGAGAAAATGCGCCCTTACTAATAACCATGTAGGGTCGGCCATGAAACTGCGATGCCTTCACAGGCATCGTTTCTGTGGTGCCCAGCTGGTTGTGGAGTTTAGCAACGTACTCATACGCAAGCACGAGATATTGTTCGCGAGTTTCCCAACCCTGCGCAGACAAAACCTGCGACAAAATTGGTGCAAGTTGCTTGCCTGAGTTGAGTTGCGAGAACACAGTGCCAAACCATTTTTGATATGGTGCATAACGGCGCTCCATCAAGAAGCACAAGCGCATCAAATCACGAACAAGTCTAGAAGCAATAACTGCTGACCCAATTTCATCTCCGACTGAGCCAGCACGCCCCATAAGATGCTCTTCTTGCTCGATTCGCGCCCACGCAGAGGCGAGTAAATAAAGCCAGACATCATGCGGATAATAAGCAAACTTCTTCCGCAAATCTTCCAATCCAATAGCGTCATGAAAGACCCTTCCGGCAGTGAGTGAGAGCAATTTCTGGTCTGGAAATGTAAGCCAATCTATCGCCGTAATCTCGTTACCTATATCGAACGAAATGTACTCTTGGACGAAAGCTCGCATAGATGTAATTTCAACTCTATGCTTGACGGGTCCCTCGTTGCTATAGTCCAGCATCTGAATTCCTGCAGCATCATCAACGGCATCTGACGGAAGATAACTCGTAGGATAGCCACGAAAGCGTCGCGGCAGCTTCTCACTTAGCTTGTCGCTTATTGATGCACCATACTTAACAAGATCCGACTCGCGCAAGAATAAGATAGCGCGCGGACCCCAATGATGATCTGTCGACATGACATTGTCCAAACCGAGCACTTCAGAACCGCTACCAATCAGCGCAGCCGCGAATGAAAGATCTGGAAAGTCACTCTGAATCACTGGCGCAACTGCTTCGCAATAAAATGACTCGCTCAAATCAAGCCCTGAAATGAAGGGCGGGCTAGGAACTTCCATACTTTACACTCCCGGCTTGTGATGCACGAATTGTTCCCACGCCAAAGCATGAGCAATTGACACATCGTGATGCATTAAAACGAAATTGTCGCAGACCAGAAAGCGACCTATTCCCACTCAATTGTTGCTGGAGGCTTCGAGGTTACATCGAGAGTTACTCGATTTACTCCAGAAACCTCATTTACGATGCGACGAGAAATCGAATCGATAAGGTCATACGGAAGTCGCGCCCAATCAGCAGTCATGCCATCTTCGCTCGTGACCGCACGAATGACAATTGTGTCTTCGTAGGTTCGCTGATCACCCATCACACCAACAGATTTTGTCGGCAGCAACACTGCAAACGCTTGCCAAATCTGCTTGTACAAGCCATGCGCCTTAATTTCTTCGCGCACTATCCAATCGGCATCTCTCAGCGTATCCAATCTCTGCGGAGTTACTTCGCCGAGAATTCTAATAGCAAGACCTGGACCCGGGAAAGGATGTCTCTCTCTAATTCCCTCAGGAACGCCCAATTCAGCCGCTAACTTGCGCACTTCATCTTTGAACAGCTTCGCGAACGGCTCAACTAACTTGAATTGAAGATCTTTAGGTAAGCCGCCTACATTGTGGTGCGATTTGATTTTCACGGCAACGCGTTCACCAGTTTTCGGGTCAACCGTTGAGCCGGCCGACTCGATAACATCAGGATAGAGCGTGCCCTGCGCTAAGAATTGGAAAGGTCCGATGCGCTTAGACTCAGCTTCGAACACGCGAATGAATTCAGTTCCAATAACCTTGCGCTTCTCTTCGGGGTCAATTACCCCCTCCATCTTGTTCATGAATTGTTCTTTCGCATTTACGTAATCAACGTTGATGTGAAAGTCATTCGTGAATTTGTCAACGAGCCATTCAGGCTCGTTTTTGCGCATAAAGCCCTGGTCAATAAACATACATGTGAGCTGATCACCAATTGCTTTATGCAATAAGAAAGCTAATGTCGAGCTATCGACACCGCCGGAGAGTGCCAGCAGAATGCGCTCTTTGCCAACGCGTTCTCTGACTTCAGCAATCGCTTCATCAATGAATTTTGAAATCGTCCAACTGCGTGAGCATCCACACACATCAACCACAAAGTTGCGAATGATGTCTTGCCCGCCGCGTGTGTGCACCACTTCAGGGTGGAACTGTACTCCATAGAAGCCGCGTTCTTCATCAGCAATCGCCGCTGTTGGCGTACTCTTTGTGCAAGCTGTTGTTCTGAAACCAGGAGGCAAACCCACTACGCTATCGCCGTGACTCATCCAACTGTCCATGCTGGGGTCGAGTCCACGGAAGAGAAGCCCGTGATTGATTACAGTCAACATCGCACGACCGAACTCGCGCACTTTTGCTGGCTCAACCTGCCCGCCTAGTTCCTGAGCCATCAATTGCATGCCATAACAAACGCCAAATATTGGAATGCCCAGCTTCCATATTTCAGGGTCGCAGACGGGCGCACCCTTGTCGTAAACACTGTTTGGACCGCCACTGAGGATGATTCCCTTTGGATTTAAGCGCTTCAATTCTTGAGCGGAAATGCTGAAATGAATGAGTTCCGAAAACACATTGGTTTCGCGCACACGCCGAGCAATCAATTGCGAATACTGCGAACCGAAATCAAGAATTGCGATGCTGTCGCTCAGCGCGTTATCTTTCATGGCTGTGCTGAGACGAGAAGTCTGAGTGGAAGTCACTGCGGCTACCTCTATTAACTGATGGCTTGATTTTACAGGAATGCGGAAGCTAGCTGGACTCTCGTAAACTAAGTCGCAAACATTAAATGTGCATTTCACATTTTTGGCGGATCGGCAAAATACACTAATTCGTGTAAGCGAAAGCAGGGTTAAATCAGGGATTTCTGCGAATTTAATCAAATCTTGCATAATTATGCAGATCAAGTAACGCAATTATCACGACTATATACATATACTCATGTTTCGAGGCTTGCTAAGGTCTCTGTGGGGAGAGTGGCTAATATGGACGAAGTACATATAAACTTGAAACTTGGAGAACTCCTCGTCACAGCAGGGCTAATCAGCCGCTCTGACGTAGAAGCGCACCTCCGCCTGGCCAAGTTTATGGGCTTGCCTCTGGGCAACCTCCTGGTACGCGAGAAGAAGCTGTCCCGCGACCTCTTGAAAGTTTCAGTAAGACTTCAATCACTCATCAGTGACCGCATGATTTCGCTCGAACTCGCTTGCAGAGCTATGCGCGACATCGTAGCTGAGAAAACAACAGCTGAGGAGATTTTGGAATCTCTCGATTCGTACTCCGAAAGCGTTAGAACCGGTAGACTGGGCGAGCTGCTCATCGACGCAGGTTTGCTTTCCGAGGTTGCTCTTGGCAGAGCGCTGGTTTGCAGCGCAGAATCAAGCAAGCCACTCGGACAGACACTTATTCAGCAAGGAACCTTGTCTCCAGAAGTAGTAGGCGCAGCACTCTTCGCCCAAGGCAATGTCCGCGCTCATATGATTGATTACAAATCAGCTGTGTCGCAGCTCAAAGAAGTTCAAATCAGCGGCGCGAACATGATGCCGATGATGCAGGCTTGTTAAGTCAATAATTCATTGCATTAAGAAACGATGAGAGGCATTTCGCTGAGATTGCCGACGTATCCAGCTGACAAGATTAAACCGACGGTCGATTAATCTCGATCGATGCTTAGTTTCATTTCTGCCGCGGAATATGGCAGATAACGTGCTTTTTGCACTAGCAGACCAAAACTAAACTTTGTGACCCTGGGTTATAAATTGAGGGGTAATTTATGCCGCGCGATATTCCTGTTGGAAACGGAAAAGTTCTGATCAATTTTGATAAAGAGTACTGCATGAGGGATGTTTACTATCCTCATGTGGGGCAAGAGAATCAAACCGTTGGACACCACTCCAGATTTGGTGTTTGGGTAGACGGACAGTTCTCGTGGGTAGGCTCAGAGTGGTCGATCGACCGCCGCTATTTGAAAGAAACGCTGGTTACAGATGTCATCTTGAAAAATGACAAACTCGGATTAGAGCTGCGCTGCCATGACGTGGTTGATTACATCAACGACCTTTACTTGAAAGAAGTCACTGTCAAAGACTTGAAAGGGCAGCAGAGAGAGGTGCGCCTCTTCTTCCACCACAACTTCTACATTTCGGAAAACGAAGTTGGCGACACCGCGTTTTACGACCCTCGCACAGAGTCGGTAATTCACTATAAGAAGAATCGCTGGTTTCTCTGCAATACTTCAGGCAAGAAAATTGGCGTGGAACAATGGGCTACTGGCAAGAAAGGCGTTGGTGGCGCAGAAGGAACATGGCGCGACTCGGAAGATGGAGAACTGGGCTGCAACGGCATTGCGCAGGGCTCTGTAGACTCGACAATTCGCACTTCAGTTGACGTGCCAGCACGCGGTGAAGCGAAAGCGCATTATTGGATTGCGTTTGGTGAAAAATATGAAGACGTTGCCGCGCTGGACAAGATCGTGCGCCAGCATACTCCGGCATATTTCGTGCCAAGAAACCAAAACTACTGGCGCCTCTGGGTCAACCCAGAGCACATCGACTTTCAAAACTTGCCACCAAAGGTGGTGGATCTCTTCAAACGAAGCTTGCTGGTTATTCGCTCTCAGGTAGACTCAGGTGGCGCGATCATTGCAGCTAACGACCACGACATTGCACAGTTTGCGCGAGATACCTATTCGTACATGTGGCCGCGTGACGGAGCACTGGTTGCCGCCGCGCTGACCCGCGCAGGATATCGTGATATTTCACAGAGATTCTACGAGTTCTGCCGCGATGTCATCAAAGACGAAGGCTATCTCCTGCACAAGTACAATCCAGACAAAACGCTCGCTTCCAGCTGGCACCCGTGGATTCGAGATGGCAAGCCAGACCTTCCAATTCAAGAAGATGAAACTGCTCTGGTAATCTGGAGTTTGTGGCAACACTTCCGCCGCCACCGCGATGTTGAATTCGTGCGCTCGCTTTTTGAGCCACTGATTACGCGCGCAGCTGATTTCATGGTGCGCTTCCGCGACCCAGATACGAAGTTACCGCACCCATCACACGACCTCTGGGAAGAGCGCTACGGCGTGCATCTCTTCACAGTTGCTAGCGTCATAGGAGGACTGCAAGCCGCTGCGCATTTCGCCCAGGCTTTTGGCGAAATGGAGCACCACAACAAATATCTGCAAGCAGCAAAAGAAATTCAAGAAGCGATGATACAACACATGTGGAGCGAAGAGCACGGCAGATTCTGCCGTATGGCGACGCGCACCGCAGACGGCTATCAGCTCGACATGACAATTGACGCGGCAATGTATGCGCTGTTCGCCTTCGGAGCACTGCCTGCTTCTGACCCGAAAGTCAAAGCTACCATGGCTGCCATCAAAGACCGCTTGTGGATCAAGACCGATGTAGGTGGACTCGCTCGCTACGAAAACGACTACTATCACCAGATTTCACAAGATGTCGAAAACGTTCCGGGCAATCCGTGGTTCATCTGCTCAATGTGGCTTGCCCAATACGACATAGCTGGTGCGCATAGCTCTGAATCACTTCGAGATGCTATCAGCATCCTTGAATGGGTTGCAGATCACGCGCTGCCGTCAGGCGTACTGGCTGAGCAGGTGCATCCATACACCAACGAGCCGCTCTCGGTTTCGCCACTGACATGGAGCCACGCCACGCTTGTGATGGTGGTTCTCGATTACATCGACAAACGCCGCCAACTCATGGCGGAGGCTGTGTTCGCCCACACCATATCACCGGTTTAAGTTTCGGCAAAAGTCCCTACACAGCGCATTGCGCTGCAGGGGCTTTCTGATTAACCACAAACGCCAGTGCAATTAATTGCGCTGGCGTTTTGCTTGTGATTTGTGCTTGTGATTCGTGCTTGCGATTTGCGTGCTTGCGATTTGCACTTGCTGTTTGTGCTTGTGATTTATGAACTAACTACCAGCTAATAGCACCATCGTCATTGAAGTAACCACCGGTCGGTCCATCTTCATCTAGCGTAGCCATTTTCACAACAATTGCCGCACCCTGCTCTACCGTGCGATGTCCTTTGTTCTCGTTGATGTCAGTCGCAACGTAACCAGGGCAAATTGAATTAACTTTGATCTTCTTTGCCGCCAAACATTTCGAAGCGGTTATAGTAAGCATATTCAATGCGGCTTTGGAGCAGTTGTAGCTCAAATATGTGTACTCAGCGAAAGGAGACGAGAGGTCACTTGCATGCGCTAGTGAGCCGAGCGTACTTGAGACATTCACCACCCGTGGTGCGCTTGATTTTTCCAGCAGCGCAGTCGCTGCCTTCAGCAATCTCAACGGACCGTAAAAATTCGTCTCCATTGTTTTCTGTACATTTTCAACACTGGCTGATTCAAGGTCTGTTCCGCGGTCAACCAAAATACCTGCATTATTGACCAGAACGTCAAGATGAGCATGCTGCTTGCCGATAGTGGCGATCGCATTGTCTACCGACGACTGCTCAGTGACGTCGAGCTGAATGGCTTCAGCATCAACGCCATCTTTTTTCAATTCCTCAACAGCTTCATTACCGCGCTTTAGATCACGCGACCCAACATAGACCTTAAATCCAATTTTTCCGAGTTGGCGTGCTGCTTCTTTCCCAATTCCTTTGTTAGCGCCGCTGATTAGAGCGATCCTTTTACTCATTGATTTCTCCCGCCTGAGGCTATTCGCGTGGCTCAAGCATACACAATGTATTTGGGTGAAACGTCAGAAAAAGCTTGCTCTTGATCGTAAGTTTACACTTCACGAAACGAGTAATTAGACAAAACAGCAATACTCAATTCCTTGCCCATATAAACGAGTTCAATTATTCAGATTGCTTTTGCTCTAGCAAAAGCCCAGCTATGTAACTCAGCGGTTCCATTCACGCTGACTGGCGCAGCTGTACATAACTTTCCAATACGCTGCAATGACCAATGCGTATACTGCAGTGGCAAGGACTACCTGACCATATTCGACTGTTATCAATAATTTTTCCATTTTATAGTTCTCACTTGGGGTTAACGTGCCGTATCAGACGACAAAAATTCTATTACGCAGACTTTCTTGAGCTTTTCCGTCTTTGCTTTCGGGAGAATATCACCGGGCATGGTGCCTCAGCGACCACTCGTGAAAGCATTCCACCTTCAACAAAACGTCCAAAGATTGAAGCTTCGGGCAATCCAACGATGACTACATCAGCATTCCAGCTTTGTGCTTCTCGAATAAGAACTTCATCGATGTGACCCAAAAGAATGCGTGATTCAATCTGCATAGCATCGCCAATTGCATTCAAGCATTCCTTTTCAGTGCATGAAGATTGTGTTTGCGCTTCCAGCTGTCGTTCAGCAAGTAGCTGTCTCGACCTGGTGGCACCAGACAGCGAAAGCCAGAGATCTGTAATGTCAGATGGCTCAACAATGTGCAGCAACCTGAACTCTGTTTGCGGCGTCCAGGAGTGCTTTTCTAAATAGCTAATTGTACTTTCGAAATTTACGCTGCTGCTTGCAGCAATCAGTATTTTCATATTGGTCTCCAATCACGGACGAACACATCCGTGCTAAGGATATTTGAGCGGCACGAGCACTTCGAAATGCGCAAACTGTTAAGCGCATCTTGACCGTGTTCCATCTTGTATAAAGGCTCGTAGCTTGTATTTAGTCCAATGGACCATTAAAGCTAGTCCGGCATATTCATCATATTTTTCATCGAGAAAGCAAGAATTACCTTCGGTATTTTGGATTCGAGCTTCTCACAAGTTCTAGACGGCATGCGGTTTCATTCTCTATCGGGATTTCAACCTCACTTCATCACGACAAAGTCATTCTTGCTGAAGTGGGCTAAGGAGAGGTTAAGGCCGATGTGGCGAGAAGACAATCCTTTGTGAATTATGTTGCGAAGAGTAAAACGCCTTCTCGCTGCTGAGCTAATTTCGCTTACCAAGCAAGCGTTTCAACGCTCGCAAGAATGTAACTACAATTACCTAACGAAATATTGTTTACATCAGAACACTGCCGATGAGTCTGTAGACAATGTGAGTGCAAGAGATTACAGACAAGTGCCCGACAGTGCATCAGCGCTGTGTAAACAAAAACTGTTTTACAGTATTGTTTCAAAACTACTTCTGGCAGTGACTTATCTATTAACTAAGCAAGCTCAATTCCAAAATATGCAACAAGAAGCCAGCACTTGCTTTGCGGCGTGGTAGGACCGAGAAATAGTCGGCGCTGCAACACCTAGAACGCTTGGAAAAGATTCTCAACCAGGCACTGCGGGTACTACTATTCGAAGATCTGGCTCTTGGTGTACGAAAGTGATAACAATGAAGCCCTGGTCGCTGCCAGTGGAAGTTCGTTGCGTGTGCTTAGTAACCACAAATCCGCTGAGTGTCATCGATTCAACCAGCCCGCTTATGACGTCAGCTACGATTTCACAGTTGAGGTTCAGTGAAATGTTTGAAAACTGATGAAAATCTATAATCACACCGCCGCAGGCAGATATCAATTCTTCGATTACATGAACGCTATTCAGTCGGTCATTTCTGGTATGAGCTTCTATCAAAAACACAATCAATCTCCGAATGCACGCCACTGCCAGTATAACGAACAATTTTCATTGGCGTTGTCCCCTGTTCACTCGCTACCTTTTTCCAGCAGAATTCTCTCATTATGCTATTAGATAGAACTGAACAAAAATTCTCGCTGCTGAGTTTACAATAAGGCGAAATCGACCTGCTTTTGGAGAGTCTATGAACAAGATCTTGTGGCTTGCACTATTAGTGATTCTTTCTACCGTCGCCCCTGGCTATGCTCAGTACGAAGGCAGTGTTAGCAAAACCAGCAAGCACAATGGTCCAGTTACAAAAGCAGTAAAAGTAACAGCCGGCGCCACAGTAAAGACGGGAAAAGTTGTCACCGGTGCCACAGTAAAGACGGGAAAAGTAGCAACCGGCGCTACCATTAAAGCGGGCAAGGTTGTTACCGGCGCCACAATCAAAACAGGAAAAGTAGCAACTGGCGCTACAATCAAAGCGGGCAAGGTTGTTACCGGCGCCACAATCAAGACAGGGAAAGTAGCAACCGGCGCTACCATTAAGACGGGCAAGGTTGTTACGGGTGCAACTATCAAGACAGGCAAGGTCGCAACCGGCGCCACCATCAAGGCAGGAAAGGTCGTTACGGGTGCAACTATCAAGACGGGCAAAGTAGCAACCGGCGCTACTGTCAAAGCCGCTAAAGTAACTGCTGGAGTCACAGTTAAAGCATTCAAGGTATCTGCTAACGGAGTGAAGAAAGGCTTGAAGGGCACAGGTAATGTGCTAAAAAAGGTTTTCTAGTACCCACTTCGCTGATGTGAGCTGCTTTATTCGCCAGAGTTTTGGTTATTTGCAAATTTTACCTTGAACAAACAAATTCGGTGATTCGTCTTACATAGCCAATGTAGAATAATTCTGCAGAGAGCGCAGGACATGATGAATCAATTCGAAATTCGAGTCAAGCACAGATCACCAGCATACAAACGGGCAATGCACGCGTTCGCCGTATTGTTTCCAATATGGGGCGTCATCTTGCCAATCATGCTGACGCTGTTTGTTCTGCTTCTCTTGCGATTGCCGGCCAATTTGCACTGGTTATACGCAATTGGAATAATATTGGCTCTGCTAGGAAGCATCGGAATATGCGCATTTTTTGCCCTGGTTTGCGATGATGATTGCCTGCGCATCACCCACGAGGGAATTCAATTTCCGCTGCGATTTGCCGCAGGACTTCGAGGGAAATTGTACCGTTCATGGGACGAACTAGCGGTGCTAAAACTGCGATGGGCAGGGTCACTTGATTTCACGCCGAACGAGTTTCTCGGACTTATTTTTAGTGATGGCGGAGCAATGACTATCAACTTGCGCCACTTTGATCGCGAGGAACTGCAGCAATTACTAACAGCCGTAAAAAACTGCGGCAAGAGCTGCGAGCTAGACCCAGAGTTCATGTTACTTGCACGAAAAGGCTTTGAGGCAACGCCTCTGAAAGAACGAACAGCGTCCGAGACGCTGCAGCCTTCGGCTTTTGGTGAGTTCGGAATGAAGTATGGTGCTCGTTCGACCATTGTGCGATGGTTCTCTGAATATTGGACCCCTCTCGACAAAATGCTCGCCCCCTGGCTGCTCGTCGGAATCTTGTGTGCACTTCTGGTATACGGACCACAGCTGTTACTGAATTTGACAAATTTTCTGCCAATAGAACAGCTAGGCAATTCAGGTGCGTCAATCATGGCGCACAACACACTACTGGCGGTGGCATCGCTTGCTCTTGCGGCAGCAGTCTTCAAGGTCCTCATTCCATTGCTAAAGCCGACTCATCTTATAGTAAGTCAGGACGGCATCCAGAAAGTTTGGGACCGAGGACTAGTATGGCAGGGTCGCATGTTACCCTGGAGTGACGTTCTGAGCAGCTATGTACTAAGCCGCGGGCGCATTACTGATGATTGCAAACTTGTTTTCGCAACTGCACAGAATGCCCGCGCCTTCTGTATTCACAATGCTGAATTGGCCGACGATGATTCGCGAAAGCTATTTTCCAATACGCTGAGTTCGCTTGCAAGCAAGTTCAATATTGCACCCGACGTTTTCGAAGTGTTGATTCCACAACGCACTCTAACATTAGGAGAAATGTGGGACATCGCAATGGACAACGAAGCAGCGCCAGAGTCGAAGACAGAAGCAGCTCCAATGCAGCTCGACGACGCAGTGTCAATTCCAATCGGCGAAGCAGCCCCAGTGCAGCAACCTGCCGAAGCTATCAGCGAAAAGATTTCCGAGAAGGATTCCGACTAGTTGCGCAAGAAATTCGCAGTTCCGACTGAAATCAATTGAAGCAAAATCAATCACTCCGCATTTCTCCCATAAATTCTGCGGTGAAACCAGCCCAGACTATTTAGATTGCATGACAGGTGAGGCAACGGTAATGTCCCACCAGGGTCCAGCAGAACCGTGAGTGAGGGCGTGCCAATACCAAGCCGATACATCACTCCACGTGCGTCCTTGTTCATCGTGCAACTGTTCGAGAATCAGATAACGAGCACTTCCTTTGCAGGCATGAAACGAACTCCACATTGACCCGTCGAGCGCTTTGAAGAGTGGCTGCGGCTCAATGCTATAGCCCATTCCCTTAAAACAATCACTGCTCGGATGAAGCTGGCGAGTTTCTTTGCTCACCACTCTCACAAAATAGCTATTTGTACCATCAGTAAAGCGGCGCATCTGCCCCGGGAAATCTGCTGCGAACGCCCTCTCTTCGCTGAGAGATGGAACTGCAGTTATTTTATGACCCAATATAACCGTTGGCCATTGGGGCTCTGGCAAGACAAGAGTGTGACTGACCGTACTGCTCGCAAAAAATGGAACCAATGCAGCGCAGACACAAAGCAAAGCAGTTGAACGAAACCGAACGCCAACAAATGACCCCTCATCAGGATTCAAGGATGCAGGCAACTCAGCCTCTATGTTCGAAGAGTTCGAGCTGATATCGACATTCGTGCTGATCTCGACATTCGTACTGATATCGACTTTCGTGCTGATATCGACTTTCGTGCTGATATCGACTTTCGTGCGATCGGAAGACAGCTTCTTAGCCAGAAGCGCAGTTGCAGCCAGAGCAAGCATCAACGCGACCAGCCCTGCCCCCATATGCACGGCTGGCTCATGCACAATTATTTGCGCCCCAAATGCCGAAACCTGACAAAAGCAATCGAACAAAATGAGCGCAACTGCTCGCACCGAATTAGCTAACAAAACCAAACTAATCGAAGCCAGCGTCAATATTGCCGTTCTTCTTACGCCAGCAACCTTGAAATAACACGCGAGCAACATGGTGAAAAAAAGCTGAACCCACAACATGCTGATACCACTGCACGGCGCGTCGATGGAAATTGGTCTGCCATCCACCAGCAGAAGTGTTCCCTCTTGAGCTGAGTGTATTCCGAAGCAGGCGAGAATCAACTGAGCGACTTTTGACACCATGAGCCGCAACGGGTATCCAGCAAAAAAATTTATTGACGGAACAACCGGCAACGACAGTAGCAAAAGTCCCAAGATGCCCCAACGCCAGGACACCGTGACACCTGCAAAAATCCAGTACCAGAGCACACAAACCATCAAGACGCCCTGCACCATATGCGGTGCGAGCCCATAACTTAGTATATACAGAACAATCAGTGCGCACGCAACCAGGTGATGCTTGGCTCCACTAACCTTTATGTCGGCTCTACTGGCAAAATAGACGGCGCTAATCAGAGCAAGCACGCCCCACGGTTCATCGGATCGGTCGAAGGTTCTCTGGATGTACCAGCCACAAACCGGCCAGAACGCAACGACCAACAAGACTGCTTTGGCGCTTAGCGCGTTTAAGCGTGACTGAATCTGCGCTTTATCCATGCCACCCCTGCCATGATCATCGTCGCGCACAAAACTAGCAGCCACATTGGTGGTTCTGGCTTCACGGGAATAAGCCCTCCGGCAAAGCCTGCGGCATCTGAAAAAGGTGAATTCTGTTGAGCAGATTTCGCAGCAATCGGCGCCTTACTGGCAAATTGCTTAACGCCATACTTGGCGTAGTCGGTGCTGTGTTCTAACACCAACGCGCTGGTCAGAGGCGTTACAATGCCAGCTTTCTGGGCGAACGCACCAAGCTCTGCAGTTCTACTGGAGTCGCCCAAATTTTTCAAAATCATTTGATTTACAAAAACTTGCGCCAACTCATTAGGATGTTTTGCCGCAGGCGCTTGCACGCTGCCTGCAGCCTCGATTGAGCCTGCCATCACTGTCACAGGCAGCTTGCCAGACAACTTGCCGAAAAAATCTTTGAGATCAGACTCTGTATCTTTAAGAATTCCAATTTGGTACAAGTTTGATGAACGGTCTAATGAGCGAACTAATTCATTTGGAGCGGGGCTCACTTGATATTCAAACAACTTACCATTGTACCGGCCAAGAGCAGCTGGCAGCCCTTCGCTTGAGAGTTTTGCAGGTTGCGGGCCATGAATCCACACAACGTTTGCAGCATCGCTGCGGTTTATTTCCTGAAGAGCAAGCATTAGAGCTTGAGCATTGTCTTGCCCGCCGACGCAGCCAGCATCGCGAAGGTTTGAAACTGCTGAGTGCCAAGCCAGCGATTTTGTATTTACATGAGAAACAATGACCTGAGGACTGTCCGACGCCCACACAAGGGTTGCATCGGCAAAATCCATTTCCGAAAGCGAACGGCACACAGCATCCACATACCCCGACATGCTCGAAGACCCATCGAGAACAACGCATACTGGCGCTGCTTTCTCAACGCTTGAACTCTGCAATTTCTCTATCAGGTCAGTGCCTTCAGAAAAATATGGAACGCTAGCAGAGACTTTCACAAATTCAGGATCACGCTTAAGTTGAATGGTGCCCTCAGAAGAACGAATCGCACTTTCACTTAGCTCTTTCTTAATCTCACGAGTAGCACCAGAAGCAGTGGCAGCGAGATTGACGGAATGCGCTGCTGTCACAGCAAAATTCCTTTCCGCAAAGACAGGCAATCGCAGCGCTGCTGAATCTTTCTGGACAATGGTCACGGGAGAACTCAAGCCAAGCTCTAGGTCGACATCATTTCCCCACCAACCAGTCGATGATTGAATAAGCACACGCCCTGGTCCTGCAGTAGACACCATAAATGGGCGTTCACCCTGGTTTGCTGATGTTTCATAAGCTTGACGTGTAGAGTCCCTGCTACCAAGAATTGCATTGTGCTTGACTCCACCAATCCATAAAGAGCAGCCATTCACAACCGCCTGAGGAGGCAAGAGAATTTCCGCACGAAGCTCAGCTCTTGAGTTGTTTGAATGCTTAAAGTGCATACGCCAGTTCATATGCGATATGCCTTCGTCCGAATCAACCCATCCATCGATATTAGACTTTGTAAGAGTCAACGTTTTCACGATACCGCCTACGGTGGCTCCTGCAAAATCGTGGTCTCCCCACCAGTCTATTTCGTCATCCCATGAATAGTAATACTGTGTGCCCGAAGGACGTTTTACAGAATTAAACGGCTGCCCGGTTGCGCGATAATAATTCTCTCGCGCCAGCAATCGCGTCGCACTTGGCTGTTCGCTGTAATCTGAGTTCAGTTCGTTAGCAATCATGAACCACCAGGGCAATGAAATGTGCTGATCGTAACAAGCGCGAAGCATGGCGTCGTTATCGCCAAAAGCCCGAAGAAGCAGAACCGCCTGCTTCCGAGTTGACTCTGTGCCTGCTGCGTTAAGACATCGGTCAGTCAATAGCGCTGGAAAAACAGCAGCAAGTACCAGAGTAAGCGTAAAAGCTGCTGCTGCTCCCAATGGCATGAATGGAGAACTCGAATTTTGCTTGAGCGAACGAAGGCGGTGTCGCATTGCCAGAACCGTGTAAATAGGTCCGATAGCGACCATCAGGTGGTACAGACAGAAAAAGGAAATAGGCACCGATAAGGTCATAGCTGCTATTGTGGCTCCAATGCAGGCAAGCACGCACAGCGGTGACAGCACTATTGTCAACAATATCGAAACCGCGAGAGCCACGCTGTTCAAAGCACTTAGAACAAAGAGCATCTTGCTGCTAATGCCTGTTTTAGCAAGCAGCAAGACAGATATATTGGAAATTGGAATCAAGAGAAGCGGCCAAAACAGCGCCAGCATGCCGCTTTGCTGCGCACAGACCTGCAACGTTGACACGGCGTAGAACGTGCAAGTAGCTATACCGAAAACCCAGTAGACAGTTCCTGCCAGCCAAGCCGACTTCTTCATATGTTCATCCTTAGGGGTCAGTTCACATTATTGCGCACGTACATCAAGGTTGGGTTGATTCAACGTTAACAGAATGCAAATTAATCTCTTGAGACAAATACAAGATCCGATCTTGCTCAGCTATAAAAACGAAGTACATCCAGGCAAAGCTTAGCGATAAGTTCTGGCGCCTGGTGATGGGTTCTAGCGCCTGGTGATAGGTTCTAGCGGTCAGTTCTAGCAGAAGACGAGTCTTCGCCGACACCGGACCCTTTGGCTTTGATTTTATGTGAGAAGTAAACGGGACTTCCAGCCTGCTCCATTTTCAGCGGACGCCCATTGTCACTTGATGCCCAGCCAACGCATTCGTCGTCACCGTCAGTCATTATCACAATGAAGCCGCCTGGTCCTACGTAAGAATCAGGGACTTGAGGTATTCCATTTACTGTCGGAATAGATTTAAAGCTTGGGTCAACGCCCATCGCAAAGTTATGAAAAATGCGATACTGACCATCGCTTTTGGGCGTATCAGTGCTTGAAACATCACTCATTGAAACAGACTTGTACAAGCTTTGCAGGCATTCATCAATCTCCTGCGTACTTCGAGGGTAATGGTCATGACTGTTTCCATAATTCTTCATAGCAGTGCCAACTTCTCGTAATTGGCGGAAAAGGTCTGCCAGCCCTAGCGCTGCGGGGTTAGCAATTTGTTGAGGCTGCGCTAAAGCAGAGCATTGCGTAAGCGCGAGCAAACCGTATGTTAATAGAACTGCGAATGCCATAGGTCTTGATTTACGCACGCCTCGTTCTCCGTCACTGATATACGTGGACTATACCCAAAATTCGAGGACAAAGTCGAAGCAGTGTCGCTGGTTGAGAACCCACAGCTGATACTCAACTGCAGAAACTGAATCTCTCAAACGATATTTTGCAATGCAGCATGCTCGAAGGACTGATCACGCGAGAAGAGCTGATCATCGCGAGAAGATCCGTGCGACAATCGTGTTGCATCTAGGAATAAAAACTTCGTACAAGAATAAAACCAGAACACCGAAGGAATTGAACCATGGCAAAAACAGCCTCAGCATCAAGTCAAACAGCATTGAAGAATGTGCGAAAAATTTGCCTTGAACTGCCGGAAACAACAGAAACAATGACCTGGGGCAACCCACATTTCCGGGTAAAAGATAAGATATTCTGCGGCTTTAATGACGAAAAAGGTGAGAGCAAAATTGGCTTCAAACTTGAGATGGGTCACGCTCAGGCAATCATTCAAGATCCGCGATTTTGCCCGGCACCTTATGTAGGGCACAAAGGCTGGGTATCAATGACTCTGGAGAAAACACAAGACTGGCAAGAAGTACGAAAACTTGTCCGCGAAAGTTATTACTTGATAGCACCAAAGAAACTAGCGAAGCAAATGTTAGAGACAGATCTGGCAGAGGAAGGTCAAACAACAGGCAAGACCATCACCCGCAAGCCTGCAGCAAAAGGCGCTGACAAATCTGCCACAGCCAAAACCAGTAAAAAGACAGCAAAGCAGACCGCTACCACATCACTCTCAAAAGCAGCAAAGCCGACAAGCAAAACAATTGCTTCCAAATCTCGCTCCAAGACCTCCAAACCCGCAGGCAAAGCCACTGCAACTAAATTGATAAAGAAGTCAGACTCATTGCGGTGACGATCCTTCACGGTCTTTGATTGCACAAAGAATGCGTAGAAATTCGGAAAACCTGTAGGCAGGTATGTAGTAAAACAAAGCGGTTCAAATAAAGATGGCAAAAAGGCCCTAGCTGCATCTCAGACCGTTCAAAAAACGGTGACCTCCACAACATGTACCTTGCGGCATGAAAACCAATGCGCTAGGTTATATAAAATAGAATCCATGTAGAGGTTCGGCAAAATTATGCGTTCTGAGATTAAGGCTTTCGGGTTTGCTTTAATTGTTGGTCTTGTGCTATTTACTTTTCTCGCTGCTTTTGTTGAATTCTCTGGCGAAAAACACACCTCCCAGCAAAGCCAAGCACGGAATTGTATGAGGCAAGTTCAAACATGCATTGAATCTTACGCACTGCGGCATTCCGGACACTTTCCATTATCCGCGGAGGTAGTGAAGGAATCACTATGTTCAAGAAATGGACATTTTCCAGAAAATCCCTTGTCCAAAAACACTAATTATTTGTTCACCATTGATGCACCGAAAGTTGATCAGATCCTGAAGGGTGACCTGCAGCAAATTTTAGAACTATCCACCCCCGGAAGAATAGCTTATGGAGTAAGTTCCGACAGTCAAGCTTACGTTGTAATCGGGTATGACGATGAAAAGCATTATAGTAAGCCGCTGAGAGGCATAGGACAAAGAGTTCTTGCTTTAACTGACAAAAATCACAACCTTCAGTTGCAATTGCGATGATGACCCTAGTTCCGGACCGGACTTGATTAGGCGCAAGTGTAATTGGAGTTTGGCATTGAATCAAAATCCGGCTGGCAATCTTGCGATTGCGCCAGTGATTTATGGTTGTTCAACTTCGATTGTTGGTCGCGGGCGCTTCAAAAGGTCGCCCAGTGAAACCATTGACAATGCAGCTGATCTAGGCTTCGCTTTCTTGTTGATCACTACAGAATAGCGAATCAGATCTGAAGGAGCGACTGTGCCAAAGCCTGCTTTCTCGAAATTTGGATTTGTAAATGATGGCGCTGTTGGTGCTGATTGTGGTGGCATGGTCGGCACACTGATCGCCGTCGGAACGGGCGCTATGTTTTGAACCGGCACCGGAGCTGTAATACCAGCGCTCCCGATTGAAGGCGCTAAGGAGGTATTGGTTGATATTAACGTGAAACTACCGGAGCTGAGAGCAGCAACGTGAAGCGAGCCCGCGGTAGTCAATGAGTTTGAGCTTGGACTTAAAATGGTTACGCCCGGGACAGACCCACCACCACCAAAGGGCGTGTTCAAGACGCCGCCACCAGAGGGCGTGTTCAGGACGCCGCCACCAAAGGGTGTGTTCACGACAGCGCCACCAAAGGGTGTGTTCACGACGACAGCGCCACCAAAGGATGTGTTCACGAGGGCACCGCCACCAGAGGATGCGTTCACGACACCGCCACCGGTTGGATGGGCAGTGGATCCTCCTGGCAGTGTGATTGTCGTGCCACCTGGCAATGTAATACTTCCCGCGGTCGGACCATGTACTGTAATGCTTCCTGAAGGTGTCGAATTCAGAGTTATTCCTTGCGCCAGTGAGCTCGGCGAAATTCCGCAGAGCAGAGTTAAAGCCAAAAGAAATGCATAGTCTTTCTTCGCCATTTATTCCCCACTTACTCAGTCAGAACAGAGTAATTTCCATGACCGCTTGTGGCGTGCCCCAAGCAGGCAGCCATCTTGAGTATCTTCCCATACAATACCTTGTCTTGCTTATTAGGGCAATGCGCGAGTTTATTCAGGATGGTGTTTTGCTTAATCAAGCTTGCAGGCAGAAACTCTGAGTGGACAAGGATTCCACCCGATGATAGGTTGTACAAATTCGAGTTGCGTCGTATCAACATATCCTTGCTCATCGCCGCATGCAACGCGCTTTCATTGGGCGCTATCACTATCTCTTCGCCGGAACTTAGATTTAATACTTTTTGCTTTATGCAGACCTTGGTCGACGCACGTTTCTCCTCAAACATATTTCGCACTTTTACAACTTCTTGCTTCTCGTGACTAATCAGAGCAATGGTGCCTTTCTTGAGGAGCAGCTTGTATTGATTTGCACACAGTTCCGTTTGCTTTTCCGCAAACACGAGAATTTCACCAGAGCTTAAATTCAAACATGATTTTTCGTTTGCGAGTTCCGCATTTTCGGATTTTCTGATAATGCAGCCCCTAATCCCTTCGTCTTGTTTTGAATTCTCTGTTGCGCTGGAACTGCTGCCCTGAGCGGAACTTCGCTCGCTAACGAGGGCGCAAAAAAACAGGGAAATCAAAAGGCTGAAAAATATCTTGTCTATCATTGCAGAAGCGTCTGAGCAAAACGTACATTCTATTATTCGAACGCAATCAAGCGAGGTGAACTCCGATTATTATTCCAGATAACCCCGTAAATCACTCTCGCGAACACGCTTCAAGCAAATTGAAAATCTTGCGGACTGGCCAGGTTCGCTTGCGACGGTCCATCTACTCAGGCGCTAATATCTTTCTTGCAAACCGTATCCAAGGTGCTAGACGATTCTCACCTACCGATTGATATTTACTTTTTTGATTCTGAAAATCCAGACTTCGTCGATTTGCTCGAAAAGGACGATCTTCGTTGCCACGGATATGGCGAGCTATTTTTTATTTCCGAAGGCAAGATAATTCACTCTGACAGAGGGATAAAGACTGGGTATCGAATGCAAGAGATAGATTGCTTTCAGTTTTTACTTCTTTAATTGCGCACTGCCGGTTCGTCTATCACTGCAAACTCCGGCTCCAGGTCGTAACTGTCAACATCAAAAAAATGGACAGGAATTGTAATCGGTTGCCTGTGTAGGCTTGCAGACATCTGTCAGGTCTCTCGTATTGCCTGGGCGCGCCTTCTTCATGTCGCATTCTGGGCATCTAACGGAAACGTGGTCTTTGGCTGCTCCGTCAACTATTAGCTTGAGCCCTTTTGCTTCCAGTTTTCCAACAGCGCACTCTGCCAGTCCGACCGGCAGCGGAATCCCTAGCCTATCGTAGACAGCTTTCGTGTTTGCAAACTTCTTCTTTCGAAAGGTCGACAAGCCGTTTTCGGGCAAACCCGTCTTTCGCCAGTTTTTCTTGCGCAGAAAATCTTCTTCGTCCTTCGGCTTGCGCAATTTTAACTGGCTGTGCAACCGAACCAAAGCACGAACAAGCATATCTGACGACTTCAATACATCATCGTCGGACATCCTGCACTCCGTTATGCTGGAACGGATGTTAGCCTATTTGCAAAGACATCATGGGCAACGGCTCGCTTATTTTGATAATGCGCAACACAACCATCGCATCGCACTATTGCCTTGAATTTGTCGCCAGCGTGTTCCCAATTCAAAACGATTTCACCGTCTTGAGTGACAGTTATCTGTGGCTTCTCTGCTTTCTGCAGTTCCGTCAACAGATCCTTTGCTACAGCGAAAGCCTGATAAGAAGGAGCGTTATACTCCTCTTTGCCGCAGCTTGCTGCTTCCTGACACTGCTGTGCAAGGTGATGGATTGCTTCGTCAAGCCACTGTTCTGAATGTTGGTCCTTACTGTTCATGATCTTCGACATCTAGTTCTTCGTTCTAAGTATCTTACCCCAACATGACCATTTTTAATCCTTAAAAGTGCCCGCCTGTGGGCAAATTCCCATCTTTTGTCCGTTCTGAACTTCTTAAGAGGCGCATGGAATCGGGATATGGTTCCCAAGCAGTTGCGCTTAGCTTGCTGTTACCTTCGGGCTCAATTTAGATAGATTTGGTTTTAACCCGAACGTCCCCCAAGGTCCTAATTTATGGGAAGGTCCAGCTTATGAACGATTTTGATTTGGATTCAATGAAAAACTCACCTTAAGGCTGGAATGAACCTTACCCATTTCGTTTAAGTTGAAAAACAAACAAAAGCCCTGGCATCACCGGAGGTGAAGATCCTTGCGGGCTGCAAGGATCTTACGAACGCAAGAACATCAGTGTTATTGTGGAATCTAAGTCTTGTTATTGCTTAGCTATGAAACGCTGCTTCCAGTTTTGCAATTTCAAGTTTCTTGCTTTCCATGATGCATGCAAGGACTTTTTCTCTCTTCGCATCATCTTTATCAGTGACCATTTTTTCAAGTATTGCGGGAACGACTTGCCATGGAACACCAAACTTGTCGCAGAGCCAACCGCACTCTGAAGGAAAGCCTCCATCAGCCTGCAACCTTTCCCACATTTCGTCAATTTCTTCTTGTGTATCACAATTGACCATAAATGAAGTGGAAAAACTGAAATCAAACCCATGCTCTATCGGGCTGTCCATCGCGATAAACTGCTGCCCGTCGAGCTTGAAAGCAGCATGCTTCACGGTACCTGCCGCAGGTTCTCCCTCTTCGTATTTGACCATGTAATCAACACTCGAGTTCTTAAATATTGAATTGTAAAACGCGATAGCATCGGCAGCGCGACCAGACTGCTTGCCGGTAAACATCAGACATGGAGAAATTTTCTGGCTTGTCTTATCGGTGAAATTAAGCTGCCACGAGACTCCAAATTTGTCTTGAACCCATGCGTATTTTTCACTGAACGGATATTTGTCGAGCGGCATCATAACTTGCCCCCCGTCCGACAGCTTTTCAAACAAATGCTCAACTTCTTGCGGCGATTTGCATGTGACATAGAAAGAAATTGAAGGATTGATTTTGAACATGGGTCCACCATTCAAACCCAAGATTTCCATTCCCCCAAGTTCAAGCCGAACCGTCATCACTGAGCCCTTTTCCCGATGATGAATTTCATGTCCTGCCTCGCCATAGTATGCAATTGAACTAACCTTTGCATTGTCGAAAACAGAAGCATAAAATTCCATCGCTTCTTTTGCGTCGTTATCGAACCACAAGCACGTTGTGAATTTGTGCATTACCTTTTGCATACAGTTCTCCCCCAGAGCGATGACAAGCCCTGCCCGTCAATATCATGGAAGGATTATATACATCTTGACCCGTTTGAGCTTCCGCCTGAATACGACACGCTTGTGAATCGCGCTTGTGGCAGGGTTCTGCTATGCTTAAGGACCCAAATCGACAGTTTCTTTAATGGCTCTTAAGGCAGCAAGCAGCTCTCAAAACACGTCAGGCATTGTGCCGCGAGAAAATCTCGTTGCATTCGTTCTTGTAACCTCGTGTTTTGGACTCTGGGGCATGGTCAATATGATGACGGACACACTTGTTCCCGCCGTGCAGAAAATATTCAGTATTGACACAAGCCAATCTTCGTTGATTCAGGTCGTTAACTACGCATCTTACGCGCTGCTCTCTTTTCCGGCAGCCTTCCTCATCAAAATGCGCAACTACAAAACCGGTGTGGTTTTGGGGCTCACGCTTTTGTGCATAGGAGCAGGTGCATTCGTTCCAGCAGCATCATCGATGTCTTTTTCACCGCTTTTGATGGCAATTTGCGTACTTGCAAGCGGTCTTTCAATTTTGGAAACCAGCTGCAATCCATATGTAATTGCAATGGGACCTGAAGAAACTGCTGTTCGCCGCTTGAATCTTGCGCAGACCATCAACCCTATAGGATGCCTGCTCGGCTTGTTTGTTGCGAAAGTACTCATACTCAGCAATCTCAATGCTGCTGAAGCTTCGGTGCGCAAAACCTGGGACGCTGCGATGGCTCAGCAGGTGATGTCGCATGAACTATTTTGGCTAGCAATTCCGTATGGCGTCACGGTGCTCATAACTATAATCATGATCATTACAATGTGCGTCAAACGCATGCCAGACGGACGTGACACACAGGAAAGTCCGCCGCTGGGGCAGTCACTGAAGCGCCTGCTTTCAAATTCACGTTACACAGGCGGAGTGCTATCGCAATTCTTTTATGTCGGACTACAGGTTGCAATCTGGACATTCATCATCAAATACACACGAGAAGCTGCCATTTTTTCAGTTGTTGACGGCAAGTTAATTCCTGGCATGAGCGAAGCAGACGCATGGTACAGCTTGATGGCTTCAATGCTCGTATTTACTTTCGCCCGAATGGTGTGCACTGCTTTGATGCGGAAATTCAACCCGGCTTCAATGATGGCAACACTAGCTCTGGCAGGAATAATACTCACACTGGGCGCCATATTCTTACCGGGCTGGTCAGGCGTGGCATCACTGGTGCTTGTGTCTGCATGCATGTCTTTGATGTTTCCGACCATTTACGGAATTGCACTACGCGACCTTGGCCCTGAGGTAAAACTCGGTGCTGCAGGGCTAATTATGGCAATCTTGGGTGGTGCCGCGGGCTCATATTCACAAGCTGCCTTGATAGACCTTTTCGCAATTACAATGAAATTTCCGACCGACCAGGCAATTCGCTACTCATTCGTGATTCCCATCGCCTGCCTGATAATTGTGCTTGTTTATGCTCTGCGCTACCGTTCATTCTGCTCGCAAAAGGCAGCAGCAGGTGAGCTTCCAGCAGCTGGGCATTAAGCGAGTGCAGATCTATCTTCCTTATAAAAATCGCACAGTAAAAATTGGAAAACACGGAGAAGCCAAAATTACGCTTCAATATTTACCGGCAGGAGATTATGCGGTATTTCATTACGCACGTTGATCGGAATAGAGCAAGCCTGAGCCTATGGCTATTTCTTCTTTTCTTCAATCGCAGCTTCAACACGCAAAATGCCACTCTTGGTGAATTCGCAATCTGGCTCAAGCCGCAGTGTGTCTTTGTAATATCGAAGAGCAGTCTTAAAGTCTTTTTTGACTTCATAACAAGCAGCGATGTAATAGAGTGCTGAACTGCTCTCTCCGAAAGTAAGCATAGAGTCAGCAAATGATTTCAGGGCGTCATCAAGCCTGCTCATTCCGTAGTAAATTCTGCCAATCCAATAGAAAACATCATATTGTTGTTGAACAGAATAGAAGTTCTCTTTCACCTTTTCTATAACAAGAAGAAGGTGCTCTGCTTGCGTGCTGGTGATTGTCTCAAGCGAGAAATAAATGCGTGGAGCAGCAAGACAAAAGACTATCGGATCATAATTGCAGAGCTGAATATAGCCCATACACGAACGAAGTAGCTCGTTAGATTTTTTAGGCTCTACATCAGTCAAAAGGTCCTGCATAAAATACAGATAGTTTGCAAGATTTTGACGATCCATCTTATCTTTGAAGAAGAACTTCGAGTGTTCAAGCGGATTCTCTTTGTCCTTCAGCAAGAAATTTACAGAACTCGACACAGACAGATTATCATCAGTGGTATTAAGACTGGTGCCGCCGAGTTCTTCAAAGTAACGACGAATCGCATCATAGTTCACAGAATACGAGAATATGCCGTGATGTGCCACAAACGGCTGTTCGCGTCGACCTTTCACGTAGTTTCGATCGGTGAACCCTTTGTCAGAAGAAATCAGCAAAAGGTTGTCCGAAGAAATCTTCAGCAAATTTGAAATGACAGAAAAAGCCCCCAGTGGAAAGAGAATGCTGGCATTTTCAAAGTCTCTGCAATAGCTCTTCAAAACGTTGTTCAGGCGGGCATCACTGTAATAATCACGCGAGACATCATGATAGGATTCGGTACCAGTTTTCCGCATCGACTCAAATTTGACTTCGTCCGGATTTTCAGATTCGCGCTTGCATTGGAAGCGCTGCCGCACTTCTGTAAGCTGTCTTGACTGAATTTGAAATGCATCTTGTTTGATTGAATCAAAAAAGTAGTTGGCAATTGCGATCAGTGGATTCGCCGAACAAAGTTCAGAGTTTAGAATTTGCTCTGGAGCTGAATTATCATCTGGACAGCTCAATACGAAAGCATCATCTAGCGGCTTGAACACTCCAAACTGAAGCCACCCTTCGTCTCGGAAACTCTTTAACTTATCATTTTGCTTCCAATTCGCAGGGTTGTCTGCTGTGAAATCAACCATAACGTATTGCAGGTTGACTTTACGAAGCAGCTCGAAACTCTCCTTGCGCTTGCGCAATTCTCTTAGCAGGTAGAAGCTGAAGCAGCCTGTGCCCGCAGCCATTTCCAGCACATACAGCGGCTTGCTAAAGTCTAATTTTTCACGATAGTCGAGAATAAAATTCAAGATAACATCGGCATACGCTTCAGCGATGAAAGGGTTGCTTGTAGGATAAAACGGAATTTGATTCCAGGCAGAAATGCTCGACGCTTGATAGTACTGCTCAAGCAGCGTCCAAATTTTGGACTCTGAAAGCTTGCTGCTCTCTTCAATGAAGAAATACTCGCCTTCGGCTTCCTTTTTATCCTCTGTTTTAACAGTGTCGTTGCTCACTATGCCTTCTCCAAAGCGAACTATCTTCTGCCCTTCATTCGAGCTTGAATCGCCTGGTACAACTCTTTGCTGCGAACAGCCTGGGCAGAATCAGCACCAAGTTCGCGAGTGCGTGCATCTAGCGATTGCTTGCACAAAGGTTCCGCCAACTTATACTTGCCCTCAGCAAAATACAACATTGCAAGCGTTGCCTGTACTTCTGCTGCAGCTAAACTATCGGCACCGAAGTCTTTCGATTTTATCGCCAGAGATTTCGTCAAGAGTGGTTCGGCATCTTTGAGCTTGTGTTTTTTGATTCTTATTACTGCTTGAACCTTGTACGCATCCGCAGCCTGTGCAGAGTCCTCTCCATAAAGCTTGTTTGCAATAGTCAAAACACTATTCAAAGTGCTATCAGCCTCAGCAAGTTTGCCCTGAAGAATATAGACTTCCGCGAGACCTTGCATGTACGGAATCAACTCAGCAGACTCTGGACCAGAGACCTTTGTTCTTCGATCAATCGCAGCACTCAAGTCCTGAATTGCCTTGGCAAAATCTTTCTTACGCAGCGCTATTTTCGATAGCCCGTAATAGACCTCTGAAAGCCCTAACTTTTCTTCTTCTGGCGCAGCAGATAGAGCACTTTGAGCCTCCGCCAGGAGGGGAGCCGCTTTGTCCGGGTCTTCTCCTTCAGCTAGCATATCAATTGCAATTCTAGACTTCGTGCGAGCAACGTCATACTTGCTCGTTTTTTTCTTTTTCTGAATGTCCAGAACTTTGTTAAGTGCATCTTGCGCAGCCTGGTATTTACCAGCTTCCTCAAGTACCTTTGCTTGTTGCGGCAACACGGTGAGAAGTTCTTCGTCATTATCTGCTTCAGTCACAGCTTTTTTCAAAGTCTGCTCTGCGCTCTGATAATCACCTTGCTTAACCTGCACAGTAGCCTCGTTTGTAAGACCTGAGGCGGAACCTGTGTCAGTAGAAGTGGCGACAGCAGTCGTACTGCCTCCCGGCACAGGCGGCTTGTCATCGTGTTTTCCACTCATGGAAATCACTGCGACACCCAGAATGATTACCGCAAAAATTACTACACCTGCAATCAGAGCATTCTTGTTGATGCCTGGTTCAGTTCGCTCTGGCTTTTCGGAAAGGCTCGCGGATTGCGCTCCACTGTGGGACGAAGAGGATGACGAGTCCGGAGAATTTACCGATGTTGACTGCTGAGAGCTTGCTGAAGATGCACCGGAAATTGAGCCATTCGATGACGAAGAAGATGAAGACAACGAAACATCTTCTTTCTCATCAGAAGCCGCTGGCGCGCCCTTAGGGTCGAAGGCAAGTGATGTCTCTGAGTTCAACGCAGATGCACTTGCAATTTGCTGCTCGGCTGGATGAGCGCCAGAATTGCTTGCAACAGTATGCTCTAAATTCGTCGCACCAGAAGTACTCGCAATGGAATCTGCTGCATTGCCTGCGATTGCAGGCATCGAGCCCGACATGGCTGGCGGGGCGCCTTCCATCGTTGGTGCAGAACCTTCCATCGTCGGTGCGTTTCCAGACATAGCAGGTGAAGAACCTGATGCACCCGGCAAAGCATTACTCGAACTAGAAACAGCAGACGCAGCACTATCGGCGTTAGCAGCACTATCGGCGTTAGCAGCACTATTCGCAGCGGAAGCTGTTCCAGCAGACGCAGCATTGCTAGAACCGGAAGCAGACCCCGCGCCGGAGTGGCTCTCCGACGGCTTCGCAGGTGCACCAGCGAACTGAGTTTGTCCAGCTTGCTGCGCCCACCTGTCAGTTACGGCGTCTAGCTCTACTACATTTTCAGATTCCGGTGGCACAGAAAATATTTTGTGCACAGGTGGAAAGACACCGCGAACAGCTTCTAATGCTTCCTTAAATTGAGGCATTGTCTGAAACCGATCTTCAGGTTCCTTCGCAATCGCCTTAAACACAGCAGACTCTAGCCCCTCTGAAATGCCAAGTTCAGGGCAAACATCAGAGAAGCGCGACGGGCTATCATTCACTTGCTTGTACATGCATTCCATCGCATCTCGCCCACCAAACACCGGGCGCCCAGTGACAGAGCGATACAGCACGCAACCTAATGAATAAATATCGGAACGAGCATCGAGGTCTTTACCTCTGCATTGCTCAGGGCTCATGTACAGCGGACTGCCAAACACCTCACCCGTGTGAGTAAGCTGCTCAGCGCCATCTGGCTGCAAAAGTTTAGCAATGCCGAAATCAACAATTTGCAAGTAATCTTGCTGTCCCTCGTACTCGATCAACATGATGTTCGCAGGCTTGATGTCGCGGTGAATCACGCCTTTGCTGTGAGCATGGGCAAGAGCCGAACACGCCTGAATGAAAATCGGAATAGCTCTGCTTTCGGGCAGGCTGCCCTGTTCCTGCAATAGAGTTGAGAGATTGATGCCTTCAAGATAGTCCATGACCAGGTAGGGAATACCCTGGTCAGAGATACCAAAGTCATGAACATACAAAATGTGCGGATGCTTGAGCGCACTGGCAGCTTGAGCTTCCTGGGTGAAACGTTTCAAAGCAGCAGCGTTTTGAACGAGGTGCGGCAGCAGCATCTTGATTGCCACAACCCTTTTCATCAGGTTGTGCCGAGCTTTGTATACTTTGCCCATGCCGCCATCGCCTATGATTCCTAAAATCTCATAGCGATCGGCAAAAATGTCGCCTACTCTAGGCTCACGGGACATTGGCGTCAGGAGAGTCCCATCGTCTGGACATGTTTCCAGATTACCGGGAAACTCTTTGCCACAAAGCATACAAGCCTTTTTGCGGTCAGTCGCTTCTTCCTGGGGCACCTGCTACTCCTTTTCAACCAAATTTGGCTTCTATTATTGTAAGCCGTCATATGCCTGTCCTGCGCTAAAGGTTCAGGGAGTAAACTAAGTCCGTAAGATTCGGAAATGCAAGCCACTTGGAAAAGCCTGTCAACAGTGACGATGCCCAACAGAAGCGAAAGGCGCGAAAAGAGCGCATAGACTTCGTTTTCGCCATTCTGTCGCTCATAATTGCAGCTACGATGCCGGCTGCCGCCCTCCTGGGTTCTCAAGGTTCGTTCGGAAAATTAAGCGACTTTCCTGAGTATTATTCGGTCGCCAGGATGATTCGAGAAGGCCACGGCAGCCAAATTTATGTTCTCGACAAATTATTCGAAGCTCAACATCAAGATTTCCCTCAACTTGAAAGTCGCGGCATCGGTTATTACATTCCGCCATTTGCCACGCCCCTGATTACGCCTCTCGGATTCCTGCCGCCGATGCAGTCCTATCTTCTCTTTTTGCTCAGTTCAATTGCATCGCTAATTGCTTCCGTGATAATTCTGGGCAAGCACTTCAAACTGAAAGCGAGCAGCAAAATCTGGCTTGCCACACTTCTTTGCGCCAGCGCACCAGCGTTTGAGTCTCTGAAGATAGCGCAGCTGGCACCATATCTATTGCTTTCTCTTAGTTGCACATTGTGTTTCTTGAGCAAAAAGAATGATATCGCCGCTGGTGCCTCACTGGCAATAATGTTGTTGAAACCACAGGAACTATTCCCCTTATTGGTATACGGACTGTTTTCTCGGCGCTTCAAGTTAATAGCCAGTACAGTGCTTTGTGGTTCAATACTCTTGCTGATTTCCGTAGCGATGATTGGTTTTGATGGATATTCAAATTACTTTCTTCTACTCAAGGACAGCGCAACTCATACGCAGTTTATGCAACCAGAACTGGGAGCCACAGTGCGCGGTCAGCTATTGCGCATACCATTTCTAGAGCAATCAAGCGTGAATCTGATGAGCACAATTGTTCTAGTGGTGGCACTGGCAAAAATCGCCTACGAAGCGTGGCGTAAACGCAACTTGAATTTCGAAGAAGGCTTACTGCAGCTCGCGTTACCTGTAGGGCTAGTCACGGCCCTACATTGCCACGATTACGATTTGCTTTTGCTCTTGCCATACATTTTGAGTATGTTTTGTCGTTCTGATAGAAGCAAAACAGCAGAAGCAGCGCGCGGTTTCTTGATTATTCTCTGCTTGTTTCTCAGTACGCCCGTCTTTGTTCTGGTGCACTACAGCATGCTGATGCGCCAAAAAATGATTCCGAATCCAATTTTCATTGCACTGGCACTGTGCGCAATTTTTAGCGTACTGAGTTACTCTTCTCGCAAAACCAGCGAGACTGCTGACACATAGGTTCAACTGTTCAATAGTGCAGGGTGGATTGCATTGTCCTGCAAGCAACTCGGTTTAATTGCCCACTCAGAAAATGACAACTGAATCATACAATTAAATCAGGTTAATTCATGTCTGCCACCACATGAATAGGGTTGAAAAAAATGACCGAAAGCCAGGCTTTGACCGAGGGCGATAAGAAATCGCCTGAGTGCAGCCTTTCTAGTCAAAATCCTTTGCAGGAACAGATCTATCATGAGCGGACTTCGCCTGTTCATGGTGAGTCAAGTGATGGCGCCGGCACACAATCCTCAACTGAAACAAAGACTGATTCCTCCTCAACACAGCAATGTTCTGGAAAGACAGAGACAATTGTGTGGGAATCTCCGAAGTCGCCTGAGCCAGATGCAGGGCTGAACAAAGCAAGCAAACAAAGCGTATCTGCACGCGAATTCATAGCCAGTCAACTAGCGGATAAAGACAAACCTAAGCCAGCTGCCTCAGTTGCACCAAGAGTGGATGCCGCCGGCATCCGCTGGGAAGAACCCAAAACCCCCGAGGCTGACCCAGGACTTGCCAGCGCCATAAAGAAGAGCGAGACAGCTCATAATTTCATTGCGAGCCAACTCGCGCTTAAGGAAGATGCCGTTGGTCAAAATAGAATCATCGCGGCAAAATTCGAACCTGCTAGTGAAATAAAATGGCAAGAACCAAAAACACCTGAGCCCGATGCCGGTCTCGCGAAAGCGATTCAAGACGGCGAATCAGCCCATAAATTCGTGGTTCAGCAGCTAACCCTATCTGATGATTCAACTTCGCAAACTCAACCCCAGGCGAAAAAGGAAGACTCATCAGGCATCACATGGCAGGAACCAAAAGCGCCTGAGCCCGACCCGGGACTCGCAAAAGCGATACAAGACAGCGAATCCGCCCATAAATTCGTGGTTCAGCAGCTAACCCTATCTGATGATTCAACTTCGCAAACTCAACCCCAGGCAAAAAAGCAAGACTCTTCGGGCATCACATGGCAGGAACCAAAAGCACCTGAGCCCGACCCGGGACTCGCCAGAGCCATGCAGAACGGCGCTTCCGCTCACAACTTCGTGGTGGCACAGCTAGCTATCACTGACGATTCAAATTCACAAACTCAACCCAAAGCGAAAAAACAAGACTCATCGGGCATCACATGGCAAGAACCTAAAGCACCTGAGCCTGACCCTGGACTCGCCCGAGCCATGCAACAGGGCGAAACAGCCCACAAATTTGTGGTGGCACAGCTAGCTATCACTGACGATTCAAATTCACAAACTCAACCCAAAGCGAAAAAACAAGACTCTTCGGGCATCACATGGCAAGAACCAAAAGCACCTGAGCCTGACCCTGGTCTCGCCAGAGCCATGCAACAAGGCGAAACAGCCCACAAATTTGTGGTGGCACAGTTGGCTGCAACTGAACCGAATCCGACGCCCCCTGAAGCTTCAAAAAGAAATGACACTGGAATAAAGTGGGACGCTCCGAAGACACCTGAGCCTGACCCTGGTCTCGCCAGAGCCATGCAACAAGGCGAAACAGCCCACAAGTTCGTCGTGCAACAATTAACAAGCACGGAAGATTCAAATTCGTCCGCAAACCGCGTCGGCAAAAAAGATGAGAATACAGGCATCAAATGGACTGAGCCAAAAGCTCCTGAGCCCGACCCTGGTCTCGCAAAGGCAGCGCAACAAGCTGACACTGCGCACAAATTCGTCATACAACAACTAGGGCTTTCAGACAATTCAGCAAAAGAGACTCCTGCGCAAAGTCCAGCAAGAACAGTCGAACCTGTGAAGGTTGACTCAACAACTCCAGCCGCTCCTCTTTCCATAAATACTTTAGCCAGAACGAGCACCACTTTCCAGCAAGAGCCAAAGCTCGAACTCGGAAAAAACAATTCGCCCCCGCAGAAATTCAGAGAGACGGAAGCAGTAACAGAGAAAACGAAACCAGTTTCAGAACCAAATCTGAACTCGCAATACTTCAAACTTCCGACCGCTTCATTCAACTCTTCATCGGAAAAGTACAGCCCCAAACCTGATGAGAGTGGCAAGAAAAGCCAGGAAACGAAAACACAACCAGCACAGATCAATACTGAAAAGCAAGACGCAAAAGCAACCGCATCGGTCACAGGCACAGCTGAAAAACGCGAATTCAGAACAGCATCAGCACAAGAGTTGGTTGAAAAAGTCGCCGTCGTTAACGCTGCTCAATCAACCGCCGCTTTACGCAATGAAGCATTAAATGCAAACAACACTAGAGTTTCATCCCTCCAATTGATGCGTACATCAATTGAATTGCCTAACGATTCAAGCAAACCGACAGTAGGTGGCACTATTGCCGGAACTTTCAAAAGTGCGCAAGAATCAATATATGCATACAAATCGCCCACAGAAATCCGGGCAAACGCATCTGAGCAAGATTTCAAATCAATCTCCAGAAGCACTCAGATCATCGGAAAAGAATCCATTGCTGCGTTTTCACCCGTCACTTCTTCATTCTTTCCAATTGCCAAAATAAGCCAGGCGCCTTCTGCAATTCTCAATTCAGAAACGAATTTCTCATCAGCCAAGAGAGAACTCAACGCAATCTTGATCGCAAAACCAGAATTAGCGAACTTACAATCACTCTCCACAATCAGCAATTTTGCATCGTCTGCCCGCACTTTCGAAGGTTCTGTCGCTGGAAGAATTTTTGAAACTACGATACAAAATACGACTAACAGATCAGGTACATTACCTGAACAAAAAATATCTAGCAAAGCCATCTTTGGCTCGAGCCCATCGGCTTCTGAATCGCGTAGTTTCTCTACAAATTTCGCCTTACCGCTCACCAGATTTTCGACAATCGGAATAGCGATCGCTAACACCCATGTCAGTCCAAGAGCGCCACAGGCAATCGTTCCCTTTGATGCTAAAGCACAAAGCAACTTGTCGCACATGATTTCAACACACACATTTAGCGATAACAAAATCAGCCCGTGGTCTGCCTCAATGCACTGGACAGGCAAACCCAACCTAAAACAAGACGGACCGCTTGGGCTTTACCCGATTGGCATTAATGGAAAAAACGAGACCAAATCAGAAGTTCTAGAACCACTTAAAATGCGATTCGTCTGCGAACGCCGTTATCTAACCGGGCTGGAGCTGGCACTTGGTTTTGCTATAGCATCCGCAGGAATTGCAAAAAACAGGAGACAAGAGCAACTCGGCGAACTAAGCCAAGAAGAAATCACACAAACAGGTTTAGCTTCAACACATTCGAGCCAATACAAACGTTCTACCTACCTCGTAAAGCATGACGATTCTCTCACAGAAATCGCAGAGAAATTATTCTCTGACACAAGCATCGCTGCGTTGATTGCGGACATCAATGCTGGCAACATAGAAGAACATCTAGAGGGCGACAAACGAATTGTCGTTTTGAACAGTCGTCAGCTTTTGGAATTACCGTGGGCATCAGAAGTAGAGTCATTCTCGAGATCAAAAAATGCCGACAGAAGCAAACAAGAGATAATCACGATTGTAAAAATGACCGAAGTCGATCGCGAGCTTCTCGCCTCATTCAATGAGGTTCTCACACCAACTGTTTTTGGGCTCGAACTCAGCCTTAGCAGCTACATCGGAAAGGTCGACATTGTTGCCCCGCACACGCCTGCAAATTCTTTCGAGCCGAGCCAAACAGCAATCGAAACCACAGCTCACGACCTGAAGTCTCCACTCATGTCAGCACAAGTGTCGATTGATCTTCTCGAAGAATATCATGTGGACCTCTCAGACGAAGCTTTTGAAGCCATGCAAACCGTAAGAGATGACATGGACCATACAATAGAATGTGCGTATCAACTACTAAAGTGCACCAAAGACTTGACGAAACTGCGTCTAGACTCTGATGCAGGAGAGCAGGACAAACACTTACTGCAAGAGCTATCGGCTCAAGCTGAAGAATTGAGCATACCACTGCAGCGGTCACTAGAATCTCTGGAGCGCTTCGAAAACCTGGAGAATGAGCGACTCAGCAACAAAGCACGAGAGCAACTACTCAGAGCAAGAAGTGGTATCAACAAAGTTATTGAGCTCATTGACGAGCAGTTTGTAGTAGCTAATCCAACCTGTTCAGCCAGAAGAGAAAAGACAGAGAGCTGCTCACTCCTCAGGATTGTCGACAGTGCTGTTATTACACTGTCTGCCCTTGCAGAGAAAAAACGCATAAACCTAATCAACGAGTGCAGCGCAGCATCTGTTGCCGCCGACGAACAAAAGATCAGTCAAGTTGTGATGAACCTGTTATCTAACGCAATTAAGTTTGCGCCAGAAAACTCAAGCGTAAGAATCACAAGCCATATTCTCAAAGACACAGTAAAGCTGTCAGTAATCGATCAAGGACCTGGATTACAAAAAAAAGAAGCTAGTAATCTCTTTCAAAAGTACAGCCAACTGAGTAATAAGGGTAGCAATGGTCATGGGCTCGGGCTCTCGCTCTGCAAATCAATCGTTCATGTATATGGTGGCGAAATCGGAGTCTCTAGCCGTCCAGGAAGAGGCAGCACATTCTGGTTAGAAATTCCAAAACAACAGCTCGCAACGCCAGCACCCAAAACTGCCTTTCAGGCAATCGCCCGCGCATTGTCGCTATAACCCTTTCATTTCTGACCGGTTTGGCTATTTAACCGACTCAACTCGTTCTCAATGGTCTCAAAAGAATTCTCGTCCATCTCTTTATCCTGAAAGGGTCTTCCTGTATATTCCCGCTTTGATCAATATTCCGACAGCCTGAGCCCTTCTCAGGAATTCAGATTAACTGTTCAATTGTTCAGTCAAACCAGCGGTGTTTATACATATGGCAATGGCAATACTGACGCTATTGTTGGAGCATGAGATGAATTGCTGGTTATGATTCATCAAAACAGAAATCTTGCAGCTGGGCTTGATTGCTGTACACGGGTGGGATTAGAGAGTCGTCAAAAACTCCAGGCTGCTATCGAGGTGATCGGGCATGTTCAATACTTTGAGTTTCAGTAAGACTCCTGTAGCAGAAAGCATAGCTACTGGTGTCAAACAGCAAAGAGACAAAACAGTAATCATAATCGCTGAAGATTTAACTGGGATGCGCAACTATGCTTCTGAGCTCATGCGCAAAATATTCCCGGACAATTGTGAAATTCATGAGGCTGTTAACGGTCAAGACTGTGTACGGTTGGCGCTGGAACACGCTCCCGATATGATTGTGATGGACATTGCCATGCCACTTACTAATGGTATTAAGGCAGCACAACAAATATGGAGCCGAATGCCTTCAACAAAAATTCTTTTCTGGTCGCAATATCATCGTGAAATCTATGTTCGCGACCTTGCAAGAATTCTTCCAGATGAAGCCATTCATGGATATATTCTCAAAAGTGAAAGCGATGAGAAATTCGAATACGCCGTAACTTGCATCATGAAGCACAATAATCCGTACATCGACCCGGTTGTGCGAAACATCAAGAGCCGCCTAACCAAAAAAGACGAGTCTCTATCCGACATCGAATATGAAACACTGGTAGACATCTGCCTTGGCTTGACAGACAAAGCAATTGCTCGACGAAGACATGTGTCGGTGCGCGGAGTTCAAAACCGCGTGTCAATTCTGGAAGCCAAACTACTTAAAGGACAGAATGTGATCGCTCGCGAAAACTCCGGTCTTGAAGTATACAACACCAGAGCGAGAGCCATTTTCGAAGCAATGCGCAGAGGTCTCATCGACCACGATATGCTCGAAGAAATGGATCAAGAAATGCGCGAATGGATGGCTGCAGATCTCGAAGAGTAATCGCAAATCAAAATCTTATTGGACTGGTAAGGAAACCGCCTTCGGGCGGTTTCTCTTTTTTTGGTATGTAATTCGCAAACGCCTGCAAGAGCAAATAAAGGCTCGTAATCGAATTGAGCCATTCAAATCGACTGATGTTTCTGAATTACATTAAGGAACGTAGATGTGATTAAAGCTGCTGGGAGGGTTTTGCTCAAGTTCACGCATTCGGTTCATCATGCCAGACTCAGCTGGCATCATTTGCCTTGCAGCAGACATGCGATTCATAAGCCCTGAATATTGCTGAATTCGGTTGTATCTCGCAGACAAACTCTCATCATCATATGAATTAACTGGCATTCCATATCGCCCTGTAGTAACACCATATCTGGTGCTCTCATTCATCTCCTCGGTTCCACCATAACGTGGATTATTTTCGCCATATCTTCTGCTGTACTCGCCATAGCGACCAGTATCGCCATAACTGCCATAGTTCCAGCCGCCACCAGCGCTGCCGACACCCTTGAAGCCGCCGCCCATTCCGCCGACGCCTTTCATGCCGCCACCCATGCCACCAATGCCTTTCATGCCACCGCCCATGCCACCAATGCCCTTCATGCCGCCCCCCATTCCGCCAATGCCTTTCATGCCGCCACCCATTCCGGCAAAACGCTCGCCACCGTCACCTCGAGCCAGGCTAAACGAAGCGTTTCCAAAGGACAAAGACAGGCATACCAGAATAGGAATTAAAACTTTGCCGGACATCACACAACCTGCGAATGGTCAACTCGTAGGCTATATGCCCCAGACTTGCCCGCTCAAATCGAGCTAGCGGCGGCGCCACTTTCCAAACAGTTAGATTAGCACAATGATGGTCCTTTACTCGACCGAATCACCCGTAAATGGTGCTTCCTGCCGTCTTTCTTTGCGACGACGGCGACTGCCACTTGATGCTGGAGCCTCGACTTCAGTCTTCTCGGAAGCCCTGGACTCTTGCACCGGAAACAGCAACAATTGCGCACCAATTTCGGCTAAAGCCTGCTTATCTTCATTATTAAGTGGAGTGACGTTCACCGGGTCGTGAAACACCACGAGGCGAGACCCCTCTTCGTCAATCTCTTCAGTGTTAACTAATTCAATACTCTGGGAGGCAAACAGCTCCATTAGAGGTGACACAGCGCGGGGTTCATCTCCTGCACTGGAAATCGTGGATTTCGATGTCGCAGCTCTGTCAAAAGAAATTGAAATCACATTGTCGACGACATCAGCAGGGTCAGGCAACTCAATTGCGTCGCTATCCACATGACTGTCTGTTGTACTAAATTGCAAGACTTTAACTTCAGCAAGCGGCTCTTCTTGCGCCGCAGCTAGCTCGGACGCTACGTCTTGCTTCTCCGCGACTTGCTTCTCAACAGCAGGCTCTAACACTGTCTTCAAAAAAGAACCGGTGCGTCGGAGAGCATTATGCAGTTCTTCGACATCATAAGCGCTTGCCTTGGCATCATCAAGAAAGAACGCAAGTGCCTTTTCCAGACTGACTTCATCGCGACGGAGAAGATATTGGCACTTATCATTCAACCAGAAAAATTTTCCTTGCAGTGGAAACGGAATAGGCGAGTCGGAAGGCAAAATCTCGATGGTGTCAGGACCGACAACCAAGCCTTGCAAAATGCACCAATAGCGCAATTGATTTAGTAACTCAGATGAGCGACCAGGCGATTTCAAATAGATGAACAAATACCAATCGTCTTCCATCTGATAGTGACGAGGGGTCACGCCGATGCGCTTCAAAGCGAGCCTGATATCCTGAATTGTAGCGACATCATGATAGCGACTCGTAGCTGGGATGCGAAACCCAACAAACATCGTGCTGCCATCACATCTAAAAGCACGATGTGTCTTTGCAGCAGCCTGAAGACTGTCTAGAATTTCCTGATCACTGAGAGAATGAAAGCGACTCAGGTCAAGCCACTTCTGACTGCCTGACCTTCTCATAGCGCTTCCATAGCGATAGGGAAATAGCGACATAAACGGTTTGAACAAGCTTGCAATGCTCTCTGAGCCTGTAAGCCCCTCAAGTCCGTCCCAGAAACACACATTCGTGTTGATAGAAGTTAAGTCTTTAATTGCCCCATCCTCACTCTAAGGTCGACGCCACCACATGTGGTGACATAATTGGACCCACATACTAGAGACATCCTAATCCTTGATAGCCAATTCTTCAAGCGATTATGGCTACAGGGGCTGTACGCACTGCTGCCTGCGAGGATGCTCTGGCGGCACGACGCATATACAACGAGAGCACACAAAGCACCCCACACTATAGCCATAGCCCATACTACGTAAGATTTTCCCAAGGATTAATGTCTGGAAAAACGGCTTATCCATCAGCCATACAGGCTATATTTCCAAGAGCAGCAAGCAAAGTCTCGACCTCGTCAAGCCTGTTGTAGTACCCAAAACTTGCTCGAACAAGTCCACCTTCTAGTGTTCCCAGGGTTCGATGGGCTGTTGCTGCGCAATGCAAACCAGATCGAACATATATCTCGTAATCACGATCAAGCTTCTCTGCTACGAAAGAGGAATCGAGCCCTTTAATTCGAAAGGAAACCGTTGAAGTACGCAACGCTGAATCAGGGGCAAAAATTTCAATGCGATTATCAGCTCTAAGCAAGGAGAGAAAACGGCTGCATAACTCTAGTTCGTGCGCTTTCACTTTTTCTGCGTCATTCTTCAAAAATTCAATACCTGCACCAAGCGCCGCTATCGCAGGACCAGCCATGGTACCAGCTTCGAGCCTATCGGGGTACGCCTCAGGCATGTACAAATCTTCAGACTTAGAGCCTGTGCCACCATGCAAAAACGCAGGCAGTTCAAGTCCTTCAGAGAAATATAAAAGACCTAACCCTTGCGCCCCAAACAATCCCTTGTGAGCAGAACTCGCCCAATAAAACTCGCATTGAACGCTATCAAGACGAGCCTGAAATGCACCGGCTGATTGTGCAGCATCAACGAGCAAAGGCACATTCTCGCGCTGCAGCAGCTTGCTCAACTCTGGCAGGTCGAGCATCTCACCTGTTACATTGCTTGCTTCCATGAAACAGCACAAGCGTGGGCGCTTCTCTGCGATAAGCCTCTCCAGAATTTGCAAATCAATAATTCGCCCTTTTCTATAGGGCACTGCCACAATTTGAATCTTTCTCTTGCTTTCAAGAAACTTTAACGGACGCATTACCGCATTGTGTTCCAGCGAACTCACCAGAACCACGTCAGCAGGCTCGAAGGGATAGTTCAACAAAACCATGTTGATACTTTGAGTGCACCCTGGTGTGAAGATAATTCTCTGGGGGTCGTCTGCACCGAGAAACTCGGCAGCAGCAATTCGCGTTTCAAAAACAACTCTGCTTGCATTCATCGCAAGAGCGTGCGCCGACCTTCCCGGACTGCCACCCAAGCGAAAAAATTCATCAGATGCCCTGTAGACAGCCTCTGGCTTTGGATGGGTCGTCGCAGCGTTGTCAAAGTAAATCAGACTTTTGTCTCCTAGATGAAATGTTTGGAAATGCAAGCCGAGGCTATGCTAGCATTTTTCTTTGTGGCGCAGCGGCTCAGGTGTGAATATGCTTCGAAAAAATCCGAACAGTAGCGTTTCCAAAGCTTTCACCTCGTCCAAGAAATCGAAATGGGCTAGAGCCAACAGGAAGCAAATTCTACTTGCTTGCAGTGTGATTTTATCGGCTGCTTTTGCATCAGCTCAACTCAACGCAGCCCCAAAATTACCCGTCACTAATTCGGCAAATTATCAAACCGATGCATCGCTTGATGCAGCACTGAAAGGCTACGACTCGCTCTCTTTCGATGAAAAGAAAAAGCGCCTGAGTAATTTTCGCAACACCCATCAGAGCATGGACCGAGCCAGAGAGAAAAGCGCCTATGTGCTTGCCAGGCTATATCAGAAAGGAGGAACTGCAGACGAACTGAAACTTGCAGTGTCACTTTACGATGAAGCCGCCAATTACGAATTGCTAGCAGACAAAGCGAATTGGCATTACGTCGATTGCGCAAGAACAATGGGCAACGAAACAATATTACAAGACAAATTGTCCGCGATGCTAAAACACGCCAAAGATCCCGAACAAAAAGCACATATCGAGTACAATCTCGCGCAATCTGATTTACGGTTGAACAATTCGGAAGCCGCAATTGAAAAGTTCAAACACATCATCAAAGATGCTCCTCAATCACAGTTTGCAATTGGGTCTAAATACTATCTGGGTCAAGCCGCAGCCGATGCAGGAGACAAAAAAGAAGCTCTCAAATATTGGCGTGACTATCTCAGCAAAGCGGTAGACGGACGCTTTGCGGTGGAAGTGGTAAAAAGCATGAGCAAGAATTTTGCTGATGATATTGAAGCCGCAGACCACAAGATTTTTGCAAAAGTATATTACCTACACGGACTTCTAACTGATGCAATTGGAGAATGGCGCATCATTGGCACCGATGAGGAATGGTACCGACAAGGCGTAAGCCTGATCAAAACCAACAAACGCTCAGAAGGCGAGGCAATTCTTCGCACAGGAATGCGCAAATACAGTTCTGACAAGAACATTCCAGATGCTGCCAAATTGATGGCGCGAGTAGGAACACGCGCAGAAGCAATCGACATTTGGAAATTCGTCCTGGAAAATTGTCCTGATTATGGTGACTACGCACTCTTCAATTTAGCTAGCCGAGCCACTGATGATGAGGCACTCGCTTATTACGAAGAACTAATTCAAAAATATCCCAACTCAGAGTTTGCACCTGAAACAACATGGTGGATCGCCTGGAACAAAATCAAAACAGGGCAACTCAATGAAGCACTAAAAGAACTGAAAGAAGACGCAATAAAATTTGCGAGTGCACGCTCGGGTGCTCGTTACAGCTATTGGATCGGCAAAGTCGAGGAAAAACTAAATCACAAAGAAGCCGCGAAAATTGCGTATCAAAACACAGCTAGCAAGTTTGGCAGCAACTATTATGGCTACAGAGCTAAAGCACGCCTGCAAGAATTAAACGGCGGCAATGATAGAGGTTGGGCAACCGACTGCAATAAACATCTTAACGAGTACACTAGAATTCTGAAGAATGGCGCGTGGATACACCCCGAGCCATCATCAGTGGTGTCATACGAGACGCTGTCCAGTTCTGTTAGCCCGCTTCTTGCATGTTTCACCGAGACGCATCAATGGGATGAAGCCCTTGAACAGCTTCCTCGAGACCAATTCCACGAATTGAGGTCAATTTTCCTTGCCAAAGAAGGGCGCATGATGGAGTCGATTAACGTATTGGCAAAAGACCTCCATGGTTCCCCCAGCACCCAAGTTAAATGGAAACTCTCATATCCACTTCTTCACTCAAACACAATAAAAGCCGAGGCTAGCGCGAAACAGGTAGATCCGTTTCTCGCTCAGGGGCTGATAAGAGAGGAATCTCGCTACAACGTGCAAGCAGTTAGCAGTTCAAACGCTCTTGGACTCATGCAACTTCTACCCGGCACAGCAATGGGCGTAGCAAAACGACTTGGCGTGCCAATAAAGTCAAAAGACGACATTCATAAACCAGAGAACAATTTGAAGTTTGGTATCGATTATATTTCCTATGTGATGTCGCGCCATAAGGGCAACGCCATGCTCGCGGTTGCAAGTTATAACGGCGGACCAAATGCTGTTGCTGGGTGGACAAAGAAATATTCACTGGAAGATCCTGACGTATTTGTAGAGAACATTCCATTCAACGAAACTCGGGATTATGTCCGGAAAGTCTTTGGCAGCTATTGGAATTACGTCAACATTTACGCCACTTTGAGATAAGTGCGCGTCGGGGTTAGGGCGCCACGGCGCCGGGCATATCCTGATCGGCATAGCCGTCACCCTCCCCATCCATGGCAGACCCAGAAGACGAAGACGAGTTAAACGTTCCGTACTTGCCTCAACCAAGTATGGACGAAGAAGAATCAAAGCCTGCAGTTGCAGTCAAGGACTATATGAGTCCACCAGACGACAAACCGCCGGCACATGATGACACGCCCCCCGAAGACAAGCCGTGGACCGCAGAAGCGAGTCCAGAAGAAAAGCCGTGGGCTGAGGCAGAAACAGAAGAGTGGCAGCATGGCTCAAAGGCAGCGGACAGGTCACACGATGCAGACTACATTCCAGACGACAAACCCTGGCAAATAGACGAAACTCCAGACGACAAGCCATGGCAAGCAGATCGCGACGACAAAGAAAGGTCTGATAAAAGCGACGAGACCGAGGATGGAAAATTTGTTGACGGTTCCACGCTCGGTGAAGACCATTCGCGAGCCGCTGCAGAAATTGATGACGCAAGCTTCGACACCGATGAGCAGGACTTTCTCGAAAACGGCATAACACTTGCAAATGAAATTAGCGCATCCCAATTTTACGCAAACGAATCGTCTTCTGATGTAAGCCAAACAGAGATTCAGACCGCTGCTAGCAAGGTGCCAACTGATGAGGCAACCCTTCACTTGCAAGCACTGCTAGACACAGTTGGTAGCGCAGGACTTGGCGAAACTTTTACACTGCCCGAGCCTGAGCCGCTTGAGCTTGAGGAAGGGAGCTCAGAACCCGAAGCACAGCCAGAAACCGAAGCAAGTACAGAAACAAATGATGACTCAGGCTCGAACATGAGCCTGAAAAAAAACGCACCACGAAGATTGCATAGAGGACGCATCCATCGTCATAAAAAAGGCGGCAGCCACTATCTTGACCCCGAAAAACCGAAAATTAAATCAGACTATGATGACGACGAGGAAGAACTCGCTGAACAACCAGTGCCCCTGAAAGACCTTGCAGCAGCTCTAGCGGGGCTGCATAGCGGAGAGTTCGCAGACGACGACAATGAAGCACAGCAAGAGCCAGAGTCCGCAACGGAAGATTTAGCTTCTGAAGAGCTTGATACTGAGTCGAAAACTGAAACAAAAACTGAGACAGCAAGTTTTTCCAAAGCAGAATTTGAATCAGTTGAAGTCGACGAGAGTTTTGATTCCGTGCAGAGCACGAATGTCCTTGAATATGGGGCAGAAACTTCAGAAACAACGGTAGCCAGTGATGAAGAAGATGCAGTTGCATCTTCTCCCTTTGCTATTTTTCAGGCGTTCGAATCCACCGACCCTGATCTCACAGACGACACCACCTATGATACCAACGAAGAGCCAGCAGACTTCGCAAGTGCGCTGGCTGCATACAACGTCGCCCCTGCCGAGATACCCAAACAGCTTCCGGATGAGAGCCCCGCAGATGAAGAAGACAGCAATGAGGCAGCCAGGCAAAACACCAGCACAGGCGAATATGCCAAAATAGCCAACGACCTTGACACACTTGCAAAAGAGACAGGTCTTGAGCAACAGGAAAACGATGACCTTGTTTTCATTCCAGGGGCAGCCAGCGGAAAAACAGAGTTTCGAACGCAACCCTCCACAAAACCATCCGCACAAACCATTTCAAATAAGGTTTTCACAGAAGACCAATCAAGCATCGAACTCGAGGAATTTGAATTCGTTCAATCTCCGCAACGCTCACAGTTTGAATTAGGATTCAAGCTTGAAAAATCGATAAGCATAATCGACACAAAGCCAATTTGGCGAGCCGCTATCGAGGCTAACGTCGCACTTCCCCCAGCTTATTCTTTGGAATATCTGGAAGACCTCAGTGTAATGCTGCCAGACTCAGACCAAACAAGCATCGGAGAATTCGGACGCTCGACAGGTCTAATGGGCAAAGACCTGAACTCATATTACGAAATTGTGTTTTTGAAAGCAACAAGAGAGTCCCAGGCAGAGCAGGCTCTCGATGGCTTGAGATTCGAAGTGCTCAGTGGCAAAAATCATGAATCACTAACTGTTTTGCAGGAGTTACTCTCAATACAGTTTGCAATAGACCTCGCCAATGCCAAGAAAGAGTCCGACTCGCAGAAAGAACTTGAATCTCTATGCAGACTCTGCTTCCTCGACAAGAAAACAAAAACAGCGACGGAATTGGTTAAAGAGCGAAGAGACGACGAGGACTCCTTTGAGTTTCTTGAAACTGCGCAACTGTCCATGCGTCAACATTTCATTCAGGACAACATCGACGCCATCACCGCATATGGTGCGTTCTTGTCTCGCTCTGTTGACCTCATAAAAGAGCAAAAGCAGGCACAGCGGCTTTCTGCGATAAAAGTAATTGAAGACAGCGGTGCAAGATTACTCTCAGCAGTGGGACGAGATGATTTCATCCAACTTAGCAGAAAGCTGAGATCAATTTATGCCATTTTGTTTATCGAAGAGACTGATTCTCCTCGTGCTGCTTCAGCTCAGGTTCGCAACCTGAGACAGCTCAATGAAATTGACAAGAATGCAGCAAACTATCTGGCACACATTGACAAACAAATTCAGGCGCAACCTGGAATCGGTCGTCTCTCCAGCATCGAAACTGACTTATCTCTTGGTGGAATGCAACCGCTCAAGCTTCTGCGTCAATGCATTCCGGACATCAGCGCTGAGCTTGACGCCTTGCGTCTCGAACAAATCAGAATGGAACTCAATACGGAGTCAAATTCGTTTGAGTTTGAAATTGCAAGCAACAAACTTGAAGACGAGCTGCGCCACGCCAACGAAGCAGCCACAGCAGAACTGAAATGGACACGCACAGGCACCACCGTTAAGCGGCTGAGCGAGGCGATTAATTCCCGAAGCCTTTCAGACATGGAATCAGTCCGAAAAACAGCTGAGTCCATAAAAGGCGAAATGGATAGGTTGTGCCAACTTTTTTACTCAAACAATCCGCACGCACGAAACTCTCTGATAGCAATCATAATGTTTCTTGCAGAGCGAAAGGTGCAGCAACTGTGGCGTCAGGAGCAAGAGCTCTTACTGCCAGAGTTGCAACGGCTTTCAACGAAAGAGCTTTCCATACTCGCAGAGCATTCCGCACTGGTTCTAAATGAAGCCCAGAAAGCCAACCTCGACAGCTTTAAGCTCAGAGCCAGCGAAGCCCGAGGACTGATAAGCGCTCTAACTGCATGCAATATGCGCAGAGACACCCCTGTTGAGCAGGCTATTCTATCCATTTTCATGACAGGGTTTAAGGGACTCAGCCGTTCAAACCTGATTGATGCTTTGCTCTCAGGCGAAGTCTATTTGATGAGAGACAATGCTCTATTTGAAAGCCTCTTAAATGAGGCAGCCGTTGACGGATTCACCAGCTCACAAATGAAGCAGGTTGGAGCGCTAGCTAAACGATGCGTGCAATCAGCAATCGGCTTGCTCAGCTCGATAGTCAGCGGCGCTCTCGATGTGGGGCAAGCCGTAAGCGCCCTCGAACACTTACAGGACGCTGCAACACTCGAAGACAACCGACCAACAATCATCAAGTTACTCCTCGATGAATATCATAAACATGGTGATAAAGCACAACTGCTCGCTATTTTAGGACAGATAGCATCAGCTGAGAATAGCGTTGACGATGCTGTTGTAGAAGCCATTCGCCTGGCATTTGAGAAATCGGCAAAGAGTCCTTTTACAGCCCAATATAAAAGCGCTTCAAAAGGTTTCCTCAGTGTTGCAAAATTCTGGAAGGAGAAAGAGTTAGTTACACTCTGCGCCAACTTGCGATTGGACTTGCTGAAACCAATTGCTGACGTCGCCCCAAATCTATCACAAGAGGTCTGCGACGACTTACTGGCTAGACAACATGAAAGCCTGGTCCGAGGAAAAGCTGACGAGAGATTGATTGCGATTCAAATTATTGCTTCACTGCTGAAGTATGCTAGCCACTCGCGAGGAAGAGAGCTAGCAAGAGACCTTGAGTTCTTCCTCAGCCCGAGGGGAGAGTCAGAACTTCAGCGAATCGGCTTATTGACAGAAAAGCTGGGACGATTTTTAGAACTGGCAAACCTTGCGCTCAATGATTTGAGTAACGTAAAACAAGACCCCATACTCGCCCTCGAGGCTTCTACCAAGGCAATCGGCATTGTTCCATTTGAAGCAAGCAGAGCGTTAGACGAAGCGGCTACCAGTTCTGCTGATTCTTTGAATTCCACGAATCCAAACCATGCTGAAGTGCGACGCATGTACGAGAGCAAGTTGCAGCTGCGCTTCATGAACACTTCTGAGTTGAAGAAAGCATTGGCTCTTCCAATGGAAGACCGTAGCACAATGGAGTCGATGCTTATTGATGGAACACTCAGTGCAGAATCGTTTTCATTTTTGATTGAACAAGAGCATTCAGTACTGGCAAATCTGTTTAGTGTTCCACCGCGAATCTGCTCGAACGTATTGCTTCCCGCTCTTTCGCAGCAGATTATCAACCCGTCTATTCTGGACAAAATTGTTCATCTGCCAGAACCACAGAGACAATCAACCTTAGATTTCGCCTCAAAAGCTCTCAGTGACTCGCGACGTTTTACGCAAGAGCACTTCACTTTATTTATGGCGCTTCCGCCGGCTGCGCAAATTGAGTTTTCAAAAGCTATCGAAAGCAGAGATGCAAATGACGCGGTACTCACGGCTGATGAGATAAGGGAAGTACTCTCAACTCCCTCAAGAATGGTTTCTGGACGTAGCGTAAGCGACGCAGGCGTCTTAATCAATTCTATTCAGAAGCGCATTCTGACGATAGAACAGGTTCATCAGTTCAATGAACTGGGGGACATGGCTCGCGCTGGGCTCTCAGGCATGTTAAAGGCTGAGATTCTCGATGGCGAGCTTACCTCGATAATTCTGCAACGTGTCAAAGCGGAACAGTGGACAGATTCAAATTTACGCGATTTAGGCGTCGCTGCGCTCTTGGGCTGGCTTCCACAGGGCTTTCTTAAGGAGTTTCTCCACGAAGATGTCACTCTGCAGACCGCTCTTTTTGAAAGACTGGCAAACGAAACACCCCAAGGCAAGCCAGGCGGGTTCTCCTTACAGGCTTTCCTGCGTCGACTCCGCAACATAAACGAATGGGTAAAGCATGGACTGCTCAATAAGGCAGGTATGACACTGTTGAGCAAAGCCCACGGCTCTGACCTCATTCTGATGAGCATATTGGAACACCAATCGCAAGAGCCGGCAGAAGAGAGAATAACTCCCGAAATTATTCTCCAGGTAATAATGCAGACCCGAGCAAACAAAATCGCACCCGACGTACTTGAAGCTTACCGTCTGTCACTCGAAAGAGGATTTCTAAATAAGCAGACATTCAAATCTTTGCTTGGTCAGCTCGCTGAACAAAGAAAGGCTGGCGACCAGCTCTTGAAACTCACACCCGAAACGTTTGCTGATTTAGCACGCGACGGACGCTATCGCGATATGCCGAAACTTGTAGAACATATTCCAGTGCCGTCGAGAATGGTCTTTTCGGACACTTATGCAGTTGATGGAAAACTGGGAAGCCTCGACCCTGAGGACTTCGCCGTTGAGACAAGAAGCATCATCAGCTCATTTGTAGAGCCCGTAAAAAATGGTGATACAGCCACAGCAATTCGCGATCTCGTAGCTCGCACTGAGTCACGCGAAGTGCAACGCGACTTGGGAATTATGTTAGGTATCGTCTGGCAAGATACGGAAATTGAATTCAGCAAGCTGAATGACATGGAATATCTTGAGTCACTAAAACAGGAAATCATAGAACAAAACAAATTTGCCCACGAACACCAAAAACCCGAAGCAGAAGCAGTCTACGTTTCTGCTCTGGAGCCAATTATCTGCATTCAAGACAAATACAAATTCAAGTTGCGAAACATAGACTCCATTTGGGAAGATGGACACTGGAGAGCCTGCAGCCCTCAAGAGCGTAATTACCTTGAGAGTATCTCTCGCACCGAATCATGTTCTGCCTTATTTGCCAAAATAGGACTGCAACTCTGTCTTGATTGGTTGAGCAAAGAAGCTGAGCTAAAAGCAAAGGCTGCCGAAGACAGATCTCCAGTTAGCGTGAAGAATCTATCTGCACGCAATTTCAATTCAATTTTAGAATCAGGTCACTCGACTGTTTACTTCCCAAATGGCATGGCTGCTGAAATCAGCGTAAACCGCGAATCATTTGAAGCCCTTGAAAGTGCTTTCAACATGTACATGTCTTCATTGCGCAAAGCGAGCAAGAGTCGAGGGCGCAAACGCACAGCTGCAATGAACGAACTTCTGAATGAGTTTGAAAAGAAGGTGCCAGCATTGCTCGAGGCTTGTGGAGTCAAACTGCTAAGAACGACCAACACACCATATCTGATACCAATATACAAAATTGAACTTTCTCAGTATTACCTGCCGCCTGCTAGCAATTCACGAACACAACCCATAAATCTCAACTTGCAGCAGGGTTTGCGAAGATTTCTGGCAGAGCACGCCAGCGGCAAATTCATATACGACGAGCTAGCCCGAGTCAAATTCAGTGGCATCACACCTAAGTATGACCCGGTTCCGCCCGGAAGAAAACCAACTGCTATCAACCCAGCAGACCAACGAACATTGACCGAAAAGCAGAGAAGCGCAGTTGCAAACGCCATTCTCAACGACTTCTCCGGCTTATACCAGAATTGCTACACCGCGCCAGAAAATGACACTATAAGCGCCAAATTGGAAATGTGCATCCTAAAAATAGGAGCCGGTCGCAACAGTGCTGAAGAAGCATTTGATCGCGCTGAGCAGTGGTCGCATCTGATGTATTTCCTCAACGACTTCTCCCCTCTCTCTCAAGGCGGACAAACGATCTCCGACCTTTATGATGCCGGCGAATTCAATGATATGCATTGCGATCGAGATACTTTGCTAATCGAGAATGATTACATTCAAATGATGCAAGAATTCGGAATAGTGCCTGAACGCTGGCAATACGAAGTTCACGGGTTCTATCGTGATGAGGTCGATGCGCGACTCAAACGTGACCCATCCGAATATTTAGGCGAAGAAGGGCTGCTCGAAATCGCTGCCAATGATGTCGAAGAGCCGACTGAAACATTTGCCCGGGGCGAATCAGTTTTGTACAACGACGAGGACTATCGGGTCATCGCGCGCGTTGCTGGGAAGGTATTGTTGAAGTACGAAGGTCGCGCAAGAGAGCCATTGCAGGCGGCTCCGATGCAAGTTTCCAGCATGGAACTCGAAAGCAATTTCACAGCCGTGCAACCAGGCAATTCCATACACTTCCTGAGCAACAGCTCTAGTGACACAGCCATCTATGTATTGAGCAGTACTGATAAGGGTCAGAAACTTCTGCATACTGACTCAAGTTTGCGTTTTGTTCAAGCTGATTATGTTACTCCAGCCAACCCTAACGATAAGAACAAGAGGTCAAATCGCGAACTCAGCTTTGCACCGGCACACTTAGCAAGAACCGCAAGAAAGCTCTTCGATTCCTTCAAAGAATACGGCATTATTGTCCAGGGAAAAGGCACAGCCCTAGCCGGTAAGCAGGAAATTCTCGGTAAGGGAGTCGATGCAAACATAAAGATTCAAGATGAGTCCGATCAGGTAAGTGATCGCCACCTGCAAATCGTAGTCACTACAAAAGGCATCTCGGTTCAAGATTTGAATTCTGCAAGCGGAACATTCCTGAATTGGAAGAAAGTTCGCCCTTACGACACGCTACGGCTTCGCACATGCGATCAGGTAAACATCGGCTCTTTCGATGGTCCTGAGCTTAAGCTTTTTTGCAAGCCGAGAGAAACTTCCACAGGTCGAAACTATAAGGTGGTGGTGGGCTCTAAAATACTCACACCCGACCGCGCACTGACTATCGGTAGAATTCCGACCGCAGATGTTTTCGTATCGTTTCCAACCATCAGCCGAATTCATGCCACCATTCGCATGGATGCCGAAGGGAAAGTTATTATCAAAGATGGTGCGGCACAAGTCCCTTCAAGCAGCGGCTTAGTCGTTAACGGAAAACAGCTCATTCCAGGCTCGGAAATAGAACTGCATCCGGGTGACGCAGTGACTACACGCACAGGAGTAGAGCTTCCTATCAAGTTCGTCGAGAAAACAAAAATTGCACTTGAGGATGAAAGCGGTAACATTCCTCGGCGTTTTCCGATCAAAAATAGCTCGCTGCGAGATATGTTTGCAGGCGTTGATTCGCGACATGGAGTGTACACGATGCGATTGCGTGTCATTCAGAACCTCACAGAAATCAGCAATCAGCTCAGCGAAAAGACGGTTGCAGAGCCAAGGAGAAGGCGCTTTACCGACGAGGAAGAGGAGAAGCCAGCGAAAAATTACAAGCTAAAACACCTCGACAAAAAGATGTTGTCAGAAATGCAGCGAATAAGCGAAAACAAGAGTAAGCTTCAGGAAATTCGCTCGACAAAATCAATTTTGCTTGCACGTGGCTCACTGAGCGAAGCAGCTCTCGCCCAGAGCAATGCACACGCTGAAGCCGCTTCCATTACGGAGAAATTGGAAGATGGATGGTGCAATGCCGGCAGGGGAGTTTTGTTTGACAAAACGGGGAAATTCTCAGCCGATGGCAGAATTGCCACCGCAGTCAATCGCGGTCAAGACCACGTTCTGCGTGGGGTAATAGATGACGCGAAGCGCCGTTTTGCGTCTCTGCTTCCGGAGGCGCGCTCACAAGCATTGATGGAATATGTTCGCGAGCTTTTGACTCCTCGCGACATGACACCAGACCAGCTAGACCAGTGGTATGACCAGTTCTGCCAGGACCATGCAGGCATGCGTGTTTTGCTCGGTGAATTCATCAAAGAAGGCAAAGGAATAGCAGCTCAGCAAGCAGCACTTTTGAAGCTATTAGCCGATCAATTCGACGACCTGCAATGCAAATTGCTGCGAGGTATGCACGGCAATCACAGCTGGACGACATTTACCTTCGATGGTGTCGAGTATATCCACGACCCCAGAGTAAGATTTATTAGCCCCATCGCGGGCGAAGAAGGCGCCGAAGCTAAAGCGAAGCACTGGATTCCCGATGCTGAAGAAGCATCAACGGCAAGCCCCGAGTTGCGGCTCGGCAGCCTTGTGACTTTTGATGGAACGAACGGTTGGAGAGTAGTAAGTATCGAAGTTGGCAGCGACGAAGTGACAATTGGCGCCACTGGAACTCGGCTAGTTAGCAGCGCCGACCTCGTACTAGCCAACCCGGGGCGCACACTCGTTCTCGGCGACAGGTACAACATTCCTCGACCTGATGGCATGCTTGATCAGGGGCTGAACACGTGGATAATGCAATCAATTACTCGCGACGGAAATCTGCGCATGATTAGACCAGCCTCTATTCAAATTCGGGTCAAGAAAAGCATGGTTCGCCCAATTAAGCGCTCAATTAAGTAATCATCAAACGAAAAGGGACCGAATCACTTCGACCCCTTCTTAACTCAGCTCTACTTCTTACGCGATGTCTATATAAGAGATCGCAGCGCCTTAGAAATTATGTTTCGCCGTAAGCGTGATCATCACGATCAGAACTTTCAGCCGGCAACGGATCTAGACCGAGGAATGCTCGCCAGAAACTTCCGCCGCCACCAGTCTGCGCTGCCTGGGCTTTGCGCGCGGTGCTGGCAGTGTTGCTGCTAACTGAACGGTTCGTAACGGTGTTCGAAACTGTATTTTGAACAGGCTTCGGAGCTGACGGCGCCACGCCTTCCGGCTTACGCGTCATCTGCAATGCATAGCCACAAGTAGGACAAATTGACTTAACCATGGTCAGTCTAAATTTACATCTGGGACAAATCTGTTGTTGCTGCATTGTGAATTCCCGGAGCGAGTTGTAAAGCTGTGAATCTACCAGATCACTATTCCCAATTCTGGCATATTAATGTTAGCCTCATGTTAACTTACTAGCAAATCATGACAAGACACATACTAACCTTCGAAACCATATTCAAAGTGCTTTCAGCCGATAAGTACCTGCGAGAGCAAATAAAATGTCGTACTGTTCCAACGCCTAGTGGACTTTCCAGCTCAATCTGCGCGATTTCCGTGGAACTTCTCGACCCTTCTCAAGAGGACTCAGCTCTGCAAATATTGGCCGCACACAAAAATTCACCGCAAGGAATTCATCGAATTTAAGTGTCTCAGAGTATCAAGTATATGTAACTTGAAATGTACTGGCACCATCTGTAGTGGCACGACCACTACTTATTCAGCAAATCAATACATTCCTGCGGCATCTTACTGAGCGGGTATGGCTTATACGGCTCCGATTCCGCTGCAGGTTTGCTGTTATAAGGCGGCTCTTTTGCCGTTTTTTTCATCCAATCGCTCAATTCCTCACCGCAACCATCGCCATCCGGCGGTGGGTCTTGCTCAACACAGGGTTCACCAGGAGGGCACTTCAGCCTCACGTGAATATGATCATCGTGACCTTCCCAGGGCCGCAAGCGACGCAGCCAGACAGCGTCAGAACCATCTGCGCTCTTGCAACTACACAGGTACTTCTTTATCGCGGGAGTCACAAATATTCGTGCAACATTGTCATCTTGAGCCGCAGTGCGAACAAAATTCGCATGCGCCGGAGTCCAAATGCTCATATCCAGCTCTGCAGAATCAATCTTTAGAACAGAGCCTGCACTCAGCGACTCTCGTTGCGCTTCGGTCAACTTATGTGCAGGAGCTTGCGTGAGCCAAATATCTACATCAGTTCCACGCTGATGACTTGCATGTCCGCTCGGCATAGGACCACCGCGCGGCATGCTCATGTCTCCCACCAAAAGTCCATTCCACCCAACTTTCGGAACACGTCGCCCTAGTTTTTCAACATATTCAACCATGGTCGGATGACCCCAAAATCGATTTCTCGATGGACGCATCACTTGCCACCCCGGTCCATCAGCTGGAAGTTTCACAGCACCTCCAAGACAGCCGCAGGTCGCCTGGCCGATTGAACGCGGTGGACCAGCGCTTGCTGTCTTCTTATCTGCAAAAACCCTGCGCGCATCGGGCTCAGAACCCTCAGAACTTGAGCCAACGCCTTCTGATTTATTTCCGTCGGGTGAAACAGGCGCTGATTCCTTTATTTGCGAGTCTGAATTTTGAGCCAGTTTTGTGCGTCTAAATTGAGCTGGCATCACCTCTGCTTGTTTTGGAGACGCCGCCTGTCCTGGAGACACTGCCTGTTTTGCTTCTGCAGCATTCGTTCCTGCATCAAAAACAAAAAGGACTAACAAAAGAGCGCAAAAGAATTTCCCAGCTGAAAACATAAGACCCCTAATTAAACCGGCGCTGTGAGAGTATAAAGGATCTCGCCCGGCAAAAACGCAAGTAATCTTGATTTCATTACGCCAAATCAGCACAAGCATCAAAAGAATTCAGGTGCAAAGATACAAACTAAGTAGTCTCCTCACCTACATGGCTGAGCCAAAAACACTACATGTGCTTCGACTAACTCGAAGCCCCAGAGCGACACCACAGGCAGTGGCACAATCACACCCCCTTCCTGGCGCTTATTTCGAGCTCTCGAAGCTAGCGAAATTGAGAGGTAGTCAATTGCTTGCAATTAGCCCTGTGCACCTGACGACCGAAGAGGTAGAATCAATATGGAACCTTTCGTTCCACTTACTACCCAAACCTGACTAGCGACCACTGGGAGCTTAGCTTCATTTGCCCAAACAACTAAAAGCAATTCTTTTCGTCTGCTTCTTTCTCTCGGGATTTTGCGGACTACTTTATCAGATAGTCTGGCTGCGTCTTGCTTACGCGTCATTCGGCATAGTCACGCCCGTTCTCTCTGTTGTGGTTTCAATGTTCATGGCTGGACTCTGCATCGGGTCAGTTATGGCAGGCAAGCTTTCTGTTTCCGCCAGCAAAAAAATACATGTTTCGGCGATTCAACTCTACGGCGTAACAGAGCTACTCATAGGTGTCGGCGGCATTGCCGTTCCTTATCTCTACAGTTTTTCAGAACAGCTACTTTTACACGCTGGTTCAAGCGACTCATTCTCATACCTGGCATTATCGGCGGTCTGCGTCGCAATAAGCATCTTGCCCTGGTGCATACTTATGGGTTGCACTTATCCACTGATGCTTACATTTGCAAAACAACAAGAAACTGACTCATCCTTCTTCAGCTTCCTTTATTGGGCGAATGTAATGGGCGCCACAGCTGGGGTTTTGATAAGCGCATTCATCATGATTGAACTGCTGGGCTTCCGAAACTCGCTAGCGGTCGGCGCTTTCTTGAACGCCTCAGTCGCAGCACTAGCATTCTACGTCAGCAAGGCATTCCCGGTAGCAACGCTTGATGAAAAATGCGACGAAATTTCCGCGGAGCAATCAGCCAACAAAGCACAACCGATGCAACTCTTATTGCTATTCGTGGGCGGCTTCTGTTCCATGGCAATGGAGGTTGTCTGGTCGCGTGCATTCATGCCTGTGCTGGGAACAGCTATCTATTCTTTCGCCCTGCTCTTATTCGTCTATTTGCTCAGCACGGCGCTCGGAAGCCGACACTATCTGCGGGACAAAGCCGCAGGAAAAGTTCGAACGATTGGATTTCTTCTTTCTACAACTGCCTTTTGCGCGTTCATGCCCGTTGTTCTGAACGGCTTTCAACCGGAATCAATTTATATCAATCCGAATCTCGCAGAAATGGGTTTGCGCTCATTCCTCTCCCTCTTCAGCATTGCTCCATTTTGCTTCTTTCTGGGGTATTTAACACCAAAGCTAATCGATGATATCTCGCATGGGCTGCCTGAATCAGCAGGCAACTCCTACGCCATCAATTCAATCGGATGTATAGTGGGCCCTCTCGTCGCATCATATTTCTTGCTGCCAAACCTGGGAGCGCGAGCCTCACATCTTGTTCTAAATCTGGTTCTAGTCCTTGTCGCCGCATGGTTTTTAAAGAGCGAAAAGAATCCTAAGTGGGCAATTCAGACAGCATGTATGATGGCGCTGCTAGGTGTCGGCGTATTTCTCTGTGGCTCATACGACGAACCAAAATTGCCAGACGCAAAAATCTACAGAGACCACGTAGGAACCGTTCTCGCATATTCTCGTGACGGTGAAAAACAGCTCATGGTCAACGGTCGCAGCATGACTAATATCAGAGCTTTCTTGAAGATGATGGCTCACTATCCAATAGTATTGCATAAGGGACCGGTCAAGAAATCGCTCGTTATCTGCCTTGGTATGGGCACTACATTCAGGTCTTTGATGAGCTGGGGTCATGAGACAAAAGCTGTTGAATTAGTACCAGGCGTGAAAGCAGCTTTGACCAATTTCTATACTGACGTCAATGACAAAACGCAAAACATAATTGTGGACGATGGGCGCCGATTCCTAAAACGAAGCAACGAGAAATTCGACATCATCACACTCGACCCGCCACCACCAGTAGAGGCAGCTGGCTCTAGCTTGTTATACACAAAAGAATTCACACAAGTGCTGAAAGAGCATCTCAATCCAGATGGCATCTTGCAACAATGGTTTCCCAATGATGAAACCAAAGTGCTAAGCGCTGTTGGCGAAGCTCTAACAGAAAACTTCAAATATGTTCGGGTTTTCCAGAGTTCGGAAGGGTGGGGATACCATTTCATTTGCTCTGACACACCAATTGAAATTCCTTCAATGGAAGAGATTAAAGCTAAACTTCCAGAACGTGCAATTGAAGACCTCAAGGAGGGCGCAGCTCCCTACGACAAAGAACATCCTATAGCGCCATTAGAACGCATAATAGAGTTTGAAATTCCGCTATCCGACATTCTCAAAGACAAAATGCCAGCAATTACAGATGACAGACCAATCAACGAATATTGCGTCCTTAGACGCATTGCCACTGGCAAACCAGAAGAATGGCATTCTGTAAAAATTAGGAAGTCCAAGAAACAGCCGAGTAATTAATGCAAAGCCACAGAGTAAAAGACTCTACGAAGCCACAGAGTAAAAGATTCTAGTCCAAAAATACCAGCTTCTCGCAATCAAAGCTCTTTTAAGCGCTGCAAAAATGCGGTCTGAGTTTGCTTCAAAGGAGCAAGAAGATGCTCATCGTGCGGGGCATCTATCTCAAACCAAAATGATAAAACACATCGGTTGGGCGACGGGTTCATTATGCGCACATTCAATAGAACCATGTATTTACGTTGGTTCTGAGAAAATGAAAGCAACCAGTTTTTTGCAAGAATAGAATCGGCACCCGTCATTTCTGCAAGCACAAGCTGCCAGTTTCTTCCAGCAAATGAGCTACCCTCAATTAGCTGCGAAATACTGGACATTGTCTCTTGCGCAGACCGCCCAGATATTCCCTTCAGTACTGGATTAGCTCTGATCTGGTACACATCAATGTCTTCCGAAACATTTCTCCAGAATGGAATCGCAAGACAGACTGATGCAATTATCGCAAGCGCTCCAGAAACTGGACCCGGTTGAATATTCAGCAGCGGCAGGATGAAGGCTGAAAGCCACACAAACCCCAGAACAGGACCAAAATAAAACACAAGCCAGGCAAAAAATGATGGTCCTTCTGCAGCCGAATTTTTCGAAATCATCAAATCATAAATATGAAGCTTTAGGCTTTTAGCAATCGGTTCAGGACCATAGAAATCTCGAGTCTTCGCAGAAGGATTGGAATTCTTAGATGCTGCCTGCTCATTCTCAGAAAACTGCCCAGCACGCCAGTATTCATAAGCACCTTCGTATGATTCTTTCGAATACGAACGCTCAGCCCCTGGCGGCGGCGAACCTGGCTTCACATCAGGCTTGGGTGGTGGTGAGCTTGCCTTCTCGTGCGGTTTGGGCTCGGAACTAGGCTGCGGCTTGGGATGCGGCTTGGGATTCGGTTTAGGCTGCGGCGGCGGACTCGGGCGTGGCGTCGGACTCGGCTGGGGCGGAGGATGGGCAGCTGCTCCGGCATTAAACCGAGTCGGTGGTGGACAATTCCTTGCACGCCACCAAGCGAGCAACTCATCGCGAGCAACATTGATTTCCTTCTGCTCGCGTTCGGCGCGCGCCTTCATTCGCTCATTGATGAAATTTGTGGGCGCCATTAGCGCAGCCCACTCCTTCCAGCTCTTCTGAATATCGTCTGGTCCCGCCCCCTTAGGCAAACGAAGAACCTCGTAATACTTGTCGTAGTCCTTACTCATCGCCCCTCCACGAACGAAAGTTTACACCTATTCTCGGAAGGCAAGATTATTTTGGGAGGAAATTCACATCAAAAGAAGTCTGGCAGCTCACTCTCCATTTTCGACTCAATCGTATGAAGCTGCCCCTAAGATGCCCGGTTTGATGGCAGATGCGCTCTACAAATCCGAAAGAAGAAAACGCAATGCCTGAGCCATTTCTAGCGTTGCCCAGCTCCATCTTCTTTGTGGATCTAGCTGCTTCGCTTGCCTTTTCCTTTTGCATGATTTGGCCACAGCTAACTCACGACATTTCGCCCTCCGAAAATGCAAATTATCTAAGCTCTACGGTGCTCACCGAATACCTACCAAGATTTCAATTTCTACTATATGTATGACTAGTATCAATGTTTTTGAAAGAACCGCTTGCTTTGAGCGGTTCTTTCAAAAATGGAGCGCCTCGGGCGAGAACGCTCTCAATTAATTTAGCCGTGCCGTGAACGAGAGCAAGCTCACTGCGCTAGAAGCAGATTAGCGCTTGCTCTCGGATATCGTGGTGCCTATATTGGCAATGATTGGAGTGCCGATAACAAAAGCCAAAACACCGACCACTATCAACATGTTCCACATAAAGTCAGTCATTGTGCTCAAACTCTTTCAATCGAAGACAAAAAACAAAAACTTACACCCAAGCAGGGAGGACACTCAATGAGCACCCTCCCTGCTACCAAACGAATCTTGCAGAATGCGAATCAGCCCTTCATCTTGGAGTTGATGAACTTCAAGATTTGGGGGAGAAAGCGCATCGTCAGGAAGCCCGCAACAGCACAAGTAACGCCGCTGCCCAAGAAGGCATAGTCGCTACCAGCCAGAGCGTAGCTCATCGAGAGAGCCAGCACGATCTTGACGATCTGCACCGGCCAGAAGGTGAAGACCTGCACCAGCAAGACGAAGATGAAGATCTCCCAACCACCGGGCGAGCGGTTCTCGTCAGTGACGGTCTTGGCGCCGAGCAAGCTGCCCAGCATGCCGCAGAAGTAGGCGAACAGAGCGACACCGAGGAAAGACCAGATTGACATAGCTGACTCCTGATTGGTGATTGAAACGGAAAAGACGCATATGTAGAAAACCGGGGAGAACAGTAGGTACTGTTCTCCCCGGTCGTTAGCAAGGGAACGCGCGACTTCTATTGCCTTAGCCGCGCAGACCGTGACGGCGAAGCAAATCCTTGCCAGCGGAGCGCTTGCTCACGGCATAGACTTTGCTGCCCCACTCCACTTCGAAACAGTCCTTGCCGTCGTCGACGTAGCGCAGGGGCTTACGAACGTACGCCAGAACATCCAGGAAGATGTCCTTGGGCAGGCTCGCGTAGTCCTCGGCGCTGCGAGGTTCGGGTGCAGTAACGGGAGCGAATTCGACCACGTACCAGAGTCCGTCCACCTTCACCAGCTTGCTCAGGTCGCTGATATCAACCTGCTCAAAGCGGCGCTTCGGCTCGTCCTTCGGCTGCGGCTTCACCTGCTCGAGCGTACCGTGCTCGGGGTGCACGTAGAAGCGCCCGGCGATGAGCTGGTTGTAACTAGCAGATCTGGTGAAGTCGTGGACCGCGCCGTTTTCACCGAAGAAAACGGTCTCGCAGACCAGGCGCTCGAAGGTATCGAGCACGTGCTGGCGCGCAGCAAAACGCTGCGGCAAGCGACGAGCGAACTCTTCCTTGACGAAGGAAATGGGCTCGCCGAGGTGCTTGGTCAGGAAGCGAATCAGCGGACCGAAACCAACCAGACAGTTGCGCTCTTCGTAGCGGTTCATGCGACGCATGGACTCGCGCTGCGGCAAGAGCGAGGCGGCGTCGTCGCTGTCGCAAACAACCGAATCATCCAAGAAGGACTTCGGGCGAACGAGCAGCTTCAGAAGCACTGAATTGCCGCGGGCGGAAGCGCTGATGGTTTCCAGCACTTCGTAGTAGCTGAGCATCGAGTCGTCAGCGTAGAATTCGAGAACGACCGGCTCGTCGCGGTCGGCTTCCACCGGCGAGCCGAAGTCTTCGTCACGCTGGATGTACTGGGTTTGGGGGTCGATGCTCTTCAGGAGCTGGAGAAACTTGGCTCGAGCGTAGCCACGGTGTTTACGAGGCATCGAGCGGGTGTTCAGCATAAGCGTCATGCAAATTTCCTTGTTGAATTTTTTTGAAAAAAAACAATAGTGCACTTCGGCGCTCGCCGAAGTACTTGTGCCGCTGTACAGCAGCGGTTTCTGGTCACCGCCATCATAGATGGGGCTAGACAAAGCAAAGCGAACAGAGCCGCAACTCCATTCGCTTTGCCAGATCTGAACCAAGGTTCAGTTAAAAGTCCGAAAGTTACATCAGGCGTCGGTCATGCGGTTTCGGTTCGTCCGCTTTGCTTGAAGAGGGTTCCAGCTTCCAATCGCTTGCGTTTGCAAAATCAATTTCGCTGACAGAACCATTCTTGTCGTAGCGAATCACCGTTCCGTCTGTGTAGGACAGCACCCACTTTCCGTCGATGTAACCAATGCAAGGCTCAGACTCACCCGGGCGTGCCGCAAGAGATGTAGCACGCAGCGAACGAGGCATCCACCAGAGCATCAGCTGAATACGACCGATTACTGCAGCGACGATTCCCACGCCGACCGCCATGGCGAAACCAAAGCTCTCCATCTTCAGCAGACACGCCAGTCCGAAGATAGCGAGCACAACGAACAGGTTCGTCCACAGTCCTTTGATGAGACTGCGCTCGAAAGTGGCGCCACGACCGAACTGGAAGCCGACCATGAGACCGAGACCAATACCAATCAACATAGCAATCCAAGGCATAGGCAAATTCTCCAGGAGTTAAAGTGAAACCGTTAAAACGGGGCAACTGCTTTCACCTGTAGGCAGCCGCTCCCACGAACTAGTGCAGACATCGTCAGCAATCAAGCTTGGCATTGCTCAAACAGCGACACACAAAGCCGACGACGGTTCCCACAAAGAAACAGCCTGCTGCAGCACCGCAATCGCCCGAACCAGTAGCAAAGAGTCCGATTGCGAAGACAGCCACGCCGACGAGCAATTGCCACCCAAATGAAGGCGTCTTGCTCGAAGAAATACAGCAAATAGCTACGCCGAAAACAAAAGCCACCGCGTTCATAACGTTCAACTCGTCCATCTTATTCCAAATCCCATATACAAGAAGATCTCAAACTAAGAGGGGCGACTGCGAAGTGCAGTCGCCCCAGGATTTCGGCTACTCAGGAAATCGCTTAAGAGCGATAACGTGGCAGCACTCCGATTGCCTCCTCGACCAGCTCGCCGAGGTTCGACAGTTCGGCTGGCGTCAAAAGCAAGCTGGCGTAGATGACTCGCTGACAGTACTGACTGACGAGCGTGAGGCTCATCAGGTCAGGACTTTCCGCATCAGCACGAGCCATCAAGTCTTGCACTGTCACTGCGTCGACGTTGAAGAGTCGGCGCATCAAGCCGTCCAGGGCACGCATGTGCTCAGGCTGTTCTTCACCAGCCTTGAGTTGCTCGACGATTTTGCGAACCTGCTTGATGGCTTTCTCCCACGCATCCGAGCCCGGAATCAGCTGCTCCTTCTTCTTGCGAAACTTGAGCACCGGACGCTTCAGCAGATACCAGAAGGAAGCGACCATCGCTGCGCAAGCAATGCTGGCAACAGCGATGTTCATTAGCCATCCGTAACTGCTGATGAACACGAACGGCGGGTCCTTCGGATGCTTACTGCGCTGGTCACCATCGAAGGTGCGACTGGTGGAGAACTCCAGGTCAGGAAGCTGGAAATCCTGACGCTTGCGTGAACCACCTACCGAGTACTCAATCTTCATGTTGGCAGAAACCTTCTGCTCGAACACGAGATTTTGCAGCTGCGCATCCAGGCGCAGAACCTCCGAGCCGTCGGGGAAGGCACGCGACGCGACAGCCACATCGCGCACCTTGGTGTTGCCGTTGACGAGCAAGCTCTTGGTGTTGCATTTGATACCAGCGGGCTGCCGGATGTAAATGCGCACCTTGATGATGTCGCCAGTGCGGTAGCCGAAGTCCGGCTCCAACTCGACCACGGCAGAGGGCTTGTCTTCAGCCGCGACCGGAAACTCCGGCACGGACATCGGACGACAGAGCTGCCGGTATGCACTGAAGCTGGCAGCAGCCAGCAGCGCCAGTGCCAGCGCTGCGTAAAAACATCGTTTCGCTTTCATTAGCGAGTCTCCTGCTTTGAAGTTCTTGAAGAAAACAGAGCAGGGGCGAGCATACACAGCTGCCCCGCAAGAATCGCCAGGAAGGCGAGTGTCGTCGGCACACGAAAGAGGTCTTCGGTGTTGCGTCGGGTTTGAGTTTCCAACGCGAAGTCCTCAGCGTAGAGCCGGAAATCAGCCAGCGAATCAATTTGGATGTACTGAGCATCCAACTTCTTCGCCATCTTGCGCAGCGACTCGTCATCGCGCGCGGTCATCTGCGTCTGCCCATCGAGCACAAGCAGAGTCTTGCCGTTCATCTGCATCTGGTCTCGTTCACCAAGCTGAGCGACCGGAATCGCAACTGGCGCACGCCCACCCATGCCAACGAGAAGAACGCGAACGTTCTTACGTGCAAGCTCGGTTTTCAGCTCGGCAAACTTCGGCGACTCATCATCAAAGCCGCCGTCAGAGAACAGCACGATGACACGCTGACGCCCGTCCCTGGCGTCAACATCCATGTAATGTAGCGCCATCGCAAGACCAGCCTCGACGTTGGCGCCCTCGCCGCGAGCCGAGCCAATGCGCATGCTGTTCTCAATGACATACGTCAGCGCCTTGTAGTCATCTCCCAGGTAAGCCTGGTCGAATGCCTCACCAGCGAAGCTGACGATGCCGATGCGGTTGCGCGCAAGCGTTGGAATCAACTTGTCGCGAATGATTTGCCGCACCATGTCCAGCCGAGTTCCACCAGCAAGCGCATCACGGCTGGTTTGACCGGCATAGTCCTGTGCTGCCATACTGCGGCTCACGTCGGAGACGCAGACGACATCCAGGGTGCCCTGTGGGAACTGCACGCTCTCCGACAGACGCTTAGGTCGCGCAAGAGCGACTGCCCCAAAGAGCAGCCCGCAAAGCAGCAGTGCGCAGACCAGCACGTAGCGCTGGCTGCTGATGACGTTTGACGATGCTGCAATCAGCTGCGGGTCGCCGTAGGCTGATGTGCTCGCGCGATAGGTGTTCCAAGCCTGGCGCAGCATCAGCCCGGACAAGATCACCGCCGGTACGCTCAGGCAGAGCGACCAAAGATTTTCGAAGTACATAAGTCTCTCCTCCTCACGTTCGGGGTTATATCTTCTTTTTGGGCGCGCCAGATTTCTCCGACTTGCCTGAGCCACCTTCGCCACCGGACTTCTGCGAATCTTGCAGCTTTTCCAGGTTGTAGATGGTGTAGAGGTCACCTGGTACCAAACGCAAGCTCTCCTCGTAAGCAGCGACTGCGTCGTCGGTTTTGCCCAGATTGAACTGGCTGTTGCCGATGTAAAACTGGGCACGAGCAGCGAGTTCGCGTTGCGATTCGCGCACGGCACCGCTTCGGTCGACACAGCCGGCGTAGACTTGCGTCATGACCTTCCGGCAGGTGTCATAGTCGTGGTCGCGATAGCAGCTGAGCGCGTGGTTGTACTGCGCCACCGGGCTGTCGACCAGGACTTCATTGCGCGTGGCGAGCTCGTAGTCGCCTCGCATCATCGGAAGGTCGAATTGCACCATCCGAAAACCGCAGTAGACGAGCACGCCGAGGCTGCTCAGCATCAGAATCCAGGCGCCGGGAACCAGCGCCACGGGAAGGAACCGCTTGACGGTCTTCATGAGAGTCTCCTTGTTGTTAGGCTCAGAGCCCGAGTAGAGCTATGAGCGAGAAGGACCAGAGGAAAATCAGCAGGAATCCCGCGACAAGCGGGTACTGGTACAACTCTTGAAAGTTGTTGTAGGACGTGACGCTGACCGGACCGCGTTCGAGCTGGTCGATTGTCTGAAAGCATTTCTGCATGTCATCAGACTTCTCAACCAGGAAAACGCAATTCTCGCCACCGTCCATGTAATCGCGGGCCAGGCGCTTGATGTCCACTTCCTTTGTGGCAAGAGTCTGTCCGACGCCCACGACATAGAGCTTGACCTTGTGCTTTTTCAGCAGAACGCTGAGGCGCTGCAAGTGCTCGTCGCCAAGTTCGTCCTCACCGTCAGTGACGAGGATGAGCACTCGGGCAGGCGATTCTCCGAACTCACGCAGGTGAGCACAGGCCATGTCGATAGGACCAGGTCCCTTGGCACCGAAATTGGTACCACTTCCCAGCACCTTCTCTCCCAGCAAATTGCTCGGCAGGAAGTCAGTGCGATAGAAGATTTGTTTGAGGTCGCTGGTCAGCGGCCAGGCAAGCCGTGGGGAATCGTCGAATAGAACCAAACCGATGCGGTCACCGGTTTTCAGCTCGTGCCGATTCTGAGCAAAACTCAAGATAGCATCTTGAGCCGCATCAATCCGGCGAGCAGGTTTGTTACCGTTGCGATGCAGCGGCGACTCATAGCCGGGCAGCGTCGCACCCATCGAGCCCGAGTAGTCTTCCGCGATGACGATGTCTCGCGCCATCACTTGCTCGGTAGACTCGGCTTTGAACACGCGTGGACCAGCGACGGCCACGGCAACGCAGATCAGCGCAAGGCTAGCCAGCGTCAACGGAAGGTACGGCATGAACAGCACGAGCTGAACCGCCTTATTGTCTTCGTTGAATCCGACGCCTGAGTGCCCCAGGTAGTTCACAATGCGCCGCATGCGCAGTCGAACATACCAGAGGGTCGGTACCAGCGCGATGAGCGCCAGCCACCATGGTTGTGCAAAATGCATGTTGTGCCTTTCAAGAAAGAGGTTGTTTCAGAAAAAGCTCTCACCGAAATGCTCCAATCCTGAGCAAATCAGCGAACAAGTTGTGTTGGTTGCGGAAACGAAATCAGTTTTTGGGTTTCTGCCCTTTCAATCTGGAGGTGGTTTTAGCGATATACCTCACCCTACGCCAGAGAGGGTTTTACGGCTCAATTAGCAATTTCTAACACTTTTTCACCCCCCGACACGGTGGCGCATTCACGCCAGGACCGGAGAGCACCTCAGAGCGAGAACTCCCAGGCTGATAGCTAGTGCCACATGAGCTGCTGCAACAGTGGGGCCACGGCGTCACAATGAGAAGCCTGCACAGCTCACGCGTGGTGCTATCACGCCACAGTGGGACAAACCGATCCCCCCCCTCAGGCGAGCAGCCCCAGCCCCGCTACATCAGGTGGGCGCAAGCAGGAATCACAAGCGGGCACGCATGCAGAGATTCACAACCAGGCACGCACAAGCAGGTGTGGGCACGCAAAATTCTCCACTTCGCAGAAGACTAAGAGGCTTTCGAGTACTTTATATCGCCCCTAGCGCCTCTTCAAAGATGCGCAGACCTTCATTTAGCTCTTCCTTGCTTACATTCAAAGGCGGCAAAAATCTGATGATGTGGTCATAAGAGCCGCAGTCGAGCAATAGCAATTTGCGCTTCATGCACTCATCGACCAGCTTGCCCAAACGCTCACCATCTGGTTCACCATTCTCTTTGATGAGTTCAATTCCAACCATCAACCCGAGACCTCGAACATCACCGATAAAAGGAAATTTGAGCTGCATTTCTCGAACTCGAGAGGTCAGATAGGCGCCAAGCGTTTTGGCATTTTCGACCAGCTTTTCTTCTTCGATGACTTTTATGCTAGCAAGCGCTGCGGCAGAGGCGACCGGATTGCCACCATATGTGCTACCATGCTTCCCAGGCGGCCACTTCTTCATATGCTCAGATCTGGCGATAATTCCTGCCATAGGGAACCCAGATGCAATGCCTTTTGCAACAACCATAACATCTGGCACTACATTCCAGTGATTTACGGCAAACCATTCTCCAGTTCGCCCAAAGCCAGTTTGCACTTCATCCACAATCATCAATATCCCGTGTTTGTCGCACACTTCACGCAGCCTTTGGAAATAAGGCGCTTTCTCACCTTTATACGAAGACCCTGCAACGGTGTAACCGCCCTCACCCAATTGCGGTTCGATGATGATCGCGGCGACACTTTCAGGCTTGACGAAAAGCTTGAAAGCACGCTCAATAAGATCAAAACATTCCATCTCGCAAGCGCCTGGCTTTTGCGAAACAGGACAACGATAACAATAGGCATATGGTATGTGCTGAATGCCGCTCGGCAAAGGCTCATAGCCATCTCTATAGTGTGACTTTGAGGAGGTTAAGGCAGTGCCGAGTAATGTTCGACCGTGAAACGCACCGGCAAAAGAAATCACATTGCTGCGGCCAGTCACGTAACGCGCCATCTTTATGGCAGCATCAATCGCTTCTCCACCACTATTATTCAAGAAAACTGTGTCAAGATTGCCCGGAGCAATCTCGGCAATCTTCTCTGCCAGCTTGATTAAGGGCTCGTGTGTCATCACCATAGAACAGTGAATCAACTTATCCATTTGTTCCTTTGCAGCGGCTGTAACTTTCGGATGGCAATGCCCAACATTGTTTACGGCAATACCTGAAGTAAAATCGAGGTATCTCTCACCATTAACATCCCAAACATAAGAGCCCTTTCCGTGGCTTGCAACAAGGTCAAAAGCTCTGGCATTCGTCGATGACACATGCTTTGCCGATCTTTCAAGCCATTCCTTGTTTTTATCTTGTACTGCGCTCACGACTTTCTCCTTACGACAATTTGGTCAATTTTGCTACGCCATTCGAGATGCTCTTCACGGTTGAATTCAACTTACTTAGAAGCTCAAGCAACTCACTTTCCGTTATATTCAAAGGTGGTGCAATAATTACATGATCACCTTTAATTCCATCAACCGATCCTGCGCCCGGATAGACCATTAAGCCAAGCCGCATAGCCTCTGCAGCAAAACGCTGAGACATTCTCAGTTCAGACGGAAATGGCATTTTATTTTTTTGTTCTGAAACGAATTCCAGCCCCCAGAGGAAGCCACGTCCTCTGACATCACCAATGATACCATGTTCATAAAGCTCCGATAACCCCTTCGCAAGGGTACCTTCAAGGGTTTTCACATTTGCTAGAAGCTCTTCCCTTTGAACATATCTCATTACCGCAAGACCAGCAGCACAGGAAACCGGATGAGCACTGTATGTAAATCCATGTTCAAATACTCCGTTTCCTCTTTGAAAAGCATCTACAATCGTTGCCGAAGCCAGCACCGCAGATAGTGGCATATAGCCAGCAGCGAGTCCCTTGCCGAGCACGACAATGTCAGCCTCTACACCAAAAGACGATAGAGAGTGATATTCACCTGTTCTGCCCAAACCTGTCATAACTTCATCAGCTATCATCAAAACAGAATGCTTATCACAAACCTGCCGAACCAATTTGAAATAGCCAGGGTGCGGTTCCACAGCGCCAAGGGCAGCACCAACAATTGGTTCAGCTATGAAAGCAAGCACATTTTGCGCACCAATTGCTTCAATTCGCTGATCAAGCTCGACTGCCAGCTGTTTTGCGCATTCCTCCGAAGCACAAACACCATCAACCTGACACTTACATCTATAAGGATAGCTAGCCGACACATGATTGCTGTCAGCAAGTAAAGGCAAATAAGGCTTGCGCCTTGGAGAATGACCGGTTGCAGACAGCGCGCCAATGGTACTGCCGTGATAACTTCCTTTGCGAGAAATCACAATCCTCTTTTGATATTGGGTTGATTCAAAATAATAATCTCGCGCAAGCTTTATCGCAGTCTCTATTGCTTCTGAACCTCCAGATGCAAAATAAACCCTGCCATTTTTGAAGCGCCGAGGCGCTATTCCAATCAAAAGCTCTGCTAAAGCAAGAGCTGGCTCTGAAACAAACTGAGAGGTGTGGGCAAACGCAACTTTTTGGAGTTGTTCATTAATAGCTTCATTTATCTCAGCCACATTGTGTCCAATGTTTGCAGAAACAGCGCCGCTGCATCCGTCTAGATATTTCTTGCCGTTAGTATCGGTTAGCCAGACGCCATTCCCGGAAGAGATAGTTGGGTACTCTTTTTTCAGGTTTCTATAGAAGAATGATTTGCTCATTCAGATTAACTCCAGAGTCTGTAAGTCCCCTATTATGCCAATACCTAGCGCAACTGGCATTTATCGTTACTCAGCTTCCTTACGTGGAAACCGCAGAAAAAAAATATTGAGATCTCACAACTTTGTCAGTAATTCCCAATACCATTACTTGCAGGCTGGTACTTTTGACTTTCAACAAAGCCAAAAAGTGGTAAAGACTTGGATTGACGGAGGTGACGAGATAATTCTCGTCAAGTATAAATGTACCGCCATATAATTGAAGAACTACAAATACAAACGGATCGTTATGAGTCCTGGCTAGCTGCAGAACAACTTTCTGCCCAAACTCGCCGCGCATATATCTCGCGTATCAAAGGATTCAAGGCATTTCTCGAAACTTGCGAAGTGCCACAGGTTGATGACAAAGCAAAAGCTTTACGTGAAATTGCACAAAAATATCATGACCATCTCGCTATGGCGAATGGTGCAAAACCCAGTTCCATCAATGCATCCATAACTGCAGTCTACAGCTATTACGCGTTCTTGGGTTACACAGTTCCTCCAGTGTTGAGAGACTGGGTACTCAAAACAGAGCCTCGCGTGCTATCTATAGAAGAGCAGGAACGATTGCTGCAAGCCATTTCAGCACAGTCTTCCATCAGAGACAAAGCGATGCTAACGCTGCTTCTCTATACTGGAATTCGCATTGGCGAATGTCGTGAGCTAACCGTCGAGAATGTTGAAATCTCTGCCCATCAAGGCAGAATAATTGTCAGCTCTCGCGGACGCAGCCGCAAAATTCCATTGAACGAAGTGACACGCCAGTCAATTCTGCAATGGCTCATAGAACGCACTCGCAAATTTGGTGAAGGAGAGAAAACTCCGCTTTTTCCAAATAAGACAGGCGAATTCATGACGCGCGCAGCTATTGATGAAGTCGTGCGCAAAGTCGGTCGCACAGCACATATGAACATTTGCGCTCAAGTTTTGCGAAACACATTCTTAAGTGCCATGCTTGAAAAAGGTAGCGCAGTTGAGCTCGTCGCAGAACTAGGCGGACAGGCAAAACTTGAACATGTGCGCCGCTTCCGCAAGGAAAAATGCGAAAACATCGATGGTGGCATTTTCAGCCCCACTTGGAACACAACAGCGAACTTCTCTCTTGTTCCGTAAGAAATAAAACACCGTGCAAGGGTTCAGACAATAGAACCTGTCTTCTGCGCTTGCCTGATTTGCCAGCGCTCGCGCAGAAGATAAAGCACCATGCCATTCGGCGTAATGCTTTGATTTGAATTTCGAAACGCCACTCGGTCTAATTCGAAGGCTTCACAGGCAAAACTTACTATAGCTCCGCTTCGCGAAACTCCTGCCACACAGTTAGCGTACAAGGTTTCCGGCTCTGGTCGAGCATGACAGAGTTCAAGAAACTGAATAATTTTGTCCGCCAATTTTTCATCGAAACTGACAATCGGTCGACCCAGTTCTTCTTGCAGACGCGGCAAAATCGCCATATGTTCGGGACGCACATCTTCGAAGTATGTAGATAACCAGCGCTCAGAATCGCTCGGCCAGGAAAGGTCGGGGTCTTCATGGCGCAAACTCTCTGGCGTAACACTGATGAAGCAATTTTCTCGCAACAAATCATCTCTGTGGCAGAGAAGCGACTTCATCTCTCGAAAGCTCATTGCTTTGGCAGAAGTTATCACGTTTCATTCCTCGCTTTCCGCATTATAACTTTTGCCAGCTAAGCACACCTGAAATATTCTTCCCAGAACTTAGCGGCATCGTGAGTTCATTCAGCCCGCGAGTTTAGATACTCGCACAGATATCGCTAGTGAAGCGAAGCAGCCCCAGGGTGGCACTACCACTCCCACCCCGGGGCGTTCATTGACTGCAGGCGCCTGCAGCAACGTAGGGTGGGGGCAGTTCCGATTTTTCTCACCCCCTAACCAGACCCGCCAAAACCTAACAAGCAACACGCAAATTCCAAGCATTTCCTTCTTCTCGTTGAAGACAGGGAAACACCATTTTTCACAATTTCCGAAAGGGAGAACCATGCGATTTTTAAAGAACCTGCCGTACCTGACTTTCAGTCTGGTGCTGGTGAACTTTGCTGTTTTCTTTATGCAACCTGGTCTGAATACGACACCGGACTCGCCCGCTGACCTGGCTCTGCGACTCATCTGGCCTCTGCCCATCGATGTGCTGGAACGACTCTTTTCGGGCTCGCTCATCGGCACGGCGCTAGTCATACCAGGCATGGTCATACCACTGTTCATGCACGCCAACCTCGAGCACATCGTCAGCAACATGGTCGGACTTCTCGTCTTCGGCTCGTTGCTCGAGCGCGCAGTGGGAAGGAAGCGCATGTTCACGATTTACATGGTTACAGGACTCTGTGGCCAGCTCCTGACGGTGCTTCTTAACATTCGCGGACTCGGCGCCAGCGGCGCAATCTGCGGAGTAATGGGCGCCTACCTCACGATGGTCGCCTGGCCTCCTACCATCTGGCGAGATCTCTGCAAACGCAAGTTTGTACTTGCGTTCTTCCGAGGGCTCGTCGGCTATGCATTGATTCACTTGACGCTAGGCCTGGCGCTTCAAGTGATGAGCGGCACTACCAGCGAACAAATCGAGGTTGACGGACAGGTATTCGGCGTTGGCGACGTGGTTCACCTGCTGGGCTTGCTGGCAGGCATGAGCATGACCGCCTGCGCGGCAATCCGAGATGAACGCACACGCTGGCAGCAACGCCGCAGCGAAGAAACCGTCAATCTCTCAGCTCCAACTCAAGACCCTGAATCTACTCCCCCAACAACCGACGCGCAGTAGTCGGTTGCAAACCAGGTGGCTTCGTGCTGCCTGGTGCTTCTTCTGCACATTATTCACGAGGTGGATCATGCGATCATTCGCTACAGATCTGCGTCGCCGCCACATCGAAGAGAAAGAACGCTCATGGCTGCGAGCCGACATTCCGCAAATCGCTGAGTTGATGGAACAACTCTCGGCCGAGTATGACTCTGATTCGCAGCACGACGTCAGCGAATCTCGACGAATCAAATGGCTGCACAAAACGTTCAACGACGCGTGGCATTACGTCCACGTTATCCGCGTGGCAGAGAAAATCGAAGCTATCGCTTGCCTCGCACGTTCGCATCTGCCCGAACTCAACGGGCTGGTTCATAGTGTTTACGTAACGCCAGAATTCCGTGACTACGGCTTCGGGCGGCGCGTCACTACGGGCGTGATCGACTACGCTCGGTCTGTGCATATGCACAGCCTGGAAATGCCAGTCAGCAAAAATCCCATCGCCAGAAAGCTCTACGAATCGCTGGGCTTCGAATACTGCGATTACGAAGGCGTTCTCTTGATGGTGAAAATTCTCTAGCAGAGCAAGTAAAACCAGCACTATCACGGCGATAGTGCTGGTTGCTCTGCTTTCGAAACCTCCGCCGTGATAGGACACCGAAATCATGACTTTGACAAAGGAGCTGGCCACCAAGATTGAAGCTCTCGTGGCTATGGAATCTGCACGCAATCACCTCTACTCAATCGCTGGCGGCAGCCTCGATTCGGGTGACGTGCATGCAGCGAGCTTGAGCACCTCACAACGCATCGATTTCTTCCGAAGCACCGAATTTCGAGCTTGGGTCGCAAAGGAAAACGCAGCAGGAAGGCAAGTTTTCTGGCTGAAAGATGTCGATAAGACTCAGGCAGCCGGAGACATATTCACGTTCTTTTTCGACTGGCGAGCTGACAACGGTGCCTTCACCGGAAAACAGCTCAGCGTCATCCGCAAGTTCTTGCTCAGTCATGGGGTGGACGTAGCACTTCAAGACGGTCCGCAAGAAGTCTTGCGCCTCTGGCAACAGAAGGAAGAAGGAGGCGAAGGCATCGAAATCGTCGACTTCTGGACGCAAGTTTACTGGCCAAGCCAAATCGGGGTCAGTCGGCGCGAAAAGGAAGAACAAGTCAAAGCCTTTGCCAGCTATTACCAGTCACGGGTTTACCCTCATGTGCCTGATGAAAACAGGCTCTTGGAAGAACTCGGCGTACATGTGGTCATCGTCTCCAACGGCGACCAGGAACTGGCAATCAGCGCCGGCAGCGTGCTGGGCATCAAAGCAGAAAACGTCGTAGGCTCAAACCTGCTCTACGACGAAAACGGCATGTCTACTGGGGTTAATCACTCTTACGAACTCTTCGAAAAGTTTTGGAGTGATAAGCCGCAACCAGGAAAGCAATTCAGCTTTCACTTCTGGCTGCACAAAAATCGCGCGCGCTGGGGCTGGAATCGCATCAGCGAGCAGAAATTTGTCATCGCCGGTCGCGACGGCGACTCAGCATCAGCCGATGGTGGCATGATGATTCTCGGTCAAACCGTGGCAATGGGCAACTTCATGGTCGACACCCCGAATGAACCCGCTCGACTGGCGAAGTTTCAGAAGGTTGCAGACAAATATGGCTGGACTCCCGGCCAGTTCTTCACCTTGAAACAGTCGCCATCAAGCTGCGGCAACATGCCCTGTTGATTGAAACGAAAGTGGACAGAGCCCCTCCGGCTCTGTCCCTTTCGTCATTTAAATAGAGCTACTATCCGCAATAGTTTATAGAGCTAAAAAAATTCATTCAGCAAACAACTTACCGCCTCAAAAGACCGCGTCAGCCTTAGTTCCCGGAACTGGTTAAGCACTCAGCTCGTAGCGCCGACTAAAGTGCTATCCTAAGAAACAAAGGAAGCAAAAATGGCAGAGAGCACTCAGCTTGCAAAAATAAAAGAGAATCCAAAATTATGGGCAAGCACTATTTTCACGCTTTCCATGCTCGTAGGCGTCCAACTAGCATTTTTTGCGCTGACACTATCTGCATTTCTTTCCGGTGACATTGGTTTCGGAATTGGTTATTTAGTCGGTGCTCTTTTCTATCTGTGGACCTCGGGATCTCTCTACATCGCGCTGCCCTTAAATCTTTATTTCCACTCAAAGTACAGGACAGACTCTAACTACTCAAAAATTGACCTGGTTCATCGCAAAGCTCTGAAACTACTCAAAAGGCTTCCTTTCAGACGACATCTCTCAATAGCAGTTTCAATTTCGAATCTCGGCATTTTGCGCCTCTGCCAGGGGCATTACGAAAGTGCAGAGGAACTGTTTACCGAATCAACTTCCTATTTGCAAACGACAAAGGGCGTCTGGCGAAACATGGCAATGATTGTGTTCTACAACAACCTTGCTGTTGCAGAACTTCGTCAAGAAAAATTCATTGAGGCAGAACTCACAGCAACCAAAGCTCTTGAGGTTGCAGAACTTCCGGACATGCAGAAAAAATACAAGAAGCTCATGGGTCCACCTTTAAGCGTCATGGCTGCGGTTCGCTTGCACCTTGGAGAGCTTGAAAGCTCCCGTGAATACGGAGAGAAAGCACTTGCATGCTACAAAATATCGACCAATCCGCCTGGCTATAACAACTCAACTTTCAATCAGGCTCAGATATTTTGCTTACTTGGACTTGCGCTTGTAGAGGTAAAGCTCAACCGAGACGCCAAAAGCCTTGAGTACTGCAGTCAAGCTCTGGCACTGATTCAAGACAATTACACAGGGCTGACAACTCTCTCGCTGGAATGGTTGAATTTGTTAGCCAACGAATATTTGAACAAGAAGTATTTTGAACAGGCAAACGCTTTGCTTGATGTGGCCTACCTTGTTGGGCGTGAAAACCCATTCCATCCTGATGCAAAAAAATTGCTCAGCTACTACGAAAAATTGCTTTTGCTTACTGATAAACAGAATGAGGTCTCAGACATGCGAGCATGGCTAAGGCACATAGAAAGCAAGAAAGCGTTGAGCACTACTAAGTAAGAGCGGCGTTCGGGGCTGGTACCATTCCACGCACCAGAGCGCCCACGGCGCCACCACAAGCAACACCATACGCACCACCAGGCGCGCCACAGTTGCCACCAGATGCGCCACCACAAAGCCCGCATTTCTTTAGACCCGATGGGTGGGTCTTCCAATCAGCTACCAAAATCCGGCCGGATTTGAAACTGTTCTTCTAGCGGACCTGAGCTTCGCGAAGGGGGGCTGCCATCCCCGACACAAACCGCACAAGGCGGTCCTTGTCGACCCTCGCTCTCAGACCCGCACTTTTGGCATGGTCCGCCGAAAAGATCCCTTCAGCATTGAGCTCCACTGAAGTAATCCTTGATACCAAGAATGCCATACCTATGTACGTATGTCAATACCCTAGGGCATATTTTTTCCACAAGAAAATGATCTCTTCAAAATCTCGAAAGAGAATCCAAAGCAGACAGCTCCAAGCAGACAGCTCCAAGCAGACAGCTCCAAGCAGACAGCTCCAAGCAGACAGCTCCAAGCAGCTTCCCAAAGATACAGAGAACAGTAAAAGAACAGCTCCACACAGCTCAAAAAGATCCAAAAAGCTCAGAGAAACTTCAGAAAAAGTTCCAAAAAGATCCAATTGGCTCAGAGAAACTTCAGAAAAGGCTCCAAAAAGACCAGAAAATCTCAGAAAAACGTCAGAAAAAGCTCCAAAAAGCTCCAAAAAGCTCGAAGAGAAAAGTGCGAAGAGAAAAGTGCGAAGAGAAAAAAGTGCGAAGAGAAAAAAATCCAGCCAGAGGGACGCTTCATGTGTTTTTCAACACACTGGGCAATCCGCTCTGGCTGGATTTGACTACATGATGTCTCTGACGGTGAAAGGCAACCGCACAGAATGCACTGAAGGTGAGCAGCCGTCGCGCGACTGGAACTTAATCCAGATATCGCCACAGCCAGCAGCATTCGTCAGCGCAAGAGCCGCGATATAGGAGTTGGGAGGCTGTCCCGGAATGTTCATTCCGTAGTCAACCTTACCAGCAACTACAAAGCAGGCGGGCGGCATCTCGATGCTGTTGAGCAAAGCGTTGCCCGTAGCAGCGAATGCCCGCACGAAGATGAGGTTCTGCCCCACTATCAGACTCAGGGAATCCGGCAACGTGTCGACATCAACAAACACGTTGCGCACGTCTGCTTTGATTGTTCTTGTCATACGCACACTCCTACCGCCATGAGGCAGAGAAGAGGGATGCGCGAACGCATCCCCTTCGCAGATCAGGCGGCGTAAGCCAAGGCAGCAGGCGTGGTGTCAGACGCGTCAGCTTCCTTCGCAGGGGCTTCGTCGTCGGGCACTTGCGCAGCGCAACAGGCGGCAGCGCGAGTCAGGCGGATCGGCTCGACACCGCACGCCTTCAGCGGATTGATGCCCTTCAGGACGGCGCAGCTCGTGCAGTAGCCGCCCAGAAGCATCGGGGTCTTGCGCCCGCACTCGCTGTTCTTGCAGTGCGAGGTGACGTGGCCGAAACCAGTGACAGCCGTGCCACAGTGCATGGCATCGCCGGTCGGCAATTGAACTCCGAAAAGATTGATCATCGGTTTTCTCCAGACGCATAGCGTCATAAGGGTTAATGGAAAGCTCGCCTGAGAAAGGCGAGCTCAGAATCAGCCGAGGGAGATCTTGTTCTTCCCGTCATCGGGCTGAACGAGTTCCTCCACACCGGACGAACGCTCAGCGAGCAGGTCATCGACCTGAACGCCGGGCAACAGCGATTCCGCGCTGCGCGGCAGACGAGAACGGCGACTTCCCGCCGGAACCGTCTTGACGAAGAGGATGTGGTCGATAGACTCGGAGAGTCCCGACTTGGCGCTTTCGGTGGTGCCGATGATGATGCCGCCAGAGCTGCGCACATCTTCGGGACCGTCCGCACCAATCTTCTTCGGTTTCATGATGGCGAGCTTGAGGGCTTCGTCGCCATTGCTCACCAGGTCGGCAAACTTGAGCAAGCGCTCATCCGCGGTCAGCTTGTTGCCGAGCGCAGTGCGAACGCCGAGGGTCTCGGTGATCTCAACGACAGTGTAGAGCTTGCCGTCGAACTCGTAGTTACGACCCTCAACAGGAACTCCGCAGGGGAAGTCATCGGGTTCCAGGCTGTAAATCTCACCACCGACCGCTACAAGAATCAGAGTTTTCATAGAGTCTCCTTGTGTTCCGTTAGCAGAGAGATAAGTGGCCCAGGCATCACCAAATCAGCAAGCAGAAACAACTCCACCCATCACTCCGAAGAATGTTGGCTTGGAACTGCTGTAGTGCGCGAATGTTTGTTGTTACGTGTTGCTGTGCTGGAATGGGTGAAAACTAGGACGCCAACAACCTAGTACACAGGGACACCAAGAATCAGAATTCGTAATTAAAAATCCCCACAGAACCGGAATATTAGCAAAAGAGAAAGTTCGCCCAATGCGCTGTCAAGATAAGCAATTGCAGCCGCTAACGAAGCCTATATGAGCGCTAGCTAAATCACACAGCTTAAGACAGTTCGCCTAGCGCAGCTTTGCATAACGGTTTGAAGGTATTGCGTTGAGATATACTGTACTGCCTATCACAGCTCAGGGAGTAGCCATGCAGACCACGACACAAGAGGAAGAAAAGGGAAAAGACGCAGAACGCGCAAAATGGTACACCGACACCATTCAGCAAAGTGAACTGGCGGATTACTCTCCAGTGAAAGGGTGCATGGTGATTCGACCTTACGGCTACGCGCTCTGGGAAAATATTCAGCGCCCGCTCGACCAGATGATCAAAGACACAGGTCATCAAAACGCCTATTTCCCGCTCTTCATCCCTGAGTCGTTTTTGCAAAAGGAAAAAGAGCACGTAGAAGGCTTCGCTCCCGAATGCGCAGTGGTCACGCACGGTGGCGGCAAAAAGCTCGAGGAGCCACTCATCGTTCGCCCGACTTCAGAAACGATTATCAACTACATGTTCGCAAAATGGGTTCAATCCTGGCGCGATCTTCCTCTTCTCATCAACCAGTGGGCAAATGTTGTTCGCTGGGAAATGAGAACACGCTTATTTCTGCGCACAACAGAATTTCTCTGGCAAGAAGGACACACAGCTCACGCAACCGAAAAAGAGGCTGAGGAAGAAGCCGCAAAAATGCTCGAAGTTTACCGCGACCTGGCCGAAAACTGGCTTGCACTGCCTGTTGTAACCGGGCAAAAAACTGATAACGAGCGCTTCCGCGGTGCAGTCCGCACCTACTGTATCGAAGCTATGATGCGCGATGGCAAAGCGCTTCAGGCGGGCACCTCCCATTACCTCGGTCAGAATTTCGCCAAAGCGTTTAATATTCAATTCCAAAACCCCGCCGGTGAGCTGGAATACGCCTACCAGACCAGCTGGGGCGTTTCGACAAGGCTTGTCGGCGCAGTCGTGATGGGACATGGCGACGATAAAGGTCTAATTCTGCCACCAAAAATTGCTCCAATTCAGGTCGTCATAGTACCAATCTTCAAGAAAGACGAAGAGAAAGCCAAAGTGCTTGAGCGCTGCAACCAGATCTTCGCTGAACTTAAAGGCAGCGGCGTTCGTGTTCATCTCGATGATCGCGAACAACACACACCAGGCTTTAAATTCAATCACTGGGAAGTCCGCGGCGTTCCTGTCAGATTGAACATTGGACCAAAAGACGTGGACAAAAACGTTGTGGAAGTGGTGCGCAGAGACAACGGCGAAAAGATGCGCGATGTCACTCAGGAAGGACTCTCTGGCACAATCTCTGATTTGTTGAAAACCGTTCAGCAGAGCATTTTTGATCGCGCACTTGCGCTTCGGCAAGCCAATACGACCACAGTTTCCAGCTACGACGAGTTCAAATCAGTTCTCAAAGAAAAGAACTGTTTTATCGAAGTTTTCTTCGCCGGAAGCAGTGAAGACGAGCTGAAAATCAAAGAAGAAACGAAAGCGACTGTTAGAGCAATTCCTTTCAAGCAGGAAGGAAGCGAAGGCAAGTGCTTCTACACCGGACAAGCAACGAACACTAAAGTGCTTTTTGCCATCGCCTACTAGGGTCAGAGAGTCCGCACAATACGCAGAAGGGCTTTATGGTGCTTAGTAGCACCGGCTGGGACAGGTTTGCTGGTCCTTGCAGATTGTGATGTTAAATCGATACCGGTACCGTTTGAGTTCTTCAGCGAAAATCTTCGCTGTAATTGAAAACTCCACCGGTACCGATGGAGTTCCACGGTTTTTCTGCCAGCCAAGTGGACGAAGTTTTTTCCGAAAACTCCAGCAGCGGAGTTTTCATGTTTTTCTGCGCAATGGAACGCAATGATTTTCCTCAAAACTGAAGCGGTACCGGTGGGGTTCTCAGTTTTTTCTGCGCGCTGGGATGCGAAGATTTTCCTCAAAACTGAAGCGGTACCGGTGGGGTTCTCAGTTTTTTCTGCGCGCTGGGATGCGAAGATTTTCCTCAAAACTGAAGCGGTACCGGTGGAGTTCTCAGTTTTTTCTGCGCAGTGGGACGCGAAGATTTTCCTCAAAACTGAAGCGGTACCGGTATCGCAAGATTCCAGTCTGAGATGCACTGCCCATCAGCTTGCGATATCGCACGGAAATATCTCAAGGTCGGCTTGTGTTGAGAACTCGCGTGAGCCTGCGGATGAATTAAACCGCTAAGTTAGCGAAAGCCAGTCGTGTGATTAACCCCTACTAAGCTTCACCTTCAGCTTTGCTTAAGGTGCAAATGCCTTGCGGCACAATGACTTTCTCAGGGCTTGTGCGAGTCCCTGACTACCACCTTCATCACCCCTCACCCACAGACCTTGAAAACCAACAAGCCCAGGGAGTACTGTCTGGTGTCGCCGTTCACCCCCACCAGAACCCCAGGTCACCCTCCCAAGCCCATCCCTGGAAGAAACTTCAACTTAACTTACCTGCGCGTTGCAGGCCGGTTTGGTCTGGTACTGGTGAACGAGTAGTTCTTCTTTCGTAAAACACTAAGACTCGACCTCTGCTTCTGCAACAGGAACTTCGGACCCGCGACATCCGAGGACATCCTGCGCAGCTGCATTGGAAGAAAGGAAAACACTGTATGAATAACAGCAATGATTCTGTTTGGCTGCGCGCTTTGAAGGCGCTCGGCAACGGGGTTCTGACGCTTATCGTCACGCCCTTCATGCTCTTGAATGAGCTTCGCCGCGAACTGAACAACACGGTTTATCAGAAAAACGACGGCTGGTTCCGCGCGATCATCGGCGGCATCCTCGCCTTCCTCGCGGCAGGCTACACTGGCTACCACCTCGGCTGGGTCTCGAACTGGTCCGCCTGGACCTGGGTTCCGTCCGGTGTCGGGGCTTGGTTCGCGACTTACTGTTACCTCTGGCCGCTCTTCTACCTCTTCCCCGTCAAACCAGCATTCAAGCTGGCTTCTCTGGGCTGGGACGGGCTCGAACGGGTGACCAAACCTTATGCCGAACGCTTCTTCGGAGGCATCGTCAGCGCGCTGGGCAAAGTTCTGCCTGGCTCTGGCAACGCCTGGAAGAAGGTCAACGACAAAAAGGAGAATTGGGTCACCAAGATTGTCGGCGTCCTCTCGTACTTCGGCAGCGGCGCCACCGGCGTCTACGCTGGCTACAAGGTCTACGCCGTCATCGCTGCAGCCAGCAGCTCAGTGGTCTTTGGCACCACGGCTGGTGTCTTCTGCGGACTGCTTACCGCTCTGCTGTCCATCTCACTGTTCTGGCAGTGCATTGAGTACGGCAAGCTGAATTTCATCGCCATCGGGCTTGCAACGGGGCTTGACCTGATTTACCAACAGAAGGTGCTGGCTCTGGCTTCGCTGCTTCACGTCGAAGGCGCCTATGTCTATGCACTGAATGCGGCGCTGCTGCTGACCTTCGTTGCCTATGTCTTCCCGCTTGCGCACCTCGCCCTGAGTGGAGGCTTCATCAAGTGGGTCATCGAGCAACTCAAGCCTATCAACAAAGAAACGTATGATGACCACGAGAAGGACTACGCCAAGTTCTTCCATAACGTCATGACCTTGTCCTTGACTGCTGTGGCTCTGTTCTACGCTGTCGGCTGGCTTGTTTCTGTGGGCATGCCTATCTGGGCGTTTACCGCGATGGCTGCTGTTCTGCTGCTTGTGTCGTATCTCTGGATCTATGAACTGCTCGACAATGGCGGCGGCAACTTCTTCCTGGGTGCAGGCATCTCTGTGTACGCTGGTTACAAGCTGGGCGCTTGCTACGTCGCCCTCGGTCTCACCGGTGGCTTGTGGATCGCCATCCCGCTGGGCATCGTCTCGGCTCTGCTCTTCGGTTACACGGCATTCCCCATCGCCTACGTCTTGCTCAAGCGCACCAGCCTCAAAACTGGTCTGACTAAGACTGGCGTTGCGCTGGAGAAATTCCACACCAGCGTTGAGGAAAAGGCGAAGAAGGTCGCGGAAAAACTCTGGACGGTCTATGACAATAGCTACCGCGACCGCAGCGGCTATCAGGTCTGGTTCTGGCATGCTACCAACATCGCCATTGCCGTGCTGCTCGCCCTCAGCCTTCCCGTGCTCGGTGCTAAGGTACACATCGCCTGGCTCGCAACAGTGCTCTGCTCCATCACCGCACAAGTGGTGACTGGGCTGCTGTCCTACCTGCTGGTCGGAAAGTTCCTGCAGAAGAGCAACATCGGCAACGAGTTCCTCGGTGGCGTCAGCTCACTCGCGCTCGCGGTCTGGTTCTGCTCTGTGGCTGTGGCGACCGGCTCGTCCACTCTGGTGACAGTCCTCATCGGCTGCCTGGCTTGGGTAGTTGGCGTCGGGCTGCTCTTCCCCGCAGTGTACATTGCTTTCCGCTATCCCGCAAAGTACGTGCTCGCCAGCTGGAGCACGAAGTTACTCGTCACTGTCTATGACTTCGCGTGGAGCTTGTTCTCAGTGGTTTGGGAACAAGTGCTTCGAGTCTACCGCGTCGTCGACAAAGCGCTGTTCGTTCCCTTGCGTGATGCCTTCATGGCAGCTATGCGGCGGGTGAATGACGCTTACAACTGGGTGCGCGACCGCATCATCGGTCGTCACGGCTAAGCAGTTGAATTGGATGGGCAGTGCGCAAGCACTGCCCGTCCAGGGCTAATGTATCTAGCAACAACGAAAGAGAGCGCAGCGCGTGCTGCGCTCTCACTCTGTTTTTCCACGAAGAATCTCCAATGGAGGAACTTGAATGTACGATCGTTTGCTTACATATCCGCGCTTGCTCAAAACGAGCATCGCTCTGGCGCAAATCGCGCTTCTGGTGCTGAGCTACCGACTCTTCACTAACGGCTTCCACCTTGCCGAAGCAGGCACCGCCATCGGTATCAGTGTCTTCTGGCTGGGGCTGACCTGGGTGCGATTGAACGGACTGCTGCGCACCTATTACGACCACCTCTCTCGCATGCAAGTGGTCGTGCCAACGACCTGTGGCATCGCGCTTACGCTGGTGACGGCGTTTGCAGCATGCAAGCTTGAGATGCTTGGACTTGGATCTTTCGCCGCAGTTGTCTTTACCGGCTGGATGCTTGTTATTTACCGTTATCTCCAGAACAAGGCACTGTACAAGAAGCAAGGTCACGGTCCTGTACCGAAAGAAACCTGGGTCAATCCGGAGGCTGATGCTCTCCAGCCTGGCGACCTGATTCTCACCAGCGGGCGCATGGCGGGTCGCCTGCACGACACTGTCGGACATGCCGAACTCGTGATCGCCGACGACAAGACCGGACATCTCCACACCATAACCTCCTACATGGAGACCGGTGCGCGGATAAACCGACTCGACGTGGTGCTGCGGAAGTTGAAGCAGAAAGATGTTCACTACATCGCTCTTCGGCTGAAGACTCCGCTTACACCTGAGCAGAATTCACTCGCGGTAAAACTGGCTCAGCAGTATGTAGCAGCGAATGCAGCCTGGCGTGACCGAGCCAACGCCCGGCGTCAGCGCATCATCGCTTGCTTGCCGTTGCCTCGTGCTGCCAAAAACTGGCTGAGCAAGAAAACCCATGCCACCGGCTACGACTGGATGGGTTTGTTCATCGGTACCCGCGTGAAGAACCGCTGGACATGCATTGCCATCTGCATCGCCTGCCTGAAAGAGATAGGCGTACGCGTCAGCGACTACGGCACCGGCATGCTGGGCCTGGGCACCGGACTGCTCGACCCGATACAACCAGTGCGCCTGCTCGGTGACAAAGCATATCGACTCATCTCGCTCGACGACAAAGCGCGTTTTGAGACGAAAAAGGACTGAGCAACAAAACCCACAGGCGGGGTCCTCTTTCGAGGACTCCGCCGCCCTGTTTCTCAAGTTCACTTAACTCAATTCAAAGGAAATTATTCTATGACTGGTCACGAAGGAAACGTCTCCCCAATCTGGCTCTTTCTTCTCATTGGCGTCGGCATTCTCGGCGTCTGGGGACCGAAGAACACCACTTTGCGCTTCTGCTGCCTCGCCGCAGTCGGATTCATCACGCTGTTCACCACCGCCAGCGCTGGCGCCGCGACTGGCTCATTCGGAGCCTTCATCATCGCCGCCTGCTTCTTCGGCTACGTTGGCTACCTCCTCTTCCGCAGCCGGAAGAGCTAAGCCCCCAGAAGGAAAAGCGAAAGCGGGCGGAGTTCTCTTTTGAGAGCTCCGTCCGCTGGGCTGGGCTTCATCAGCATGAGCAGCGAGTTCGCACAAGGGCACTGAGCAACAAACGTCCCCGAATGAGGGATAGCTGTGAAATGGAACTACAGCCGTTCCACGCGGAAAACTCCGCAGCAAGGCTGGAAAACTGAACAGCACCTCTCAGGGATTTGTTCATGGAACAGTTCATCATCGGTATCTTTTTGGGCTTACTCATCACAGCGCTGACCACAGACTGGGCTCGCAACGAAACAAACGCTCGCTTCGAACACCGTGTTCTGGGCGAACTTGCCATCGTAACAGTCACAATGTGGATGCTTCTGCTGGCTGATGTACTGCTGCCGGTGTACATGCTCTACGCGAGCTACATTCTGGTGCGAGCTGTCGCACTACAAGTCGAATCGATTTGGCGAAATAAGAAGCTTGAGGGCTGCCATCTCCATGCGATTCATCGCCGTTTGGGCTGAAGGTAAGTGGCTAAAGAAGCAGTAACTCTGTCGACTTCATCCTCTCTACTTTCACACAAACAAGGAGAACAACCATGTTAGGGGCAGCCATCCTGGGCCTGCTGCTTGCGATCATCCTCATCAAAAGCGATAAGCCGGGCAATAACAACGACGATATCTACACCTTCTAGGTTGTAGGAACTCCAAACCTGAATTACATGCAGCATCAAAGAAGCGCGGTTTAGCGCTCGCTGCTTCAGACATTTCAATTAACTCGGAGAACTAGAATGAAACGCATTCTTTCCGTTGCGGCTCTTCTGCTCGTAAGCTACTTCGGCAGCTCTACCGTCCAAGCCGCGCCTCCCCATCACGGAGCTGGCGCTGGTGCGGGTGTCGCTGTCGGTCACAAGCACGTCGGGGCTGGCGTAGGTGTCGGCGTCGGTCACAAGCACGTCGGGGCTGGCGTCGGTGTCGGCGTCGGTCACAACCACGGTGCCGTGAACCTCGGCATCGGCTTCGGCATTGCCCGCGGTGGCATCAACCTGACGGTCGGCTCTGTCGGATTCAATCAGCGTTACGTGATGGCCGGTCAAGCCTGGGTCAACGCGCCGTACATCTGGTACCAGTACGTGCCAGATCCGTTCACCGGCCGTGTTGTTCCCGTGCAACGCATCGGTTACACCCGCCGACTGGTCGTTCTGTACTACGACACCTGGCAAGGTGGCTACGGCTACTTTGACCAGTTCGGCAACCCGGTTCCATACAACAACCGCTTGCCCTGGTAGTTGGTAGACAATGGCAAACTCACCTCAAACACACGCATATGACCGTTCGTTGTAGAGTTTGCTATTGCCAATCGCATTGCGGCGAAGGAGTCGGTTTAATACCGACTCCTTCGCTTTTTCGATTCGCCCAGCTTCATTTTCCCACTCCTTTTGACCTTTTTGACCTTTTTTTGATCACAAAAGCACCACCGGCAGTACCACGCCAAGCACCATATAGAATCAAAGTGCGGCAGCTACAATAACCATTGCTTACTTAAACTTAGAAATCAGCTTTTTGACGTCTTGGCTCAATCATCAAGACAAAAATACACGCTCAATTCTCCAGAGAAGCCAAGCTGTAAGCCATTTTCTCCTTCCGTAATTCCCGATCGGGACTGCTCACATCATCATCAAATTTCGAACCACTCAAGAATATTTTGAGAACTCGCTTTCCCAAATCCAGATCACCAGCAGAAAGTACATCCTCGATAAACATGGCCGCAGCTCGTGAACATGCGACATGCGAAGGATGCTTCGCAAACGACTTCTTCAAAAACCTGAGCTTTATTTCCAATCCCCTTTTCCTATTTTCCTTGAAATCAATCCATGCAAGAAAAAGACTTGCGTACTGTTTCCAAAGACTGAAGCTACTATACTGCTTAGCTAACAGACTTAATCGTTGAGCAAAAACACGAGACTCCTTTAGATGTCCATATTGGATTGCGTGGGGAATCAGAAGGCAAAGTGCACCCACTCGTTCACCAAGATGATCACGCCCCTTCAATGAGAACTCAATTTCACTGACAGCAAGCTTAATGAACATTGACTCAGTCACAGGGTCTTTGGAGTTCAGAGCTTTGTTCAAGTAAATCCGGGAAAGCTTCCTAGAAGCTGCCCCCAGAGAAGGATTGAACCTTCTTGCCTGCCGAATTAGCGACTCACTATATGCTGCATCAAACCGCGCAAAGAACCCTGCAGCATTCATCAGAATTACATAGTTTGTTGAATCAGCATCTATTATCTCTTTCCATTTTTGAGTTATGACATTTACTCGAATATCATTCCAAGAAAACTTTCTGGCATGCCATTCATTTCCCAGTTGACCGCAGCATGGACTGTAAGGATAGTTCTCGATAAACCAAAGCATCTGCTCAAAGTAAAGACTCGCAAACTGCTCTCTAGAGCCATAATATCCCATGAGCAACAGACGCAGATTCTTATTGGAAGATTCACCATGCAAACGTTGAATAGCCTCTTCTGCCTCAGCAGAGCTTATGTTTTGCCCCTGCAACAACAAGAGCATATCATCAGCACAATCGACCCTAGAATTGGCTCTCATCAGTGGGCTCCAACTGAACATGCCAGTCAATACTAACATCACGAATATAACTAGCAACAAAAACTCAAAACACACTCCCGCCAACACTGGGAGGAACACCAGGACCACTACCAATATCAACAGGCTAACAACCTTATAAGCCGCAACAGCACTTCAAATTTTCACAGCTTCGACTGGCTAACATTAAACCGGCAAATCAAAATGCTTCAGTACGTTTAACAACAAATCTCGATGATCGAATGCTAGCGCATCGGGCTGAAGCAACTCAGAAACTGGCTTCAAATGAGCTTTACTGGCATCATCTCCGGCTTTCAATTGCTGCATTATTTCAAGCTTTCGTTCGTCACTCACCATCAATGCATAACCCACATCAATTATGTGCGCACGCGGGTCACGCGATGGCGCAGACCGCACATCAATACAGACGAGCTCACCTGGATGCAAGCGTATAGAGCACTCCTCTTCCAATTCTCGATATGCTGCGTCTTCCATAGATTCAACCATGACTCTCAAAAAGCCACCAGGAAAAGCTTCTCGCCCAGCAAAGGGGTAGTGCAAACGCTCGATTACGAGAGCTTGCGTTCCACTGTCAAACAATAAACAGACCGTCGAAGTGCAATCAGGTTTAGCGTAGGGGTAGATATGATAGCGTCCACTCCTGATGGAACCTACTACAGCTGGAGTTCGCGCCAATTGAAAAAGGTCGCTTTCAAGCTTGTTGAACTCAGCCAGCAGATCGCCAGCGTTGTAAAACGCATCGACCATTACGAGAGGCCAGACTTTACGCTCAACAAGTGCTACGCAAATTTCTCGCAGGCGCTCTGGGGTGCAAGAGCCAGCAAGCACCGCAAAATGCTCACTGCTAAGTTCTGCGGGCAAAGCTTCACCCGGCAAAATCTTGAATTGCTTATGCTTCGGCACTGTGCCTCGAAGAGCCCTCAGGTTCTCCTCAACATGAGGATTTAGATCTGCAAGAGCAGTATCAGATTCTAAGTTCAGAAAACAAAATTGAGTCTCCATGCTAACCTCAGAATGTGGTAACTGAGCTGAAATTGAAATTGTCTACAAGCATTGCCGGAACGACCTGAGCAAAGCCTTCCTCGCCTCCCGCTACCCGTTGTGCAGGGCTCATTGACACTACATTATTGAGCAAATCAATAAGACTCTGATTGAAACGCAAGTTCTTCAATGCGCTAACTATCTTGCCGTTTTCTATAAGAAAGCTACCATCCCGTGTCATTCCTGTCACGATCTTCAAAGTCGGGTCCACTTCACGAATGTACCAGACTCGCGTCAAGAGAATAGCCTTATCTTGCGACGCAATCATTTCATCGAGACTTTGTTCGCCGCCGGCAAGCACAAGATTTACCGGAATCTCTCCTTCAGCATTGGGCTCAGCTAGTCCATGACCACTGGGCTTGATGCCCATCTTCTCAGCACTTCTTCTACTGCTAACAAGATTTTTCAAAACGCCATTCTCAACGAGCGAAACTTTCGATCGAGGCATTCCTTCACCGTCAAACGCAGCACCTGATTGCAGAGGATGAGTGCAATCATCAACTATGGATATATTGTCGCCAAAAACCCTTTCGCCCAGCTTACCTACAAAACATGACAGTTTGTCCAGGTGGCTCGTCGCAGCGAAATCCCAACAGAGATAACTAAGCAGGTCTAGCACCGCAGATGGTTCTAAAATTACGCGATATTTTCCGGGCGCAATACTAATTGGGTTATTGTTTGCAAGGGCTTTCTCAGCTGCACGCTTGGCCAGCCCCTTATAATCGAGATTGGAAAAATCAATCTCCTCATGTTTAACCCACCCAGTCTCCCCATCTTTGTTCATAGTTATTGAGCATTGCGCATATGATTCACGGTGAGCAGCATAAAGCCCTTTCGAATTCCCAATGGCGGTAAGAGCTCCACCACTGGAGATAATACCGGCAGCATCCAAGCCGTTAGATTCAGCAATTTTCACAATCTCTTTAACCGCCTTGGCTCGGTCAGCCGGACTTAACTCCGCTGTGTCTTTGTCAAAACGATTCACCTTAGCATATCCGCTTCGCGGCATCGCCGGTAGTGGCAAAATTGTCTCATCTTTGCCCAGGTATTTTAATATCTCAACAGCATCGTCTACCAGTTTGTGCAGAGAGGATGCTGAAAGGTCATCGCAGCTCAGACGCGCTTGCTTCCCCGATTTGAGAACCCTAACCGAAACAGTAGTTCGATCCTGTGCCTGATTTTGCGTCATGCTGTTGTTAGCAAAACGAGAGGTATTCAGATCTGAACTGTTAATCGTAACCTCCGTCCCCTGTGCCTTTCCTCGAGCATAGTCGAGGATTTCATTGATGATATTCTGAGCCTTTTGCGATGTAATCATCTTCTATTTCTCCACTAAGCTTTGTGCGCCATGCCAACGTCCACACTGCGAAACCTGGCAGGTGGCGCCCCGTGCCCCGTCCACATTGTCTGCATCGGTTGACCTTTGCCACAATTTGGCACTCCCCAGTCGACGTAATCGACTGTGCCACCAATGGCAACACAAGAGTTCCAAAACAAAGGTGTTATGCCTCCATAGCTGCAGTTTTTAAGCAACTTAACACGTCGTCCGTTTTTGATTAACCAGCCAGCTTCAGTGGAGAATTGAAAATTATAACGAAGTTGATCGATAGACCAACTCCTGTTCGTTTCCATCAAAATTCCTTCATTCGTTTCCGAGACAATATCTTCCAGGCTTCCTGCGCCGCCCGGCAAAAGGGATATGTTGGTCATTCGAATAATGGGTGCGAAGTTCCAAGACTCCGCACGCATCATTCCACCAGAGCGACTCAAACCGATTGAGCCTGCGGTGTCTCTCGAGCTTAGATAGCCTTCGAACATGCCATCTCTCACCAGATAAACATTTTGTGCCTGCACCCCTTCATCATCAAAACCAAAGCTACCCAGAGCACCAGATTTAGTGGCATCAGCAACAAGGTTTACGATACTAGAACCATACTGCAATCGTCCCAGCTTTTCTGGCGTCAAGAACGAAGCTCCAGCGAAATTGAGTTCTTGCCCCAGAGCTCGGTCAAGCTCACTCGGGTGCCCCATGCTTTCATGAATTTGCAAAGCCAGCTGAGACGATCCAATAATGAGATCAGTTGTTCCGGCAGGACAAGCATCTGCCGAAAGTAAAGCTACAGCCTCTTCGGCAGTCTCTTGCGCGTGCCCCTTAAGGTCCCACTTCTCGATCATTTCCCAGCCTGCAAGTTCGTGCTGCCCTCCGAAAGATGTCGGGTACGAACGTTTCTGACGGTCAGCCTCATTACTGGCATAAGCTTCGATGCCACAGCTTGAACGAATGAAGCGTTGCTCTATTCTGCTTCCTTCAGACGAGTAGAACAGCTTTCTTTCCTTGATAAAGGTCATATAACCCTGCGTCAGCGTTATCCCCTTTACCTTCTGCATCAGCCTGGAAGCTTCAAATAAAACACTTAACTTTGTTTCAATGCTGACGGTGAATGGATCAATCAGATGTGGAGAAACCCAAATAGCATGATATGCCGGTTCATGCGCAAGCTTCACCGGCGGCTTGACACAAGCTGCACTCGCTTTAGCTACATCAATGGCCTTTCTAACAGCCTTCTCAATTCCTGCTTTCTTCTGCTCTTGCGTAGATGCAAAACCCCAGCCACCTTTGTAGAGAACGCGAATCCCAAAACCCTGGCTTGAGCTGAGATTCAGCCTCGAAACTTGTTCGTCTTTGGTGGCGATATCCTCGCTCTGCTGTTCGATGGCTCGAACATCAGCGTATGTTGCACCCAGACTCTTTGCACAATCAAGCGCATAAAGGGCAAGTGACTCCATTTTTGGTCGACCTCTATAGTGACTCTAACGCTCTCGTTGTCAGCAGTTGCAAACATTGAGAGCACCTATTGAAGCACGTTTTTGCCTTGATTGCCTAGCCAGAATCAGCCAAAGCCCGATGGCAATCCATCAAAACATGCGACCCCAGGAAGGATTAATCGACTTTTTCAGACTCGCTATGCAGTGGCACATTACGGAAACTGGCAAAAATCGCAACATCGTAAAAGGTCTTTAGCCCACCAGCAATCTGAAACGACAGGCTTGCGCACGCGTTGGAAAGAAACCATCCAGACACTAAAGGTGCAGCGCATTGCCCAAATGAACGTGCAGCAGCTGTCATTCCAGCAACGGCCGTTCTATCTTCCCTGGGCACCAGAACCATTGAGAATGCCTGCCTTGCTGGAATATCCATTGAAGAAAACAAGGATCTGAGGACAAGAATCATGCCGGCTAAAAACGCATCAGGCATCAGTGGTATCAAACATAGTGCCATGCTGCAAGGCAAATGAGTAAACACCATGGTGTTCAAGAGCCCAAAACGCCTGCAAACATAAGGAGAAATAAGGAAAGACACAGCAGCAAGGGCATAAGTCGCCGCAAAAACCTGCCCACTAAACTCAGGACCCACATGGTACCTTTCGAAAAACCAGAAAGAAATCAGCGTCATCGGAATGAAACCACCAGCAAATGCATCGAGCCCCTGCAGCGAAATGAGCTTCCAAACAAGCGGAGACCTAATAGCTCTAGACCTCTCAGTACCCGACTCAGAAGATTGGGCACGCAAGGGTCCTAGAATAGAGTAGAGAATTAGGAGAAGAATTCCACCAAGCGCATACGCGATAAAAATGGATTGATACGCAAACGCAGCAGAGTGCTGATTGCTGAGTAGAGGATAAACAATACCAGCCAGAGAAGAACCAATTGCAGAGCCAGCAAAGGCGATGAGGTTATATACCGAGAATTCATGTGCAAGCTTTGTCGACTCAGCATTTTCGGAAATCACTGCTTGTTCAACAGCTCCAAACGGTCCACCTTCATACCCTGCAGGACTGATGATTCCAAAAACAGCCGCCAACAAGATAGCCCATCGCTCAGTCGCAAATGCAAAAACGGCACCCGATGCGCTAAGAACAAGGCTGGCTATCAGCAAAAGATTTCTTAACCCAATTCGATCAGAAAGAACAGACACCAAAGCAGTTAAGACCGCATCTTCGATGAGCGTTGCAGACACAATCATGCCGATTTCGAGCGCGCCAAAATTTCGCGAAAGCAAAAACAATGCAAACACAACAGAAACAGACGAGAAGCACAATGCACGAACGAAACGGGCAACATAGATCAGAACAAGCTTTCGGCTTTGTCCTCCAGGGCTGAACTCTGTCGATTCAATCACCGTCAGCCGACTTCTGTGACACTCTTACTCAAGACAAGATCTTCCTTTGCAGAGTACAAACCAATCAAATGTGACAGCGTCTTTTCAATGTTTTTTTCCTTTTGGAAAAGGTCGATTAAGTCATCTGCGGGCAACCTGCGAGAGCGCAGCCTGGACCAGAATTCATCCAGGCACTCGCGAGACAGTCCTAATTTTCGTGCCGTGTGCTCGGCGGCTTCGAGCACACGAGCTGCGGTTTCGCAAACATGACGAGAATTCAATCCATCTAATGCAATATTGCCCAGGTCGTAAATTCTGGTCTCATCGGTAGCCTGATCTTTCAGTTCGTCATCAAGCAAAATAGCAAGAGAAAGCAGGAAGAAGGCGTTGTAATCTTCAATACAACGAGACATTTCAAAGCCCTTAAACTCAAAGCGCAACGAAGGCTTTTCATGCACGTAAAAAAGCGGCGCCCAAATACTTCTTCTATAGGTTCTTATTGATTTGCCGATCTGTCCGCGCCATTTCCACAAACCACCCTCTGTGAGCGGCGAAGCAAGGGTTAGCGCCACTGCCGCCGGCATGAAGAAATTGATTTTTGCTGCAAGCTCAGATATGTCAATGCGCTTCGAGAGCTCTTCCGGCAAACTGATATTTATGTCGGGTCCAAAAGTGGTAGCAGCAGTCAAGGCCCATTGCCAGTAATCATGCCTTTTGTAGTTGGGTGCCGCATTGAATTTCGATTCAGTAGGATGGTGCGAAATTACCGCAAGGTCAAACCCCTCTTTAAGCACCCGCCGCCTTAAGAGATCAAATAATTTTTGCAACGACACTAATTGCTCGTCAATGGTATCTGTCATTGGAGTCCGAATTTCTATGCCTTTCGGCAGCAAAGACACCGGATTCATATTTGTATCGGTCAGGTAATAACCTTCCACCAGATATGGTGTCGGCTTGCTGTGCAGCGGCTTTATATTGAAACCGCGCTCACTAAACTCGGAGGTATCAATTGAATTGATCAGCCGAGAAAGAAACTCAAAATTCAAGTCTTTGTGACCCAGAGGAACGAAACTGTCTTTTCGCACCATCAGAAATTCTGTTTCTATCCCAAACCCGAATCCCGAATTCTGCATAAAAAACCCGACACCTTCATTCCTTCTATCTATTTTATAGCTCTTTAGCCTTGCTGCATTAACGCAGGCTGCAATATCCACGAAATCGATACTGAACGAAATCTTCATCGCCATCGAACTCGCTGACATAGACGTACCCTACACCGATACAAGACAGAGGCAAGATGAAGTGACGCGGCACCTTTTTTGAAATCGAATCAAGAACCAAACCGTCAACGGGTCCCCCGAGCAACTCAATCAACATTTGCATTCTCCCTTACAGCCCAACAATCAGTGCAGACCGAGCGAAGCACTAACTCGATGCGCTGAAATTCGTAACCCGAGTCTTCGCACAACGCCTTCGCCCTCTCATCAAGATCTTCTTGTTTAAACTCAATTGTTTTATTGCATTGAACGCAAGTCAAAAATCCTTGCTGGACACCCCTTCGCCATTGGTAGTAAGTTTGGCGCCCCCGCCGAATCGTTTGAATCAAAGCACTTGAGTTCAATCGCTCAAGCACTCTGTAGATGGTAGACTTATGCAATTTCTCGCCAAGAGTAGCCAATCTTTCCATGATAGATCGAACTGTCAAAAGCTCACCAGCAGCCTCATTCTCCATGATAGTTGACACAACTCTCAGACACCGAACTTCGCTGCCAATAATGCTGTCATTCTCTTTGAAGCTTGCAATTGCCCTGTAAGCCGAACTCCGTGTCAAATTAACCCCGTAGTCAGCCATTCTATCCATTAACTCCTGCGCATGCATCCCAGGCTCTTTCTCTAAAATCCTGAAAATAAGCACCTTTCTTTGAAGCCTCTCCGCCCCGCCTTTTTTACTCTTCATTGATTCCAAAACGCAACCTGCGCCCCCTGCTGTTCGCCACCATTCGTGTGCGAATTAGCCCCCTTCATTGACAAGATCAATACAACTACAAGACCCCTCCCTCACGACACTGCGGTCTACTAGCGCGATTGCATGCGTGCCTTGGACCATTCAAAGCTCGATGCACTCCCGTTACTTCATCAATCGATTCATGCATTTGCAGCATGTATTCGTTAATGCGCTCAACTTGAATGGCTGACCCCACTTGCTCAGCCTGCATGCGCTTAATCAACAAGCCAGTAATCATTCGACCTATACTTCGTATATTCGAGTCGTAAAGTGAGAAGGCGATAGTCAAAACGACATGCTTGGCACTGCCCGTACTTTCATTTATCCTACGCAAACGCTCTAATGACTCAACAGGCATCTTCTCCAACCATTCGGTAAGACTACTCCTGGTATTCAAATTGTATTCAGAAAAATGCATATGATTATCTTTCTCAACTACACTCAAGAAACGCACACCAAAACAAAACACGCGTATCCGCTGCAAACAATTTGCAGAAACAAGATTTGCGGTTTCAAAAAATGCGACTATCAGATTTGATAACTGCTTTGGCATTTTTCAGTTTATACAGCTTACTTTACACTAGAAAAAATTATTTGAGAACCATTCTCAATAATTTGACGATCACATAATCAACGAGCCTTCTGTGAACTCGGGCAATTCCAGCAAGAATAAAATCTTCACATGAGAAAAGGTCGCCTTATTTGACATTTCAACTGTAACGAGAGTTATTGACATGCCCCTCTCCTCGCCCCTAAACTCCAGAGATTAATTGAGAATGATTGCCATGTCGCAAAATTAGCGACAAGCAAACAAAAAAACCACACAATGCCAGGCGAGCGCCTACAAATGTTCGAAAAGAGGGGAATTGCATGCACGACCTATCAAAACAGACAGCTGGCGCGATGAGTTCGTCCACGCACACAACGAGAGTTCAAACTTATTCAATCGGGCAATTCAGGAACACCGCCGATGAATTAGCCGAAGAGCTCCGCGAACTAGAGTTTCTCTCTGACAGTTATCTCTTCGGATTAAGCAACGATACCGGCGAAACCAACTGGCTTTTGTCCAGCCTGGTCAAAGAAGTCAAATTACTGCGCTCTACAATTCGGTCCCGCCTTCACCAGCTTGAGCGAGCAAGACGCTGGAGCAGCAGCGACGAACTAAAATTGCTCACGCAACAATGTCATTTTGAAATCGGAAATCACAAAGAAGCACTGCGAAAACTATACTCGGCACGCGGTAAAGCCTTATGCGCTGGGGACTGGCAAAGTCCAATTTATGCCTCTTCTTACAGTTCAAGCAGAAACAGACAACAAGATGGAATCAGAGAACACATTCTAGATTACAAACGAGATGGACACCTCGAAGCAAAGTCTTACGAACAATCCTTTATGAAGGAGTATGCCTCACACCTGGGCTCTAGCTCGATCGAAGCCTACCTGACCAATAACGGCATGGCCGCTTTCAGTTCCGCTCTTCACTGGATTACACAGGAAGCAAAATTCATGGGGAAGGCACTAGCTGTAGTGCCCATGTACTTCGAGAACCTTCATCTAGCAGAGGCATTTATCCCCCAGCTAGAGCAGTTTAACGCGGAGGACAACACCGTCACCCTCTTAGAAAAGCTGCAAAAGGAAGGTCCTACGATAGTTATTTGCGACACTGTTTCAAATTGCGGAAAAGTTCTGGTTCAGCCTTACAAAGAAATTTTCCAATGGGCAAAAAAAGAAGAGGGACGCCCAATCGCGATCGTTCTCGATGCTACTTGTTCTCCTGCATTCTTACTGGAAGACAACTTGCTTCAAGAGCTTCCGGACAGCGTGAGCGTCTTCATCATCGAAAGCCTGGCAAAATATCATCAATACGGCATGGACCTAGTAACTGGCGGCATAGCGCTTGTTCATAGCTCAAGCAAAAACCAGGTAAGCTTTAATCGCACAAGAGCCAGATTCGGTGCAAACATAGTAGATAGCAGCGTCGGCTCTCTGCCTGTTCCTAGCAAATTGGTTCTGGAAAAGCGCCTCAGAAGACACTCTCGCAACGTCCAATTCTTCAGTGAACAATTGGAAAGAATCATTCAAGTAAAACCCGGACTAATAGAATCAGTCGAGTGGCAATCGCGTGAACTCACCGAAGAAAACAACTGGTTCAGAAGCTCTTGCCTGACTCTTCGGTTTCGACCTGCGTGCTCATCTATTCAAGCATACAAGGAATTCGAAGAAGAAATTTTGAGATTAGCCAAACTCAGGAACCAGCCAATCGCCTTGAGCACCAGCTTCGGCTTCGACGTTACTCGATTTTATGTCACTGCACCAGCCTCAGCCTACGAGTCCCCATTTCTACGAGTGGCCATCGGCACAGAAAGCCTCTCTCAGATAAAAAAATTGATTTCCCTGGTCGAAGAATGCAGCGCTAAGCTTGCGCTCCAGTGGAAGGATCTCAGCGTGGCAGCACCAAAAGCAACCCAGCCAGCTAGCACAAAATTGGAAAACCTTTCAGGGACAAAAGCAGCATTCAAGAACACTGTATACATGGGCGAAGATGCACTTCACCGTTATCTTTCTCCAGAAAACTTTGCCGTCACGCCACTAGTGGAACTGCCAGCAGACCTCAACCCCTTCAATAATGATGGGGTGCGCATTCTTGCAAAAATGGTGCCGCTTGTTCCACTAATGAACATCAAATCAATTCCAGCCTTCTCAATGTTACGCAAAGCAGCTCAGAGAGGCGAATTAAACGGCGTCAAAAACATCATTGAAAGTTCATCGTCCAATACCGTGCTGTCCTTGAGTGTAATCTCAAAGCTGTTTGGCGTGGACAATACTTGTGCGATCGTGGACCACTCGATAGCACCAGGACTGGTGCGCATGCTTCGTTTGTTTGGAATCGAAATATATAAACACCCAGCGCCTGGCCATGAACTCTTCGGAAAAACGGAAGCACGCAGCTTGCGAGCCGCAAATATGGGCAAGCAAGATGGTTGGTACAACCCGAATCAATATGCAAACCCTGACAATCCAGAAGGTTTTGCACGCTGGCTAGCACCTGAACTATGGGCTCAAACGCAGGGCAAACTGGATGTGTTAAGCTGCGCCTTGGGCACTTGTGGCACCATGGTCGGTGTCAGTCGCGAACTGCGCAGTCGCAAGCAAGAAATGAGCGTAGTAGCTTGTTGTCCGGCAAGAGGTGAAGCAGTACCCGGACCGCGAGAAAAAATGCTTCTAGGAGATGTTGCATTCCCATGGCAAGAAATTGCAGATTCGCGCATGGAAATGGGAGCCGAAGAGAGTTTTGCAGCAAGCATCAAACTCCTCAGAAGAGGAATACTGGGCGGTCCAAGTTCAGGAATGAACTATGCAGGACTTCTAAAGTACCTTGGCGAATTAAGAGACTCTGGACAGCTTGAAGAAGCCATCACAAAGCAAGGTACACTTAACGCTGTCTTCCTCTGCTGTGACTCACCACTTCCGCACATCGACGAGTACTTCGATGCGCTGGGCGAAAAATACTTTCCAGACGTCCATGAAGTTCCCGAGCTTAGCAAATAATGAATGTGAAAACGAAAGTGTCCTTCAAAGCAACTAGTCCCCCAAAAACAGACTGCGCACCAATTCTCGAAGCAAAGACGGCCGATTGGATGCGCGCCCTGCTTGAAGAAAAGCAGCTGATCAAAAAATGGGTCAGCGAATTCGGCTCACCGCTCCACGTCGTTGTGAAAGACGAATTCTATAAAAATGTGGATTGCTTGTTAAAACCACTACAAGAGCGAACCATTGAAGGAAACCTCTTTTTTGCTCGTAAAGCAAACAAGCTAAGCTTCTTTGTGGAAACGGCAAAGCAAGCTGGCATCGGCGTGGATACAGCCAGCATTACGGAGCTCAAGGAGACAATTCAGCTCGGACTGCATCCGGAGAAAATAATTCTGACAGCAATTGGCAAAGACGAAACCCTCCTCAGAACCGCCATGGATCATGATTGCCTCATAATTATTGAAAATGAAGATGAGCTCGCTCTGGTAAAACAACTCGCAGCTTCCCAAAGCAAAGCAATCAAGATCGGATTGCGCTTCGCCGGATTTGAAATAGATGAACGCCTCATTTACAGCCGCTTTGGACTCAACTTTAAAGAACACCGCGCGATCATAGATGGAATTAGCAATAGCAATCTAAATATCAAATTGCTCCATGCACACATAGATAGGTATGACACCACAGAACGAGCAATGGCAGCTCGACAGCTTATCATCGCTAGCAGGCACGCCAAAAGCCTGGGGCACGAATGCGACGCTATAGACCTTGGCGGTGGCATTTTGATGCGCTATCTCGAACATGAAGAACACTGGATCAACTTTCAGAACGAACTCATAGCGGCAGTAAAAGGCGAGAGAAAACCGTTTACCTTCAAGGGCGACGGACTGGGCTACTTTCTGGCAGCAGGAAAACTCGCAGGACATGCCGATTTCTACCCTGCCTGGAACTCGCTCTACAAAGAGAATTTCATAGCAGCAATTCTAGATCACAAGCACAAAAACAGCCTACTTCACGAAGAGATAAAGGCAGCAAAGTTACGCCTATATTTCGAGCCGGGACGCGCGCTTCTGGATAATTGTGGTATCACATTTGCCAATGTTGCATTTAGAAAGAAGGACACTCTAAATCAAAAGCTCATCGGACTGAGAATGAATCGTATGAACCTTCGTCCCTTCAGAGCAGAGTTTTGCAGCGACCCAGTCATCCTTTGCTTCGGCGCAAGGGAAAAGGCGCAAGAAGGCGCCTATCTTGTGGGCTGTTTGTGCTCCGAGAGCGATACGATATTCCGACGGAAATTCTTTTTCGACGAAGTGCCCGAACCCGGCGACATCTTCGCGTTTATCAACAGCGCAGGCTACCTTGCCCACCACATGGAAATCGGGACGCACGGTGACGCTGTTCCAACAAACATTCTGATCGAGCCCGGAAGCTGGATGATTCAAGGACAAGCATAATGAGCACTGAATCAACACAGACACAGCAGAGCTGCAATAAAGTTGCGCTAGTAACAGGAGCAGGACAAGGAATAGGACGAGCCCTTACCGAAGCGCTAGCGCAGAGAAATTACATCGTACTTGCCCTTGTTCGCAGCTTGAAGGATCTTGACGAGCTGGCTCAAATCCCGATGGTGCAAGCAGTCTGCTCTGATGTCACCGAAGACTCCAGCGAGAGAATATTGCGCGAATTCGCCGAAAGCAAAGTAGACAAAATCGATTTACTCATCAATAACGCTGGATATGGGGCATCTGCCTATGGCATCGAAGGACTAAAGCTTGAAGAACTAAATCGAGTGCTGGCGGTGCATTGCCACGGACCGATTCGCTGCATAAAAGCCTGCCTGCCACTACTCAGACGCTCAAACGATGCAGCAATCCTAAACATATCATCACGCTTTGCCTCAATTGAATGGGTTGCAAGAAAGATGGTGCCGCCAGAGCAGGCTACCTACGCCTATCGCATTGCCAAAGCAGCGATGAACATGCTCAGCGCCTGCCTTGCCGTCGAGCTGGAGGGCAGCAATATCCGCGTCTTAGCAATAGACCCAGGCAAAGTGAAGACACGATTCGGACCTGTGGATGCTGACACTGAAGCAGCAGAGGCAGCTTTATCAATTCTGCAACTTGCAGAAACAAGAAAAGAAACAGGAAAATTCATACACGCATCAGGAGAAGAATTGCCATGGTAGATCGTCATTGGGCAGTCAAAGACAGAAATGAGCCCTTCGTTGTTCCATCATTTGAAACGATAAGCTTTTCAATGCCATCCATGACAAATTGGGAGTCGCTTCTCAAAGGCGAACAAGATGGCTGGGTTTATCTCAGCGATGGGAATCCGACCCTTGCCGCACTAGAAAATTTGCTTGCTCGCATTCAAGGAACAGAAGCCTGCTGGGTAACCAGCACAGGAAAATCGGCTATCGCTGCGGCTTTACTGGCGCTGCTTAAAGCAGGCGATCACTTCATTCTTCTTCGAGAAGGCTATAAGTCAACTCGCCTCTTTGCTGAGGGAATACTCAAGAAGTACGGGGTCGAGCTCAGCCTCATCGAAGTCGACCAACTAAATGAGCTGCAAAGGTTTATCAAGCCGAATACAAAAGCGTTGGTTCTCGAAGCGCCCACAAATCCTATGACCCGCGTTCCAGACCTATTTGAATGCTGCAAGATTGCCAGAGACGCAGAAGTAATTACATTGCTAGACAACTCACTTGCTGGATTTCATCAACATGGAAATGTTCCAGTTGACGTAATACTTCACAGCCTTTCAAAATTTGCCTCGGGCGTGGGCGATGTAATGGGAGGCGCAGTTCTCGGCACGAAGGACATAGTGAAGCAGATCAAAAATGCCAACGTCTGGAATACTGACGCATTGAGCAGCCACTCAGCAGTTGAACTCTGGAAAGGCATGCAAACATACGATCTCCGCATCCAGCGCCAATCTTCAAACGCACTGGCAATAGCCAGGTTTCTTGAGAAACACCCCAATGTAGAAAGAGTACTCTACCCCGGACTTGAAAGCCATCCAGACCACGGAATCGCAAAGAGGCAAATGAAAGACTTTGGCTCTGTGCTAGCGTTTGACACTAAGACACCAGAAAAAATGAGAGAAGCATTGGATAAAATGTCCGTCTTCCGCATCGCATTTGGAACCGGCTTCACCCAATCAATAGCAAACCCCGCCTGGCTATTTTATGCGCGGTCCTTCCCCGAACCTCAAACCGGACCATCAGCGATTACAGACTGCACCATCAGACTATCTGTAGGAATAGAGGAACCCTCTCTGCTGATTTCGGATCTCGAAGCTGCGCTGGCATAGCGACTAATGGTAAGCAAAAATGACTGAGCACCTTTCCGGCAACGATATCGACTCAGAAATTATCATCCTCGGCGCAGGAATAGCAGGCATCACTTGTGGTATCACCATGCAATGCCTGGGTTTTAGAACTGCAATTGTGTCCGAGAAGTTCCCCCTTTTGGAAGAACACGATAATTCTGACAAAGAGATTGCTACGATCTATGCAATGGCATCGGCATATCCTCACTTCCTCAAGATTGAGAATCTGGAAAGAGTCAGCGACGATTCACAAGCCATTCTCTGCGAATTATTCACTACAAAAGACTCAGGCATAGAGAAGCAGCGGATTTTCGAAGTCTTTGAATTTGAGCCGCCCTCCAACGCGGCAGCACTGTCTGATCGTCGAATGCGCTTCATGAGTTTCGACGGCAAATCAGAACAGCTAAAAAAAACAATCGATCCGCCCGCACGAGGACAGGCGAACCAACTCTGGGGCTGGAGCTTCGAATCATATTTTGCAGACATGCCAGCATACGTTCGATATCTATGGGCATTCTACCGGGAGTTGGGTGGCAAGAGCATTCGCGCAAAAGTTCACACCCTGAAAGAGCTTGAATCGCTGAGCAACCGCATCTTCATCAACTGCTGCGGACTTGGCGCCATAGCGTTGTGCACTGATGAATCGGAAGCTATAGTTCTGCGCGGAAAGCAAGTTTTGATTAACGAGCCAGGAATCTTCGACAAAGACGGCTTGCGCCTGGCTTACAACTACACACCTACTGCCGACGTTTTTTCTCGAGCCGATGGCACCCCAGAATATGTACATTTCTTCTCTCGCTCAAACGAGTGGCTGCTCGGGCAAACAAGAGAACGAGGAAAGCTGATAGATGGCAGATGGCAGGGCATGATTTCCGGCAAAAGCGAACTGACAGTTGATGGCGTAATGATTCCACAGGAAATACTGCAGCTAAACGAGGACATCTTGAACAATTGGAAGCAAAGAACATTTTCAAAAATCGGAATGAAAGCGCGTGAAGCTTATCGATATTACAGAGACCCAGAAAACAGTGGAGTCCGATTAGAGAAGGAGGATCTTGGAGCTAACAGAATCTTTCACAATTATGGGCTCGCAGGCTCAGGTGTAACCATGTCCTGGGGGTGCGCTATAGAATGCGCTCACATGGCGCTTGATTCAAGCAATCCTGGACAAATCAATAATCAGAGCAGCTTAGCTAACAAAATTCGATCTCGAATCGCTGCTAGCTAGCCCCAGATTCGTCATGAGCAGCCAGCACCGATGCTCTAAACTTGCAAGCTAGCGGAATCAGCATCAGCGAGATGGACGGCGCCAGACTTGCTAAAACCACCAGACTTTTGTAGTCCTCATGAACTACGTTTTGGAAAAGCTGACCGCCAACAAAAGTGGCTGATGATGTGGCGATGTTTCTCACCGCAACCAGCCAGGCCATCACTGACACTTCAATGCGACGCGGACAAACGTCAGCTGCAAAACCGTAAAGAGAAAGTATCGCTGTAAGGTTGGCAAAACCATGAAAGAACTCCAGAAAAGAAGCAGACGCCGGCGTGGAAATCATGCGAAAAGAGATTGTACTCACAATCACTAGCACTGTAGTTGCAATCAATTGTCCTTTCAAACTCAAGAAGCGAAGAAGAAGCGGATACGCAAAAGACGCCAATAACATTCCGGCGGAGTTCCAGGCGGCCAACTGCCCTATTGCACTCTGCGAAAAGCCTAATGTTTTGCTCTCGTAAAAATAAAGCGGCACACCGAATGATGGCAAAAAGCTCCACAGAAACGAGAATATGACCACAAGCCATAGTGCAGGCGAGCGAAGCCCATCCTTCAACGAACGCATGGTATCGCCCATGGCGGCACGATTCAAAAAGGACCTTTCCTCAAAAACCAATTTAAAAGTAAGAAAAGAAATTAGCAAGAGAGGTGCAACCGCAAGCAGAGCAGCAATGTGAAGCGCCCCCAATGGCGTCAAATTTTGACAAAGGATACCTCCAAAAATGACCGCCGCGATATTAGCACTGTAGTATGCAATTTCCTGAATTATGAACAGAGTTCTGGCATTTGTACCTGCTCGTCCCTCTTCCACTGCCAACCCAACCATTAAAACAGTAGCCACAGCCATACTCAGAGCAGTTAGCATCAAACACACAAGAATTAGGCTTAGCGAATTTGCGCAAAACATCACAAGAAATGCCAAAGCAGCAAAAGCATTTGCAAAGATAAGATAGCTCTTGCGACGATATCCAAATAAAGGAACGAAGTCAGAAAGCAGCCCATAGAAGGGCTTAAGCATCCACGGCAACATTAGCAATGACATATTGGCTGATATTTGCGCCGCATCAAAGCCCAGTCCGCGCATCATGAAAAACTGTATGGGCTGGGCAATTACACCAAACTGAGCGCAAGAGATTCCCTGAGAAAGATAGGCCAACAGGAAATAGATTCCAATCTTGTTTAACGTATCGCGGGAATCAGGAGATTCCGAATTTCGCGAATGAGTGTCGCCTTTAATCATAGTCACAGCCAGCGGTTCAAGCTTTGAGAGTTAGCGCTACCACGATACTAGATAAGGCGATTAAACCGCTGCTGATGCTAGCTAACTCAACAGAAAAACCTGGCTAAATCTAGCTAATTTGCGTTTTTTGGGATTCGCACTTATGCGGAAAGACTTCACTAGCAAGCCTTTCCAAGCGAAGACAAATCTTTCGCCAGGCAACTCCGACTAGCCTTATTCGAACGAAAACAATTAGAGTAATCACGTCAGTTATTTCTCCCCCCTCCTCGCAACCGCTACCAGAACAAGCATTCCAGCCACAAACATCAAACAGCCCTGCCTATCAGCCGGTAACCGAATGATACTTCATGCGGTGTCAAAAAAAATGCGACCCTGGGTCCGGGATGCGGAGAGCTAGCGCGAGCATTCGCATAGCTGACAAAAGCTTTCAAACAATCTCAACAATCGAAGAGTAGATGTGTCGCAGATTTTGACACATCCAGCTCGCAATGAAAGAACGGAGAAACTATGAGCGAACGAAACGTTCTCATCATCGGCTCGGGCGTCAGCGGACTCAGCGTGGCACACAAACTGCTTCTTGCTGGGCATCGAGTGCAGATCTGGACCAAAGACGCAGCTGACAGCTCACCAACCACTTCCGCTTCGGCCTACGGCATGTGGGTTCCAGTGAAGATCGACGCCGACCCCAGAGTCGAACGTTGGGCGCAGGAAACCTACGCCGAGCTGGTCGGACTGGCAGCAAGGGGGAAGGCGGGCGTTACGCTGCGTAAGATCTACCAGCTCAAGGGTGAGCACAGTGAGCCCTGGTATGCGTCCAGCGTTCCCGGTGTCCGCCATGCCACCTCCGGCGAAATCAGCGCTGACTACGCTGACGCTCATGTCATCGAGGCTGCTCCCATCGTTGACCCCGAGACCTACCTGAGCTACCTGCGCGGCGAAATTCGTCTGCTCGGCGGCAGCATCGTGACTCGCACCGTGACTGACCTGTCTGAGTGCGCCGACTTCGATGCCGTCGTCAACTGTAGCGGTCTCGGTGCAAGGCGGCTCTGCAACGACAGCTCGCTCTTCCCCGAGCGAGTGCAGGTCGTTCGCATCAAGCCCAACGGCTTCCAGCATGTCGTCGTGGACGACGAAGGTCCGCACAAGCGCGCCTGCATCGTGCCACACAGCGACTACATTCAGCTCGGCGCCGTCTTCGACACGGGCAGCGAGTCGCTTGATGTCGACGCGACACTGACGGCTGACATCATCTCACGCTGCAAGCGCATGGTCCCCGGGTTCAAGGTCGACCCTGAGGACATCATCAGCGTCCACCGCGCCCTTCGCCCGGAACGCCCGCTCACCCGGGTGGAACTGGAACGCAAGGACGAAGGTCCCCACATCATCCACAACTACGGTCATGATGGCATGGGCTACCTGCTGTCCTGTGGCATTGCCAACGAAATCGCTGGCTACGTGGGCGCGCTCTAAACGGCAAGTTGCGGACGAGAGCAAGTGCTCTCGTCCGTCTTAGCTGTTGTTTCTAGCGAGCTATCGCTTTTACTTCGGCTGAGAAGCCGTTTTCACAGCGTCCTGCGGCAAAAACGTGGGACCTTTTCGAACCTCATGAGGTATTTCATCATGGACATCTCGATTAGCGACCTGGTTTTACCAGTCAACCCAACATTCTGCGTGCTTGCAGGCATCAGCGGACTGGCACTGGCATGGGTCATTGCTCGCCTTCGTGCGGGTAAGTGCCCCTTCCACTTCTCCAGCATCCAACAAACTGAGCCTCTAAACATGCAGAACCGCGCCACCACCAACGGTGCCGCACCTCCAATGGACAAACCACTGCGTGCTTCCGACCCGACCCACCGAGAGTTCCTTGCTGACCTGCAAGGCAACATTCTCAGCGGGCACGGGCGAGACCACGCCGCACACATCTTCGTCCAGTTCAAACCTGACGAAGCTGCAGCAGCGAAAAAATGGCTGGCAGCCTTTGCCCGCACGCACATCGTCTCGGCTGAGCAACAATTGCACGGCTCTCGACAGTTCCGCCTGCACGGCATCGATGCCGGACTTTTCGCTCACCTGGCTATCTCAGCGTCCGGCTACAAAGCCCTCGGTTTCAGCACACAAGAGACCCCTCAAGGGCTGAACCCGCGCAATCACGACGACAGCAAGGGCTACGACGAAGTCTATTGCAAAGGGCTAAAAGCACGGCAAGAAATCCTCAACGACCCAGCTCTGTCAGACTGGGAAGAAGCCTACAAAAACGACCTGCACATGCTTGTGATGCTGGCAGCGGATGACGACGCACAACTCGATGACGCAACACAAAGTGTCTTGGGCTCGCTCAAGGCGATCAGCTCGAAACTGCACGTAGAACGCGGGCTCGGACTGACAAAACAGCTAAACCCGAGCGACCCGACAACTACAGCGCATGTGGAACACTTCGGCTATGTCGACGGTCGAAGCCAGCCTCTCATGCTCGAAGAACAAATCGAGCTTGAGCGCAAAAGGGGCAGTAAAAAATGGGACGCTTCAGCGCCACTAAATCTGGTGCTAGCACCAGATCCAAACGGCAAAAGCGGGCTGAGCTACGGCAGCTTCCTTGTATTCAGAAAACTTGAGCAGAACGTTCGCGGCTTCCACAAAGCCGTGAACGAACTTGCTGCAAAGCTAGGCGTCAGCCCCGAACTGGCTCAAGCCATGGTTATGGGTCGCTTCAAGGACGGAACGCCAGTCTCGCATCGCGACAACGGTGGGACTTCTGACGTTAGCAACGACTTCGACTTCAGCGATGATACGGACGGTTCACGCTGCCCGTTCCAAGCGCACATCCGCAAGTCAAATCCGCGCCTTTCGTCCACGGGCAAATCCGAACTTCGACATCGCATCGCTCGACGCGGTATTCCCTACGGTGGCACGCTCATTGAAAGCGAACGACTGGAAGACCTGCCCGAAAACGGCAGAGGACTTCTTTTCATGTGCTACCAGGCGGATATCTTCGAGCAGTTTGAGTTCATCCAGCGAACCTGGTCGAACTTCTCAAATTTCCCCCGGGCAAATACTGGTCTAGACCCAGTCATCGGCCAGGACAACGCCTACGCACCCGCGAAAGCACAAAACTGGCCGACACAGTGGGGGAAAGAGGAACGCTGCCCGATTAGCTTTGCCGGACACGTCCGCATGAAAGGTGGTGAGTACTTCTTCTCACCCAGCCTGAGCTTCCTCAAAAGCCTGGGCTAAGAGCCGGGAGCTCTGCGCGGCAGAGCTCCCTTATTTTTCAACTCTAGCGATCCAGGAGGATCCTATGACTTACGCACTCCTGTCACAGCTTGTGACGAATGTGACGGCAGAGTTGGACACAATCAAGAAAAGCAGGAAGGCACTGGAAATTGCCGTCATGCGAGTCCAACCGCTTCTCAATAAGTACATCACCGAAGGTCACACCAAGTCTGACACTGAATTCAAGGTCTGCACCCTCGGTCCTAGCTGCTGCAAGCGCGGCGGCATCGAGCTTCTGGCAGACATGAAGAAGATGGCAGAAGAGCAGCCCGAAGCTCGAGTAGTCGAGTCGGAATGCCTGCGTCGCTGCGGACGCGGTCCCAACGTCGAAGTCGGCGGCATCGTCTACACCCAGATGAATGCCGAGCGCGCCCGCGAACTCTTCGAGTCGCAACTGAAGAAGCAAGCACTCAACGTCGACCTGCTGGTCAACGACGAGTTCGCTGCCGAGTCAGTAAACTGCGAGGAGAAGCGCTGCCGACTCGACCTCGAAATCGGCAAAGCCAAGTCTACCCTGGCATCGCTTGGAGCCCAGATTCAGGCACTCGACGCCAACCTTTCGCATGAACCGCAACAGAAGGTGCTCGACCAGGTTTTGCTCATTCTGGCGATGAAATCGCATAGCGCGCTTCGTCCAGAAATCGAGGAAGCCGAACAGCTTCTGAAGCAGGTTCTGCCTCTCAACGCCTTCGTCGAGCGCATCTACGCACTCGAAAAGAATGAATGGGAGAAAAGACGCTGAGAAGAAGAAGGAGGAGGGGAGAATGAGCTTGTGCTCTATCTCCCCTCCTCTAATTTTCAGGACAGCTACTACCGCCCCTCGTAGTAAATACCACAGGACGCAAGACTCTTGTCGGACTCAGACAGATACCACAATCCACCGAAAAGACAAAAGAAACTACACAGACTGTTTGCATGAGATATGATCTTCTCCTCGACCCAGAGGAGTCATCGTGAATCAGGAACTCATCTCAGAGCTGCAAAATTCAGTTGAAAAATCATTCAGTGCCAACAAGAAAAATCGTTTTGTGCTGGGAATTTGCGGAGCACCAGGTGTCGGCAAGAGCACACTTGCAGATTGGATTGTCAGCACATGGAACAGCATTAGACCTAACTCTGCCGTGCTTTTACCTATGGATGGCTACCATCGTTCAAACAAAGAGCTAGAGCAAATGGGACTTCTGCCACTAAAAGGCATTCCCGCTAGCTTTAACTCGGAAGCGTTTTTGGCTAAGCTAAAGAATGTTCATTCAGCTCCAGCAGAGGTGCATCTCTGTCCAAAATTCGACCGCAGCATTGAAGCCTCAATCGACGATGCTATAGCAATCAAGCCCCATCATGAGCTGGTTGTCGTGGAAGGCAACTATCTGTTGTTAAATCAACCGCCATGGAACGAAGTATGCCAGTTTCTTGATGAATCCTGGTTCTTGGACTGTAACGAAGACTTGATTCTTCCAAGACTGATAAGCAGGCACGAGTCCGCAGGAAAAACCGAACAACAAGCTAGAGCGAAAGTAGAGTCCACCGACCTACCCAATGCCAGACTTGTTCACGAGAGCCGAACAAACGCGTCCAAACTGATATCTGCGAAACTTCTCTCAAACTAGTCGATGAACACAAGCTGTTCAACAAATGAATACAGACTATATTTAAGGCAACAATGACTTGTCATTCGTTGATCATTTGCATCTGGATTTCTAAACTTCATGCAGTAATCAAAGTAGGTCTCAGTCATGAAGTCAAAAGCCGATAAGCAAATAAAAGAGAAAGAAAAGAGCAAAATCGAAGAAGAAGGCGGCAAAGAAAAAGACCACAAAGACAAAAATAAGGACAAAAAGAGCGAGAAGAACGAGAAGAGCGAGAAAAAGCACAAGAAGAAATTAAAGCACTTCAAAGTAACAACGGTTGAAAGCACTTCTTCAAACAGTTCTCAGTCCCAGCAGGGTTACGCCTTGTCACACACCATTTCATCACCAATATTTCGCGCGCCTGCATTTGGCGGTGAATCAGAGACGAAAAACAAAAATGGCAGAGACCTTGCACTAACGCAACAACTTTTCTCCGCTCTGTTCAGCCAGCATCCCTGGCATGGTGCGTCTCCGGGCGAGGAAGTCCCACAAAAGGTAAGCGCTTACATCGAAATAGTTCCAACCGACAGCGTCAAATATGAGTTGGATAAGAACTCAGGACTTCTAAAAATTGACCGACCACATCGATTCTCAAGCACCTGCCCATCGCTCTATGGATTCATTCCACAGACTTATTGTGGAAAGCATGTAGCGGAACGCTGCAGTGAACACACTGGAAAAGATGATATCGTGGGTGATGGCGATCCACTCGATATTTGCGTTCTCACCAGCAAGCCTATTACACATGGAGACATTCTCGTTCACTGCATTCCAATCGGCGGATTCAGAATGTTAGATGGCAATGAAGCAGATGACAAAATCATCGCAGTTCTCGAAAACGACCCGGTATACGGAGAGTACAGAGAGCTGAAAGATTGCCCCAAACAGCTTATAGATCCGCTCAGGCACTATTTTTTGACCTACAAACAAATTCCAGTTCGCGAAGAAAATGCAACAGTAGAAATATCCGAACTTTACGATCGCAAAGAAGCACACGAGATTATCGAACGAAGCATCAAAGATTACATCGAAGGCTTCGGCGAACCCAACGAACGAATCGAACAGTTATCCAGGATCCTAGCCCCTCATATAGTGAGTTGAATTATGCCTAACGCAAAAAAAATACTCACACTGTCAACAACTAGAGAGCCACACATTGAGCCTCCGAAGTTCCTCGAAGTCGCTACTGCAGATTTGCCTATCTATCGTAAATTGATAGATGCAGCAAAAACAGCTAGCAAGGACGCATACCAACCGTACTCGAAGTACAGCGTAGGAGCGGCAGTACTTAGCTTTGACGGAGAAATCTATTCGGGCTTCAACATTGAAAATTGTGGTTATTCTCAGACGATTCATGCCGAAGAGTCCGCAGTGACCAACGCACTGGCAAACGGGCTGATGAAGAGAGCCGCAGAAGCCGGGGTGAGTCAGTTTGATGCAATTCTTGCAGTCGCAGTGCATACGCCAGCTGGAAGCGACCCATGGCCGTGCTGCAATTGCCGTCAATTTCTCGGTGAGTTCGGTTACAAGATGCACATCATAGGCGAAGATGATAATGACGAGATTCTCTGCCTAACTCTGGGCCAGCTAGTTCCCTTCGCCTTTCCGATCGAAGTGGTGCTTGCTAGTGTCCGGGGAAAGAACTGATTCTTACCAATTCGTAAGCCAAGATGACGCTGGGCCAACCGTTTCTAGTAAACTTGCCTATTTCAGAATTAACTGCGGGGCTTACGTAGGCGACTCTTTCCAAACAGAAGAAGCTGTGTAAGATAGTCTACACGGTTGGAATTTGCTGGAGCCTTAATCATGGGCTTTGATTTAGAGAACTCAGTGGAGCGTTTACTCGCCCCTGCAGACATAACGCATAGCTGGCTAGACGAGCCAATAGCTTTTCGTAGCTTGCAAGTTTCCTCAGATAACTTGCACGGACTGCAATTGCCAATTCTCAAACTTGACCGAAATGACTCTTGCAGCACAGCGTCGAGCGAGAGACTCGGCGCGGCTCTTTCCGATCCATGGGCTGTCGCACCCGGATTCACTGGTCTTGTGTTTGGAGCTACAGCTGGTACCCTCTCAAAACATCTGGCACTTAATCCTCTGTCTTCAGACAGAGGATTCCGAATTGGGCGAGCGGGTGTCATCTGGGGACTTGCTGGATTCGCAGCAAATTATCTTGGTGGTGCAGCCGCAGCGTACCTGAGCAATACTGGCGACAAACAAGAACTCTGCATGAGAAATCGAGAAATAGGATCGTTACGAACGCAGATTCAACTGCAACAGAATCAGCTCAACACGCTTTCTCAATCTGTCGAAAAATTGCTGGAAAAGAAATGATTGGCTGAAAACGCCGCATTCCAAAACAGCGATCACACTTAATTCAAAGTCTAAACTTTGACTAGATCACGACGCAAAACCAAATCATCCGCCAGCACATTATTTTCTCATTGTACGACACAGCGTAGTATAAATCGCACAAAAGATGAAAACCCCTGCTAAAGGGGCTTTCATCCAACAGGAAGGAGTAGAAAACTCCGCCCGTTTTAATTGGCGAACGCGTTTCATTCCCGAGGGCGCAGATAGTCCGCAAGCATCATCACAGCGGGGAAGAAGCAGAGAATTGCGCTGAGTGGCAGCATTCGCCACATTTCCGCAAAGCTCATCTCGCCTTCAGTGGACATGTACATCATGAGGTTGAGAACCAGAACGAGTCCGGCCCAACCCAGAAGTCCCATGCCGAGAGCAGACAAACATGACCGTAGCTTTTCGTAATTCATAGAATCCTCAGAGTTAGAAAGCAGGTAAGTGATACCTGGTGCCGACGCGACACCAGATACAGTGGCAAGAAGGAGCATCCCTGCTCCTTCTTGTAAGCAAGACCGACTTAGCGAACCCCGCCCATCAGGCTGCGGAGCTTCGGCGAAAGACAAGCAAGCAACGCGCTTGCCGCCACCAGTGCAAGCGCCATACCTCCGAAGAGGACGACATTCTGCGCTGGCTCAGCTTCATTGAAGAAGCTCGAAAGGTAGCCTGCCAGGAAGTTTCCTAACGACACCGACAGAAACCAGATGCCGAGGGTAAGCCCAGCAAAACGTTTTGGAGCGAGCTGGTCCACAGTACGCAGCCCGACTGGCGAGAACATCATCTCCCCAACCACTTCGAGAAAGAAGATGACCGCAAGCCAGACTGGGCTGATTTTTCCCTGAGCAGCAAAGTACATAGCTGGCACGGCGACCGCAATCCCCAAGCCCAGAGAAAGCAGCCCGAGACTGAACTTGATTGGACTCGAAGGCTCACGATTACGCTTGCCTAACGCCAACCAGATGGCAGCAAACACAGGAGTAAGCACCAGCACGAACACAGCCTGCAATGTCTGGAACCAGCTGGAAGGAAAGCTCCAACCAAAGATTTCAGTCACCACGTGGCTCTGCGCAAAAACATTCAAGCTGGCACCACCTTGCTCATAAACTGCCCAGAACAGCGCGCTGAAGAAGAACAGAATTGCAATGACTGCAATCCGTTTCCACTCGTTGCCATCGGCGCCAGCAATCAGAGCATCTTCTTGCGCCTTAAGCTGCTTGAAGCGGCTCTTGTGCGCAACGAGTTGCACAATGCCAAAGAGCATGCCAACGCCAGCCGCGGCGAACCCCAAGTGCCAGCCCAGGTTCGGGTCGAGTCCGCATTCCGCAAGCTTGTTGCGAACCCAGGGACTCTGAGCCAAAAAACCACAGACCAGTGGAGCCAGCGTCGCACCGACATTGATGCCCATGTAGTAAATTGCAAAGCCGCTGTCACTGCGCTTGTCGTCCTTGCTGTAGAGCGAGCCGACCAGGCGCGTGATGTTAGGCTTCAACAATCCGGTACCGAGCACGATGAGCACCAACGCCGCATAGAACGCACTCACACCGTGGAACATCATCACGAAGTGCCCGAGCGCGATGACGATGCCACCAATAAGCACTGCGTTCCACGACCCGAGCCAGCGATCACCAATCAAGCCGCCGGGCATCGCCATTAAGTATACAGCGCTGCCGTAGAGACCGAAGATGAGCGAAGCTTGCGCTTGAGTGAGTCCGAGACCGCCTTCTTGAATAGCGGCGAGCATGAAGAGCATCAAGATTGCTTTCATGCCGTAGAACGAGAAGCGCTCCCACATTTCTGTGAAGAACAGTGTGCTGAGTCCAGCCGGATGGCTCTTGAAGAACCCCGTCGTACGAGTTTCCATTTGCATTTCTCCGAGAGAAAGAAGGTTCGAGTGCTGCGAGCACTCAAGTCAGAAACAGTCAATAACGCCTTCACCCAATGAAAGCGCTACACATTTGGTTCAAGCAGGACATGTTCCCAATGCGAAAAATGCGCATTGAGAATAGTGTTTTGTTTTCAGTTGCTGATGTTTGAGGGTGCCTTGTGCTAGAGGTTTGGAAATGATGGGTATGAGTCCACCCTATAGGATTTGGGCGCTGTGCCCTAGGACTACTGGCGTAAGGACACGAAATTCAGCTGCTTTACCTTAACGCGAACCTAACGTCAGCTCTCATTAGATCGAATAATTCCAACTAGCGAGCTTGAGCATGCTTTTAACTTTTCCAGTTTGGTCAGGTTTTGGTTAAGTTCTTCTTTTATTCTCCTGAACATAACGAAGGCGCGGGACGACCCTCTGGAGGATTAATCAATGAACGACATGGAAATCAACGAAAAAAAACGAAGCTACCGAACGCAAAACAGATGCCACAGGTGTCAATAAATCACTAGATTTCGTCGACCTTTTGAGATCAGAAGCCTCGAATTTATCGTCCCGAGGCAACACATTCATGAGCGATAAGGTTCTACCGCAGCTCCAGATAGAAGGACTCTCAGGTTCAGGAAGCGCAGCCCGCTCTGCGGGGGAAGCTAGCATCGAGCACAAGCAGAAAGAACATTCGACTACGAAAATAACGTCGGAAAGACTGTGAGCGAGATTCACTAATCGAACGAATCTTCAGATTTTAAAGATCCACCGGGCAAATTCCCTGTGGATCTTTTCATGACACCATATTCAGTGCGGTCGACAGCAATACAATGCCGATCGCCAAGCTCACATACAGACTTTCTGAACTGCTTCTCCATCCAAACACTATGTCAAAATTACTCGAACTCAAAATCAGTAGCCTGAGCAGCAGATGACCTGCTGTGAGACGAAGATCTGGGCTACAGTTAAAACAAAAAAAACAACCATTCACTATACTGTTTAGTATTACAAACAAAAAAAAACAAAGAGCCAGGCATCAACCGCGTCTGCGCCTTTCGGCAACAAATGCAGTGACACCCAGCTCAATGTTCAGGCAACCAGTTCCGGCACCAAGTATTCGTGCTCGAGAACCAGCTTCTTGCCCTTACGCACATAGACGCAGACCGAGCAGTTCGGAATCTTCTTGGTCTCTTCGAGATGGCAGGCTTCCGCCTCTGTGAGCGACTCCAGAAGTTTGCGCAGAACGATGATCACCTGCGAGTGAGTCACGATGACAAGGTTCTCGTCGGCGTGCTGCTCGAGATGATGCTTGAGCGCGGGCTTCAGGCGTTTCTTCACATCACGAAGACTTTCGCCGCCCCTTGCAGGACGATAGCGAAATTCCCCGAGTCGCTTGCGTCGAGCCGCCTCTTCAGGGAAAAGCCGGTGATAGCCAGCGCGGGTGAGACCGCCGATGACACCCCATTTCTTCTCGATGAAGCGCTCGTCAAAACCGACTTCGACCTCGAGTCCGCCGTGCTCGACAAGACCAGCAGCGGTCTGACGAGTACGAAGATGGGTCGAGGAAACGACACGGGTCGGCTTGTGCTCTGCCGGCAGGCTGCCCATCCAGCGCGCCAGGTTTTTGACCTGACTGTGTCCGACCTCGACGATGGGAGCCTGGTCTTCGGGCATGGGCAATTCGAAAGTATCAACACCGAGGTGTTCCGCCTGCTCCAACGCTTCGTTGGCGAGGCTACGTGCATGCCGAACGACATAGAGTCGCTTTGGCAGCTTCAGTCTTTTTCTTTTCATGTTAGGGTTCCTTCAAAGCGTGTTAAACAGCACTTCGAGGTGACCCCCGTACGCACTGTTGAGCGGTCGCCTGCAAAAACGCTGGCGACCGCTCAGGTCAAATCCGAGATGAAAACCGGAATGGACGAATCCGCGCCCGGTTAAAATGTTCATCCCGACGCAGGGGCCGAATGACGCCTAGCGATAGGCGCGGTCGAAGCGGTGGTTGTTGTCGGGCATGTGGAAGAAGCTCATCTTCCCGTCGGCGCCGTAGCGCACGAGCGCGCCCGAGCCGAAGTCGTCACCGTTGCCGGCGGCGACCTCGTTGTCGAAATCGGTGTCCTCGCGGCGGAAGCTGTCCGACACGAGCGCGCCGGCGTGACCCGAACGGGCCGCCAGCACGGCGTCGCGGGTCTCGCGCTCCACGATGGCCAGCATCGCCTCGCGACGGAGGTTCGGCTCGGAGTCGCGGGAGCGCTCGAAGCTGCCGACCTTGTTGCGGATGAGCTTGCCATGGCGGGTGCGGAGGCCACGGAACTGCTTGCCGATGAGGTTATCGAACTTCATTTACTTTTCTCCGATTTTCGATTGATTGGAAGAGTGAGACCGCGGGGCCTCACAACATCAAGAACAGAGCAGAGACAGCGCCATTTCTGACGCTGTCTCGCCCTGCATTAGCAGAAAGTGCCACTCGAGGAGGCACGACGACCCGAGAGCATGGACGGACGAGATTTACTTCGTCAGAACATGCTCCCCCACTAGTGGGTCAATCACTCAGTTTCTTCGTGGAGAGCGCCTTCCGAATCCGGATTGCGGACAGCTCCCTTGTTCGGCTCTTGCAGCTCAAAGAGCAGCGAGAGAAGAACCGTCGCGTAGGCACCAGAGGGCAGGTCGAAGGTAATGTCGACCACCGTGGTGTCCACCTCGTCAATCACTTCACTGCCGACGCTGTACTCCAGGTTGTCGACACGCATGAACGCCTTGCGCCAGGGAGTGTTACCCCGAGGACGCAGGAACTGCTCTGTGACGAAGGCGTCCGCCTTGTTCAGATCAGCCATGCCCTGAGCGCAGTAGGCAAGCCGCCCGTAATACTCGCGAGATTGCGGCGAGTCCATGAGCATCGGAATGCCTTTCTCGAGAAGATTGAAACGGCGAATCTTCTCCTCGAGCTTGCACTTACGGCATCGTTCCCAGCGCTTGTGGCAGCGGGCAGGTTGCGTCTCCGACTCCTCGACCGCGCAGGTGCATTGAAGCGATGGCAACTCATTGCGAGCGGACATCGCTTCTTCAGCCTCACGGGTCCAGTGCGGAAGCTTCTTCGCCAGCACCTGGTTCCACCACCACGACTGCCAGGCAGCCACCCACATGGAGACCTCCTCGTGCATCGAGCGCACGACTTCCTCGAAGTCTCCACGGTAGCGCTCGATGTCGGCGAGACGCTCGGCGATTTTGAACTCGACCGACATGTTCAGGGCGCGATGCTGGCGGTCAAGCCGTTGCACCATACCCGGGAAGTCGTAGAGCCAGCACGCCTCGATATCACGCCGCAGCTTCTCGGCACCTTCGTTCTCGCGCCCCGAGGTCTCATGGAGAAACCGGTAGAGCGCAGCCTCCGAAGCGGAACCGAACTTGTGCACACCAGCCGGGGGCTGGTACTCACCGGTCACGAGCGTACGTCCGTGTTTGTGACCGAGCTGTCGAGCCGCCAGTCGCTGGAAGCCGATGGCGTTTGGAATGCAGTTGTCGAACACCCCCAGCCGCTCAATCCGCGGCTTCAGATACTCGGCGACGTCACCCTGAGTTTTGTCTGCGACCACGATGCGCAGCTCGAAGCGGTTCTGCCGATGGTCTCCCTTCGACAGAGCGTTGCTTTTGGAGATGCGCACGTTGCTGAGGCGAATGTCGCAGCCGTCCCAGTTGACCGAAGCCAACTCAGAAGCCGTGACCCTTGCCACGTGCAGATAGTCGCCCCGCAGCACGAGGTCCCTTGTGGGGATGTCGCGCTTGAGCGCCGCGGAGATTCTCTGCTGCGCGCGCGAGAGGATAGCCTCGCGTGTCAGCCCACGGTCCGAGCGCAGCACCTGACCCATGGCTTCCGTGAAGACGCGATTGCGCTTCTCGTCAGCGACCGGGTGCACGCGGCGACGCGCGTCGTGCCAGCGGATGTCTTTCATAAAGAAACCAGCCCGTCCAGGGCTGTGTGGCCAGGAGAGATTTCTCATCTCTGCGACCGTCACACCGGAAATGACGACCGATTGAGCAGTGACAGCCCAGCGGTCCTTCATCCCACAGTGTCGGATTTGCTCCGGACGAATTTCTCTTCCGAGAGCTTTCGTCAGCAGTTTCGCCAGCCAGTCGATGGCAGCCCAGGTTACGAGCTTTTCCTTGACCAGCGTGGCGATCACGATGCTATCCGCGTGGCGGCTCTGATTCAGCACGCTCGTCGGATAGTCGCTTTCCCTGCCGATGCTGAGGAAGCGGTCCGGCAAACCAGGCACCTTTTCGCGCACGATGAAGTGGCGAGGGAAGCGCTTGGCGATAGCCGAGACACGCTGTGCCTCAGTTCCGTCGGGCGGAGCCAGGTAATTGAAGATGCTGCTCGCAACGAAGTTCTGCGAGTCATCAAAGGACGTGTCCATAGCAGTAGCCCTTTCTGGAACGCTTCGCACTGTTTGACAGGGCGCAGCGTAGGGTGCGAAAAGATACAAACCAGCTACGCAGCCAGTTCGGCAACCTCGTTAGATAGAGGTTTCGGAAGTGTAGAGATGACGGAGCTTCCGAATAACCGGAATACCGGGAACGCGATCTGCGCAGTCGCCATACCTGTCGATGTGCACAGCGTGCAAACCGCAGTTCAGCGCACCACGAATGTCGAGGTCCGGATTGTCACCAACCATGGTGAAGTTCGCCCCAGTCGTCCCGCAACGCCGCAACGTCTCCCGATAGAACTCGGTCGACGGCTTGGCGTGCCCAAGCTCATAGCTCAGAATGAGCTGGTCGAAATCGTCCACGGAGATGCCGCCTTCTTCGACATTGAAGATTTGCGGCAAGGGGAAGGGCCAGACATTCGAGACGAACGCCAGCTTCAACCCCATCTCCCTGAACTTCTTCAGCTCAGTGGAAACATCGAGGAACGCGCAGAGCCCATTCCTCTCATCATCTACCAGCCTCGCGAGTTCTCTTTCCGCGCCAGGCTTTGCCTCGAACCCGAGCTTGCGTTGCACCAGCCAGAGATACTCCGCCGGGTCTTCTTCGACCAGACGTTGTTCCAGACGTAGCGCATCGCGAACTCTTGCGCTGGCCGTCGTGAGACAGACATGCAAGAACTCAGGGTCAGGCGTCTTCAAGCTAGAATCGGCTTTGTAGCCACAGATAATCTGGAATTGCAGAATCGGCTCCGGGAAGGTAGCACGAAACAGCGTCTTCCAGTTATCCAGACCAAGCCACGGAGATTCGGGCGATGTGCCTGCCGCACGCGGCAGCTCCAATGCACATGCCAAAGCATTTGACAGCGGACTTTGCGGGTCCACCATCGAGTCGAACATTTTCATAACAGGCTCCTTTCAATGACGCTGAGCGTCGGGGAGCCGTCGAGTCAGAATTGCTTGACCGACGGTTACTTAGTCAGGAGAACCCTCCTTGTGAAAGAAACGAGTTTGCCGATTTGGCAAGTTTGAGCACACGGGGAAGGCGCAGAAAGCGCCTTTCCCGCTGAGCTCGGAGTTGTTGTCAGACGATCGGCCAGGACAACGCCGCGCTGACGCCGATGACGTAGCCCATCGTTCCGACGGGGCGCCCACAGGTCATAGTGACGGTGTTCATGGTCGAGTCGATGCTGCGCACGCAGAAGCCGAGTGCCGTCAGGGCGTCGATGCAGCCGACGATGCGCGGTGGCATCGTCTCGAGAGCCGCAGCCGGGATGGACGTCTGCAGCGACCGGTCCGGATTGATGACCTCGTGCTGATTGCTCTGCTCGTAGTCCAGACGCACAGCCTGACCATCACGAATGAAGGTAGCTTGCACGCGGTCGGACTGCGACGGGTCGTAGCCGCTGAGACAGGCAGCGTTGTAGGCATCGGTACCGGGCTGAGTGTCAGAGCCGTGCTTGACGGTGGGGGCGTAGAAGCCGGAAGCGCAGATGGCGGCCCAGATGGCCTTCATCTGAGGGTTGAACTCGGGGTAGACCGCATCGCAGGTGACGCAGAAGATTCCGCCCGTGTCCAGCTTGTTCGCGCGGCACTCGTCAGCGTCATGGCCGAGATGATACCCGACCGGGCAAGTTGCAAATCCAACGATCTTCATGTGTTATTAACCTCGCGTTCGATTAGTTAGCGCACGCCGTCTCCACGGCATGCTTTTAGACACAGAAGTTCAAGTCGCTACAAGCAGTTCAGTCCGTCACCTTGCGGCGACTAAAGAAATTGAATGACTGAATCTGAATTTGCTTGAGCTGGCTTGGTTTCTGTGTCCGGAAGTGGTTAAGTGAGTGCCCTCACCCTAGCAAGGTCCAAGCACGAAATGGAAGCGCCCCGCCCCAGAGCCCTGTGCGACCCCATAACCGCGAAGGCGCATAGCACAAGGCACCGCAGAAGAATGCGCAGTAGCGCTAGGCATGCAAGCACCGCCTCCCATGGGCATTCCACCATGGGCACTGGCACTTGCGACCTAGCCCAGCTAGCAGATGAAGTCAAGAGGTGGCGGTCTGAGTTTCAGCGGCTATAAATTACAGACAGAAATCACGCGAAGAAATTCCAAAAAAGTGAACGACATATTTTTTCTGAATCAGAGAAACAACTATGCCACCACAGGTAATATGAACCAGTGTTAAGTTTGTACAACACAGTGTTACAGAATGTCAGTAGATAGCCGATCTCTCGCGAGTCACTCCGCGACACATCTATATCAGCATTTGCTATCATTCTGCAAACTCACACAGCGACGAAAGAGGTCTCGGCTTGAAACTCTTAGTATTCGATATGGGGCATGTATTCGTCGATTTTGACTGGGAAGAAGTTTGTGCTGGTTTTTGCAGGGCAAGCAAAAAATCGCGAGAAGAACTTCGAGATACATTCAGTTACTGCGCTAAACTCGGCTATGAAAGCGGAAAAATAGACACGCCCGGTTTTCTTTCCGAACTGAATAAGTGCCTGGGTACGAATCTATCATTGAATGAATTTAGTGAACTCTGGGTTTCCACCTTTCATGAAAACCAGGAAATGGCAGAACTTCTGAACGAATTAAAAGCACAGCGTCCGCTTTACCTTTTGTCGAACACTAACGAAGTTCATTATGATCACCTCCAGGAAAAATACAATGTTGCACGTCACTTTAATGAGCTGATCCTCAGCTATAAAGTCGGCTCCAGCAAGCCCGAACACACCATTTACAAAGAGGTTTTGAAACGCAGTGGTTTGCCTCCGCAAGACTGTCTGTTCATCGATGACCTCGAGGCTAACATTAAAGCGGCGCAAGATTTAGGATTGAACACAATACACTTCACAGGCACGAGCAACCTCAAGAAAAGCCTGAGAGAACTGGGCTTTGATGTCAGCTCCTGATTAAGCAAGCGACGAAGCGTTATCGCAACGAGCACCACATACGCCACCACACCCACCCGCAAATCGCAAACAAACAAGCACCAAATATAGTATCGCTTGCCAGATAACAATCAACTGGTGAAACAACCCACAGCGCTCTCCATGAGCCAGCCCGCTGCCAAGGGATCTTTTTAACCTTGCAACACGATTTTCCAGAAGAACATACAAGCTCTCGCATGAAGAGCGCTAAAACGCCCTCCAGCCTGGCATGAGAATATATACAGAAGCCACCATAGAAGCAGATTTTGGCACGTTTTGCATCTGATATACTGTTGGTAGGATTTGCCTTGCATGACAGCATTGCAGAGGGCGAATGAGAAGGCAGCAGAGAGCTGACAACCAGGTGACCCAGAGCATCCTCTCCAATTCAAAAGGGTCCGACTCAAATGAGTCCCAATGCGAGCCAACGCTTCGCGCAGCCCTGACTCAGCACCTCAATTTAGAGAAAGCATCATTTCACACTCCTGGTCATAAAGGCAGAGCCTCGCTCGACATCGCCAATGTTTTTGCTTTAGACCTAACAGAACTGCCAGGGCTCGATGAGCTTGCAGAGCCAGACGGATGCCTGAAAAATCTCCAGACTCAAATTTCAAAAACCTGGAAAAGTCGTCAGAGTTTTTTGTCTATAAACGGCGCTTCGGCGGCTCTCACTGCGGCTATCATAAGCGTTGCAAAACAGAATAAGAAAACAAAGCTTTTGCTACCACGCAATGCGCATCGCTCAGCTCTGAGCGCACTCATTCTTGGCGGACTTGAGCCAGTGTGGTACGACTCTGTTTTCGACACAGAATGGCAAACCTGGTCAAAGACAGAACCGTCTAATTTCGAGCGCATGTTGATTTTGAACAAAGAAGCACTTGCTGCCGTGCTCGTATGCTCTCCCAGCTATGCTGGATTTTGCTCAGACCTGGAAGAGCTTGCGGCAATTTGCAAAGCACACGGCGTACCGCTAATTGTCGACGAGGCGCATGGTGCTCACTTTTTCGAGGACCTGGGATTGCCCACGTCAGCTATCGAAGCCAGAGCAGAAATAGTTATTCATTCACTGCACAAAACTCTTGGAGCACCCACACAGACAGGGGTTCTACACCTGACAGAAGACTGTGCAATTGAAGCCGAGTATTTTCAAAGCGCTCTGAACTTATTGCAGAGTTCAAGCCCGAACTACCTATTAATGCTTGGTATTGAAACCGCTATTCAAAACGTAAAGGACAAAGTCGCATCGACTTTGCAAATTGCACGGCAGCTGCACAACAAATTAAAATCGCTAGCACAGATCAGCCTGGCACCTGGCGCAGACCCGCTTCATACGCTCATCAAAGTAAAAGGCATGAGCGCAAAAGAGCTATCAATTTATTTGATCAGCAAAGGTATTTTTCCTGAGACCATCCTGGGTTCAGGCGTTTTATTGCTTCTCGGAGTTGGCAGCACGGAAGCTGACATAGACTACCTCTACCAGGTGTTGAGCAGCCTTAAAGAAAGCACTGACAAGCCAGAACAGCCTGCCCAAATACCTGAAGCAGAGCAGATTATTTCGCCACGCGACGCATTTTTTGCAGAGTCGGAACTTATAAGTCCGGACGACGCCATACATAGAATTTCGTCCGAATGGATCGCCCCATGCCCTCCGGGTTACGCAATCATCGCCCCAGGACAGAAACTGGAGGCAAAACATGTCAATTTTTTAGGCAATCGCAAACTTGTACAAGTAGTTAAAAACTGTCCCTCTTTAAGGAGAAAGTGATGGATCACCTACCACCAGCAGACGATGTAAGCTCAATGTTAGCCATTCTGCCTACCCAAGTTAGGACAAAGCTAGAAACTGACTCTAAAGCACTCATCGAAATTGTGTTGGACCTGGGACGAAAACCTGAAGCGCGTTATTTCGACAACAGCCGATGCGCCATTGTCGATCAATCAATCACACAAGCCGACCTGGACTTTGCGATTGAGCGCATTGGAACATTCTCTGGTGATAACAGAGCTGGCATCGAAAGAACACTTCACAGAATTTCTTGTATCAGAAATAGAACAGGAAAGGTAATTGGACTGACATGCAGAATTGGTCGCGCAATCTCCGGAACCATAGACATCATCCGTGACTTAGTAGAGTCGGGCAAATCCATCCTCTTCCTGGGACCACCCGGAGTAGGCAAGACTACAAAATTGCGCGAAATTACACGCGTACTTTCAGATGAGCTCGGCAAACGGGTTATAGTTATCGATACCTCAAACGAAATCGCTGGTGATGGTGACATTCCTCATGCAGCCATTGGCGGAGCTCGACGCATGCAGGTCGCACATCCAGACTTACAGCACGCCGTCATGATTGAAGCTGTTGAAAATCACACACCTGAAGTCATCGTCATCGACGAAATCGGAACCGAGCAAGAAGCCTCCGCAGCCCGAACAATTGCAGAACGCGGAGTTCAGTTAATTGGTACAGCGCACGGAAATGCCCTTGAGAATTTGCTAAAAAATCCAACCCTGGTAGATTTGATTGGAGGCATCCAAACCGTAACTCTGGGTGACGACGAGGCTCGCAGACGCGGAACACAAAAGACGGTTTTGGAACGTTCTGCTCAACCAACATTTGAAATCTGCGTCGAAATCATCGACAGACAGACACTTGCAATACATAAGAACGTTGCGGAATCGGTTGACCAGCTCTTGCGCGGCTGGAAGATTCATCCCGAAATTCGCAGACGTGATGAAAACACGGGTTCATTCGCTGTGCTTCGACCAGAAACAAAGGTCATCAGCAACGTCAATGTTGTCGAACCAAATTCCGATCAAGAAGCCTGGGCACAGCAAGCTAGCTACGACAAAGAGACCTACCTCAAAATTTATCCTTATGCCGTAAGCAAAGGCTTGCTTGAGCGTGTTATCAAAACCCTCAATCTGCCAGCAGAAGTAGTGAAGACTCTGGATGAAGCGGATGCCATTCTCGCACTGAGAAGCTATGCACGCGCGGGCGCCAAAATTTATTCACTCGCTGAAGCAAAGCAAATTCCTGTTTATGTGGTAAAGAGCAACAATATGCCGCAAATCCAAAAGGCATTGCGAGAAGCCCTGCACCTGGACACCGAAATCTTCTCATTAGCCGACACGGCAGGAGCAGACATTGTCGATGAAACAGAAATAGCATTGGAAGAAGCCAGACAAGCTATAACCATGGTCATCAATCGCATGGAACCAATTGAACTGGCGCCACGCAAAGCGTACATACGCAGACTGCAACATCAGCTTGTTGAGAGATTCAACCTCTCCAGTCGCAGCATCGGCGATGAGCCAATGCGACGCTTACGAATTTTGCCGCCACCACAAAGCAATGTGCAATACATGTAAGTTGCGCTGAATCTAACTAGAAAACAAAAAAGGAAGCGTTTTCACGCTTCCTTTTCATTTACAATTGCTTGCTGCTTGCTCATTTCCGGCTACTCGGCTGAAAGCGCCAGCATTCTGATGGCTTCGACGAGTCTTCCGACAATCTAAGCCATTCGGGTGTTCAAACGATCATGCGTCGCTTGAGCAGTCATAACTGCCTTGATTTTGGCTTCGATGCTAGCGATATATGCTTTCACAGATTCAGCCGCCGTCTCATTGTTCGCAATTGCTTCACGCTTGCCTTCAGGAGGCAGCTTCAAGAGAGCTTCTGTCTTTTCCTGGAATCCTTTGGGATTTTCGGCCATGCTCATCCAATCTTTAGTTGGTCCATTCTTAGCCTCAGCAGCAGCTCTTGTTGCATCAACACTGCCAACAGAAACACTATCTCTTTGATCAAAATGTACATCTTCACGCAATCGACCTACATTTTTTTCGCCTGCATCAGGTTGCCGGCTTTCGCCCGGTTGCTGAAATTCATTACCCATTGTCCTAGTCCCCGCCTTAAAAAAGAAACTGTCGTTCAGTTTATTGCCAAACCATTTGCCATTAAACGAGAGCAACCAAAAATATAACTGGAACAGACCCAAATCTGGCTTCGGATGCCTGTTTCAATTGAACATTGATTGACATCGTTGATGGTAAGCCAGGCCAATACAAGATTCAATTCAACGCATCTCATTATTGACGCTTTTTGGGGGGAGGACCACCACTGAATGGGCTGTCCTCATCAGGGTTTCCAAGAGGATTGTAGCGTTGATATGTTCCTGAAACGCTTTGACTATCAACCGGTTTAGGCACTTCAGGCTGAACTTGCGCGGGCTTGTCCGGCGGATGGTTCTTTTCGCTTAAGTCCGCCTTATTTGCCCTTAGTGGCGGCTGAGATGAAACAGCGTTAGTGGAACCTGTAGTCTCTTTGCTCCCCTCTGCCAGCGCTTTGGCAAGAGCCTCCATTTGGCGTCGGCGTGTCATTATGGAAAGAGGCACATCAAAGCTTTCATCATCTGCCTCTTCGGGTGAGACAAATTTTGCTCCCTCCGTGTCGCTGGAATCAAGCAAATCAGAGAGCGGGTCGCGCGGAGAGTCTGCCTGCTGAGGCTGAGCATTGCCTGTGGGGGCTTCAAGACTATTAGTTCTGGAGTTTAGAGGGGAAGAGTTCGGCACCACCGGCGGTTCACCGAACAATGGCGAGCGCCTGCTGGGCTCCGCCGGCTGTGAGCTGACAGACGGCTTGATCTCAGGTGTGGGTGCGACACTTTGATCAAAAGGTTGGGGAGCCGACGGTCTTGTTGTACCTGGAATAAATGCCGCGGCTCCAGGAGCAAGAGGGGGGCTTTCCCGACCTGAAACTGGCGCACTCTGAGAGAATTCACCAAATGCCTGCCCATCTGCTTGCGCAAACCCAGATTCAAATGATGTTGCTGCGGCATTTTTGAATTCGCCAAGCCGCGGTGAAATCGCGAAGGTCTTTTTTGCAATTTGCTCCAGCTCATCGTCCTCTGCAAAGTCGTTCTCAGGCGCATCCTCAATTGAGTCCGCGTCGGACCCACTGCCAGCAGCACCACCATCAGCGGTGACTTCCATGGAAAACTTGATAGCAGCAGAGGGTAAACCTTCAGCAAAATCGGCAGCGGACTCAGGCTCGGCGGAGTCCAGCTCATCACTGTAGCTGGTAAGAGACTCGGCCACGATTGCACGCAACTGTGCGTGCAAAACCTTTAACTCATTTTTGATTGGCTCAAGATCCGGCCCGGCAGAGCCAGTCATATCAGTTGGACTCGGTTGAACATTTGGACTTGCTTCAATGCCGAGAGCTATGAGTAATTGCTGCCGAACAAAAAGCCCCATCGATTTTGCACCGGCTTCCCTTGCCAATTTCTGGACAAGGAGAAATTGATCCGGCTTCAAGGTTATGATGATCTGGTGTTCGCGCATCGATAAGTGGATTATGTCTCAGACGACTTGAGCGCTTCAAAAATTTTCTCACTGGCTAACTTGAATCGCTCAGCCAACGTTTTCAATTCTTCCGCTTTATCCATCTTAGCTAATTCCACCTCTGGCGGGCTAGCCTCTAACCAGCTTGCACATTCCTCGATCATATCGACTAGTTTTGGCAGTTCTTTGTTCAGCATTTTGTTAGCACGTTTTGTCATCGATGCTGAGCTTACTGTGCCACCATCTTTTTTCAAAGCTTGCTTGATTTGCTTTTCTGTAGCTTTGTCCAGAGGCACACGCTCCTCGGAAGGTTCACCCTCATTTACCAGTGGAACACCCTGCACCAAAAACTCTTCCACCAATTCATCTTTCAATGGCAAAAGCGCCATAAGATGCCTGTGACCGAGGTTCAACATCACCTCATAGGGGTCAGATTTATCGGTTTCAACAGCTGGTCTTTCAGCGAACCTTTCCGCCAAACGAGCCATCCTAATAAGACGATACGCATACGTCGCGCTCATCTGGTGCTCATTTCTGCAGTACTCCTCGAAACTGGGATACTGCTTCAAATAAATTTCTGCATGCTGAATTTTAGCAAGACGCAGACCCTGAGCGACCAGACCTATCGCTGCGAATCGCCCAGCAATTCGAATCTCGTCAGTAAGCGCCGTGTAATCATCGGTATTGGGGCGCAAGTCCTCAATCGATACACTGGTGTGAAATAAATCTGGTGCGCTAGATGGCGTTTCGCGCAGTGCAATCTCAACGCTAGAACTCTCGCGAATCTCATCAGCGCCTTCTTGATGTTCGGCGCCTTCTACTTCTTGCGCTTCCACATCCAATACGGGTCCAGACTCAGGAGCGGCATTTCCATCCTCTTGCTCTCTCTGAAGGCGCTTTTCCTTCAGTCTGGCTATCAAAGTTGCTCCCGGCGGCGGTTTCTTCTTCATGACACAGAATCCATTCTAGGCATCGAATGCATTGTATCATTGCCTGCGCAGGCTACAAGCTTGTTTTCAACGTCAGAACGCCTGCAAGCGCTGGAATTCGAAGAAAAAGCTATTTGCGCGCTAGCCACGCTATGTATGTCGCCGAGTGCTGGCACGGTTATCCGCGTACCCAATCATCTGCAATTAGCGCGAAAACGCTCTGAATTCAAGAATCAGGGCTTAGTGGCTGCAAGGGAAATTGCTTGTCATTAGATCGAGAAAAGCCTACTCTTTGGCATTCCCATTTCCCCCACTCTTTCAAAAACCAAACCAGCATCAAATCACAATGTTCGTTCTACCTTTCCAACTCTATGTAGCCAATCTGGGGCTACTAGAAAGGAGTGACCTATGAAGATCCTAATCCTGGAAGACGCCCTCATCGGAGAAGATGTGCGTCAAGAAGCTGAGAAACTCGGGCTGGAAGCCAAATGCTTTGTTGGTGTCAAATCCGTGGAAGGTACGAAACTTACGGGTTTCTGCCGCCAGGGACTGACACTTGAGGTCGTTGACCTCTGCGAATACGAGCTCGCCTTTGTCGATGGGTTCCTCTACATTGACGGCATGATGGGCTGGGACGTGCTCCCTCACCTGCAGCCGCTGATGTATACGGTCGGAACCAGTTCTATGGGGGGCATCGGCGCCCACCACACGATCGACAAGGAAAACATGTCTGCTACTCTTCACAAGTTTGTGGGGGGAGAGCTGACCTGATGAGCATTTTCCGACAAGAAGGCTGACGCGTGTTCATACACCTCAGCCTTCTTGTTTTTTGCAGAATATTGCTACACGCAATAGTAGCAGTATTGTCTTTCCATACCGAGCTCCCACGCCTGCCTTTCCACTCACGGATCCCACGTTAACCCCGATGCAGACTAGAATCCATGCGCACCCACGCCCTGCCCTTCCACACGGATCCCACATTAACCCCCGAATGCCGGCTAGAAGCCTTGCGCACCCACGCCTGCCCTTTCACACGGATCCCACGTTGACCCCGATGCCGCTGCCTTTCCGCTCACGGATCCTTACGATGCCGGCTGAAAGCCCGCGCACCCAAGCCTGCCCTTCCACTCACGGATCCCACGTTAATCCCGATGCCGACTGGAAGCCCTGCGACCCACGCCTGCCCTTCCACGCGGATCACGTTAATCCCGATGCTGGCTGAAAGCCCGCGCACCCAAGCCTGCCCTTCCACACGGATCCCGCTGCCGGCTGGATGCAAGCTGCAAAATGCAGCCTGGTTCCGTTCCGGCTGAGCCCACATATATTTGATGTGTTTGAGCTGAGAGGCTAGCGCACCCTGCGCAAGGCTTCCCTATCGCAACTTATGTATTTCTTTCGTTTTCCCAAAAGCCAAGAACGTCAGGAAGAGCACCCATAAATAGGCTGAAAGCTAATGCTGATGTAAGGAGTTCATTTCTTTACAATCCTAGAACCCGAAGCATCGATTTATGTAGCTTTCACTTGTCTTCCGTTTTGTTTTTTTCCTGAGTTCCAACCCAACCTGAATCCCTGATCCACCAACCCAAACGAGCTAAACCTTCAGGCAAGTAATTGCTCGGGTGGTCAGTACAACAACTCGGAAGACAGTTTCTGGTCTCTCGAACGAGCGACTTTCACTGCCGCTAGCTTGCAGCTAGTGGACAAACCAACCATCGAAAGGTAGTCAAGCATGCTTCGCTTTATCATCAACGCCGTCATCACCGCCGTCGTCTTCTGCTTCGTGTTCCCCGAAGTCAACAGCGGCATCCAGTTCCATGGTCCGTTCTGGCCCGAAGGCGTGATCTACGCCGGCATCTTCTCAATCGTCGCTTCCCTGGTCGGCCTCGCCATCGGCGCCGGCGCCACCCTGTTCACTGTCGCCACTCGCGGCGTGGGTCTGCTGCTCGTCGTGCCGGCGCTGCTCTTGGGCTTCTGGCTCATTCCGGCGATTCAGCTCGAGGTCTTCGCTCACTACTTCCCGGCCCACTTCACCGTGGCGAGCTGGGGCTCTGCGGTCTGGGGCGGTCTGATCCTCATGCTGGTCAACGCCCTGACGGCGAACTGGACCCACCACTCGAACAGCGTGAAGACGAACGACTGATTCGGCCTGATAGGTTGAGATTCCGCACCATGCGGACTCAACCTATCTAGGTGCTAAGAACTGTGCTCGGGCTGGTGATAAGGTTCAAAACCTTCACCAGCCCGGGTGCTTTCTTGCCTTTTTCGACCTTTTTCGACCTTTTTGAATCAACACTGCTTAGTCCTTCTCAGCAGTTCCATGGCTAGATTCTCAAAGAAACCGCTGCCAAGCTTGCGAGAATGATGTGAGCAATTTCAGCTCAACACGACCTCTTAGAACAAGATTAGCTAGTTCGGCAGAAATTTGATTGATTCAAGCAGCGTCAACACACTAGCTTTAGTTGTCTCTTTTCCCCCCATTCCGACCGTTCTCCTCCCGCAACAACAAAGCCTTCGCCAGCCACCTAAGCCATCGGACATGTCCGCGGGAACGGCTCACCAATTTTTATGCCAGCCACGAGCTGGAATGGAGCAAAACTATGAATTCAGTTCTCAACTTCCTGCGGGAGGTTTGGATTCGCATTGCCCGAGTGATTTTCTGGAAGCGCAACGAATCTCGCTACATCGTTCTTCTCGGCGCCCCTGGGGCTGGGAAGGGCACTATCGCGGGAATGCTGAAAGAAAAGCTGGGACTTCCTCAACTGCAAACTGGTCAGCTCATCAGAGCTGAGATTGAGAGCGGAAGCCCGTTAGGGAAATCGCTTGCTCCCCTGGTCGCCTCGGGAGCCTACATCTCCGACAAAATCATCATCAGACTATTTCAGAAAGAACTACAGAAGCCTGAGTACGTGAACGGAGCCATCCTCGACGGCATTCCACGCACCGTTATTCAGGCAAGAGCACTTCGGCGAAAGCTGCTTTTCTGGGGCAACAAGGTGAATCGCGTGATTCTGCTTGATGTACCAGAGGAAGACGTTGTTGAACGTATTCTCTTGCGTCGAACATGCTCCAACAAGAATTGCGGCGCCAGTTTCCACATGAAATTCGCGCCGCCATCGAAGGAGGACACTTGCGACCACTGTGGGTCTTCTTTGAAGAAACGCAGTGACGACAACGAAACCACCATTCGAGAGCGCATGAGGGTCTTCAAATTAAGCTCTGGTCCTGTGTGCGAATTTTACAGGAAGAGCAAGCTTTTGACGGTGGTCAAAACCAGCAACCAACGCAGTCCTGAAGAAGTTCTTCGTGACGTGATCTTCACGATCGAAGAATTCGACTGAGTTTACTGTTTGCGGCGCAAGCAGGGCAAAGTGATAGACCCAAAATCTATCACTTTGCTTTTTTCGCCCATCCTACTACCGGCAATCGTAAGAATTCCGCAAGGCATAGAGGCGTAGCGTGGCAATCAAGGTTAGCAAGAATGCTCATACGTGGAAAATAAGATATAGAAAGGCTTACAGGGTCTGATAATTGCCCGAATCAGCAAGAACGAAACAGCAAATAACTCTAACTCTGGCTCAAAAAGGACTGGTCCTGGTCGGAGTTCCTTTGTTGTTTGAGCTGGCTTTTGTGGGCATGCTCACCGCCATGCTAAATCATGCAGAGAAGGAATCAACACGCTTAGCCAATTCCAAAGCAATAATCACTAAAACCAATTCACTCAGCAAACTAGTTGTAGAAGCAGGCGCTTCACTTGCGGGTTACAGCGTAAATCATGACTCGGACTACGAAGACCATTACGAACTCGCAACCGAGCAGATTCCACAAGAAATGACTGAATTGATGGCTCTTGCGAAAGACACACCAAGACAATCAAAAAGTTTGAATCAGATTCAAGCCACATTGACGAACGAACTCTATTTGATTCGAAGAATTAAAACTGAGCTGGACAAAAATCACAAGACAGACAAGAGCCAGATGTTCGGTGAACTTCAGAAGCTAACGGATTCTCTACAAAAGGAATTGAATCAATTTGCTTTAGAAGAACGGAAGATAGAAAAAAGTAGTCCGCAAATCGAACAAAGATCGCGCACCATGATTAATACCATGCTATGGGGAGGAACCGCACTGAACGTGCTGCTCTCTTTGTTGATGGCGCATTTGTTCTACACCGGAATCACAGGGCGTCTCATGGTCTTGATCGACAATGCAATCAAACTCGCGAAAAACGAGACACTCAATCCACCGATCGCAGGAACTGATGAAGTAGCCTACCTGGATAAAGTGTTTCACGAAATGGCAAGCGCTCTTGCGGAGTCAGCAAAAAAACAGAGGTCTGTTATTGAGAATGCTTTGGATGTTATTTGTTCAATCGATGAGAATGGCAAGTTCACAGCAGTGAGTTCGGCTTCTGTCAAAGTCTGGGGCTACCAGCCAGAAGAGCTCATTGGAAGACGTTTCACCGAACTGATTCTCACAGAAGACATTGAAAGCACTCTCGATTGCACAAGAAGAATCATGATTGAGCACCTACTTCTTCCATTCGAAAACAGAGTGATGCGAAAAGACGGAACTCTCGTCCACATCTTGTGGTCAGCCTACTGGTCGAGTGCAGAAGAAGTCATGTTTTGCGTTGCGCACGACATCACAGATCGCAAATTGGCAGAAAATCTACTCAAAGAAAGTGAGCTGCGCACTCGTTCAATCATAGAAGGCATGCCTGTTGGGCTCGTCATCATAAGCAATGACGGTCATATTGATTTGGCAAATCCGCAAATGGAAAAAATATTTGAATTCCGCGCAGAAGAACTCCTGGGGCAAAATATTTCCGAACTCTTCCCCAATGCTGAAGAATTCAGTCCTAACAATTTCAAGGCAGGCGCATATCTGCGACTTCTCAGAAAGGTTCGCGAATTCACTGCAAAACGAAAAAGCGGCGAAATATTTCCAGCAGAAATCACATTCACCAGTTTCAACACTGCAGAAGGTACTAAACTTCTCCTGAACGTGCTCGATGTGACAGAAAGGCACAGCATGGAAAAAATGAAACGAGAGTTTGTCACAACTGTGAGTCACGAACTGCGAACCCCACTCACGTCCATAAGAGGATCTTTGACATTACTTTCCGTTGGCGCACTTGGATCTTTGCCAGAGCAAGCGATGAAAGCAACAAAAATTGCCGAGAGAAATGCTTTGCGCCTTGCAAATCTCATTAACGACTTACTCGACATCGAGAAACTCGAAGCAGGAAAAATGGAAATGGTTTTTGAGAAAACCAGCATTGCCAGCGTGATGGAACGCTCTATTGAATCAGTTAAGTCCTACGCTGAGCAGTACGAAGTCACGTTTGAACTAGACTTAAAAGGCGATTATTTTGTTTATGGAGATGGAGATAGACTTGTACAGGTTGTCGTAAATTTACTGTCTAACTCATGCAAATACTCACCGAAACAGGGAACAGTGCATATCGCAGTTTCAACGAATGAATCAGACTACGTTCAAGTTAGCATCAGTGACAAGGGTCGGGGAATTCCAGCAGAAACACTGCCAAAGATGTTTGAGCGCTTTCAGCAAGTGGAAGTTGCCGATGCTAAACGAAAAGGCGGCTCTGGGCTTGGCTTGGCAATTTGCAAAGCAATCATTGAACAACACAATGGAAAAATCGGCGTGGAAAGCGAGCTGGGCAAAGGTAGCAGATTTTGGTTCAGCTTACCGCCTTACGAAGATATTGAACTTACAGACAATCTGAGCTCAGTGACAGATATTAATTCAGAGCAGAGCTAATAGAATCAACCAGCAGTCGCCAAGAGGATCTGTTCTTCAATATCTGGATATAAATGATTCTGCTCCGGGAATTAAGCTCAAAGGACTCTCTAAATGATGAGTTCGGATCCTTACTTAAGGGGTGAAGCATGAAGGTTCTCATCATCGATGACGAAGAAGACATTCGCTCAATTGCGTCCATGAGCCTTGGCATTCTGGGCGGAGTCGATGTAGTCGAAGCTGATGGCGGCGAAGACGGAATCGCGAAAGCAGCATCAGAGCATCCCGACGCTATTCTGCTCGACATGATGATGCCAGGTCTTGATGGACCTGCCACTCTGGCCAAACTCAAAGAAAACCCTGCAACCAAGAGTATTCCCGTAATCTTTTTGACAGCGAGAGCCCAGAGCTCAGAGGTCGAAAAGCTAAAGGCTTTAGGCGCTTCGGGCGTATTGCCAAAACCCTTTGACCCTACTACCCTGGCTAGCCAGGTTAAAGCGATTCTCGGAGTGCAATAGACGGCGATGCCGGAGACCTGGGACAAAACCTTCCAAGAACTGAAGAATCAGTATTTGATGCGCTCGCAAGAGCGGCTTGATCAAATCGGTGAGTTGTTGAACTCGCTTGCTAAATCACCCGGCGATATCGGTCTGCTGCGCGATTTGATCAGGCAGTTTCATTGGCTCGCTGGCTCAGGCAGCATTTATGGCTTTCCTCAGATTACAAAGCTCGGAACACACGGCGAAGAATTTTGCGAACAGTTGATGCGCGCGAATAAGGCACTGACTCGTTCTGATTGGGACAAATGCAAAGCTTTACTTGAAGCGTTGCGAGTCACTTTTAACGGTGATGACGATCCGCAAAGACAGACTATTGAGAAAGCATTGCCGAAATCAGAATATGATGGGGCTGAAGTTCTATTCGTCGATGCTGATCAGAATAATTTTCTCTTCCTCGCCAAAACGCTGGAAGACCAGGGAATGCATGTTCGACATATGCGCACAGCTCTAAACGCTCTTGAACAGTGCGGTCATAAAATGCCTAAAGCTGTAATCATTGCGCTGCCACTTCCCGATGCTTCTGGTTACGAGTTGGTTGAACGAATACGCTCGATGCCCAATGGGCAAGAACCAGTAATCTTTTTCGTCGGCGCAAAGTCTGGATTTCTCGACAAAGTTCAGGCAGTTCACTGCGGAGCTGATGGCTTCTTTCAAATGCCCGTCGACTGGGAGCATGTTCAGTCGCGACTTAAATACCTGCTTCAACGTGGTCAGCCACAAAACTATCGAATCCTCTCAGTTGAAGACGACCCTGACCAAGCCTATTTCATCAAATATGTCTTAGAATCCGCAGGTTATCAGGTTCACCACATTGCAGACCCCATGCAATTCGAAGAAGCCTTGCTTTCCTTCAACCCTGATTTGGTTATGCTCGATATTCTGCTTCCAGGAATGACCGGATATGAATTAGCACGATATCTGAGGCAGGATGAGCGCTGGGCAACCATGCCAATTCTTTTTCTAACCACACAAAATCAATTGGAAGCTCACATCGAATCAGCAAGAGCAGGTGCTGACGACCACCTCGTAAAACCTGTCGCACCAGCATTACTATTGTCTGCCACAGCTTCACGTCTTGAGCGCGCACGATTCTTGAAGAATCTCCTGCATCGAGACGGTCTAACCAAGCTGCTCACGCACACAGCATTCATGGAGCAAGCTCAGCAAACAGTTTCTCATTGCAAGAGAAATCCGAAGCGAATAGCGGCTCTCATGCTCATTGACCTCGACCGATTCAAGCCTGTAAATGAGCATTTCGGCTACGCAACGGGAGACAAGGTACTGGTCTCCTTATCCACTGTACTTCGACAACGATTGCGCTCATCAGACATTCTTGGTCGCTTTGGCGGTGAGGAAGTAGCCATCATAGTAGAAGATCTTGAAGAATACGACGCTGTAAATCTCGCACAGCGGCTGCTGCACGACTTTAGCAATATGCGCCATCGTGCGCCCGATGGCACAGAGTTTCAGATGACTTTTAGCTGCGGAGTAGCAATGCTTGATGCAAAAGTAATGGATGTTGAACGCTGGAGACGCCATGCCGAACAAGCATTGCGCGCAGCCAAAACAAACGGCCGCAATTGTGTGATGAAACTGACGGGCGGTAAGAGATAGTTTGAATCTCTGAAAGGAGATAAGCGTGTCCATTAGCAGACGCCTGACCTTACAAATTCCTGGAAGCATCAGCAATCTGGGTCCCGGCTTTGACAGTCTGGCTCTGGCGTTGAATATTCACTGCAAAGTCAGTGTGGCACTTCTAGAAAAAAACGATCCAAACATTCCTTTCATTACCTTCAAAGGTGCCGCAGCAAAACGAAGTGAGCCAGGTGATACCGACGGCTTGCTCTACAAAGTTTTGAAGAGCATTTGGAAAGGCAACCCTGAATTGCTTCATTGTATTCGAGTAGAAATTGAGTCCGAAGTTCCGCTGGGCTGTGGCTTAGGAGGCAGCACAGCTGCCATTCTTGGAGCGCTCTGGGGCTCTTATGTATTTCAGGATAGAATTCCCAACCCACCAACCTTGCTTGCAGAAGCTACAGCGCTAGAAGGATATAGCGAAGGTTTTGCTGCTAGCCTTTTAGGGGATTTTGTTGTTTGCGCTAAAGGCATGGATGGCGACCGCATCATAGCTAAGCAATTGAACTGGCCTCAACGCTGGAAACCCATTTTCGTTGTACCGACCTACCGTCGCAGCACCGAAGATATGAGAGCTTGCCTCCCGGACAAAATAAGCATGGCCGACGCGACATTCAATTTGCAGCGCACAGCTCTGCTGGTATCAGCAGTGGTGCGCGATGATGATAGTGCTATGAAGGAAGCCCTGCACGACAAGTTACATGAGAGTTATCGCAGTCCACACGTGCCTCTTTTGCCAAAGCTTAGAGCCGCGCTCGGCGACCTCCCAATTATTGGTACCTGCCTGAGCGGGGCGGGTCCCTCAGTGATGGTTCTGGCCGCGGAGAAACACCGTGCTGAAGTTCTGGAGTTTTTGCAAAATTGGGCTCTTACAGAAGAAGACGGTGTTAGCGTAATGCCGATTGATGTAGACAGAGACGGACTAAAAGAGCTGGAATTTGAGTAGACAGCAAGCCTCGCGATGAGTCCTTAGCGAAGCCGGGCTATCGGTTTCTATTTTGAAAACTGCGGAAAATACGACATCCATAATGGTCTGCGGACTCGCTTGGCTACCCCAAAAATAAGTCCAAAAAGACTGCGACTGAATAGTTGCCAAGTGCTGCGAAGTTTCACCTACTTCCACTGCACGTACGCACAGTTCCACACCGCAAACTTGATCAGGGCCGTACTGTACGCCTAAGGTCTAGTTATTCATGTTCCACCCACCCCCACCCCCTGATACCCGCTCTCACGCACAATTCTCAAACCCTCCCCTCCTCTAACACACCTGTCATCAATGACACGGTGCCTGCCGACTCCATAAAGCATCAACGCACTAGCAAGTTCTGACCGCAAGCAGAGCTCAGCTAGGGCAAACAACACGTTGGGATTGTCCCTTCGTGGTTTTCTTCATGACTTGGTCCGAAAGACCCAAAAACAAGAACAAGGAGTTTTCCATGAACTGCCAAACGATCATCCTGTGGAGCAACAACGGCAAGCTGGTTGCGACCCTCTTCGCTTCGCGTCGCGATGCCTTCAACATCGAACGCGTGGACGACCAGATGGGCATGATTGCCGTGAAGGTGACGACCACTGCGAACTTCAACCCTGAGCAGGACTATCTGGTCCGCCAGGTGGAGAAGAACGGCAGCAGCGAGAAGCAGCTCGTTTTCGGCACCCTGCCGAAATGGGCTGGCGGAACGCTGCTTGCTGGTCGCAGCATCGTCGCTGACGGTTCCGACGTGACGGCTCTCCTGCAGCGTCACCCGGCCACCACCGTCAACGACAGAGAAACTTGCCGCCTGAACGGACTCGTCGTCGCCGGTGACTTCAACTACGGCAAGCACGAATGCAACTGCGGCAAGAAGGCTTGCAATTGCAGCGAAGATGAATGCACGGGCAAGTAGCCCACTGAGCAGCACAGTGACTCCACTTGCGGGGAGTCGCTGGCGCAGCTCTGTCCCCTATCCGCACCATCCTGCGGTGGGGCCGATGAACAACCATCGGTGCTGGTCAGGCTTGGAATGGAGCCTGGCTGGGGAATCACGGTTGATTTCCAATCTAACTTACTTGAGGTAATTGATATGAAACGAAGCATCTCATTCGGTGAGCTGTGGACATTTGAAGAGTGCCCACAGCAGTATCTCGCGCGACTCATGCGCCAGAAACAGACAGTAACAAAAGAGCAAGTGGTCGGCAATGCCACTCACGCTCTGGCGGAAACCAAAGGCGAAAAAACCGCTGCGGTAGAGCGCCTCATTGCTCGGGAGTTGGCGTGCCTGCCAGCTCACGAGCAAGAAGAGACGCTTGCAAGAATCGAACTTGTCAGCGCTAACGCCAAGGAAATGGCAGAAGCAGACAACGACGATGACGGCGATACCGAGCGGGAAACGGTTTACCGCTGGTTTCACAAGGAAAGCGGCTGGTGGCTCTGTGCCAAACCCGACAAGGTTGAAATCGTCGAGGAAGATGGAAAACAAATCCTCGACATTCTCGACTACAAATCGGGAGCGTCATACGAGTACGGCACTGACGACGGCGTGAGCTACCGTCCGAAGCGCAAACACAAGGAGCAGATTTACTTCTTCGCCCTTGTCGTCGCCAACGCCATGAACTGGACCGGCAAGATTCGCCTGCGCATTCGCTACTGGGGCAACAAGGCCGAGTGCAAACCGATGTGGTACAGCCACTATCGCTCACCTGGCAAACTGCTTGAACTCAGCGCAGTGCTCAAGCGCATCGAAGAGTACGTAGCCAACAAGGCGTTCCCCTGCAAGACCGGCTTCTGGTGCAACACCTGCCCCCGAGCTGCCACTTGCGAAGCGAACCAATCGCGGCTGCAACTCATCGGAGAATTGCCACTGCAGCGCACTGCTTAATGTCAAAGAAAGGGGTTGAAGCTTTACCGCTTCAACCCCTTTCTGCGATTTTCTTAGCTTTTTGGCATTTTAAATAACAAATCTGCGGCACCTTTTGCATTTTAAAACCGGCTCAAACATGGTTATGCAAGCCTGAAACAAAAGACCATGCCGGATTTTTTCCCAGTATCAGTTCCCTGATTTCAGCAATCAGATAAAGCGAACCTGTTGCACAAAAGAAGCCCTGATCACAACTGCTGCTCTCTGCCAATGCAAAAGCCTCTTCGCTGGAATTACAAATTTCGACTTTCATTCCCAGCGCTCGGGCTTTCTCAAAAATAAGATTGGGATCCATCGCTTTCTGGCTGTAAGAGCGGCTTGCAATCAAAAGACTCGATGATGGATATATAGCCTCCAGAATTTGGTCGATATTTTTGTCTGAATTCACACCAAGCACAAATACTGATTTATCACGCTGAAAGTGACGTTTAATGCCGTCCACCAGCGCTTGCATCGATTCGCCATTGTGCGCACCATCAATGAGTACATTTGTTCCAGCATGCTTTAATACTTCCATTCGACCAGGAACGCAAACCGCTTCGAGACTTGAATGCATGGTTTTGAAAGAACTCCGCAGCAGACCCTTCCTGGTCAAAGCATCCATCGCTGCAATTGCTGTGGAGGCATTGTCCAGCTGATGCCGACCCAGCATTCGCAATTGAAACTCGCGCTCCGCTTCCACATCCTTCAACTTGCTTTTCAGGACAAATGACTGTCTTTGCTCATCAAATTCCCTAGCTTCAATTTCATAGTGCCTTGCCACATCAACAAATTCTGCATCCTGTTCCTGGCAAATCTTTTCTATCAAGGCTGGCACGCTTGCATCATGCTGAGGAGCCAGAACCACGATTGCACCAGGGCGAATTATTCCCGCCTTGTTTCGTGCAATCTCCTGTGTAGTTTTACCAAGCACGCTTGTATGCTCAAGACTCACAGCTGTAATCAGGACTATTTCCTTCTTATCAAAAACATTAGTGGCATCGTATTGCCCACCCATTCCGACCTCAACAACCTGCCACTGCATTTGGTGCTTATTGTTCAGTAAAAAAAACAACGAAGTCATTGCTCCAAAAGTGCTGACGGGTCCGCTATCACTCTCATGCTGCGAGAGCACGATGTCTTTGATTTCAGACACTCCACTGGCAAATTCAGACTCTCCTACTGGTTTGCAATCGAGACAAATTCTTTCGCGATATGAATGCAAATGAGGTGATGTGTACAGAGAGCACGAATACTCGGCAGCCAACATGGCAGACAGCATGGCGCTCGTGCTGCCTTTACCTTTTGAACCCGTTATGTGAGCCGTCATCCGTCCAAGTTGGGGGTCACCCAGACGCTGCAATAAGGATCGCATGCACTCCAGGCTCATCGTTCGTGCAAGGTTGCCATGACTGTTTCGCTCCATATCGGGCAGGTCTAGCAGGAAGTTCGTGGCTTCGTTATAGTTCATCATTTCCCCTTGAATCGAGCCTGAAGTTTATCAGCACTGATGCGTTTTGACACCTGACTGTTACTTTGCCTGTTACCTTGATTTTTGGGGCAAGTACGCTACTTGATGTAGTAAAAATTGCCAGAAGAAGAGAGTCCGAAAATTTGCTTGCGCAAATTGGACTCGTTCTTCATTAATCAGCGAAAAGCTGTTACTAGGCTCCTCTGCAAATAACACAGTTTTGAGCTAGTCCCTGACGGGGCGTTCCACAATAACGGCAAAACTGCACGCCCTGCTGCACGGTGCTTGCAAAGCCATCGGCTTGTGCGCTACTTCGAAATTGCTCCTCAGATGCGTTCTGAACTCCTGGCTTTGTGCGTGGTTTTGGCTTGGGATGCGGTGCATGTTCTGGGTCAGAATCTGGCTTCGGTCGCGGTTTTGGACCGGGTCGTCGTCCTCCTGTTTTCTTACTTGGGACTAGCACCTTTGCTGAAGCCTTAAACATGCTTGAAAGTACTTTGAAAACACCAGAAATGACTGCGGACGAAATCGCGGCAGTCAGCTCAAAAACCTGGTCAAACAACTTCTCAGGACTTTTCATTCCGAACAAAATCGCAAGAATAACCATCGGCAGTATTAAAGGCAGTACCAAATGCCCATAAATCTGCAGTATCAAATTAGAGATGTACTCCATGAAACTCCTTCGTTCCAAATGGTGTGAGCTAATAAAGCGGCAGATTGGCTATCTATCTATCTTTATGACTCTCCTGTATTTGAAACAATTGCTGCTATACGCTTGAACGCTAGAAGAGTCAGTCATGAGATTTCCAGCAGCAAAGGCGCGAAGCCGTACAAAATTGGCTTGTATTCAATTCACGAAATTCACGCTTAGCCTGAAACAGCGCAAGATTGACAGAGCCGCGCTATGCAGGTTCCAAACTAAAAGCATGTAATCCTGTCGAATTCATCAGTATTGCGGGATTCACTTAATAAAACAAAGACTTCATTTTGAGCCTCGAACAAGCTTATTTTGAAACCCCAACTTTTCCCATCCAAAAGCTTTTCACGAACCAACAAAAACAACATTGCATTTGCCACAACTAACTCGCTCTTTTCGAGCCTGGAAGGAGTCGAACACAATGCAAGACAAATACCAAACCCTTGAAGAGCTTCGAGCAACTCTTCAAGAAAACGCTTCTTATCGCATCATCCACCACGACCGCAAGTCATGGCTCACGGTCATATCTCCGCATGGGGGTTTGATCGAAGGTGGAAGCTCGGCAATCGCTCATGCCGTTGCGGGCCAGAACTACAATCTCTTCGATTTCCAGGGTCTGCAAAGAGAGCATCCGCAAGAGCTGCACGTCAGCTCGACACGATTTCGAGAGGCTCGCTTGAATGCGTTGCTTTCTCGAAGCGTTTCTGCGATTTCATTTCACGTGATGGGACCACAGAATGAGCCAATCGTCTGGCTTGGCGGTCTCAACCTCACACTGAAAGAAATGGTGCTCAAGTCTCTCCGAAGCGCAGGCTTTTCGGTAAACCCGGACAGCCCGCTCTATCGAGGCGAGAGCAAAAAGAACGTCGTCAACCTCGCCGAAAAGTTCGGTGTACAGCTTGAACTCTCGGACGAACTCATTGCAGAGCTATTCAGCGGACACGCCTTTCGAGGTGATTTCCCGGTGGAGACGACGAAGCGATTCAAGCTCTTCACCAGGGCAATAAGCGCTGCATTGCATCAATACGAAACTGCCAAGTATGGGCAGTTTCCAGCTTGAGAGTGCAGGGCGAGCGGCAGACGGAACACACCAAAATGGTGTCTTTCCGCCTGCTTGCTTTAGCAGAAGTTCTACTCCTTGCTATAGTAATACACTTTAAAAACGTAAGGGACCAAATGCTTTCGCATCTAGTCCCATACGCGGTTCAGACGACCGAGGTCAGGCAGCGCATCGATTGTGCTTGCAGCCGCAGGTTCCCTGCAGATGCATCGCGCGATCGAGCCTGTCGCCGGGGTGGGCGCGCCGAGCCTCGCTGCCTTCGAGAAGGTGCTCGAAAGAGGCATTGAGGTCGGTCAGCGAGAGTCCGACGCCGAGTTGACGCAGAGTGCCGTCGAACTCGTCGAGCTGAATCAGCCCTTCGTCGATGCAGTCGGCGAGCAGGTCCACATTCACTCCGCGCTCCCGAAGTTCGGCAGCAGACGGAAAGATGCGAACACCATCACGCACGGAAGCTTCGTCGACGGTGATGTCGGACCAGTGCTTCACCACGAGCTCCGCGCTGAAACGCGGGAACGAGGGTCGCACTTGAGCTGAAACCTGAGCGATAGCGTTGAACATATTGGCATTCTCCTTATCGTTTGCAGCGTGAGCTGCGGCTTCTTGGCTCCCAGAGCCAGACAGACGAGCGCCGCCTCAAAGAGACGGCGCTCGCAATTTGCCAGGTTGAATTACTTCGACCCGACCGGACTTAGTGACCACAAGTGGTCACGGCCGTGGCGCGAGCCGACGGCGGAAGGATGGTGCCCGTGCTGACCGTGGCGTTGCGACCCAGGTGTTCGAGAACACGAGCGAAGAACGGCGCGGCGTCGAGCATGGGCGGGTAGACCTCCGGCAGGATCGCTCCGCCCGGCTTGTGGATGGGCGTCGGGGCACTTCCCACCGGGTTCATCTTCACGTCGACGATGACCCGAGCGCGAGGGCTGAGCGAGAAGTGACCGTAGGGCGTCCAGATGAAGCCCGCGCCGATGGCTTGGGCTGCACCACCGTCCTTCTTGAGCGAATCGCCCACGAAGAGGCAGCGGTTGCCATCTTCGATGCCGAAGTCCTTCATCGCGATGCGAGCGCCATCACCGGACGGTTTCTCGCAGTGCTTGGGCAGGACGACGTACGGGCAGGCGACGCTGGTGCCCATGTACTGAGCGACACGCTTGCGTCCGGCTTCCAGGTCCTCGTCAGTGAGGCCCTCGCTGGCGTCAGGCTCGACAGTCTCCAGCGCATAAATCGCCGAGACCAGTTCGTCGATGCCAGTCTGCTTCGCGCGACCGAGCACCATGTACATCGGACCGTCAGAGACGATCGCGACATGGATGCCAGCATCACGCAGCACAGTGAGGGTCTCCTTGACGGTCGGGTAAGCGACCGAATAGCGCAGACGGTTGCGCTCGAGCGTAGCCCAGAACGGCTCGACGATCTGCTCGCGGAACTGAGCGGCAGTGCCCTGGAAGCGCTGGCGAATCCAGGTCAGCTCCAGCAGCCACGGGTACTCGTGCGTGCCGTACTTGTTGACCACGCGGCCCATCTCACGAGAGATGGCATCGAGGTCAGGCTCACCGATGATCTTGCTGATGCGAGGAACTTCGGATTCCATCGTGGGAACGAAGTATGCCCAGAAGGCATCGGTGAGGGTGAGGTCCATGTCGGAGAGCACCAGCTGAATGCTGTGGCGCCCGACCTTGTGGACGATCGAGGTGTTGTTGTGCCGACGCAGCTTACGCTTGCCGAGCTTCTTGTCGTTAGGTTGCGATGTCATGCTGTTTCCCTTTCTAGGCCAGTTTGAAAAAAACAGCGGAGTCACACGACCCACGCTGGTGCTACCCTTTCTGGGTCGCGTACAACTCAAATCCGAACGACCGAGCGCAGGCTGGAACACATGAAATGTTCTAGTCTGGACTGGGGAGTGAGTGTCTGAAATGTCTTAGACTTTCACGGGGTTTGTTCGAGAGGAAACGAGTTGTACCAACACCCTAGGCGTTGCCACTGCCAAGATGCAAACACAGCCGTGTGCGGTTAGGGTTCCACAGAAGCCGCGCCCACAAGCACTCTGGGGATCAGTCGATAATGGAGTGTCACAGCAGGCTACGTGATCCGCGCACGCCGCTGGCACCATAACAGTTAGCTCAACTAGCACCGTCATAAATGATCTCCACTGTTGCCAAGGTTCGCGCCGCTGTGTGACTCATGATCATGCTCTCGCCGCCGGACACTTGGCGGCACTTACGCGCGGTTACATAACGCTAAGGAAGCACATCACCTCTTGAAATTCCCGGCCCCAGAGCACTAGGGTGAGTCGTAACCCATTAACCCCTAGCCCGCAAACAAGAAACCCAGCGCCCAATACACGCAAGACCATTTCAGCACCCGGAACAAGCTACCAAGCTTGTGGAGGAGAAGTGTTCTTGCCTTTGGACTGTCGAAGTTTTGAGTCGGCGGTTTCTTAACTACGCACTCATCTCCTTTGGTGAGTGTGGACCCCGTTGCGCCAATTTCGGCGGAGCGGAACTTTTGATGTCTCGGAAGGAGACCCTTATGACCACTTCGAAATTGAAAATTGTGCACGGTGAAGACCTCCACCCTGCGCACCTCCGCAGAATCATCAAAGCGAGCGAAGAGTACACCCGTCGCGTCAACGAGTCCCGCATCGAGTATCCGGACCCTGACACCATCGACTTCAGCTCCGACGATGCGAAGGCCATCTACACCGTTCACCCGAACGGTTTCCTCACCAACGTCCTCGGCGTCAGCAACCGCGCGAAGCGCCCCGGCGCCAGCGACGGCGGCAAGCCCAAGCTGCCCAACCCGCAGGTCGTCCTCAAGGAAGTCCAGAAGTACTACCAGGGCGTCCCCCTGGCCGGCATGACTGGCAACCTTGTGCTCGGCGAACTGAACGTCGAATTCGGCGATGCCCCCAAGGCGAAGTACTTCCGCGAGGCTTACGTCGAGATTCTCTCGCACCTGCACATCCTCGCCGTCGAAGAAGTCGACTCGTCCTGGGTCGATTCGATGGTGCAGTTCATGCAGCAGTCCACCGGCGTGACCTACAAGGGCTTCACTTCGGTCGCCAACACGCGCAACCAGGCCGTGGGCATCCTCATCCACCCGCGCCTCCAGGTCCTGAAGGGACCGATCGAGTACGCTGAAGTCGGCAATGTCCAGGGCGTTCCCGACCTGCGACCGGCCTACCGCGTCGACCTGAAAGACACCACCACCGGTGTCGAATTCTCGGTCACGGTCGTGCACCTGAAGAGCATGCGTGGTGGTCCGGCTGCGACGAGCGCCATCCGCTACAAGCAGCTGGAAATCCTGGCGCGCTTGCTCGGTCCGAACTACTCGGGCTTCGTCGTCGGCGACCTGAACTACATCCTGACGGACAAAACCCTGAAGGATGGCGAGCCGATGAAGAACGCTGGCTACGAGCTGTTCGTGCCCGACGACACCACCGGCACGCACGCCATGGGGTCGCGCATCGACGGCTGGTTCTACAAGAACCTGTCCCGCAAGTTCACCTTCTACAAGGTGCGGCAGTTCTTCGCGAACCCGCAGATCACCCGTGCCTTCACTGACCACGGTCAGACTGAAGGTCAGCTCGTGCTCTGCGAAAGCCAGCTCGAAGTCGGCAAGCCCAACGCCGGCTGTCCGGGCGCGAATGACCAGACCGGCTCTTCGCAGGTGGTGCCTGTCGACCGTGTCGGCTTCAAGAAGCTGAACGACGACAAGTAAACCGTTCCCCTCGAACGCAGGATGTATGGCCCAAAAGGCTGTGCATCCTGCGTTTCTTTTTTCAACCCGATCTACTATAGCGATTCGTACTTGTCGCAAAAGTATGCGACAATATAATTCAAGTAGTCTTTCAGGATGACCATGCTAGAAACACTAGAGGCACTCGAAACACCAGTTCATTCACCAGAAAAAAAGCTGGTACTGAAAGCCATTTCTGAGTCGCCGCAAAAAATTACTGTTGCAGACATTGCCACCAAGACCAACCTGCCCGTCCTCCAAGCAAACGGGCTTCTAAACCAGATCGCCTATGAAACTGGAGGTCACCTCACGGTTGGCACCGCAGGTAGTGTCGTATACGAATTCGACCGTAATTTCCAAAACGAATACATTTCCCGGACTAGCAAAAATACCATGAAGCGGCTCGGACGAATCATTTACAACGCGGGCGCTTACATGGTGCGAATATTTTCTCTTCTCATGTTTTTCCTGATTCGCGTCAGTTTTGGCATAGCATTGATTGCTTCCGTGGTGCTCGTGGTAGCCCTTGTTGTTTTGGCAGCCATAGCTCTTTTAGCTAAACTCATGGGCAACGACAACGACTCTGGACCAGATATAGACTTATCGGGAATCTTTAGTGGTGTAGGCGGCATATTTCGATATTGGATTTGGGATTGGCTGTGGGACTGGTGGTATTGGGGCAGCTACATCCGTTGGGACCCAACACCGACACATTACGAACCAAGCACCATAAACAGTTCCAAAAACCAAAAGGACAAGGAAAATTTCCTCGACAAGTGCTTTTCTTTTCTCTTCGGTGACGGAGATCCAAATCAACAACTAGAGCAAAAGTACTGGCAATCAATGGCGCTGGCTATACGCGCCAACAATGGCGTAGTGGTTGCAGAACAACTGGCACCTTACACACTTGTAGAAAGCAAGAATGAAGACTGGATGCTTCCTGTGATGGTCAGATTCAACGGAAATTGCGACGTAAGCGAGAAGGGAAACATCATCTACAATTTCCCCAGCTTTCAACAGCAGTTCAATGCAAGCACAGAGCCAAACAGTGCCACTGCTCACCCCGATGACCTTAGCGCCATGTTTCAGTCTTATGTCAAAACGAAAGCAGCATTTCAATCAAAGCAAGCCTATTCGAACCGCCTGGAGACCTATTTGAAAGAACACGAATGGCAACTCACTCACATCAGCGATGGCAGCAAAGCTACCATCATCTGCTTTGCACTAGTCATTTTGCTAGGCGGAATCTGGCTTTCCACCATGACTGGGCTTCTGCCATTTATTGCACTCATCAAACCATTGCTCTATGCCATGTCTGCCTATGGAGCGCTGTTCCTCGTTATCCCCGGCATACGCATTCTGATGAATTCCCAGAGAAATCAAAATATCGAAAAAAGAAACTTGATAAGAGCAGCAGCAGCAGCTAAATTACAACAGCCCGATTCCAACCTGAAGCTCAAATTGAAGGAAGCCGAATCGAGCCGCCGCATTTCAATTCAGGAGTCTAATAGAGAAGGCATCGCATTCACTACCGAAAAAGACTCCCTCGAACAAGAGTTCGAGCATCCCGACAAATAGAATCTAAAATGCTGACCAATATCAGCAGCTGAACCAGCCTTAGTAACCCATACAGCGCAAAGTCAGGCAAAAGAGCAGTTTTTTTCCTATATCGGAGACTGAATTCACAAAATCCAGGGAAAATCTGAATTGACAGCCTAATTTTGTAGGGCTACGATCTTGTCAAGAACCCAAATTATGCGGTGCACTATGCCTCACTACTCAAAACGAATCGCAGTTATTGCCTTAGCGGCAAGTTTGAACCTTTTTGCCCCAGCGTTCTCACAGGGACAATCAGATTGGGTTCGACCAAACGCCTCCGAAACTCCCCAACAAGGATGGACACCGCAAGGACAGAACGGTGGACAGAGTCAGGGAAATATGGGACAGAGCGATTGGGTGCGACCAGATGGCTCCAATGGCGGCGGCGGTCAGCAGTCAAACTGGACGCAACCTGCTTCAAACAATAACGGCAATTTAGGACAATCCGGCTGGGTCCGCCAGGGTAATTCCAATGGAGCTGGCATGAATCAATCTGGTTGGAACCAGGGACAGAACATGCAAATGCCGATGGATCAAGGCATGCAAATGCAGCAGGGTATGCAGCAACAAGGCATGCAACAGCAAATGATCCCACAAAATCAAGTTGGACAATCCGACTGGGTTCGCCCAGGTCAGACAGTTGAAGGCAATGTGAGCCAGAGCAACTACGTGCCACAAAATAACATGGGCGGCGGCATGGGAAACATGAACGGCGGCAATATGGGCAACAGCGGCAACATGGGTAACATGGGCGGCGGCGGCATGAGCAACATGGGCGGCGGCGGCATGGGTAACATGGGCGGCGGTGGAGCCGACATGAGTGGCATGGGAGGACTCGGAGGTCTAGGTGCCCTCATGGGAGGCGGTAGTGGTACTCTGGGTGGCTTGGTAAACGGCAATGCAGACCCTAACTCCTACGACAACATAGGAAAGGCAATCAATGCTGCCGCGCAAATGGGCTTGATTCCGAGTGGACAGAACAACCCCAACAACGGCGGCGCCGGTGGCATGGGTGGCGGCGGTCATGGTCTATTTAGCTTTCCAAAATTCGGTACACAGATGCCAAAACGCGGCGTAATGAATCAACAGCAAATGCCAATGCAAATGATGGGACAACAACAGATGATGGGTCAGCAACCGATGATGACTCAGCAACAAGTTTCACAGCCTCACAATTCAGGACCAGGCATAGGCAAATCTATGACGAAAAGCACTGGCAAGATAATGAATCAGACAATGAACAGGGCACTAGGCAAAATTCATTTCTAGAATCTGCCTCTTACTTCTTAAGCTTACTTCGAACACTTACTGCATCACATGTCGACTGCATGCCAGCGTACCGCTTGTTATTTCCAAACACTCGACGACTATAGTCAATGCAAATCTGCCCAGAACCCTCAGCCCAGAGCGAAATTTTGATGCAGACATAAAATTTGAGCGTTTTTTTTCGTTCAACACACTCTTCTGGCGCGAAAAAAAAATTGCCAAAACCAGCTCCTCATCAACTTCTTCTTCAAAAACAAGCCATGAAAAATTCGATTCAGAAGGCCCTTGTCAGAAACCAAGAGATGTTGTATCTCTAGTATTACCTGGTCGGGCGCTAAACTAAATTAACTTATTATGCCTGCTCGACCAGGCTTTTTCTTTTTAAAGGGCTTCAGAGATGAGCTTTGCAAGCGCATCCTAGACCTTCAACACAATCTTTGGAATAGAGCCAGAGTCACCAAATACGATACCAGCAGATGTATGAAATCTGCCCTGGTTCGGTACAAGTTCCAGCAAGCGCCTGTCAAGAAGCGCTTTCCAATGATTTTATCAGGCTTGGAACTTTGTACTTGCGCTAACCTCGCAAAGAAGCAATCCTTGCGTTGCAATGCTTTCCGGGATTTGGACCGAATTGCCAAGCACCAGAATCTATGAAAACCCTGGGCTGAACAGCTAGTTCCATCGAAATTGCTCAAAATTCGTACTAGTCAACAGTTGATTTTGCCCAATATCCCGATGCAATCTGTATGAGTATTCTGATGCCCCGCCCAAACGTATGATCCCCGCAAGCATATTTTTCTGAGAGATTCCCGTAAAACCTGCCACATGGCGGTGTTGGGGTAGCAGGATACAAAAGAAAAACTGAATAAGTTAGAGTTCGAGCCTTTCATCCACACTGAAAAGCTCGTTGCAAAACGGTGTATCGTGTCCAAGATCAAAGAGCGGCTGCTCAAGTGGCTTTTAAGCCCATTTTTTCATCCGATTGTGTCAATGCCAGGAAAATCTTTTTCTGGAAATTTTGAGCCACTCAATACGGAAGAAGAAATCAGCAAACAAGAGCTAAAGGCGCATATCACCGAGCTTTCAGTCAATATTCAAAGTAGATTTATTGGAACGATCGGACAAGAACAGTCCGCACGTTACATTGAGTCTAGCTTGCGCAAGAGCGGTTACGAACCGGTTTCCCAGAGCTTTAGTGTCGGAGACATATCCCTCAGAAATATAGAAGCAACATTGCCCGGAACTAAAAATCCCGAAAAAACAATTATCGTAGGTGCGCATTACGACACAGTTGCCGGAACTCCGGGAGCAGATGACAACGCAAGCGGAGTGGCAGCACTTTTACATCTGGCAAGATTGTTCAAACAGACACCGACAGGTCTAAGTCTAAAGTTCGTTGCCTTTTCAAATGAAGAGACGGCACTCTACTCCAGCATGGGAAGCTACTTTTATGCGCAACGCTGTCACGAACAGCAAGAGCATATAGCTGGAATGTATTCATTAGAAATGCTCGGTTATTATTCAACAAGAGAAAAATCACAGGCTTATCCCGAGCCTTTCAATCTCTTTTATCCGACCGTTGGGAATTTCATAGCATTTGTTGGCAACAGCAAAGCACGCCCCTTCCTAAAAGACAGCATTAGCTTATTCAGACAAAACTGCAATTTTCCGTCAGAAGGATGCGCTGCACCCGACTGGATGAGCGATGCCAACCGCTCAGACCACTGCAGCTTTTGGCGATTTGGATACCCTGCGCTTATGGTTACTGACACTTCGAATTTCCGAAATAAGCACTATCACGGACCCCAGGACTCTATTCTCACTCTCGACTTAAACAGCATGTCACGAGTGGTTCGAGGTCTGGAAAAGATGATTCGGGAAATAGCCAAATCGTGACCTTTTTACCTGCTCAAGCTCTACTATGGCTCATAGTCTCAAACCACTTGAGTAGTACAGTGTGCAGAAATAAGCGAGCGTTGACTGTTCAAACAATTGGCAGCACTGCTCTTCGGGAATGTTACAGGCGCCACTAGAAAAGAATGATCGCCATCTTTATGTTCTACAATAGCCTAAGCAGGGAACAGAGCAAATAAATCTCCTGGGCAGTATTTTATGAATCACGACAAACAACTTATTCTGAGTACTCAATCGTACACAGCATGGGCTGCACGATTTCATACATTGACTGAAATGGAGCTTGGAGAAATCCAACGCAAAGACTTTCCCGATGGTGAACACTACCAGCGCATCGTGACCCCCGTAGACGGCAGAAAAGTGCTACTAATCTCTGGCACAATAAATGATCGCGAAACACTCGAACTTTTCGATCTTGCCAATGCCATTGTAGACGGTGGCGCATCACGTTTGCGTGTGATTCTTCCATATTTTGGCTACTCCACCATGGAAAGGGCTGTGCGAGCCGGAGAAGCAGTCAAAGCGAAGTATCGCGCCCGCTTACTTTCAAATGGACTTCCACGTGCACCTTTAGGCAATCGGTTTTACATGCTCGACCTTCACTCTGAGGGAATTCCTCAGTATTTTGAAAACGGCATACAAGCAACGCACATTTATGCCAAATCAATCGTGATGAAAGTGGCAAAACGACTCTCTACCGAGTTTGGTCCGCTGGTTTTAGGCACTCGGCAGATGGAACTGTCACAAGACCGACCTGTTCCATTTGTGCTTGCCTCGACGGATGCCGGGAGAATGAAATGGGTGGAATCACTCGCCAGAGATATGGGTGTCAGCCCCGCTTTCGCTTATAAGGAGCGTATTGACGGAGCCACAACTGTTTCCCTGGGAATTTCTGGACCGGTGAAAGACAAATTCGTAGTCATATATGATGACATGATTCGCACGGGAAGCTCCTTAATGAACGCAGCAAGAGCCTACCTTGAAGCCGGTGCCACTGGGGTGGCAGCCATGGCAACTCATGCACTTTTCCCAGGTGAAGCTCTCGAAAAAATACGAGGCTCGGGTTTGTTCAAGCAACTCGTCGTAACAGACAGCCATCCACGTTCAAGAGAGCTAGAATCCGACTTTTTGCGAGTGGAATCTTGCGCCGAGCTATTCGTTCCGCATTTGACTGCTGACACCACCGAAGGTATCATCTTGAAGGAACTTAAACATGCCGTCCAATAAAACACATTCTTTCGTGAAGGTGGGCACAGCTTCTCCACGAGTCAAAGTAGCCGATTGTTCCTACAATTCCAGTCAAATAATTGAATTACTGAAGCAAGCAGAGTCAGAAAAGATTTCGGTGCTCGTCTTTCCTGAGCTTTCAATCAGTTCATACACGTGTGCAGATTTATTTCAGCACGAAGTACTTTTGAATTCCAGCCTGGAGTCGCTGGCTCAGTTAGTTGAAGCAAGCAACAAGTTCTCTGGACTATTCTTTGTTGGCTTACCGCTCGTGGCGGACGACCAGTTATTCAATTGCGCTGTAGCCATCAATCAGGGCAGAATTCTCGGAGTTGTGCCAAAATTATTCATTCCAAATTACAAAGAATTCTACGAGCGCCGCTGGTTTTCCTCAGGAAATAACACCTGCGTAGAAACTATAAATCTCTTCGGAGAAGAAGTGCCCTTTGGCAAAAATTTGCTTTTTCAATCAAACCTCAATTCGAAACTTATAGTCGGGGTGGAAATTTGTGAAGACCTCTGGGTGCCCATTCCGCCAAGCTCTTACCAGGCACTAGCAGGCGCAACGATTTTGGTGAATCTTTCCGCCAGCAACGAACTCATCGGTAAATCTGGATATCGAAGGCAGCTGGTGTCGAATCAGTCGGCAAGATGCGTGGCAGCTTATGCGTATGCATCCTGCGGCACAGGTGAATCAAGCACCGATATTCTATTTAGTGGACATTGCCTGATCAGCGAAAACGGCACAACTCTTGCGGAAAACAAAAGGTTCGAAAGAGAAAACGTTCTTATTAGTACAGAGATTGACCTTGAGAGAATCATGGTCGATCGAATTCGCCTCAATAGTTTCGCTGATAACAAAAGAGAATCCGCAACAGAGGCTCGATTTCGCAAGATTCCATTTAGGGACCCCAACCATTCTATCAATCACTTAACTCGTTTCATCGATGCACACCCCTTCGTGCCACAGGGGCGAGAAACCCTTGCAGAGCGCTGCAACGAGATTTTCCACATTCAAGTTTCAGCTTTATGCAAGCGCATTGAACGTATTGGCGGTTCATCACTTGCGATAGGCGTATCTGGCGGATTGGATTCGACTCTATCCTTGCTTGTTTTATGCAAAGCCCTGGACCAACTAAAGATTCCGCGAACCCGCATCGAAGCCTTTACCCTACCAGGCTTCGGCACCACTGGAAGAACAAAAAACAATGCGCTTGCGTTGATGGACCAACTTGGTATTAGAAGCAGAGAAGTTGATATCAGGCAATTATGCCTCGATGAATTTAAGGCACTGAAGCACAATCCTTTTGGCATTGCCATTGACACAATCAGCAGCCTTGATGACTTGTCCAGTAAGCTTTCTCAGCTTCCAGAGAATAGTCAGGATTTAGTATTCGAAAATGTTCAAGCAAGAATGAGAACTTCAATTCTTATGAATGCAGGCTTTGTTGTAGGAACAGGAGACCTCTCAGAACTGGCTCTGGGATGGTGCACTTATAACGCTGACCATATGAGCATGTACAATCCCAACGCCAGTATTCCGAAGACTCTGGTCAAATTCCTTGTGGATTGGGCAGCCGATTTTGAATTCGACGACCAAGCCAGGAAAACCCTGAAAGACATTGTAGCGACAGAGATATCACCTGAGCTGTTGCCGCCAGGAAAAGATGGGCAAATATCACAAAAGACCGAATCGAACGTAGGTCCTTATGAACTGAATGACTTTATTCTGTTTCATGTTTTGCGATTTGGCATGTCACCGGAAAAGATATTCTTTCTGGCACAACAAGCCAGCTTCCATGAACCTTACAGCCGCGATGATATTGCAAAATGGTTGAAGTTATTTTTCAAGAGATTTTTTGCCAATCAATTTAAGCGCTCATGCCTTCCTGACGGACCCAAAGTGGGCTCTGTTAGCCTGTCTCCCAGAGGTGATTGGCGTATGCCGAGTGACGCCCAGGCAGAAGCATGGCTTGCATGGAACCCAGAAGATACGTTGGATTCCGTACAGCCAAAGGAATCAGTGAGCACAAGGAGACTGACATGAGCAAAGGCAAACGCGCTCTCGGTCTGGTAGATCCCATAAATGGATTCGCCTCAGCAAACTTCGGTGACGGAAAAGGACACTTTGCTGAACTCCCAGTTCCGGGTGGCGAAGAAGTGGGACCAGCAATCGGAGCTTTGCAAGAAAGCGGACTATATGATTTTTGCTTTGCCGGAATAGACCGGCATCCGATGGATATGTTCAATTTTGCAAGCCAATGTCCCGACAAAACTCCTTATAAAGATAAGGTAGAAGACCGTGATGGAAAGCTGGCAGTAGTTTATCCCGACCATTGCCAGGAAGGCACATGGAGTGCTGATTTTCTGCCCGGCATCCGCAAAGACCTTATTGACGAGATATTTCCGAAAGGAACCGAAAGAGACAAAGACAGCCATTCCGTCTGCGGCAATGTGGCACTTATTCCACGGCTTAAGGAGCTTGGAATAACCGATGTTGATCTTGTTGGACTGGTTTTCCGCATTTGTGTCGGCTTTTCAGCTATTGATCTTGCTAAAGCAGGGTTCAATGTAAGGGTTATAAAAGACTGCACACGTGACCTTGATATGGCGGAATTCACTTTTGTCATTGATCAAATGAATGAGCTTGGTGTCGAAATAATTGAACGGATGGATCTGCAGAAAGCTTAGTCCAAATGCCGTTGAAATCTACCAGTGATATTTTTCAGAAAGCTAGCGCGGACTAGCAAGTTTCTAATCCGAATCAGTAAATGATAGCTTCGCTCAACCTCGCAATCAGACAGATCTGCAATGTCTGGGCATATCACCATGCAAAACAACAGAGAATATCACAAGGCAATCCCCAAAGCAGAGCCACAGCAGTCTTTTAGGGCTTCCAACGCTGATTAGGGAATAGCGGACATCTTTTCTAGATTTAGTTATCTCCGTTTTTTCCGTTTCTGTTTTAGAGGTCCCTGGTCACAATCAATTCAGACCAAGAAAGCAAGTATCCAAGCCGCACCTTCCGCGACCTGGGTTCTTGTGACCTCTAAAAAGTACTTCGAGCGCGGCGCTCGTCGTACGGATTCGGCTGTGCAAATCCCACTGTGGGACGTTGCGCACGGGGGAAACACCTATTTTCTCGAAAGGCTCGAAACCTATGACGACCACCACCAACACCACCAAGGGCAAGACCGTGGACCAGAACAACGTCGTGAAGACCGGTGACATGATCGAAAAGGCCATCGTCACCAGCAAGATCGACCGCGCTGTCGTTCTCAGCTACACCCACAACGGCCGCAAGTGCACCGGCGTGATGCACGTCAGCCAGTTCCCCGCGCTCGAAATCCCGCAGCGTGACCAGATGTTCGCGGACACCAACGTGAACAGCGAGTTTACCAACCTCCTGGCGGAAGTCGAACCCGCCGACAAGTCGAAGGGCCGCCGCTTCACCTCGGTTCGCCTCTCAGGCCGCGCCCCGCTCGAGCAGGCGGCCAAGGAGAAGCGCGAGCAGGCGCAGGTCCAACGCCGTCAGCGAGAGAGCGCCCATGCCGAAGCCGTGAAAGCGGTCCAAGGCAAGGTCGTGCTGGCGACCATCAAGGAACTCGCCTTCTCCAAGGACCCGGAGACCAAGAAGGAGACCGACCACTGCTACGGCGCCTTCCTCAAGGTGGAAGTCGACGGCGTCGAAGTCAGCGGGCTGCTCCACACCAGCCGCATGACGGGCAAGGCGCGAGTGGAACGCCTGCTGGAAGTGTTCGCTCAAGCTGGCACCCTGGAAGTCATCGCCACGCAGACGGACAAGGGGCTGTCTTTCTCGGAGCAGGACGTGCAGAAGGTCAAGGAAGAAGCCCATCAGCAGACGGAGCGTGAGTCCTTCCTGAGCTGCATCCGCGAAGCGCTGGCCAACGGCAACGCGGACAAGATGCAATTCCCCGCCAAGGTGACGGAAAACCGACTGCCGTCGGGCGGTGGCGTCAGCTGTGTGGCCTGCGGCACTTGCGTGGAAGTCTCCTCGGAAGACCTCGACATTCCGGCGAACAACATGCGTGGCAACGGTCACACCGTCAAACTGGTGCCCATCAGCGTCGAAGGCGAAGTCGTCCGCGCGAAGCGCTTCGTCAAAAGCAAGTAAGCCGCAAGGCTGAGTAGGCTCAATGAGTCTACGGGGGTGGAGGTCTGGCGCAAGCCAGACCCTCGCCCTTCTTGCTTAACGCTCGTTTTACTATGCTAAATAGTATTTCAAGCGACCGTTCAAAATAAACGATTCTGTCCCAAACTTAGTTGAAATTCAGATGCCCTCCTCACAGGCACAGGCCTGATACGGTTTCAGGTCTCTAACATCTTCAACCTGAGGAGATCATGGGAAGATCATCCCTGGAAGGCGTTGTAACTGTCAATGCGCATCCCGCGTTACCAGGAAATCTGAGCATCATTTGCAATTTCGCTAGAGGCGAATTTTCGTTCAGCTTCCAGATTTTTCACGCCTTTGATTTTCCCCTCATCCAGAGTGACCAGCATATCAGCAAGATTCACGGCCTCAGTGGTCAAATGGGTCACGATAAGCATTGGAATATCAAGGCTTCGCTGAACTGATTTGAGCTCCTCGCCCAGCTCGAGGCGCAATTCAGGGTCAAGCGCACTGAAAGGTTCGTCTAGCAAAATTATCCTCGGCTCAGGCGCCAGTGCTCGAGCAAGAGCAACACGCTGCTGCTGCCCGCCGGAAAGCTGCGAAATCCTCCTATCTCCTAAACCTTCGAGCTTCATTTTTTCAAGCAAAAATTGCAATCGTTCTTGACGCACTTTTTCTTTTTGCGCCTCTATTCCAAAACAAATGTTCTGTGCAACATTCAAATGAGGAAACAAAGCAAGGTCCTGCATTACGTAGGCACAGCGACGCTTTTGCACTTCTAAATTGAATCGCTTAGTTGATTCAAAATACGCTAATTCATCGAGAAATATGCTTCCGGAATTCGGTTTTCGTAAGCCAGCGATACAGTTTAGCAAACTTGATTTGCCACTTCCCGAGGGTCCCATAATCACGGTAAGGGCAGCGGGCAATTGCAGATTTACATCAAGAACAAAATTGATTACCGAATAATTGAAGTTGAGCTTGAGCACTACCAGCGCCCTCCCAACTTGTTCGAAAGCAAAACAACAGCAAGGCAAAACAGACTTAGAACAACTACCAACAAATAAACCAGGGAAGTTTCACCTGTTTGCGTTGCTTGATAAATAAGCAGAGGAATAGTTTGGGTCTTCCCAGGAATGTTTCCCGCAACCATGAGTGTTGCGCCGAATTCGCCTATTGCTCGGGTGAAAGTCAAAGCAAGACCTGCAAGCAATCCCTTTGCAGCAAGTGGAACAGAGACCCTGAAGAAAGATTCCACAGGCGACTTCCCGAGGGTTAGAGAAACCATCTCCAGATTAGCATCAACACTTTCAAAAGCAGCCCTGGATGTTTTTACCATCAATGGTAATGAGACCAAAACTGAAGCCAGAACAGCGGCCTGCCAGGTAAAAATGGGTGTCCATCCACTAAGGTGAAACAACAATCGACCAACAAGACCTTGCTTTCCCAAAAGTTCAAGCAGAAAGAAACCTAATACCGTTGGCGGCAGAACAAGCGGAAGAACACAGATCGCATCAAGAAGATCCTTCATAGGAAATTCCTTTCGTGCAAGAATGTACCCCAGTAGCGTACCGCCACAAGCGACAATTAGCGTGGACAAGCATGCAATTAGCAGTGACAAGTTCAGAGAAAAAAGTACATCACTCACTTCCCAAACCCTCGAGACTGAAAGATTTTCTGTCCGTTTTCCGAAAGAACAAAGTCCTCAAACAGCTTTGCAAGCGCCTCTCGCTTAGATCTCTTGGTAATAGAAATTAGATATTGAACTTCGGGAACATCATCTTTTTCAAATTTCAAAACAGCATGCACCTTATCATTTGATTGAAGATCCGTTTGATAAACGACGCCCGCATCTACGTTTCCAGATTCAACAAAACTAACAACCTGGCGATCGTTTTCGGCAAATACAAGTCTTTTCCTTTCTGACATTTCGCTGAAGACTCCGCGACTGCGCAACCCTTTTTCAGCGTACGCCCCGACAGGAACTGTCTTTGGGTTTCCAATCGCGAGTAATCGTGCGGACCTGAGCTCATCGAAACTCCTAAAGTTTTTGGACATTGGAGCTGCAACCACAATTTCATTGGAGGCACATTTTCTAATATCATTTTTTCGCACAAATCCATCATGTTCTAATTTTTGCATGCTCTCATTCGACGCACTCATAAAGACATCAACTGGAGCACCTTCCGCAATTTGCTGAGCGAGCTGACCCGATGAAGCAAAGTTACAAACAAGCTCAGAGCCTGGGTGCTTCTTTTCAAAACTCTGCTTCATTTCTTGCACAACTTCTTTCAAACTAATTGCTGCCGACAAATAGAGCTCATCACGATGCGGCTCAGAGCTGCAGGCACTCAAGCCTGTTAAGAAAACAAGCAAAGTGATAGAAAGTGCTCGGCATTGACTTAAACTCACCGCGCTATTTTACCGCGCAAATACCACTAACAACTTCTACTATAGCAATACGTACCAACAAGAAAATGGAAAACAAGGAAAAAGCGGCTCGACTACCACATATGCTGCAGACTTTGCAGAATGTGGTAGTCGAGCCATAGCATTACGCCGCGTCGTTGATGTACCCGGCTAGATTGATAGTTTCCGACAGGTCATCCCTGACAAAGAAGCAGAACGGTCGATCAGCCTTGAGATGGAACGGCATGCCGCCCATGATGAGCCGCGACTTCACACGCACCGTATTCGGTGCCGGCGGACCACTCAACAGCTCTGCCGCACGCTCATCGATTTCGACGACGGTCTTGTGCTTGAGCAGAAGCCGCTGGGCGTCAGCTCCTTTGAAGAGTGCTGAGAAGTCTGACGAGGAGGGGTCGAAGATTTCCTCCACGCCAAGTCGCTTCAAGCTATCGTTGAGAGTGCTTGAATACTCAGTTTTGAAGCGCGGAAGATGTACACGTCCAGGCGTGTTGCTGAACTTCTTGAACACCTTGCTGAATTCCATATCTGCAAGATCAGCTAGCATCCGCTCCATTCCGAACTCGCCGTCAGCAAGTGGCAAAAACAGATATAGCGCGAAGCGCCCTGAGAGTCCATAAGGAAGCCTCACGGCTTGATATTTCAGGTTGCCGTGATAGTTGAAACTTCCTTGCTTGAACATCAGAGAGCATTTCGATTCGCTTCCATCTAGACGAAGGAAACGGCATCGCTCAGTCAGAGCCGGGTCAAAGCCCGAGGTCCAGAGACCATGAAAGTAGACAGCATCAAGCATTATCATCTGCGCACCATCACTGGCACCATCTAAGGCACTAATGACAGAAGGAATTTTTCCCTGTGTGCGCTGACAGATGAAAGAGTTCATCAGCAACGGCGCCGATGGATCATCGAGGTCGAGAAGCCTGATGCGAGCATCAAAGTATTGCTGGGCACGACTGGCGAACTTGGGCTTCACCGCCGAACCTCTGCAAGCGATGAGACTGCTTGCAAGTTGAAGGTCAAGCTCAGGCTCAGTAGTCAGAGACGCGCGCAATTGCGCAAATGTCTCGTTGATGCCTCTCAGACTGCGCCCAGGTCCGAACCCGAGTGCCGAAGCAGTTTCCCTGCGGGCAGAGCCACGACTTCCATTGAGAATCAGCCCCAGAGCAAGAGACACGCTCAAAGGGGAAACCACTACGTTGTGCCCAGGGTGCAGCTCGCGCTCGGCTCGAAGAAGAGCGAGAGCAAACTCATCTGTGACACCAGTGTTGTGTGTATTCATATAACCTCCAGGTTGAGACAGCGACACAGCCGTTTACTCGGCTGCTTCGCATTTGAGACTGTTGCCATCAAAGCTGATCACCAGACATTCCCCGACGCGCTCCCCGCCGAAGCAGAACCATTTGCGACTGAAACGAAATGCGTGGAATGGTCTAGCAACAGCGATTTCGACCAGCGCAAGCTCTTCGTTTCCGAAGAGATCATCAGTGCTTCGGCGTATGCGAACATGGACACAATTTCCAAGTTCGTACTGAACTCTACTGAACGCACCACGACTGACATCAAGCCATACAAGAGCAGACTTGCACTCAACCTCACGTTCTGGAAGCAGCCAGAGTGTGCCGTTGGGACGCCGTGATATGGAAGCTCGGTTGATCACAACAGAATCGACATCCTTAGCAGGATGTCGGCAGGTCGCGTAGAGTTCAGAGCTGAGAAAAAGGTTTACCCCCGGAATGACCTCGCAATCAGGCTTCGCCTGATGCACCACAATGCCTTCTTCTGCCGTTGGATAAACCTCCGGAACGACGAAAGACACCGGGCGAAAGAGAGAAGGAACACTGAGAATCTGGCGCGAAGCCACTAAGCTGAAGCATTTCATACTCGTCCTCCTGCCGAGCGACTGGCTCGGCAATTAGGGTAAAGAACGACATACACAGCTCTTCCGCTCAATAAATGAGTCAGAAGAAAAGTGAATTGAGTCAATCAAATTACGGTGTGTGTGTGTGTATGTGCCTGAGAAAGAAAGAAAACGAAATATAGACAGCAAAAACTACAAAAATGCCAGCGCTCTCTTCAAGCTCTACAACGAGAGGTTAAGCTTGCACAGCCAGTCTTCAGATTTCCTTCAACCAAAACAAGGAAATGATACAAAGACTATTTTCGCAAAGCTCGATTTACATTTCGATTCAACAAATGTAAAAACGGCATAAAAACAAAGAAGGAGACAAGCCCTCACAGGAAGCCTCCACAATACTTTTGGGCATTAGAAGAGAATGCTTAATATCAAAATGTAAACGCGACGGTTGTTGAGCAAAAACAGCAACAGACTTCGATAATCTCTAAGAGAGCTAGTGCCACCATCTTTGCGCAAACTTCTTCACAAGCCGAAATAGAGCCGTCCAGAAAGCGGCTGAATCATGAATCAAAAGCAATACAATACATTAGCAAAGCGGAAAAGATTTAAGCACCTGAAGAGCGCTCAGCAGAGTTTCAATCAAGCACGCAAGCTTTAATGGCAATGCTAACCCGAACGCCAGCGCTCGCCTCCAAACCTCCTAAGACATAAGGCACCGAGCTTTACGGAAACCGAAGACACCTACTACAACCAGTAGCATGAACTAAACCAACAAAAAAAAGAGGGAAAGAGCATCATGCTCTTTCCCTCTTCCTTAACTTAGCGAACGCGCTCCTTCACCTTGTATTGCACAGCCCCTTGTGCCGATTTCGGAATCTGAACCTTGCTTTGAGCTTGGTTCACATTTTCCTTTAAGGTCCACGGGGCTCCGAACGACTGATCGGCGGGAACATTGATTTCCACGAGAACTTCAACGTCTTTATCCCGCTTGTAGTTGAAAACATTGATCTTGTAAGTGTTTTCTTCCCAGACTTCCCGGTATGCACCAGGAGCTGGCTGACTGGCGCCAGGCACGGCCAGGGGCTGCTTCTGCACCAGAACGCGCTCCCATTTCAGCTCAGAAGAGCTGCCGATAACCATCTGGAAAACCTCATCAACAGCCTTGGCTCCAAGCTCAACACTGCCCACCATTTGAACAGGAGAGTTGGCGCTTGCTCGTTGATAGACCTTCACTGAACCAGCTGGAAGGGCGATTCCAAGCCCATTTTTGTCGCAGTTATCCACCTCGAGACGTATCGAAACTTCTTTCTTACCCTTGCTGTAGTAAGAAATACTGTTGGCGGGAATGAAGTATTCGCGCTTAACAGCCACGTCATGGGCAGCGAAGAGTCGAACGTGCCGAGACTGACCCTCGTTGAGAGTCACCACCCCTGGTAGCGTATAGGTGGTCTGGTCACCAAGAGAGTCTACAGTAGCAGCACCTCCGGCAGGAGCTGAGGCTACCTGCAGCCCACGAGCGGCGTACATGCGTCCGTCACCCATGTCACCGGTGCTTACTTTCGAAGGAAGCAGCGAAATTCTGGCACCTTCGAAGGAAACACCAGAATTGTTTTGCAAGGAAACCGTCGTTTCCCAGCTCTGAATGACGCTCTTGTCGTCATTGTAGACGACGGTATGTCCAGCACTCCATGTGAGTCCATCAGTTTCGTACATGAAGCGGAACTCGTAATCGCCAGCGACGTCGGCAAAAGCTTCAACAACGAGTGAAGCACGAGATGACACATCTCCCGGCAAACGGTCAAACGTTGCACCGACAACCGGAACGACTACAGCCTGTCCAGCAGCGGTCTTCAAGACCACGGTACTGCCAGCGGTGCTCAACAGCTCACCTACGACATGATCACCACTGGCGGTGACCACTCCGAGCTGCTGTCCAATCGACGATGCGAGCAGCTTGTCCAGGCTCAGATTCGCCGGTTGGTAAGTCGACGACAAGTAAGTGAATGAACGCTCTGGTCCCTTTTTGAGAAGCCGCGAACTCAGCGGAACGAAAGAGCGGTCACGGAACTGTGAGGGAATGTCCGAGAGGGTAATGAGGTTGCGCCCGACCTCGAGGTGTACCTTCCGAGTCTCCTCGACCTGGGCGTAGCGTTCACCGTAAATCGTGAGATAGAGATCACCCACCCGCTGAACAGGCGCAGCAGCAGCATTCTTGCTGGGTGGGGCGGCGTTCGCCATGGACGGCTGGACAAAAGACGTGCAGCTGACGGACAGGAAACCGAGGGCGACGATTGCGAACAACTTTCTCATCTAATGCGCTCCTGGAAAAGTGTACATACGTGCTCAAAGACCGCACGGCTGGTCGCTTCTCTTTGTGCCTGAGATATGGCTGTAATTCTTGGTTTTGGCTCGGAAATTTACCTCAGGCGCTATGGAAAAAGAGAAGTGTCGACAGCCTAGTTTCTTCCTGTTCAATCACTCCAGCAAAACAAAAGTTTGTGTCGATCAAAATCCTGTAATATGACCGAGCGCCGTTAGCAGAGCGCCTTAAGAAGCTTATGTCCTGTGGGTTAACAGACGCGCTAAGTTTGCTTAAGGCAAGCTTTATGTCGCAGCAAAATAAAGCCAACAGGTGATATTGGCACCTCTTTTTACCCCAAGTTTCCTTTTATTAGCTCGCTACTACGGGAGCCTGAGCCGTTAGACGACGATAACGTGTTTCAAAGCCTTCGGCTTTTGCGTACGAAAGGATTTTCTCGACATCACGTTCAATAGTCGCGCCAGCTTTTTCGGTAACCTCGTCTTCCCAAGGAATGTCAAAGTCATTCGCCCCAAAACGCAGTCCACGCAATGCGTTAGCATTTTGAGTTAGAACACTGGTTCTTATGAATCTAATGTTGTCGAAAAATATTCTACAGAGTGCGATGTGGCGCAAATATTCAAACGCACCAATTTCCTGTCCACCGAGTTCATTGTTGTAAGGCTTGTAGGTCCACGACAGGAAGCTGAAAAGACCTCCGGCATAGTCATCTTGAAACTTACGCACAGTCTCAAGATGATCAAGTCGTTCGTCGAGACTTTCATCAAAACCAATCACCATGGTAGCAGTTGTTCTCATTCCTTGCTCAAGAATTTGCCCCTGCGCTTGCATATATTCAGCCACTGTATACTTAAGCGGGCTGTGCCGATTGCGGAAAGAATCAGACAAGATCTCCGCACCACCACCGGTGACCCACCTGACGCCGCTTGCCTTCAGCCTGTTAATAGCCTCAGGTACAGTAATCTTGCTTATCTTTGCTGCATAAATCAGCTCGACCACAGTCATTGCATAAAATTCGATCCGATCACCATATCGCTCACGAATCGATGAAAACAAATCACAGTAATAATCAATCTTCAACTCAGGGTTGAATCCACCGTTGAAGCCAAAAAAGTCTCCACCAGCAGCAATTAACTCATCAATCTTTTCGAAAATAAATTCTTTTGGCCGGACATAACCGTCAGGAGCCTTTGGCAGTCTGTAGAACGAGCAATAATCACACTTGGCTACGCAAACATTTGTGTAATTGATAATTCTCATGAGCAAATAAGTGGCTACATTTGGCTCATGAAAGCGATCGCGCACCAAATTAGCAAGTGCCATAAGTTGTTCGTCGCTGGCATTTTGCCACAAGAATCGCGCGTCTTCCCGCGAAATTCTCGCGCCATTCTTAACCGTGCTTTCAATTTCGTCAAATCTCGTCTGCATAAGACCTTCCTCGCTTTCTGCAAATCTTAGATCAAGTCTCAGGAAGAATGCGCGGAATTTTGCATTTCTGCAAGGTTCTGTGTTGTCAAAATAGGTCACTAGCCCACCAGGAGAACGTCCAAAATCATCGGTCCAATTTAAGCTAGAATTCTCAGCCGAACTGCGAAATTCAGACGCAACCTTCGTGACATCACGCTAGGTGTACAGCTAAGTTATAGCCGCGAGCCCCTGGCCGACAGGCGGTAGCGCCATCGACTGCCAGCCCCGCCAGCTGAGGCTAGTGCGAGCCACGCCATCGCAATAACACCCCCCCTAGCGCCGACGTCCTGTGGTCCCCGCCCCACGATACTTGGTTCAGCCCCCTGCGTTGTCGTAGGGTGTAAGGTACATTCGTCGTTTACTTCACCCCGCAAAGAAATCTCCAAACCCAAATCAGCACAGCCACATCAGCTTGCCGCTTCTTGTTTTTACAAGGAGATTGGGTACGGAGTTGTTTCTAGCAACGACAGATGCCACAAAGCACCGCCAATGCGCTGCTTTCCTTTCTTACCGAACCCTAGCCTGAAAGGAGCTATCGTTATGGACGGACATGATGGACATGGCCCAGACCACGGAGGTGGTGCCGGTCATGCATTCGACCTCGGCGCTCTCGCCGCTGGTCTCGGTGGTCACGGCCACGCTCACGGTTCGCACAGCCACAGCGTCGGACACGCGCCTGGTGCCACTCATGGGCACTCGGGTTGGGCTTTCGGCATTGCTTCGGCAGCGCTGTCGCACTCAGGTGTGATGGACTCCGTTGCGACGCGCGAATGCACCGACGCCCAGATCGGCGTGCGCCTGCCCGGCGTCGTGCTCAGTGACAGGACCATGCAGCTTCTGGTCTGGCCGCATGGACTCATCGACACGCAAGCGCTCTTCCGCACCATCGCCAGCCGCCACAAGCTGCTGAGCCTGTCGCGCAAAACGCCTGCCACTGTCGCCTCGAACCGCCAGCACAAGACCCTGCTCGACACCAAGGTCTTCGACGGCCCCGGCAAAAACTCTCAGCCGAGTGCCAAGTACGAAGGCGCCACCGGAACGACCACCGTGTGGAACGAGTTCTGGCAGCTGCCGACACAGCGCGCCTGGTGGAGTTCCAAGACCGTCGATGATGGACTGCCCCTGGGCTCCCATCTCGTCATCATGGGTTACACCTGGTTCTACGCTGAGACCGGCGACTACGAGACGCGCGTCGCTATCACGGTTACCAAGCCCAACACTTGCGTAGCCGGAGAGTGGAAGCCCGTCGATGAAGACGCGGTCAGACGGCACCTCGCTACCGCTCGTTCGGTCGCACTGGAGCTTTTCGACCAGCTGTCGAAGGTCAATTCGGCGGAGTATTCCAAGGTGATGCGTGAGCTTCAGAACCACGACCGGACTCCGGTTTGCGGACCTCTGGGCTGCGAACTTCACCACGCCCCGACGCACGTCGCTGCGCCTCGATTTCTGCCTCGCCATAGCGGTGGGGACATCATCCGCGACGAAATGCGATGAGCATCTGGACGCCAGCGGGAAGAAGAACAATGCGCAAGCATTGCTCCTCTCTTCCCGCTGGCAGTCCATTTTTTTTCCAAGCGATGCTGCTACTTGCTATAGTATGCATCGTATCAAGCAATAGAGGCAGAAAGAGAAAGTGAAGGGCACGCAGCCAGGACACGAGGTCACTGGCTGCATGCTCCACTAAGATACGAGCACAGGGTTAGCCGATCGGAATCTGCAAGCCCTTCTCGATGTGCGGCTTCGCCTGCGGCGTGCAGTAAATCTGCACCTCCGTCAAACGAACCGGATGTTCGAGTCTGTTGAAGACTGCATTCACAGCCATCTTGAGTTTGTGCCCCATGCCCTTCATGTTGATGCCGCCTTTCGTCCCACGATTGGGAGCGAACGGAATCATGACGCGCTGAACGTCCAGTCGAATGGCTTCCTCGATAATCTTCTCAAAGACATCGAATGCCGTTCGCCCACTGAACTTTTCGGCGCGACCGATGCCCGCTACGAAGAGATGGCGATTGGCGTCGCCACAACTTCCGCAGAGGTCGGTTTCGAGAAGCAGGTGGTCGCCGCGCTTGCCTTCAAAGCCACCATCCTTGATGGCAGACTTGATCAGCTCGCCGACGCCTTCGTGACGCGAATGCAGTTCACGGGGCACTTTCATGCCCGCGAGAACAGGAACCAGAACGAGGTCGGATTCGATTTCATCAATCGACTTGCGACCGAGTTCAGCGACAAACACGAATTTGGGCTTGTCGGGGTGGAACGGCTGATCAGCGGAGTGCGCTTGTTCAGTCAAAATAATTGCCTGGATGTGCCTGGCCATTGCAAATCCTCCATTGGTTATCAGACTGCGTCTGCAGGTCGCAATCTGAAGTTGAAGAGTAACCGTAGCCTATGCTCGGTTAAGCAAAAAGCTGTCCATCACCGGGCTGTCACCAAGACTTTCCTAACAGTAAACTCAGCCGCCGCGTCTAAAGAAACGCTGAAATGGACTGAATTGCTTGTTAGGTGACTTGAATGGAGATTGGTAGCCGAGTGGAGAGGAACGTATACTGAGGAGCGCAGCCTATGAAAATCTGAGCGTCCATGCAAGCAGTAAGCGTTAAAAACGCGCTAAGCAGCCAACTATGCCCTACTGCAAAAAAATGAAGGAAGACTAAAAGGCAAAACTTGGCGAAGGAGAAACCTTTGCAGCAGAGCATTTCCGGCATGCTAAAATAAAGCTGACAGGTTAGCGCAGTTGTCACAATACATTTTGAACCCACTGCTTAACGCTTGTTACGTCGATGCTTTTTTTAGAGGCCGCAGTGAACCAGAGTGCATCAAAAAAGACCAGGTTAATTGGTTATGTTCGAATAGAAAACAGAGATGAAATCTATATCTCCGACCAGAATTCACACATAGAGAATTTCGCAGCAAAGAATAATCTCGAAATCTTGCAGATTGAACACGAGGTTTCGAATGGGCAACAGCTCGTGCGCACAGGCGTTTGGAAGGCACTGCGGATGATGGCTTGTCTTAACTGCGAACCGAAACAAATGCCAATGGTACTTGATTACGATTATTGGTTCCAAGAAGTAATGAAACCATGCTCCTGCGAGAATCAAGACTCAGCAGATGGAATCATCGTCGATGACATAAAAACCTTGTGTGCCAATCCGCCCCAGGGAGCCAAATTCTTACTCGACATGTGTACTCAGAAAAAGCACCTGTACGCTTCATCTGACAAAAAGTGCCTGAGCTGCTGTAACCCTCAAGCAATTGAGTTTCTAAAGAGACAAATGTTGCGCTGATCGGCAAGTTTAAAATTTGCGCTAACCGCTGCAAAACATCGCTGTGGCTGACCCCACGGTTTAACTATTCCTTCACGTTCTTGAAGGAATTTGGAATTTTGCCGTGAACCCTTGTGCTAGCTGCAACCCGCAGCAGCGCAAGGGACCAGCTCGAACTCCGTAGCTGCCTTTACTCCAGACTTGCCTGGGCGCTAGGGTGAGGGCACCTCTCTTTTCTCCCATCTCCAGAAACTTCTCTGCACCCCTATCACCAGCAACCAATTTCGACACCAGACTATTCGTGCAGACGAATTCAGGAGAGATGGGGTTTCTTCATCGACACTACCGGTGGTATCGGTAGTAGCTTTAGAACAGGAGTAACAATGATTCGTGCAAAAGTTTGTGACCCGGACAGCAAGCTCGGCTTCATGGAATTCACCCGAGGTACGACGAGCATCCTCAGCGTTCCACATGGCGCCGACAGCGAACTGTGGATCAGCACCGACGACCAGAGCTGCACACTCACCATCGAAGCGGCCGGACAAGAGCTGAAGAGCGTCGAAATCGACCCTCCCGGGGGCTCGATTCGCATCTCTGACTTGCGTCAACCGTTGGCACGCAACGTCTTCTCGGTCAGCCGCCTCATGCAGGCAATGCGCCTGGAGAAGGCAGCCGAACCCACCCAGCGCCTCTACAACTTCCGGGCGCTCATCTACTCTGGAACACCGAAAGCTCACGGCGACCTGCTCGCGACTTTCGATTTCCACCTGCTCTGTGAAGTTGACTTTCACTGGGCTCGGGCTTACCACCTTGAAGATGGCAACACCTCAGAAGCCGTCACTCGCCGCGCGGAAGGCACCTGTCCTCACTGCCAGGAAATCCGCAATCGTCTCGAGCGCCAGTGGCGCTACGAGATCTAATTCTTCTTCAACAACCTGAAATCTCGGAGGAGACATAATGTCGATTTTGCCGATGGGCAACACTACTGCCGACCAGCCGGGTCGTGAATATCACGCTCGGCTCAACGGGGGACGAAAGCTGCCAGCTGCAAACGCCGACCTTGCACAGGCTCGGTTGTTCAAAGAGTTCTGGGGTCCAAGCGGCGCCTGCCCTGTGCAACTGGAAGGCATTCTGCCGAACGGAGAGTTCGTCTACTTCCGCGCCCGCGGAAACAAAGTCGAACTCGAAGTTTCCAGCGTGTACCAGGGACCCGCGCATGCTCACTACCTGAAGCAGCTTGAAACCAACCATGAGTTGGGCACCGGCGTGCTTCCGCAAGAAATCTGCGTGAGCTACATCAAGCGCTGGCTGGCTGACTACTCCCAGCGACTGAGCAACCCGCACGCGCCATACAGCGGTGAACAGTTCAAGGTCAGCGAACCTTTGGAAAGCATCGTCATCTAAGCAGGGCAGGACCCAGCTTAGAACAGACAGTCGAAAGGGCAAAATCCGCAAGGACTTTGCCCTTTCGTCATTTTAAACGCACCAACTACAAGCAGTAGTATTACTTACCCATTTGTTCGAGTAGGAAAGAAATCAATTTTTCGGCCTCACTTCTTCCCAGTTCATCCCAATGAGAGATACCAAAATTATCTTGTGAGTACTGGTCGGCCTGCTCATCAGTCCAGCCAATCATATCGAGAGCCTTACCCAACACTGTCAAATAATTTTGATCAGTTACTTCACCCAACGGATTTGCAGGTTTCTTGGCCGGTGCCGCAGGCGTTGAAGGCGCAGGCACTGCTGCTGGCAACGCTGCAGCGGGTGTGACAGGCGTAGCCGCAGGAGTAGAAGGCAACGAGCTGCTGAGTTGCGAAGACACAGATGGTGTCATTGGCGGTGGCGCAGCTACCGGTGCAGAAGGCGCCGCCGGAAGCACTGGTGACGTCATGGGTGGTGCCATAGAAATTGGAGCAGCAAGCGGACTTGGCGGACTTGCCATTTCAGGCTCTTCATCTTCGTCACCTATTTCCATGTCGTCGCCGAAATCATCGAGCGGCTCAGGCATAGAGCTTGGGGTGCCTGAGGCAGAACTTGAAGAAGAAGATGATAATGATGACGACGACGAATCGCCACCCTTAGAAATTGAAGGCATTGAAAGACTTGGGCGCTCACTACTGGAATTCATCAACGAGCCCGGAGCAGATGGTGATACGCCCGCAGACATACCCGGAAACAACGCAGCCGGAGCGCTCACTGGAGTAGCAGGAGGACTTGCGGGCTGCGCTGGAGAAATTGCTGGAGAGATGGGTGAAGCGCTGGGAGTGATACTGGATGGCGCTTGAGCCGCAGACTGCGAAGCAGCTGAACCAAGAGAACTACTAGATACAGCTCTGTCCGTACTGGCGGGAGCGCTAGTAGATGGTGCAGGAGTGGTCGGCGCTTGAGTCACCGGCGCTGGTGCAGGAGGAGGCGGCGGTGGTGGCGGCGGATAGACGCTGCCCGAGCCATACTCTGTCTCCGGTAGTTGCACATTCACAGCTGGTCCGATTGAAATTTCCTCAGCCGGCAAATCCATTGGTGGAGGAGCGAACTCCTCTTCTACGGGTTGCCATGGCGACTGAATTTCATTGCGCAATTCATTTCGAAGAGTGATAGAAATCATCAATTGGCGCAACTCGTCAATCTGCTTAGAAATCTCGATAAATCGTCTTTCGGCGAAACTGCGCAAACCAATAATTGCTTCCATCAGCATTTCTGGATTGCCCGGCTGCTGAGGAACACCAATTAACTTCGGTGTGATCAAGCCTTCTGCTTCGAGTTGTGGACGAATCTGTGATGTTGGCCAGCCTTGTTCTACCAACTCTTTGATGCGCTCAAGAATGGACAAGTCCTCAGGTCTATACTGTCTCTGTTGCCCCCGCCCACGTTTAATCTCAAGCCCGAACATCAACTCCCATCTTCTGAGTTGGTGAACAGACAAGCCCAATTTGGCTGCAACCGTGTTGATGGACAACATTTCTGCCTGGGTCATAATTCTCAGCCTTTCTCCGATTATTCGTGACATTAAACGCTAGTGGTTATATGCTTTATGCCCAACTCTAGCGCAGCTAAGCGAAGCTGTATGGATGATACAGGAATTGAAAACAATTTTGTTGCTTTTTGAGATGCGGTGAGCGTTTTCAGGATGCTAAAATTGTTTATGTCAAGAGGAAGCAAGAAATGACCCGCCCCAAACTGATGAGGTCAGCATTTCTGGCTATGGCGTTGTTATGGCAATGCCTGGCAAATTTCCTCGCACCCTGTGAAGCAGCACTCCATACGAACAGTGCATTCAGTCGACAGGAAAAAGTCAGACAAGTTGCTGCCTTGGCAGCTGCACTTCCGGCTTTAGTCGAAATTAAACCGTTCGACAAAGCATCCAAAATTGAAAGCTCCAAGCTTCCGACTTTGAGAGAGACCTTAGCCTGCTCAATTTTCACAAGTTTGTTTTTTCTGTTCACTTCATCGGCAAACCTCAATTTCAGAGCACCAGTACATCGAGGTTACTGGCTGCTATTCCGGTCTCTGAGATTGTAAATCCAGGCAAATCAGTCTTCACATCAAGGTCAGCTCGAACGAAGGGTATCTACTGCACTCCGCTCTGATTGTGCTTTGCCATTAAACGCTGGCCTCTCTTTACGTGCGCGATGCGCTGGAGGTTTGTTTTGAATGAATTACAATTGATCCAAGATCTTGGTTTGATTTGGGCCGTCTCGTTGCTATCCGGATTGCTCTGCATCAGATTGCGAATGCCCACCATCGCAGGATACATGCTTGCTGGTGTTGTAATCGGTCCACATTGCTTACGTTTGATAAATCATGCTGAAACCATAAAGGTGCTATCCGAGTTTGGAGTTGCAATGCTCTTATTCGCCCTTGGGGTTGACCTGTCGCTGAAACGAGTTCTTGCATCTGCAAGAAAGATTGTCAGTGCCGGTCTAGTGCAAATGATTTTGACCATCGGTTCTGCCTGGCTTATCGCAAGCCAGACCGGACTGGCAAACAATGCTGCGGCGGGCTTGCTGTTCGGCTGTGTCTGCGCAATCTCAAGCAGCGTTGTGATATCCAAAATCTTGATGGATCGCGGAGAACAGGAGTCGTTTCACGGTCAGATTTTGATACCGCTTTCACTGGTGCAAGATCTTTGCCTGGTAGCAATCATTCCATTTCTACCGATTCTGCAAATGAACAACGCAAATTTCAACGGAGTAATCATCTCATCTGCGAAAGCAGCATTCTTTCTTCTGGCAGTTTTCATCGGCTCCATCAAACTCGTGCCCTGGGCCCTTGCAAGAGCCGCGAATTCAAACTCAAGAGAATTATTTTTGCTTTCTCTCCTTGTTTTGTGCCTTGGAATCGCTCTATTCAGCAGTTCGCTCGGATTATCACTGGCACTGGGCGCATTTATAGCGGGCATAATGATTTGCGAATCAAGCTACGCACACCAGGCATTGCACGATGTGGCACCACTAAGAGATGTTTTCTCAAGTGTCTTTTTTGTCTCCGTCGGCATGTTGCTTGATCCCTCCTATATCGCTCAGCATTGGATGCAAGTCTTAATCTTCGTATTCGCTTTGATTATCGGAAAGACTGCATTGGGAACTGTCGCAGCACTCTGCGCGAGCAGCAATCTTCGCACTGCTTTCCTTGTTGGACTGGGCTTAGCACAAATAGGAGAATTCTCCTTCGTTTTGCTGACATTGGGTCACGACTCTCATATCATCACCGACGCAATGTATAACCTCTTCTTTGCCGGGGCAGTAATTACAATGATTTCAAGCCCTGCGCTGATGGCGTTCATACCGAAAGTACTATTGAAAATTCGCAATGCCAAATTCGATAACGAACCAATTCAGAGTTATTCAACCGCCATGGAGAACCATGTGATTCTCTGCGGATATGGAAGAATCGGACAAAATCTGGGAAAGGTGCTAAAAGACCAAAGCCTCCCTTTCATCGCAATCGAACTAAATGCCAACATCATCGAAGACCTGGCAATAAGCGGCGTGAAACACATTTACGGCGACGCCATGAGCCTCGATGTAATGAAAAAAGCCAACATCGCCAAAGCAAAAGCACTTGTTTTGACGATGCCAGACCCACTAACAGCCGCCGCCGTCGCAGATTTTGCAAAAAAATCGAACCCCGAGATAACAATCATCGCACGCGCTCACAGAAGCGACGACATTGAAATCTTTAGAGACGCTGGTGTTAACGGGCTTGTACAGCCAGAGTTCGAAGCCAGCGTAGAAATAACCCGGTTGGTATTGCACAGCATGAACTGCCCAATGTCTGCAATACAAGAATCTCTTGCAGAGATAAGAACCAGACGCTATGCCATTTTCCAACCAGACATCAAGGAAATTGAAGAATTCGTTCACTCAAAAGAGCACCAGGACAAAATGGGCTTATGGTTCAGGGTGAAGTCGGAAAACCTTGCTGGCAAAAGCATCAAAACACTCGATATCAGAAATGAAACAGGGGCAACAATAACTGCGGTTAAACGCGGCAACGAAACTTTCAGTTTTCCAAACCCCGATTTCAAACTGAGCATGTCCGACGAAATTTATGCAGTCGGTCAAGGAGAGCAGCTGGAGAAGCTCGCCATTTCTCTCAACGGAAAAAACCGTGAAAAAGAAGAAGCGCGCTAATGCGAAGATCTACAGTCCCTTCTTGCAAAAGCCCGCAAGCCCGAGCGAAAGCCCAGAAACTCCTCCTGCAACGGCTTTAGGGACACAGCAAGAAGCCCAGAGACTGAACCTTCGCTAGTTAGACTAGCTACACTTTAATAAGTTTCGTTTGAAGAGGGTTCTTTACGCAGCCGTAATATGCCAAAAGCACAAGCGGGACAAGGGAATTCGCAGGTTCAACTCTGAAACGATAAACGTGCATGTCCATTCAAAATTTGCTAAGCATGCATCGTCATCTTTTCTCTTCCACCCAGGACAAAAACACAAGTAGCAACAAGTAAATCTCGCATCAACACCAGAACAGCCCCGGTTCTCAATCAGGACTTTTTGCTTTTGCAAAGATGACTCCACGCACAAGCCATGTTGCTCCGTCCGCAAGCATCACTGGCAAATCTCCAAATGCGGCATATCTGGAATACGCAAATGCCCATCCTCGGTCTTCTCGCCGCTGGATCTTCCGCCCTTCTCTTCGCCTCCCTGGCTATCGGAAGCTTTGGAGACGAGCGCTACTACGAACTCAGCAAGCTTCTTGCCTTCATGGGCACGGCAGGTCTGCTGGCGATGATTGTTTCTGGATTTTTCTGAAAAAATTATCTTAGTCGCTTTCATTCAGAATCATTCTGAACCTTGCGAACTGCCGTGCAGCAAACCAGGCCGGCAGCCATAAACAAACCACCAATGCATGCTTTGACCGCAGGTATCATTGGTTCAGATTCACAATGCGGCTAAGGAATAGACTAATGTCCGTAATCGGTTGGATCACTGCCGGAGGCGCCGTTCTCCTTTTCGCCTCGCTGTTCGTCGCCCAGGCGTCGGACAATCTCCGCAACAAGGCTCTCTTCGACCTGGCCAACGTGATGACCCTCGCCGGAGCGGCTGGTCTTCTCGTCGGCGCCGTGAGCTGGTTCTTCGGCTGAATTCCATGTCGGGCTGAAATTCTCCGCTGATAACAGCCCTGCAGGAGCAGGTTTCCTTCGGGAAACCTGCTTTCTGCTTCCAGGAAACTGTAATCAGCAGCCCATGCAAAAATTGAGCTGCCTACAAATCGAACATAAATCTCGAAAAAAAGCCCAGGACCCTACAGCTTCGCACACCGAACTTCAAAAATGATCGCTTCTACTATTGCATAGAGTATTAACATCTAAAAGAAGACAAGGACAGAGCTTTCGCTCTGTCCTTGCCCGTCATCTTAGTTCAGTGCGCCTGAACCGATGACTCTTAGTGCGTGTCCTTCAGCTTGTCGAGCAGCTGAAGCGCATACAAGAAGAAGTTCATGAAGTCCAGGTACAGCTGCATGCTGACGTTGACAGCGCTTTCCCAGGTATTGCTCGCCTTCGTCATCCGGAAGAAGTCGAAGATGAAATACCCGGAAAAGATCAGCATGCCCACGATGGACTCGATGATGCTTCCAGTGCGGCTCAGGCGCCAGAAGATGCTGATGAACCCAACGGCCACCAGCCCGAGCAGACCGAAGAAGAGGAAGCCACCCAGGAAGCTAAAGTCGACGCCCGAGAAGGCGCCCACCAGCCCACAGATGGACATCACACCGCCACTACCGACGAACGCGCCTGCCACAGTCTTCCAGCCCAGCCGCTCCTGATACATCTGCAGCGCCGGTCCCATGACCAGTCCGGAGACGAAGGTCCAACCCGCCAGCAGGGCGACGCCGAGCACGGGGTTGACGTGAGCACCGAAGATGACGCCGATGGTGCCGAAAACGAAGATGACCGCGAGCACCAGGAACTCGCCCAGAGTGCGGATGTTACGGCCGAAATACGCGCCCGCGCCGCCGCAAGCCATGCAGCCAGCCAGCAGAAGGGCAACCTTGGTTGCAAGAGTGGTTTCCAACATTCGAGTTTTCTCCTGTTCAGGTTAGGTGCGAGCGATTTAATCGCCCAGAAAGAAACCAGGCACAGGTCGAATGACCTGTGCCTGCATGGAACGCGAATCACTACTTCGAGTCAGTCGAGGCTTCGAACTTTGCAGGGCTCTTGTGCCGCGAATAGAACACGAAGTAGAGAATGACTGCCGACCAGACAACCGCCAGCCGAATGAACGCAGTCAACGGCAGTTCGATCATCAAGCGAGCAGGTCCGACCACACCGGCAAGAGCAACCAGCACCCAGAACACCCCTGTCATAGCCGTTTTGCGGCTCTTCCAGTTGGTCTGTTTCACTGCGCCCACCAGAACGATGAGTGAGGCAGTGATAAAGCAGGTCATCGTGCCGATGTTCGTCAGATGCATAAGCTCATCCACATCGAGCAGTGCAGTCAACACCGCGATGGAACCGCCCACCACAAGTGTTGCCACAACCGGTACCTGACGGCTGTTCACCTTCTCAAACACAGCTGGAATCATCTTGTGCTGAGCCATGTTGAAGAGAAGGCGAGTCGTCGAGTAGGCGCTGGCGAGCAGTACTGAAATCAGCGCCACGGTCGAACCCAGCGTCACCCAGATAGTCGCGGACTTATAACCGAGAACTTCCAGAGCCTTCGCCATCGGAGCGGCACTCGGCTTGCCGTTCTCCATGAGTTGCTCGGGGGTGACTGCCGCATTGAGGAAGAACGTTGCTGCGACGTACAGCAGGATGACAGCGAGCAGTCCGAGCAGCATCCCCATCGGGATATTGCGCTTCGGATTCACCGTTTCACCTGCAGCCGTCGTGGCCATGTCCAGCCCCACGTAAGCGAAGAACGCGCAGGAGGCGCCAGCAAGCGTGCCAGGCAGCCCCGGAGGTACCGGTCGATTGAGCAGCGTCGGGTCGAAATGCATGCCGAGAAGCACGACAACAGTCCCGATGACCAACAGTTTCACGACCGTGAAGATGTTGGTGTACGCCTTGGTCTCGCCAATGCCGCGCATGAGAATCATCGTCACTAGGACGATAATGCCCATAGACAACAGGTTGATGGATTGGAGACCTGAGGCAAAGCTAACCGCGAAGGAACAGCCCGCACCCAGAGCGAATAGCCCGCCGACAAGCTTCGCGACCTGCAGTGCCTTGTTGCCGACCTGCCGATTGTAGTAGCCGCTTGCGCTGAAGTAGCTACCAACGCCACAGAACAGAGCAGCGCCGCCGAAGAGCAACCAGTTGATGCCGGTCGGCGTGGTCGTGGCCCATTCTGGTAACTTGAGCCCCAGTGACAGGTCCAGTGCCATCTTCACGTGCTCAGCCTGTGACACAGCCACAGCTGCTGTTCCGCCGATGCATTCCATCGCAACATCGACAAACATGAGCAAACCCCAGAGCTGCCCGAAGGTCATAGCGGCATAGCTGCCGGTACTGCCGCTGCGGGAACTGCCGGTGGCAAGCTTAGCAAGACAGAGCGCAGGAGCCGCACAGATGAGTCCCGCCCAGAGGAAGGACTGCCATGCGTGTGCTCCAGCGTAGTTCGTGGCGATGACGCCAGGAGTAGTGAGAATGCCCGCGCCCACGGCTTGAGTCACCGTGAAGAGGAAGACACTCCAGAGTCCGAGGCTGCGAGCGAGTTTTTCGCCGCCATGATGGTCCTCGATGTTGACGGTGAGAGTGGCATCTCGCCACACTCCAGCTAGCCAATTTTTCATGCGGAATTCCTGTTAAAGGTTCCATTCCGAGTCGACTTGCTCGGAACGACTTCAAAGAAAAACAGCCCAGCTCACACGAGCTGAACCGTACCTGAACGCCTAACACCTGGTAGGAGACTGAACTGTTCGAGTGATTGATTACCTGGGTGTTTGTCGGGCGCTCGGTGGGGGGGTTGTCGTATACAGTGACGCCTCACTCTATGGTAGGGAAGCAGCGGCAATCAAACGGGCAGCAACAAATGTTTGCGCCAAATCCCATTTATCCAGCAAAAACGCATGGCAATAGCTAGCGCAGATGTTCAGGTAGTGCTTAGCATTTGAGAGAACTCATATTTGGGAAACGAGAGGATGAAGAAATATTCCATCCTTCGTTTCTTAAACAGTGATCTGATCAACTCAGGCTTTAGTTGCTTCTTCGTGGGCAGCTTTAATTGCCCGATAGATATGGCTTGTAGCCTGTTCGCCGTCCTCCGGCAATTCGCATGAAGTACTGCCGTAAGTGCAAACGCTGATAGGCTTACCAATCACCGCAACAGTGCGATATTTGTCGCTTGAGAAAAACGGCTCTCCATCGTGCTTGCGGGGCAAGATGAAGTTTGCCAGCAACTTGAGCAACTTGAAGGAAATCGGCACTTTGCTTTCGTCTCTCTTACAGTGAATTCCAACCGGCAAGATCCAGAGTTTTTGACCGGCCAGCTCTTCGCCAGCAAGGAAAGCGATTTCAGCGCATCCTCGCTTGAACAATTCTGGGGCAAGCAACTCTTGCGTATCGAGTTGTCCTTGCGGAAATATTGCAAGAACTGCGTCAAACCCATCTTCAACAAGACCCCGTGCTGCGGTCTTCATCGCTCCAATTTTGGAACGCCGTGAAGTCTGATCAACCGGTATTGCTCCTGCGACCGTCATCAAAATACCTTCGGCTGTTCCTGGCAAAACCTCCAGACTGCTAATGAGAAATCGACCGGCTCTTGCCCCGAGAATTTCAGAGAGAACATCGGTGTCACCAATATCAGTATGATTTGCTGCGATGATAAACCGCTCGGAAGGAATGTTTTCACGCCCCGAAACATCAATTCTCACCGACTCTAGTTTTCCTTTGAGCCAGAAGAGAGAACGAAGAACTTTGCAGCACGCTTCGCTGGTCTTAGGAGCAAGATAACCAGGAGTCTGAATCTTGAAGGATTCCTCCGACCAGAAGGCTAGCCATTTTACAGTTCTAACAATACAAACAGGGAGGAATAGAACTAGAGTTAAAACTGCCAGGGAGATGAGCAGGAGAGATGCTCCAAAACTCACATGAGCCCAGCTGATTAACCCGAAAATTTGTTGGTTCATTTATCATTCTTCTCCAAAAAAAAGACGGAGCTGCATACAGCGACCCCGTCTTAGCCTCTTCTCTGTCAGCGCCTGAACATGTGCAATCAGTCGGCGCGATTTCGATCTCGTTCATAGGCGATCCGATCTCGCTCATCGAGCAAGCGGAAATAAGGTTCGCCCGCATCATTGGTCAAAAGCAAAACTTCCATGGGCAACACCGGATTTGCAAAACCAAAAGGCAACCAGTTTTTCCGGTGCCTGGTGAATGCATCAAAATCCTTGTTGAAGAGTCTTGCGAGAATTGAAATGACATGTGTTGAACAGAGGTCTGATTCATCTCTTTGCGTGTTGCCTAAGAAGAGCTTCCCGAGACGTGGAAAGCGCATTCTGACACAGGCGACGAGTCCTTCATAATCAGCGAAAACCATTTTTCCCCAGTTGTAACCTGTGGAACGGAGCCGCCTCGTCAGAGCATCTTTTTGACCAGCAGTGAGAAAGGGAATTCGCTTAATCAGTATTCGTCGCCTGGCATTCTCGCGAATTGCAGCCAGACGGTTTCGCTTTATCTTGTACATAACGAGCCGATTCAATTTTTCTTTCCAGGCAGAACCAGATGCTCGAAGAAGCTCTTGCTGCCCCACTTCCGTCAAGCGTGCACAGAACCAGCGTTCGTACCCTTCTTTCAGCCAGGTGTGTTTCTTGCAGTCCCGAATAACGTCTTCACACGCATGTATGTACGTGCCTGAACCCATTGCACAAGACGAAGCAATAAGAGACTTATTCAGATTGGCTTCTTTGAACTGACTCCACTCTTGAACGCTGATGGCAACATTCTGCAGCGGCACTGCGTAGATCTCTTCAGAAATTATCTCGCAATGGGCAAAAGCCTGATGAAATGGCTCCCACCAGACTCCTGTAGTGCCGATTACATCGCCAACCTGAAATGCCTGAGATGGCGGGTCAATCCATGTATCCACAGGCACTACACCGCGCTCAACTTTACGGTACAGAAGACGAAGCTTAATCGCTTTAGTGATCAAAAGTGACCATAGAAACATAATCAACATTCCGGCAATCACTTCGCGCAAACACGGTGCTTTCAGAATTCCAATTGCTGCAGTCAGAGAGCCCAGACCAATGCAGAGCCAGAGCCAACGCTGCTTGCGAGTGTCGAAGAAGACAGGACGCACAAGCTCGTAGAGCCCGTTTGTTTCAAACAGCCAGAGCACAGACACAAACAAGGGAAACGAAGATTTGAAGGTGCATGGTTCCGACAAAACCAGTGCAGTAGCAAGCCAAGCCATGACGGAATAAGTTAGTTTTACCGCGTTATCAACTTTGCTCTTTATCATTGTTGTTCCTCAAGTGACAAAAACAAAAAGGCAGTCGCCGAGCGACTGCCTGCTGCACCACACGAGAACGAGCTCGCATAAATGCGTCAACAATTACTATTCAGATTTGGATTAGGGCTAAGGTCTGTCCGATGAACGAGTGAATAGAGATGTCTATGCGTTTAGTAAATCGTTTCCTTCGAACTCAAAGCAACATTGAAATGCGACTAACCCTTGCTTTCGACCTTTGCGAAGCTACTGCTAGTTTTTTTTGCCAAGCAGCAAAACCCTTCCTGCTTAACGCGATCACTTCCGCGAATCTAACGAGTTACAAAAGAAACGATCTTGCGAGTTTCTTTTAGCGCCAACTTAGTGAGCTAGTTTTGCTCTGGTTTCCCAGAAAGCACTGTTTATTCAGTCCTGCCGGAAGCGCTACAAAAGGGTGTGAAGACATCTTTTTTTTTCAATTCAGGCGACCCGCCAAATCAAACTCTAAACCGTTTAACTACTAATCAAAGATTGAGCTTTTGAGCTCGTTTTTCAACACGCATTAAAGCGAAGCAGCCTGCTTCTATGGACAAGGTCTTTAGAGCATGCTTCTTCGCTTTTTCCTCGAAGGAGCGATATGAATAAGAACACCATGATGCGAGTATCACTCGCAATAATTTTCGTTTCTATTACCTTGCTGATCGCCGCTCTGCAGATTCCTCACATTGGTGAAGGCGCTCCTGAGTGGCACACCGTGCGTCGCCCCCGAATACCCACCAGCACCACATCTGGTACCAGCGACAGTCGCCATGCCGACCGAGAAATCATTCTCTACAAGAGAGTTTGCGTAGACGGGAACTCCCGCAAGATTCGCATAAAGACAACTGCGTTCTGGATCGGCACTCTTAACTGTTACTGCTATTTCGACGACTACGGAAGGCTTTGTGCCGTTCCCGAACTCCGTTGAACAGACTCCGTATCGCTAATCTCCAATCGCAAGAGGTTCCAAAAATGACTCTAGTTAAACCTGTCATTCCTGCTGCTTTGTTCATTTTGCTCGATGATTCAGTACCAGGCTACGCCGCTCTTTGTGAAACAGCCCACTCATTGACCGAATCTAAGTCTAGAGATGCTCTGACGCATCTGAGAAAAGCTGTTGTCCTCCAGACCCAGGCAATCGACAGCTTTTGTGCAGACAATTTCCCCTATCGACCTGCCCTCCTGGTTTTGCGCAAGCGCCTTCTTGCCATTCATTTACTTGAGGCGCTCTATTACATCAAGGTAAACAATCTCTCCGAGGCAAAAGCAGCGTATGCCAACGCTTTTTCACTTAGCGAAAAAATTCAGACAGACGAGGCAGCAATGCTCGAAACTCTGGAGGCAATGGGAACTGTAGCAGTGCTAACTCAAATGCTAGAAAGAAAATTGTCGAGGTATCGACCTAGCTGTTTCTAAAGTTCCAATAGAGATCGCGGTTGCGAAGCAGAAGAGAGACCAACTCCTTCTGCTTCACAATTTTGTCCCGCTTTACTATACGCATTCGTATATCAAAAAAAAGAGGCAAACCACCGAAAACGAAGGGGAGCAGGTCTTTGCAGACCTGCTCCCCCCGAAACAAATTACTAGCCGACTACGAACTTAGCGCGCGCGGCGATAGAAGCCATTGCAGTCGTAATACCAGTAGCCGCCGCGGATGTTATCCCAGTAGGCGCGGACGTAATGCGGATAGGGCGAGCAGAAATCGCTTACCAGAACGGAGATCGAGCCCGCCGGTGCCGGATAGGGACGCGGATAGGGGCGAGGATAAGGCTGTGGGTAAGGACGGGGATAGTACCCGCCGTTGTAGCCGCCACGATAGCCGTAGTAGCCATGATGACCACCGATATCGACCCGCACGCCGACTCCACCAACACCAACGTAACCGCCGACACGACCGCCAGGTCCGTGAGCGAAGGCCGCGGGTGCCGACACGAACAGTCCGACCACAAGAGCAGCCGCCATCAACATCTTCTTCATAAAGGTTCCTTTTCGAGGCTTGTAGCCACAGTTGGAAGACAGCCAGAGCTCTGTCTCAGTTTTTGATGCACCTAACAACAACCCCCGTCTGGCAATAGCGCAGACAAGAATGGTCTAAAGATTGGCTCTGGAGATTCTTTGACGATTTTCCTGGGGGGTAAGGAAAGGTGCAAGAGGATAAGCTAAACTATCAACTAAGTTACGCAGCTATCAATGACTCTGCTCACAGAAATAATTTAAAACCTCAAATAAACCACTATCGGCTAGCGTGAGCTTTCACTGCGCTTAATCTGCGACAGATTCTACCCATTTGGATGACAGGCATATATACTGTGTCGGTGCTACGAGCAACGGAGAGTAGATATGTCTAAAACACCTTTCAGCAAGCGCCGAGCAATCATTCTGATTGTCGATGGCTGCGGAATAGGAGCAGCGCCCGACGCCTCTAAATTCGGCGACTCAAACACCTGTAATTCGATTGGCAACACAGCCAGCGTCGTAGGCGGTCTGAGCTTGCCCAATATGGAAAGACTGGGTCTGGGAAATATCAACGCAGTTGCGGGTGTTTCAAATACCAAGGACCCAGTGGGGTTCTATGGAAAACTTGAGGAGCTGTCGGCAGGTAAAGACACTCAGACAGGACATTGGGAAATGATGGGAATCGTCAGTGATTGCGGCTTCCCGACTTACCCCGACGGTTTTCCCGAAGAAGTAGTAAATCAATTCGTAAGAGAAACAGGTTGCAAGCAAATTTTGTGCAACAAGCCAGCTTCTGGAACAGCTGTTCTGGAAGAACTCGGAGAAGAGCATCAGAGAACCGGCTACCCGATTGTCTACACGTCAGGTGACAGCGTATTTCAGCTTGCCTGCCATGTAGACACCATCCCTCTGGAAAAGCAGTATGAATGGTGTCAGATTGCACGTAAGATGTTCAATCAAGGCAAATACAAAATTGGGCGTATCATTGCGCGCCCATTTAACGGAACACCCGGCAATTACAAGCGCATGAGTTTCGAAAGAAGAGACCTCGGGGTCAAACCGCCTTCCAAGACGTTTATGGACGAGTTGATTGACCGTGGTTCAGGCGTTCTTGGAATTGGCAAAATCGAAGACATATTCGACAAGCAAGGTGTCAGCTACGCACAGCATACAGGCTCTAATAAAGAAGGGCTTGAACTCACGTTGCAAGCGGTGGCAGGCAAATATGACTATACCGGAAGAGCAGTCGGCAAAGAGACACCAGATGCGGTGCAACTCATATTCACAAATCTTGTGGACACCGACTCTCTATACGGTCACAGACGAAATGTCGAAGGCTACGCAGGTGCACTTACCGAAATAGACCAGTGGCTCGGAAAAATAATGGATGCAATGAACGAGGACGACCTTCTACTCATATCTTCCGACCACGGCAATGACCCTACTGCGCCGGGCAGCGACCACACTAGAGAATATGTTCCGATTCTTGCATATTCAAAATCACTTGAAGCTATTGCAAAAGAAAATAGAAATGTAGGAATCAGAAAGGGTTTCTACGACATAGCCGCAAGCCTGTCGGGATGGTTCGGCATGCCCGCTTCACACGGCGATTCCTTCATTCCGCAATTAACAGAGGTAGCGTAAATGGCAGAAAACATGAAAGCTGCTTTCCGGGGCGCAAGAATGGTCGATTACACCGGAACCCTGCAAGATTTCCAACAGATGCCACACTTTCAGAGTGAATTTGTTGACCTGATCAGAGACACCCGCAACGGTGCTAAAGCAGTGGTCATTGTTGACCGCGAGATAGGACCTAAGTCTTCCGCTGCCAAGATTGTCACCGACCATATCAATTTGACAGGCGACAATCCTCTTGTCGGTCCAAATAATCCTATCGGAGAACGATTTCCGATCGTCCAGGGCATTTATCTGAATGAATGTTGGGATAATGCCGAAAGAGTAGTTGTCGCCGGGATAAAAGAAGGAGTTAAGCCAACTCCGGAAGATTTGAGCCTGCTGCAAGACATAGGTGCGAATGCTTGCTCTTACAATCTTGTGCCATCAATGCTGGTGGCAGCACATGCAGGCTGGAAGGTTTTGGGAATTGTACTCCCAGAGGGAGTTCAGCTCAACGCAGAGCAGTTGGCCGCAGTAAAGAAACTTACAGGAGCAAAGTAATGGAGAAAGTAGCAGCAAAACCTGTACAAGAAGCAGTTCAGTTCTTGCGCCAATTTTGCCCCGAAACGCCCTCAGCTGCAATAGTCTTAGGGTCTGGGGTCAAAGTACTCGAGAACCTTGAGGAAAGTCGCTCTGTCACATTTCAGGAAGTCTTCGGCATATCGCCTGGAGTCGTTGGTCATTCAGGTGCCATAACCGTAGGTAAAGTAGATGGAAACACAGTTGCAGTCTTACGCGGACGTTTCCATCTCTATGAAGGGCACTCCTGGGACGTAGTAACATTGCCGACACAAGTCTTAGTTGAATGGGGCGTCCCAAATCTTTATCTAACCAATGCCGCTGGTGGTATCAATCAAAATTTTTGCGTAGGCGATCTAATGTTGCTGACGGGCTACCGCGACCATCTGAATTCTTCCTATCGCACAAGCGGTCTGCTTCCGCAGATGCGAAAAGCAACAGTCAATTGCACTAATCAGCTGACTGACCATATTCTACAAACAGCCAATTCCCTCAGCAAAGAAGACAAGCAATTCCGCCTGATGCAGAGCGGAACATACGTTGGGCTACTGGGACCGAACTACGAGACTCTTGCTGAAATCGAAATGCTGAAATACCTGCATTGCGATGCTGTTGGTATGTCAACCGTTCCCGAACTGCTAACCTGCAACGGAACAAATACTCGAGCCGCAGCAATTTCTGTGATAACAAATGTCTGGAAACCTGATGAAGCTGTTGGTGGGCACGAAGAAGTTCTCACTGCCGCAAAAGAAGCATCAGAACGGCTAGACAAGCTGTTTCGCAAAGCAATCAAGTCCTGATTGACAAATCGCCTGGCTTTAGCGACTTCACTTGCTTAGCTGGAAGCGTAAACCAGAAGACACTGCCTTCGCCAACAACGCTTTCAAACCCGATGGTTCCGGCATGTTCTTTGATGATTGCCTTAGAAATAGCAAGACCAAGGCCAGTGCCGCCTTGTTGCCGTGTGTCAGAAGAGTCAAGCTGCTGAAAGCGTCCAAAAAGCTTATGCGCCTGGCTTTCTGGAATTCCGCTGCCATGATCTTTAACAGAAAATTTGAGTCCTTCATCAATTTCGGAAAGCTGCAGAGTAACAGTTTCTCCCTCTGGCGAGAACTTGATCGCATTTGAAATCAAGTTATGCAGAACTTGAATTATGCGATCTTTGTCGCAATGCAAAGTTCCTGAAGCGATCATCGTGTCATTTTTCAACTCGATGCCAAACTCCTTTGCCATTCCATCGATGCCTTCAAGTGCGTCATTTAGAACGTTGATTGCCTCCACGTCATCAAAACGCAATTCAAGTTTCCCTGCCTCAATTTTCTTGAGATCGAGAATATCATTTACGATACGAATAAGCCGCTCTGTTTCTGTTGTAGCAACATTCACCAGCGCCAATGCATCATCCGAGACATCACCGGCGATTCCTCCTTCAATGAGGCGCAGAGCGCCTTTTATCGAAGTAAGGGGAGTTCTCAATTCATGCGAAACGGTCGAAATAAATTCATTGATACGCTGCTCAGCTTCTTTGCGGGCAGAAATGTCTTGCATAAAGGCGCTAAGCATAATTTTGCCTTCGGATTTGACCTCAAAGGGAATGCACTCTCCTGGAAATTCAGTGCCGTCTTTGCGAACCATTTGAATTTCGAGCGTCTGGTTCAGCTGCTTGTTAGTGCCAGTTGTCTTGTATTGATTTACGTTCGCGAGATGAATCTCACGCTCTGAAGGTGCCACCGTAAAATCGAATTTCTTCCCAATCACTTCGTCTCGAGTCCAGCCGAAAAGTCGCTCAGCCGCTTTGTTCCATTCAATAATGTTTCCCTCCACATCAATCATCGAGAGAGCTACCGGCGAAGCGTCCAATATCGCCTTTGAACTTTGCGCACTGCTGATAGCGTCTTCTTGAGCACGAATTCGTTCTTTCTCAGCATGGTCTAGCCAGCCCGCCACACTCCATATTGCGCCGGCGATGCAGCATATTACGAAAAGCGCGACCAGAGCCGTTCCCAGTGCCACATCATATAGACCACTTTGAAGTCCCAGCAAGAAAATTTTTCCAGAAATCAGCGGCACAAAAATTGCCGGCACAAGAAAATGTCTCACGAACTTGCCACTCGCGCCCTCTTCACTCAGGACACTAATCATGCCCTTATCAGGCTCCAGAAAGAGAAACGCCCAGGACATCAGTAGCCCTGCTAGAGCAGAAGGAGTTGCCATCTGAATCAGCGTGCTGATACGCATCAATGAAGGTACTTCAAAGTAATGCGCAGTCAATGCGGTTAGGCACAAAACATTGGCAAAAAGCATCAAGAAATCAATTACGCGCTGCTGCTTTGAGCGATTCATGAACATGCAAGAATCAACAATCAAGAACGAGAAGAGAATCGTTGGAGACATTCGATTTGGACCAAATAACCCCATGCCGGAACCGTTGAAAAATTGATCGAGGTCGAAGGTGCCAATCACATAGTGAGCACAAATGGCACTACAGACGAGAATAGAGGCAGCAGAACTACATTTTGCTAGCGACTCTTTTTTGACCCGCATAAAAATTAGCGCCAGCGCGGTCAAAATGAAACACAGTCCTGTACTGAAAGCAACGGGTGTTTCGTTAGGAAAGGGATTTTTGAAAAACTCGATTTGCAGTCCCCATCCGAGCAAAACTAAAACCCCCTCGACCAGCACCAAAGTGGACATTGCTGGCGCCAGGGATAGAATAATTTCCGCTACTGTGATCTTACTTTTCACACCACAAATCAAACGCTCTGAAAATCAATTATTCCAGAATTTGACTCAAAAGCACAGAGTTATACTATGTGCTTTAGTATAACAAAAGCGAAAAACAAGTCCACAGAACTGATTGATGCTTTCGCACCAATCAGCCTGTGAACTTGCCGGTTTAATCAAGCCAGTTTGACTTGTTCAGCCAAACCGGAGATTGATTAGACCTTCGGCAGCGGGCAGGGTCCGCCGTTCATGCGCTCGAGCTGATACACGCGGTCAGCAACCGGGGGGTGGGTCAGCTGGAGGTACTTCCAGAACGCGACGAGCTTCTGCCAGAGCGACTTCGGAGCCGGCTCTTCCGCGATGGCGTCGAAGATCGGATCGATGGTCATGCAGACGCGCATGACACGATACGCTTCAGCATCACGCCCCTTCGGACGGTGCTTCTCGACGTAAGCGACGAGCTTGAGCAGACCGCTGGCCAGGGCGCAGGGGTTGCCGGTGAAGTGCGCACCCGTGGCGTCGGCGCCGGATTCACGCGAACGGACCACGAACATCTGGATGAGCTTGGTCATCTGCTGGGTCGCCCAGAAGATGACGTACATCAGGATGTTCGAGACGATGGCCGGCAGCACGCGCTGTTCGACACGAATGCCGAGCAGACGCTTGAACCAGCTCAGCGTGCCGATCCACGCGCGAACACCACTGTCCACGACGATGAAGAAGAACGACGACATGATCGAGATGAGCGAGTTGATGCCGACGTCGTAGTTGGCGACGTGGCCCAGCTCATGCGCGAAAACAGCCTCGATCTCTTCGTCGGTCATACCGCACTCGAAGAGTCCGGCGGTGGCGGCGACGACAGCCTTGCGGTGAATCGGGCCCGTGGCGAAAGCGTTCGGCAGCGGGTTGTCCGAGATGTAGACCGGCGGCTTGAACTTGAGCCCCGACTTCTTCCACACGCGGTCGACGATCTCCAGGAGGCGAGCGTCGCGAGGGTTGTTGGGGTCGGCGGGGGTGCACTTCATGATGTACAGCGAGATCTTGTCGCTGAACCACCAGCCGGCGACGGTGAGAAGCGGGTAGGCGACCCAGAAGCCGAGCTTGAACTCGAACGACGACTGGAACAGGTAGAGGGCAGCGGTGATGAGGCCGCCCATCATGAGGAAGCCAGCCAGGGTCATGGCCCAGGTCTCCAGGCGTCGACGACCGATGCCAGGAAGCTCCTCAAAGGGGGTTACGCGATGACGAGACATAACAAATCTCCTCTTGTTGGTTGAGAGAACGTCTGCAAAACAGGTGCAAGACGCGAAGAAACAACTCAAGTCCACCCAACACAAAAGCCTGTCTTCCGCTACACAGCGAACCGCTGAGTATTTAGAGCTAGAGAGACAGGTGCTTGAATGTTTTTACTGAGACGGTGTGTTCAGAAGGTGGATAGAGAGTAACGCCCACACCCTAGTACGCCCTGCTCTTGATAAGCAAGGGTGTGCGGACCTGCCCGCTTACCCCAGGGATAGAAATTGCTAATCTGGCATGGAATATCTAGCGAAACTGAGCCACTGCGGCGTCCTGCAATCTTTGCTTACATGTTGCCAAGATAGCGCTAACCTCGCTCTTCCTCTCAGGATCAAGCTTTTTGAGAGCCACTTAAGCAAAAAAATATCACTAGGTCCCCTACGGGTCCTTCGCAGCCGGCCCCAGGTCAGGGGTCGCGACAGCAGACAAACGCGATCCTTCGATGCCGGCAGGATGATTTGCCCCGAGATCCGATGTCGAAGGGAACGAATATCAGGAGCGAGTAACTAGCAGGACGGCGCTTGAATCTTGGAGACAACATTACTGGTGCTGCGACCAGGCACTAGTTGCAGAATTACAACCTCTCCACCAAAAGACCGAACAACCGGTGTCTCCTGCAAGTCTTCAGGCTTATAGTCCGCACCCTTAACGTGAATATTGGGCTTAAGCTCTTTCAGAAACTCAACCGGTGTGTCCTCGTCGAAAATCGTGACATAATCTACCGCCGAAAGAGCTGCCAGAAGTTCAGCACGATCATCTTGCATGTTGATAGGTCGCGAAGGTCCCTTCAATTTTGCGACTGAAGAATCGCTGTTCAATCCAACGACAAGCACATCACCCAGAGCCCGAGACTCCGCTAAAATTCGCGAGTGCCCGACATGCAAAATGTCGAAACAACCGTTAGTACTTACTACCTTTTTGCCCTCGGCTCTGAGTTTTTCACCGAGGGCATTCAGTTCATCCCGCCCTACGACAGTTCCCATTCTTACTGAGTCTTGCCTTTCTTACCCTGGAGAAACACCAGCCGCTGACGAGCATCTTCACTGTACTCGGAATCGCTGGAGATCTTCAAAGATTCTTTGAACTGCTCAGCTGCTTCTTCCATCTTGTGCTTGCGCTCAAGAATCAGACCCATGCGGTAGTATGCTTCACCGAGCCTGTAGTCATTTTTCACTGCAAGTCTGTAAGAACCGAGCGCCTTGTCGTAATCTTTATCGATTTCGTAGGCAGTTCCAAGATTGTAGTGGGCTGTAGCGAGCTTCTGGTCAAGCGAAACAGCGGTCTGCCAGTTCTTGATTGCGCCTTGCAAATCATGCTCGGCTCTGAGAGCAGCACCAATGCCATTATATGTGATGGCATCTTTAGGATTGATAGCCAGTGCCTTTCTGAACTCAGAAAGTGCCTGTGCATAGTTATGTTGTTGGTTGAAAATCAGACCAAGGTTGCTGTGAGCTTCAGCCAGATTAGCGTTTACTTCAAGCGCTTCCTTGTACGCAGAAATTGCATCATTGAGCTTTCCACTAAGATGCAATTGAACAGCCTTGTTATATCGCTTGACGGACTCGAGCTTAGCGTTTACGACTTTTCCGTCTTCTAATTTTACGGTTCCATTTTCGCCCGGAGTAACGCTCGTGGTGTTATCAGCAGTGGCATTCTCTTTGTCTGGTTTCGGACTGTCGACTGCTGGCGCTGGGTCAGCATCTTGCAGGCTAGCCACTGGAATGGGCTGATCGGAGAATCCGACCACTACAACACCCTCTTCAAGTTTCACCACACGTGGTTTCACTTTAACTTCTTCTGGAAGCGCTAAAACGATGCGTGCAGTAGGCTTGGGGGCATTCTCAAGCTCTTGGTAGCGAACTGCCTTAACGAAAGGAATCGCTTTCGAAATCATTTTTGTCAGCTCTTCCGGAGATGCAACAGTACCCTTGTCGAGCTTTGCGTCTCCAAGGTCAATGACTACGCGGTGATTGGGACCTGGTACATCAAGCACCATCGGTGTAGTCGGAAAAGACTTGGCAGCGAATTCGATGACAATTTCTTGACCAGCCCCTGCAGAAATCTTTTTAATTGGTAACACAGTTCCGTCTGCAGCCAGAACGGCTTGAGCAGCCAAAAGAGTTGTCATGCTGGCAAGCGTTGTTTTAATTGTCTTTTTAATTGCCTTTCGGTTCATGGTCAAAGTTACTCCTAACAGTGCATCTGGAAAGCTTTTAAGATTCCAATCAAATTTCCAAATATGAAGCCGAATCTCTCAAAGTCGCTTGACTACTGCGAGTCGGCCCGCTGACACATAGGAAAGTTTACCTGCTTAATGGCAACCTTACACGGCCAACCTTTTAAGATTGCGATTAAACCTGCTCCCTTTTTCGGCGAAACCATCGTATTATTGTTGGAGATATCCCCGCATCAATTCTTGAAAACCGGTGCCAGGAATTTACCTTTAGCTCTCATCACTTTCCTAGAGAAAGGAACTTACTAAAATGATTCGCAGACTGCTTACCCTAACGTTTACCGCACTGTCTCTTTGTTGTGCCAACGGAGCAATTGCTGCGGGCATCACTTATCCGGAAGCCCCGGGTCCAAACCCAGATCACTTGATCACACCGCCTTCGGAAAATCCATACTTCTATGTCCGACCAGATGGTCAGGCATATACGCTGCAAATCGACAGCACAAATAACCTGACTGATTACCTAAACCGTCATTACTATGATTACAAGTGGCGCGGTCAACAGTGGTCTCCGTGGGACACAGTATCAAACGTAGAAAAGCTGGCTCGAGCCAGCGTCCTCTGGCCAGAATACAACGAAGCTAACCAATGGCATTTGTTCAACGGCTGGAACCAAGCGTGGGAAAGATATTCCGGTTTTGGACCAGGACCAGCTCGTGGTGGTCTTCCATAAACTGAAGCCTTGAAACGATTAGATCATATCGCCATTGCAGTCCCGAACCTGGAAGAAGCGCTCAACTTCTATCAGAAGTCTCTGGGACTGCCTTGCATTTCTATAGAAACTGTCGAAGAACAAGGTGTGCGCGTAGCTAAGCTGGACACCGGCAATACACACATTGAGTTGCTTGAACCCATATCAGCCGATAGCCCGGTCGGCAAATTCATTGCTAACAAGGGTCCCGGACTACATCACATTTGCATGGGTGTTGATGATATCCATGGCGAACTGGCGACAATGAAATCTGCCCAGGTCAAACTCATCAATGACGAGCCCAAAATCGGCGCAGGTGGGGCTGAAATTGCATTCGTTCATCCGAAATCAACAGGCGGAGTTCTGCTCGAGTTGTCAACCGGCGAAAAAGGCCGGCACTAAACAAACAATCATTAAGTAGAAAATTGAACTATTGTGATCATCCGGCGTTCCGGCTGACCAATGTTGTAGTCTGTCAGGAATTCCTATGACAGACGGAGTCGTCGCACATGCCAGTTATGACAGAAATGAACAGTATTGAAAAAGCACTCGGAGACAAGGCTAAATATTACCTTGAACACAACAGCAAGACCGTTTCCAAAGACCTTCTGCATTTGCCAGGAGCTGACTTTGTAGACAGAGTGGTCTCTCAGTCTGACAGAAATCCGCGTGTATTGATGAGCCTGCAAACCCTCTTCAATTCAGGACGCCTCGCAGGCACCGGCTATCTCTCAATTCTTCCAGTTGACCAGGGCATCGAGCACTCTGGTGGTGCTTCTTTCGCTAAAAACCCAATTTACTTTGATGGAGAAAACATCGTCAAGCTCGCCATCGAAGGCGGATGTAACGCAGTTGCTTCAACCTTCGGCGTTCTTGGATCGGTCGCGCGTAAATACGCTCACAAAATTCCTTTCATCGCTAAGTTGAACCACAATGAGTTCCTGACCTACCCAAACAAGTTCGATCAGATTCCTTTCGGAAGCGTTCGTGAAGCATGGGAAATGGGTGCAGTAGCTGTTGGAGCAACAATCTACTTTGGTTCACCAGAGTCAACACGTCAGATTCAAGAAATCGCTAAGGCGTTCCATGAAGCTCATGAACTCGGAATGGCAACAGTTCTCTGGTGCTATCTTCGTAACGGCTCGTTCAAAGTTGGCGATACCGACTACCATGTCGCCGCTGACCTGACCGGCCAAGCTAACCACCTCGGCGTCACCCTCGAAGCTGACATCATCAAACAGAAGCTTCCAGAAAACAATGGCGGCTTCAATGCACTGAAGTTTGGAAAGACCGACGCACGCGTTTACTCTGAACTTACAACAGACCACCCAATCGACTTGACCCGCTACCAGGTAATTAACTGCTACATGGGACGCGCTGGCTTGATTAACTCTGGTGGCGCATCTGGTAGCAACGACCTCAATGAAGCAGTAACCACGGCTGTAATCAACAAGAGAGCTGGCGGAATGGGCTTAATTTCAGGACGTAAGGCTTTCCAAAAACCAATGAAAGATGGAATCAGCCTGCTAAACGCAATTCAAGATGTTTACCTCTGCGACGAAGTAACCATCGCGTAAGCCTGATAATAACCGGCATTCATAAAAGAGCAGGAATTCGTTCCTGCTCTTTTTCAATGAACACTGTCTTTGTTCTTTCATCAATTAGATGAGGTAATTCAAAAAAGACAGAGCCAAAATGACAACAGTCATGAAGCTTTTGGGGATCAATCTTGCGATTACTTTATCAGAAACAGAAAGTCCACCCAAAATGGATGGACTACAATTCGAGCAATTTGCCAGAACCAATGAAAGTTAATTTGTGCGGAGATAGTAAGTTTAACGCTTGATGGAATCTGGCTTCCAGGTAACTACACATACACCAGAGGCGCAGTCTAAATTTTTACCTGTAACCTTTTCCGATTGATCTAAATTGCCACCACTTCTGGTGTTAGCTTGAGTTTGCAGTTTATCGCTCATTTCGTTAAGCTCTGATTTGCTGCGCTTCTGCTTCATATTAGTTCCCGAGTCTCCAACGGATATTCACCGGACATAATTATGATCTAAGTTTGTGATTTTGCACCTCTTGACTTATTTATTTTCTAAACAAATCCGCAGCGCATTTTCCGAAAAGCTATTAAAAGCAGCCACAGAAACGTAACAAGCCAATAGCTCAAGTGCATCAATTTTATATACCGATTGCAATTGAGACTAGCGTCGGAAATTGAATCATTCTATATATCCAAGTTATCAGCCCGCTGAAGCAATGTAGACAAGGGTTTTAAGAATCAAACAAAATAATAAAACCGTGCATTGCAATTCAAAGCCCGTTACAATCAAGAGAAATGTTGAGGATCATTCATTGAAATCGTGTCCCTTTTGCGCAATTCAACTCAAAACCGTGGAAATCGGAGGACGCAGTCGCATAGCCTGCGCCTCATGTGATTTTGTGCACTGGAATAATCCAAAACCAGTTACTGCGACAGTCATTCCTCTTAATGGTGGCATCGTTCTGGTTCGTCGAAAGTTCGAACCATTTATCGGCGATTGGTGCTTGCCTGGTGGTTTTATTGAAGCTGCTGAACACCCGGCAGAGTCAGCATGCCGTGAAGTCTTTGAGGAAACCGGGCTAGAGGTTCGCGTCTCGAGATTGCTTGATGCTGGTGCTCCGGGAAGGGGCATCAACGTCGTAATTATGTTCTACGAAGCGTTGCCCACTGGTGGAAAACTAATGGCTGGTGATGATGCAAGTGAAGTCGGCTGCTTTAAACAACATGAATTGCCAGCAAATATTGCTTTTGACTTACACCGACAAATTATTCAAAGCTGGTTCAAGCAAGCTTCCGAACACGGCAGCCCACGCTGAGCGCTCTTACCCTGCCTTTTTGACCAGATTCACATGAGCTCTTATCTCTTCACAGAGTTCGTCAAAACCCTCTAGAGCACTGGAGACCAGGTACTTCTGCTTCTTGGAGCTAATGAATACACCATCCGGATAGAGGATGCCAGCCGGGTGAATGTCGCTAATTTCATTCCAGGAAAGCAGGCGTCCTTCAGCCTTGCTAAACGCTGGTTTCATGAGCAACCCAAGCGGACTCGACTCCACCTGGTGCGGAAAACGAAAGGTCTGCGCAATTTTCCAGATAACGGAAGCTACAAACGCTAAAGCCGCAATCGCCACTATCAGCAAGTCTTCTTTAGAGCTAGTGCCCGATTTTAACTGCGAAAAGAAAAAGCAAAAAAACAAGATGGAAAACACAGCCTGCAAGAAGAGCTTTCCTAGCTCGAAAGCGAAGCCCATCATTGGCAAACAAAATACCTGTGCATCACCTGTGATACTACGCCCACGATTGGGCAAACGACTGCGAATTTCATCAAGCAGCTCTTCAATCTTTCCAAACATACAGGGGAAGCTAAGTTCGCCCTCAATACACCTTATTTGATATCGCCTGAATCCAATCTTGCTACCCTGCCTCAAGGTAAGCATCTTTTCCCATTCCATACGCTCTCTTTTAAACAGAGCGATTGTGCTCAAGGCAGAATCATCAAGCACAAGCTTGAACGGAATTTGACCAAGCCCCCACATACCAAGCAGCGCCAGGGGCGCCAGAATGCAGACGGTGATTTGAACCAGCACGTGCAGATTAAAAAACTGATTTGCTAGTAGAAGCCCTGGGGCCAGCAATACCAAAATAAGCAGCACAGTCAGTTCAGCCAGCCCTCGAGCCAGAACCATTGATTTCAGCAGATAAGTTTTGCTTTTAGCTTGACCCACCATTCGATTTTCCCATGATTGCTTTTACCAGCCAAGTTAGAGCAAAAGCGATAGACTATATGACTATCGTTAAGGAATTCTGCCTCTGGGCAGCTAATCCTGACCGCTTGCCCATGAATTTTCAATAAGCGGGCTAATTGCAACGACTTTTCCGTAAAGCTCAAAATAGGTAAAACGTCAAACTTAAACCTGCCTAACGTTTCATCTAATATCCCTTGCCCTACGCAGGACAAAACCATGCTCGCAAACACAAGCCAACGTCTACTGTGCGCAATTCTGAGCCTTTTGAGCTGTTTTCTTTTGACAACACACAGCACAAAGGCGGCGGACTTGCCACCTCTCGAGCAGACCTCGCCCACTCCGGTGAGTAACGTGAAAGAGTCGAAGGGCAATAACCGCCCTTCAGACGAAAAGGCGTTCGAGGCAGACAAGCATACAAAAGATTCCTCTGGGGCAGGTGGAGAAGAAATCGGCACCGACAATCAGCGACCGCCCGACCGCTCAGGGCAACAAATGGGGCAATCGGTTCGAAGTGCCTCGACAGGACAGCAAATCAAAGAAAAAAATCAGTCAAGCACAAAAACAAAACCCTGCAGCGCTATTGTTAAAGGCAAGGGACTCTCGATTTGTACCATGATTTCCGCTTTCGGTACCACAATCGAGAGCAAACCGTTTTTGGAACAGAGCCCAAGAATCGGAACTGCCGAAGATGTAGAACACAATCTCGGCGCCATCGGTAACACACTGGTGCCGGCAGGGCTCGAACTAGGCGCATCCGGGCAATCAGCACACGGATCGTCAGTTGCAGCATCTCAGCTGATTCCCGTTGCCAGCCAGGAAGCAGGAATTGAAGCTGCTAATGCAGACAACTTTGCACAAAAAGTTCCGAACCCGAGAGGATGGGCGAAGGTAGCAAAAGGCGTGCTGCAATCGCAGAATGCACAAAACTCCGACAACCAGGCAAATTGTGCTCAGCAAAACACCGAGAATGCTTTCACCCAAATGAAAGTTCCACTCATTAATGTTGCCAACGAAGACGCAGCAGTCCCATGTTCCTCATCTCAAGCATTCAAGGAAGAATCGAATGTGATTTGGATGGTTCAGCAAATGTACAAAAAGTGCTACATCCCTATGGCGGTTTTGTTCTTGCTGCCTGGGGCAGTACTCACTCAAGTCAAGTCGTTGATCGCATTCGGCATTTTGAATATTCAAGATGATGACACGGCAAGCCCCTTCATGGGAATTTTCAGAGCCATTATGGCAATCTTCCTGATTCCCGCAACCCAGCTAGCTGTGAGCTATTGCATAGACATTGGGAATGCCCTGACAGATCCAGTCGCAAAACGTGTTCAAGTTGAAACACTGATGGATTGGGTCAAAGAACAAGCTTACGCTAGTGACCCAAAGAACAATGATGGCTGCATCAAAAATGTCTCTGCCAATCAAGGAAAGCTGATGGGCACATCAGCAAAGTCAGTAGTGCAAGAACGGCAGAATGACTTAAACGTAACTGTTCAAAATACATTCAACACCATCAACGCCATGCTCTCGCAGGGGCTTGAAGTCCTGGGCGGATTTCAAATAGTAATGATGTGCTATCTCTTTCTGATGGGTCCCATTGCCGCTGCGCTCTACGCCTGGCCGGCAGCTGTTGGGAGAGACCTATTCAAACGAGCTTTTGGAAGTTGGCTTGATGGCGTAATCGTACTTTCGCTATGGAAATTCTGGTGGTGCATAGTTCTTATGTGTATGGCCATTCGATTGCAAAACGGCATAGATGCTACCAGTCACTACGAAATGTACTATTACACAGCATTCATGGGCATTCTCGTTATGGTGCCTTTCCAGCCGTTCGAGTTTAGACCAGGAGAAGTTGTAAGCCAGGTGCTGGACAAAGCCCAGCAAGGCGGTGGCGGTGGCGCTGGCGGCGCCGGCAAAGGTGGCTCGAAAGGTAAGGGAGGAAATCCGCAGGGTGGCAAAGACACCGGAGGAAATTCAACTGCAACCGATGCCGGAGGAGAAGAGCCAGGCGGAAGTCACGGACCAGCAGGTTCTCACTACTAATAAATTGTGATTCCCAGTAATAAAAGTAACCAGAACATCAGGACCACAAAAATGATTGACCTCAAACGAAGCAAACCTACAATTCTCGCGCTGGCGGCTCTGGCTCTATTAGCACCTGCAACCTGGTCACAGGAGAAGGTTGATACAGTCCACGTGTCACAGCCGCGCACTCAAGATTTGGGTGAGACGGCAGGCGCGACAAAGAAAGGTCTAGGTGGCTTTGGCGGTCTCGGTTATGGCGGCAACCTCAGCAAGTCCCAGAATTCCAGGCAGAATAAGAATCAAAATGATGACGATGTAAACATCGTACCTGGTGGCGCTTTCAACCAGAACAACGGTAACAACAACAACAACAACAACAACAACAACAACAACAACAACAACAACAACAACGGAAGCGGCAATCCAGGAAATCCCACAGGCAGACCGGGAGGCAATCCCCCTCCAAACAACGGAACCCCTCCTGGCACAGGAACCCCTCCCGGCACAGGCACACCTCCAGGGACAGGCAACCCTACGAACCCTAATCCGGACAATCCTGGCACCCCAGGGGGAGGAATTCCTCCATTCAATCCATTTCCACCCACAGGCACCGGCAGTGGTGGCGGCGGTGGCGGGGCTGGCGTTGAAGGCGGCGGAACTGGCATGGCTTCACCACAAAGCAACCAGGATGAAGCCGCAAAAGAATTCTCCGCAGGTGCAGGTTCACTTGACGAATCATGGCCTGGCGGTTGCATCAAGCACGTGAACAACGGCAACGGTAGCGAAGTTACTAATCAAAACAACTTGAATATGATTGCAGGAATGACATGGCCGTTTACGCAGCCCCCCTTTCCAGCCAATATGGCGCCGTTTGCAGGCTCACAAACCGGAAAATCGATTTGGGCCCAGATGCCAAGCCAGGTAAAAAATGGTGGCACACCTGCAACAGCAGCCGAAGTTGCTTTGATCAGAACAGTTGCGCAAGATGCCGCTATTGAATCATTGTTTCAACCTAACTCCTGGCTACAGGTGGCAAAAGAAGTCCAAAACACTCAAACACAGCAGAACGCAGACAACTCCGCAAACATGGAGAAGCAGCAGGCAAGTTGTGCAATCGACTTCGTTCGCTCATACCTGGAAAACTTCACAGCAAACTCCGGTAATCAATGGAACCGTCTTCGCAACGAGCTTTTCATGCCGATGGCAGTCTTGCTGCTTTTGCCAGGAGCTATTGCAACACAGGCAAAAGCAACTGTAGCTCAGGGCTTCCCAATCTTCGGCGAAATCAGCCCAGTTGAGGGCCTGGTACGCTCAATCGTAGCCATCTTCCTCATTCCGGGAACCTACCTCATCGTCAATTATGGTATTGACGTTTCAAACTCGATTGCCTACACGATTCAATCGCAGTATTCACAAATATTCGGCTCAGACATGTACAGAGACGCCATGTGCGCACACATACGCGCGTTTGGCACCCGCCTGCCCACGGAAAACCTCGGACATATTCCGCAGCAAGCTGGTCAAATGCAAGGACAGGGCAACAGTGCCCGTGCCAAATTCGAAGGCGCGAATGTGGACGTTAAGCTCGAAGATCCTTGCGCTGGTTTGTACCAGGCTCCTGAATCCAAGGCAAACGAAAAAGTGCCATATGCTGTAAACGCGCAACGTGCGGCTTACAATGGCATGGGAGCAGGCTTAGCGATGACCTGGAACATTCTATGTGCCTTCCAGATGTGCTACCTCTATTATCTCTGGTTCGTAGGACCTATCATGGCTGCCCTCTGGGTCTGGCCGGTGAAGCAATTACGTGAAGCATTCCCGAACTGGTGCGAGGGCGTAATCACAATTTGCTTCTGGAGTCTTTTCTGGAACACAACCATTCTACTTATGGCATGCTTCCGCGGAGTAGATGACACAGGCACCGTCATTATGGAAGCGTTGAACTTCCTCTCAACGGCTTGCGTCAAGTTCGCATTCGACTTTGCTGGATTGGTCAAAGCAGCTGGAGCTGAAGCCGGAAAAATGGCTGAAAAAGCAGCACACGGCGGTGGAGGCAAAGGCGGTGGACAGAAAGGTGGTGGTGGCGGACACGGTGGTTCACCGAGCAAAGGTGGCGGACATCCTGGTGGTGAATCAAAAGGAAGTCACAAGGACGCTCCACACAGCCCAAGCACTACGGCTATGTCACACAACCCCAACCACAGCTCATCTCTGTCAGGAGACCGGCCTAAGGGTGAGGGCGGCGAGAAGAAAAACGAGCTGCCGCCGCAGACAGAGCCTAAGACAGACGCCCCAGGCAATGTTCCCGAAATCATACCGAGTTCTGGTGGCTCTATGCTTGACGCACGAGGCAATTATGGAGTCGCTGTTGACGCCGGCCCGCCACCACAGCTAGATCGCATCGACCCACCTAAGATAGACGTACCATCAGGGTTAGCTGGTCTGCCTGGAATTGCGGGAGCAGGAAGTTTCTCTAACGACGTATCTAACAGTTTCTCCAGCAGCAGCAGCATTGATGGAACGAAGATTTCGCTCGGTGAGCAACAACAGAAAGCATACGCAGAACAGGCTAACCAAAATGCAGCAATGCAGAGTGCCGCAATGCAAAATGCAAACGCGGCGCAAGAAACTCAAAAGCAATTTGCTCAAGAGCAGCAGAAACAACTAGCTCAAGAAGCCAGCGCTCAACAACAACAAAAGGCTCAAGAAATGGGCAAACAGTTGGCTGGCGAAGCGCTTAACGCTCAACAGCAGCAATTCAATCAGCTGCAACAACAGGCAGCCAAGGAAGGTATGGCAGGTGCACCACCGATTAGCCATGGACTTGACCCCCATTCAAATCCGCTCAATGCAAGCAACGTACAAGCAGGACTGCCACCTCAAAGCGGCAATTATCAGGACCCTCTCAGTACTATAAAAGCGCAAGCAGACAGCTCACTGGCAGGCAATTTCTCAAGCAGTGGAAATCAATTCCAGGGTCCTCCCGGAATGAGCAGCACTGACCCAAGCAACCCTGCAGCTAATCTGTTTGGCCAATCAACATCTCCCGACGCGCCTCCTAGCGCCACCAGTGGCGGTGCGGACCAGATGAATCCTTCACAGGGTTATCAAAACTTCTCAATGGTATCGCCAGACATGGCTGGCGGAGCACCTATGTCGATGCAAGATGCGTCAGTGATTGATGTTCCTGGTGGAACAAGCGTGCAACCGGTAGACGCCAGCAGCGCTCAACAAGCTTCTGGCGGCTTCGAAAGCCTGGCAAAATCGTCAGCCCCAGCAGACGACGCATCAATCATGGGCTTCTCGGCCAATCAGGGTGGCGCTTTCACGCCAGCCTACGAAACACCACAAATGACACCAACAGCACCTGCTGGAGCCCCTGAAACAATGGCGCGAGGCTCTGTCGACGAGCAAAAGACACCTGAAGTCATTCCGATGGCGATAAACCAGGTGCCACAGCCGACCCCAGAGCAACAGGTAATTTACAAACAACAGCAAGAGCACGTTATCGAAGAACGAAAAGTTCAGCAAAAGCAAGCAGATGATCAGGCTCGCAAGCAAATGCAAAATCAACAGAAGTTTCTTGACCAGCAAAAGATGGCCAGGAACGCCGTTCCACCGGCACAGAAGCCGCAGACGCCGGGCTCCAAGCCACAGCAAAGCGCTGGCAAACCTGAAGACAAGTCTGCAGAGAATGCAGAACAAGGCGAGCACAAATCAGATGCTCCATTGATGGAACAGGTGAAATACGGCTCTATTCTTCGCCGCAGCAGAAGCAGCAATCAGATGAGCGAAGAAGAGGAAGAGCTCATGAAGAAACTGGGCAACAGTGAAGATGAGTCTGTAGAAGAGGAAAAAGAAGAGCAAGGAAACTCAGAAGGTTCAGAAACTCCAGAGTCATAGCTTGAGCCCTGCTCTAAAGCCCCGAATTAAAAAGGGACCGCTAATGCGGTCCCTTTCCATTATTGCTTGCGCTTGACTTAGAGTCCTAGCTGACGAGCGATGAGCAATCTTTGAATTTCAGATGTGCCTTCGCCGATTTCGCAAAGCTTTGCATCACGCAGGAAGCGCTCTGCCGGGAAATCTTCAATGTAGCCGTAGCCACCGTGAATCTGAACGCAGAGATTGCAGACCTTGCTTGCGATTTCAGAAGCAAACAATTTCGCCTGAGACCCCTCAAGTGTAACTCTCTTGCCGTGATCCTTCATCCACGCAGCATGATAGAGCATCAAACGTGCAGCACTAACTTGTGTAGCCATGTCAGCCAGATAAGCTTGAATAAGCTGGAACTTGCCGATAGGCTGACCGAAAGCTTCTCTTTGTTTGGCATACTGCAAAGCCGCATCAAGAGCTGCCTGAGCAATACCCAGCGCTAATGAGCCGATGGAGATGCGACCGCCCTCAAGCGTCATCAAAGCTTGCTTATAGCCTTCTCCTGGTGAGCCGAGAATATTGCCGGCTGGAATTTTGCAATCTTCCATGGTCAAACTGGCTGTCGGAGAACCGCGCATTCCAAGCTTCTTCTCGACTTTGCTTACGTAGAAACCTGGTGTGCCTTTTTCGACCACGAATGCCGAGATACCCTTGCTGCCTGCGCCGGGGTCGGTCATCGCCATGATAATGGAGATATCGGCATCAGTTGCATTAGTGATGAACTGCTTGGTTCCGTTCAAAACCCATTCATTGCCGACTTTCTTTGCAGTCGTTTTTTGAGCTGATGCATCAGAGCCAGTACCTGGTTCTGTCAGCGCCCAAGCACCGATGTACTCGCCGGTAGCGAGCTTCGGCAAATACTTTTTCTTTTGTTCATCGCTGCCGAAGAGCACGATTGGCTTGGTGCCGAGCGAACAATGAGCAGCATAGCTCAAACCGGTAGAACCACATGCGCGCCCAATTTCTTCAACTGCGATAGCATAACTGCGGTAATCAGAGCCTGTGCCGCCGTATTCTTCAGGAACCAGCAAACCCAACATGCCCAATTCACCTAGCTTTTTGAAGGTTTCAGCAGGAAATTTAGCTTCCTTGTCCACTGTAAAAGCTTTCGGTGCAATTTCGTTTGTAGCGAACTCGCGAATTAAATTGCGAATGTCCTGGTGTTCACCTTCAAGGAATTCGGCGTAAGGCAAAACCTCTTTTTCAGACGCTGTAGTAGTCAAGATCTATTCTCCTTCAAAACCCCTCCCAAGCAGAAGCTATCGCTGCCTGTAGGTAGATAGAGATCATAGCGCCTGCAGCGACACTAAATCTTTTCCTTAGCATTTCCTTTTGCTTGCTGAATGCTTCTTTCAACCTGGTCAGCAGCTTGGCACTGCCTCGCCCAGAAGGAAAGACTCTGCAGCTTTTACTATACGCTCTGCCGCTTTGCCGTCCCCAAAAGGGTTCACAGCCGAGGACATCTTGGAATAGCTGGCAGGATTTTCCAGAAGATCACGAGCCGCCTCGAAAATACCTTCACGCTTCACGCCAACAATGCGAGCCACTCCGGCATCTGCTGCCTCCGGACGTTCGGTGTTCGTCCTGAGAACCAGAACAGGTTTGCCCAGGGTCGGCGCCTCTTCCTGAATGCCGCCACTGTCTGTAAGAACAAAATGACAGCGGCGCATAGCCTGCACAAAAGGGACATAATCAAGCGGTTCAACCAATATCAAACGGGGATGCCCTTCAAATACAGGCAGCATTGATTCTCGAACAATCGGATTTTTGTGAATGGGGTACAAAATCTGCACTTCCGGAAACTGGTCGGCAATGCGACGCAAAGCATGAGCGATTTCCGACATGCTGTCGCCCCAGTTCTCCCGTCGATGTGCTGTTACTAGGAGAACCTTGTACTTCTCGAAATCGGCAGCACCGTACAAACTCTCGTCAACTTGTGTGTGGTCAAGCTTTTTCACAGTTTCGAGCAAGGCGTCGATGACAGTATTGCCAGTCATTACAACATTGTGGACGATGTTTTCCTTGCGCAGATTAGCAACAGCCCTTTCAGTCGGAGCAAAATGAATTGATGCCAGCTGAGTAGTAAGGCGGCGAGCCATTTCCTCCGGAAACGGATTATAGCGATCATCTGTGCGCAAGCCAGCTTCGACGTGACCCACTGGTACCTTCTGGTAATGGGCAGCCAGAGAGGCTGACATTACCGTCGTGGTATCTCCCTGAACCAGCAGTAAATCTGGTTTCACTTTTTGAAGAATTTCGTCAACACCCACGACAACCCTTGAGGTTAACTCCGCCAGAGTCTGCCCATGCTTCATAATATCCATATCGAAATCAGGCTCGATTTCGAACCAGCGAAGCATTTGATCGAGCATCTCGCGATGCTGCGCTGTCAAGACCACAACAGGTTCTACTTCTGTCGATCGCTTCAACGCGTGGACGACGGGGGCTAGTTTTACTGCTTCGGGACGCGTACCAAAGACGCACATAACTCGTTTTTTCATGGGTTCAATTCTAACTCAGGTAGTTTCGCTTTGGGACTCTTGATATGGTTCAGGCAACATTGATAATGCGTGATACCGTGGGCGACACCACCAGCATGTCGTCAGCAGCAGGGGACGGTTCAAGAAGATGCGCTTGCAGCCAGAGGTAAAGCCATTTCCGAAGAACGATACAAGCAAGAACTCAAGCTAGACGATTCTGTCAATTGCAAACGAAAGACTCAAAACTGTTTTTCAGCAAGCATCTAGCAGAGTTAACCTGAAGTATATACACAGTATCGAAAGATCTGGAACCAGTGGCGATGCGCCTGGAAGATCAAAAAGCTTCGAATCTGGGAACCTTTATCAGACCCAAGTTTTAATTGACAGGTAGCTAGTGTTTAGATTAACCTCAAGACCAGATCGTGACACTATATCTAGTGTCGCAAAGTCCAGAAAAACCATCTTTTGTTGAGTTCCTCACCGCGACATGTCAAGAGCAACAGCCCTTGATCCTCTTTAATTCGTCTCGTATATCCGAAATTTAGATATAATCTAACTAGAAATGGGCGCAAATGTTCACTATCAAGTCCTCAAAAAGGGCAATATCTCCTGTTAAATCAGATTCGATGCAGCAAACCGAAATAGAAAACGACAAACTAAGCCGCTTTGGCGACTATACAGATTCATACTGGGAGTCAACCCAGGAAACGCTCGTAGGCTTGTATGCAAAACGGCATCCTGAAACGGGGCTGCCAATTGAAGATCTCAATGGAATTATTCATCGTGTCGCGTTTGCAAACGCAATCGCAGAACTCAAATACGCTCTGAGTCCAAGTGAGCTTGTAGCTCTCAGTTTCGAAGAAGCTATTATTCACCCATCCGTGACTGACTGGGCTAAAACCTTTGCAGAGTGCATAGGCAAACAACGCTTCTGGGCAAACACCCCAGGGAACATAAATGCGGACCCCGAGATTTCCTTGAGAGTTCTGAAATACTGGGCGCACGGCCAACTTGCAGGCATGAAAGAGGATGAAATCTGGCTTCGTTCAGATGAGCTTTCACGCGCATACAGCAAGAAATCACTAAAAGTTGTTGATAAAGAGGGAAAGGCGAAAGGCTCGGAACATGAGCTTGCTATGGGCAAGCTCGCCACCGAACTTAAAGGAAAAGGTTGCCTCGCGGCTTGCGGTGTGGCCTTTGTCGAAGACAGCCTTGAAGGCATTCAAACGACTGCTGAAATTGAAGCGCTTGCAGCGAAAGCTGCCATGGGCATGGGCTTGAACACCTCAAGCTTACGTCCCTGGTCAAGCATAATTTCTAATGGTGCTGCTGCTTCTGGACCAGATAGATTCTACGAAAAATCTATAGCAAAAGCCGTGGAAGCAGTAGCGCAGGGCGGTCGCAGAGGTGGCGCTTTGATTGAGTTGCGCAACTCAGATCATCCCGACATTTTGTTTTTTATCGAAAAGAAACGCCTGGTGCCGCGCCCGAGCCTGGCTCAAATATTCAAAGAGCTTCGTTTGCAAATAAAGCAGGCTCCTGGCGAAGCAAATATGGACTATAAGAAACGGTTACTTACTGAAGCAGAGCACCGTTTCGGGCAGCAATACGCAGAATTTGTCGAAAAACAAAACTATTTAAAGAACACCAACATCACCGTGCTTGCAATGCCCGGTTTTATGGATGCTGTGCGCGATGGGCTTTTTTACCCAGTCAAATTCAACAATCAGATCTGGAATGGTGCAGTTTACGATCCCCGAAAGCCTGTAAAAGACGAGAAAAGCGGACAGGTAAAAGTAAACAAACTAAGCAAAGAACTAGTCTACGAGGAATATTCCGTCGACTTGAATATTTACCCGGAAGCAAGAGAAGCAGCTCGCAGACTTGATTACGCTCAGGTCGAACTTAAAGAAAGCGAACTGACGGTGCGTGGTCATTTGTATGCGCCTGAAGTGTTCCAACGCATCATAGATGGTATGCAAAGCAGCGGAGAGCCCGGCATTGCATTCTACGATCACGTCAATGCAGCAAATGCAAACAATCACATTTATGATTTGAACACCTGCAACCCCTGCGGCGAACAGTTTCTGCCAGCAGGAAAAGGTAGCGATGGCCGAGTTTATATGGGAACCTGCAACTTAGCATCGATGCACGCTGCGCACAAAGAACTTTTCAATGAAGACGGCAGTTTTAACACCCAGCGCATGAAAGACATTGCGAAGATCATGCAACGATTCATGGACAATGTCTCAGATGTAAGCTGGTATCCAATTCCAGCACAAAATATGACCACTCGAATGGAGAGGCGCAACGGCGGTGGTTTTGCTGGAATAGCAGAATATCTGTCGCGACTCGGACTGGAATTTGGTGATTCCATGGCGCTTTCAAGCGTGGAAGAGCTCTACAAACAATTCACGCGCGCCTCTGTTGAAGCATCTGAGCAACTGGCAAAAGAACGTGGTGTGTATCCCTTATGGGAAGGAAGCCGCTTTGCAAAACGCGGCTTGAAAGTACGCAACTCCTGCATGACCAACAATGCTCCAACCGGAACCCTGGCGCAAGCACTGCAGACAAGCTGGGGCGTTGACCCCCATAACGGAATAGTTTTTTCACGCAAAGTGCGCTCACGTTACGTTGACTTTGTAGCACCAGGCTTCCGCGAAGCTATGGCTAAACACAAAGCATGGCCGGCGACAGAAGACGAACAGATTCAGCTGATGAAACGCATTCGCAGCAATAACAAATCTTGCAGAGGTGTTGATGCTGTTCCTGCGGCGGTGCAACGGGCATTTCCAATTCGAATTGAAATCGAGCCAGAAAAATATATCAAACATCTTGCAGCAATCCACAAGGGAGCTGAGGAGTTTCCCGAAGCCTTCAACTCCGTCTCAAACACCTGTTCAATCCCCGCGGACATGAGCGACCAATCCATTGGCGAAGCCGTGATGCTGGCGTACGAACTGGGAGTTAAGGACGTTACCTTCTACCCTGATGGCAGCCGCCTCAGCCAACCAGTTGAACAAATTGCAGCTGATAAGATGGCACCAGAAGCTGATTTACTCTCACTTCTGGGGCACCAGGAACAACGCCCTATCAACATAGAAGAAACCTCTGGGCTCACATACAAGATTCGCGTTGGTTCTCCTGGCGGCGGTTCCACGCTGCATGTCAGCCTGAATCACGAGATAGATCATCCTGGTGAACTTGTAGAAGTCTATGCTCGCATGGGCAAACCAGGAGCCATCGAAGCAGGCTTGTTTGAAGCTGTAGGACGCCTCGCATCTGCGTTTTTGCAGTATGCAGCACAGTTTGGAGAATCAGAGCGGGCAATTGCTGAAAACACAATAGTTCAACAGCTAATCAATATTCAGTCTGGCTACCCGGCATTTTTCAAATTTGGCGATGCCAACAAACCAGCTGTAATTCAATCGCCATGCGACGGGCTAGCTAAAGCCATACTTGAATATCGAAAAGGGTATAGCAAGATTGCCCGACGACTGACACCCACTGATACCGCCAATGATGCCGGCGATCTATCTGCACCTACAACTTTTGTTGACGAAGAGGAGTTCAAAATGGGCGCCTGCAGTCACTGTGGGCAAGATGATTGGGCAAAAGCAGATGGCTGCTACATGTGCCAATCTTGCGGCTATTCGAAGTGCGGCTAGACTGCAATCTAAGAAAAATCAGTCAACGTGGAGAGCATTCCTGGAATTCAGGGATGTTCTTTACTTGATATTTCACACCGAATTGCTAAGCTATTCTCGCTGACACGCTTAATTTACAGGGCTGTAGAATATAACTCAGCAGTTTCTTGGATAACACATGGACTCTAGTAAACAACAACAGAGCGGCGCAAAAGACTATTACTACATTCTCGGCATATCTCCGGATGCAAGTCCCCAGCAGATTCAAGCCGCCTTTCAGGAGCTGTATGACAAATACGGTCCTCATGTGACTTACACGAGCCAAGACTCCGACGCCATGGTGAAGCTCTACAAAGACATCACCGAGGCCTGGGAAACGCTGGGCGACCCGCAAAAGAGAGCAGAATACGACCAGGCGCAGATGCCACTTTTGCAAAAAAGTCATTTGCGAAACCTCTGGGGAAAGCTTACAGGAGCAAAAACTGGCGAAGAACCAAAACTAAAAGATGATCTTGCTGATACTCACACAAGCGTCGAGGTTACTCTGAGAGAAGCCGTCAAAGGATCACGCAAGCAAGTCAAGGTCGAGGATTTCAAACCTTGTGAAGCCTGTCTCAGCAAAAAGCCAGTTGATCGAATCAAGTGCTTGCAATGCCATGGTTCCGGCCAGGTTAAAGCCGACCGGGTAGAAGTTTTGGAAATAGCTCCGGGAACCTTCGAAAAACAAGAGATTAAGCTACTCGGAAAAGGTCGCTATGATGCCAGGCTTCGTCGGCACGCAGATTTAGTCGTGGAGGTGCAATTCCAGCAGCACCCATTTTTTAGCGTTCACGGAAAGGATGTTTCCTGTACAGTTCCGGTCAATCTGTACGAAGCTATTCTCGGAGCCGAAATCGAAGCACCAACGCCGGCCGGCAAGGTAATGATGAAAATTCAGCCTCTCACACAGAGAGGACGCGTCTACCGACTAAAAGGTCTGGGCTTGGGAGGCGGAGACTTGCTTCTATCCATAGAAGTAGTAATTCCCTCGCAACTGCATGCCGATGAAGTAGAACTCTTCAGAAGATTGCAGAAAGTGTCCTCCCAACCTAACCCGAGGACAGATTTATTTGGCAAGTTGCAGGCCTACAATCAGGCTCAACAAATTCCTGGGTCAGATCAAAATAGATAGAAAATCGCATCATTCTAATGGGCCAATTGAAAATTGAAAAGGATTCGCTCGAAAGGTAGCCAAGCGCTAGCGGGCGGCTGCGAGATGACACAAAAACACTGTAGCCAAGAGGTCCGAGGTTAGCGCTTTTGTTAAGCTTCCCAGAACACGCTCACGAGGCTGCGCTAAGGGTGAAAACCCTTACCATCAGGGAATCTTAGCGACTTGTAATAATTACAGGCCACGGCACTTACTACCCCAAAAAGCACCCCTTTAATAACTACCGTTACACAAGTCAAGATAAACATTTGCAAGGCTAGAGGGCGTTTCGTCAAAAGCTTCATCAGCATAGGATACGGGCTGTCAAGAGTTATGAGTGCAGGTCAAACAGCACACTAATGATCGTTGAACCCATAACGGCGTATGCACTAGGGTCAGGTACACCCTTTTGTTCCCTCTAACCGCGAACCCACAAGCTTCTAACCCCGCAAAACAAAGAAGAAAACACCGAGAAGAGACCCTGTTCAGTCCCGCGAACAAGAGTAGCTTCTGGCTTCTTTCCTAGCGATAGGAATTCCCAGCCGAACACATATCGTGAACGGCTCTTCTAACTTTCGCAAAAGCGAAGGAGACCAACATGACTACCAATGACAAGTCCATCCGGGACGGAGTGCTGCGCGCTATGTCCGTCAGCGCTCTCGGAACCCGCGAGAGTTTCTTAACGTATTCGGGCATCCTTCCGGTCAAGCTGCCGGACGGTACCCGATTCATCATCTACCCCGACACGCACATCCCGGCGCATCATCGGCGCCTCTTCTGGGCTGTGCTCCGTTTCGCTGCCGACTACAAGCCGCACGTGAACATCGCCATCGGCGACTGGCTCGACGTGTTCGCTCTCAGCCGGCATCCCAGCCAGCTCCGCGCGGTCAAGAAACCGCAGGACGAGTTCGACGAAGGCAAGCGCATCTGGGACGAGCTGATGGATGTCACAGGCGCTGCCTGGGGCTACATCATCGCCGGCAACCACGAAGACCGCATCTACCGCTTCCTGCAGGATCTCGCGCCCGCGCTCGGCAACATTGTTACGCCGAACAATCGCGAACCGCTGAACTTCCACAACCTGATGGGTTTCACCCCGAAGGACAACACGACCTTCCTCTACGGCGTGGAAGAGCGTGGTGGTTTCGAAGGCGGCATGGTCATCAACAATGACCTGAACCTGCACCACGGCATCATCGTGAAGCCGCAGCCCGGTGGTTCGGCGCAGGCCGACATGATGAAGTGGCAGTGGAACATCGGTCACGGTCACACGCACCGCATGGGCCACTCCGCCATCGGCAACCTCCGTTCGTACGAGTTTGGTCACCTGGTCGACCCCGACCACTCCTATCTCTCGTATGCGAAGTCGATGTTCCCGAACTGGGCTTTCGGTCTGGCCGCCGGCGTCGTTTACAACGGCAAGGTGCACGTCCAGCCGATTCCGGTCATCCCCATGTCCGATGAGACCGGCACGACGCGCCTCGGCTTCGTGTGGGATGGAAAGGTCTACCTCGAGTCGGACCGCTGATCCTTCTGCAGGCGGAAGTGGGGCATAACGCACGCTTCCGCCTGCCTGGTTTTTCATTCACAATTCACAAGGAGCTCAGACCATGAGTACCAAACTCAGCAAGCGGTTCATTACCGCCGCGGCAGCCCTTCCTCTGGGATGGCCGCCGAAAAATCTGCTCGCGCAGAAAGAAATGTTCGTGAAGAAGGTCGTCTTCGACCTGCACGGACCGATCCTCGACTTCAACGGTCCCTTCCTCGCTCACCTCGCCGGCCTCTACAACAAGAAGCTGGACGTGTCGATGCTGGACCACTACAACATGGGCTACAACGTCGGCATGCCGATCACCCCGCACCAGTTCCAGCGTGGGCTGCAGAACTTCGGGCGTCTGGCGCACGGCGGCTTCCGAGACCTTCCGGCGATGCCTGGCATCGTCGAGGCTTTGAAGCAGATCCAGGACGCCGGCATCAAGGTGGAAATCTGGACCTATGCCCCTGGCGCCACCGACTACAGCCATGACACGCTGTTGTCGAACGGCACCGGCATCGCCCAGCTCGCCACGCTGGAGTGCATCGAAGCTCTGGGCATCGTCAAGGACGTGCACAAGCAGGTTCGCTTCATCAAGCCGGAGGCGAAGGCTCCCGGCATGGCAGCGGAACACATCCCGCTCATCGTCGAAGACCACCCCGTCACTGCTGTGACTGCGGGTGCGGCCTACGGCAACGCAGCGATCCTCGTTCCTGAGCACTACAACCGGGGCGTCAGCGCTCCTGGTGTTCTCAGGCTGGACAATCGGGCCGACCTGGCTCCCGCCATCATCAGCTTCTTCGCGGAGCTCGAGAAGGCGGGTTGTCTCATCGGCGGGCGCTAAGCCCTTTTCTGAAGGTTCCGGCTGAGCTGTTTATCACGCGTATCCACGCAATAGCGTGCAGGCAGTCGCTTGCACGCTATCTACTTTTAACGCTCAGTCGGACCTGAGCACTACTCACAGGAGAAAATAGCCATGGGACGACCCTTACGTAATGGCGGTAATTCCTTCCAGGTGGCGATTCGCCCTCTGGTCAAGACCTGCCCCGAAGAGACTGGCATCAACCGCCTCAGTCTGCCGGACGGCACCAAGATTCTCGTTCTCGCTCACGCGTACTTCCCGAGTCACGACCGTGAGCTTCACACCGCGATCACCAAGCTTCTCAAGTCCGAGAAGCCGGAGGTCACGATTCTTCTCGGTGGCATGATTCACGAGGAAGCCTTCAAGGCTGTTCTCGATGACGAAGACACCGTCACCAAGCTCACCAAGGCCTACGTGCCGCCGGAAATCCAGAAGATCATGGCGGAGCACACTGGCGTCGAGAAGCGCTTCCTCGAGCTGGCGAAGATGGGTGGACAGTACATCGCCGAGTTCCAGAAAGCTTCTGGCGGGCACGTGTACTACATCCCGTCTGTCACCGGCATGCTCCCGAACGAAGTCGACATCATGCGCTTCGTGCTCGAGCAGAAGGAACGCCTGGACGCCTGGGCGGACAAGCATCCGGATGAAGCCGTCATCGGCCCGGATATCCCGAAGGACTTCGCGACCTTCCTGGGACTGAACAGCAACCCGAACATCACGGTGCTGCCGTTCGGCTCGTCGCTGGTGGTCAACGACAGCTCGATGTTCGTCATCGGCGATTTCCGTCGTCGCAACCCGCTCACCGCAGCGCGCACGCAGGGCGCCAACTACCCCGACATGGATGTGGTCGTGGTCGGCTTCGACGGCAAGTCGTCGTCGGCTTACGAGACCTTCCCGCTGAACACGATGCCCGAGCCAACTCGTCGCTTCCGTGCCTACCACGAAGTGGGCAACCTCTTCGACCTCAGCAAGGGCATCGGCTACCTGCGCAACTACGACCTCCGGGCCAAGGGTGTGGTCTACGGAGAAGTTCGCAGCGGACGCTATCACGCCTGGTCGGTTCCGGCTCTGGCTGGTAACGACGGACGGCGTGCGTTCAACATCTACAACCGCATCTACCAGGAAGATGACTTCAACCCTGGCATGCGGAACATCGCGCTTCCGACTCCGGCTTCCGTCAACGGACTGGCGAAGAAGCCTGCTTCGGCTGCGGCTCCTGCGAAGGTCACCGCGAAGAAGCCTGCTTCGGCTGCGGCTCCTGCCAAGGTCACCGCGAAGAAGAAGCCTGCCAGCAATGCCACCAAGGCGAAGCCGGGCAGCAAGAAGAAGAGCTAATCCCTAGCCCAGCGGGACACTGGCTACGCACATCCCGGGTGCCGGCAAGCAAAAGCAGAAATGCTAATGCTTGTTCGGCGCCCGGGATCTTGTGCGGGGATTCAGCTCTTCTTTCTTTTTTGCCTCGCCTTCTACTATTAGCCTTAGTATCTCACAAGGCGAAAAGGGTGAACACTTTCACTGCCGAATGAAATGATTCAACAGCGGCTGCCTGCTGAAAGCTAGCTCAATACCGGCTTTCGTCACACTGCAAACACATGAGCCCGAGCGATCTCCATCCTTGAACAGCCGTCTCTCGATCATCAATCACAAGCCAGGGCTCAAATCCGTGCTTGTGCATAAGGCTCAGCATTTCACTTTTCACAGTTCCATCCGCACGACGGTCAGAGTCTCCGCGCAAATATATCTTCTCGTACGGCACATCATATTTGCCGAGCCAGGCTTCTGTCGCCTTTCGAAGCCTCTCCGGCCGTCCGCTTGCAATAAGAATGGCATTGTTTTTTGCAAGCTCTTGCGCCAGTCGAACTATTTGCTGACGTGGCAAGTCTTCAGCACAAGCAGCAAAAAACCGCTCCCAATCTTTTTTCTGTCGCTGAACAAAATGCAGCCTGTGAGTGCAATCTGCTAGAGTTCCATCAACATCAAAAATTACAGCAGCCTTTCTCATTTCCACCTACGCCACCGCTGGCGACACCATTCAACAATCACTAGACACTGATGTATTATATCTTCTATTGCAGCGGCGGAGAATAATCATGACTACAGACGAACATATGAATGAAGCCATTCAGCAAGCGCGAAAAGGCTTCGCAGAAGGCGGCATACCCATCGGCTCTGTCTTAGTCAGAGCTGGAAAAATCATCGGAAAAGGTCATAACAGGCGCCTGCAGCATGGTGACCCTACGGCCCATGGTGAAATTGACTGCCTGCGCAATGCCGGTAGACAGAGAAGCTACAAAGACACAGTAATATACTCAACCTTAATGCCCTGCAACATGTGCGCCGGAGCCATAGTTCAGTTTGGAATACCGAAGGTGATTGCTGGAGAAGATAAGACGTTTCCCAGCGCTAGAAAATTCATGGAAGCCAACGGCGTCGAGGTCATAGATCTCAACTTAAGCGAGTGCTACGAATTGCTGCAGGAATTCAAAAGACTGCATCCAGAAGCCTGGGACGAAGACATAGGCGTCGACTAGTCTTTAAGGAAACTTCTGCTTAGCTCATCTTGACTTAGACTTGCTTTGACGCCCTCATGCTTCAACTCAGCAGCCAGAAAGGCATCGCGCCGGAAAGCACCAGTCACAGACATCGTTAGAATACGCCTTTCATCAAGAGCAATCTCAAAACTAATCTGCCTGCTGTCCGGCGAGACATTGAACCCGCTCGTCAGATCTATCGCCAGATAATCCCTAAACAAAGACTCAATCGCCTGGGCATAGTCAAGGAGATACGCATCGTCAGCTTCTCGAACACAATTTTTCATACTCTGACCAAGGGCACGCATTCCATTTCGGAAGATCTTGCTGACGGCGTTTTTCGCCTCCACAGCAGGGTCGGCGCAGATATTTCGTGGCACTCGCCGCGCAGAATTCTCAAAACCGCTGCAGATATCAACAGCCTCTAGAGAGCCGTCAATTTCGTACTGGGGAGCCTCCCGAAGGATGTCGGAAGCTTTCACTAGCTCATTTCTCAACTGCTCAAATTTCATGCGGTATCTCCGGCGTAATAGCATATTAAAGCCAGCGGTCTGAAAATTTCTTGAGAACCCAGGAGATACTTTATAAGTGCTGAATCAGAATATCAGCCGTAAAGAGAGCTAGAAGAATAGTCATTATCTAGAAAATTCTGCGAGAATTGCCTAAACTCCATTATGTTTGCGGGTATAGATAAAGCAGGCGGGCTAAATCTGCAAGGCATTTCATGACAAGCTTTGACAATCAATTCCAGGACCTGAAAGTTCAATTCGTCGCGCGCTCGAAAGATCGCCTCGCCGCGATTGAATCTCTTCTTACTAGATTGCAACAAAATCCCGCAGATATCAGCATCCTGCGTCAGGTCATGCAACATTTCCACTGGCTTGCAGGCTCTGGAGGCACCTACGGCTTCAATGACATCACGCAGTGGGGAACTTATGGAGAAGAACTCTGCGACTACCTTCTGAAGCTACAAGCACCAGTGACAGCAGCAGATCACGAAAAGCTTATGACGGCTTTAAGCACAGTCGAGCAACTTTTTGCAGCTCAAGTAGCACCGCCCACTCATTCGATGACAGGCGAAGTTCAAACAAAAATGAAAGGCACTTCTGAGCTTCTCATTCCTCCGGGCGCATTGATGAACTCCATTCAGGAAGCCGGAAACAGAACAAACCCGAATGCCTTTAACCAGTTGAGTTCAATGGGAAGCACCAATAATTACACAAAGCCAGACCCGGGCGCAGGCGCGCAAACGACGGGATACACTGACCCTGGCTATACATCGAGCCAAAAGAACCCCGGCTATCAATCGAGCGATTCGAGCTATAACACCGGAGCCCAAGCAGGCAAGCCTAGTTCTGATTACAACACCAGCGGATATCAACAAAGCAGGCAAACTAACTCCTACAACAAAACCGGCGGCGAAGCTTATGGACAAAATCCTTCCGGTGCAGCCTATCCGAGCGCAAATACTGGCTATGGCACTGGCGCTGCCCCGGCAAGCAATCCTCCTATCACAGGACAGCCAGGTTATACAGCGCCCGCCAGCTCTGGAAATGCGATTCCTCCGTCGACCGGCGCTCCCCCGCAGAAGGAAACCGGCGCTTTTCCAATAAATCAAACAGTTGATAGCTACAGCAGGAATACCTCGCAACAACAGCTTCCTCCAAAGACCTCAGGTCCCTATGACACAAGAGTCATAGAGAATCAGGGAGTCGCACCACCACTTTCGTTTCAACCACAAAATGCAACGCAAGATTCCACTCTGCTGAGCGCAAGACCAGGCACAGCTGAAGCACGTAAACCCTCACGGTTAGCGCATATACCCGCAAACCGAAAATTTGCCATTTTTGTTGATAACAACCTGGCGAATTTAGCACCACTTAAACAAACGGTTGAAGAGCGAGGGCTAATCGTAGAGGGCTTTTCTAGTGCGTCCGAAGTAAAAAACGCTTGCGTCGAACGCCTTCCCGACTTGCTTATCATCGGCGCTCCGCTAATAGATAATAATGGCTATGAACTAGTTGAACACATACGTGCTCTTGAAGCTGGACACAAACCAATAGTGCTTCTGCTGACTCAACAGGCTGCATTCCTGGACAAGGTTCAAGCCATTAGAGCGGGTGCTGATGCCTTTTTTGAATATCCAGCTGAGCTATCTGATCTCATAGACAAAATACATACACTTCTTGAACGTGACAAAAACGAGAGCTATAAGATCCTCTCTGTAGAGGACGACCCCGACCAGGCAAACTTCATAAAGTTGACACTGCAATCAGCCGGCTACAACGTTTTGCACATCTCAGACCCAAAACAGTTTGAAGAGCACTTCCTTTCCTTTGAGCCAGATCTTGTTACGCTCGACGTTTTACTTGGCGATTTGACGGGCTTTGAATTAGCCAAATATATTAGACAGAATGACCGTTTCGCCACCTTGCCAATCATATTTTTGACCACACAAAACAAATTGCATCAACACATCAGAAGTGCCATCGCCGGTGGTGACGAGCACCTCATCAAACCAGTTCCGCCCCAACTGCTGATTGCAACGGTAGCAAGCCGACTAGAGAGAGCACGAGCCCTTAAACGCTTGATTGATCGCGACGGACTGACTCGATGTTTGAACTATGGCAGCTTCATGGAACGAGCCCAGAAACTGGCTACGCCTGAGGGATACCGCTCGGCTCCTGCAATGATGATGATCGACATAGATAATATGAAACGCATCAACGAAAAATTGGGTTACGCAGCTGGTGACCGCATCATCTCAAACATAGCAAACATGCTGCTTAAGGGCTTCCGCAATACCGATTTGATCGCACGATTTAGCAACGATGAATTTGCTATAGTCCTGGAACATTTGAACGTCCAACAGCTACAATCGTTGTCCTCGCAAGTATTGGGCGCCATCAGCGGCACACCTCAACTAGTGCGCGGTCGCTCTGTTTCCGTCACATGCAGCGGCGGCGTAGCAGTATTAGAACAGGGCATGTCGATTCAAGAGTGGCTGAGTTCGGCTCAAGATGCACTGAAACGAGCGAAAGAAGCGGGCGGCAATAGAGCCATCGTCAAAGCAGCTTCGAGGTAAGCACCCGTGTCTGTTCATGAGTGGCAAGAAAAATTCGGTGCCCTGCGCGATAAATTCCTCAAGCGTTCTCACGAAAGACTTCCCGCTTTGCTTGAGATGCTGGCTTTTCTCGAAGAACACCCTGCAGATGAAGAATGCCTGAAAGAAGTGAGACAGTTATTTCACTGGTACGCAGGTTCTGGCGGCGTCTATGGCTATGACCAGGTAAGTGATTTGGGACTGCAAGCAGAGTCTTTATGCGACGCTAATTTGCATCAAAACAGCCCCCTTTCACAAACTGATCAGACAACGCTCAAGAACATTGCTTTGTCAATTCAATCGCAAATGGACTCTAGCGAAGAACCAGCACTGCCTGCGGTTCCGATTGCACAGTCAGCGAAAACAGACAATAAAGATTACATCTTGCTGCTTGCTCAGAGCTCCAACAACATCGAGAAAATTCTTAGCGGTCTTCAAAAAAACGGAACAAGAATAGAACAAACAAGCGACTCAGCACACGCCACAAGCCTTATTAACAGGCGCTTACCCGAGGCTTTTATCGCATCATTACCGCTCGACGACTGCGATGCTTGCAGTATGGCCAGATTGATTAGAGATTGCCCTGGAGGTGAACGTCCTCCGATCATTTTTCTCAGCCGCCAATCGGGCTTTCTCGATAAGGTAGAGGCGATAAAAGCAGGTATAGACAGCTTCTTTGAGCACCCGCTTGACGAAGAACAAATACTCCAAAAGCTCAACCATCTTCTTGAAAGAGACAAGCCTGAAACCTTCAAAATACTATCTGTTGAAGATGACCCCGACCAGGCTGAATTTATCAAACTTACGCTCGAATCTGCTGGTTACACAGTAGTGTCGCTTCAGGATCCGACAAAATTCGAAGAAACTTTTTTGAAAACTGAGCCCGACCTTGTTTTGCTAGACGTGATGCTAGGCGCAATGACCGGGTTTGAACTAGCCCAGTACATCAGGCAGCAAGACAGATACGCAGCACTTCCAGTAGTATTTTTGACCACCGAAAATGCGCTCGATATGCATGTAAAAAGTGCGCGTATCGGTGGTGATGACCATCTTATCAAACCCATTGCGCCACAATTACTTGCAGCTGCAATCTCCGGACGGCTCGAGAAGGCACGCATACTGCGCAAACTAATTGAAAGAGATGGCTTGAGTGGATGCCTCAGCTTCGGGGCTTTCATGGACAAAGCCATAGCATTCACTCAGAGTAAAACAGAAGAAGATAAGCTTATCTTGCTCTTGTTCGACATTGATTCTATGCGCATCATAAACGATAGATTTGGATACGCAGTCGGCGATAAAGTCATCTCATCAGTTGGAAGAAAAATCAGCAAAATGCTGCGCAATGCCAGCTTGTTGGGCAGAGTATCTGGCGATCGTTTCGCGGCTATCATCGAAGGACTGTCGATTTCAGCAGCAATCAAGCTCAGCTCGGAAGTCATTGACGACCTCAGCAAGCTTCAACAATACGCAGCCAATGGTAACTTTCATTGCACAACAAGCGCAGCCTGCATTCCTCTGCAAAAAAATGAAGAGTTTCGCAGTCGCTTGAGCTTTGCTGAAAGTCAGCTCAAAGAGGCGAAAGAACGAGGCGGAAATCAGGTCGCTTGCGAGAAAGTTTCAACACTCTGATTGTTAGCGCTAGTTGCGTCGGCAGCCTCGCATCGCAAAACACTTAGAGGAGCGCCAACAGTCCAATCCTTCTTCTTGCAGCTGACTCTCGAATAAACTGAAGATAGAGTTCTCGTGCCCCGTTGAATTTCTTCTGCAAGAAACCAGATTAACAAGCATTAAAAACCAACTTGAGCAATTGAAAGCAGCCAACAGCGCTGACCGAAAGCTTCAAATCCTTAAAACCAGGCTCTCTGACCCACTCGTGAATCGAGCGAAAAGCCAAGCCTGCTCAACTTCTGCAGAATTGCGACAAAAGTGAATGTCTTAAGAATTTTCTTGAGACAGGCATCAAATAGAAAGTGCCAGAGCGGCTCTTTTAGCGCAAGCTTGCAAAAGCTTTTCGGGCACAAATGCGGTATTTCCCACCACACATCGCCACAAGCCTTGTGAACAGACAGTGCCATTGCGCAGGCTGAGAATCATCTTCTCCACCTACTCTGACTACTGCAACCAAACAACCACAGACGTTTCCCATCAAGCAACACTTTTCGCGCGACACCAAATATGGTGCCGCGCTGATTCTACATTGTCAATTAGCCAGTAAGAATTGGAGTCGAAAAAAAATATGCAGGTAGATTGGTGCACCCAACCCACGGGTGCTATAGCTCAAGCAATCGAGATTTTCAAGCTAAAGTCACTTGGCTGGCGTGGCTTTGAAGAACTCGATTGGGTAAAAGCTATTCACTTCAAGTACCCTCTCGTCCGTGAAATCGCCTTGAAATGCTCTTCCATCAGGGGCACGATGATTGAGGAGGTTTTGCAATTGATTGCTTCAGCAAAGCCCGAGGATAAACCGATAATTCAAAGTTTCTTCGTTTGCAAACTTGCCCTCGAAGAACTGAGCTGCAGAATGAACGGAGCCGGGGCAGGCATGTGCGACAAACGCGCCGCCTACATGGAAATTTTTCATACCCTGGCAAAGTCCGTTTAAGCAGCAATAGCAAAGGCGGAACAGAGCACCACTCTGTTCGCTTTTGCATTTTAAAATGTTCTACTACGGCACTTCGTAAAGCAAGCAAATAACGAATAACAAAGACCAGAGGAAGGAAAAAGCGAGCTTGCGAAAAGCCCCAGTCCAGAATGCAGCAACAAACAGTGGCTGCTGTTCAACTCACACTGTTAATGGCAAAGCGAAGGGCTTACAGTTTTGGCTGGCCCGCAATTTTGGTGGATTGCTATGAATTTGGAAGATCGCAAAGATACAACTTCCTCAATCGATGAAGGAAGCACAAACGCTCTCAGCCAGGAGGCACAGCGCCTGCAGCTAGCCGCTGCCAAAGCTGATTTACCTGACAAAGTAAGAATTGACCCAATTCCTCCGTGGAAACCAGACCCGCCATGCAACGGGCCTTTTGACCCATTTTGCAAACCAGACGACCTACCCATGCCGTGGGACCCAAAACCAAAACCGAAACATCCTCCTAAGCGCAAAGGCTGATAGCGGCAGAAACCTACTAATACCAATCGTAGCTCGTCCACAAAAACGGCGAGCCAGAAAAGACGCAAGAGTGCGTCAGTTCTGGCCCGCGAAGTTTAGAAGTTGATCTGGTTATTGATGACCATCGAAGCGACAGTCATAATCAGAGAAGCCCAGCATGCCGAGCCAAAGCTGCGCACATACAAGACCTCAGGCATGATCTCAGAAGCCAGCACGAAGGCTGTGCCATTGATCAGCAAGCCAATCAAACCGAAGAGAAGGACATTTGCCAGAATCGCCACTCCGAGAGTGGTGAGACCGACGATCATCCAGAGCCCAGTGTTCAGAAGCCCCACAAGAAGGAGGGTGAACAGGGCCCGGAAGAATCCTGCATTGCGAATCCTGACACCACCATCGGTGGCAGCAGGAACCACAACCAGCAGGACCAAGACCATCAGAACGAGGCGTACAATCAGAGTTTCCATTTGTTCTCCTTTGGATCGGGTTAAGCCGTTTCTAGGCGGCTGGAGTTTGGTCCGCATCACATTGACTGTGTGAGCACGAACAGATTGAACTCAGAACCTTAGTTAGAAGCGTATCTTGTGCGTCCATGAGGTAAAACCGTTGGAGAATTTCCTCCACAACCATGCACTTATAAACATGGTCGACTGCAGGGGCTAGATAGGCCAGGAATAGCACATCGAGCTCCTGCACACCCTCACCAGTTCGGTTAGGGACGATATACTCCATTGAGCGACAGAGACGCTTGAAGCCGAGTCTTTTGTAGAAACCAAAACGACGTGCGCGAATCGCAGTTTCATCCTGGCTGAGTTCAGAGTGCCGGGGATGAGTTGATTCGATTTCCAGAACCATTCCGAGATGTTCAGGATAGTCGTTTTTGAGGCGCTCGATGAGCGCTCTCATGTGTTTGCTTCCATAGCCACCAGACCTCTGATTAGGGTCCACAGCAATGTAAGCAAGGAAGGCAAAGTTCGAAGCGAGAGAAACCATTGAAAAACACAGCAGCTCACCTTTTTTGCCAATCGTTTTGTGCAATAACAAACGACCTTCATCGATGAGCTGTTGAAGTTTTTCCTCTGGCTCGCGCTCCGACTCGGGAAAAGCACTTGTGTAAAGAGCACGCCAGCTATCGTCGAGGACAGAGCTGAGCTCACACAAGAGCACATGGCCGTCGGTACTCATGGTGACTCCTCGCTCTCATGAGAGAGCTTTGGAACAACCAGCACCACTTTCGGGCCGAATTCACACGGGCGCCTGAGGCGTCTTCTTGGCTGCACTGCAGCAGGTAATCTGGAACTTACTTAGTTGGGCTGGGGACCGTGAGTGCGAGAAAGTGTGGCTGGAAAGAAAAATGCAACCTAACCTACTCAAGCAGACAGGCAAAGTAAACAGCAACACGGCAAAAATTCGGAAAAATCAGCAGGACAGAAAGTTTCAAAGCGCAACACACAGATAGCGCAACTTTGAATTCTTTGCAACGACAATTTGCGAAGCTAGTCCATTGGTTCGCTCTAAGCTTTCATACGAGACGCGCTAGGTATTGGCAATAATGAGACCCATCAAACCCTTGCGGTGTTGCAGACCCAGAAGCCCACGCCTTAGTTTGAAGCCCTGCATCCTCATATCCACCTACCAAGGCTAGAAAACACACCTCCAAAGCCACTTCTACAGCCAGTTCGCCTCTGAGTACGCCCGTGGTGCGTATCGGCAACATGTAGCTCTTCTGGATGCAGCAGTTTCTCATCGGGCTACGCTCGGTACCTCCAACACGAAAGAACATCACTATGTGGTTCAAAAGCTTTCTCATCGCACTTTGTGCGATCGGTTTCAGTTCCGTTTCCTCTAGTGCAGCAGAGCAGGTAGACTGCACGGTCATCGTCGATCAGAACAGTGTCCAACCCGGTCACACTGCCAAGATTGGCGTTGAGCTCACTATTCCTCAAGGGCAGCACATCTACGGTCGCGAGCCCGGAGACACCGGGTTCCCAACCTCCATCGAATGGATTCTTCCCGAAGGAGTGCAGGTCGAAGGGCTCAACTGGCCCCAAGCACAGCGCTTCGAAGAAGAAGGACTGGTCAGTAATGGCTACCTGAAAAAGGTTTTGCTCTGGACGAATTTGCACGTGTCCGAACGCTACAACTCGGCTGAAATCAAGATTCAAGCTCGGGTTAAGTGGCTTGCCTGCGGCGAAGGTCACTGCATTCCAGGACAAAAAGAACTAGTCTTCGTGCTTCCAGTCAGCTCCTCAGCTCCAGTTCCGAGCCAAGCAGCAAGCAGCTTTCCGGCATCGACAGCTCCCGCAGCTCAGACTCCGGCCGGCTCGACAGGAACGCTATCACTGCCTTACTGCATCTTGCTGGCGTTCGCGGCAGGGCTCTTGCTCAACTTGATGCCATGCGTTCTGCCTGTTCTGGGGCTCAAAGTAATGAGCCTGGCGAAACAATCGCAAGGAAGCCGATTGAAGAGCATACAGCTCGGGCTGGCGTACTCGGCAGGAACAATCGCCACCTTCGCAGTGTTGGCGACCTTCATCCTAGTCGCTCGCTCTTCAGGAGTGACGCTCGGCTGGGGCTTCCAATTCCAATCGCTGACCTATCTGGTAATGATGTGCAGCATCATTTGCTTGATGACGCTCAGTCTTTTCGGCATGTTTTACGTGCAAATTCAGACAGGCGTGCAATCGCTAGAAGATGTCGCCTCTCGCGGAGGACTCATCGCAGCGTTCGCCCGCGGAGCATCTGCCACACTTCTCTCGACACCATGCAGCGCACCGCTGCTCGGTACCGCACTGGGTTTCGCCCTGGGACAGCCTGCCATCTGGGTTGTATGCGTGCTCTTGAGCGTGGGCGCAGGGCTAGCATCACCATATATGGTGCTGAGCTGCTTCCCCTCGTGGCTTAAGTTTCTGCCAAAACCAGGCGACTGGATGGAACGCTTCAAAGAAGCGATGGGCTTCTTGATGCTCGGAACTCTGGTTTGGATGCTCTCAGTCATTTTGAATGTCGCCGGAGGAGCGGCTTTGATTGGATGCATCATGTTCCTCTTCACCCTTACGCTTGCGACCTGGGGCGTGGTACGTTTCGCCTCCGCAGAAAGTACGCTACTCAGGAAGTCTATCGTCTGGGCATTAGCTGCAGCCCTCTGCGCTGGTAGCTTCTACAAGAATGTCTACTCTGTAGACAGTTCCGCGCCAGCAGCTAGCGAGCATTCTGGGCTAGCTGTATATAGCGAAGCGAGCCTGGAATCGCATCTGGCGCAGGGCAAGACCGTCCTGGTGGATGTAACTGCAGAGTGGTGCCTGACCTGCAAGCTGAACGAGAGCATTCTCGCCAGCACCGCAGTCACGGAAGCGATGCAGAAAAACAACGTCCTGATGATGAGAGCTGATTGGACACGCGGCGATGAAAACGTCAGCAAGTTGCTGAAACGATTTTCGCGCCCCGGCGTACCGATGTACGTCATCTTCCAGCCCGGCAAAGAACCAGTCGTTCTTCCTGAACTACTGACTCCCAGCATCGTCATCGATGCAATTGAAACTACGAACAAATAGGTCTGATGCCGGGAAGCAGGTTAGTTCCCGGCCATTTCCACAAGCACTTCGATCTCGAAAGAAAAGTCATGTCTCTATCAAAGAAACTCTTCACCCTGTGCATGCTAACGCTTGCGATTCCGTCCAACGCCACCTTACTCGCGCAGACTAGCACGGTTCCGAGCTCTGAGCTTCAACAGGCGAGCGACTCGTCTCCGGTGAAGCAGCTGAGCTCAGTAAACTTCAAATCAGAAGTCGAGGACTCCGACATCCCAGTCATCGTCGACTTCTACGCTAGCTGGTGCGGTCCTTGCAAGATGCTCAAGCCGAACCTGGAAACAATTGCCCGCGAATTCAAGGGCAAGGTAAAAGTCGTGAAAATCGACATTGACCAGTGCCCAGACCTCGCGCAACGATTCAACATCACGCAGGTTCCCTCCTTGCTTATCTTCAAAGATGGCAAAGTTAAAGAGCGCAAAATCGGCTTCCAATCGGTCGATAAGCTCCGCGGAACCTGCAACGATCTGAGCAAATAATTTGCAAACACGATGCAAATCTGCTTGCAGATTAAACCGAAAGCGATGCGAAGCCAACCACTTCGCATCGCTTTTCGGCCTTTTTGACTCAGAACTACTAAAAGCATCGAACCAGAGAAAAAGAAAAATCCCCGCACTAGGACGGAGATTTTTTCGTCTTTTTGTATTTTAAATTACATCTTGGAAGTAAGCTGAGGACGGGCGTCGTCTCTGACGTTTTGGACTTCGTTTACAGGCAAGAATTGTCCTTTTTCTTCATCGTAGGCGAACACTTCACCACTCTGGAATTTATAAACCCATCCATGGAGATTCAGTACACCACGAGCAAGAGCTGCTGCTACAGCGGGATGCGTCTTCAAATTTTCCAGTTGCACCAAGACATTTTCCTGAATTGCAACGTTCAATGTTTGACCTTCATCCAACTTAAGGTCGCAATAGTTTTCGTCAACAATCCGCTTTGCCGCATGCGCGTGAGACAGCCACGAGCGAACCGAAGGCAATCTGTCGAGCGACTCTGGATGCAACAGTCCGTTTACGGCTCCACACAAAGAGTGTCCACAAACAATGATGTCGCGCACACCAAGCGCCGCAATCGCAAACTCGATTGTCGCGATTTCGCCACTAACCACAGTTCCATAAGCAGGCACGATATTGCCGGCGTTTCTGAGAATGAACAGATCTCCTGGATTAGCTTGCGTTATCAGGCTTGGGTCCACTCGCGAATCCGAGCAGGTGATGAACAGCGCATCTGGAGACTGCCCCTCTGATAATCTGGAAAACAGTTCTTTCTGCTTAGAAAAAACGTTCGACTGAAAATGGTGAAAACCAGCTATGAGTTTCTGCATTTCTACTCCTGAGCTTATGACGATGGATCGATCTTACTTCACCAATCTTTCGCCTAACCGTCGTGAATGCCAACAGAAGCATGAATTAAGGGGATCTTTCTACCAAAAAAATATTCAGAAAGTCTTGTCGTAATCACTTAACCACTGGTAACAATTTCGTTTGGATTGACTCCTTGCCTTGCATCGACCACTTCCTGCAAACAGCATTTATACTATATATATGAATAGAACACCGCAGCAAAAAAGGTTCTGGGAGAAGAGCATCACTGCCCCTTCCCCCAGAACAAATCTTGTCCGCCAGACATAGTCTAGCGACGAGACATCAGCGACTCGATTTCCGCAACAGATTTAGGAACTGCGGCAGTCAGAACTTCATTGCCATCGCTTGTGATAACAATGTCGTCCTCGATGCGAATGCCGATGCCACGGTAACGAGCTGGAACACGCATCTCGTCTTTCTTAATGTAGAGCCCTGGTTCAATCGTGAGAACCATGCCCGGCTCAAGGATGCGACGCTTGGGGCAAGCGAGACTCTGCTGTTCAGAATCGTTTTTATCGTTGTAGTCGCCCACATCGTGAACATCGATTCCAAGCCAGTGGCTGGTTCCATGCGGCATGAAGTCTCTGAAACTGAGCCCTTTGCCGTCCGAGCTAGCGCCCAGAAGACCAAGCTTTTTCAGACCATCGAGCAAAACTTGCTTCGCCGCTTCATGCACATGAATCAAGCGCGCCCCAGGCTTTGCAGCGTTGATGGCAGCAACTTGAGCACTGAGCACAAGCTCATAGAGCTCTTTTTGTGCTTCGCTGAACTTACCATTGGCAGGAAAAGTGCGCGTGATGTCGGCCGCATAGCCTCCATTGCGAGAACCAAATTCAGCCCCGGCATCGATAAGCACCAACTGCCCATCCTGCACAATGTCCGTGTTCTCGACGTAATGCAGAACGCACGCATTGCTGCCCGAAGCCACTATAGTTCCATACGCAGGTGCAGTTGCGGCAGCAGCCTTGAAGACGAACTCCAGAACCGCCTGCAATTGGAACTCTCCCACGCCGGGACGACATGAAAGCATGGCTTGCTTGTGCGCCTCAGCTGAGACATCAGCCGCATGGCGAAGCAGGTTCAACTCTTCTGCGTCTTTGAACAGTCGCATCTCATTGAGAATGCTCTTCGGATCAAAAAGCGGCTTCTGATTTTCCTTCCACAACTTGCGGAATTTCTTGTCGAAGCTGCTGTTGGAGCCAAAGCTGTAGTAGACCTGTTCAGCCTTTTTCAAGAAGGCGCCTACAACTTGCTCAAAGTTGGCGATGGGATGAGCTTCATCAGCAAGGTACTGATTCTTTGCTCCCTCAACGCCAAATCTGATTCCGTGCCAGGTCTCCTGCATCAAATCCTTTTGCTGAACAAGCATTGTGACTTGCTTGTTGCCGCCGAACTTAGTGATGATGAGAACTGAATCGGGTTCGGGAAAGCCGTTCAGATAGACGATCTCTGACGACTGCCTGTAAGAGAAACGAGTGTCATTGCTGCGTGTACATTCGGGATTGCTCACAAGAATGCATACGGAATTGTCAGCCATCTGTTGCCAGAGCCGGCTCAAACGAGACTCGTAATTGGATTTTGAGATGACAGGAACTGCCGAACAAGTCGGCAGCCTGGCAAATAGTTTCTTGTTGCTCATGTTAAGCCTCCGGAAAGGGGCGCAGCAAGCGTCCCTCGCCATTCGTGTTTATGGATCTGTTAGGTAGACATACTCCTTCAGCCAGATGAAGCCGAACAGAAAACAGAAACCAGGACGACAACAAACTCAGCGAAAGTTTTCGCTGGCTCATTGCGCGAGTCTGTCTGTTTATGAGGTCGGGGGTCTCTTGTTGCGGGTTGAGGGAATTTGTTCGGACACTACGGCATTGGGCACCTGCAATTCCAGCATGGAGCTTTAGATTTCACTGAGAAAAGAACCCGGCACCTTTCTACAGCGACTTTTCTAGCAATGAGCACAAGGGCAAAAGCCTGACAGCAAGCTGCTTTCCGAGCATCCATTCGCAATTAGCGCAACTAAAACAAGCTTCACGAGCTAAGCCACTAAGCAAAAAAAAAAGACTGCATCGAACTCCACTGCAGCACCACACACCGCTAATGGTGGCAAGAAAACGATGATTTAAAATGCAAAAAGAGAACAAGAATTCGAGAGCATTTGCTTGTTGGAGCTTTTAAAAAAGAAAAAGCCTCAGTGACAGCTTGTGTTAGGCGTCCGGTAAAGGACACAAAACACTCACTATCACTGAGGCAGTTCTTCACCAGGAAGGTGCGAGGATGTGCAGCATTTCTGCCGCATCACCCCCGCACTCTCCCAGTTCAGACTTGCGGTTGAAACGCCGGACTAGCCGGTATTTCCTTACTCGCCCGCGAGCATCATCTTGTTGATCTTGAGGGTCGGCGAGTTGACCGACGACCTGAACACCAAATCGTTGCCCACCGCATCGATGCCTTGCAGCATACCGATGATGTGGCCAGCAACTGTGATTCCTTGCACCGGGAACGCGAACTTGCCGTTCTCGATCCAGATGCCGGAAGCACCAACCGAGTAATCCCCGGTGGTGGCGTTGAAACCGAGCCCCGAAGCGCTGGTCAGGTAGAGGCCGCTTTCGACCGAGGCGATGAGCTCCTCGACCGGCGTCTCACCATTCTGCACGTAGAGATTCGAGGTGCTGCCGCCGTTCGGAGTCTCGCCGAGCTTGCGCGCGGAATAGATGCCGAGGAGGTAGCACTCCAGAGTGCCCTTGTCGACGATGACGCGCTTGCGCGTGGGCAGACCCTCGGAGTCGATCGGACGCGAAGCCAGACCGCCGATGATATGGGGGTCATCGACGATGGTGATGAGCTTCGACGCGACCTGCGTGCCACGCTTGTCCACCAGGAAGGACGACTTCCGGTAGATCTGCGCACCAGAGGCGGCGCCGACGAGCTGGCTGATGAGCCGAGCAGCGGACTGCGGGTCGTAGATGACCGGGCAGGTCTGCGACTTCACACGGCGCGGGTTGAGCTGCCGAACGGCATGCTCAGCCGCGATGCGACCGATTTCATCCGCCGACTGCAAGGTCGACAGCTTGCGGCTCGAAGAGCCCCAGCCGCCAATCTGCATGACTCCATCGCCCGCGGGGTCCGAGGCGATGACGGCGGCCGACAGCGAGCAGGCGCTGGTCTCGTAAGCGACCGAGAGCCCACGCGAATTCGCCCGAACGATGATGTTCATCTCGTCGGAGAAGCCGCAGCCGCGGGAGTTGGCGACGCGCTTGTCGGCTTCCATGGCAGCCTTCTCGGCAGCCAGAGCGAGCTCGACCTTCTTCTCGACCGGAAGCTTGGAGGCCTCGTCATCGAAAAGTCCGAGGTCCGGCACGTTGTTGGAGTAGGCGGAAGCATCGGCCAGACCTGCGGTCGGGTCTTCCGGCGCAAGCTTGGCGACTTCGATGGTGTCCCCGATGAGCTTCGTCAGCACGGACTGATCGAGGTTGCTCGTGGAAATGGAGGCGTGCCGCTGACCGACGAAGGCGCGGAACTCGAGCTCCTGGGTCTGTGCACCCTGAAGTTCCTCGACATTGCCCACACGAACGCCGACCTCGACGGACTCCCCGACGCCGATCGTGACTTCACAGTCCGTCGCGCCGAGGCGTTTGGCTTCAGCGACCACGAAATCCGCGATCGCTTTCAATTGCTGCTTATTCATAGCATTGTCCTCTTTTGAGTTAGAAGGTGAAAGGAGCGGATTAGTTGGCGGAACCGCCAACCGTAACCTTGTCCATGCGGATGGACGGCATGCCGACGCCGACGGGGACGCCCTGGCCATTCTTGCCGCAGGTGCCGATGCCGGTGTCCAGAGCCATGTTGTTGCCCACCATGGACACATTGTGAAGCGACTTCGGCCCATTGCCGATGAGCGTCGCACCCTTGACCATGCGCGTGAGCTGACCATTTTCGATCAGCCACGCACAAGTAGCCGTGAAGGTGTAATCACCGTTGGTGATGTTCACCTGTCCACCGCCAAAAGTCTCCGCGTACAGTCCGTACTTGACCGAGCGGATGATTTCGTCGTGAGTGTGTTGCCCGCCCGACATGAACGTGTTCGTCATGCGGGGCATGGGGACGTGCCGGTAGCTCTCGCGCCGACCGTTGCCGGTGAGCGCCGCCTTCATGAGGGTGGCGTTCTGCCGGTCCTGCATGTAGCCGACGAGCCGCCCGTTCTCGATGAGCGTCGTGGTGCCGGTCGGCGTGCCTTCGTCATCGAAGTTGAGCGAGCCACGGCGATTCGCCATGGTGCCATCATCGACAACCGTGACGAGCGGCGAGGCGACCTGCTGGCCCATCAGGCTCGAGAAAGCCGACGAACCCTTGCGGTTGAAGTCACCTTCCAGCCCGTGCCCGACCGCCTCGTGGATGAGGACGCCCGGCCAGCCGTTGCCCAGCACAACCGTCATCTCGCCGGCGGGAGCCGCCACAGCGGACAGCATGTCCACCGCCTGCTTCGCAGCAGTGTTGGCGTGATACTTCCACATGGAGTCCGCGGCGAGCGCCGAGAATTCCATGCGACCACCGCCACCAGAGCCGCCGTTCTCACGACGCTCACCTTCAGCAGCGATGCAGCCGACGTTCAGGCGCACAAGCGGGCGCCGGTCGTGGAGCAGACCACCAAGGCTGTTGGCGATGATGATCTCGTAGTCCTCGGCGGTGATACTGACCGAGACGTTCTCGATGCGCGAGTCGTAGGCACGAGCTTCGGCATCGATCTTGGTGAGCAGCGCAATGCGATCGAGCAACCCGACGGTGGTCGGCGAGATGCCGATGTCGTAAAGGTTCAGGGTCGGCGGATTCGCAGCGACCGGCTCGGTCACGACGCCGTTGGAGTAGTTCGCGATGGCACGAGCGATGGTCGCTGCCTTGCGAAGGTTCTCGATGGTGACGTAGTCGGTGAACGAGTAGCCGACCTTGTCGCCGATGACGACGCGGACGCCAGCGCCATTGACGATGTCGCGCGAGGTGGACTTGAGCTGCTGCTGGTCATAAGCGAGCGATTCGCTGCTACCAGCCTGGAAGTAGATGTCACAGTAGGCGCCCGGCTGACCATGAATGGCCTGAGCCATGACGCTTTCGACCTGATCGGTGCTGAGACCGAAGAGACGATGAAGATCTTTTGCAACGTTACGCATGATTTTCTCCTAGTTTCTCCTGGGTTAGAGATTCAATTGCGCATCTAACGAGAGACGCGCGTAAGGAACTGAGCAGCTAAATCCGAGATGGATTTCAGAGCGGCTCTATACCAAGCTCACCAACGACCCGAGAATATGACAGAACTCAATATTGAGGGCAGATTCTCCGGGTGGGTTGGGGAAATGGGTAACGAATTCACCCTGACAATATCCGGACCCCATATCAATGCACCCACGAGCACATGGACGAATTCTAATACCTACTGCCTCAGCCCTACCACTCCGTGCCACCGAGCATTGCACCCTTCCTGAGACGGCACTCACCACAGTCCCAACCACCAATACGTATAGCGCCTCTCCGCTAAGCCCGACGTGCTTGACATGAGCGAGTGCACACGAGCGACTGTGGTATGCCACTGTCCGCATGGGATACAGCCGAGTAGTCCGCCACCACCAGTTCGCACAAAGGCTATGTGCATGGTGATCACGGGACACTCCCAGGCTACACCGAACCAGGTGAATGCTGCCCTGAAGTGGTGAGCAGAGAAACGCCATACACCCTACAGGATGCATGCACCTCACATCATACCGAAGGGGGTCAGAGTCGAGTGCCCAGTTCGGATTCGGCATGGGTCCGAGTCAAGTGCCCAGTTCGGATTCGGCATGGGTCCGAGTCAAGTGCCCAGTCCGGATCTGGCCATCCGTGCCCTCCTTTGTCCCAAGGCGCTAAGACCGAGCCCCTGATGTCGTCTACAAGCGGTGTCCCTCAGCCGCTCGATGAGGCGCCGACGAGGGAGAAATCAAAAACAGGAGCAGTCAACATGACACCATATACGGTGGCACGCATCCACTCCTGAAGTCCAGAATATTTGAAAACGCCCCAGGGTATAGCATTTCAAACTCTTTTCAGAAACGGCAAATATACTCGTTTGCGGTTAGGGCAAAAGGGTTTTAAAAATGAGCATTATCAATCGGGTTTACGTCGATGATCTAATCGATACCTATTTCGAGATGGGCTGCAATGCGCTTGAACAAAAGCAATATGCTATTGCTCAAAAAATGTTCAAAGCTGTATTCGACGAGCCGAGTTCAAAAGTTCAAAAGGAAAGGCTGATGCTTCCTCTCCTCATTAAATCGGCAGAGGCGCATGAAGGGCTTAAACAGCTGTATAAGGCGAAACTCCTATACATTCGAGCCCTCGCACAGCGAAAGAAGCTAATGCTTGCTGATGATATGCAAGCTGTAGAAATACTGCTGCGCCTGGCTCATCTAACTGCCAGACAGGGTCTATACAAGCAAGCCCTCGACTTCGCCCTGGAAGGTTTCGAAATTTATCGTCGATGCATGGACAAAGATGCAATTGAATTTGTAAAAGCACTACGCCCTGTAGAAAACATCATGATGCTCAAGGGGCGAGCCGTTGAGCGCGAAAAGCTGCTTGGTGTTCTTCAGTGTGTTAAGAACGAAGCCCTGCAAAGTATTCCTAACATTCCTGGCTTTGTTCCAAGCCTTCCAGTAGCTGTTTCAATGTAATCAAAAGTACTTGAATCGACCGATGATATGGGTGAAAATTGCTTACTTCCCCATTTCAAAGGTCTTTTCATCATGCGCAGTCAGTTACTGATCACATCAATCGGTGAGGATCGTCCCGGAATAGTGGCTCACATTACCGAGGTATTTGTCGCTCACGGAGCAAACCTAGAAGAGAGCCGAATGGCGATTCTTGGGGGCGATTTCGCAGCAATTATGCTAGTTAGCATACCTTCCGAAAAAGTTCCTGGGCTGGAAAAAAACCTTGCTAAGTTGCAGAGTGAAGGAATTTCGGTTACTTGTCGCAACACCGAGGCGCATGATGCATCAAAGTTCAAGAATTACGCCACTTGCGAAATACTGCTGAAAGGCGCTGACCATGAGGGAATTGTTCACTCAGTGTCATCACGATTGAAAGAATTGAAGATTAATATCCAGAGCGTTGAAACGATGCTTGTTCATGCGCCTGTCACAGGCTCACCTTTGTTTCAACTCAAGGCTCTGATTCAAGTACCACCCTCGATTTCGCAGAAAGAACTTGAGAACATTTTGGATAAGATTGCTGAGCAAGAGACGGTCGATATCGATCTTAAGCCGGTAAAGGACAGCGTTCCTGCATAATTGAACTGTCACAGTTCGCGATTCAGCGGGTAATATTAGGCAAGTAATGGAGCCTTGCTGCAATGCAACTTGCTGGTGAACTCTCAAAAATGAATCTCGCAAGCCTCATCAGGCTTGTGAGAAATGGCGAGCTTACTGGTAAAATTTGTATTGCTCAGGGTGTGAATTCCGCCTTCATTTTCTTTGAAAACGGGCAACCGATTCATGTGGAATCTGACCGTGGCATTGGAAGGCGCGCTTTATTGGAGCTTTTCGCCTGGCAGACAGGTACGTTTTCGTACGTTGAATGTGATGTTAGCGAGCAAGCACATTCAATGGCATCCGATGAGCCTCTGGAAAAACTTCTCAAGGAAGGGCTTGCGTTCCAAGACTCATTGCGCTACCTCGAGCAGTTGAGAGTAAATGCGCGAACCATTTTTCGCCAATCACGCAGTGAAAAAAGTGACGCATTTCTTTCTTGTTTCGACGGAACGAATTCGCTGGCAGACGTGGTGAGAATACTCAGCCTGAGCAGGAGCGAGTACGTCCCTCTTCTTCACAAAGCACTTGTGGACGGAAAACTAGTTGTAAGTGAAACAGCTCAGAAAGCGGGTGAAATCAAACTTCCTGATTGGGTTATTTTGAGACTAAAGCAAGAGAATCTTGATGTTTCACAAGCAATTGTCGACCTCGTGGTTTGGGCTGACCGAGTCAAATGCTGGCTCTATCAGGCTGATGTTGATATGCATCGCATAATCACAAAATTTGATGAGGGTGAAGAGCAAAACGAGCCAGAGACCCGAGAGGACAATTCAAACTCACAAGATTATACTCAAGCTGCATACGAAGCCGAAGAGGCAGCTGAGTATCCGCATACTGAGCCGACCGAGCCAACTTTCGAGCAGAGAAGCTCCGGAGATTTTTCCGACCAGCCATGGAATATACCACCTGGACAGTCTGATGCATTTTTAGAAGACAACACCGAGCAACCGTGGTCCGAGCCTCCGCCGGAGCTATCTGGCGCATTGCCGCATGCCGCTCCGTTGCACCCGTCGCAAGCTTGGTTCGACAGCGTTTCAGAACTAGACGATCCGGTCCCTGTGCCAGTGCAAGACCCTCCATCGCAAATTCAAGACACAGTTGAATCCGGCTTACAGCCTAGACAGAATTCGGCTGCCGTTCATGCCAAAATTCCTTTGCGAGGAGATTCGTCAAGCGCGATACCTTCGCTGAGAAATTCAATGCCGGTAAAAATTCCGCTACGGGGATCTGAGCAAACAGCGAGTCCACCACTGCCAAAACCTCCTTCAAGACCGCAGGCTCCAGTTCCGCCGAGCAAGCCAACACCGCCCAATCGACCCGATAGAACCAAGCCCTCTGCGCCAGCAAAAGTTGCGCAGCCACCTAGCTATGATTTTTAAGCCTTCGCCACAGCGTCAACCAGATTTCTGACTTTTCCGATATCAACTGGGTTTTCCAAAATACCCTGGCGTTTTACAGAACTGGCAACGATAATTCCATTCGCGATGTTTAGTAGCTCTGCAACATTGTCCTTGTTGCTTCCGCTTCCCACTAAGATTGGCGTAGATGGAAGAGTTTCGCGAACAGCTTGAATGTCAGCGAGGTTTGGCGCAGCGCCAGTCGCCTGCCCGGTTACGATAATCGCATCTGCGAGTGCTCGTTTTACTGTATCGGCAGCTTGCATTTTGATATCAGACCACTGTCCTAGCGGGACGGCGTGCTTGACCATGACGTCCGCGAAGACTTTCACTTTCTTTTCTAGCCCGAGCTGCCTGCGATAGAGCATGAGTTCATGAGCTTCGCCTTCAATGATGCCCTGGTCGCACAACATTGCACCGCTGAGAACATTTACTCGAATAAACTGAGCATCTACAACTCCCGCAATTGCTAAGGCAGTTCTCGCATCATTCCTCAAGACATTGATTCCCAGGGGCAGTCCTGAGATTGCTTTTACTCTTTGCGCTGCGATAGTCATTGCGCAGGCTGTCGAAGTGTCGACACGTCCTTTGGTAAACGGTACATCAAAGAAGTTCTCAATAATGATGCCGTTGACTCCGCCGCTAGCAAGCGATGCTGCTTCCTGTTCTGCTCGCTCGAATGCTATGTCCAGCTGTCCGTTGAAGCCAGGCGAACCCGGCATCGCGAGAAGGTGAATTACTCCAATGACTGGTTTCTTGGCGCCAAAAAGTTCTTCGATCATGTTAAAACCCTCAAGGTATGCAGCATACCAGGCAGCACATCGCTTGACCATTGCTTCTGGCTTATGTAAAGATCATCGGCTATCACGAAAGCGAATACTGGCAACAGGAAGAAAAGACATGTCGAAAATGGCTCTGGTCCACAAGGAAGAGTTTCAACGTCACTTGACCCCCGAATCTCATCCGGAATCACCTCAGCGTCTAAAAGCCATTGACGAAGCTTTGCATCGCTCTGAGTTGCTGCAGTCAATGCCTCGCATCGAGCCGGTAGCTGCAAATGCTACTGAGCTGGCTTCGGTTCACACGGCAGCTTACATCGATGAGCTTGAAACAAAGGGCGAGCAGGCGCAAAAGAACGGAACATTGCTTCGCCTTGACCCGGACACATGGATGAGCGCCGAGTCTTATTACACCGCAAAACTGGCGGCAGGTGCTGGGCTAGAAGCGGTTCGCGGAGTTCTGAAAGCCGGGTACAACCGCGCCTTTGTTGTCGTACGTCCCCCCGGGCACCATGCGCTTCCGGACGCTCCAATGGGATTTTGTCTTTTCAACAACGTAGCGATTGCAGCCAGACAAGCGCAAAAACAGTTCGGCTTGAAACGAGTGATGATCATCGACTGGGACGTGCATCATGGAAATGGCACACAAGACATGTTTTATGATGACCCTTCTGTGCTGTTTGTGTCATTCCACCAGTTTCCTTTCTGGCCGCCTGACCTTGGCTGGTATACACAGGATGGCAACGGTGAGGGAAAGGGCTACAACCTCAACATTCCGTTGCCCGCCGGCACAGGCGACCGAGGTTATTTGCACGCTTGGGATCAGCTAGTTAAACCAGTCTGCCAGGAATTTGCGCCCGAACTTATTTTGCTGTCTGCTGGTTATGATGCGCACCAGGCCGACCCACTTGGCCAGCAGCAAATTTCTACCCGGGGTTATTTCATGCTCGCTAACCGTTTGGCAGATCTGGCTGAGTCAGTAAATGCACCAATTATCGGTTTTCTCGAAGGTGGATATAACACTAGAAGCCTCGCTGATTCCGTTGTTGCCACAGTTAAAGTGCTCAATTCGCAATCTGTTGCTGAAAGGGAGAACATTCAAGCCTTCGCCGGAATTTATGGCGCTGAAGTTAGCCCCGCAACAAAAGACAGAAATAGCCAGATGGTGGACGAGAGAATCAACGACATAAAACGGCACTTCGCGAAATACTGGAGTTGCTATCGCTGAGCAATCCAACCTGAGATTGTCCAAAAAAGCAATGCGCAAAAACCTATCGGTCGATCCAGGTCGAATAGTCAGTTCAACTTTCCCGAACTGAAAAGCTTGGTGCGTTTCCAATCCTTGAACAGATGGATCGCAGAGAGAGATTCCGCCCAACACGCTAGCACACCATCACGAATCTTATCGACTAACGCTAATGTTGCCGCTAACCCTTAGGATTGTCGGCAACCGCAAAAGCATGACCTGCTTTAATCTACAAGAACATTAACGTGAACACATGTGTTCACAGTTGCCAAGTTTCACGCTAGAAAGTACCAGCTAGTACAGTGAGCATTCGCTCTGGATGCAAGTACTTTTGGATGACTTGATCCACATCGGTTTTCCGGACAGAAAGAAGCCGTTCAACATGGCGATCAACTCCCTCGACACCCAGACCAATAACTTCAAACCGGGTGAGAACTCTGGCAATAGCCATGGAAGATCTCATGGACACGGTAAAGAGTCCGGCCGCGCCAGTAGCTTCGCGCTGAAGTTCATCGTTGCTAATTCCAGTTTTCTTGTAATTATTGAGGACCTCTGACACAAGAGAAAGGGCTCGGCTAGCATTCTGCGGATTCACACTGAGTGAAACTGTCCAGGGTGCAGCACCATGAACATTGTCTCCAAGTCCAGAATAAATGCCGTAGGTCAATCCATTTTCTTCGCGCACACATTTGCCCAGGCGCGCAATAATCGTGTCGCCCCCCAGCGCCAGATTCGCCAGATGCAAGGGATAGAATTCAGCATCTTTGCGTTTTATTGGCAGGGGATATCCCATCAAAATATCCATGCTCGATTTATCTGGCATCCTGATTTCAATACGCTTTCCTTCAGCTGGCATATCGACAGGTGGAATTGAAATTTCCCTTGGAACTGGTCCTCTCCAATTGCCAAAAGTATTCTCAACATTTTCGAAAGCGGTATCGAATTCAATATCACCAACCACAGTAACAATTGCTCTAGCCGGGCTGTAAATTTCATGGAAAGAGCGCAAGTCTGATTGAGTTAACAATTGCATTTGAGCCGACTGCTCATCAAACTCAATCTGATGAAAAAGATGTCCATCAGGATAAAGCTCACGGTAAAGCCGATTCATCGCCATTGGACCAGTGTTGTTTTTCTGCTCCAGAATTCTCGCACTCCACTCTTGCTTCAATCTGTGCAATTCTGAATCCAGAAACAATGGTGTCCTCAAAACACGTGAAAGCAGTTGGAGATAAGTGCCAAAGTCTTCTTTTACAACAGTGTTTCCAAGGCTAGCCGCAAAGGCATCAGTATGTAAGTTGAGCCCCTCAGTCAACCCCAAATCCTTCAACGTAAATGCGAGCTGCTCTTTGCTCAGCCCTTCAGATCCACGAGTCAACATTTCAGATACAACGTCGGCAACACCGTGTCTGTCCACAGGCTCAAAATAATTCCCAGCCGGAACATACATAGAAACTGCTATCGAACCCGTTCCAGGATTGTTCATGTAAATGAACCGCAAACCATTTTCTAGCTGGCGACTTTGCACTTGGGACGAAAAGCTCGCCTTCTTAACAGCTTTTGCTGGCGATAGAATTTTGTCCAGCTCCTTGGCACTGAGAATCGGGACCTTTTTCTTTTTAGGAGCCTTGCCACTGCTAACCGTTGCTTCTAACTCTTCTTCCTCTGAAGAATCAGCTCCGTGCTCGTGCTCGTCGTCATCACAACAATGTTCTTCTTCCAAAGAAGAAGGAAAGAAGCAACCAACAGTGCGATTTTCTTTTACCAGATAGTCGCTACTTACGCGACGTATGTCTTCCGGAGTGACGGCTTCAAACTTCTCATCGAACTCAGCTAACCATCGCCAGGTGTCGCGCGACTCAGCTTCACCCAAAGCAAAAGCCAATTCCATTTGGTCCGCTCTTGCGAGAATGCTTCCTTTACGGTTAGCGCTTCTTATCGGAGCCAACTCATCATCACCAACTAACTCTGTCTGAAGCTTTTCGAGCTCTCCAAGAATTATTTTTTCGACTTCAGCAGGCTCAGCATCTTGAGTCAAGGTAGCGGCAATGATCATCAAAGCGGGATCTCGGAGCTCATCATGGCGACAAGCAACATCCATTGTGAGTCCAGTATCCATAAGCGCCGTGTACAGACGACTTCCTTTGTCGTGCGAACCTCCGAGAAGATGCGATACAACATTAATCGCATAATGATCCGCATGACTAGATGCAGGCGTTCTATGCCCAATCCAAACTCGCTTAAGGTCACCGACTCGACTAACTTTGTATCTGCGCTCTCCTTCTTGCGAAGGTTCGCGAGTGTAGACTTCTGGTATCGGATGCGGTGAACCTGGAATCTTTCCGTAATATTTTTCCATCAGCTTCAAGGTCTTGTCGGTATCAAAGTCTCCGACAATGAGCACTGAGCAGTTATTAGGCCAATAGAAAACGTCATAGAATGCTTTCAGACGCTCCATAGGAATGTTCTCTACATCAGACCGCCAGCCAATCGTTGGGTGATGATAGGGGTGCTCTCTGTAAGCAATAGCGTACATCTCTTTTTCCATTGCTTCATCTGGACTATTTTCACCTCGCTCAAGCTCGTTTCGCACAACGGACATTTCAGCATCGCGATCACTTTCGCGCAGTTGCAAATTACGCATGCGGTCAGCTTCTATCTTTATGCAAAACTCCAAATATTGAGCAGGTACAGCTTCGAAATAATTGGTTCTATCAAACCAGGTCGTTGCATTTGAAACTGCTCCGATACGATTAAGCAACTCGGTAGAATCGAGCCCATTTAGCGGGTCAAATTTCTTTGTCCCCTTGAACATCATATGCTCAAGGAAATGAGTTGCACCGGTGTGACCGACACCCTCGTCGCGACTACCAACCCGGAACAATTGCATGTACGTCACAACGGGTGCTGAATGATTCGGGGCCAAAATGACTTTCAATCCGTTAGCCAGACGGTACTCAGTCACACCCATTTGAGAGGCGCCAACCTGACTGATGGCCGGCACACTTTTCTTTGAACTTCTACTGGCCGTTTTTTTAGTAAGACCAGAAGCAGATTTTTGACCTTTTTTAGAGGTCTTTTTGCTATCGAATTTAGCGACAGATTTCTTCGCGCTGACCTTTTTGGAACTGGACTTTTTGCCAGCCTCTTTAGATGCAAGCTTTCGCGTCGTTGATTTTTTTGCTGACGTCTTCTTGCTTGCTACTTTTTTGATAGCTTTGGAATTTTGCTTCGCTGCTGTTTTCTTGCTGGTCGACTTTTTACCGGTCGCTTTTTTGCTCGATGTTTTGGACTGAGCAAGCTTCTTATTAGCAGTCTTTTTAGCAGACAATCCTGATTTTTTTGCTTTGGCTTTCGGAGTAGTTTTCTTCTCAATCTTTTTTGCAACAGCTTTTGCTGCTGATTTTTTTACGGTCTTCTTGGACTCACGTTTTTTGGCAACAGGTTTGCTAGCTGTTTTTTTGCTTGCCGCTTTCTTGCTCGATACCTTTTTTGAGCCTGCTGCTTTATCGCTTTTTGCTTTTGTCGTTGCTTTCTTTCCAACAGATGAAGCTTTAGACGGCTTCTTCTTAGCGCTTTCTTTTTCCACTTTGCTGGATTTCTTTTTGTTTGTCTTCATATCAACCTCAAGGGAAATTACTTAATTTTGGAAAGCGTTCCAGCCAGAACAGTTAGAGAGTTTGCAGGGCTTATGTATCTATGAAAAGCCTCTTCCACATCCTTCTTTTTCACAGCCATAAATTCATCTGCGATTCGGTCCATTGCTCCGATACCAAGACCTATGTATTCGAATCGGGTGAGAGCAGCGGCAATACCATCAGAACTTCTGAGGGAAACAAGGAATGACCCTACTGCCCTTCCGGCTTCATCTTCGAGTTCTTCTTTGGATATTCCAGTCTTGATATAGTCTGTTAGAACTTCGTCAACCAATTGCAGAGCTTTGCTAACGTTTGCAGGATTCACAGAGAGACTGATCATCCAGGGAGTGCCACCGAATGAAGTGTCATCAAAGTAGCTGTATATTCCGTAAGTCAAACCATGTTTTACTCGCAAGACTTTACCAAGCCTGGCGGAGATAGTGTCTTTGCCTAATGCAGCGTTTGCCAGTTGAGCGGCAAAAAAATCAGAGTTCTTGCGAGAAAGATTGGTGGTGTGCCCAATCAAGATGTCGACATTCGCTTTGTCATCCAAGTTGATCTCGACTTTTCGTTTCCCTTCGACCAGTGGCACATTGTCCACATGAATTTGTTTCACTTCGCTTCCGGTCCAGGAAGAAAAATTCTGAGTTAAAAGCTCTGTTGCATCTTCAACGGAAATGTCACCCACTACTGAAATAACCGTGCCCGAAGGCGTGTAATGAGCAGAGTGAAAACTCTTCAAATGGTCAGTGTTGATATGCTCGAGTTCTTTCAATCTGTCCTCATAACTGGGCTCGTAAAATGGATGCCCTTGAGGATAGAGATTTTGCATCAGTGCGTTGCTCGCCCGACGCCCAGTGTCATTCATTCCACGAGTTAAGCCAGCTCGCATTTCTTTTTGCACGAGGGCAAACTCTTCTTCAGGAAACAATGGATTGCAAATCAGGTCGCGTATGACCGGCACCAATTTTGCAAAATCTTCTTTAGTGACTAGCGCACCGAAGCCCACCTTGAAGCGATCTGCGCCAAAGCCAAATCTAATGCCCATCTCCTCAAGGGTTTGGGCCAGTGCTTGTTTTGAATAGTTCTGCGAACCTCGTGTAAGCATCGTCGCAGTGAGAGTTGAGAGCAGAGATTGTTCGTGCGAGGTAAAATAATCACCCGATGGAATTGCTCCATTAATGGCTACAGATCCAGTGCCTGGATTTTGAAGCAGCAGCAAAGTGAGTCCATTATCTAGAACTCGCTTAACGACCTTTTCCTCAAACTTCGATTCACTTGCGCCAGGCTTTGCTATTTGAAGACGGTGTTTCTTGGGCGAAGCCTTCTTTGGCTTCGCCATTTTCTTTCCAGACTTCAATGGTTCATTGCCAGGTGGCATTGAGTCATAGTCCACTTCAAAGAGGGGTTTCTTTGCAGCAACATTTTTTTCAGATGGCAGAAAATGCCCAACTGTACGATTAGATTCATCAAAATAGGTTTTTGCAACACGCTGAACATCTGCCGCACTGACTTTGTCGTAAAGATCATCATATTCAACCAGCCATTTCCAGGTCGCTACAGACTCTGCACCACAAAGCATGTTTGCAAAGGTTTGCGGATCTGCGCTACCAAGGACGGTGCCTTTTCGGTTAGCCGCTTTGACTCTGTGCAGCTCTTCGTCCTGAACTGGCTCTTCAGCGAGGCGTTTGATTTCAGCATAAATTGCCGCTTCAACTTCGCCAAAGGAATGACCCGGAGCAAGAGTGGCTCCGATGGTGAAAAGAAATGGGTCACGAAATTCGCCATTGCTGCAATAAGCTGAACTAGCCAAACCTTTTTCCAGCAAAGCCTTGTGCAAGCGGCTAGAGCGCTTACCTGTATCACCCAAGATGGCATGCATGACAGAAAGCGCATAGGTGTCTGGATGCAGCGCCTCTGGAGTGTGGTAAGCGATGAGCAATTGAGGCAAATCTCCAGCCCTACGCAGTTCCACTCGCCTTTCACCTTCCTGTGGAGGCTCAAAGGTATAGACTTCAGGAATTGCATGCTTCGAAGCTGGAATTTTTCCAAATTCAGCATGAATCATCTTCAGCGTCTGCTCAGCATTGAAGTCACCTACAACGATTACTGTTGCGTTGTTTGGCCAGTAATATGTGTCATAAAATTCCTTCAGCTTCTCGAGCGGTACGCGCTCAACATCAGACCGCCATCCAATCGTCGGATGGTGATAAGGGTGCTCGCGAAATGCAAGTGCACTGACTTCCTTTGAAAGAGCGCTGCCCGGGCTATTTTCCCCGCGCTCAAACTCATTGCGAACAACCGTCATTTCTGAATTTCTGTCCTCGGCTCGCAAATTCAAATTGCGCATGCGGTCGGCTTCGAACTTAATGCATAAATCCAAATATTCAGAGGGGACACACTCAAAATAATTTGTTCGGTCTAGCCATGTAGTTGCGTTAAGAAGCGCACCAATTCGACTGAATGTTTCCATAACGCCAGTTCCATCAGCTGGGTTATATTTCTTGGTACCTTTGAACATCATGTGTTCAAGAAAATGAGTTGAGCCTGTGTAACCAACAGCCTCGTTACGACTTCCGACTCTATAAACAACCATGAAAGAGACGACAGGTGCGCTGTGGTTTTCGCGCAGAAGAATCTTCAGACCATTCTTCATCCTATATTCGACGATGCCTGCTGCCTCTTCGATTTTCTTGATACCGTGGGTGGAAAGCGAGAATTTTGCTTTGGTTGCCATGAGTTATTCCTTGCGTCGAACCCTCTATTTTATGGCAACTGACTACCTATAACTGATCAGAACAACCAGAAAAGGCAAAACTGCAAAATGAACAACACGACGGAAGCGAAAGGAACGAATAAATGGAAGAAAAAGCAAGTTGGTCTTTGATAAAGAGTAGATCGAAACTTGAATCGGGGGTGAATACATACACTATACGTGATAATAGTATCGCGACAAAAACCGAAACAGGAGAGTAGCTCTCCTGTCTCGGCGACCAATCAGCCGAAGCTAATCAGCCAGACGGCTCAGCGACGCGGAACGACGACGGCAGGACCGTCATCATCGCCAGTCACCACAGCCGGGGACTTGCGCTTGCTCGGAACGACGACCGGCGGGTCATCGTCCGTGTTCACGACCGGCGGCTTCTTCTTGCTCGGAACCACGACCGGCGGATCCTCGCCGTTCGGCTTCACGACGACGACATCCGGACGACGCAGGGTGCCCGGAGCCTTGATGACCACGACGCTCGAGTCGTTCACGACATCACCGTCGAAGGCGATGACGTAGATGCGCCCATCGACCAGGATGGTCCACATCTTGTAGGACTCGTTGTAGGTCGCGATCTGCGTGTCCTGCATGTAGTACTCGACCACCTGGAAGTTCTCCGTGTGGCGCCAGTACTTACGCACCGACACGAGGACCGAGCGGCTGTCCGACGAAAGCGACAGCGGCTCGACATTCACCGAAACCAGCGGGTCGCTGTAGTCGATCTTGAACGAACGCGAGCCGCCGTTCACGACCGGGCGCGAATTGAGCTGAACGACATCGTCGCTGCCCATGCGCACGCGGTAGAGCTTGTTGTCGACCCACGCCATGTAGGCGTTCTGCTCGGGAACGAAGGTCGCGTTGGTGACCTCGCGAATCGTGTAGCGCAGCCGCTGGAAGTTCTCCTCGTGCACATAATCACGATTCACGAAGAGAGTGCGATTGCGACCACCGAACGAAGACGAACCCGCGGTGACGGTGGGGTCATAGGAGACCTCACGGTCGCCGTTGGAAATCAGCCCGTTGCGCACGCCGATGTTGGCGGTCGGCTTCTCGCGCAGGTTCTCGACCTGGCCGGCGGCGTTGATGCGGTAGAGGCGATTGCCCACCCACACCATGTGAGCCGACTGCTCGTTGACGAACGTCGCCGTGCTCGAGCTGTCGACGGTGTACGAGACATCATTGTAGGTCTCGGGATGGATGTAGCGGTAGGTGATGTTCACCCCGCGCGACTGTCCATCCGCCGACACCGCACCGGCGCCGACACCGATGACATCGCCGCGATCGCTCTGCGACATCATGACGTTCTGCTTGCCGATGTCCACCGTGGGACGGTCGGCGGCGACGCCGACGTTGCTGCCCTTGGTGAAGCGGTACATCGACCCGTCCGCGTCCTTGTAACGCCAATCGCTGAGGCGACCGACGAACTCGGCGGTGCCCGGCGTCTTGATCTGGTAGGACTGGTCGTTCTGCCAGAACCAGCGCTTGTGCAGGTAGCTGGTCGTCACGTTGACGGGCAGGGACTGCGCGCCATCGGTGGGGGTCTGCGCGGCGACCACTTCCCGCTTCAGGACCTGGTCCGCGGAGTCGACCTTCTCGGTACGCATTCCGAGTTCATCGACCTTGGCGTAGCTCGGCGTGCTCACCGAAACCATGGCGAGAGCCGCGAACGCTGCAAACGCAACGTTCCTCAGAGACTTCATCATTGCTAACCTCTCAGATTACGGTTGAAACGTTGTCGGCGCCGGGATCAGCTGCGATCCGCGACCTGGACTTCCTTGGTGACGAGCTTGCCGTCCTTCATGAACGCCTGGGCGACGTAGTCCATCGTCGTGTTGGAGAACGCGACGGTGTCCTGGTAGGTGGCGCTGACCACGAGTCCGTCGTCGCCGTAGAGCGAGAAGACGTAAGCCGCGACCTCGAACATGGCGGCGATGCGCCGGGTCGGGGTGCTGAGGGCGATGCCGGTGGCGAACTGGCCGATGTCCGACACGTTGCCGACGTACCTGGAGTTGCTCTTCTGCGCCGGCTCGATGGTCTGAATGACGTTGCCCGACCTGTCGGAAATCGAGACGGACACCAGCACCTGATGCTGCTCGCGCGACTCGGTACGGAATCCGGCGGCGATGCGGTTCTGCAGAGCGGTGAAGCTGTCGAGCAGAGAACGCGTCTGGCTGGGAGTGAACATTGATGTGATCCTTGTCTGTAGGTTGGAGCTGAGCTCCGGTACCCTCAAGCCTGATGGGGTCAAGAGGGATGGTGATACCTGTATCTCCCGTGAGCGCTGATATTGGTGAAAAAAACTAGATTTTGTTGGCGAAGCGCTCAAGAAACGGGAATAAAACAGGACTGCTCTGACTATATGAAAACTGCGGCTATTTTTTTACGCTCTCTCTTGGCCCGGTTTCACCGTGAAACACAGCAAGGACGGATACTTTGAGAACGAATACCGTTTTTCTCGAAAAAGCATTTCAAAAAAAACTAGTGTCATCAAGCTCTCATCGTTGTGTACTTCTGTGTTTCATAATTGTGCAGTTTGGCCCAAAACAGCCTCGAAGCAAAGCTCGCAGAGCTTGTATCTTTTCTTCACAATTCAGCCTCGCGCGAACTTAGTGCAACGTAACCCGAAGGGCTCCTACGACTGCGTCTAAGGCCAATGCTCCGTAACGCATTGTTTCCACGGGCGACTTTGCATAAGTTCAAAACGCATATATTTAGCCCCAAGAAAAACCACAAAAGACTTCCAACACCAACAAATCCGCCCCAGCCAAATCCCATCAACGTGACTTCCAGTCACCCGAGCGCCTGAGCCTCGTCGGATAAACGCTGACAATCGAAACGCCATGAGTTCACACTCGTGGATTTCAGTATTCGGATTGAGGCGCAAGGAGGTTCTTGTGGGTTTTCGCTCGCGAGGAACGACAAATGAGCCAACCTACAGAAAACAACGCCAACAATGGAGCACTGGGTGAATACTTAGCCGCGGAGTTGATTGCGATTATCCACGAACGTTCACAGGAAACACAGGGAAAACTCGAAAGAAAAGCCAAAGCGGAAATCAGGATTATCCGCAAGCTTTCCACTGAGTTTTCGCAAGAAGTGGCCAAACGAAACATAGAAACACCAGTAGCGGATGAATCTGAAGCTACTCCAGCCGTCAAAGAAGAGACATCTTTTCAAAAGGGTGAGCTCTTTCGTTTTGACAGACTGAATAGCATTTTCGGCTGGTAACTAGCGATGGAAACCTGCATATGCAGTGATGATCTCTAGTATAAGCACAAAAAGGTGGGACCAATTCCCACCTTTTTTGCTTTAGCTTTTACTACTACGATGATTAGTATTACATTGACTAATCGAAGGAATCTATCCAAGAAAAACCGATGGCTCAGTTAGCCTTCTTAGGCACAACGTCATAGTTGTAACTGGCATCCGGATTGTCCTTTTTCAAAACCAGATTCAGCCCTTTATCTGCTTTCTCAAGCTTTCTTACTTCCTCAAGAAACCTGTCAGTTGTTTTGATGTTGTCGTTAGCACAATAACCATAAGGGTTTTCTTGTGAGAAGCCTTGCAAGGCTCCATATGGTGCACATGCCTTATCAGCACTGGGGGCATTCTTGCTCAAGTTGTCTTCAACAGCCATGAAAAGCCTCATCGAAGCGCCCTGACGTTGAGATTCCGGATCATTCGGAAATTCCTTTGCAGCGCCAAAATCAAGATAATCAGCAACGCTTTTTGCACTGAATTCGTCATTCTTTGAGCTTGCTTTGCTCACGATATTGTCACCCATGCCCGCGTCTCCTCCGATTTGTGATTCCATCTTAAAGTGACTCACGTGCGAGACACGTGCAAATTCAAATTTTTCTTGTTCCAGCACGCTGAGAAAAATTGTAGTGCGCATAACAAAAGAACAATGCCAATAGAAGCGCTGAATGTCTTGGATTTGTGCTTCCGAAAGTCGACGATAGAAAGAGTTAGAGCTCAAAGCATACATAACCATTAGAATTAACCTCACGCCGGAGAGGGGAATTCCCCCAAAACATAGAATTCGCAACCATTTCGGGCAATCAAGAGCCGAAGCGACGAAATGCGAATTTCATGTAAGTTTTCGCCTACTTTTCCTCCAACACTTGTCAAAATTTTCAAGTCGACGAAATCCACCTGGATTTGGTTGACAGCGGGTATTTTCTGGAGGATCCCTCATGCGGGCAAAAACACTTCGTCAAAGTAAGTCTTCTTTTACTCTCACTGCTTTGACAATTGCATTAGCACACACAGTGCCAGTAGCTGCAGCAGAGCGACCCGGAGCGAGCGCCCCTCTTCCGAATTTGAATCTGCTTTCCCAAAATCGCAACGTCAAAGCTCCAGATACGATGAATGCGCCTGTAAGCATCATCGAAGGCGGGCACAATGTCACCGTTACTCCCGGTATGCTGCTAACACCAGCCCAGGCAGTAGCCGTCAGTCAGATACTCAGTGGTGGCACCCAGACGCTGAATCTCAGCACGCTTGGCACCGCAGTTAGTGGGTCTGCGTTGATCCAAGCGCAAAATTACTCTTCGCTGGTAGTTCCTAAAGGCGTGACTTTAATCGGCGATGTTAGCAGTGGCAACAATATTAGCGTTGCTGGACAACTAAGCAACTCCGGTACAATCTACGCATTTTCGAATAATGCCACAGTGCCCGGAGCAGTTCTAGCGGCGATGAACATTAGCAACTCGGGAGGAGCATTAATCTCCACCGTTCTTCCTTCTGGTGGGCTCAGCGGCGCAAACAATGCAATTTCCGGGCTCAATTTGACACTTATGTCCGCTGGTCTCAGCAACCATGGCGTTATCTCGAGTGCAGGCAATCTGAATCTCGTTGGAACTAACGCCTCTTACACCATCAACAACACAGGCGGAACCATGCAAGCCGCCTCTGCCATCAATATCTCGTCACTGGCAAGCGCTGCCAACATTGCCGTACTGGGCGGAAACTGGTTCAGCCCTGTTATGAACGCAAACGCCTATGGTGGCAACATTGATGTAAATGTGAATCAGCTTACCGGGCTGCTAAACATCAGCGCCGCAAACGCCCACGTGATGGCTCAAACCGAGAATTTGAATCTGGGCAACATGAACATCACTGATGACCCGACATTCTTCAACCTGAACAACATCACTTTTACCGGAGACGTTAACACTATAAATGAAGCGTTGACAATAATTGCCGGAGGCAACATCAATCTCGGTACATTTAAGTTCAATACCAATCAAAACGGAACTGCAGCAACAGGTTTTCCCATTACGATAGTTGCTGGCGCAAACATTGTTCCACCTCTGGCAAGCCCCGACTCGTCTGTCGGTCCAATTACCAGCGGCGTAGTCAAAGTTACACCAAGCGCGCTGAGCGGCGGAGGCTCCGCATCTGGCGGAAACATCACTTGCACCACCTGTGCTATTAGTTCGGCATCAACAGGAAGTATTGCCGGTGGAAAGATTCTTCTTGCCGCCTACTCTGGGGGAAGCAACGCTGGTAGCATCAATTTGGGCACCGGTTCAATTGATAGCAGCTCTGTTAATGGAGCAGCTGGCGACATCACGATAATTGCGCCTGGTGGAATTACACTTGGGGGCTCTCTCAATGCAACTGGTAGCGGTTCTCCAAAGATATCGATTAGCAGCGCCAATCCGACAGGTACACTTCAAGCAGCGGTAAACGGAGCTGTAAGTGGCACGCTGACAAATAAAAGCCTGGCAAATAGTCCAATCAGCACAAACTTCTCGTCTTTCACTGCCCCTTCCGGAATAGTGACCTACACGGCAGGCACTGCGAAAATATCGCTAAGTGGACTGATGACGATTTCAGGATTATTGGGCACTGGCAAAGCCGGAGGCTCTCTTACTGTAACTAATACAAACAGCGCAATCGAACTTGGCTCGGCCCAGAACCTTTCACTCAATGCCTCCGGTGGGTCCGGATCAACCGGGGCAGTCGGCAAAGCGGGTGGAGTCGGCGGTGCCGGCGGTAACATAAGCTTCAATGCAATAAATGGAACAGTCACAAACTCAGGCGGATTCACAAACTTCATAGCAGCTGTAGGTGCTTCTGGGGGAACCGGTGGATCGAACGCGAACGGCGCGCCAGGCGGCGCCGGCGGCGCTGGCGGGAAAGGCGGTAGCATCACTATTACCGCAAGCGATATAAACCTGACAGTCGGAGGAGCTAGCTCATCCTTTAACGTCGGGGGCGGCTCAGGAAACTTCGGCGGCACTGGCGGCACCGGCACAGTTACAGGAAGCAAAGGAAACACTGGTGGCACGGGCGGTGCTGGCGGCATCGGCGGTGCCGCTGGCGTCATCACACTGAAGAACACCTCCACTGGAGCAGGCACCTTCAATGTCCCTGTACTGCTAGCAGACGGTGGACTCGGCGGCATCGGTGGAGCAGCAGGGGTAGGCGGCTTTGCAAGCAACCCTGGAAACAACGGCACTTCTGGTGCTGGTGGCAGCGGCGGTATCGGTGGAACGATAACGCTCAGCACCGAAAAGACCAGCACGACAGCAATCAAACTCGAAGGAAACATCTCTGCTCAAGGAGGCGTAGGTTCCTTTGTCGCACTTAGTTCCCCGGGAATAACTGGCAATAATGGTGGTGCAGGGACTTCCGCTGGAAAGAGTGGGTCTGGCGGTGCCGGCGGAAAAATCAATATTACAGGCAACAATAAGATCTCCCTTGCAACAGTCGTATTAGATAGCACTGGTGGAGCCGGCGGAACAGCTGGCGCAGGTGGAACTGGCGGAAGCGGAATAACCGGAATCGGCGGAACTGGCGGAAACGGTGGACAGGGTGGCAATGGCGGTACAGGCGGTAGCATCATCATCAGCTCAACTGGAGGAGACATTGCTCCCCTGGCCGCCAACGATTTCACTATCTTGAGCAACGGCGGCAGCGCGGGTTCGGCTCTAACTGCATTTGGGGGCACTGGAGCACCTGGTCTTCTGGGCGGTGGAGCTGGTGGAAAGGGAGGATCGGCCGGCAATTCGGGCGCAGGTGGAAGCATAACAATCAGCAGCAGCGCCAACATCAGCCTGGGTCAAACCAACAGTAGCATTGTATCGGCAGTGGGCGGACCGCTTGCCTCACAGAACGGTCTAGGTGGCTCCGGTGGAATCGCCAACACAGGAAATGGCGGCAGCGGCGCCGCCGCAGGAAGCGCTACTCTCACCAGTGGCAATGGCGGGGCCGGCGGGAAAATCAGCGTCACCGGATTGACCATAGTCTCTAATGCCACACTCAGCTCGCAAGGTGCGCTGGGCTCTACGGGAGCAATCGGCGGCGCGGGAGCGCCTGGAACGGGTGCTGGAAGCAAAGGCGGCAGCGGAGGAGCAGGCGGTTCCGGAGGAGCAGGCGGAGCCGGTGGTTCCATATCCATGACCGGTAAATCGACAACTGTTGCCATAACTATCAACGGAACTATTAATGCTTCAGGCGGTTTCGGCGGTTTCGGATTATCTGGTGGAAATGCAGCTCAAGGAGTTCTATCTGATGGCAATGGGGGCAATGCTGGCTCAGGAGGTGCAGGAGGTAAAGGCGGTACAGTTAACCTGTCTAGCCCTTTTGGCATCACATTGAACGCAGCAATTACAGCTGCCGGTGCGATTGGTGCCCCAGCTACAGGCGCAGGTGGAAACGGAACAGCCTTCTCAACTAACGGAGGAAAAGGTGGCAACGGAGGCGCGGGCGGTAATGGAGGCGCTGGAGGCAGCATCACCATCAGCACAGGAATTTTTACAGCAAGTTCAGCTAATAGCGCGAGTCTGGACGCTTTTGGTGGATCTGCCAGCCAAGGCGGCGGGGGTGGATTAGGGGGCAGCTCAGCTGGTGCCGGCAGCGCTGGTGCAGGTGGCGACGGAGGAAAAGGTGGCAGCGGAGGCGCTGGCGGCAAAGTTACTGTAACGACAACTGGTGCAAGTATGACGCTTGCAAATATCAACGTTAATGGCGGAATCGGAGCACAAGGAGGTTTTGGGGCAATCGGCGGAACAGCAATTGCAGTTGCTGGACTCAATGGTGGAAACGGCGGACAAGCAGGCAGTGGCGGGGCCGGTGGGTCCGGTGGGCTCATAACATTGAACGGCAATAGCAGTGTGACGCTGATTACGCTGGCTGGAAATGCGGCAAACGCTCAGTATCTAGCGGCCGGTGCGACTGGAGGCGTCACAGCCCCTGGCGGAACTGGAGGCAGCGGAAATCAAATTGCTGGAGCTGGTGGCAATGGTAGTAACAGCGGAAACGGCGGCAATGGTGGCAAGATAATAATTTCAGGAGCAGACCTCAGGTACAGCAACAGCTCCAAAACGATAACTCTTAACGCATCGGGAGGTTTTAGCGGATTTGGCATCGTGGGAGGTGGCACTGGTGGTTCAAGCAATAGTCTGGTCGGAGGCAAAGGTGGAAACTCAGGCAATGCAGGAAACGGGGGCAATGCTGGCAGCGTTTCCATCAACGTCCTATCAAGCTCTGGTCAAATTGCTCCAGTCGGCAGCGCCAACCTCCAGATCATTGCAGACGGTGGCAGTTCTGTTGGTCTCACACTTTCAGGCGGCAACGGTGGATCAGGAAAAGGCGGCGGGCTTGGCGGCAATGGCGGGAATATCGGCATTCAAGGCGCTGGCGGTTCGATAACGTTAACCGCGCCTGCAGGCATAAATACAGGAAACAACAATGCAACTCCCAATCCTCTTTCGGCTGGTGGCGGAGGCTCTGTTGTAGTCACATTTGCTGGGTTCGGTGGAGCCGGCGGACTCGACAACAACACAGTTGGAGGCACTAGCAGTGGTGGCAATGGCGGAAATGGTGGCAAAGGGTCAACTGGCGGGAAGGGCGGCACCGTAACTTTGAATTCGACCAAAGGCGCACTCATAATTGGAGGCAGCATTATTGTTGATGGTGGCAGAGGTGGCAATGGCGGAGCCGGAAACAGCAGTGGCGACTCCAATAATTCGAAATCAGGAAACGGCGGTGCTGGTGGCGCAGGAGGAGCAGGTGCTCTGGCAGGCAATATCAGCCTGACTGCTGGCGGACTCGTCACCATCAATCAATCCCTCTTTGCAAACGGAGGCGCAGGAGGCTCTGCCGGAGCAGGTGGCCTTTCAGTAGCAGGCGGTACGATCGGCGGCAACGGCGGCAATGCTGGGACTAGCGCCTCCGGAGGAAGCGGAGGAAAAGTTACAATCAAAGCCTCTGCTGCAGTTAGCTACCTCAATAATGACATATCGATATTCGCAGATGGTGGCGACGGCGGGTCAGCTGCTAACGGTGGTGACGGTGCTACCGCTCTTACCGGTGGCAACGGAGGATTATCTTCAAATGCCGGCGCAGGAGGCTCTGGCGGCTCCATTGTTATTAACGCACTCAGCCTTGATGCTTCGCTATCAACATCAGCCACTAACCCATTACTTTCGGCGACAGGAGGTAATGGTGCCTTAGGCGGTTCAGGTGGTGACGCAGGAGCAGGACTGGGCGGCAACGCAGGCAAATCTAGCAACGGCTCCAGTGGAGGGGCAGGAGGCGGCGGCGGTCTCATCAGCATAAACACATCCGCCACGACAGGCACAGGAATAGTCTTGAACCATGCTGGTGCCGCTGCATCAGCAGACGCTTCGGGCGGAACCGGTGGTTTTGGAGGCACCGGAGGGCTTGCTTTTGGTAGCGTCAGCGCAGCCGGAGCAAACGGCGGCAATGGGGGCAACTCAGGAAGCGGTGGTAAGGGCGGAACAGTCAACCTGATCTCCAAAGCCAACATTGTCTTCCACGACGTTCTTGCTACCGGCGGAAACTCGAATACCGCAGCTAGCGGAGCTGTCGCCCAGCTGGCACCATTCAGCGCTTTCAATTCAGCTACCATAGCATCAAAAGGCGGCGCCGGCGGTGCAGGGGGCATAGGGGGAATAGGCGGCTCGATAACGATAAGCGGCTTGACTCTGGCTTATCAGCGCGACGTAGCGGGTGCCACAACGGTGAACGCAAGTGGTGGCAAAGGCGGAAACTCAGGCGCCGGCGGCACTGGTGGTTCAAGCCTGCTTGGCGTAGGCGGAATTGGAGGAAACAGTGGCTCAGGCGGGGCAGCAGGAAATGGAGGTAAAGTCGCTCTTACAGCCACTGGCGCTAATGCAGGATTATCAATTTTCCCAGGCACTGCCGGCAGAGGACTGACGCTTGCTGCCAATGGCGGTTTCGGCGGCACAGCCGCGGCTGCAGCGGGCGGTGGCGCTGGACTGACTGGCGGCGGTGCAGCAGGCAATTCTGGAAGCGGAGGCAAAGGTGGGTTAGGCGGCAGCATCACTTTGACGGCGACCCTAGGGCAGATATCTACTGGTAACATCGGGGGCGCACCACCCAATTCAATAAGCGTCAATGGCGGTAACGGCGGCAACTCAGCAGGAGTAGCTGCAGCTGGCAACAGCAGCTCAGGAACGGCTGGCAAAGGCGGCAACGGAGGAGCAGGTGGTACTGGCGGTAACGCGGGCAGTATAACTATTACTGCGGCGCCTGACCCGAGTAATGTTTCAATCAATCTGGACGGCTCGCTGCAAGCATTGGGAGGCAGTGGCGGCTCCGGTGGTGCTGGTGGAGCCGGGGGCGGCATGGTCTCTGGACTCACCGCCACGTCTGGAGCTGGTGGCAATGGTGGTGCAGGCGGAAACGGCGGAGCTGCCGGCAAAATAACACTCACCGGACTCGGCGCCAACAGCATAATTGATATCAACAATTCCATTACCGCCATTGGCGGTAATGGCGCCAACGGCAACAACGGCGGGTCAAGCCCCACCGGCGCAAACTCACAGAACGGTGGAAATGGCGGAGCCGGCGGATCTGCAGGTCTATCGGGCTTGCTTGTCATAAACAGCGCAGGAGCAATTAGAGAAAACATTGGAGGACCAACAATTCTTCTTTCCGGTTCTAGTGCCGGTAATGGTGGCGCAGGCGGAGCGTCTCTTCCAGCAACCTTTAAGGCTGGCAACGGCGGCAACGGAGGCAACGCTGGAAAGAGTTCAGCTGGTGCTTCTCTTACATTGAATTCACAGACAGTAATTCTAAGAAATTATGTTGCTGGCGGCGGTGCTGGGGCAGCTGGAGGCGCTGGCGGAGCGGGCAGTGACAGCTCTCAGCAGATAGGTGGCAAAGGCGGAAGCGCCGGACTGAGCGCAGCCGGCGGTAGTGCAGGAAACCTGACTATCACCGCGCAAACATTCACTCAAGGAACAGGCTCTGCCATAAGTCTGCCTGGAGGAAATGGCGGCAGCGGCTCAATTGGCGGCTCCGGAGGCGATGGCTCAATAGGCGGCGCAGCAGGCACTTCCTCAGCTTCATCAGCTGGCGGCTCAGGCGGCAACGTGACTATAAGCACAAGCAACGGCAGCTTCTTGCAAGACATATTCAGTGTTGGGGGTGGCGGCGGCTCCGGTGCAAACGGAGCAGACGGCGGCAAGGTCATCGGAGCTTTTGTTAACAGTTCGAACAATGGTGCTGCCGGACAAAATGCAAGCTCAGGTTCCAGCGGCGGCAAAGCAGGCAACATCACCATCACCGACACATCCACAAAAGGAATCACCTACACAACAACCGCTTTCACCCTCGTCGCAGTTGGAGGACCAGGAGGAGTTGCTCGCAGTGGGGGTCAGGGTGGATCGGCCGGCAATGGTGGCATTGGCGGGCTAGGAGGAAATTCTTCGTCAGACGGGGCTGGAGTCGCTGGCGGGATAATCACCCTGACAGCAAACTCCGGCAACATACTCAATAGCAAAACCGGCGAAATTGACGCAATCGGAAGCAACACCGGAGGCGGAACTTCAATAGGCGGCTCTGGCGGCTCTGGACTCAAAGGCGGCAACGGTGGAGCCGCCGCCACCTTATCACAAGCAGGAAGTGGCGGAAAAGTAATTTTGAGCGCGCTTGGATTCAACACAGGCACCGATGGCGTAGGAAAAGTCAACGTCAATGGCGGAATTGCAAATCCCGTAAATTCCAAGGGTGGCAGCGGCGGAAACGGCATCGGAAACGTTGGAATAGGAGCTAATGGCGCTTCCGGCTCTGACGCCGGAAAAGGCGGAGACGGTGGAAGCATAAGCATTACAGCGGGCGCCGCGGGCACCTCCGCTATAGTCTTTAACGCCAATCTTTCCGCAGATGGTGGTGTCGGGGGCAACCTCAACGCCGGTTCTGGAGGAGGAAACGGTGGAGATGGCGCAACTACCGGTAATGGCGGAAACGCTGGCAATAGTGGAGCTGGTGGTAAAGGCGGTCTAATAACAATAAATACTAATGCCTTTGGCAGCAGTCAACAAAACAGCCCAACCATAAGCGCCAACGGAGGCAATGGAGGAGCCATGATAAGCTCGAATGGCGGAAATGGGGGCAATTCAACTCTAGGCAAAGGAGGAAAGGGTGGCAATGCTGGAGTGGCTGGAGCTGGTGGCGCTGGCGGACAGCTGCTGGTAAATGGCGCTGGCTCAGGCGCCATAGTACTCACCAATCTAAGAGCTGACGGAGGCAATACGCTGTCGTCTGCCGGAATAGGCGGTGCGGGCGGAAACGGACTGACCCCGGGTCTGGCCGGGGTGGCACCAGCTGCTGGAATTGGCGGAAAAGGCGGCACAATCACCTTCGGATCAGCAAGCTCAAGCAACTCAGTTACTGTTGCACTTCTCAGCGCCCAAGGCGGTGACAGCGCAAGCTCATCAAGCCAGGGCGGTTTAACACCTTCTACGATTTCGACAACTGCCGCCAGCGGCGGTGCTGGTGGCGCTGGCGGTGCAGGCGGAGACGCAGGCTCTATTAGCGTTCTCGGATCAGGTGCCGTAAATATCGCTAGCGTAACTCTTTCAGGCGGAAACGGAGGAGGAGGAAGCGATGGAGCAGACGGAAGTCCGGCAGCAGGAGTCATTAACTCCGGGGGAGACGGCGGCAGCGGAGGTGCTGGCGGAGCACCCGGAAACAACGGAACCTTGACCGTGAGCGGCTCAACAGTCCAGATTGGATCGTTCCTGGCGCTGAGCAACGCAGGCGCCGGCGGTGTTGGTGGCGCAGGTGGTGATGGAGGAGGCGGTGGTAACAGCGGAAACGGTGGAAAGGGTGGAGATGCAGGTTCTACTCAAAATGTGAAAGCCGCTACTCTCAACATAAGCGCCACTGGAACTATCACTCTGGTGGGGAACACAACTGCACGCGGCGCAGGTGGTGCATCGGGTGGTAACGGCGGCAAGGGCGGGGCTACGCCCGCAGGCACATCCGTTCTCAATGCAGGAAATGGTGGCGATGGCGGCAACGGATCCCCTAGTGGAGCCGGTGGCTCTATAACTCTGAACGGTCAGGGGGTCACCGTCACCGGCAATGTGGATGCTACCGGTGGACTTGCCGGTGCCGGTGGGCCAGGGGGTGCAGCAGGCAATATAGGTGCCGGCGGTACTAACAACACAGGCGGCAGCGGCGGTACCGGTGGAAAGAGCGGCGATGGAGGCGCCGGAGGCAGCCTGATTATCACCAGCAAGGGAAACATCACCCTAAACGGCACTGTTAGCTTAGACGGCGGAGCTGGCGGAGCAAGCGGAAGCGCGTCTGGCTCAGGCTCAAACGGCACTGGGAAAGGAGGAAACGGAGGTTCGGGAATCTCAGGCGGAAACGGCGGAAAGGGCGGAATTATAAGCTTGTCAGCGACGGGAACTATCAGCAGTTCCGGCTCAGACATCTCCGCCTCAGGAGGCGCAGGAAATGCAGGTAATGCAGGCGGAAAAGGCGGACAATCAAATCCCAATTCTGCAGGCAGCGGTGGAATCGCAGGCAATGGTGGCAACGGTGGCGCAGGCGGCACCATTACAGTTACAGGAACAGTGAACAGTGGTGGAGACTGGAATGCTAGAGGAGGTGCTGGTGGCAAAGGCGGCAATGGTGGCGATGCCGGGACTACCAATACAGGAACAGCTGGAAACGGAGCAAGTGGAGGATTAGCAGGTAGCGGTGGTAACGGCGGCACTATCACCTTTAACTCAACCGCTAATTTCGGTGCCAACAACGCGAATGCAAGCGGAGGCGCAGCTGGTTCAAGCGGAGGCGCAGGTGGCGATGGTGGAAATGCCGGAGCAACAGGTGTCAATGGTAATGCCGGTGACGGTGGCGATGGCGGCAGTGGTGGAAACGGCGGCATTATAAACAACAAAATCGGTAGTACCGGCAACTTCATTGTTACTGGAGCAGGCTTTGGAACAGGTGGCTTGCCTGGTGTACCCGGCACAGGTGGCACGGGCGGGACTACCGGCATTTCAGGTAGCAATGGATCTGCAGGAAGCAATGGAACGCTCAATACGACCTTTGAAGACTCGGGTGCTGAAGCCGATCTCTTCTCAAGAAAACGGAAACGCGTACAGATCGCTAAACATGCTGACTCTCTAAAGCCTGTTGCTTACGTACAGAACGCAATATTCCTTACAGAAAAGTCTCTTCCAGCAGAAAACATTCTGGTTGGACACGCCGACAAAGACGCAGTCGTCAAATGCTCAAACATAACAGTTCGGGTTAAGCGAGGCAGCCTTGCTTATGTCATCAACGATGGCAAATCTGTAACCGTCCTGGCGCTGGATGACCGCAAGAGTGGGGATGTCCAGGTGAGCGTAGCCTCTCATTTGATCAGACTGAAAACGGGAGAACTCATCTCGCTGCAAACAAGAGAATCCGAAAGTGAACAATCGCGCTGGGCTCATGAATACATGGCTGTAAGAAACGCTTCCAGCGTGAAGCTCAGTAATGGCAGCATTGCTGTGATTTCCGACTTTTCCATACCATACGCCATATCGCAATTCGGAATACTTCAGCAGCTCAAGAGCTCCAAAGATGGCTTCACAAGGGAGGCTTACACAAGACTTCTAAAGAATGCCTGCATTCTTCAAGCCCTCACTGCTTCTCGAGGTAGATATGTGATTCAACAGGTGCGCCCACAGGCAGCCAGAGAAAACAACAGTCCACGCCGTTCCGAAAGAGTCGCCATGCTCCCACAATAGCTGGTGACGCAGATCCTTCGATGCCACCAGGATGGCGGCGTCAACAGACAGGGACTTACAGGCAGTCCCACAAATTTGAATCGCCGCGTGACTTCCTAATTTGGATTTTGCCGCAGTACTCTATTGGGGCAGTGGGGAGTAGAAATGAAAGAGCCAGTACGTCCATCTGGGATACCCGCAGATGCAGAGTGGAATTCGAAGGAAAAAGAATGGCAACTGGGTGAAAAAAGCCCAAAAAAAACAAAGCATCCCATCGGAATGTGGCAGTACTGGCGCAGCGACGGTTCACTTTGTAGCATTGCTCATTTTGATAGGGATGGAAGATTAGACGGCACGCTAGAGAGATTCCACGAAGACGGCAGTCTGGCTTTCTCTGGCGTCTACAAAGCGGGAAGCAGGGCTGGCAAGTTCACGTACATCCAGAGCAAGAATCCCAGCTCTGAATATTATCCAGCAGACGAAAACACATGGCGCTATGAATTCCAGAGCTCGAATAATTGGTCTGAAAGCGGTCTTCGCTGGTTTCTTGAAGATGGCAGGGAATGCACTTCTCGAGGCAAAGCAGTGGAAGAAGCATACGATCTCGATGAAGCATTCGCTTCTTTTGAGCCGGAAAATTTCATCACTAAGCACGGAAAAGAAGTCAAAACAGCTCTGGAGATTGAAGATTATCCTGACGCTAGCATCAGACAGATTGAGAATCTCTGGGGTTCTCAAACAGAAGACTTACAGCTCTTTCTCACTTGCCTGAAAGACACCCATTCCTTTGAGAAGCGCGATTCAATCCGAGAATTCGAGCCAGACAAAAATGTCTGGAGAGAGCTTATTTCACATCCAAGAGAAAATTGGCACGAAGAGTTAGCGTCCTTCTTTATGGGAGCCATCAAAATCGGCAATTTCGGTGACTCCGACGGCATCTACGCGACTCTCTTTTGCGATCGCCTGGAAAAACCAAAAGCAAATTGCATTTATCACTGGTCGCATGAAACCTATTATGTGGACAATGTCATAGCCGCCAGCAGAGACGACTTTGCCTATAGAACTGCGCTATCTCTGGCCTGCGAAGAAGAGCGATTATCGCCAGAGCAGGCGAAGAAATCCTGGGCTAAATTGCGCGGAAAGATGGATGTCGACTGGGCAGCCGCAGCGGGACTCGAGGCAGCAATCGAAAGCGAAGATGAATCAGAAAACGAGTTAGACGATGAGCCAGATGATGAGCTGGAAGACAGCTCTGAAGATTCAAGCTTCAGCAGAGATGACTTTGACGCAGATCTGGATCCAAAGAATTCCATAAGGCGCTTCTTCTGGCGTTCGCAATGGATCATCTACCTCTTAGCCGATGATGAGAATCGAAGATTGCAGAGCATGGAAGAGGTCTTTAGAAAAGACTTTAACCTTGCAATTGACGAAGAAAAGCACAAAAAAATGCTTAGCAATGCAGCCAATCTTCCACTAACTGGGATTTACCTTATCTGGCGCTACTTCTGGTTCAAGCAGAAAGACCGCCTGGCAGAAACTTGCGCCGCCCTGGAAAACCATTGGACCCGGGTTGTAAGAGATCTGGTTGCGCTCATGCAAGAAATAGAAAACGGCAGCAGCAGCTTCTACGGCATAGAGGATATCCTGAAAGTACGAGATGAGTTTCTAAAACTCGACCTCTGCCCAGAAAGAGAAAGTGAGCGCTCAATAGAACAGGCAGCAAGCCTGGCTAAGAATGAAGAGAAACGACAGGCAGTGTCGAAGAAGGCTCAAGATGCAATCGCTAAGGACAAAGAGAGTCTATTAGAGCTTGCCTGGCAAAACATTGAAGACTCAAATTCAATAGATGAGATAGAAAAGTCCGCGCGAAGTCTCGGAGATCCCCTCTGCTGGAAAGCGCTTGATTGGCTAGACTCCAGAGGTTTCGAAAGAGACAACGCTGACATGAAAGATGAAGCCATCAATCTAGCCGAAGAGCTAAGCAAAATGCCAGATGCCGACTTACTTCAACCCTTCGCCTGGTCGAGAATAAACGAACGCTATCCTGTAGCAGAAATATTCTTTCAGGGATTCATGCGAAACCGAGAAACGCTGGACAAGCGCCTGATACCAGCGCTCGTCAAGACTGTCCAGAGCGCTGACGAATACAAGTTTCGCAACGACCTGGCGCTGCGCATTCTTAATTCCATGGACGCTTGCGAATGCGCAGACACATGTTCAAAAGCACTCAATGATTTTGCCGACTCACTAGATGGCGCCAGCTCCTCCGACCTCAGAACAAGAATGATCCCATGGGAAGAGTTCCTCATTTCGATTGCTAATTGCATTGAAGCTCAGGCGGCAGAACTCCCTGAAGAACAGAAAATGCAGCTGAAGAATATAATCAATCAAATCATCCAAATATGCTATGACGCTTATTCCGTAAACGTAGCGGCAGCCTTTGCCCATGCGCTTCTAGCCATCGGCGTCAAAAACGTACTGCATCATGTGCCTAAACTCATCAACAGCGGAGATGACAGGGAAAAGGTAAGTGCAATTGAACTTGTGGAAAAGTGTTTTCCGGCCTTAAGCAAGCCTGCCCAAAAGGAATTTCTTTTGGGATTCTACAATCCAGATACCGATGATTGCACTATTTCAATGGTCTATCAAAGAACACTGCATAACATCAAAGAGCAAAACCCTGATCTTGAGATTACAGACCTTCAACCCATCCAGCACTTGCTCGACTCAATGGATGTATATTCTTACGGCACCGAGGGATGGCAACTCTGGAGAACGAGCCTGTGTAAGACAGTACAAAATCGTCCTGAACTGTCGCTCGATCTCATAAGAGATTTCCTTGAATCTCCATCTTATGAACTGAGGAGTGCAGCAGAGTGCGCATTTAGGACTAGAGGGTTAGAGCCAGTCGACACCCATGTTTGCACATGGATGGATGTGTGGAAGAGCTTGAGCGAAGACTCAATCGAAAAGTCAAATCAAACACTGGGAGAATTGCTATGTGCTGATTCGTCTCGAGAACGCTCATGCATAGCAGGCTGGTTCTGGTCAAACCCGAGCCAACAAAACACAGATGCGATATGCAAGGCGCTTGAAAAACGTATTGCAAACTACGAAGTTCCAGGAGCAGGAGAATACATCGACAATGAACTTGATTGGATGCTGCGCGCGCTTGTGAAACACGCTGAATATAAACCCGCAGAAGAGCTGCTCAAGCGAATTTTTGATATGCACGACAGAGACCTGAATGCATGCCTGTTGAAAGACATTGACTCATTTCCAACAGCTTTTGCAAAAGAACTCTTGCAGATAGCTGGATCTGACGACGGGTGGCAGCGCTCCTACGTCGCGAAATGGGCGCTTGCACACAAAGATGAATTACAAATCCAGGAAGCAATAAAGGCGTCAAAGCTCACCGAAAAGAAGCTTCAGAAGTGGAGTTAGCTCGCAAGACTACGCTTCAAGCAAAGTTGAGGACCCAGCTTCCGTCGGACGAAACCAACTAGCAAGCTTCGCAGCGAGCCGTTTCAGCGGGTTAGAATATGCCTTATATTTCACGAATGCATCACGTAATATTCGGCGATGATCCGCCGCTAGCTGCATTCTCAGAGCATCAGCAAACGGAGATAAGATTACTTGAGCAGCATCATCACCAGCATTCAGTTCCTGAATATCAATAAATGGGAGAATAACAAGATAGCTGTGGTCAATCACTTGCCCTCTGTTATCGCGCTCTAGCTCAGACCGAACCGCAACCAAACTTAGCTGAGCGGGAGAGACGCTTAAGCCAGTTTCTTCTTTCAGCTCTCTGCATGCGCATTCTTCCAAGGTTTCCATCAGAGGACGAAGAAAACCACCCGGAATTGCAAACATTCCTTTGAATGGCTCCGCGGCACGTTTGACCAGAAGAACTCTAGCATCACTTTCACTCACAACAATCACGGATGCGGAGACTTCTGCCTTTGCATAGGGATAGAGAAACTGATTGCTTGAACGCAATAATGCAAGCGCGCCTTCGATTCTAAGAAACTGATAGTTTTGTGATTCCAAACGGTCGAGTATTGCTTCCTGCGAAAGACGGGGATCTCTTGATTCAAAAGCATCCACGACAATCACTGCCCGGCGCCCAGCACGACGAATCTTCGCACAAGCGTCAAAAATTTCAGTACCGTTTGAAACACCTGCGACCAGCGTAATCTTTTCAGCAAGACTGGTTTCATTTGCTGCTTGTTCAAGCTTGCTCAGCGCGTGAGACAGAGCAAAAGCATCATGGTCCGTCGAATCACCCAGGACACAAAGCTGAACCGGGGAAACCGCTGAATCGATCTTCGAATCAATCATTGATACCTTATAGTCTCCGCTTTCTCCACTTCTTCCATCCAGCTCTGAGGAACGGTAACAAGTGAACGACGCTCAATCATTGCAAGTTCTTTCAAATCCCAAAGATCTTGAAAGTGCCTCATGCCACCGCGATTACCTGAATTTCTTGCCGCACCATAAAGGCGGTTTAGCTTTTCACGTAATTTCGAGGTTTCAACCTCAACAAAAGGACTCTGTTCTTTATGCATCAATTTACCGCTCCATCAGTAACCTTTCAGAGCTGTAATCTAATCGGTAGTTCGTGAAATTCTCGTGCTCTCAATTTCGTAAATTCCGTAGATTGCCTGCTGTCGTTTCGCATCGAGAAAGAGCTACTATGTAAGGTCGTACAACTAGCGAAGACAAAAATATTGAGGTCGAAGAAGTGGAACTCATATTTAGTGAGCTCAAAACCCAATGCGAGACGGGCACCTTGCAAATAGATGCAGGGCACCCGTCTCAACAAAAGATGGCTTGGTATTAGCTCAGAAGCTCACAGGATCCATACTGCGAGCAAGAGCTGCCACCATAACCATTAGTGCCGATGAGGAGGCATCGGGCGAGGGATCGGCGGCATCGGCATCGGCATCCGATTGCGGCAGAAGGGATCGTAAGGGTCGAAGCGGCAGTCCGGGAAGGGGTTGCGGCAGGACGGGTCGTAGGGCTCGAAACGGCAGTCCGGCGCGGGGCGCGGATGCGGATATGGACGGGGACCGTTGGTCGCACAGCCGCTGAGAAGAATAGCTGCCATAGCAGCCAGAATAAGAGTCTTTTTCATAGTAAGTCCTTTCTATTTAGGGTTGCTTCAGCAAGCAAAAAGCCTGCCGGGTGACGTAAGACACCGTGTGTGCAGTTGCTGGTCGGTCGCTAACACGAACAACTTGAGCAGCTGAGACTGATTGTCTATTTCCAGGAAGGGGGGGATTGAGCCTGTAAATAAAGGAAGGAAACACACACCGTAAACCTGACAGTCAGCACCTGACAATATCAACAGTTTGTTCGTTCATCGTGTCTCGAAAGCCACATTTTTTGGAAGAATGGACATCAATAAAGTCCGGCCTAGCTCTGCGAGGACATGAAATAGACGGTGTCGGACTCCTCTTTTAAGAACTTCACACGCTTGCGCTAAGTCTTGGATCCCCTGGCTAGACATAGAGCCGTCACAAACAACGAGCCCAGCTTAAGCAAATCGCATGGAAGCACCGAGATTCGCCCTCTAAACTAATTTCCTGACCCACAGCCACAAAAGCATCCCAACCCACAAATTATGCTCAGAAAGAGCCTTATACTCTCTTCTCTACTGCAAATTTCCTTCGCCGCACAAAGCAGCTTTGCGGTGCCAGACCCAAAACCATTTTTACTTCCTGAATTTCTTAGTGTGCCCTTTAGCGGCACAGATATGCCACCAGAGCTGACGCAGCAAGTAAAAGATGGCAAAGTCGATTTACGAAAGTTGGCGATAACACTGGTTGAACGCAAACGACAATTCCAGGACAGATGGAAAAACGAAGATAACGAAGGCGAGATTCCTTGCAAGACATTTCCCGAGTCATGTGACGACCTGGAAATCGTATCCTTTTTCCCAGAGCAGTACATCGACAGCCTCATTGAGCGCGGGCAATTGAACATGCATCAGACGGGCGAATCCCGCGGTTTGACCCAGAGAGAGCTGAGGGCAAAAGCAGAGAATTCGATGATTGGCATTCGCATGGAACCTGAAATAAATCAGGATCCCAAATCCATTCTTCAGTACTTACGACCAAAGTATGGACTGGTCAACTTCAGCAAACCATGCGGTATCAAGGTGAATCCAAACCGCCTGCTGATTTATGGACAGGTGATCATTGTTTATGCCAACAGCGTAAAAATGCGCACCACTTACACTTATGGAGACAGCCTTTCCAGCTATTGCCACTACATAGCGGGTGACACCAAATTTTTCGTAGACCCGAAATCAATGCTTGAATTTGCACCGCCAGAGCATCGAGAGTCACGTGATGTACGTTATGTTGAAACTCAAACCTGGGGTCCTATCGATTTAAGCGACATCCAGGAATTCCGAATTCCTGCAGAAAGAAAAGATTTGCTCGAAAAGCTTAAACGAGCAGGAAAGCCGATTTACTCCTATTCGAGAGAGAACATTGAGAGCTGCGACTACCACATGGACGAGTCTGAAATCGGCATTGGTAGGGGTGAGTTACTGTTCTCTGCCGATGGGCAGGCGGCGGCAAAAACTGACGAAGCAAAGTCAAAAAACTAACACTACTTTTCGACAGTTATTTTGTCGATCTCTGCCCCATCATCTGTAACCTGTTTCAACTCAAGATTTTTTCCTTTCACCGACAAAACAGTGAAGCTGTTCTTTTCTGAATAAAACTTTCTGGTGTAGGGCTGCCATCGCGTTGTATCCGCCTGGATCTTCTGCGAAGCTGGCTCCAGTCCTCCTGCTCCAGAAATAATATAAATGATGCCGTCGGGATGCTTTTCACTAACGCCATCGAATTTCTTGTCTGATTTGACCTTACCGTATACATAACCCAGGTTCGATTCGGGATCGCTTACCGCCTCGCTCTGAATTGTGAATCGCAGCGGAGCTGTTCTTTGATAACTGTTGCTGTGACCTGAGAACACCATGTCGACACCGTTGGCTTCAAAGAGATCGCAGAGCCTCCTCATTTGCTGTTCCTCCCCATGAACAGGGTCAGAGCTAAAGCCGCTTTGATGCATCAAAACAAATTTCCAGGTCTTCTTGCTTCTGGACAGATCTGCAGCAACCCAGCTGCGCCAATCCTTTCTGTTCAAATCAACGTACTTCCCACCGTCAAGAACCAACCAGTGTGTGTCACCCCAATCAAAAGAAAAGTTTGATTCGAGTGGATAATTTTGAGCAGCAGCCTTGCAAAAAGCCGCAATGTTTTCAGCTGCCCCCTTTACTTGCGGAAAGTTTGAATCATTGCTGGAGTAAGCCGCTGGACCGTTTAAGGGCTGCTGCCAGAATGCAAAATAAGCCAGATTACCGGGTGTTTGGTCGAGATTTCTGTTGTCGTTGTCGGGGTCAAAACGGTCTGCCGACAGCTCTCGATCACCAGGACAAAGGACCGAGACAGCACTACTGCACAATTTATTCTTGCCTGAAAATTCATGAAAAAACTGCTTGATGTAGGCGTTCGAGCTGCTGAGCGGTTTGAGCAGGTCACCCGTAAACAGAATGGCAGATGGATCCGCCCCTTGAATTTGAGAGAGAAGCGATGCCAATTTGCCACCATATGCGACACTGCCAACAAGAGCAAACTTCGCCTGTTCATCCCGTGCCGGGCGAGGCTTTATCTGTCCTTGAAATAAAATGCCAGCCGCCTCACGAATCTTGTACTCGACCGCAAGAGAAGGCTTCAGCCCAGAGAGTTCCGCCACAAAAAGCTGCTTCCCCGGAAGAGAGGCATAAAGAGGCAGCTGCTTTAGCGAAGCAGCTCGGTAAGGTTCCTGACTCTGACGGTATTCCAGAAGAGGCTTGCTACTTGCAAATGGCGCAAACTCAACACAAAGATTTGACTCAGAGCCCGAAGCGCCGAGTTGAACTGTGGGCGGAATCAAAAATTTCAATTGCTGTGCTGGCTTGCCTGGTTCAGCAAGGGCAGAGACTGGAAAGATCAGGCAAGACAGACAAGACAGAGCAACAAATTTAAAACCGGCTACGTGCATTTGGGACAGCCTCCCCACTGGCATCCTGCGCAACGGAGGGATTATAGCCTATTGGATACAAGCTTATTTCACAGGAGGCAACTCTTGCAATCGAATTCCGCCCATTGAGACACAGACAGAGCTTGAGCGAAACGGGGCAGCGCTGCTTTTGCGATATGCCATAGCCCAAATTTTTACGTACCTGGAAGATTCTGCACCTGTCCAATTAACAGGAAATGCATGAATTCTGTCGGATGAGCTACCTAACAATCGTTCATGCCCAGCGGATTTTCCTGCGAAAGGACCATCAACGGGCTCTATGAAAATTTGAACTTTGTAAGCTTCAGGAGCATTGCAAAATATGGTTGCATCTTCAAAGACTCTATCCACTACCGCACTCCTAGCCAGCGGATCAATTCGCAACTTGATGCTCTCATCAATCTTAAGATAACGCTGAGGAGCAGAATTATTCGCCTGAGGCTTTGTTTCGGAGAAGTCAAAAAGATCCACATCAGGCTTTGTTTTGGGAACGCCTGGCGCCGCGACCGGACCATTCTTGTTGGAGTTATCAGCTGGTTTTGTTGGATCAGGCCCCGCAGCAAAAGCCATGTTCCACAAAACGGAACAGCCAAGAATTATTGCAGAGCAGTAGAACTTTCTCATTGCTTCGATTAAAACGGCACATCAGAGCAAGCAAAAACGCCAAGTAGATTATTCCCAAAACGAAATCGAAGATACCGACCTCTGCTAATACTGGTATGGATTAGAAGATTCGGATTGCGGATTGCAAGAGCTACTACAATCACTCGTAGATAAACGAGAAAAAAATGAGAAAGAGAGATGGGGACTAGCCCCATCTCTCCTCCTCAGTTCGCCTAACAGCGAGCGCCGGCTTGCCGATAGCCTTCGAGAAGTTGCCGTTCGAGCTTCTTCCGCGTGGCTTCATCAACCGTGGCATATCGCAGCCCGGTCAAATTACAACGCAAGAAGTCGTCGACGGTCCACCCGAAAGTGCGCGACAAAGCCATATACTCGTGCGTAGTCGTCGTTCCTGTCAGCAGGGTGCCATCCAGGTCAATATTGACGTTCTTGCCCTTTCGATACATGCGATCGATCGGGTGCTTTTTCGCGCTCTCCACGACATGCGTAACCAGATTGCTGGTCATGCACACCGTACAGAGCTTGTTCCTGGGGTCACCGTGGATAGCGTGACCAAGTTCACAGCAGCCGATTGCATCGAGCGCCGCGTGGTCGGCATCAGTGATAGCATTCGCCTCACCAATGTGACAGGTCACCTGCTTTCCTGCTGCTGAAACCCGCATCGCTTGTCGCGCCCACCAGGCTGGCACACCAGGAAACTTGGACTCGTCACCCGCCAGGTCAAACGTTGTGACCAGCGGATTTTTGAGAACAGTATTTGCAAGGTGATAAGCCATACGCCCATTTTCATGGCGAAGAGCGCAGACAGCAAGCCGCACAGGAATTGAAGCCTCAGACGCAGCCTGCTGCAACGGGTCGATGACCTGTTGCAGACTGAGCCCGTTGCGGCGATGCAATTGCGGTGCGAAGCGAAGCTTCAGGAAGATCATACCGTCAGCGACAGCATCTTCGACACGTTCTTTGGCGGTCTTGTAGATGTCGTCCTGCGTCTGTAGAGTAGGCAGCACCTGCTCCCAGAGAATCTCGAGGTAGTTGGTCAGGGAGTGTTTGGCATGCTCTCCCAACCAGGTCTGGTAGCGAGTGGCAGCCGCTGCTTGCAGCGCCGCATCAGTGCCAGCCGCAACCCACATGTCTTTGAATTCCTGCGGAATCGCAAGGTTCTCAGCCGTGCCTCGTCCGAGCACATGTGTGGGTCGAATCGAGCAATCATAATGCTCGTGAAGAACGATTTTCGGCAAGCGTTGCGCCTGCTCGAAACTAAGCCGATGGCGGCCCGACTTTGATGCTTTCATTTGCACCTCTTTTTGCTTATTGTGGCCAGCTCGGGCTGGCATAAAAGGTGGAGGCTAGCATCCGTGCCAGCCTCCACCAGAATCAACAAACGAAGTGACACCATATCTGGAGCCACTTAGTCTGTCCTCAGGAGCAGAGTCCCTTGCCCTGAGCAGCAAGCTCGCGAATCAGAGCCGCGGGCTTGTAGTTGTCGTCACCGGTCATCTGGTGGAGCATCTCCAGCTTCTGCAGCAGAACACGCGCGCCGACGCGATCAGCGTAGCGCAGCGGTCCACCGCGGAACGGAGCCCAACCAGTACCGAGAATCATGGCGATGTTTACGTCGTCAGCTTCTTCAGCGACACCTTCGCTGATGCAGAGAACCGCTTCGTTCACCATGGCCAGAACCATGCGGTCCTGGATTTCCTCGATTTTCCGCTTCACCGGCGCCTTGTTCACCACAGCGACGATCTCTGGATTGAAGCCAGCAGGCTTGCCAGCATCGTTGTAGAGATACATGCCCTTGCCGCTCTTCTTGCCGAGAATTTTCTTCTCGACGACGAATTTGAGCAAGTCGGTGGTGTGGATGCGATCGCCGAGCTTGGCGTTCATGACCTTCACGACGTTGGCGCAGATGTCCAGCCCGACTTCGTCCATCAGAACGAAGGGACCCATCGGCATGCCGAACTTCGTCATCGCCTTCTCGATGTCCTCGGCCGGAACGCCCTCTTCGAGCAGCTTCACAGCTTCGAACATGTACGGAGCAAGAATGCGATTCACGACAAAGCCAGCCGAGTCGCCGAGCGGGCGAGTGACCTTACCCAGCTTGCTCGCGAAGAGCTGAAGGGTAGCGGCAACCTCTTCAGTCGTCTTGTCGCCCTTGATCACCTCGACGAACTTCATCGCGTGAACAGGGTTGAAGAAGTGCAAGCCGCCGAATCGCGAAGCATCCTTCAAGCACGAGCCAAGCTGCGTCACGGAAAGCGACGAAGTGTTCGTCGCAATGATGCAGTCCGGACGAACATGCTTCTCCAGTTCGAGATAGACAGCCTGCTTCTCCTCGAAGACTTCCCGCACCGCTTCGATGACCAGATCAACATCGGCCAGAGCCGAGTAATCGTCGACCACGAAGGTGATGTTCGCGAAACGCACATCGGCTTCGTCCTGGGTGATGAGCTTCTTCTCGACCATCTTGTCGAAGAGTCCCTTCACCGTGGCCTTGCCCTTCTCGATGGCGCCAGGGAACGGGTCCCGAGCGACCACCTTGAAGCCGGAATTGGCCGCAAGCTGCACGATGCCAGCACCCATGGTGCCGCAGCCGAGCACTGCAACCTTCTTCACGGTCCGACCGCCGAGCTTCTTGCCTTCCTGAGTCAGAAAGTGAATCCGCACGAAATTGCGCGACACTTCGCTGGTGCAAAGCTGCGCAAAAGTGCTGGACTCAAGCTGGGAGGCTTTGTCGGTGGGCATTTCCAGAGCGCCAAGAGCGAGCTTGACGGCAGCCAGTGGCGCCGGCATGTTGCCCTTCGTCTCCTTCATGACGCCAGCAGTCGCGAACTTGCGAACCTGCTGCAACCCGAGCGGAACCATGGCGCCGTAAGCACCAGCGAGCAGCGAAGCGATACCACCGAGCCAGCTGGCACCGGAGACAGCACCGCTGACAAAGCCGCTCGTGAACAAACCTACGACTCCGCCCAGCCCTGCGCCGATGAGCCCACCAGCGAGAGCTCCGATCAGAGCGAGTGCCACAGCGGCGACCCACTTCTGTTCGAGAGCAGTTCGCCTTGCACGAGACTTCAACGACGGACGGAAGCTCTTCGGCTTGGCGCCGAGAGCGATCGCGCAGGCGCGGTCAAAGAGCTGCTCTTCCGACACGAGTTCGGAGAACAACCCGGTTCGCCAGGCTTTTTCAGCATCCCAGGTCTTGAGAGGCGCCAGGATGAGCTCGAGGGCGCTTTCCACGCCGACCAGCTTGGGCAGGCGAACAGTGCCGCCCCAGCCAGGAACGAAGCCGAGACCAACTTCGGGAAGACCAATCTTGGTCTCGCGGCTGTTGGTGGCTACGCGATGGCTGCAGGCCAGAGCGAGTTCGGTGCCGCCGCCAAGGCACTTTCCGTGAATGGCAGCGACGGTGGGGAAGGGAAGCTTCTCGATTTTCGCGAAAACGGCCTTGCCGTATTCGGTAGCTTCGAAAGCGACCGTCGGAGACATGGTCTGAATCTTCACGACCTCTTCGAGGTCGGCACCAGCGAAGAAGATGTCCTTCTTGCCGGAGATGATGACCAGACCACGCACTCCATCGAGCTGAGCAAGAAGGTCGAGCGCAGACTCGAACTCATTCATCACACTCGTAGAAAGCTTGTTGACCTTGCTGCCTTCGAGGTCGAACCTGATGACAGCGATACCATTGTCCCGCAGGCTGAGGCTGAGAGCTGCACCTACAGACAGAACTTTTGCATTATTGGTTTCCATTGTCTTAGACCTTGTTATACGCCAGCCAGCTGGCGAGTTCCGACGAGGAACTCACCAGACAGGCTGAAAGACGTTCTCCCTTGTATTACAGAGTTTCGATGAGAGTCGCAATGCCCATTCCGCCGCCGATGCAGAGGGTAGCAATGCCGCGCTTCAGTCCTCGAGCCTTGAGCTCGTGAGCCAGCGTCAGAATGACGCGCGCGCCAGACATGGCAATGGGGTGACCGAGCGCAACGGCACCGCCGTTGACGTTGACCTTGTTGCGATCGAGCCCAAGCGCCTTTTCGCAAGCCAGATACTGCCCGGCGAAAGCTTCGTTGAGTTCGAACAGGTCGATATCCGCGAGGGTCAGACCGTTGCGTTCCAGGAGCTTCTTCACCGCGTAGACTGGACCCAGCCCCATACGTTCCGGGTCGAGGGCGACGGTGATGTGGTCAGTGAGCTGAGCCAGCGGCTCGACACCGAGCTCCGCGACCTTCGCCTCAGAGGCGATGGCGAGGAAGCAGGCGCCGTCGTTGAGGCCGGAGGCGTTGCCCGCCGTAATCGCAGCCGTACCGAGAGTCGGCTTCAGCTTGCCGAGCGCCTCCAGAGTGGTGGCGCGAGGATGCTCGTCACGCGCGAAGACGCCCTTCTTGGTCAGAACAGGCGCGATTTCGCGATCGAAGCGACCCGACTTGATGGCGGCTGCCGCACGCTGCTGAGACAGCAGAGCGAAAGCGTCCATGTCCGCACGAGTGATGCCGGCTTCGTTGGCGATGAGCTGAGCAGTCTGGGCCATGGCCACCGTGCGGGTGTCCTTGACCAGATGCAGCGGCGCCAGCCCGTCATCGACCATGCCGACGTAAAGCCGCGGGCCGATCTTGGGCAGCCAGCGCGAGAGAAGCCGCGTCAGCCAGTGCTTCGTGCGCAGATTGGCCGGAGCGATGTAAGTCGCCCCCGACATGACATCGGCGCCACCAGCCACGAAGAGATCACCACGGCCGAGCATGATCTCGTCCATGGCATTGTTGACGGCCTTCATGCCGGAACCGCACTGAATGTGCAAGGTGTACCCAGTAGCGGAAGCGGGCAACCCAGCATTGAGCCAGGTGAAGCGCGAGAAGTTCGGCGTCAGCGGGCTCGTGTAGGCGCTGCCAGCGATGACACCGTCAACGGTGGCAGGGTCGATACCCGTGCGGTTGAAAAGCTGCACGAGAACATGCTCGGCGAGCTTGTCGGCAGTGGTGTCCGCAAGGCTGCGACCGTAGGAACCAATCGGCGAGCGGACGCCGCCAATCAAGAGAGCTTTTTTGCTCGACATGAGAGTAACTCCATGTTGTTGCAGTGCAGTCACTTCAGAGCGACTGCACCTGTGATGCTTGTATGTGAGGTGAGCACTGGCGCCTCGGGCTAATCCCGATACGCTGAATCCAGTGCTGCGACAACCTCTTGCTTAGTAGACTGGGGGAAACTCGAAGCTTCGATTGCAGTCATGTTGACCGCCCGAAACTCAGAGCTTCCCCACCCGAAATGACGATTAAGAAGCAGGTACTCGTTACTCAAGTCAGAGTTAGTGAAGAGAGTACCGTCGGTATTAACGGTGACACGCTTACCTGCTTGCAGAAGGCTGTCGATTGGATGTTCAGCCCAACTGCTAATCTGCCCTGTCAAAACGTTTGAACTTGGGCAGACTTCCAGAATCCTGTTTTCTTGCCTTTGCCCACGCATACCGTGACCAAGTCGCAAGATTTCGAATTCTGCAAGTCTGACCAGATCTTCATCCTGGGGTTCGTCGGTTTCCCAGAGATGCACGTTCATCTGGATGCCATGCGCCTTCACACGCACAGCTTCCTTTGCCCACCAGAGAAGTACTCCCGGGTTGGCCTTCTCATCTCCTGCCAGGTCGAAGACACCAACATGGTCTTTGAACGCGATTGCCAGATCGACCAGCCGTCGGCATAGAGAGGCATCTTCGTGCCGCAAAGCACAGACGATGAGCCTGACTGGTATCGGTGCAGCGATGATGGCTCCTGACACAGCTTCCATCACTTGCTCAAGCGTGAGCCCAGACTGAATGTGTAGCTGCGGCGCGAAGCGCAGTTCCAGAGCTATGACGCCATCGCTGACCGCGTCTTCGATACGCTCGCGAGTGATACGCGCTAACCTCGAAGAAGTTCGCATTAGCGGCAGCACATGATGCACTATCGCAGCGACGTAGTTAGCCAGTGATGAACCAGCCTCAGTGGAAAGGAACTCCTGATACGCTGCTGCAGCCGCTGTGTGCTCACCAGATTCATAGAGCTCTCTAATGCTAGCGGGGAAGTTAGCGGGAACTTTCCATTGTTCTTCTTGCCAGAACTCAAGCATAGTGCTGGTTCTGAGTGAACAATCAAGGTGCTCATGAAGAAGAACCTTGGGCATCGACTTGATGGTCGAATGCTCTAACAAAGATGACTGCCCCACAACCTCTCCTTTACCGAAAAATCCCGAATCGATTAACACAGCATCATAATCCAGAGGGATCGAATTGTCATCACTGGCGGGCTGCCGTTGGAAAAGTTCTCGAGATAGAGAGATATGGCGGGATGGAAAGAAAAGAAGGAAGAATCTCTTGGCAATTAGATATAAAGGGGCCGCTCGAACTCTATCCACCAGAGCACTTTGAATACAAGGGCAGTTAGAGAGCAAAGACCAATCCTGAACTAATTTTCCAGTGCACATGCGCTAGGGTTCAGCACCACCCAGCTCACAGCTAGCGCGGCTACCGTGAAGAAATACAGCCTGTGCATCAGCCACTTTTTGTTGAAAGTTTGCCCTTCTTGGGTTATCCCTGTGGCTACTATCGAACAAAGACGCTAATATGACTCTTACGGATATCGAAGATTTCTTCGAACCCGAGTTGACAAGCGGTCGCACAAGTTTGCGTATTGGCAAAGGAGGACGAGTCTTATGGCAATGGGTGGTAGAACCGGTGAATCCTTCACCGACATCAACGTCACTCCGCTTACGGACGTGTTCCTCGTGCTGCTGGTAATCATGATTTTGGTCGCTCCGCTGGTAAATCAGACCGTGTTAAAGGTAGACCCACCTCAGGCACCAAGCCAGAGCAAAGAAAAACCACCAGAAGATAAAGGTCCTAAAATCAAAGTCGACGTTTCGGCCGCTGGAGTAGTAAGTGTTAATGGAGCTGCAGTCAATCCTCCTGACTCTTTTACCATTCAACAGCGCATCGCAGCAGAACAGCAAAAAGCTGGCACACAAGACCTACCTTTAGAGTTGCAATCCGAAGCTGACTCCATGCAAAAATATGTAGTGGCAGTAATGGACGCCGCTGCAGGAGCCGGTATCAAACGTATGAGAGTACTTCCACTCAAGAAGTAAGCTATAGAAAAAAAATAGAAACGTAAACCTGGGCTCGCTAAAGCGAGCCTTTTCTTTGCCACCAAATACGACACCATATCAAGAAGCCATTTGAGCAAGATTCAGTGAAAACACTGAATCTTACCAATACTCTACCCGGCTGTGTCGAACTTGTTTCAGCACTAAGATGGTGAAATCTACTGGCTCAGAGGCACTGCACCATGATTAGCAAGAACGGAACTTTCAATCAAATCAACGTCACTCCACTAACCGATGTTTTTCTCGTTCTACTGGTAGTTATGTTGATAGCGACTCCAACGTTTCAACGCAGCGTTTTGAAAATTTCAGCGCCTTCAAAGGGTGGCGAGCATTCCCAAATACCCGATAGCAAAGAACTAATCAGAATTAGAATCAATGCAGATGGCAAAGTAGGCATCAACGAAAAAGCACTGGCAGATAATTCTTCAAAAGCGATACAAAGAGAACTGGAAATTCTGCAAATGCATAAAACGAAAAGCGAATTACAGGTAAAGATTTGTCCAGACCCCGACACGAAGCAACAAAACCTCGTAAACGCATTAGACGCGGCATGCGGAGCTGGCATAAAGCAAGTCAACATAGAGTAATAATGACAGTTGCAAACTGCTAATTTTACTGACACCACTGACAATACCAAAACATATCTACTGCAAGTATTTCGCTGACGACTATTGCTATATTGGAATGTCCCGAAAACTCGTCCAGCCGCGAATCCTAAATAGATCTTGAAGGTATGTCGTGACAAGCCTCTTCAGTCTCTTAGAAAGTCTTTACTGCCTGAGAGGGCGTTTGAAACCCGAAAGCATTGACACTCCTTGGATTCTGCCATATTGTAAGCGCCAATCGCGTCACAAAAATATGCTTTTTGCAGACGATTCGAAACGCGGTTGAAAACAACTTCGGTCATCCAAGGGAGAATCTAAATGCTTGAGCTATTCAAAGACCTGGATACTTATGGGCATGAACAGATAGTTTTTTTCCAGGACAAAGCAACTGGTTTGAAAGCTATCGTGGGAATACACAGCACCGTTCTCGGTCCTGCACTCGGCGGCTGCCGGATGTGGAACTATAAAGATGAGTCCGAAGCTTTCCGTGACGTACTCAGACTCTCTCGTGGAATGTCCTACAAAGCGGCAATCGCCGGATTGCATCTCGGCGGTGGCAAAGCCGTAATTTTCGGAGATTCACGCACACAAAAGAGCGAAGGACTCCTGAAATCATTCGGTCGCTACATCGACTCCCTCGGTGGCAGATACATCACAGCAGAAGACGTCGGTATGAAAGTCGGCGACATCGACATCATCCGCACGCAGACCACACATGCAGTCGGCGGAAGTAACGAAGGCGGCAGTGGGGACCCAAGCGGCATGACCGCACTTGGAACTTTCCAGGGCATGAAGGCGGCTGTGAAAGCCGCTAACATCGGCGAGCTTTCCGATCTCACAGTCGCTATTCAAGGTGTGGGCAACGTCGGTTACCACCTCTCAAGCTATCTCTCAGCTGCTGGCGCTAAGCTCGTAGTGAGCGACATCTACCCGGCACAAGCAGAAAGAGTGAAAGAAGAATTCGGCGCGAAAATAGTTGCTGCGGAAGAAATTTACGGTGTTGATTGTGACGTGTTTGCACCTTGCGCACTCGGAGCAATCATCAACCAGAAGACCATTCCACTTTTGAAGTGTAAAGTTGTAGCAGGCGCTGCTAACAATCAGCTAGAAACAGAAAACGACGGATTCGCACTCATGAAGCGTGGCATCGTTTACGCTCCAGATTACGCTATCAACGGCGGCGGATTAATCAACGTCGCAGCTGAACTCGACGGATACAACAAAGAAATCGTACTCGGCAAGGTCAGCAAGATTTACAACACAATCGCCGACATCCTTGCTCACGCTGAAAAAGCAGGCATTCCACCTCACGTGGCTGCCGATGAAATCGCTGAGAAGAGGTTGAACGAAAAAAAGGCCAGTGGCTCTCGCCAGGTAGCTAAAGTCTAATTGCGAGAGCATTAAATTCGAAAGGTCCACCCGAAGGTGGACCTTTTCTTTTTGCACACCCGTTACGAAACGACTTTTCAAGAGCAAAGACAAGATTAATTAGGGGACAATAAGATTATCTGTCTCAAGGTAAATTAGTTCATGACTGAGATATCAGGCTCGAACCATCTCGTCCAGGATGACTTCAAGTGCCCACGCTGTGGCACCAAGCTCAGCTGCGGAATTGGCTTCAGGGCTGGCACCGTCAAAGGTATTAACTACAAGATTGGAGACAAAATCGATTGGTCGGGAAAACCTAACTGGCCAAGCGAACGTCCGGAAAATGGAAGCTTTAAGACTATAGGCTATTTTGAGTGTGAAAACCTCAGATGTGAGACCTGGAACGATTGCTTCCCTGAGGTGCAGGAAGTTCTCATAACCATCGAGAACGACATTATTCGCGCTTATAAACCTGTCTTCTACAAACCAGACAGTATCGACTTCTCCGTATTAACCCCAGACCAGGAAATTTGAAAAGATGGACGCCAAAGAGTTTTTGATGATACCGGGACCAACACCAGTTCCAGACAACGTATTGGCGGCGCTTGCAGCGCATCCATTGGGGCACCGCACAAAAGAGTTTTCAAAGATATTTGCAGGAGTGACAAACTCACTAAAGAAACTAGCTCAGGCTGAGGAAGAGGACGCCTATGTTCTTACCTCTTCAGGAACAGGAGCTATGGAAGCTGCAATATCAAACACACTGAGTCCGGGAGACGAAGTTTTGAGCCTGGTATGCGGCGTTTTTGGCGAACGCTGGGCAAAAATCTCCGAAGCTTTCGGAATGAAAGTTGAGCGACTGAAAGTAGAAGCAGGTCAGCCAATCTCGCTGGAAAGCCTGAGACAACGCTTGCTTCAAGACAAAGGACGCCAAATAAAAGCTGTGACGATCACTCACAATGAGACATCAACCGGAGTGATAAATGACCTGCAGCAGCTCGTACTCGCTGTCAGAGAGCATGGTGCATTGTGCATAGTTGACGCTGTCACAAGTTTCGGCGCCGTGCCAATCTCATTCAGCGCCTGGGGCATCGACGTCCTCGTTGCTGGAAGCCAGAAAGCACTCATGCTGCCTCCTGGTCTTGCAGTAATATTCTTCAGCAAGAGAGCCTGGCAGGCTTATGAGACCTCAAAACTGCCAAAGTTCTACTTCGACCTAGGCAAATGCAGAAAGTCGCTGGAAGCAGAAACAACTCCGTTTACACCAAATGTTTCATTGATTGCAGCACTCAAGACCTCGCTCGACATGATTCAACAAGAAGGTCTCACCTCTATTGCAGCTCGCCACGACCGCATGAAAAAAGCCCTCAGAGCAGGGCTTATCGGCATGGGACTCAAACCACTGGTCGCCGAACAGCATGCTAGTCCAACCATCACTGCATGCCTTCCACCAGCGAGCACTTCGGTAGATCAAATTCGCCGTTTGATGAACGAGCGTTATCAGATTCGACTGGCTGACGGACAAGAGGAACTTAAGAGCAAAATTTTCCGCGTCGGCCACATGGGATATGTTTTCGAACGTGACATTCTCATGACACTTGCTACTCTGGAAGTTTGCTTGACCACTCTTGGACATCGCTGCCCAGCCGGAATAGGCGTAGGCTCTGCAATTACAGAGTTGACCAGCGTCCAGAGCATGCTCAGCAAGTAGGTAAAAATCAGCAAGCAAGCGCACCTTGGCAACTTAAAGTTTTCCAAGCTTGTCTAAAACGCGCTGTTTTTCTGATATTAAATGGATACAGAGTATCCGTGATTTCTCATGAAAAATCGTAGAAAAGAAAACCTGAAAGCTGGACTCTTAGCCGCAAATTTGTTTTGCGCTGTTTTGCTTTCAGCTCTTCCTGCTTCAGCACAATGGGGCTATTCGCCCTTGACGGGCAGCAACAACTGGCTTTGGCTTAGTCGCTCTCTCTATTCCCCTAGCTATTTTCTCTTCAGAAACGGCTCTTATGGAGCAGGCGGCTATCTAGTGAATTCTCTGGCTTATCAAGCTGCTTACGGAGTCAGCCAGGGCATCAATTCTGTTGGAAGAAAGAAAGCCATGAAGCAGTATTATCAGAATGCCAACAACGGCATTAACGCTCCTGTAATTGATCAAGTTTCTGCTGCACCGTGGTATCACCCTCCGCGTGGAGTGAATGGCTATCAGACGGGACCACAAACGAGTCCTGTGCCATCAGTTACAGCAAGTGATAAAGATCCCTTTGCCGATCCACAAGCTGGCAATTTTATGCCGGTGCCCCAGATGATGAATGATGATGCCCCGGGAAACGGACCAATAGTCAATCCGCTAACTCAACCGCTGGCGGCTCTGCCTGTTGAACCCACCCCGGTGAAGAAAAGCAAGACAGTTCCAGCTGCTGCGCCCGACTTTAGAGCTGCACAAGCAGAACAGGCAAAAGCAGAGGTGCCCTCGAGCAATCCATTTGCACAGGCTTTCGTCGATCACGTCAACAATAAGTTCGAAGGCAATATTGCAAAGGCTTTTGCAGATAAACAAACTACCGCTTACGCAAAAGCACTGGGCTTCATTGAAACAAGCAAAATCTCAGAAATTCCAGAAGACCGATTGGACTTGATCAACAAGATTTTGAAGGATCCTGGTGAGGATGCTTTGACCAAAGTAAACACCATTCGGTTGCTGATAAAACACTAGCTTTTGCTGGATGTTTTTGGAAGTTGCAAATAGGGTAAATTGGCAGAAGGGACGAAAGTCTCTCAGTAGCTTTTCGATTTACTTGCTTAACAGTTGAATTGAGATATCATTGTGCGCAATGAGTGAATTACTACCTCTCTGCTTACTAAGAATATGGGCGCGAATGAACGACTCCTGGTTGTCGTTCAAGACTGTCGGCAAAGACAGGTACCTTATCAACCCATCCGGTTATTTCATCGAACTTCCTGACGGCTCGTTAACGCAGATCAGTCCAAGAGTGACATTTCCAGTCTGGGACCTCTTTCCTTCTGTGCCCATGGAAACTCTGAGCATTCGGACACAGTATGGACCAGATGCCAGATTTGTGGCGGTTCCGATGATAGTTCCGCGCGAAACTGAACCTGTCAAAGTTGATGTTGAAACGCTACGACAGGATCCTCTAACCAAATTGCAGTTTCCCGAGGGCTTGGGTGAACTTGAAAAGTACGTGCTCTTTCGCGCGCTTGAGGCTGGTCTGGTTTCAAAAACTGGCTTCAGCAAGATGGTGGAGATGCGAAGCCGTTACCGGACAATTGGGTCCGCTTTAATTTATGGTGGCATCTGCCAGTGGGAAACGCTTCTAGGATATTGCCTTGATACTAGACCGCCTTCCCGTCTTGATCCGCCATCGCTTCGCACGCTCATTGAAAGACGCGAATGGGAGCTGATAGGTGAAATTCTTCAAGCCCTTGGAAAAATAAATCGCACGCAACTCGAATACGCGTTAAAGATAAAACGCGAAGGCAGCCAGGCTCTGGGTCAGATTCTCACTGCCATGGGCGCCTGCCAACCTCTCGACGTTGAGCGCTGTTTGAAAATTCAAGAAGAAGTAAAACAGCCTGCCGGCGGCGAAGTAGCGCTTATCGGCAAATTACTCGTAAGTCAGGGAGTAATTTCGGAAGAGGACCTTGAGGATGCTTTGCGCAATCAGCGAATTGCAAGACAGCCTCTTTCAAAAATACTTGTCTCGATGGGTGCATGCTCACAACGCGACATCGACGGCTTTGCCAGAGTTTCCGGCGTATCCTTCCAATCAGAAATCGATGATGTAAGCCTGGGAAATTATCTGCTGAAAACAGAAACTATTACAAAAACCCACATGGAAGAAGCCCTCCGCATTCAACAACGGGGACGTCAGGTTCTCGGCGAACTTCTAGTATCCATGGGGCTTTGTTCAGCCACAGACATCGAAAACGTCATTCAATTTCAACGCGAAGTAAGAGAGACACATCGCTCTGGAGTTGAAAAACTCGGTTCAATTCTCATCCACGCAGGAAAGGTTCCGCCCCCCAAAGTGGAAGAGGCCGTGAAATTGCAAGGCATAGGCAGGCAGCCATTTGGAGCCATCCTCGTAGCGCTTGGCGCCTGCACCGCCGATGATGTCATTGAAGCTCTGGACATTCAAGCAAAATGGCGAGCAAGAGAGCGTCCACCTGGAGACAGATTGGGTGAAGTGCTGGTCAGACAAGGTGTTGTTTCAGAAGAAGATCTGGAAGGACCACTTCTTGAACATATGAGAGAAGAACGACCTCTCGGTCGCATCTTGATCGATCGAAACATCTGCGTTCCTGAACAGATCATCGAAGCACTAATTGAGCGCGATCATGATCGTCAGTATCAGTTTCTGGAGTTTGTCAGAAACTACACAAACACTCCATCAAACCGAACGGGTTCAGACAAGATCGACGAAGCTCACCAGGAAGGTCAAAGGAAGGGTTCAATCGTCGACAAGCTTTCATCATGGTTTTCCAGACCGAAAGGCAAGCCCTGATCGAGATGCGAAAACGCCTCCGTGAACTGGGTATTAAGACCGGTTATTTGCCAGTCGGCAAGAAAAATACCATATGTGATGTAGCAGGACTTCGTGTTGGACACAGCACGATAATCGAAGGAGATGGCGCACTTGTCCGCGGTCAGGGACCGAAACGAACTGGCGTCACAGTCATCATTCCTCACGCAGATGACCTCTGGAGTAGTCGCCCCAGTGGTGCATTTTATTCTCTCAACGGCTGCGGCGTGGTTCTTGGTTCCGACTGGATTAATGAATCAGGAGCGCTCGAAGGTCCAATAGCGCTGACAAATAGCCATTCCGTCTTTGATGTTGGCAAAGCACTGACAAACATCATGGTCGACAGATTCCCAGCCATAGGCACCACAGATGATGCCTATCTTCCAGTAGTAGGCGAATGCGACGACAGCCCTCTCAACGACATTAATGGGTATCACGTAAAAGAAGAACACGTACGTAAGGCATTTGAAAATGCAAGCGACGATGTGACAGAAGGAGCTGTCGGAGCCGGCACCGGCATGACTTGCTACGGCTTTAAGGGCGGCATCGGAACAGCATCGCGTCTTGTTTCAATTCAAGATAAGACATACACCGTAGGTGTGCTGGTAAATACGAACCATGGTCAAACCCACCAGCTTCTGATTAACGGGAACCCGGTCGGTTTGCGCCTCAAAGAGGAAAGCCTGGGAAAAGCGAACGATGAGGGAAGCATAGTAATGCTAGTTGCGACTGACGCACCCTTCAATCACCAACAGCTAGAACGAATCTGCAAACGTGCATGCATGGGGCTTGCCCGAACCGGCTCAAGTGCAGGCAACGGCAGTGGTGACTTCGTCATCGCTTTTTCCACCGGTCGTCGAGTACCTCGCCAAAACAAATCTGCCATTCTTACCTTGCCAGAAATTCATTCAGACCACATTGGTGGCTTCTTCGAAGCTACTGTAGAAGCAACTGAGGAAGCCATTCTCAACAGCATTTTTGTTGCCGACAGCATGACGGGGCGCGATGGATTCACCTCGCCTGCACTGCCAGTTTCTCGCTGCCTTGAGCTTTTGCAAGAAAAATGAGGACAATTTCTTGCCCTCATTTTTCTCTATATTCTTGCTAGTCTTACGCTTTTGCAGCGACAGGAATGTAATCGAGACTTTCCTTGTTTTCGACCGAAGAGAGATCTCCAGGATCTTCACCAAGATATTTTCTGCGAATGGTTCCACGCAAGATTTTGCCAGATCTCGTCTTTGGCAACGCAGCCACAATATGCACAGCCTCAGGCTTTAGAGGATGCCCAAGCTTATGTCCAATTAGCTCTCGCAACTCTTTTTCCAGCTCAGAGCTGCCAGCTTTTCCTGGAACTATAACGACGAAACATACAAGACCTTCACCTTTAACAGCGTGGGGAACCCCAATGGCCGCCGCTTCAGCAACTGCTTCGTGTTCGACCAGAACAGACTCTACTTCTCCGGGACCCAGCCGTTTTCCTGCGATCTTTATAGTATCGTCAGAACGCCCAAACAAGAACCAGAAGCCATCTTCATCAACTTTAGCCCAATCGCCGTGATACCAGATTTCAGGGAAACGATTGAAATAAGTATCGATATAGCGCTGAGGGTCACCCAGGAAGCCTTTAGTCATGGACGGAGACGGCTTTCTGCATATTAGATGACCGATGCCGTCCCGAATGCTCTTCCCTTCTTCATCGACTACATCAACATCCATACCGAGCCCGGGTCCGCCCAGAGTGCAAGGCTTCAAAGGCATACAAGGCAGAGGTTGAATCAGACATCCGATAAGCTCAGTGCCTCCAGAAATGTTGATGATTGGGCTGCGACCTTTACCGACTTTGTTGAAAAACCACATGTAACTGTCGATATCCCAGGGTTCGCCAGTTGAGCCCATTAAACGAAGCGTAGACATTGGATATTTATCGACCCATTCGTCTCCTGCGGCCTTTAATACGCGAATAGCAGTAGGGCTGATTCCTAGCGTGTTTACTTTATGTCGCTCAACCATCTTCCAGACTCTATCTGGCTCAGGGAAGTTAGGTGCACCTTCAGCAATTACCATGGTGCCGCCCCAGAAGGTGACACCGATCATTTCCCATGGTCCCATCATCCAGCCAATGTCAGTGAACCAGAAAAATACATCTGTTGGTTTCACGTCGAAGGCAAAACCCAGTTCACGTGCGATGGATGCGAGAGCTCCGGCGTGCGTATGCACAGTGCCTTTCGGCTTGCCGGTAGTGCCTGAAGTGTAGAGGTACATCGACGGATGCTCTGCTGGAAGGTGCGCAGTCGGAAGATTCGCATCCGCTTTGTCCACCACTTCACTCCAGAGCAGGTCGCGACCATCCTTCCATGTGGTGGACATTCCATAGCGATCCAAAACTATAACGTGCTTCAGGTCTTCCAGTCCTTCTGCAGCTTCATCGGCATCAGGTTTGACAGCGATTTTCTTACCTCGGCGCATGCCACCATCAGCGGTGAACAAGACCTTAGCCTTAGCGTCAACCATTCTAGCGCGGAGTGCTTGACCACCGAATCCACTGAAAACAGGAACAGCCACAGCACCGATCTTCAAACAACCGAAAAGTACTGCCACCACTTCAGGCACCATCGGCATGTAGATGCCTACAGTATCTCCAGCCTTCACACCCAGATTTAAGAGCGCCGATGCTACTTTGCTGCTTTGCTCATTTAGCTTTCCATAGGTCCAAACTACAGGTTCACCATCTTCCGTTTCCCAGATGATAGCCTTGTGATCAGCACCCACCTTGGGACGGTTCGCATGCACTTTTCCAGCAGCGTTGATGTGATAGTCCAGACAGTTATCTATGATGTTCATCTCTCCGCCGACGAACCACTTGGTCCAGGCGAAGCCCTCAGACTGGTCCATCAACTTCGTGTAAGGCTTGTACCAGTCAAGTCCGACATAATCAAGCGCTTCAGTCCAAAACCAATTTGTGTCTTCTGCTGAACGCTTAACCAGCTCTTTCACATCAGAAATATTGTGCTTTTTCATAAAGTCCACGACTCTGCAATTCAGATAATCACCGGTCGGGCGCCAGATTACGTCGTTAAATGTTGTGCTCATACTTAAGTTCCAAATATGGTTTGGGGCAAGAGCTATGCATTGTACATCTGTTGAGATTCTATATCGCTATCAATCTCTCATTTAAGCTATTCAAGAGCTTCTTGAAACAAAAAATGCTTTTACCTGCGAAAAGCCGACGGCAAACGCAAGAGACACAAAACTCAGTAAAGCACCGAAAGCGATTCATCACATTGCTCTATGCCTACTACTGCTTATCGTATTGCGACACAAAATGCGAAAGCTGAGAATTACTTCTCAGCTCTCGCACGGTCAGCTCATGACCGACAGACGCTTACCACTGTGAAGCCATCACAGCAGTGATACCAACTGGAACGAGCACCAGTACGGTGATGGCAGCGACCTTCAGACCGAGCAGCGCCCCGGTGCGAACGTCTTCACCGTTGCGGTGACATCGGTAAGCGCCGCATAGACTGCAGACCATGGCTAGTATGCAGATGTGAATGGAGTATCCACACACTGCATGGAAGCACGCGAGAAAGAATAGAAACACTGCAAGACCCATGATTGTCTTCCTTTCCAGGCAGACCCGAAACCTTCGTTCCGGGACTGCGGTCATGTGAATCGTCAATCACAACAAGGGTTGATTACTCTGGCGGCAAGACAGATGCCACACAAAGTACCGACCCGTAGTGGTGCGCGCCGACCATCGGCAAGCCTTCAATCGGGTTGAAACTGTCTGCCTCCGGCAGATATTGCGGCAACCCATCGGCGTTCACGGTGTAGTTCAGAATTCGCACGCCACCATCTGTGAAGGCAAGAATTCGTTCCTTGCGTCCAAATTGCAGTGAATGAATTCTGGTTGTGTTCCGCAGTTTGACGACCGCGCCCTGCCGCAGCCCACTGGAAGCAAGCCAGACTTCGTTGCCTACCCCAGCGTAAACTAGCAGCCCAGGTGCAGCGTAGTCCAGAGCCTTGATTTGCATGGCGTTGATGACTTGCCCGTCGAAGAGGTCAACGCCTCGACTGGTAGGAAGCTCATCACTTTCGTAGGGCACTTCAACAAGCGAGTTGTTCTCGCAGGCAAGAATGAGCATGCGCGAAGCTTCGTCGAAGACCATGGCTCGTCCAGGCGATGGAAGTTGCACTTGATACAGCTCTTCGGTATCGCCGTCATCTTTGAGGCGGAATACAGTCACAGTGCAGTCTGCAGATGCCACCGCCAACAGCTCTGCCGAAGAGTCGAAAGCAAGGCAAATAGCCTTTTCGCAGTAGATCGGCTCGTAGGACTCGCTGCTGTTAGACGGGTTGATGCGGTAGACGAAATCATCACCCTGAAAAACCAGCGCAAGCTGACTGCACATCGGGTTGAAAGCCAGACATTTCAGAGGGTCACGGAAGCGAAACTTGTTGCTGCGGCTGCTGGCATTCAGCTCGATAACGGTTCCATCTTCCATCATCGGATTGAGTCCAGCAGCACGCAGGTCGTGAAACTCCGGCGCTTGGTCTTGATACTTCACGACTGCGCATGAAGCAAAGGGCGAGAACAGAACAGAGTCGACTTCGCTTCGAGGGTAAGCTGGGTCGACAAGAACAGGAACAACAGAGTACTTTTTCATACAGAATTCCTTGGGTTGTGAGTTATAACGCCTGAAAGGCGCCTTGACTCAAAGTGAAATGAACTCGAAACAGTTGTTGGTTTGGTGAAATTCAGCCTTGGGGAGAAAAAAACAGAGATACTTCTCACCCAAACACAGACGCCAGCCGATGGACCACCTCTATCAGCGCGGTGTAACAGTGTGCGTTCGTATATTTCACACGCAAGTCGCTAAAACCCTTCACGCAAGGTGCTGAAATGACTAATAGCAGGCAGTCCTGTAACATTAAAGCTCTTGCTAATTTTTCCGCTCGCAACTCTGTTAGGATTTAGAAGCCAACGAGATAGAGACCATGTCAGAAGAAAACCGCACAGACCGTCCATGGGGAAGTTTCTACGTTCTGGTTGACAGTGAAGCCACCAAGGTGAAACGGCTGCTGGTCAATCCGGGACAGCGTTTGAGCCTGCAAAGCCACAAGCATAGAGACGAACACTGGGTCGTTGTTAGTGGCACAGCAACAGTAACACTAGATGACGAAACCCGCGACTACTCTTATGGACAACACATTTTTGTGAAACGGGGCACCAGACATAGAATTTCTTGCACAAAAGACCAGGCAGTCGAAATAATTGAGATTCAAATCGGCGACTCCTTTGCGGAAGAGGACATCATCAGGTACAGCGATGATTACGGCCGCTCAGGACAAGACTGTTAACTAGCAATTCACGTTAACTCAACAAACTTACACAAATGCTTTGATTAGAAGCTCGCGTCATTTGTGCAAGCACATATTAGCCAAAAAAAATGGGAATCTACGCACGCTGCCTGGGCCCATCCGCACTTCGTCGGAGGCGTACACGGTCAACGGCGCACGCCGACACAGGCAATTTACATGCCTTAGGAACAGTTTGCAATTTCAGGGGAGTAAGCCCTAGGGTGAGCTGTCTCTTTCATCACTCCTCACCGCCGGCAAACGAACCCCAACAAGTAACTTAGCCACAGTCAACACATCGAACTCTGAGTGCGTACTCAGGGCTTGATGCATGCGGTGATGAACCTCGAAGAGACGCTTCTCGCGTTCCGGTCTAGTCGACTGCGAACAAAACCTAAACTTTTTTCGTGAAGGAGCCTTTATGTCGAAAGCTCAACTGCTTCGGGCTGGCAATGTTCGCCAGATGCCCATCGTCAACACGCGAGGAAACCTGCTCGGCGTTCGCGCCATGCGCCACTCCGACCGCGTCATCGAACACAACAAGATGCGCCAGACCTGGTTCCAGACCTTCGCTGGTTTCGTCGGGCTCAGCCTGCTCATCGCCGGCGCCAGCTGGTTCTTCGGTGGGCTGACCATTCTCGGCTGGTTCGGCGGCATCTGGTTCGCCACCTTGCTGCTCGCCTGGTGGTTCAGCGCGTGGATCACTCCTCGCGCGGTTCAGGCTTACGCCGCCGACCCCAACACCGAGCGCGGTGCTGCTGCCATTCGCTGTGCTGATCGTGCCTGGACGCAGCTCACCGACCATGTGCGCGAGCACTACGGCGAGCGTGTCGTTCGGCTGCTCAAGCGACCGGAGGTCATGCTCTCGCCGAACAAGCACGCCAATGCGTTCTGCACCGGGCGCGGCTGGCGCAACTCTGTCATCGTCATCTTCGAAGGCGCGTTCCTCTCGGGCATGACCGAAGACGAAATCGTCGCCGTTCTGGGTCACGAACTCGGACACTTCTTCCACCTGGACGTGTTCCTCCAGACCATCGCTTCCGTGCTCGGCGCCGTGTTCACGTTGACGGTCGCGAGCACCTTCAAGCGCTTCGTTCAGCCGCTTTTCGCCCGCCTGCCTCGCTGGCTGAGCTGGCTGGGTTGGCTCAGCAACATCGCGCTGCTCTTCGGCTTCCGCTTCGGCGGCGGTCTCGTCAAGGTCGTGCAGATGTTCATTTCCCGCTCTCGCGAAGCTTCGGCTGATGCATTCTGCTCGGAAATCACCGACGACCCGTGCGCCCTCGCACGTGCGCTGAAGAAGCTGGTCGCCTACGAAGTCGACCTGGCGAAGAAGGAAGCTGAGGAAGCCGAGAAGAAGAAGCAAGCCGACCCCGTGGCCTATCACGCCGCGCAGATGCTCAAACTCTGCGAGGACTCCGTGCTGGATGCGCTCGGCATCATGCTCTTCATCGACACCCTGGAGACGCTCGACCAACACGAGCGTGCTCAGACGGGTCAGAAGCCCTCGGCTCTGGCTCGTTGGTGGAACAGCCTGATGGAAAACCACCCGCCGGTCGAAGACCGAGTCGCGTGGCTGGAACTGGCCGCTGGTCAGTCCTGCCCGTGCCCCGAGGTCGACGACCGGTTCCGTCGCCGCTAAGCTCGGCGCAAAGGAGGGCACCAGCAATGGTGCCCTCCTGTTCTTTCTCAGTCGTAATAACAAAAACAATAAGCAGCGAAGGAGCGAGACTGTTATGAGTACACATCACGTTTGCGTTTTTCGCAAGGTCCGCGGTTCCGATGAATACGTGCCCATCAACCAGGTTTTCGACCTCAAAGTGGGCGAACGCAAATTCATCGGACAGTTCCGTGAAGAGACGGTCAACGACGGACCCTCGGGCAGCCACAAGCGCACGATCTGCCTGCCTGTCGGCAAGCCCAGCGAATCAACGCTGAGCCAGCCAGACATCGATGGGCTGAAGCGCTAAGCCGCAGCAAATGGACGGAAGACTCAAATCTTCCGCCCATTTGACTTTTCCAGACATACACGACATGGCGTAGTACGCTTAACATGAAATACAAAGACGACGGCTTCCCTGGCAGAGTAGCAGCAGAAGACCCAGATAAGTTCATTATCTGGATCTTTCTTGCTGACTCAAATTGCTCTAAGCAACCAAAATAGAGTAAATAGAGTTCTTAGAGCAGAGCACACCCAATTTTTCCTCCATCAAGGATGCGCATGTTTTCTTCTCACTTCTCAGATGGAATCAGGAAGCACTAGCAGACTCATCCGGTCCAAGACACTCCCAATAGCGGTGCCAGCTGTGGATCGTCTTGTATGAACGGCTAAACTCCGGAGCATAGCGAGCCCTGTATCTTACTCCATCCAAGACGACCTCTTCTTGCGAGCGCGCTGAAGGAAAGTAGTGATCAAGACGTGCAGACACTGAGCTGAATTGCTCAAGTGCTTTGCGTTCCTCCCAATAGCTACCCCACTTCGTAACTTTGCCTCCCACAAGCTTTCCAGCTCTCCGATAGCCTCCCTGCTTCACCAGCGGATAAAACCGCCGCCTGTATTCTCGCCCCTGATACTTCACGGTCTGATTTGAACCAGTGGAAGAGAATTTCTCATTGAGAAACTCGTTCATTTCCTGGTCATCAATTCGCTCAAATCCAAATTCCATCAAACGATACCCCCATTGTTTTGCAGTGCAAGTCAGTTCCAACGAAAAAAAAATCCGCATGACGCAAAGCCATGTGGATTCAAAGACTCAATCAATGATCTTGTGATTTTTTTTCGGAAAATTCCTGTGCTGAAACTGCTGTGTAGACAGCTACAAACCTAAGACACTCATTGACCCGAAGTCAGTAAAAAAATCACTCAGTGACGTAATCACCGCCTTTACAGTGGCTGCTCAGCTAGCGCAAGGCTCTAATTCTGCAGGTCAATAAGTTCTGAGCAGTTAAGTGTCTTTCCAATTGAAGCAGGGTATAAAAAAATGGCTCAAGGAATTTTGAATGAACGAAGAAAAATCGGAAAAGCAGCGCAGAACAGAAAAGGAGATTCTTTTTCAACGCCGACTCGCCGAATTGCGAAGCAAGAAACAACGCTTCGCCTGGGAGTCAGGTGAACTTCCCCAATTCGAGATTCCAAAACATGAGTCAAAACTACTTGCTGATCGTGAGGTCGAAGACCCCAACCTAAGCGAAGAAGAGCTTGAGCTGCGTGCCCTCCTCGATCTAACTTCCAGAACATACGATTTCAAAACTTTCTACAAACGTTTGAACTACGAACTCAGAAGAGCCAGAAGATATAAACGCCCGCTCTCATTGATTCTCGTAGCAGTAGATCAATACGAGGTACTATCCCTTAAAGTCAGTGCCGCCGCGCGCGACGCTGCTGTTCAGGCGACTGCAAAACTGCTATTGAGCAGCATTCGCGACGTTGATATCGCAGGAAGATGCAGAGAAGACACATTCGGTGTCATACTGCCAGAGACGGCTGGACCGGGCGCTGAAATCGCATCAGAGCGCATAAGAACTCGCATTGAGGCACATCAACTACCAGTTCCATTCGACAATTTGCTGATTACAGTCAGTGTTGCAGTCGCACATTTTCCGGGACACGGAGAGGAAGTAGAAGAACTTTTCGGCAATTGCGTAGATGCGCTTTTGTGGATTTTGAAACGTGGTGGCAACGCCGTAATGTTTGCGAAGGAAATTCCTCAATAACTTTGCACCAAATACGCCACCACTACATTTCAACCAATTCGTTTCCAACAGCCTACTATGTTTATACATACGAATCAATCCGTAGACAAGGCACAAAGAAGAAGGACCAGACAGAAAGTGGCGAATGCCACATTTCTACCTGGTCCCGGAGATTATCGTCCGCCCCGGTCCATCCAGGCGGCGACTTCTTCTTCTCGTTCTGCTCCGAAGGCACAGCCGCTCGAACGCAAGCAGAACGCCCGCACTCGATGCATCTTCGCCATGAAGTGGTTGCCGGGCGAGAAATACCCTTTCAGGTTTTCCAGCACGGACTTCAGGCTCGCTGCGCAGCCGACGTAGTCGCCCTGAGCAAGGCGAAACTCGGCGAGTTCGAAGTGCGAGCGCATAGCGTCACGCCACTTGAAGGGACGCTGGCCATCGCAGAAAGCCGCCGCCGCCACGAGATTCTTCTCGATGACAGAAACGTCGGTCGCATGCCGAGCGGCCAGGCGAAGCAGAACCAGATTCCGAGGCGACTCGTAGCACAAATCATCGCAAAGAATTGCCTCGACCAGATGTGCCGCTGAAGCGAGAGCCTCCGCAGCCTGGGTAATATTTTCCATACACGCTGTCTCCACAGCTAGTTGTTGCACCATGGAGCGGAGAGTGACCGAAGCCACCCTCCGCCCCCCGCTTGTCGGCTGACTTAGCCGGATACTTCCGTGCTGGGCACCACTTTCCAGCTACCGTCGCCGGTAAGCTTGAGCACCTCAGCATGGTACTTCACCAACGTCGGACGGTGCCCAACGCTGACGTAGGTCGTGCCGCTCTTCTGGAGAAGCTCGTAGACATGCTCTTCGTTGGGAACGTCGAGCGCGCTGGTGGCTTCGTCCAGGATTGCGTACTTCGGCTTGGCGAGCAAGAGTCGAGCGATTGCCAGACGCTGTTTTTCGCCGCCGGAGACGATGGACTGCCAGTCGAGAATCTTGTCGAAACCGCCGTGGTTGCCGGGCAGATGACCGAGATTGACCAGCTCGAGAACCGCTTGCAGCTCAGCGTCCGTCTTGTTCTCACATTTCGGGAAGAGCAATTGCTCACGCAGAGTTGCGGTCACCATGAGGTAAGGCGACTGCGGCAGGAACATGATGTCGTCCAGTCCCGGGCGGGTGATAGTGCCAGAGCCAGAACGCCAGAGTCCGGCGAACGTGCGCAGCAAGGAAGTCTTGCCGCAGCCGCTGGGACCCATGATGACCAACCCACCCTTCGACACGGTAGCGGTCAAGTCACGCACGAGAGTGCGCTCATAGTCCGGAGTGCAGAGGGTGAGATTATCGAGAGCCAACTTTTCGCCGACGACAATGTCGATACGGCTCCGACCCGGAACGTTGGAGGGCTCGGTTGCATTGAGAGCCCGGTCGAAACCCCACAGACGGTTAATGTTGGCAGTGAACAGGCTGAGCGTGCGGAATTCCACCACGATGAGTGTCAGGGCCGAAAGCACCTGGCCAAACGCCTGAGAAGCCTGCGAGATTGTGCCCATCTCCACCTTGCCGGCGAAGTAGAGCGGTCCGAGCACCAGGAAAGGAATCGCGACGGTGAAGTAGTCGCTGCCGGTTTGAATGAAACCGAGATTCCGAGTCCAGCCAATGAGCTGGTTCCAGTTCGTCATGACCTCGCTGAAGCGGCGCCGCAATTGCGACTCTTCACGCTGCTCGCCCTGGTAGAACGCGATCGCTTCGGTGTTGTTGCGAACGTGAACCAGGTTGTAGCGGAAGTCAGCTTCATAACGGGAGTGATTGAAGTTCAATCCGACGAGCTTTCGTCCAACGAAAACCGCAATCACAGTAAAGATTGCAGACCATCCGATTGCAATCCAAGCAAGCCAACCGGTGGGGTCGACTTCCTTGAGAATCGGCATGAAGCTCGAATAGGTCATGACGCCGCCTAGTGCGGCCAGTAGCAGATTGCCCGCACCGCTCACGAACGCGTCCACGTCTTGCGCGATACGTTCATCAGGGTTGTCGATGTGGGCCATGTGGTTGATCTTGTAGTAGTTCTGGTCCTTGAACCAGAGCTCCAGGTAGTGCTTGGTCATCCAGTTGCGCCAGCACATGGCGAACTTGTTCTTGACGTAGCTGTAGAGCACCACCACGAAGGTGCCAACCACGAAGCACGACAGCAAGCGGATAACCATGGTCATGAAGTTGGCCTGATCCTTGTGGTTCAGGGCGTTCATGATGGCGCCGTTTGCGACGTTCAGAATCACGTTGAGAACGTTGACGCTGAGCATCAGCAAGAGCAGCAGGAAGAGAAGGAGCATTCCCTGATGATGCTCGTTCTTGGGCCAGAATCTGCGACCCAGGTAACTTGCACCTGCAGTGAGTGCGACGGCCGGGGTGACATAGTACAGCAAGAAGCTGTCCAGTCCAGACTTGTAGCCGGCGATGACGAAGTTCGTGATGTCTTCGACGTGCGCGGCGACCTGCTGAAGGCCGAAGTAGGAAGCAACAGTGGCCACGATCAGAACCGCCCAGAGGGGCAGACTTTTCAAGCCATTCGGGAACCAAAATGGGCGTGCGATATCGAAAAATCGCTTCGCCATGCCAAGCTTTTCACTTTGCATAGCAGTGTCCTTTCCAAGTTGGCAATTGCGCGACCGAAGTCCTCACAACTGCGTGGTTTCTTTGTTTTCACAGAGAATCAGCCTCGGAGACTGCACAAATCGAACTTCAACAGGAAGCTGATAGTGCTACAACAGAAATTTCCTTTCGTTTGAGTGGGCGAGTAGGGTTTCCTTGTTTGAGGCGTGAACAGATAACGACGTCAGCCTACGGCCGGGGGCACTTTAGATCTGAATTTGATCTATTTCAGCCCGGTCGGGCCGCAGAAGCATGAGCCCCCACCGCACGGGCGTCTCGGGACGTGGCAGCGGCGGGACACCGGCTAGATTAGCCAGGTTTCCACTTGGCGACCAACCTCTCACCACTAGCGGAGGTATCGCAGCGGTAGCCGGCGCTAGCATTCAAGCTGCACTAACTGTTATTCGCAAGTACTCAAGACTCTGCCAATGGTCCTGCTTCGGTGATGCTTTTTCTCAACTCCGATTTACGACTGAATCGAGCTCACCTGTCTAACTGCTTAACGAACCCATCCCAGTCTCTTCCAAGACTCGTGAAATTTCTATTGCCCTGATGTTCCCTTCTGGCTTCAGCAAAACCTCTTTCAGCTCCTTTAGCTAATGCCTTTCCTTGTTCAGTCTGTTCTTGCTCTCGCAGCAAAACAATCATTTGCTTTATGCGCTGCCCTAATTCTTGATCGTTTCTAGCGGCGCCTATAGTGCCAATTGTCTTTTGCAGCTCCTCCGTTTCCTTTGACTTAGGAAAGTGGTCCACAACGGCCTTGAGTTCTTTTACAAGTCGGCCCTGACCATCCAGCGACAACCCTTCTGACTCTTTCAAATCCGTTTGCATTTTTCTCAATGGTGAAGCAATACGTCCGAATTCACTCTTGTCTTGAATTTCCTTACCTGGCATGTTGAAGCCTAAGCCACCAATGCCATCCTGTCCTTGCTTTGGCTCGCCAAACTGGGCTACCGCCATCGCATCGTAGGATTTTATTAGCGACGCAGCAGCTCTTTCAATTTCAGGGTCTTTACCAGAAAAAGTTGTGAGCAAGTTCTGCGCAAATGACTTTAAATCTCTGATATGACTTTGATCCTCTCTGGCTCCATCAGGAGCAACGGGTGAGCCATCAACAGCTTTTCTAATTCCAGCTTCACTCGATTTATCATGCATACCCCTGTTGAGCTGCGCTCCAAGCTGGTCGAAATCGCGCTTGAAATCGCCGTACTTGCTCATGTCAAAGGCAGCTAAAGTTAACGTTGCGTTGTCTTCTCCCGCTCCATTTGCACCTTTGCTAGCCAAATCCACGATGTTCTTTGCAAAATCACGACCAGACTGAGAAGGATTATTCATCAGCGAACGAAACTCTGTGCCCAAATTTTGCCCATCATTTGCCAGAGTAATTTTCTCAATTGCCGATGATGCGACAACATTTTCTGCTACATCCTTTACCTTGCCCAGAGTGTGCGGGGAAGACATTGAGCAAACATCAAAATTGAGCAAATCAAGCTTTTTATGCTCTCCGCCTTGAAGACCTTTCTTTATGCCGTCCACCATCTGTGGTAGGGACATAAGATCTTTGTTTGTCGCCACGGAATTATCTGCACCTTGTTGTATTCCCTGAACAACCAGCCCAAGCTTGTTCGATGGGGCCAACTTTCCTGCATCTTTGAGCAATTCCTCAATTTCTTTTCCTGGAGTGCTCGCCTTCGAATCGGGTAACTTGTCTATTTTCCCATCGTGAATGAAATACCTTTCTGTACGAGCTGAACCGCTTTGAAGTGCTTGCATATCACACGCAGCTACTTTTGCAGGGCTGTTTGTTTCGTTGTGGCAAAGATTCCCCTTCTTATCAGTCGGCCTCTCAGCTGCGACAACAAAATCAACGGACTTATTTTCTGTTTCTTTTGCTAATCCCTTGAGTTGTTCGAGCAATGGCTCAGAACCGTTACCTTTCGGAAAATGCTCTGTTGCTGGACCAGAGGCGCCCAACTCAACTGCTATGGTCCACTCCTTCTTCGTAGGGTCCGCTGCCTTTGCGGGATCCTCCTTCGCCTTCGCGGGATCCTCTTTCGCCTTCGCGGGATCCTCCTTCGCTTTCGCGGGATCCTCTCCTACCTTCGCGGGATCCTCTTTCGCCTTCGCGGGATCCTCTTTCGCTTTCGCGGGATCCTCTTTCGCTTTCGCGGGATCCTCCTTCGCTTTTGCGGGATCCTCTCCTACCTTCGCGGGATCCTCTTTCGCCTTCGCGGGATCCTCCTTCGCCTTCGCGGGATCCTCATTCGCCTTCGCGGGATCCTCTTTCGCTTTCGCGGGATCCTCTTTCGCCTTCGCGGGATCCTCTTTCGCTTTCGCGGGATCCTCCTTCGCTTTTGCGGGATCCTCTTTCGCCTTCGCGGGATCCTCTCCAGGCTTTGCCGCATCCTTTGCGGGATCCTCTTTCGCTTTCGCTGGATCCTCCTTCACCTTTGCGGGATCCTCCTTCGCCTTCGCGGGATCCTCCTTCGCCTTCGCCGGATCCTCCTTCGCTTTCGCGGGATCGCCAGTTTTTAGGACGGGGTCATTGCCTAGATGTTTGCTCGCCTTATCCCCTTTGAATTCAACATCATTTCCGCGTGAATCTTTTTGATGCTTAACGTTGCCGTCGTTGTCTACAACTCCACGCAGCACTGGTTCAAAGTTTCCATGCTGATCTCGAGTGCTGACCACGACACCAGTTCGTTTGCCAAAATCTTTTGAGTGAATTTCAAATGACCGTCCATCTTCTCCGGAAAAGGACTTCTGCCCTCCAAACGCCATGGCGTGTGCTGCTTTGATTTTATCTTCTGCAGAAGATTCCGGATTTTTGAGAACGTCTAGATGACCTTGCCCCTGCTTATCCCCAGACTGAACAGTCAAACGACCAACAGCGCCCTGCTCGGCCAATTTCTCAGAATCTTTCGCGCTTCTCTCGTTTTTTTCTTTACCAGTGCCTTTGCCCTCAGACTCTGCGGCCAGTTTGCTCTGCGCTGAATCGCTTTGCTTTTGCACATCCGCATCATTAGCGTCATGCTTCTCCTTCGGAGCATCCTTCACTTTTTCACTCATGTGGCTACCTCATTCTCGAGCAGAGAACTTCAAATCAATCGTTAGTAAGTCGGGCAACGATGTATTATGTTTGAGACGCTGTGAAAATCACGTGATTATTTTGCGGCTTCCGCAGCCCAGGCGGCACTATATGTCTACATCCTCAGACTCGACTCCTAAGTAGCACAAGAAGTTAAGTTAAGAGCCTCTGGGCTATGCAGAGCAGCACCGCATGTGGTGCTACGTCATTCAACACCTAGCCATTCAAGAGCTTATTTTGCTCTCTTTCGTGCAAAACACTTTTACAAACCCAGCCTTCACGTCCTTGAAACTGTCCATCTTTGACTCTGATTTTGACGGCTTCTTTTTCTTTTTCGTTGTTCAGAACGATTACCTGGGTATCGTTGTCGATTTCTAAAATCGTGCCATCTAATGCCCATTCGGTGACCTTCCCAAGCTGCTGCGTATTAACAAGATCTTTTACAGAAGGTTCTGCAACGAAAAGAGGAATGGCATTCTTGTTCCGATCATAAACACGATAGGAATATGTCTTCGGCGCAGCTTCAGAACCAATGCCCATCATCATTTTGATGAGATAAATCATTCCGACAAGAAGAGCAACGCCAAACAAGAGCCCGACAAGAATGCTGACAAGTCTGACGACAAAGCCAATAACAACCAGCCCTACCAGGCACAATATGAAAATTCCGATTATTTGAAATACAAGCTTCAGCATTTCACCCTCTGGAACATTCATATGTTACCACCGTGAGCAAGACAGATGCAGAATCCAATAGCGATCTCGAAATACCAGCCCTTTAAAAGTATAAAAGGACTTTAAAATGCAAAAAGCGATTGAGAATGTGCAAGAGGGAAACTATTAATGCTCCCCTCTTGCACCGATAATACTATGACTTCCGCTTTTTCAGATCTTGCAGAAGCTTGTACTGCTGCTCAGCAAACCACAGATCCTCGCGAGTTTTTTCCTTGCAGCCGAGTTCGCCACAACCGGTGAACAGCATTTCGGCATGCACAACATTGCGGGGTTCCTGCTTGACGGTGGTATTCGACTCACTCATAGCTTTTCTCCTGAGTTGAAAGGAAGAGCTTCTTGCTGAAGCTCTTCCCGGTCCGATAATCTTGATGATGCTGCTGATGCTTAGCTGAAGATCCACTCCAGCCAGCCCATCTTGCGCCGAGCCTCGCGACGACGAGCGTCAGACGCCGCAAGCAGCTTGCGCCACTCCGTCTCCTCGTCATCATGGCTGCACTCAGCAAGACCTTTCTCGTTGCTCGCGGCGACCTCGCTCATGCGGGCACGCATGCCGGCGATGAACTCATCTGCCTCGGCCGAAACCTTGGCGAGATGCGCATCGATGTTACTGGAAAACTCGGACAGGATGCGCTCGGTCACGGGAGCCATGCTCTCGCGGAAATCGTGAAGTGACCTGGCGCCCTCGGCACGAATCTCAGCTTCAACGCGCTTGAGCGTCTCATTGCTGTCCAGCGCCTCCTCAGCGAAGCTGCGCATGACGATGCCGGCGACGGTCTCACCATCGCTTTCATGCATGCCGAGCGAGTCGAGGGCACGACGGAGAGCCTTCTCACCGGTCTTCAGGAGAAGCAGACGCTCGAGGTCAGTCTCGACATCAGCGAGCTTCCGCATCCACTTATAAGCGATGAGCTTGGACATGTCGGCGAGATAGTGATCGTCGACAAGAATGCGCTCGCGGTCGATTCGCACCTCGTGCGAAACAGTCGCGCTGGGCCGCGGAGCCTTGAGCTTGCGGATGACAGTGCGACGATAACGGGAGTCCTCGAGACGGGAGTTGTCGACTTCGAGCGCGGCCGGCTTGAAGGTGGACTCGCAGCAGAAGGTGGTGAGACCGTGAGACTTGATGGACTTTGAGAACTTCGCCCAGGCGGACTCCGAAGAAGCATCTTTGCGGATGACTTTCGCAAAGAGAGCCACGAAGGTGTCCATGAGTCCGTGTTCGAACTTAGAATCGATCGTGATGGTGGTCATTGGATCAGGTCCTTTCTGTAGGGTCTGTTGGTTCCCATGTCTCATGATCGAGGCATAGAAACGGTTGATATTCGCGACTACTGTGGAAAACGGTTAGGTGTTGAAATTCCTGCGGTCAAAAAGTTTTGGTGAACGAATGGAGTTCTATTTGAACGCTCTTTCAGGAAATTTTGCAAACAGCCGTGTGATGACATAGCACCCCAAAATATGCGTTAACAGATTCACTGCGACCCCCGAAGCCTTTATTCATAGGGACCTCGGGACGACACCGCAAGCAACAGGCGACATCGGTTTCGAACGTTTCACCAGTCTTTCCAAAAAGCACATCTCGAAACAGATGCCTGCGCGTCGTTTCCAGCTTCGATTTTCAATTCGCGCAGCCACCTCATATGGTGCACAAAAGCAGCGCACAAAACAAAGCAGAAGCGCCATATCCATTTTTCAGCAATCCTTTTCAGCATTCTTTCAAAGAGCTTTCAAATATACTAAATTCCATTACCATTCTTTCCCAAAACTTTCTCCAAACCCGCAATCGCTCTTCCAGCTGAGCTATTGCCCCTCTAGACCTTCTCAAAGCCTTCTCCAATATTTCTACAATCTTTCAAGAAAAACAGCAAGCAATGTTTTGTCCAATGGCTCCCACACTTGATTTCGACAAAAATCGAAGTCTGCCACGAAAGTGAACAACACGTTCACGTAAGATTTCCATATAAAAAGTCATAGAATGACAAACTCTAAATCCCTATAAATAGGAACGCAACAGCTACTATACAATTACGTACTCAATGAGCGAACAAAAGAAAGATACGAGAAAGAATTCAATTAAGAATCCATCTCAAATTGCAAAGCATTAGTGGGTCAAACACATCGATCATGTTTGACCCACTTTTGCTTCCTGAGCGAAATAGCGCCTTCGAAGAGTCCTAGTTAAAGCAAGCCGGCTTTCTTCGCCATTGAAAAGCTCAGTCGGCTTTTCTGCAAAGCGTGCTCAAACATCTCTGTATGAACACTCAAAGGCAAATTCCAAGCAGCACTCGAAACATCTGGCAAACCAGTCTCTACAACAAGGGCTTCACCTGTTTGGGGCATGCGAAATTTAGCCATTCCAATATTCGGGAGAATCATTTCGAGCAAATGAAATATCCTATCGAAATTAGATAACTGATACCAGCGTTCTTGATGAATCTCAGAGGCTAAGCCCAGTTTGCTTATCAAAACAGGTTTCGCAGAAAAATCGAAAGCGAACGGATGGTACAAATATCCATCGAAGTATATTGCACCATTCTTTGCCTTCCGCAATTTTCGATATGCAGAAAGCAACGCGTTCCAACTCTTCAGTTCTCCGAAATCACCATCGACTACAGGGCGCATTACACCAGGCAAAGAGCATGATGCGCTAAGCGCTTTCGCAAGATCATAATTGCAGCCAGAAAAAACTTTCGGCTTAGCTCTGACTATGTCGAAAGCGACAATTTGCATATTTTCGTTCGGCTGCAAATTGTAAGTCTTCACTATGTCCCGAAATATGGGAAGCAAATCAATGAATTCACCTTGCAGAAGCTCATCGGCAGTAGGCCAACGGAGACGTGCAGTACCTTCACCTCCACCAGATTGGAGATTTCCAAAATGCTTTTGCAGCAAAGAGCATATTGTTTCAGGACTGTATCCATTGGTGTAAAACGCGAGAACAACAGAGCCGATTGAAACTCCTGTACCTTTTCCCAACTCAATGCCACACTCCTGGGCAGCTTTCAGAAAACCTGCATGTCCAGCGCCTTTAGAACCACCGCCACCAAGAACGTAATCAAATTTTTTCATCAATTTTCCTCAATATGAATTGAGATGCATCTGCTCGATGCATCTCAACGGCTCGTAGTGGAATCCTGAGCCGAGCAAAGCCACACTGCCGCAAAGGCAAATCTGCGATTACTCAGGCAATTAGAAGTTCAATGCAATTTTTAGTGGTTCTGCCGTTCGAAACGAGGATCGCAGCAGAAGACTACTAGTCCGCTAGATCAACATGAATTAAGTGACAGAACTTGGGTGATATAACTTGGGTGATATAGAAACCCGAAAAAAAATTGGACAATGAACTTCAATACTGAGTCAAAAGCAATGGACAGCTCCGCGGCAAGCTGATCTTGCTGGCGCACTGGTAAGCACACTAACGCTTCAGCTTGCGAAGCTATTGCTAACGAAAAGCAGAAAGCTGCAAAACAAGCACCTTAGCCCTACTATCTGCAATAGCAATACAAGCAGAAAAAAAACCTGGAATCAAGATTATTGATCCCAGGTTTCGTAAACTAATCGAGGCGACAATCCATAATGAAGAGGTCGCGATTGGAAGCCAGCCGCCCCAATTCCTGAAACCTCTCGTTGCTGATGAGTCCGCGCTTCCACAAAACGACTACGGTTTCCGCGAATCCACTCATCACTGCATACCATTTTTGCTCGACACTAAGAGAGAATTGCAGAGACTTAAATTTGTTCACCGTAGGTGATACCAAAATCGTTCCCTGCTCAGCCCAGACAGCAGGGTCCATTTCATCGTGCGGACAGAGACAGTTTTTACCGCAGAGCAGACGCCAGAAATCGAGGATGAAATCAGACTTCGAACCACGACTGACGCCGACGTCGCAAGCAAGAATCTGGCTAGCTTTGACATCAAAGCTTCGCGCAACAACCCCGACAGGACACTGCCCATCCCAGGAGAGTGCGCCATCAAAAAGGTAAATGTCGTTCCACACCTTCGGCTCAATGATACCGGGAACCGCACAGGATGCGCACACAGCGAGTCCAAGCGGGGCTGCTTCGTCACTGAGCTGACGGCTGCTTCCGTCATGAAGGTACTGGAACACTCCCTTCGAGGTGAAAACAATCTGTGTTCTGCCTGCGACAGCCATCGTCCAATAGTTTTCCGGCCATTCGGGTACCAGATCGTTGACAAATTTCTCCAATTTCTCAGAACCAAGAACTCCATATCGTGGTCGCGTTCGAGCCAGACGTTCCTTCAAGAAAAAGGCTAGAAACATCTGAACAGCATTAGCACGCCTGGTCAAAAGAGAATTGAAATCGATGTCGATAGCAAGTTGAACCATTCTGCCGGGGCTCATTCCAGCAGCATGCATGAGAGTAGGAATGGAGCCACCACTGACACCGCCAATGGTGCGAGCATCTGCATAGCCGGTTTTATGCAGCGCGTAGAGAAATCCGGCGCTTGCGAGAATGGCGCGTGAGCCACCACTTCCGCAAACGGTATGGAGTTGAGTTTTGTCCAGTGCAGAGGCCTTCCTGCCAACAGCAAGTTGAGTCGTAGACATAGCATTCGGTCCTGGGGGTAGAGGATATGGCTCTCAGGGCTGGCATGCGCCAGACTGAAACCTGTCACACGGTGGTGAGCGAAAGCGGTGAGAAACAGAGAAAAGAGGTACGGAGTTAGCGGCTTCGGTTGCAGAAAAATATGACTAGATGGTCAAAATCTATAAGCCAGGCGGCTCCAGACTCAAGGCTCTGGAGATGTTCGAGCTTAGACCATTTCAAGCTTCCTCATCACCCTGGGCCAACACTTAACGGATAGCGCCAACTCAGCAAGGAAGAAGAGCCGAAAGTCCAGTAGTCTAGCTCTTGTCAGGAGAAGCACCAGATACGATACCGTTGACAAGAGAAACCAATGTCAAGAGCACAGAGAGTCTTCCGAGCGCACGTATACAGTTCACTCCGCTATGCCAACCCCATGACGGCGATCACAAGATCACTCGTAGACCCCTGTCAGGCAGTGCTATCGGGAGACAGCGCTCTAAGCGCGCGTTAAGTCCTTCACACCGAGTCGCGCTTGAACCGCAGTAGCTCGACCTTATAGCGTGGGGTGTATCTCAATCACTCCCGCTTCCGTCACACCTAGACAGTATCGAACCATAAATCCCAGGCACATCTAGCCGAATCAGTCGGTTGGACCAATACACCTTGCTTTGGATCGGTACTTCTTTCGAGCTTGAGATACATTGCGGCAGCTCGATGCTGTCGAACCTGGAAAATGCACCACGCGCAGCGCCTCGTCCTGCGCAATACACAAAGTCTGGAGCAAAAAATGCCAACAAGTCTACCTGGCTCATTCTGGAGCCATGTCTTCTCCAACCCTGATGGTCGAGCGGTGGTTCTCAAAAACCCGTTCGCCAACAGCGCACCTATCATCCTACCGGGCGGTCCCCCCATGGGCACAGGCGCTCATGTCATATTCCCGCCAGTGCTAACGCACATCAGCTGGGAGTCCGCTGGTCAAGCAGTAGCCAGCATCATGGCTTACCTGCGCCAGAACGGCTTCAAGAAGGGCGACCGCGCAGCGATCCTGGGATGGAACAGCCCCGAATGGGTCTGGGCCGACCTGGCTATCCAGAGCCTCGGCGGAGTGTCCATTCCCATCTACCCCCACAGCGCTACCGAACAGGTCAACTACGTCTTGACCGATAGCGCTGCAAAGTTCACCTTCTCAAACGAAGATGAACAGCTGAAGAAGGTCAAAACAGGCAAAGCAGTTCACTTCGACCAGATTCCTCACGAACTGGCTTCGTGGCTGCCTGTGCGACCGTTCTACAAGTGGTTCGTTGCGAACTCGAGTCCCGAGCTAGCCGACAATCCTCTCTCCTGGCCTGGCGTCAAGCAAGAGCTGGAACAGCTGAGAGAAATTGTTGGCAAGCAGGGCTTCTGCGGCATCTCTGCGACGGATCTCGCAACGATCATCTACACCTCCGGCTCAACCGGAGTGCCGAAGGGCGGCATGCTGACACACGGCAACATCGCCGCCGCTTGCACCGGGTTGGCTGCCCATGGATTCAAGCAAGACGCTGAGGACGACCTGTACCTCAGTTACCTGCCTCTGGCTCACGTCTATGAGCGCGTCGATGGCATGGCTATGAGCATCTGGAACGGCATTCCTGTCGCCTTCTGCAAGGTCGATGAGGTCGGCGCCGCACTGAAGCTCTACCAGCCTACAATGCTACTCGGCGTTCCAGCCGTCTGGCGGAAAATCAAGGACAACATCGAAGCAAAGCTCAAGGAAGCAACGGGACTCAAGAAGTCCATTGCGGACTGGTCCTTCGCACAGAAGAAGCCTGGACTCAAACGATTCCTCGCGGACTTGCTGGTATTCAGCAAGATTCGTGCCCAACTCGGTGGGCGACTCCGCATTCTCCTGTCTGGAGGTGCGCCGATTTCGCCTGATGTTCTCGAGTTCTTCAACCAGATTGGTCTGGAACTGCTGCAAGGTTACGGTCTGACCGAAACCGCCGGCGGTATCACAACCAATCGTCCCACCTGGATGCACGGTGTACAGGGACCGCGCAACAAGGTCGGCTCAGTGGGGCAAGTAGTGCCCGACTGCGAGGTGAAGATCGTGCCTGAACCCGGTGATACATCCGGCTCGGGCGAGATTCTGCTGCGAGGTCCGCTCGTGTTCAAGGGCTACTGGAACATGCCCGAAGAAAACGAGAAGACTTTCACAGCCGATGGCTGGTTCAAGACTGGCGACCTCGGTCGTGTTGACGAGGATGGCTTCCTCTTCATCACGGGACGCAAGAAACGCCTGCTCAAGACCGAGGGCGGCAAGTATGTCGCACCGGAGAAAATCGAGAAGGCGTTCGAGCCCTTCCCGATTGTTCAATATGCGGTTCCAGTCGGAGACGGCCGCAAGTACATTTCGGCTCTCGTCTTCGTCAATCAGGCAGTCGCGGAAAAGCTCGTGAGCAAGCCCGTTCCTGCAGGTGAAGATCGTGCCGCATTCTTCGCTGCTCAAGAAGAAGTGAAGAAGGCTGTAGCCGAAGCCGTCGAGGCAGTCAACTCGAAGCTCGAGCGCTGGGAGACCTTGAAGAAATTCAAGATCATCAGCCAGGAGGCTTCCGTCGCGAATGGCTTGCTGACACCGACGCTGAAGATTCGCAGCGAGGAAGTCGGCAAACGTTTCAAGCTCGAAATCGAATCTCTCTACGCGTAACCAGTACAGCATCAGTTAAGTCGACACGGGAGAGCGCAGGCATTAGCTTGCGCTCTCCTGGCGTTACCTCGATCGATGCATTCGGAACTAAAGAAAGGAGTCCAAAAATGGCTCATTCCAATTGTCGCACGCCTGACCGCAACTTCTGTGCGCCAGGCGGCAAAATCGCTGCACTGTTCGTTGACCTTGACGGCACCATGCTGGTCTGTCAACCATATTTCGACCAGGCGCACGCGAACTTCGCCCACTTCATGAAACTGCGAGGCTTCGACCCCAAAGAGGCTCTCAGCGTCCTGCACAATGTCGACCACTCCAACACCGAGCGAGCCGGCTTCGAGCGCGACCGCTTTGGCAAATCACTGGTCGAAGCGTATGAGCACATGCGCAAGTCCAAACGTCGCCGCTTCAAGGCGGAAGAAATAGAGAACGACCGCCAGATCTGTGAAAACATTGGTCGTGCTCCGTTTTTCCGCGAACCGGAGCTTTTCCCCAATGCTGCTGCGGTTCTCAGCCGAGCCCATCACAACTTCAAAATCATCGCGGTAACCATCGGTAACCGCGAGGCTCAGAAGTACAAGGTACGGCAAGCTGGAATTCAGCGCGTCTTCGATGAACTCGTCATCACTTCACGCGATGACAAAGAACAACTTGTTGCTCAGCTCATCAAGGACTTGAAAATCGACCCGCAGCTCTCCGCTTTCATCGGAAACAGCGTGCGAAGCGATGGTGCTTGCCTCGCGCACACCAATTTCATCTACCTGCCGCTGGAATCAGGCTGGTCTTTCGACAAGTCCGCGGCTCTGCCGAAGGATACTGGCTTCGAGACCATGCAGGTAGCTGATTGGCGCCAATGCGAAGAAAGTGCCATCAATCGACTCGTTCGCCGTCGCCGTCTCGCCATGGGCAATTCGGGACCTGTCGCTGTTATCACCGAGCAGCCCTGCTGCAAAGGTAAAAACGACACCTGAATGAAAATTTGATTGCACGGTCGTGCATCAGTTTTCGTGAGGAAACACGGTCTTCGGACCCTGTTTCCTCCTTTTTCTCGCGGCATCTACTACATCTATACATACGGTGACATTCGTAGCACATGTCACGAAGATTCTTGCAGAAATAATGGAGTTGCAAATTCGAGTAACTCAAGCCCGACTGGGAATGATATATTCGCAGTCGATCTATAAGCAGGAGTTTTCAATGAAATTTCCAAGGTGCAGCGGCATTCTTTTGCATCCAACATCTTTGCCAGGTCCCTACGGAATCGGCGACTTTGGGGAGGAAGCGTATCGCTTTGCAGATTTTCTTGCAGACTCTGGACAGCACCTCTGGCAATTATTACCTCTGGCACCTACAGGATTTGGTGATTCTCCTTACCAGTGTTTCTCAGCATTTGCCGGAAACCCACTTTTAATTAGTCCCGATAAACTAGTCGAACATGGCTTGCTCGAAGAAAAAGATCTTCAACCTGTCCCACGGTTTTCACAAGATAAAGTCAATTTCGGCAAAGTAATCGAATACAAAAAGAAATTGCTTTTGCAAGCATATGAAAACTTCAAAACAACAACAGACACGGCTTTGCGCGCTGACTTCCTGGCATTCTGTCACAAGACTGCCGACTGGCTGGAAAATTATGCGCTCTTTCGCGTACTGAAGGAAGAGCACAATGGCTCACCGTGGAATCAGTGGGGAAAGGCTCTGGCTCTCAGAGATAAGTCCGCAATCGAGGAGGCAAGAGAACGTCACCTCGATGGAATAGAAGCCGAAAAATTTCTGCAATATCTGTTCTTTAAACAGTGGGCAGCTCTAAGAGAATACTGTCATTCTCTGAAGATTAGCATTATTGGAGATACACCAATATTTGTCGCCTATGACTCTGCTGATGTTTGGGAACATCCAAATTTGTTTAAGCTAAATCAGGAAGGTGAACCACTGGTGGTGGCAGGTGTTCCACCAGACTATTTCAGCGCAACAGGGCAACTCTGGGGCAACCCTCTCTACGACTGGGAAGCGATGAGCAAAGACGGCTACAAATGGTGGGTGAACAGATTCAAAGCCATGCTAGACGTTGTTGATATTGTTCGAATAGATCACTTTAGAGGATTCGCCGCTTGCTGGGAAATTCCAGCGGGCGACAAAACCGCACAAAGAGGCCGCTGGGTGGAGGTGCCAGGTCGAGACTTCTTCAGCAAATTGAAGGAGGACCTTGGAGATGTTCCAATTATTGTGGAAGACCTTGGCGTAATTACTCCTGACGTAGAAGCATTGCGAGACGATTTTGCTTTCCCTGGAATGCGAGTTTTGCAAATGGCGTTTGGCTCAGACAGCTGCAATATCGACCTTCCCCACAATCATGTGCGCAACGCAGTTGTTTATTCCGGCACACACGACAACGACACAGCAGTAGGTTGGTTCAATTCCAAAGAAGGCGCCGGCTCGACTAGAGATGCCTCTCAAATTCTTCTTGAGAGACAGCGTTGCATGCGCTACTTCAAGAGTAATGGAAAAGAGATTCACTGGGATTTTATTGAAGCAGCGGCATCATCTGTTTGTGATATTGCCATTGTTCCTCTTCAAGATGTTTTGGGACTGGGCTCAAAATCCAGAATGAATCTTCCTGCAAGCAATGAAGGAAACTGGTCTTGGAGATTTAAATCTGATTCACTCAATTCAGAAATCGCTTCGCGATTGAAAGACTTCGTTGTCTTCTATGGTCGCGACAATGCCTATGTACCAGCGACTACACTGCAGCTGGCACGACAGTTCGCATAGATATTGATTGCATTGCTTTCCAAAATCTATCTCATCTAAGCGCCGAAATCTACAACAAGATCATTCAAGCTCAGCCCACAGAGCCAATTTTCGAATTGGATCTATGGCTGAGCTGAGCGTAGCCCTGAGGGGGAGTATCCCCATATGTGCATATATCTGCTTGAAGTAGTCTGGACATAGTGGTTTGGAACCGTGGTCCTTCAGCCCCAAGGATGATGGGAGAATTTTATGTCTGGATTTGAAGATAAGCTGAGTGCAAACACTCAGCAGAAGAATAATGTTGAGAGAAGCGAGCAACGCGAAGAACACGAACAACGAACAAATCTGTTGGATCTCGTCAACGACGTTCGCAAGGATAGCTCTCATAACAATAGTGGGAAACTAACAAGGTCTGAATTAATTGGCAGTTTTGATAATCCTATAGCGCTCTCAACATACCTTGAGCATCGCGATGCCAGACAAAACAGAGATACTTATTTCAGAGCAGGTGCAGCAGCAATAACTCGGTTTGGACGCACTGTGCTCGGTATGTCTGATGCAAGCTCTGCTTTCGAATCAGCACGAGCCTCTGGAAATGAGGGGCTTATGATCACCCTCTACAAAGCTGACAAAGAACAAAGAGAATTCGAAGAGAAAGTAGGAATTTACGGAAGCGCAGCGCTCAAAACAGGCTTCTTGTTCACTTCAGGAAAAGCAGGCTGGGTAGGACTTACAGCAATTTCAGCAAGTGACAGCGCGCGTCCGTCAGATTCTTTTGGGCAGCAACTCGCTGACACCACTCTTGGTGCAGCACGAGGACTTGCTACTAGAGCATTGTTCATGAAGATCAACGAGCAGAACTGGAACCCGGTCATGAAGGGCTGGACCTATGGCTTAGGAGATAGATTTATTGATAACAGCCTCAACAGTCGCTATTATCTAAACGGCGACGGCAAGGTAGACCTTGCCTCATTTAGAGATGGGGCTTTGACTGCACTTCATCACACAATTGGTGCACAAGCACTAGCGACTGATGCAGCGACTCTCAGTGTATCTGCATTACTCATTCCAATCGATAAGTACATGGGCGGTGCTTACTTCAAGAATGTATTGGCACAGAAACTAACAATGGCTGGAGTTTCAGGATTGAGCGAAGGCTCACTAAAAGAGCTGAACCGTCAGCAGGACAGAATGAAAGGAATCGATTGGCAGAAAGTGGCTCAGAAAGGCGGAGAAAGAGCAATTTTAGACACACTTTCCGCCGTGCCAGGTTCGCATCTCTGGTACTAAAAGAACTAGAAAGAACAACAGAGAAAGATCTGGGCCAATCCAAGGTTATCGCCTAAGCTACGCTGCATTCGCAAAGCAGCGCGAGGTGGACTGCTTTTTAACAGGGATTTATGTTACGGCAGAAGAATGCGCGTGGCTCACACTCTAGCTTGCGCAGCAAGATAATAAAAAAATTGTGCTTAACAAACAAAGATTGAGCTGACACTACTCAAACCAGATTTTGAGCCATGTTCGTTACTAGGCTCTGCTCGTCTCAAAGTTTCGTCCCAATATCCCCTGCAACTCCCAGCAAATAGAAAAAGCAACGCATCCATTACTTATCTCGACAGCCAAATCTGGCAGTCCAGGAAAGATGCCTGCGTTTGCCGGACGAACTTTGAGACGAACCTTCATCAACCTAAAGCAAAGGAAATAACATGAGCAGCATTCGACTGATCGCCCCCACCGCTGGCTTCGGCGTCCAACTCCTTCAGAAAGAACTGGCGGCGAACGCCGGCAAGAACGTCCTCGTCTCGCCGCTGAGCGTCAGCGTCGCGATGGCGATGGCCATGAACGGCGCGCGTGGGAAGACTCGCAAGCTGATCGCCTCTGGACTGCAACTGCCCGACTTTGGCAGCCTCGCGGCGACCAACCTTTCCTATGCCAATCTGCTGGCCGAACTCAACGACAAGGAAGCTCTCGGCGTCGACCTCGCCGTGGCCAACGCCATCTGGGCGAAGCAGGACTTCCCCTTCAACCCGCAGTTCATCGGCTCGGTGGCCGCGCAATTCAATGCGCAGATCAGCAACGCCGACTTCAGCGACCCCGCCACGCTGGTGGCACTCAACCAGTGGGCGTCGGACAACACGAACAAGCGCATCACGAAGATTCTCGACGAAATCTCGCCCGAGAAAATTCTCTTCCTTCTGAATGCGGTCTACTTCAAGGGAGAATGGACGGTCAAGTTCGACAAGACGCTCACGAAGGACGAGGACTTCTTCGCGCCGTCGGGCACTCGCAAGCATCCGCTCATGCAGCGCCAGGGCAACATGGTCTGGACGCGCGGCAAGAACTACCAGGCGGTGAAGCTGCCGTTCGGCAAGAACGAGCGCACGAGCCTCTGCGTCTTCCTGCCGGCGCCTGGTGTCAGCGTCGAGTCGGTCGTCGCCGGCCTCAGCGCGAGCGAAATTCGCAATCTGGTCACGCTGGAGGAAGGCACCGACGGCACGCTCTTCCTGCCCCGCTTCAAGCTCGACTATGACGTCTGCCTGAATGATTCGCTTCAGGCTCTCGGCATGGGCGATGCTTTCAACTCGGGCAGCGCCGACTTCTCGGCCATGGCGAGCGGTCCGATCTTCATCAGCGAGGTCAAGCACAAGACCTTCGCCAGCTTCGACGAGGAAGGCGGTGAAGCGGCAGCTGTGACTTCGGTCGGCGTCGGCATCGAGTGCGTTCCGGTCAGCTTCAACATGCGCTGCGACCGCCCCTTCGCGATCGCGCTGCAGGACAAGCAGACCGGAGCCCTGCTCTTCAGCGGCGTCGTCAACGACCCGCAGTAAGGGCACAACTTGGGCACCGTAAAACTAAAGGCTGAGTAAGCCTGGCGCTGGTTGAGGATTCGTCCTCTTCCAGCGCTTTTTTTCTTCTCTGAGCATTCTATTATATCCTATCGTATTAATCCAGAGAATTGTAAAGGCGAAAGAAGAAACAGGGAGGCAAGATCCTGAGATCTTGCCTTCCCTTTTGTTCTTAGAGACGAGCTGCTAGAGCAGATCGCGCTCAACGCAAAGCTTCACCGCGGCTTCGTGCTCGGCAGCCTGCTGGCATGCTTCGCGAATCCAGTGGTGTGCACGCGCATAGATTTCGAGCCGATGCTTCTCGCTGCCCAGAGCTTCCTCGGTACGCGAAAGCATGATGCGCAGCGAATCGTTGCCGGAGTATTCCATGCGGAAACCCGACTCGTCGTTGAGCTGCTCGATGAGACTGGAGGCGAGTTCCGTATAGCGGCCTTCGACGCGAATTGCGAAGGGCAGCTTATAGACCCGTTCCAGGGGCGAGTGCTGGCTGAAGCTCAGCTCGGCACACTTATCCGTGTGAGCGTTCATGTTGTATCCTTTCTTACTTTTTCAACTGTGCTAGAGAAACACAGGTGGAAAAGGTGAGTCTCCTCACCTTTTCCGACTTGTGTCTCGAATCGCTAGCGAAGCAGGTATCCCATCAGGAAGAAGAGCCCAGTGATAACAGTTCCGCCAATCAGACCGGGAATTGCCGGCCAGCCAGTAGCCAGCAGAACAAAGCAGCTGAGCACCCAGAGGATGATGAGCCAGCCCAGGTTGATGGGGAGATCGTTTTTGTAGCCTTCCGGTTTGTTCATGAAAAATCCATTTGAATGTTGAAGTGAAGTTGAACGAGTGTTAGTAACAAATAGAACCGATGAAAAAATTGACTAAAGAAAGAAGCGACTCCCCGAGCCGAAACTCGGGGAGTGCTCATCAATAGCGTTTGGCGAGTTCCAGCAGCTCAGCAATCTTGAGCCGAACCTGATCGATAGCTTCGAGTTCATCGCTCGGCAAAGAGCCAACAGCGATGGGCTCACCCACGACGACAACGCCACCATAGATGGTGATTTGCGAATGCCGGTAGGCAGCAAGCGCAGCCTCGCGTTTGGCGACCACGTCAGCACGCTCGGACGGCGAAAGCGCGTCGAGGTCGAGCTTGAACAGTGGGTCCCAGTGACGCGGGTTGCGCATACCGAGGAACAACGAACGTGTCCGGTTGAAGAGCTTCTGACTCCAGTGCGCTTCTTTCGGGTCGCGCCTGTAGTGAATCGCCAGAGGAAGAATCGAGACGGGTTCGCCCGACTCTTGTGCAGCATCTCGTGCCACACGAATGGCTCCTGCGCGAAACTCTTCCTTCTTGAGCTGATTGTCCGGCATCAACGCCCCCTGCGGTGCAATCGCAAACGCGATGTCATCGCCAGGAAGCGAGAGCGTAAAGCAGCTCGCAAAGAAAGAAGCCAGCGCCAGCAGCTCGCTACCTATGCAGAACAGGAAGGTCGCGAGCCCGAAGCCGATGATGCCGAGCCAGGCGGCAACGGCGGTGCGCATGCGCAAACCGCACTTGCGCATGGCAAGCACTTTCACGGACGCGCTCTGACCAGCAGCCCGTTCGGCTTTGGTCTTGAACGTAACCGTGACGATTCCTATCCAAGCCGCCAGCACACCGAAGAAACCAGTGAATTGAGCAGCGTCGCCCAGGGCACGGAAGTGGCGCCCGGTGGCCGACCGCACCATGGCGAAGTCGGCAGGAATCTGATGATTGGCGACAACGACGACGCGTCCCTTGCGAGGCGCATTTTCCTTGCCGACAACCTTGATGGGTCCGATGGTGAGGAAGCCGACCAGCCGAGCCGCCCCGCAATACATGAGCTTTGCAAAGGCGCTCGTATCGGGAACGACGTGTCCGCTAGTCTGGAGCTTCCCGGCGTGATACCGCCAGTAGAAGTACCATACCAGCACCGCCAGAAGCAGTGCGGCAGGCACACAGAGAAGTGCGCTCATTCTGTTTCTTCTTTCTCAATAAAATTTCTCCAGTTGAGAGAAGCGAGGACGGCATCGTGATGCCGTCCTGCATATTGCTGCCAGCTTTCGCCAGCGCGCACTCAAAGGCTAGCCCGTGTTAGAGGCCAGCAACAGGAATGCGCTCATTGCGCTGAGTCTTGAAACACTGCCCGAAAGGCGGAGAAGCTCCCCGCCTTTCCTCTTCGTGCAGTATTGATGCTTCAGCTCAGCCGGGCGAGGAGCGCGAAGAGGATCCGCTCGATGGCCTTGATGCCGCCCACGATGAAGCCCCAGGCGACACCGACGAAGGGCACGCTGGCGACCACGCAGATGAGGCCGAAGAGATTGCCGCCGGCGACAACCGCAGCAGTCGAGATGAAGCCCATCACGACCGCGGCAGCGACCACGCCCAGCGCGGTGAAGAAGAAGAAAGCCTCGGCGCTCCGGAACTTCCAGCGCTCGGCCAGGAAGTAGGCGACACGTCCGCTGGTGACAGCGGCGATGGCGACGGAGGCGACGATGAGGGCGAGACCGAAGATGTCGATATGCATTGTCTGTATCCTTTCTTGTCGTATGGTCTAGCGCTGTCGATCAGCGCTTGTCGCCGTTCCAGAGTTCGACCAGGAAATGCCCGAGCCCGTAGCAGGCGACGAAACCAGCAGCCGCGACGGTGCCGTTCGTCCAGTTCACGAGCGGGTTTCCGGTCGCCGTGAAGATCTGCATGCAGGCGGTGGCGAAGTAGCCCATCACGGTGAGAACCGCGACACCGGTGAAGATCTCGCCGGTGGACAGGCGCATCGAAGCCTTCTGCCGCATGTTCTTCAGCAGACGCAGGAGGAAGAAGAAGCTGCCGATGATGGCGGCGAAGAGCGTGCCGCCGAGGACGACCGGCATGATGGCCATGAAGATGCCGCCGATGTAGTTAAGGACGGCGAAGACGCCGACCACGGACGACGCACCGACCAGCGCCAGGAAGGCGTTGGTCTTGTCGAGACCGACACGAATCACCTCGGGCTCCTTGCCGGGCTCGGGGTTGACGGCCGGGATGCTGTTGAGATCATTGCTCATTTAGAACCTCGTTCTGTTCGAGTATGGGGGGGGAGAGCTGCTCAGTCGAACTTGCGGATCAGCTGCGAAAGCACTCGCTCGAGCGCCAGGTTGCCGCAGATGACGAAGATCCAGCTGATTCCGATGAGCGGGATGCTTCCGAGCACCGAGACGATGCCGCCGATGATGCCCAGCTTGTCGATGGCAGCACCGGAGACGAAGAACATGATGATGGCGCCAAGGCAGCCGGAGACCAGGTAAGGGAAGGGATGCGAGCCCCCCCAGCGCAGATCGGCCAGGCGAATGTAGATCTGCCCGCTGCTGACGAAGCCGAGGAACATGGAGGAGATGAAGAGAAGTCCGAAGTATGCTTGCATATTCATCACGAGTCTCCTTCTGTGTTCAGCGGCCGGACTTGCTCTTGTCGCCGCTCTCATTGAAGAGCTGCTTGGCAAACTTGCCGCCAGCGAAGAGCATGCCGAAGAGAGCAGCCGAACCGACACCGTAGGTCCAGAGGCTGGACGGGTCGGCACCGGGCTGGAAAGTAGCGACACAGGCGGCGGCGAAGTAGCCGAGCACGCCGATGACAGCCAGGGCACGGTAACAGTCCGTGATGGCGACCGACTTCTGCGCAGAGCGGCGAATGCGCTTGAGCATGAAGACGATGCTGATGAAGACGCTCATCAGAGCAGCGAAGAGCGTCACGCCGGCGACGTAGGGGAAGGCGCTGGTGGCGACGAAGCCGACCAGCTTGAAGAGGCTGTAGATGCTCAGGGCGATCGCAGCCAGCAGAGCGCCGGCGCCGAGGCTGAAGAGACGACCCTTGTCGCCATCGACCTGCTCGACCGGATTGGTGTTCTCATTGCTCATTGTGCTTACCTCTTTTCGAGTATGGGTTGCAGAATCAGGACCCGGGAGCAGAGTCTGTTCCCGGGACAGTTTCAGACCGCTGCGGCTCAGGAGAGCCGGGTCATCAGCCCGTTGAGAATACGGTTGATGCCCATGGTCATGCCGATGGGGAAGGCCCAGATGAAGCCCGCCGCCGGAATCGAAGCAGCCATGACGACGAGCCCGCCGATGTAGCCGAAGTGAGCCAGGGCCGGCACGCAGATGTAGCCCATGATGGAAGCGCAGAGCACGGCGCCACCGACACAGAAGACGAAGCCGGTGAACGTGTTCGGCCAGTCGATGCCCATCTTCTTGCAGACGAAGTCGCCGATGCGCAGTCCGGTGACGCCAGCCAGAGCGACGGTGATCACGAGGATGCAGAGAGCATAGGAGCTCATGTGGTGTTTCCTTTTCTTCGAGATAAGGTTCAGGACTTGCTGCTGTTGCTGTCGTTCCAGAGCCCGGCGACGAAGCGCCCGAGCCCGAAGACAGTAGCGAAGCCGGCGCAGGCGATCGAGCCCGTGCACCAAAGCGAGAGCGGGTTGCCACCGCTGCCGGTGAAGAGCTGCATGCAGGCCGTGGCGAAGTAGCCCATGACGGTGAAGACCGCCAGAGCCGTGAAGCCCTCCCAGAAGGAGAGACGCAGGCTGCTGCGCACGCGCATCAGCTTGAGCATCTTCATCAGGTAGAAGAAGCTGCCGACGATGGCAGCGAAGAGCGTCCCGCCGAGCAGGAAAGGCATCGCGCCAGCGAAGACGAGGCTCGCCTTCTGCAGGAAGTAGAAGCCCGTGCCAGCGCCAGCGGCACCGGCGGCGAAGAGCGCGATATTGCTGAGCGTGACACCGCTGAGGTCGATGTTGATGTCGACCGGGTTCTTGGTCAGATTGCTCATGTGTACTTATCCTCTTTCTTGTGGGTTGCTCAGGAGAGCTTCTTGAGCAGATTTCCCAGAATCCGCTCGAGAGCCTTGTTGCCGCCGACCACCACGATCCAGCTGAAGCCGACCACGGGAATCGCCGCGAAGCAGGTGATGATGCCGAAGGGAATTCCTCCCACGTCGAGCGCCGCCTGCTGCACGAAGTAGATGATCAGCCCGGCGACAGCGCCGCCGAACAAGGTGAAGACGTCACGACCGTCCCCACGGATGCCCCAGCGATTCGCAAAGTTGCGCGCGAAGATGCCGCTGGAGACGCCGGCATAGATGACCGCCAGCATGGTGAGGAAGGTGGAGAACTCGAAGGGAAGCATGCTGTAGTGCATTTGTCAGTTCCTTCTGCTTGAGCTTTCAGCTCGGGATGTCGATGTTGCGGAGAGCCTTGAGAGTCTCCCAGATGTGGCTGGCACCGATGCCAGCGAACAGCATGTAGAGACCCCAGACGGCGACTTGCAGCCACCCGTTGTCGGGAAGCAGGAAGGGCGTGAGCATAGCCGCGCCCACCATCGTGATGAGCACGAAGGCGACGCGAGCTTGCATCTGGTGATGCACCAGCCAGAGCCAGACGCGGTAGGCGCCGACGCCGACGATTGCCAGCAGAATGATGCTGATGATACCGAGAACGGCAGACATTAGGATTTCCTTTCGTCGTTCGAGCTCAGTTGGTCTTCGACTTCTTGGCCGAGCCCTCATTGAAGAGCTGGCCAGCCCACTTGCCGCCGCCGAAGAGCATGCCGAAGAGGGCCGCCGTGCCGACACCGTAGCTCCAGAGCGTGGACGGGTCGGAAGCGGGCTGGAAGGTGGCGACGCAGGCGGCGGCGAAGAAGCCGAGCACCGAAATCACCGCCATCGCCGTGTAGCAGTCCCAGATGGCGAAGGTCTTCTGCGCCGAGCGGCGGAACTTCTTCAGCATCGTCACGATGCTGAGGAAGACGGTCATCAGCGTGACGAAGAGCGCCGCGCCGGCGACGTAGGGCGCCGCCGAGCTGATGATGCCGCTGACGAGAGCGACGAGGCTGTAGCCGCTGAGGATGACGGCGGCCACGACCGCTCCGAGACCGAGCGAGAACATGCCCCCCTTGTTGCCGCTCTCCGTGGTCGGAGTCGGCGTCTCGGGAGCCTTGGGCGCATCGGGAGTCGGGGAGGTCGGGGCGACCGTTTCTCCGGGATTCTGATTGATGTCCGTCATTGACGAAATCCTTCGTTGCGTTGAGCGTACTTCAGACGCTCTGTTGAAGCTTGTGCGGAGCCCCGGATGGACTCCGCACGGTTTGCCAGTAGCACTTGCCACCGTTTACGCATTACAACGCTAGATGCGCTCCCAGTTCATCGTCGGCGGCGTGAGCACACCGAGCGAGAGTCCGAACTTGAGAGCGTCGTCGACCCGCATATCGGTCTCGACGACAGCGCTTGTGGGAACGACGACGACGACACCGCTTGTCGGGTTCGGCATCATCGGCACATAGATGATGTAGCGCTTCACATCACCTTCGTGCGCGGGCGGAATTTCGTTGGTCACGAAGCCCATGGTTTTGAGCCCCGGAGTCCAGTCGAGGAACACGACCTTACGGAAGCGTGATTCGCCCCCTTGCTCGCCGAATGAATCCACGACATTGCGCGCCGATGAATAGATGAGGCGCAGGACCGGCGTTTTGTGAAGAACGCTGTCCACGAAATTCAGACCGATTTGTCCATGCCGGAACGCAGCGAGCGCGCCGACAAGGCTCAAAAGAAGCAACGCCATGATGAGACTGACGCCTGGAATATGTCCTTCAGCCAGCGGTCCTTTCAACCAGCTAGCCGGCAAGACGCGACGCACAAACTCGTCAGCGAAACTGCCGAAGGCAGCGTCAACGAGATTGTATGCGAAGTTCAGGACAACGATGCTCAAAATCAGTGGCGCCAGGAAGAGCGCACCGCGAATGATGGCGGCACGCAATTTCTCAGCAAGATTTGTAGTCATAGCTCGTTCCTTTCGGAAGAACCGACAAGGGGGGCGAGCGAACTCGCCTCCCTTGCGTTCTGGCGGGCGCGGTTTGCGCCTGCCAGTCCAGCGTGATAGAAGAACAAGCTTGCGCTTATTCTATCGAAGTAATTGATCAGGCGTGACCGTCAGGTTGCGTAAACCTGTCAACCACCCATGATGCTGATGCTGCGTCAGCTTACTTCGACTCAGCGTAGACCGCGTCGATTTCAGCAGCGAAGCGCTTGATGAGCACCTTGCTGCGAATCTTCAGGGTCTCGGTGATGACGCCACTGTCGATGGTGGCAGCCAGCGGCATGATCTTGAACCGCTTCACCTGCTCCCAGTGCTCGAGCGACTTGTTGGCGCCAGCGATGGCTTCCGCCACAGCCGCCTTCACCGCATCGTGCTCGGCGTAGAACTTCGCCGCGTCGGCCCCCGCAGGAGCAGCGCCAGCCAGTTTCTTCGCCTCGTCCTGATTGACGAAGATGAGCGCGATCGGATACTTGCGACCGTGAGCAACCGGCACGCTGTAGTGAATGATCGGGAAGTGCTTGAGCGCACCCTCGAGCTTCTCACGCGAGACGTACTTGCCGCCGGAAGTCTTGTACATGCCGTCCTTGCGGCCCAGCACGTAGACGAAGCCGTCGTCGTCCATGCGTCCGAGGTCGCCGGTCTTGTACCAGCCATCCTCGGAAAACGCGTTGGCGGTCGCCTCGGGGAGGTTCCAGTAGCCTTTGAAGACCTGCCCACCGAAGAGCTGAATCTCGCCGGTACCGGGCTCGTCCTCGCTCGGGTCGTGCGCGATGCGAACCTTGCAGTCCGGCACCACGTAGCCGACCGAGCCGACCTTGTTCTTGGGACCCTTGCCGGGCGCCCAGCTCGGACGATTGGTCACGATGCCGCCGACCGTCTCCGTCGCGCCGTAGCCCTCGAGAATCTCGATGCCCAGGCGATTGAAGAAGTGCAGCACATCCGCGTTGATCGGAGCGCCACCGGAGACAGCCATGCGCAGGCGCCCGCCGAGCTTGGCGCGCACCTTGTCGAAGACGATGCGGTCGAAGATCTTCCCGGCGGTCGTTCCCGGCTTGCTCGCCAGAGCCAGCTTGAAGAGCGGCTTCCAGACGAAGAGCGTGTTGAGCACCTTGCCGATGCCTTCCGCCGGGTTCTTGACGCCGTTGTAGATCTTCTCCCATACCGCCGGCACGCCAGCCAGAACCGTGGGACGGAAGCGCCCCATGTTCTTGGCCAGCTGGTCGATCGCCGAGAAGGCGACCGGCGTGCCGTTCCAGGTGCAGAGCCCCATGCCGTCGACGCGCTCGAGCACGTGCGAGAGCGGCAGATAGCTGAGCACGAGGTCCTTCTCGGTGATGCCGAGACCGACCTGCGACATCGAAGCCATCTTGGCCGCGATGTTGCCGTGGGTGATCATGCAGCCCTTCGGCGCGCCCGACGAACCCGACGTATAAATGAACGTCCCCAGGTCATCCGGCGCCAGGTCGGCGAAGTAGGTGCCCGGCTTGCGCTGGGCGCGCATCGCAGACAGCTCGGCATCGACCGCGGGGTAGCGGGCGAGGGACGGCGCCGCCTTGGCGACCGCCTCGAAGATGCTGCCGCCGAGCTTCACGAGGTCTTCCAGCGACGTGAGCGCATCGATGAAACGATAGCCCTCGCCGACCGTGACCTTCTTGATCTGCTCGTCGTCGGCCGCGAAGCTGAGCTTCACGCCGGCGTCCTTGAGCACGTAGGCAGCCTGCTCGGCAGAGCTGTTCGGATAGATCGGAACGGTGACGGCGCCCAGGGACTGGATGGCATAGTCCGCCCAGACCCACTCGGCCGAGTTCCAGCCGAGAATGGCGACACGGTCGCCCTTCTGAACGCCCTTCTTGCGGAGAAACGCCATGATCAGAGCGACCGCCGTTCCCGACTGGGACCAGCTGATCTGCTTGAGATCGGCGCCGTTGTCATAGACGATGGCGCAGGCATCGGGAGTGCTGAACGCACGAGCCCAGAACTTTTGAATCAGTGTCATGGAGAGAACTCCTTCTCTTTCAGGTCGCCTCTGCGACCCGGGGCACTCATCTGGAGCGCCCATTTAGCTGATGAGAACTGACAGGGTGATTTCGCAATCACCCTGTCTCGATTGCACTGAAGAGCGGCTCAGACAGCCGCTTTCTTCTCCTTCTTCGCCTTCTGGTATTCGACGAACTTCGCCACGCACTCGGCCGAAGCCGGCGTGTGGCAGAGGTTGGCGAAAGAGCAGGACTCTTCCACCATCGCCGCGTTCTTGTCGCCGCGCATCGCCGCCTTCATGACCTTGAGGGCCTCGAGCGGAGCCGGATACTTGCCGCGCGTCTGGACCTTGATGGCCAGGGCGGCGAGCGCCGAGATGCAGCTGACGCCGATGGCGGAGTCGCCGATCGCACGCGTGAACTTCTGCATCGCCGAGGGCTCACGAGTCGGAGGCGACTCGCCCAGAACGACGCCGACCGCGCGGCTGAAGAGCTTCGACTCCGGCACCAGCTCGTCGACCAGCCCAGTCTGCAGCGCCTTGCGCGCCGACCAGGGCTTGAGCGGGTTGGTGATGAGCGGCACAGCAGCAGCGAAGCCCAGCATCAGCGGAGCGCGCACCGTGCCGCCCCAACCGGGAAGCACGCCGAGCGCGACCTCGGGCAGACCGATGACCGTCGACTTGTTGTCGGTGGCCAGGCGGTACTTGCAGACCAGGGTCAGCTCGGTGCCGCCGCCGAGGCAGCGACCACGAATCGCGGCGACCGTCGGAAACGGCAGCGCCTCGATGCGCGCGAGCAGAGCCTTGCCCTGATTGCAGCCGTCGTAGGCGATTTCGGGCGGCATCGACTGCGCGTACTGAATCTCCTTGATGTCGGCGCCGGCGATGAAGCAGTCGTCCTTGGAAGAGCGGAAGACAGCGCCGACGAACTCGCCGGGCTTCTCGAGCACCTTCACGACATGGTCGAGCTCCTTCATCACCAAGCTGGACAGCAGGTTGACCTTGCTGACCTTGCTGTCGAAGGTGACGATGGCGACGCGGTTCGACAGAGTGCTGAGCTCGACGACGTTGCCACGGAAGAGAAGACGAGACTTGATGGGGTTGCGGGTCATGTAATCCTCATTTCATCAGGTTGAGGCGCCGCACCGTATTTGGTGCGGCGCCAGAGGGATAGAACGAAGGGTTCAGGCGCTCGGCTTGAGCGCGAGAACCTTCTGCCTGAGAATCTCGGTGGCTTCGCGAGGGTCGCTCGGAAGCTCCGTGTTGGCAATCGGCTCGCCGATCACGACTTTGACGCCGCGCCGATAGTAGAACGCACCGACGAGCGGCACGAGCCACTGCAGCGGGATGGGCAGCTTCAGAATCCACTTGCCCGGGTAGCGCCCGTAGTGCATGTAACCGGGCACGACGTGAACCGGTCGGCCCAGACGAGCGGACGCTTCCTGAACCATACGAACGGCGCCGGTCTTGAACTTGCCGACCGTTCCATCCATATTGGTCCAGGCCTCGGGGAAGATGACCTCGATGTTGGCGCCGTCCTCGGCGGTGAGAACTTTCACCGACGCGTTGAAGGCGGCATGACCATTGTCGAGGTCGACAGAGAAGACGCCCCACTTGCTGAAGAGCAAGCCGAGCAGCCCGCCACCGACCTTCATCACGCCCTGCGCTGCCGGGTATCGAGCCTTGCGGTTGAGCACCACAGGAGCGATCGCCACGTCGAGCAGACTGCCGTGATTGAAGGCCAGCACGAAGGGAGCCGGCAAATCCGCCAGCTTCTCATGCCCGACTGCGTCGATCTTGCCGACGAAGCCATCGACCCAAGCCTTCGCGAAACGCACCATTCCACGGTGCGCCCGGTCAGACGGGGTCGGAGCCAAGTAGCCGCACTCGACGACTTGCTTGGCTCTCCTGAGAGCATCCTTCAAACGGGGAAGAAACCAGGCCAGTGCGGCAGCGAAAGCGCCGCAGGCCAGGAGCAGAACAATCAAGTTGATCGACATGTCGATCTCCTTCTGGATCCAATTAGATGAGAACCACGGGCTCAGTAGAGCCCGTGATCAGCGAACACCCGCTCGGCACGCCGGGCGAGGTCTTGCTTCTCCTTTGCAGGAGCCGGAATGTAGTCGCGCCAGTAGCCCAGCGCGTCGAACAGGCTCTGCACCTTCTCGAGCCTCTCGCCAGCCAGCAGCCCCTCCAGAGCCAGACGTGCCGTAGCCGCTTCGAAGCTGACCAGCATCGCCAGCCACTTCTCGTCGTCCGACAAGTTGAACTTCAGGGAGTGGACATGCTCGATGTGCGGGCGGAACTCGATGACGCCAGTGGTCTCCGGACCCCAATGGAAATCCGGGTGAACCTGCCAGAGCACGCGAGCCATCCTGTGCAGCCGACCAGAGACAGGGCTGAGCCTGTCTTCGCCGACGCGGCAGGCGATGATCTTGCGCGGGTCCGAACCGAAATGACGAATCATCACGCCCACCGGGCAGAGACCGTCACGGCTCAGACCGCCATCGAAGAGCATCATGCCCTTGTACTCGATGGCGGCGATGACACCGACGATGGTGGCACTGGACCGCACAGCCAGCTCGAGCGGAGCAGGATGAACGGACAGCTGCGTCTTGCGACCAAAGGTATCGCAGAGGAAGACGCCGTCCTTGTTGAAGACAACGGCAGAGCCGTCGCGCGTGGTCGCCATCGTCACGAACTTCTCCGGCCAGCTCTCGATGCCGCGCTTGCGGGCTTCGTTGAGCACGAACTTGCCGAGGTTGTTGGAACCCAGCAGTCCGGTCACATGCCAGTCGGCGTACTCCTTCGGGCCGGTAGGCTCGATGAGCGAGTCCATGCCGCGACGCAGCACGTTGCCGACCCCACGGCGAATGGCGTGAGCCATACCGTCCTGGAACGTGACGTACCTGGTGAAGTCGGTCTCCAGCGTGATATGCAGCGCCTCTTTCGCGCTGATACCGGTCGCGGTGACGGCACTGAAGATGCCACCGCCGCTGACGCCGAAGTTCTTCGTGATCTTCAAGCCAGCCATGCCGCACGCGGCAAAGGCACCAGCTCCGGCGAGCACAGCTGTCGCACCGCCCGAGCTAATCGCGAGCTCATAGCCGCTGGCAACATCCGTGTTAGTCATAACGCACCTCTCTTTCCACAAGAGAAAGAGGGAACCCAGCGTGAGCCGGGGTCCCTCTAGTCGTGGGTGAATCAGGGTTGAAGTGAGTGAGAAGCGATCAGTGCTGCTTCGCGGTCTCGTAGAGCTCCACGATGCGAGCGCGAACGATGGCGATGGCCTCGATCGGATCTTCCGGCAGGTCAGCGATGGAGATGGGGTCGCCGACCACGACAACGCCACCGTAGTTGGTGACGTTGGACTTCTTGTGCGCCTTCATGATCTCCTTGCGCTTCGCCTCGGACTCGGCACGCTCGTCCGCGGTCATGGCTTCCAGGTCCTTCTTGAACTCCGGATTCCAGGCCTTGGGGTTGCGGGTGCCGAGGAACATGGAACGCATGCCCTTGAGGTGGCGGTGCGTCCAGTCGGCGCCGTTCGGGTCGCGCTTGTAGTGAATCGCCATCGGAACGATGGTGACCGGCTCGCCAGCAGCCGAAGCCGCAGCCTTGCCAATGCGCACAGCACCCGGACGGAAGAGTTCCTTCATGTCCGGGTCATCCGGCAGAAGGGCGCCCTGCGGGAAGATGCCGAGGGCGGGGCCGCTGCCAGGCATGCCGGCAACGACCAGAGCGAGAACGACCGCACCGAGGGCATACCAGGGCATGCCGAAGTGCAGAGACGCGACGAAGCCGGCAGCCGAAGCGAGCCACAGGGTCACAGCGACACCGAAGCTGATGCGCCAGTTCTTGGCGGCAACAGAACGAATGCAGCCTTGCTCAGCAGCCTGACCATCGGTCTTCTGCTTGAACGCAACCGAGATGACGCCGCCGCAAGCAGCGAGCACGCCGAAGAAGCCGCCCAGCTGGTCCGCAGCGGTGAGCATGCGGAAGTGGCGCCCCGAACCGCGACGAACCATCGCGAAGTCGCAGGGCAGTTGGTGGTTGGCGGCGAAGATCACTCGCCCGCCGCGCGGAAGCTTGTTCTTGCCGATCACCTTGACCTTGCCGACCGTGAGGAAGGTCAGCAGGTAGGCGAACGCAGCCATGCCGAACTCACCGAACCAGCTCGTCTGCGGCGGCACGTAGCCGCTCTGCGGGAAGCGGGCAGCGTGGCCCTTCCAGAACATGTACCAACCGGCAACGCCGAACAGCGCGCCGAGGATGCTGATGATGTAGATCATCTTGTATCTCCGTAGAGTTTGAGAGTTAAAGCTGCACATGCAGTCTTCGAAATAGGGCTCAGCTGGAAGCTTTAGCCCCTCCGTGAAGAAAGCTCACCGGGTAGCCACTTCCTATATTTAGTGGCGAGCCAGAAAGCCCATTTGCCTTGCGGTAGAAACAGCTCAGGAGAGGACGTTCAGGTTTCCGAACATCTTCTTCATGAGTTCGTCCCAGGACTTGCGCGGATGCACAATCCAGCGGACAGCTTTGCGGATGCGTTCTTTCATGCATCGCTCCTTTTTTCTTCTTTTAGAGGAAGAACGAGGGGAGAGCTTGCGCTCGCCCCTCGTCCGGAGAACCTCAGTCCTTCTGTTCGTAGGACTGGAAGATGGGCTTCACCGGAACGCCCTGGAGCTCACGAATGTTGCCACTCATGATGTGCCCCATGGTCTCCTTCGAAGCCGCCTTGATGCCCTTCGAGGTCGGCGCCTTGCCGCTGAGACGGCAGGTCATCATCTCGCAGAGCATGTTGAGGGCAGCCACACGACCGGTATCACCGGCGGCGGCAGCGCTACGCGCACCCTCGATGGCGACGAACATCGTGACGATGTCGGCCAGCGGCTGGTAGACCTCGAACTCGGTGATGAGCTGCTCGTCTGCGAGCTTCTCGCCGAACTTGAACACGAGCGAGACGAGGTTCTTCTTCCAGGCGAACCACTTCTTGGCCGCGAACTCGAGATGCGCGATGAAACGCTCGTCGAGCCCGCTCAGGTCGCCGACGACCTTGCCCTTCTTGACGCCGCGGTAGCAGTTGAACAGCACCGGCAGGAAGCCCGAGGCGCCGCCGATGATCTTCTTGCGATTCTTCACGAGACCGCTCTTGCCCTTCCACAGCGTGGCGAGGATGGTCGGCAGGCCGAGGTGGAACTTCTTCAGGTTCGGCATCAGGTCGAACATGTTGACGCCGGCTTCCTTGAAGCCACGCCCCATGTCCTCCAGACCCGCACCGCGAAGCGCCTTGACCAGCGAGTTGACGCCAGCCTGAGCCAGCATCGGGTTCGGACCCTCGTAGACGCTTGCGACCAGCGCGTTGGCGATGTTGTCGCCGAGCGGATGACCGCGGAAGAACGAGCGCCCACCGTGGATTTCGATCCCGGTCTTGCACATCACGTCCCGGAGCTCGTTGGTGCTCCAGGTCTTGGCGATCATCGCCGAGAGGTCACCGGCGCGACCCTGGTCCACCTGGTCGGCGGTCCAGAGCGAGAGCAGCTCCGAGCCGGCGATGTCGGCCGCGATCGTCGCCATGCGATACTGGATGCCCAGCCGCTGGTCGAGCGTCACGCCGAAGGTCTTGCGCATCTTCACCCACTGCGGACAGGAGGCGAGAATGATGCTCATCATGATCGAGGCGCTGACGCCGACCGCCCAGCGGCCGTCGTCGAGATCCTTGAAGATGGCTTCCAGACCGTTGCCGGGCAGAATGTTGCCGACCGGAACGCGCAGCCCGTTGAAGACGAGGCCGTTGTTCTCGAGCGCCGGCTGCAGAACGTGCAGGTTGTAGCGGTTGAGCCGGAACTCAGCCGTGTCCTCCTTCGGCAGGTCGACCTTCACGACCTTGAACTGGTCGTTGATCTTCATGAACACCGCCACCTCGGCGCCGTAGGTCGCGCGCGAGATGAAGAGCTTCTCGCCATAGATGCGCAGCTCGTCGCCTTCGATGACGCCGTAGGTGCGAATCTTGGTGATGTTGCAGCCAGCCGAGGGCTCGGTACCGGCGAAGGCGCCCTGGAAGAGCGCGGTCGCCATGTGCGAGAGGAAGACCTGCTTCTGCTCTTCGGTGCCGAAGTGCTTGAGCGCACCGACCGGACCGATGAGCGTCTTCACCGACATGGTGCCGGGGATAACGGGGTCGCCGATGCGGCCGAGAACCAGCATGACCTTCGCGAGGTCTTGCATGGTTGCGCCAGCTCCGCCGTACTCGGTCGGGATGGTGAGCCCGTAGAAGCCGGCGGTGGTGAGTTCGGCCTCGAGCGTCGGATTGAAGGCGCCCTTCTCGTTGAAGAGGGCATTCTTGCCGAGGTATTCCTCGACGAGCGCGACGCAGCGATCCAGAACGACCTTGACGCTCGGCGTCATCTCGTCGCCCTTGCGAGCGAAGAGGCTGATGTCGAGGTCACGGGAGAGAAGCGCCTCCTGGATGGCTCCGGGAAGCTTCTGATGCTTGCTGGCCGCAGCTTGCGCATTGTCGACCGCGTTGACAGCATCGATTTCCTGCTGACCCTTGCCGGCTCGCTTGAGGGCATCGGTGAGCAGATCATTGGAATGATTGGTCATGTCATTAGTCCTTGTTGCGAGAACCGCGAGCAACCGAATGGCGCTGCTGAGTCCTCGTTGGTCAGACAGAATCGACCCAAAGAGTTGGAACTTCAGCTCCAACCTTGAGTACTCGCGTTTGTGATAGAGAAACGTCAAAGTCCGCCGAGCTTATCCCCTTTCGAGGAGAAACCAGACGAACCCGAGAACCGCCTCAGTCGTGTAGCAAGAGATGAGGAAACCCACCGGGTTAGCCACACGCTGCACACGACTTTCAAAGCAGTAGAGCACAACAGGTGCAAGCATGGCGATTGCCAGAAGAAAGACTGCCATGTGCGAACTCCTTGAGTCGGTCAGTACGCTTACAATCCAGCCGGTCAGCCAGTTAGATGCCCGATCCGCAAACTAGCGGTGAAGAAATTATCGAGTTGCTGAAGCAGATGCGATTTGCAGTTGCTGTAGACCTGAAGGGAAAGAAGAACGTATTGACAACATCATTATGTGCCTGCCCCCTGGGGCGCTCCAAAGATGGGCGTGTAACACGGCTGTAACACGCAGAACACAAACTCTCGAAAGCCCCATTTTACGGTTTCGAAGTTCTTCACACTTGTTCACCATTCTCTGAAATACGAGTTCGACTACGCAAATCCCGCAAACAGATCTTCGAAGTTCGGCTTGCGCAGCGTTACCACCTGCAGCAGAGGAAGTGCTTTCTGCATATATAGGCAGCAAAAAAATGTGAATCCACGCAATCCACTTGCTCCAAAAAGTACTGCTGCCCCCAGTCCACTAACGCAGCTCCACAAGCCTGCTGCGATGCACTCGGCAAATCGCAGGCGCGGCAAATCGCTACGCAAGCTTAGTGAATTCTGCCGAAAGAAAGGACTGATATGCTGGATGAAGACCCCGCTTCGGTTATTAGACCACTCTAATGCGCATAGCCTTACAGCCAGGCACTTTGTTTCACCAACGCTACCTCATCAGCAAGCAGCTGGGTGCAGGCGGCATGGGCAGCGTTTATCTGGCTGAGCAAGTCGACGCAAAAAGAAAAGTGGCCCTCAAGATTCTCCACTCTGATGACTCAAGCGACGAAAAAATAGACCGCTTTTTGCGGGAGTTTCAGGTTTTGTCCAAACTCCAACACATAAACGTAGTCACCTTCTATTCGGCTGCGATTACTCCGGAAGGCACAAAATATGCGGTAACCGAGTACATCACAGGCAAGAGCCTTCAAACAGTGCTGCAAGAAGAGGGTCGCCTGAGCTGGGCGCGTGTATGCAATATTGGTTCACAAATTTGCGATGCCATTGAATACGCAAATGCGCAAGGCATTGTCCATCGAGACCTGAAGCCAGCCAACATTATGCTGGTTAATCACCCAGCCCCAGACACAGTCAAAGTAATTGATTTCGGGCTTGCCAAAATCACTTCCGGCGACCTTATGAAAACGCTCACCCAGACTGGCGAAATCATAGGCAGCCCCCACTACATGAGCCCTGAGCAAATTCTAGGGCACAATGTTGATGAACGCTCAGATCTTTATTCGTTAGCTTGTATCATCATCGAATGCCTTTCTGGACGAAAAATATTCGACAGCGACCAGGCACTGAGCATCATCAGAAGCCACATTCATGATGATGCACGCAAATTCTTAGAACACCAGTTCGACAAAAATGATAAGGCGCTGATTTCCTCGCTTGCCCGCGCCTTAGCCAAAGAGCCGGAGAAACGCCACAAAACAGCATCCGAATTCAAAAATGAACTGATTGCTATCTGCGCCCAGCACGAATCATCAACACTTGCCTCTGTAGGTTCCGCAAACACCACAGGTAAATGGGGCGTTTTCCTGCTCATTCCCATTTTGCTTCTTGCAGGAATCTATGGCAGTTCTTTGATGCAAAAGCAAAACAAAGTGCCCGCCATAAAGACAAGCCCAAGCAATAGTTTCGAAACCATCGTTGCGAAGTTATATAGGGATTCTTATCGGCTGGAAGAACATCTGAAGAAGGAAAAAAATCACGAAAGGCAACTTGAGCTGTTCGAGGAATATCGAATGAAGGTGCGCAAATTGAATGAATTCCTCCATGACGTTAAAGGAAGAGAACTAGAAGAAGTTGAGAACTGCAAACGATTGCTCAATTTCAGTGAGATTGCATCGGATGAGCCACGAATTTTCAGGCTTGAAACATATCACACTATCGTCGGCCGATATATCACCATGAATGACTATGATTCAGCACTCATCTATCTTGAAAAAGAACGAAGAATTCTTGATGAAGTCACGGAAGAACTGCCTTCCGTTAGAGCCCGCCTTTACAGCACGTTCGTTTCAGTTTATGGAATAAAACATCGATTTGATGATTGCTTGAAGTATTTACCGAAAGCTTTTGCCGAATACAGAAAATCCAACAAAGAAACCTTTCTTGCTTCAGACCAGGGAAGGGCTGTGCAATTTCTTGAGGGCCGCCCTATGTTCAAGGTTGCACCTAACAAATCATTCAATTCAAACGTCTTGTACGAAGTCTATGAAACTCTGGCTGAAATCACGCCAGCTGACTCCAACGAAGCTGCAAAGCTGGGGGAAATTTTCAGCCAGCTAGCCGCTTTCTTCATGGAACAGCACGATTTAAAGATAGCTGCAGAAATATTGAAAAATGAGGAATTGTTTCTCTCTAAGCAAAGTTCAAGCTCAGAAATCGAAGCAGAGAAGAAAAACTGCGCAAGACTCCTGAAAAAACTGAAACAAACCAATAAGACAGTCTCTGCAGGCGCGCCTGATTCGGAAAACTAAACCTAGCGCAGCATTATTGATAGCTCATAGCTCATTTGAACTGTGATATAGTCTGCAATCGATTCAAACTACGAATCGAAGCAGCCACTGCAAGTCTAAGCTTGCAAACTATCAGGTAGGTAGGACCATCAGGACCATGCAAGAACTCGAAGCCAAAGCTGTAATTCTCGATATTGAAGGAACTTGTTCAGCCAAATCATACTTAAACGATGTGCTCTTTCCTTTCGCCAAAGAAAACGCTCGTTCTTATCTGGAACGCTGTTGGGACGAGCAGAATACACTTGAAGCATGCGATCAAATAGCAAGAGAAACAGGCAGAGCTAGCAGCTACGATTGGCTTTGTGGATTTGAAAAACGAAGTGATCAAATTGACGCGGTTATGACTGAAGTGATCAAGCTAATGGAGGCGAATTCAAACTCCAGAGGACTGAAAGAACTCCAGGGCTTCATCTGGGCCGAAGCTTATTCTAGTGGACTTCTATGCTCGCAAGTATTCATTGACGTGCCTCAAGCGCTTGCTTGCTGGCGTGCAGGCAAAGTCACCATGGCTATTTACGATGCAGCTATTTCGACTGCGCAAAGAGTCTTCTTCAAACATACGGAATTTGGCGACCTCTCCGATTACTTCGCCGGATTCTTTGACACTAGCAGCGGTGCAAAGTTAGAGCCTGAAAGTTATAAGAGAATCTCAAGACTGCTTGGACAAGAGCCGGCAGAAATAGTCTACTTCAGTGATTGCGAGAAAGAACTCGATGTAGCCAAAAATGCGGGACTGCAAACAGTCATGGTGGCGCGCCCGGAGAATAGTCAAACACAGACTCAAAAACATATTTCCATACCAAGTTTTTACGATGTGCGCATCGTAGAATCACTGGCCTCAGACCCTGTATAGCTTACATAGCTTTACTAAAGCGCGACTATTTGAAAACATATTAAGCGGCCCAGACAGAGTTCTTTTGGGCCGTTTTCAGTACAAAAAAAACTTGTGTCAGCTGCGTCAGGTCAGCTTCAGTTCAGCAAATGGGTTATTTTGCGAAGAGTCTATAAACAGGAACAAAATGGGCGCTTGACATTACCCAGTACAAAACCCTAGAACCAAATTATCTTTCGTCTTCACCAACTCCTCGGTGCTCTGGTTTCTAGTTATCCATTCACACTTTCCAAACTCGTCGCTCGGCATTTCTGTGTCACGAACATACTCGTGGACGCCGACTTGCACACAAACAAGTGTGCAACTTTGCGTGCGCCGCACGCGTTTTTGGAAAGGGAAACCATGACGAATACGGCACAATCGGCAGCAGCTTTCGATCAATACAAGATCTACGTGGCAGGAGCTGCTGTCACCCTTTTGCTTGTAGGTTCTCTGAGCGGCATGTGGCTGTCTCTCAACCATTTGGCTGAGAGCATCAGTGCCTTCACTGGGTCTACACCGGGAAATTCCTGGTTCATGGCTGTAACAATCGACGTTATGCTCCTTGGCGCGGAGCTGGCTATGATTGTCGAAAGCGATGAGCCATGGCATGTCTGGATCATTCCAGGCGGACTTTTCATGCTCTGCGGCGCCATGTCCGTAGGGTTGAACGTTTGGGCGTTTGTTGAGCACGCTCCCAGTGCGAAACAATTCGCTATGGAATTTGCAATTGCACTCGGTATTGTCCTCCCTCTGGCCATCGTGCTTGCATGCTTGTCGTGCAGCAAGGTTCTCCAGAAAGCAGTACCGTTGTACATCCTGTCGCGCCAGTCTCCCCAGACTCGGCAGGACGCAGATTCCGTTGCGGATGTAGCAACGCCCAATTCGGATGACCAGAATCCGTCTCGTGGTAAGCACTACCTCCGGAACAAGGCACGCAGGGAGCGGGCCCGCATCCGGAAGATGAGCTTCAACGAGCCGGCCGATCAGGTCGCCAAGGCCGCCTAGAACCCCAGAAGGGGGAGGAGTGCTGGTTAACCCCAGCATTTCTCTTTTCGCCTAAATTCTACTATTTGTTATAGCATACCGGATCATTTTTATAAGCTTCCTAATCCATAATCTTGTTCGGTCAGCGCTGCCTCCTCTACAGAGAGCGAGCCAGAGGCCCGCTCTCCAAGATTTTTTCACAGCAGCTGGTTTTACCAGCCGCGCGGCCGACCACCTTGCAGTGCCCACCCGAAAAGCATCAGACAAACAACGGCGACGACCAGGAGCTTGTAATCATGAAGGATCTCAACTCGACCGTGAAGCGGAGCTTAGTCAAAGCTGGCGCCACCGCCACCACCACCGGTGTCAACGCACGAGGCAGCAGCACTCGTGAAAGAATTGTCGCTCGTCAGTCCAGAATTGGGGGAACAAGCCCCTTCGGAGGAATTCCTGTTGTTTGCAATTTCTGCGACTGTACTGAAACGATACGCTAAGCTGCTATGAATAAGAGAGCCGACCGCACAATCGCAGTTCCAGAAGCTGCGATTATTGGCTCTTCGCACTGTGTTATGACGCAAAAACGAACTACAAAATTCGTCATCCAAGTACTAAACTTTGCAATCTCGTACCAAAGACGTTGGCAAAAGTTATAATGTCCAAGCATTTTGGAGAAATGAAATGAAAAGCAAATCAATCTTATTTTCGGCACTGCTTACACTCACCTTGAGTCATGAATGCCTGGCAGTCACAGGGTCTGGAAAAGCCGGAAAAGAAGATCGAAAAGTTCCAGCATTTCACGGCATTTGCATAATGCTGCCTGCCCAACTTGAAGCGAAGCAGGGAGCTCCTGGTCCTCTTACAATCGAAGCGGATGACAACATTCTTCCCTACATCAAAACAGAGGTGAAGGATGGAATACTGTACATAGACTCAAAAGAGAGTCTGCAGACTCGCTCTAAGATGTCCTTCAAAGTCAGTTCCAGCAAGCTCGATCAATTACAAAGCAAAGGTACATGCACGGCTAAAGTCAGTGACTTGAAAGGTGCGGAATTTAAAGCTTCTTCTAGCGGCACCGCATCCATGAGCATATCTGGAGAGGTCGGCAAGTTCATTTCACAGATTGACGGCACCGGAACAGTGGACTCAAGTAAGCTTAAAGCGAAAGCTGTAGTAATTGATATCAAAGGCACTGGAACTGCAAAGGTTGATGCCAGCGAGTCTCTCGATGCCACAATCAAAGGAACTGGAACAGTAAAATACTCGGGCAACCCCAAAGTGAAGCAGAGCATTTTTGGGCTTGGTAACGTTTCAAAAATCTGAGCGTTCTCTCGAAACGAGAAGGTAGCAAGCAGAACCGTTCACGATCAAACTTGCTACCTTCGAAGCTGCTACGGAATCGTAGTGGCATCATGATTTCATAATCACCTTGTGGTGCCGTCTCTCATAAGGCGGCAGAGATTGATGCATCTCGATCTTCTTCCCATTCAAAGTCCTTATTTTCGAATTCAATTCAGTACAAATGAGACCCATCACATAAACGACATTTGATGGATCAATCTTTTACATCCGCAAAACCTTGTGCTGCAATAGTTTGCTCCAAGATGTACGGATGCAAAGGATTCAGGACTTGACTGCGTGCTATCATCGAACGCCTCTGGAATAGGAAGTGCTGATGCTATTTAACAGCTTCACTTACCTCGTTTTCTTACCAATAGTGGTTGCCCTTTATTGGGTCCTTCCACCTTTGGCTAGACGAGTTCTTTTACTGGTAGCAAGCTATTTGTTCTACATGAATTGGATGCCGACTTATGGGCTCTTGATTCTCGGGCTAACAATAGTCAACTTCTACTTCGGCATATTTCTCGACAAATACCATCACGCAAAGAAGCCCATTCTTACAGCCGCTCTGGTATTCAATCTGGGCTGTCTCTGCTTCTTCAAGTATGCTGATTTCCTCCTCAAGTCTCTATGGAATGCACTACATTTCGGCTCATCAGCAATGGGAATGGAGAACGCGCTGCTTGCAAAATGCCCCGAACTGCACATCTTACTTCCGCTAGGAATCTCTTTTTTCACTTTTGAATTCATCCACTATCTAGTGGACATTTACCGTGGTGCAAAACCTATGAAGAACTTCGCATGGTTTGCACTTTTTGCGGCTTTCTTTCCATCACAAATTGCTGGTCCAATCAAACGTTATCAGGATTTCGATGAACAGCTTCATGCAAATCATAAGTTCGACCCCAACATGTTTCGTGAAGGCTTGGGGCTGATTTTCATTGGCTTGTTCAAGAAAATGGCGCTAGGAGACAATCTCGGACATGTAGTCGCAGTAGGATTCAACAACCCTGCTGCTATGGGAACACTTGACGCCTGGCTGGCAGCAATCGGATTCACAATCCAAATTTACGTTGACTTCTCTGGATACACCGACATAGGACGGGGCTCGGCGCAGCTTCTCGGTTACAAACTACCGAGCAATTTCAACTGGCCATTTCTAGCGGCAAATCTGACAGAGTTCTGGCGCCGCTGGCATATCTCGCTGTCCACATGGTTGCGTGATTATCTCTTCATTCCCATGGGTGGATCGCGCGTTCCTAACTGGAAATTGAAACGCAATCTATTTATCACAATGGCACTAGGTGGGCTCTGGCACGGAGCCGACTGGAATTATGTGATCTGGGGAATCTTCCACGGCACTGGGCTCGTACTTTCAAAAGACTGGAGTGATTTTGTAGATCGCACACCAGCTCTAAAGAATCTTCGCCCGACGCCATTCTGGCACTGGAGTGGAGTCGCATTCACATTCACATTTTTGATTTTTGCTTGTGTTCTGTTCAGAGCATCAGATGTACCCCAGGCATTGCACGTAGCAAGCCGCATGTTCAACCTGGCGCCTTCCTATGAAGTCATCCACGCGTTTTTCACCTCAACGCTTCCATATTCTCTATTTGCTTACTGCGCATTTTTGACATTCGAAAAATTGAGCAAGATGGCAGAGGCAAAACCAGTTCCAGTTCTGACAGAACTAGTATCTTTCTGGAACAATTCCTTCCCCACAAGACTTGCCAGCTACGCAACTCTTGCAGTGATGATAATGGGTCTTGCACCAGAAGAAGTTGCTCCTTTCATCTACTTCCAGTTTTAGGGCGGGTTTATGACAAACACAGTATTGACCCAAGAAACGAAGCCGCTTCAAGAGCACCCCGAAGCGCCCAAGCCGCACCGCCCATGGTGGCTCTCCACATTACAGTTCACTGGAACTCTTTTACTCGGAGTTTGTGTGCTCGAATCCTATTTCAACTTTGCCGGAGTTGGGAACGAAGAGTTTTTGCAAAATGGGATAACAGGTCTTACGTAGCTTCGTTAGAAGTGCGCAGGACCTCTCGATTGTCAGTTGTTTCTACAACGAGTGTGCGAGACAGCTCGTTCACACACTCCAACCTGTTCGCCCGTAAAACGGCTCAACTTCCTTTTATGCAGGAGGTCAATTCTATGTCGGAAAATGAAAAGCTCAGAACTCTGCTGAGCTTGAAGCCGATCAAGGCAGAGGAACTCAGCTTCGGCGAGTACCTCAGGCGGCTCAAAACAGAGCCCGCCATCGCCGAGACGGCTGCAAGCCTGCTGGTGAGAGCAACTGAAGCTAGTGGCGAGTTCAACAAAGCTCTTCCCGAGCAACTCCCCTATCTAAGGATGCTCAAACAGTTCGGCATCACCGCCTACAATGCGTTCGCGCATGTACGCGGTTCCCAACGCACTGTTCACCGCATTCTCAACCACCTTCGCGCTGCTGCTGTCAACGGATATCAGCTGCGCCAGGCACTGATTCTTCGCGGCGGTCCTGGTTCGGGCAAAAGCTTCCTGGCTGATGCCCTGAAGGATGTGCTCGAAGGACAGCTCATCTACACCGTCGCCGGCTGCCCAGTGCACGAGAACCCGCTCAACTTGCTTACCTTGCTTCCCGCCGAGACCGTCAAGGCACTGGGCAAAGAGCTGGGCGTCGAGCAAGTCATCGCAGACAATCTGTCTGTCGCAGGTCGTCCTTGCCAGCACTGCTGGAAACAACTTATGGATGGGAAGGACGAAAATAATCCTCCCAATCTGTTCGATGTACCTATCCAGGTGATGCGCATCTCGTGTCGCGAGTTCGGCGTGTCCACGTGGACGCCGGCGGCTCCAGGGCAAGGCACCAGATTGAGCAGCGCTCTTGCAAGAGGGTCTCGTGGCATTATCGACATGCCCGAAATCTTCTCGGTGGCACAACCGGCTCAGGGTCAAGCATCAGAACTGGACGTGCTCCTGGAGGTCACCAACGACCGCCGCATGCCCGCCAGCGCTGACGGCGAGACTCAAGGCTATCTGCCATTCGACGGCGTGCTGATCGGACAGACCAACCATGGCGCGTGGGACGCCTTCATCAAGAGCCAGAAGGACCCCAACAAGTTCACGCGTCGCTTCCATGTAATGGATGTGCCCTACATCCTCTCTGTGACGGAAGAAGAGCTGGCGTACCGTGATTTCATCGGACAGATGAAGGAACGCCCGCACATCGACCCCATGGCTCTGAAGATGGCTGCACTGCTGGCTGTCATCTCTCGTATGAAAAAGACTCATGATGTGGACATCGTGAGCCGTGCCCGGATGTACGACGGTGAAAACCTCGTCATTACCAAGAAGACCGGCAGCGAATCGAGTCGCGACACCCTTCCGCTCGGCGGCTGGGGCGAAGCGGCATCGACTTCGAAGTCGCGCGCAAGGCAAGAGAAAGAGTACTTCACTGTGCTCGACCTCTGGCGTGATGCGGGCGAAGACGAAGGCATGTATGGACTGAACATGGCCGACATGCTCTCCACCGTCAGTCAGGCGATCGACTTCTATATGAAGCGAAAGCCGCAGTTCCTGTCCTCGTTGCGCATGATTAGCTTCCTGCGCGCGAAGGTCATGGAAATGTCCAAGAAACCGGGGCTGACCGACAAGGAGAAGGAGGTCATCAGCAACTGCCTCGAGTTCCTCAAACCAGCAACATCGAAGACTGAGAAACCCGGCATCATTGAAGAGGAATACCGTCGCATCCTGCGGCGCGAACTCTTCTCGGTGGTGGCACCGGACTTCGACACGCGCGCCGGAGAAATTTTCCAGCGCTACAGGGAACACGCCAAGCACTTTTCGCAAGGCGCCAAATACTTTATGGATGCAAATGACAGGAGCCATAAAGTCAATGTCGACACCGATTTCCTCGACACTGTTGACCGCTGGTGCGGTGTGACAGGCGAAGAGGACAGAGGCAAGGCACGACTGGCACTGGAAGCTGATTTGCTCGACCTGATTCGCGACAATGCTCGCAGGCTCAAAGCTGGTGACGACAGTGCCAGCGAAAAATTTGAGCTGAGCTGGCAGTCGCTACCGCGTCTTGAGAAGGGCATCCGCGCGATGCTCAACGAAGAGATCGTGAAGAAGGTCGAGAAGATTCTTCGTCCCGAGTTCGAGTTGAAAGACGACGAACTCAAGCACCGTAAGGAGTCGCTCGAGCGTTTCCGTGCGCTCGGATATTCCGAGCAATCGCTCGAAGAGGCTCTCCAATACATCCAGGACTACGAGCTGTGGAAGCTCTCCTGAGCCCCAGCCATTCACCTTTAGATTGAGAGGAATTAAATCATGTCTCAGAATCACATTGACACCCGCTTCGTTTCCCGTGAAGAACCCTTCAGCGGTAGCTTCACCGAACTCCTCGCCGAGATCAAGAAGTATCCGGCAATGGTCGAATCGGCCAAGGCTCGTCTGCACCGCATGATCGTGCGTGGCGGCGTCGACCAGAACCGTTCGGCTGAAATCCAGCGCATCTACGGCAAGGACGGTCTGGTCGCCTACAACGCGTTCAGCCAGTTCTACGGCATCGACCCGTCCATCTACCTTGTCGTGAACAACTTCCTGGGTGCTGCCGTCAAGGGTGCGGAAGCCGACAAGCAGGCGCTCGTCGTCATCGGACCTCCGGGCTCGGGCAAGTCGGACTTCTTCGCTCGCGTCAAGCAAATCTACCGCGGCTCTGAGCCCATCCCCTTCCTGGGCGGCTCTCGCGTGCACGACAACCCGCTGAACCTGCTGTTCATGATCGATCGCGTTGCTCGCGAACGTTCGGGCGGCAAGATGTCCAACAAGCGTGCCGAGATCGCCAAGATCATCGAATCGCTGGGCGTCGCCGACCTCATGGACTGGAGCAACCCGGACTGCACTCGCGTTCTCACCGGCAACGGCGTCGGCGCGAACATCGAAGGTCTCTCGCAGCTCAGCACTGATGACCTGGTCTCGGCCATCGTCTTTGGTCTCGGTTTGCCCCGCAGCACCCGCAACAACATCGGTCGTCCCGAGCCGATGGTGCAGGACATGCTGCTCGGCAAGTTCATCAACAAGAACGCGCCTGTGGACCTCGCGCAGTACCCGATCGAGTCCATGTTCTTCGACAGCGATGACGAAGGCTCGGCTGGTATCGTGGACGTGCCTGAAGTTCAGCCCCTGAACTTCGACATCGGCACCTGGATCGGTACCGAAAACCTGGCCATGCTCGGTCGTCTGCCTTCGGGTGACCCGCGGCTGGTCGAACTCAACGGCGCCTACAACAAGGGCAACCGCGGTCTCGTCATCAAGACCGAAGGTCTGAAGAACCCGCCCGAAGCTCAGCGCGTCACGCTGGAAGCTCTCCAGGGTCGCCGCGTCGGCATCCCTGCTCCGCTGGGTGGTTCGCTCCACTTCGACGGTCTGGTCATCATCCACTCCAACGAAGGTGAGTACGACCGCTTCATCAAGGAGCGCGTCAACGAGCCCTACGTTGACCGTTTCTGGAGAATCTGGTTCCCCTACCCGATGGAAGCCCGCCAGGTCCAGAAGGTTCACGAGAAGTTCTGGAAGGGCTCTGACTTCGCCAAGCCCGAGTCGCTTGGTGGCGTGCACGTCGACCGTGACGTCTTCGAGTACACCTCGCGCCTGGCTGTTCTCTCCGCTCTGGAAGCACACCCCTCGGTGCCGCTTGCCACGAAGCTGGACGCTTACGATGGTCGCGACATTCGCCAGAAGGGCATGGGCACGAAGGTGTCCGCCGCCGAACTGCGCCAGCAGGCTTCGCCGCGCGAAGGTCTGTCCGGTATGTCGCCTCGTGAAGTCGCCAAGATCGTCAACGCGATCGCGGCTGAAGTGGGTCCCGGCAAGGCTGTGACGAGCCGCCTGGTTCGTGACCGCGCCTCGGAATGGTTCCGCAGCAACGTGCAGGACGAGGAGAAGCTGAAGAGGCTCCAGGGCTTCATCGCCAACGAGCTCGACAGCTGGCGTGCCAAGAATCGCAAGCAGGTCTGGCTGGCTGCGATGGTCCCCTCATTTACTACTGAGTGCCAGGATGTGTGGGAGCGCTATCTGGATAACATCCAGGCGTTCGCCCGCGACAAGTCCGTGCGCATGACCGGTTACGGTCGTGGTCCGGTCGGTGGCGATGAACCGTTCATGCGGGAAATCGAGTCCGATCCAGATTGGGGCGTCAGCGCTGCTGAAGCGCCGAAGTTCCGCGCGGAGATTCTCTCGGCTGTGATGCAGCACACGACGGAAACCGGTAACGCCGTGGTTCCGTACAGCTGCCACGACGCTCTGAAGAACTGCATCGAGCGCTACGTTCTGCGCAAGGTGCAGGAGACTGCTCGTACCTTCTCGACCTCCAGCGCGCGCTCCGAAGAGGACAAGCGTAAGCTGTCGGAAGTGAAGCGCCGCCTGATCGACGACTTCGGTTTCAACGACTGGAGCGCCGACGAGCTGCTGCGTGAAGCGGAAGAATCGAAGGGCTTCGTTCTCGTCAAGTAAACAGGAACTTCCTGCATAGGAGCAGGAACTCTGACTTGAATATTGGTATGAGGTATGGCGCGTGTCGCAACCTTATTCCCGTAAGCTTGCTCAGAGATATGGCTCAACGGGTGCAAGCACTCGAGGGAGCTGTGTGTGATAGACCCGGGGGGAGGGAATTGGTTTTGCCGATTCCCTCCCTCTCGTCTTTTCCTGTTCTCGCAGACATCAATTTATATATGGCTCGAAAGAGCAGGAGGTTTTTCAATGAACGAAAATGATGAACTCGAATCCGCAGGGCAAGCCCCGCGGAAGAGTCGAGTGCGTGTCAGAGAGGACAGTTCGCTGCCGCCTCTGGTCAACACGCACTTGCTCGCAAGTCGTACCGTAATCAACCCACCTGGTCCTCCGCACAAAGACCGCACCGGTCCTGACCAGGAGCGCTACAAGGAACGCAATCGTCCAAGCAAGGACAAGCTTCCCGACATCATCCGCAACAACCCCATCTTCGACGACAAAGGCAAGGTCAAGGTCCCCATCAGTGGTGGCTACGAACCGCGCTGGCGTCCTGGTCGTGACCAGCAAGGTGGTGGCGGCGGCGGTGGCGGTAAGAAAGCTGGCGAAGACGAAGCAGACATGACCTACACCGAGATGAGCTACGAGGAATTCCTCCAGCTCTTCTTCGACGGGCTTGAGCTGCCGTTTTTGCTGCGCAAGATGATCGCTCAAACCGAGGTCAAGACGCACAAGCGTCGTGGCATTACCAACCAGGGTCCGAAGTCTCGCCTCAACAAGCTGGAGTCGGCCAAGTCTCGCCTCAAGCGCGCCATCGTAATGAAGAACGCGCACCCGGAAGAGTTCACTCCGAACTTTGCCGAGCAATGCCAGGCTGTTTTCGAGTCGTACCTTTTCTATGCCGCAATGGCTAGCGAGGTCGATTCGCTCGTCGAGAAACCGAATTACGAGGTGCTCGATGAGACACAGTTCTTGCTCGACGTTGCCAACGCCGGTCGCGAAGAGCAAGACGCAAACGAGCTTGAGTTCCGCACTGCAGTCCTGCTGCAAGCTCAACTGCATCTGCAGGCGAGCCCCAGCGAAAGCCGGGTTTCGTACAAGGTGCACGAGCTGATTCAAGAGCGCGTGGAAGAATTCGTCAAGGAGCTGATTCGCCAGGGCACTGATATTCCCGGTGTCGAAGAGGTGCCGTTCCACAAGTCGGACCTCAAGTACGGGCGCATCGAAGAGAAGATGGAACCGGACAGCAAGGCAGTGGCATTCCTGCTGCTCGACCGTTCGGGCTCCATGAATGGCGACCCCATCGCCATTGCAAAGGCGTTCTTCCTGCTGAACATCCTCTTCCTGCGCGCCAAATACAAGAACGTCGCCATCGTCATGATCGCGCACGACGCCAAAGCAGAGCGAATTCTGGACGAAAAGAAGTTCTACCAGATTGAAGCAAGCGGCGGCACAGTGGCGGTTCCGGCGTGGAAGATGGCTCTGGAAATCGCCGAGGCTGAATACTCGTCGAGCGGCTGGAACCGTTATATGTTCCACGCCACCGACGGTGTACTCTTCGACGGTGACACAGTCATCGCAGACTGGTGGACGAAGCTCATCGAGTCGCCGTTCAACTACTGCGGCTACCTGGAAATCATCGCTGGCGGCTGGACCAATCCGAAAGATTGGGACGCCGGCGGCAAGGCGTTGCTCAAACTGAAACCCGCCATTGCTGCACACGTGGGCATGGCTCGGGTCGCTTCTCTTGCGGACCTGCCGCGTGCATTCAAGGAGATCCTCGACAAGGACCGTGTGAAGAGCTAGTGCTCTCCTACGGCTTCTGCGTCGCATAGTTTCGCTCATTTCGAGAGCCAGAGAAGCTCGTCTTCTCTGGCTCTGCGCATGAAGTCGTTTCAAGCACCAACCTTTTTCCACAGACCAGGAGGTTTTGATTATGTCTAACGAAAGAAAAGATCTCGGTCCGTACGAACGGATCGCGAGGTCAATCGAATTGCTCGATGAACGCATGACCCGCGCTGGCAACCGCGTCGGGCTGCGGCCTTACCCGACCGAATACGAACTCGTCACCGACGAGCAGATGGTCGAACTCATTCCTTATGTGATGATGCCGGTTCACTATCGTCACTGGCGATACGGCAAACAAGCACTGCAAGAGAAGAAGCGCGCCGGCACCTTCCACATCTTCGAGGCGGTGCTCAACACCGACCCGTCGATTTGCTACCTAGGCACCACCAACACGCTGGAAATGCAAGCTCTGGTGATGGGACACGCTAAGTGGGGTCACGTCGACTTCTTCGCCAACAACAAGCTCTTCAAGGAGACCGGCGCTAACTCAGTCGTCAACCGCTTTGCTCTGGCAAAGCAGAAAATCGACGAGCTGATCGAAGACCCGAACTGGGGCTGGGAAGCTGTCGAAGCCATTCTCGACGCCGCACACGCCCTGGAAGATCACGTTGCCTGGCTGCCCAGCATCGCTCAAACTTCCGACAAGGAAATGCGAGAAGAGGCTATGGGACAGCTGCGGGAACTGCGTCGGCGCATCGCGGACGAAGGCTCGCGCTCTGAGCTGACCAAGCAAATGCTGGAGAAGGAAGCCGCCGACCTGCAAGCAAGGCTGCTTCGCTACCCGCTTTTCCCCACGCAGGACATCCTCGGGTTCTTGATGGACCCCGCCAACACGCCCAAGCTACCGGAGGAAGCGCACACACTTCTTTCCTTCGTGCGTGACCAGGCGCTCTACTTCCAGCCGCAAGGACGCACCAAGTTCATGAATGAAGGCTGGGCTTCGTACTGGGAAAAGCATCTGCTGCTGCAGCCGGAGCTTTCGCTGCCGATCGACTTCCGTCTGTCGCTGGCGAAGTACTGGACCATGCACAGCCGGCAAGCGACCAACTGGTACCTCGACCCCTACGCGCTCGGGCTCAACGTCTTCGAATACATCGACGAAAAGTACGGTTACGACGAAGGCGAAGCCGAGATGGAAGTGAAGCCCATCATCATGGTGGACGACAACACCGTGGTAGAGGCGGACGAAACGCGCACCGTCAAGTACATGAAGCGAAATCGCGACAAGATGCTCGAAGTGCGCAAGCACTACGACGACAACCGCTTCCTCGAGGAATTCCTTAACGAAGAGCTCTTCGAGAAGATTAACCTGCAAGCGCTGGAGTGGGTGCGCCGGCTGATGAAGCAGATTTCTGGTCTGCTGCGCAAGAACGGCTGGAACCCCGGGCTTGCCCCCGACCCGCTGCCCATCACGCTCAACGGTTTGATGGAAGTAGTGGAACTCTGGTCCAACACTGCCGAAACCAGCCAGCAGATTCACGCCCAGTCTGGTGCGCCGCTCTTCCCGGTTCCGCCGCAGATTCTTCAAGAGCTTGCCACGGTGCTGCAGATTGTCGGTGCATTCGACGCCAACCCTCACAAGGCGCGTCGTCAGCTCGTCATGCGCACTGCGTATCACTCCAAGCCGATGATTTACATCGCGGACACCGGCCGTCGCACTGATGGCGTCTGGACCCTGAAGCACGAGTTCGACCCGAGCTTCGGTCCGCTGATGCAGTCGGAAGCGCGAGACACGCTCAAGTACTTCCGTCGCCTCTGCTGCGAGCCAGTTCGACTCGTGACGCTTGAACAGCGTACCGACAAGGATGGGCGCCCCACAGGACCGCTTCTGCCCTACGAATACCTCACCGAAGATGGTGTCACCGTGAAGGAGCGTTTCCTCTAAGAAAAGCAAGAGAGAGCAGCGAGCAATCGTTGCTCTCTCTTTGCTGAACGCTACTTCAAACCAACGTCTGAGAGTTTCTTCTCAACTGCTTCAAGATAGGAGAAAACTGTATGAGGATCACAAAACCTCGCAGGCCCGGTGACATGATCATCGTGGACCTGGTGAAACCGAGCACGCTGTCTCCGGATGGCTGGCTCAAACCAATCGAGTTCGAACTCAACGAACCGCCCACGCTCTACGTCCGTGTTCCACATGGGCAATTCGCTGTTCGCGTCATGAGCACTGCCGACACCGAAGTGATGATTCACATCGGCGGTGTGAAGGTGGTCGATGCGCGCGTCGGCAAGGGCATCCACATCTTCTCGCAAGACAGTGAAGGTCGCGCGTTTTCCTACGGAGACAGCGCCCCCACTGCCGAAACTGCTGCGCAAGAGCAACAGCTGCTGGTCGCAAACGAAGAGCATGACGCATGCGCCAACACGCATGGTCAGGTTGCTGTTCATGTGCGCTTCGCTGATGAAGTGGACGCCGCCGGCAGCCCTCGTCCAGGTGTCAGCCGTGACTTCGCGCAGCCGGTCTTCTTCCAGATGAACCCGCCAGGTCAACACGAAGAAGCGCTGGCAGGTCTTCTGCGTCGTATGAAAGCGCCGCAGAAGCTAACTGAAGCCGACGACATCTTCTCTGAAAACGGCGACGCGAAGCCCGTGCCGAAGCGCATGTGCATCAACTGCGGGCACGAACACTAATTCGTTCCTGAACAAGCGGCTTCTCCATCAGATTTCTGGTGGAGAAGCTCGCTTGCTTTTTCTTTTTCAAGACAAGGAGAAAGCCATGAATTTTGACCCTGTTGAACTCGTGGGTTCTAGCAAGATCCCGTTTGTTACCAAGATTCTCGCCCAAAGCGACGGTGCCACCATCACTGGTGTGCGCCTGGGCGAACAAATCGAAATCGCTCTGGAGGAAGACCAATACTCTGGTCGCCAATGGGCTGTGAAATTCAACGAAGTGAATCTCACGCTCGTCGGCAAGGGCACCTTCACGGTAAACCCTCGCAATCCTCAATTCGGCATGCGCGTCTTTCGCTTCGATTGCTCTGGCTTTGGTCCGGGAGACATCGAGCTTCACGAGGTCGTATCCGAATTCGCCTTCAGTGATTTTGCAGGAACTGCGATTCCTGGCGGAAAAACCTTCCGCGTATGCATCGAAATCAACTAACCTACTAAGCAGCATGAAAGACGGCTTCACACCCCTCTTTCATGCTGCTCTGGTTTTTTGCTAGGACCTACTACACCACTACGTACCTCAAAAAAAACAATGGTGCACTATTGTCCGAAAACGATTGAATAAGCGCCCTCTCATCGGAGACCCTTACCGGCAAGTAACTTCGCAGAGTCGCGTATGCCCACGTGGGGGTTAGGCTGCAATACTCTTTCTCAAATCTAATCAGAAATGCATATGGTTGCCTTGATAGAGAGCAGTCGAAAGTTCTAATTTGCAAGGGTCATTTCTCACCCAACATCAATCAGGCGAACTTCACAACCCAAACCGACTTGATGCTAACAAAATTCTCTCAGATGAAAGGAGCATCACTATGCAACTCGTCTGTTTAGCAGTCCCCTTGGGACTCGTCTTACTGTTTCTCTGGCTCTCCCGCAGGTCTTCGACAGCATGCCCGAGCGGCATCGCCTCCGCACCGGAACCGAAGAAGAAAACCATCGCAACTCTAACCCGCGAGGGAATCAACTCCCTCGACGAACTGAGATTGGCGCTTCAATACGCCATTCAGCTCGAATTCTCGACAATTCCGCCCTACCTAACTGCAGAGTGGTCGATAAAGGATCAGAAGCAGCAAGCCCGCACTATCATTCATGAAATCGTAATTCAAGAAATGGTGCACATGGGCCTGGCATGCAACATGCTCAGCGCTATTGGCGGCAAAGCACGCCTGACACAGGCGGGCTTCGTTCCTTCCTATCCGTGCACAGGATTGCCCGGGGGCGTTCATCCGGACCTGAAAGTCTCGCTGCTGCCACTCTCAGCAGAAGCACTCAAGATTTTCATGGAAATTGAAATGCCACAGCATGGACCAATTGCAGCAGCCAGCGGTGTAAACATCGGCGACTTCTACGACGCCATAGCCGATGGCTTCAAGCGACTGAGCCCGACCTTTGGTGGTGGATTTCAGCTTGAGCACTCGTTTGCGGTAGGAGAACTCTTCCGCATCAACAATCTTGAAGATGCCCTCAAGGCGATTCGAACCATTAAGGACCAGGGAGAGGGCAGCCAACAAACCCCCATGCCAGAGGACTCACCCTCCGGCGAGCCTTCACACTACTATGCGTTTAAGCAATTGCTTGTCGGCAAACGCTTGCGCAAGGCTGATGACGGCAGTTGGCACTTCGACGGAGAAGACATGCCACTACCTGCAGTGCACTCATTCGGCGTCGGCAGCGTGCCTGAGACAGCTGACTTCAACAGCACACTGACTGCGCTTCTGAAAGCACTGGAAGATGTTTGGGGCAACGGAGCGCCCTTTCATCAAGCGATGCAAGCCATGATGCGCATGCGCAAACAGGGCATCGGCTTGATGGAGCGTGGAATTCTGCCAGACTTCCATCCACAATAATTGCGCCAGACTGAAGCAAGACCGCAAAAGCAGAAGATGACATTGAACCACGTGTTCTTTGCCATCTTCTCGCTTTTTGCGCTTTTACAGCTACTACTATAGCGATTCGTATCAATCAAAAAAAACGGAAGTTCCATGACCTCAAAATAGACATTCATCACAAAATCCCTCTGAAATCAAAGAACTGACAATTCGTATTCTCCCCATGTAAATCGGAGCAGGATTTCTTAGAATCAGCTCAGGGTTTGTTTGGGGATTGGGTAAATGAGCGACAAGAATTTTCAACTGTCAGATAGTCCAAAACTTGATATAGAGAACGGCAAAGCCGCTGCCACTCTGTTAAGTTCTGACGCCTGGTCCGAGCCATTAAATCGAGTTGGCTTTGGACAGCACGGCAAAGACATCGCAATTGCTACTGCTAGCGGTGCTGCAGCAGGAACTCTAGTTGGCATTGGAATCGGAGCAGCCAACGACTCCATAAGCAGAGTCATGTCCGAAGTTACCCGCGTTCCGATGCAGACGCTTTTCTCTGCCATGAGTGGAAAAGCAATTGTACTTGAGCCACTTGTCTTAGAAAGTTCCATTCCGCGAATAGCCAGCAGAGGCGGACTTATCGGTGCAGCAACAGCACTGGCGGCATACGGCGCATATGAGCTGTATGAGAATTACAAGCATAAAGACAAATAGAGTGAACTAATAGTCGTGTTTTCTTCTGCATGGCTGCGAACTCTCTAAGCCGATTATTTTCAGAGCTAATACATTTGCTTTCCATGAGCGTAAAATGAACACTCGGCGATTCGCCGCGCTTACTGGAGGCAAACCATGGAATATTTGAATTCAATCGCAGAAGCAGTGGGAAACACACCGCTAATTCGATTGAACCATTTCAATATCTCAGCAAACCATAGAATTTTTTTGAAATGCGAATTTCTCAACCCTGGTGGCTCAGTCAAAGACAGAATTGCCTTTCACATGGTAGAAGAAGCAGAAAGAAGCGGAAAGCTTAAGCCCGGTGGATTGATGGTCGAGGCAACCGGAGGAAACACCGGAATAGGATTGGCAATGGCAGCTAATCTTAAAGGCTATAAACTACTTTGCGTGATGACCGAGAAGGTCGGAAAAAAGAAGGTTTCTTTGATGAAAATTCTCGGCGCGGAATGCATTGTCGTTCCGGGCGGAAAGAGCATTGCAGACCCAGAACACTACATCAACAAAGCAAAACAAATTGCTCAAGAAAAGGGCGCCTGGTTCGTTGGTCAATTTGAAAACCAAGCAAATCTCGAAGCTCACTACAATACAACAGGACCAGAGCTTTGGGAGCAGACAGGAGGCAAGATTGATGCGTTCGTGGCTGGTATAGGCACTGGTGGCACTCTCTGCGGCGCGGGAAGATATCTCAAAGAGAAGAAACCAGCGGTAGAACTTATCCTGGCTGACCCAGAAGGAAGCTTACTGGCAGCCTGGTTAAACCATTCGAAGGAGACCCCGGGCTCTTACCTTGTTGAAGGAATTGGCGGAGACTTCATTCCCGACATCGTAGACCTTTCGTTGATCGACAAAGCAATAACGATTTCAGACAGAGAGTCGATAGAAACGACACACAAACTGGCAAGAGAAGAGTCCATTTTTGTTGGTGGCTCAGCAGGATGCATTGTCGCAGCAGCTGTCCACTACTGCCTCTCATCAAGAAAAGAAGAACTCAACGTTGTCGCAGTTTTACCAAGTACCGGGCATCTTTACACCGACACTGTATTTGATACCAACTGGCTAGACCTGAAGTTGCCAAAGCAGTAAATGAACTGTGCCAGAAAGCTCTGAGCTTCGTCCCTAAGTCGCGGATTTTCTGCATCGCTCATAGAAGCAAAAACGCACCGGCTTTCGCCAGTGCGTTTTTACATCGGGTTGGTTGGGCTGGTGAATTCAATATAGTTTTCCAAACTGACATGAGCGTGACACAGCTGCACACAATTTGAGAAATTGCGGAGATGCGGAACGCACCTACTACACGCCTTCGTATACGAAAAGAAAAAAGCAACCCCTGAAGAAAGGCATGTGCCAATCTCCAGGGGTGCTCCTTAAGCCGAACGGAAATCCAGAGCAAAGTACAGCGCACAGAATCGATAGCCAAACGGCAAACGAATATACGCCTTGCCCAGATACAAGCCCGGCTCAATCATGCGAATTTCGTCGCGGATGTAGAAAGCGATGAACGAGGTCTTCAGGTAATCGATGATAATCGCATCACCGCCGTCAGACCAACTCTTGCCGCGAAAAACTTCCGCATGCACGAACTTCAGCCCGAGAATCTTGTTCACCAGAGCCGCATAGCCTGGACGTTCTCGTGTAAAGACCTTGCCCCGCCAGACCATATTAGCGAGCAGGGAAAACAACTCACCGATGATCGTTCCGTTGCCAAAGATGGCCACCCCATTGGCGTCGCCATCCGGAACCTCAGGTATAGTGCATCGTTCGTAAAGACTCGAAAGCACTTGATTTTTCAAAACTGCCACTTGATTCAACGTAACCACGATCCTTAGTTCCTTAGAAAAAAACGGAGAGGAGAGACAAGCGCCTCTCCTCTCCAACAACGAATCACACAAGTTCTCCACGCATGCACAGCTCGTCGAAAGCCTCCCGCTCGAGCTTGCCTTCGAGCTTTTTCAGCTCGCTGACGAGTTCGAGGTAACGAGCGACTTGCTTGCGAGCCTTCCGCTTGCGGTAGAGTTCACGACGCCGAGCCAGCTTCCGCTGGTGCTCCGTTTCCATCTCATCGAGCAGCTCCTTCAGGTCGAAGTTGTCAGACTCGAGGAGTTCAACGGGGTCAAGCTCGGCGAGGTCGACGGTGCTGCCGCAGTACTCCTCGGAGTTGCCACACCAGTAACCCCCATCCATGTCTTGCGAACGCTCATCGAGTTCGTAGCAGATCTCATCCGTCTGATCCGCGATCTCCTTCTGAGCGGCCATTCGCATGCGCTTATGCGCCAACTTCTTGTAGCTCTTGCGCCAGCCACGCGTGAAGTCAGTACTGTTGCCGCGCCCCGTGATGATGAGACGCAAATTCGCGCTGCGGTCGAGCATTCAGCTCTCCTTTCGGGCAGGGAGGGACAGGTCAAAACCTGAAGCCACAGTTCTAAGATGTTCAAGAAATATTTGATGTGACTTGAGGCTTTTTACCGGTAAACGCTTTGGGGGAGAAATGATGCTTCATCCTCCAACTCTTCCAACTGCCTTTTCCGTCTAGATGAAGCCCAAACGAAAATAAGTCACATTCACGTAGGCGGTTTTTACTAAAGAACCTTCAAACATGCTTATGCGAACCGCCGCTAAGTTCTTCCAAGACCAAATATCAAGCCCCAACCAGCTTAAGCGCTGCTAAACAAGCGGTGTTAAAAATCTCATTCTTCGACTACAGATTTGCACAGTTCCACAGTGTTGATATCACCCGTGGTGCAGCATCGCTAGTTATGATCCTGAAAATAAACGAAAAAAAGGGCATTTACTTAGAACACTACTGCATGCGCTTTAAATTTAAAGCGGCTGCAATGCCCACACGGCAAGCGCTGTGGGACGTGGTTACAAGACCGCAGTACAAAAGTGAAGGTTTCATTTAGATTCTCAAAATTCGTAAGGTGAATTATAACTTTCACTTCTCGCCACAAGAACAACCAGGCAAATCGCACCGCTAACTACCAAACACACACAAGAAATTACTTCCAGACAACAGGAGAGGTTGTTTGGACAGTTCAAGTGTGTGGGCGTTGCGAAGAAGTGATTGAAGCTCTCCTGGTTCCACATACCATATCCTATGAGGTAGACCCATGGTCACTCTTTCTTCTCCTGCTGCAATCAAGGCTGCCCTCGACGAAGTCGTCATCGGACAGCACATGGCGAAGCTGATGCTTTCGGTCGGCGCCTACAACCACTATGCTCGCGCGATTCGTGCCCAGGAGGTGCAGCGCGGGATTCTGCCGACCAACGCCATCGAGGTCGAGAAGTCGAACATCCTGCTCTGCGGTCCCACCGGTTCCGGCAAGACCCACCTCACCCGTGCGCTCGCTCGCATCCTCGCGGTTCCTTTCGGCACCGCCGATGCGACGAAGATCACCGAGGCGGGCTATGTCGGCGAAGACGTCGAGAACGTCGTTCTGCCGATGCTGGCCAGCGCGAACTACAACATCGAGCAGGCGCAGTTCGGCATCGTCTACATCGATGAGATCGACAAGAAGGCTCGCAAGGGCGAAAACGTGTCGATCACGCGCGATGTCAGCGGCGAAGGCGTCCAGCAGGCTCTGCTGACGCTGCTCGAGGGCACGGTGCTCAACGTTCCGCCGAATGGTGGTCGCAAGCATCCGCAGCAGGATTTCCTCAAGCTCGACACGACGAACATCCTGTTCATCGTCGGCGGCGCCTTCGTCGGTCTGGACAAGATCGTCGCTGCGCGCAAGGAGACCCGCGGCGCCAGCATGGGCTTCAACGCGAAAATCGTCGAGAAGGACGAGAACGCGGACACGTCGCATCTCTATCAGGAAATCACCGACCGCGACCTGGTTCAGTTCGGACTCATCCCCGAGCTGGTCGGTCGTATTCCGGTTCGTGCTGGTCTGCTCCCGCTGACCATGGACGACCTGGTGCGCATCCTGACGGAGCCCAAGAATGCGATCGTCGCTCAGCAGAAGGCTCTGCTGTCCGGCGATGTCGAACTCACTTTCGAGGACGACGCGCTGCTCGCCATCGCCGAGGAAGCCACCCTGACTCGCACCGGTGCTCGCGGTCTGCGCGGCATCATCGAGGAGGTCATGCTCCCCATCAACTACCTGCGCCCGAAGTCCGTCACGATCACCCGCAAGGATGTCATCGAGCGGCGCAAGGCGATCGACTCCCTCTGCCAGTCTGTTGCGTGAGGTGAGTTGATGAGGCACACGAACAGGGTGAATGGACAGAACCCATAAGCTGGGTTTGTCCGTTCACCTGAGTAGGGGGGGTGCACGATTCTTACGACTACCCAACTTCGCCAAAGGAGCAAATGCTGCAATCTGTGCAGCGTTTGCTCCTTGTCTGCGTCTTTTGGTTTTTTCGGGCCATCTACGATTGCGAGTAGTATAAAGAGAACTCAAGGACTGTATACTGATTCCTTCCGTTCCACCCAAAAGAAGCAAGCAATGAGCATCAACACATTCCTCATCAAAAGCAGCACCGTAGGAGCCCTTGGTGGGTTGCTCTTCGGATTTGACACTGCAGTTATTTCTGGAACAACAACTGCTCTCACTAAAGAATACAATCTGACACCAGACTTATTGGGGTTCGCTGTTTCTAGCGCTCTCTGGGGAACTGTCATCAGTTCAATGCTCGCTGGAATTCCCGGTGATAAATATGGTGCACGCGACACACTTCGCATCGCAGCAGTTATGTACGTTGTCTCTGCCGTGGGCTGCGCACTCGCTTGGAACTTACCATCTCTTCTTTTCTTTCGATTTATTGGCGGCTTGGGAATCGGCTGCTCATCGGTCTTAGGCCCCGTCTACATCGCAGAAATAGCACCGGCACAATGGCGCGGCAGACTCGTTGGTTTATTTCAAACAAACATTGTCTTAGGAATTCTTGTTGCATATGCATCAAATTACCTGATTGGAACAATGGGATTGGGCGATTTAGAATGGCGTTGGAAACTCGGTGTTTCAGGTATTCCCGCAGCTCTTTTTCTGGCAATGTTGTTTGGTATTCCGCGCAGCCCTCGCTGGTTGGTGGCAAGAAACCACATAGATGAGGCCCGCGATGTTCTGCGACTTACGGGCGTTGAAAACTACGAGCAAGAGCTGAATGAAATTGTTGAAAACATTCAGCATGAACACTCACAATCAAAAGAGCCACTGTTTTGCAAGAAATATCGCTTTCCGATTTTTCTTGCTATAGCGGTTGGCATGTTCAATCAACTATCAGGTATCAATGCAATTCTCTACTACTTAAACGACATCTTTGCGCTTGCTGGTTTTTCCAAAATGTCTGGCGACCTTCAAGCAGTCATAATCGGCACCACAAACCTGGTCTTTTGTTTGCTTGCTATGTCGCTTATAGACAAGATAGGAAGGCGCACCCTCTTACTCATTGGAGCTGTCGGCACCGCTGTATGCATGGGTGGAGTTGCCGCTGTATTTTTCACTCAACAAAATCTTAGCTTGCTAGTCTGGCTTCTGGTGGGCTTCATAGGCTTCTTCTCTTTTTCACAGGGCGCAGTAATCTGGGTGTACATTTCCGAAATTTTCCCCACTCCGGTTCGCGCAAAAGGTCAGAGCTTGGGCAGCTTTACACATTGGATTATGAACGCTTTGATTTCGTGGATTTTTCCAATCATGGCAAAATCATCGGGTGCATACCCATTCGCCTTTTTCTCTCTGATGATGCTCTTGCAATTTTTCGTCGTATGGAAATTCTTCCCAGAAACTAAGGGGATCACGCTTGAAGAAATGGAACATACATTGAAGATCTCATAGCTCAATCGCCGCAGCAATGCCATCGCCTGTGGTGCCGATGGCAAATGAGCAACAGGCACCCAACGCAGCTGCAGCCTGTCAATATAAAAAAACCGCTCCGCATGCGCTAAAATTTCCTGGTCGTCTCTGTGGTAATTTCAAACAGCAATGAAAAACAAATTTTCCACCCAGAAGTTTTTGATAGCAATTCTTGCTGCCTTTTCTTTTTTAGCTGTTTCATTTTCTTCTAGCAGAGCTGAAGAGCTCAATCTGAGCAGATTTGAACAAGACATAAAGAACTTCCAGAACAAAGATCAAAAACAAAAGAGAAGTTCTGCTGAAACAGTCTTTGTCGGCAGTTCAACGTTTACAATGTGGAAAAAGCTCGAATCTGAATTCAGCGAGTTCAAGGCAATAAACCGTGGCTTTGGCGGCTCAACATTGCCAGAAATCAATCACTACTTTGATCAACTTGTTTGTAACTACAAGCCAAAAAGGGTAGTGCTTTACGCCGGTACGAACGACATCGCCGAGTTGCATCATACAGGCAAGGAAGTCGCAAAAGACGTGGAGGCATTCTACAGCAAGCTGTCTTCTTGCTGTCCTGAAGCCGAATTTTACTTTGTTTCTATGAGCATGGCACCTTGCAGAACTGAATTTGAGAATCAGTATGATGAGGGAAACAAAGCCGTCCTTGAGTTCGTGAAACGCACAAAGCATGCGCATTACATCAATGTTGTACCGCTAATGCGAAACAAGCAAAACAGACTGCGTGCAGAATTGTTCGGTCCTGATCACCTGCACATGACGGAATCAGGCTATGCGCTCTGGAAACCAGCCATTTTGAAGGCACTCCGCTAGAGTCGTCCTTCATGAATGCGGGAAATCCGTTGTTGATGTCTTCCGGAATCAAGGGATTGGCAAAGTCATCCCATCCTGAGCGCCTCATCATGCAAAGGCTTCGACTTGAACACATAGCGAGGCTTGCATTGTTTCACACAAACGGCTGCATTAAAGCTCATGCGAGCTTGTCAAGAGAACCTCACGCAAACCGCGCGAGGGCTCTAACTCACGATTTAATCTAACCCCAGAGAGCCAGGCATTTGTGAGCGCGTGGCCCAGCGCGCCTTGGAGGGATCCACAGAAGCCCACCGTGACTCGCGCCTACGCATTTCCCGCAGTCCACAGGGTTGACCTGCCCTGCCCCCGAACCGCAGGGTGGGGATATCACTGTTTCTTCACCACCCAACACAAGGAGTTCATCGCCTCACAAACCCATTAGCCGCAAGGCCTTTTGTGACCTCTCTTTTCAGCAGTAGCTGGGCAGGGAGCTTGTGTCTTTTTTGCGAACAACCAAACCGCTCCTGAAAGGACAAAAACACATGACTACCGCGAACATCAAGCTGGAAGCCGCTGCGCACAACAACGACTCGGTCACCATCATCGCCTGGGACTGGACGCACGGGAAGAAGATCGAGGGCTGCCTCGGCTTCGCCATCACCCGCATCTCCAAGTCCGGCAAGCGTGAAGTGATCGAGACGAAGTTGCCCTTCGACGGCCAGCAGAACCACGACTGGAAGAGCCAACCGAGCACGGTCTGGCCCGTTCAGCGCAAGTGGTGGATCGACTTCACCGGCAGCACCGGCGAAACGTACACCTACGAAATCCAGGCCATGGGCGGCACGCCGAACAAGCTGGTCCCCATCGCCGGCGTCGTCGCCACGACGAACGCTGTCACCCTGAGCACCACCGTCGACGAGACCTTCGATGTCGCGTTCACGCGCGGCATTCTCTCCACGCAGTGGCTCGCTCACGTCATCGGTCTCAACGCCGAAGGCGAACCGGACTTCCAGAAGATCATCGATGCGCTGGCTGACTACGAGAAGCCGGACAACGTCATTCGCAAGCACCTGGTCGGCAACGTCCCCGGTCTGCTGATGGCGCCCATCGAGGACTGCAAGAAGGACGGCGGGCACGTCTATGCCGCGCTCTACGAACTCAGCTCGAAGCAGCTTGTGGACTTCCTCCTGAAGAACCTCAAGTATTTCTCGCTGATTCTCGGCAACACCGGCAAGGACGACCTGACCAACACCGCCTCCCGCAAGGCGCTGCACGCCGCCGGCGCGGACATCCACGACCGCACCATCGGTGAGTGGGGCATTCCGCACAACAAGAGCCAGGTTCGCTGCAACAAGAGCGGGAAGCCCGTGGATGTGACGACCGGTTCGACGAACTGGACCGACACCGGCATGGGCTGCCAGGCGAACATGGTCGCTCGCGTCCGCAACGCGGAAGTGGCTGCGAACTTCAAGGACTACTGGGACCGTCTGCTCGCAGACAACTCGGTGCAGTCCCTCGAGTTCCGCAAGCGCAACGCTCGCGGTTACGACCCGGTCAAGCTCAATGACGGCACCGTCATCGAGACCTGGTTCCAGCCCAGCATGCCCGACAAGACGAAGCCGCGCGACGCCGAGCTGTCGCCGTTCCTGAAGCGCGTCAAATCGCTGATGGAAGGCGCCAAGGAAGTGCTCTGCGGCGAAGTCTTCTACCCCGGAAGCCCGTCCGTGGTCCACTTCATGGCGGAAATCTGGGACAATCGTCCGGACCTCTACCAGTTCCTCACGGTCAGCACCCCCGACGCCCTGCGTGGCGTCAAGTGCAAGCGCCGCAAGGGACGGCAGCCGCTCTTCACGCTGGCGACCGGTCGGGAGTCCGACTTCGCCGACTTCGTGAAGGAACTGCTCAAGCTGCCGGAAGCTCATGCCATCACGCATGGCAAGATCATCGTCATCGACCCGTGGGGGGAGAAGCCGGTGGTCATCTTTGGCTCCGATAACCTCGGTGCCAAGGCGAGCTACGGCAACGACGAAAACGCGCTGATCGTCATCGGCAACAAGCGTCTCGCTCAGTTCGTTTTCGTGAACATGTTCGATGTGAACAAGCACTTCCAGTCGCGCGCCGCCTCTCGGGCTGCCCGCTTCGGAGGCAACAAGTCCGGCTGGACCGGTCGCTTGAGCACGACGGACACCTGGCAGTCCTACTGGCTGGACGGTTACCACGCGCTCGAAGCCCAACTGCTTGCCACCGGCAAGTGGGACGGCAGCGGACTCGAGGACGACCCGAACGCCAAGCCGGAATTCGTGATTCCGTGGCAGCCGCGCCCGCGCAACGCTGCCATCGGTGCGGTTCCGTCCGACGACGACAACAGCGTGCTTGCCGGCGACCTCGAACATCTCCGCTTCGGCAACGTGCCGGCAGCGTTCATGGACGAGCCGCCGGTCGACTCGCACTAACAAGTGCGCAGTCTGAACTGACATGAACCCAGGACTGGAGGAGCGAAAGCTTCTCCTTTCCTGGGTTCTCTGTTTCTCATTTACAAACAACTTCAAAAGGAAACTCTGAATGAAAACCTGCGACACGACCACCTGCGGCGCCACCTCTTGCTCCGGCGCCTGCGCCTGCTCCAAGGGCATCCGCACGCTCTACCTGCCGGCACGCGGTCCCAACGAGCGGCTCGGCGAATTCGGCATCGTGCGCTCCGCCGAGGCCAACATGGTCGAAGTCCCCAACAACTGGGACATCGTTCCCAGCAGCGTCAGCCCCTACCACCGGCATCTGGTCGATGGCAACGGCAAGCCGGTCTGCTGCATCCTCGACAAGTCGCTCGGCGGCGGCAGCTACCAGTTCACCTGCAGCGACAACTGCGCCGACGCGGCCAAGAGCTAAGCTCTCGACGCCATCCGAAGCACGGCACATCGCCGTAACTCACGGAGTTCACAAATGACCCTCTGGCTCATCGCCGGAACCTTGTTCATCATCGGACTGGCTTCCGGCTTCTTTGCTGTCAAGTCGCAATTCAGCCGCAGCGACGCAGTCGTGCCCACGATACTACTGGTGGTGCTCGCCCCGCTCTCCGGCTTCATGCTGTACAGCGGAACCGACGCCATCCAGTACATGGGACTGTATCTGCTGCTCTGCGTCGGACAGCTCATCGGACTGCTGGTTCGGGGGCTGAATCTCCTCGAACGCTGAACTAGAAAACTGCCAATCGGAAGCGAAAGCTCTGGTTGGCAGTTTTTCTTTTGCACGCTTCTACTACCGGGAATCGTAGCACAGCAAACACACTCGGGGTCAAGCAAAAGCCTTGCATTCATTGTGCCTCCCAAGGCAAACCTTATGCATGCCTGAGCCACCGCTAGTGACACCAATGCAAGCGCAGCAGATTTCACAAAAGCTCAGCTAGAACCGCCATGATGGCGGCGCTCCCAGTCCCTTCTGAACAGCCAGAAGGATTGCGTTCCCAGCACCCTTGAACCCATCAACACAATTTACTTCCCTGTGCCTGCAGCTGATTTTGCGCCGCCATTAGCAGCAGCAGCCGAGCTTCCTCCATACAGCATCGCAACAGTTTTCTTATCTCTCTCTGACATAATTCCTCTGGCTGCCTCGTAATTGGCTGCAGCAAACATCACATCATCTGGTCCGCTACTGTGCCCACCAATTCCAATAGCATGCCCTACTTCATGCAAGCAAACATGCCGCACATAGGTATCAGTAATACCATTGGTCATCATCGGATGCTGCGTCAAGATTATCATTTCCACACGCATAATATGCCGGGTCGGATCTTGCAAAACTAGAGCTTGCCCGCCTTCCTGCGGATTCACCACATCTTTGATATTTGCAGACCACTGACAGTTAACTCCGTTGTTTTGCATCGAGTCGACGAAATTAAATTGCAACTTTCCGCCGGAAGCATCGGACCATTGCTTGAAGGCTCCTTTCAAAAGTTCCACATACTCCGGCTTGAAGCCAGGGACATTTTCGCCCGACTTGATGTAAACATTCACTGGCATTTTAGCCCACGAGCCGCCACCACCGGCGATGGCTTCATTCAAGTAATTGTCTTGGCCTTTGCTGCTAACTCCTTTCATTCGATCTACTTCGATCTGCAACGTTTTTATCATCAGGTTTATGCGTGGAGCATATTGCCCCTTCGGAAAAGCAGCCAGATATTTCTTGTAAGTAGACAACGCTTCGGAGCTCTGACCGTTTAATTGATAAAGCTGCCCAATATTCACTAACACCATTTCATCATTTGGGTGCAAAGCATCTGCTTTCTTAAGCTCTTCCAAGGCTTCAGCATTTCTTCCACGCAAAGCTAGCGCAGAGCCCAAATTTTGATGAGCAGCATAAAAATTTGGCAGCGCTTTAACTACAGTCTTTAGTTTTTCTATAGCTTGATCAGTCTTGCCAGTCTGCATGTCTGCCTGAGCACCGTTGAAAATGTTCATCAACTCCATGGTCATTCCCGGCGGTGCCTCGATGGTCTGTGCGGACACCGCAACTGAAAACAAAATCAACCCGAGAGAAATAGCAAGCGAGGATGAGAGTTTTGAAATGCGCATTCAAGGCTCCTGAAAAACTTTCCAGTGTGAACATTCCTCAATCTAAGCAAGCTAAAACACTGCATGTGTTCTGTGTGTTTGTGCAGTTGGCAGAGCTGGGCCGACTAACTTTTGTTAACTCCCGTAGATACACCATGCCCCTGCGCTTGAGGCGGCATGCCCCTGCCTGCAAGAGTGAGTCACAACTCTTATCGCCTCGACACCAATAAACGCCATACCCAGAACACAGCCAGACCAATATTCATCCTTTACCAGCTTAGCGACTAGCGCTGAGCGAGGTGAATTGTCGGCTGCGGCGATCTGAGTTTTTCGCTGACTTCCTTGAAGCCAGTAACTCTCAACGTGATAGCGAAAGGATACCCAATGAGCAACGACACCACCGCCAAGACGAAGTGCGACGCCTGCGCCTGCGGCAATCTGAAGCATGTGCACATCCCGCCGCGCGGTCCCATCGACGAGCTCGTGGCTCGCGGCGCCAGGCGCACCTGCATGCCCGCGGACTTCCACAGCATCCAGATCGCGGTTCCGCGCGACTGGGCCATTCTGCCGACCGGCGTCAGCGACCTGCACGACCATCTCTGCGACGGCGAAGGCAACGTGATTGCCTGCATCCTCCGCAAGACCGGAAGCGGCGGCGCCGGCTCTTTCCAGATCGCCAGCAAGGACAACTGCGCCGAACTGGCGAACAGCTGATTCCCGTGGTGCGTTGATTCACGTTGAACAACGCACTGCACGTTTCTCCCTGAGGCGGCTTCATACGAAGCCGCTTTCATTCCAACAACTCGGAGCAAAACAATGACTTCGGACGAAGCCAAGAAAGTCGTTATCAACTTCTTCAAGACCCTCCTCCTCGTCGACATCGGCTGGGCGGCAATTCTCGCCACCCTTCAATCGCTGATTCTCGGTCAGGCGGGTGTCTCCATCGGCGCCAGCGGCGTCGCCACCACCGTCGCGGTCGGCACCAGCTGGATCATGACGTTCGTCCTCGGACTCTTCCAGGGCGCGCTGCTCCTGTTCTTCATCATGCTCATCTGGGGCGGCTGGTTCTACTTCTACCGCCTCGTGACGCACACGCTCGACCGCGGCGCGCAGCAAGCCATCGCCATGGTCTTCCTCGGCGTGGGCGCGCTTGACGTGCTCTGGGGCGTCCTCCAGGGTCTCTACTCCGCCGCGATCGTCGCGGGCATCGGCTCGGCCCCTGCGGTCAGCGCCAGCATGCCTGTTCTGATTTCGGCCTCGGTGCTGAGCTTCATCGTGTCGTTCGGCATCGGGCTCTTCTTCGCCGCCGTCGCCTTGACCGTTCTCGCGGCCTTCGGCATCGTCGGCATGATCATCTGGAGCTGGTTCACCAAGAAGTGAACTGAGGTCTGATGGCTGAACCAGAGAGGGTTGGGAACTAGCTCCCGACCCTCTCTGGATTTTGCAAACGGAAAAGGAGAAATTGGTGCTAAGCCAAGAACCCTTGGTACATCATATTTTTCCGCCCTACTGCTACAAGTATTAGTAGAATGCCAAAAAGGGGAAAACGGCAAAAAACTTCGCTCGAAAAATGCCACCATTATCGATACCAGCCATAACGATGACAGAGTCGCTAAAACTCAAATTTGAAGTAACCCAGCACACGCTTCGATAGCTGCGCAAGCAAAGACAAAAAATGAGTTTCAGATCAGCTGCCACGTCGGGTAGCGCCGAAGCTAGCATCATCAGGCGCCAATGTAAGCATGCAGGCTGGGCGGCTTTTAAATCTTAAAGAGAACTTAGACCACAGCCTCCGCGGGCAGTTGCAGACTCAGCATCATGTCTGTTAGGTGTACTGCACCTACCCGTAACAGCAAACAACAGTTCGAAAAACACCAAGCAAGCCCACTTCGCATCAATGATTTTTTGAGAACCAGCAAATTCATTTGCTCAGTTCGAATTGCCTGTCTGCTGCATCTCACTGGCTTCTAACTTAACAACGGAGCTCCCTATGGAACGCATAACAGCGATCTTCGGGATGCTGACTATACTTGCTGTTTGTGTGCTCATTTCCGAGTCACAATCAAACATGCAAGAAACGTCGCGTCTCAAACGTTTCTTCAAGAGAGTTCAGGATGGCTTCCGCAGCGTCAATTGGCGACTTGTATGCACTGGAATCGCATGCAATTTCGTCCTTGCTGCAGTCATGCTGAAAGTGCCAGGAACCAGCGATGCCGTCATGAGCATCGGCACTGGCATCGCCAAAATGATCGACTTCGCAATGGAAGGTGCAGTTTTTGTTCTCGGCGACACTCTCGTCCATGGCAAATTCTTCAAGCCCGGACAGGAAGTCGCTCAGCAAGAATTCATCTTCGCAATCAGAATCGGCTTCTCAATCATCTTCGTCTCAGGGCTGGTTTCAATCGCCTATTACTTCGGGCTGCTGCAGCGCGTTGTGAAGCTATTCGCTCGCTTCTTGATGAAGTCTCTCGGACTTTCTGGTCCAGAGTCGCTCTCCTGCGCAGCGGCAGCGTTTGTCGGACAGGTCGAATGCCAGCTCTTGATCAAGCCCTACATGCCCAAGTTGACCCGGTCTGAGCTCTTCACTTCGATGACTGCGGCCATGGCCACAACTGCCGGCTCGGCACTCGTAGTGTACGTGAGCATGGGAATGCCGGCGAACTTCCTGATAACCGCATCGCTGATGTCCGCACTCAACGGCATCATTCTGGCGAAGATTGTTTGCCCCGAGAAAGAGCCTCACAAGCTCATTCGTGACTCGAACATCGAACTGTCAGTCGACGGCGTAAACGTCTTCGACGCAGCATCACACGGCGTAATGAGCGGCGCAGATATCGCGGTCAAAGTAATCACCATGGTGGCATTCGCAATCGGCTTCATGGCGATGGTCAACTTCGGCCTCGAGAAAGTTCTTGCATCGGTTGGCATTCATGCCACGGTCCAAGACATTCTAGCCTACCCGTTCATGCCAGTTGCATGGCTCATCGGCGTGCCCTGGCACGAGTGCTTCCACGTCGGCAGGCTCATGGCGACCGAACTGGTCTTCAACGAAGTCGTGTCTTACGGAGAACTCGCTCCTGTCATTCACGGCGCTGGACCATACCTGCTTGCAGCGAAAACGCAGCTCATCGCTTCTGTAGCGCTCTGCGGCTTCGCGCACCTCGGCTCCATTGGTATCAACATTGGTGGCTTGGGTGCAATGGCTCCAGAACGCCGTGCCGAAATCGCAGGGATGGCATTCAAATCCATGATGGTCGCTAACATGGCCACCTGGTTGAGTGCTGCAATCTGCGGAATTCTTTACTAAGTCCGCATTTAACACCGAGAGCGCGTCTCTGGGCTCGCTCTCGGTTATGACCCCATGCTGCCACCTCCTCGTGGTGGGGTCGGAAATCATCTCCACAGAAGAGATGAGCTAAGTGAAAGGTCAGGTGACCTTTCAAGCGCAGCCCAGAAAACTCTCAACACAACAGACAAAGGTAAAACATGAACACCCTGATCTTCACTCTCGTTGCGGCAAGCCTCGCTTCAGCAGCCAGCTACGCTCTCAGCGCCTGGTTCTGGAACACCGAGTATTCACGCACGAATCACAGTGGTGATGGCGGCGGACCTGCCGGCGGCGTCTGGTGCACCTTCGGCGGAACGGCCGCATCTCTCATCCTGCTGGCTAAATTCTGGCCCTCTTACATTCCTGCGGACCACGCAATCTGGGTGCTTGGGCTTGTAGCAGCTAGCTCTTTCATCGCAGGGTTCGTGCCCCTCTTCCGCAACAAGCGCTGAGCCCCATAAGGCTGAAAGCGCCTTAAGTTGAACTCGACGAGGGAATGGTATGGCAAATCTCTTGCCTATCATTCCCTCCTTCTTTCGTTCTTTTCGCTTTTCCAAACACTACTACGCCTGATAGCAGACCATAACACAACTCGAAAACTCAAGGATCAAGAGCGAAGCTGGGCGTACAAAGATCTGCAAAAGCGCTTGAATGACTAATTGAGATCCTTCTCATTGTTCTGCAAATTCATGACACCAGGCACGGTGCAAATAAAGCATTCCTTAAGCTTTGAAAGACTTATACTTAGCGTTTCTTCAGTTTTTGCATTTGGCGGATACTTTCTTGCGACAGAGGGATAAAGTTTATCCCGCCCTGGGGGTAGGGCATGCAGGGCTGCGCCAGGCTGCTTTAAATGAAAATACGCACAGCTACCACACAGCCAGTGGATATAGGGGGCTCGTGTGTAAGAGGATATGGCGTCCATTTTTCATTACTCAGATACAGGAGCGAACCACCGAAACCCCCAAGCAACTGAAGTTCACGAAAGGAACAGCGAGTGCCTGAAATTCTTCTGTCTCTCATTCTCTCATCATCGCTTCTATTGCTCGTCGTCACAGCGCAGCTCTACACCGTCTTCGAACCGTACATAGCATATCGGCGAAGGACTGCTGATGCTGTCGAGCTCATCATGTACCACTCACAGGACAAGAAGTTGCACATCATCGCTGAATGGTGGGCAGCTCGTCTTTCGACTCCTGCAACGGCATGGTACGAAGAGGAAAACGATGACGCTCGCGCCCTCAAAGAATCAATTCTGGAAGGTCTCGTGCGTCATCGATTTTTGTTCGGCGACGACCCCGTGAAACTTGAGTACGGAACTCGAGTTTCGCCTCTGCTGACTCGCGCTCTGATGCAGGTGCAGGCAGCGATGCCCGAGCTTGCTAAAGTCAACAGAGTAATGAGCGTGAAACCAAATGTGGTGACTGTCGATGGCAACATCTGCATCTGGCGAGGTCGACCACGTGAGTACAAGTCGCGCTTTTGCGACTTCTATCCAGAACCATAACAACAAGAATCCCGAAAGGATAGCATCATGCATGACATGCACATGATGATGGGCGCAGCCTGCTGCTCATCAGGACATTCCACCGAATGGATGTCTTATCTTGGACTCTTCCTCTCGATGCTGTTCGGAGCATTCCATGCTTCGCGCATGTTCCAGAAGACGTGCCGCCAGGGTGAAGACGCTTGCCACCTGTTCATGTATGCCGGCATGGCCTACATGTTCATTCCCAACCCTGAGCTTCACGTCATCCCCGGCTCGCTCTGGGCTCTGGCGTTCAGCATCACGGCGCTTCTTTCCGTCACCAAGATGTATCGCACTCAAAACGCTTCCACTAGCGGCGTCCTGCATACGCTCATGAACCTCGCCATGGCCAGCATGTTCGTCGTGCTGCCAGGTGCAGAATTCACCAACACGCTCTGGAACGTGTTCTACGGCGTTTACATCGGCTTCTACGCGATCAAATTCTTCTCGCCCCAAGCTGCCATGGAAGGTGGCACCGGCGATCGCTTCAACCCTGCACTCGTCTACAACGTTTCCAACATCGTCATGGCAGCTCTGATGCTCGCTATGACTCTCACCCCCATGTGCATGCACATGGGCTAATTCAATCGCAAGCACAAAAAGAAAGGAAGAAACTCATGCTCACAACCATCGCAACTCTGGCTTTCGGTGCCCTTTTCGGCATCGTCCTCGCGAAGAAGACCGCGGCTTGCTGCAGCACGCCCGACGGACAGAAGTTCAAGTTCGCGAACTTCTTCTCTGGCGGCTGCAAGTGCAAGTCATCTCCCGGCTCGCCTTGCCGCTGCGGTGACTGCAGCTGCTGATGCGGCTGAATGAATAAAGCCAAGCAGTCTCGCTTCATAGCAGGCGAGACTGCTTTTTCGCAAGAACTCAGGAAGGATTCCTCAGATGACTGACAACACCGACACCACATCCGATACCAAGACTCTCGCTCAACTCATCGAGTTCGCTCGAGAGTCAGGTCGCCACATTCGCGCTCAAGCTACCAGGACGGGCTATGCCAGCATCGTCGAGATGGAGCAGCGTGAAGGCGACGCCGGCATGTGTGCCATTCGCGCGCAGGCTACGATTGCCCAGGTGCCGCTTCTGGTAGCACGGGCGATCGCCTGCTCGTGGGAGCAGCAGATCGAGGTTCCTGTCATGGTGCTGAACCAGGCGGACTTTCCCGGTCCGAGCTGTCGTTCGCCGCACACCATGGCGCCCTCCATGCTGACTCCGTCGCAACTCGGCTCGGCCGGCAAGGTGGTCTTCGACTATCTGGCCGCTGAGGGCATGGAGCCGCGCCTCAAGTACGTCTATGACGGCATGACGCGGACCTTCACCCTGCAGATCGCAATTCCGATCAGCTTCTGATTTCCTGGAAGAAGGCGGCTCTCACGAGTCGCCTTCTTCCTCTTCTTTTTTACTTTTAAACCGCTTTTTGAAACCCGGTTTACGCTGTACGCACGCTTTTTTGTATCAGTTGTCTTCGGTTCGACAAAAGTTGCTGCTACCACCAATAACACCATAACCTCACAGCAGCGATTACCAGAAATGGTACGCAAAACTGTCACCTCAGCAGCAAACATTAACCAGTAAGGCACTGGGAAATTCCACCAACTTTTCCATTTTAAAGTGCCGCAAAGATCTGTAATCTTGTAAACAACTGCTTATTACCTATTTGCTAATCAGAGCAAGAAAAAACCGAAAACGGCTTAATACCATACGTCACGCCCAAGTGTTCGATATGCCATGTGCAAGCTGGGCCAGGAATACTTAGGCTACAAAAAAACTAAGAGCCGCAGCATATACCGCATAAAGTCACGCTTTCCGGTGCCGCCAGAGCGCAGCTGCATTTGACTGAGGCAACGCAATCATAATAAACCATGACTGTCTCTCTCATTTCGTTCAGCATCAGGTCCCTCCAAACAGACCGTCCTACCACAAAAAACGAAGCGACCTCATGCCTACGCCGTGTGAGAGATAGACAGCCATGTTCGCGTTCGGACAGTTCAACCCCCAACTCCGCAACAGGAGAGCACTATGCCCAACAACAACCAGACCACCGTCCTCATCTACATCGCGCTGATGTTCCTCTTCATCTTCGCGATGTCCGGTCACCACTGACCGCCGGCCACTCGCAATTCGGCGAGCAGTCCATCCACCCGCTCCGCAACAGGAGAGCACTATGCCCAACGGCAATCAGGTCTACGTCCTCATCTACATCGCCATGATGTTCCTCTTCATCTTCGCGATGTCCGGTCACCACTGACCGCCGGCCCGCTCGCAATTCGGCGAGCTAGCCACCATCCACCCACTCCGCAACAGGAGATCACCATGCCCAACGGCAACCAGGTCTACGTCCTCATCTACATCGCCATGATGTTCCTCTTCATCTTCGCGATGTCCGGTCACCACTGACCGTCGACAGACTACTCAGTCTTCATTGACTGAGTGAGGATTCTTCCTGTTCACGTTTCAACCAGACCGGGATGAAGCGGAAAGGGTGCTTAACAGCACCCTTTCTTGCTTCCGAGCGTTAGTGTCTTTATGAATCAGTAAACCGTCGCTGAGATTTTACATTTTTTTCGCCACTTTTTTGTCCTTTTCGCCGCTGTTTGGTACCATGCGGCGCCATGAGGATCGTATTTCCAAGGCAAATAAAGTCGACGGCCAATTTCATTGAGCCAGTCCAATTTCTTTTTGCATTTTAAATCGCAAATTGGCGAGTACTGTTTTTGAATTTACTCTGTTCCAAACCACGCATAGCATGCCGACTCATTCTCTATTCCGGAATAGACAGCTGCATATAAACAAGCTGATTGCCAAATCAACCAACAGCAAATTTAGCAGTCAGAACTACAATTACCCACAGTTGTCTGCAAGAGGATCCACACCCTAGCAAGGCCCTGCTAAGCAACGAAATGTGACAATGCTTCTATTCGTTGAATGCGCATTGCACCAGCGCGCAAGACGCCTTAGGGTAATAATAACCTTTCACTGTACGTAGCACTCCCGAATTTTCCAGAAACAACGACCTGATATCACAAACCAGCACATTGATGTGACAACACCACATCTGGTATCAGTCGTCTGGCGTGCAGGAGGAAGGCTTGAGTCATACCCGCACGACCGGCATGTCCGCTCGATGACGGCACTTTGGCGCAAATAGCAGTTAAACGCGACAGGCTTCGGCTTGCCGCTAAACAGGGCTATTTGCGATGCTGCGTTTGAAAGAGCAAATACAGACAGTCCTGCTTGGCACCAGAAAGACCTGTCGCTTCAAATGCGAAGGGTCTAAAAATGTCTAAGCAGTGCCACAGCAATTCCAAGAAGGTCTTCACCGTTTACCTGGCTGGTGACCTTTGGACTCACAAGGATCTCGTTGGAAACGCGATTCTTGCGGAATACATCAACAAAGTCTCTCGCGGTCGATACCAGTGCGTCCTTCCTCAGGATCTCGAAGAGCCCGTCCACAGAACGGTTGACATCAGGAATGTCGACTTGAAACACGTCCTCACTTCGGACATGGCTATCTTCAATTTCGACGGCTCCTATCTTGATTCAGGAACGGTCGTAGAGTTCATCTACGCCAAGATGCTCGACATTCCGTCGGTGATTTTGCGCACCGATTTCAGAGCATCAGGTGAAGGTAGCAAGGACCAGGACCCCTGGAACCTGATGGCCTCTAACTGGCCTCGCGCCAAAGTTTTGTGCCTGCATGGCATGGCCGAGTACCAGAAGGTCAGAAAGGCGGGTCCCCTTGCAAAAACGTTGAAGCTTCTCTACACAAGCCTTGCCAAAAATCTCATCGAAAAGCTCGATGAAGCTCGTGCCGAAACGCCTCTTATTGCTGACCCCAGGAAGATGGCTATGATCTACGATTGGGCTGTGAACTGCCCCGGCGCAGGCTACAGCGACCTTTTCGAAGGTGAACAAATTGAGACGATCCTGAAAGACAAGTCCAAGAAAGGCTTGCTCGCCTGACGTGGACATCACTAAAGGAAATGAACAGGGGGCGGTGATACTCACCGCTCCCACAAAGATAAAGAGAACGCCTATGCTTGAAAAAAGCACATGCCCCCCGCTGCCATCAGCTCTCGTCCATGACAGCTGGGGTGCTTACCTGCAGCGCACTTCAGTCTCAGACGCAGGCGACCCCCAACAGAGGGAAGATCTGAAGAGCTGCTGGTTTCGCCTGAACCGAATTCTGCCGCCCAACGATCGACTGTTCAGGCAGCTTCATGCCGCTTGCGAAGCCACTCAACTCATCGATGGGTTGCCACGCCACGACGCAGAAATCAGCGAAGAAGATATCGCGCGGATCGCTGCCATCCATTTCCTTCGGGAAACTCCGCATGCTGTGTTTTCAGTTGCGCAAGAGCTGAAACACATCAACGAATGTGCGGCACGCGCAGTCACCAAGATTACAGGTGTTTTGCGTGGTCAGAAGAAGGCGCTTCTGTCTGATCGCCTGACTCGGCTGTCCGACGAAATCGAAGAGCTCGAGGCGCTGTTCAAAGCAGAACAGGCGGAACAAGCCATTCTTCCGCGCCAGCCCTATCAGCTGCGACAGCTCATTTTGGCAGAGCTGGTGATTAGCATCGAAGCGATGCTGAGTGAGCTGACTCCGCTCCGGCAGGCTCTGCATGGCAGTAGCTATGCGCTTGGCGAGACGATTCGCTGCCACGAAGCAAGGTTGTTTTGGTGGCGGCGCAAAATCAAGAAGCTCCGCGACAATCCCAGTCAACGCCAGACCGCAACTCTTCTGGCAGCGAAGGAAGAACTTACAGTGATTTGCCGGGACTTCGCGGCTCTGAAAGATCGCTGTTTCCACGACTGCAAAGAATTCGGATACGCGTTCTTCGACCGCGGCGGCCCAAGGTGAGCAGCAAGAAAGAATGTGGAGCGAGGCAACTCGTTCCGCATTCTTTCTGCCATCTCCTGCCCTTTTGGCATTTTAAATCTACCTTTTGCAATTTCATGCCACTAAAGCACCAAATTCTGGTACTCAAATCAGCTACAAAAGCGAGAACTCAACACTTCAATCGAAGCCAGAGAATTTCACAGCACTTTTTGACTTTTAAAATACAAAAAGCCAGGCAAATTTACGCCCTGTTTAAAGTCCACCTTACACAGTCACAAGCGGTATTTGCCAAATTCTTCCTCAAGCTTATCCCTCTCACTCACTTCGGCTATGGCTCCTGCCGTGCAGGCTGTCAGGGCGCAAATCGTGAGCACAGCCAATCGATTAAGCATTTTCAAAATCCTCTAGTAGTAAGATTCCTTGTTTGCAAAATTTGCCTGAACACTCTAACAGCTGAATAGTTGCCCTAAAAATCATCGCGACTTTTTGCATTTTAAAAGTCAAAAAGTACAAAAGTAAGTTGGAAAAAGGCATTTAAAAGTCAAAAAGCGGCATGAAGCAAGAATGCTCCACACCGCTCTTAGATAGCAAATCACCCAGGAGGGTGCGACTGATGATTCAGTGCACCACTCCTGGATGACCGCTAGTCAGGCGAGCCAGTTCAGGCGCCGGCGAAGAAGGGTTACTTCTTCTCCGACTCCTTCTTCAGCTCGTCGAGCGCGTCCTGACCTTCCTTCTTCTTCTTCTCTTCCTCGAGGCGGTCCTTGGCGCTGTCCTTGTCCATGTCGCGCTTGGCGCGCTCCTTCTCCAGCTCTTCGTCGATCTGCTTGTCGGCGTCGGCGAAGCCGCCCATGCCGTCCTGGATCTCCTTCAGCTGGTCGCGGACCTCGTTCTCGATGCGCAGCGCCGCCGTCAGCTCGACCTTGCCTTCGTTGGTCTGGATCTGGTCGGCAGCCTTGGACAGCAGCTCCGCCGTCGAAGCCAGCGCCTTGCGCGATTCCTCGGCCGACGCGTTGAACTCGGCGACGGTCTTCTTGTAGTTCTCGACCTTCGCGGCGGCGGCCTTCCAGTCGCGGGCGAGCGACTGCTGGTCGGCCTCGCTCATGTTCATCTTGACGGCGTCGAGCGCGCGCTGCTTGGCGGCGTCGGAAGCTTCCTGCAGCTTGTCGAGCTGCTTCTTCGCTTCGACCGACTTGGCGATGGACGACGCGACCGAGTCACGCTGCTTCTTCGAGAGCGCCACGAGCTGGGCGTACTGCTGCTTCTGCTTCTCCAGCGGCGTGGTCGAGCCCTTCACGAGCTTGTTCCACCAGATGCTGATCGCATCGCGGGTCGGCTTGTGGAAAACGGCAACGCCCACGGCGAGAGCAGCGGCGCCAGCGATGATGAGGTTCGTGTCGATGACCATACGTATTCTCCTTCGTGCAGTGTTCTGCAAAAATTGATGCCCGAATTTGTTGAGCGCGTGAGCAAGGTCCGCGCTGTAAGCAGGAACGGCACAAGCACCCGGCGGAAGCCGAGCGACTCATGCCACTACAAATGGTGTCGTTCCATCTGCAGTAGAAACCTCTCCGTAAGGAGAAAAGGTTTCTGCCGCAGACTGACGCTCAGGGTGGCAGCCTGGCAATGCCAAACTGCCACCCCTTGCGTTTTAGTCAGAACTCAGCGAGTCGAGTCCAGCCGGCGAAGAAGGGTTACTTCTTCTCGCCTTCCTTCTTCAGCTCGTCGAGCGCGTCCTGGCCGTCCTTCTTCTTCTTCTCGTCTTCGAGGCGGTCCTTGGCGCTGTCCTTGTCCATGTCGCGCTTGGCGCGCTCCTTCTCCAGCTCTTCGTCGATCTGCTTCTCGGCATCGTTGAAGCCGCCCATGCCGTCCTGGATCTCCTTGAGCTGGTCGCGGACCTGGTTCTCGATGCGCAGGGCCTCGGTCAGTTCGACCTTGCCTTCGTTCGTCTGGATCTGGTCGGCGGCCTGCTGCAGCAGCTGGGCGGTGGCGACGAGAGCCTTGCGGGCTTCGTCGGCCGACGCGTTGAACTCGGCGACGGTCTTCTTGTAGTTCTCGACCTTCGCGGCCGCGGCCTTCCAGTCGCGGGCGAGCGACTGCTGGTCAGCCTCGCTCATGTTCAGGCGGACGGCGTCGAGCGCGCGCTGCTTGGCGGCGTCGGACTCCTCCTGCAGCTTGTCGAAGCGCTTCTTCGCCACGACCGACTTGGCGATCGAGCTGGCGACGTTGTCGCGCTGCTTCTTCGAGAGGACCACCAGCTCCTGGTAGCGCTTCTTCTGCTTCTCGAGCGGCGTGGTGGCGCCGTTGATGAGCTTGTTGTACCAGATGCTGATCGCGTCGCGCGTCGGCTTGTGGAAGATGGCCACGCCAACGGCGAGAGCAGCGGCGCCAGCGATGATGAGGTTCGTGTCGATAACCATAGTCAAATTCTCCTTAGTGCAGCGTTGTAGCTGCGGTTTGGTGCTGTCCATTGTTTGCGAAAGCGCGTGGACAGCGAGGCGCGCTGTGAACAGAAACGACATTGCATCCGGTCTTGCATCCTTTGCCGAAGCAGCGGAAACCAGTCCAGAAGCACATGACACTACAGACAGTGGCGACCATCTGCAGTAGGAGTTGCTAGCACCCGTTATGGATTGCTAACAACCACTGCCGCAGACGAGACGGCAGCCCAGATAAATCTGAGCTACCGCCCGCCTTCAGAACGACTTCAGTTCTTGACGAACAGGCGTCCGACCATCGCCGCGATGAACAGGCTCATGCTGGCACCGTAAGTGCCCTGCAGGATGAACATCGGAATGGTGGCGCCGGCGTACCAGAGACCGCCAAGAACAGCAGCAACGAGCAGCGCCGGAACCAGCCGCTTCAGAGCCTCGCTGCCGGACGGACCAGCGTAGAGGTAGAGCGAAAAGTAGGCGCTGACCAGCAGTCCAACAGCCGCACCAGCCGCACCGCTGACGTAGTCAACGGTCGGACCAAGGCTGAAGAGAAAGCCAGTGATGACGCCCGACACCATCCACGTGGTGGCAATCGGGTTATTCTTGATCCACTGAATCATGGATAAGCAGTCCTTTCTTTGCTTTGAGATTTGTTGTTCAACGAAAACACCCGAGAGTGCGATGATTGCTCACCAACACTCCCGGGTGTGACGTCAGTTCAGGCGCCGGCGAAGAAGGGTTACTTCTTCTCCGACTCCTTCTTCAGCTCGTCGAGCGCGTCCTGACCTTCCTTCTTCTTCTTCTCTTCCTCGAGGCGGTCCTTGGCGCTGTCCTTGTCCATGTCGCGCTTGGCGCGCTCCTTCTCCAGCTCTTCGTCGATCTGCTTGTCGGCGTCGGCGAAGCCGCCCATGCCGTCCTGGATCTCCTTCAGCTGGTCGCGGACCTCGTTCTCGATGCGCAGCGCCGCCGTCAGCTCGACCTTGCCCTCGTTCGTCTGGATCTGGTCGGCAGCCTTGGACAGCAGCTCAGCCGTCGAAGCCAGCGCCTTGCGCGACTCCTCGGCCGACGCGTTGAACTCGGCGACGGTCTTCTTGTAGTTCTCGACCTTCGCGGCCGCGGCCTTCCAGTCGCGGGCGAGCGACTGCTGGTCGGCCTCGCTCATGTTCATCTTGACGGCATCGAGCGCGCGCTGCTTGGCGGCGTCGGACTCCTCCTGCAGCTTGTCGAGGTGCTTCTTCGCTCCGACCGACTTGGCGATGGACGACGCGACCGAGTCACGCTGCTTCTTCGAGAGCGCCACGAGCTGCGCGTACTGCTGCTTCTGCTTCTCGAGCGGCGTGGTCGAGCCCTTCACGAGCTTGTTCCACCAGATGCTGATCGCATCGCGGGTCGGCTTGTGGAAGACGGCGACGCCCACGGCGAGGGCAGCAGCACCAGCGATGATGAGGTTGATGTCGATGGTCATAGTGATTTCTCCAGTTTGTGCAGCGTTCTAAGCTGCGGATTGTGAATGGGTTGAGAAACTCTCGCGTCTTCTTCACAGAAGTCGCGAATGCAATTCATTAGAGGAAGGGAAATGCCGTGCGTGTTTCTCAGATGAGTGCGAACACTCACCCGATAGCACGCACGGCATGACTGCGACTTCTACTTAGTAGTTGTCGCCACCCGACGGGGTACCGCCGACGTTGCCACCACCCGAAGGAGTGCCACCGCCCCAGTTGCCGCCGCCAGAGTTGTTGTTGTCGTCACGGCGACGACGGTCTTCTTCTTCGCGACGCCGGCGATCTTCCTCTTCGCGACGACGACGCTCTTCCGCTTCACGCCGACGATTCTCCTCGTCGATGCGGCGCTGTTCCTCCTGCCACTCGCGGATCTGCTCCTGAATGGCAGCAGCGAGCTGAGCGTCAGCCCAGCGTTCGGCGCTGTCTGCAGCCGAGTCAGCGCGACGGATGCTGTTGCGAGCACCTTCGTAGTCACGGCTGCGAATCTCGGCGCTAGCCTGACCGAGATAACGCTGCGCTTCGCTGAGGTCCAGCGTGATCGGAATGACGATCACACGGGAGCGGCCGCCCCACGTAGCGGTCTGCGTCCAGGAGCGAATCTTGAGCGCGGTGATGCGCGATTCGACCTGGGACAGCTCACTGCGCGCCGTGTTGGCGAGCGACTTGTCGGCTTCGGCCAGACGCTTCGCTTCGTCAGCCACCGTCTTCTTCGATTCCGCCTGGCGCGACAGAGCCTGCCAGTCAGACTTGGCCACACGGTAGCTCGCCTCCAGTTCCGCGAGGACCTGGTTGGCGTCGGTCAGCTTCTGACGCGCCGGAGTGCGCACGTCAGGGTGGTCGACGGACTGAGACGCCGAGGAGATGGCGCTCTTCACAGCCGCGATGCGCTCACCAGCAAGCTGGTAGTCGCGCTTCTCGCTGTCGATGCTGCCATCGACCTTCTTCAGGTCTGCGAACAGCTTGTCGGCAGCTTCGGCAGCAGCCGGCCAGTCGGTGATGTCCTTGGCGACATCGCTCTTCTGGTTGCGGAGCACCGGCAGCAGCGCAGCGTAGGCGCCGTCCGTCTGCTTGGAGGTGGTGAACGAATTGGCTTCCAGCTTCGACTTCAGCGAGGTGCTGAACTGGTCGCTATTGGCCACGGTCGACTTCGCGTGCGACCGCAGGTTACGCAGTTGCTTCAGCCGAGTGGAGATCTCGACCAGGGCGTTGCGGCTGCCCTGCACGTCCGAACCAGCGTTCTCCATGAGCTTGCGAGCCGCGACGTAGCGCTGCTCGAAGTACGCCGCACGCACCTTGGCCAGCTCAGCAGCAGTCGCCTCGCTCACCTTGGTCGCACGAACGAGCTTCTCCGGCTCACCCTGGAAGTTCTTCGCCAGGAAGTCCGCCTTGAGGGCATCGACATCCTTGCCGGACGCCGGAAGTTCAGCAGTCAGCTTGCCCAGGTTGTCCCGGACAGCCGGCACCGACTTCTCGACAGCAGCCTTGGCAGCGATAACGGTATCGACAGTCGCGACCGCCGCAGCCGAAGCCTTGGACGACGCCGCCTTCTCCGCTTCCGCCTTCACCAGGTCACCAGCGAGCAACGCCTTGTGAGCGTCATCGAGGTGCTGCTGCGACTCGTCGAGCTGCGAGTCCGGATTGGCGCCCGCTTCGTTCAGCAGGAACTTCTCCGCGACGCCCGCCGGAACTTCGCCCTGTTCCGGGTAGTTGTAGCCGGCCTTCTGAGCCCGCACTTCAGAGACACGCTTGCGCGCGTTCTTCAGCTCGGTCTCGGTGCCGCCCAACTGGTCCTTCAGCTTCAGGGCATGCTCGATGTCACCCTTCAGCGCTTCGGCTTCCTTCTCGACGGTCTCGGAGTCCGAGAACGCCGCCAGCGGGTCGCTCTGGAGGATATCCAGGAACGCCTTCTGGTCCGCCTTGATCTTCTGATAGCGCGGCTCGTAGGGCGAGAAGTCGAGCCCCTTCTCCTTGATGCTGGCGCGCAGGTCGTCGACCGCCTTGGTGATGGCTTCGATTTCCTGACGGTTCGTCTCCGCTCCGCGGAAGCTCTTGCGGATGGAGCCGAGGGCCTGGCCGGTCTTGCTGAACAGGTCGGCCATGGAGGCGAAGAGTTCCTCCGGCGTCAGCACGGTCTGCGTCACTTCGCTGCCGAAGTAGTCGCGGTCTTCGACCGGGATCTTGTCACCGTTGATGGTGACCTTCTCCGTGGTCAGCAGGGCGATGGCACGCTCGGCGCCGGCGACGCTGAAGATGTTCGCCTTGGCAGCAGCGGCCTTGGCTTCGGCGAGTAGAGCCTTCGCCACTTCGTTCTGAGCGCTGAGGTTCGCCCAGAAGCCGACCGCCTCGGTATAGACCTTGAGGGTCTTGTTCTTGAACTTCGACTTCCAGTCGGTGCCCTGCGAGACGAGGAACGGCTTGTACTCGCCCTCGAGCTCGATGTAGTTGCCGTTGGACTTGTTGAACTTCTCTTCGGTGTCCTTGATGAGCGCTTCGGCACGAGCCTTGGCGCGACGCAGACGCAGGAACAGGAAGAGGAAGAGACCGATCACCGCAGCGCTCGGCACGCCGATCATCACGATGGTGGTCATCTGCTTCTGACGCTCGGCAGCATCGAGGACAGCCTTCTCGTGGTCGATGCGGTCTTGCTCGGCACGCGCTTGAGCATCACGCTCGGCGGCCTGACGAGCCTGTTCGGCACGAATGCGGTCTTGCTCGGCAGCTTCACGAGCCGCGATCGTCCGGTCGATGCCGCTGTTCACGTTCTTGATCACCTGCAGCATCGCCGCACGAGGATTCGACGGCATGAACTGCTTCAGCGCAGGCGTCACCGGACCGTTGATCTTGTCGCTCAGTCGCGCGTGGTCGAAACCATAGCTCACGAGCGTAGGACCGGAGTAAGCAGCGACCGAACCCTTGTTGGGGTTCTGCGCGTTGCGGACCCAGACCACGACCATGAAGTTCTGGTTCGGGAAGTTCGACAGCCCGGACCAGCGCGGAACGAGGTCGTCGACCACATCACGAGCAGGAACACCGGTGGTGTTCAAGTCGTAGTCGCGCTCGACGGCAATGACGAAGACCTCGAGCTTGTGAGCCTTCTGAAGAGTCTTCACCTCGTCGTTCATGCCGCTGAAGTCGACGGGATAGGAGGAATGATGTTCGAGCGCCGGGTCCACGTAGACGTGGGTGGCGGGGTCGAACTTCGGCAGCCAGTTACTCGCGGCTTGTGCCGAGGCGGGGGCGATGGCTGCGACAAGCAGCAGCATCATCCCCACAATGAGACGTTGCAAATTTTGGAACATTCACTTTCTCCAGTTAGAGGTTGTGAGAACACAACGCTTCACAGCGCTGCTGTCCACTGGTTAGGCTGCAACCGAAGATGCAACCATGAGAAACTCAACACCGACTCTCAACCGAAACACCCCGCACGACCTGTTGATCGTTGTTTTGCAAATTTTTGACTTGAGGTAGAAATCGTGTGGGGGTTGCTGCGTTGTGGTTTTCGAGAGAGAAGACGTGTTGGAACATCACCCTAACCAAAAGGGTTGGAACAGATCAGCATATAGTTACGGGAACTTGACATTGTTACAGGCACTGGTCGCACACACATTCCATGCCAAAATCGCTGCCAACACAGCAAACAACAGGCTCCTTGAGATCCTGAACAAAACCTTTATTTAAGTGGTTTTATCTCCGCTTGACTAGTGGAGCTATGCGTTATCAGAGCTAGCGGATTTTCTCATTTCATCCAATAGCGCAAAAGCAGATATATTGGCTATACAAGCGGCTTGGGAAGCACAGGCCAATACTGCAAAATCTGCAGAAATATATTGCATTCATATGCACGTGTGCAAAGCAGAAAGAACAGTGCAAGAACGGCTTCAAATGCAGAACTTCACGACTGTTCTGTAAAGACATAAGTCATCTGTCTGAAAAAGCAATTCAGAGATTATCTACTGAATGAGTGCTTAAGCCCTATATTCAGCCGCTACAAAACGATCCGAGAATCCCTTTGTTTAACTATGCCGAATGAAGTCCGTCCCAACGCGTTGCGTTTCTTTCGGCCTAACTGCTGTATTAGGAAGAGGAAAGGACTATCAGTTTGAACTTAATCGGCCATAGTGAGATCCTCGACTATCATGCTTTCAGCAGTAGAGCTTAGCTCAATCAACTTTGCTTCAACGGAACTTGAAATTGCAGTTGAACTACCAGCTTTTGATGTGACAGCCGCTGGCAATACGGCAAATTCTTGGAAGCAGGTTGGAAGCCACTTAGAAGGGCTTTGGCAAAGCGCCCTCAATATGGCTGGAAACGAGAATGCAAGACCTACAAACAAAGGCAAAATGACCAGAAGAGCTCGCAAAATAGCCAGACTTAAGAAGATCGCCTGAGATTGTGACCTCATCGACTTACAAAATCACAATAGTCCGGTCCAGTGAAAATCACGTGTGAAAGAGACCCAAAATTTGACCGGCTTTCCAACTTCAACAAAGCATCCGTGAGGCAGCTGACTCTAGCAAGCAAGAGTGAGAAGACTCGTACCCAAGCCGAATTTCACAAAGAACATACAAGAGCATTAGTTCTCTAAATTGGCATCAGGAATACAAAAGGATATTGTTCTACGCAACGTTATAGTATGACAATCGAAAAAAGTCATGTGATGGAAATGCCCGAAGGCACTCCACCACACGACCGAAGTCTAGCGTGTTACTGCGTCAAGCGCAGGTTTACCGCTTACTTCTTCGCATCACCGACGATGGCGGCGAGGCGCGCGCGAAGAGCCAGAGCGCGGGTGCGCTCGTAGTCTTCGGCGGAATCGAGGCCGGCGCGGGCCTTGTCGAGAGCAGCGCGAGCCACTTCGAAGGCCTTGAGCGAGGCATCGAGTTCCGCGATCTTCGCAGACGCAGTGTCCTTGTCGACGTTGCCGGTGCCGGTGGCGACCGCGAGCAGGGCGAGTTCACCGGTCAGAGCCGAGAAACCGACAGAGCTGGCAGCAGCGGACGACGCGAGAGCAGCAGCAGCCTCGCCGGAAACGGCGTTGGAGACGGCGGCTTCGGCAGCGAGGTGCTTCGTGTGCAGGTCAGCCTTGGCGGCTTCGTACGCAGCGAGAGCGCCCTGGAACGTTGCGAGAGCGGAGGGAATGTTGGTGGTGGACATAGGTATTTGCCTTTCTGGGTTTGGTTCTTAGAACCGTTTAGAACAGACAGACTCCAGACGTTTGCCTGAAGTACTAGACCTGAAATCCCACATTCAATACGAATCGGCACACATCAAAGCGCACTAAACGGGAGTTAAATTGTTCGGGTTGCTTTGAAGTTGCCGGGTTTCGAAAGAAGAGAGAGGAATAACAGGTAGGACTCGAAGATAGCCTGTTTAGACAAGCGAAACCAAGAACAATTTCAAGCGTTCCAGATCGGCTGAAGAGCTAGACCTGCATGACTTCTCGGGCTGTTGCTCGGGTCGGAGATGTCAGGTTTTTTACTGAACCGGTCGCTATCGCAGCTATGACAGCCACTAAAGATTATCCTCCTTTTGATTCTGCTCCCTAGCTGCCAGCATATACGTGATTTGCGCTAGCCATCTCTTCGAAGGCTAGCGGGATTTGTATAGTGCTCACGATGTCGCCAGGATGGTCGCGTCCGAGGTTTCGGATCCCAAAGGGATGGCCTCGCCCCCAGGATTCCAAATTGATCTATATGATCAGGAGTTGCTTGCCTGCCCCCTGCCCCAAATCATACTACGCGCTTTAGTACAACAATCAAAAACACCAGCTCGAAAGTTCTTCCGAACCGCAAGAAGAAAAATCCTATACATAGGATCCAAAACAGCCACTCTCAGCTGACTTACAGCCATTCGTAAAATACGATTTTCATTAACGGCCTAACGAAGCGAGCCTCTCAGAAAACCTCTTGAGAACTGAGCAAATATCGATTTGGTAAGCCGCGCTAATACGCTGGGCATCAGAGTTTTACTTAGAAAGCGATAATGAGACCATTCAATATCAAAAGCCATCTCACAACAAATTCCTAATATTTGGGGCTTTACAGCCTTTTTTGCCACGTCTATCACCCCTACGCCCAAGGGCATACTGAGCAATTAATATTTTGCATTGAAGTAAACGCTCTTCTTAATATTGTAATTACCCAGTTAACAAATCCCAGCCCCCCCTCAGAAACCAGCCCCCAAAAGCGTTCCCAAAAAAGTTCAATTAACAGATTGCCTCTAAAAGAGTGCACAGAGCTAAACCGCTCACTGGAATCTGACCAAGGCTGTTTAAGAGGAGCAAGCTGCTTCTCTAGTCCCTCGCAAGAAGGACCGTTTTTCACCAGCAAGCCGCCCGTGTGTGGCTGGCAACTTTTTTCCTCAACCGGAGAAAACACATGCATGTACCAATCTTTCTTCATCCGGTCGTCGGCATCGCGACTGGACTCATCGGGCTCGGAGTACTCTGGGCTCGAAGCAGAAGGCAGCCCGCAGTGCAGCACTCACAGGTCGGTATCCACACCAACCTGCGAAGCTTCCCACTGGTCGGCTGGCTGCCTTCGTTGTTCTACCTCTGCCTCATCGCTTCTCTGTCCGGGCTGCTCGCCTGGCCTGTGTTCAAAGAAAGCGTTGAGCAGCGGCACGTCGAAACGCGGGATGTCCTGCTGAGCGTTGACCAATCGGGTTCGATGGGTGGCGCGATTCAGGCCGGCCCTCCGCAAGACCTCAACTGGCCCCCAGACAAAGGAACATTCCGGCGACTGGACCTGGCACAATACGCAGTGCAACTGTTCGTCTCAAAGCGAGCTGGTGACCGCGTCGGTCTCACTGTCTTCGACGACAAGACCTATCGGCACTACCCGATGACAGACGACTTGAAGATCATCATCCGTAAAGCCGAGTTGATCAGCAAGAACACCGGCGGTGGCACCAACTTCGAAAGTCCTACCGGACCAATCGCCACAGCCATCGAGCACTTCCGAACCTGGGGCAAAGCCAAAACCAAAGTCCTGATTCTGGTCACGGACGGTGAAGCTCCAATTTCAGATGAGCGGATGGCCGAGCTCGTGAAAGAGATGAAGGCTGTCGGCGGAAAAATCTATGTCCTCGGCATCGGTGAGGACTGGACTAACCCGTCGGACTTCACGAGCAGCCAAACTGAACCACTCCGCAAGATTGTCGCAGCCCTCGGTGGCAAATGTTTCGCTGTCGGAGACGCGAAGCAAATGGCAGAGGCGCTATCGGTGGTCGATCAACTCGAAAAATCGCAGGTCGTGCTCGAGCGCAGCACGGTCTACCAGGACGCCTACCAGTACTTCGCTGCGGCGTCGGTTCTTTCTCTTCTCCTGCTAGCCGCGTCGGTGCTCGTCACCCGCGAGCTGGTCTAACCAAAAGGAGCCTACACCTATGAAAATGTTCAAGAAATGGCGCCAGCTCACCGGGCTGGTGCTCGCCGCAGTGCTTGGAGGCGTGCTGCTCTTCGGGTCGAGCAAACTCAACTCGTGGGAGTCGCCCCAGGTCATTGCCTACAACCATGGCATCGCTGCTATGAAGGAAGGCAAGGTCGATGAGGCCATGCTTGCCTTCGACAAGAGCCTCGATGCCTACGCATCCATGGCGCAACGAGAGAGCACGGAATCCAAGCTCTACCCGAGCCGTTCCACTGAACTCGCTGCGCTTGCTCAGAGCAAGAAAGCGATTCTCTACCTGATGAAGCAGAAGCCCGAACTCGCGGTGAAAGCTTTCAAGGAGAGCATCCAACTCAACCCGGGAAGCATTGAAAGCGAGCAGCTGAGCCAGCTGTTCGTGGACGAACCGCTTACCAGCAACGACATCAGTCGCCTGAGCGACCAGTCCAGCGTGGTCAAACACAACCTGGAGCTGTTGTTCAAGAAGAACCAATCTCTCGCACAGGGCGAAGGGAAAGGCAAGGGCAAGGGCAAAGGCAAGCCCGGCGACAAAGAAGGAAAAGAAGGAAACGAGCCAGCTCCGGGCAGCAAACCTGGTCCTGGTTCCGGCAAGAGCAACCCTAACGCCATCTAACTGGCAGGAGGAACAAGCCATGCATTTTACTCACATGGAATTTGCCTGGCTCGCTCTCTTGCTGCCAGTTCTGGGCGCGGCGCTCTACGCCGGGCACAAGCTGCGCATGCAAGCAAAGCGAGTTTACGGCACAGAAAACCTGCTGGAACGCTTCCAGCAAACTCAAAAACGCACGCTGCCGAGCTGGATCCACATGCTCGGTATCTTCTGCGTGGGTGCTTTACTCGTCATCGCTGCGATGGGTCCGACAACGAACCTGACCAAGCAGCGCGTCTCAGACGGCTCGGTGCAAGCCGTAGTCGTCCTGGACGTTTCTCGCTCTATGGCTGCTGAAGATTATCGGGAATCGATGCCAGCTGACGCTGGACAGAAACCCGACCTGAATCAGCCCTGGGGTAGCCGACTCGACATGGCGAAGTACCAGATTCTCAAAGTGATGCAATCGATTCAGGGCAACCAGTTGGGCATCGTCAATTACGCCGAAAAGGGCTTCCCTCAGGCGGACTTGACCCCCGACTTCACTGCTCTGGATTTCATTGTCAGAAACTGGGTGACTCAGGGAAATGCACCGGGCGAAGGCTCGCACTACGACAACGGCATCAACGAAGCGCTCGAGATGTTCAAGCGCGATGCTGACCCGTCTAAAAAGAAGGTGCTCATCCTCATGTCTGACGGCGGCTTCGACGGGAAACCGGACGAGCTTGCCAAAGTCGTTGAGGAACTCAACAAGCAAAACGTGAAGGTCGTTATCATCGGACTCGGCATGCCGGGAGCCAACGCTATCCCCATCTATGTGGACGGCAAGCTCACGGGCTACATGAAGGCTGAGGACAAAGTGATCACGACCTCTTACGAGGAAGACAACCTGCGTCAGCTGGCTGCGATGACGCACGGGTCGTACCACCACGTGGACACGACTCCTGGCAGCCAAAAAATCGCGATTGACTGGAGCAACGAAGTTGGTGGTTCGCGCATTGAAATGCGCGGTACGCCGCTTTTCCCTTACTTCGGTGGGGCGGCGCTCGGTCTCGCGGTGATTCTTTCCATTGCCGGTTTAGTGCGCAAGAAGGACTGAGCACAAATCAGCAGGTGAGTGCCTGCTGCAGTTTCTTCCCCCAGAGCGGAGTCGTGTTGACTCCGCTTCTTTGCGCTGGCTTATCGCTCGAACACTCGAGCCAAACCTTTTCACTGGAGTTTTGAACATGACTGCTAACACCATCATCAACCCGATCAGCCGCACCCTGACCCAGGTCCGCAAGGTCGTCATCGGTTACCCGACCATGACCGAACTCGTGGCCTACGCTCTCTACGCCGACGGTCACGTCCTTCTCGAAGGTCTGCCCGGTCTGGCCAAAACGGTGACGGCTCGCGGCTTCGGTCGCGCCATCGAAGGCGCCGAATGGTCCCGTATTCAGATGAAGCCCGACATCCTGCCGTCCGACATCGTCGGTGCGGAAGTCTTCAGCAAGAAGACGCAGGAATTCAGCGTCCGCAAGGGACCGATCTTCGCCAACATCGTCCTGGCGGACGAAATCAACCGTGCTGCTCCTCGCTCGCAGTCGGCTCTGCTGGAAGCCATGGCGGAAAAGAGCACCTCGCTCGCCGGTCAGACCTTCCGCATGCCCGACCTGTTCTGCGTGCTCGCCACCATGAACCCGATCGAGCAGGAAGGTACCTACCCGCTGCCCGAAGCGCAGCTGGACCGCTTCCTCTTCAAGGTCACGATGGGCTACGCTCCTCGTGATGCTTACAAGGCGATGCTGAACAACCAGAAGACGCTCAAGGGCAGCGACCCGCACAAGGACATCGTCGCGGACGTGACGGTGAACGAAGTGCTGGCTGCTCGCGCCGCCATCAACGAAGTGCACGTCAGCTCTGCCGCCCAGGACTACATCCTGGACTTGGTGGATGCCAGCCGTCCGTCGGACCAGATGTTCACCAAGTTCGTCTCGCTGACCGGTGCCGAAGGCAAGAAGTTTGCCGAAGCGGTGCAGGTCGGTGGCTCGCCTCGTGCTTACCAGGCTGTTCAGATCACCGCACAGGTGCGCGCCTTCCACATGGGCCGCAGCTTCGTGCTGCCGGAAGACATCCAGTACGTCGCTGGCTCTGTGCTCCGTCACCGCCTGATCCTGAACCGCAAGGCTCGCATGGACGGCAAGTACACCACGGACGATGCCGTCAAGGCGCTGGTCGCCGGCGTGCCGTTCCACAACAACCTGGCTGACTACCAGGGCTAAGCCCCCGTCAAAGCAGGCTCGTCGCCTGCCCACCCATGCCACCATCATCGGTGGCATGGGTAGCGGGTTGGCCTGCTTCTTTTCTCAGACCTGTCTCGCGAGCTGGCACATCGCCAGCCGTTAGAAAGGGCAACGTTTTTGAGAGGACCAATCTTATGAAAACACAGACCGAACTGGAGATTGAAAACATTCTCCAGCGCATCGCGTTCTGCGCTATTCCGATCAACTGGAAGTCGGAAAACCCGATGCCCGGTGTCGGAGAGCGCAAGAGTCGCTATCGCGGTCCGGGGGCTGACTACGTGGAGTTCGTGCCATTCGAAGATGGTGACGACCCACGCCACATCAACTGGGCAATGACGGCACGCGCTACCGATGACGATGTCATCTGGCGTACCGTTCATCAGGAAGAGAAGGAAATTCGGAGCGTGGTGCTGGTGAAAGCCGGCCACTCGATGGATTTCGGCACGGTGCGCACGACCAAGCGCCACGTGGCTGCGGAGATGGCTGCGTCCATCTACTTCGCGCTGGACAAGACCCGTGACAAAGCGGGGCTCATCTTGTACTCGCGTGATGCCGTACTTCAGGACCTGCCTTGCCGTCAGGCGATGAGCACCCTCTACCCTGCGCTGGAATCAATCATCGAATGCGACCCTTACGCACCCACTGCAATCGAGCAGCAAGGTGACGGGTTGTCTAAAGCGCTCAGCGGATTGCCGACGCAACGCTCGCTCGTCTTCATCGTCTCCGACTTCGAAGACATGAGTGAGAAAGACTGGCGTGAACTGGGCAACGCCGCTTGCTATCACGACGTGGTCTGCATCTACGTGCAAGACCGTCGTGAGCGCGAGCTTCCCCCACTGCCGGGCATGCTCGGCTTCCTGGGCTGCTTCTACCGGATTCAGGACTACAGCGGCCGCTCTCGTCTCATCTGGAATAACGCCCGCACCCGCCGTATCTACAGCGACAACTTCAAGAAGCACGAGGCGAAAATCCTCTCTGCTCTGGAAGAACGTCTCTGCCAGACGATGGTTGTGAGCACCGAAGAGGGCGATGCAGCCATCCCCAAAATCCTCGACCTGTTCACAGGTCACTGCTGAAAGGTAAACACATGAAAAACAACAAATTCCTTTCTATGATGTTCGCCGCCCTCTTCGCGATTGGGTTCTTCGCCGCTGGCAACAGCCCGGCGATGGCCCAGTCGGAAGACGATGGCTTCCCGTTTCCACCGCAGCAAGAAGCTGCGGCTCCGGCGCCCCAGAACCCGATGGTCAAGTCGATGGACTCGGGGCGCCTCATCATCGCCGTCGGTTCACCGCGTAACTTCGGTTACCGCATCGGCGACCTGATTCCCGTGACGATGGTGGTGTCCGCGGACAAGAACGTGCAAGTCAACCTCGAAGCGATTCGTCGCAAGACGCTAAGCTCGGAGGGCTCGGACTTCGAACTTGTCGGGGCACCATCGGTAGTGCAAGAGCAGCAAGGTGAGAAAACCATCTGGCGCGTGCAGCTCTTACTGCGCAGCTGGGTAATCAAACCGGTGCTCGTGTTCAACTGCGACTTCCACTTCGCCAGCGAGCTGCTGCCCGACGGTAAGACCCCCAACTGGCGGCCGGTCAGCTCACCTGACTTTGTTGTGGAGATGTCAAACATCGCTACCGAAGCAGCAAAGGAACTGCTGCCCGGCGACATGGACTTGAAGGAGAGTCCTAAGCCGGCGCTGGTGCAACCGCTGAAATATGCGGGTTATCTGGCGTTCTCGCTGCTGCCTGCATGGTTGCTCTGGCAGCTCTGGTGCCGCGTGCGTCCGCGTCGCCCGGTGACGACAGCTGAACGCGCCTGGATGGAGTTCGATCAGGTCATGGCAGATGCACAGTCTGCTGGTGGTCTGAAGTACGAACACCTCTTCCGTATCTCGGGCACTTTGCGCAGCTACCTGTGCATCGAAGCTGTACCGACTTCGGAAGTGGCCATCCCGCTTGAGCAGTTCTTCTCGATGCATGATGACCGCCTCGAGCTGATGACCATCACGGTCAGTGCACTCTCCAAACTGGAACGCGCTCTCTACAGCAAGAGCGAACTCACCAGCGAAGAGCAGTTCACTCTGATGCGCGAAATCGAGCGCATCGTGCCACGACCGCTCAACTAACCAAGACGAACGAGACGCTAAGAATCGTTCAATACCGCAACAGGGGTCCTCGGTAATTCACTGAGGACCCCTGAGCTTTTCCCGAGTCAGCATCGAGCCAGAGTCCTCGCACCAAATGCGGTGCGGGGACTCTGGCGTTTCTCTGGAGTTTTTATCCCGCGACAGTCAGTCGCAACACCACTAGATTGGAGAGAATCCAAATGAAAAAGACACTTTTGAGCTTTATTGCTCTCGGCGCGTTCGCCGTCGGCAGCATCTTCTACACCGCCCCGGTGAACGCTCAAGCTCCCGCAGGCGGTCCTGTCATCAACAGCCCGGCGGCACCACCTCCGGTGGCGAAGCCCCAAGCGGCGTTCGATGGTCCGTCCCTCTACAAGGCTGCCTTCGAGCAGATCCGTGACTTGCACATCGAACTCAGCACTCCGGAGAAGGTCGCCGCCTTCACCAAGGAGTGGGAACATAAGTTCGACCAGACCGGAGAACTCAAAACTGAGGAAGGCACTGACAAAGCCATTCTCAAGATGATGCAGTCTCTCGGTCAACGCTTCGACTACAGCTTCGACAAGGAAGCCACCCAAGCCGAAGCCAACCAGGTCGACGCCACGCTCATCGGCATCGGCGCGACGATGAAGCTGAACAAGCTTGCCGAAATCGTCAAGTCACTGCCGAAGGACTCGAAGCCTGAGGACGTGAAGAAAGCAATCGCCATCAGCAATGAGAACCACTTGCTCATCGAAGAGCCTCTGGAAGGTGGACCTGCTGAAAAGGCAGGGTTGAAGCCTGGCGACATCGTCCGCAAGGTCGACGACAAAGACGTGAACGGCATGCAAATGACTGAAGCCATCAAGTCCATCAAGGGCAAGGAAGGCACCTCAGTCAAGCTCACGATTGAACGAACGACTGATGGCAAGACTGAAACCCTGGATGTGACTGTCGGTCGCGCCAAGGTGACGGTTCCGGATGCAACGTTCAAAGACCTGGGCGACGGCATGTCCTATGTCCGTCTGCGCGACTTCATGTCGAAAAACGCCGTCAAGGAAATGAATGACGCACTGAAGAAGGCAGCTAAGGGCAAGGGTCTCATCCTCGACCTGCGCGGTAACCCCGGCGGTAGCCTGACGGCTGTCCTGACGATGTGCGGCATGCTCATGGAAGATGGTCCGATTCTTGTGACTCGGTCTCGCAACGGTGACCGCATCACCGAAGAAGAAATCGTTCTGAACAAAAAGTTCGTACAGAACATTTCTCCGTCCGCCAGCGACCCCAACAACCTGGAAATCTCGGCTGGTCCTCGCACCAAGCTCATCATCCCCGCCGACATGCCCATCGTGGTGTTGGTTGATGAGGGCTCGGCAAGTGCTTCCGAAATTCTCTCGGGTGCTCTGCAACACAATCACCGCGCCACCGTTGTCGGCATGCCGACCGTTGGTAAGGGCGTTGGTCAAACCGTAGTGAAGTTGCCCTTCGGCCGCAGTCTCCATGTCACGAGCTTTGAATTCATCCCCGGTCGTACTCCCAACGACTGGATCGGTGTGATTCCCAACGTCAAAATCGAGCGCGGCGAAGACCCCAAGGTCGACGCTCAACTCGACAAGGCGAAGGAACTCATCGTTCCGATGATAAAGGCAGTGGAAGACACGCGCACTCAGCGCGACGAACAACTCAAGAAGCATCATGAGGAGTTCGAGAAGGAACTGAAGGAACGCAACAAGAACTAAGTTTCTCGTGCTGAGACCGCAAGGTCTCGAACTCAACCAGGGGAGCCAGCATTGGGCTGGCTCCCCGTTTTTCTTTCACAGGAGATTCTGTTTTATGAAAATCACAACTGCAATCGCCGCTCTGCTGCTGACCCTGAGCATGGGCACTGCCAATGCGCAGGTCCCGCAAGACGAGAGCCTCGCGCCGCCGTCTCAGGAGAACAACAAGCCCGCTGTGACGATGCCTCAGCAGCAGGCAGAGCCGACCGAAGACGAAGACGAAGAGATCATCATCATTCCCGGACCCAAAATCGGCAAGCCGGGCAAGCCGCAGATGACACCTGCGATGTTCGAGATGCTCTACCAGGCTGTCTGGGCGAAGGTCGGCAAGGAATATCAGGACCCCTACAAGCTCAACGAATGGGCGTCCTGGCAGAACAAATACAAGGGCAAGCTGAAGACGCCGGAAGACCTCGACGCAGCCATCAAGGACATGCTCGGCAGCTTGAAAGACCGCTGGACCGTTTACTACGCACCTAGCGACCTGAAGGCCCAAGAAAAGGCGCACAAGGAAGGCATGCTCAGCGTCGGCATGCTCGTTCGCAAGCACAGCGACAACCTCTGGCACATCGACAACCTCTCCTTCAACTCGCCAGCGATGCTGTCCAAGTTGCGGGAAGGTGATGTGATCAAGTCAGTCAATGGCAAGCAACTCGACACGCTCAACGCCAGCCAGGTTTCCGACCTGCTCAAAGGCAAGGAAGGGGAGAAGCTGGCCATCGTTGCGGTGATGGATGGTGCAGAGCAAACCGTCGAGTTGACATTTGCACCGCAAGGTGAGGATGAAGTCGCGCTTGGTATGCTTCCCGGCAACATCCTGTACATTCGGCTGCCCACCTTCGTTTCGGAAGAGACGGTAGGCGAGTTCATGCAGGCGCTGGGACAGGCCTGGGAAGCGTCGCAAGGACAAATCAACGGGCTTGTCTTCGACTTGCGTTACAACTCGGGGGGGCTGGTGACCATGGCACTCTCGGTCTCGTCGGCGTTCCTTGAGAATGGCACCGTGACTGCTACCACGACTCGGCAGGACCGCAGCGTTCAGGAGACTCGTTACAACGTGATTCCTGTGCCGCATTACCTTGAGTCGCGAATGCCGAAGGACGCGGCGATGTTCACACACTTCCTGCAGACGGTACCAATGGTGGTGCTGACCAACGGTTCAACTGCAAGTGCTTCGGAAATCACCACCGGTGCTCTGAAGGATAACGGACGAGCCTATGTCATCGGAACCCACACTTTCGGAAAAGCAGTGGGCTACACTCGGGAAGGAATGCCGAACGGTGGGGTGCTGCAGGTCACAAACCTCAGCTATCTCACGCCGAACGGTTCCAACATCGCAGACAAGGGCATCATGCCCGACAAGGTTGTGAACCAACCTCGTGGTCAAGCCATCATGGGTGAAAACGACGAGCAACTGCAAGCCGCTCACGAGCATCTGATGAAGATTGCCGTTCAGCGTGCTAAGCAGCTCGCCGACGCTCAGAAGCTGTCCACGAAGGGACACACCGATGTCGACGCAAAGAAGTCCGCGCCATTTGTCTGGCATCCGCTGTACATCCTACTTGCCACTGTCGGCGGTAGCTCTGTACTGCTGCTTGTTCTCTTTGGCGCAAGCAAGCTGAAGCGCAGCAAGCGCTAAGCACACGACAACCAGAGAGAGGGTCGATACAATACTCGACCCTCTCTTCTGGCTCGGCTTTCATACCAGTTCAAACAAACACTAACCTGGAGGCAGAGTCATGCGCGTTCCACAATACTTCGGACTGAACGATTGGGCAAAGAAGCTCGTGACAAGGAAACAGAAGGTCCGCGAGTTCGGCGTACAGGTCTTCGCTGACGGCAAGCGCAAGCGCTTCAACCGCTGGCGTCGGGTTCCTGTCGCGCGAGTGCAAGATGCCGGCGTCATCAAAGGCATCGGACACATCGTCGCCAAACTTCATCGCTACACTCTTCCCGGCGGCGAGGTGCTTACCGAATACGTCCAAGCTGTGGTTCCCTGCGGCGGACCTTGCTACTACATCGCACTCAAAGACAAACACGGCAAGGTCGTACAAGAGTCGCTCTGGAGCAAAGACGAACTCACGGGTTGAACCGGTGTAGTTCCAGCAAGGTGCTAAACACACACTGCTGAGGCAAGAGAAAGTGGCGCAGAGCGAAAGCTTTGCGTCACTTTTTCTGCTTTTTCATCTTTTTGGATTCTCAGGGCAAAATCCAATTCAAGAAAAAAATGAGGCTTTATACTATATGCCTAAATAGATCAAACGGAAAGAAAGAAGGATGCGAAAGGGGCATTTGCAGCCCCTCTCGCAAAACCTTCAGTCCTTCTTCTCCTTATCCTCAGGGCAGCGACGGCGAGCCATGCGCCAGAGCGCTTCGTTGAAGCGGCGATGGCTTTCGCGACGGTTCTTCACTTCTTCCCGAGCCATAGCGCCCATCAGCATGACGGCCGCTGAAATGGGAATCAGGAAGAATGAGATGAAGAGCGACGCAACGCCGATGGCTGCGAAGGGAACCCAGGTGAAGACGAACTCGGGAGAGCGCATCAAAGTCACCGCGAAGATGACGAAGAAAACGCAAGCCCCGTTGAACCATGAGCTGAAGAAGCCGTTCCACCCCTGGCCCTCCCCCCAGTAGCGCTCGAATGAGTTGCGCGTCTGACGGAAGAACCAGTAGTCGGGATGAAGTGCTCTGAGCCATTCCATGGCAGAACTCCGTATTTGAAGCTTCTATTTTGTTTGCTTTGCTCTCAGGTAAGTCCAGATTTCCAAATCCGAGAAGATGGACTTAGAAGCAACAGGATTCAGGCTAGTTGGATTTGAGAGTTTTCCTGATTGCCTCGAAAGAAAAGAAATTGAACTAAGAGCAGTCTCCACTTTAGAAAGTTTGGGCTCATGAATTCAAGTTTTTCTGGACTGGGCCGATGCAAATTAGCTCTGGAACGGGCTTTCTTAGAGCGTTTAAAATACAAAAAGCGAAATAGCGCAGGGCTGGCAAGTCAAAGACTGCCAGCCCCGTGCTTCTTTCTAGCCTAGCGAATGCGCTTGATGCTCAGCTCTGCTTGAAGCTGAAGAGCCCATCGAGGAACGACCAGAGCGGCGCCAGTTCGAAGTCGCTGGGGTCATAGAGAGCGGCGCGGAACTCGGGATACTCCTGGCAATAGCGCTGGAATTTCTCGGGCTTGTTCTTGCGGCTGCTCACGCCGTTGGCACCGCGGTCGCAGAGCTTGACGATGATGGACTTGCGATTGGAAGCGATGCGCGGAAGGCTGATCTTCTTCTTCTCTTCGCGAGTACCCGTTTTGGGATCGCTCAGGCAATCGACGATGGCGCAGACGGTCGCCGGGAAGCCGACATTGTACATGTCGCGCACCGAACGCCCCGTGTCTTCCGGCACGTCATGAGCCTGACAGCCCATCATGACTTCGAGGTCGTCACCGAAGCCGAACGCAACAGCGAAGCTGGCGACAATGTCGAGATGACCTTCGCCGTAGCTCTTGCCCTCGTAGTCCTGACCGACACGACGGTGTTGTTCGTGACACCAGTGTCGCGCCTTTTTGTAACTTATTGTTCCAGACATGAGATTTCTCCCTTGCAGAAAACATCTGAGAGTCACCACGGATGGTGACTCTCTGTTTGCGGCGACTAGCGTCGACGCGAGTTGACAGCCGGACGCAACACCGGGGGCATAAGCCCACCGGCAGCGACGGCCGCGAGCGCCTCGGCGAAGCTCGCCACGGGCGGCACGTAGATGGCCGGCACCTGGTTGCGAATCAGCCGAAAGCGCGCGTTGAACTCCTCGACACGGCGCAGGCGACCGAAGACGGGGCGCTCGAAGTCGCGGTTGTCGACGACGACGGACGGACGGAAACCATTGCTCATGTTTTGCTCCTGTGTTTCAGTGTGACAGAATCGTGAAGCGATCAGGCAGCGAGAATCTGCTGCAGACGGTCGCTCGTGAGTTCACCATCGCGCTGCAGCTCGGCGCTGATCGTGTCGATGAGCCCGCGATTGTCGTTGATGAGATTGCAGGCATTCACCATGCAATCCACCAGAATCTGCCGGTCATAGTCCGGGCTTTCGCAGCGCCAGTTGGGCTTCGTCGTGTCGGCACAGCGCAGCGCAAGCTCCCTGGCCTGGTCCATCTCGGAGCCAAAGCTGGTCATCTGGCTCTCGGGGTCGAAGAGGCGCTCGGCGACGAAGCCGCTGACAGCGACGGTGATCTGGCGCCGCATCTCCTGTTCGGAGATTTCGGCGACAGCGTCGGTGCCAGCGAAGTGAACGAACGCTTCCTCGTCCGGCGGGTCGAGCTTCAGCAGCGTGACCGGGGGTCCGTCGAGAGCCGCGTTGATCATCGTAATCGCGCTGACGTGCATCGCGACGGCAAGATTGGACTGATTCATCTTTCACCTTGAGTTGGAAGTTTTGCCAACGAAGCCACCACCAGCGGTGACTCCCATTCTGCGGCGTCTGCGCTCAGGAAGCCGAAACTTCGCTGAGCGTGCCGCGGCGAATCAGGCACGACAGGAGATGCATGCGCCCGGAGAAGGCTTTCGCCTCGTTGAGAACGCGCGCCGCTGCGCTCATATCGCGCGCCTCGACATGCGACTGCACACGCTCGAGAGCAGCACGCGATTTCTCGCGCAGCTCGGACGGGTCGGCCGCGAACGTGATGAAGCCACGAAGCGAGTTGCTGGAGTCCGTCTCGTCGGTGGACTTCAGAGTACGAGCCTCGACCTTGCTGTCACGCTCGAACGCACGCCGGGCATTGACGAGTTCGTCGAGGAACCAGTTGGCCGTGCGAATGTCGCCGTCGACCTGGAACTGCAGCAAGAAGGCCTTGTCGATGTCGGCACAGACGGAGGGATCCACCGCGACCAGACCGGACTCATCGAGCAGATGGCTGTACGAGGAAGTGCTGGCGAGCGAGTCGGCGATCCCCTTTTCGAAGGCGCTCACGTCGAAGCCCCGAGCCGCAAGCCGGGTCAACTCGGTGCGGATGCGCTCGCCGACGCCGAAGTAGGAGCTCGAGATCGTGCCGAAGTCACGGAACTCCAGGTCGACGATGTCGTCGTCGGCAGCGAAATTCCCGGCGGGGAAGTCCACGAAGAGGCAGGCGTGCTCGCTCGGGTCGCGCCCGATGAAATTGCAGACCGGTCCGCTCGGGAACTCCCCATCACGAACCAGCTCGTTGAAGTCGCCGACAACGAAATCGAGGGTTTGATCAACCATGATGATTTCTCCTGCTTGGAAGGCACTTTGTGCCCTGGGTTTCATCAAAAGATCGGCCGCCTGAAGAGGTCAGTCGATGTGAAGTTCCAGCCGCAGCTCAGCTGCTACAGCCTCGGCAAGAGCAAGAACCTTGCCCTCGTCGTCAGTCCAGCACTCGAAAGCGCTGAAACCTTCATGGCGAATCTGGTTGAACACCAGCGGTATGCCAGACTTCTTCGCCAGATCAGTCACGGTGTACTCGAAGTCCCAACGCTCAGAATCTGGAATTTCCAGAGAGCAGGGCCGGTGAGCGACAAAGCCACTGTCGTTAGCAAGGTTTTCACCGAGCAAGAACCAGTGATTGCCGTCGTACTTGTTGAGTCGCAATTTCATCGCATGTTTCTCCTGTTAGTCTTGCAATCAGCAGAGAACCGCAAGGGAAACGGCAAATAGTCAGCATTCTGACTGCTTGCCGTTTCTCTCATGCTCTTAACAGAAAGCGAAGACGCGCGATTGTTTGTTAGTGAACGAGACAAGGAGATCCATCAAGATGGTAAGAAGACTAGAGGCAAGAAGCTTGATGGATAGATGTTTGTAGAGGATCTCCCTGGTGTTTGCGAAAGGCAATGAAAGTGTGATTTAAACCTAACAAAATCTATGGCCCAAACAAAATTCTCTGCGTCGTGCCCACAGAGCACAAGCCAGTGTTCATGCGCCTTTCCGGCGAGCACCGTTCTACCCATGGCAACAACACGTAGTAGCCTGGCTAGTACATCCTAAATGAGCACTCAGTTGCAGCGAAAATGCACATACAGAAACTGAAAATGAGTGTCTTTATTTAAGGAAAAACTGCATATTTAGCCAGCTGTAAAAGCCCTGCTATAGGTTACCAAGAAAGACCTTTATTGGGTTTGTGTGGTAAATTCATCAGCTATTCGGTCGACTGATGAGCGGAAGAAAATGGAATTCCCAATTGCACTTGATCCCGAATCACCTATTCCAATCTACCTTCAGATTTCAAAAGCGCTGAAGGAGCACATCTTGTCTGGGGCTCTGGCAAAGGGAAGCAAGCTACCATCGACGCAATCACTTGCAGAGACCTTATCAGTCGGACGCAGTACAGTCGTGAAAGCATATGAGGATTTGAATAGTCAGGGATATTCAGTTGCTGTCGCCGGTGGCGGAACCTTCGTAAGTAATCGAGCAATTAAAATCACTGGCGCAGTTGCACCACAGAGAGACTTCCGCAATGCAAGTTTATCCAAATACGGAAAAGAACTTCTCCACATTGCTGGAAGCGGCGCAACATCAGTAGAAAACGAAATGCTGAACTATGGCGCACCTCCAGTAGACCTACTGCCTATAAAAAGCTGGAAGCAGCTTCTAATAAGCGAATGCGAGGAATTCGATATTCAAAGCGGCGATTGGATTCCTGAGCCCTTTGGACTCTATCGCTGCCGCGCTGCAGTAGCCGAGTTCCTCTGCAGAAACAAGGGGCTCAAATGCAGTCCCGAGCAAGTGATGATTTTCGCTGGCTGCAAGGAGTCTTTTGCAGTCGCCACCAAGTTGCTGGTTGACCCAGGTGACGCAGTAGCGATCGAGAACCCGAGTTATGAAGATCCCCGGAATTTGTTCGCGTTATCTAGAGCAGAGATTCAGCCAATAAATTGCGATGACCAGGGCATGATTGTGGACGAACTCTTTGCGCAAAATAGACCTGCGCGATTTGTTTACGTCACGCCATCCCAGGACCCCACGGGAGTTGTGATGCCAATGAACAGGCGCAAAGCGCTGATGGATTGGGCTCAAGAGAATGACACCTATATATGGGAAGAGGGATGGGATAGCGACTATAGCTATGGCTCAGCTCCACTACCTGCGGTGCAGAGCCTGGACACACGCGGCAATGTTATTTACTCATACAGCTTCTGGAAAACACTCTATCCTTTAGTAACCCTCGGTGTACTTGTTTTACCGCCGCAACTGATCAACAGTTTTGAAAAGGCCAGACAAATCGGCGATATTCAGTTCTCCATGTTAGAGCAAAAAGCGCTAGCTAAATTTATTCAGGGTGGACACATGGAAAAGCACCTGAAGAAAACCAAACGAATTTTTGAAGAGCGGCGAAAAATTCTGCTTGAATGCTTGCTTCAAGAATTTCGCGGCAATATCGAAATTCCGAAGCAGAGTGCGGCCCTTCACCTTTGCGTGCGCTTTGCCAGCAGTTTCGAAAGAAAGAATTTGATCGCAGCGGCGCAGGCATGCAAACTTCCGTTTTATCCCAGCGCTGGATATTACATGCAGGACGAACGCAATAACGAATTTCTGATGCCCTTTACTCTGCTTACCAGCGAAGCTCTTATTCAGAGGGTTCGAGATTTTGTGAATACGCTTCAAAGTACAGCCAGAGCCTGAGCCAAAATCACACAATTACACAGTTTCGCATGTGAGGATTCGCAGTCTGTGATATCGCCGCTACGCCTGCGCGCTGCGCTACCATGCGTGGTATCACGTAGATCTTCGGGCCGTTTTTTCGGATCCAGAAAGTGCATCGCATCTGCTCAGAGAGACTCTCGTTTCAGCAGGCGCTTATCCGGCAGAATCCCGATGGATAGCCGCTTATAGCGACACAAGACTCTAGACACAGTTCAAAGATCATAGAGTCCGGACAAAAAAACTTCGGGAAAACAAAAATGAGTCGAAAACAAAAATGAGGCACTTTGAATTGTAACGCGCCTTCGATTGAGCTTATGGACCGAGATTGCCCATAAAGGAAAAACAAATTCTTGAGCAAGCGATTTTGAAAAAAATGCAAAAACAGAAACTACTGCGATCAAAAAGTGACGAGAAAACGGAAAAACTCCAATTTTGTAAATCGGAGATCAGCTCGCTTGAGACGCGGATTTCAGGATGCAACGATTTGCGTAACAGCTAGCAGTCTTCACAATTTCAAGAAAAGTTGTTTCTGTTAGCGCTAGTAAAAGCTGTTTGCAGTACAGGCAAAAAAGCAGTTTGTACCTGGGCCAGAATCGGCTGAACAAGCTGATTTCACTAGAGCACTGTGTAAAAACCGATCTGCACAATTACACAGTCTCGATCTGTGAATGGTATCAGATCAAACAGCTATTTCCAAAATCTCGCAGATCCTGTAGTCAGAAGGCTTTCGGGGTCTGCGAAGCTGCGATAAACATCAATCATTTCACTTCTTGTGTAAAGAATGCAAAGCATTGTAAAGAGATTCTCCATGCAGCCCTTTTGCAGTGCCGAAAACGCTTGCTATCACTACGTCATGGATCAATCAAAAACACGAGCGAGAAAAATTGCGTTCTGAATCTACCTAAAAGGAAGTTTTGGATCTGCGCGTACATATTGCTACTCTGAACTCACGTTTCGTTTTTCTTTATCTTTCGGAAATTCCCTCAACCCCTTTTCCCAACAAACTTTCATTCGAACATTTCGCTACCCAGTAGGGTGCAGTTCAGTACGCCAGCTACGTTCGACACATGTTCGAGCCTGCTAGGTTCATAACGCGTGTCGAAACGGACGCGCTCTGACTGCAATGTCTGCGGACAAAGTGTACAGACCGTGTCCTTAACCTAACTGGCGTTGCAGGAAGCAATGTCGGTATCTCTCTTCATGGAGGTTCTAATGACCGAACTCTTCCTGAGGCCTTATGCCGTGATCTTCCTCATCCTGGTCGCACCCTTCGTCTTCGGGTGGGCTCACAGGCAGATCACGATTCGTCATTCGTCCCTTAAGCCTCAGAAGGGACTGCGGACTCACAGCCTGCTCATCATGGCAGCGTCTGTCTGTCTTGCACTTATGACGACCAACCTCACCATCGCTCTGATGGGACCCAAAGTCCCCGATGCGAAGGTGGAACACATCGCTGTTATTCGGAAGGTCTGCCTCTTCATCGACCGCTCCGGTTCCATGACAGCGGTTCTCACCGAAGGCGCGAAAGAGCTGTCCGAAGACGAAGCTGCCGCCAAGTCTACCGCTGGTGCTACCGTCGGCGGCGGCGGCAACGACAAGCTCAGCCTCAACAGCGGCAACGGCGAAGATACAGAGGGCAAGTCCGACAAGGACCTGACCCGCATCGATGCTGCCCAGCTCGCGGCGCGTTACATCATCCGCAACCGGATGACGGACAACCCGAACGAGACGGACCAGTTCTGCATCTGGACCTTCGACACCGATTCCTATAATCTGGCTCCGCTCAGCAACGACAAAAACGCGCTGCTGAAACGCGCCACGCACATCAGCGAGAACGTCGGCGGCGGCACCAACTTCGCTGGACCGTACGGCTACATCTCGGGAATCGGACCGTTGCAGAAGGCGTCGGACTTCTTCGGCAAGTACGCCACGCCCGACAGCGTCTCGGTGGTGATTCTCATCACCGACGGTGAGGACGGCTTCCCGGAGGAACGCAAAAATCAGCTCCTCCAGCTGTTCAAGCAGCAGAAGCTGCGATTCTATGTCATCGGTCTCGGCGACGGATGGAAAGAGGGTAACAACCTCGACCTCCAGAAATTCGCTGACGCGATTCATAAGGATGACCCGACCAACGGACTCGTTTTCCGTGCGTCGAATCCTGGTGCGATGCGCGCTGCGATGGAGACCATCAACAAGCTCGAGAAGGCGCAAGAGGTTGTGCTGGACCAGCAGGAATATAAGGAGATCTTCCAATACTTCTTGTATGCCGCCGCTGCGTTCGGTGCTCTTTTCGTGCTGCTCGCGCTAGCCGCGCGGCGTGTCCCGTAAAGGAGGACTGATTATGAAGCATCTGAAAAGCCCGAGAAGCTGGGTGATCATCAGCTTCCTGGTCGGGTTCGTCCTGACCATGACAGGCTGGGTCTGGTGGGAACAGCAAACCCCCCAGACGCAGTACTACAACAAGGGTCTCATCGCCTACAACACGGGCAACTGGGACCTGGCAGTTCGGCACTTCGACCGCTCGGTCGCAGAGTTCAACTCCGCCGACACTGCCGACAAAAGCGTCCTCAAGGCGCCGGCGTCGGTCGAGATGGCAGCTCTGGCTCAGTTCCACAAGTTCATGGCTCTCCTGAAAATGAAGAACGCCAAGTTGGCGGTCGACGCTATTAAGGAAAGCCTGAAGCTGAGCAGCGAGATGAACCTGAAGAAGTACCAGCTCAGCGACAGCGAACTGCGTCGCATCCAGGAACAGCGCTTCGACGCGCAGACGGACCTGGAGATTCTCTTCAAGCAACAGGAGCAGATGGCACAGGGTGAAGGCAAGAACGGGAAGAAGCCCGGTCAGCCGCAGCCTGGCGACAAGCCTGCCGACGACCCGGGCAATCAGCAGGGTTCCGGAAAGGGCAATCGCAACCAGCTCTAGATAGGAGACCACCATGCTTGGTATCTCATTCATGGTGCCCTATCTGTTCTGGATAGGGGCACCACTCGTGCTCCTTGCCGGACTCGCTCTGGCTTGGTACAGCACTAAGCTCACCGAGAGCACTCGTTCGTATTTCGGTGAGCTTGCTCTTCTTGGTCCGCTGAGCCCGAAGACGGTGAAGCAGACCCGTTCGCTCTGGGCACAGTGGATCGCGTTCTTCGTGATTCTCGTGACCGCTGCCGCTGGTCCCAGTGGCAATGACACGCCGTCGCTGGCACGTGCCGGCGCTCTGCAGGTCATGATGGTCTACGATGTGTCCAACTCGTGCGGCGCGGAAGACTACCGCGCCTACGTCCCGCCTGCACCCGGTCAAGAAGTACCTGGCTCGATGTACGCGTGGGGAACTCGCTGCGACATGGCGAGGCTCATCACCGAGCGCGACCTGCTTCCGATGTTGAAAGACAACGAAGTCGGTCTCGTCACGGTGGCGGGCGTCGGCTACAACATGTGGGACCTCACCAGGGACCACGGAGGTGCGCTCAAGTACGAGTTGCAGAACTTCCTGAAACCTGGTGCCGCTCCTGGTGGCGGTGCTGATTACACCAGCGGACTGCGAACCGCGCTCAAGGGTTTCGACTCGATGGGCAAAGACGACAGCAAAGAGCGCTTCATCGTGCTTTTCGCTGACGGCGGTTTCACCGGCGACCCGGCTGAACTGGACAAGGTTCTGGCTGAGTTGAACAAGCGCAAGATTCACCTCCTCATCGTGGGGCTCGGCGGTTTGACACCGATTTCGGTGCCGACTTACGACTCGACGACCAAGCAGCGCAACGGTGCCTACGAAGGTACGACTGCTTACGAGAAGGCGACTCTCGAGCACATGCGCGATGTGGTGCAGGGCTCTGTCCTCATCCACGCCGCTCCGGGTTCTGGTCCGGTCACGTACAACTTCCCTGCCAAGGCGGGTGGGCTGTACGCTGTGCCGAAGCAGTCCAACCTCTACCCCTGGCTTCTGCTGGTCGACATGCTGCTCCTCGTGAGCATCACGTTCGGCGGCGGTGGCTTGCCTCGTCGCAGCCTGGTCGTGCCGCTCTTCAAAGAGCCGTACGACTGGGTCAAGGGGAAAATCAGCCGGTCCTAGTACCGCGCAGTTTCTTCAACTCACGGCAAGGATTCCCCTTGCATACAAGAAGGATTGAAATCATGACGAATCTCTCGCATGACGAACTCCGCGCGAAGTGCCAGAAGGTGCTGGCGGAGTACAACAAGTATGTCTACGGCTACGAAGACATCGGTCAGAAGCTGCTGATCGCGATCATCGCCGGTCGCGTCTGCCACATCCTGACCGAAGGCGTTCCCGGTCTCGCCAAGACGCACAGCGTCAAGGTGATGTCCTACGCCATCGACGGCATGAGCTCCACGCGCATCCAGTTCACCCCGGACATGATGCCCAAGGAGATCACCGGCGCCAAGATTCTCGACCTCGAGACCCGCAAGTCCCACATCGAATGGGGACCGATCCGCGGCGTCAACCTGGTCGTTGCCGACGAAATCAACCGCGGCAAGACCAACACGCAGTCGGCTCTTCTGGAGGCGATGGGTGAAGGTCAGGTCACGGTCGCCGGCGTTCGCGAAAAGATGGCCAACCCCTTCGTGGTCATGGCCACGCAGAACCCCATCGAACAGGAAGGCACCAACCCGCTGCCCGAAGCGCAGCACGACCGCTTCCTGTTCAAGATCGTCTTCGACTACGCCAGCGAAGACGCCGAGCTCAAGATTCTCGAGAACTCGGACCTCGGCGACTCCTCGGTCTACGACAAGATCGAGGCGCACATGTCGAAGGACGAAATCCTCGCCGCGCGCGCCTTCGTGGACTCGAGCATCAACGCGTCTCGCACGTTCAACAACTACCTGCTCAAGGTCTGCCGGACCACCCGTCCGGACAAGCCCGAGTTCAAGGAGTTCTGCGAGAAGCACCCGGAGCTGGCCAAGATCATGAACATGGTCAAGGTCGGCGTCGGTCCTCGTGCTCTGCAGGGTCTGCAGCGCGCGTGCAAGGTGCAGGCGTTCCTCTTCGGCAAGACCGAGGACGGCGCCGCGCGCGACTACGTCATGCCGGAAGACCTCAAGGCTCTCGCGCATGCCGTTCTTCGCCACCGCATCATCATGAAGGAGGAGGCTGCCTACACCAAGGGCGGTGCCGTCACTTCCGATGATGTGATCAAGGCGATTCTCGACAACGTCTTCCCGATCGAGGACGTTCGCGAGTACAAGCGGTAAGAAGTTCTCCCGGGCTGGGTCATAGACTCGACATGTTCGAGCACTAGACCCAGCCTTGCCTGTTGGGCGAGGGGGATTTACCGCGGTTTCTGATTCCCCAATGTCCAACAGTGGAGACTTCCAATGGACCGCGAAGAAAATCTCGACATCATTCTCGACCTTCGGCGAAAGATTGCAGAAGGGGAACTCACCATCCGCTGGCCCTCGAGCGAAATGCTCGCCAGCGCGCTCTTCCGCCGCAGCAACCGCAAGGGGCCCGGCGATGATCAGGATGGTCTCAAGGAATACGAGGCTGGCGATGACCTCCGGCACGCCGACTGGATCGCAACCGCGTCCGAGTCGGACCCGAGCATGGTCATCATCAAGACCTTCCACGAACCGCGGGTGGTGCGCTTCAACGTGCTGATGGACGTTCACCCGTCCATGAGCTTCGGCACCACCGGTTCGCTCAAGAGTCGTCTGGGCGCACTCTGCGCCGGCTGCGGACTGATCACCGCTGCCAAGGCGCGCGAGAGAATCAGCTACGTCACGTTTGCTGGGCAACCGGTGACCGTGCGCAGGAACCAGAGCGCGACCCGCGTTCTGACTGATTTCCTCATGCACGCCATCGAGGACGGCGATGCTGCCAACAAGGCGGCGGCGAACTCGGAAGGCGGCGGCATGGCTGCTGCCTTCGACACGATCAACAAGAAGCAGCGTTCGTTCGTGCTTCTTGTCTCCGACTTCGTCAACATGTCGGAGGACGACTGGGAGGCGCTGCGCGTGTCCGGCTTCAAGAACGACACCGTCGCGGTGTTCGTTCAGGACATCCGCGAGCGAGAGTTGCCTGAGGTTCCCTGGCCGGGAGCCAGCTACGCCTTCGAAGACCCGAGCGGCAACAAGAAAACGCTCTGGGTCACTCCGGACCATTCGCCCAAGATTCTCGCGGGCATCACCGGCTTCATCTCGAAGCTGGCGGCGCGTCTGCTCAAAGCTGACAGCGTCACCAGCCGCGAGAAGTACCGGCAGAACTTCCGGAAGCACGAGGCTCAGGTACTCGACCGCCTCGAATCCTACGGCATCAAGACCGTGGTCGTGAGCACCGAAGCGGAGATGGACTCTGTTCATTCCCTGCTCAGGGTGCTGGCTAACAAGCGCTAGGAGAAGCGATATGTTCAAAATGATCAGAAAGTTGACTCTGGCGCTGTCGTTGGCTGCACTCTCTTTCGCGGGAGTCGCATTCGCCGATGACAGCAGCTCGAAGCTCCCCGAACCGGTTTCGCCGGAGCGGGGCGCTGTCGTCGACGGGCGTGTCAACGTCTACATCGGAACGCCGCGCGTCAATGCCTACGGCATCGGCGACAGCATTCCGGTGACGCTCGTCTTCGAGATGATTCCACCCAAGCCGGAGGAGCTCAACAGCACCCCGGCTGCTCCTACCCCCGAAGCTTCCAAGCCCGGCGAGCCCATCAAGGCACCGGAGAAGAAGCTGCTGCCGATGCCGCGCATCGATGTCGAAGGTCTTCTCATGCAGGTTCAGTCTGCTGAGAAACTCGATGTCGACATGCTCGGCGGCGCCCAAGAGGTGCAGCGCTACACGCGCGACGGCAAGGAATATCTGCGTGTGGTGTTCTACGTCTGGACCTTCGTCACGACGAAGCAGACCCAGGTCGACGTGAAGGCGGACTTCATGTACGCCTATCAGGCCCTGGAAGACGGAACGCCCGACTGGAAGAAGGCAAGCTCGCCAACCATCCACGTCGGCATCCGCAAGACCGCCGCAGACAACCAGACCAGGATGCGCGAGGGTGACCTCACGCTGAAGGCGAGCCCTCGGGTCGCCGCAGCGCCGTACGCCCTGGTCGGCGGTGTTCTGCTTCTGCTGCCGCTCTTCGGCGCGCTCGCCTTGACCGGCTACCGCCGCTACATGGAGCCCAAGAAGCTGAACGCCAACGAAAGTGCCTGGGCCGAACTCGACGCCATCTTCAACGAGGCGGCGAAGTCTGGCTACAACATCGACGTGTACAAGAGCATCTTCTTCGTGCTGCGCCGGCGCTTCAACGTGCTGGCTCTGGACGGCAAGGAACTCTTCGCTGCAGTCAAGGCGCACCCGGACCTGGCGTCGGCTCAGTTCAGTGACATCGAAGCGGTCTTCGGCATGGAAGCCATCTTCTACGCCAAGAACGCCCGCGTCACCGACGAGCAGAACCTGGCATTCGTGGAGGGCATCAAGAAGCTCATCCCGCGCCACTAGCCTGAGCCCCCAGGTGGGAGGCTCAGGTCTTCCACCTGGTTTCAACAAAGGAAAATGCCATGAGAAAGATCATCTCAGGCGTGCTTGCCGCGACTCTCATGTCCGGCAGCATGCTTTTCTCGGGCGGGCAGGCTCTGGCTGCGGCACCGTATTGCCAGGCACTGAACCCGCAACCCGACACCCCGGAAGCTGCCCAGTTCTTGCAGCTCCTCAAGCAGTCGAGCGACCCCCATGTGGTCGCCGCGCAGATTCTCGACAAGGTCGCCCCGCTGCCGCCCGAAGCGCTGCAGCAGATCTACGACGAGACCTTCCAGTTCCTCGTCAACCACTACATCGACGACAGCAAGCTGGAGCACTTGAAAGAGTACCAGCATAAATATGATGGGAAGATTCAGACGCGCAAAGACCTCGAGTTGGCGCTGAAGGATCTGACCACGTCGATGGGCGACCGCTGGACCTGGTCGAAGGGCGCCTCGGACACCGTCAAGAGTGTCATGATGGCAATCTCGAAGCAGGTCAACTTCGGCATCAGCTTGCGCAAGCAGGATGATGGCAGCTTCAAGATCGAGGCGATGATGTACGGCTCGACGGCTCAGGCTTCCGGTCTGCGCGAGGGCGACACCGTTCTCTCGGTCAACGGGCGTGAGCTCAAGGGTCTCGACAAGGACACGGCGGAAGCCCTGCTCATCGGACCCATCGGCAACTCGCTCAAGGTGACCAGCATTCAGGACGGCAAGACGGTGGAAGCCAGCTACACGCTGAGCGCCCCCGTGCCCAACGATGCCGGCGCCAAGCTGCTCGAGAACAATCTCGCCTACCTGAAGTTGCCCAACTTCATGAGCGACGAAGACTTCCAGAAGCTCGTCGGCTCCATGGGCGATATGGCTGCCACCACCCCCGGTGGTCTCCAGGGCATCGTGCTTGACCTCCGCTACAACGGCGGCGGTCAGGTCGAGATGGCCAAGACGCTGATTCGGCTGCTCATGTCGGAAGGCGTCGTGATTCAGGAGCTGGCTCGCGATGGTCGCGACCAGACCGAAACGAAGCTGACGCTGCGTCCGTACAACAGCATGGACACTCTGAAGTATCCGCCCAAGGTTATGGAGGTGCTGCAAGAGCTGCAGAAGCTTCCGCTGGTCATCCTGGTCAACGGCTCGTCCGCTTCGGCAGCGGAAATCACGACCGGCGCGCTGATGGACAGCCGTCCGAACACGCTGGTCATCGGTGAGCAGACCTTCGGCAAGTTCACCGAAATGCTGATGCAGGAACTGCCGACCTGTGGCAGCATCGCCGTCACCTCTGGGCGTTACACCACGCCCGACGGCAAGTGGCTGCAGAACGCCGGCATCACGCCGAACGTCATCGTGCATCAGCCGCGCGGCTCTACGGAAGACGCGCAGATGAAGGCGGCTATCGACTTCCTCGAGAAGAAGACCGCTTTCAACCCGGCCAACGTGGTGCAGAAGCCCGTGGACACGAAGGAATACTTCGGTCCCGTGCCCGCGCGCCCCGAGCCGCCCCAGGCCGACACCGACTATGTGCAGCTGGCGCGGGAAAACCGCACGTTGCTCATGCAGGTCGGCGTGGGTACGTTCCTGTCCGCAATTCTCGGCATCTTCCTGCTGCTCTCGCGGCGCCGGAAGGACGAGAAGTAACGCCACCGCTGGTGGTGCTCTAACCGACAAGGCAAAGGCACCACCAGCCTTCCCTTGAGGAGGTACTTATCTATGGTCAATCGCAAGCTCGTTGCGGTCTGCCTGACGACGATCTCCATCCTGGGAGGCGCGCTGGCATACTGCTTCATCGGCGGCAACGCCGAAGGTCCCGACGTGAGGGACATGCTCAATGCGCCCAAGACGCGCATGCAGATGAACTTCTACGGAGCGGCTAAGACCGACTCCGGCAAGAGCGTCAGCGGGCTGAGCATCGGCTACGAGTACTACGACGATGCCGGAAAGCATCTGCGCAGTGCTCTGGAATACGAAGACGGCGCCACGGAAGACGTGTTCTACCGTGCCAACGGCACAAAAGACTGGAGCCGCGATTTCTACGCGGCTGCCGGCTCAGAGCGCGCGATTCTGCGCTCCAACGCCTGGTTTGCAGCAGACGGCAAGACCTACATCAAGCACGATGTCTATCATAAGGATGGCAGCATCGAGCGGCAGGGTCGCCTTCTGGCTGATGGGAAATATGAGCAGACGTACTTCTGCGCCGATGGCAAAACCATTCAGCGCCAGCAGCTCTTCGGCTCGACCAGGAACTTCCTGTCGGAAAAGGCAATCTTCTGCGAGACGGGCAAAGCGATTCGCTCGGTCGAAGACGGCGAGTACGGCTCGAAGATTCTCACGCTCTTCCGCGAGGATGGCAGCATTGCCTCCAAGCAGACGATGCATGATGGCAGCGAATACGGACCCTTCTACACCGGTGACAGCTTCGACAAGGACGGCAAAATCGTCCTGCACTTCGAGCATGGTCCGTTCCAGAAAGAGGTGCAAACCCTGAAGGACGGCAAGCCGGATATGAAGTGGCTCGACGTGACTTACTACACCTACAAGCGCGAAATCTCGCGCCTCAATCCAGCCGACCCGAAGAAGAAGGTCTGGACACAGACCATAATGCCCGGCGAAAAGTACAGCCTGGATAACGGGAAGCTGAGCGTCATCACCGAATACGATGGCGAAGGAAAAGTCACCCGTGTAATCGAGATGAACGAGAACGGCAGCAAGCCGGCTCGCATCATCGTCTCGACTGCCGACGACAAGAAGAAGCTCGTCCACTACCTGGGCGATGACGGCAAAATCGTCAAAACAATGCTGCGCGACGACAAGGACAAGAGCGAAACCCCGCAGGCGCTGCCCGCGGAGCTCGACTCGAAGATTCCCGTCGAAGAGCTGCAGAGCTACGCAAGACCGAGTTCTCCCGAATGGGACGACGGTAACACGTCGACTAGCGACAAGGTCTACGACTTCCACTGAGCCGCTTTGAAATCCGAGCTCGTAGCACAGCACCTGGGCACCGCCCATGGTGCTGGCTGCAAGTTCCGAAGAGAAGTAGCTCCGTGCGATTCACGACTTAACCCAACGCGGAGATGCTCATAACAGGAAAGCACTGATATGAAACGCACAACTGCAATTTCCTGCCTGGTGCTCGCCTGTCTTGCCGGCGTCACCACGGCAGCCTTGCAGGTTCGAACTCCTGCTCCGAATTCCGGACCGGACCTGCAAGACATGCTGAACACGCCGAAAACTGCGATGCAAATGCAGCTCTACTCGGCGAACCGCGACCCTGCCACAGGCAAGAGCGTCAGCGGCAAACAGCTCGGCTACGAGTACTACAAGAACGACGGCAAGACGAAATATCGCGCGAAGAACTTCTTCGAGAGCGGAGCAAGCGAAGAGCTCTACTTCCGCGATGACGGCAGCCTGGAAAAGGCTTTCGAATACTTCCCTCCCGTTGATGATGCCCCCGCCATTCTCAATGGCGCGGCGTCCTTCGAAGCTGACGGCAAGACCTACAAGAGCCACCTCGTCTACAACGACAAGGGGGTTCGCGTGCGTCAGGGTCAGCTGCTCAGCTCAGGCGAATACCGGCAGACCTACTTCTGCGCCGATGGTTCCCGAGCAGAGAGCGAGCGCCTCTTCAATGCGAAGAAGGAGTTCGTCTCGGAGAAGCTCTACGACTGCTCCAACGGGCGGCTCATCGCCGAAATTCTGCCCAGCACTTACTACGGGCAGCTGAAGGTTCTGCTCTACCGTGCCGATGGTACGCTCAAGGCAGACACGCTTCGCGACTACCAGGGCATCGGCGGCGTCGTCTACGACGTTGACGGACAGACCATCCTCTACGAATTCCGCGACGAACTCAGCTCTCGGTCGGTGAAGAAATTCACTCCCGACGGCAAGTTGATCGAGGAGTCGGCAAGCTCTTTCGGGCGCACCAGAATTGCCACGTACAATCCGACCACTGGCAAGCGAATTCGCTACCAGGAATGGAAAGAACGTCCTGGCGAGAATGGCGGTCCGAAGAAGCTTCTGCTGAGCCAGGTCACCGAGTACAATGACGACGCAGAAAATTCGCCCACGCGCGTGATCGAGATGAGCGGCGACGGCAAGTTGCCCGCCAGCGTCTCCATGCCGCTTCCGGCGAGCGTCGACCTCAAGTCGCTGACCCTGCCGAAAGTAGAAGGCGGGTTGGAGCAGCTCGAGAAGCTACGTTCGCAGATGAATCTCGTCAAGACGTTGGCTCCGGACGGCACGGTCACCAAGACCGAGCTGACCATCAACTACCAGTCCTGGAACAACACCGTGCAGCCGTCGACTGCAACCGAGCGAATTTCTATCGACCCGCAGCTGCTCCGCATGCCGCAGGGTCAGGTGGATCTGCCGCAATTCGACAAGCTCGGTCCTGACCGGGTCTACGATTACGGAACCAACGACAACCCCAACTCCTGGCCGACCACGTATCAGCAACGGTACATGGGCTACGGGATGGGCGGTCCGTAAAGCTCCTTCCTCAACAGGGTGACCCAAGGTCACCCCTTATCTTCAACTCAGAGCTCATAAGGAGATTACCAATGAGCAAGCAGAAAACTGTTCCGCTCTGGAGGAAGATCCTCTGGAGAGGGGTTGTGTTCCCCGTGTTCGCGCTCGGCATTCTCGCGGCCGGCAGCGTCGCCTATCTCGGCGGCATCACCGGTGGTGACAGCAACACCGTCCACAACGTCGTCGTCCTCGACGCGTCCAACGCCAAGTCCACCCAGGCCCAGATGCAGGCTGCTGCGCAGTCCGGCAAGCTGGTCTTCATGGAAATCTGCGACGGCGAGTTCTGCGCCGGTCAGACGGCCGAACTCGACAAGGTCGCCGAGAAGTACAAGGACAAGGTCTTCTTCGTGCAGGTGAAGCCCTCGCAGGTCGCGCCGCTGCTGCCGAAAATCGCGCAGCTGACGGGCGGTCGCCTGGCCTTCCCGATGCACTTCATCGACACCGGCAAGATGCCGCTGGTCGACGTGGGCATCAAGACCGCCGACGAACTCGACAAGATGGTCGAGGTCGCCCTCAAGGTCAAGTCTGGCGAAATCCAGATTCAGTCGGCGCCCAGCAGCGACGACACCGCGCCGGCCAACAAGGACGGCGATGCTTCTGCCAAACCCGAGACGCCCGCCAAGAAGGACGATGGCGCTCTCCCCGCAACCACGACTTCGCCCAACGGCAAGTAAGTCGAACTGATATCCTGAAGGAGTCACTACAATGTTGACCAATCCTGGCCTCATTCTGCTCGTCGTCGGTCTGCTCGGACTCGCCGGCATGTTCTGCTTCAACGACAAGTTCCGCAAGGAGCTCGGTCGCACCGCGTTCAAGTGGCGCTGGATGTTCCTCATCCCCGCCAGCATCTACGCCGTCACCTCCATCTTCCTCGGCGTCGGCACCACCAACTCCCTCGTTCCCGGCGCCCTCGGTGCCGTCCTGCAGATCGTCATGATGATGTTCATGATGGTCATCCAGTGGGTCGCCATGATGTGGATCATGGCGCGTCCGAAGATCGACTGGTACATGCCGGGCGAAACCCTGGACAACCTGACCTGGGACGACTACGTCGGCAACGACGAGATCCGCGACAAGATGAAGGACCTGATGGACTTCCTGCAGGACCCGGACAAGTTCCGCGCCAAGGGTGCGAAGCTGCCGAAGGGTATCCTGATGCGCGGTGAGCCCGGCGTCGGCAAGACCTACCTGGCCCGCATCATCGCCAACGAAGCCGGCGTTCCGATCGCCATCTGCGAGTCGAGCTCGATGCAGAGCCCGTTCGTCGCGGTCGGCGCCCTCATGGTGAAGTCGCTCTACAAGAAGCTGCGCAAGCATGCTCTGACCTACGGTTCCGCCATCGTCTTCTTCGACGAAATCGATGCGATCGGCATGAGCCGTTCGCGTCAGGGTGGTGCTGGTGCTGCCATGTCCTTCATGGGTGGTGGCGCCGGCGGTGGCATCCTCAACGCGCTGCTCGGCGCGATGGATGGCATCAACTCCAACGAAGGCTTCATCGCCAAGACCGCTCGCCGCTTCGGCCTGCACAAGGCAAAGCCGGCCAACGCGACCGTCATCACCATCGGCGCCACCAACGCTCCTCTGGAAGCGCTGGACCCGGCTCTGATCCGTGAAGGTCGTCTGGACTGGAAGATCACCGTCACCTCCGCCGGTGACGAGGGTCGTGAGCAGCAGATCCGCTACTTCCTCGGCAAGCGTCCGCACGACGAGTCCGTCGACGTGAAGGACCTGGTCTCGGACTTCCGTGGTGAGACCCCGGTCGCCATCGACACCTCGCTCAACAACGCCATGATCCGCGCCATCCGTGCGGGTCGTGAGAAGATGAACTACAACGACGTCATCATGAGCCTCTGGGACCGCAACTTCGGCCTGCCGAGCCCCATCACTCTGGGCGAGCTGGACAAGGAGCGCGTCGCCTACCACGAGGCTGGTCACGCTCTGGTCGCTGCTCTCTGGCCGATGACCGGCTGGAGCTGCTGGGGTGCGAGCATCCTGCCCCGCGACGGCGCCCTCGGCATGGTCATCACCAAGCCGTTCGCCGACGTGCACACCAACACCGAGGAAGACCTGTCCCGCCGCATCCTGCTGTCGGTCGCGTCCCGCGCGGTGGAGGAGCTGGTTCTGAAGATCAAGATGAACGGCTTCTCGGGCGACCTGCAGTCCGCGACCACGGTTGCGGTGCACATGCTGTCGACCTACGGCATGGGCGAAGACCTGATCTCCTTCTCGGCGATCGGTCAGCAGACCTCGCCGGAAGTGCTCGCGCACGCCAAGCTCATCGTCAAGGCTCACCTCGAGCTGGCGAAGGAGCTGGTGACCGAGAACAAGGCCTGCGTCGAGGCGATCGCCAAGGGTCTGCTCGCTGAGCGTGACCTCGACGGCCACGCCGTGCGCAAGATCGCCGAAGCCACGGCGGTCACTTCCAAGGACATCGAAATCTGGCCGCGTGCGGCTGCGATCATCGAGCGTCTCAAGGAAGAGGCGAAGGCCAAGAAGGTGAAGGAGCGCATCGAGTTCGCCAAGGCCCTCAAGGCCGCCGGCGCCGATGACGCTTCGCTGCTCGGCTAATCACTGAGCACGAACCGCTCACAGCGGGGACCGGGCAAACGCTCGGTCCCCGTTCACAACTATGGAGAGACGGAAAGCCCCAGTGGCTTTCCGTCTTCCTTTTTTACATTTTCGGCTTCTACTTCTAATAGTGAGTTTTGCCGAAACAGCCTGCATTTCTTTGCAGACTGCTTCGCTAAAGCTCCCGCGATCGCAGCGTGGAATTGATATCCAGGACTGTCGATATCTCAAACGAAAAACTCGAACACTTCAGTGTTCCTGTCTATCTTGCAAACGCATGTACAAAAACGAATTCGCAGAATTCGTCTGGACTGCGACATCTCCTGTCCTGGAGAGACGCGAGCAATGGTGCCCGCGTAGATTCCACTCAAGCAACTGACCAAAGGAGGTCACTATGTCTCGCTGCGATCAATACGTCGGTCTGAACGCCTGGGCTAGCCGCTTTGTCACCCGCAAGGTCAAGGTTCGCGAACAGGGCGTGCGCTACTTCGCCGATGGTTCGAAGCAGAGCTTCAACCGTTGGCGGCGCATGCCTGTCGCGCGCTGCGAACACGCTGGTATCATCCGCGGTGCCTGGAAACCCGAAGTCGCGAAGCTTCACCGCTACACGATGCCGAACGGCGAAGTGTATGTGGAATTCGTGCAAGCTGCCCCCTGGTGCGGTGGTCCCAACTACTTCATCGCGCTCAAGGACAAGCACGGGCAGGTCGTTCAAGAGTCCCTCTGGACCGACGAGGAGATTCAGGGCTAGCACCCTGGTCTTCTAAGGGAACTGCAGACAGGAGGGCGGTGTGCTTCGGCGCGCTGCCCTCCTGTTGTTTCGCCTCGCCAATTCGATCAATCTCAGAAGAGGGAAATATGGAAGAACTCATCAAGCGACTTTTCGCCGCATCTTTCGCGGCAGTTACGGCCGGCGCTCTTTTCGCCGTCTTCTACAACGGACTTTCCGGTCGCTACATGATCGGCTACGACTACGACAGCACCATCTGGATTGGCGCCGCCTTCGGACTGCTGACCACCGCCGGGCTCGCCATCAGCGGGGCTCTGAAGAAAGGCGTGAAGTGGCCGCGCATCGTCTTCTCCGGCTTCGGCACGGGCGCTCTGCTCTATCTCGCCAACGTCTGGCTGAGCCTGAACGCCGGCTTCACGCTGAAGGGACTGGCGGTCGTCTCCGGCTACGGCGGATTCTGCGCGGCGTTCATCGCGCTTTTCCTCTGGTCGGTCTTCGCGCCGCTTCCTTCCCAGGAATAAGCGCACGGAAAGTGGCAGTTGAGCGAAAGCTCTCTGTCACTTTTCGACTTTTAAATCACAAAATTCGCGCATCTCAAACCCATTCTTGTCTTTTAAACGCCTTTTTGTCTTTTAAATTCACTCTGATTGACTGCCAGAATCTCGTCGGCTAGTCAGCAAAAGAGAGACGAACGCGCAAACGTAGAACAAGACGCCGCAAATAAATGAAAGTTGAATTCCAGCGAGCATTGCCACAATTATTGCCAGCACTGAGGTCCAAACTGATGATGCACCGTTTATGCCCCAGAGCCACGGAGTAAGCGCCGGAGCCTGCTTGAGGGCGACTCTCATACCAGCAGGAAAGCCACTGCCAAGAGCCAGTCCGAGAGGAAAAAGCAAAGCAACGGCGCTAAGAATTCGCCCGCTGATTTGATATTCCACGCCAGCATCTAAAATGCCACCAGATACGCTGGCATACAAAACGAGCAAAAGCAGAATGATCGCTGGCGCTGCTACTGCTTGAATCTTGCCTTTGCTAATCCAAACCTCAGACAGAGCACTTCCTACTCCGGTAGAAAGTAAGAGAGCGAAAAGAACAACGGAAAGACCATAAACAGGATGCCCAAGGAAAATTGTCAGCCTCTCAATTTGAGACATCTCAATAAACATGAAGCCAGCACCGATGCAAAAAAAGTATGCCAATAGATACTTCGAACTTTTGATCAGCTCTTTGTCGCTGCTCTGAAGATAGGGAATTCTGATGCAATAAACAGCGATGACAAAAGTTGCAAGTCCTGCCACAAGCAAAAGCAAGCCAGCCATTATATTGCTTATGTTCATGTTGCGTGCAAAAGCTTGCGGGTCAGTCAAATGAGCCAGACTGATTGGCTGAAAGAAAAACGGACTATCATCCGTAGGAGCCTGCAGGTTGAAGGGCACGGAAGCAGCGGCCTTGGCGGGGTCTTCTCCTCTGGCTAAAGCAGCAAGTATTGGGTCTTTAGAATTATGCAAATCGTACATAAGTTCAAAGCCCATATCAGCTGCATACTGTTCTATCTTTTTGTAATCATCTTCTGAAAATGAGTCTGGAGAAAGAAGCAAGGTTCCCACACCATCGGGAATCATGTTTTCTTTCAAAGGCATATTGCGCAAAACAATGATGTGAGAAGAAGGATCCTTCCCTTGCAATTTCAAACTGTGTGCCGAAAGAGCCACAAGCCGGTAAAACTCTGATGGAATGCCGTGTGCGTACCATCGCGACACGGTCAAAACACCATGTGGCTTTAAGTGATTCAACAAAATTCGAAAAGACTCGACAGTATAGAGCCCATTTTCAGACAGAGTATAGGCACCGCTAGCAGTGGCAGCCCAGGTGTCAATCATCGACACCTGAATAATGTCAAACTTACTTTGAGTTCTGGTGATATAGCTGCGCGCCTCATCGTTTACTAGCGTAACGCGCGAGTTTGATTTCAGGTGGCCGCTGTAGTCCGCAAAGCGATCATGCACAGTGTTTAATATGTTTTCGTTGATATCGATCGCTGTCACATGACTATCACCAAATATCAGCGCAGACAGCAAATCTTTGCCGCCACCAGCTCCCACAATAGCGGTTTCAGACGCTGGGCGAATATAGTGCACCGCATTCGAGATTTCGTATTTAAGATGGTCTACTACACTTGCATCTCCAGAAAATTTCAGTATGGGTGTTGCGGCCCCTCCATCAATGTCCAGATATAAGAACCTGGCTTTCACTCCCGCAACACGTGGGCTAAGTCCATAGGGATCGGCAACGCTCATTGCCTCTCCATCTCCGAAAACTCTCACACGCGAAAATGAATTCCAGAGATGATAAAGGTTCGCAGACTCTCTCAGTCCTTTTGTCCACCCAATCGTAATCAATGGGTGCTGGCTGCGGTATGTCATAGCTTGAACTGCTGTTCCTAAAGCGAAGAGCAGCGAACAAACAATTGCAAGCAAACTCAAGTTCTTGTTTTTTTCTGGACTTGAGCAATTGAACAGCAACGCTGCCAGAGACGCTACCGCTGAGATCATAAACACACAACTAATACCATCCATCAGCCTCAAGGCCCAGACCAGAGCCAAACACCCGAGGGCGGCGCCAACAAGGTCTGCAGCATATAGCGCAGCAACCTGTTTGGGAAAGCGCGTCAAACAAAGCGAAATCACAATTCCGCTTGCACTAAAGGCCGCTATGGTAAAAGGTATTGTCACAAGTAACGCCAGCACCATGATTACCGCAGCATTAGCATCACCAAGCAAATAGGGAAAGTACAAATGCACAAGAATAGCTAGTGCAGCAAGAATGCTGAAGCCTGCAGAAAACAGAGACATATGTTCACTGCTGCGTTCTTGCGTGAAAAAAGCAGGGCGCAAATATACGGCGATGCCTCCAGCGGCAAGTCCAGTAATAGTCACAGAGATTGATAGAAAAGCAAAGTGATACCAGGTAGTAACACTAAAAATGCGGGTGAGCAAGACCTCATACATGAGCGTTGCCATAGCCAGCAAGAATAGACCCGCAAACGTGCGAAAATTTGCCACTTCGAAAACTCTTTCAGATAGTAATACCGAACTAATCGATCTTACACGATAGGGATCTAAGTCGGCCACTTTACTAGGCCAGCAAACAGGTTTTGGGATTTTCCAATGATCCTAGCTCAAGCTAGCGCAGACTGGGCGAAACGAGCTATCGTAGGTTCCCATGCTTAGATCTGCAGTTCTGAATCGCAAAATTATCAGCAGCAAGACGTTGTTAGCAACAGTGGTGCAGCGGCACTAATGATGTGCGGCCCGATTTTCTGTCTAATCTGGAAAGAAAGAGCCGCTAAACGCCCAAAACGTCCGCCTGGCGGGGTTACATCTCACTCATCTACTTGCATGGCTGATGCACTGGTGGCTAAGGTGGTGGCGTCACTCCATATTGCCGATCCGGTAAAGAACTCCCGAACACGCGCATAGCTCACACTCTTCATCACATCAAGCGAACCTGAGGTATCGCTAAGGAGAGTTGGCTTGCTGTTTGTTCTGGAATTCTTGTCGGCAGGGAAACATAACAAACCAACGCAGAAAGGTTTTCTCATGAATACCAAATCCGGTTCCGCTTCACCGCGGAAGCTTTCTCATGCCGCGCGTATCGACCGTCTCGGCAATGTTGCCGTGAACGTCGGCCTCGGCCTTCAGCCCGGTCAGGAACTCATTCTCTCGGCCCCGGTCGAAGCGCTTCCTCTGGTTCGCGCCATCACCGAGCACGCCTACAAGGCGGGCGCTCCCGCGGTGCACACGTTCTACACGGACGAGCAATCGACGCTGGCGCGCTACAAGTTCGCTCACGACCACACCTTCGACCACGCGGCCACCTGGCTCGTCGACGGCATGGCCTCCGCCCTTCGCAACGGTGCGGCTCGCCTCTCCATCACCGGCAGCCACCCTTCGTTGCTCGCCGAACAAGACCCCAGCAAGGTGGGACGAGCCATGAAGGCTTCGTCTGCCGCCAGCCGCGGGGTCGCGAAAATCATCGGCGGCTTCGAGGTCAACTGGTCCATCGTGTCCTTCGCCAGCCCGGCCTGGGCCCGAATGGTCTTCCCGCACCTGCCCGAGAAGCAAGCCGTCAAGGCTCTTTGGGAAGCCATCTTCGCCGCATCGCGCGTCAACTGCGAAGACCCGGTGGCCGAATGGAAGGCGCACAATAAGGCGCTCGCCACCCGCACCGCCTGGCTCAACGACAAGCGCTTCTCCACCCTGCACTTCAAGGGTCCCGGCACCGACCTGAAGGTCGGCCTGGCCGACGACCACACCTGGTGCGGCGGCGCAGAGAAAGCAAGAAACGGTGTCGTCTGCAATCCGAACATCCCCACCGAGGAGGTGTTCACGACGCCGCACATGCTGCGCACCGAGGGCTACGTCAGCTCCACCAAGCCGCTCTCGAACAATGGCGCCCTCATGGACGGCATCCGCGTTCGATTCGAAGGCGGTCGCATCGTCGAAGCGAGCGCAAGCAAGGGTCAGGACGCTCTCGATCGCATGATCAACGCGGACGAAGGCGCGCGCCGGCTGGGTGAAGTTGCCCTGGTGCCGCACTCCTCGCCCATCTCGGCCAGCGGCGTGCTGTTCTACAACACGCTCTACGACGAGAACGCCGCCAGCCACATCGCGCTGGGTCGTGCGTACAACACCTGCATCAGCAACGGCGGCAACATGAGCCAGGACGAGCTGAGCAGCCGTGGCTCGAACGACAGCGTCATTCACGTCGACTGGATGATCGGCTCTGACAAGGTCGACGTCGACGGCATCAACGCCGACGGCAGCGTCGAGCCGGTGATGCGCAAGGGTGAGTGGGCGCAGTAAGGGTCAATTCCTGAACAGGAGGTCCGCCATCATATCCGGTGCGCGGACCTCCTACTTTCCTAGCGTACCATCAGCAACTTTGGTGGCAGAACGGGTCTAACGATGCTGCTCTGCCACCTTCCATGCTGATTCCCAAAAGGAGGACATGATGTCCTGGTACACCGGAAAAGTGCTTCAAATCCAAACGGAGGCGAAGTCAACCACCACAACCGAAAAATCTCTGCTTTCGTGCAAGACCAGCACAACGACCGAAACGGTCTATTACCTGCTGATCCAAATCGAAGAACACAAGCAACCGATCGCCCTGCGAGGTTCCGCAAAATGGATGCCGGAACTTCCGCTTGTCCTGGTCGGCGACACCATCAGCTTCACCATTCCGCGCAACTCCGCGCAGTATGGATTTGCACAACTCAGCATCCATTTCAACAAAAGAGAGCCCAACAAATGAAAACCCTCTACTCCTTCGTCGGCGGCATGGCTGCCTCCGCAGTCGCATTCCTCGCCGTCAACGAATTCGTCGTCAACAACGTCTTCACGTTCTGGCCCTCGCTTCTGGTCGGCGCCGCCTTCGGCTTCATCAGCAGCCTCGTCCTCGGCGTGACCGACACGACCAAGCTGGTGCCGGCCGGCATCACTTCCGGGCTGAGCCTCGCGGGCTTCATCGCCATTCTCGGCGGTATCGCTTCGCTGAGCGCTGGCGCCGGTGCAGGACTGCTCTCGCTGCCTGCCGCGATCGCCGTCTTCGGCTTTGTCGGTGTCATGGGAGGCATCGGTTACTCGCTCGGCAACAAGCTGGGCTGAGCCGACTTCTTGGGTGCTCAGGCATTGGGGAAACTCAGTGCCTGAGCACTTTTCTCGAACTCAGAGATTAAGATGAACTCCCTCAATCGCGTCCTCTTCGTAGCCATTTCATCCATCTTTTTTTCTTTTTGCATTTTAAATATGCTGACACCATATACAATGGCACACAACACAACACCGAATATGACACCATCACGTTTCATTTGTTTTCACCCTCAGCTTGCTACCGACCATAGTAGATACACATGAAATTATTGAATCGCGCGAGTCCCCACGAGCAAGATCGGGTAGATCTTGCTAAGACAAATACTCTGCTGGAGCGTAAATGAATAGACCGACAAAGCAAAATGTAAACACTAAGCTACCAATGATTTATCACACTCCAGGGCTGAAAGAGTTAAATCAAATGGCTCAAATGGCACAGACCTACCCGGGCGAATTGATTGAGCAGAGCTGGATGATCGAACCCCAGGTTTTTATATTGACTGCTTTTCGTGGCGGCTCAGGCAACCGTGGAATCATGACCGCCAAAAAAACAAGCTCCAGTGAGACCACTTGGACTCTTACAAGCAAAGCATCAATCACGTCCCATACAAATCACGAATGGACTCAGGTAAGTTCTGACGTTGAATTTATCGACAATTTGCTCTCAGTTCTGCCAATAAGATCCGCAGCGACAGCTCCAGAAAACCCTCCGACGCAAGCGCAGCAGGGACACGAGCCGTACAGGCAAGAACAAGGAATTACCCAGCAACAAAATGCAAATTCGGCGCCAATATCACAAGGCGGACAAGCTAACTTTGCGTCGTCTTTTGCGCAAACAGAATCACCCAACAATATAGCGCTTTCTGGCAACTTTCGTACAAGTGATTTGAGCGCGACTTTGCGCACCATTGTCATGTCACGTATGACCGGCTGTTTAGAAGTTCACGACAAACTTGACGAATTATCCTTGTTTTTTGAGGAAGGACTACTCGTACATGCACAGTACGAAAGCACACTTACTGGCGCAGTAGTTGCAGTTGGAGATCAAGTCTTGCTTGAGCTAATAGTTCGAGACAGCGGTGATTTTGATTTTCGCCCAGGAAAATGCGTTCCTGAGAGAACAATTCGTGCCACTTTCGAAGCACTTTTTGAGCAAGCGAAAGCAATTAAGACTTACTGGAAAGAACTGCAAACGAAAGGCATCGATATTGACTCGTCGCTGCAACGCACCCAGAATCTGACTCGCGAGCAATTTGAAGCTGTTACAAGAAGAGGAATTCAAGTAAATCAGAATCTTCAAGCCGCGTTTTATCTCGAGTCCGCAAACAAGAAAACACTCGGAGATATTGCATCAAAACTGAATCTGACATTGACCACCTGGGTTCCAATTTTATACAACCTGATCAAACTCGAACTCGTTTCTGCAAGCAGTTCTCAAAATGCGGTGATGGATCGATCAGGAATTGTGATCGACGAAATCAAGGTAAATCATGCTCGAAACAACATTGTTCGTATCGAGTCAGGGATGATCAGCTACGATTTGTTCATCCACTTTTTGCAGATGGAATTCGAAAGAGCAAAAAAGAGAGCTGATCATTTTTTCTCAGTGATTGTTTTCTCAATTCAAGATATGCATACCGGCGAACCACTATCTGTATTGAGCGTTGGGAAATTAACCGACACAATAGAAAGTGCCAAGGACAAGTTGGACCTCCTGGCACATTTCAGAGAACATGACTTTATTATTCTCAGTCCATTCTGCACAGCACAACAATGCGCTGCCCTGGCAGAAAAAATCGCAAGTTCAATTAAAGGAGCAAATCTGGAGGGAATACAGGGACGAGATTTGCGCCTGGCTCTGGGCGTTGCGTCTTATCCACAAAGCAATAATCTTGTTTCTTTGTTGGAAAACGCAGAAGCTGCAAAAAACAAAGCCGCTCAAAACAATGTACTGGTTTCAATACACGCTTAGGCTAGCAATCTATTTTTTCTTGGGTCCAAACCAGGTGAAATGAGGTCTGTCACCTGGCACATTGTGAACAAAATTCTCTCTCGTTAGCGCTTCACGTACTTTGGGATCATCGTAATTATCAACATCAATGGAAATTCCATCTTCGTGCTGTGAATGTCGTTTTGCATGAGGCTGACCCGGCGCACATTTACTGATCAACTCCCGATCAATTGCTCTGCGTCCTGCGCCATTCATGTTTCTGAGTTGAATTGGATGGTTGCCATTATCGACCAGCCAGTGCTGAGCTCGCATCAATGCATCGGCCGTGCCTTTAGCTAGCCAAAATTCCTGCGTTTCTGGTTCGCACTTAGGAGTGCGCCGGAAGCCTTGTCCACCCTCAATATGTGAATTATCAATATATACAGCGTTTGGAACGACCTTAGTAACTATTGCTTGATCCTTCACTGGTCTCGTATCAAAAACAAGAGTGCCACCCTGAGGCTCTGCAAGATGTTTTTGAATTTCAAAGTTAAGACTCTTGCTTAGTTCGTCAATATGTCTCTCGCTAAAAGGTCCATCTTTTTTCTGGGCGAGTGCCTTCAAGAACAAGTCCAGCTCATTTTCATTTTTAGGCAAAAGCTCATCATGAACAGTCAGCTTGTCGGGATTCTTGCCTCTATCCATTTGTAGAGCTCGGGCTGCAGCCGCCATAGCTTCAAGTTCATCAAGCTCAACCGCTCTTCCAAGAATGTCCTGGCCAACCCTTTTCATTACTTGTTGGTAGCCCTCACCTGGTTGTGGTCGGGAATTTTCCCTGCTTTCTTTAGTCCAGAAAAGGGGCTTACCTACTTCAAGGTGATCACTATCTTTGTCAGATTCAACTAGCTCTAAATTGCCTAGTTTTCCATCACTAGCTAAGTGTTTACTCTGCTCGGCTGATTGATTGAGCGACCCAGCCCTTTTGTTTTTGTCTTGTGCGGAAATCGACAGCTCGCTTCCAGCATCCGAAACAGCCTTATCATCTTGCCTTTCGGGCGCAGCAATAATTTGTCTTTCTCGTCCAGCCATTCAAATCACCCCGTGTGGATCTGAATTTCAACACAAGACAATCTGATCACCAATCGTAAAAACCCGAAGCAAAGCGGCTCAAACAATTAATTCGCTCTCAACTGCGTCCCAAAAGTCTTCTGCTCACCAGTTTTTGGAACACGCATTTTTTTACTCTGACTGGAATTTCCAAATGAGCAGGTTCAAGAATCCCCGAGCTGATCCAATTCCTGGCGCCAAACGCAATGCAGTGGTTTGCATTTTTCCAGCACAAAGCTGTTGAGCCGATTCAAACACGCAAAATAATTCGTGTATGACAAAACATGCAAGCAGGCTAAAAGATCCCCAAAAGAAAACCCCGGGAACCCCGGGGTTGAATGGATGTTGGGACTGTTAGTTCCTAACCTAATCTCACCTAATTCTTGAAGAGATTATCTCTTCTTTCCACCTTTTTTAGCTTTTTTAGCTGGCTTAGCAGCAGCCTTTTTGGCTGGCTTTGCAGCAGCTTTCTTAGCTGGCTTTTCAGCCTTTGCCTTAGCAACGAGGTTCAATGATGGTTGCTTAGCGCGGCCATTAACGATGTCCTTGAGTTCCTTGCCTGCACGGAAAGCCGGTACTTTAGCAGCAGCGATCTTCAGCGGGGCGAGGGTACGAGGGTTACGGCCTGTGCGTGCTTTGCGTTGACGGCGCTCGAAGGTACCAAAACCAACAAGGGTCACCTTGTCGCCCTTGGAGAGAGCACCAGTAACTGCGTGGATAAATGCGGACAATGTACGTGTAACTTCGGACTTTGGTTGCTCAGTGAGTTTTGCCACTTGATCAACGAGCTCAGCTCGATTCATTTACGTTCCTCCTTCGAGAATACTCATCCCGACCCATTCGCAAGAGAGAATATCATCACGATCACCTTTAGACAAGTGATTCTGACTGGAAATCATCAAATTTCTTTTTTCGTTATTCTCTCAAACGGACAGACCAAGGGCATCGCCACAAAGACCAAAAATGCCGCATACATAGACAGGGCATGGATAGCAGCGATCCGTAGCCATCTGATTCATCATTTAAGCAAAATGCGGATGCTGTCCGGTTTATATACTTCTGTGACAAAGACATATATGCTTAGACGCGCTGTCAAGAATGTGCGAAAAGGTCATTCCCAAGCCTCGCGACAAAAATAGCAGTTATAATAAACGCTGCGCCCGAGAACGCAAAAGACGCAAAAGGCTGATTCACAGTGCCTTTAAGCTGTCACCCAAAATTTCCGAAAAGAGCTGGAGCATATAAATGAATATGAAATCGTCAACAAAAATTTCCGAAATTTTGATCTCGAGCACAATCTTTTTTTTCTCGGCAAATAATTTTGCCCTGGCAGCTGAGGGAACTGCCACTGCCAAGCAATTGCCTGCAACAAGCCAATCTAGCGCTGCCGACGTTAGCAACGGAGTTAGAAATACTCACCCCATTGTCACAAATGACTGGCTAATGTACCGTCAAAATCCCGACCATTGTTCCAGCATCTACGCAGATCAAATCTTGCCGATGTCAGGAAAACTCAAATGGAGTTTTCCCGCCGAAGGGGGTATCGACTCAAGTGCAGCCATATTCCACGGAGTAATTTATGTTGGCTGCGACGACTACTATCTTTACGCAATCGATTCAAAAACAAAGCAAGCGCTCTGGCACCAAAAATTAGGGTCGAGCATAAAGTCATCGCCCATGGTGATGAACAATGTAGTGTATGTAGGCTGTGAAGACGGAAAGCTTTATGCTCTAGATGCCCGAACAGGCAAAGAAATCTGGAATTTCGCCGCTACACAAAAAATTTCCTCTTCGCCAGTGCCCTGCTTAAACAATGTTCTGGTTGGTAGCTGGGACAATAACCTTTACGCAGTCGATATGAAAACAGGTCAGCTCAGTTTCAAATTTGAAACTCAAGGCAGAGTGGTAGCCTCACCTACTGTAGGACCAGATAATACAGTGTATGTGGCTTCTCACGACGGTAATGTCTACGCCATCAATGGACAAACCGGAGCTGAACTTTGGAAGTTTCATACTCAGAACAAAGTATATGCAACACCAATGCTAATGGATGGCTTGCTCTACTTCGGAAGCTGGGACAAAACCTTCTACGCCATCGAAGCTGCCAGCGGAAAACTCAAGTGGAAAGTAACAGGGGCTGAGACTTTCAGCATTTCAGCAGCAGGTGCCAGAGGCAAAGTCTACATCGGCAACGACGACTTAAAAATGTATTGCTACGACGCTAAAACAAGCAAGCTTTTCTGGAAAACACCAATCAATAGCCCAATTCCGTTGCTTTCATCATCACCATCACTGTCAGGTGGTTACCTCTATGTGGGTAGCTCTGATTCAAACGTGTATTGCCTCGATACCCACAATGGTGGCATTAAGTGGAAGTACAAAACTCAAAGACCTATTATCAGCTCACCAGCAATAGGTCAAAAGTTTTTAATAGTGGGCAGCCAGGATGGCAACCTATATTGTATTGAATAGGAACGCCAATAATTTAGCTAGCAGCTTCTGGTTTGACGTCTAACTTCATGTCATCAATCTTCCAGTCATTTAGCTCTTTGTCTTTACCGATAACAAAAAGATCAAATCCAGAACCTTTATCATAAAAAACTCTTCTATCTACTTTGATGACGACCTTCTGATCATCAGCCTGAACTACTCGAGTTGCTTCTGTGGGAATCAGAGTTTGTCCGTTCGGCAAAACTGTCATTGGCACCGCTAGATTTAGTGCCGACTGATCACTGACCTCCCTGTAGTTAGTGAATTTGGCTTTGCTTAAGCTCTGAGCAAATTTCTTTCTCGACTCTGTATCGGAGCCTGGAAAATTCTTTTTGATGTAACTGCTGCTGAGCACATCATACGCTTCGTCACATCCGCTCTCATCCTTCATAGACAGCTTGTCAAAATAATTGAGCACGATGTTGTTTGCCGCGGTCACATTAGCATCTTCTGCCAGGGCTGAGGGATCTTTTGTTTTGTTGACGTCTGGATTGAGGTTCTCAACCAGGTCTCCGCCGCTAAGGTCACCCAGGTATTTCACATCCCAAATTGACCCTACAGAAAGAGCTTTCACGTTTATTTTGGCTTTATGCGTATTCGTTAAATGCACGACTTCATCGCCATTTTTTGCAGTTTCTGGATGTAAGTCGACTTCGGTAACGAAGATTTTTTTGTTAGCAGATTTTGTACGCAAGAAATAAACGGTTCCCTTGCACCCCTGGGGCAGAACTTTGCTTCCAGATGAGGAAAACATGAAAAAGGCACCAACACCAAGTGCAGCAACCACTGCCAGGCCAGCTCCGATCATCGCAATCGGCGGCTTTGATGCCGGCTCTGGAGAAGCGCCGCCTTGCCTGATTGTGCTTATACTTTGTGAGCCCGAGCGCAAAGTATCAAGGTCTGCTTTCTTCACTGGTTGAGTCGCATCAGCGCTCATTGCGGCTAGCATGTGGATACTCGCCTTACCCTGCCCAGTTATGGCATAGTTGAGATCTTCTTTGAACTGCTGCATGCTGTGATAACGGTGTGAAACTTCTTTCTCAAGCGCCTTAAAAACCACACTTTGCAAATTAAGCGGCAGATTTAACTCAGGACAAAATGACTCAAAAGTGGGCGGTGGATCAGATAGGTGCTTAGATGCCGTCTGAACAACGTTCTGCCCTTTGAAAGGAGGACGTCCTGTCAGCGACTCGAACAGCGTGATTCCGAGTGAGTAAATATCAGAACTTGGCTCTAAGGGCTTACCCATACATTGTTCAGGACTCATGTAAATAGGGCTGCCGAAAACTTCACCAGTTTTCGTAAGGTGCTGAGATTCCTTGCCTGACCACGGCATCAACTTTGCCAATCCGAAATCAAGCACTTTGACTACTTCTTCGCCGTCATTAGTACTTGCAAGAAGAAGGATATTGCTTGGCTTGATATCACGATGAACTACACCTTTTTGATGCGCGTAGTGTAATCCATCCATCACCTGAGAAAAAATTCGCAAGCAACGCACAGGATTTAAAGGACCTTCACGTCTCAGTAATTCTGCCAGGCTCTCTCCCTGCAAATACTCCATCACTAGAAACGGCTGCTTGCCATCGACCATGCCATAGTCGAGTTGCGTTATCAGGTTTGGATGTTTCAAATCTGCTGCAGCACTCGCTTCTTGTTGAAATCGCTTTACACTGACCTTGTCTTCCGACAATTGAGCGTGCAACATTTTCACTGCAACAAAAGAATTTTTCTTGCTAATGTCTTCAGCCAGATAGACTTTCCCCATGCCTCCTTTGCCACAGAGTTCGAGGATTTTGTACTTATCCATAATCAGCGTATCTAAGTTCTCGTCACCACCGAACGGAACCAGATGTGTTCCATCATCAGGACACGTTGTTATCGCCCCGGTGAATGTCTTGTTGCAAGCCAGGCACATCTTTTGCAAAGATGCGTATTTGTCTCCTGGAGAAACTGAACCTGAAGAATCCACTGATACACCTGCTAATCACTGGCATGTTACAACATGAGCACGAGTTTGGCTAACAAAAACAGCAATTATTTTTTGTTAGCTGAGGGCGGAGCTGCTTCGTCCGAGCCTTCTTTTGGCAAATCCTCCTCGTCATCAGCATTTCCTTTCTTTTCAGTCTGCTTTTTCTTGAAAGTCTCCGTATTTTGCTTGGCAGCAGCCTGCGCCCTGGCTGTCTTTAGAGCCGCAATGTAATCTGGTACCTGCATCAAATAAGTCATTGGTTCAATATACTGGTTCGAATCGTGTTTAATCACTGTGTAGTGAACATGCACGCCCGTCGAACGGCCAGTAGAACCCGCAAAACCAATAACTTGACCTCTTCTCACCCACATACCCGGTTGCACAGCGTATGCATTCAAATGTCCTACGATTGTTCGTATGTTCGGATAGGGGTGATAAACCTCTACGGCAACCCCAAGGTTTCCTCTATAACCAACTCTAGTCACAATTCCATCAAGCAGGTTGAACACTTTATCGTTTAATTTTGCGCCAAGATCGACGCCATTATGAAAGTCACCCTTGCCAGTTACTGGATGAACACGAAACCCTGCTTTAGACGTGACCTGACCCATTCCCACAGGGGTGTAGACCTGATTGTCCAACATTGGTGAGACCAGAAAGCAGGGAACATAATAGCCTTCAAAATAATAAGCTGATGCCGGCGACGTGAAGCCCAGCAGAACGGCAAATAACGCTAATAAGGCTGATTTATGCTTCCAGGTTGTCATGACACCTCAAGAGCCTTAAGTACGAGAGATTCATACCACGATTGACAAAGTCGTATATAAGAATGGCTCAGAACAAGAAATTTCGCGTGATAATTTACGCTTTGAAGAAACTATGAGGACAACGCTTCATCCAGTAACTTATTCACAAGCTCGGTGTTAGCCTTGCCTTTGCTGGCTTTCATTATTGCTCCAACAAAAAATTGGCGCACCTTCACTTTACCACTCTTAAATTCTGCAAGCTGATTCGGGTTGTCGGCCAGAGCCTTGTTGATCATTTCCCGGAGTAAACCTTCGTCTGAAACTTGTGCCAACCCTTTTGCGGAAACATATGCAGAAATCGAAACAGGTTCGGCGTCGGCAGCCATGGCTAATACGTCGAGCAGCACCTGCTTTCCGGTACTTGAATTTAAAAGACCCGAGCTTACATTGTCTACGATATCTTTCAAATTGAGCGGGCTCAGCCTTGTTTCACTGAGTGTTTTCTTCGCTTCATTTAGATAGCCCATGCAAGGACCAAGCAAAAGATTCGCAGTTTGTTTGGCAGCAGCGCCTTCCTTCACCGAAGCGTCATAGAAGTCAGCGAGTTCTTTATTTTCAACGAGCTGTCCAGCATCAGCAGCTGACAACGCATACTCGCTGACATAACGCTGCCGTCTGGCTTCTGGAAGTTCTGGAATAGTCTCCCTTATTGCTTGTACCAGGTCTCTGCTAATTAGCATCGGAACCAGGTCAGGCTCTGGAAAATATCTGTAATCATGAGCATCTTCTTTCGACCTCATTGGAAAAGTGGACTGTGTCCCCTCATTCCAAAGACGGGTTTCCTGAATCACTTTTTCGCCTTTGCTAAGCAGTGCAATCTGGCGATCAATCTCAGATTGAATTGCCCTCTGCACGGCCTTAAAGCTATTCATGTTTTTGATTTCGGCCTTGGTGCCTAACTTTTCCTCGCCTTTTGGCCTTATGGAAACATTAGCGTCACAGCGAAAACTTCCTTCTTCTAAATTGCCATCACAAACATCGAGGTAGCGAAGAATAGTACGCAGCTCTGTCAGGTAGTCTCTGGCTTCCTCTGGTGTTCTCATGTCGGGTTCACTAACTATTTCAAGCAAAGGAACACCCGTGCGGTTGAAATCAGCAAGGCTGTAGTCAGAGCCATGTAAGCCAGCTGCACCTTGATGCACTAGCTTGCCAGCATCTTCTTCCAAATGGGCGCGATGAATTCTGACCTTACGCTCGCCCACTACCAAATAGCCGTTCTTGCAAACCGGCTGATCGTACTGCGAGACTTGATAAGCTTTCGGCAGGTCAGCATAAAAGTAATTTTTTCTGTCGAATTTGCTATTTTCTGAAATTTCGCAATTGAGTGCGATACCACATTTGATACCATACTCCAGAGCTTTCCTATTCAGCACAGGCAGAACACCTGGCATACCCAAACAAACGGGGCAGACCTGCTCGTTAGGACCTGCGCCAAATTCAGTTGAACAAGAACAGAAAATCTTTGACTTTGTTTTCAGTTGAGCATGTACTTCTAGCCCAATGACTGCTTCGAATTCCATAGAATAGCCCCAAACCCGATAGAAGCCTATGAGTTTACTACTATTGCCTTGATTGATCTGCAACTCTTAAGCAATTCATCGAGAAAGATAGATTTTTAGTTGAAGCCGCCTGAGTTATTAACCGAGGTACCGTCCTGCAAAGTCTCTCTTGTCTTACCTTCCATTCCTGGCTTCATGAACATCATTTGGAACAAAGGAGCTCGCTTGCCCAGTATGTAGTGAAGCTGTTTAGCAGCGACATCAACGTCAGAAGCTGCGGTCTTCACTTTGTTCATTGTCTGCGTGAGATCAGCCTTGAATGCGGGGTCTGTCAACATGGTGTTAGCCTTGTTCATGGCTTCTTTTGCATTGTTCATCATGTCTTTCACGTCTGAACGTAAGCCCTGATCATCAGCCAGTTTGTTCACAACTTGCATAGATTGTCTTATCTGCTCTGAGGAAGTTTGAATTTTTCCAAGCATGGTGAGCAAATCTTGGCGCAGTTCTTTGTCTTTCACACTTGAGTTCAAATCAGAAATCGCTGCCTGAACCGAGCTTGCTGTCTTATGCGCAAGCTCCACAGTATCCTTCAGGTCTTTAGTCAACGCAGGATTGTCGAGAATTTTACTGACCTTACTGTTAGTTGTTGAAACACCGCGCGCAAGCTCAGTGACTGATTGAAAGCTGGTTTTACCCTCAGTCAGGAAAGCGTTTGCATTGTCTGTGACTCTTTCCGCTCTTTCGGCAGTTTTTCCAAATTTATTGGCCATGGCTCCGACGTTATCTGAAGCTTTGCGAAGACTTGCAGTAACTGCAGGCATACTATCGAGATTCTTGTCCAGCTTTTCTGCGGCCAGGGAAAGGTGCTTGACGGCTAATCCAGCCTCTTCAGGAGACAGCGATGAGGCTATACCATTGAGCTTTGTAGCAATGTTATTAACCACCAACTCGACTCTAACTGGGTCTTTCCCCTCAACGACAACATCTTTATTCATCGGAGGCGACTCGGCTGAGCCAAGCTGAGGAAGCGTGATCTCAATATATTTGGCACCAACAAGGCCGAGTGTTTGAATCGTGATTTCGGCGTTTTGTGGAATTGGGAGCTCCTTCAAACCAGTCACTTTCATCTGAGCATAAACTTTCGGAAGCTTTGCTTCAGCTGCGGTGGCATCAGGAGGCTCCTTAAGCCCTTCTGGCAACTTAAAGCTAATCTGACTCACGGTGCCAACCCGCACCCCCTGGACATTCACCGTCGCGTTGTTGCTCAATCCAGCCAAGTCATGAAAGCGCACCCAAAATATTTGTGGTGGGTCAAAAAGGGAAAAACTCTTCAGCCAGGCGAGTCCATAAAGGAGCATCATGATAGCGCCCAGGGCGAAAAATCCAACGCGAAGTTCAAAGTTCTCTCGTGCCATTAGTCCATCCTGTTATGCATCTAGCATTGGTCCTTCTTTTGTCGCGTGAGCAAACTGGTGAATATAGGGATTATTAGATTCCTGAGCATCCTCAGGAGTTCCTTCCCATACTATTTTGCCAGCATGCATCATGATTATTCTCTCTGCAGTGCGAGTCCAAGTGGAAAATTGGTGAGTAACTACAATCGAAGCTGCGTGCAACTCCTTTTCTAGCTCAATAATATAATCTTCCACGATGGTTGACATTACAGGATCGAGTCCTGTGGTCGGTTCGTCATAGAGAATAATTTTAGGGTTATAAACCACAGCTCGCGCAAAGCTTGTACGCTTTTGCTGACCGCCCGATAGCTCGCTCGGGAAGTGGTCAAGGTGGTCGCCTAAACCCACAAGTTCCAGAGTCTTCTGAATCTGGGACGCCTTGTCAGCCTTGCTCATCTTACGCCCTCGCAGGGCAAGCTCAAGATTCTCACGAACCGTATATGAATTTAACAAGGCAGAACCCTGAAACACGAGCCCAATCTCGTTTTTGTCTACTTCAATCTCACCAGAGTCGGGCTCAAGCAAGCCACAGAGAATCTTGAGAATGGTCGACTTTCCACAACCAGAAGGTCCAATGATTCCCAGCGTTTCCCCGGGATATACCTCAAAGCTAATACCGCGTAGAACGGGACGCCCATCGAAACTCTTATGGACGTTTCGAAACACTATTGCCGGGCTAGCCTCTTTGTACTTTCCAGTCACAGAGCCATCCTCATCTCGGTGCATAGGTCAGCGAAGTGACCACGAAATTGAAGATAAAGATCATCGTCATTGTCCACACAATTGAGCGTGTAGTTGCGATGCCCACATCTTCTGCTCCCCCACGCGTACTCAAGCCAATGGCGCACGAGAAGATCGTGACTATGGTTCCGTTGATGAAGGCTTTGAGAAAATGAACGACAAAATCTCGCTCAAGAATTGTTTGCTTGACCGAGTCCAGAAATGTAGCTGGCGGAACATTAGCCGCACTGGCTGCAATGTTGATGCCGGCGATCAAACCAATAAACATTGCATATACCGAAAGTGCTGGCATCATGAGAATGCCGGCTAAATATCGAGGCACCACCAAAAACTCGACAGGATCAATTCTCATAACATGCAGCGCATCGATTTGCTCTGTAATCATCATGGTCGTCAGCTCTGCAGCAATTGATGAGCCAACACGCCCAGCCATCATGACTCCTGCGGTAATTGGTCCAATTTCACGAATGAGTGCCAGTGACACCACGCCGCCAATTGCGGTATCAGCTCCAAACAAAACAAGTTCTCTGGAAATCTGCAAAGACATTGCAAAACCGGTAAATAGAGCCGTCAGCCCGACAACGAGAAAGGACTTGAGCCCGATCATCTCGCACTGCCTTATGGTTTCTGCAAACTCAATTTTTCCTTTGAAAATTGCCACCCAGACTTTGACCAGCAAAATGATGGCAAGACCAATCATTCGCACGCCGCTGCCGAAGTACGCCTCAAGGAAAAGAAATGGGTTTGTTATCCGCTTCTTTTTTCTGGATTCGAATTTTGGGGCATCTACAGCCGATGAACCGTTTGACAACCAACAAACCCCGCGTCTCTTCGTAGTACGTTTTAGCAATTTCAAAACGCCTAGCATAACCAATGCATACAGTTTCTGCACTGTTTGCTTGTAAATCTGCGAGAGAAACTCTTTACTGGCGCCAATCTAACGGTTCTAGAATCTATTTCATCTAACTGGACAGCAGAAGTCTGAGCCAGTCAGGGGAAATTCCCCAGCATTCAAAACCTAACGCAGAAGCCCATTTTCCGCTCCTGTCGCCTTCATGCGTGATTTCCCCAGTGAATTTTAGCTTCAGTTAAGCTTAAATCCTTTCTGTAACGTTGGTCCGCTTAACGGCATTTCGGCATGAACCATCAAGACCCAGGCGATCTCAGTATCGAATCTCTTTTCTCAAGCAGAGGACCGCTAGATTTCAATAGCAGTGCTTTTAAAGCGTCCCCCGAGCTGAGAGAACTTCAAGAGCGATTCATCAAAGCCAAAAACGAAAAACAGAGCATGTCAATCATGGGCAGCTGCCTTGCCATGGCCAACCCCATCATGCCGCTGGGTTTTCTCGCCACCTTGTTCCTTCTGGGCAAAATGGATGGAATGGATAAGGATCCCTTCGCCCTTGAAATGGGTGGAAACAAGACGCTCAAAGGAGAGATGGCACGAATCGCCGCTGCAGAAGCCTTGCTTCGCAAGCGCAAAGAAAGCGGAGAGGATCCTGAATCGAATGCCTATCTCAAATACGCATCCAGAGAACTGGCTATGCGTCCGTATAAATCAGCTTTGCGACCACTGAGAGCAAACGAAAAACGCGTAATTCCCAACAAACAATCGCGCGAAAACCTTGGCACTAACAGTTTTTTCATCACCAAGGAAAAGCAAGCTAAAATGCGCGAGATAAAGAAGCAGAAAATTCTTCTTGAAAGTATTGCCCAGAAAGAAAGAGAAGAGCAGAATCTGGCTGAGGCTAGCCAGATTTCGCAAAAATTAGAGTTGCTAGACAAACTCTTGAACAAGATGGAAAAATCCTAACCCTGCGAAGTCCAGGATCCGCACCCAAGCAGAGCGAATCGGTTTGAAATATGGCCGGTCAATTATCTCCAGTCTTATGAACGCGAAACTTGACTGATTAATCTGAAATCGCCTACTTATTCACCAATAGACCGCTTCAAACAGAAAATTTCTGGGTAAATCATGCAGCGTGGACATCTTTCGTGATGGAGACGGAAGTGCAGGACAATTACATTAAAGCGGGAAGTCCAGACACCCCCGCTGATGAATTGAGAGCTCTTATAGCTGACAACGACCCTTCGGTCAGGAGGCGACTTGCAGAAAACCCACACACTCCGGAAGATGTACTACTCAAACTAGCGGTAGACGAGAATACAGAGGTCAGATGCGCCGTGGCCGATCATGATAGTGCACCAAGAGAAGTACTTGAAAAACTAGTAAGCGACGATGATGTCCAGGTTCGCTATGCGGTCGCTGGTCAATACTCTTTGCCAGTAGACCTCCTGGAGAAGCTATCCACCAGTGATGAGAACCCCTACGTGCGTGACCACGCCAGGCGAACACTGGAAGGAATTTTTCTTGAGCAAGCACTGAATGAAGCAGGCTTTGTTCCGAAAGCTGGCGCTAAAGAAAAGCTAGGAGACTTGCTCAGCGACGCCGGAGTCTTAACCGAAGAGCAAATTTTGGAACTTGTGAGAATTGCCGGAGAACGTGGCGTTCCTTTGGGGCACGCCCTGGTTGAATCGCGCTGCGTTAGCAGGTCGGTAGTTGTTGCTGCACTGAAAGCACAACTCAGCGTCAGAGATGGCAGCATGACGCACCAGGACGCTGTATACAATGTCAAACACGTTTGGGGTAAGCCCTGAGAACCAATTTAGTAAATCGTACTAAACAAAAGAGCCGACCTCGAAAGGTCGGCTCTTTTGTTTCACAAGGAATCTCTCACGCGACAGAACCCTCAGGAAGTGCAGTTAGTTCAGGAACCTGGACATCACGATTACGATTCAAATTGGTGCCAACAACTTCACCGTTTGTTTCAGGAAGCCAGAATGCAGTAATGAATCCAATTCCATAAACCAGAGCGAGTGTAGCGCTGGCATAAGCATAAGAACCGTGATAGAAAGCAATGAGCTGAGCACCAAAAAGTGCCAATACTGCCGCAAAAATTCTTCCAGCACCAAAACAAATACCCGTTGCAGTTGCTAAGACTGATGTTTTAAAAGCTTCTGGAATATAAACTTGCAAGCCCGACCACTGCATGTTGATCAATGCGCCAGCAAGAGCGCACCAGATTAGCAATGGCGTTCCATAAGAATGAACGAGCAAAAACATGCTTATTGTTGCGAGCATGCCACCACCAAAGCCTATCTTAAAAGTGTTTGCACGGCCGAGCTTCTGCACCATAATCGGTGAAAGAAAACAACCAAGCAGACCACCAAGACTGAATATGGTGGTTGCCCAACTGCGTTCTTCAATGGCGAGAGTTCCAGATAATTGATTAACCCAGGCCGGTATCCACGCTACACATGCCCAATAGCCCACAACTGCTGATGAGCCCAGAACAGCTGTAAGCAATAGACGCTTGCGGTCTTCGCCTTGAATCAATTCGAGTATCGGATGACGAACCAGAGCTTGATCGTGCTCGTCCAAGTCTTCCTTCTTACGAGATTTAAGGCTCTTTCTCAACGCATCAACTTCTTCAAAAGAGTTCGATTCCTGCATGTTAGAGCGAATATATAAAGTCAACAAAGCAGGAATGACGCCAGCCACGAAGAGCCACCGCCATCCGTGCGGACCAAGCAACATGTTGGCCAATGCAGATAGCATCAAACCTACATTGAATGAACTTTCAAGCGCACAGGCGGCCCACAGCCGCCCCTTCTTGCTCCAGAACTCGGAGATCACAACACCACCAAGACAAATTTCGCCCCCGATTCCGCAGCCTACAAGAAAGCGACAAGCAGCGAACTCCACCCAGTTATGCGCCAGTGCGCAGAATCCGGTGGCTACAGAATAAATCAAAATTGTCAACATCATTGTCTTGCGACGACCAATTCGATCAGCAACTACTCCAAAACCGATTGCGCCGAAAAACCAACCGAGCATGAAGATTGCAAGCACAAGAGAGCCTGTCTGCCCGACCGCTATGTCTGACTTGTTATTGATGAGTTCCGAAATCGCTGGAACCAGAGCTATAAAATAAAGCGATGCATCCATCGCATCGAAAGCTTCACCGAGCCAGGCCGCTAGCAAAGCATGCCAGTGAGCATGTTTCTTGCCGCCTTCGATCTGTTCTTTCGCCTCTGCCAAACTCGAAATCGGTTTCTTGTCGCATGCAATCATGTGCTGACTATCTCCTCTAATGACCTTGCAATCATGAGGGAGGCTGCGTGACATATCCGTTGTAGGACTTGCGGAAAATACGAGCAACGAGCTGCAAAATGAGCAATTTAATCTTTAAAAGCAAACATGCCGCCTAAAACAGCAGCATGCCTTGCGCTATTCGTTGCCACTTTATTTGGTGGCTTATTTTTTCGGGTCCTTCCAGGACTCTTGACCAACACGAAATGCAATCAATGGCTTGGATGCGCCGTCTTGAACCACCCAGACCAGTGGTGGCTTGTCCATTTTGAAGGATCTCTCGATAGGAGCAAGACTTCTGGTCATTCCCATTCCCAACCCCTGTTTGATCTCAGCACCGTTTTGATCAAAATCTGCTGAAGTAAAAATCTTTGCCTGCGTCACTGAAAGTCCGCCATTGGCTTGCATTCCCAAGAGCTGAGGAACGTCTCCCTCATCTCGGACCTTCATCTTTGGAATAACAGCTTTCGAATACTCATCACTCGGCGTGTTCTTGCCTGGCGTAAGCTCAAATGCGGCTTTATAAGCGGAATAGCCCTTCATGTCGCCATCTGCAGGGGACATGTACATCGTTATACCTTTTGCATCATCTCTATAGACTTCAATTACGGTCTTACCATTTACATTAAACGACTTAACGCTCTTCTCGAAGGCATCAAACTCTTTGTCTTTGCCAGACTCATCTTTGGCAGTCAGCTTCGTTTCCTTGCCCTTCCAGTCAGCCTTGAAGTCGAAAACGCCACCAGCAGCGACACCATCAGGACCAACATCTTTTAGCTTGATCGGGATGCCGTGTCGTGCAAACATTTCATTGACTTTGTCTGAGCCACCGGCTTGAGCCGCTCCATCCAACAAACCAAGTTTCTTCAGAGCATCTACTTCTGGACCCAGAGAGGCTGACTGGTTTAACAACTCTCTCTGTGCTTTGTTAATTGGTTTCCAATTAGGATCTGTTTTGAGGTCACCCTTCATTGCCTCAGTAAGCGCAGCAAACACATAAGGACTAGGTGGCAAGGTGCCTGCACCGGCAACCTTATCACCCCAGGCAGGACCTTCCTTGGCACTATCGTTAACACGTGCTGGAGACTGTTTGTCAGTTGCAGGAATTCTATCTGCAGCAACTTTCGACCAGGGATTTTCTGTAGCCGTGTCCTTGCTTGGCTCAGCCTCTTTTTGCTGGAAAGGAGATGCTTTTCTGTGTTCTGCTGCTTCGCCGGCCATACTCTTACCCCTCGTTACCAGAGCCTGAGCTCCAGATACTATTTACCCAATGACTCGCAACCCGATCGAAAACCTTAACTGGATCACATTTTGCGGGAATTTCATCGCAGAGTAACTGTGTATTAACGCAGAAATTAAGCTAGAACCTGCATTTTTACTGGACCTTTAAAATACAAAAAGCGCTGGAAAAGCAGATGATTCGGTTGTTTCAACACGAACACGCCGCAATGGGCCAGAATATTTTGTAGCGGGCATACCTCTAACGGATCCCCAACAGTTTAAAACTGAAAAAGGTCGAAAAAGTACAGAAAGGGGCTGAAAAGCCCCTCTCTGCATGGCGACACGTTCAGATGGATCCATCGTCATGCGTCACCCAGACACTCAGTTCTTTAACCGGTCAAATGCCACTGCACCGTCCGCAAGAGCATCTTTCTTGCTACCCACTTTGCCAGTTTCCAGCACACAGGAACGGAGCAGTTTGTCCTGGACCCGGTAAGCGGCCCGAACTTCGTAGTAAAACCCACCGGCCACACCCCTTACCCACAACTGAGTTTCCTGCGTTCCCTTCAGTTCGCGCTTCACTAAGGCAAGGGTGTTATTTTCCTTCGGGTAGAGGTCTCGGAAGAACCTGGCGATGATTCTTGCGGGAAGAATCAGAACCAGACTGCAGGGAAGCGCGAGAATTGCAGTCACCGCCATGGTACAGAGCGTATCGAACACTCCCTCACCCGGGCGCCACCAGCTGCTCATGAGAATGCCGAGGCAGGCGAGGTAGCAAGCAGCAGCCAGAGAATCGAGATTGCTTGCCACACGAATCGGCAGGAAGACGGCCAGTCGAATCAGTAACGCGATGAGCATCGAGCCGAAGAGCGAGATGAATGCAGCACAGCCAACCGTCAGAAGGAGGTCTGCAGCACCGTTAATTCCATCCCACCAGTTCCACAGCAGCAGCCCGAAGCAGAGCAGAAAAGAGAAAGCTGCCAGATTGAAGTGACCGCCCGTTTTAGCTTGCGCTCTCAATGAAGTCTCCTATTTGAATTGTTTTCGAACGAGAGGAACGAACAAATTCGTTCCAATCAAGATTGGTAAAGCAGTGATGGAGAATGCTCGTTAGCTAGATTTTGATGTAGTTCCTTTCTTTGGAGAGTGAATTAAAGTAAGGTATGCACACTCTCACTTCCCGAGACTGCTCTTCAAGCAAGAGTATGCGGAAGCTACCAGCAACTCCGGCCGAAATTCCTTGCTGAACTGCGCAAGCTTCTAAGGTTGATGCGTCGAAGCTGGTGTAGTCCTGTGCCCTGGCTGCAAAATGCTCCATCCCACCAAACACACAAACAACGCCAGAGCGATCAGTATGCAGCCGCTGATGACACTCATTAGCTTTGAGTCTTTTTGCTCATGGAGATTTTCTTCCTCGATTTGTTGAAGGTCTCTCTCAATGATGGCTTTCGCCATGCTCTCGTATTCATCAACTGGATGCGCTTTCACTTTGCCAGTTTCAACAAAACTCTCAATATCTGCAACTAATTCTGCAAAAGATTGATATCGATTAGCAGGATTTTTCTGCAATGCTTTCCAACAAATCGATTCCAACGCCGGGCTGAATTGGCTACCAAACCTGGTTTCGTTAAAGCGCTTGGGATATTCGTTTACCTGCTTATACACAACAGCGTAGGGATCATCATCAGTGAAAGTCTTTTCTCCTGTGAGCATCTCATAGAAAACACAAGCAGCTACACATATCTCACTGCGTTGATCAAGAGGCAGATGTCTTCCATGCTCTGGACTCATATAATGAACGAATTTGATCGACTCTTCAGCTTTCTTATCGATGAAAGCAGCCTTCTCTATTTCAACTAAAACGGCGAAATCAGTCAGTTTCAGCTCGCCATCATCTTGCACCAGAATGCTTGCAGGAGAAAGCGCAGCGTGCATTCGACCGTTCTCATGCAAGTATGCTAGTGCGCCTGCAATTTGCCGCATCTGAGCAACGATTTTTTCTTGAGATTGCGAGCCTTTTCTGATGATGCTCGCAAGACTTTCGGCAGAGACGAACTCACTCACTACAATTGGACTGCCACTATCCTCAACTCCCAGCTCGATTAGAGCTAAGAGGTTGGGATGACTCAATTTCTTGAGATCAGCAGTTTCGCTCTTAAATTTCGAAATTGAATCATCATCTTGTGCCTGGTAATCAGTGAGTTGCTTGAGTGCAAAAACATTTCCACTCAGTTCATCAAGCGCTTTGTGAGCAATTCCTGAGCCGTAATCTGTAAGAGAATCCAGCCGCCTGTAGCGATTAAGATAAAGCACCTTTTCCTGAGCTGACATATTCTCTGCCTTGCTGTTTGCGAATAGAACAGTAGCAAAACAAGAAGCATCAATAAAGCTAGAGAGGCAAAAAAGATGAAAAAAGAACATAAAGCAGAACGAAAAAGCGCTTTTTAAAGTCAAAAAGTGGATGAAGAACTTTCCGCCAGTGCTTTAAAATGCGAAAAGAGGAGGGGAGCTATTGCTAGCCACCCTCCCAAGTCCTTGTCCTTTCCTGCTTTACCAGGTTCTCATTTCGGCCGGTGTCCAGAGAAACTCTGTCGGCTTGTCGCCTTCCCGGTCGTGGAGAGATACGAAGTAGACGTTAGTGATGCTCTGCGCCACGTCCTGCAGATACTCGGTGTAAACCCGACCATCGGGCAGGGTGTAGCGACGCAGGGGCTCGAAGACCGCCGACAAGCTGCCGACGACCTCAACCTTGCAGGCGGTTTGAACGAGCTGCTTGGCGCATTCATTCAAACCTGCATAACGACTTCTTCTCATCAGAAAGCTCCGTTGTGAAAACCGAAGAGAGATTGCCCGAGCTTAGTGCTCGGAGCGCTTACCGGCGACGTTCATCAGAACGATGATGCCAAGGACGAGCCCTGCCGTCAGCACATTGCCGACGAACTGCTTGCCGCTCTTCAACGCGCGGATGACGCGAGAACGCGGCGCGGTGGGCTCTTCGATGAGCGTGGGGTTCAGAATGATGTCGTGCATAGGTTCATTTCTCCGTGTGGTGGTGAAGCGTTATCGTTCTTCGCGATTAGCTGCGGATGTTGCGAGCACCGATCAGCATGATGGCGAAGATGATGAGGACGATGAAAGCGAGAGCTTCCATTTAGTTTCTCCTTGTTTGTTCGATAGACGAAATCCGCTATCTGCCGACCAATTGAATCAGCAGCAGAAAGAGGATCATGAGGAATACCAAAACTGCAGGCATTGGATGTTTCCTGTACGACTTTCCTACGACTCGGTCTCAGCCTTTCTTGCGACGCTTGATCTCGCCGATGACGGCGACAACTCCGGCGCCGATGAAGAAGGCAATGAGGACCGCTCCGATAACGTGTTCCATGCTAGTGACCTTTCCTTGTTTCTTGCTTGTTCAGTTGAATTTCAGTCCTTCCGGCAGATGCTACGCAGAACGTAGATCAGTGACTGCAGCGGAATCGAGAGCAGAAGCAGCCCGATGGCCACAATCCAGAAGCTGAAGAGCGAGTAGAAGGCAGCCAACACGGCGGTTCCGAAGAGCCCACCGAGGCTGTCAATTCCCGACCACATGCAGGACATCCAGAGGATGAACGTGATCAGGAACGAGAGAGGACCGAGAATGCTCTGGTGCCACTCTTTCTTCTCAGAAGAGTTCTGGTTCATTCAAGTTTCTTTGCGCTGAAATCAGTTGATGTCGATTACTCGGGTTTTTGCACTGAGCTGGCGTGAGCCGAAGAGCAGATGCATGAGCTTGAGGAGCATGGCGATTCCTTACTTGCGCTTGCGGTTCTTCGTGCTGTACCTCTCCACGCCCATCATGTCGAGCATGCCCCAGAGGCTGACGAGCGCGGTGCCCATGAAGACAGCGCTGGTAGCACCCCAGAGTAGAACCTTCTGGGCGGGGTCCAGGTTGCCGAAAGCGTTGGTGAGCGCGGCGACGACAGCCAGGACGAAAAGAATGATCATGTTGATCTTCATCTGTTACTTCCCTTTAGCAGGAGCCAGTGTGCTAGGCGAACTTACTTGAATCTGCCAGGAAGCGTGATCACGAGGACCACGCTTCCTGCAGCCGCTTCAGGTGCTGGACCTCGCGATCGCAGCAGCCTCTCGGGCGTAGCGGATGCCCTCCTGGCGCTTAGCCTTGATCATCCCAGCCGACACGACGAGACGGGTGCTGGCGCCGCTGAAATGCAAGCAATAGCGAGCAGTTTCGAGCAGGCGACGGCAGTCATCGTTGTGCGGCGCGTTGCGTCCGACGATCTCCTCGGCATCGCGAATCTCATTGCTGAGTTGCTCGCTGAGCTGGTGGATCTCTTCGGGAGTCGTGGTGTCCTTCTTCTGGGTCAACAGAAGATAGAGGAAACCAGCGATGACAACGCCGGCGATGAGGGCGGGCTGAATGAACTCAGGATGCGAAAGCAGCATGACGCTGTTCCTTCATTTGTAGCTCGAAGCCTTCGGCCGTATTACCGATAGGCATCACATGCGAATGCTCTGGTAATTGAATTGACTTGGTATTAGCGACTTGAGGTTGTGCTTGATGTCTCGGTAGATGAGATTCGGATGTGATATCTCCAGTAAAATTAAAATGGCTTAGTAGAGTCAATGCCACCACATTTGGAGCTGAAAACAGCCCAATCTTGTGCTGTCTAGATGCCGGGGATACTGGGCCAGCTTATATTCTGCACAGAATCAACTCGTGCAGCTTGCGCAGTGCCAATTCTGGAACAATCAAAACTAGTATTCGTTCGCGAAAAAAGACTTCGCTGGAACATGCACAGGTAGAGGCTTTTGCAATGGTTCTTTCAGCCAGCGTAGCGATCAACACCAAACCAATCCTCCTCCCCACATGCAAAATTAGCACCGGAAGCAGGAACAGAGTGCTGAGCAAGAAAGCGAATTGAAAGCATCAAAAAGGACGTTTTAAAATGCAAAAAGCAAACGAGATCTGAGACTGAAAAAAAATCGGATCCAAAAAACCACTACAACGCACACAGGCAAAAGGTCCAAAAAGTTCAAAAAGACTAAAAAGCCAAGTGGCTCAGGTGCTTTTAAGGCAACCCGAACCACCCGGCAATTTAGCAGAACTACAGCCTGATTACTTAGCCGGCTGCGCAGCCAAGTTCTCGAACTCCGCAATGTAGTTCTCGAAGACGTTCAGCGCCTGCTGAATTGGAGCCGGCGTGGAGAGATCCACACCTGCACCTTTGAGCAGGTCGAGACTGTACTGCGAAGAGCCACCCGAAAGGAAACGCAGATAGCGTTCCATGGCGGGCTTGCCTTCAGCGATGATTTGCTGAGACAAAGCCACTGCCGCCGAGATGCCCGTCGCATACTGGTAGACGTAGAACGAGCTGTAGAAGTGGGGAATTCTCGCCCACTCAATCTCAACCAGGTCATCAACCTTCGCAACGGCACCGTAGTAGCGCTCGTTGAGGTCCTTGTACAGACCGCAGAGCAGCTCAGGAGTGAGAGCTTCGCCAGCTTCAGCGCGAGCGTGAGCTTCCTTCTCAAACTCGGCGAAAAGCGTCTGACGGAAGAGAGTTGCCCTGAAACCGTCGAGCGCATGATTGATGATGTACATCTTCAAGTTGCGGTCTTCGGTGTTCTTGAGCAGATAATCAGTCAGCAGCATCTCGTTGCAGATGGAAGCGACTTCTGCCACGAACAACGTGTAGTTGCCATAGCAGTAAGGCTGATTCTGCCGAGTCAGGAACGAGTGCATCGAGTGTCCGGCTTCGTGAATCAGCGTGAACATGGAATCCATGCTGTCCTGCCAGTTCAAAAGCATGAACGGATGTGTCGAGTACGAGCCCCAGCTGTACGCACCAGAACGCTTGTTGGCGTTTTCGTGCACGTCAACCCAGCGCTGATCGAAACCGCGCATCAGAGTGTCGACGTATTCCTTGCCCAGGGGAGCCAGCGCTTCGAGGCACCTGGCGCGAGCATCGGCGTGGGAAATCTTGTAGTCGACTTCCTTGACCATCGGAACGTAGAGGTCGCAGATGCGCAACTCATCGACACCCAGAAGGCGCTTGCGCAGCTCCAGGTAACGATGCAGTTTGGGCAGGTTGGAGTTAACCGTCGAGACGAGATTGCCGTAGACATCTACCGGGATGTTGTGCGGACCGAGCGCAGCTTCCAGCGCCGAGCCGTACTTGTGCGCCCGGGCGAAGAAGATGTTGCCCTTCACCTGACCGGCATAGTTGGCCGCCAGCGTGTTACGCAACGCATTGTAGGACGAATGCATGCCGGTGAAGCCAGCAATACGCACGTCGCGATTCTGGCTTTCCAGGAAACGCGATGCATAGTTGCCGTGAGTGAGCTGAACGTCCTTGCCGTTCTCGTCCTTGAGCACGGGCAGTTTCAGGTCGGCGTTGTTGAGCATCTCGAAGACACGCTCTGGGGTCTGAGCCACTTCGGAAGCTTCCGCCAGAAGTTGTTCCAGCTCGGCACTCAGCACATGAGGACGCTGACGGTCGAGGTCATCGAACTCGTGCTGATAGAGCTTGAGCTCCTTGTCCGCCAGCATGTAAGCCTGAACGGTTTCCGGCGGGGTAGCAAGAAGCTCAGGGGTCATGTACGAGCTAGCGGAAGATACGCTCACGGAGAGTGTGCCAGCGCGAGAAGCCAGCGCCTGGTATTCAGCGACAGTCGTGTCCTGATGCAGACGCATGTTGGAGTAGCAGTACAGCCGCCCAACGATTTCGCCGATTTCATCGCGAAGCTTGAGCGCTGAAAGCAACGATGCCGCCGACTCTGCCAGTTTGCCCTTGAAAGCAGCAAGCTTGGGAATCAAGTCGGTAACTTTGGCGAAGTCTTTCTCCCAGTCGGCGTTGTTAGCGTAAACGCTTTCCAGGTCCCAGGTGTCCTCAACGGCGAGGTCTGTTCGTTTGGGAATTGTGTGAGAACTCATTTTGGTCTCCTTTTCTGTGTTCATGCGCGAAAGCGCGAAGAATCCACCCTGACAAAATGCTAGCAGCAGCAGGCGCCAGGGATAATAAACCACGATCCACTCCCCAACAAAACGGCACAATCCAAACTGCATTGCAGTGTGATTTTCCAAAAACAATAAAACTCGTTCTGGGCGGTGTGTGTGGATTACAGGGGATGGACTGTGGACGTCCACACGTTACGGAGCTGGGCGAAGAGAAGTAAAGGGAGTTTTTTCTGAACAAACAAAGCCTACGCTCCCCTTGGCAGCCGGAATGCAAAGTATATTGGGCTTTCTGTCAAAGTCCCCGGAATTAGCTGGCTAGAATCTAACACCGAATATAGAATCAACAGATAGTAGAGCTGACAAAGCGCTGGATTTTATTGTCAATCACCAAGGCCAAACAACGAATGAAAAAACAGATTCTCTCACTGCTTGCCCTATCATGCCTGAGCATATCCCTGGCTCTACCTGTGATTTCAGAACCAAGTCGCAGCTCGGAAAACGAAGCTGCGATTCCCAAGATTACTTTCCCTGAAACCGAATTCAATTTCGGAGTTTTGGAAGAAGGCATTGAAGCAAAGCATACTTTCAAAATCGAAAACCATGGCTCAAAAGAACTTATCATCAAAACAGTTTTCTCAACCTGCGGTTGCACAATTCCAACCATGAAAACTAAGCACATTGCACCTGGCACAAGTGCAGACATGGAAGTTGTGATGAACACATCGATGAAGCAGGGTGATGTGAAAAAACCGATTGAAGTCAGATCCAACGACCCGATCAACCCAGTCTCCACCCTGTATGTAACCGCCAAAGTCACAAGTCCTCATGCCAATCTTGGTGAAAATAAAATAGCAGCGATCTTCGAAGGAAAATGCGCCAGATGCCACGTAGCCGACGGAATTGGCAAAGTGGGAGAAGAGCTTTACGCCGCTGATTGTGCTATGTGTCACGGGTACAGAGCAAAAGGAATTCCTTCAGTGGCACCAACGCTGATACCATATGATTATCAAAACAAGGACTTCGCCGCTGCATTTAAACACATCATTGCTTTCGGAAGCGCCTCTCATCGCTCAATGCCTGGCTATGCTAAAGAAGCAGGTGGTCCACTGAACGACAAAGAGATAGATTCTCTAATTGACTTCCTGCAGAAAAAAAGTGAGGAAGAACGGCACTACCAGCAGCTTATGAAAGAACAGGCAGAAAAGGAACAGCAAAAAACAGAAGAAAGCAAGAAAAAAGACGAGCCACCTGCTTCGAAGTAATCTCACCGGCTATTCACACGGCACTTAAGCGGACTGGGATTCTAGGATTCTTTCTGAAAGTCCTCCACTTTCAAATTTTCCGCATCCGTCTTATCAGCTTTGCGTTCCATTTCAAGCCACATTTCTTCATCTGGATCTGGAACTTTGGAGAGATCCAACTCAGAAGTCTCTGTTCTCAAAGAACGATGCGGCACCGTTGCTCCAGAAATTGCAGCCGCCTCAAATTCCTCTTTCACACTGTTTCGACCTATGACTATGAAAGTGAAAATTCCCAGCAAAAGCCCAAGAGGAAAGTTAAAACAGTTCAATGCTGAGGCAACGATGATGAGATTGCGATGCTTTCTGCGAGCAATACACTTTCCTGCTGCAATAATCAAAGCACCATAAGCCCAGCCGGAAATCATCATCAGCAGCCCCATCGCAGCCATGGTCATTCCAATCGTTTCCTTGACGAAAAAAAGACCCGCGACTATGTGAAAAAGGAAAAAGCAAGAAAAAAGCATGGACATGCCACCGACGACATAGTGACAAATTCGGAGAATGTTGAGCTGCTCCGAATCTTTCGCGTCCTGGGGAAGGTCTACAAGATTTGCCATGGCTCTCCTCTACACCCAAATTACCCAGCTGCTAAGCAGCTTAAGCTGAGTGCAAGAAAGAGCTCAGAATTTCAGAGTACACTTAGATGGAAAAGCTCTCCCCAGCAGGATAAATCGAGTAAATCATGTTCTGCACTCCGGCACACTGCCCCTCTGGGGTCGCATCCATCTGAGACTTAAAGTCATCTGCTCGACGATAAACGTGGGCGACTCCTTTGCCATGCACAGTGGCTTTGCCGTCCTTTATTTCAACAGCAGTATCCTCATCTAAGCCAATGCCTTTTGCCCCGGGAACCAGCGACAATGCGACCATCAATCTATCCTGCCGTGCACGAGCACTGACATGGGTGTCAACGACATAACCGGGCAGCAGACCGAGTCCTTCAGTCATCAAAAGAGATTTTGACTTTGGCACTCCATCAGTCATGCCGCCGGCAATCATTTTTGGAGCCATGATCGCGGCTCCCGCACTGGTTCCACCCACCAGGTTGCCAGCGCCAACAAATGCTCGCACTTCTGAAAGAAGAGCTGGCTCAGCTATTCTCATCATGCGGCTCTGATCTCCCCCGGTCATAAAAATTGCCGTCGCTTTGGGCAAAGAGCCCTTGAACTCACCCGGCATTATTACACTCGTGTCTTTGACACCAAGGGCCATAAAACTGTTCTGCAATTCTTCTACTGTTTCTTTCGGTTCAGAACTGGAGTGCGGAAGAATTAGAATTCGGGCTCTGTCTCCACCTGCCAACTCAGCAAACCGGTACAGTGCGAAATCGGCAGCGCCACCGATGGGGTAGAGGGTGCCGCTGGACTTACCTGAAGCTGGCTGTGAGAGCGCCTTGTTGCAAGCAAGTAGCGACATAAATGCAAGCGCAAAACCACGTCGACTAAAGTTAACATTCCCAATATCCATAGAAAGACCTCTAATTGCATGCCAGCAAGACTTTTCAGCGAATCAGGATAGCATGACGGACTGGCCTGCGGATCTGCCGACTGCATAATTGTGCAGTTGCCAATACCTTCTTGCACATTACACAGCTGCCTGTAGCAACATAAGATACCTGTGGGGTTGTTGGGCGGATATCGCAGGTTCATTCACCTAGGATCCGACCAATCATGCAGACACAAGACACGTTCTGGACCACTTATGTGGACCTTGGCGCAAATGCTCAGAAACTTGGACATACAGAAATAGCCGACAAGATGCTTGGGGCAGCTCTTGAGGAATCAAGGCGCTTGGGACACTTGAACTTGCCACCACCGGCGGTGTTCAACAAATTGGCCGCGGCTTTTTATGAAAAGAGTGATTTCAAAAAGGCAGAGGCCGTTTATAAGAGCGCACTGGCAACTTACGAGAAAAGACTTACTGAAGATCATCCACATCTCAGCAACGTACTTCTAAACCTGGCTGAACTATATTTTTCGCAGGGCAAGTACGGTATGGCAGAGCCTCTATTTGAGCGCACCTTGCTCATCGATGAAAGAAAATTTGGAGGACTTCACCCCTGCATGTATCGCCGCATGCTTAAGCTCTCATGGATTTATTGCACACTGAACAAGCACAGCGACGCTTATGCATTGTTGAAGAGAGCACAAGAACTAAAAGAGAAAAATGAAGACCTACAACCAGAAGCTTTTATTCTAGCGACAGTATAGTAGAGACCGCAGAGCCATTCAGATAAAGCTTAAAGCTACGAGGACAGGAAACTGTCCTCATTCTTTTGGGTCGAGTTTCTCCAGATACTCCAGATCTTTCTTACTCAAAGCAACTTTTGAAAGCAAATCGGGGCGGCGTTCCTTTGTTCGCTTCAACGCCTGCTCACGACGCCACTTCTCTATGAGTTTGTGATTTCCAGAAAGCAATACTTCCGGCACATCCATGCCCCGATAATTTGCGGGCTTAGTGTATTGAGGACCCTCAAGAAGGTTTTCAACGAAGCTTTCCTGGGCCAGAGAAATGCTTTTTCCAATAACTCCGGGAATCAACCTTCCGACTGCATCGATGACAATCAATGCTGGCAATTCGCCACCAGTTAAAACGTAGTCTCCAACAGAAAACTCATGTGTGGCTAGGGAACAAATGCGCTCATCAAACCCCTCATAGTGCCCGCAAATCAAAACGATATCTTGCTCTTTGCTCCAGCTCCAGGCATCGTCCTGGTGCAATGGCTTTCCTTGCGGGCTTGTTAGCAAAATGGGAATATTAGTGTTGTCCGGTGTCGCGCCAATTTGAGCAAGAATGTCTTCATAGGCAGCAAAGAACGGTTCTGGTTTTAACACCATTCCAGCGCCGCCACCATAGGGAGTATCATCTACTTTTCTGTACTTGTCCTGGCAATAGTCGCGAGGATTGTATGTTTTTACAGCAAACTCGCCCTTTTCAATGCCACGTTTCACGATGCTGACCGAGCAATAACGCTCGATTAATTCAGGAAAGAGGGTGATTACATGAAAAGTAAGCAAGATGTCCTCAAAGAATTGCGAAGTGGTCCATAAGCCGGGTTCTGTTTAGACCGCCATCTATCTGGGAGCTTGATTACTCAAGCCCTCAAGCGGCATCGGCAGTTCGAGTTGGCGGGCCACCAATGTTTCGACCTATACCTTAGCCTTGCACCTTTAGTGGGGTTTACCTAGCCAGTGCCTCTCGACACTGCTGGTGACGCTTTTACCGCACCGTTGCACCCTTACCAGGAAAAACCTGGCGGTATTCATTTCTGTGGCACTATCCTCACGCTCACGCGCACTGGGTATTACCCAGCGACCAGCCCTATGGCGCCCGGACTTTCCTCATCCTTTCGGACGCGGCGGTCTGAACCACTTCGCGATCAGCCATTATAACAAACCTGGTAATCAAGACTAGAACGCTCGCAATGCTTCGCTAGAGCGTCTTTATGGGATGCTACCAGGCTTCGACTCTTAGAGAACTAGCGCGAGGATCAATGAATAACGGCAGTTTCGTGCAGAGGGGCAGCTTTGGACCGAAAAGCACTAGAGAAAGATTAGAACTGGCTAACGCACGCTAGTTCTGTCCACAACCCTGAGCTTTGTTAGTTTGAAAAAACCAAGTCATTTCTCGTAATGAAGCAACCCGCACTGTAAGCATTCAAGCAAAGCAACCCTAAATCAAATTGAATTCACTAGCCAGCTGCTTGTGTGTTCATTGCTTGCTGCGGCGTCTTCCTTCGAGCGATGCGAGTTCCAATTCTTCAGAAGGTAGGTTGATTTATGTCAAAAAAATTCAATCCTAAAAAACGTATTCCCATGCTGATGCCAAACGATCAAAGCGCCATGATTGCGCCGGACATTCATGTTCCAGCAGAACAACAAATCGACTACGAATACATGAGCATCTACCATGAACTCATGTACTCACCTGCTCTTTCAACGCCTGCTGTAAAAAGCAAAATCAGTGGCGAAGTAATCAGTTCCACTAAGTCAGGCTATTGGGTTGCCTACGGTGGTAAGACAGAGGGCTTCGCGCGAAAAGAAGAACAGGGCAATGAGCGCTTGAACGTCGGCGAAATTTGCCTCTTCGACGTGGTCAGTGTTGAAAGCGAAACAGGCTGTGTTTTTCTCAGTCGCCGAGGCGGTGAAAGTTGGGAGCAGCTAATAGCGGCAAAAGAAAACAACGCAACCGTCACTGTTGAGGTGATGCAAATCGCAAGAAAATTCAACAAAATCTCTCACGTCAAAGTACGCTTCAACGCCGTCACCGGCATTGTGCCCTTCTCTTTACTGGGAATTTCAGTGGAGAAGGTTCAGCAGTTGATTAACGAAAAACTTGAGGTGAGAGTGCATGAGATTTGCTCCAAGACAGGCAGGCTTGTGTTCAATCACCGCATCATCAAAAACGAAGAGAGCCTGCGCAGAGAGTACTATTTGAATTCTCTGAACCCTGGTGACCTGCTTCAGGACGTCGAGGTCATCGGCATCTTGAGCAATAATGCCGGCTCGAAAATCGGTGTTATCGTTCAAGCTGGAGAATGTAGGGGGTTGATTCACCACTCTGAAATCTCTAGGGCACATTTCCGCAATTCCTTGAGTGAATCGTTTCCGCCTGGCAAGAAACTTGATGCTATCGTACTTCCCTTCCGGGTTCGTGACGACGGCAAGAGAGAACTTGCACTCTCGCTCAAAGGCGTACAAGAGCTGCGAGCAAGCGAGTTTTTCGCAACGCGAAAGCTTGGCGATAGACTAGAAGGCACGGTTCAACGAAAGGTCGGATACGGTTTATTCGTCTCTCTCTGCGAAAGTGGTGAAGTAGACGGACTCTTGCACAACTCCCAGTTTTCCCGAGAGAAAGAGCCAACTATCGGAAGCAAAATCTGCGTTGAGATAATTGCTATCAACAAAGAGAGACGAACAGTCGGGCTCTCGATCGGTTCGTCGACTTAGCGCACTATGACCGAAAAGAAAGGGACCAAAAGTCCCTTCTCTTTTTCATGCCAGCTCTACTACAAGCCATCGCAGTTCAGAGCTCTGGCTCTCGACCTTATTTTGCCTTTTTCGGATAAGCGCAGTCCATTGTGAGTTCTACTGCACTGATACCAAGGCGCGTTACCATCGCTCCAATCAAGAAGGGTGCTCTGTATTTAGCAATGGTTGGATTATTTGAGAGATAGCTCAACGAACCCGCCACAACACCAACGTCTGCAACGAGTCCCGCTGTTGGCAGAACAGCTTCACCTAGACTTTCACATCTGCTCAAACGCATGATGTCTTTGGTTCCTTGAAGAGCACCCAGAGCACCAAAAGCACCAACACCGTAAGACCTGTTAGCGCTGAGGCCACTTCCAGCAAAGCGAAGCACAAATGCATCAGCGTGCAGGCTCGCAACATCAACCAATAGTTGCTTGCCATTATCCGTCATTTGAATCGATCTACTCAAAGCACTGTTGATGTCAGACTTGAGCTTTGCGACGCGGTTTGCATCGTCTTTGAGGTCACTTGCAACAATCTTGAGCTGAGTTTCAAATTCCCCACGATCTGCTTCTTTCTTAATATCGAGAGCTGCTGTTTTCAGCTCGGGCATCGATGATCTCATAGCCTCTAACAGCTCTCGCTGCAGGGGAGGAATAGGGGCAGCTGGCTGCTCCGCACTCTCTTCCTTATTCGCAAACAAGTCATGTCTGTGTTTGATTGGATCGGCTTTTTCCTGTTCCACAACGTCCATTTCTAATTCCCTCGTCCTTCGCTAAACAAAGTAAACAGGACGGCGTTGACATATTAGTAACCTCTACTAATGAATTGTCCGGGCGATTTCCAAACCCAATCTCGTTTCTCGATCATGAATTCGCCTTCAAATTTGGCTGCTTCGGCCACCTGCGCAAAGCTGAAATCTGAGAGTTCAATTTACTGGTAGCGGGAGGGGAAAGCTGGATACACAGTACTGACAGGCATTTCCAGGCTGGATGCTCTAATTGAATGATTGAACCTCAACTCAATTTTATTGTTGACGTTGGAATTCAATACAGCGAATGTCTTATTTTGCCGATAGATTCCGTCACATCATCACACCTCATCAGAACAAGCACAAAAACAAAGAAAACTCTTTCTCGTCGAAGACACGTTGGGTGTAGGAAAAGGAATCGCAACACGTAAATCAAGCGTGCCTAACTAACTGAGGATCTCACCATGACCCTCCCGAAAAGATTGCGGCAGTTCCTGCTGCAACACAAAAGGAGCGCTGACTCTTTCTTGTTTCTTCTCTCGTGCCTGGCGCTGGGAATATTCGTCAGCAACGAATTCTTCGCACTGAAGCCGAACGCTCTTATGATTGAGCCGGCCCAGTGGGTTTCGTTGCAGATGATTGCGCGTACAAGCATCTGGCTCTGTTTTGTAGCTCACTTCACTGTGTACGGGATGCTCAGCGGCAGCCTGTTTCGCTACATCAAAGAGCACTTTGTCGAATTACTAATCTGCATCACGTGGTTTCCACACCACAACGTCAGTCTCCTGCAGGACTTCACCAGAGTTCTCTCCGTTGAGACTGTCCAGCTAGTGGGCATGCTCGCTAACGGCTTGCTGGTGGTTCGTCACATCGTAAGAAGTGTAGCGACGCATCCAGTAATCGTGACGGGCTCTGTCTTTTTGCTGGTAATCATTTCTGCGTCAGAGCTGTTGATGCAGGTGGAACCGCAAACGTTCCCGAACTTGTTCGACGCCATCTGGTATTCCGTGGTGACGACGACAACGATCGGTTACGGGGACATAGTGCCGCACACCTTCGCTGGTCGATGCATCGGCATCGGGCTGATGATTACTGGTATCTCACTTGCCGGTACTTTCATCGCAATCGTTTCGCAATCACTTCAACGTCGCTTTGGTCAACAAGGCGACAAACAAGAGATAGCGAATATGCAAGAGCGCCTGCGCGACCTGGAAGCACAAAATGCAAAGCTTACTGCTGCTCTCGAGCGCGACAATGAGCTTAAGCAAAAGCTGCTGGAAGCCCTCCAGAAGCAAGAAAACAAATAGGATGCAGACGACTTAAGAGCTGGAGCTGGCAATTCAAAGCCTCTCCAGCTCTTTGTTTTTGCCAGCCACCTACTACCGGCACTCGTAGGGCGTAGCGAAAGGCGAAAGGCGAAACTCATCCAAGACCCGTCCAGAACACAAAGTTGATGCACATATAAAGTTGCACTGATTGCTTCTGGTCATAGCAACGCTACCACTCGGCATAGTACGAAGAGCCGAAAAAAAAGAGTTCCCACGCCACGTACTTGCAAAAAAGTGCCAAAAAGACAAGAAAGCGGTCGAAAATCAGGTCTCCCTGATAATTCGACCGCCCCTTGCGCAATCACTTCACGCGCCGCCGAGACACCGAGAAACGACCGCCAGAGCGATTGTGAATCTCCGTGTAGGTGACTGCGAAGTTACGTTCGCGAAGCAGCTTGATTGCGCCCTTGCGAACGTTTTCGTGCGGAACCTTCACGACGTGAATCAGCGCTTCGGATTCACCGAAATGCCGCGACACGTATTCGTGATACTGAGCCTGAACCCAGTCGGCGAGCTCCAGCACCGCGCGTTCCTCCCGATTGAGATAGGGACCATTCGAGATGACGCGATGCTTCTTGAGAAAAGCACGCTTCAAGCCCAAACGGCTGTGGAACACCGCAGGCGTGTAACCCGGGTTCTCGACGACCACACGAAGCTCAGGCTTCGTGCTTTTGCTCTTGCTTGTCAAAACCAAAGTCATTTGCTGACTCCTTTCATGCTAAGCGTCCCTATCCTTATCAGGGACTGCAATTGAGGAGTCAGCCAGATGACTGCTCCTCTACGACCAGCGACGCACCATGAAGAAACTGGTGCCTCTGTCGCTGTGCCTCGTTTTCACGGCGATGCCGCGAGACTGCATTGTCCGAATCGATTCGGCGATGACCGCATCGGACGGAACGCAATCGGTGAAGGCGACCGATTCGAGCTGCGCGACATGTCGGGCGCAATGCTCATTGTGGCTTTGTTCGAGCCAATTGGCGAACTCCACCGCAGAGACCCGAGCACTCGGTTTGGAACCGGTGCGGGCGAAGCCGATGACGTTCTGCATCACTCTTCTGTCCGCCCCATGCAACGCCGCAACACGCGGGTCATACGGGACAGGAAGCTGATTCCGAACGAGTCGGAACTTCGCCTCGAAAGCGCGACGGCGCTTCAACCCGCTCTCAAAAACCGCAGGACGAAACCCAGGGTTGTCGACGGCGAGATATATTCCAGAAGTGATGGCTCCTGAGTTCATTCCGTTCTCCGTTTAAAAGCCAAAAAAAAATAGGGTGCTGGAGCCCAATGCAGCGAACTGCATCAGAACTCCAGCACCCACGAACTCAGTTACTCAGTCCGGAAGCGGAACTTACGACTTCGACGGAACGACGCCGACCGCGTCCCAGGCCTTCTTCAGCGACGACTCGAGCGAGCCGAAGCCGAGCGGACCGCAGGCCGCGATGGTGTCGTGGGCGAACTTGGCGAAGTCCGGCTTCGAACCCGACGTGGCGCGAGCCGCGTACCAGATCTTGCCGGCCTTCTCCCAGGCGTAGCCGCCGACATCCGTGGCGAACAGCGCGAACGCGCGGTTCGGAATGCCGGAGTTGTAGTGGACGCCGCCGTTGTCGTCCCAGGTCTTGACGAAGTCCTTCATGTGCGCCGGCTGCGGGTCACGGCCGAGCTTCGGGTCGTTGTAGGCCGTGCCGGGCTTCATCATGTTGCGGATGCCTTCGCCCTTGATGCCGGGAACGAAGATGCCGCGACCGAGCACCCAGTCGATCTGGTCGACCGTCTGCTTCTTCGAGTAGGCCTCGATGAGCTTGCCGAACACGTCCGAGTGGCTCTCGTTGAGGGCGCCGGACTGGTAGGAGTACTCGAGGTTCGACTCGAACTCGGTGACGCCGTGCGTGATCTCGTGACCGCACACGTCGAGGATGACGAACGACGAGAAGATCGTGCCGTCACCGTCGCCGTAGGTCATCTGGGAGCCGTCCCAGTAGGCGTTGTCGTAGTCCTGGTCGTAGTGGACGGTCGAAACGAGCGCCATGCCCTTGTTGTCGATCGAGTTGCGGCCGTGGACGTTCGTGTAGAAGTCGCGCACGAAGCCGGTGAAGTCGTAGGCCTTGTTCACGACCTCGTCCTTCGTCGGAGCATCGCCCTCGAAACGAGCCTTCACGCCGGGACGGCTGGTGCCGTTCTGCGCGTCGTAGACCTGGCGAGCGGAGTCGCCGGTGACACGGGGACGGATGCGCGAGCGGAACAGACCCTGGGTCTTGGCGAGGGTGTTCAGCGCGGACAGGTTGTTGGCATCGCGGCTCGCGATCTGCAGCAGCAGGTGCGAAGGAACGATACCGGTGAGACGGCGAACGCCATTGGTGGGAAGCTGAGACATAGTTTTCAGTCCTTTCTTGTGACGAATTAACGTCGGGTTATGGAGAATTCATCAGACACACGCACACAAGAACACCCAGGCTCGAGACATATACAGTTCCACTCGACCGAAATCGATAGAGGGAAAGAGCTAATTGCTGCTGCTGTATGTGTTGGTTGAGACCTGGGTGATTTGAAATGCGAAACTGATGACATCTAGAACTTCGTCGATCTGACCTGTCCAACACAAGGAAATACAGCGTGTTTTCCCCGCTCGGCACAGAAAGGTGCCTAGCGGGACTGAACTAGGGTTACCCTAGCTGCGCAAAGCACTAATAATCCCCGCTGCAGTACCGATTTCGGTGCATTAGTGTTCAGCTGGTCTCTGGAAAACCTAGCAGACACTCACTGCTAACCTCACACTTTCTTTCATGTTAGCTACCGCAAGCATCGAATTTAGGAGACAGCTGGGCCAGAACCACCCTTCTGACACTTGATCACGGTTATTATTTCGCAACAGTATTGCAAAGCAATAAAGCATGGTCTGCGCTAAGATTTAGGCATCGTTGAGGTGCTTATGTCCAAGATTTTCATGGCAGTTCTGCTAGCGCTGCTTATCGCAGGTGGAGCCTATTGGTATTGGACGGGCACACCTCAGTACAGCATGCTGAAAATATTCGAAGCTGTAAAATCCCACGACCTGGAAAAATTCAGGACGTACTTCGACGTTGAAACGGTGGCTAGCCATGCAGTGGATGACCTTAGCTCTAGCTCTTCTAATACCCAAGATATTGGCGGACCTGGTCTGCTAGCTAGACTGCTAGGACGAACACTAGGTGGACTTCTTAAACCCGAGTTAAGTCACGCCCTTGCAAACAAGATCAACAACTACGTTGCTGGCGAAGCAAAGGACTCACAGCAGACAAAAGCCGAAAATAAGGGCAGCACGCAGTCAGAAGAGTCGAATTCAGAGAATGACAATGACGGCATTTCGCTTGCAATCAAAAGTAGCAAGGACGACGGGCAAACATCTGTCGATGTGCCTGGAATAGTTTCAATATCAACAAACCAGCAAGACAACTCTATTTCCGTAAAAAGCAAGAGCATCAAAGGGCTAGTCACAGGTTTCCTCCACAAAATTGGAGATGTTGTGAAATTCCCAAGCTTGCGGGACTTACTCCAGGAAATCGGACTTACAAGAGAAAGTTATCGCGGTCTTAGCGCGTTTCAAACAGATGGCGAGTTTTCGCATGTTTCTTTGCGCTTTCAGCCTGCCGACCGACCAGAAATTCTGGTTGAACTTGAGCTGCTAGAATCTGAGCACCACTGGCGAGTTGTCAGGTTTTCCAATTTAGCCCAGCTGTCAAAGACAGTGCCCGGATTTTATATTTAACCCAAACAGCCCTGCATAGGGAATAATAGTCATAGAGCCCCGCATGCAGTTATTCTCTCTTGATTAGACTAGTAGAGCGTTTAATCTACCCCCTTTTCTTCGTGACCGTGGTCCTCGGTTTGGCGTATTGGTATTGGACGACAACTCCAACTTACGCGCTTTCTCAGATAGTTGCAGCCGTAAAAAACAAAGATTCAGAGACTTTCGAAAAATACGTAGACATCGAGAGCATCGCTTTTCGCGCAATCGACGATGTACTCCATGGACCAGCGCGCGAGTCAGGCATGCTGGGAAACTTTGACAGCATGATTGGCGTTGGTATTATCGGTATTTTTAAGCCTGAAATTGCAGAGATTGCAAAAACTCAGGTGCTGAAATTTATCGAAGCTGGCACACTCGTCAATGCGATAAACGAAGGAAAAAAGCAACTTAGCGGCAATGCCCCTGCGACGCAACCGGCACAGCTCGCGAGCAACCCACCACAACAGGCTGTGCTGCCTGTTTCGGATGATAAGCCGCCGGAAAGCTCTCCTGTTTCCGACTCAATAGTGGGTAAGTACACTAAAAAACTCAAGCTAAACAAACAACTCAAGGCTTACGGCATTTCCGCAAAGGGCTTCAAAGGCATCGATTATATAAAAACTGATGGACCAACAGCCCTGATTGGCTTCAAATTTCACAGCGAGCAATTCAATCGCAACATAATTATCGAACTTAAAATGGAAGAAGCTGGCGGCTATTGGAGAGTGACCGAGCTTTCCAATCTCAATGACTTGATCAACATTTATCTGGAAACAAAGGATAAGCTTGAGTCGTCAGCCTTGCCACAGAATGTGATTTTGCAAATATCCAAGACTCAATATTTGATCGCTTAGTTTGATTCGATTCGCTAGCTATTCAAATAAAACTTCTCGCGGTCAGAAGCTTTCTTGCGCAGAAGATCGCAGGGCTTATACCGAGAGCCTTCGACTTGGGCCAGGAGTTCAAGCTTATCACAAAGAGAACGGATTCCTTTGCTATCGGCATAGCGCAAAATACCTCCTTCAAACGGAGGAAAGCCAGTCCCGAAAATCAAAGCCAGGTCGAGCAGCGCCGGTTCTTCAACAATCTTTTCTTCAAGACATCTTACTGCTTCATTTAGCATAAGCAATACCAAACGATCCTGAATCTGCGACTTCTGAAGCTTTCGAACTGGTGCTTTGATACAAGCCTGAAAATCAGGGTTCACCGTAATTTTTAGCCGTCCCTTTCTTTTGGGATCGTCTTCGTAAACGTAAATTCCACGTCCTGATTTTTTTCCCAGGAGTTTCAAATCCTTAATCGATTTCATAACAACAGGCTCTGCAAGCCGCTCGCCGAGAGCCTCATACATAACATGTATAACTTTGCCTGCTATATCAAGCCCAACTTCATCAAGTAAAGCCATCGGACCCATAGGCATTCCAAAGGCTTTCATAGCCTTATCAATGTCTTCTACAGGTACACCTTCTTGAGCCAAAATAGCGGCTTCACGCATGTACGGCGCCAGAATTCTATTAACAACAAAGCCTGGTGCATCCGCTGTCACCACGCAGGTCTTATCGAGTTCCATCGCGAAATTCATCGCTAACGCTACAGTCTTATCATCAGTCTTTTGCCCACGTACTACTTCTACCAGAGGCATTTTGTGCACAGGATTGAAGAAGTGAATGCCCACCACAGACGAAGGATTTTTTGCGGACTCTGCCATCTTATCGATGGAGAGAGAGGAGGTGTTTGAAGCAAAGACAAAAGATTTGCTGATTACCTTTTCAAGTTCCTGCAAGACCTGTCTTTTTGCATCAAGGTCTTCGATTACCGCTTCAATTACAAGATCGCAGTCTGCCAGCGGTGCATACTCTGTCGTAAAAACCATTTCCGACATGTGCTTGTCCATTTCGCTCTGCTGCATACGGTGTTTCTCAACCAACGAAGAAAACAATTTCTTGATAGTGTCACGTCCCTTCTCAACAAACTCAGGCTTCACGTCTTTGACGAACACCTTGAAACCAGCTTTAGCAGCGGCTTGCGCTATGCCTGCCCCCATAACCCCTGCGCCAAGCACGGCGACTGTTTTGATAGCACCTTTTTCGATTTCAATTGGTACTTTTTTGCTTTCTTGCTGGGCAAAAAAGATGCCTACCAGATTTCGCGAAACATCTGTCATTGCTAGCTTAGCGAAGCCAGCCGACTCCATTTCGTAAACCTTGCTTGCCGGTTTCAGCGCAGACGCAATAATCACATCTAACGCTTCTTTTGGCGCCGGATATTTTCCTTTTGTTTGAGTCATAATGCCTTTCAAAGCCATGGTTTTAATTACGCTCAAACCATATTTATTTGTTTCCAAAATTTGTTTTTGCAGCTTTTGCTGAAACTTCAAAACTGGCTGCGGCTTGACTGCGCCTTCACGAGCAATTTGCATCGCGCGAGCATCAAGATCCTTACTCTCAACGACATCAACAAGCAGTCCCAGTTTCTTAGCCTTTTCGGCGTTTATAACCTTGCCCCCGAGAATCAAATCCAGAGCCGTAGCAATTCCTAATAGCTTGGGCATGCGAACACAACCACCCCATCCAGGAATAAAGCCCAGCTTAATCTCTGGCAAGCCCATTTTTGCATTCCTAGAAGCTACTCGATACTTGCAAGACAGAGCGAGTTCCATGCCACCGCCCAGACAGACACCATTGATAGCCGCAACGGTGTTAAAAGGCAAATTCTCAATTTTTTGAAAGAGCGCCTTTCCTAGCTGAGACGCGTGGTAAGCATCATCGATCGACTTCGTCTGAATAGACTGAATTTCCTTTACGTCGGCTCCTGCTATAAAACTATCGTCCTTGCCCGAAGCAATCACAAGTCCTTTTACATTAGAACTTGAGCGCACTTTTTCTATCAGCTCTTCCAACTCGGCCATAGATTCTGAGCCAAGAGTATTCACCTTTGAGTTGCGCATATCAATGCGTATACAAGCAATTCCGGAATCAAGAATATCCAGCTGCATGTGTTTTTCAACGTCTGTATGAGTGCTCATCAGTGCACCTCCAGCAAAGTCGCTATTCCCATACCGCCACCTATGCAGAGAGAGGCTATGCCTCTGCGCAGCTTACGCGCTTTCAACTCATGAGCCAGTGTCAAAATCAGCCTTGCACCAGACATTCCAATGGGGTGACCCAGCGCGATAGCACCACCATTAACATTTACTCTCTCGCGATCAAGCGCCAGAAGTTTCTCGCAAGCGAGGTATTGAGCTGCAAAAGCTTCATTGATCTCGAAAAGATCAATATCGCGCAATCCCAAATTATTTCGCTCTAGCAAAGCACCAATTGCGAAAACCGGTCCCAACCCCATTTGATCGGGGTCCACACCAACAACAACACTGTCGACAAGCTCACACAAAGGCTCTGCACTAATTCTCTCGACACATTCCTCATTCGCCAGAGCGAGCACACAGGCACCATCATTGATACCAGAACTATTTCCTGCAGTAATATCTGTTGTTCGAGCTTCCGGTGGCTTCATACCAAGAAACTTAAGCGCAGTCTTATTGAGCTTCATGCCGCCTTTCAAACTCGCAAGTTTTTCAAGGGATGTCTCGCGAATGTGCTCATCTTGATCAAACAGTCCGCGACCTTTTACAACAATGCCTTCAATTTCTTTCTTGAATCGGCCATCATTGCGAGCCTTCGCGGCCAGCTGCTGGGAACGAAATGCATACGCATCTGCGTCTTGCCTGCTAATGCCGTAAGTGTCAGCCAAACGTTGCGCCGTAGCCGCCATGAAAGCTGTTCTCGTGTCAAAAACGGTGTCTCCTGGTACGAGTCCATCATCGGCAATAGCTCCAGTGACAAGCCGAGGCCCATATGGAAAGTATTGAGCCAGTGGTCCGGTATAACGTAGTTTAGCCGGAAGAAGGTAAGGCACTCCGGACATCGACTCAGCACCACCAGCCAGATAAAGATATCCGTTTCCCAGAGCGATTTCCTTCATGGCAAGATTAACAGCTTCCATGCCAGATCCACATTGACGCTGAACTGTCATAGACGGAATGCTGGAAGGTAACCCTGCAGCAAGAGCCGCACAGCGAGCCGTGTTCGGAGCATAAGAAGACTGATACCCATGGCCAAGAATAAAGCCCTGTATCTCTTCTGTTGATACCTTAGCTCTTCTAAGACAGGCGTTTATGGCTTCTTGTGTAAGTGTCTGTACCGGAACACTGCGCAGCGATTTCTTGAAGCTGCCGATCGCCGTCCTTGCACCTGTCAGCAGCCACGACCTGTGCCGTTTCGATGTCATAGCACCCCCATCCGCCCAAGCCTCAACACTCAATTTATAGCATCAAGCGAAACTTTCAGCCTTCACCCTGACAACAGCCCAAACAAATCTTATGAAATGCATCTCATTACATCGGGAAAGACTTTTGTCTCCTGTCCCCCGGCTGCAGCACAGGCAGCACAGGCACCATATACGGTGCATAAGAAAGATCCTGTTTGCTAATAAATTTGCCGCAAGCAAAAGAGAGAAGTCGCTTAGAACAGCACAAGAAGCAAGAAATACACCCATTTAAACGTGAAAAAGGCGAAAAAGATTCTGAGATTCGCACTTTAAACGACAAAAAGAAATTGGTAAAAGACGCAATTTGTTTTTAAAAGTCAAAAAGGAAAAAAAGACGCAGAGAGCGGGCGATGAATTGCTTCATCACCCGCTCTTGCGCTCATGCGATCAGGACTCGTAGTCCTTCTCGCCAGCCCACTGGTACTCGCCGTTGATGACGAGATAGACGACCGCAGTGCCCTTTCCGGCGGGAAGTTCGACATCCCACTCGTACTTCTGATCGGCCTTCACGTCTTGCGAGAAGACCTCGACATCGTTGTAGAGCACCTTGACCGTCATATCTTCGTCCGGCTTCACACCGAGCTTCAAGATTTTCTTACTCATAGTTCTCCCTTTCTGAGAGTTTGAAGAGCGCGACTAGAGCGCGCCCTTCGCCTTTGCCTCACGCAGAACATTCAGCGTGAGATTCGTAGAATCCTTGACCATCGCATCTTGCGTTTTGGTCGAGATGCCGAAGCTCATGCCGGCGACGCGAGGCGACTTCATGTCGACCACGAGATGGCCGGCAGAAGTATCGACCTCGTGACGCTGGTAGTGAGTCAGCCCGAGCATTTCACGAACGTGACCGATGAACTCGATGGGCGAAAGCAGTTCGTTCGGCATAGCAGAGGCGAACCCCAGCTTGCTGACCAGACCCTTGCCCTTGCAGAAGTCCACCGGGTTGCGGTGATACATCGCGCCGTCGATCAGCAGCCCACGACCATCCGGGTTGACGACCGGACGGAAAGCCCCAGGCAGCGCGCAGCTAGCCGTGAGCGCGAGAGCCAGGTCATAGTCCCTGCCCTCGAAGAGCACAGGCTTGCGCTGAATCGCATCGAACGCAAGCACCTTGAGCTGCTCGGTCGGCTTGAGAGAAAGTTCCTTCACCATGTCGCGCATGGATTCGAGCAGGTCCGGATACCAGGCGGACAGACTCTGAACCGCAAGGCGCAGGTCGGTGAACTCACTCTCGTGAAACGCGGCTTCCTCGCCCGGTGCCCCGATGGAACGGAAAGCAGCAGCCAGAAGAGGGTGACGCGGACCCAGAAGCTTCGTGAGCAGAGTGAACGTGCTCATGTCAGCGGGAAATGCCCGGGCAGCCTGGGTCAGGCGGCTGCGAAGGCGTTCGGCGAAGATGACTCGGATTTCCTCAGGACTGTAACCGTTGCAGTGAAGCGCGGCGACCAGCGACCCGACGGAAACTCCGAGGAGGGTGCTGAAGCTGACGTTTTCTTCGCGGCAGGCTTTGAGGAAACCGATGTGACAGAAGCCTTTGACGCCTCCACCACCGAGTACACCTTCCACTGTGAAGTGGTTGGTCATTTGGAAGTCTCCATCAGTTGCGTGCAGAATTCCCGGCAGATCTGGTCGGCCTCGAACATGCACTAGCCTGGTGAATTGGTGTTCAAACTCCGAACTACTACCCTCCAGAGAAACTGGAAGTTAAAGAAGCGGGGAGAGAGTTCTGAGCAGAATTTGAACGCCAATTGCACCAGGGATGTGTGAAATAGAAAATGTGCCCTCACCCTACGTAAGCGCATAGGCGTGGAGGCAAGGGGCTAGTGTGGATACTACGAAGGCTCTGCGCGTAAATATCTCACGCACTTGCGCAAGCACTGCGAACCAAGAGCCCACAGGGCGAGGCAGCAGCGCCCCAGATTAACCGCGCTTAACTTTGGTATCAGATACAGTGCTCTATCCTAGTTCGCGCGATTTATTTACGCATCTTTGTTTTGGAGCTAAGCGCTCGGAAGGCGGCGGCAAGCCTGTCTCTAATCGACGGACGGTGCAAGAGATCCATCCCAGCCTCAACATAATCTCGCCCTGCAGAAGAATACGGATAATGCCAGTCACGCATACCCTGCGAACTTACTCCAATGTTCTTGATGCAGACCATGTCTAACAGCTCATACTCTGAATGAGCTTTTCCGAAACCTGAATACTTGATGCCTCCCCACGGTGCATCAGGACAAACATGCGAAAAAAGTCCATCATTGAGCCAAACAATTCCAGCATCAATTCTTCGAGCCAGCTCTTCGCCAAGTTCGAGATCCGCCGTCCACACCGAAGAAGCCAGACCAAGCTCCGAATTGTTTGCGACTTGCAGAGCCTCCTCAACGCTATCGACCACAAGCACAGGAAGCAATGGCCCAAAAATCTCCTCCTTGAGCACTCTCATTTCCGGCTTCAAATCAGTTAGCACAGTGGGCTCAAAAAAATAGCCTCCGAGATCTTCCCGAGCAGAACCTCCGCAGAGAATCTTTGCCCCTTTCGACTTAGCATCTTCAACCAGGTCTTTTACACGCTGAAGCTGCTCCTCATCAATCAGAGGACCAACATCAATATCTGTACTCATTCCCTCACCAAGACGCAGTTTAGAAGCACGTTCCACGATTTTGTTGAGGACTTTTCCGTCCGCAGGTTCTACTAAAATCAATCTGTCAATCGAAGCACAGGCCTGACCGCCATTCGTGAATGCGCTCCACGTGACACCCGAAGCACACTTGTCTGCATCAACGTCCGGAAGCACAATTGCGGGGTGCTTGCCACCGAGCTCAAGAGTAACTGGCACGAGATGCTCGGAGGCAATTTTCATTATTGCCTTGCCACCACCAACAGAACCAGTGAAAACAACTCTGTTTACTCCAGAGAGAATCAATTTTTCACACTCTTCCCTGTCACCTTGCACCAGACCAACGAGACCCTCGGGGAATCCCAGCTCTTCGAAGATGTTAACCAGACGCTGCGCTATCATGGGCGTCTTAGGAGATGGTTTCACAACGGCACCATTTCCCGCTACAATCGCAAGCAAAATCGAAGTTGCGGGAATCGAAAATGGATAGTTCCATGGTGAAACTATGCCAATTACGCCGAGGGGCTGGAAACAGTTGTACGAGCGTTTGCCTTGAAAAAACACACCGTTCAATTCGACATTCTTGTCGTCTAACAAGTAAGGCGCCTTTTCATCAAGCCACTGACAGGTTTCTAACACTGCAAAAATTTCCGAGACAATAGCTTCGGTGAAGGGCTTTCCTGCTTCCTCCGTGATCAGCTTGCCTAGTGCATCGCGATTGAGCGAAAGATAATTTCGAAATCTCTGAATCAACTCTAGACGGTGCTCAAGGCTCTCCCTTCTCCAGGAAATTGATGCACTCCGAGCCGCTTCGACAATCTTCGGAATTTGCTCAAGCTCTGTTCGTGCAGTTTCCCCAATCACGTTCTTATTGGCAGGATTACGAGAAACAAGAGATAGCTGATTTCCCAGCTCTGTAGCCATTTCGATATTTCCTTCATGTGTCTCAGCTACTTTCCAATAAGCTGGACGATCTGCTTTCTCTAGTATTATACAGGCGTACAAACTCCTCCGTTTAACTGAGACATCTAGCAATGAGTTATACAATCGGCATCGATCTGGGCGGAACGAATATCAAATGTGTCGCAATGGACATGGCCGGGGAGAAACTTTTCGAAGACACGAGATCCACAAGGGATAACTGCGAACAGGAAAAAACAAGCCCAAACTGGGCTCAGGAAATCAAGCAAGTTCTTGAAGACGTAAAACGCAAATTGGGAGAGCATCCTTCCCACGTCGGTTTCTGTGCTCCGGGACTAGCCGCTGCAGATGGACGCTCCATTGCATACATGCCGGGAAGATTACAGGGACTGGAAGGCTTCGACTGGTCCGCTTTTCTACAGGAAGACGTTTATGTTGTTGACGACGCAAAAGCAGCGCTGCTCGGAGAAATTTGGAAGGGAAGTGCGCAAGGTTTGCAGGACGTTATCATGATTACTCTTGGCACCGGTGTTGGTGGCGCCATTTTTGCAAACAACCAACTCGTGAGAGGACATATTGGACGAGCCGGAAACCTTGGTCACATTTCTCTAGACACCTCTGGAGACCCAGATGTATCAGGCATGCCCGGTAGTCTCGAAAATGCGATAGGCAACTGCACGATTAAAAGCCGAAGCAATAATCGATTTACGTCAACAAAAGAACTGGTTGAAGCTGCGAAAAACGGCGACCGGGAGGCTGAGCAAATCTGGGATTTATCAATGCGCAAGCTAGCTTGTGCCTGCGCTGCTTATATAAACATTCTCGACCCAGAAGCAATCATTATTGGTGGTGGCATCGCGAAGGCAGGCGGATTTCTCTTCGAAAAACTCAATCGCGAGTTGGAAAAGGTAGAATGGCGGCCAAACAATTATGCTGTAAAAATACTTCCTGCCGAGCTGGGAGAATGGGCCGGCGCAATGGGCGCAGCCTATAATGCCATTCTTGAAGCCTCAGCTTAGAAAGACTGGAAACTGCCACTTCTCATGGAAGATCCGTATACAACTCAAGGTCTGGATGCAGCCATAAGAAAGAGCCCGGAAATTTGGGGTCAATTTTAGCTTCGAGAAAGCGCGCCAGCTGCGCTTTCTTTTGTTCTCCATTCACCAGAAAAATGATCCTCTTCGACGACAAGATCTCTCTCATACCCATCGTATAACCAAACTCCATTTTCTTTCCACTCGAAGCAATCATCGAGTGCTGCTGCGATTGCGAGCTTAAAGTGGCTATATGTGCGTACGGCTGCAAATATTCAGCAGGCTCATTGAATCCCAAATGTCCATTCAAACCCAGCCCGAGAACGCAGATATCAATTGGCGTTTCCTTCGCCAACGCACTCCTCACTCGTGCACACTCCAGCTCGGGCTCGGCGGCGTCGCCAGCAAAACTAAGAAACGTACTTGTATCTATCTTAAGCGGCTCGATAAAATAATTGCGAATGTAATGCTCGCAACTTCCCTCATCAGTCCCGCTAAGACCGCCCCACTCATCAAGTTTTACCACCTGCACTCGCTTGAAAGAAGTGCCCGAATGAGAGGCTTTCTCTGCTACCTTTTCATAACACAGCCTGGGTGACGAACCTGTCGCCAAGCAAATTTTCAGCGTAGGATTTCCAATGACTGCCATGACGATTTGCTCTGCTGCTGCATTGCTCATTGATTCGTAATCAGCATATCGAAAAATCTTCATTACTCTTTCCCTTCTACTTACCCTTCTTCAAACGAATTTGCTTTAGAAATTTCGCTATTTGACGCTGCGTGCAATTGCTTTCTCTTATCCATTTGAATAAGACCAAACATGATGCATGCAAAACAAAACATACTAATTCCACAGGTCAAATCCAGATTCAAACGAAGCCTCTGTACTGGCTCTACAACCAACTCCAATATGGTGATTTGGGGATCAACCAGCCCATAAATTATGAGCATGGCGCCGACAATAATGAAAAGATATGCGATTGGTTTTTTCACATCGAGCATTTCTTCACCAGAACCAGATATTTAGCGCAATAGTCAATAGTGAAACCGAGACTGCCAGAACTACCGGGCGTTGGTACCACGCAAGAGTACTGACAGGCGGAGAGTCCGAAAGACCCCAGCACAAGCCATAAAGCTCTGACTCAGGCTTCTTCTTAGTGAAAAACGAAATCAAAACTGTAGTCACAAAACAAACACACCAGGCGATTGTAGCCCGCCAAAAATTACCAGCCATTATAGATGGATAGTGAATTGTATTATTTACCGTCAAATAATAATGCACTACCGCAGAAATGATACCAATTAGCAAGCCCCAGAAAGCTCCCCAAGGACTGCATTTTTTCCAGAACATACCCAGCAAGAAGGTCGCAAACAGGGGCGCGTTAAAGAAAGAGAAAATCAGCTGCATATAGTCCATAATACTGGGGAAACCCATTACAAGATAAGCCGTCGCGATGCTTATTAAGATACCACCTGCGGTGGCAATACGCCCCATCTGAAGATAATGTTGATCGCTCTTGTTTTTTGCAATGTAGCTTTGGTAGAGGTCATAAGTCCAAACCGTGTTGAATGCAGTCACATTGCCAGCCATACCTGACATGAAGCTAGCCAGCATGGCAGTTAAACCAAGTCCCAACATTCCGCTGGGATATAGCTTTCCTAGAAGAAGCGGCAAGGCCATGTTGTAAGAGAGAGTATCATTGTTGGAACCTATGCCTTTTATCATCACGACAGCCATTAGCCCCGGCAATACTGTCACAAAAGGAAAAAGGGCTTGCGGAAAAGCAGCTATGAGCGGGGTTCGTTGCGCCGCAGGTAAACTCTCGGCAGCAAGTGCGCGCTGCACCACAAGAAAGTCAGTGCACCAATAGCCGAACGAAAGTACAAAACCCAATCCCGATAGCAGTCCGTAAATATCCACCCCCATGGGATTGTTCGAACTCAGAGTACCTGTCCAGAGGTGCATAAAAGCGGGATCAGGCATGGCTTTTGCCAAGCCGTCCATTCCTCCAAATTTGATCAACCCTAAAATAGAAATTGGAGCAAGGCCGAATACTATTAGAAAAAACTGCACAACCTCATTGTAAATGGATGAAGCAAGACCGCCAAGCATGGTGTACACAAGCACTACACCGGCGGCAACAAGAATGGACATGTTCATGTCCCATCCCAACAAGAGCTGAAAAACCAGCGCCATCGCGTAAAGATTGATGCCGGACATCAAAACTGTCATTACAGTAAAAGAGATCGCGTTCAAGGCTCTAGTGGGCTCATTGAAGCGCATCTTCAAATATTCAGGCACGCTACGAACGCGTGAACCATAATAAAATGGCATCATAAAAAGCGCCAGGAAAATCATAGCGGGAATGCCACCGATCCAGAAAAAATGAGCAGTCATAATGCCATACTGAACACCATTTGCGGCCATACCCATAACCTCGAGAGCACCCAGGTTAGCCGACATCAGTGCAATTCCTGTAACCCAACTGGGAATTTTGTGGCCCGCCAGAAAAAAGTCCTCGCTCGACTTCATCTGACTCCTCAGCACAAAACCGACTGCTATTACGAATACGAAGTATATGGCAACGATTGCATAGTCAACAATGCCAATCTGAATGTGCAAACCCGCGTTCTCCAGAAACTATGGAAATTATTGATCTCCAGACGCTCAAGAGCTATGCGAAATCTACGATTGCAAACTTATCTATGTGTAATACATACAGTTTTGCGGTCATTCACAGTAGAGACTGTTGAGATTAACGCCGTTACTTGAATGCCAATGACGCAGGCACCGCTGGGTCGATCAACCTGGCTCTATCAAGGTCTGCCCGAGCTGAGCTCTCATGGTTCATCTGATGATACAAGAACGCTCGGGCTAGAAGATACTTAGAACTGCTAGAATCGAGGCTTATCGATTCACCAAATTCTTCAGCGGCTTTTGGATATTTCTTTTCCTGCTGCAAAGCTAATGCGTAGTTAAAATGAACGCTTGCCTCACGAGGATTGCTCTCAAGTGATTTGCGGCAAGACAAAATGGTTCCTTTGCTGTCCGCTAGAATCTTGTCCAGCCCCTCTGGATGCAAAAAAGGGGTCTTCAAATCGTCGGGGAACTCAGGGCGCACGATGCCACTAAATACAGTACCAGGAGCAAATTCAGCTTTTCGATTTTCTGAAACTATTTTTGCGGCTTCCAAATAATTCTGCACTGATTGCTCATTTTGAGGTCCCTTAGCAGCGGCATTCGCCTCCTGCGGAGTGGCTTTCGATGCCGATTGCAGCAGCGATGGATCAAGCCTCAGCGCCTCTTCGTAATCCATAATCGAATGTGGATTGTCACCGGTTTTGCAGTAAGTAGCACCTCTCCAGAGATAAAACTCTGCATTTTTCGCATCCACTAAAATCGCAGAGCTAAAATCATCAAGTGCAAGTTTCATATTGCGCAAATAATAGAAGCACTGCCCTCTTTTGAAGTAGCCTTTTGCATTGCGGGTATTGGCTCCTACAACTTGATTGAATGAGAGTATTGCCCCATCGAAATCGCGCCGGGACATTCTTTCAAGACCCTCGGTATAAGAGGGAACATCATAGTCCGCAAAAGCAGAAAATGGCACGAACACATTAGTTAAGAGTGCAATTATCGCTACAGTAAGTTTCTTGTTCATCTCTCAGTGACGATGGATTTTGGAAAGCGCCGCCGAAACTAGTTGTTTAAGCTTGTCGTCCTTCGCATGATTCAAGGCAAGCCTATATTCTGACTCCGCATCATCATATTTTTTTGTGCTCGCTAATGCAACCCCCAACACATAGTGTGCCTGTGCATTATCTGGAGATTTCTGCAGCAATGCTTGCAAGCGAGTGATTGCATCTGCATACTTAGCAGCAGCAATTTCTGCGCTCGCTAACGAAATCTCGGATGGCTTTGGTGGCACCGGAGTTCCATCAGACTTAAGCGCCACACCTAGAAGGCCAGCTACTGTGCTTTTCATAGTAGCGAACTCTTTCTCTTCGTATCCCATCGAAGCAAAAGCAACTTTTCCTGTCTTATCAATCACAAAATTTCTTGGGATGCCTTTATTGGCGTAGAGATCGAACACGGTTCGTTTAGTGTCCGCCAAAATAGGCATAGTGAGCTTCGAGGACTCCTTGAACTGCTTCATCTCCTCGACACTATGCTCACGCCCAAGAACCAGAACCACCAACCCCCTATCCTTCATCGGCGCCCAGACTTCTGACTCAAGGTGCGGTAATTCTGCCCGACATGGTCCGCACCAGGTCGCAAAGAAATCGAGAACGACTACTTTTCCTTTGAAATCAGACAAAGACACCTTGGTTCCATCACTAGCCATCAAAGAAAAGCTAGGAGCCACTTGCCCTACCTTAACTCTGGCTTCCATACCAGGTTCCTCAACTGCCAGTGTGGGGACAGCTGACGCCGTGAAAATGGAAACAAATGTGCATAAAAGAAAACACTTTTTGCGCATGATGAATACCTCCTACAAATTCTTTCCCTTTGTAGGCAAAAATCTGCGGCAGCTCGCAAAAATCACAAAAGAAAAGTGCCCCTTTCGGGGCACCTTGAGATTTGTACGGCAAGAAGCTTACTTGTCGTCGGAATCGCCTTTTCCTTCTTTGGCTTCAGCTTTATCCTCAGACTTGTCTTTCTTGCTGCTCTTTGCAGTTGCTGCGACTTCTTTCTTTTCTGGAGCTTTTTCGAAGCGGAATGCATCGGAATCCAGAACCGTATGAATGGTATCACCTTCTTTGAAGCGACCCGCCAGAACTTGTTCGGCAAGTGCATCTTCCAACAAACGTTGAATAGAACGACGTAGTGGTCTTGCTCCGTAGGTTGGGTTGTAGCCATCTTTTGCGATAAAGTCTTTGCAATCGTCGGTGATGACAAGTTCCATTCCTTGAGCTTTGAGACGGCTTTGCAAATCTGCAGTCATGATATCGACAATTCTGCGGATTTCTTCCTTCGTAAGCTGTTGGAATACGATGATTTCATCGATTCTGTTCAAGAACTCTGGTCTGAATGTCTTCTTCATAGAATCCATGACGAGATCGCGAATCTTCTTGTAACGCTCGGAGTGCTCTTGCTTCGTGTCAGCAAGCTGGAAGCCTACGGTCAACGATGACTTATCAATGAACTGAGCACCAACGTTGGAGGTCATAATGATGATCGCGTTCTTGAAGTCAACCGTGCGTCCCTTACTGTCAGACAAACGACCATCGTCGAGAATCTGGAGCAACACGTTAAATACATCTGGGTGCGCTTTTTCAATTTCATCGAACAGCACAACTGAGTATGGCTTTCTGCGTACTGCTTCAGTAAGCTGACCGCCTTCCTGGTAGCCGACGTATCCTGGAGGTGAACCAATCAACTTCGATGTTGTGTGGTGCTCCATGAACTCAGACATGTCGATACGGATCATGTTGTCTTCGGAACCAAAGAAATAACCTGCCAGAGCCTTCGCCAACTCGGTTTTACCTACACCAGTAGGACCTGAGAAGATGAAGCTACCGATTGGACGGTTCGGATTTTTCAAGCCAACGCGCGAACGGCGAATAGCCTTACAAACAGCTTCAACAGCATCGTCTTGACCGATAACTCTCTGGTGCAAAACGTCTGACATGTGCAGCAATCTTTCTGATTCGCCTTCGGTAAGTTTCAGAAGCGGAATGCCTGTCCAGGTGCTTACTACGTGAGCTACTTCCTCGCCAGTAACAACCGGCTTTTCGGTTTCCTGTTTTGCTTTCCATGCTGCCTGAATGTCGCGAATTTTTTCTGAAAGCTTGGTTTCAGATTCACGCAATGAGGCTGCTTTTTCGAACTCTTGATTGCGAATTGCAGTTTCCTTGTCGCGACGAACTTTGCGCAATTCGCGGTCAACTTCCTTGCCTTCTGGTGGCAATGAACTGGCTCTCAAGCGAACGCGTGATGAAGCTTCGTCAATAATATCGATAGCTTTGTCTGGAAGAAAACGATCGCTGATGTATCTATCGGAAAGCTTGGTAGCATGTTCGATAGCCTCATCAGAGATAATCAAACGATGGTGCTCTTCATACTTCGAGCGCAAGCCACGAAGAATTTCGATTGTTTCGTCCACGCTCGGTGGGTCGATGATAACAGGCTGGAATCTGCGTTCCAATGCGGCATCACGCTCGATGTGCTTACGATATTCATCCATCGTTGTAGCACCGATACACTGCAGTTCGCCTCTCGACAGAGCTGGTTTCAAGATGTTAGCCGCGTCGATTGCGCCTTCTGCTGCACCAGCACCAATCAATGTGTGCAACTCGTCGATAACAAGCATAACGTTGCCTGCACCGCGAATTTCATCCATGATTTTCTTGAGACGCTCTTCAAACTCGCCTCTGTACTTGGTTCCAGCGACCAACAAACCGATGTCTAACTGAACAATTTTCTTGTCCATCAAAATGTCTGGAACATCAGCATTCGAAATGCGAATAGCCAGACCTTCTGCGATAGCGGTTTTACCTACGCCAGGCTCACCGATCAGAACAGGATTATTCTTTGTTCTACGACCGAGAATTTGGATCACACGCTCGATTTCTTTCTCGCGTCCGACTACCGGGTCGAGGCGTCCTTCTTGTGCAGCCTGAGTCAGATTGACACCAAACTCATCGAGGGTTGGTGTTTTTGATCTGCCCGTACCAGCAGATGTGGTAGCACCCGCGGTGGCAGCTCCACTTTCACCGAGAAGGCGAATCACATGGCTTCTGACCTTTGTCAAGTCGACTCCGAGGTTTTCCAACACTCTAGCGGCGACCCCTTCTCCTTCTCTAATCAGTCCGAGTAAGAGATGTTCAGTACCGATGTAGTTATGACCTAGCTGTCTGGCTTCATCCCAGGATAGTTCCAGAACGCGCTTAGCACGCGGTGTAAATGGAATTTCTACTGCAACAAATCCAGAACCCCGGCCGATAATTTTCTCAACTTCGACACGAGCATCCTTCAGGTTCACGCCCATTGACTTCAATGTCTTGGCAGCGATCCCTGTTCCCTCGCCGATTAGACCCAAAAGGATTTGCTCAGTACCCACGAAGTTGTGCCCCAATCTGCGGGCTTCTTCCTGGGCAAGCATAATCACTTTGATTGCCTTCTCTGTGAAACGCTCAAACATGGCGAATTACGCCTCCCGTAACAGCTTAATGTAATTCATTCTAACACTATGTTTATGGTCAATAGCCCGGAAAGCTCCAAAAAATCGAGCACAAGCCTGATTTTTAGTTTCAGCCCGTTAAGCTATTGATAATGATTTTTTCCACGTACTGCGGCAACTCATGCGTCGTCAAGCGTGAGTTTCTTTTCCTTCAGCAAGTTGCGAAAAGTCACATTCCTTGTTGGAGCAAGCGATTTGGTCGCCACGCTTCAAGGTCTTGTAAAGCAGCAAGCTTTCGCATTTCGGACAAGTTGTCTTGCCATTTGGTCCATCAGAAAGCAGCGGTGGATACCAGTACGCGGAAGGACACTGATTCAGACCATAATTGCTGCAGCCGTAGAACATTTTTCCACGTCTTGACTTCTTCTCTACGATGTCTCCACCGCAGCCTTCACGCGGGCACACAACACCAGTCGTCTTCACGATAGGTCGCTGTGCATTACATTCAGGATTGCTGCCTGTGTTGGTGCAATGCAAGTAATCTCCATAGCGCCCGTAGCGAATGACCATAGGCGCAGTGCATTGCTTGCAGAGCTCTTCTGAGGGTCTATCAGGCGGAACAGGCAAACCTTCTTTTGTGAGTTTGACTGTGCTCTTGCATTCTGGATATCCAGTACATCCAAGAAAAGGACCGTAGCGTGATGATTTGACTGCCATCTGCAAACCGCAAAGAGGACAGTTTTGGTCAGAGAGGATGACTATTTTGTTCATGCTCTCTTCTGCTTTCTTCAGAGTCTCGCCGAATGGCTTGTAGAACTCTTTCAGCATGCCATGCCAATCGACCTTATCGTCTTCGATCTGGTCAAGTTTGGCTTCCATTTCAGCTGTAAAGCCGACATCAACGATGTTGCCGAAATGTTCGACAAGCATTTCGTTGACAGCTCTTCCAAGCTTTGTTGGAACAAGAGTTTTGTTCTGGCGCTCAACATATTTGCGATCGATAATCGTCGCTACAGTTGCCACATATGTTGACGGTCTTCCAATTCCAAGTTCCTCAAGAGTCTTAACAAGACTTGCTTCGCTGAATCTCGGAGGTGGCTGAGTGAAGTGTTGCTTTGGATCAAGATCCTTCAACTTGAGAGAATCTTTCTTGTCCAACTCTGGGAGATGAGCCGTATCTTCATTATCTTCGTCATCAGATTCTTTTGACTCACGATTGAGAACAATGGTATATCCAGCAAAAGTTATCTCCGAAGCCGATGCTCTGAAAACTGCTTTGCCAGCGGTTATTTCAACCGTTCTTGTGGATAGTTCTGCCGAAGCCATCTGGCTTGCGACAAATCTTTCCCAGATCAATTTATATACTTTGTATTGATCAGCCGAAAGATGTGACTTGATTGACTCTGGTGTCTTGTAAACGCTCGTAGGACGAATAGCTTCGTGCGCGTCCTGCATGCTCTTTGCTTTTCTTTCGTAAACGCGTGGCTTTTCAGGATAATACTTTTTGCCATGCTTTTCGAGAATGTACTCTTTTGCTTCGTCTTGAGCTTGTTGAGCAACACGAGTCGAGTCAGTTCTCATGTAAGTGATAAGACCTGATGGACCTTGTGTTCCAAGTTCCACACCTTCGTACAAAGACTGCGCAACTTGCATGGTCTTTTTGACTGTAAAACCTAGAGCATTTGCAGCTTCTCTCTGCAAGGTAGATGTAATAAACGGAGCCTGAGGTTGTCTCTGGCTGCTCTTGGTGGTTACAGAACTAACTACAAAGTCTTCTGACTCAATTGCCTTTGTGATTTTCTTGCACTCTTTTTCAGAGTCAATCGTCATCGTTCCACTGCCACCCTTATCGGAGGCAGAGATGATGCGCTTCCCGTCCCACTTCACAAGGTTAGCTTTGAAGCCTTGCTTTGAACGAGCCTTCGAAAATTCGCCTTTCAAAGTCCAATATTCTATTGGGACAAAACTTTCGATTTCGACTTCGCGTTCACAAATGATGCGCACGGCCACGCTCTGCACACGACCGGCAGATCTGCCGTTAATTCTGCGCCATAGCAACGGGCTGATTTTATAACCTACAAGACGATCTAGCAGACGACGAGCTTGTTGAGCGTCTACAAGCTGTCCTTTTATATGACGCGGCTTTTTCATTGCCGCAAGAACTGCTTCTTTTGTAATTTCGTTGAACTCTACTCTGTGCAACTTCTTCGGTGGCACATCTAGAATCTCAGAAAGATGCCATGCAATTGCTTCCCCTTCTCGGTCAGGGTCAGGCGCGAGATAAACGTGATCAGCTTTCTCTGCTGCTTCTCTTAGTTCTTTTACGATCGGTTCTTTATCGCGCAAAATCTCGTACTGAGGTTCGAAGTTCTTGCGCACGTTTACGCCTAACTTGTTCTTTGGTAGGTCACGTACGTGGCCGATACTGGCTTTGACCTGGAACTCTTGACCGAGGATCTTGGAAATCGTCTTGGCTTTTGCCGGAGACTCAACTATAACGAGAGATTTTCCCATGCGTTGCTTACTGCTGTGTTGTGAAGAGGGAGTTACGAGTTATTCAAAATGACACGTTTTCTGGCTGCCGACAAGCCAAGAAAACCGATTAGGCTTCTGAAGACCTGTCAAGAACCTTATGAGCGGTGAGTATAACACGCTCATCTTTTTATATATGATTTGCCATAATTTCTTCTGCCCAAATTTCCACCCTGCGCTTGATCTTTCAGCCAAATGAAAAGGTGATGTCAAGACGACTGTTTAAGCGTATCTTGCCATCTTGTCACGATTGTGCGAATTTCCAGCGCTAAACATTGCCGCACAGGGCATTAGCAGGTTTTATGTTTTTTGGAAGATAAATTCGCAAATTTATTTCCTTTCACAAATTTACAATCCAGATTTCGAAAAAGCTGCTATTTTCTCTTGACAAGCAGCGAGGACTTTTTCGGCTTCATTTCCGCGGGAAGTCAAAACAGCTTTTCGGCCACCCTCAGCGACATACTCAATACAAATGCGTAACTCAGAGTAATCGGAGCTAAAATCTTCCCAGAGATTAAGCCACTCCACGACTGCCACCACCCTGGGAAAAGTCTCCATTATTTCGTCTAACTCAAACTTCAAATTAGCGACCGCTCGCGAATCAAGATCGAGGTCTTCCTGCAAGCGATAGAGATCAAAATGGTAAAGCGGAACTTCCTGGGCGTTGTATTCATTCAACATCAGAAACGTCGGACTGCTTACCGCATCCTCGACTCCAAGAGCCTGCGCAAGCCCCTGTGTTAAAGTCGTTTTGCCTGCACCAAGGTCCCCGATTAAGGCAAGAACTAAGCGTCCACTGACGTTTTGCCCTATCAGTGCACCAAGCCGCACCGTGTCTTCAGCGCTATTCAGATGGATTTCTGTCTTGTTCATTTAGAAGGAGCGTCTCGGTCGGAGAACAGCCGCAGTTTTTTGTACCCGGGGATTGATCCAGGGTGGGAACCCTCCTTTGCGCATTCCGTTTCCTAATTCCAAATCGTCAAGCGACTTAGTTGCATAGGTATACTTCAGCGTTTCGAGTCGGACTCCCTAACTTATAAAACTTGTAGGACAAAACTTGCTCAGCAAAATCCTACGACCGAGACTATGAAGGATCATAGCAGATCAATCCGCCAGTCAAAATCATCAATTTTCTAAAATCATCTGCTTCCAATCCACTTAGATCTTTTACTGCAGATAATCAAACTTTACCTATCTTGCACAAACGAAATGCTACTACTTTGATGCAAATGTATTCACAAAATTTGGGTTCCGCAGAACCTTTCCTTGAACCTCTTCTGCATGGGAATTTTTCTGCATAGTCGGACTGCTTATGTCGGGTCCACTAGCTTCCTGTATTCTTGCCGTAGCCGAATGAGCGTCGGGATATTCGTTTGGGTTCGCTTTCCCATAGTAACGCACATAGAGATTGGTTCCGCGTGTCTGCAACTTTACTCCGCTAGGTCCTACGGGTTGATCTAGTTGGGTTTGCAAATTCTCAGCTGCCTCATCTACCAGGGCCGAACGGCTCTTTCGCCAGCTGTCATAAGGCTTTGAGCGCTCAGCTGCCTCTCGAATAAGCCTCTCTTTTTGTGCTGCTGCCGCTGTACGAATTTGATCTTCCCGCTCTTTCATCAGCTCAGGAACAGCCAGAAGCCTGTTAGCTTGAGCACCACCGTTGAACACGATAGGGTCGTGCAAACGTTCAATTTCGTATTGCATTTGCTGGTCAATTGCTTTTAGCTGCTCATCAAGCTTTGCTTTGATCTCTTGCTCTGTTCGGCTTGCAACAACTTCGTGCTTGTCTTTTTCAAAACTCGCTTGTTTTTGTATTCGTTTTTTAGCCCGTCCAATGTCGTCCTGTGCAAGAGGCTCATCGATTTTAACCGCCGGAAGACGCTTGCCGTAAGCCAGAAGCGCTTTCTTGCAAAACTCTCCAGTAGGACTACTTGCATCAAGCATATAAGCGAGCTTGTATTCTTCGGCTGCTCGCTCGTTCTGGTCAATACGTACAAGACAATTCGCAAGCAGATAGTGGTGAATTTGCCGGGTAGGCTCTTGCAGAGTAGCTGCTGTAAACAACTGTGCAGCCTTTCTAAATTGCCCTTGCTTATACTGCACCATTCCCTGGTCATAGTAAGACGCACTAGCCTCAGCTTTGCTGATGCTGCAGAGACCTATTACTAGCGCTAGTACCGCTGACTGCTTTCGCACGTTATAACCAGAAAAAGAGCTGAACTCTTTCTAGTTTATCAGCTAAAACTGCCGAACAAATGGTGATTACCGCACCCTTTTTCTACATCTCATTGTCTTTTCGAGATTTCGCAAGTCGCTCTGCCGACTCTTTCAAGAATTCGCTTGCAGGCTCTTTCTCCTGAGCGAGGCGCGCCTCTTGCTCTGCCTCTGCCAACTTACCCTTAGCCTCTTCTAGCATGGAAAGGCAGGCATGAGGAGCCGCAGAGTTCTTATCTAATTCAGCTGCTTTCTTAAACTGATTGAAGGCAGAACTGAAATCTCCCAGCTTAGTCAGAGCAAGCCCCAAACCGATGCGAAGCTCAGCCTCAGCGGGGCGAACTTCCACTACCTGTTTGTACAATTCAGCTGCCTTCGAAAAATTTCCTGATGACAGATAAGCTGCCGCAAGACGATTTTTTGCCTCAAAACTGCCTGGGGAAAGCTTCAATGCTTCTGCGAATTGATCGATTGCACCTTGTTCATCTTTGTTTGCCTCAAGAACAGCTCCGAGGGCCAGATGACTCTGCGACAGCTCTGGCTTTACTTTAACAGCCTCGCGCAAAACAGCTATGGCAGCCTCTGGCTTGCCACTACGAAGCAAAAGTAAGCCCTGCCCAGCCTGAGCATCAACCAGGGTCGGATTCAATTCTATAGCCTTCTGGTAAGCCTCCAGTGAATCTTTCAATTCGCCTTTGCCAGCCAGAGCCCAGGCCAGATTGCACCAGGCCACTGAGTTCTTCGGCTCTGATTGAATCACCTTTCGTGACTCTCTTACCTGTCCATCCAGGTCTCCAGAGTTACCCAAAGCAACGGCTAGAGCATTTCTTGCAGATACAGAGTCTGGACAATTTTCCAGAGCTTGTTGGAAGAAACGTTTGGCCAGGTCGAACTTACCCTGCCTGAACATCAACAAGCCACGATTAACGAGCGCTTTTGAAACTGGTGTTTCTGTTTCTTTAACTTGTTTGGTATCACCAGTGACACCAGCCATTTCACTCAACCCTGTCTGCTCAAGCTCTCTCACAACGGGAGCTGTCTCTCCCTTGTTCCATCTCATTTTCGGCAAGTTCATTGCTTCTAAATTACGCTTAGCAATTTGATTGTTTGGCTCAAGCTCGATAGCTCTCTTCAAATGTTCTCTTGCGCCTTCTTCGTCATTCAACTTTTTCAAGACAAATGCCAGTTCGATATGCGAAGGCACATAGTTACCGTTGGTGGCCAGGGCTTTGCGCTCACAGTCTGCTGCTGCGCTCATCTCTTCTGTGTGCACGTAGGCTACTGCGAGATCATGCAATGCGACAACGTTTGAAGGGTCTTGCGAACAAGCTTGCAAAAAGCTCTCTTTCGCTTTCTCCCAACGACCGCCTTTTGCGTGCCCCTCTCCAGCCGCAATTAACTTGCCAGACCCATCAACGGAAGATCCCACTTCACTCGCTCTTGCATCCAGCGCGAAAGCAGACAACCCTAAAATGGCCGAAAGGCTAATTACGAACTTTCCTGATTTCATATTCTCTCCAAACTTGAACAAGCCGATTCGATATATGCACCCGCGCTCATTATCTTCTATTTACAACCTCTTTTGGCCTTGTAAGACCAGTTTTTTCGGTTTAGGATTTCTAGCTGATTGAAATTCAGGGGAAGGTCATCGATTTGATGTGTTCTTTTTCATACGCCAGGGCGATTTCTCTGGTGCTTCTCTTCCAGGTATTTACATATTCTGCATGTGCTCAAACTGGAGAGCCTCAGCAAGCTTCCTCTGAGCCAGCAGCAACAAACCAAGAGGTTCTGCCAAAGCCAGCCAACACAATGCCACCAGCCTTGCCAGATCGCACAGTTCCTGCACCACCAGCAATATCACATACTCCTGCCAGCTCACAGGTAAAACAGCCTCTTGCCTGGCGCCAGAAAGCACTAAATATTTCATGCGATAAATTCAAACAAAACGCAGCAGCTGCAAATTCGAACCAGAGAGTTATCATCGGAAGCTATTCCGACGTGATTGTCGCGCTAACCGAGACCTGTTCGGGCTTCTCCTACAAAAGCGAGCAGTTTAATAGCAATGCAGGTGAGCTTCTCGTCAGCAACGGCAAGAGCAGATTTTTGTTTTGTTTGTGGGAGCAAGAACCATCGAAAACAACAATCGCAGCCTGTGTGGAAAAGGGAAAAAACTCAGAAACACTCAAGACGCTTAATGCGATCTTAGACTCAACATGTACCGCATTCGCACACCGAGGACGTATTTGATGGTTAGCACAATTGGAAGCATGTACGGTCCCTCCGTGGCTCTGCTCACAGACCTATATCAACTCACCATGGCTTACTCTTACTGGAAATCTGGTACTGATGATAAGGAAGCAGTTTTTCATCTCTTTTTTCGAAAAGCGCCATTTCACAACGGTGTGACGATAGCCTGCGGCTTGCACTACACCATTGACTTTCTGCAAAGATTTCGTTTTCTTGATGATGATGTACGTTACCTTGCCACCTTATCTGGTGCCGATGGACAGCCCCTGTTTTCGGCAGAGTTTTTAGAATATCTTAGAAACATGCGCTTTTCATGCGATGTTGACTCCGTTCCCGAAGGAACCATCATGTTTCCACAGGAGCCCATGCTGCGCATAAAAGGTCCGATAGTGCAATGCCAGTTGCTTGAAACTGCGCTCCTGAACATCTGGAATTTTCAAACACTTGTAGCTACAAAAGCTAATCGAATCAGGCAGGCTGCAGGAAATAATCCGGTTCTCGAATTCGGATGCCGCCGGGCACAAGGTGCTGATGGCGCCCTCACAGCAAGTTGGGCTGCTCACGTGGGTGGATGCGATTCAAGTTCAAACGTTTTGGCTGGAAAGGTGTTTGGCATTCCGGTATCTGGAACCCATGCACACAGCTGGGTCATGAGCTTTGACGATGAATTGAGCGCCTTCAAAGAGTATGCCAAAGCATTACCGAACAATTGCATCTTTCTCGTCGACACTTATGACACTCTTCAAGGAGTGCAGCACGCCATCGAAGTAGGAAAACTTCTCAAGGCTCAAGGACACAAATTACTTGGCATACGGTTGGACTCGGGCGACCTTGCTTACCTCAGTATTGAAGCACGCAAATTGCTTGATGAAGCTGGATTTACAGACACAAATATAGTCGCCAGTAATGACCTTGATGAAAACATCATTTCAAGTTTGAACGCTCAAGGAGCCCGTATAAATGTCTGGGGCATCGGAACCAAGCTTGTAACAGCTTTCGACCAACCCGCACTGGGTGGTGTTTTCAAACTGGCTGCCACTAGAAAGCCAGGTAACAGTTGGAAATACACCATTAAGCTTTCGGAGCAATCGGCAAAAATCTCCACACCAGGAATTCAGCAGGTGAGAAGGTTTCTGAAGGGTGGTCTTTTCCTTGCTGATGCCATATATGATACCAATGGTGATATACCAAAAGGCTTTGTTATCATCGACCCGTTAGACTTAACCAGGCGCCGTGTCATTTCCAGAGAGGCAGATTTTGAAGACCTGCTTCAACCAATATTTAGAGATGGCCAACTCGTTTATACCGCACCAGATCGCCTTGTCGTAAAAGACCACGTGGAATCGCAATTGCAGCGTTTTCACCCGACCATCAGACGCTTGCTCAACCCTCACGAGTACCCTGTAGGCCTCGAACAAAACCTGCATAAACTACGTACAGAACTCATCATGAAGGCCAGAGGCACAGCCGACCTTAACCTTCAAGAAATTTGAGAAATTTGACAAAGGTTCCAGGTTTGTTAGGGTCTTGCTTAAGCTCAGCTGCAGTCCCTTGCGGGGCGCCCTGAGGCACAGGAGTTCCGCACTCGCCACAGAACTTTGCTTCTGGTTCTAACGGCGCTGAACAGCCACTACATGCCTCAATTCGCGTCGGCAATGAATATCCACACTCGCCACAAAAGCTAGCATTTGCTTCAAGCGGATTGCTACATGAAGGGCACACTGGTATTCCTTCGGCAATCTCTTCTTCCTGATAAGAAGCAGGCTCACCAGCACTGTGATATGTATTCGCTGGCACTTCCGCATCGTCAAATGCGTAGTTCGGTTGCGATGGTGTGCCGTAGGGAGAAGCCGATTGAGGCGCTCCAAATGGCGTATCAAGCACACCACTGTTCTGTGCGGCACTATTAAGATCTGGATCAGGCACAGACCTGCTTTGGACTGGACCGGGCGGACCCTGCATCGGAACACCAGTGTATGGCTGCACTCGCATCGCTGATGGTGGCAAAGCAGGCATCGGTGGAGGAGCAGGCGGAGCCGGAATATCAGGTTCCTTCACAAGAGGAGGAGCTTCCTCCTGCTTCTTATTCTTAGAAGGAGGCAATTTCTTCATGCCACGAGCAGCCGCTGGCTCGGGGTTGTCCACATATGGTGTTAAACCCTTAGAAAGCTCTAGGGGCTTATCTTCCGGAGCTTGCGGAGAAGGCACAATGTCCGTTGGGTCAAGATATCGAGTACTTCCATAGAGAAGCATATTGGGATCTTGCGGCGCCACAAGTGCTGCAGGAGCCTCAATGGGTACGGCTGCTTGAATCGGAGGACTCACTGCTGGCATCGGCGGCACAGAGGATAGAGCATCCACCTGACTCTGAACTGGATGTGGATCCACCAAAGGGGCTACTGGTTCTACTGCGCTCTGATTTGGCTGTCCTTGGTTCACTGCTCTAACTGCAGGGTTGATAGGCTGAACAGGTGCGACAGGCAAGACTGGCGGGGTCACTGGCGCTGTCGGAGCCTGAGGAAGCACTGGCGGCTGCGGTCGTGAGATCTGTACCGGCGAAACAGGCTGCATCTGCACAGGAGATTCAGCGATCTGCGGAGGCGCCGAGGGCGGAGAAGCTGGCTGTACAGGAGCAGGCTGCGGAACCGGCTGCGCCAGAACTGGGACGGGCGCCGGCTCGACATGAACTGGGGCTGCTGGTTCAGCAGCACGCATCGGTGGAGCCACTTGCACAGGAACATTCGCTATTAACCTCGACTCTGCAAGGAAGCGAGATGGACCAAGATCATTTCCGGCACTCTTACATGGAAAACTGAGATAGATTCCTTCTCGTGCTCTGGTGAAAGCCACGTAGAAAAGCCTTCTCTCTTCTTCCAGGTCGGCTGTGCCAGAGAGAGGAAATAGCCCCTCAGCAAGACCAACCAGAAAGACCACCGGAAACTCGCTGCCCTTAACGTCGTAAACCGATTTAACATGAACGGCCTGTTCTTCGTTCTTGTCCTCATAATCACCAATGCGATCTTCAACATGTTGAACGAATTCAACAACAGTGGAAAACTTGCGCGCTTCCTCTTCCATGCGTCCCAGCTTTTTCAGAGGCTCATAAACCTGCCCTGGCGGGACTTTTATATTCTTGTAGTAGTCATTCAACCTTCTCGTGCGTCTGAGATATCCAATCGACTCCGCAGGTGGCAGCCTGTCGTTGTTCATTGCACGAATTACTTTTACTAATTGCTCCAATTCCTTGCAGCTATGATCAGCAGTGGCTTCTGCATAAATTTCCACTGCTTTCAAATAAGACAAATTGTTTGCACCGGCGAAACTAGCTATGGTGGCGGAAAGCTTGGGATCAATCTCTTTGGTGCCAAGCTGACAGACACGCTCAAATGACTCCCTGGCACGGGGACCGTCCGGGTCCATCACCAGCTTGAGGAAAGCAAGCATGTCTCCCAGCTCATCAGGAATTACTGAACTATCTGAAACACTAGCTTTGAATCTCACGCCTCTGGCAGCAAGTTCCTCTTCCAGCATTGTTTCATATTGATTTTGTCTGTAAATTATCGCTATGTCGCCAGCATTACGTCCAGCATCAATAAGATTCTTCACCTGCTGCGCGGTCCACGCAGCATCCTCACCTTCGTCGATGCAGGCCTGTGGTCCGAATATGGCTGCTGTGGGCACAGCTCCCCAACCAGAATCAAAAGGTTTTTTGATCTTGCTTCGCTCAAGGTAGGAAATTATCCACTTCGCATGTTCAACAATTGTGGGATGACAGCGCCAATTGTGCTCCATCGTAATTGCTCTGCCATTGGGAAAACGAATCGTGAAATCAGCAAGCAACTCAGGACATGCATTTTTGCTTTCGGAAATAGTTTCATCCTCATCACCAGAGATGAAGAAGTTATCTTGAGGAGCTGCAATGATACGCGCCAGCATATCTTGCGCCACTGTCACTTCCTGGTACTCGTCCGCGAGAATAAACTCGTATTGACTTTGATACTTCGTGCGCAATTCTGAATTTTCCAGAAGCAGGTTCACTGCCATTCCGAAAACATCATTGCGATCTATTCGATTTGTCTTCTGAAGCTGGTCCTCATAAGCCTGATAGACACGAGCCACCATAGACTCTGTCTCATTTTCGGCCTGGTCTTTGGCTTGCTTGGCAGAAATCAAATGCGTTTTGTACATGCTGATCATGTCATAGACATAAAACTCATCTATTTCCCCGGACATTTCGAGCTTCAGAGAATCGGTATCTTTTCGGGCTTTGCTCAGGAGTTTCTGTATTACTTTCTCTGGACTCGTCTCCAGCTTTAGCGGTGGCTTCCGCTTAATGGTGTTGATATTTTCTTTGAGAATCTTCATGCCGAGATCATGAAAAGAAATAACATTGAGCCTCGGTGCCCATTGCTTATCAATATTCGTTTCCAAACTTTGCTTTAGCAGGCGTGCGGTGTCAGCTGAATAGCTGAGTATCAAAATACTGTCGGGACTGATGCCTTGAGAAAGCAGATAGCCTGCTCGCTTTTGCAAACATAATGTCTTGCCTGTTCCGGATCCACCGACTAGAGCAATGGGACCGCCACCAAATACGATTGCACTGCGCTGCACATCATCTTCTGGCAACTCGGGACAGGGAGGCAAAGACTGCCCGCTCAAAAGCCGCCCAAAGTGAGACCGCTTTCTTCCTTCCCTCCAGATATCCTCGACAACATCCACACATCCCGGAGTGTTGTTTAGAAGTTCTGAGCTGCTAAATTTCAAAATCTGCCATCCATCCGAAAGCAAGACCAGGTCGCGCTTTGCTTCCCTCGTATTGATTTCATGACCTGACATCGCGGAAAGCAAATCACATTCAATATTCAGCCGTCTATCACCTTGCATCAAAGCAAAGTCTAGAAGATAGTCACCCAAAACATGCTGTGGGAAGGGATCCAACCCTCTTTCGCGCAACGCAGTAAACAACTTCAATTCTGCTTTCAGCATCGGAGGAGCAGATTCTTCTCTTGAAGCTTTGAATTCCTCCTGGCTAATTGTGCAAGCCTGAATCAAGTACTGAAGTTTGTCCCAGTTAACAGGTCGGTTGCAAAAATCAAAGTCACCACAAGCCCTTCCCTGCTTCATAAACTCAGCATATGGAAGTGGTGTGGTAATAATCGTGACTTTGCCAGAAATGATGCGCGGGAAAAGCACATAGTAAAGCAAATACCAGATATGACTGGGTCTTCGTGGTGGCATTAAAGAGTCAAGAATAACCACATCATTGCCACTCATCTCCAACTCGATTTTCGAAGCGAGAGGTCGCGCGAAAAGTGCCTTCTCGTGTGTCTCGTTGAAAATAAAATCCGCCTGCTGATAGAGCATGTCACCAGCAATTACAAATGGAGAATAGGCGCGAGACTTCAGATTGATCACTGCAGCTTCAAGACTCACCGCAAGCTCCTCAGTCCAATCAGACAGAAAGAGTCCGCGAACCGAACCACTGTAAAGACCGATCGTGTTGACAAACCACTGCAGTGCCTCACGCCAGTCCGCTGGTGTGGACATCATTCCTTGATTTCTTTCGTTTCTCCGACTCTTGGCCAATTTGATTCCGTTTTTCTCTGACTGATATTCTGCGAAAAAATTTTTCTTCTAAAAATGATCTACCAACATTTCTACTGCAAATATTCCCGTTCTCCTTGTCTATAACCACTTCTAGCATGAAGAGACATTTCAAGATGGCAGATTTCTTCATTACGTGGGTACATTTACAATGCAAACTTGACATTTCTGCAATCGAAATGACAGTGTACAATCGAACATGGTGTCAAATCCTCTAGTCAAGGGTATGACTACTGCAGACCGGCAATCACTTCGAAAGGAGACATCTCCAATGAAAAAGGCGCTAGTTATCCTGGCAGCTTTGTCCACAACATCTTTACCAGCGTTCAGTCAGGCTTGCGGCGACGAAGGTCGCTACTTCCACCTGACCCCGCCAGACTACTCGATTCCGAGTGCTAGAAGACATGCTATCCACAGATACGCAAAAGCTCTTCGTTGGTATCATGAGCACCTGGGCGACAAACCCTTGTGCGTAAACGGCAAACCCCAGTAAGCGGGTTATCTAAGGTTTTTATACAAGCAATGTCTACATAGACGTTGCCTGGAGATTCTTGTCCTCAAACAAGTTGTTGAGAGATAAGCTGCCGTACTGCAAATCTACAGGGAGGTCGAAAGGCCTCCTTTTTGCTATTTTCTAACTATCGACCTGCTCAGAGCTAACAAGCGACGGAACGATACTGATTAATCAAACGAATAGCCCAGAAAGCACACCTTATCTGCTCTTCCATCCACATAGCAAACAACAAAACAACCTTTCCCTCTATCGAGAATTTCCCAGATAGAGTAATCACCCGCCATTACCTGGTCTTCCGTAGGCTCTTCTGTTTCAAAGAGATTCATCAACGTTTCTTCGTCAAGCGGACGAACACAAACAAATCCCGAGGGATCTTCTGAGTCAAAAGCCTGCTCGTCAAACCTGATATTGCCTCGCCAGTCTGCGGGCAAGCCTTGTTTTATTTCACTTATATTCTTTTCAAAAGTGTTTCGTGCACTCGATTCAAACTTCGCCACAAACTGCCAGGTATGCCCGCCCATTTCAAATTCCTATGACACTTGCCGAGAGCTAGTTAGACAATTAGTTACCTATGTTTGAATTCAAAAAATAGAAGCAGGACATCATCACCATCATTGATGAAGTAACGCCGAGCCAGAAAGCAGCAATAACAATTTGCCAAACGATAAGTGCTTGCCTTGCCGTTAGACTGACGATAATGCCGAGTCGGTTGATCATGTAGAGCACGACAGCTAGGACCGTCAGCAGCAACGGCAAAAGCTTCAAACCAGGTGCGACAGGAAGCGCCACTGCCGCCACCAGGCTCATGATACAAATCACCACAAGACCAATAGTCACGTAATCCGAAATTCTTTGTCTTACGGACTCTGTAACGGAAGCTTCGTTGATATGCTTAATCGCCGCAACAACATTACGTAAGCCACCACGTCTGGCGCCTTCGAACTCTTCTTTCGCGTCATCGCCTTGCGGGTTCTTCGTTATATCTGAGTCAGCCACGGAGATCCTCCAGATGCAAATTCTTGTATTATCAGTCTGACTACTTTGACTTCCAATCAAGTCATTCCCTGCAAAACCAGAGATTAACCAATTTGCCCCAGAACAACGAAGAAATCAAACTCGAAGAAAGCGCTAAAGTCTGGGTTGCAGTGCTGCATTACCTCGGAGTCGAGCACACGCGCAAATGTCTTAACAGCATCAAGAACCTTGAGCATCGCCCGTTTCAAATACTTATTACTGATAACTCTTCGCCTGATAAAAGCGGCTCGCTGCTGCATCAGGAGTTTCCAGACTGTCATTATCAGCTGCTTTCCGAAAATAAAGGTTTTGCCGGTGGAAGTAATGCGTCAGTAAATTACTGCATTGAGCACGGCGCAGAATGGGTTTGGATCCTGAATAACGACACAGAATTAGATGCCGACTCACTGTCAAAATTGCTCTCGATGGCTGCCAAAAATCCAAAGGCTGCCATACTCGGAGCAGCCGTCTTTACGCCCACCGAAACAGGTTTTCATCAATCGGGAATCGGACAAATTGATTTTGCAAAAGCAAAAACCTATGAACGCGGAGAAATCGATAAAAGCAAAGAAACAATTGAATGCCAGTGGCTATCAGGCTCAAACATGCTGATTCGCAGCCAGGCGTTCAAAGAAATTGGTGGATTCGACGAAAATTTCTATCTCTACTTTGAAGACACAGACTTATGCTGGAGACTACGCGAACAAGGCTGGACCTGTGTTTTCGTCCCTGGTGCAAACTTGCGTCATATTGGAAACGCTTCAACACAGGGGAAGTTAGCCATCTGGCGCGCCTACTACCATACACGAAACCGTTTGTTATTCTTCCTCAAAGTAAAACACGGGGTCGCTGCAATTCCTGTACTCTTCGCAATTCTCACGCACGTATTCAGACACTGCCTTGTGCTTCCATTTCGTGGAGAAGATGGAAAAAGAAAACTCCGTGCTGAACTGCTCGGAGTTAAAGACTTCTTTAGTGGCAAGCTGGGCAGAGGCGAATCTCTAGACTTTTAGCAACCCAGCTCTCCAACGTCACCACATCTGATACCAGTGTGCCACCAGAATATTGAGTTCCTACCGTATGAATGAAGCGCGCTGAACTACTCGGCAGCTTCAGCCCCTTCTTCTTCGGCTCCGTGTTCACCCACGTAGCTGATAACAATTCTTCTGTCCGGATCCTCACCCTTACTATTCGAAGAGAGCTCTGGGAAATGTTCCTGGAGGTATTTATGAACTATTCTTCTTTCGAAAGCGCTCATTGAAACGAGTTCAACTTCCTCAGACTCTCCGTTGAGAACTGCCACTGCGCCTTCTTTAGCCTGGTCAACAATCATCTCACGTCTACGCTGACGGTAGTTTGCAACATCGAGAAGAAAATGCGATTGTTCTATTCTCGTACCTTTGCACATCTGTCTTAGCAAAAACTGAATTGCTTCAAGAGTCTGACCTTTCTTGCCAATTAAGAGTTTTGCATCTGAAGGTTTGCAATCAATTCGATAACAACGAGTCGATTCATCAATGTCTTCTTCGTGAATGACAGCATCAATATCAAGAATCGCTAGTATTTTTTCCAGGTAGCTTCTGGCGTTTTCATCATGCAGGGTATTCATGAGAACTTGTCTTCCTTTAGTTATCGAGTTCTTTCACATTTTCCTTCAAGGGTAATTTTACAGATTCGTCTGCATCTTTCTTCTTCTTGTCATTTGGTGTCACATCTATGACCTCAGAATTTTTCGCACCCTTGTTCTTGTTTTCTTTCTTTTCTTCTTTTTTCTTGTTGTCAGTCGGCAACACTTCTACCGCGCCATCCTCGTCGAAATCCTTGAATTCAGGTGCCGGAGACTGCATGATCAACCACGTCTGCAATGTCTGAACAACGTTCGAGAAAACCATGTAGAGGTAGACTCCTGCCGGCAGTGGCATAAAGAAAAACATCGCAGTTACCGTAAACGGCATGATCTGCTGAGTTTGCTTTTGCACCGCAGCTTGCTCTGGGTCTGTTGGGGTTGAAGTAACCATGAACTTTTGCGAGAGGAACATGGTGAAACCAAATAAGAGGATCAGCGAGAGAACGTCGAAGTTTTCAGGCTTCAAGAGATCCATTCCTTTGGCAGTTTTTCCAATGCTGTTAATGAAAAGGAATGGCTCATGCTTTGCTTCACCAGGAATCATCGCATTTACTACTACTTCGCCATCATGACGGAAAGTCGCTTTTCCGTTCTGATCTATAGAACTTCCGTTTGCATCTTCAAGAACTCTCCAGTTAGGCTCGAAGCCAACTGGAAGCTGTCCCTCAACAGCTTGTACACGGAAATTGACAGGCTTTCCTGCTACAACTGTAAGATCGCCGGGCTCAACAGCCAACTCCACCTTCTTTCCGTCAACTGTGCCGGACACCGTTGTATCTGATTTCTCTTTCTTTTCTTTTATCGCTTCTTCTGAAGAACCGCCTGGAAAACCAAAACCACCTTCTTTCTTAGGAAGAACTTTGACCTTCACTGGAATGGTCTGCTCTTCTCCACCAGTGATAGATGCTGGGATTACCGCACCAAGCGTTATCTCCCCTTCCATTGGAAACATTGCCTGTCCACCAGGAGCAATACTTGCTCCATTGGGATCCATGGCAATCTTCCATTCCGGCTTGAAGTCATTTGGCATTTCACCCTGGCTTGCGCTCACAGTGAAATCAAGGCTGTTGTAGCCGTCTTTTGTAGGCTGGCCTTCTTGCCTTCCAAGAACCAGAGTAGAATCGCCGGGTCGCACTACAAACTTGCATAGCTTGCCGTCTTTGCTGATGTAGGCGGAATCAGACGAAGAAGTAGGATTCTGTGTGGTGGTTGTGTTATTCGCCTTATCAGGTGCAGTGAGCTTGACCTTAACTGGAATGGCTTTGTCCTGGAAGGGTGGTCCAGAGAAAGTTCCAAACAATGCAAACAAGATTGGCAACTGAACCAGCATTGGCAAGCAACCACCAACCGGATTGACCTTGTTCTTCATGTAGAACTCGGCCATCTTTTTTTGCAATTCCTCAGGACTATCTTTGTATTTTTCCTGAAGAGCCTTCAGTTTGGGCTGCACCTTGCTCATCGTTTGCATCGATTTGGTGGATGCTGAGACAAGCGGCCAAACCAGAATTCGCACAGCGAGCGTAAGACCAAGAATTGCCCAACCATAACTCCCCAGAGTCTTATCGAGAAACTGGAGCACTGGAAGCATGAAAAGATAGGAAATATCCACTAATTACACCTGTTTGCTAACAAATTTGGTACTGGCTCCAAAGCTAAATTGCTCTGGAACTTCGTCTAGTCCTGGCGTGCAGAACGGATTACAGCGTGCCACTCGGTATGTGGCGAGCAAGAAGCCTTTAATCAAGCCATGCTTCTCAAAACAGCCATATGCATAGTCAGAACAGGTCGGATAGAAACGACAACAAGCAGGCCGAAACGGTCTGCTTTTCTGATATAGCCGAATAAGTAATAGAAGAATTTTTCTCATGGCGTTATGAGGACGCCCTCTTTGCCCCGAATTTTTGGTTGGCTCGGTCCAAGCAATGTCTAATTGACTTCGCTATGTCCGCATACTCTGCTTTTAACACATCGGACTGCACAACCCAGACAATTGCATACCATTGTTTAATGTGCGCCAATTTTGAGACCTTATCGGTCTCTTCAGCAGATACTGAATTCAGTTCATTCTTGATGATTCTGTAAGCTTCCCGAACTCTTCGCTTCGCCCTGTTCCGATGGCAAGCCTTGCTGAGCGTCTTTTTTGCAACGACGAACCCGGTCAAAGGAAGTCGTGGAGCGCTTTTAGCCTGACGTGGCAAAACATACAAAGTGAAAAGGTCCGAGTTGACGGACTTTCTTGCGTTATAAACTCGCTGAAAGAGTCCGGACTTCCTCAACCTTTCCGAATCAGGAAGCACAGAACAACCTTATTTGCTGAGGCGGTAGCGTCCGCGTGCGCGGCGTGCCTTGATAACGTTTCTTCCATTTTTGCTGGACATTCTGGCCAGGAATCCACTGCTCTTTTTAGCTTTGCGGATAGAGCCTCTGAGTGTGCGTTTCATAACAAAATCGAACTCCGTACAAATTTGACTAATTATTGCAATAACGGTAATTGCTCAACTTAGCAAATACGGCATGGGGAGCCGCGTTGCTTATAAATAACTTAGAAGTTGGCAAGTAATCGTTTATGCTATCATCACCAGCAGACTCTTAAGACCGGTCGTGAAGCGCGTCCTGGTTAAAATTTTACGATTTGAGCTGTTTCCAACAGCTTCATTTCTGCTCCCGTGCCCCAACCATACATGGATGTACACGCGGGAGCTCACTGTATAAAAAGCTCCTAAGAAATGGCTTTTCGTTACAGAATGCGCTTACTTCTTGTTTTCTGGTGTCCGGTAACTCATGTGAAAGCGACGTCGATGAAATCAGAACAGCCGGAAGATATTTGCCTTGACAAACCACTCTCGGAAGTTTGGGCAGAAACGCTTGAAATTCTCTCCAAGAAACTTCCATTGCCTACATTCAATTCGTGGATAAGGCCGCTCCAGCTGACTCGATTAACCGCCAGTGAAGCGGCAATTGCTGTCAGAAATGAGTTCACTAGAGAACGAATTGCTAAGCTGACTCCGGAAATAACCAATGCGCTCACTGAAGTAATTGGTCGACCAATCAAGCCTATTGTCGTTGTCGACACCAGTTTGGTAGATACCGAATACACACCATCTATTGCTTCCATTACAGTCCTGCCTGCAGCGGAGCTGCCAACACAGCAGCAGACAGCCAAGCCTCCGCAACGCTCTAACGTTTCTGCCGTCTCTGCAGAGCAGGGCACTCGCGTAGGGCTCTCTAATCTGAATCCAAAGCACTTGTTTGAATCATTCGTCGTTGGAACAAGCAACACTTTTTCTCACGCCGCTGCTATGGCAGTCGCTAACAAACCGGGACAAGCCTACAATCCCTTGTTTCTTTATGGCGGAGTTGGGCTTGGAAAAACCCACCTTCTGCATGCGATAGGAAATGCAATTTTAGCTAAGGCACCACATACGGTGATTCGCTACATGTCCTGCGAGAAATTCACAAATGACGTCATCAATTCGATAAGAGACGGAAAGATGGCTGAATTTAGAAAGAGATACCGCCAGGTAGATCTTCTACTAATGGACGATATTCAATTTATTGAAAAGAAAGAATCCACTCAGGAGGAATTTTTCCATACGTTCAACCATTTGAGAGATAACGGAAAACAAATTGTTCTGACGAGTGATCGCCCTCCAAAGGCCCTGGCTAGTTTGGAAGAACGATTGAGAAGTCGCTTCGAATGGGGTTTGATAACAGATATTCAGGCACCGGACTATGAAATGCGTCTGGCAATTCTGCGCAAGAAAGCAGAACAGGAACATCTACCTGTACCAGAAGATGTTCTAGATTACATCGCAAACAGCTTCACCAGTAACATTCGCGAACTTGAAGGTGCCCTGCTGAGAGCTCACGCCTATTCTTCTTTAACCGGTTCAAATCTATCGGTTTCCATAATTTCATCGATTTTGAACCCGGGTGCTCCAAAGCGAAAAGATAAAGCTCCACTGACAATCGAAAGGCTGATCGATACTGTATCGGCTTATTACCATATTGAATCTGCAGACATAAAATCTTCGAAAAGATCGCAAGATTTAACCGTTCCGAGGCATGTTGCAATGTACCTCGCCCATGAGCTAATGACGATGAGCTTTCCACGAGTCGGACAGGCTTTCGGGAATCGCAAACATACATCTGCACTATATGCGTACGATAAGGTAAAGGAAGCGATCTCTAAAGACCCGGCCATTGCTGAGGCAGTTCGCGAAATCTCCCGTCAATTGGACGTTTGAGTGCTTTTAGAAAAGCTGTAGAAAACTTGTAGGATCTCTGTAAGCGATCTGTTCATCAGGATCTTCCTGAAGATCACAAGTAGAGAAGATCATTCAACTCAATGACAGTTTTTCTACAGGTTAGATCTGTACTACGACTTCAATTCAAGACTTATCTACAGAAATCTGCGGAGCTTACTACTTCTATATTTATATTCTTAAGACATTAAGCTAACAGTTGCAGTTTAAAAAATGAAAGGCTCTTAAAGCTTGAAAGCCGCTTCTTAAGCCCTAGTTGGTTGCAATTCACCGCCAAAGCCGATAATCTGTGAGTATAGTTTTCTTCAACAGGTGAGCAGCCATGCATTTTGCCATTCAGAAAGACGTTCTGGTCAAAGCTCTGAGAGATGTTAGTAATGCAATTGCCACTCGTGTTGTTCAGCCTGTATTGAGCAATGTGCTCATTGAGTCAGTCGACAATGTGACCTTGAAGTTCACCGGAACTGACCTCGACCTGACGATAAGAACCAGCTCACCGGCTGTAGTATATACATCGGGTGCGATCACCCTTCCGGGAAAGAAGCTGCTTGAAGTTGTTTCGAAACTCTCTAACGACCTTGTTTCTTTTCAGGTCAACCCAGAAACATTCGAAACCACAGTTACCTGTCAAAAATCAAAATTTTCAATTGCTGGCTTATCCTCGGAAGATTTTCCCAAGTTGGGTGCTGGAGCGAAAAGTGATGGTTTCTTGATGCCGACTGAAATTCTGCGTCGGGCAATTGTACAGACATCTTTCGCCGCTGCGAGTTATGATGTTGGTAGTATCATGGGCGGTGTCTACTTGCTTGTTGCTGATAGTGCATTTGAAGCCACTGCAACAGACTCTAGCCGTCTAGCTCACAGACATGAGGAGTTATCCGTTACTGCACCAGCAGCACGCAAAGCTGATGGCGAGCTTGAAGTAGAGGGAGAAACAAAATCAAGCACCGCTACTCTGGAAAAGCCGCAAGAACTTAAAGCTATTGTTCCTGCCCGAGCTTGTGGCGAGTTATTGAAGATATTCGACAGCAAAGATCCAGGAGCTCGCGTGAGAATCGTTGTAGCTGACGGACAAATCAGTTTTGAAAGTGACAGCCACTATCTCTGCAGTAGATTAATCGGTGGTGAATATCCGCGTTATCACGAACTATTTCCGACTGAGTACAGCTACCTGGCACAGTTCAAGCGCGAGGATGTGTTGTCTGCAGTCGAGCGCGTAGCTGTTATGTCGGACGAGAGAACAAACCTTATCAAAATGCATTTTGAAGGTGACTCCGTTCAAATTAGTTCAAACACTCCTGACCTTGGTAAGGCTCAAGAAGAAGTTCCGTGTCAATTTGAGGGACAGGTTCTTGATATTGCCGTTAACGTTCGTTACGTGCTTGACGTGCTACAGAAATTGAACGCTGAGTCTGTCCGGCTCGAAATGACCGGACCTTTGAAGCCACTGATCTTCAAGGGTGATGCTGACGATAATTACAAATATCTATTGATGCCAGTTCAAGCTAGATAGTCGTGTGATATACTTCAATCCTCGGCTCACAGAGTGAGTCTGGTTTGCACGAAAAATTGAATATGGGATCGTAGCTCAGTTGGTTAGAGCGCCTGCCTGTCACGTAGGAGGTCGCGGGTTCGAGTCCCGTCGGTCCCGTTTTTTTTTTGCCAATTCCGACGACATAAGTTTACTGCAATGCTTGCGCTTTGCAGTTTTTTGTTAGTTACTGAGAATTGGATTTCAGTCGAGATGCTTGGCAGATTTTCTAGAGCCACTTTCTAAATCTGCGAAATATTGTTTTGCCTTTTCGAGCCCCTCAACCATACGTTCTTGCCGCCTGGAGCTCTCCAGTGAGTCTAGATAGGCTTGCCACGCAATCAAGGTTTGCTTAGCGTTCTTGAGGTCTTTGAAGTTATCTGCATAGATGTGGAAACTGAGGTAGTAATACAGATTCAGTCGATGCATATGAGGATTGATGATTTTCTCGTTGTGTTCTTTCGCCAGTTTTGAGTACGCAGCAAACTTTTCATGGTCGCCTATTTCCGCGTAAGAAACCATAAGAGCAAGAAGAACACTCGACTTCTGCAGCAACGTTAAGGACTCAATTGCTGCGTGATGTTTTTCTACCAGCGAAAGTTCTTTTTTCGCATTTGCTATGTCTTGGCCTCTATAGCAAGCAATTCTCGCTGCGATCAAATGAAAGTAGAATTCGCGGACGTTCTTTGGAATTGGGTCTTTCTCAAATAGAGGTTTCTGTCTGTTTAACAGATTTTGAGCCTCTGGAGTGCGGTTCTTTTCTCGCATCAGCTCGACAAGGTCGAGTAACGATTGCAGAGCGTCCAAGTAATAGCCGTTGTTTCTTTGTATCTGAATGAGATACTCATCCATTTGAAGAATTTCTGCTTCCGTAAGACCAAAAGCAGTAGCGCGAATTTCGAGGCTCACTCTTTCGAGATTATCGAGCTTCGGGTGCGTCTTGTCTGTAATAAGTGCAAGTTTACGCAAGAGATCTAGATTTTTCTTGCTAACGTCAGTTGTAATTGCGTTTGACGGATAGCCGTGTGCCAGTAATTTCAGAGCGCGTTCCATGTAGATATTTGCTTGCTGATTGCGACCACGTGAAGCGAATGATTCAGCCATATTCACTAATTGCTCTATCTTGCTGCTCGTATTTTTTCGATTCTCAATAGTAGCTGGAGGTTTATTGGGTGGTGGAGAATGAAATCGCCTTTTTTGTATTGAGAATAGTCCAATCGCGGCAAACAATAGAAAAATCAGCGCAAGAGTAGGAGCCAGGCTTATGCGGCTTTCTTTCTTGCGTAATTCTTTGATGGCTATGTCTTTTGCAGAAAGATCGCCAGAGTTTAATCGTTGCAACGTGGACAATAGCTCGGCCATAGAGACAAAGCGATTCTCTGGGTCTTTTTGAATTGCTTTTAAAACTATGTGTTGAAGCTCCAGAGGAACATCATCGGGCAGCTGCTCGGGCGCAGAATGAAGATGCTTATGCAAAATAGACATCGGATTTTCTGCATCGAAAGGCACTTTTCCAGAGAGCATCTCGTACATGATGCAAGCTAAGGCATAGATATCAGTGCGTTCGTTTGCCTTGTTTCCGGTGCACAGTTCTGGTGCCATGTAATGGATGCTTCCAATTAAAGTACCTGTCTGCGTAAGCTTTTGCGGAGCCTGTTCGCCAGAGTTGTATGCAATTCGAGATAAGCCAAAATCAAGCACTTTTACTAAGTCTGGCTCTGGCGCTTGCAGCAACATTATGTTTTGTGGCTTGAGGTCACGGTGGATAATTCCGCGTTCGTGAGCGTATTGTGCTGCCGCACAAATCTGCATTACGATATTGATCGCTCGCTTCCAGGGAATTCTGCCTGTCTTCGTCAATTCATCTCCGAGCGATGTACCCTCGAGAAATTCCATTGCCATATATGGTTGCTTGTCTTCAATCAAACCAACGCTGTAGACCGACACAATATTTTTATGGCTGAAAGAGGCTAATATTCTAGCCTCCCGTTCAAATCTAGCCCTGCTATCTTGTGAGAGAAGTCCATCAATACGAAGTACTTTGACTGCGACAATGCGAGTAAGTTCCGCATGCTCGGCTTTGTAAACGGTTCCTAGACCGCCCGAGCCGATGAGTGCGAGCACTCTGTATTTCTCATCAATTACGCTGCCAACGCGGAAGTCCTGCATATTTTATGACAGCAAGTGCGTCAGGTTTGCGCTTTCGCGCGCGACGAAAGCATTTGCAATTTTTAGCGTCTCTAGATTTTGGGCCAGACCCTTTTCATTCCCTTTAATATTGTTGGCTGCAAAAAATTCGCTAATTTCCTTTTCCATGTCGGGGTCGACCAGACAAGTTATACCTTCGCAAAGCCTGATTACGCCCTGCAGAGGCAACATTTGAACCAGTTTGTCCCAATTGGTGCTGAGGAAATTCCAGCTGAGTTTTGCGCCTTCTATATTGAAGAAGAAGGCACGAAGCACCTGGGGTATGTCCTGAGTTTTGATTTCGCCATCCAGGATGGAGAGAAGGGTCTTGCGAATGAGTTGGTGGTCGCGGAATGATGTTAGCGCGAAGAGAAATCTTGATTCTTCTTGCGGAGTTTTTGCGTTCTTTCTAAGTTGCAAAAACTGCTCGTAACGCTGTTCGTCACCATGGCTTGCTATAAGCTCAACGACTGCTGGAAGTAGGTTTGCTGAAATAGCGCTGCTGTCCTTGAGGTATGCAGTCCAAAGTTCATCAACTTTATCGCGTACATGTTTGTCGCCAAAACTTCCAAGAGTGGAGATAATTGATGCACGTAATTCGCTAACTTGAGCTGGCTCAGAGTCCTTTTCTTGCCAGCCCAGCTCGCTGAGCACCGGCGACAAAAGTGATTGAACCAGGTGGCAGAGCGATGAAACTTTGCCTGGCGAGGTCGCTTTGCAGATGCGACGCAAATAACTGAAGGAAGCATTGATAACGGAGAACACATTGCTATCTCGTTCCAAAGGAATTACCTTTCTAATGCTTGATAGATAATCTTGCAGACTCACAGCACCAGATTGTGTAGCTGCCCAGAGGTCGCTGACCAGATTGAAGCGTTCGGAGCCCGTAAGTGCTCCTAGGTTATTGAGAAGGGCTTCTCTAAGCTCGTTGCTGTAAGCGATTCTGAGAAAGCCGCGTCCCTCTGAGTTTGCAACAATACTCTCAGCGCTATGTGCTATGTGGTACGTTTCTTGCTCTTGTATGAGATTGAAATATTTTGAGGTGGTATTGCCAGTAGTGCTACGGAAAGAAAGCGGAACGTGCCAGATTTGTTTTGCCGCATTGGATTCGTTCAGATATCTAAAGGCAGTTTGGCTTACGACGACGCTTTCGTCACCCGCCTTTTCCACCTTGATTAGCGGAAAACCTTTTTGATAAACCCAGGTATCCATCAAACTTGCTACAGGTATTTGTAAGCCGTTTTCTGCAACAGCTTCGTCTAGGGCTTTCCAGAGATCGCTGGTTTCTGTATTAGCGTAAGCGTGTCTGTTCATATAAATACGACAGCCACGCCGGAAAACGTCTTCTCCGACATAAAGCTCGAGCATCCTCAGAATAGCGCAGCCTTTCTCGTAAGTAAGAACATCGAACATCGCTCTTGCATCTTCCGGGCTGGCAACGGGAAATTCTATGCTGCGGCTGGCATGCAAACCATCAATTCGCATAGCGCCAGCTTTCTCAATATTGAAGTCTTCCCAAAATTTCCAATCAGGGGCAAAAGTGTCCACCGCTTTAGCAGCCATAAAAGTGGCAAATGCCTCGTTTAACCAGAGTCCATTCCACCAGTCCATGGTGACGAAATCTCCGAACCACATGTGCGCATTTTCGTGACTGATTACTTCAGCTACGCGCTTTTTTTCGGCATGTGTTGCGCGATTTTCATCGAGTAAGAGAGCGGTCTCTCGGAAAGTTATAGCACCGAAGTTTTCCATTGCTCCGGAAGCGAAATCGGGAATCGCTATGAGGTCTAGCTTATTCGACGGATAGTCGATATTGAAGTATTCGGCAAAATAGTCGAGAGAATCTTTGGCCCATTTCAGTGCAAAAGAGCTCATGTGTTGTTTGCCCGGAACAGACCAGACTCGAATCTCTGCACCGCTCTTTGAGTTGACTGGTTCAGAACTTTCAAACTTGCCAACTACATACGCAACCAGGTAGCTAGACATCTTAATTGTTGGCGCGAACTTCACAAGCTTTTTGCCGTCTGAGAGAGCTTTTTCCTCAAGCAATGAGCTGTTGGAAATAGCGCAAAGATTTTCGTCGATGACCAGTGATACTTCAAAAGTTGCTTTGAATTTTGGCTCATCAAAGCAAGGAAAGGCTCGTCTGGCGTCGCTCGGCTCGAATTTGGTTGTAGCTACGAATTGTTCTGTTCCTTGAGCATCTTTATAGGAACTTCGGTAAAAGCCGCGAAGTTTATTATTGAGTATTCCATCAAAAGTCAGTTCTAGTGCGTATCTTCCAGCTGCGATTTCTTTACCAGGAAGAACGCTGACTTCCTGCCGCTCGTCGTTATGTTCAACGTAGCAGGCTTGCTCAAAATCTGTGGCACGAAGAACAGCGCGGTGAATTGCAATTTCGGCTGCGTGGAGAGTTATTTTTGATATCGGTTCGGCAATATCAATGTCGATGATTTCTTTGCCCGAGAAGCGTGCATTTTGAATGTCAGGAGTGACCTCTATCTTGTAGTGGCTCGGACGAACAGTGTCCGCCAGGCGGGTATTTTTGTGGCTTGCTTCAAGTGATTGTTGTATTGAGCACATAACTCCTCCATTGAGGACATCAATTATAAGCTCTTGATCATTGATGGAGACCGAGCTTTCATCAATCTTTCAGGCAAATCATCGCAGCGGAAAAAGTCGCTGCTTGCATGTTTTGGCCCATGACACGATCTTGCAAAGTTAGATAGAACACTGCTCTTGAGGTTTCCAAGGTGTGCGAGCTGAGCAAATGCCCTTTTCGAAACTAGCCAAGATGAGTGAACTTTAGTGCATCTTGTCATGTTATAGAAGGCCTTAAGGTTGATCTGAAATGCCCGTCCTTTATAGATTTTAGTCCTGTATTCATCTCTCCCAGAACTAAATCGGTGCCCAGCAACTAAGAAATCTCAGTTCCAACTATCTGTCTGTCAAAAGACCTGGCTGAGCATCGACTAGAGATGAGTGTAGTGTTCTGCTGATCTAATGGTTCCAGTTGGAAGCTTCGACTGTGACTGTTGGATTGGTTTGTTTCGGGTGCAGTTTTCTCTGCGCCTGGTTTCTAGCGTCCATCTAACCGAGACGGCACTGCTGTGCGTCTCACACAAGGAGAATCAGTATGTCCAACAAGATCGTTCACGCTCGCCACCTCGCCGGCGTCCTCCCTCCCTACCTGCTGCTCGAGCTCGCTCTGCGCAACCCGGAGAACCCGCAGTACGCCGCCACGCTCGCCGAGACGCAGCGCCTCTTCGGTGCTTCGTCCTTCCGTCTGAATCCGCACAATCGGTTCGTCGGCGCCGGCAAGAGCAGCATCGAGGTCTACGACGCCAAGGCTGGCAGCAGCCGCCCGGGCACCAAGGCTCGCTTCGAAGGTGAGCCCGCCACCGGCGACACCGACACCGACAATGCCTACGACTTCACGGTCGCCGTCCGCAAGTACTACACGGACATCCACGGTCGCAACGGCATCGACGGCAACGGCATGCGCATGGTGAGCACGGTCAACTACGGCCGCGGCTACAACAACGCGTTCTGGGATGGCTCCCAGATGACCTACGGCAAGGGCGACCAGCAGATCTTCGCGTCGTTCGTCCTGCTCGACGTGTGCGGTCACGAGATCACGCACGGCGTCACGGAGTTCGAAGCGAACCTGCGCTACTACAAGCAGGCCGGCGCCCTGAACGAGAGCCACTCCGACGTGTTCGGCAAGCTCATCGAGGCCTACATGAAGAACCAGCCGGCTGACCAGATCGACTGGGTGCTCGGCCGCGGCATCTTCATGCCTGGCATCAAGGGCGAGGGCATCCGCAACATGCTCCACCCCGGCACGGCCTACAACGACTCGCGCCTCGGCAAGGATCCCCAGCCGGATCACATGTCGAAGTACAACAACACCTCCGGCGACAACGGTGGTGTGCACTACAACTCGGGCATCATCAACCGCGCGTTCGCCAACTGGGTGCTCGCGCTGGGCGGCTTCGAGTGGAAGAAGGCTGCGAAGATCTGGTACGCGGCTCGTGCTGCGGCTGGTTCGAACCCGTCGTTCGCCAACCACGCCCACCAGACGGTCGAGGCCTGCAAGGTCATGGGCACCGCCGATGACCTGAAGAAGCTCAAGGATGCCTGGGAGCTGGTCGGCGTCACCCCGAGCGCCCTCACGTCGCACGACAACGACGGCGAGGACGACAGCGACGGCATCGAGACGGAGTAATCTCGGCTCGATGTGACTAAAGAGGAGGGATGGGAGCTTGCTCTCATCCCTCTTCTGTTTTTTTCCGGTGCGAAAAATGCACCCATACGCAGGCCCGGTTTTCTGGTGGGGACGTAGTACCACCGACTTCGGGCCTTCGTGCTTTGACAAACATTCACGAAGGAGCCAACATGAAGAACAATAACGTTCGCTTGCTCTCGAAACATCGCCTGTTGCAGTCCGCGCTTCCCCTGCGGCTGATCAACCACACCGGCGAGGTGAAGGACATCCATCGTCTTTTGCATGCTCACGAGGGCGGACAAATCTGCCGCAAGCCGCTTATCGTTTTGCCCGGTACCGGTCGCAAAACGTTCAAGCTGCCCAACGAGGCGGAACTGATCGCGGTGTGCGTTCAGTACATCAACAAGGTCGCAGCCGAACAGCGCGCCCGCAAGGCTGCTGCTGCCCAGGCCGCGGCTGCCATGGCTCGCAAGGCGCCCGTCAACGCTGCGCCCGAGGAGAAAGCTCCTGAGCCTTCCGTCAAGGAAATCCTCGACGGCCCGACCATCGAGCAGCTCATCCCCCTGATTCAGGAGGCGGGCCCGACGCTGAACAACAATGGCGGAACGCTGTTCCTCGCCGCTGGTGGTCTGTCGGAATCGATGTACGAAGGTCGCTTCGAGGAGCACCTGGCGCCCATCTTCGACCCGCCGCAGGGCATCGAGGAGTGGGCCAAGAAGAACATGCCGGCCAAGTTCAAGGACACGGTCGAAAGCCTTCGCTTCCACTGGGAGGAGATCTACAAGCTCTTCATCGGTGACCAGAGCAAGAAGCCGAACGTGCAGGGCGCTCTGCCCAGCGTCATGCATGCGGTGAAGGCGAACTTCCCGGAAGCCGGCGAGGAAGAGGTGATCACCGCGGCTGTCAGCGTCGTCTGCAAGGCGTTGGCGCAGATCATCAGCGTCCTCAGCATGTGGGACAACAGCTTCGCTCAGCAGCGTGACGGCAAGTACACCGAGCTCATGTACGTCACGTACACGCTCGAGCAGTGCTTCAAGCTGATGACCGCGAATGCAGGCATTCAGACCATCGTGATGCATGTGGGCGACGTCTACATGCCTCGCTACTCTGGCTCTGGTCCTGCCACCATCCCCGGTGCTCGTGGTCCTCTCTGCTCGCACCTGATGGAAGTGCCGTTCAACATGCGGCATCAGCTCATCACCAACATGCCGGTCTTCACCCACGAATTCCGGCACGACGTCTACGCTGACATTCCGAACCTGCCCGTGCAGATGGCGCAGGCGGTCATCGACAGCATCGAGCGCAGTGCTGGGTCCTACAAGTTCTCGTCTGAGACGATCTCGCTTGGCGGTCAGAAGGTTCCGACCCTCGAACTGATCAAGCAGATCTACGTTCAGACGCTGAGCGAGACGGACGCCGACATCGCCGGTGGTGTTCTGTTGACCGGTCCGGCCTTCGGCAAGTCGATGGTCACGGTGTTCAGCGCGCTCAATACCATGGGCGGCAGCGTTCTCAACGCTGATGCGATGCTGCGCTCTGGCAGCCGCTACGCGATCGACACCGACAACGGCGAGCCGCAGCTGGTCTTCGCTGTGCACATGCCGGACTACCCGCGCGCCTACGTGGTTGCTGCGGCTCTCGATGTGCTGGGCTTCAAGAACGAAGCCAACGAGATTCGCGCGATTGCCGACCAGGCAGCGGGCGACAAGAAGCCGACCAAGGTGGTCTGGACGAACGGCGACCGTGAGGACAAGCGGTTCAAGTTCAAGATCGAAGTTCCGTTCAACGACCTCATCCAGGTCGCGCCGGCCGTTGTTGATGCCATCATCAACACCAAGCTGGAGTGCCTGGGCAACCGGTCGATGGGCGAACTGGTCTTCTTCGATCAGCACAAGCAGGACAAGGTCTTGAAGCTCGCCACGGTGCTCGCCGCTGGCAAGTCCGAGATTCCGGCCGAGGCTGGTGACGTGTTCGCAACGTATGTTGCTGCCGCTGCCATCACCGCGTACTGGGACCTCTGCAAGTCCGGCATGCGTCCGCGTCGTGCGTTGGCTCAGGTGGAATCCTGCGCTCGCAAGATGCTCGACGAAGTCCAGAAGCGTGATGCCGCTAACCCGGCGCCTCAGCCTCCGGCTCCTGCCCCGGTCGAGCCTGCCCCTGCTCCGACTGCTCCGGAAACCCCGGCGCAGCCTGCTCCTCAGCCTGAGAAGGCTCCGGAGGGCGAGGGCACGGACAACAACTAGCTGATGGCGAAAGCCTGAGGCGGGGGAAGACGGATGAGAAATCATCCGTTTTCCCTTTTAAGAGTTTTTCTATTCATCCATATAGTGGAACAGGTTCTATATCCCCTATAATTGCTGGGGCTCTTACTACTTGGGTGGAAGAATGGTGACAGTGCGCAGGTTTCGAAATTTGCATGATCCGCAGTCTGAGAAGGTCTGGAACTCCGAATGTCTAGAAAATCGAGTAATCATGCGTTCGGGAAAAATGTCTGCTCAGAAGCTAAGCGAGAAAATCTTGGACAATGCTGACGCTGCTCTTGTATATGCCGAAAAGGAGGAGTGGACCCGGCTAAAAAAGGGTTATGAGCTATCAATGCCAGGAGCTGAACCTGGTGAGCCTTTAATGCATCTCTATCTTGGGGCTTCTCATAGTGGTTCGATGCTGATGGAAGTGCTAGAGAATGGGCAATTGTTGGTCAACCGGTACAATCAAAACAGCCAGCACGATGAATTGATCTTTCTTACAGATGAGGGAAAAGTGGCAGAGGTGCTGCCTCTTCCGGAAACCAATAGTCTGGTCTGGAACGCCAAATTCAGCCGACCAAGTAGTTTGTTGTTGCTTGTAGATCATCAGGTTTTTAGCTATTCAATGCAAGACAAACAATTCCGAAAGTTAGGGAAAAGAAATTCTAACCCTGCCAGTTTTCTTTGCTGTAGCGGCGATGTTCTTGCCTGGTATGAGGAGCCTGAGATTGTTTTTGTAGATAGAGTTACTGGAGAGATTTCAAGAAAACAAACAGTGAAACCAGAGAAGTTTGGAGGGCATACATTGCAGTTAAAGGCTGAGCTCTCGCCAGACTCAAAAACTCTTGCTTTGTGCTGCAAGAGTGGAGAAATTATGCTAATTGATGTTGCTAGTGGTGAGATACGCTGTTCACTAAAAGCAGATTTTCAGATGGTGAGAAAGCTAGTTTTCAGTCCGGATGGCAATTATCTGTTTTTCCAAGAGGCTTATGGTGACTGGGGATTGTATTGCATCGATCTCCAACAGGGAGAACTAAGCAAAGACTTTCCGCATATTCGCGATACGGCTGGCGGTGATTTCGCTGTTAATACTTGCGGTAAACTGGCAGTTTCATCCAGCAAGTGGATTGACGTTATTGAGTTACTTAGCATGGAAAAAGTATTGAGATTCCGTGTTGATCATGCTGTTAAGTCTTGCGCAATGAAGTTCTACAGTGGTCAGCTTTGTGTTCGGACAGACTACGGTTGTTTGAGCCTTTATTCAGTTTAATAAGCTGCGCAGCAAAGCTCTCGCCTTCGCGCTAGCTTCACGAGCCAGCGAAGAGTTTCATCAAGTCTCGCTTTAACTTAGCGCAAGAATGCTGGTTTTTGACTGATGAGAAAGCATAGAGTCAGTTGTCAACCAACTTTTTTCTTCTTCCACCCAGGTTCCAGAAACCAAATCCCAATCCACGCATCTAGAGCTTTTAGCTGTCTTTCAGGACATCGAGCTCAGTCTACCTTGCGTGAATCGGGGTTCCACTGCCAGCATCAGCTGGAGAAAGAGGCAACATGATCCCGTACAATGATGTTCCCCCGTCGGCCAATGAGGCTGCTCTCATCGACCTTCTCGTCCAGCTCACCCTGGAGAAGCAGCGCAAGAATCACCAGGCCGGCCAGGTCGCTCGCCGTGATGTTCATTCGAAGTCGCTCGGCGCCGTGAAGGTTCAGGTTCGCGTTCTCGACAATCTGGCGCCGTCGTTGCAGGTTGGACTCTTCGCCACGCCGGCGACCTACGATGGCGTGATCCGCTTTTCGAACGGAGCGATGGGCCCCACCGGCTACGACATCATCCCCAACGTCCGCGGCATGGCTCTGAAGCTCTACGGAGTTCCCGGCGCCAAGCAGCTTCCCGGCGAGGAAGCTTCCACCGAGATGGACCTTTTGATGGCCAACGACCCCGGCTTCTTCATTCCCGTGATCGAGCAGTATGTGCTCGTGACGCAGGGCAAGATGAAGGAACTGGCGCTGAAGCACCCGCGGACCGTCGGTCTGCTGCTCGGAGCGCTGAAGGTCATCAAGAACCCGCTGACGACGAGCTATTTCTCGCAGTTGCCGTATCGCTTCGGCGCTTATGCCTGCAAGTTCTCGCTCGTTCCGACTGCGACGACGCCGCTTCTTAGCTTCCCGAACGTGTTTGATCGTGATTATCTGCGGCATGCCGTGGAGCAGACGGTCAACAACGGCGGCAGCAAGTTCGTTCTCGGCGTTCAGTTCCAGCGCGAGGGCGAAAGCGTTGAGGATTCGACGCATCGCTGGACGGGCAAGTTCTATCGTCTGGCCGAAGTGACGGTTCTGCCGCACGCTGGTTCGATCGAGGAATCGCTCGGCGAGGGTCTGTCCTTCAACCCGTGGCGCACTCTGGCTGCTCACGAGCCCCTCGGCTGGGCGAGCCGCGTCCGCAAGGCTGTCTACGACGCCGACTTCAAGTGGCGCCGAGACCAGAACAAGTAATCGCACCTACAGACTGGGGGAACGGCGCGCAAGCGCCGTTTCTCCCTTTCTTTTTCGCTTTTGTTGTTACGACTATGGGTAGTAGAGCATTTCTATACTGTGTGTTTGGTAAGTGGTTTCCGCTCTGGGCCAGACTTTCGGAGGACTTATCAAGATGAAAATACCTATCCAGATTGATGGTGAAGGTCGCGTGATCAACCTTTAGATTGAGTTCGTTAGCACAACGATTTTGCTGAGTCATGGCCAGGCGGGGTTTTGCTGAGATCTAAGTCCGGGCAAAAACAATTCCTTTATCTACGAAGGTCATTTCGCTGCGTTTCGTTTCGCTAAGTCATTCTAAAGGTCTATTGAATGCCGAAGCGCCAAATTACTAGGTTTAGGGCGTCTCTTTTTTCCATCTCAGTAGCGCAGGTAGATCTCTCGAAACCACCAAGTCCCAACTCAAATTCAGCAAAATATTCGCCTGATCTATGCGCCGCTTTGAGCTGGTTTCAACCACGAACGAAAGGAAACTGCCATGACCACGACGAACTTCGTTATGAGCGAGCAACAGCTTCGCGATATGGCCCTCAACGCCATGCTTCTTGCCCTGGATGCCCAGTCTGCTGCTCTCCACTCGATGGATCGCGAGCACAGCCTCGGCGTCGAGAATGGTTATTCCATCGACAATCTGCGCCAGCGCTCCAAGGACCTGATTCAGGCTGCTCAGACCGTCGTCAAGACTGCTGATTCCATGTCGCTGGATGACCTTCGCGAGAAGATCATGTCTCTGGCGGTGACGTCGTCTCGTCTGAAGACTTCAGCTGACGCCTTCAAAGTCAGCAGCCAGGGACGGGCGAAGAACCGCTACGAGCACCTGGAACTTTTGCTCGGCGACAACAAGAACAAGGACGGCGTCGTCGGCTCTGCGCCTGCGCGCGACCCGCGGCAGCTCACTGTCGAAGCCGGCCGAGCCTGCCTGCGAGCTGAGGTCGACGAATATGACGCCTTCGCTCTCCAGATCCACGCGGTCTGCAATCTGGCGCTGGAATACGCGCTCAACGCGGCCGCCAAAGCCGCACGCAGCTTCTCCAACATCTGACAATCTGAACAAGGAGCTTGAATCATGAAATTCCACAATCCTATGGTTGTGCAGAGCTTCAGCCTGCAACGTGGAGTGACGTTCACGCTGAATAGCTGTCTGGGAACGCAGGACGACCCCGGTGTGGAGAACATCGTGACCGACCTGCTCGTTCTCGGCGAGATGGCGAATTGCCGCCTGCCTGCCGTCGAAGCCCTCGACGCCAAGCTCGGAGGCAAGGTCGCCGCAGCTCTGGCTGATGTGAACTTCACCGGCCAGGCTGGCGAGAGCGTCCTGGTGAATGTCAATGACCCGACGGCGTCCCAGAAGTACATTCTGGTCATCGGGCTCGGCGACATCGCGCACTACAACGGACGCAGCGTCTGTGGCTTTACGCGCAAGGTTCTCGAAGTCGCCAAGGAACTCGGCGTCGAGAAGATCAGCATTCCGTTTTTCCCCAATCGGCAGACGGAAGAGAAGGTCTGTCTCGCCGCAACGGCAGCCACAATGGTTTGCCGCGTGACGATGTTCATTCCGAGCCTTCCGAACCTGAAGGAAATCGAGGTACTCTCGACTCCTCAGGCTCGGCGGCATCTTCAAGATGGGCTGTTCGGTCGCACGCCGCGCTGCATCATCTGCACCAACCCCGAGTTGGGTCATCAGAGCTAGTTCGTAAGAACTGGCGGCGGAGAGGCTAACGCTTCTCCGCTTTTTCTTTTTATTTTGGTGCTATTAGCAGTAGTACTATAGAGAATCGCGAAGTTGTTCAGCAAAAAATAGCTCGAGCCAGCTTGTTATGAAATACACGCATTGCTAAATTCTGCGGTTCTGGAAAGTAGGCAGCTGAACAGTTACATATGTGGAACAGCTTTTGCTCTAGGTGCTACGATATTCAGTTTGCCCGACCTGGCATTTGCTGCCAGTTTAGAGCACTTAACAGCGTTGGAGTGTGCATGAGATCAAAAGTTCTCTGGCTTTTAATGTCCCTGGAAATGAGTTTTGCCAGTTTGACGGCAGACGCTGCAATTGAGCCTTTAGGCGCGAAGACAACTATTTCAAAAGTCAGTCATTCAAGTAAGGTCTTGAATTTAAAGGAAGAAGCAAATCAGGCATTCTGGAATCAAGACTATAAGATTGCCAGGGCGAACTTGCAGAAGCTCTTGCTTGAAGCCAAAGACGACTATCAATTGAAAGGACGAATTCTTGTAAATCTGGCAGTTTGTGATGCTCAAGACGACGACCTCAGCCTGGCAATGAAAAGAGTAAATCAGGCTTTGAAAATACTTACGCCGGGCAGCATGACTTATGCAGATGCGCTTCTAGTGCGGGCAAGAGGTCTCTACATTTTGGGCAAAGTTGATGAGTCTAGAGCGGTGTATCTCAAGGCAACGGAAATTGCAGAGAAACAGCTTGGTTCATGGAACACTGATTTAGCCACACTGTATGAGGGTCTTGCGGCTTGTGCAGTGAGCAAAAATGATTGGTCGGAAGCGGAGAAGTGTTATAAGAAAGTAGCTCAGCTCGACTTTCTCCAATACGGCTCAGAGAGCGTGCAATTGGGTTGGGCACTTCTCAGTTTGAGAACTGCAGAAGAAAAATTGCAGAAGAAGTCGCTTGAAGCGGAAATCTATAAAAAGGTTTTCTGGAATTTTCGTCGCCAAAACGAAAAACGCATTATGTCAGAACTGAAAGAGTTTCCTGACCAGACCCGCTTAACTGAAGAACTGCGAACACAACTCTATGGTTTTAAGAATGGATTTGCCAATGAAAATATGGCGTTGAGCTTCGTTAAAGATGGTATTCCAACAGATCTTATTGGTGGACAGGTGAGTTCTAGAGAACACAATTTTGATAATTGGTATCGGCATCGCAGTGGGCGAGATCGCGCCCCAGGGCTTGCGTTTTTTGATCCGACAAAGAAACTCAAAGGATTGATCGTAGCTGTTCATGGCTTGGGACTTTATCATGGCGCTTTCACGCCTTTTGCCGAAAAGATTCAGCACGAAGGTTATGGCGTAGTGGCATTCGATGTTAGAGGTTTTGGTAGTTATCGAAACGATGAGGTATACCAGCGACTAAATCTCGATGGCGCGGTTGAAGACCTCGTTCGAATACTCACTGAGCTGCGGCATGACTATCCCGATACTCCTTTTATATTGCTTGGAGAATCAATGGGTGGCGCGATAGTGTTGCGCCTTGCGGCAACACAAGAGCATCTTGTTGATGCGGTAATAAGCTCTGTTCCGTCAGGTTCGCGCTTCAAGGGCGGAGCTACAGCAATTGGTGTTGGCTTGAAGTTGATTGCAGATAAGAACAAGCAATTCAACATGGGAAAAAAGGTTGTTGAAAGGGCAACACAAAAGCCTGATCTACGAGATATGTGGGAAGGTGACCCCAATGTGCGCATGAAATTTTCCGCATCAGAGCTTCTGAATTTTCAGCATTTTATGTCAGACAATCTTCGATACGCACAGCAAATTGCCAAAACGCCGGTAATTATCTTCCAAGGTTACAGCGATAATTTGGTCAAGCCTATGGGAACACTGGCAATTTATCAGGCGATTAAGAATAAAGACAAAGACCTTCTTTTCATTGGCAGAGCTGAGCATCTTATTTTCGAAGAAGGGCAGTTTGACCCCGATATTTACAAGGGTGTTGTCGCCTGGATAAACAAGCATGTTGTTGCATTGAACCGTGCACGTGGCACTGCAGGTGGTGCGCCATAAGCGATTTAAAAGTCTAAAAGAGCCAGGAAATTTAAGAGAGGACGTCAAAAAGAGCACCAGACGTCAAAAAGGCGAAAAAGAAAGAGAGCCCTGATGATGGTTAGTCATCAGGGCTCTCAGTCGGAACACATCTTACTGCTTCAGAGCAGCGAGCAGCTTCGCGTAGTCGATCGGACCGAGTCCGCAGACAGCGTTGAAGATGTCACCTTCCTTGCAGCTGTAGGCGCCATTGTTGCCCTTGGTGACGGGCATGCAGACGTTCTTGCCGTCGGCCGCCAACTTGTACACGATGGCGTTGAGATTGCCGATGGCTTTGCCGAGCTCAGATTCGAGCGCGACGCAGGCTGCCGCATGGAACGGAGACACCGCGGAGGTGCCACCGATAACGCTGACGCTGCCGTTCGGTCCCATCACCTCGATGCCTGTCGCGGGGTCAGCGATGCCAGCGACATCACCAACAACTCGACCGGGCTTCTTGGTTTCAGCGTGAACCGGAAGCTTGACGCCAGCCTTCTGCAAGAGCAGCTGGTCCTCGGTGTAGTTCGGGTACTTCAGGCTGACACCGCCGCCGGTGGCGCCGCCGAAGCTGCTGTTCCACGCACGAACGACGTTGCCATTGTCGAAGACACCGCTGCACGAGGTGTTCCACGGCGAGCTGCCAGGGTAATCGCAGTGCGACTTCCCGTCTTCGGCGCCGTCGGTCGAGCCGTCGTCACCTGCCGCACAGAACACGGTGATGCCCATCGCCATGCAGGTCTGCAGCGCCTGGTCGAAGAGCTTGCGGTCATCATCGGTCCACTCGCCGTCTTCCCGAGCGCCCCAGCTGATGCTGATCTTCTTGGGTTTGGACGAGTGGCGTGCGATAGCAAGCAGGGCATTGGCGAAACCGCTGACGGTGTTCGGGCCGATCGCCATGATCTGCTCAGCCAGGGGCACGATAGCTGCCTGAACCTGCGAGTCCAGGTAGTTTTCGCCATCGGCGCCGTCGAGGTCACCCGAGGGGTCGTTCTTGGCGCCGTCGACCGTGATGATGGTAATCTTCGGCGCGGGCATGCCGATGCGCTTGTTGGAACGCGCAACGACTTCCGGGTCGAGACCACCACCGAGCGACACGAACCCGACTGCGAAACCGGCGCCGAGCTTGGTCAACGGAACACCATAACGCACTGCTACAGCTTTGCTGTTCCAGGAACGAGCGAGCTGTTCATGCGGCTTGTCGCGGCCGTTGTCGTCCTTTTCGGAGCCGCTTCCGGTATCGTCCTGGGGCTGCTTGGGCTCCATGAAGCGCACGAGTTTGGGCTCGCACTTCGGACGCTGGTCGATGCCGTGGATGGATTGCACGTACTTGTGAATCTTCCACTTGGTCGGCATGCTGAGCTGACCAGTGCGGCCAGTGAAGAGCAAGCCGTTGATGCCTTCGTACTCGTTCAGGGTAGCGCCGAAGCACTGACGAATCTGACGAGCGCTGCCTTCGACCTGAAGCAGTCCGCTGAGCGGGTCGTAAGCGCCGACCTGGAAGCCGGCAGTTTCGAGCGTCTGACGAATGTTCGACAGGACGCTTTCACAGATGATGCCGCAGCTGGCAGCGAGCTGTTCTGCGGTCAATGCCTCGACTTCGCCGGTGGCGACTTTGCGTGCCAGGTCGGCGAGGCGGGTGCTGCCTTCATTGAGGTGCAGGAAGAAACTGAGAGTCTTGCTGTGCGGCGTGACCTTGACTCGCTTTTCGGCGGGTGCAAGGCGTTCGCTACCAGCGAAGAAAGTCTGGTGAACGGGTTGTTTCATAATATCTCCAGAGGTTAGCGAAGCCGTGAGGCTCGCGGATTCATCTCGTTCGCAACAAAAGACCTCGCGAGCAACAGAGCACGCGAAAACAGCAAGCAATTCGAATCAACCGTCTCAGGACAGAAAGGGGGACTTCGATTTACTTACTGGGTTTGACTTGTGGGTTGAAAAGGCTTGCTGTTGTGGGAACGAAGAAGTGCCATGATTATTCAAAATTGGCGCGTTTAAAACCAAGTTTAAAAGGCGCACTGTGGCTAGTTCTTTACAACCGGTTGCGTGGTGTGATAGCGGAAACAGGCAGTTTACAAACGCGTATCGTACTGCAATGCACTGCATATCTATTCAGCGCAAATCAGCTATTCATGCCAGTTTTAGCCAGTATTATGTGTGAAGAAAGGAATTGTCTGCACAGTTCCACTTGAATACTTGAATTGTCGATAAAAATCCGGAAACCATTGTAATAACACAGTTGCTGGATTTAGGATTTATTTTTGTAAGTTGCGCTAGCTCGGAAACATGTAAGTTACGTTTCCCGAAACCCACAACCCGACCGGTTTTCAAGTGAGGTGTCTGTTCTTGTAGTATTGGCGGAGTTTTTCAGATTTGCCACTTTGACCCGCACTGTTTTGGCCCATGGCAACTTCCTTGAAGTATTCATTTTTCATTTAGTATTTTGCAAGTCCGCATTCATCGTTCGAGTCAGCCCTGAAGGACCCAGATCTCCTTAGTTTCTCAGAGAAAGTCCCGCAAACAGAAAAGTAAGACACCAGCAGTCCCTCTGCTGTGTGTTGGCTCGAACGTTTCTAGCATCCAGAAGCAGACGGAAAAACAGCACCCATCGAAGCCGTCTGGTCAAATCATAAGATGGGACCCATGGTAGCGTCATGATTACCAAAAATTACAAAAACTGGTTCGTTTGGACTGCTTGCATCGCTTTGATCGCAACGGCAGTCACGTTCCTCGTCCCCTCCGCTCCTGTTCGTCCGACGGCTCATGCCGCAACGACGCAGACTGGACGCGGAGTAGTTTCTAACCCCTCGACTGAAGCGCCCATCCAGGTTTCGCAGCTTGCGGCTCCGAAGGCGCCGACTGTCTCCGCAGTTTCTTACCAGAAGCTCAAGTCTCTTCTTGCTACTGATGCTCAGAGCATCAAGAGCATTGTCATCGAGACCACTGGGCTCACCGTCAAGGCTCGCCTTGTCGATGGTAACGAGCTTGTTGCTGTGCTTCCCGACGCTGACGCGAAGATAGAGCTGCGCAAGTATCTCGATGCCAACAATGTGCAATATGACGTGTTTGCGACGCCTGCGCCTCAGCCCGCGCCCATCGTGGTGAAGACTGATGGTGGTGGCGGTGGATTCAGTTTCACCTCGCTGCTCGTCATGTTCGGCCTCATGCTCGCTGTTTCTCTGGCAGTCGGCTGGATTCAGCGTCGTTTCATGAGTGGTGGCGCCGCCGGTGGTGTCAGCAACACCTTTAACAAGACCAAGTCGAAAGACGTGGGCAATCTCGGCGCGCGTGCTGACAAGGTCACTTTCGAAGATGTGGCTGGTCAGGACGAGGCTGTTACCGAACTCAAGCGTGTCGTGAAGAACATTCTCGACCGTGGCGTCTATGCCGAGTTTGACGGTGAACTGCCCAGCGGCATTCTTCTGCTCGGCCCTCCGGGCACGGGTAAGACGATGCTCGCCAAGGCGCTGGCTACGGAAAGCGATGGCGCGATGGCGGCTCTTGCTGGCTCGGACTTTGTCGAGATGTTCGTCGGCGTCGGTGCCGCTCGTATTCGCGACGAGTTTACCAAGGCTCGTGAGACCGTGGACAAGACTGGCAAGCCCTACATCATCTTCATCGACGAGTTCGATGCAATTGGTGGCAAGCGCGGTGCTGGTGGTCCGGCCGGTGGCAACTCTGAGCGTGAAAACACGCTGAACCAGCTGCTGGTTGAAATGGATGGTGTGCAGACGAACAAGGGCATCCTTATTCTTGCTGCCACGAACCGCGCTGAAATGCTTGACGAAGCTTTGCTTCGTCCGGGTCGTTTCGACGCTCACATCCAGGTTGACCTGCCTGACGTGCTTGGTCGCGAGAAGATCTTCAATGTGCACACGCGCAAGAAGAAGCTGGCGTCCGGCGTGACGACCAAGCTGCTTGCTCAGCGTACCTATGGGTACAGTGGTGCGGAGATCAAGGGTGCGTGCAATCGTGCCGCGATCATCGCTGCTGAGCGCTGGGTCGCCGAGGCTGAGAAGCTGAAGCTTGCCGGCAAGACTGCCGCTGAGATCAAGGCTGAGCTGCCGAAGGAAATTCGCCTCACGGACTTCGATGAAGGTATCGACTTCGTGCGCCTCGGCGGTGCCAAGGTCGGTGCTCAGTCGCGCATGCCGGTTGAGGAGAAGCTCAACACCACGGTGCACGAGGGCGGTCACGCTCTTGCAGCCGCTGTGTTGAAGGGCTCTGACCCGGTCGTGAAAATCACCGTGATGCGTCGTGCGCGTGCGCTGGGCTACGTCCAGTACATGCCCGACACTGACCGAGTGAGCTTCTCTGACGAGCAGGCTATTGCGCGCATCATTTGTGCGATGGCTGGTCGTGCTGCGCAGGAGGTCTATCTGAACAAGATCGACACCGGTGCGTCGAACGACTTCGAACAGGCCTCTGACATGGCTTATCGCATGGTGACCAAGTGGGGCATGTCTCGCCTCGGTCGCATCTCGGTCGGTGACCGTGGTGCCGGCATCTCTGCGACGGGCGGTCATGGTGGCAGCTTGCCCTACGGCAGCAATCTCGCCAACGAGATTGACGCTGAGTGGCGCCGCATTGTGGATGAGTGCTACAAGATTGCGCGTTACATCGTCGAGACCGAAAAGGTCCGCATGGACGCGTTGGTTCAGGAGCTGCAGCGAGATGAAACGATGCTCGCGCCGCGCTGGGCTGAATTCCTGGAGCAGTATCCTTCTGCGGTTGACCCTGAGAAGGTCAAGTTCAACCCTGCTTCGCCGGTCAACGGTTAAGGAGGGCACCATGAAAAAAGAGCAGCAAAAGGGTCTGGCAACGCGTGACGACAAAATTCGCGGCTGCACCAGTATGGTGTTGATGTTCGCGGGTTTCATCTTCGCGCACCAGCAGGTTGATCAGTCTTTGATCGCCGGCGGTCTTTGTTTCGGCGTCCTGAACATGTGCACTCTGTTTGCCATCATGTTCAAGGACATGGATACGGTCGAGGGATAAAACCTTCGCCGGTGACAGGCTGTCACCATGGGTGGTAGCACAACTTGGCCCCGGAGATGAGCGCTTAACAGCGCCTTCTTCGGGGTCTTTTTTTCTTCTGTTTTTGAATACGATGTAGTGTAGTAGAACTCTCAGAAGTAAAAAGAGTAAAAAGAGGAGGAAGAAGAACAGCCGGCGAACACTAGGTTCAACCGGCTGTTCTCAATTAGTGGTGGTCCTGAAGCTTCAGCCTTACGACTTGGGCATCAGGAAGGAGGGGAAGATGCCGAGCTTCAGCTTGGACTTCGCCTCATAGTCCTTGGCAGGAACCAGCTTGGTCTTGCCACCCTCGCCGATGTCGAGCACCCAGGTGTGATACTTCACCAGGTCGGGGTTGTTGCCCGCCGTGATGTAAGTTGTGCCCAGGGTCTTGAACAGCGTGAAGATGAGCTTCTCGGTGTCGGCTTCCAGAGAGTTGGAAGCTTCGTCGATGAGGCAATACTTCGGCTTCTTGAGGATAATCCTCGCCAGAGCCAGACGCTGTTGCTGCGACAGGGAAAGCACTTCCCGCCAGTTCTGCACTTCGTCGAAGCCGATGTTCTTCTTGTCCTTAGCGACGATGTCGCCGAGGTCGACCAGCTTCAGAATTTCCACGAGACGGTCGTCGGGCGTCTCGGTCTTGTCGGAGGACGGATAGCTCATCGCTTCCCGCAGCGTCATCGGCTGCATGAAAGGCTGCTGAGTGATGATCATCACATCGGTGATGACCGGACGCTCGATCTTACCCGACCCGAAGGGCCATGTCCCGAGCACGGCGTTCAGAGCGGCAGACTTGCCCGAGGCTTGAGGACCACGGATGAGAACGCTTTCGCCCAGCTTCACCTGCAGGTTGAGTTTCGAGATGAGAAGGTCGCCACCAGGGGTGGTGATATCGACATCCTTCATCACGATTTCGGGGTTGCCCTCGACGACATGAATGTACTTGCCTTCCGGAAGCTTCTCCACACCGGTCGTTTTGAGAAACTCCATCAGAGTTCCCAGACGATTTACGATCGCAGTGTAGAAGGTCAAGCCGCCGAAGTTGCCGACTAGCACAGACATACCGCCGAACATAGCAGCGAAGGTGCCCTGAGCCTTGGCGACGACGCCGAAGTCCAGGCTGGGGTTCTGCAGAACCATCGCGCCCATGATCGCCAGCGGGATCAGAGGGGCAAGCGGGTAGTAAATCGCCGTGAAGACCTGGATGTTTCGATTCACCAGCATCATGTCCATGAGGGTGTCGATGACTGCGACTTGCCGCAGATTTGCCAGATTTTCGACGAGCGACTGCGCCCGGTAGTTCGCCATGATCGACACCTGAGTGCGAGCCTCGGTGAGACCAGAGCGCAGGTCGCCTTCCGTTTGCTGCTGCCGGCTCGTGAGAGCGACCAGCGAGCGACCGAGGAAGTAGACGACCGTCGAGCCGAAGAGAGCATAGAGCACGTTGGCTCCAGCCAGCATCGGCGCCATCTTGTAGAGCACACTGCCCATGGTGCCGATGGTGAGGAAGGCATCGAAGAACGAGAAGAAGAGCCCGATCGACGTGTTTGCGAAGGAATCAACCTCCGCAGTCATGCGCCATTCGGGGTTATCGATGCGGTCTCTCTCTGCCTGGGTCTGGTTGAATTGGTCCAGACGCAGAGCGGCAAGACCGGCGAAGTATGACGCGAAGTATTCGCTGGACAGGAACTTTCGCCAGATCAGAGCGAGGGTCGTTCGACAGACGTTGCCGATGACCTCGGTAGGCATCGTTAGGAAGATGAGCCCGACGTTGAGGGCGAGAAACCACCAGAAGTTCGGTGCTTCGCCGGCCTTGAGAGCCGACCAGACCGCGCCGTTGGTGTCGTTGACGTAGACGGTGATCGCGATTTTCGCGACCACGCAGGCGATGGCACCACCCAGAAGACCGAGTGCCTTGAACTTGTGTTCAGACAGCCAGAAGGGTTTGCCGACATCATAGATGCGTCGCCACGGAAAGCCTTGAAGGTTGAGTTTCATGACAGTGGTCCGTGTTCGAGGAGAGGTTCCTGACGGAACGTCCTGGTTGCAAGAAAGCTTTGAATCAAACTACAGCGCTGAGTGCGCAGCAGCCCACGGATAGGTCAAAGCTTTCGCCAACCGCACCATTGCGGTGAGCGCAAACCAGGTCCGTGTAATCAGGGTCGATAGAGAATCTTTGCCATGCCGCTGATGACCTCCTCACCTCGCTGATTTCTGCAGCAGGTTCGGAGCGTCATGCGGCCAGCTTGCTCGTCGTAAGTGTCGACGCTTACGTCCGTTGTAATCTCGTCGCCGAAGTAGACCGGCTTGAGGAATCGCAAGTCCTGTGCCAGGTAGATAGCGCCCGGCCCAGGAATTTCCATCGCGACCAGTGCTGAGATGGTGGAAGCCACCAGCATGCCGTGCGCGATGGGTCTCTTGAAGATGGTGGTGGCAGCGTACTCCGCGTCCAGGTGGACGGGGTTGCTATCACCACTCAATGTTGCGAATGCTCTCACCATTTCGGCGTTGATGACTCGAGAGCTCTGGCGTGAATCGCCAGGCTTCCAAGACTTACGCGAAATGAGCATAGTTGAGCTCCGTGAATTGTTGCCGCAGAAGGTTTCGTCGTTGTCTCGACCGTTACTTGATCGGGAACTTCGCCGAAATCCAGATGCAGCCGGCGCGGCCGGAGGTGGCGCTGAACTGATGCGGCTGAATCAGCCACATGTTCGCCATCAAGGTGCTTGCGCGCTCGATGACCTCGTCGGCCGGGTAGCCGTCCATGAAGTCCACGCAGACCGAGTCGAGATGCGGGCGCACCTTGCGCTCGTCGTGGAACTTGGTGACGAGGGTGTTCGAGAGGCGCTTGGCCTCGTCCTCGACGGTGGTGTTCTTCAGGAGGCTGAAGGGAGCGTCGTTCATGTGAGTAGTCCTTTCTCTTTCTTGGGTTGCTCTTTCGAAGGGTTACAGGCAAGACTCCGACCAGGAAGCGAGTTGCTTCAAGTTACTGGGTGGGTTTGTGAACCATGCAGTGTTGTCGGAGTTTGTATGTGACCAATCGAAGAATTAAAGACGCACTACTACTGTTCACTATCTGCGCCCGCAGTTCCAAGCTTCTAGTGTTACAGGCGGTCGCCTTAGCTGCATATAACAGTGCCGCAGATGCGCCAGGCGCTGGCCCAGTGGCGTCTTGTAGCTGGCTGCAGTTTGTTAAGGGCTATGTTTCAATTGATAAAGATTTCAAGAGTTGGTCACCACCGATGGTGGCGCGAGGTTGCGCTGCGGAGATTAGCAGTTGGGTACTGTTGTTATTACGTCGCCGGAACCTGCTTTATCCATTGGTTTTGCGACTCTTCGAGTCATAAGCTAGTTAGTACAAGTTCAGTCGGCCCACTCAATTGACTCTGCCATGCGTCGGAAAAATTGAATGCCTTTCAGATGCATTTCTTTAGCTGTAACTCTCAAATACAGCTCGTAGATTTTTCTTCCGCTCTCGTCGGCCTCTACAAAGAGCCCACCATAAAAAGTGTCAGTTTTGTCTTCATCGCGAAATTCGCCATCAACCTTCAAAACAGCTTTGCCGTTAATCACAATGACCTGTGCGGTTTTTAGGAAAAAGTCTGGACTATAGCCAGTCAAATGCCGTGGATAGGTGTATTGATTGAATCCAGCAAGGTCCAATACCCGAGATAGCGAGCGTATTTGCCCCGGGCTCAAAGTTACTGCCTGCTCGGCTTCTCTATGCTGCAAGAGCAAAGCATGAAAGTTTTCACCATCGTCTTCGCTTTCAAGTTTGCCACGATAAAAGATGCCAATTTCCATTTCTTGCTCTTTTCCGGGCATTGTGAGTTGGATGATTGGCAGCTCCATGCGATTAGACTGTGGAACACGCAAAGTATTCCTGCGCCAATCTGGCGGAACCGTTATTTTTTTGAAAGGACCGATGTCTGTTATGTCCATGAACTAATGCGGCGCTGTTCTCATAGGATTGAGAGTTGCATTATAGAGTCTTTGCAAGCTTATTTTGCTTGAGCGCTGCATTCCAGGAAGTAACTGCGGGTTGTAGATTCGCAGCAGTCCGAATTCGTTAAACTGAACTACGTTAATGCAATGGTTAATGCCATCTTGATAGCTTTCGGCTAGCAGCCTGCGTTCATCAACTGCAATAGTGATTGGAATTGCACTGCATTTTTTTGCAGCCTGTAGCGCTTCAGATAACTGCTCTGGCGAACTGATGTGAACCAATAAGTTTGCTTTCGACAAATAGTCGGCATACTCTGGAGAGTTTGGTGGGAACGCGTTTGTGTTGACGATAACACAAGAGTTCTCGTTAAATTCGAACTTAGCAAGCAAGGCGAGTTCGAGGTAACTCAGGGTTGCAAGTTTTGGATTTACCAGGTCTCCGTGCTGATTGCGCACAATTTGTCCGCTGTATTTTTTTCCTGGTCTGCCAGGGCATTCGGCATAAGTTAGAGATTGTCTTCTTCTGCGAAGTACATTGTTCAGCAGAAGAAGTTGCATCAGTTTCACCGCATAACTTCTTTTGTTTTCACCACTGCGATAAAGTATTTCCTCAGGACCAGGCTTCAAAGATTGCTCGTCGATGATCATAGTTTTGCCATCGAATGTTTGCCACTCACCTAAGATTGCGGCGGAGGCGATCATTTCAGTAACTCTAGATGGTCGCGTTGCGAATAACCTTTGAATAAGGCAGAGCACTTCTGACCCGATTTTGCTTCCCTGGCAAGCACTTTCCGGTTTGGCTGCATGCACCAGGAAATGTGATACAGCGAGCAATCGAGATTGCCACGGAATTGATTGAGCGAAAGGCGGAGTGCTTAGCAAATATCGCAAGTTGTCGTATGAGGTATTTATTTCTTGCTCAGCGACTTCTGAAAAGTCTTCGATCATTCGAGATTCAAACTGGGCCATAGACTCTGCACAGGCATTTCTCTGATTCTCATCACCAAGACCACAGATAGACTCAAGTAAAGCTTCTCTTGACTCTTGTACATTCTTGGAAATTTCGCTGAAATCTAGGAAGTAAGCCAGGCATGAGCCAATTGCTTTGTTGAGAATAGGTCTTGCCGGTGGCGCAGGAAGATTGCGATCTAATTTGTCCTGAGTGGGCTCAAGCGTATGCGCTGCACTCTGAGAGAATTCACTCATGATGTAGCGATAAGTATTTCGACTTCGCTTTTTCGAATCAGTTGAAGCAGGAATCTGATTGTTTCCTGTGATTCTGATATCGTCTGCCGTTAATGGTTCAGAAACGTTTACTTCAATTTTTTGTCCAAACATTCCTAGATGTCGCCTGTCAGTTTTTTCTGCCATAGTTCAGGTTGCCGTTGAATAGATCGTTTTGCCGTCTTTTCCGAGATGATAAGGGAAAAAGTAGCAGCAGACAACACGGCTCTTGATAACCTCGTTCAAGCGTTGTATCCGGCGAGTTTGAGGAGTACTGTTCTGAGTCGCTTTGGGAACTATACGATAGGAAATGCTTAAGATCATTTCATCTTTGCTGTGGGCATCGAAGACAGCGGAGGTACACGGTTTCGCGTATCTCGGAAAGATTCAGTATGCAGATTTCAATCAGTAGTTAAGAACCAGCACTTCGCTAATTTTTCCACGTCCGCTTGCTTTGCAATTTATCGCTCGCATGGCATAAACTGTCTCAACTCTGAATTCTGAATAGAGGTCGCGAATAAATGGGCAATCGGAATTGCTCAGCATAAGCTTGCAGCCTCTACGGTCGAGTTCAATGAATGTATCTGCAAGCCTCTCCTGGTCCTCTGCAGAAAACGAGTTCTTTGTATAAGAGGTGAAATTAGAAGTACTGCTAAGAGGATGATATGGTGGGTCGAAGTAAATAAAATCGCCTTTTCGAGCCTTTTTCAAAATGTCTTCAAAAGGACGATGAACAATATTCGTGTTCTTCAAAGCCTCGCTGCAGGCCCGCAACAAAGGCTCATTTCGGGTGCTTGGGTTTTTATAGAAACCAAAAGGAACATTGAAATTTCCTTTGCTGTTCACGCGATAAAGTCCGTTAAAGCAAGTTTTGTTTAGGAAGATGAGGCGAGAGGCGCGCTCAATGTTGTTTAAGAGTGAGGTATCTTGTGCTCTTATTTTGTAAAAGTACTCCTCGGTGTTTTCATGTTTCTGTAGGTCTTTGAGCAGCGGAGAAACATTATCGCGAATAACCGTGTAACAGTTTACAAGCTCGCTATTCATATCTGATAGCTCGGCAAAGAAGTCTCCATGCAGGTTGCGCAAGTGAAAGAAAACTGCGCCACCTCCAGTGAAGGGTTCGAAATATCGGTTTATGGACTCAGGAAAAAATTCTTCAAAGCTTGCAATAAGCTGAGATTTGCCTCCCGCCCATTTCAGAAAGGGTCCGACTCTATCAAGACGTTGGTTAGTAGGAAGAGCCCTTAATGGTGGCTGATTTATAAGACGGGAACGACGGCTCACGGCATATCCTTTTCACATATAAAGTGGTCTCAGATTATATGCCCGGCTTTTGTCTTAAGCAAGCGCATTAAGCGGCTAAGTCTGGCTTTTTATGCGGCTTTATGAGACGAACCTTTATAAGTCAGTCATGCGACTTGCTAAGAGGGAGCCGGTTTTCTTGCAAAAGAAAAGAGGTGCCACCGTCAGCGGTGGCACCTCTTTGTCTACTTTTGAATTTCTTATTGGACTACGATCAATCTTCCATCGATAGCAGCTGCCAGTTTATCTGGCTCATCTGTTCCTATAAGAACGCTTTTGCCATTGTTGAAATTCACCTCAACGGCATCTAAACCATAAATGTTGTAGAGCCAGGCATAACCTGTGAAGTGAACGCCCCAACCTTGCAGAGGGGTTGTGCGTACTGCATGAACAGAAGTGACATCGTGCAGATTGAATGTTTTTTTTATGGGTCCATCACCGAATTGTATTTTGATTTCAGAGTCGTCTACTTCGACGGTGAGAGAGCGAAAATTGTACACAGTGGCGCCGAGCAGTCCTGTTAAAGCCAGGCGAGCCAGAAATCCTGGAGGTGTCAGGCCCAGCGCGAGGCTGGCAATGCCCGCACCGAGCAGTATTTTTTCAGGAATTTTTTGAGTATGACTATAGTGCATGAAAATTGCCTCTAGTTGTAAAAAGCTAAAGGGGATCTTAGCCCAATCGAGAAGAATCTGTTTGATTCCCGGGCTCATTGTGATGAAATTTAAGTGCTAATGAAGTCCATTTTGATTAGGGCTGTTACTGTAGTTAGAGCTTGGAATTGGCTCTGGGTAGTCTTGATAGATGCGCAGTAGTGTTGCCTTGTCTCGTTTTGTCAGGGCTGGCCAGACCGCACTTGAATTTGAAAAGAACATTACATCCTTATTGCTCGGAGAATGTCCCACCATACCCAGCGCGTGTCCTATTTCATGCAAGCAAGTTTTTTTCATTTCGTCGCTGCTCAGAGGTTCTCCTGTGCGGCGATTATTGACCAAAATACAAACATTTGCTGAGAGAATTTGTTTTGTGCCATCGGCACCGGGGTGCTTTTCTGCAATGACTTCCGCTACGCCAAGCTCAACATTATTGCCTTCATTCTTCAAAAATGCTGGGTCGTCTGTCCATGTGCAGGCAAGCGATGCAAGCCTGGCGTCGGTAACAAGGCGATAAGAGAGTTTGTGGTGCGAGGCCTTCATCCAGTCATCAATTGCTGCAAGAAGAATGTAATTGTATTCTTCGCGAAAACCCTGCACGGGGCGTCCACTCTCATCTTTTCCAAAAGAGATAAAGATGCTTAGCGGCACTTTGTTTTGAGGCCAGCGGCGAACGCAGCCATCGTCGCAAATGCTCGGTAGGTAATCGGGCGACTGCGGGTCTGATTCGACGTGTTCTCGCTTGTATTTCTCTAGAGCTCCAATCATGTTTTGAATGGTCTGGCTGTCTTTCGGGTGTGCCTTTTTTAGATAGCCTCGAAAAAACTGAAGCGCATCATCAGTGCGATTTTGCACCTGATAGCAGCTGCCGATGTTCACCAGGCAATCTGTCATTTTGGGATCAATCTCGAGAGCCTTTTTGAACTCTCCAATAGCCAAGTCGTAGAGGGCGCATTCGTTATAGCAGCAGCCCAGGTTATAGTGCATAGCAGCACTTTCCGGCCACAATTGCGCTGCCTGTTCCAGAGGTTTTCTTGCTTTGAATGGTTTTTTTGCCTCAAGAAGTCTCGTTCCTTCAACAAGCAGATTACAGGCTTGCTCTTGTTGTTGGTTTTGCGGATTGAGTTCTAGTTTCTTATTTGCTGCTGCAGATGCAAGGGCAAGCAAGAATATCAGCAATGCACTTGCTGATATTCTTGTTATCGCTCCTGAGATGCGTTGCAATTATCCCCCGAAATTTGGAGTCCGCCGGAATGGCGGCATATCCCGCAATTCGTATCATTTGTTCCCTTTCTTTCATTGTTCATCACAGGTCGGATAGTCTACTGAAACGAAGTGAGGAAAGTAGGCGTAAGGGTCCTTCTGATGTGCACTGAGGACCCCAGGATTTATAGCGTAGCTGAGGCTGAGTTTGGCAGGTGGCGAAACCTGCTCAGGGTGAGCTTTTCCGGCATAGCAAAAGCCGCGCTTCAGTTGCTTTTCTGGAATTTCGTAGAGTCGTTTTTCCTGTGACCAATCCTCATTGAAGTTCTTTGTTGTTCTGCCGACTATGTTTTTTCCCATGCCATTTTGGCTGTATACACAAAGATAACCAGTGCGAACTTTGATGAGAGAAGCTTCTGCTGCGGCTTGCTTCCAGAGGTAATGTATGTTTTTGCTTTCTTTGGACCAGAAGATTTTTTTGTTTTCGTCCCGACAGAGAAATTCTGCTTGCACTAAGTTTCTGCTGTCAATCTGTTGGCATGGAATGCGCGCAAGAAAGGCTTCTTTATTCGTTTCATTTAAGCCTATTGAATAGACAAAGTTGTTCTCGACTAGAGCAGCCACTCCAATGTGAATCCCTCCATTTTGTTCTACCCTTACTGTTCGCATTTTCCAGAAGGGAGGAGCCGCTTCAGGGTTGAATACAACGTGAATTTCATCTCCAATCCAGGAAAATCCAAATGGATCTTCTTTCAAGGATTTCACGGGAGCGATTACTTTTTGAAAACAATAGAGTCGTCCGCAGTTTTTGACTGCGTCACCAGGCCACAGCCAGTGTATTTTGTCTGAACTTTGAAAAAAGGCTTCTCGTCCATTTTTGTTGGTGTAGAAGCTTATCTTGTTGCTGGTAGTATCTTGCACAGCAATAGTATTATGAACCATTCGTCGTGGATTGCTGCCATCGCCAATGGTGTCGATAAAACTGTCTCCAAAAAGCCATAGAACTGTTTTTTCGTTTATCGCAACACTATATGCTCCGTCGCCTCCTGACCAGTTGGAGTCGTGCAGAAAGCAATCCTCTAAGCTTCTGCTGGAGGCAAGTGCTATTGAACAGAGCGAGATACAGACAATTGCAATTTGGAATAGTAATCGCACTAGTTTTTGCCTGTTGGTTTTAACGGTATTATTGCAAGAGCTTAGCACAGCATGGTTTCAGGAAAAGGTCCAGCTCTGAATTGCGTGGAATTCCCATCGACAGTTTGCACGCTCGTAATTAAGATTTGTAATTGGGTAAGGAGATGGGCCGTAAATCTAGACCAACGGAGCCAAACTAGATATGGATGTTTACACTTGGGTCATTTTCTTATACGTAGCCGGCACCTTGATGGTTGGCTGGTTTTTGCTACATGAGGTAAATCCGACTGGTCACAAAAACAAAGATCGTCAGGTCGGAGCAAGTTATTGGGGGGTCTACAATGGCTCTTCGTTTGAATCTGAGCGTGCATTCACACTTCACGAAGTGAAGGATGAAGAACTCGCGGTCATCTGTGGTCGACCAGCTAAGTAGTTTTTGAAATCGTTTGCATAAGGAATTCTCGGGAGCCTCGCATGATGAGGGCTCCCTTTTCATTGGGGAAATTACGCAAGTCTTAGTCATAGCTGCTATGGCAGTTGATGAACTTCGAGTTGGCTATCGACTAGGCTGAGAGCATTACTTTCTTTATTTCAAGACTTGTTCGAGACTCATATCGACTAAATTTCAAAACAACCTTACTCGAAATCTGAAAGAACCAAATGTTCTCCATTTTGCATCACCCTGTTGTGCTTTTGATTGGGTATGTACTGAAGTTCTCTGTTGGTGTACTGCTCTTGTCTGTTATTGCAAACGACTGGTACTGGCGTGCTCGACACGAGAGAGCGCGTGCTCAGCAACAACGACTTCAAGACTTGTTCGACGGCGTAAATCATGATGATGGTTTCCCACCCGAATACTACTAACACGGAGAAGAGATGAAAAGGAAGACCAAACTGCTACTGCCGGAAGGTGCAATCAAACTCACTCTTCCGGCACTCTCTGGCTATAGCCCGCAGCGTTTTCGTAAACGAAGCGCTCTGCTTGAGAGTCTGAGCCTTACTAATATTCACCAGATTCCTGGTGGATCTATCTCAGTTCCTGCGCCTGACTTGCCGCAGCCGACTGATTACTCATGCGCTCTGGCAGCTGCCTCGATCGCACGTATGTACGGAGTTGGTCCAGACTCCATGGAAGAGTTCATGCAAGGAATGAACACTGGTGTGAACGGCACCAGTCCAGGCAATATCGTTCGTTACCTCAACCGGCTCGGATTACGAGCAAGCATCCAGCGCCGAATGACGAAAGAATCGCTCATCAAGCTGCTGGATAAGCAAATCTCTACTGTACTGGACATCCAAGCCTGGGCTAAGGATCGCTCTGTATACAACGACGTAAACAAGAACGATAACGGACACTACGTTGCAGCAATCGGCTATTCGGAGGAAGCTCCAGAGCTGCTTTCTGAAGATGGAAGCAGAAGAAAGTTGGTCAAGGGTGAAAACGAAACCTACTTCTACTTCATGGACCCCAGCATTCTCTGCCGATATGGTTTTCTGCCCTGGGCGGAGCTAGATCGGCGCTGGCACGACGATGAAGGCACCGACGAAAAGCCTAAGCCGAATTGGCACATGGGAATCGTGATTCGACCCAATGGTCAGAAACCTGTTCATGCCTCGATGGCAGAGTTTATTGCCTGACAGTGTGCTGCACATCGACTTCAAAAAAGTCCATGTGCAGCACACTTTTCGCCTGTTTTTGACTTTTAAATGGCCAATTTTTGACCACATTTGCACTTACATGTGGCGAGGCTGTGTTAACTTTAGCAGGCTGGCATGACAGTTCTAAGCAGGACGGACTTTTCCGGTCGCGCATCTCGCCAAATTGTTCTTGCTGACAAAGGGAATTACAAAACACTTATTCGCAGCCTGCTTTCTAGATATTGGCGCAAGGAGTGGAAATTGCTAGTTTTGGATACAGTTCTGAATTCCAACCTCTTGCAGCATTAGGTAACTTGTCGAAACCCCTGAGCTAGATACCATCCTTGCCTGACGAAGTCCCTGTAACTATGGGAACGTTGACGCATTGATCAGCTCAGCGCAGAGTTATTGGGAGAGTGGATGACCACTCCCTCAATTGCTTTGTGACTCGGACGACCTGACTTGCAAGCCGCATCGCTCAGCGATGTGTTTTATCAAGAAAGGAGAGAGAACCATGAGCTTCCAACTCTTGTTTCTCATAGTGCTTGCCGGTCTGGTCGGCCCCCTTCTCTCTGGCAACAAGCGTTTCGCTGTGCCACTAGTAGTTGGGGAGATCATTGCAGGTATAGCTATCGGAAACAGCGGCTTTCACTGGGTGAACCCAGCTGACCCCGCGTTCAAGTTTCTTGCCCTGGTGGGCTTTGCATTGCTGCTCTTTCTCGTCGGCATTAAGTTGCCTCTCAGAGATGGCGGATTGCGTTCTGCTCTGAAAGTCGGTGCTAAAGCTTCGGTCATATCATTCTTGGTAGCAGTGCCGTTTGCTTTTGCGCTCAGCTTCATCACGGGCATTCACAACATCGGTATCTTCGTCTTGCTCTGTGCCTGCAGTTCCACGAGCATGGTCGTGCCGATGCTCCATGAGCGCCACCTCACCGGACCTGTCATCATGCTGACCACAGCGTGGATCGCAATCTGCGATATTGTGGCCATGATTGCGCTGCCTCTTGCCACCGCTAGCGGTGACACTGAGACGGTCGCGATTGGTGTCGGTGTAGTGGGCGTTGTGGCCATCGCCTGCCTCGTCGGCATGCGTTTCTTCCGCTCTTCGGTTATTGGTGAACATCTGAGGCAGCTTTCCCGAAGCAAGCATTGGGCACTCGACCTCCGTCTCTCCCTTGCGATGCTCTTCGGGCTCGCCTGGTTGGCGACGGTTTTTGGAACCAGCGTGCTCGTTGCGGGTTTTGCAGCAGGCATGGTTGCTTCGTCGCTGGGTCACCCGCGGCGCTACTACAAGCAGCTTATCGGAATCGGTGAAGGCTTCCTGGTGCCGGTGTTCTTTGTGCATCTTGGTGCTAGCATCAATGTTCAAGAGCTGTTCACGTCTACCAGCAATATCGCTCTTGCTGTGATGATTTGCGCGGCATCTATATCTGTGCACATGATCGCTGCGAAGTGGTCTGGCTTGCCGAAGGGCTCTGGCTGGGCGGCGAGTTCTCAGATGGGTGTTCCTGCAGCACTGGTTTCAATCGGTCTATCTGGTGGCTTGCTCACAGCAGGACAAGGCGCGGCAATAATTGCAGCGGCTTTGCTTTCTCTCATCGGAAGTAGTTTCGGTGTGAGTCAACTGAGCACCGCACCTGGTGTCGTCATCGACAGTTCCTTCCCCAAGAAGAAGAAAGACGACGACGAAACAGATTGAATCGAAGTCGTTCCCGGCGTTAGCAAGTCTTGAAAAAGACAAGCTGACGCCGGGACTTCTATTCTTCTTTGTAGCAATACGATGAGGCGTAGTAGAGGCTTTTCAAACAAATGTATTCCTGAAGGCTCGCCGTTAGTGGGTTACGCTCTTATTCAAATCCGTTTACAGTGCCTCAATTTGTTTCCGCAAAGACAATTCCTTTCCTGGGTCTAATCCAGTGGACGTGTGATGCGATTTCCATAACAAATTGATTTCATTGAGTCTCTTACTTAATGAGTCTTGTTCGAAGGTTCCCAGAAAGCCATTCTTACCGCAAGATTCGATGCGTTTTGAGAGTGAGTCGATAAGCTGATCTATGCTCGGCTTTGGAGGTTCATGGAACACCAATCCTGTATTTGGAATTGGCAAGCAATCATCATCTTGATTCTCTTCTGTTTGTTGTCCCTGCTGCGCATCTTCCTCTTTTACTGAAGCATGAGGACCCGCAAATTTCTGTGATGTTTGCGGCAGCAGTGATCGACCGGCCATGTTTGCTTCGATCGATCCTGCTTCCTCTGCCAGACTGTTCATTCTTATCGCAGACCCCACCGACGGTGTTACGGCAGATGCTCTTGCAGCCAGGTCACTGATATCAGCCTGAAATCGCTCCTGGTCTGCTTCTGACATTTTTGATTTTCGCTGAGCAAATGAATCTTTCAGGTGAGAGATCGCTGCGTTCATGGCTGCCAGATTAGCTTCATTACTTTGTTTGGTGCGCTCTATATTAGCGGACAGCTCCTCCTGCAATTGTTTTAGACCATCTACATACTGATTTGCAGCAGGACCATTCGCTGCAACATCCTTTTCTGCTTTTTCTTGTAAGTCTGCAAAGCGCTGTTGGAAATATTGCGAATCAGAATCTTCTAGAGTTCCGCGAGCATCTTTCAAGGAACTTTGAATAGTGGTTATATGTGTGGCAGCTTGTCCATATTTTTGTTGTTCTGGGCTTCTCTTGCGATTAGAAGCCGGTTTCGATGAAGCATTGGGCGTAGAATTACTGGTGCTCGTCGATGGCTCATCTGCAAGACAAGGTAGAACGAATAAGCCGCTCAGTACCATGGCAATTTGGATTCGAGTTGCTTTGACCACAGCGCACTCTCTGACAGACTCTATATTTATACCGAATATTTTCGCTAATTGTGTACGAAGTATGGCGTACGTATAGGTATAGTATATGACTTTGAAGTAAAAATGGCGGCTAGAGAAGGTTTTACCAATCTCTAGCCGCCTGTGCTTAATCACACTTACCAATTGAGAGTGTGATAAACACCGTTGTGATCCATGTACACGTATCCGACGCCAGGCGTCCAATACGCGTTGTAATACCAGGTCAGGGTCTCCTGAGCAGGCGGTCCAAACGGACTGCGAACTGTGACCGTTTCGGTGTCTACCACCGTGATCACGTCAGCGCCGCTTAGAGGGCGGTTCCAGGAATAACCAAGCGATGGCGACCACCAGTAGTTGTTAGTGGTGTAAAAGAAATAGCTCGTTGGGCAATAGTTGCCCCAGGCACAGAAGCGACCTCCATACCAGGCACTGTTCAAATAAAATCCGTCGTACCATCCACAACCAAGACCAATTCTCGTGCGACCAGTGTATGTGTACGGGCGGCAGTACGTTACACCAGGGCGAGCCATTGGTGGGCTCGGCAAGCGGTAATTCGGATGGTAGTTGTGATTCCAGTTAGGTCCGTGGTGTTGACCAGGAACTGAAGGAAGTTGGGGATGCCATCCACCTGGGTGACCGGGATGGACGGGACCGGGGTGAACAGGACCGGGGTGAACAGGACCGGGGTGGACAGGACGGGGGTGGACGGGACCAGGGTGAACAGGACCGGGGTGGACGGGACCAGGGTGAACAGGACCGGGGTGGACAGGACC
>JBGAHS010000004.1:0-847370 GCA_044226015.1 Obscuribacteraceae bacterium (SeqCode)
CACCGGCACAAGATACTGGATGGGGAGCACCGCCTCCAGCGCAAGCACCAGCACAAGATACTGGATGGGGAGCACCGCCTCCAGCGCAAGCACCAGCACAAGATACTGGATGGGGAGCACCGCCTCCAGCGCAAGCACCAGCACAAGACACTGGATGGGGAGCACCGCCTCCAGCGCAAGCACCAGCACAAGACACTGCCTGGGGAGCGCCGCCAGCGCAAGCCCCTGACACCGCGGGTAGTGCCTGGGGGGCAGCTGCAGCACCTGCAGCTGCGGGTGACGATGTCTGGGGAAGTACCGCTCCAGAAGCTCCGTCAGCTGAAGGCTGGAATGAGTCTGGTTGGGATAACAAATCTGGAAGTGACGCATGGGAACAGACCGCTGAACCGGCGCAAGAAGCCTGGGGCGAAGAAGCGCAAGCTGCTTCTGCTGTAGAAGGTTGGGGTGCTGAATCTCAAGGCGGAGAGCCCTGGGGTGAAGAACCGTCTCCGTCAGCAGACGCTTGGGGCGCTGCTACTGATCCACATCAGTCTCCAGAAGCTGCCTGGGGAGCTCAGGAACCTGAAGCTGACTGGGCTGCAGCAGAAGCCGAAGCTGCCAGACCTGCCGCACAGTCGGCCGAGTCGTGGTCTGAAGATGCAGAGCAAATTCAGACAGGTATGTGGAAAGCATTTTCATTAGAAGATTCCGGACTTGGTCCGACTAAGAAAGAACAGAAGCCCGCCATGCCTGTGGGCGAAATGTACGAAATGTCAATTCAAGAAAGATTGGCAATGCAGAGACAACAGGATGGAGACTCAGCCGCGGCGCGTGTACAGCCACCGCCACCACCACCACCGAAGCCTTCAGCTCCTGAATTGCCTGCACATATGTCTCAAGCGCAGCCAAAGACAGGACCTGCTCCTGTGCAAGGGCAGCCGGGCGGACCATTGCCTCCGCCACCACAACCAGCTGCCAACCCTACGATTCGTCCTATATCAAGACCGGCTCAGCCTGAACCTGCGGCAGCACTCCCAGCTCCGGCTGGACCACCGCCAGCTCCGGCTGCACCACCGCCACCACCTCCTGCAGCTCCTGCCGCTCAAGCACCCACGCCGCCGGTGCCACCTCCGGCTAGACCTGCCGCACCAGGAGTTCCTCCTGCGCCGCCAGCTGGCAAGCCAGCAATTCCCGGCAAGGTGCCTATAGCTGGACCAGGCGGTAAGCCGTTGCCTCCGAAACCGGGCAGTAAACCACCGGCTCCAGGAAGAATGCCACCACCACCCGGTGCTGGTGCAGCTGCCGCGGCCGCTGGCGCAAATCGCATGAAGCTTGATGACAAAGACATGGATAAGATCTTTAAGAATATCGGTGTCAAAGAATCTGAACTAAATACTGGCGCAGTTTCGGAAGCTGCGGCGCCTGCACCTGCAGCGCCACCACCGCCGCCACCGCCGTTGCCACCTGGTATGTCGGCTCAACAGATTGCACAAATTCCGGGTGCTAAACCGGCACCACCACCACCACCAATTCCAGGTGGAGCCCCACAGGCACCACCGCCACCACCACCGGTGCCCTCTAGACCGGGTGCTCCGCCGCCACCACCTGGAAAACCAGGAATGCCAGGAGCCGTTCCGCCAGTCAGAGGTGCAGTGCCAGGTCAGCCACCCGCTAAACCGGCCATGGGCGGTGCCGCCCCACCGCCACCAGCACCGAAGCCGGGACCAGCGCCAGCTCAAGCTCCGCAAGCACCAGCTCAAAAGCCTGCAGGCATGAAGCCTCCAATGGCTCCGCCTCCGGCGAAGAAAGCTGCTGGAAGCGGTCTGCTTGGGGGCATCGACGATGATGCTATCAATAAAATGTTTGATAAATTAGGTGTGAAAGATCAGCAGCAATCTGCACCGGCTCCAAAAGTCAATGTTCGCGATGCAGTAAATACTGTGCGTAACGTTGCTCTGGAGACTGGCACCATCGCTAAGCCACCTCGAATTGAAGGTATTAGCAAGTTGGCTGCTTCCACAAGCAACGAACAAGACACTGGAAGCGGTAAGATCAATTCGATTGGAAAATTCCTTCTTGACCAACAAGACCAGCAACAGCTCGGTAAGCTGACTCAGCAAGACCTGGCTGAGAGCAAGGTTAAGGTTTTGACTATGGAAGCCGCAGAAGACATTTACAAAATCTTGAATCACATCAAGACTTTGCCGATGGTTATGGGATCTTGTATTGTAGGTCACGATGGCATTCCGATTGCTAACAACCTGCCGCAAGATCAGGATCCTGAGACGATCGGAGCAACTGCTCTTGGAATTTATTTCAATACAACTAATACAATTCGCAAGATGGGTCATAACCACCTCTATCAATTGGTTGCCGCTACAGCAAATGGATTGCTAATTATTGCCGACTTCGGTGGTGGCATTCTTATCACAGTTAGCAGCGCTAATCAGACTGAGCAGCTGATTCCGTTAATGCGTAATATCTCTCAAATCATTTCGCAATAGTTCAAATATAACTTGGCGATTCTGATTCTGACTGCGTTCTGGCAATAGTTCATTTATTGTTGGACAGCTGGCTTTGCCGTGCCTTCTGGGGGTATCATTTGACTGCTGTAGAAGCGATGTCTCTTGGCATTCGCTTCATGAGCGGGTCCCTCTATAAGTTCAAAAGGCACACATGGAACTAATACTTGCAAAACCAAATTTTTCGGAGCTTTCTGCCGATGTACTTGTTGTCGGTGTTTTTCAGGATGAATCTCTTGGTGACGTAATAAAGCAAGCCGATCCTAAATTTCCGGCTGACTTACTTGCTGAACTTGAAGAACTCTGCAAAGTGGAAAACTTCAAAGGTAAAAGCAAAGAACAAATCAGCTTGTTCACCCAGAAGAAACTTCCCTGCCGAAGGCTGATCATTTGTGGGCTGGGTAAGAAAGCAGACTATAACAATAACTCAATTCGTAAGTTGACTGCGACATTTGCCAGACAATTCGCGTCAAAGCAAGCCTACCCACACCCGGCATTATTTTTGCGTTTTGAATCGAAACCTGAAAATGTTCAAGCGTGTGTCGAAGGTTGGGTGCTGGGTTCTTATACTTTTAACGTGTATAAAACAGTAAAAGACAATGGTACTGAGCCTGGTGATAAAACCAAGCGCCTGACGATGGTTGATGCTGGAAATCTCAGCGAAGAAGAGTTCGAAAGATTTTGTTGGCGCGGCCGCATCATCGCCGAGTCCACCAATTTTGCGCGCGATTTGATTGCTGAGCCTGCTTGTAATATGACACCAACAAAGCTGGCTAGCGTAGCTGATTCGCTTAGTTCCGAAACAGTTACTTGCGAAATTCTTGAAGCTGACGAAGTTGCGAAGCTTGGTATGGGTGCTTTCCTTGGCGTTGCTCAAGGGTCTGCAGAGCCGCCGAAGTTTATTGCACTTCGCTACAAACATTCAAAAGCAAAAAAATCCATTGCTCTTGTGGGCAAAGGCATTACATTCGACTCCGGTGGACTTTCGCTTAAGACTGCGACTGGCATGGAAACAATGAAATATGACATGACCGGCGCAGCCGTTGTGCTTGGCGTTGTAAAAGCAATGCAAGAACTTCATGCACCAGTTTCAGTAATGGCTGTTATTCCTGCTTGTGAAAACATGCCCAGTGGAACTGCAACCAAGCCAGGTGACGTGTTGGTGGCAATGAATGGAAAAACCATTGAAGTAAACAATACTGATGCTGAAGGGCGACTCACACTCGCGGATGCTCTCGTCTATGTCTGTCAGCAAAAGCCCGATGCAATCATTGATATTGCTACACTTACTGGTGCCGTCATTTCTGCTCTGGGCAAAGCTGCTGCCGGACTCATGGGGAACGACGACAAGCTTCTTGCTGACATGATTGAAGCTGGTTCTCGAGCTGGTGAAAAGTACTGGCAGTTGCCTCTGTTCGACGAATACAAAGAAGGTCTAAAGAGTGACATTGCAGACCTTAAGAATGCTGGCTCTCGCGGAGAAGCCGGGTCATCGTCTGCAGGTATGTTCTTGAAAGAATTTGTTGACTCTACTCCGTGGGCGCATTTAGACATTGCTGGCTCATCATGGATGGACAAAGACAAGGAAGAGTTGAATAAGGGTGGTACCGCATTTGGTGTAAGGTCCATTTGCTATTACCTTCTTTCTGCAATGGACGGTGTTGAAAACGTTAAAGAACCTGTCTAAGTCTGGGCACTAGCTTCAGCTGCTTAATCGTAAAGCTCCCACTTCAATGGGAGCTTTATTTTTTTCGGAGCTATATTCTTTTTTTTCAGTACGGTATTTGTGGCAAGTAAAAATCTGCACAACAAAAACTTCATTGTGCCACCAGAACTTGGCTCTTGTTGAAGCTAACTGCTGTGCACGACCCGCGCAATAGCTGTATCTACAAGTCGCGGATCAGTCTGCCTGCGCGCGAAGACCAGGTATGCTTCCATCCATCGACGTAATTCGAGCAATACCGTCGAAACTGGCGTATTGCTAGCTTTTAGCTGACTCAAGTTAACGCTGACGCGACCGTCTTTATCTATATTGAAACGCGTTGAGCCATTACTGTTGCCGTGAACATAGTGCAGGCTAGATTCGAGCACATTTCTGTTAACGTCAACACCAAGAATATTGTTCAACTCCGCTGTCATTCGCTGAAACACAGCAAGAGGTTTGAACAATGAAGTCTGTTGAACTTCGACCAGGCGTTTGTCGATGAACAGTTGAACTGTTTTTAAAACCATATGTGTTGGCCATTCATCGAAGCTCTTAATGACTTCATCCAACGTAGTCAATCCATCAATGAGAGCTACAACTCTGGGCATTTTTTGTTTGTCGTGTTCTGAAACAGGTGTTTCATCAAAATATTTCAGTGGAGCCTGCGCAATTTTCGCCCACTCTTCATCGAAGTTAAGCACACGTTCGAGAATCACATTGCGCTGTCCAGGTTGCATTGAAATGATCTGATTGACATTGTCCTGAAATAGAGCGGCATCGAGCAAAAGCTTATCCAGTGGAGAACGTAGCTGGCATGCTTCGTCCCATCCCCCATCAACAGTGCCATCTCGAAAAACAAAAATTCCCTCTGTCCAACTTACTAGGAACTCCGATACAGCATCGTGTCCAGCTAATTTGCCCAGTCGAGAATGTGTTGGACGCCCATCTTTGAACACGATGTTGAAGCTCTTATCTCTGTCTTCTACAGTGAGTGTGCCTGTTTTTTTCGCTGTTGCAATTGATTGCAATAAACCCGCCCCGTCGATTGCACCGAGTGAGCCAATCATCGAGTTCTTCATCGTTTCGATGCTTCTCTTCCTGCTGGCTGGAGATGAATCTGCTGTATCAACTTTATGATAGCCACCATAGAGGTATTGATCGTGCAGCAGAATTTCAAGTTCTCTTGTGTTGATGAAGCCTTTTCTGACGGCGAGTAGTCCGAGGAATGTTTTCTGGTGTCGTCCCCATCCTTCACCAGCCTGCATCTCAAGCAATTCTTCTAGCTGTGCCGCTGTGATAATTCCGGCTGCTACAAGATATCTGCCCAGCCTGAATGGCTTGTGATTGTGGTAGCAATTCGCCAGAAACTGAATTCTTGTGAATACCGGATAGATAAAGTAGCTCGTCTCTAACTCTTGCAGTAGTCGAAGTGTTTCATCAGGGTGAATCTTATGGTGTGTTTCCATATGATTGATCATTGATTCCACTGATGTGTAATCATCAATGCACTGCAACACCCAGCCCTTCGTCGGAGCCAGTTCAAAGGCTTCTTTTGCTTGCTTGCCTCGAGGAGTCAGTACTGGAGTTGAAGTGTACAAGATGTGATTTGCAAGAGTGCTGCCACCACCACGCATTCTTCTGCGGTCGATACCAGATACGGTGGCGCACACGTAGTCGGCCAGCATCGGATAGCGAGCAAAAATTCCAAATGGGCTGTCGTACACATTGAACGTGAGTCCACCACTAGGGTCATCTTTTGTCAAAGTTACAGCGGAGTCGGCTTTGATGAAAAGCAAGACGCCATGCGGCTTTAGTAAGCGTCGCGCGTAAGCATGGAATTTGACGAGCGAGTCGAGAGGCAATGAAAAACCAGTGTTCATCAAATCGATAACAAGACCGTCATATCGTTTCTCATCGCGCAGCAGTCTCTCAAACTCCGCGAAGAGATTCTCGCGATAAGCGTAAGTGAGATAATTCAAGCTAGAAGAATCGGCGAGCGTCTCCTCTTCGTCCGCAGACGAATTTCGGGTTCCACCATATTCAGGGCTCAACACGGTCTTGACTTCTTCTGCGAGGCATTCTGGCCTTTATATGCCCAGAAAGGACGCAATTCACTATTTCTTTTTGACTAAAGGAGTAGTCACGCCCGCTGGGGCGCTTGCATCTTTCGGAGCTTCTGCTTTCTGTTCGAATTTACTATAACTTGGGTAGTAGCGGGCGGTTTCTGCAAGGTAAGGGTCAGGAGGGGCAATAAAAATCGCTTTTATCTGCCAGCCAGCTTTGAATTTGCCGACATCGAAAATAAGGTCATCTTTGCCTATGTTTATGAGGCGAAATCTGCTGCCTTTTCCAGCTGGCAACGACATTTCCACTACCTTGCTCGAAGAATCTAGCGAGCGGCCTTGCAAACCCAAGTATTTGGGAAGGCTAACCAGGGCTGAAGCGGACTTTGGGTCTGCCACGCAAGATTTTTCTACATCTGTGCGACCCTGAGCAAGGGCTTGCATAAACTGGTAAACCACAGAGAATGCGTCTTCATCTGGAATGGATGTGGCAACCTGAAAACCAGTGTCTGTGTTGCGCAGCCAGAATTTGTAGGTTGCTGATTCGGCTTCAGGCAAAAGGCGTTTGTTGCCGTTAGCATCGGTAGTGGCAATCATCTTACCCACATTGAAAATGAGATCGTTCCCGCGAAATCCGACTCTACCGGAAACATTGTTTGTCAGAAATGAAGGCAACTGTGTGTTGAAATCGGACTCTTCGACCCATCCGCCTTCACCCAGCTTGTAGGCAATCAAAGCCAGCGAGCCATCTTCTGCATCGCCTGCAAGTATCAGCCTTCGCCCGGAATCCTTAATTGACACCATGCCGGCGTCTTTGATGTTTAAATCCTTGGACAATGCAATGTCCTGGAACCTAACGCTGACGCTGTTCACGACTTTCTTGTGCCGACCGACTCCAACAACAGTCTGGTGGACATCAAACCACTGCAAAAGCGCTTTATTGCGTTCTGTGGCTTTTGGAAACGTCCAGAGTCGAATTCCATTGGCTTCCAATACACGTGGCTTGAAGTCGCTAAGGTAAGGATTGTCTTTAATTAGCAGCACAGGTGAGAGTCTCAGTCCGCTCTGTGCTGCCAGGCAGCTGCGCAATCCAGCCAAGATTTGGCTGTAGGCTTGAGCCGAGGGCGCCGCCTTGTATGCTTTGACCGCCTGCTCTAGAGCTGCTGAATAGAATGTTTTCGCTGCTACGACCGGCTCTGCAGTTCCTTCCGTAGCAGCTGCATCGGGGTTCTGTTCCTGAGCAGAGCTGTCGGGACTTGTCTTTGCGGCTGCGGGCGCTGCGCTTGCTGTGCTTGCTGTCTTTTTGGCAGCAGTTGCGGCTACTGCGTTTGCCTGTTTTGCTGGCGATTTTATGACATTGCCTGGAACCACTGAGAGATAATGCTCTGAATCCTCTCCAAAGCAGGGTTGCAGACTCAAGGCGAGCAATGAAAGATACAGGTATATCTGGTGTTTGCTCTTTGGATATGCGCTTGTTGACTTATTCATTTCATTTACTCTTCAAAGTTCAGATTTGCGGAACTCGCTCTGCAAGCGCCTCGCCTCTGCGCCTACAAGGGTCAATTATACGATCTGGCAAAGTTCTAAATCCCATACGCAAAGAAAGTGACGCGATTCTTTTAATTTCAGACTAGAGTCCAGTCTCCGAGCTGGCTATTTTCGTCCTTCCAAATGCCATTAATAAGATGGGAGATTAGAACCTTTCTAATCTTTGTTTTGCAACTCCCGAAGTGACCGATCTGAGGATCTTGGCAGGCTGTTTTTTAATCTGATTATCTGTTTTTCAGAATTAATCAATGACAACCCCCTTTAAGCGTGGGGGAATTCCCATTTATCGTTTGACTTGGGCGTTTCCGGGCTGTAGATTATTCCTCAGCTTGCAAAGGGAATGCGCACTCAATGACTTACGAGTCTTCAATCACACCAACCGGGGGCGAGGTAGCCCACACCACAGCGGCAGCAGCTGAAGCATCAGTTGCTCATGTCGAGAGCCAGCTTACGGCTCAAGTTGACGTGACCGCTGCGCATAAGTTTTTTCAACCAGTCGCTACTGGATTACCAACACCTACTTTCACTGGCGCTGAGACCGCTGTAGCGGGCAAAGCCGCTGCACTCGCTGCCAGCTCAGGAGCCGAGGCTCAGGTTATCACCGCTGCTTCGAAGGCAATTGGCTCTGTGGTGGCAGGTGCAGGTGAAGCTGCCGCGATGGGCGCACACGCCATAGCTGGCGCAGCTGAAGTGTCTCCAGTTATTCAATTGATAATGAAACTTCCAGGTTTGGGCGGCGTTGCTCAAACTTTCTTCGAATGGTTGGCCTCATTGTTTGTGGCCCCAGATTTTTCCAATTTGTTCGACCCCAAGATGTGGGCTGAGTTGGGTGGTTCGCTGCAAGCTAACCTCGCCAAACTGGCTTCTCAGGGTGTGAGCGCTGAACACTTCCAGGTTCCACTTTCGATGCTTCCCGGAAATGCTCCATTCTTGCATCAAATTGGCATGCAGGCCGGAACTCAATTCAGTGACATGCAGAGCATCAGTCATTTCAGTGCTAATGGCTTGACCAATCAAGGCGGGCTCAGCGGACTGAGCATGAAGGACCCGATGAATGTTGCCGGTCCTCTGGACCTCAAGAAAGCTCAGTTTGAAATGGGGCAGTCTGCAAATCCACACAGTCTTCAAGTCGACGGCAAAATGAGCGGTCCTCATATGAGTGGTGAGCACAATCCTAACTTCCTCGCTGGCACAAAGCGTCTCTTTGCTGACCAGGCTTCGCAACAAAATTCCTTGCTTTCTCAATCGAATGTGAGTGCCGGTAACACCGTCGCTAACAATGTCCCTGCGAACGCCTCAAGCATGAACATCAGCTCGAATAGCTTCTCTCCGGCACAAGAGACTAGCGCAGCACCGGCTAACTACAATGTTTCTGATGGTATCATCAGCGGACCAAGCGTCTCCTCTACCAACATTGGTTATCAACTCAGTGATGCATCGTCCGCAAGCTCTGCGGTAGATAAGGCTAGCGCTTTGTCTCCTTCAGGCGCTGTCGGTGATACTCTCGGCGGCAACAATTTGCTAGCTTCAAACGATGTGCCTGGTGGCGGATTTGGTGGCGGTTATTTCAAGCCAGCTGTACCAGCAAGCACCGGTGACAGTTCTTATTTCCAGAGTGCAAGCCGTGCTCCAATCACAGAGCTTAAAGCTGAGCCAATGTCATTGTTGAAGAAAGCAAATCCGAACATCGGTAAAGTTCCAGATAAAGGTGTGACTGATCACATAGGTCATCAATCTAAGGGTGCGATGAATGCTAACTCTGCGCCTGCAGCACCAGCACCATCACCTTCTCATTCTCAAGCTCCGATGGATCAAATTTCGCATCGCGGTCATCATGCAGCAGCCGAGTCGGCACCGAAACATGTCGCTCACAAGGTATCTGCTGATGCTCATCCTAAAGTCCATCATGCTGCTAAGCACGTAGAGCGCGTTGCACAGCAACCGGCTGCTCAAGATCAAGCACAGCAAGTTTCATACGAACAACAACAGGTTGCTCAAGAAGTTCCACAAGCTGGCGACCAGCAGCTTGCTTCTAACTATCATGTTCAATCCGGAGACAATTTGTGGGATATCGCTCGCAAGCAGCTCGGCGATGGAACTCGTTGGCAAGAAATTTACAAGCTAAATACCGATGTTATTGGTGCTAACCCAAGTTTGATTCACACCGGTATTGATTTGAAACTTCCGGGTGCTGATGGCACTCAGATCACCGATGCCAGCACCGGTTCGTACACAGTACAGCCAGGCGACAATCTCTGGGATATCTCTAAAGAGAAGTTGGGTGATGGAAGCCGTTGGGGTGAGATCTTTGATGCAAACAAAGCCATCATCGGTGACAACCCGAGAATGATCTTCGGTGGACAGCAGCTGCAAATGCCAGGTGCTCCACAATTGCAAATCAGCCAGGCTCCAGTAGCTCCGGCGACACCAGTAGCACAAGTTCCACAGCAAGTAGTTGCCCCGCAAGCTCAACTATCACCTGTGCAACAAGCTGCTCCGGTGTACCAACCTGAGGCTCAGCTTTCGCAAGCTCCACAGCAGTCATATCTTAGCGGACCCGGCGCCGCTGGTGCGGCTACCTTGGATCCTACTCTGGTTCCGAGACAAGATGCTGGTCCGGTGTCTGCCTCCCTGGCACCTGATTTGTCCTTCTTGAGCAATCCTAAGACTGGTCGCTAATTTCAACGTAATCTGAATTATCAGCAAAGTATGATGCAGTGCTGCCGAGCAGATTGCATTAATGTAGAGTGGTATTCATGGTGCCTTCAGGGAAGTGCAAGATACCTCTATCCTGGAAAGCCCGTTGAAACCAAAGAGCGGTGTTAGATCTCTATCCTTACGGCTTGAAGTATATCTGGAATGGCATTTTTGGAAGCAAATAGGGGCAGCTTAAACTATTCGGGATAATCAAGGAAATGGGCAAGATTTGTCCTAACTAACCGGCTATGATTTAGTGCGGTGATAGTGTGGATTGGAGTGCTCATGCGCGTATTATTGACCGGTGGTGCAGGCGACCTCGGACAGATGCTTTGTTCTTCCCTGATTGGCATGGGTCACACGCCCGTAGTGTTCGACATCAAGGCGCCACCGGCTGCTAAGCAAGCAGCCGGTGCGATTCCTTCCACACAATCTATTGAATATATCAATGGATCCATCATAAATAGAGAGCAGCTGCGAAGCTCAATGGCAGAGGTTGACACAGTAGTGCACATTGCTGCGTGGCACGGAATTCACGAGCATCGCAAAGAGAAAGATGCATACGATTTTTGGGATTTAAATGCGACGGGCACCTTTAATGTGTTTCAATCCGCCACTGAATGTGGTGTCAATGACATCGTGTTTGTTTCCAGTACAAGCATTGATGATCGATATGGTATTTACGGACATAGCAAAATCATCGGAGAAGAACTTGCTCGTGCTTATGCCGATCGCCACGCAAAGAACATTATAACTCTGCGACCCAGAGCCTTTATTCCGCCGTGGAACAAGTCTGCATATTCCACTTTTATCGAATGGGCAAAGTGGTATTGGAAAGGTGCTGTGCACATTTCTGATGTGAATCAGTCTGTAGTCAAAAGCATAGAATTTCTAAGTTCTCAATCTGAAAAGCTTAAGGCACCATTGTTCCTGACGGTTGATGGTGCCTATCAGTACACAGAGGAAGACTTAGAAAATTGGGACGCTGAGGGACCAGGGTCTACTTTTCGGAATTACTACAATCAATTCTACGAATTGGCCGTGTCGCTGGGTTTTGACCCAACACTAAAACCAAAACGGTTGGACATTAGTGATACAACAAGGCTGATTAACTACAGGCCGCTTTATAGCCTGAAAACGTTATTGCTCGAACTGAAAATGTATGGGGCTGAAGGTCCTTATGCTGATCGCCAGCCGTGATTCTATTTCTTTGGCAAGAGTGTGCTTGTATTTTCTGAGGCAAACGCGTTAGATGCATTATTGCTCGATTCTACTTCTTCTCAACATTTTCCTTTTGTTCGGGTGGTCTGGGCGCAGGTCTTAGAGCTGGAACAGCTGCCTTGCTCAGCAGGTATTGCGTAGCAAAGGCGTTTGATACTACTAATACGTCGCTTGCAAGATCTCTCAGATTAGAACTGCTTTGCTTGATGGGATCCTTTTCGCTTCCAGTTTTGGGATCTTTTTCGCTTCCAGTTTTGGGAGCTGCTTTGTTGCCAGCATCAGGAGATTCAGGCGATTTGCTTTCTTGCTTTGGAGTATTGAGCGGCTTACCGTCTTCTTTGACTGGTACTGGCGCAAAACGATTGGCACCAAGTGAAAATTGTGTCGCCACGAGATCCGCAACAAGATCCGCAGCCAGTTGCCTAAGGTTTGACTGGGTCTCTTTAACTTGCTCAGTGTTGTTCTTTTCTGACTGCCCTGCTCTCCTGCTAGAGTCAGGTGATCCTTGCTCTTTGTCGGAAGGGTTTTTGGCTGCTGCCTTTGGTGCATCGGACGGTGAGCTCGATGCGGGCAACTCTGCAGAGACTTGTTGAGATCGAGTTTTCAAAACTGGCATATCCTGCCACAGAGATAAGGACAAATCAGGTGCTGAGCTTGTGCTCAGGTTGTTCCTTTGTAACTCTTCAATAGTTTCTAAGTTGCTCATTTGATCTTTCTCCCGATTCTCATTTCGACTTGCACCCATGACATAAAGGTAAGTTGTACGGATGACTCGAAGGTGACATCCGCCACCGCCAGAGGATATGGAAAAATGTGTTGACAAACATACGTTTGTATGGCATTATGCCACTAAGTGGTTACGTTAGCTGAGAGTGCTCGGCTGAAGTAATCATGTCCGGGTCAGGCCAATTGCGCGGATCTGGAAACGAGGGCCGACATGAGTCGTCTAGGCGGTGCATGTCGGGGATGGCAGCCCCCCCTCGTTTTCCAAGGTCCGCTAGAAGCGCTGCTTAAAAACCCGGCCGGCGATTCTCTAAAAAGCGATCCATTTCGCTTACGAGCGAAGGATACGCGCTGTCTTTATTTTTGCCAGCACAAAAATGAGTTGTTTTCTGTGCATCCCATTGCGCTAATTACAGCCTCATTGGCAAAGCCCGGTAACTTAGAGATTTTTTCAAGCAGTGAAATCTTTGTCGCCCATTCCTGGCTTACGATTGTTCCACCTTTTTCGCCTTCAAGAACAAAAAAGACATCCTCCAAATAAGGACCCTGGTCTGTTGTGACAATGGTTATTTTCTTCAGCTCATCCCACTTAACTGATTCCATTGTTCCATCTGATATCTCGCGCCTCAAGCCGTTCTCATCCATAAAGAACTGATCTGATAAACGCGGTTTTGCGAGCTCCCGAAAAAAATTCATGATCAAATCAAGCATATCATTCTCCTCAAATTCTCAGGTTCGTGGAGATTGCGCCTCAATAGCTCCTTTTGCCATTGCAAGGACGGTTGGTGCAGCAAAACCTGGCTCAAGAAGCTCTGGTGCAGAGACGAGCATTCTGTAAGAGCCCTCGATTGCCGCGAAAATTCCAAGCGCAATCGCACGTTTGGTATTCAAATTCTTTTTTCTTTTCTTCAAAACTCGTTCGACTATATGTTCAAGTTCAGTGATTTTTGATGCTGAAATTGACTGGTATAGTTCTCTGACTTCTTTGACTCTCAGCGCTTCTGCCCCTATTGCAATCCAACATGCAACGGCAGAGACATCGGCGTCTTCTCCGATAGCGAGGTGGGCGTTCACGAATGCCGTTAATTCATGTTCAGCATCGCTTTGTCCCGCTAGCAACTTTCTATAACGTTCTTCCAGTTTTTTCGAAAGGTGCTCTAAGAGAGCCAATAAAATATCGAGTTTGGAGTGAAAGTGATAATGCACCAATCCTGGTGTCAATTTTGCTTTCGCTGCAATTGATTGAATTGTTGCGCCATCATACCCATCTTCAGCCATAACCTGGCCTAAAGCCTCCACAATTTGGCTTTGACGAAATTCTCGGTTTGAAGGTCTGGGCATTGTTTTAGATTCTTGGTTGGTTAACCAACCTAAATATACCACAATGGCGTATTGATTGCATAGCCCTTTTAGCTTCCTTTCTTTTGTTGTGCTACCCTATGTCGAACTTATAGGGATGAGGTTAATGCAGCTATCTCAGTGTCTTTTTTGTATTGGCTTGTTTTTTGCGCTTGGCACTGCAGCAGCAAACGCTGCAGTTTCAGAAGCCAGTCTGAATGCAGCGCTTACGAAGCTTGACCAAAACGCGCAAGAACAAATCAATGAGCACAAAATCGTTGGTATGGCCGTGGGTGTTGTTTACAAAGACAAGCTTGTTTTTGCCAAGGGATATGGACCAAGAGAACTGAGCAAACCCGCACAGATTGATCCCGAGACAGTCTTTCAATTGGCTTCCGTATCCAAACCGGTCAGCGCAACTGTTGTTGCAGAACTGGTTGGTGAAGGCAAAATTAGCTGGGACACTAAGATAAGTAGTTTGGATCCTGCATTTCAAATGTATGACCCCTATGTTACGAAGGAACTCACTATAAGAGACCTTTACTCTCATCGAAGCGGTTTGCCAGAGCATGCTGGTGATTTGCTCGAGGATATCGGGTTTAACCGTGAGCAGGTCTTGCACCGTATGCGGTATCAGAAGCCAGAGTCGAGTTTTCGCGCTGCCTACGCATATACAAACTTCGGATTGACAGAAGGCGCTATTGCAGCGTGCAAAGCTTATGGTACAAGTTGGGAACAAGCCTCTGCAGCAAAGCTCTTTCAGCCTCTTTCCATGAATTCCAGCAGTTCGACGTTTTCAGGTTTTGATTCACAGGCTAACAAAGCACTTTCCCATGTTAGAGAAAATGGAACTTGGGTTCATCGAATCACCCGTCAACCAGATGCTCAATCACCTGCAGGTGGAGTAAGTTCATCAGTGAATGATCTCTCAAAATGGATGAGACTTGTGCTCAACAAAGGAAAGTTTGACGGTAAGCAAATCGTCAACGAAGATTCGCTTGTCGAGATAATGCATCCCCAGATGCTGACTAATTTCAATCCGCTAAATGGATTGCCATCTTTCTATGGATTAGGAATGAATGTAAGGTATGACACCGAAGGCAAGCTGCGGCTGGGTCATTCTGGTGCGTTTGCGCTGGGGAATGCTACATGCATAGACATGATTCCGTCAGAGCAACTCGGTGTAATAGTTTTGACAAACTCTGAACCCGTGGGAGTTGCAGAAGCGCTGAGCAATTCATTCATGGACAATTTCTTGTATGGGAAAGATACAATTGATTGGTTTGCTTTGTTCAAGAAAATCTTTTCTGACCCAAGCACATTTGGTTTAGATAGGCAATTTGATTACTCTGTTCCTCCTAAGACAATCAGTCGTCCACTGGATGCAGCAGCATACCTTGGAAAATATGGCGATGAGTTTTACGGCACAATTGAGATTACTGAAGATAGTGGCAAGCTATCGCTGTTAATTGGACCCAACAAAACAAAGTATCCGCTTCAACATTACGACAGGGACACTTTTACTTTTCTTCCAATAGGCGAAAATGCACAAGGTCGGTCTGGAGTGACTTTCACGATTGGGTCAAATGGAATTGCGCAGAAGCTGCAAATTGAATTGTTATCCAAAGATGGACATGGCAGTTTTGATCGTTTGAGTTCCAAGTAGTCGCTCTGAAATTGAATCAGCCGTGATGCTTTTGCAACGACATTAGTATGCAGTTGCTTATGTCAGATTCGCTTGCAAAATTGATTCCATCTGATGCAGATTGAACAAAGTCGACACCCAGATTCTGCACCTCAGAGCTTGCAACACTGCCAGCGACAAACCAGAGGGGTTTATTGTAATCTTGGCAAAGCTTTTTTAGCGAGCCGATTACTTTACCCTGAAGTGAGCTTGCGTCTATTCTTCCTTCGCCGCTTATTACCAGGTCACAATTGCGTATCTGATTTTCGAGATCAAGAATTTTTGACAGCCAATCAAATCCCGAAATGATTTCCGCGTTCAGGGCAAGTGCCAGTCCAAATCCGGTTCCGCCAGCTGCGCCTGCTCCGGGAATGCTTCGAGCGCTCTTGTCTAAGTGTGATTCAATCACATCTGCAAAATGTGCTAAGTTATGATCTAGCATTTCAACCTGTGCAGGGCTTGCACCTTTTTGTGGACCAAAGACATGCGCGGCTCCCATGGGTCCCAAAAGAGGGCTACTAACATCAGTTGCTATCTTAAAGCGGCGTCCCTTGATTCGCGTATGCAGAGGACTTAGATCGCAAGATACAATCTGGTTCAACATGCCTCCACCAGTTGGTACAAGTAAGTTTCCATCGTAGTCAAAGAAACGTGCACCCAGTTCGTAGAGTGCGGCGCTGCCACCATCTGTAGAGGCGCTACCGCCAATAGCTATGAATATTTGCTGACTTATAGTTCGGGTTAGGGCTTCTGCAATAACAGTTCCGAGCCCTCGCGTGTGTGTGTCCATTGGGCAAAGTTGGTCTTTCTTGAGACCAGCTATGCCACAAGCAGACGCAAGTTCAACTACTGCTATTTGATCAGTTTTCAACCAGAGCGCTTCTCTGATTTCATTGCACGCTCCTGAGACTCTTGTTTTCTCAACCTTGCCGCCCAAAGATAAGGACAATGCTTCAATCGTTCCGTCCCCTCCGTCGGCGATTGGTAAAAGCGTCGACTCAATCTCTTTCTTTGAAAGACTGGCAAATGTCTTTATGCCGCATTCCATTGCCAGTGCAACTTGAGCTGGCGACAGACTGCCTTTGTAGGCTGTGGGCGCGACGAGAATTCTCATTCAATCATCCGAGAATGTATTCTGATGTGTCTAGCTTGAGAGTCTGCAACGAACAGGCAAGTACGTTTCTACATGCAAACAAAAGAGCAATTTTTGCCTTAACCAGCTCTGTGTTTCCGCTTAATATGGTCGTCTTCCCGAGAAAGCTTTCCAGTAAAAACGATGCACGCTCAGCAAATTCGAAGGTTTCTTGCTTGAGGTTGAGGCACTTCGCCTCATCGCCCAAGTTGAGATCAAAAAACTGAGACAAGTGAAGTAACAAGTTGCGAACAGGGTCATCTAAGCTGTTGTCATGTCCTTTTTCTTGCTCTTTCTTTTCTTTGAATAGAGTCGCTATAAGCCCACTAACATTGGTTTTGCTAGTGAAGAACTGTGAGAGATCAGTGATAGCCAGTAGCGCAGGAGTTTCTCGTAGAGACTCTAAATTGAGTTGTGGATTCGTAGCTAAACGAACAAATGAGCTGCAACGTGCATAGGCGTATTTAATTGGAAAGCTACTTCGTCCCGCTACTATAGGTTCTTCGTTTGCCTGAGAAGCCGGTAGATTAGCTATCTTCCAATTCAACAACTCTTCCAAAAGGCGCTGCAAAAATTCGTCTTTGATTTTGAAATTGATGAATCCGTTATTTGCAATTTGGGTGTCTGCAAGATCTGCCAGTTCGTTTTTTGCAAATTCGCAAATAGTCTGTGCTGTGGTCAGGGGACTCATTCTCGCTAAAGCCGCTAGTTTCAAAGCAATGCCGCAGGCATAATCGCCGAATTCTTTCCTGCGCGGAGCGCTAATAACTATTGCTTCTTCAAAGGGTTGCGTGAGCGGTATTTTTCCTTGCTTCACAGCAAAGTCACATGCATTCGCAACAGCCGCTGCTAACTTTTTCTTGATCACTCTGAGTCCTTTTCATTTTTGCTGCCTGATTATAACCTCTTGAATTATCAGGACAAAACTGTGTCAGTCTGGTTTTTGCGCCTTATGGACGAATCGACCGTGCCTTTTAGAAGGGGGCTTCAGCAACAAGAAAAAAAACGGCGCCGAATTCGACGCCGTAAAATGCTATGTGTAATCGCGTTTAGTGTTGCTGAATTGCCCACTTAACTTTATGGATGATATCCATGAAGCCACCTTGCTCTTCTGTTTGTGGAGCCGTAGCAGCTGACTGCTGCCTGGTGGCGATCATCTGTTGCATCATCGCTTCCAGGTGATGCTGTTGATCTTGATTCAAAATTGCACGTTTCTTCAAATAATTCGTGGTGGCTTCGTTGCGAAGCTGTTCTTTTAAATGAGCAATCCGCTGGTTTGTAGCCATAATATCGAGCGGATCAGATTTTGGGTCCATCAATAGTTTTGCGAGTTTGCGTTGCTCGACCAGAATTTCCGGCTGCATACGCATGTACTTGCCGTTCCAGTCATGCTCTAGCGCCTGCACTTGTTGTGTTTGAGGCTGCGAGAGATTGAGCTTCTTCCAATCAACACAGCTTTTGCCATCTTCGCCTTCAGCGAGGGCAAAACTGCCACTCATGAAAGACGCTCCAATTGCCAGTGTAATTGCGTTTACTCTACTACTGATTCTCATATACCATCGCTTCCGCCATATCGGCAGGTTCTCCCAATGCAGATTCTATCAAGTAAGACTCCGCAGTAACAGGTCTTACACTCACTGTAGGACCAGAATTCATTCCAAAAAACATGGTGACGGCTGCTAGCAAACCTGCTACCACCACTGCTGACGCAGCATACAGGTGGACAGGGCGAATATTTGTCGGTGTTTTCTTTTTCTCGCGAGGAGCAAATTGAACCACCTGCATCTTCGCTTTAATTTCAGGCCAGAGATCGAAGTCTTCTGGTATTTCGGGCTGGTAGTTTTCCCGAAGCATTGTGCCAGTCTGAGTAATCAGTGTCAGATTCTCTCGGCAATCTGTACATTCCAGTAAATGGCTGGTTATTGTGCGATGTCGATCGGGCGTGACCTCTCTGTCATAGTAGGTTGAGAGATCGTCTCTAATTAACTGGCAATCTTCGTCAAGACGATTTTTTATGCCTGCCCACAAATCTACTTCCATCGCTGGCATTTCTAAGCCGCGGGAAAGCAATCCATTGACCTGCGATAGATCCTGAAACATACCGTGGCATGGAGTGCATGCTTGCAAGTGCTCGCTTACTCCCTCTTTGGCTGGAACTATAAGCTCGCCATCGAGATATGCCGAAAAGTCTTCTTGAATCGTTTCACAAATACTTGGAAGCTTATCTGCAAGCCCAGCCCATATGTCTGGGCAAACTGCCACGGCTGCTAGTTTTGCCTGTGCCAAGACTTTTGACGTGTCCCTGAATTGCACATGCAAAGTCTGGCAAGACACACAACCGGTGATATGTTCCGATACTTCTGAGTGACGAGTTTTTTCTAACTCACCGTCAACATAGGCGGAAATATCTTCTTTAAACTCTGCGCACGCTGTCATCCGCTGGAGACCTCACTAGACCCCTGACGTTGTAAATAAGGCTGGAGCAACTCTTGCAACTTAGTCCTGGCGCGCGCTATGCGCGATTTAACCGTTCCCATTTCGGTCTTGGTTAGTATTGCAATTTCCTCGTAGCTCAACCCCTCCACTTCTCGCAAGACGATGGCGGTTCGAAACTGTTCCGGCAATTTTGCCATTGCGTCCCTAATTACATGAGAAAGTTCTTGATTTAGTATTTTCTCATCTGGCAGGGTGCTTGAGTCTGGAATGTCACGAGTTGTGTTGTCCCCTTCATCTGAATCAGATTCGAGTCCCTCGTCCATAGATATAGTAGGGACGCGGCGGGGACGGCGGCGTAGCTCATCATAAAAAAGGTTGGTGACAATTTGCGTCAACCATCCTCTAAAGGAGCCGGGATTCCTTAAATTGTTTATCGAGCGCCATACCCTTATGAAAACTTCCTGGGCTAAATCAGAGGTGTCAGACCAGTCTGGTGCCAACTGGTAAAGTAACGCGAACACCGTACGCTGATGTCTTTTCACTAACTCTTCAAAAGCCGCGGGATCGCGCTTCTGGCACGCCAGAACCAAATCTCTATCGCTCTTTTGACTATAGACTGTCGCCATATCACTCCTCTTCTGATGAGGTCAGGCTCGGTAAGAGGCGCTCCGCAGCCTGCCACATTATGCCTAATATGGTAACACTATAATTTGCAAGAGCAAGCCGAAACCCTTTGTTAATCGTGCTCAGCGTGTATATCGAATGTCTATGCGAATTGATTAAAGCTTGAGGGAAGGTCTTGAATCTCGCGGAGAATTATGGCTGTCTGGAACTTCCTATTTCAGATTTATGTATTGTCCTTCGAAAGCGGCTTGGGAAGGCATCTACCAGAATGAATCGCTGCTCGCTTTTGTAAGAAGTCTTATTGTTTCTCTTCCCTGGCTCCAGTTGCGAGCTTCGGCACTTTATTACACTCAGTTTAAGCCAGAACTGACACGGTTTATCGAGCATTCCTGTTAAACTTGATCGTTCAGAACATTGCATTTAACTGGCATAGGAGAAAAGTTCAGTGCCAAACCGACATCTATTTACTTCGGAGTCCGTGACTGAAGGACATCCAGACAAAGTTTGTGACCAAATCTCTGACGCGATATTGGACAAAATCCTTACGCAAGACCCTACAGGACGCGTAGCTGCAGAATGTACAGTGACCACTGGTTTGGTCATGGTGGTCGGAGAAATCAACACCACAGCACAAATTGACGTTGCTGAAGTTGTGCGTAAGACCGTTTCGGAAATTGGTTATGAAGGCGAGCGTGGCGGCGGTTTCGACGCTAAGACCTGTGCTGTTCTAGTAAGTCTGGACAAGCAATCTCCTGACATCGCTGGTGGCGTTGATCAGGCGCTTGAAAAACGAGGAAATTCTAAGGGCGATGAGTTCGACCAGATCGGCGCTGGCGACCAGGGCATGATGTTCGGCTTCGCTTGTGATGAAACCCCTGAATACATGCCGATGCCAATTCTGGTTTCACACCGAATTGCAAGAAGACTTTCAGAAGTGCGAAAACTGGGCGTTTTGAAGTACCTTCGTCCAGATGGCAAGACTCAAGTTACCGTTGAATACGAAGGTGATAAGCCAGTGCGCTTGCACTCTATCGTTATTTCCACGCAACATGAGCCCACAATCGACGGTTTGACAGATAACGCCGCTATTCAAGCTCGCATCGAAGAAGACTTGAAGAAGTACGTTGTAAGTCCGTTATTCCAAGATTTGAGCGTAAAGCCAGATGCTGAGACCCGCTATTACATCAACCCATCGGGTAGATTCGTCCTCGGCGGACCGCAAGCAGACGCGGGTTTGACCGGACGCAAGATTATCGTGGATACCTACGGCGGTTACGCTCGTCATGGCGGCGGCGCATTCTCCGGTAAAGATCCAACCAAGGTTGACCGCAGCGCAGCGTATGCAGCGCGCTATGTAGCAAAGAACATTGTCGCTGCAGGTCTGGCTAGCAAGGCCGAAGTTCAGATTGCGTATGCAATCGGTGTTGCGCATCCTGTGTCGGTTCTTGTCACAACATTCGGAACAGGCAAGATTTCTGACGAAGAGATCCAGGAGCTTGTAAAGAAGACCTTCGATTTGAGACCCGCTGCAATCATCAAGAATCTCGAATTGAACCTGCTTCCAAAGCAGAACAACGGCAAGTTCTATCAAAACGTAGCTGCCTACGGGCACTTCGGCCGCACAGATCTCGACCTGCCATGGGAAAAACTCGACAAAGTTGATGTTCTTAAGAAAGCACTTGAAAAGGTCGCTCATTAATCTCATCAGCTTCGATAAGTCGAATCATAAATTCAGCAGTACCCCCCGGACATATCCAAGATGTCCGGGGGGTATAATTCATCTCGTGCACGGGCTATGAAAAGCCGAATGGAGAGAAAAACCAGGTGACTGCAGAAAAAAAGATGGAATTAGCCGGTTATCTGGTTGTAAATTCCGGCACACCTGATGCCTACTTCTTTGAGTTGGAACACGGTAAGTTGCTCGAAATAGGGCGCAAGCCTGGCTCTCCCACTGGTCCGCGGAAGTTGGTTTTGCCAGTGCCTGAAGTCTCCAGCCTTCACGCAGAGTTGCGTCCGGGCACGGAGGGCTGGTGCGTTCGTGACAATAGCTCTACGAATGGCACTCGTCTCAATGGCAATTGGCTTTCTGCCGGACAAGATTATTTATTGAAGAATGGCGACCATATTAAAATTGCCCAGGTTGACCTTATCGTAAATTTGCCGGAGTCGGCTCCGCAGCGTGGTGACGATGTTGTTCGTGAAGAAGATGAGCATGAGCGCACGCAGCTGCATATCAAACTTATGACCGCGACAATTCTTGTAGCGGACATTCGCGCGTTCACGACACTTTCTGAACAGTATTCGGACCAACCGAATATCGTTATGCAAGCTGCTCAGCGTGTGTTTGCGAGGTTTCACGATGACATTCGGCGCAACCAGGGGCAAGTCGAAAAGATTGCTGGTGACGCTGTTATGGCTTACTGGCAGGGAGACGATAGACCCGGCGCCGACTCAGCGAGTTGCGCCATACAAGCTTGCTTCACCGCATTGCGCATAAAAGAGTCGGTTCCTCAGATTGCGTCCAACCAGCAAGATTGGCCATTCCGTGAATATCCGTTACAGGTAGACATTGCTCTGGCTACGGGGCCCGTGGCGGCAGGCGTCCTGGGTGCAGGAAAATCAAGTTTGGCGGTACTTGGAGACACTGCAAACCTCGCGTTTCGAATGGAGAAGTTGATTGGTGTTGACCGTCCCGGAGACATCATCGTTGATGGTGCTACTCACGATATGGCGCAGAATCATTTCAATTTCGAAGGGCTTGGCTCTCAGGTTGTTAAAGGGCGTCAGCGTCCGGTTGACCTTTTCAGATTGCTTGGTCAACGGTGAGTTCAACTCTTTCTGAAGCCATAGGACAACTCATCATCGGCAAAGTTCAAGGTTTAGAACTTGATGATGGAAATAAAACTTGCCTGAAGAATGGAACCATCGGCGGTATCACACTCTTCAAAGAGAATGTGGAGTCGATAGAACAGCTGATGAATCTTTGCGATTCAATTCGGCTGTTTAGTTATCATCCCAGGTTTATTGCTGTGGATCAGGAAGGCGGTCCCGTACAGCGTTTAGATCAGATCATCAGTCCCCTGCCATCTATGATGGCATTGGGTGAGAGCGATGATCTCAAGCGATTGAACATGGTGATTAGTATAGCGGCAAGGCAAATGAGTTTGCTTGGTATCAATTGTGTTCTTGCCCCTGTGCTGGATATAAACACTAACCCGGCTAATCCAATTATTGGTACCAGAGCATTTTCTTCTTCGCCTGATCAAGTTGCCAGGCTTGGTGCTTCAGTGATGCGTAGTTACCTTGATGCCGGACTACTGCCCGTCGCGAAACATTTTCCTGGGCATGGCGACACAGATATGGACTCACATTTGGCGTTACCTAAACTTTCGTGCAGCAGCGAGCGACTGAACGAAATTGAACTTTTTCCATTTAAAGAAAACTTGCTACTTACGCCTGCAATTTTGGTTGCTCACCTCTGGATAGAATGTCTAGATCCACAGGAAACATTGCCATCTTCTCTCTCCTACAATGTTTGTACAAAGCTGCTAAAAGAAGAGCTAGGGTATCAACGCTTATTGGTAAGCGACGATATGCTAATGAAAGCAATCACGAGTAAATGGGGATTGGCCGAAGCTTGTGTTAGAGCCGTTGAAGCTGGTTTAGATTTGTTGTTGGTCTGTTCGACGGCTGACGATTGTATGCTGGCTCATACCGCACTGATGGAAGCTGTAAAAACTGGACGTTTAAGTGAAGAACGAATTGCTCAGTCGATAAAAGCAAGAAACGCGGCACTAAAAATGTTGCCGGCCCATGAAGAAATTGAAAGAGGGCGGCGAATTTCTGCTTTGAAAAAATCGATTGCCGCCGCTGAGCCTGTGATGTCCGAGGCATCCAGTTCTGCAATCGAGTTGAGCAGGGGAATTCCCAGAACAATCTTCCTTGCGGATTCGCGAATAGACCTGTTTGTTCCAGACCATCCTCGCTATGCGCTGAAATATAGGGATGAATTATTGGCACAAATCCCGTCATTGAAAGAGCGATTATTCGAACATCGCTATTCAGTCTCTCCTTCGGCCGCAGAGATCGAGAACTTGCTTGCAGAATGCGGTGAGAATTGCATAATGGTGACCTTTCGAGCCACAATAAATAGGGAGCAAATTGCGCTTGCTAATTCTCTCCACATGAAGGCAAAACGCCACCTGTTGATAGCTAGTGATGTTCCATATGATCTCGATGCATTGCCTGATTGGGATGATGCAATTTCCGTGTTTGATCCTTCAGATCTCGCTGTGAAGGCATTCGCAAAAGTAATGAAAAAGCAACTCAGCCAATTACTTACCTGAGGTTATTGTGAAAAGCGAAAAGCAAGACAAGCGCACCGTTGCCGATACCAATCGTGAGTTCTACAAGCACTGGACAGCGATTAAGCTCAGGTATGGGGATACCGATAGGCAAGGTCATATCAATAACGCGGTGTATTGTACGCTTTATGAATCTGGGCGAGTTGACTTCTTATTTGATGGACAGCAATCGGTAGCAGGACCCGGCACATCATATGTTATTGCCAAAATAGCTTTGGATTATCTGCACGAGATGCACTTTCCGGGTACTGTAGAAATAGCTTCCCGTGTCACCAGAATTGGTGGCAGTAGTTTTACCGTTGCGCAGGCAATCTTTTTTCAAGGTAAATGCTCTTCTACCGCGGAATCTGTCATTGTGCAGCTAGATGAGTCCACTGGAAAGCCCCTGACAATTACCGAATCTTTGCGGAAGCGACTTGAAGCGATTTCATGACGACATTCGCGCAGGCTCTACGCCTGATTTCGCTTTCGTTTACCCATTTCTGATTTCACTTCGTTTAATCACTAAACTCGCGGGCATATAGACGGAAGATGTCGGCTCTAAAGTCAAAACAACATTTTTAACGGGCAATATATGGCAATACAACAACAGCAGCTAGACCCCAAGCAGCAGGCCGTCATGATTGTGGTCGTTGTACTTGTTCTAGTCCTGGCGATTGGATTCTCGGGATACATGGCGTCGTCTCAGACTCGAGAAATTACCGAAATGCCATTGACCAAGCTAAAGGAACTGCATCCTACCCATCTGCGAGTTAAGGGACCATCTCCTCAGGGTGGACAAAATCTAAAACCTGCTCCTGCTGGTGCCAGATATATTCATTATGATTCTTCCGTGGGAAAGCTTGGTGCCTGGATTATTTCTCCACAAAAAGGAGCTAACACGTTTTCTGATTCAAATGGGCAAAAACATCCAGCGATTTTGTGGGGACATGGCGGCTTCGCGCTTGGCACAAGTGACATCAAGGACGTCTATCCTTTTACCTATGCAGGCTATGTTGTACTTATTCCATCGTGGCGCGGCGAAAATGGCAACCCAGGAAATTTTGAGATGTGTTACGGAGAAGTAGAGGATGCCTTAGCTGCATTGAATTACTTGAAGTCTCGTTCGGATGTGGATGCGGATCATATATACGCGGCGGGGCATTCGTCCGGTGCGACGCTTGCACTCTTGCTGGCTGAGGAAACTGAGGACTTAAAAGCTGTCAGTGCCTGTGGTGGCTATCCCGATATGTCTGCTCAAACCTATGAGAACGCTCCGTTCAATGGATCCGATATTTATGAAACTGCTTGTAGAGCTCCTGGCCTGCATACTAAATTTCTCAACTGCCCTGCGCTGTTAGTGTATGGAAGTGATGAGAAACATTACTTGTCGCAAGCGCAGAAAATGAAGATGGCAGCAGTGAAGCAGCGCAAGAAGGTAGCGGTTGAGACTATACCTAATTCAGATCACTTTAAGGCGCTGGCACCAGCAATAGAAAAAATGATTGAGTTCTTCAAGGAAAATAGTTAGCTTTAGCGCACAGCAAGCATCAGTGAAGAGACGGCCAGCGAGCCCATAACCACTTTCTTGAAGGTGTTTGTTGGAATGTGTTTGGCAATGTTTTTGCCGCTCCAGGAACCAATAATGGTAACAAATGCTAGCCACACCGAAAGCGCCCAGAATTCAGCTGGAATGTTTAGCGAACTTTGGTAGACCGCAAGCTTCACCATGTGTAGTATCAATGAACATGTCGCATCGGTGGCAATGAACTCAACTGGGGACATCTCCAGGGATAGAAATGCCAGGGGACCTAAGGGACCTGCGGTGCCGATCATTCCTGAAAGAAAGCCAGCCATCGCGGCAAAAGGCAAGAAGTACTTTTCCGACTTTTGAGTTTGTTCGTCTGTTGGACGCTTGAAGAAGTTTATGGCGATAAACAAAACCAGGCAGGTTCCAATTACATGCATGAGAATGCCTTTGTTGAGATGTACAAAAGCATAACTTCCCAGAATAGTGGTAGGCACAGCCACTGAAGCAAATCTCAATAGCGCGCGCCATCTTATTGAATGCCATGATAGAGACGCACGTGATGCGTTACTTACAATTTGAATTGAGGTGAGCATGGGAACAGCATTTTGTACTCCCACGATCGTCGAGAGAATCGGCAGCAATAACAAGCCACCGCCAGATCCAATACTTCCTGAAAGAAGCGCAGCAAAAAACGTAGCCACAACAATGGCGCATAGAGATATTAAGGACACGCTCAAACCTTCGCTAAGTCACACTATGCAAGAAATTGACGACGCGCCTATCGTGATGTTCCGACGAAGAGAGAAAAAATACAAATTCTTTTTGATGAAGACTCAAGAGTCCTCAATGTTTAGTCGATTGCTTCGGCTTGTTTCGACTCCAGCAAAGCTCGTTGAGCCACTGTGGAAACGGCGGCGCGAAGCAGGGCTCCAAGCTCGTCGCTTTTTCTATAGCGTGGGGCATGCATACTTATTACTCTGTCTGTACTCAGAAATTCCAGCAAGGCTCGTTTCGCTGAGCGCTGCTCCAATGGGTTGAAGATTCCAAATGCCATTCCGCCCATGCGTTTAACTAGTGAAAAGCATGGGATATCAGTGAGACCGTCGCCCACGTAAATCATGTTTTTGAACGGAATGCGTCGTTTAGCCGCTGGCACATCTTTGTTTACTGCATATTTATTTTCTTCGACATGCAGGGGGCTGATGCCTTTGTTGATTTCGAAAATGTACCTTGTCTTTTCGGTGAAAGTAACGCATTTCTTGATTTGATATATGACACCAGTGCGTGGGTGCTCTGCGAATTGGCACCCATATATAGCTGTGAAGTTTCTCTTTAGAAGCGGGATCTCAGCTAGCATGTCCTGGAGCCCGCCAGAAATTATGTAGAACTCAAGATTTATGTCTTTTGAGACAGTGGACGCGATTTCTCTAAGTTCCTTAAACAAGGAAGGAACTCCTGGGTAGAAGCTGTTTGAAAGAGTCTTTCCAAAATCGCGCAGTTTGGCGTTGGTCATCATTCCGAGTGGACGATCCTTGCCGGTGTTATCAAGGAGTCTGTTTAGATATGCAAGTGCAGGTTCATAGCCTGTCAGAAGCAAGTCTTTAACAGTGTTTCCCCAGAACTCTTCAGGGTCGATGCCATGAACTCTGACGAGCTCGGTAGTCGAGTCTGGCATCAATGTATCGTCAAAATCAAAAATCACTGCGATGTTTTTCACGCGGCATTCTCTCAAAGAGCGGCTTTCTGTCTAGGTCTTAATTGTCGCAGACAAGCAATGGATTCGTTCAGCATTAAAACAATCACAGTTTTCCCGTCCTAAAATTTCGATTGATGATCGTTGCAGAGAGGTAAGCGCAAATCGAAATTTGTTAAGCCCATTGTCGGCAGGTAGTTTTTTTCAAGCGTTGCGCGCGTGTGGACAGAATGGAGAATGAGAATGTTTTTGAAGAATATTGGCAGGAAATCTGGTCGAGGAATCACGAAGGCATCTTCTGCAGTCATGACTATGCTCTTGGCACTGTCTGCGGTGAGTGCCCATCTCCCTTCAGGTGCTGCCGAAAGCAAGCTACGAATACCAACCAATAAAGTAAAAAGAACTCCGGCTCCTGTTTATGATTGCAGTCCGGACATACTTTTGATTATGCCTAATGCCTCATCAGATAATGAAGACCTAGACAAGGTTTTGAAGGAAGCGCACGGAACCATTGTCGGTTCTATGGGTGAGGGAAAGCTGAAGTGTTTGATTTACAGAACAGAGAAGGGTCATTTTATTGATACCGAAAAGAAGTTTATGAAAGACCGTGAGCACTTCAAGTACATCTCTCGCAATTACAGATTTCGTGCCCAGCTAGTGCCAAACGATCCTCAGTTCACCAGTGAATGGCACCTCGGCGCCATCAATGCGCCCCGCGCCTGGGACACCACCATGGGGAACAGCACCAAGGTTGCAATTTTCGATACCGGATGCCAGTCTAGTGTCGCAGATCTCAGTGGCAAGACGCAGAAAGGCTATGATGCCACTTCCGCCGGAGCCCGATTGACTGTGCTGGGGGGACCTGGACCATTAGGAGACCTTCTTGGTGGTTTAGGCGGTGAGCTCTCTAGCGGTGCTCAAACAGACGTTCAAGGACATGGAACAATGGTGGCAACTACTGCCGCTGCTTCCGCTAATAACAGTGTAAATGTAGCCGGTGTCGCACCTGGTGCCACAGTGTATCCTGTGCAAATTGCAGGTTCAAATGGCATGACCGATGACATTGCAATAATGGCCGGTTTGCTCAATATGAGCATTACTGGCAACAGGATAGTTAATATTAGCTATGCCGCTCCTCCACCAGTGGGTTTCACGAATGCAGCATTGCATGCTCCTCTGCATGTCTATATGCAAGAGTTTCATGACCTTGAGGGCGGCTTGATTTTCATTTCTTCTGGCAATGATGGCATTTTCGACCCAAATCCAATGGTTCCATATCTGAATGTCGTATCAGCAATTGATCCCTCAATGACGCTAACAAATTTTTCGAACTGGGGTCTCTCGACTACTTTTACTGCACCAGGGCAGGGGATAGTTTGCACCGGCCGTGATGGCAGTGTAAAGACTGTGAATGGAACCTCTTTCTCAAGCCCAATTGTTGCGGGCATTGCGGCTCTTGTCTGGAACGCGAACCCAGCCTTGCCTAATTTCATGGTTGAAAACATCTTGAAAGCCAGTTGCTTTAAAGCCGGCTCTGCACCATGGACTCCTTACTTCGGTTTTGGAATGCCTGATGCTTCTAAAGCTGTCAGAATGGCTCGTGGTGGCATCTAAGAAATTCTGTAAGTTTTTTTCACGCCCCCAAGAGCGCCGACGAGGCGCTCTTGTGCTTTATGTGCCCGGGAAGGCTTGAGGCTTTGAAGCGTTGAGTAAGCTCTAATAATGCAGCTCTCCTAATTTGCTTCCAATTGACTGTAAGTAATTCAGTCCGAGAGAGCGGTCTAGTGTTGGAGTAGATGAATCTTATGTCGATAGGGGCGAGGTCCAGAGCCAGGCAGACAAAAGGCGCTGCTATCACCGAATTTGGTGCAGCATTTGTAGTCCTTGTTATTTTCTTGTTCGTTCCGTTAGTAAATATGAGTTTCATCGGAGTAAAGTTCTTGATTGCGCAGGGGGCTATACAGGAGTTTGCCCATCGCCTGGCTCTGGCAGAAAAGCGCAGTGACTCATATACGACTCTGGCATCTGACGAGTGGTGGAGTGATTTTTGTTCGAAATGTGGTGTAGAAATAGAGCACAAGAAACTCAGTTTGATAGTTTGTTCCACCAATTCTTCTGAAAAGCTAAGTCTTGCTAGCGGACAAAAAGTTCCTGTAGATTGGCTTCCTGGAGGAGCAAAGGCTCCTTGTATTTACACCTATGACTTGACTGTAACTGTGTCTGTGCCGCCGATTTACTCTGGTGGACCAGCGGTTCCGGGCATCACTTCACCTTTAGCATTTCAACTTGACGGCAGATCTGCCTGGGAGAACCTCAGCAGAAACCCAGCAAGTACGGAGTATTTTATCAATGAATAAGTTTCTTCTATCTCTTCTCACCGTATGTGGTGTCAGTGCTGTTTCTTGCTCGATTGTTTTTGCCGCTCCACAGATTTCTAAGCCTTTTGAGTGGACCATCGAAATCAAGACTGAATCGGTACCGCGCCAATTTCAATATAATACTTCCGGTATAAAAGACGTAGTGAAAGCTAAGATGCAGTACTACAGCATGGATCATGTTGACGACAAAACAGATTATGAGAGTCTCTGGTATTCTCATTCTAAAGCGCTCGGTATGGAACGCCATCACAAAATGGAAATAAAGCAAGGCGATGCCGTCGCTATTCGAGTCTTGCACAAAGACGCTTCAACAAACAATGATGAGCGCCGAGCCGCTGGCAAAGCTGTAGTAAAAGCAGTTTTAGATGCTAACCTGAATAAGAATATGGTCGCCACAATTAAAGTGCCGTCGTCCTCTTTCTACGAAATTTCATCAGAACTTCAAAACTATCATTTTTCTCCCTCGCCTGATAGCGGCGATGAAACTCCAATTAATAGCGACATGAATCTATTTCTTGAATCGGAACCTTCCGGCATGACTCAGAGTTTTGTTCATTATAGATAGAGTGAATAACAGTCTTCGACGATGGGCTGAAGCGCTTGCGGAAGTACGCAAAAACACCGCACTCACTTACAGGTCTGCTCGGTCAAATTGAACCTCCATCCATTTACTCATTAAGAGTAGATTCTAATCAGGTTGGTTGGCTGGATGGTATTTTTATGGGTTTGAGAATAGAAAATGGTGAAGCTGCAGGCTCAAAGACTTCGGCGCCTGGGGACCTTTCTCATGCATTAGTTTGTGATGCATATTCGCCTGAAGGTATATCGGGCGGCGGCAGACTTGAACTCAATCTCAGTGGACAAGCTGGAGCAGGTACAGGTGTTCAGTTGCCTGAGCTAGACCTTAGTGGTGACAAGCACGCGTTGCCGATTCCGAAGCCACTTGAGGAGACTAAAGCAAAAGATGAAGGGCTTGATCACAAGCCTATGTATAAATTGCCTCACTATCTCCTGAGCGATGAGCAAAAACATCGAATAGATACATACTTACGGCTAAACAAGCTGAATCAATATGGAGACCCACTGGGAGCTACTTATCCTGCAGGAGATCCGATGATTGATGAGCGCACCGGTCAAAGAATGAATCGCTATGATTTTGTTCTTGCCAGAGTGAAAAAGCCTGGCTTGGACAGAGACAAATTGGTGAAGGCTGAATAGGTTTTGCCAGAGAAAGAACTGTCTCATAATTGAATTGCATTGCACACTGACAGCCTAAATTCTCATCGTTTGTTGTTGAACTCTTATTCGCAACAAGAGAGAGAGGATGTTTTATGAGCAAACGCAATCGAGGAAACATGTTGGTTCTCTCGGGTGTGCTAGTAACTGTCAATGCGATTGGCTTATTGATCGCCAGTTCATTTGGAAGTCTTTATTTCGTGCATAATCGGCTTCAGTCAACTGCTGATGAGATTGCACTGGAAGGCGCAAGAAAGCTCAACGAACAAGACCAGCTTGGTCAGATGAACAATATGATCGCACGGTCACGGCAGCTTGTTTTTGATTCCGGAAAATCAATGGACGATGCAAATGAGCACATGAGTCACTTGTCAGAGCTGGCAGAACAATTGCACGAGGAAGCTCGAGAGGGCGCCATGCTTATGGAAGCTGAAAGAGTAAAGCTGCGTACGATTAGCAAGAGCGAAGCGCAGGCTGCCATGCTTGATCGTTTCAATCAAATAAAAAATGGACATGCTCTGAATTTACCATGGCTGCAAGTGTCCGTTCCGGTGACACCTGTAATTACATTTGGAAAAGTCGATAAAGTTCAATCGAATGTACCGGAAATTGTGGGACTGGATGAACTCACAACAGAAGATCAGAGCAAGCAATATGTATCTAGCGATGGAAGCAAGTTGTACAAAGAAGGCATTAATGCTCACCTGCCAGGAAGTTCACATGATGGTGATCTGAATTTTTTCCTCTCCTCATTGCCTGCCCCGGTTTTGGACAGCGTTTCGCCAGCGCGCGCTGTCCTTGCCAGCAAGTTCAAGTCCAATTCTTCCGATCAACTCACTTCCGCTGTGCAAGTTGAACTTAAAGTAGGAGTTGATACCGGACTTGGTGCCTCTGCTCATAGTGATTTGAAAGCTTTGGGAACTGCAGAAGCTACCGGCGGACAAAAAATGATGTAAGAAATAAAAGTAAAAAAGTACTCTGCAAACGCGGAGTACTTTTCAGTGAAGTTTCGAGCTCGCAAATCATTTTTGATGCCAATGTAGAAGACAAGATATATTGTCAATACTGTTTGGCAACCGCAGGGACAAGTTTGTTCTACACAAGATTTTCGCGTCTCGGCAGATTTAATTCTTACCGCAAAGCCAGTGCAAAGACTGATCTCTGAAAGCCTCTGTTTGCAGTGCATAACAGATTTCCATCTGCAGAGAAATGAAAGCTCGTGTCTTAGCTGACAATCATTCTCATTATCTCAATACAAGGCAAACATTGTGTATATAAAGGACTTATCCTTTAACGGCAGTCATTACAACCGGTTGGCGACCCTTTTGAACGTAGGCGCGAACCAAATTTTTCACTTCGCAATTGCTGTTCGATAAATCAACAATGTACGGGAGAACCTCTGGATTGAACTCCACCTTGTCGTAAGGGGTGCCTGATTCATCAACGAACTTGCCGCGGATCTCATAGTCGTTTTCGCACAGATGTTTCACCGTGGGGTTCACGAAATATCCAATCGTTTGACCCAACCCAGTACTTACTCTTGCTTTGACTTCACTCATGGTCTACATCATCCTTTTTGCAAATGGAAAGTATTCTTTCTCAATACCCATACGAAATTATCTCAGCATCCAAATTTCCGTCATTTGATTCAAGAAATGTGTTAAGAAATAGGAGGTGCAAACCGGTCGTGAGGAAGTCTCACGATAGTGGTAAAAGACCTATACATCGTTACCAAACGAGAAAGAAAAGGAGACGGTAAATGGCCTACACAATCGTTGCGGATGTTTGCGAAGGCATCGCAGATTGTATTCCAGTTTGTCCAGTTGAATGTATCCACTGGGCAGAAGGGAAGACAAACGTTAAGGGCACCAAGTACACCTACATCGATGATTCAACATGCATTGACTGTGGTGCTTGCTTGTCAGTATGCCCTATCGAAGGCGCCATTCTTGACGAGTGGAAGCCAGAGCTGCAAAAGCCCTAGCCATTATAAGTCCCTATCGAAGATGGTGCCATCACATGTGGTGGCACCATTTTTCATTGGGATTTTAGCGCTTTTCCAGTAGTCGGCGGAATTTGCTTGTGCTTTTCATCTCAGGCAAGCTGAGCACAATATCCGTGAGCGCGCCGAAGAGCTACCCGATGGCAACTTTCCAGAATTGGTCGGCTTGAACTCTGATCTGTTCCATTCTCTTTTGAAGTTCGGCCTGCAGTTGTGTCATCTCCTCATCACTGGCACCTTTTGGCACCCGCATGGGTTCACCGTATATGTATACGATAGGTGTTGACCACCATGGCGCCATAAAACGATCCCATGACTTCATCCACCATGTACTGCGCGCACTGCAGACAAACGGAACTATGGGTGCCTGGGTCATTTCTGCCATACGAATGACTCCAGGTTTTACTTCAAAGATAGGTCCACGCGGACCGTCTACCATGAAAACCAGGTCCTGATTGTTCTTTACAGCATCCATTAGCTCAAGCCCGCCCTTGACGGCTCCCTGCTTCGATGAACCTCTGGCTATGCTGAAGCCCAGGCGAATGCCAGCACGAGCGATCATTTCGCCGTCACGGCTCGGACTCATCAAAATTGTTAAGCGCCGTCTTGGATGCAGCCCGAGTGCTCCGACCATGCGTCCGTGATAGAAGGACCATATGACCGGCTTGCGGTTTTCGCCCTCTGCAAGTACCTCTTGAGCACCCGGTGCGTAAAATTTGATAATTCGATAACTTCGATCAAAAAAGCCAGTTCCGTCACTGCAGACGACTTCCAGAAAATTCATCCGAATTGTGTCCAGGATTGGAAAACGGCTGAGCAGCTCTCTGATTTTTATGCGTCGACTCATTGCTAAATTTCGATCCTGAACACACTTTTATGTTACATGACAATCCCCCATTCATTGCCAGTAGGGGCTATGTAGGGCATGGACATGATATTATTAACCACTGCCTAAGAGTAAAACAAGATATCAAAGTGGAATTACAGGAATGTCACTAGAAGCGAACAAGAAGCAAACAGTCATCGAAACACACAAGACACACGACAAAGACACCGGTTCGCCGGAAGTTCAAGTCGCGATTTTGACTGAAAGAATCAATCAACTCACAGAACACCTTCGCTCACACTCAAAAGATTTTCACAGCAGACGCGGACTTTTGATGATGGTTGGAAAGAGAAGAAGACTTCTCCAATATCTGAGCAAGGAAGACCATAGTCGCTACAAAAACCTAATTGACAAGCTGGGATTGAGACGATAAGTAATTGCAGGCGGGCAACCATCCCGCCTTCTTTTCTTTTTGGGGTCAAGAATCCAAGTCCTGTCATCCCAGTCAATTTTTTTCAATTCCAGTTTATTTGCAGACCGCCTTGGGGGTCTGTTTTTCAGTATCAGGCTGTTTTTTTTATTAAGGTTCATAGAAGATGTCAATAGAAATGCAAACAAAGACCCAATCCTTTTCAATAGAGATTGATGGCAAAACAGTAGAATTCACAACCGGAAGAATGGCAAAGCAAGCCAGCGGTGCAGTCGAAGTGAAGTGTGGAGACACAATGCTTCTCGTCACTTGCACAGCAGGTAAGACACCACGCGACGGTATCGATTACTTCCCACTGCTCGTAGACTTCGAAGAGAAGCTTTATGCAGTTGGCAGAATCCCGGGAAGTTTCACCCGGCGTGAAGGCAAGATGCCCGACAAAGCGATTCTCGTAAGCCGCTTAATCGACCGTCCGCTCCGCCCTCTTTTCAACTACAACTACAGAAACGATGTAATGGTAGTTGCAATTTGTATGAGTTCAGACCAGGTCAACCCACCAGACACCCTGGCTATGCTGGGTGCTTCGGTTGCAGTTGAACTCGCATCACTTCCTTTTAATGGCCCAATCGGTGCAGTAAGAGTGGGTCGCGTTGAAGGCAGATTCATCGCAAACCCAAGCTACGAACAAATGGAAGCTTCCGATCTCGACCTCGTCGTTGCAGGCACCGAAAGCTCGATCATGATGGTTGAAGCCGGTTCGCAAATGGTCAGCGAGCGCGACATGCTCGCTGCTATCGATTATGCTCACAACGCAATCAAGCGTCAGTGCGAAGCTCAGAATGCTTTCATGAAGCAGTTGGGCATCGAGAAGTCCAACTTCGAAGGCGCTCCAAAGAATGAAGAATTGGACCGCATCATTCGCGAAAACACCACAGAAAAGTTGAAAGCTTCCATGGACGGTGTAACCGATAAAGCTGTCAGAAATGGTTTTATTGACGAAGCAAAAGCAGCTATTAATGAAGCGATTGCCGCGTTGCCAGAAGACCATCCACTGCGTAATGAAGCAAAATTGCCGATCGCAGCAATGCTTGAAGAGTACGAAGCAGAGTTGATGCGCGCTCAGGTTCTCGAAACCGGTAAGCGTGCTGACGGTCGTAGATGCGACGAAATTCGTCCGATTACTGTTGAAGTCGGCGTTGTTCCCCGCGCTCATGGCTCGGGTTTGTTTACACGTGGCACCACTCAGGTTCTCTCAGTTTGCACTTTGGGAACAGCAGGAGATGCGCAGAAGCTGGATTCAGTCGATCCACAAAAAGAACGTCGCTACCTGCACCACTACAATTTCCCGGGCTGGTCGGTAGGCGAAGTTAAGCCTAATCGTGGACCTGGCAGAAGAGAAATCGGACACGGCGCACTCGCTGAGCGCGCACTTACAGCGGCTCTTCCAAGCATGGATGAGTTCCCGTATGTAATTCGTGTTGTTTCAGAAGTACTCGAGTCAAATGGTTCTACTAGCATGGCGTCAACCTGCGGTTCGACCCTCGCTTTGCTCGACGCTGGCGTTCCACTCAAAGCACCAGTGGCAGGCATCGCAATGGGCTTGATACTGGAAGGCGACCGCTTCGCGATTCTTTCGGACATTCAAGGTCTGGAAGATTTCCTCGGTGACATGGACTTCAAGGTCACCGGAACCCGCGATGGTATCACCGCCCTTCAGATGGACATCAAGATTGAAGGTATCTCTCTCGACATCATGAAGGTAGCGCTAGAACAGGCTCGCAAGGGACGCATGCACATCCTCGATAAGATGGATGCAGTCATAGACCGTCCAAGAGCTGAGCTCTCCAAATGGGCTCCGAGAATCCTTACGATCCATATTGATCCAGATGATATCGGAACCGTCATTGGACCAGGCGGTAAGATGATTCGTAAGATTATCGAAGAGACTGGTGCAACTATTGACATCGAAGATGATGGCACCGTTCGCATCGCGTCAGTTGAAGCCGCTGGCGGCGAAGCTGCTCGCGACACAATTATCCGCATGTTGAAGAGAATCACTGTGGGTGAAGTTTATGCCGGACGCGTTACGCGCATCATTCCAGTCGGAGCTTTCGTTGAAGTTCTGCCAGGAAAAGAAGGCATGGTCCATATTTCGCAACTCGAAAACCGTCGCGTAGAGAAGGTTGAAGACGTTGTGTCAGTTGGACAGAGAGTCATTGTAAAGGTCAAAGAAATTGACGACAGAAACAGAGTGAATCTGACGATGAAAGGCGTTAGCGCTGAAGAGCGGGCCGCTATTGAAGGCGTCAGCAAAAACTAATCGCTCATTGATCTATCAATATTTAGAGGGCTCTTTCGAGAGCCCTCTTTTTCATGCTTACTTAAATGATCAGCTGTGCTTCCGCCATGAGAACGAGGGTGCTATCCATTTGGATATCTAAGCGATGAGTGATGGGATCCATCCTCCTCCAGACCAGCACCGGCTCTCCTTCCCAATGAAACGGGATTCTGCAGAAGAGCTAAAGGAAATGGTCTCGAGAGCAGAAATGAAAGAGGGGGAGAACTGCTTCTCCCCCTGCTACTACTATTTTTCTTGGCCGACCATTGACTATTTGACGCGGTCTTTGAATTCTTTTCCTGCCTTGAACGCCGGCACTCTTTGTGCGGGGACGTGAATCTTTGGTCCACCCGGGTTCTGAGGATTGTTGTTTTCTCTTGCCTGTCTGTTTCGTGGTTCAAACGCTCCGAAACCAACCAGTGTAACTCGCTCGCCAGCGGCAACTTTTTCGACAATCACTTCGGTGAGCACACCGATCATTTCTTCTACCGACTTCTTTGTATTGTTTGTTCTAGCCGCAATTTCTGCAGCCAAATCTGCTTTGTTCACTGAGACTCCTCCACTCGGCATACGAGCTAATTCACGTAACCCGCAAGGATACAGCACTCTGGGGCACAGGACAAGCCCAGAACTGATAAATTTCGCCGCTTAACAAGCCGCAAATCGGGGTGCTTGCAAAGTGATATTGGGCGGGTTGCTAAGCGGGTCCGGCATAAGTTTCAAAAAAATCTTTGCAAAGATAATTAGCTCGCATCGACATCTTTGCAACTGGCTCGATGCACCACCCCGTTTGAAAAGTGGCGTTCAAAAGCCCTATTATTTTGGGGGTAGATCGATGATTTTGAACTGCGTAAAATTACGATATTTTCCCCTTGGATCGTGTGAGATCCCGAATTTTTTTGGGAACAAATACAGAGTAGCGGATTAGAGTGAGAGAAACGTTGACAGAGACGGCTTCAGCAACAAAGCAGACTGACTCGAGACACGTGTCGTTTACTGCGGCAAATGCTGCAGAATCGAAGAAAGCAACATCTACTCTCGTTCTTGATGTGCAGACGGTGACACCACTTGCTGATTACTTTGTGATTACAGGCGGACAATCGTCTACCCAGGTCAGAGCTATTGCAGACGCGATAGTTGAAGAGTTGGGAAAACTCGGACTTCGAGCGAAGTCAATCGAGGGTAAGACAGAGGGTCGTTGGGTTCTACTGGATTTTGAGAACATCATAGTTCACATCCTCCAGGAGGACGAACGAAACAAATACAAGCTCGAACAATTCTGGAACCACGCCTTAATCGTGGACCGACAAGAATGGTACCGAGAAGCAGACTGATAGAAACGGCCGACCAAGGAGACCAAAGGCAGTAATGCCTGTGTCATTAGGGGAACGATATGAGCTTCAGAACAAGACTTCAAACATTCGTCGAGAATCGCCAAAAGATTCAAATCTGGTACGGAATGGGATGCCATAACACGGTTACCGGGCGTGTTCTTAACGTTGATCACGACCACATTGACATGGAATCGTATTCCCATGAAAGCGATGGTCAGATCCACATTCGCCGAATTCTGGTGCCTCTGCATTTGATTCTGCACATCGACATCACAAGTGCCGAAGTTGAAGATTCTGATGAAGACATCACTGTCAGCTTTGACGCCGAAAAAAATAGTACGCCAGCGCTGGCAGTTGTAGACCTGCCGGAGCCACCCCGTGGATACGCGGTGAGAGTGCTTTCGCAATTGAATGCATCATTCTCCAATCGGTTTTCCAGAATGTGTCCAGGACCAGGTGGAATTTACTTCGCTGTTGACGGCAGCGTATGGCATATCGATTCCGCTGGACAGATGACTGAATATGCTCGCATTCGCGGCAACACAACAATTTCAGGTCTACGTTTCGACCGCAAGAGCGTTCTTTACGTAGCAACAATTCAGGGAACGGTTTACAAAATCGACCCGAACAAGAGTGGCAGAGTTCTCGCCCAGCTCGATGGCAGCTTGACCGGCGGCGGCACTTTCCTCTCAGACCTGGTGCTCACACAGAGTGATGACGTGGTTGTATCAAACTTCCCCTCCAACACTGGTGGCATCTTCAAGATTGACCGCGCAGGTGACTACGAAGTCGTGGTCGGCGGAGCAGGTCATGGAACTCAGGGGCTACTCATCGACCAGGACGGTCATCTCTGGGGACTAGAGCACTCAACAGGCTCAGTGGTGAAACGAACACTCGAAGGTAGAGAGCTGGCTAGAGTGCAAGTGGCGGAACCGGAAGCCTTTAACTTCGCGGATGGATTTGATGGCAACCTCGCTATCGACAGCCTCGGACGCATCTATGTGACAGCTGGACGCTCGGGAATGGTTTATCGCGTCAATCGTGACGGCAAGGTAGATACTTTCCTCAGCGGATTGGTCAACCCGACCGGGGTTACCTTCAGCCAGGACGGAACACTCTTCGTACTCGAAGCAGGACGTTCCAGAGTACTGCGAATCATCGCCCTCGACAAAGCTGACAGAGCTGCTTCTGAAAAAAGCGCCCTGAGCTAAGCGGGCAAAATGAAATTCGAGGGGCGGTGCGAAAGCATCGCCCTTTACTTTTGATGATGATTTGATTCAGTGAATGAGCTTATCGAATTCTTCTGCAATGCATTTGGATTCTTTCGCTTTTTGCGAATCTCTCGATTCAACTTTGAGTGAGTCGATCTGGAAATTTGTCGCGCTTTCGCAGTACATTCATTCTAAATCGAATGATGCCTGCTAATGTCCCGTCTTGTGTGACACGTTTGGCTATAGCCCATCCATGTTCATCAGATGGGTCTGAATTAGGTCAGTCACTGTCTTCTCGTTTTCATGCGGGGTGCTTATCCAGCGCTTCTTTCAATCGGGAGAAAACAACTTTACCCCAGGCATATTCGAAGTACTTACGACCTTCCTGCCAATCCGCACCATCACCCCAGCCAGCCTGAATAAGCTTGAGCTTGCTACCCGTGCCTCTGGGCAGGAATTTGAGAATTACAATCGTTCTCTGCTCTCTTATTTCAGGCAGGTCTTCGGGAAAATTCCAGGTGAAACTGAGCATTTTTTCGTGCTCGACTGCCATTACTCTCTGTCCGTCTGCGCCTCGTTTTCCTGGCGGATTGTCTGGAAAGAAGAAGATTTCGAAGGGACCGTCCGGTTTGATTTCGATCTTGCAGGCGGGTGCAAGGAATGAGCGCAAGCCCTCTTCAGTTGTCCAGGCTTTCCAGACTTCAGGGACAGACGCATCCAGATCGATTTCCAGCTCTAGTGCTTCCATCACGAACTCCTTTGCCAGGCACGAAACTATTTGGTCGCTGCGAGAACCGATTCCTCTTTGTAGAGAGATTCAATCAATTCCTTGTATTTGTTTTTGAGCACATTGCGTTTTATCTTGAGTGTAGCCGTCAATTCGCCATTCTCAACAGATAGCTCTTGCGAAAGGATGGAGAAGTTGCGCACTCGCTCGTAGTCTGCAAGAACTGCACATTTCTTGTTGATTTCGCTCTTAAGATATTTGTTGAACTCAGTATGTCCGGTGAGTTCAGCGAAGTCTTTGTAGACCCAACCTTTTTCATTTGCAAATTCGCAGCTAGCCTGCTCGTCAAGCGTTAGCAAGGCTACTAGAGTCTTCTTCTTATCACCGAACACAATAGCTTGCGAAATCAGCGGAATGGTTTTGAGCACGTTTTCGATTTTTTGAGGAGCAATATTTTTTCCGGCGGAGTTAACGATGATGTCTTTCTTGCGATCTGTAATTTTCAAATAACCGTCGCTATCAACTTCGCCAATATCACCAGTGCAGAACCATTCGTCGTTGAAGACTTCAGAAGTCATATCTTCAGCCTTGTAATAGCCTTTGAATATGCTTGGTCCCTTAAAGCAGATTTCTCCATCTTCAGCGATTTTGATTTCAACGCATTTGATTTTAGGTCCAACTGTTCCAAACTTATTTTTGTCCATGCGATTAACATTTGTCGGCGCAGCTGTTTCTGTGAGTCCATAGCCTTCCAAAACTGAGATGCCAACGACGTTGAAGAATTCAACTACTTCTCTGGTGGCTGGTGCTCCACCGGTGACAATTAGGCGAAGTTTAGGACCAATGCGCTCTCTCAGTTTGCTGAGAACCAGCTTTTCAGCTAGCCAGTATTTTGCTTTCAACAAGGAACCCACTTTTCTCGAAGAGTTCTTGTGATTTTGAACTTCTTTGCCAACTTCAAGCGCCCATTCGATCATTTTTCTGGCTCTGCCAGAAGCACCATCGATGCCCGCACGGACTTTGCTGTAAATCTTGTCGAGAATACGTGGGACGACGAGCATGGCAGTCGGCTGCGCTTCCCCCATGTTCTTTGCCACATGTTCAATGCCTTCGGCATAAGCACATGTGCATCCACTGTATATCCAGTAGTATTCTCCACAAATTCTTTCAAAAACGTGGGAGAGAGGTAGGAAGGATAAAAACGTGTCTTCACCACCAATTGGCAGTATTTCTGGCAGATCTTCCAGCACGCTGAGTATGTTGTCGTGTGTGAGCATCACTCCTTTAGGAGTGCCCGTGGTGCCAGATGTGTAGATGATTGTGGCGAGCTTTTCTCTGCTGTGTTCATTGAGCCTGCTCTCTAACAGCTCTTCTTTCTTTTCGAGTGCACGTCCTAGCTCGAGGAGATGCTCTACTCCAATGAGCAAATCAGCGTCGACACCTAGCTCTGTAATCGACTTACCTTTTCCAGGTGCCGTCATCAGAACGAGTTTCTCTACTTTTGGAATCTTTGCTTTGACAGAGAGTATTCGATTGAGCAATTGCTCGTTGTAAACGAAGACAACTTTCGCTTCGGAGTTGTTCAGAATGTGTTCAAGGTCCGAACTTGAGCTGGTTGGATATATCGGAACAGACACACCACCTGCGGTGATAATTGACATATCGGCTGCAACCCAGTGATGCGAGGTCGGCGCCAGGATGGCGGCAGTTTCGCCTGACTGCAGGCCCAGGGACATGAGTCCATAAGCCATATCTCTGACCAGCATACTGAAGTCTTGCCAGTTCATATCACGATATGGTGCGCGATTCTCTTTGTAGCGCAACGCCGTTTTACTAGCTGATTGTGCAGCTCGTTCTTGCAGAAGATGGGCTAGAGACTGTGCCACGAATTGCTCCTTTGACGCTTGATGGTCTGTAGACCGTTCAATTGAAAGCGAATGTTCCAAGTTCATTATATTCAGTTATCGAGAGGTCTCAAATTGTCCCAATCTCATGAACAGTGCCAATAGCTGACAACTTCGAAAGGCTGGTCATTTCAAGCTCGTAAAGAGTTTTTTCATATTGAAACAAAGGCAATAGAATGTGCTTTTCTTAAGCAAGTTTTCTGAGCGTTCGTTAAGCCTATTTCCTGCGTGATTTGTCTAATTCATCAATCCAGTTTTTGATTTCATCAGCGACTTCGTCAACCTGAGGGTCAAACATGAGGTCATGCCAGGCGTCTGTCATGTGAACGTGCTTTTTGAAGGGTGCCGTCAGGCGCTTGAACAGGCGCTCATTTACCTCATTGTTTACGACTTTTTCCTGTCCTGCGGTTATCATCAATATTGGAACATTCACGGACTTCAGATTTGCAAGTACGTGTTTTGATAACTTGAGTAACTCAAAAAGCATATACCCAGGTACAGCTACTTTCTTGGAAGTGTCGTTGTCCAGCCAAGTTAGGACATTTTTGTCTCTCGTAACTATTTCAAATCCATATGGCAATGCGACTTCTTTCTGAGGACTCAGAAGTGCAGAGAGAACTGATCTGATTTTGTACGGAAGTGAAAAAGTTTTTGGATGCCCGTCAAATCCTGGTGAAAATATTACGATGCCATCTGGCTCAACTAAAGCGCTGCTCGCCATAACAACGAGCCCGCCCATACTGTTTCCCATCAGATAAAACGGCAAAGTCGCATACTTCTTTTTGATCGAATTTACCAGCTCAACCAGATCAGAAATCCAATCGCGGTATGAATGCAACCCTTTGTCAGAGCGTGATCCAAAACCTTTCTGATCGTATGCAATGACAAAAAAATGTCGAGAGGCTAACTCTTTTGCTGCTGCTTCAAACCATCCACTATGCGCTCCCAGCCCGTGCACAAGCAGTGCTACAGCGGATGATTCGTCGACGTTTCCCCATGTGCGCACGCGGAATTTCTCTGCCTGAATACTAAATTCTTCGAACTTGCAAGATGGGTCTAGAACTAAACTTGGTATCATCGCTCTTCTCTGTGCTTCTAACTAACGTTCTTTTACGACTGGCAATTCCCTTATCAATCTGCCCTTCCAATAGATCAACACTGATAGCTGGTGCTCAGCTCTGACGATATTCGGACAAGAAAAGTAAAGCACTCTTGTCTGTCCTGCTAGCATCGGATGGCTACTTCCTGCTGCAGAAACAGTCACGGTGCCCATCTTCTTCTTTGATGTTTTGTCATAAAAAGCGACTGTCAAAGAAAGATCAGCAATAGGGTCGCTGCCAATATTCTTTAGTTTAATTTCCCCTTCCGGAGTAAAGCTCCCCTTAGACAGCCAGATTCGCGAGGTCGCCAATGAAATAGGCGGATTGCCGGGCAGGCTATCAGGATTCTCAGTTGCCTTAATAGGTTCAGCTTCAGGGTTCAATTCTTTTTGTAGGGCTTTGATCATTTCTGCCACTCGCTCTATGCGGCTCTTGACGCTGAGTGATTCCTCAAGCTTGTTCTTCTTAGTCAGCTCAAGTTGCCAATCGACAAGCGCTGACTCAAGATTCTTCATCAAGTCGAGGTCCTTGGGCGAAAGATTGCTGGCTTCCTCCAGTGCTCTAACTGCGCCGGCATAGTTAGCTAATTTCATATCGATTGACGCCAGCATTTGATAATTTTCGACGCTGTGCTCTTTATCTGCAAGCTCAGAAGCGGCTTCTTGTGCGCCCTGGTAGTCTTCGGTTTTAATTGAGAGGTCTATTAATTTGTGGCGCGCTTCAAGATTGTTTGGGTCAGCTTTGCAAACAAGTTTCAAATGTGTGTTAGCTTTTGCGCATTCGCCATTTTTTGTATAGAGATTTGCAAGTGCAATTCTGCTAGCTGGCTCATCGGCAAAGGTCAGGCTCTTTTCCAATAATTCTATGGCTTTGTTATCGTTGCCTTCTTGTGTTTCTTCAATAGCCGCTTGTTGTCGGTATAGTTCTGCTAGCGTATGTGTTTGTTTGTCTGAGCGTGAGCCTTCCATGCTCGCAAGTGTTTCTAGATGCGAAATCGCTTGAGCGATTTCCCCCTTTTTTGCCTCATCGTCTGACCATTCTGTATAGATTGTTTTTCTTTCTTCTAGAAAATCGGTGCTTGGACAGAGAGGAATGGTCGAGTTCAGAAGCTTTTCTGCTTCACCAAAATCGAACCTTTGTCGGTAATACTTTGAGAAATTCAAAACAATGGGCGTAATTGTCTGGCAAGAAATTTTTTGCTTAATCGCCGTATCTAATGCAGTTCTTCCTTCTGCGAGTCTGTCAGTACTCAGGTAACATTGCGCCAACCAGGGAAGGTACATGCTGCTATCGGGCTGTTTTTGAGCCAGGTCTTCAAGAATAGGCAAGGCCGCCGCCGCGCGATTCGCTTTAATCAACGAAATCGCTTCTTCCAGAGGCGTTTGAGGAATATGTATGAAAAAAGCAAGAGGAGCCAACAAGAGCACGAGCAAGATCCAGAGCCACTTAGGAGGCTTTCGCTTCACAGTAGCTGACGAACTTGTATTCGATTCGTCGTGTAGGTTTCCGGCTATGACGACTCTCCCGCTCTCGTTTCTTGTATCTGTTTATTAAATCATGAACTTAGACTGCCAGGCGTTGCGCTGTTTCTGCGCTTACCGTGTGCATATAATTGCTAAGTGTTAGACTATCAGCAAGATATAGCGAAAGGGATGCCTGTCTAATGGAAAGTGCTGAAACACCTCCTTGCAAGCACGAGTATGTCCGAATTTTTCAGCGAAAGCTGAAAGGGCTCGAACGACGATTAGTTTCGACTAAAGCTTACCTGCCGGTCGGTTTCAAAATGGCTGACTTCGGCCATTTGAGTGAAGGCAGCTTCTGTTTCTGCACAAAGTGTCGAGCCAGGCTCTTTCCCAAGCGCACAGCTGCGGAGAAAGCTCAAGCCCGACTCGCCAACCAGGCGAAAATGGCTGCCGCTGCAGAGGCAAGAGAAGCAGACTACGATTCTGATAGTTCTGTTGAAGACTTTGTTGACAGTTTGCTGGCTGAAGACGCTGAAGAAGAGGATGATAAGAAAAATTCAGCTGCTTCAATATCTGTGGAAGAACTTGAAATTGTGCCTACAGAACTGGAAGAGCTAGCTGAAAGTGGGTCTGATCTTTCAGAAGAAGACGAGTCCGACGACGGTTAGTTCGCGCTATCTGCAACAATTGCATCTTGATGGGAGGATAAAATGAATTCAGCAGGGTTACTTATGAAGCTCTTTCTAGCGCTGATTGCGTTTCCGCCATTTTATATAGTCGCAAAATATTTGCGTTGGTGCAGTAAACAAGAACAAGATAAGATTGAACAGGACGAAGAAGAGTCCTAATTTAGGCTCTTGCCTTCGTTTGCACCGCACATTTTCAGCAATTTGTGGGAAGATGAGTACAGGGGCTACGAATTTTACTATTTGACTTTACTTCCAGTTTGAGCACTTTTGTGTAGTCCTCGCCCGGCTGGTGACAATAAAATGGCACGATACCTGGCAAGAATTATCAGAGCTGTCGTCGTCTCCATTTTTGGGGTTGGCGGTGGCATTGGCATGCTCGCCTTTATTGCTCTGGTTGTCCTGCGGTCAGACCAGATAACAGCAATAGAAATGGCAATTCAGTCAGCGATTGTCATCGGGCTGGCGTTTGGTTGCTTTATGGCACTTGTATTCCTTCTGACTGATTTGACCATGCGCTTGACAGTAGCCCACGGTCGTTATGAAGAAATTTGGGAACTTGAGCAAACCCGAACCATAGAGCTTAAAGGCAGTCTTCGAGATGTCAGACGCCTCTGTCGTGAGGCACTGCTGGCGGTGCCAAATTTAAAGTCTGTGGCAGAGGAAAGCGACCAACCGGGGCTAACTGCATCAACGGGAAACAGCTGGCGTTCGGCTGGCGAACAAGTCGAAGTAAGCTTTGAACCAGTAGAGGAAAATCGCTGGATGATTAAATGCGAGAGTCACTGTACCCAAAAGAATATCGCATACGATTACGCGAAGAATTACGAAAATGTGGAGAGCTGGTTACGCCGTCTTTCCAAGCTTCGAGAAGACCAGGAAAAAGCTCTTGGGTGAAATGTGACGATCAGCTGGCAAATTTGGTGGTTTAGTGATGCCACTGTATTTGATGCCTAAGTTTTTTTTCTCAGGTCTGGAACTAGTAGATTGAATGGAAGATTTGATTTCGTATTGGTGTGCAAAAACATATGCCTGTCGCCTTCTTTTCCCATGTACCGACAGACTACTGTTTCTCCTACAGTGAACGCTGTCGCAGAATTCAGCACACCTAACCATCCAGTGCTTGGAACGAACACCGAATAACTTTGTTGATCAACAGCAATGATTTTGCATTGAAACAGTGGAATGCTCTTCTTATTACTTTTTGAGGCGGACATGGGCGATATGCTTGATGGAAGGCGCTCGTGCAATATCTCTTTAGCCTCTTCTTCGGAAAGACCGAGAATGCTTGCTAACTTAGCAATGCTGCTTTGCTTATCGAATTGCTCAGCCATGAGTTTAACTCCCGTCTCTATAGATTATCGCAGTTTTGCCTTGCCTTTGTTCTAAATTACAGTCTGTTAGAAGAGCCTATTTTGCCTTCCCCTTTCGTATAACAAGAATTGCTTACTTGTAAACATCTAGGCAATCAAATAAAAATGTGAAAGACTTTTGTGCGGCTATTTTGGAGGTCTTTTGTTTGAAGAAGTATTCCTTATTTCTGGCAGCTTTTGCTTTGATGCTTGCTTCGCCCAATATCTCCCTGGCAGAAGGCTCTAACAAGATTTCATTCAAAACCCTCTGGTCCGCGCCAAACACGGAAATATCGAGCGCAAGTTTTTTCAAGAATGGCAAGTCTATTCTGATCTGCAGGCGCGCTCATATGCCTGACGGACACGAGGCGGAAGCTTACGGAGAAAAGGAAATCATAGCGATGGATGCCCGCGCTAAGAAAGATCCTCGCTGGAATGATCCCGAAGTAGTTTCTATATCGATACCGCAGGGAAAAGCAGAGAAGATTGACTTTGGCTGGAATCCGGTCAGCTCGCGAGATGATAGCCGAGTGTTCTACTCAAGCCAGAAAACCTCTATCACGGGCAAGCGCGTGTTAGCGAAAACCCAGGAGATGAATGAAATTTGCGCTTATGATAATTTGACTAAGAAGATTTCAGTCTTGGCAAAACCAGCTAAAGGCTATCTCGATACGCCGATGCTGAGCCCTGATGGGCGAAGCTTAGCATACGAAATTTGTGATGTGGTAAATGGCGATTATGGTGGATGCGTTGGTTTAGGTTTGATTGATCTCAGTACCGGTAAATTCAAAGCTGGAGTAAAACCAGCAGAGCACCACAAGCTACCCGACTTGATTCGAACACCATTCTGGGCGGAAGATCAGTTGATTGCAGTGCGAGAAATTCCCTTGAAACCTGGTGTTTACATGTCCGATGCCTATGCCAAAGAAATTGTCAATTGCACGAATGGCGTGAAAGTTCTTTATAAAAGCAAAGCTAATTCTGAAGCCGATTTCAAAGCAAAGCTTTCCTCTGACAATATGATTGAGGTTTTTGACGACGAAAAGCATCTGAAACTTGATACTAAGACTGGTAAACAGATTCGGATTGAGGACCGTCGAACGCCTCCATACATTTATAGTCCTGACAAAAAGTTCCGTATTCTTCAAACCGATAACATTGAAGTGCAAGCTGTTAAAACAGGCAAAGTGATAGTGAAGCTGAAGAATCCGGTGGATCCTTCGGCTGACGGGTGTCTTGATCCACAACTCATCTGGTCTGCTGACTCAAGTATGCTTGCTCTAATTGTTGATAAAGCAAAAAATGTGAAAGGGCAAATGGTGTTCGATCGCAGCGAATTAAAAATTCTAGACCTGCGCAATGTGAAAATTTAAGACGCCGCGTGATGCTATCATAAGGTGGTTTAGCGCAGTCAGGTCAAGGCAATTCGTGAGCCAATTTGATGAAAATGAACCGGTAGAAGAAGTTCAATCAGCGGGTTCTTCGGAGATTGGTAGCAGTCAGGGGCTAACGATTAAAGTTCCTGCTGCTGTGGGAAATTTTGGTCCTGGTTTTGAAACCTTCGGTTTAGCTGTAAATCTCTATCTCCGTGTGTCCGTAAAGGTTCAGGCTCCGAGAAAAAAACAAGGTATTGAAATTGTTCTGAGGGGTAGTATCGCTGAGCAAGTTCCGAGTGACTCCACTAACTTGATTGCTAAAGTCATTGAACATGCCTGGCCGCAAGATCCTCGTCTCCTGTCGTGCTTGAGCGTCACTATAGAGTCAGGCATTCCAGTTTCTGTTGGACTGGGGTCGAGTGCCACTGCCACTATATCTGGTGTTACAGCAGCACTAGCGTTGAGTGGAATTCCTTTGGAAAAGGGACGAATATTTGACCTCGTGTTGAAAGTCGAAGGGCACGCTGAAAGCGCTTGTGCCTCTGTTTTTGGGGGATTTACCCTCTGTGCTCCTAACATAATTCCGGGCGATTATCTGCCAAGGAAATTGGTCTGGCCTGATAAGTGGAAACTAATAGCGGTGATGCCGCAATATAAGGTTTCTTCCAAAAAGGCCCGGGCTGCGCTTCCCGCATCTGTTAGCTATAAAGATGCGATAATGAATGTTCAGAGAGCCGCACTGCTTGTAGAAGCAGTGGCAGCTGGCGACGATGAGGGAATGCGAGCTGCTTTGAGGGATCGCCTGCATGAGCCTTATAAAGGAAAGCTTGTGCCAGAATTAGCAGATCTTAGAAAATACCTTCAAGAAAGCGATGCGCTGGGAACGGTACTTAGTGGAAGCGGTCCGACCATGCTGACAATTGTGAATGAACGCTACAAGACGGGTGTAATTCAACAGTTGGAGTCCTGGGTTGAAGGTCAAAAGACTCCATGCCAGCTTATGGAATTACAAGTTGATACAGATGGCTTGATTGTGGACTCGTGAGCTTCCGGTAATCAGCGTCCCAATACGCGAAACAGTGTACGAAAATCCGCAAAAATTAGTACTCATAAACACTTTGGGCTGCACCATGAGAACAATTCCACCATTAACGGGCGTTAATGAGTGTGTGATTGAACAGTGTATCTTGCCAAAATTTTGCCACAATTAAATCACTGGGACCTTTTACTCATTAAATGAAATTCGCGACAAGCATCTACCTTGTTCGCGCGGCGTCGGCTCAGTCAATTCAGTTACGGGGAGCGGATTGGACAATGGGCAACGAAAATGTTCGTGATAATTCTGAAGCAGCTGTGCGTGATAAATCCAGAGAAGGGTCTGAAGAAAGACAAGCAACTGGTGCATTGCAAGAACAAGCAAATGATATTCGCAAAAACGAAAGACCTTCGGCAATAGCTGCTGACGAAAAATCTCTCGGCTTGCCAACGCTTTCTCTCGTTGACACCACCCCTGGTGCAAAAGACCTCTTCGACATGCATCAGGGCGCTGTTGATAAGAAAACTGCTGCTGAGCGAGTTGATGATGTCAGAAACGGTGGTCAGAAGATATTAGACCCCGACAAAACTTCTTCCAAGCATCTGACGGAAGCACAGGAAAAAGATGGACTCGTTCAATCAAAGGAAGGACCATATCAGGTAGCAGAACGTTTGTTGGGTAAGAGTGCATCACAAGAAGAGAAGATGGCGCTAGTGAAGGCTATGAGAAGCCAGTACAACGAGGAGACTGCTAACAAAGATCCCCATATGAAGAGCCTTTCTGTTGGTCGCAGCCTCCTGAACGAGCAGAACTATGACAAAGTCATTGCTAATATCAAGGACGAAGCTCTCCAGAAGAGCGTAGTTTCTAAGTTAGAGCAAAAGCAAAACAACGAGCCAAAGAAAGTTGAGCCTAAGCAAGATGACCAGAAAAAACTCGAACCTAAGGTTGAGCCAAAAGTAGAACCAAAAGTTGAGCCAAAGGTTGAGCCTAAAGTAGAACCTAAAAAAGAAGATCCAAAAGACTCCAAAGCTGAGCCTGGCAAGGATGCTCCAAAGCCTGAAAAGGCAGAACCGGTAGAGCAAAAGCTTGGGCCGTTAGGCTCGAAGTTTATTCCAGTTACAGAGAAGCAACCAGAAAAATCCACTATTGCTTCAGTTTACAGCTCCGGTCATACGACGGCTTCTACCCGTCATTTCAATCCCAATGAGCCTACTGTCGCCATCAAACCAGAGGTTGCTAAAGCCATGGGGCTCCGTTTCGGAGACGTTATAAAAATAACGCGCGGGGAAAAGAGCACGGAAGCCGTGTACACCGATGCTGGTCCGTTCGTTAAGGGACGCGCAATTGACCTTTCTACAGCTGTAGGACGAAGACTCGGAATTACTTCTGATGGTATCGGAATCGCTCCCGTTAAGTTCGAGAAGATCGGAAGAGAGCCAGGTTTCATGGGGCACTCCAAAAGAAAACGCCACTAAGAAGCAGGTGAAAAGTGCCAGCAATGACACTTCTTTCCACGCGGTCATTTCTTGATGAAGGTCTGATTGCCGGTAGAGATTTCATTTAGTTAATCAATTCTATCGTTGGCAACCTGAGCAATTGCAGCTCGTTCTTGGTTAAAGCATGAGAGCCATCACCGGGAATTGTGGAATAGTCTCAGAGTATAATCTCTGGGCTGATTGGAGTTGTGAGGAATGACCGAACAGGGCGCAATTGCTCTACCTTCTGTGGAATCTCGAGTCTTTGGAGTACTCTCTGATGGAACCGAGATTCGAGAATACACATTGCGAAATTCTCGTGGGATGGTTTTGAAGGTCATAAATTATGGCGCTGTCATTACAGAGTGCCTGGTTCCCGATCTCCATGGTGAGACAGTCAACGTCTGTCTGGGTTTTGATAATTTGGAATCGTATGTTGCCAAACATCCTCGCTTTGGCTCAACCATTGGGCGATATGCTAATCGAATAAGTAACGCCCAGTTCAAGCTTGACGGTAAGACCTATAAGCTTGCGGCTAATAAGGGCACTAGTACCATCCATGGTGGCAATGTTGGTTTTGACAAGAAGGTTTGGAAGGTCGAAGATACTGGACACACTCCAGCAAATGCTTGGATAGAAATGAGCTACCTTAGCCCCGACATGGAAGAGGGGTTTCCTGGAAATTTGAAGGTTGAGATTACTTTCGCACTAGATGAGAGCAATTCTGTTTTCATTAAATACAGAGCGAAGTCAGATAAGCCTACTCCTGTAAATTTGACTAACCACAGCTATTTCAATCTTGCAGGCGCTGGCAACGGAAATGTCCTATCTCACGTGGTCAGTTTCAACTCGAATTTATACACTCCTTTGAATGACAGCCTTGTTCCGACGGGAGAAATAGCTCCTGTGGACAACACTCCGTTCGATTTCAGGCGTCTCACGAAGATAGGCGCTCGAATCGAAAAGGCAGGCGGGTACGATCTGAATTACATCATTAATGGGAGCCCTGGAGTCATAGGAAGCGCAGGTGCGGTCATCGATCCAGATTCTGGGCGTGTTTTGAGCGTATACACAGACCAGCCAGCCTTCCAGTTCTTTACTGCCAACTCTTTTGATGGCTCCATCGTAGGAAAGGGTGGCGCCTACAACGCCTATGCAGGATTTTGCATCGAAACTCAGCATTATCCAGACAGCGTGAACCAGCCATCGTTTCCCAACACAATTCTGCGTCCCGAAGAAGAGTTTTCCTCAGTAACACAGTACGCCTTTTCAAATATGCCCCACGGCTGGATCTTCTTCGAATAGTCTCAGCTGGCTGCTGTTTCTATAACCGCTTTCACGATTTCACAATCAGCTAACGTTGTGCGTCTAAATTGTTTAGAACAGGGCACCGGAATTTGAGGTGAGTGATGAGCGCTAAATATAGAAATAGAAAGAAAGGCAGAAGAGTAAACGGCAGTGTTCTTTTTGAGTCTGCAGCCGGCATGACCGTTATTAGTATTTTCTTGGTGCTTGTTTCTGCCTTTGCGGTTAACACTTTCAGCTATATGGTTTATGGAGCAAAGATTCAAGTCATTGCAAATGCAGTTGCGAAGCAGGTAAGCAATCGTACATTCTGGTTGGGTGCTCGTCGCCCGCTATTTCAGCGCACCGGCAGTGGTCTAGCAAAGACTAGAGAACTTGCAAATGACTATGCGAAAAGACTTGGTGAAATTTACGGTTTGCCAATTTCTCCTGTAGTCACTTTTCCTGATGCGCCTGATGAACAGGTTAACGGTGTTGCGTTTACTCCTGTTACCGTGTCAATGTCGCAGATTCCGCTGCCGTTTAAGTTTCGTTCTATCTTTCCTGAGTTCTTTAGTGTTTCAGCAGTTGGTATCGCATCCGAACAAGTCGATGCCCCTCCGGCGTTCATTCGGCTTGGATTTAAGCTAATAGATCCTTCTGTATCTAATCCCTCCGTTACTAACAACACGCAGGTCGTTATGATTCCCGCCTATGGTTTTCAAACCGACTCAGGACTGACAAGCGCCAATCTCGGTGGCACTAGTAATAACAATGATGTGGTAGGTAATCAGCCAGATCCTCGCTACTGTTTGTGGGCTGGGATAAATGGACAACTGCGCTCGAATGCGCCATACATTACGGGACCGAACGGAAAACAAATTCTTTCGTTCAATTGAAATGTCCCTGGTGTCCGCTTTTTCGAGAGGGGATCTCTGATTGATTCTCAAATGAGTCCCAGAAACAAATCAGCTTTATTCAAAGAGTCCACTCAGCTGGACTCTTTTCTTTGGAATCGTTCTTTCAGAAAGAGCAGCTTATGTCACAGATGGCTAACGTTTCTCTGTTAACTTATTAACACTGAAGGGAATCTGAGGTGAGACGAATGCGAAGCAAGGGAATCATGAGAAAGAGCCGAAAAAACAATGGCGCTACTTTAGCTGGAGTTGCTGCTGTTTTGTCGGTTGCTAGCGTTCTGTTTTTGCTTGTAGCTGCCGTCTGTTTGAATGGATATGCCTTTTACGACTACACTGGAAAAGCTCAAGTCATAGCAGAAGAGGTCGCCAAACTTGTTGGACGACGTAGCTATTTTCTTGGCGCTGCACGTCCGCAATTTCAGGCGGCAAACGCTGGTGAAAGCCAGAAACTGGCTCAAAGCTATGCAGAGCATTTAGCGGATGTACTTCACATTCCACACTCTGCCGGTATCAACATCAAGGTACTATCGAACGAATTGCAAGATTCAAATCTTTCGATGACCAAGGTCCAGGTGGAGTTGAGCAATGTTAGTTTACCCGCCGATATCGCTGGCGTGCTTCCGAAGATGGCCGATATTAAAGCTGTTGGCGTTGCATCAGGTGCGTCGGAGGCACCCCCAGCGTTTGTTCGTTTTGGTTTCAAACTAATCGACCCTTCACAATCGAATCCATCCGTTACCGATGCTACGCAGGTTGTGATGTTGCCTGCCTACGGTTTTCAAACTGATTCCGGACTGAATTTTGCTAACCTGGGTGGAACAGCAAATAACAATGATGTTGCAGGCAATCAACCAGACCCAAGTGCTTGCTTATGGGCTGGTATAAATGCCTCTCCAGATGCCCTGCGATCAAACGCTCCCTATGTTACAGGACCTGATGGTAAGCGCATAACAGCGTTCAACTAAACAGTTTTTTCTGGCTCATCCTGCAGGTATCAGATCTTGATCTGGTACCCGTATCCCCTTACGTTTAGTATCTGAATTTTGGAGCCGATTGAGCTAAGTTTCTCCCTAAGGCTTGTAAGAAATACTCGGATGGTACCGCTGCTGATATCAACAGAATCGGGCCAGGCAGTCGCTCTCAGTTCTTCATGAGCAATTATTCGCTTTTGGTTTGAAAAAAGCAATGCCAATACATCGCATTCTCTTTTGCTCAGTTGAATTGAGTTTCCGTTGCATGAGACCTTACTGGATCCGCTAGACAATTCGAGGTCGCCACAGGAAATTGATCCTGGCTCATCGATAGGAGCCCTACGCAAAACTGCTCGAATGAAACCATTGAGTTCTAAATGGTCAATTGGTTTTGTAAGGTAACGATCGGCTCCGCTGTCAAATCCTTTAACTTTGTCAGGAGAAGAGCTTCTTGCAGTTAGCATTATTACAGGAGTTGCGCCGCCCGATTGTCGGTATTTTTGCAAGAGTTCAGGACCTGTCATGCCAGGCATTTCCCAGTCGAAGATCAAAACATCATAGTCGTATGTCTTGATAAAGTCCCAGGCTTCTTCAGCCGTACTGCAGCAGTCAACGCCATGACGTTCTTGCTGCAAAATATCTCTCACAAGCTCTCTTGTGTCTTTGTCATCGTCAACGATCAAAACTTTGGCCATATCAATTACTCAAAGGGCTTCTATCTCAGCTGCAGGTACTGTGAACCAGAATGTACTGCCTTGAGAATTACTATCGACTCCGATTTTACCACCGTGCAAATCAACGAGCATTTTTGCAATCGGTAAACCAAGACCTGTGCTGCCTTTCTTGGAGCGCTTATCGTCTGGAACCTGCTCGTATGGAAGAAATATGACTTCTCTGAAATTCTCTGGAACGCCAGGTCCATGGTCCTGAATTCTTACTTTCAGAAAGGATTCTTCTCTCTCGTAGTCTATTTCTATAGCTGTATCTTTGCCAGTGAACTTAATTGCATTGCCGAGCAAATTGATGATTACTTGTGCTAGTCTTTCGGGATCAGCAACAATCATTTCATTGCAGCTCTCTGCCTTTAACTGCACACTCTTTGCTTTTGCGATCGGCTCAAGTTCGTTGATACAGTCTTCAACCACATCATCGATTCTCACAGATGACAGAGTAAGTTTCAACTTTCCGGATTTCAGTTTTTCCAGATCAAGGATGTCGTTCACGAGACCTGTTAGTCGTTTTACGACCCGGACTGAGCTCTCCAGTCTATATTCCTGATCATCATTCAGCTCCCCGTAAACACCCGAGCAGAGCGCGCCCAGTGCTAAATTTAGAGCTGCTAGTGGATTACGAAGGTCGTGGGTCACCATCGCCACAAGCTGTTCTTTTCGTGCTTCAATTTCTCGTAGCTCATTTGTCATTTTATGAAAGAATCTGTCGAGTGCTGCCAACTCGTCTTTTCCTTCAAGCGGAGGATTGAGCTTTTCTCCAGACGGTAGTTTGTTTGTATTATCGATAATTACGTTGAAACGTTTTGCGAAATCCCTGGCGAACAAAAGCAAGAGTCCTGCGCTCATCAACATGTTGATCAAAAAACCGCCGATAACTGCTGACAGGAACAATGTTCTTCCTTGTTTGATGCTCTTGCTTTCGTCGTAACTGGTTCGAGTTCGTTGAGAAAGAATCGATTCAATATCGCTAAGCAGCTCTCCTACGTCACTCTGAATTTCAAGCGCCTTAAGCTGTTTGCTTCCAATTGAAGAGGCGTCGAGATCCATACTCTGTCTGACTTCTATAAGTTCTCCCAGAACCTTTTTCAAACTTCGTGAAGTCTTTTTTGCGCTTGCTCCTTCCACATTGTTTTGTGTGGCAAGCAAGTTCATTACCTCAGTTTTTCTCTCAAGCTTTTCGTAAACACTATCGAATCCCTTTAGAAATGTCTTGTCTCGTGAATAAGCGAAAGCTGAAATCATTCCGATTGCTCGATAACAAAGCGTGGAAGTCGTCATCAGATCTGTAGTCTGATTGCGATATTGGAGGTCTCTAAAGTTGATCTGTTCCACTGTTCTAAAGGCGCCCAGAAGTACCAGTACAAATATGAACTGCGCCAAGATTGGCGTAGCAAGAAGCAAAATTACCCGTTGAATAAAGGTCATGTCTGCGGCTGATAAATGCAAAATTCACACGTTCTTAGTTAACTTTGCCCTGTTTTTGACACTCTAAATCGAGAATTAGTAAGCGTTTGTGGAAAGGAACTAAGAGGAGGAGCGAACATCAAGTCTATTAACGATGCCAGCCTCGAACAAAGAAACACTCTGCTTTGCCTCTTCGCTTTGCAGGTAGTTCTTAGTATTGGTCTGATTGCGTTGGCGAACTCGGCCTGGTTTTCGAAATACTATAACCTCAGAATGCGCGAAAATTGTATGGCGGGCTATCTAAATTCAAATGAGCGGGATCCGTCCCTGCTTTTAGATGCACTCAGGTACAGCTCTGCATCCGGCGAGTCGAACAGTGCAAACTTGACCGTATTGGAAGAACTGGCTATTTCGAGTGCAAGTAAAAATCTGCGTATGTCTGATTCCGCGCTTGCAAAGATTCGGATTCTTTCAAATTCCAAAAGTGATTCTGCTGAAATCGCTCAGAAAAAGGAAGCTCGAATAAGACTGCATCGAGCTCTGGCATTCTTACAGCGGGAGGAAATTGACAGTGCCCAGAAGGAACTCAATTCTGTATTGTCGATTTTGCAGGGGCTGCCTGAGAAAAGCAAGAAGATTTTTCTAATTGCGCAGTACTTTTCCTGCGCAAGTACCTGTGCTCGGGCACGTGGAGATAGAGGTGCAGCTGCAGCATTTAGTTCCGCTCGAGATGGGCTCAAAGATCCAGTTCTGGCAAAACAGATTTATCTCAAATATAAATTGCCTGGTTTTGAATCTGACTTCTCTGCCGATTATCGCGCACTATTTTATTTGGCGAAGTACCGGAGAAGCTCCAAGCAGAGTGAAAGGCAAATCGCTCTAACTCAAATGCGTCCTTATCTGACTGATGATGGGCTCAGCAAGTCTAGCAAAGCTGCTCTTTTGTTAGAGTTGGCATATCATGCAGCGAATACGCAAGATCTTGCTCTGGAAAACTTGCTATTGGCAGAATGGTTAAAGCTAAAGAGTCCATCGGCTCAGGCAAGTTTAGAAGAAATTGTAAGTCTCTCGCCCTTGCTTGATATAGCTGCAAGCACAGGCAATAGTGCTGCAGGTATTGATCTCTTAGAGCACTACGTTGAAGCTGTTGAATTGAAGAAGATAAGACCTGAAGCGTGGTCGGTATGGTTTGAAAATTTGGACGTATTTTGTTTGCAGGTTAAATTATTTCCGATTCCAGAAGCTTATCGAGAGCGAATTGATCGGATTTGCCAGAGGGTTCAAGCAATCGCTTTTTCCGATGGAAAGTCTTGTGCGTCAATCGAACTCATCAGGCTAGGACTTTTGGAAGATAAGGAAAAATTTGCTGATGCCGAAAAAGAATTCCTGCAGAAGGTGCTTGTGGATCGGCAATTTGAACGGTTGATGCCTGCTCCCGCACGATTTCTGATTTTCACTTCGTTGATTGATAGACTTTCAGTTGGTTTGCAAAGGAACTTCGGACCTGAAAGCCGGCGCCGATTTATTTCAGCTGTGCTCGCAAGCAATAAGCTGTCTAAGGAGGTTAAAGCAAACACTGCAGTTTTAGCTGCAAAAATGGAGCACGATTATGATGCCAAATCTACGAGCAGAACTAATGAAATACTGCTTAAATATGCTAATGATCCAAGCTTGAAGCAACAACATTATGAGCTTGAGGACACGCTGTTGCGCTTTTATTGTTGGGCTGGAGATCTATCACACGGTGCCGAATTTTATTCTCGCATGAAATCTGAGTTGAAAGCAGAACCTGCGTTGCTGGTTTCACACTGTCATTCTGCGCTTAGCTGGTTGCGAGCGTTTCCATCGTACAAACCAGATTGGCACCAGGTTTGTGTCGAAAAGAAATTTCCCGATGCGATTTTTCGGGATGGATTTCAGCTTATAAAATATTTGAAAAACGATAAACAGCGTGTTGAATACACCTTATGGTTTGCCCAATATGAACTTTGTAGAGGAGACAAAGATGGCTGCATCAAGCTCTGCGATAGTATTCTGATGAACAGTGAGAACACTAAGTACAGCGTGTATTTCCCCGCAAAAATTCTGCGAGAACAGTTAGCTGGCAACAACAATCTGCCGCAAGGAAAGATCTCGTGTGTTAAAGGTACGAGGGATGAGCTGGCATGTCTCTGGTCTTTGCTATTCACTGCTGGATATAAATTGGAATCTGATCGAGTGAAGAATCTGACTGAGCGAATCGCAGAGTAGCCTATTTCTTCTCAAACTTCGCCTTTGAACCTAGATATTTCTCGGCTTCGCCAGAATCTAACCATCGCCAGGAAGCCTCGTCGTTCTTGAGGGCTGCATCAAGGAAATGTAGCGTAATTACCTGTATCATTTCTTGGTAATTGGCATCTGTTTCTTTTCCTGGACGGAAACTTCGTCCTCCAAATGTCGCATGGTCAGCTCCTATGAAATTTGCAAGATATTGATGTGGTGCAGATATGTTGTCGAACGGAATTCGCCGCTCACTGGCAGAGGTATTGCCGATTGGTGAGTTATCCTCAGTTCCAGTCAATAATAGACCTGGAATCTTGATTGTGCCGTAAACCTTTTGGGCGCCGTTGCCTTTTCCGGCTCCGGTGACGGGAGGGCACAAATACACTGCAGCGCTCACTCTCTTATCCGCTAGTGTGGCATCAGACCATCCTCCTCCCTGTCCGGCGATTGCCAGCGCAGTTCCAGCACCAAAGGAGTGTCCGCCAATAGCAATCTTCGCCAGATTTAACTGTCCCTTGAAGGGAGGTGTATTGCTATTTTTCTGAAGTTCATTTAGCACAAAAGTTATGTCCCCAGCTCGATCAATCCAGTTCTTTCCATTGGCTGCTGCCTGCATTTTCGAAAAAAACGAGGCGCGATCAACCGTGTTGCCTGACTTCCAAACACCACTGTCGCTTCCCGGGTGCTGCACGAAGACGCAGAAGTAACCCTTGCTGGAAAGATAAGTTCCTAGATATTCGGCGGCTTCCCTCGAGCCACCGAGTCCATGAGAGAAAATAAAAATTGGAAATGGACCTGTGCCCTGCGGCAAATACAGTTTTATTGGTATTGTTCTGTGCCGCTGTTCATCTGTCCATTCGAGATATTGTTGATTAGCCGTGTTGCTAGGCGCTTTGTTGAACCGTGCCTGAATTCTCTCACGCATTGTGGGCTCTTTCTCTGGAGTCGCTCCGATCGCACTCAAGGGTGTCAGCAGAATTAAAGACATCAAAAGTCCGGCAAGAAAAGGTTTGCGCATTGTGTTTTTCCAAAAACCGACTTATTAGATTACACCGAGACTTGGAAAAAGTTGCGCCAAAGAATAATTAACTCGTTTATGACCCGTGCAGTCTCCGGTAAGCTGCCGTTCCTTTGACATTGGCCGCCGGAATGTAATTGTCTTTAGACCACCCTGCAACGAATCCATCTTTGGGTCCCATCATGGAAAGGAGAACTTTTGGAGTTACGGGCTTGAAGTGGCTGCTATTTGCTTTATCAGGGTCACCAATTATGTATTTACCGTCTGAAGTTTTTCCAGCAATGAAGATGTAATGCCCATTTCCAGTGTGCGGATTTTTTACGTGCCCGATAGCGGAGTGTCCCATAGCGAGTTCTTTGTCCAGATCTTTGAGTGTCTGTTCATCGACTTTCTTGTAGGAATATGCTTTTGCATTTAGCCCCAGTGTCTCAACTTTGTCCGCCATTGATTGCAGATCGCCTCTGTAGCCACGCCCTATCGTACCAGCCAGTTGTTTGAAGGACTGAGCTTGTTTTCCATAGTCTACCGGACGACCAGAAAACTGGTCGCTATATAGCATTGCAATTGAAAACGCTGAGCAAGATACTCCATCATCTTGCGCTTTGTAGAATACTTTTAGATCCTCAATTGACCTGGTTACGTTTAACTTCTTGTCTTGCGGAATGTTGAACCCCGGAAGCTTATCTTGTTGTTTGCTATCTGTGCGAATATCGAGGAATGGAATTGTCTGATTTTGCTCTGTTTTTTTATCGTCGTTTCTTATTTCTAAGTATGGAAGTAGTGGTGAGGGGTGCTTTTGTTTTGCATCTGATGACTTTGCATCAGCCTGTTTTATATCTGCGGGCTTCGGGTCTGCTGGCTTTGTTTCAGAGGATTTTGAATCGGCCTGTCGGGCGTCTGATGAACCGCTATCGAGCTTTTTCTTTTCTGCATTTCTTGTATCAGCTGCGATTTTCGCGTCAGGTGTCTCTGCCGATTTGTTTTCATTCTTCTTGATTCCCTCTCTAATCCACGACGGAACCTCTGCCGTAAGATTCTCGCTTTCATGCTTAGCCGAGGTGAAAGGACTTTTAGAGCTGGCAGGGTCTGCGTCGATAGACCATGGATTCTTTCGTCCAAATGGACTGTTGCGTGCCGACCCCATGTCTATCTGTAACTGAGGCAGATACGGCTGCTGACTTTGTGATTCTCTTGTAGTTTGGGAAAAATCAAGGCTGGGCGCATTGATAGAATCTCGCAAAAATCGAGATGCATCAAATTTGATTTCTTGATTCGATGGTGCTTGCGAATCAGTATCGCGATGGCTGGCACCCTGAGCCAGTTCTGACATCAGGTAAGACCTCACTGAGGAGATTGATATTGCAGCCTGAGTTTTACACAGAGGCTTTTGCTTTCTAATTAGTAAATTTGCCGCGCCAAGTTGCAGAATAATTTTTCTTTGGTGCAAGAAACGTGCAAAATCGCTAGAAAGTGCTCTAAATTAGCTTGTTCTAGCCCATTTCGGTTGTCGTCGATAGTCAAGTGCCCTCTGCTTAACGTTAATCATGAATGAAACTGCTGATTAGGCGACCTCTTAAGTGTTAGGATCTGCCCTACCGGAGAGGAGAATCAACAATGCAATCAAGAATTGAATTCTTGTACCACACTTTACGCGCCCTGGAATCCGTCGAAATCCAAGTAGGGCAACTCAAAGAGGGCATTCAAGACTTGCATGACGATTGTGAGCGCCTTCAAGAGTATGGCGTGGAATCGAATGAAGTTGTTGATCAGAGAATAATTGACGCCCTGAGTATTCTTGATGAGTTGGTCGATTCTTTTGACAATATTCTTGCGAAGCCAGGTGATGATATCAAGACTCAAAGAGAAACAGATTATCGCTACTCTGTTCGAAAAGATGCAAAGACCGTTGAAATAGCTCTCAAAGAGCATGAACTTCAAGAGTCACATCGATAGAATGACACCATGAGTGGTGGCACAATGCGCAGAATGTTGCGGCGTGAAGCTGAACTCGTCAACGCGAAAGCTTCGGATGCAATAGTATTCTGCTTTCGCAATGCAAGCGTAAGAGTCGGTAGGTTTCTCTGAAAGCCTTGATGTCACTGGTGTAAGGGTCGGCGATCTCAGAGTCCTCTGCAATCAAAGCCACTTTCTTCTTCGCGTTTTCGTCAGGAGCCGTTTTGAGGATGCAAGCAATGTTGTATGCGTCCATGCCAAAAATGTAATCAAACCGTTCGAAATCGCTCTTGAGCAACTTTCTTGCCCTGTGCTTGCTGATGTCTATACCATTTTCTCTGGCTACAGCAATCGAGCGATAGTCCGCCGCATTTCCGATATTAAAGTCAGCCGTGCCAGCTGATTCAATAACTCCTAACAGGTTTCGCTCTGCATAAAGGTCTTTCATGATACCTTCGGCTAGAGGTGAGCGACAAATATTTCCGAGGCAGACAAAAAGAATATTCAAACAGCTCTCCATAGACTTGAATTAGGAAACAAAGTGATTCCTCTGTCGTCGAGGTTGTTCATTGTAATTAGGCTGAGCTCCTATCAAGACAGTGTTTAGCTTGTTTACATTTTGACTATTAGCCTGGCAATAGGCGGTCCAGATATAGTGAGCTTGTCAATTTCATGATACAGTAAAGCGAAAATTCTTAGGGAGATCTAGTTGATATGAAGTGTTCATCAGTGCTCTTAAGCCTGTTTTTGAGTCTCTCCTTTTCTGCAGTGGCTTTTGCTGCTGATGAACCGGCTGCGCCTGCAGCTCCAGCCGCCCCAACTACTCCAACTACTCCAACTAGCTCTGCCCCGGAAGCTCCAGCTAAGGCTGAAAAGTCCAAGGCTAAAGATGCTGAGAAGGAGAAGGAAAAAGAGTTAGCTAAAGAAAAAGCGGCTCAGAAGGCGGCAGAGAAAGCTGCGGAAAAAGCATCAAAGGAATCAAAAGCTGATTCCAAGCCGAAGGAAGCGGAAGCTCCGCCGACTGAAACATTAGTGGATCTCGCTACAAAGCATGGGTACTCTGCTGCATGGGCTAACATGTTCAAGGGAGAGTGGAGCATCGCCGCGTGGATTCAAAATCTTGAAGCAAACAGTGCGCCGGTAATAGAGACACAAGGGGTCGATGGGCACAGCTACATTCTTGGCTCAATGTGTAAGTCTAACGATTGCGCTAACGATAGGCTCATTGCCATTTTTAACGCTGATCATAAGCGCGCATGGGGAGTTCAGATTACCATTCCAGCTGGTGTCGGCAAGGACGGTGAACGTCATCCGAAGAAGTACGCCAACTTAAAATATTATGGTAACCCTGATGTGAACATGAAGAAGGTTATCGCAGGTTTCCTGGAGAAGGATCCTACCTGGAAGTAAGTTGATAAGGCTTGGTATCAATCTCGATACGCTTTGGCTACTGATCTGATTGCGACGAATCATCGAACTGGAGAAACCAATCTCTTGCCATTCTCATTTGGTTAGAGTATGGAAGGCTGCCGGATGCTTTCCATTTACCCGACTCAGTTTCGTCTGGTTTTAGTTGAACTTGAATCGGCTCCACGATTGGAACGCCCTCTCGATTTACAAAGTAAATCTCGGGGCTGTGATTGCATTTACTATCAAGAAAATTTGCCGGACGACTTTTGTCAATGGCTTGTTCTTTGACTTCAAGCTTGTACTCTAGCTCATCGAAACTTCCGTATTTGCCCTTATTTGAGGAGTCATGATAGCGATTAGTCGTGAGTGTAGTTTTCAGGTTTGCGTTTCCAACTGTGACTTCCTTTTCGTCCCAGTCTCTAACAAACTTATTTTGACAAGAGCGAATGCTGTAGATCGACATAGCTGTGACAATGCTGGTCACTGCCAGCACGCGCATCCCTATGCGGCTAACGGATTGTTCCCTGAATAGGGACATACTTCCTCTGCACCTTGCCTTTGTTTGTTGAATATTACAACAAACAAGGGGTTGTGTTCAGCAGTTCTTGACAGCGCTCTGCGAATTGCTAGAATAGACATGTGGTGACATAAGGAGATAGATCATGTTCAGGAGAAGACATAAGTAGAAGGCAGTGAGAGCCAAGCGGCTCCTGCGATGCTTTGTCTGAACATGCTCCAGTCCCAGAAATTCTAGGAAATGCATATTCATCAGGCGCGCTATTAAGGGTAGCTGACCTTTCACTGCCTAATTTTTTTCGAACGTGCAGTTAGTGGTGCAGTGATGCTTCGTTGACTCGTAGCCTCTGCACAAATTAGAAAGGTGATTTATGATTTCAAACTTGCAGAGATCATTCAAAAAAATTGGTGCTGATTTGAAAATTGTTGGGGCTCGGCCCCGGCAGCTCACATCAATTCTGCTGGATGTCATCGAAACTGATGGTGATGAACTATTCGAAATTGCAATTCGAGATGAGCCTCGTGTGGATATGGAAATATCTGTTCTTGAGGTTCTTCCAAAGGAGAGACATCTCGTGCTTCTCGCTCGTGCGATGAATAACGATGGTGATCTCATATCTAAAGAGCACTTCCTCTGTGGTCACGACGAGAGACATCTTTTTGTGGCAGCAGTTGACGGTGTTTCCACTGTCGCAGCAGCGAAAGATTCACTGAAACCGAATCACATTCGCGCACGTGAAACAGGTCTGAGCGCATTGAAACGAAATCGTCGCCACACCGAACTTTTTGTTCGTCAGGGCGAATGGTTCTTTGAGCCAGTGTTCGACCTTGCGCCACCGCCCATACGTGTTCGCCGAAATGAGCCCCTTGTAAGAGGTACGGGCAGTAAAGCCCATATTGCTCAATTCGCTTATCGTCAAGGTGGCGAAGCTGTTCGCGTTTGCAGGCAGTATCCAAATGGGTTAACTGAAGCGGAATACCGCGCCTTGATCGTGAGAGAACCACGCGCCAAGAATTTCAATTGGCGACACATGGTAAGAGACATGGATGTCTTTGTTACAGGAACCGTGCGGCATCCTGACCATGCGACCGTTGTTCTCCATGGTTGGCACCGAGTTTTTCTAAATCAGGAACGCCGATTTGCGAGTCTTGCATTTCTCGATTAGTTGGAAAGGGCGGGGGAAACCTGCCCTTTCTATCTTTATTTGCTTTGCTCTCATTTGATCAGTTTCTGTTTGAAATCAAATTTTCAGAGCTACGCTGTTCATGACTGCGATGGCAGTGCATGGCTTTGCAATTGAAGTTTGACATATACGGGCAAATGATCCGAACCTACATTGGGTCCTAAGTGGCGATCAATAACCGCGAAATCTTTGCTGACCAGGCAGTGGTCTATTGGTATCAATGGCGGTACCACAAGAAGTGCGTTCCAGGATGGCTGTATTCCCATGCCTTGTTCGCTGTCTTTCAAATTGCTGCTTGCTAGCAGCCTTTTGTAATAGGTTGACCAGGGGGTGGAATTTAAATCACCAATCAAAATCGTGGCTAATTTTGTATCCGCTAGCTCGCTTGCAAGGCGGCTGAATTCTTTGTTGCGATTTTGCCAGCGTTTTCGTCCCGAAGGAGATGGCGGGTGTTCTGAAATAATGAGAACGGACTCTCCGGCAAGCTTGCAGATGCCTCTTACGCCATAGCGTCTTTCTGAATTTGTTCTTGTTGGCTGCACTCTTTCGATAGGTACCTTGCTAAAAATCGCCGCACCGCCTGCGATGCCTTCATCGAAATGGAACTTATATTCAGGCAGCTCGTTGCTTATTCTCTTCATCCAGGTCTTGTTAACTTCGCTCAAGCAGATTATGTCTGCATTGCTTTGTTGCAAGTAAGCTATGGTTTTTGTATAGCTTCGGTTTCGATTTCCGTAGAGGTTCAAAGCCACCATGGTCAATTCGCTACGCGGGTTCTCACAGCTCTGTTTCGCATCAACTGGAAGGTAAAAAGGCACAATGTGCCAGAGGTTCATTATTACGCCAAGGCACGCAAGAAAACTCCCTTTTCTGTTTTTCAGCAGAAACAGCGCTGAGAAACATAAGCCCAGTCCAATTGTCCAGACCATGCGCAACTGATTGCACTGGTCTGAAAGATAGCCTATCGCTGGCGTAAAGCTGACCGATGAGATTGCTATCAAAAGAAGGGTAAGAACAATGATGCTGCTAATCAGAAGCAAGTGAGTAAGCCGCCATAGTGTTTTCATGCCATCCACCTTTGTCGTCTATTCTCAGGTTAGCACTATTGAAAGCAGGCTGGCGTAAAAGTACTGTTAGCAGGGTTAAGCCAGTGTAAATTGGCGGTCTTGACACTGGGCTTCATTCGCTTCAGACTAATTGCGATGGTTTCTCGGTGAGCTTGTGAAAAAGCAGATTAGAATCAGGCGATTGGTAGGGCTTGTTTCCTTGATTGTGCTATTGGCTTCTTTCGTAGTGTTTGTAAGCGGTGCAGATTCTTTCGCGGGATTCATCGATAAGAAAGGCACTATAGTTTTCCGAATTCCAGATGGTTGTGTTGCAGACGAGTTCAGTGAAGGACTGGTTGCGGTTCAAAAGGGCAACCGCTGGGGATACATGGACAAGAGCGGTCAATGGGTTATACCGCCACAGTTCAAGAGTGCTCGAAAATTTTCACAGGGGCTAGCTGCTGTGTTTCTTGAAAAAGAAAAATCATTTGTCTTCATCGACAAAACGGCAAAGGGAGTCATTGAAGTTGATGCCACCACTGTTGGTGATTTTCATGAAGGGTTGGCTATGGTGGCAAAGGGTGAGTTAGTTGGCTATATTGATCGGTCAGGAGCCTTCGTCATTCCTCAAGAGTATCAATTCAAGGGCGAGCGCTATTTTTCGCTCGGTGTTGTTCCAGTGGCTCAGGCTAATCCGCTTCGGTGGTGTTACATCGACCGGTTTAACCATCCTGTTTTGAATAAGAGTTTCTACGGAGCGAAAGAAGTTGTGGACGGTCTAGCACCGGTATGTAGTAGAACTGGTTCCGAACGAAAGGAACTCTGGGGTTATCTGGGTACAAGCGGAAGCAAATTTGCAATCGAGCCTCAGTACCTTTCTGCTGAGCCGTTTTCTAATGGAATAGCCTGCGTTCAACAAGGTGATTCAAATGAAGCTTCGAACAACTATTTTTTCATCAATGAGAGAAATGAGAAATTGCCTTTGAAGTTTGCTCACTTATCCAGGTTTAGCGAAGGTTTGGCCGCTATTGCCCAGTTGGGTAAAGATGGGACGAAGAAGTATGGATTTGTGGATGGCAGTGGCAAATACGTAATTGAGCCTCGTTTTGATTTCGCGGGAAACTTTTCAGAGGGTCTTGCTTTTATTTCCAAGCTTAAACCGCACTTTTGGGGGATGTCTAATTGATTTCTGTTATGCGAGGTGCTTTAAGTTGAAGTCGTTTGCAAGTTTAATTGCAACTGTTCTGTTGCTTTCGTCGGCTTTTCCGCAGTTGTCTTTTGCACTGCCAAGCTCAGCAGAGGTGGAAAGCGCAATCAAGAAAGCTGCAATTTTTCCTGCGAAAAAGCAACTAACGGTCGGAAAGTTTGAAGATGGTGAACTTAGTGTTTCGACCTATGTTGAAGAGAGCAGCAGCGATCCCGATAAAGATTCTAAGATTGATGCGCTTCTCATAGCGAAAATATTGATAGGCACTTTCTCTGAAATCAAACGTGTAACTGTGAATTTCTATTCCCAGAGTAATTCGAGAATGCTTAAGCAAGCCACAATAACCAAGCCCGAAGTAATTTCTTTCGGTGCCGGTGACGTGAATAGCAGCGAGATTTTGTCTGAGATAAAACTGATTGATAAATCCACTGCCCTTAGTCCATCTAGTGTTCCCACAGCTGCACAGTGGGTGCGACATCACGTATCAGGTCAGGATAGGTTTCCTGGACTTAGCTTTCAATATCCAAAAGCCTGGGTTCTAGAACAAGCCGATATCTCCGCTGGAAACAGCACGGCATTCCTCATAAAAAGCTCTGCTTCGACATACCATCCCGCGCTGATTGAGCTAAAGGCGTACAGAACGAAAGGCAATTTGAGTGTTTTCAAAGAAACTGGTGCTCATGTGAGAGAACACCGTGAAGAGAGAGGCTACAAACCCATAGATGGGGGCGAAGCGACTTATGGCACGGCTAATTCAATAAAAGGTTATTTCGAGAATTACTCTGTTGTGCAGGAAAAAGACAGAGTATACGAATACAGGTTTTACTTTGGCTGGCCAGGATTCATTTATGTATTTCGCTCTTCATCAACTCAACTGGACAAGAAAAATGTAGATGCGTTGTTTAAGTCGATTTTGCGGAGTGCACAGATAGATCGAGCCTCTGCCCATTGAATGTACAATTTCAGGGAGCAGGCGAACTGTTGAATCGGTTTAGCGCGCGCTTTGGGGAAGGTCGAACGCTATTTTATTGGGTTCTTGATTCTTTCTGTTGCTGCCGCCACCAGTTGTGACGCATTTTCTGGGTGATCTTTAAACATGCTGGATGACCATAACTTTTCGGCATGTCCTGACTTAGGCAAACTGAATATCTCAATCTGGTCTAGAAGAACGAAACCACCGGACTGAGAATATACAAGGCATAGCCCTTCAGATTTAGCTGCGACAAGGAAGCTCTTGCTTGGTGCGCCCCCAGGTTTTTGCACGCATCCTGACTGCCATTTCTCTCCATGGTCAGCCATGACTTCGTGAATTTCTTTGCTGTCTCGATTTTGTAGATAAAAGTCTTTAACGCTTTTGGGCAGGTCGCTTACCGACTTCAATTCGGTAAATTTATCGTGTTCAAGTTGTTGAAGCAGCTCTGTGGTCATCTGGGTGGCTTCCTTTGCGAATACTCTTGGTTCGCCTGAAATTGAGAAAATGGAAAGCAATACTGCTGTAGAAACAGTAACTCTTCTCAAAAACGGAATAGACATAAACTTGTCCTTGCAATAAATACGCTTAGACTGAATTCTAATACATTAAACGCCAGTCTGCTGATTTACGCTGCGATTCTGCATCCGGATTGTTTGTCTCGGAACGCCACCTTTTGCATATCGTCGAAGTAGGGAGCGAACACGAGCTGAGAATTCTGGCATTTCAAAAGGAGCTGTCATGAAATCTTGAGCTCCGGCGTCAAGTCCTTTGATGGTGTCTTCGACACCGGGTCGAGGGCTGACCATGATAATTGGCAGTTCGAGATTTGAATTCGAGAGTTTGCGGCATAGTTCTGAGCCATCCATGTCTGGAAGCGTTGAACTCATAACAGCTACGTCGTAATCATAATCTTGTAGTTGTCTTAGAGCTTTCGTGCCACTAGGACTGATATCAACTTTATATCCTTCTTCAAGTAGCCAGTCGCGCATTGAATTTGCAATTGCGCTGTCGTTTTCGATGATGAGAATTCCAAACATATACACCACGCCTTTGATAGCTAATTGACAACATTCTCTGAACATTGTCATTTTCACATGCCTTTACCGCATAATAATCGGCAAAAGGTAAAATTCCCGTGAAATAGTTTGGGCTCGAACTCGTATAAATCCCAAGTGATATGGAATTACTTAAAGTATTTAAGGCGAGATGATTGGAATTCGCTAATTTATTGCCGTCGTGTTCAATCTCGTTCGGGAAGCAGAATGCAGCCATCCATGCCGTTTAACGTCAGTTCGATCTCTCCGTTTGAAACCTGGAATTTAGATCCAGTTAATGGGTCTATCCATTTTGAACCCTCTGCGAACTTTGCACGTGATGCAGAGATAGCCACCGTGCTCTGAGATTCGCTTGCATTCAAGGCTACGATGGCGCTATCGTCATCGGTTTTTCGAGCAAAGCAATAAATGTTCTTCTCGTCGAACACGTTGAGAGAAACAAATTCTCCTGCTCTCAGGGCTTTGTGAGCCATTCTTATTTGAATTAGCTTGTGAACATAGTTGGCTAACTCATCGTTTGCATTTATTTTGTTCCAGTCAAAGGTTCGCCTGCAGTCAGGGTCTTTTCCACCCATCATGCCGTATTCATCTCCATAATAAATCGTTGGCACACCGATGTACGTCATTTGAAACAAGAATGCCAGTCGTGATTTTCTCGAATCTCCGCCTGCTCGCTCGGCGAATCTGCTTATGTCATGGTTTGAGAGATGATTACTCAAGGCTTGCTGAACCTGAAGTGGATATTTCTGTCTGCATGTCCTCAGCAATCGATCAAACTCGCTTGCTTTTATTTTCTTTGCTTTGTTGTCGTAGTTGACTCCGCATATCCACTGGCTGACGGGGTCGGTGAACCCCTCAAAGTTGGTGACCGTATCCCACTCGTTTCCAGAGTTTGTCCACGCACTGGCATCGTGCCAGAACTCCCCGAGAATGACAGAATTTGGCTTCACTGATTTGACAGATTTTCTGAAGTCTTGCCAGATTTCGTGGTTGAACTTATCCAAACCTTGCTTACCATTTTTGTCCACGTATTGCGGGGCGTCAACTCTCCAGCCATCTATATTGAAAGGTTCTTTCAAATAGTATTGGGCCACGGAATCTTGTTTTCTGTATACCATGTCTTTGACTGCATCCGAGCCAAAATTGAGTTTAGGCAGGCTATCGTAAGTCAAAAACGATGCATATTTATCAGGCCATTTGAAAAAAGTATAGTACGAAGAATACTTACTTTCCTTCGATTCATAGGCGCCTGGTTCGTTGGTTTGAGAGTTAGCATAGGCATACTTATGGAACCATTTGTGTGAGTCTCCGGTGTGATTAAACACCGCATCTAGTATCAGATGACATTTTCCATTCTCATCTGAATGAATGGCTTCGCTCAGTTTGATTAGTGTTTCATTGCTGCCGAGACATTTTGCGACTTGATAATAGTCGCTTGTGTCATATTTGTGATTGCTGGGCGATTCAAAAACTGGATTCAGGTATATGATGTTAGCTCCTAGCTGTTTGCATATATACTTCAGCTTCTGCTTCACTCCGTCGAGATCGCCCCCATAAAAAGTGAACGCAGGACTTTGTCCCTCTGGTGGAACTGGGCTTTCGCCCCATTTCTTTTCAATGCATGCGTTTCCGGCATAGGTGTATGCGCCGCTCTTTATGTTGTTACTGCTGTCTCCATCATAAAATCGGTCAGGAAATATCTGGTAAATGACTCCGTCAAGATACCATTGGGGAATGTCTGGCTTTGCCACTGCGGCTGTTTGAAACAGAACGAGTGCGCCAAAGCTTGTAGTCAATAGTTTCGTAAAAGTCGAGTGTCTCATATGGCTCTCAAAGTAGAGAGCCCATTGTACGTCATTTTGTATTGGACGACTTTTGCGCCTGCTCGAGAATCTTTGCGGGGTTATTATTCGGGTTGAGAAATTTGCTGAGAGCATTAACAACTTGCAGTGGATTTCCCAGGGCTCGGGGAAGATCTTTTGCTGCACCTAAAATTGTTTCGCGCATGTAAGACGACATCTCCGCATTGTTTGAAACGGTGCCACTGAAAAATATAAGCGCCATTTCGTCGCCAGTCTCTTCACCCCAGGTTACTCGCTTTGGTGGATGATTTGGGTTTCTAAAATTGTCCTCTGAATTGTCGTATGTGAATTCAGCTTGAACCACAGTTCCTTTCGGCAAATGTATGGGGGCTTTGTAAGCGTACTGCTCTTGCCAGTTGAAATCCCAATTTTTTATCCAAATCAGAGGTACGGTTTTTCCCTCTGGTGTTTTCGCACTGGCTTTTATCTGTTTGCAAAGCAAATGTGCATGGGGTGTCACTTGTAAGAGATCGAAATCGTTCGGGACTGTGGTGCTTGTTGTGACTATGTGACTCTTTTCGTTCGCTGGAATATCGATTTTTCTGCTTCGAATCGTTAGCGGAAGCAATATTTTCTTTGGTGCGGTCGTCGAATAATAGATGCCCATTTCGAATTGGGCAGGCTCTTTCTTTCCGTCAGGGTGTAGATGAAGCTGCACAACCAGGTCTGAGTCTTTTCGGAGTATGCGTGCAACTCCATCTGGCAGTGGAAGCATGCTGTTGCCGGGTGCCCAACCTCCCAGAGAGCCTGTTGGCAGAAAACCTGGACCTCCAAAACTTGGAAATCCCTGCTCACTGCTTTCCGCATCCTTCTTTCTTGCCTCACCTAAATTGTCCAGGAAGAACAAGGCATGGTGCATAACCTTAGGGTTGGCTGGGTGAAATTCGACATGTGAAACAAATTTATTATCGACATTCTTAATTGGAAACACAAAACAACGATAGATGTCTGGACCATCTGCTGGCACCATATATGGTTCTGTCATTTTGATGATCATGTCGGGCTTGCCGCCACGCCATTTGCCTGCTGCCATGGTTTGAGGTTTAGGGGCTGTGGAGAGATCTCCCGATGGGGCGCCATTTTTTATCCATGTCTTTATGGACGCTAGTTCAGCATCGCTCAAGGCTCGTTCATTTTGAAATTGCCCAAATTCCTTTGTTGGTTTCCATGGTGGCATATAGCCGGACTCGATTACAGCGGAGATCGTGCTGACACGCTTTTTCACATCAGCATAATTATCTAGCGCGAACGGTGCGACACCATTGCTCTGATGGCAGTTCGCACATTTCTCATTGAACAAGTGCGCCATGTCTTTTGCATAGTCGAGCTGTTCGGTTTTTGTCTGTGCTTTTGCTTCTTTTGTAACGGGTGCCTCTGCATCTTTCGCTAGTACTATCTGCGTACTTAGCAGTAGTGCACATAATGCTGCAAGCTGATGACTTAGGCGAGGGCGTGATTTGCAGAACATTTTCTTTTCCTATTCTTGAGCTTCCAAAAAGCAACCTACTGCTACTGTGCTGGTTGTTTTGATGGGCTTGTGTTCCACATACGCAAGGACTGCATCTGCGAGATCATTGGTTCTAATGACTGTTCTCCTCTGACCTATGCCAGCGTAGCGATCATCAATTCGTCCTCTGTAAATGACCTTGCCTTCTTTGAGGAGAAAAGCTTCGGGGGTTACTCGGGCAGCAAGAAGCTTTTGCAGTAGACCGTTTTCATCAACAACAATTCGAGCTGTTGGATGGTACTTGCTTAAAAATGTTTGTGCCTGTTTGCTTTCAGATTTGCTGACTACGAGATTGAATTCGATCTCTTTTCGGAACTTTTGTGAGAGCGATTCTATTGTCGGAAATGACTCTATGCAAATTGGGCACTCGGGTGAAAAGTAGATTACGACTCTGTCAGTTTTCATCAGCATGGAAGCATCTGCAGCTGATTCGATGCGTGTGAGTTCTTCTGTCCTCTGGGCTGTGGGGGTGGGTGCAGAATTAGACGCCAATGGGTCCGCTAGAAGGCTCAAAAGGAGTGTCACGGCAATTTTGAATAGAGGTTTGTTTTTCATTCACTTAGTCTCCCCATACTTCTACACGGGCTATCTGGAAAAGTTGTGCTTTCCGAATTTAATTAATTCAGAGCTATAATTGCGTAGTCTTTTGGTTTCATGTATGGCTAGAATTTTATTCTTGAGTGAGCGTTTCCCTCCCGATATCGGTGGGCTAGCGGCAAGCACTGCCCGCATTTCGAAATGTCTTGCTGGCTCTGGGCACGATGTAGATGTCTTGGCCTGGAGTCGACATCTACAGGCAGCCCAACTCGAAGACTGCTCCAACTCCGCCGAAGGCGAAGAGACCGGACTGACAGTCTATAAGCAAGGACTCTATCGCAATTGGGACCTGACAATGGCGGCAGCCATTAACGTAATCGACTGGTTGCACGAGAAGCATCCTTACGATCTTATCTGGGGGCATTACCTTAGCAAAGCCGGGTTTCTCGCCGTCTGGGTGGGTGAAAACAAAAACATACCGTCAATTGTTAGTGCCAGAGGCAATGACATCGACACGGAAGTCTTCCCCCCTGGAGATTTTGCAAGATTGCAATGGACCCTACAAAGAGCCAGTGCAGTTAGCGCGGTAAGCAGAGATCTTGCTTCCAAAATTCGCGTTATTGCTCAAAGAGATGATGTGCGGGTAATTCATAATTCGGTCGATGCTGAGCAGTTTCGTCCAGATTTTGGGGACGCGAGCTTGCGGCAAAATTTGGGGATAGCTGCTGACGAGGTGATTTTGGGGTTTGCTGGAGAACTGCGCGAGAAAAAAGGCATGCAATTTTTGCTTGAAGCTTTCAAGCAAGTTAAGGAGGCTATGAATGCGGTTCTCCTTATTATTGGCGAGGTCCGCCAACAGCAAAAGGTCAACTTGCAATTATTTGCTGCGGAAAATCCAGATGCCGCCTCCCGAGTAATAATTACGGGACACTTGCAAGAAGCGCGAGTGATATCTGAGCATTTGAATCTGTGTGATTTGTTCTTGCTTCCTTCAATTATGGAAGGTTTTCCGAATTCTTTGCTTGAGGCCATGTCTTGCGAAAGACTGTGTCTCGCCAGCGATGCGGGTGGTATTCCCGAGCTTTTGGAGCATGAGAAGAATGGATTCATCATTAAGAAGACACATTTGAATCATTTGTCCACTGCTATTCGAGAATCATTGCAGCTTCCAGATGTAGAGAAGCGTCGCCTGGTTTCTGCGGCAAGAGATACAGTACTGAACAGGTTCAATCTAGAAATTGAAAGGGCTCAGCTAACTGAGCTCGTGGATGCTTTGCTTAGCAAAAAGCGGTAAGCTTCGAGAATCTTGGCGCGAGCGTTGTCCAGAGAAAATTCTTTTTCAATCTTCTGTCGTGCCGCTTTAGCAAGATGTTCAGTTTGATTGCGATCCTCCACAATCATTTTGATCGCATCTTTCAAAGAACCGGCAGAGTCTGGTTTGCACAAGTGAATTACTGGTGGAATTCCAGCAATTTCTTGCACCACGGGTAGCGTCGTTGAAAGTACTGGACGACCAACCGCCATTCCTTCTACTATCTTAAGGGGGCAACAGCCTTGTTCTGCGTTGCGATCATTATTAGAGAGTGGTGCAAGCACTATGTCACACTCATGCATCAGTGGAATTAGCTCCGCTTGCGTTCGGGCAGGTAAGATCTCGACCCAATTGTCGAGCTGTTTTTTAGAAATTAGTTCGCCAATTTTTGCAATCTGCTGTGGGCGAGCTGCGGCCACAATTGTCAACTTACTTGCAATGCCTTCGGCATTCAAGACTGCTGTTGCATCAATTGCTGTGTTGACGCCCTGCCAGGCTGAAAGAGTCCCGAAGTAGAGAAGGTGCAGAATATCCTTCTGGGCATTGAGGGGCTCAAATTGAAACAAGCTGAGGTCTACGGCATTCGGAATCACTTTGATTTTGCTATCTAGATTTGCATGCTTCTGCGTTAGAAAAGCTTTGCTCAATTGGCTCGTTGTAATAATTAGGTCACTTTTCTCAAGGCACAATTCCTCTTGTCCTAGTAGCTTTTGCATGAATTCAAAATCGTCTGCGACTCGAGGATACCTGTATTTAAGCTCGATAGAAGGCAAAGCATTTACTTCGAATACAAGTGCATTGCAGTATTTACTTTTGTCCTTTGCAAATATAAGACCCTCAAAAGGTGAGCGAAAATGCACAATGTCGAAATACTTGTTTTTGCAAGCAATCTCAAGAAAGCGTCTGAAGTTGTTTATCCTGTCGATCAAATTCTGGCCGGGTGCTGGAATCAAGATTTGTTCAATTCCGGTTTCCAGTAATCTGCATTGAATGGGGGTTCCGTTTGGATACTCTTCTGTATTCGCCACTGTGCAGAGCTGTAATGACCCAAATTCCTCTGCTAGAAATCTGGATATCTGCAATATATGAACAGCTGCCCCTTTGGGGGAAGGCAGCACATCAAATGAGACATAAAGTATTTTTGGACCCATTAAACTGCTTTACTTAGTGACATGCTGGCGTAAAATCATAGTGTATTTTGGAGTCAAAGATGTCAATCAATAGCTCAGAAGCTGGAACTGAGGTGCCCACCTCTGCTGAGGCTCTTCCGAGCGTAAAAAAAGAGATCTTTTCTTGTTCTGCAAATATAGCCCAAATGGAAGCTCAGTTAAAAGCTTTGCATAGTTTGGACAAGCTTGCCGAAAAGAAGGGAAAGAACGCATTAGGATTTTTTGTTCTGGCAGTGCTTTCTATTTTTGTTTTGCCTGCCAAACTTTCACATATTGGCGCGGCTGTTTCAGCTGGTTTGATCCTATTTACCTTTATATATTGGCGAAAATGGGCTAAGAAGAATTATCCAGATGAGCGATATTTGCTTGCTCAAGGTCTGTTAGATCTGGTTTCTCGTGATGCAAACGCTGAGGACTTAATAACTGCTCGCATTGATTTTTCTGGTTTAAGAACTGGAAAAAATGCTGTCGAAAAAAGAAGTGATAGAACAGTCTATTCACTTGAGTGGCTTCTTGTTTCGGGCAAGTTTGCCGATGGTTCAAAGTACACAATGCAGGTTTCCGAACAAACACACGTCAAATTCAGAAAGGGAAAAATCAAGCCCAAAGGATATACCTTTGCACTCACACTCGTGTTTTCCAAGAAGACTTATGGTCAGCTCCAGATTGATCAAAATCATGCTTTGGCGCAACTGCAATTGCCTTTTCATGCGCGCGTAAAATCGTTTCGCGCAAAAGGAAATGCAATCAGAATTGTTGCCAAAACGGGGGCAATCTATGGTGAGGGAGAAGGAATTACCAGAGAGCTGATTACAATGGCAAAATATCAGTTGATCAGTGCTTATGAGATGATGAAATCGGGACAGGCTCCCGTCTCGGTCGCTAGCAAGTAAGATTAGTACAGAGGAACCAATCGTGAAATCAAAGAAGGCAATAAGTTCTCAGTTCGGTTGGGTGGGCAATTCTCTTGCGTCTTTTCTCGTTCTTGCATTTCTGTCCCAGCTTACAGCTTGCTCAGTTGACAAAAAGATGACAACTACCGGGTCTGAATCAACTCCAGAAGCAAGTCAAACTTCAGTGAATCAAACAGCTGTGAAGCCTGCTGAAGAACCTGAATCGCTGAAGCAGATAGATATTGATATTCCGAAGGAAGACTTGAAGAACGATACTCTTAGTTCAGTCACCTTTAAGAATGCCGAACATGCGATTGCCTTCAAGATGATGCATAACAAAGATGGTGGCGCGATTATTGACGATACCGGCAAGGTAAAATTCTCTTTTGTCGAAGACCACAAAGAGAAAGCCAGACGGCTTATTCGTGTTAAAGATGGCAAAGGCGCAGTAATTGGTGTGGTGTCAGTTGTCGGGGTGGATTTGATTGAGCTTGCTGACGCAAACAAATACAAGCAGTACGCCTTGAAGTTCGATGGTGAGCGCGTGTTTAAGCTTAAGGATGCCGAAAATAACGTTCTCTATAAAATCAAGGACGAGTCCTATGGCGTAAAAATTGAAACTGCTGATGGCACTGTAGCCGGCAAGGTTAAGGTTAAGGAAGAGAAGGTGACCTTAAAAAATGCATCAAATGAATTAGTACTTTCCACACGTTCAGAAGTGCCTGCTCCAGCTTTAGCCTGTTTTGCAATGGACAAGCTAGGTGAGAAAGAAAAGTATTCGCTGGCTTACTCTTTGATGTTTTTGAGGTTGTAGTATGCCAGACCATAATTCACTTCCCTGTAGATACAAAGTTGGGTTTCTGTTCAAGCGAATTTGCGGAAGGTTGAGCCGGGAAGGTTGCAACTTTTGTCAGGGAATGGCGCGCGACCCAAACCTCGATGAGGACTATGACCCATATTTCAATGACCGAAGAATCTATAACCGAAATTCAAGTTATTACAGGTCATACGATTTTACCGATTACGATGCGTACAATTTCGAGTCCGAATCAGACACAAATTACGAAAATGATTTAGATGCCAGCTGACACCTGGTTGATTTATGCAATGGGTGGTGGATGGGGGCATTTGACGCGTTCATTGAGCCTGGCAAAAGCTGCTGCAATCAGGCATCATGTTCTTATTATCAGCAACTGTAGTTATCTCGATTACATGCAAAATGATCCTAATTGGACCCGCCTGACTAAAGGTCTTAGCATTGAAATCAGGAATTGCGCGCACTTTAATTCAAGAGACAATAAAGCAGAACTTACTGAGTTGATTGAACGGGAAGTTGCAGATTTGAGCTGTTCTACCTTCATTGTAGATAGCTTCCCTAGAGGGCTGTTGGGTGAATTGCAGAGTGTTTTGTCCCGCCGCAAAAAAACAGCTAAGACAGTCTTGGTACATCGCGATCTGAATCCAGCTTATGCAGAGCAGTACAATCTACGAGAATTTGTTCAGTCAAATTTTGATTTGGTTCTCAATCCTGGTGAAGGAACGCGCGCGCTATTCCAAGAGTTTGCCGTTGAATCTGCACCCTGGCTAATTCGTGACTCAGCAGAGTTGGATTCAGTAAACGACGAGCGAATAAACTGTTGGTTTGAACCAGGGAAAAACACAATTCTTATTTGTCCATCTGGCAGAGATATAGAAATGGAGCAGTACGTGAGAATAGCTGAGTGTCTCGCTGTTCGATTTGAAGCATGCAACTTTTTGCTGCTAAACAATGGACTGTCTCGCAATAATGAGAGATCAAATTTGAGGCAGGTGAAATATTGGCCAGCGATTGATTTGCTCGCTTCGTCCAGTCTTGTTGTTGGTTCTGGAGGCTATAACATTTCCAATGAATGCCGAGCATTAGGAGTGCCGCTTCTAGCGTATGCTCAATCACGTATGTATGATCGCCAGAAGCTGCGGTTGCTCGCTTTCAATCAGGCGATCTTTTCATCTGAGTCTGAACTCGTTGACCTTGTTGAGAAAACAGTTTCTTCAACAAACGACCAGCGTCAAAAGGCTACATTCGATAACGGTGTGTATTCTGCCGTGCGGGAAATTGAACGATTGCAAGGGTGTATGAGACAATTGTGAAACATCAATTGTGAGTACGAACATGAAGCGAGCGATTTCAAAGACAATGTGGTTCTTATCTCTGGCGCTGCCGCTGCTTTTAGTTGAGTCCACGCCGACTTCGGCAAAGAACTATATCTTCAGGACTTCCAATACTCCTGCGCGAGTTCAGTCTCTGGGTGTGGACACGGTCAATGCTGTCATAACCATTGGAAATCAGCGCCACTACGGGTTGTTTATAGTAAATAGTCCAAAGGGAAGCGAACTGGGCGATGACATGTCTTTGAAATCTGGGCAGGTGTTACTTACTCTTGATGGTTACTCGGTATTGACTGCAAAGCAAGCTGAGAATTGGATTGCGCACCGACCGCACAAGCCACTCGTGTTTACCTTTGCTATGATCGTAAACGGGGTTCCAAAAGTATTTACCCGAGAAATTGCATCCAAAAGCACGTTGAATCCTGGCTCACAGAATGTTGCTTCTTCCAGCAATTCTAGACCTGACCCTGCAGAGCGAGACTATTCCACTAGCGAACTCGAATCAGAATGCATTTCGATGATTAATGAGAGTCGCCGAAGAGGCGGTCTTGGACCCGTAGTCCAGGACTCGCAGCTGGCAGGATTAGCTCGAAAATACGCTGACTACATGGCTCAACACAAAGAGGGCTACGAAATTACAGTGAGCCGAAGCCCTCATGTGGACCTGCAGGGACGATCACCACAAGAGCGTGCCAATGAGTATGGTGTCAACCGACCTATCGCCGAAAACATCGGACGTGCATCTAGAGGACCATTCGAATTAGACATCAAGCAACTGCGCAATCTACACAAATCTATGATGGATGAAGGTCCGGGTGGCGGTCACTACGAAACAATCATGAATCCGAATGCCAGAATGGTTGGCGTGGGGGTGGCTAGAATTTCAGGCAGGTTTTATTTGACCGAAGAATTTTCGAATTGATGTAGTCGAGCCGGTTCTTGCACTTCTCCGGCTGATCCGTCCCACTTACTTTCTTTGTCACCAAGGTTCATCGACAACCGGGTTGGCTTGTATTCCACAAAATCTTAATGCCTCTTGAATTAGCATCAGATTAGGGGTTTGGGGGCATGGCTATGGTGAGATCTTCGGAAAATTCTGGGGCTGAACGGGCGGAGAGAAACGCCTCAGAGCAAAAGGGAACAGAGTCTTCAGTCCATCAGGAAATTACTCAATCGCGCCAGACGGCAACTCAAGATGGTGTGCAACAGAAAGAGCAGAGCAAAAACGATACCAATCGGTTGGAGAATCAGGGACAACTTCCGAGTCTAACCTTAGCCGACCAAGATACAAATGATGCAAAAACTCGCGGCATGAAAGCTGCGGAAAGCCCAGATTCCGCTAAGGAAGGAACCGATAAAAATAAGAGTGGCAGCCCTGAAGCAGCTAAGCAAACCAAGGAATCAAAACCCGAAACTCAAGAGAATAAATCAGAAGCTGCAGAAATGCTCGGCGACTTTTCAATCTCTCCGGAGTCATCATCTTCGGCTGCCGGTGATGACAGAACAAAAGTAGCGGATTCGCCCGTTCATCCCTTTAACGCAACAGCTAGCGAATACAAAGACATGCTACGGTCTGGACCGAAAAAAGGTATTGATCGCATTTGTTCGACCGATGCCCAATCGCCAGCAGTAAGTAAGCAAGAAATACAAAACACCTGTGGAATTGATTTGAAATCGAAATTCCCCGAAGTGAAAGCGGGTGTTGTTCAGGTTTATGGCGAAGGTGGTCGAATTGGTACCGGTTTTCTGGCCTGCGAGAAGAACAATTGCCAAATCGTCACTGATGAACATGTCGTGGGCAGTGGAACGCAAGTGATGCTCGTAAAAGATGGAAAGGCAGCGCCTGGTACCGTCACGGGGCGCGATTCTGCAAGTGACCTTGCGAGCATTTCTTTTGATGCTAAACGTCTTCCGGGTCTAAAACCTCTTCCCCTGGGAACTGGAACGGACCTGGCTGTTGGCGCACCAGTGTTTGCTGTTGGGCATGGAAAGCAATTGCCAGAGCAATCAGTCATTCCAGGACAAATTACAAACGCCTCAGTTGATATCAAAACGAGAGATGGTGCTTTATATGCTAACCAATTTGATTCGGATATGAAAGCCGTTCCGGGGCATTCGGGAAGCCCTGTACTGGACCGTGACGGTAAGGTAGTTGCTGTAATAGGAAGCAGTGGTAGAACTGGTAGCTCTGGTCCCAAAGTTGAAAAAGTAAAAGAACTGCTCAGAAAATCTACTCATTGAGAAATCCGTACGTGCCACAATTTCTTAATGCCGATCGAATTATCGTTTTTATCTAAAGGTTCGCACACTTACTAAGTTTAGCTTGACAGGTTCATTTCCAGCAGTACTCACCGCTGGTTTTAGGACTGAGTAAAACATCGGGAAATAGCACTCTTCCTCTGCTTGGAAGAGCAAGGCAGGTTTGTAATGGCAAAAGAAGAAACAGAAAAATCAAAAGAGTCTTCAAGGGAAAGAGAAACAGAACCAGCAGCAGCAAGCGCTGGTGAAAGGTTCCAAAAGGAAGTTGAGTCGACTCGTCAGGAACAGCGCGATTCAGCTAACCCAGCCAGTGACATCCGCAAGCAGTCTGAGGACTCAAAACTCAATGCAACGAGTCAACCCCAAGACACGGCAAGTCAGCATTTGCCAAAAATGGACCTCGTCGATGGCGCAAATAAAGATTCATCGCGTGGTCTGAAGACGGATCTTCCTGGTAGCGCAAAATCCGGCTCAGAGACTCAAACTCGTGGTGACTCTGGTGGCTACTCGGTCGAAAAATTTGACGCAGAGGGAAATCGCCGTGAAGTTCGCAACACAGACAAAGACGGCAAGCCAGTATTTGAAGGCAAGTTCGACAGCAGTGGCAAGCTTGAGGAGGGCAAGTACTATCAGAACGGAAAACTAAGTGAGACTCAAACTCGTGGTGACTCTGGTGGCTACTCAGTCGAGAAATTTGACGCAGAGGGAAATCGTCGCGAAGTTCGCAACACAGACAAAGACGGCAAGCCAGTATTTGAAGGCAAGTTCGACAGCAGTGGCAAGCTTGAAGAGGGCAAGTACTATCAGAACGGAAAACTTAGCGAGACTCAAACTCGTGGTGACTCTGGTGGCTACTCAGTCGAGAAATTTGACGCAGAGGGAAATCGCCGTGAAGTTCGCAACACAGACAAAGACGGCAAACCAGTATTTGGAGGTAAGTTTGACAGCAGTGGCAAGCTTGAAGAGGGCAAGTACTATCAGAACGGAAAACTTAGCGAAACACATACTCGCAATGAGTCAGGTGGTTATTCTATCGAACAAGCTAACAAGCCGGAATCGCGTAATCTCAACGAACAGCAAGTTAAGGATGCCCATGTACGAAAGGGTGAAGGTCCTTATCAGGTCGCTTCTCGGCTTCTTGGTGACGAAGCTAGCCAGAAAGAAAAGGTCGCACTCGCATTAGCTTTTAAAGGACAATACGACAAAGAAACCGCCCATAAAGACCCAGAAATGCGGCACCTGAAAACTGATCGCAGCATGCTGAACGAAAGCAACTACAAAGAAGTAATGGAACGAATCGGCAATGATTCCTTGCGTGAGAGCATTAATACAAAACTCAGTCAAACTAACAAACACCCAGGACAAGAACAAATCGGAAGCAGAGAGCCCAAGACAGAGCCCAAAGCTGACCATCATAAAGCAGAGCCTCAAAGAGAAGGAACGGGCAAAATCGATAGATCGAGGTTTGATCAAGAACTAAAAGATCCCAAAGTGATGGCCGCATTTGCTGGCAGAATGCACAGCGAAGTAGGCAGCCAGGGAAAAGCAGCTCAACTAGCTTTCGCCGAGGAAGTAATGAATAGAGCTACTTCAAGAGGGCAATCGCTTATGCAAGCATTGAGTGGTCGCTATTACCCCACTTCCACCCCCGGACGTTCAGACAATCCTTCCTATGTTGAAACAATTAACAAAGCATGGAAAGAAGGTACTGACACTACCCATGGTGCAACAGGAAACGCTAGCGGAAAAGTAGGTTTTGGTCGAGGAGGATTTCAAACTGTCAAGATCGGTGGCGAAAAATTCGGAATGGAAGCTAACGACGTAGCCGCCGGTTGGCTCCAGAAATACCAGAAACTGAAGGCATAGAATTTTTTACCACAATTGACTAATCGTGCAGTACCACACATGGGTTGAAAGGACTGAGCTATTTCCAGGTTCTAAGTTGCTTAACTGTATCCATATCTCTTTGTGCGAATTCCATTTTGCCCATCTTTTCGTAAGCTTCAGCTCGTCCAAGAAAGGCCTGAATATGCTTGGGGTCTAGTTTGATTGCCTCGCTAAAGTCTTGAACAGCCAGGTCGTAGTTTGAAAGACAGTTGTATGCGATTCCTCTGTTTGTATAAGCAATGGTGAATTTTGGATCAAGCTTGATTCCAGCTGTAAAATCTGCGATTCCCTCTTTGATTTGACCAATTTGGCAGTAGTCCAATCCTCGAAATACATAGAACATTGCTACCTTAGGATTTAACGCGATCGCTTTGTTGAAAAAGGGAATTGCATCACGAAGCTTGCCCAGATGTTGAAGCGTTGAACCCAAACTGAAGTAGACGCCTCCGACATTGCAACCAAGTTCAATAGCCTTGTTAAGATCGCTTTGTGCTAATTCATATTGTCCTAACTGCATTAGTGCAGCGCCCCTATCCATGTATGCCCAATAAGATTTTGGGTTTAATTTCAAGACAATGTTATAGTCGTCTACTGCCTGTCGAAATTGACCCAGCCTTCCGCGGTTTAATGCCCTATTGAGAAAATGCTGTGCCACATCAGGACTTAGCTCAATGGACTTGTCGTAGTATGTAATTGCCTCTTGGAACTTTCCCTTGCTCTGTAAAGCAAATCCCAAATCATTGTATGCGGCTCCCAGATTCTTCTTATCCGAACCCAGGCTAATGGCCGTTCGTAAATCAGCAATAGCTTTGTCATATTGACCCAAATCAATATAGCTGAGAGCCCTATTGTGGATGTCGATAAAGTTTGGCGCGCAGAGTTTTAATGCTTGATTTAGATCCTCGATACTCTCTTGATTTTTCCCCGCTCTACCAAGTACTGAGCCGCGTATGCTTAACGCATCCGAGTTAGCCTTTTCAAGTTTTATTACTTTGTTGAGGTCAGGAAGCGCTTGTTTGTCCTGTCCTAGCTTAATGTACGCTACAGCGCGATTGAGGTAAAAAAGGGCAACGTTTGGGGACAATGCGATCGCCTTATCAAAGTCTTCTTTCGCCTCTTTGTACCGCTTCAGCTGTTTAAGAGCATCGCCACGGTTATTGAAAGCAATCGCATTCTTTGGGTCAATGCTGATCGCCTTTGTAGAATAGCTTATTGTCTCCTCGTAGTTCTTGAGTCTGCTGTAAACGCATCCTAAAGCCGTGTATGCCATAGAACAGGTGGGATTAAGAGTGATGCATTTTTTGAGATCTGCCATCGCACTTTCAGTGTCGTTAATTTCTAGATACGAATGAGCTCTTCTGTAATAAAGCTCCATTTCATCTGGCTTGATTTTGATTCCTTGATCGAAATCGGCAATTGCATTTTTGAATTGCTTGCAGTCTGAGTAACTTGTTCCTCTGACCATGTAGGCATCCCATCTTTTGGGATTAAGTTCGATTGCCTTGTCGCAATCTTTTATGGCTTCTTTGAATTTTCCGAGCCTTTCGTAGCAGAATGCGCGCTCTTCATAAGTTGTGTCGCTGTCTTCACCAAGTTGAATTACTTGAGTGAATCCATCTAGAGCTTTTTGCCGCTCTTGCATGCGCGCGTATGCCATTGAGCGATTCTCTATAACCCAAGCAACTCTTGGCAGAATCTTCAGTGATTTTTCTGCTTCTTCCACGCACAATTTGTATTCTTGCATTTCGCAATAAGCAGAGGAGCGCAATCCATGAACAAGCGATGAGTTAGGCATAATTGCAAGAGCCTTATCATAGTCAATCATGGCAAGCTTGTATTGGCGAAGTTTTTTATAAGCCAGCCCTCGCCAGCAGTAAGTCAGCCAGAAATCGGGAAGCTCTGAAATCACATTGTTGAACTTCTCGATAGCTCGTTTGTATTCCGCTTTGTTGAGTAGGGTGAAGCCTTCGTCGAGGTCTGCCTTCGTTTGGCTTGTTATCGAGTCTGCAGGAAGCAGGACATTTGCAGGTGGTTCGGGGCTGGAAAACGCTCCGATAATCAGCTGGACGCTGCTAGGCATCGTGCTGGCGCTGTCCTTTTCTGTCGGGAGCTTTATTTGAGGGCTGCCGCTGCTTTGCGCACCTTTGTCAAGATCAGATTCATCGGATTTGACAGAAGCGGCTATTGTGGTGTTCGCTTCTGTTTTGGGACCGCTCTTCGGTTCGAGAGCTTGGGCCGAGCCTGTACAAAAGAGGACAAATATCTCAGAGACCACTATTTTCTGTTTTAATTCCAAACGCATCAATCATTCTCTCAGAGTCTCTTTAGCATACTATCATTTGTACTCACACTTTCCGTGTGGTCAGATTTGGAATCTGTCGAGCATTTTGAAATTTTGGCTTGCAAAACGTTCTTGGGGCAATTCTTTCTCTAGTAGACTTGAGCAAAACGCTTAGTACGACAGTTTATGGGGCAAGAAATGGATAATTCCGAGTTTTAGACCATTGAAACAGAGTAGTCCGACCATCATTTGCAAGAAGTGTCCGCAGTGCAGTACCAACTACTCTGCAGACGGCGTTGAAACGCACTGTCAACATGACGGAAATTTGCTCCAGAATATTTACAGCGACCCCTGGCTCGGTTCCACACTGGCTAATCGCTATAACATTATCAGCGCTGCAGGAAGTGGCGGCTGGGCAACGGTCTATATGGCAGAACAAGTTTCACTTAACCGCAAAGTCGCAGTGAAAATACTTGAGCGTCGTTTGCTGGATAACGAGAACTTGATCAAGCGATTCACCCGAGAGGCGCAGGCTCTGAGTTCATTGCAGCATTCTTCCATTGTTTCCATCGTAGATTTTGGAGTGGTGCCGCAGCCTTATATCGTAATGGAGTGGTTGCCCGGACCAGACATGTCTGAGTTCATTCGAGATTATGGGATGAAGACCTCGTTCAGTCAGAAACTAGCTTTATGCAAAGAACTTCTTGAGGGTCTGCAGCATGCTCATGCAGCAGGAATAGTTCATCGTGACCTGAAACCGTCTAACATAAAAATCGTTTTCTCCGCTCAGCGAAAGATACACGCCAAAATTCTCGACTTTGGTCTGGCAAGGCTAGTTTCTTCTGGTGATGATCAAGTTACTAGAACAGGTGAGTGTGTTGGAAGCCCAGCCTACATGAGCCCGGAGCAGTGCCAGGGTAGACCGATCGGCGAGACCAGTGATATCTATTCGCTGGGGTGCATCATGTATGAGCTTTTCGCTGGAAGGCAAATGTACGTCAGGCAAACGGTCGAGGAGTATTTCGCAGCTCATATAGCAGAGCGCCCTCCGGCACTCTTTGCTAATGCAAGCCCAGAGCAAAAAGTATTAGAGCAAATCGTATCCAAATGTTTGAGCAAGAAGCCTGAACAAAGATATAAATCAGCTACGCAGTTATTGCAAGCTTTAGACGAACTTGCCCAAGGCAAGCTTGTTGGGAATTCTCCGCAAGGAAATCGTAAGCCCCTTCTTCTTGTGCTTTCTGGTATTGCCCTTGCCATACTGGCGGGGTCGTTCTTTGTGCTTAAGCCTGATAAGGCCCAAACCGGTGCAAAAATTGCATCTGCAAATGTTGACGCCGGCAAGTCCAAATTAGAGAGCGCGCTGAGCAAGCCAACTAAAGCATCTGCAATCTCTCCAAGCATTGTTGCAGCGACGGAGAGTAAGACGGATTCTAGTACTTCTTCTGGCAACAACGGCAAGGTCAAGGAGGCTGAGAATCTCGGACAAGATGCGGTTGAGCATGTTTCAAAAAGCAAATCCAGTGCTACAGAGACAGCCTCTGCCACTCTTGTGTCGTCTGCAAAAAATCTAGCAGAAGGCGGTTCTAAGCAAAATGCTATTCAAGTTTTCAACAAAACAAGACTTCAGCCAATCATGCCTTCAGAAAAAATTGCATACTCTAAGGCGCCTCTAGCCTCATCTTCTAAGAGCCCAAGAGAGAAAGAATTGGGTCTGCCTCATGAACCTTCTGTTCAATCGATGCAAAATAGGCTTAATTCGGAAAAAAGTGAGCCCGCCAATCTGCCTGAGTCGGAATCGCACTTTCGTTCTAGCAGTCTCACCTGGCACGATACCGGACGTAATAAAGACATTCGTATAAACTTCTTTCGTCCCGATGCTGCAAATTCAACCATTCGCCCGGTTGTTTTGCTTGCTTCAACAAATATGAAAGTGCAAGACGAAGGCAATTGGCTAGTAAGCAGTTGGTTGAAGTCCGGTTATTTTGTAATTGTCTATGACCCCGACAATGTTCCAAATCCTATAAATCCGACACATCATACGGTTAGTTTAGCTGCTCGCGAACGCGCTAGCGATATTTCATTTGTCATAGCGCATTTCCGTCAGCAATGGAAAGATAAAGATCCGCTGGTTCAAAATGCACAAAGCAGTGTCTTCGTTTGTGCTGAGCGTGCACTTGCCGTCTCGGTGCTTGCTACAGCCAGTGCTGTTCCCGAAAGTAGGATTTGGCGAGGGTTTAAACCTCTCCGCGCTGGTATAAAAGGAATTATCTTGCTCTCACCTTCTTATATGGGTGATTTTCAAGTTTACGAGCGTATTGAGCAGCCACTACTGGTGGTGTCTTTTGCCGACGACCCAGGCACGCCTCGTTGGGACGAGGAATTGATGGGTCCGGCTGCTTTCACCCGTTCTGTGAATGCTCCAAGGTTTCATATCTTACTCTCAAGGTCCAGGCTTCTCAACTTCCTTGGCGAAGGAACGCATGAAGATGAACAGGCTTCAGTGTCGGTCGTTTGCAAGAATTTTGTCGAGGCTATTCTGGGTAACAGGAAAGCAACAGAATTTCTATGCGGAGACGGGGCCGTAAAATGCGTCGGCAAGCCTAACGAGTATTATTTCAAACTTGCAGAATCGGGAGACGAAGAAACCCTTCTTTCAGGAGGTGGGAAACTTGAAGACCATAAATGATTATGAGCGTTTGCGCTCGTGGTACCTGGCCCGTTTGCGCAAGCTATCTCTAGAGAATGTGGCAGTACAAGGCATGACACCTGCGTCATTAATTCAGGCGGATCGCGAAAATATCGAGAAAATTATTCTCAAGTCTCAGGCAAGGAACAATGGAGAAAAAAGCAGGAAGCAGTTGGGAGTGGAACTACTTTTGCATTTCGTTCTGGTATTGATTGTGGTATCAGTCTATCTACCTTTGCCCGCCTATGGCTTTTCACTTTCACAGTCAGCTGACCTGGCGTATCTTTCTATTGTGCTTTTGTTTATGATTGAACCCTTGTTTGCTTTTCTCCGGAAAAACGAAAGCTCTGACCCAGCGCAATAGACACAGATAAGTTATTCAAGCTCTACTACCAGTTAAAACAGTCTGGGTATCTTGAAGTAGAATTTTGAACCGCGCCCTTCCACGCTTTCTAATTCCAGGTTTGAATGATGAGCCTCTAATAGTAATCTGCAGATAGGAAGTCCTAACCCGCTTCCGCTGGACGCATCTTCTGACCTTACTTGTTTGAAGCGATCAAAAATGGATTTGCGATTTGCAAGAGGAATTCCGCGACCTTGATCCTCAACACTAATTAGCAAGTAATCAGGACCATCTTCAGCCGCCAGCCGCACTCGTTTGCCAGAATCAGTGAATTTTATTGCATTTGCTAGAAGGTTCAACAAGACCTGTATCATCCTGTCGCGATCAACAAATACGCGAGACTGTGAGCCTTTTACTTCGATAAGAATGCCTTTCTTTGAAGCAAGTGGCTCTGCCGTTTTATACACATCTTCGAAAAGCTCGTTGATGGAAATTTCGCCTTGTTCGAGAGTGAGTTTTCCTGCTTCTAATCGATCTAAGTCGAGCATTTGTTCAATTAGCCTGAGAACTCGAGCAAGAGATCTTCCAGCATTATCTATCATGACGAAAAGCTGTTTGTCTGGATCGTTCCTTTCCTTAAGGTTCAGCTCAAGTCTCTCCAGCACCAGCATCACGGCATTTAGAGGAGAGCGTAGATCATGCGAGATCATTGATATAAATTCTTGCTTTGCTCTTTCCAGATTTTTTCGATCACAGATGTTTCTTGCTATGCAGAAAAAAGTGGACGAACTTTCTGACCATTCAATCGCCCATTCCAGATCCATCAAATCGCCTTCGGAAGTGGCTAGCCGGTTCTCGGTTGCAACATTTCCCTGTGCTCGACATTTTTCTAGTGCTTGAAGAAACCTCTGTCGATCTTCCTGGTATATGTAGCGTAGAAGTTCCTTTCCGATAAGCCCCGCTGGCGGGTATCCCCATTGTTCATATACGATGGGATTTACAGCAACGAATTTATAATTGTCCGAAATTGAACAGATAACCTCTGCAGCCTGGTCTGCTATCAGGCGTTCTTTTTCTATAGACTCGCTAATTGCCTGTTTTACCTTCTTATCTAACTCTGCGATGCTCTTGGATGCAGTTTCAGAAGCCGAATAAGTTTCGACGGTTTCAGCTAAAGCTGCAAGTGGAGAGAGAATCGAGCCGCTGACGAATTTGTAGAGATGTTTGAAATAAAGAGCTGCCGATAGGAAATTCAAGAGCAGCGCGAATCGTAGCCAGTGATCTTCATGCTGACTCAAAAGCAAACCAAGCAGAACCGTCATGGCGAGCTGCCCAAGGAAACCGCTTACTAAAAGAATCTGCAATTGTTTTGCTATCTTCACTTCTTGTTTGATGTTGTAAACTAAGTCTACGGCTCAGCGCGATTATGGTATCAAATAATGACTACGAGAAGCAGAGATGCCTAAAATATTGCTGGTAGAGGATGACGTGGAATTTTCCCGCGTGTTAGTCAATTTGCTTACAGAGCAACAGTACGTTGTTGAGCATGTCCTCACGGGCGCGGATGCTGATGCCAGGCTTGGGCACTGCTGTTATGACGTGATTATTTTGGATTGGCAGCTTCCTGACAGCTCGGGACCTCGAATATGTCGAAATGCTCGCCAGAAGGGAATAGAAACCCCCATTCTGATGCTTACGGGAATGAGTGCTAAGGAAAACAAGGTGCAGGGGCTTGATGATGGTGCCGACGATTATCTTACTAAGCCCTTTGATACCGGTGAGCTTTTCGCTCGTTTGCGCTCGCTAGTTCGACGAGCTAGTAAATCCAAGCAACTCAATTTGACTGCAGGTCCTTTGCGAATTGATCCGCAGAGCCATCGTGTATATTTATTCGAAAAGGAAGTTCAGCTTTCCAAAACAGAATTTGCGCTTCTCGAGTTTTTATTGCGAAATAAGGGGCAGATCTTTGATGCCGACGCTTTGCTAGATAGGGTCTGGTCCTCTGACTCGGAGGTCTCCAGAGACCTGGTCAAAGTCTATATAAACAAGTTGCGCAGCAAGCTAAAGGTAGAAGGAGAGCCACCCCTCATTGTGACCGTGCACGGGGTGGGTTACAGGCTTGATTCCCCCGACTGATTGCAAGCACGGCTGAGAAATTAATTCTATGGGCTCGGTTTGCCGGGTGCTGCTTTGCCAGCAGTCTTGTTTGGACAAATGCGTTTATTCGCATATGAGTATGCGTTTTTGTCCATTTACAACTTTTTTACTGGGAAAAATTATGCTCTTCTCATCTTGATGGGTGAGGAGGTTAAATGAGCAAGGAATTCTTCAAGAAAGGAAATCGACGCGCAAGTTTGGGATCCGCATCAGCGGAGTTGCCGCTTTGCCTTGCGATTTCTCTATTGATGTTTGCATTTCCTTTTACCGACTTGCTCTTCATTTCAGCGCGCTATGCGCTGGCTTTTGCAAGTTGTTCCGCAGCGGCTCGAGCTGCCGCAGCAGCTCCTGCTTTTATTACTAATCAACAAACATCATTATCTGCTGTCAATGTAAGCAAAGAAAAGCTCAGCGAGTGGTCCAGCAAATTCTCTGGAATTGCGCTGCAGCGATATACGACAGTTGTCCGCGGTTGCCCCATCCCAGCAGGTAAGAGCCCTACCGAATACGCTAGTGTGCTTCCTCCGCAGGCTGCTGCAGACAGTGACTACGTTTATGTTTATGAAGTGCGTGCTTTGTTCAGCATAGAGCCATTGTTGAAACTCGATGGATTCTTATTCGGTCCGATACAGGGACTGAACGAGCCATTGCAAATTACCTGCGTGTGTCAGCGCGTTTGTGAAAAGCCAGAAACTCTGATCAAGTAATGCGGGGAAAATGAGATGAAGACTTATCGTAGAAATCAAAAAGGACTAGTGGCGCTAATGGTGGCAGCGCTATCGCTCATTGTGCTGCTGATAGGTTTTTTTGCGGCGGAACTCTGGAAAGCAAATCTGGTGGCTTCGCATCTGCGTAACAGCTGCGATTCGGCAAGTGTTGCTGCTGCTGTTCGCCTTGTAAGCGCCCATGAGGATAACCCTGCTGAAGCTCGTTCTGCTGCGAAGAAGCTTGCGATCGAGGTTCTTAGATCCAATAGTGTTGCAGGCAACACTATGGAGAATGCTAGCGAGAGAAGTATAGACGAACTGCGCCAGTTGAGTCCTGGTGATGTTGCGTTCAACATCGATTTTCTCGATGAGAAGGGGCTTGCCTCGCCGACAGGCAAGCATGTAAGAGTTCAAGCCGCTTACGGAACACCGCCACTTTCAGGGAAGCTCATAGGACTAAGTACATATCTTGTAAAAGCTGAGGGGCACTCAGCCGCAGCAAAATTAGACCTTGCATTCTGTCTCGACAATTCGTTGTCCATGGCTACTGATACACCTTGCGGGCTCTATCAGAGAATGCAAGATTATGGAGGTGCCGGCAGCAACCCAAATGGTGTCAACTATGTAACAGTTATGCCACCCGCTCTGCGCAACACTGCCGGCTCAGGTTTAATCGAACCTCTCTATTGTTCAGTTGCAAGTAAGAAGTTCCAATTTAATGCCACAATGCGCTGTCAGAGAGACAACATTGCTCTTGATCAGGGAACTTTGCCCGGAAATAAACCCGGCGACACGATAGCTTCAACTTCTTTTACCGATAGAGTTATCGTTCCTTCAAGCGGCGAATTCTCTAATCCTTTTGTAGCCCTGGAAGCTCAGCGTGGCAATCTTGATTCACTCGATAATTTTGAAAAGAGTGGAGCCAAACAAGCATTGGCGGCATATGCTCCAGGTTTTAGTTGGCAACCGGGCAAGAAATACAAAGAGTTGTACGAGAAAGAAGCAGCGCCACTTGTTCAGCCCTATTCCAAGGCTAAGCAGGAAATCAAAAACTTCTTCGACCTTATGGAAAGAAACACGGACAGCCATTTTGCTCTAATTCCATTCTCGGCTGGGGCCGCCTCCGAGGAGGGTGGCAAGGCGCAGCAATGGAGAGTTGCTCCACGTGTGGGAGATGCGAATCAGACTTACTATCCTTTCGGAAAGGTTGAGCTGAACAAACATCAATCTAAATACAGTAAGGTGAAGTCTGAGATCGATACATATCGACTATTTGGTGGCACTGACACACCAGCTGCGATAAGAGAAGCAATTAAAACTCTATCTAACGACAATTTTTGCCGCTCTGATGCTAGAAAAGCCATGCTCGTTTTCACCGATGGTGAGCCCGCCGCTCCAAGCTATCCCGATGGTGCGATTCCAGAGACTCTTAAAGCTGCAAAAGAAGCTGGCGCTAAAGGCATCACTATTTTTGCTGTTGGGTTTATTCATTCGGGTAGAGATGCTACGGCTGAGAAGTGTTTGAACGATATGGTAAACAATGGTGCACCTGGAGGAAAAGCTTTTATTGTGCAAGACATAGAATCTCTGCACGATGTCTTCAGGCTGATGTCGCGACAGCTTGTAACTCTTGAGTAGTTCGCGCAGCCCTTTCGCTTTCACTTAGCCCAACTCAAATTCATATTACTAATCAATTCAATCTATCTGCACAGAATTTACCGTTGTGAAAAAGGAGTCTCGAAATGAAGAAATCGTCAATCCTCAGTTCAGTCTATTCTGCACAGGGGGTAGGGCGGCAGATTGGTAAGCGTTCCAGTCGCAGAAGTGTTGCCGGTAGAAATTGCCGCGGAACACTCTTTGCCGAACTTGCTGCCTCTCTTCCTATCTTCATAGCTATGCTTACTTTAGGTCTTGATGCCAGTCTATGTGTTATGGCGCATTGCATCCTTGATGAGACCTGTGTTGATGCAGCGCGTGCTGCTTCTATGGCGCCTGATATTGAAACAGCATCAGCACGTGCTGCTGCTGTCGCGCGGATACATCAGCGCTCAGACATTGTGCCGACAGTAAGAATGGTGAAGTTTGACACCAAAGATGGCAAATACCTTGATGGTCCTTACCTGGTGCTGGAAACTACGGTTAACTATAAGCTGCCATTTCCTATCATTGTTTTCTCTCAAACGATAACACCTGGTTCTATGGAATTGAAGCGGTTATATTCATATCCAATTCTTCCTGTAGCCCAGACCCCGCCAGCTTCTCCCTGAGCTTCAGTCGTTCGAAAGTGTGTGCCTTTCGTCGGGTGGACTGGGCGGACAAACGGTTCTTGCACTATGCGGAGCGCAAGAACCGTTTCCTTTGATTTAGATTCGATGGATCTTATTTGCTTATGACGTTTGCATGAATGTTTCTGAAATCACTAACAGTTGGCGCGGATGGTTTTGCTTTGCTTTCGACCCAATTGGTTGTGTACATGAGTGCGTTTGCACCATCCTTCTCAGTCATACTGTAATTCTTGTCGCCGGCCTTCCGAGTGGCGGGTTTTGAGTCAGCAGAGCTTAAAAAGGATTGCACATCTTGTGCTTTTGGAACCACAGCCGGTTTTGGCGGAGAGGCTTTATTATCACTTTCGGCTACTGCTTCTGCTGCGGCTGCTTTAATTAGTTTGGGGTACAACTTCTGGAAGAGTTTATTATTTGCATAAACGTCCGCGGAATTTATTTTACCGTTGATGGCGAATGCCATTCCTACGATATCACTGCCAGTGGTGTCAACTTTACCAAGTTGTGTAATTACCTCCTGGCTGGCTTGCTTAACTTTTGCTGAGTCCATGGTCAATTCGAAGCTGCTTGGAGACGGCGCTGCGCAAGCGTTGCCTAATTTAGTCGAGAGCTTGCCTTGCATTTTTGAGACTGACTCCCAAACAAAGCCCTGGTTGCCAGCTCTTTTCGCGGCTAACTTCAAGTCTTTACATGCAAGTTGATTTTTCGAAGAGTTGAAACTAGCGGCTGACTCCGCACCTCTCTGTTGCCATCTTCCTTGTTCCACGCAAAATACAGGCAGTGGCTTGCTCGTTTTAGGTTGCAGCATCATGTCATATTGGATGGCTCTGTCTTGTTTGCCACCGCGCACAATATCACCTGATTGCAGAAAGACCACCTTGTCAGAGTTGTTAGTAACCTTCAGTTCATTGACATTGCTTGTTTCTTCAACCTTCACCATCTTTTGAGACAGCCCCTCATCCAATGTTAAGATCTCCTGTCCTTTCAAAGTTTCAGGACCTCTTATCAAATATATGCTCAGATTTTTGCTACAAATTGGCGCATCAATTTTATATTGACTCATGTTGTTAGCTTGAGTCGCCGGTTTGCTCTGTGCCTGAGCTGCAGGCGCGCTGTAGCCAGGTAACGTGCATTGCATCGTAGAAGCGAGCAATATACAGAAAGCAATTTTTTGCTTGACGGTTCCTTTCATCTGAAAAGCCTCTCTCGGTACGGGCTGAATTGCCCACACTGCAGTTTAGAAGAGCGGTAATGTCAAAATGGTGGAGATATGGATCATTTTCGATCAGGGTAAATACTGAGCACTCATGGGATAATTAGACGTTGTATCGTCCAGAGAAGTCTATGTAGAGGTGTCGTGGTTAGAATAGAGTGCCGATGGCTGCATAGCCTTGCGCTTCGAGTTGTTTTCCTCGCACCGCTGTTACTCGTGATGACAGCTATACCCTTTCTTGCAAGCATAGCCAACGAGCCAGGAACTCAAATGAAGAAATGGAATTCGCTTCAGGCAATCGATATACATGCGCATATAGGAAGTTTCAAGGGCTTTGAGATGGGAAGGCAAGCGTTAATAGCCAACGTGAAACGCTACGGCATAAGAATGGCTCTGGTGTCGAATGTTGATGGTGCTGAGTTGCCAGGCATCACTGCTAACACAGGTCAACAAAAGGCTAACGAGGAAACTGAAAAGCTTGTTCTATCTGACCCACAACACTTCAGAGGTCTAATCTGGGTTACACCACATACTGCTAAATTGGAGTTAGCGAAGCATTTCATCGATTTGCGGCTGAAGGATGATGCTGATAAGCCCGTTTTTGTTGGAATGAAGTTTCATCCGGAGTTTGATCACTATTGGGCTGATGATTCTACCCTTGACCCATACCTGGACCTTTGCGAAGAAAACGGACTGGTTGCTGTCTTTCATTGCGGTGCACCTGGCTCTAAGTCTGAACCAGAACGCATCTACAAATCGGCAAAAAGACATCCGAAGGTTCCCGTAGTGCTTTACCATATGGGTTTTAATAGCGATCACCTTGATGCTATTTCAACAGTTGCTCAAGCTATCAAAAACAAAGATGCTGATCTGTACGTAGATACTGCGCAGTGCTCGACCACTGCCGTTGTCGCCGCTGTAAAACGATTGGGTGCTAATCGTGTGCTTTTTGGAACTGATGCAACATACTATGGCGGTGAACATTATCATCATTACGAAGAAATGATAGATAAGCTTCGAGATGTTCTTTCCCCGCACGACTTTGCATTGGTCATGCGCGATAATGCGATAAGGCTTTTTCACCTTTAGTTATTGGATTTGCTAGTTTGCCAATAACGGCGGACATCGATTTTCTCTAGCCCGCCGCCGCCCTTGACCCAGAATAAAGGCGCTTGCATATATGGAATATCGTGCTTTCCGAAGCCCAGGCTGTCCACAATCATGTCTGGATTGCTGTGAAAGCAAATGAAACTGCCGTCAAAGTCGCCAAAGTATTTGTTGCCCGCCACGCCATTTTCGCTAACTGCTAGCGCCATGTCCACGGGAATCCAACCTATATGCTCACAGTAGACTTCCGCTTTAACATGAAATTGACCTCGCATCGGAGTTGTACTATCCATGTCGGGCTCTGACTTCAGCCAACGACCGATCAATGGACGTGACGGAATGGAATTAGCTCTCATGATTGCACTAAACAAAAATGATAAGCCACCGCAATCGGTGGCATTGCTTCTGCAAAGGTTTGAAACTGTTCTCAACTGGTTTTCATCAAAGTTATAAGAGTAGAGCTGCCTCAACTTTTGAAACACTCTCCAGGCAAAATCTAAGTCGCGCTCTTGAACTACTTTTCGTAGCCCTTTCTCCTGCATCCAATTTTGAAACTCCGGCGATTTGAAATCTAGAGTTTTCCCCGGAAGAAGATTCCAGTCTCTCTCTTGTATCGATAATATCTCTGATTGTCCGCTACCATTTACAAGCTTTTTAGCAAAGAGGCTCATTCTGTATTTTGCGGTGACCTTAAGGTGTTTTGTACCTTCAGAATTCTGCACCGGTACGATTATTTGAATTATTTTGCGGTGTAACTGACTCAGCTCGTCAACAAGGTTATATTCATGCGTTCTGCCAAACACCATTACTTCGGCTCTTTTTAATTGCTGGCTGGTCTGCATTGTAGGAGGATATGGTTCATAAACTATCCACTCATTAGCGACTAGTTCTGGGGCTCGAATGTCCATATCCAGTGCGCCATCGACTTCAGCTGCGCTCTTAAGTTCCAGATGGCATTCTTGCATTGGAAATTTGCTGATTTCATGAGCAAGTGCAGTACGTTCTGGCATACCCGCGCAAAGAAACCACAGCATTGCCATTGCCAGCAATGAATAATGTATGGTCTTCGTCTTCACCAGCATTCTGGTTATTTAGAGAATAGCGCCTCTACGAATACCGGCGGCTCAAAGTCTCTGAGATCGTCTATTTTCTCGCCGAGACCGACTAACTTAACTGGCAAATTCAAGTCTTTGGCGATACTGAATACGATGCCACCCTTTGCACTTCCATCAAGCTTACTTAGAATGACACCGGTCAGGGGGCAACTTTCGGCAAAAAGTTTTGCTTGCTGCAGTCCGTTTTGACCTACTGACGCATCGACTACTAGAAGCGATTCTACGCTGCATCCCTGAGCGTTTTTATCGAGAACTCCACGTATCTTTTTCAGCTCAGCCATAAGGTTTGCTTTGTTATGCAATCTACCTGCTGTGTCAATAATGAGCAGGTCGTAGGATTCTGCACGTGCACGCTCGATAGCCTTGTACACGACGGCGCCAGGGTCTGAACCATCAGGTAGTCTGACAATATCCACACCAGCGCGTTCTGCCCAAATTTCAAGTTGCGTCTCTGCTGCTGCTCTGAATGTATCGCCTGCTGCAAGTAAAACTTTCTTGCCTTGCTGTCTCATACGGTAACAGAGCTTACCAATGCTAGTTGTTTTGCCTGTTCCATTTACACCGACAACAAGAACGATGGAAAGCCCTTCATCAGCTAATTTGAGCTGTGAACTAGGAGCCGATGCCAACATGCTCGTAAATTCGCGTTTCAAAAATGCCTCGACATCGTGTGAGTTCCACATTTTTGCCAGAGCTTCTTTACGCATGTGCTCGACTAGCGATTCGGCGGTGGCGATTCCCACGTCAGCTCGAATCAGCTTCTCTTCAATTTCACTGAGATAGTCTTCGTCGACCGCGCGTGCCGGTGCGCGATTTCCACTGCTGGAAGCAACTGCCACTCCGCCCTGTCCTTCGTCTTCTACGATTGAATCGACAAGGGTAGTTTTTGTTTTAGTGAGGGCAGTTTTGAGTTTGCCCAGAGCCGTCCCCCACCATCCGCTTTTTTCTTTATCTTCCATTTTCTATCTCCCAACCGGTTCGCTCGTCACTGAGCGATCACCATCATTGTCTTGAGCAGACAAATTGAGTTCACCTGTAAGTCTAAACTGTTCTGCATCTTCTCTGAGGTCTGCCAAAACACCATTGATGAATTTGGCTGCTCGTTCATCAGCAAATCTATGTGCTAATTCCACTGCCTCATTGATCACCACTTTTAGTGGAACGTCAGGCATAAAGAATGCTTCAGTGCAAGCGAGTCTAAGAATGTCTCTGTCGATGCTAATCATTCTGTCCATGCGCCATTTCGTTTTTATGGTTGAAATGATTTGATCGACTCTTTCTCTATTATCAAAATACTGTCCCAAAAGTTCTACAAGGAACTGCTTCACGTCTGTAGAACCGGCTTTTCTGACAAGAAACTTCTGGTCGTTACCACACTTCTCGCAATGAACATGTGTTGGAAGATGATCAGACGAAATAGTCATTTCTGGAATGTCTAATGCTTCCGAGATCAAATGCATTGAAATTTCAATTAGCTCAATTTGCTTTTTCAGGTCTTCCGTTGTGAAAGGTACCTTCTTCAAGTCAGCAATCTTTCTTGCATTGCTGGGATGATTGAGTTCGTATTCGTTCACTTCTTGATTGGCTTTTGTCAAGTACGAATTCGCTTCTGACAAGCACTGGCGGGCATGTTCGGTCAGAATTTGGACCGAGCGGCACAAGAGTGTATCGAATTCCATGCGTTCTAGTTGCTTCTTATCTTTTGGCAACTGCGGCATTATGATTACAGCAAGCTCTCTGGCGATGCGACGTGCAGACATGTTTAGACTCCGATGAACAGCAAAAAGCTTGTGAAAGTATGGTTCGCGGCAATTCATCATGTTACCATGGCGTCGTTTCGCTCAATCGAGGATCTTTAATGCGAATAACTGGGGGAGAGTCGCGCGGTCGGGTGATTGCCGGCCCTGAGGGACTTGAGCTGCGTCCAACGGGCTCTAAAGTGCGACAGGCTTTCTTTAACATTCTTCAGAACAAGCTTAAAGGTTCTTCTTTTCTTGATGTCTGCGCCGGCACCGGGCTCATGGGCATCGAAGCTCTCAGCCGGGGTGCAGGGAGCCTGATTTCCATCGAAGAGAACAGAAAGATAGCAAAAAATATCGAAGCTAATTTGAAACATCTTGGCTACGATGGGGAAGTCATCGCTGGCGACCTTCGCCGCGTTTTGCCCATTCTCGAGCCGCGCGCTTTCGATATCATTTATGCTGACCCACCCTATAAAATGGGGCTCTCGGAACCTATTTTGGAACTTGTCGAGAAGCATACATTGCTCGACGATGAGGGAATTCTAGTTATTGAGCATTTGCGCAGTCTTGAACCGCCAGAAGCATGCGGGTGTTTGCTGCGGACCTCACTACGACACTATGGTCAGACCAGTTTGTCCTTCTATTCAGAATCGAGCAAGAAGAGTGCTGATTTTTGAGGCTGCGACGGCTCGGTTCCTCGGATTCAAAAGTTACGTGAGAGTTAACTGAGCTCCGTGAAAACTGTTAACTTTGCGCATTACATCATGAAGCCGAAAACCTGCTGCGCTAATTTTGACCGGTTGGGATCGAATCTGGACCTATACCGCTATGTGTCTTGTTCGAAGTCATTGCTGCAACAATCTATTATAAGAGGTGTGTTGCTATCTGCAGGTTTCTGGTTCTGCATCTCGCCATAGAACTCAGCTTGATCAGGCTTGCCTGCCGTAGCTGTGGTGTTATTTGTAGTGGCGCTGTCACTGCTAGCGCTGCCACCGCCTGTAGTATTGTTGCTATCAGCTGATTTGTTTGTTGAACTTGGCGGAACTGGCATACGTCCTGTAGTTGTAGAGGGATATTTGAGTCGGTCGTGATGAAGTGTTCTCCAGACTCTTACGAAACCTCTCTTGACCTTTTCCAGCTCTTCTATCGTCAGCTCAGATTCATTGAACTGTCCGTCATCCCAACGAGCTTTGAATACGTTTGAGATTGCAGTTTCTACTTCTTCCATGGTCGGATTGCGCATGCTGTGTGTTACGGCTTCAGAAACATCTGCAAGCATAACGATCGCGCTTTCCTTTGTTTGTGGCTTGGGTCCGGGGTACCGATAGTGGTTCGGGTCCACATTCTCAGCGCCATCGCGCTGACATGCTTTATGATAAAAATAGGCTATGACTGTGGTGCCTTGATGTTCAGGAATGAATGCTTGCACCGCTTTTGGCAAGCCATATTTTTGTGCAAGGGCAAGACCATTTGTTACATGCGAGAGCACCTTTTCGCGCGACTCTTCTGGAGGAATGAAGTCGTGAGGGTTTTTGTCTCCTAGCTGATTTTCAATAAAGTAACGAGGCGTCACCATCTTTCCTATGTCGTGATACATCGCCCCTGTATGCACGAGATTCACGTCAACCCCAATGGCTCTAGCTCCGCCTTCTGCCAGGTTTGCCACCGCCAGGCTGTGCTGATAAGTTCCCGGTGCATTTTCTTCAAGCTGACGCATCAAAGGTTGATCTGGCTCAGCTAGTTCGGCTATGCGATATGGGGTCAAGATGCCGAAAATGTTTTCCAAAAATGGCAATGTTCCGATTGCTGCGATTGATGAAACCAAGCCTCCCAACATTTCCATAGGAAGCGCCGACGGTAATTTAGCAAGTTGTCCGGGACTGCCGCTGATTATTATCGCAGCTGTGTAGCCGAGCATTTGCATGAGACCTATTAGTAGACTTGTGAACATCAAATCACTGCGTCGTTTGACACTGGCTCCTAAGGCCATTCCTGCAGCAGCGCCCACTGCGACCAGGTGCGCACCGGAAAGTAGGTCGCTTACACTCAGGAAAAGTAGAATTAGTGCTGTAAGAATTGCTGTTAGCTTTCTGCCGTAGATAACCGAGAGTATTAATGCTGTTGCTGGAAGCGGCACAAACTGCGGGAATTGCTGAGGCATGAACAGAGCCACTGCTACCGTGACGATTGACACAGTAGCCATTAGTGCCACCGAGGACGGTGAAAAGAATAGCTTGGCTTCGTAGGTGTAAAGATATACCCCAAAAAGAATGTAAGCAGCGAAAAGCGATATTGCGATGACGGTGGCCAAGCCAGGGTCACTTACTTCTGTTATACCTAATGCGGTCAACGTTTTTGCTTCTTCAGCACTGATGGTTTCGCCCTTGTGCACTATTACTGCGCCAGCATCGATTTCTTTCATAACAGGTTTGACGGCAGTAACAGCATCTTTCATTCGAGCTTCAGTTGCTGCCTGGTCAATGATTACATTCGTTTCGAGCCTGTTCGCAACAAATTTTGCAGCGCGCAATCTTACTGCGCTCTCGATTCGTTCTGGTAAAAACTCGTAAACTTGAAGCTCCCACTCGCTTTTGTCAACGAAGGGTTGCAAGCTTATGTTGTCCAGTAATTTCTGTACAGACGAATTCAATTCTTGATAGAACAAATTTGCTTCGTCTGGCTTGAGAGAAGCACTAAGCAGCAGTGCGTCGTGGTCAAATGTCATTGACTTTGATCTCAGTATTTCGAACTGAGCGCGTGAAAGCTCGATTTTTGCCAACCATGCTTGCACTGAATTAGTGGAAGCTGCTTGAGTTGTCGCACCAGATATGGTGTCATTGCCTTTCGATTTTTGGTTGGCTCTTTTAACAGGGGCGCCAGTGCCTTTTTTACTGGAAGCCGGTTTGGGAACTAGAATTTGTGCTTCGGCATTTGCTGAAATGGTTTTATATATGGTGCTCAACCGAGAGTCTGCTATGGGGCACTCATCTAGTTTGTTTTTCAAACCATTAGCAAATTGCTCAAATTTCTCCTTCGGTAGTTCAAGCAAATAAACCTGGTCTTCGGCACTCAGCGCTGGGGCTCCTGGCAGTGGCAAAACAGACTGCTTTTGCAGTTCGCTCATCTTTTGAACACTGTTTTTGACCTGGCTCATGACATCGGCGCACTTATGAGCGTCTCGTCGAAGAGCGGGAAGAATTGTCCGCTTAGCTAATTCAGCTTGCTCCTGAGTTTTTTCCTCATCTGGAACATAGGCGCGATTCGGCGAGACGAGGTCTTGCTCTGCCACATCGCCAGCTTTGATGTGGTGTCCATAGTAATGGGGACCCGCCAGTATCAATAGCAAGATCACATAGCTCGAACAAACTACGATGAACCAGGCTAAGGTTCCTGCGAGAGAATAATTGGGGGCTTTATTTGCAGCCTTCGTCTGACTTCCAGTCATGAGAACTAGTCGTAATACCAGCCATCTAGGAACACCCCATCATACCCGTAAAATCGAGAAACTTAACAAATTGCCAGATTTTACCCGGCAAAAAGCTTCCGCGGTCTGATAAAGGTAATTTTCCTTGTGAACTAGTTATCGGTGTTGAGAGTTTTCTTCACACGGTAAATCAGCTTATCTTGCGATTCATGGTAGGTACGCATCAATATTTCCGCAATCAGTCCCATGAAAATGAACTGCACGCCGAGCATTATGCACATCGCAACGAGCACTGGCAGTGGAGTGAGGATGAATGAGGTTGCGTACTGGAACTTCAGAATCAGCATCCAGACAAATCCGAGGAAGCCACCTGCAAAGCAAAGGAAGCCCATCGAGCCGAACATGTGAATTGGCTTGGTTGCGTAAGAAGACAGGAATTTTACAAGTATGAGGTCAAGCGCAACCTTGAAGGTACGCGACAAGCCGTACTTTGATTGCCCAAATTGTCTTGCATGGTGGGTGACTGGAATTTCAGTCACTTTTGCGCCCATCCAGCTTGCATAAATCGGCACAAATCTGTGCATTTCGCCATAGAGTCTGACATCTTTTATGACATCACGACGATATGCTTTCAGCGAACAACCGTAGTCGTGAAGCCTGACTCCACTTATGACGGAAATGAGTTTGTTTGCAGTCCATGAAGGAATCAGACGTGTGAAAAACTCGTCTTGTCTCTCTTTTCTCCAACCGCTGACGCAGTCAAAGCCTTCATCTAATTTCTGAAGCAGACGAGAAATGTCTACGGGGTCATTTTGAAGGTCGGCGTCCATCGGGATAATGATGTCCCCGGTGGCGTAGTCGATGCCGGCTGCTAGAGCGGCAGTCTGACCAAAGTTTCTGACGAAGCGCACACAATGAATTCGCTTGTCTTTCGCAGCGATTTCTTCAAGCAATTCCCATGAACGGTCCTTTGAACCGTCATCAACCAGAACTGCTTCCCAGGTTCGCCCAAGGCTATCGAGAGCGCTCACCAGCTTTTCATACAAGCGTGGCAAACTTTCCTCTTCGTTGTAAACGGGAACCAGCACCGAAATTTCCGGCGCCTTTCTGTTTTCGACCGCGGTCGCTTTGACTGCCGCACGTTCAGCTGGAACGTGACTAGCCTCGTCGCCCGGAGGGCTGAAATCAGTACTCATGCTAGTGATAACTTCATAACTCATGCGGGCATTATACGACTGCCCTACCATCTCACACCTTGGTTTCCTATAAGCTTCTGTTGGCTACGTCCCGTTTACATCGTCAACACTGGCTTTCTGACTATATTGGGTTTCTTTTCATCCTTTTGTGCTTATATTTTGGTAAGGTTCGCATCTATTTTTGCGGTCCTCTCATCAAAACGCTTTGCTAATGGCATTTCCAGTGATGCGCGGTCATTCGTCGAAGCGCTTATAATAGTGAGCTATGGCGATCATTCCCAGTTCAATAGATGACATGCCCGGCGAAGACGACTCGTCTGCAGAGAAAAGCGAGCGCCCAAAGGCTCGGCGCACCGGCGTTCTTTCAGCTAAGGAAAGTATGTCTGACCGCAAGGCTGAAATTACTTTGCGCCCGCAAACTCTAGCGGAGTATATAGGTCAGACACGTACTCGCTCTATGTTGGAGATGTCGGTTGCAGCTGCGAAGTCACGAAAAGAGCCACTTGATCACATTCTATTTTATGGACCTCCGGGGCTTGGCAAAACTTCATTATCAAATGTAATCGCCAACGAGATGGGCGCGAAAATGCATTTGAGTTCTGGTCCTGCGCTTGAGCGCCCGCGCGACATCATTGGTTTATTGCACCAGTTAGAAGCTGGTGATGTTCTCTTTATAGATGAGATTCACCGGCTCAACCGCATAGCAGAAGAGTTGCTTTACCCTGCAATAGAAGACTTCGCAATTGATTTGACTGCAGGGAAGGGTCACGCGACGCGAACTATGCGCTTACCATTGCCGCGCTTCACATTGATAGGTGCCACCACTAAAGCTGCGATGCTATCCAATGCACTTCGCGATAGATTTGGTTTTGTGTTGCGCCTGGATTTCTATAATCTAGAAGAACTTGGACAAATTGTCAGTCGAACCGCGTCTATTCTGGATATACAAATCGAGGCGGAAGCGGTGAAAATTGTTGCTGCAAGAGCTAGAGGTACGCCTCGAATAGCCAACCGTTTGGTTCGCCTGGTGCGAGACTATGCACAATTTAAAGGACACCCCGTTGTTGATGAAGACATAGCGGCGAGTGCTCTTGAGACATATCAGGTTGACGCGCAGGGCTTAGACCCTACCGACAGGCGTTTACTTTCTGTGATTATCGATGCCTATGCAGGTGGTCCTGTTGGGCTTGAAGCTGTTGCCGCCAGCTTGGGTGAAGATAGCGACACTGTTGAAGATGTTTATGAACCTTACCTGATTCAGTGTGGATTAATACAACGCACTCACAGAGGTCGTGTCGCAACTCCAGCTGCCTATGCTCATCTCGGCAAGTCGGCTCCGGGAGGGCAACTCAGTTTGAAACTCAGCTCTGATCTGGAGAGCTAAAATGTCATTGGACGTCAGGTCAGCAACATTGAGGTCAGCGACAATCTCGGTATGTTTGTGTCTGCTGGCAGTGCAGCCTGTTCTCAGTATTGATGAACAAAAAGATGGCGGACAGGCGAAGAACGCGCAAAGTTCTGCTACAGGAAAGAACCCCGCTGAACGAAACGCTGCTGAAAAAAACGGCAGCCCGATTCTTGTTAGAAGCATGACTCAGAGTTCTCCGGCTTCAATAAAAGAAGATTTTGTTGTAGGCAAGGTTAAGTCTGTCTCCGATGCCACTGTCAATTCTCAAATTCTCTCTGGAAGCGGAATGGTGACGCGTACCCAGAAAGTCGATGTTGAGGTATTGGAGGGACCACTTAAGGGTGTTACCGTGCCTGTTTTGAACGAATTGACGGACAACCCTTCCTTCAATATTTCAGTCCAAGAGGGAAAAGAGGTGATACTGTCTGTAGTGGCAGATGGTAAGGCGATGGAGTTCAATATCGCTGACTATCACCGCGCACCTACCCTTGCAATTTTGGGACTGGTGTTTCTTGCAGCCTTTCTGTATTTCGGAGGGAAGTCTGCCGTTAAATCGCTGCTTGGTTTGCTTGCGGCGATAGGCTTAATTGGCTTTGTTTTACTGCCGTTGAGTCTAAAGGGGTTCAATCCATTGATTAGCGCTGCGTTAATTTGCTTTGCTGCCTCTTGCGTCACCGTGTGGGCAATCGCTGGGCGCTCAAAGAAATCGCTTGCCGCTCTGCTAGGAACTTTTGGCGGAGTCGTTGTTTCGGGAATTGCTGCGCAGTTGGTGATTGTTTCAGCTCCATTGACGGGCTTGTCTTCTGAAGAGGCGCAAATTTTGCGCGCTAACATGACTGGGCAATCACCGGTATTCTTTTCGGGATTGCTAGCCGCCTCGATGCTTATTGGAGCGCTCGGTGTCATCATGGACGTTGGCATTTCGATTGCGTCAGCCGTCTGGGAATTGAGTCAGACTGACCCTGGTCTGTGTGCGCGGCAGCTATACGAAAAGGGCATGAATGTTGGAAGAGACATCATGGGCAGTATGACTTGCACTCTGGTTCTTGCTTATTCAGGAAGTGCTCTGCCGCTGCTTCTTCTCATGTCTACGATGCCTTCAATGAAGCTGGTGAATCTTGATCTCGTGGCAAGCGAAATTGCTGCTGCACTCACGGGTAGTCTTGGTCTAGTTTGCACGATTCCATTGACGGCGCTAGCCGCATCTCGGCTTATGGCGCACGGTGGTGGTGCCGCTGCTGCGGTGGACAAATCGAATTCGAAAGACCCTTTTGCGGAGTTCGATAAATCTAGTGTCTAAGCGCGTTATATACGGATTTCTTCTTTTCTCGATTGCTGTGTTCGGGCTAATCGTTGGTGGAATTGTCTGGCCGATAGTTCTTGGTACAGCATGCATCATTGGAGGAAACGAATTCGTTGCGATGTCGCAAGCAAAAGGAATGAAGCCGTCACCTCGACTGGTACGCTTCATGATTTTTTGTTTCTTTCTAACAGCCGGAATTCCGACAATTCCAGGGCTGGAGCATCTTGGTCCTAAATGGTCTATTGATCACTTTCCATTCCTTTTTACGTTTGGAATTTGTGCTTCGTTTTTCCGCCTTTTATTCAGAACAGAGAATCCACCTGCCACCATTGCTGATATTGCCACCACTATTCTCGGTTTCATTTATGTAGGATGGCTGCCCAGTCACCTTATTCTCCTGCGCAATGTTGTCCCGGCTGATTCAGTTCTTTCTGCTAACCCTCTGCAGCAGCCGGGGTTGGCCTATGTCTGGGCAAGCTTGTTTATTATTTGGGCGACGGATGTTTTTGCATATTATGCTGGCAAGAAGTTCGGCAAGCGATTGCTCTATCCTCAGATAAGTCCGAAGAAGACAATTGAGGGTGCCGTTGGGGGACTCTTATCAGCAGTTTTCTGGTCTGTGGTTGTTGTCTATTGCGCTGACCATTATGTGTTTCCGCAGCTGCAGCCGTTTCAAGGAAAGCTCTGGCAAGCACCACTCATGGGTGCGTTTGTGTCAATCGGAGCTCAGCTCGGTGATTTATGCGAGTCCCTATTAAAGCGCGATGCCGGAATGAAAGATTCCGGCACGCTAATTCCTGGTCATGGTGGCATGTTAGACCGCGGCGACGGTCTGATTTTCGGCGGAGCCATTAGCTATTACTGGATCTGCCTTTTTGTGCTTGGCACGCTCTGAGAATTATTTGTCTTTTGCTTTCGAGATGATGTAAGTCGCATTTTCGGATGCGGTGAATTTCAAGTTCTTTGGCATCATCGAATTGATAACCGCGTTGAAATTTTTCACTTGCTCTGGTGGCGACATTGCAAGTTCTGCCAATGTTCGTTCCATTTTGAACTTTTCTCGAGCACTCAGCTGCCCGCCAGAGCCCTCTTTTGCAGCGGACTCTGCCACCTGCTTCATAGCATCCATTTTTTCCTGACTTGGTGCGACAACAAATCTGTTTTGGTGTTTTTGCAACTCATAACCTGTCCAGACTTTGCTGTTCACCTGATTGAAAAACTCATTGACGGCGGCTTCCCCGCCTTTCTTTGCTATGGTGTTAGCGCTTTTTTCAATGCTTTCCCAAGCATCAGGCGACATTGGTGGTCCGTCAAGTTGCCTTTCCGATAGACCTTTTTGAGCGTCGGCGATCATATCTAATCTTTCTTGCGTAGGTCCTATTCGATAAGCTCCTCCATCGCCAATTGTCTTAAACTCAAGACCATAACGCAGTTTCGCGTTAACTGCCTTTTCGAACTCGTCTACTCCCTTTTGTCCCTCGCTGGCTCGAATCTTCCGAATAGTGTTGTTTAGGTCTTCTGGAGAGCCAGGGTCTGGAGGCGCGGCTGGGGGCGCATCTGAGGGGCCCGAAGGGGAATACTCATTCAGTGATTTCACTGCAATATCAACTGCGGAATTTTTGTCGAATTTTTTTGTAGAGTTATCCACGATCTCGAATTTATTGTTGAGACCCTTCACTACACTATCTTTTGCACTCGCTTCCGTGGAAGCCTTTCTGGCACTATCATCACTGGGTGCTTCGGACTTCTGTGCCCGAGGAGCAAGATCATCATTCAGAATAAGTGCTGGCTCTGTAGTTTCTTTTGTTGGTGGATCGTTTTCCTGCACGTCACGAATCGGCATCGGTATTACCTTTCTTGCGGGGAGAGTTGGTAGCTTGAAATGCTAAGGCAGATTTGTGGCAGAAAAGTACCTCCGGTCGAAACGCGGAGCAACGAGCGTCAGCAAAGATTTCCGGAAATCCAGCCCTATTTGAATTCCTATTTGGATACTCGCAGCCTGCTTCTGGCTATATGGGGTTGAGGAATTTCGCTTGAGTTGATCTGCGTTTTTTTTTGTTCTCCGAATCAGCAGCCCTCTGATTTCACCAATTTTGTGAAGTTGCGCAGAGCAGGATTGGGATTGTCTTTTCGCCACACCGTTCGCAGTTCCAACTTGGGGCGAAAGTTCTTTATCTGGAGTAGTTTTACATTGTGTGGTTTTCGTCCGAATGCCGCTTCGGTGATAAACGTTACTCCAACTCCGGCTGAAGCAAGGCTTAGCATGGCGCTTTCGGTGAAGGCTTCTTGCACTACATTTAGGGTGATTCCTGACTTTGAACATTCTGCAAGAACCATGTCGTAGAACATGGGGGCCATGTCTCGTTTGATCCAAACTACAGGGACCCCATCAAGATCGGACAGGTTGATACTGCTTCGTTTTGATAGAGGGTTGCTTGTTGAAACTGCAATGACTACTTTCTCAATGTTCAGAGAATGCTGTTCGATTGTTGGCAAATCTCGTGGCAGCCAGTACATAAAACCTGCGTCTATAGTCCCTTTAGTAAGCATTTCTCCTTGCAAAAGTGAGCTGGCTGGTATCAATTCCAGGTCAACTTGCGGATGTTTTTCACGGAACTTTTTCACTACCTGCGGCATGTGCCCACTGTATGTTGCGCCGTCTGCAAAGCCCAGTCGAAGCGAGCCTGTCACGCCTCTGGCAGTATTTTGAGCCGCCACTATAGAGCGATCTAACTCATCGATGAGAGCAGAAGCTTTCGCTTGCAGCACTTTTCCAGCTGGTGTCAAACGCACTCCACGCGAAACACGTTCGAACAGGAGAAGACCTAATTCATCCTCAAGCTGCTTAATCTGCCTACTAAGGGCAGGCTGCACTATGTTCAGTTCTTGTGATGCTTTGCCGAAGTGCTCATGCCTGGCCACTGATAGAAAGTAATGTAGTTGCCTAAATTCGATCATTTATTGATACCGATTTGCTATCAATAATCATTATATTAGGTATTGGACGCTATTGAATGCAAGTGGCAGAATATCTGTCAGCTTGATTGATGCGCGTCTCAAGTAACGACACATTTAGAATTTGGGAGATAGGGAATGCAATTGAGTATGACAAAGTTCAATGTAGTTGAATATGATGAGCGCTATCACGAGCAGGTAGTGGCTCTTGTTTCGCCGATTCAACAGATTGAATTCAATGTGCCAATTTCTGTTGAGGAACAGCCCGATTTGATGGACATTTCTGGAACCTTTAAGAAAGGCGACGGCAATTTTTGGATCTGTATCTGTGATGGTGAGCTTGTGGGTTGCGTGGGACTGGTTGATATTGGCGAACAGAGCGTTGCACTGAAGAAGATGTTTGTCCGTGCCGATATGCGCGGAAAGGGGATTGGTGTCTCGGCTGCATTGCTCAATCATGCCAAACAGTGGTGCTTCGATAAGCGTATCAAGACGATCTACTTAGGTTCGGTGGACCAAATGAAAGCCGCACATCGCTTCTACGAAAAAAATGGTTTCACTGAAATTGCTGTCGATAAGCTGCCCGCGAGTTTTCCAATCGTGAACGTTGACACCAAGTTTTACGTTTGTTCTTTGAGCTAGTCTGTCGCAGCTGCTCTTGTGGATTTAGCTTTGTTGTCTGAGTTCAGGACAACCTTGTCTGAGATTAAATTTTTCGCTAATCGAATCGCTTGCTGGGGTCGACCCGGAAAAGGTCGCAAATAAAGATTTTGGGTCCAGCTGTTGAGGTGGGTGTTTGCGTGTAGGCAAAAGTGTGTATTGACTGACACTTTTCGACTCAATAGATTAATATCTGGAGGGATTCTATGTTTACCGCAGACGAAGGCGAAGGATGGCAGCAGCTAGGAGATGGGTTGATGCCCAGCTCTTCAAAAGATGCTGGCGTTATGTTGGAAGGCTTTCACAAAATCGGTGAACAAACGGTCAGTGGGCTTTTCGGGCAAACTGCGATGCCTGACTTGAAGGATGCTCTTGGTGCTATGTTTGGCTCCAAGCCCGTTCAGGTCGGAGAACTGCCTAAGGTTGATTTCTTTGATTCAGGCTCGTCTGCAGCGGTTTCCGGCGCGGAAGCTGTTCCGGGCGCCGAACCATCTGGAATGATGCAAGCTGGTGCTGGAGGCACTGTGGAAACCTTGCAAACCGTAGACACAAACGTTCAGGCAACCGCTGGTGGCGATAGTGTCTCCGGGCTCAGCGATGCAACTAATCCTCTTGGCGATATCGGAAAAGCCGTGACAGACCTTGTAGGAAAGATGACTGACATGTTCGGATCTCTTGCACAGGGTCCCATGGGGCTACTCGGTTCACTTTTGAACTTCTTGCTTACAGTCTTTACGGAGATACTGTCATCTATCGGAACCGCTGTGGCAGAGACCGCACGGGCTGCCGCCTCCATGGCTGCTGAAGCTTGGAAGAAGCACCTTGAAGCTACTGTGTAAGATTCGCTTGATCCCCTTTTAAATGTGCTATATTCATTTATGTTCTCCCGGAGAAACATATTTTGCCGTGGAGAGGTGGCTGAGTGGTCGAAAGCGGCTTCCTGCTAAGAAGTTGTACGGTCAAAAACTGTACCGTGGGTTCAAATCCCACCCTCTCCGAATCTTTGAGCCCTGCCTAGCAGGGCTTTTTTTATGAAGCCTGGCAGTTTCCGTTCAGTACTGGCCTAGAATCTGTTTCTTAGTTGCTTATGACTGCCAGGTAGAGCATGGGCTCGTCTCTGAAAAGTGTAATTGTCATCTTAAGTTCAGAGCACCATTTCTCTAGAGTCTCACGGCTTGGCAAGAGCGAGAAAATCAAGTCAGGCTCGGCTTCTTTCAGTTGTCCAACAAAATCATTACCCATAGGATGGCTAATAGCAATTCGCCCTCCTTTGTTGAGCAGGTCGCGGCTTCGCTTCAGGACAGAAAGCTGATCAAAGATATTTCCAAAACAAGCGTTGAACACAATTAGATCAAACTTGCCGAAGCTCTCTGGAAGTTCCAAAATGTCTCCGTTCCAGAAGCTAACTTCTGGAAATCGGCGCTGTGCCTCGCCCAACATTTCGGCACTGAGGTCGCAGCCCACAATATTGGTGTAAGGCAGTCCAAGCTCATGGTAGTAAATCAAAAAAGCTCCGATTCCCGTGCCAACGTCGAGCAGTCGGATATCTTTCGCTGTGATGAGGCTGCGCGTTATTTCGCGGCTGCGGTTGATTACATCTTCCGGAATAGGGCGCTTGAAAAAGTCGACATTTTTGTTGAAGTAGTCTCTCTGAAAGCTGACGTGCTCGTTTTTATCTTTCGTCAATTCAATAGCTCCGCGAGAAACACAAGGTCATTATCGCACGCCTTCCTCGTTCTGAAAACTCACTGAGTTTATTTGTGGTATTGCATGCGGTGGCAGAGCTTTGCTGCTTGAGGTGAACTGTTAGATCAGCGTTTAACAACTTCGTTTCTTTGCTTAACTTGCGCCCTCTGTCGTTGATTCCTTACATTTATTTGTCATACTAAGTATGTGGAAGATGTATCGAAAATTTTGGCGGAGTTATTGCTGGCAATCGAGCTGGAGGCAACTGCATCGGCGCTTCAATCTCCGTTGGAACACAAACTCTCGAGCGGTCGCAAAAGCGGCAAATACAAAAATTACTACCTCTATGATTTCGATACGGAGACTGAATACCTCGATATCGATGTCGATAATGACAGCTTAGGACTAATGATAAAGTCCGACGTGCAATCTGTTTCGCTGGCCCAACGGCGCGATTTTGGTATTACTTTGAAGTCTGAAAAAGACTTTGGAGACGAGCTGCCCACTTGCAGTCTCTGGGTGCGTTCTGGTTTGGTTTTGCGCGCTTTGAAGCGAAAACTCGAAGCCACCGCGCACGATTTGAGGCGCTTTCGACTACCAAGGGAAGTCTTCCAAAGGGTGAGCCGTAAAATATCAAACAACGAAATCGCTAATTTCACAAGAAGCGAGCCACCGCCCACTGTCAGCCAGCGTGCAGCGATCGAAAGCTCTTTTCACAACTCGCTTGCGATATTGCAATTTAGTCCGCAAACAGCCGCTTCCAAGTTGATTACTGTTACTCAGTGCATTGAAACACACCTGAATGCTGGAAGGCGAGTTTTGTTTTTGAGCAGTGGTGATCAGTTTCTAGATGTGGCGCTGGCCGGCATCATCGAGTTGTTGAAAAATAGCTTTTATAAGAGCTCTCAGATGGTGAGGTTGGGTGTGCCCAGCCATGAGAGTTTTAGCGATTTCTTTCCGTTGGTTTCAGCTGAGAAACTTGCAGAACGCGAAAATGAGCATCGACAGGACATTGCTTTGCAGGTTGAAGAGGAAATCAACGAGTGCCAGGTCATTTTAGACCTGTTTGAGATGCTGCGGAAGCAAGAAAAAACGCTTGCTTCCATGCATGCTGAGATGAATACTCTTCAAGCTAAATTGGCACAGCAGGCACTTATCCGCAAGCAAGTCGTAGCTGAGTACAACCAGCTGAATGCTCATTACAAATTGTTGGGTCTTGATGCAGATAATTACGCCACGGCTGGTGATTGGTTGAAGAGAGAAGCTGATGCTTTACTGGGTGACATGGAGAGTCGCGTAGACCGTGTAAATAATCTTGATGCAGTGACACAGGGTTTGATGCAAGAGTTCGAAAAGCTGAATGCATCCTATGTTGACCAGCTGAGTTTGAGGCAGGAAAAAATGACCCAGCACCAGCTGAGTGATTTGTCCACTGCTGAATTAGAGTCTGTAGAGCTGGCTATTTTTCAAAGACTATCTCATCTTCAGGGGCAAGTACAGGAAATCAGGTCATTACCTGATGTAGACGCGTGGGAGCAGATATGTCGGTGCCGCTTCGTGGCTACAACTCTCTCTAGAGCTGCGATGATGGACCGCGAGGATTTTGATTTCGACGTGGTGTTTATCGAGGGAGCTGACACGGCGCCGGCTTCTTTTGTGTTTTGGGCGGCATCACTGGCATCAAAGGCTATAACTCTCTACGGTGACTTTCATGCTAGCCCACGCAAGCCTACCTGTTCAGAAGCTGCTGTCAAAAAATGGTTTGGAGAGAACGTTTTGGATCGCATGGAGCTGCGAAGCAAGCATGCGATAGCCAATTGTGCATTTTTAACTATAGTGGAGCCTTATCTGAAGGGGTCTGAAAGCTGAACTCTGCCATAGTCGGGAAATTTGCTCTTCTACAGCTAAAATGAACCTATGTCCACACTGGCTAAGCTAGCTTAAACTTGGTATCTTCTTAGCTAGTGGATTAATTGGACGTAAATGAACACACAGTTGATTAAGTCAAAGTTTGTAACTGCTAAAACCTTTTGGCTTCTGCTTGGAATTTTGTTCGTTTCTATTTTTCTGCGCGACTTTCCTGTTTTGAATTGGTTTTTCGCGCCGTTTAACCAATTTGAAGTACTTCTGCATGAAGCGAGCCACGCCATCGCATGCGTCTTCACTGGTGGCTCTGTTTCAGGTTTGACTATAGTAGAAGATGGAAATGGACATGGCGGTCTGACTTTTACACATGGTGGCATTCCATTCATCTATTCGCAAGCAGGCTACATCGGGGAAACTCTATGGGGCTGCTTTCTCATAGCCGTTGCTAGATTTCCCAACCTTTCAAGGACTGCTTTAGTTCTTTTTGGAATTGGAGTCGGCCTTGTAAGTTTGGTCTTCATGTCGGGCGCGCTCTTTGCACCAGGAATGTTCTTGCAAGCTGCTGGTTCTATAGTCTGGGGGGTAGCTATATCGGCTCTGCTCGTTTGGATCGGTATGAAGTTTTCCGACAAGTGGGCACATGCAATTCTTTTGTTCATCGCGGTTCAATCTTGCTTGAGTTCTCTGCAGGGAGTCTGGGTTTTGTTCTTGCAGTCTCTTGGATTTTTTCCCGGCACCTGGTCTGATGCGACAAATATGCAAAGACTGACCGGAATTCCCGCCGCATTCTGGGGCATAGGCTGGTCCTTATTCTCAATTTTTATGCTGGGTTTGATGCTCTATTGGTCTTTCAAGGCTGACCACGCGGCTGGGGCTCAATCAAAGAACGGTGACAAGATCAAACTTTCAATTGACCCGGCACAGCAGGTCAAGAAAATCAACGCACAGGCGGATATCGAGGCAGAGCTTTCCCATTTGCACCAGACGCTTGATGCTGGACAAAAGATCAACATCAAGAAAGAAGAACGCCACCGCAAGTAGTGGCGCAGTCCACTTGCTTATTTGTCCAGCAAAAATCTTTTGATGCGTTTGTCGCAGATGCAGGCATGGTCTGCTGCCAGGAATGCATCATTTTTGATGGGATCGTTCATTGCTTCCTCTCGGCTAAGCCCCTTGCCGAAGGTTCCCTCTTCATCAAGTTCAATTTTGGATGCATCGAAAATCATGAAGCTTGGACGCTCTTCGCCCATTCGGCATTCCAATCCGAGCATCTTTCGTTGCGCCTTCGCTTGCTCGCTTGAAAAATTGCCAATACTGACAAGCATTTTTAGTCCTCTATCCAGATGTCCGGGCGTCCAGGCGGCATAGTAAGCAGCATGAGCTTTACCGTTCTTTGAAACATAACCCCAGACGGAGATTGCATGTTCGTTGCAATCAGAACATTTTTCGAGTTTGGCGCTTTCGCCTTCCTCAATGCTGAGACCGGGAATTGGAGCCCACATTTAACATACCTTTTGAAACTAGAGCCAGTTTAGGAGAATGAGTCTCTTTATTCAAGCTCATTTTGGTGAGATGGCGCAGGTATATAATGTTCGCGTTGTTTCTAAGAGAGGACATGATGCGTCTCGTTGAATGTGTGCCCAATTTCAGTGAAGGTAGAAGTCAGAAAGTTCTTGATGCAATTGCAGAGGCAATTGTCAGCGTTGAAGGGGTGCGCTTACTTGATGTTGACCCTGGTAAATCAACCAACCGAACTGTTTTTACATTCGTGGGCGAGCCCGAGCCTGTATCAAACGCCGCATTCCTGGCGATAAGCAAGGCCGCAACGCTAATCGACATGCGCACTCACAAAGGTGAACATCCGCGTATGGGCGCGACCGATGTCTGTCCGTTCATTCCGATAGCAGGAATCTCCATGCAAGAGTGCGCTGCCCTGGCAAAGGCTCTAGGCAAGCGTGTGGGAGCAGAACTTGGTATTCCTGTATATTTGTATGCTGAAGCTGCGCAATCAGAAGAAAGACGGAATCTGGCTGATCTTCGGCAGGGCGAGTATGAGGGGCTGTCCGACAGGATGAAGAATGGTTTTCATCCAGACTTTGGTCCCAAAGAATTTAATGCACAAAGTGGTGCCACCGTCATTGGTGCTCGTCCATTTTTGATTGCATACAACGTCAATCTCAACACCAAGTCCAAAAAACTTGCCAACGATATAGCGCTAACCATCAGAGAAGCTGGAAGGGCGGCCCGAGACAGCGCTGGCAATATCATGAAGGATGAAAATGGGCAGACTCTAAAAACGCCTGGCACACTAAAAGCCTGCAAGGCGGTGGGTTGGTATGTTGATGAATATGGCAGAGCCCAGATTTCTATCAACCTTGTGGACTATCATCAAACCTCGATGGAAGCAGCATTTGATGAGTGCTCTAAGCAAGGAGAAAAACTTGGGCTGAGAGCCACCGGAAGCGAAATTGTTGGTATGGTGCCACTGGATGCGGTGCTTCAATCTGGACGCTATTATCTGAAAAAACAAGGGCGAAGCACTGGCGTTTCGGAAGCCGAACTCATCGCGAGTGCAGTAATGTCACTTGGTTTGGCTGAACTCAGCCCGTTTGATCCGCAAAAGAAAATCATCGAATACGCGATTCAACCCGAAGCAAAGCTTCTGCGCAAAATGACGCTCTGTGATTTTGCCGACGAGCTAGCAAGTGAATCTCCAGCGCCTGGTGGCGGCAGTGTTGCCGCTCTCTGTGGCTCTCTTTCAGCTTCTCTGGCTGCCATGGTAGCTAACTTGACTTTTGGCAAGAAAGGTTTCGAGTCACTCAACCCTCTCATGGATGAAACTGCGGTCAAAGCTCAGTCGCTTAAGCAAAAGTTCTTGCTCGCTATTGATCAAGACACTGCTGCCTTCAATAAGATTGCGCTGGCAAGCAAAATGGCTAAAGATACTCCGGAAAATAAAAAGCTAAGAGTAGAAGCAATTGAACAAGCGCAAAAGGAAGCCACTCTAGTGCCATTCTCTGTTCTCAGCCTGGCGCTTGAGGCTATAGCTCTAGCCGAAGAAATGTTCGAAAAGGGCAATCCTAATACCTTGAGTGATGCTGGAGTAGCCGGACTGACAGCTCGTGCATGTGGTGATGCAGCACTCTACAACGTATTAATTAACCTGCCAGGCGTTGCTGATCAGGATTTTGTCCAGGGCACAAAGTCAGAGTCCTTGCGCCTTGCTGCTTCGCTGCGTGAGCGATGCGAAGCGCTGCACGCTAAGGCGCTTGGCAAGCTTGCCTAGTCCGCACTGTTTTGAACTCAGTTCCGCAATTAAAGGAACGCCAAGTTAAAGTGCCTATCGATGCAATTGATGGCCACTGATTGGCGGTATCTGAGTTGTTGTTGGCAACTCGTTATCTGCTCATTTTTATAAAAACAGTTAGAGCATGCTTAAGCAGCTGAAAGATGGGTTAAAACCTGCTTGAATATATGCTCTGGACTGACCAATTATAGAGATTAACTATGAGCAAAACTGTTGACAAGTTGCCTGAATACACAGAACTGAGAAATGAGTGGGAAACCGATGAGTTTCTGCAGATTCAGAAACGCTTTGATAAAGCTGCACAACTGCTCAAAATTGACAAAGAAATTTCGGCTCCGATGCGTCACCCCAAAAGATGCTTGACTGTGATGGTGCCGACTCGCTTGGATGATGGTCGGGTCAGAACTTTTGTCGGTTATCGCGTACACCATGATGTGGCATTGGGACCCGGCAAAGGTGGCATTAGATATCACGAGAACACCAATCTGGGCGAAGTTGCCGCTATGGCAATGTTGATGACCTGGAAATGTGCCCTTTTAGACCTTCCGTTTGGCGGCGCTCACGGCGGAATAAATCTAAACCCGCATACGCTGAGTCAGCGTGAACTCGAGCGAGTCACAAGAAGATATACCTCGGAAATTATTAGTTTGATTGGACCTGATTCCGACGTTCCGGGTCCTGACTTGAACACAAATCAGCAGACTATGGCGTGGATTATGGACACCTTCAGTGTCAATAAAGGCTACACGATACCATCAGTGGTGACAGGAAAACCGCGTCTTATTGGCGGCTCGCTGGGAATGCTCGAAGCTACTGGACATGGTGTTGCATTCTGCACAAGAAAATTAGCTGAACATCTCAAGCTAGGAAAGTCACCGTCGGTAGTGATTCAGGGGATGGGTCAAGTCGGTTCAGTTGTAGCAACAAGCTTAAATCAAGCCGGTTTCACCGTGCTCGGAGTTTCGGATAGCTCTGGTGGTGTTTATGACAAGAACGGGCTGGATGTGCCAGCTCTATTGCGCCACGTTGAACAGCACAACTCGCTGAAGAACTTCCCTGGTGGAAAAGAAGTCAGCAATGAAGAGCTGCTAGAACTGCAATGCGACATTCTCGTACCTTGTGCAGTTCCATATGTAATTCACAAAGACAACGCAGCAAAGCTGAACTGTAAAGCTATTATCGAAGGCGCAAATGCTCCTGTGACGATCGACGCAGAGAAGATTCTTGCTGAAAGAAACATTCAGGTCTTCCCCGATGTTGTAGCAAATGCCTCTGGTGTGACGGCTGGCTATTTTGAGTGGGTGCAAGGCATCATGCATCTGTTCTGGACTGAACAAGAAGTTTACGAGCGTCTGGACAAGTTGATCAACAAAGCAACTGAGAAGACCCTTGCACGCGCTGAAGAGAAGAAAACAGATTTGCGCACAGCCGCTATCTCGCTAGCAGTTGAGCGCTTGTTTGAAGCTCGCAACGCTCGTGGCTTGTATCCATAGTTCGCTTCTTAGTGTTTTAGAGAATCTGCGAACACAACTATCGTGTGTGTCAGGTATTGAATGCCACCATACACAACAAGTGCTGAAGTGAAAAGCCAGAGCAATATTGTGATTTGAATAGGTCTGTCTTTGAGCAGAACCTCTTCTGGTGTTCCAGTATTAGCATTCTTTTCCGTGGACAATTGTTGGTAGCGCATCAAGCCATAGATGACAAATGGCACGGTGAGCATCATCCATTGACCGTGGATTGATTGAAAGCTGTAGAACACGTATGAGGTTAGAAGGCTGGGAAGTATGAGTGATTCCAGTCTATCTAAAAACTGAATGGTGTAACCTTGCAGGGCTTTCCTGTGCAGGTCTGCTTGATTTTGCAAAACAGATAATTCGTTTCGACGTTTCTCCAGAGCCAGAAAGATTGCGCCCAAGCCGGTGCAAAGAAGAAACCATCCGGACATAGGAACGTGGACTGCCACTGCTCCTGCAACTGCGCGCAAAAGAAAACCTGCTGCAATCGAGAGTACATCCAGCAAAGAAATGTGCTTCAACACATAAGAATAAGCGACTGTGAGAATTAGATATGCGATGAGAACCAGCGTCAATGCCGGTCTGACTAGAAAGCTCAAGGCGAGTGCCGAAGGGGCTAATATTGCCGCCATCGTCCACGCTGTTGAAATGCTGACTTCACCGGCTGCAATCGGGCGGCGACATTTCGTCGGATGCTTTTTATCGGCTTCGCAATCGAGAATGTCGTTGACTATGTAAATGGAGCTGGAGATAAGGCAGAAGGACGCCACGCATAAGCATTCATCCAAGAGGAGATTGAGGTTGTTTGCCTTTGCCGCAAAGAGAAGTGGGGCAAAGGCAATAAAGTTTTTCGGCCACTGTTTTGGACGCATGACCCGTAAGAGAGGCATGCTCCTTTTCTTTGTAGCTGTGTCGGTGGCGGTTTCGGGTGCTTGCACGTGCGGATCAATCCTTTCCATGATCATGTACCCAAAATCTTATGGGCTGGCACAGGCTGTCCGCGTTCAGTTTTATCAGCAGTCTAAGTCAAACAACATGCTTCAAGAGCAGGGTGAACTTTGATTTTGTCGACGTATTTGGCTACGTCTTCCTCTTTTCTCAGAATGCCATCTTCTGTCACCAATCCGGCGATCCAGTTGAAAGGGATCAGCTCGAACTGGCGGTTAATTACTTTGACATTTGCTGGAGCCGAATCCCAGATTTCCGATCCTGGTCTTTGATGGTCTTCGAAAGAGAAGAGCCAATCGTCACTGACGAACTTTTCCGTCCCTGCCAGCGCGAAAATAGGAATTTTCAGCTCGCGGCAGGCAAGAGCTAGAAGCCATGAGCCAACCTTGTTTACGATGCCAGGTCTGGCGACTGCGTCAACACCCATGAAAGCGACCCTGCAGCTTGGCAGAAAGAGTCCCATTGCAGAGTCAAACGTGTGGGTGACTTCAACTCCGGCTGAAGCCAGCATGTCAGCTAGTTTTCTCCCTTCCATGCTGGGACGTGACTCGGTGCAAACCACGCGAAATGGTTTTTGCTGGCTTTTGGCATTCAGCAGGCTTGAAACCACTGTTGAACTGAATGAATAGGCAAAAACCGTTTCGCCCCACGGAACCAACTTGCTTGTTGCCTCAGCTATGACAGAAGCACTGTTGCAGAGACGGTTTTCGAAGTTGTCCGCTACTTGTTGGCAGTTTTCTCTCAAGTCGAGCAAGTCAGAATGCTTGTCGGCTTCGAAAAGCATGTCATTGGCAAGATTGAATAACGGAGCCATTGCCGGTTGTCCCTTGATAAGCTCAGCTGAGACCCTGGCTAAATCAGCCCGGGCTGAGCTTACGCTGGAAGCATTGTCCAGAATGAATCTGTAGATGTTGATAGCTCTGAGTCCAAGCTCTGCTGCGCCAGAGGTGAGATCGTCAGCTATTGTGGATACCATTTGCTGTAAATCTTGGGAACTACCCATCACGTTATCCTCATGTCAATTTTTGCCAGCTGTTCTTACTATATCGATTTTTTGTATGACTGATGCCAGTCTTTCTAAACATAATATATTTCCTGGCAAGAAAGTTTTGAATGACTGCGGTCACATTAGTGAGATGACTTTTGCCGGATGGCGAAAGCGCGCTTGAGGCGTAGGATGAGATTACTTTGATGCCTTATAAGTGTGGAGCTGAAGAAATGAATAATCGCCTCACCGTCCTGTGGCTAGCAGGGCTGACTGTTTACGTTTCCTGTGTTTCGAACGATGTTTACCGAGTTCTGAAAAATGTCGAAAATGGGCAGTATTGCACGATGAAATACATGGAGAAAAGCGTGCCAATTTTGCACAAGCTAAAGCATTCTCGCTATCTAGCTGACGAAATGAAAGCGGCTGATGCAAATGAAACTAAGGTGCACTAATTTGTTCGACGGCTGATTTCATTTGTCTTGTCAGAATGCTTTGCTTGCTTGTTTCTGTCAAATGTGACCAGGGCAGGCACTCGTCTAGCGGAATCTCTCGGTAGATGTAAAAATCAGAGCCGGGGTGCTCAAGATCTCTGGCTTTGAAGGCTCTCTTCCAGTCTCCAAGTTTTCCGCTAGTATTTGCAAGTTGCAAGAGCAATGGCGTTACTCGACGATCGGCCCGACTCAAGAAAGTTTGAATGTCACTCCAGTTGTGGCTTTCTGTCCGCACATCAATGCCAATCTTTGAAAGTTTCTTGCGCAAATATTCAAGCTTGTCCCCAGAGGCTTTGTCTCTGCCGCTCCATTGGAACGGAGTCTGTGCTTTGGGGACAAATGAGCTGACACCAAATACGATGCGTAGCTTCTTGAAGCGTTTCTTGATTTCGCTCAAAAGACGCACTGTCTCATCCAGGTCTGCATCTATTTCTCCAGGCAGTCCAACGATGCCATAGAACTTCACTTGTTCTATGCCGCTGCTTGCAATTAGCTCCATTCCCTGCCAAATTTCTTGTTCTGTGAGATTCTTTCTCATGATTTTGCGCAGTCTTTCAGAGCCCGATTCAAGCGCTATGGTGACCGATTTTTGTCCAAGAGCTACTAACATTTTCAGAATCAGAGGGTCGATTGTGTCCATGCGAATTGATGAAATCGAAACCTTCAACTCTGGTCTTTTTATAAGCTCTTCTGCGAGTTCGGAAAAGGCGGGGTGCTCAGTCACTGATGGTCCAAGAATACCAACGCGCTTTGTGTGCTGCATTGCCATATCTATTTTCGCCAGGACAGTAGAGATGTTTGCCGAACGAAACGGACGAGTTAAGTAGCTTGCAAGGCAAAACCTGCACTCCTGTGGGCAACTGCGCACGAGTTCTAGCAAAAACATATCGCCCCAGCTTCCGTCGGGGCTCAAAATTACTGAATGCGCAAGATAGTCATCTGCTGCCGTGTATATTTGTTTCTTTGGGGGGTCAATGCTATCGGTGATGCCTTCAATTCGTTCAATGGGACCGTCTTTTTCTGCGCATACATATCTGAACATCGAAGGCACGTAGGCACCAGGGGCGGTGCTCAAGATTTCGAGTTGTTCTTTTCTCGATTTTGCATGGCGAGCCTTCCTCCATGCGGAGACTAAGCCGGGAATGGTTATCTCTGCATCGCCAAGCAAAATCACATCGAAAAACTCAGCGAAGGGTTCTGGGTTGGCCGAAAGACTTGGTCCGCCGCCGAATACAATTGGGCAGTTTATGTCGCGCTCTGAAGCCAAAAGCGGTACGGAAGCGCTCTTCATCATAGAAAGGATATTGAAATAATCCAATTCCCATGAAAGGGTGAAACCTAAAAGTTCTGAGCTTTCCCATCCGCTTTCGGCGATATCAGTGAATGTTCGCGAGACTTCTACATCGGGCTCATGTTCTAAGAGCCACCAAATCAATTGATAACCTAAGCCGGACATTCCTACTGTGTACGTGTTCGGATATGCCCAAGAAATCTTTATTTCAGGACTGGACTTTTGGGGTCGGCGAACCAGCAGTATTTCGTTTTTAAAGCTCATGGCTTGATTATACTTGGAATCTAAAGCTGCTGGCAGGGGCGCTCAGGTAGTTTGAAGAACTGATACAAGCACTTGAAAAACGGGCGGAGAGAACAAGAGCTGCTGACTTGAAGATTCCCTTACGAGCGCTACTGCACATCCAGAAAGCATATCTTAAGCAGCTGAGCTTGGCATATCGACTGGTACAGCCAGGCGTTAGAAATGATTTCAGAGGCGAATCACATCGCGTCGCATCGAATCGAATCTCGTCGAATCGCGTCTTCTGAAGCGCAGCTGATGATGGCAGGGCAATCAAAATAGTCCAGAAAAGAAACGAGAGGCTTTGAAGAGCCTCTCGAATTGGTTTTTGGACTAGGTGAGCCGTCACCATATTTGGTATCAGGCTGTGGACTGGTAAGGGAAAAACAGAACGAAGTAAAAATTATGCGGACACAGCTTTTGCTGAACGTTTGTTGTTTTTCTTAGGCAGGTGTTTTTGCCAGTCGTCTCCTAGCGAGGCAAAAAATTCATGCGCATCAAGCACGTCATCGTAATTTATACGAGTGGCTTTTGATAGCCGTTGGATATCCGACCTGCTCCAGTCGGCGGGATAAGGTGTATCTTCCTCAATGGAAGGCAGAGAGGATTTATTGCGAGCCTGTCTTCGTGGCGGTGCCTGATAAGCACCAGGATTATTGCCACTCATTCCGACCAACGCTATACCTAGTGGTTGACCGCAACTACAACAGGTCACGCGCACTACAACCATGCCAGGTTCTTCTCTGATAAGTTCAATTCCATCTGCAATAAAGTTCTTATCGCAGTGTTTACATGTTCTTTGTTGGAAGTACTCTTTGATCAAATGGAAACCATTGCCTTGGGAACTCCCTTCAGGGTAATTGCCGCCGCAAGATTCATACATATCGAACCACCAGTTCTAGTAACTAGAGAAACCGAATGATACCACTGCTAGTTTCATCAACTTTGAGGATGTGATCCGCAAAAGCCATACAGCTCTTTCGAATAGAAAGATTATAACTGAACTATTGAAACTGAAAAGAGCTTTTTTCCTATTTCGCGATATTTTCTTCAGTAATATCAAATATGATGGCAAATATTTTCTGCATATCTTGGCCGTTATCACTATATCGGTATCACATCATGTTCTGATAATTGCAGAATATGCGGTTTCCGGAGAACTTGTTGCTGATAAATCAGTACTAAGGATGGTGTCATGGGGGACTGCCACCAAATTAGACTTTTTCAAGTGATACCAGAGATGTGCCACCATGGGTGCAACTACTTTTTCTTCACTCCAGCTAATCTGGTTTCTAATTTCCAGGCTGCCTGATTATGCGTTTTGATACAGTCTGGTAGCTCTTGCATGAATCAAGAAGATCCGCTGCACGGCATTTGATATACTCATCGTCCATAGAAAAACGTCGTCTGAGCGCCAGCTCAGCAGTAAGGCGGTCGTCGTGCCGCTAATGAACAAAAAGGAGCAGCATCGAATGTCTCAAATCGAGGAAATATCTGCGCTTGAAATCTTGGATTCTCGCGGTAACCCCACTGTTGAAGTAACTGTTTTGCTTTCAAATGGTGCTGCTGGCAGAGCTGCGGTTCCATCTGGCGCGTCCACAGGTACCTTTGAAGCGGTTGAGCTGCGTGACAAAGATAAGGGGCGTTATCAAGGGAAAGGCGTCCTTAAGGCGATAAATAACATCAATGAAGTGATTGCCAAGGCTCTTTTGCACGCAAACGCTATCGAACAGACATCAATCGACAGAGAGCTTATTGCTCTTGACGGAACTCACAATAAGGAGAAGCTTGGCGCCAATGCGCTGCTAGCGGTTAGTCTCGCAGTGGCCAAGGCTGCTGCTGCGTCTCTCGGTATGCCCCTGTTTAGATATGTTGGTGGGGTAAGTGCTGCGGTGCTTCCAGTTCCTATGATGAACATATTGAATGGCGGCAAGCATGCGGAAGACGGAGTAGATTTCCAGGAATTCATGATTGCGCCATTGGGAGCCAGCAGCTTTGCTGACTCACTTCGCTGGGGCGCTGAAGTTTATCACTGCTTGAAGTCCGTTCTCCACTCAAAGGGGCTCAGCGTAGGTGTCGGCGACGAAGGTGGCTTTGCACCATCTCTGAAATCAAATGAAGCCGCCTGTGAACTGATAGTTTCTGCTATTGAGAAGGCTGGATTCAAGCCTGGCACTGAAATTGCTTTAACCCTCGACCCGGCATCAAGCGAATTTTACTCAGCCGGTAAATACAATCTTGCCAAAGAAGGTCGCGTTCTTAACAAGGAAGAAATGGTCGACTACTATGTCAAGTTGGCTGATTCCTACCCAATTGTCAGCATCGAAGATGGTGTAGCCGAAGAAGATTGGGAAGCCTGGAAGCTTATGACTGACAAGCTTGGAAAACGCATACAGTTAGTTGGTGATGATTTGTTTGTGACTAACACTGAGCGCCTGCAACGTGGTATCGATGATGGTGTCGCCAACGCAATTCTAATTAAGCCGAACCAGATAGGAACACTGACAGAAACGCTGGACGCTATTTCTCTGGCAAAGGAAAATGGCTACGGCTGTGTTATGAGCCATCGTTCTGGAGAGACTGAAGACTTTACGATCGCAGATTTGGCTGTGGGAACCAATGTCGGACAGATTAAGACCGGTGCACCATGCCGCTCTGAACGTACCGCGAAGTACAATCAGCTTCTTCGCATTGAGCGTGACCTTGGTGGAGCTGCCATCTTCCGTGGTGCCTCATCATTTGCTCAGTTGCGTAAAGGCGCTTGCAAAGCCAAAGCTGCTGTTCACTAAATTCCTCGAGTAGGGCACTAAATGTGGTGCTTTGCTCGGTCTGAGATCTTGGGCGCACTAAATATGGTGTGCAATTAAATCAAGGCAAAAAGAGAGGTCTGACTCTGGTCGAGACCTCTCTTTGCTTTTGTATGCTGGAACAGGGCTAATTACTTCGCTATCTGGCACGCACTGCTTGCAGTGGCATGGCAATATTGGGCACCATGCGCAGTGCGACACTATTTGTGGTGGCAAGGTGGCTGCTTGAGGCGTGTCCCTGCATGTGGTGGCAAATTCCGGACTGCTGCCTTGGAGGGCACTATATCTGGCCTCGGGCGGGAAACCTTTGCCTGCTAGCGCTTTTGGAAGCTCTTTGTTTTGAGAAAATCCCATCCTTATATATGTATTCGCGCTAATGATTTTGCTGTGAAAGATCCGAACATGCTTGTAAGCAATAGTGATACCATGTCTAGTGCTTGGGAGTCTTGAGCAAGCAAAGTTGAACGGACTTGCCCTGAAACAAAAAGGCACCGGGAAGGTGCCTTTTAACTTTCAATTTTTTGCCCAGTCTATTTATTCATGAAGGGGTTTCCGTCTCCGGAATGATCGTCTGGATCTGGCATTGGGGCGGCTGCAACGTTTTCTACTCCGGTATTCAGTCTAACCAGTGTAGAACGAGTGCGGTATCTTCCCATGTAGCAACCGTCTGCGTATTGGTCAACTTCGCTCTCAGTGATCATTCTGTTCTTTTCCAAAATCTGGTAGCGATCGCGTGAGCGAGCTGCCCAAGAGCCATTGGAGTTTGGACCATAATAGTAATTTGTTTTATCGACCTGGTACTTGTTGGTACCTGTTGAGCTTACAGACTCTTGCGCTTCTGTCCAGCCGGGTTGCAAAAATCTTGCTACAACACGACCGTCTTGTGTTTTCACAAAATCAACTCGGGAGATCATTTTCTGACCAACCGGAACTGAGTCAACGAGAGAATCAATAACTACCGTAACGCACTGCCAGCCGCCTTGCATTTCACTTGGAAACGAATCGGGGCGCGGGGCGGCCATGCTGTCAGAAACGCTGGCGCTCATTACACGTTCTTGCTCAACAGCATTTGTCTGGCTGACATAACCTGTCAAAAGAGCAGCATTTACTGGAGCCGAAATGAATCCCAAGATAGCTGGAGCTACTGCAAGAGCCATTACTGCTTGTCTCTTTAGTACTCTAGTGAAACCGTTCATGATACCGTCCTTCTATCTGGAATTTCGCTACTGATTTTTATCAGTGGAGAGCAACTCCGATGTCATTAGCTAAATCGTGTACTCAGTTGCCTCTATAGAAGACATTCCCTTGGAAACTCGTTTTTAATCCTTAGTTTGATCTAAGCATCTTTTTTTAAGATTTCACAGCAACATTGGTCGTAAGTCAAGAAGATCATCGGCGGAAAACCGCAGCCGTTGCCGGTTGCCAAGTGGTGGCAAAGCGCCGCCGCCTCCTCTTTCGGGTTGGATGTCAAGCGATCTTGTGCCGCGGGATGTCGTGACAACTCGCGCAGTGAGCGAGGTTCCTGTGGTGTTTTTTTTGTGCTCCTATATATAAAGAATGAAATTCTGAGAGCCAAAACTTAGAGGCTTCGATTCTCAGTTTCTAGCGATTCTGTTTCTGCGTCTTTGTCTTTGTGCAGACTTCCTTTGGGAGCTTAGATGTCAGTGCTAGATTTTGGTTCCGAAATCCAGACTTGCGTGGCGCGACAATTCTTGCTCAGAAAGGTTTTCCATTTTTTTCCGTTCTCGTATTCACATCGTTAAGCTAATTGCTTGGTCTTTAGTCGACTGAGTTCTGAATCTCAGGCAATTCCTAAACGTTTTGAATGAAAAAAAATGTTCAATGGTCTTCTTGCGGGCTCAATTTTCTATTCGACGATGCAGCAGACTTGATAGCTGTTTGGTTCGGGACTTGAGGAGCGAATCAAAATACTTTGCTTTCATCTGAAGCAACCATCGCTGGTATCACATAATTTGAAGTACTAATTTGCAATGTTGGATAGGAGCTTTGTCATTCAGTCTCTATCTTTTGAATATCTTATGGCAAGAAAGAGGTGAGTTGGAGAAAGGATTGCACGTGCTTCCTGCTTCAGTTGATATCAAAATTGCAATATTGAAGCTGGAAAGTTTGGCCGTGAAAATCCAGCAACTGACACCACAGATGGTGGAATACATGAACTCCTGGAGAACAGGTACATAGTTGATCGGATTGGGATCTATATCTAACTGCTTTTAGAAGGCACCCTGGTCTGGGGCTGCTTTTTTATCGTGACGCACCTTTTGAAAATGCTCAGCATCCTGGAAATCAAATTTTGGCTTTGACACCATATACGGTTAGCACGTTTGTTAACTTGTGTGAATTCGATTTTTTCGAATTTGATTTGAAAAAATCGGATCCGATACAGTCGAATTAGCACAAAAAAAGCGCTGTTTTTAGCAGCGCTCTTCGTTTACTTTTGCTGTGTGCAAAAAATTAGTTGATCTTCTGGAACATGTAACCGATACCGCGGGCGGTGAGAATCAAATCTGGGTTGGACGAATCATCCTCAAGTTTTGATCTCAAGCGGCTAATGTGCACGTCTACGACCCGTGTATCAATTCTGTGGTCGGGTGGGTATGCCCAGACCTGTTGAAGAATTTCGCTGCGTGAGAAGGGCTTGCCGGAGTTTGTAACGAGCAATTCGAGCAGGCTGAACTCCATGCCGGTCAAACGAATTCTTTCATTCTTCTTGGTGACCTGACGCTTGTTAAGGTCAATTTTCAAGTTGCCGATACTAATGACATTGGTTGTCTTGCTTGTGGAAGCATCTTGAGTTCTTTCAACGGTTCTTCTCAATACCGCCTTGATACGTGCTTCCAATTCGCTCGGGCTAAATGGTTTCACGACGTAGTCATCAGCACCGATTTCCAGACCTTGAATTCTGTTGGAAACATCGGCAACAGCTGTCAACATGATGATCGGAGTATCAGATGTTTTGCGAATTTCACGGCAAACTTCGTAGCCATCAAGCTTTGGCAACATCACATCCAGAATGACCAGGTCGGGTTGAAATGCATTGAATTGATCCAATGCTTCTTGACCATCTGCCGCAGTCGCTACGTTGTAGCCTGCCATTTTCAATCGAGTTTCAAGAATGCGACGAATAGAAGCCTCATCGTCCACAACGAGGATTTTCTCTTGACTATTCTGACCTTCCACCAGCTGATCTCCGTTTCCAAATTAGTAAGAGCTGATGCCAACAGCAAATAAATTGTGTGCGCACAAGCGAGCTTTATATTTATCACAATTGGCCAATGATCTGCTGACACATACTTCAGGTGCGAAGAAATCATCGATAAAAGTGTTTTGCAAAATCTTGAAATGCATTTGGAGTAAGAGCCCGCTGCTGCTGCGAAGTGTAACTTCAAAATTTGAAACGCATTCTTTTGAAGATCAAAAACAATTAATGGACGGAACTCTTTCTTGACGACCATGTCTTTGAGATCATCGGGCGTAAATCATGTCACCCGATGAGTGCTGTGGCTCAATGGATTTCAGCTTTTGTTCGATTTGAACTTTGAGCTTTGGCTTATAAAAAGGATTGCCTGAGCCCAAAATTGTTTTTGGAATGTTTCTCTCGACATCTGGCTCAAAGGCAGTGGTAGCAAGGATCGGCTTATCAAGTAATAACAAACGTGTAGCAACGAGGATGCAGTACATGTCACATGGCACCACCGGCGACACCTGGTTTGACTAGGCTCGGGCGTGTTGTCAGTCTCTTGACTGGCTGATAAGCAGACTATTTTTCTAAATGTACCCACTTAAATGAAAATAGGTACTACCTCAGGGAAAAAATTCTTGTTATTATCCTGGTCATTCGGGGAAATGGCTTTCTCCCTTGACAATGACTCGGTTCTACTTACTAAAACTTCGAACTCGAAACAAAAATCGTTGTCAACGAAAAAGCCATCATAGCTAAGCAACTTTCGTTGCACTAGTGAGTAAGCCGGACGATCCCCCCACCGCTGGCGACTGCTGCTAACGCAGACAGGTTAAAACAAAAATGGCATCCCACGTTACTAGCATTCGTCATTAATTGATCGTTCTTGGTTTCTCAATCCTAGAAAGGTTTATGGCAAAAAAATTGTGTCATTCCACAGTCATCATGCTAAGCTTCTTGGCTTAAGGAATGAATCGTGTGTTCTGCCAGTCAGGCACGTAGAGGTCAGAAAGAGGAAGGATTTCGTATGAAAACGCCCCAGTTGTGCTTATCCCTAACGATTTCACTTGCACTTCTGCAGGCTAACTTACTACAAGCAAATGCGTCTCCGAACTCACAGGCAATCTGGGAAAAGCTTGCCGGAGCTTCACAGACGAAGAGTAGTCAGAAGCCAGTTCAGAAGAAAGCTCAGCAAGTTGTACGGAAGAGCGCTGCAACAAAAACAGTCGCAACGGCAGGCACCTACAATGCCACTGGTATCGCCAATAGTGGCACCAATGGTCAAGTAGCTCTGTTCTTCGGCAAAGACAAGGATTCTAATCCAGCTAACAAGGCTCCAGGAGCTGCATTGACGATTCACTCGTCTATGTCAGAGCAAGAAGCTGCTCCTGAGAAAACCGCTAGCGCTGAGCAACCAAAAATCGTAGCAATGGACCCAAGTGTGGTCAGTGATGCTGCTGCGATCAACGCCACTGCAGCCGCTGCTCCAGCAGAAGCAATTCCAGCACCAGCAGCACCAAGCAAAGAAAACAAAAATCTTCTCGCTCAGTTGGCACCAGACCAGATTCTCGTAGCTGATGCTTCGGGAGATCCTGGTAGCACAGCGTCGACACCGATACCACCAGTGGTGTCTGGAACTGTTGACTTGGAAGAGTTCAAGCCGAGCAATTCTATTGATTTGAAAGTTTCGCAATCGCGTACATTCAAACTCCGCAACAAAATTATTCGTACATCTATCAGTGAACCAGCTATCGCTGAACCAGTCGTAGTTGCTGAAAACCAGATGGTCCTTCTCGGTAAGGCACCTGGTGGCGCAACCCTCGTTATCTGGGATGACGCTGGTAACTCGGTAGCTATCGACGTAAAAGTCAGCCGCGATTACTCGTCATTGCAATCAATGCTTCGCGAAGTTGACCCACGTATCATCGTCAAGCCATTCTCCATCAACGGCACCGACAGAGTCGTTTTGATGGGTGATGTTGACCACCCGGAATCTGTAATTCGCGCATTCGCTGTAGCTAACGCTTTCATGGATGACCGCGGAATGAACATTACGGTTGCTAACAGCCGTATTCTCGGACAGAGACCTGGTGAAACTGGCGCTGCAGCAGCTGCAGCTGGTGGACAGACTCTCTCGGCAATCAGCCAAGTTGACCGTTACCAGTTCTTCGGAAACCAGAACAACAACATCAGCAAAGCTCAAACCATCATCTCCGAAGGTGGAAGAGTTACCAGCTTGATTCAAGTTCGTAAGACCCCACTTATCGTTCTGCACACCACCTTCATGGAAATGAACTCGGCAGCAGTTAGAGAATTGGGTCTCCAACTCGGTATCGCATTTACAAGCCAAAGCTTCGGTTTTGCTATCGGTGGTAACCCAATTCAGGGTGCCAACAACGGTAACTTCCTCACCACCCAACCAGGTGTTAACGGAACTTACGGTACGATGCAGAATCCAGTATATGGAAACACCAACACCAACCTCACCGGATTGCAAAACATCAGCGGTGGTGGCGGAGCTGGTCTGAATGCGCTCCAGGGTCTGTTTGCTTCACCGCAAACAATCCAGATTCTTCCTGGCACCAACAGCGCTGTTATCACACAGAACCCAGGTTTCAACTTCTTCCCAGTTCCAGCTTCGGTTGGCGCTATCGGACCTGGTGGTGCTTTCGGAAACCTACCTTATGTAATTCCACCAGGCATCAACCCACAGTTCGGTGCTAGTACCGCTCCAGTTAACTTCTTCGGCGGCGGTGTTGCTAACAACTACTCCAACCTCGGTCAAGGTGTTCCAAACGGATTGCCTTCACTCCTCGGTGGACAGTCGTTGTTCGGTAGCCCGGGTGGTGCAGTATTCACCGGTGCTGACCTCGCGAACATGTTCCAGGCAGTATCGAACTTCTCCTCTAACCAGGCTTCACGTTGGTCAATCAACCCAACAGTTCAAGGAACCATCGGTTACTCGAGAGCTCGTATCCTGGCTGAACCAACACTCGTCACCATCTCTGGTGAAAGAGCTGCGTTCCTCGCTGGTGGTGAAATCCCAATTCTGCAATCTATCGCTACAGCAGGTACTGCCGCTCAGTCAATCGTGTTCGAACCATACGGTTTGAGATTGAACATGATTCCAGTTCTTCTGGAAAACGGCACAATCAACCTGCAAGTCTCTCCTGAAGAAAGACTGCTCGACAGAGCTAACGCATTCATCCTCCCGAACCAAGCGTTCGCAGGTGGTGCTATCTCCTCGATTCCAGCTTTCACAACCAGAAAGACACAGACAACTGTTGAAATGAAGCCAGGACAAGAGCTCTTCATCTCTGGTTTGGTATCACAAAACAGCGGTCGTAGCTTACAGAAAACTCCTATGATCGGTGAAGTTCCAGTACTCGGCGCTCTCTACCGCTCGAAGGCATTTGCTAAGAACGAAAGCGAATTGATCGTTTCAGTTAGACCGGAAGTAATCCTCCCAGGCACTCCTGGACAGTTGAAGATTCCTGCTGAACTCAACAAGATGGAAGGTTCAAGAGACCTCAACATCCTCCAAGTTGAACCAAGCACAATCGACGAAGGTCAATACAGAAGTGGTATGGTCGAGAAGACCTTCCAAATCCCGAATACTCTGCCAGCTGGAGCTCCAATTCCAGATTCAACAAAGTAATCGGATTAACGAAGCAATACGAAACGGGGAGCGAAAGCTCCCCGTTTTTTCGTTCATAAATACAGATTGATATGTCAGCCGCTCAGCAGCCGAGAATCCATCTCGTCTTGCATGCATGCTTCCAGACTCTAGCTTGCAAGTGGCAGCATGAGTCGGTCCATAGCTGCTTCGAATAACGCATTGCGTGCTAAGCTGCTTGAGTGTCGGCAATATTTTTTTGATAAAAATTTTGCGCAGGAAGTTCGAATTCCGCGACCTCGAACTTCTGCTGCCTGCTCGGTTTCTACTCAGTTAGTAAACTAGCGTTTTTTAGACGACGCTGATTTTCTTGCAGGTTTCGCTTTTCTATTTGCAAAAAACTCTTCGCACTCTTCTGGAAATTGCTCAAAGAAAATATCGAGAATTTTGCCGACAACAACTTGAATAAACTCTTCACGAGTTTGCGCCGGAGTGTAGAGATTTGCGAGTCCGACTTTGTCAACGATGCGGAGAATACCTTTCTCTGCCAGACGCACCATTGTTGTCATCACGGTTGTGTAAGCTATCTCGCGCTTGAGGCGAAGCAGTTCATATATTTCGCGAACGGTGACAGTTGGGTTGGCTTTCTTCCAAACCAATTCCATAATTTCGACTTCCAGGTCTCCCATGAACTTGCGGAGACCCTCTTGATTGAAACGAAAAGACGCATTATCGTCGTCTATTCTCATTGTCCACCCGATATGCGATGAAGTACTATCACAGATAACATGCTATCACGAAGTACGAGTTCTGTGCTTACTTGGCAATTTTGCAACTAAATTGAGCAGATGACGCAATCTTAGGCTTTCCATGCAGTTTTTCGGAAGCTTGTGCAGTAATATTTATAGTAATCCGGCGACGGGTTTAGTTTGTGAGGAATGAATGCGTCCAGTTGTTTTCTTAGATAGAGACGGAACCTTGAATGAAGAGATTGGATATATCCATGATGTATCCATGCTCAACCTAATTAATGGGGCTGCTGAGTCAGTCAAAAAGCTAAACGATGCGAATATCGCAACGGTGCTGGTTTCAAATCAGACCGGCGCAGCGCGTGGTTTTTACAAGGAAGACCATATCGGCAAGCTGAACGATCGATTGATCAGTTTGCTCGAAAATAAAGGTGCCAAGCTCGATGCCCTGTATTATTGCCCCCATTTGGAAACAGGCAAAGTACCTGAACTCAGCATCGCTTGTAATTGCCGCAAGCCGAAACCTGGTCTTGTGGAACGTGCATTTCAAGACAATCCAGACCTTGATCCCAAGCGATCCTATGTTGTTGGTGACAAAGCTTCGGACATAGAGCTTGCAAAAAACTGCGGAGCTAAAGGTATTCTGGTCAAGACAGGATATGGTCAGGCTGTCACTGATGGGCGCTATCAATGGAAAGTTGACCCGGATTATTTAGCACACAATATTACCGATGCCGTCAATTGGATTCTGAAAGATCTGGCTGGTACAAACAACTAACTAATACGAATTTGATTCATCTTGCCCCTGCTATCGCTAAGCAGGGGCTTTGTATTTGCAAATCAAGTTCGAAGTCTTGTGCTTTCACGATCTAGGTGCGATTTTTCTGTGAATTCGAAACAGGAGATATGATTCATTGAAGCAAAAGAGGAACGAGAAATGCTCTCGTTCCTCTTGCAAGAACTAACGCTTAGTTATTGAGCGTAAGCTGTTATCGCCTTCTTCAGTTGTTGCTGGAAGATGCCTTTCTTCTGATTCATCATCATCACGATTGCTGATGTTTTCAGCATTCGTGACTTGAGTTTTGTCATTTGAGGATTGCCTGAACTCATGATTTCTTTGAGTGGTCCAACAATAGAAGCTGCTTGAGGCAAATGGAACTCAGCACTAAACAAAGTTTGATTGTGGGAGAGCTTCTTGCTTTCGATGCCTCTGTAAGCGATTGCCTGCAGCGGATTCGCATCTGCGAATGTCAGTTTGCTTCCTGTGACCAGTGTTGCCTGGTGACATGGAGCAACAGGAATAGTTTTTCCATTCGATTCAATTCGAACTGCATTTGCATGAGCGTCATCGAAATTGAATACCGCCAGTCCTCCGGATGAAACCATCAGCAGTGCCACTGATTTTGCTGCGATATGTACTTTGCCTTCCGGCGTCAATACACAGGTATCTTTCTCGGCCGCGAATACGGACGAACCATAATTAAGTTCGTATGTTTCGCTTTCTGCTGTGCTGGCGATTTTCTTAATTTCAGTCGCTGTTGATGATCCATTTATTCCCAGTTTGTTGTTGCCGCAGAAGAAAGCTGCCAACTCGCTTCTCGTCAAAGCGTCGCTCTGACCCCACGAAGTGAAGTTTCCGGTTCTATTGAATCCAGCTGCTATTGAAGCTGTTGCTAGATCAGTGCGGTTTACCGTTGAGTTCTGCTGAGTCGTCAATGCTAGTCCGGCAGCGTTTGCACCCGCATGAATTCTATCCTGATACGAAGCATATCCATAGATGAGTCCGTTTTGTGAATAGTTAGACAGCGGAGTTACAGCAGGGCTTGCTGATTCGCTTGTTTGGGAAGCAACGCCAAATGCTTGATTAATTGCATTGTGTGTTGGAGCTGCTGGCTGTGAGTTCGCGCTGCTGCTGAATGCACTATTTGTGTCCATAGCATTGCTTGCGAAACCGTCCGGTGGGTCTCCTGTGATTAGTGCTCCGGCTTGTAGAACAATCTGATTGGCCTTACCCTTGGCTCCAGTGCTGATTACTACGGCAGCGTTCTTCGCGTTGATGGTAGCTGAACCAGAACTTGGTCCTGTGATTCCCGACACACCAAGATTGATAGTGCCTGTACCGGTCGGATTCAAGGTTACGTTGCCTGTCGCGGTACCTGCTCCAGTCGCAAATGGAAGAGTACCGATTCCAATGCTCACGTTTCCAGCTCCACTTGCGCCTTCAGTCACCACTGAACCGCCAATTGTTATCTTCGCGCTTGTCTTGCTTGCATTCAATAGAATGTCACCAGACTTCGAATTGATTGCACCTGTTGTGGTGAGTGCTGAGCCTTTGCTTGTGACTGAAATACCGCCACCAGTGCTGCCTGTTGAGCTGATGTTATTCAGCGTTAGCGAACCGGCTGCTAGCAGTGTGAATTTGCCTCCAGCTGAAGAGTTCGCCAAGGTTGTGTTCGCCGTACCTGTGTCGCTGATATTGACTGAGCCAGCTCCGCTGGTGTTAGCAGCAAGTAGTGGTGTCGACACCGTCATCGCCGCGCCCGCTGGTGCCTGGATGTTGCCGGTTCCACTGGCGAGCGTGACACTCTTGGCTGCAACAATCACCTTCGTGGTGGCAGTAGTGATGTTTCCACTGCCACCAGCTGTAATGGCGAGTGATGTCGTTGAAGCAGTGCCCAGATTTCCATTGATGTTGACGCTTCCATTGTTGCCGGTCGCGATTTGAATCGTAGATGCACTAGATGCAGCGCTCAATGTCACATCGCCCTGAGCGGTCAAGTTGAACGGGTTTGTGGTCTTGAACGCAGCGAGAGTTATTGGACCAGTTCCACTGCTAGCGATGTTGATCAAGCCAGTTGTCTTGTTTGTGACGTTGCTTGCCGTCACGCGAAGTGCGATTGGGCTTGTTCCAATCTGCCCGATAGCTCCGCCCGTCAAGAGAAGAGTCGATGCTTGAAGTGAGTCTGGTCTGTTGGCGAATGTATCGCTGATGGCGCCTTTTCCGTTAGCCGTCAATTTGATTGTTCCACCGAGAGCCACTATTGATTCGCCAATCGTTATGCCTTTATTGGCTCCGGTAGCGGTCAAAGTGACATTGTTTGATGCGGAGATTCCAGTTCCAGAATTGATTACACCAGTTGTCGTGATAGCACTAGGAGTGCTGAATGTGAAAGTTCCACCAGCCGACGATGTACCGATGGTCACTCCGGTGGTAGTGGTGTCATTGATATTGATCAAACCACTTGCTACCGCAGTCACATTTGAGGCTGTGACTTTGAATGCTGTTTTGGTTGAACCTAGAGTTCCCGTTGCAGAAGTCAATGCGACTGATTTTGCAGAGACGATGATGGCGGGGAATTTCTCAATGACGTTTCCACCTGCAGAAAGAACAATGCTCTCTGTGAGATTGGCTGTTCCTAATGGGTTGCCGATAGTGATGTTGCCATTTCCGGCAACGAAGCTCAAGTTTCGAACCTTAGCGATGAGCCCTGGTCCGAAGGTTGTATTCTTCGGAATAAAGGAGTTATCGATACCACCGCTGTTATTAGTTACAGACACATCTCCATTGGTCGTTCCCGTTACGGTGATACCACCTGTGATGCCGTTTAGAGTTGAAGGATTGCCTATGGTGAAGTCAGTCTTGCTGCGAGAAGTCAGATTCACTACACCACCAGTGCCAGTTCCCTTACCATTATTGTTAATGGTTCCGGTGACCACGAGGAGACCTTCGCTAGCCGCTACATTGCGTCCTGCTTCAAGGTCAATCGTTCCACCGTTGCCATTGGTTCCCAGTGGCTGGACGAACATATTTGCTGGGTTTGCGTTCAGGTTTCCACCGGCGACAACGTGAATCGCACCACCGTTGCCACCTTTCTGTCCGCTGCTTGCACTCAAGTTCAGAGAATTTGCTCCACCACCGATTGTAAGTGGTGAAATGTTGTCCACATTGTACGTGATGGAACCTCCAGAACCTGTGCCTGCTCCATTGGCTGTCAATGATAGTGCTTGTGTACCACTGTTGAGGTAGCCAAAGTTCGGAGCTCTAAACGAGAAGCTTCCGCCATTGCCATTTCCGACACCTGAATTGCTCAACGCTGAGGCATTGATTGTTAGGGTTGCACTGGTCAAACCAGTTCCCGCAGTAAGCGCTATGCTTGAGCCGCTGCCGCTACTTCCTTGTGGACCCACGTTCAGTTGGGACGGGTCGATTGTGAGGCTTCCACCGGTGCTAATAGATGCTGTTCCACCGTCTCCTGCTGATGAGCCAACAGAACCGCCAGTGGCATTAATCTGAAGGTTCGCAGCACCGCTGCCGATCGCTAGTGGAGCCGTGTTCGAGCTCGTGTATTGTACGGTACCGCCGTTGCCCGTGCCAGCTGCATTGGCATTTAGGACGAGAGTAGCAGTCAAAGCAGAACTCACACCGGAAGTGAATATGATGGTTCCGCCATTTCCATTTCCTGTACCGTTAGCATTGAGTGTCAATGTCGTTGCTGACGGTGGTGCAATGGTTGCTGCGTTCAATGTGATTGAGCCGCCATTGCCATTTGCGTCTGGCACCACCGAGACAGTGTTGCTGCCCAGTGTTACCGTTCCCTGGTTAGCAACGAAGCTGAGCTTGTTAACTGTACCTGTCGTCACATTGATGTTGCCAGTTGTCGATGTAATGCTGATTGTTGGAGAGCTTATAGAAGCTGCCAATCCAGTAACAATATCGTGTGCAACAGCACTGCTAGCAAGCACCTGGAATGTGCCTCCTGCAGATGAATCTTCTATTGTTATGTCAGAGCTTGAGTGTTGATCCGTTATATAGACGCTCGACGTGCCACTCGCATTCGCTGAGAACGTCGGGCTGCTTATATTTAGAGGAATAGAACTCGAGCCAATGTCGCCGCCCGTGGTGACGAGGCTCAAGGTGCCTACTGTCGTTATCAACGCTGTTGAATCAGTTTGTTGAATACCAGCTGAACCCGCAGTCAGATTCATCGTGGTAGCGTTCATTGATGAGCTGCCTGATAGCTTGATGCCACCAGCGCCACCACTGATAATGTCAACGAAAGCAGCATTAATTGCAGCGCTCGGCAGCACCGTAATGCTTCCTGTGCCACCACTCTGCATTTGAATGCTTGAACCCGCTGCGTTTATACTGTTAACGACGATGTTTCCAGCATAGGTTGTAGGATCAGGCTGTACCGTTCCTACCGTGAAGTTGCCGTTTTGTACGACAATGGTGCCGAGAATCTGTGGTGCTGCTGAACTCAGTGTGACGTTACCCGACACGTCCGCAGTGGTCTTTATGTTTCCAACACTGATACCGTTGCCAATCAATGTGATATTACCACCAGTGCCAGTGCTGGCATCAGCGCTCGAGTCGATGGTGCCGAGAGTGATTGAGCCATTGTTCAAGGAACCCGCATGAGCTGCAGCCAGAACGTTTCCGCCTAAAGCTCCAGTAAATGTCGTGCTTGTCTTGATGTTGACGTTGCCCATCTGTATTGAACCGCCTTGAGCATTAGGGCTCTGCGATATCTGGTAGAGAACGCCGTTAGGTCCAACCTGTCCGCCAGTTCCTGGTGTGAAGTTGAATCCTGCCAGAAGGTTTAGTGAACCCCCATTGCCGCCATTGAATTTTCCGTCATTGCTAGATAGGTCTATCAAGATTGGATTCAACGCGATGATGTTGTTCGCTGCGATAATGGCGAGGGACTGTCCGTGGAACACGAACGAGCTGCTGTTTGACAGAAGGACGTTACCTTGAGAGTTAGCGATGGTTCCGAAACCTGTCGGACTATTGAATATCAGTGGGTTGCCGATCAGAACTCCCTGCAGGTTCAAGGTGTTGGAATTAACTGTGACCTTGCTGAAGCCTTGAACCGTCACACCAGTATTCACAGTGACTTCCTGCGATGTACTGTCGTTTGCGTTGATGACGGTGTCTCCGATGAAGTTCTGATTGCCCGTGAATATCACCTGGTTTGTCGCCGTTGGAGACTTGGCTTGCGCCGTGATATTGATGGCGGTTGATTGCGCTCCGATTTGCAGAGTACCTGGTGTTGAACCACCATTATTTCCAAGGAACAATGTTTGGTCTGGTGCAGATGTTATGTTGATTGATCCGCCAACTCCATTTGCTACGAGGGCCCCACCATTGTTGACGGTCAGCGGTCCGAGCGGCAGCGCTGGACTGTCGTTTGTGACGTTGATAGTGCCAGCTGTGAAAATAGTGTTGGACGGATTAGTCAACATGTTTGTCGTGATTGTTGCTGTTCCGCTGAATGTGCTATTTGCTGAGAGTGATACTGTCTCTGTGGTGAGATTGAAATCTTTGCCTGAAGACGCTCCCAATAGAACGACACCCTTATTGGTATTAGCGACGTAAACAGAACCCTTAGTGTTTGCACTCATTGAAGCAGCATTTGTCGTAAGAGGTGTGGCAGATTTACCAATGTCACCTGTGAAAGCAGTCAACGTCAGCGTGTCAGCCGAGATGGTCTGACTGCTCAATGACGTATCGGAGACGGCACCGGTTCCACTCACAGTGAGGTTCACCGTCGACGCATTATTGCCGAAACCTGCCAGTCCATTTATTGGTGCTGCTATCGTCAGATTGCCATTGTTGAGTGTGCTTAAGGAAATGAAGTTGGCGTTCAGTCCGCCTGATTTTCCACCTACTGTGAGGTTGCCCAGCGCTGTTATCTGGAATATGTTGCCTGAAGAATTGTCCAGAGTTGTAGCGCTGCCAGCACTTCTGACGAACACATTGCCGGCTGTGTTGGCAGTCACTGTTGCAGTGTTAACTACCAGATTTGAACCAACAGTGCCGAGGTCTCCACTTGCAGATTTTATGGACACAATTGAACCGCTGCTGCCAATAACTCCTGTTGTTTGAGTTACAGCACCAACTCCGTCGGCATCTAGTGTGACGCCGACATCTGTTGCGACTGCATCGGTTGCGGTGATGTTGGCTCCGATGTTGATATTGCCGTTTGTGCCAGTGCTTGTTTTTAGTGTTACTTTGTTGCCAGTAATCGCACTCTTTACGTCGATGTTGCCAGCTGCGTTCACATCGACGCTGCCTGTGCCGGTCACAGTTCCACCGATTGATGTTCCGCCGCTGGGTCCTGCGTTCGTCAAAGCGATATCGACACCGCTGATGGTCGCTGTCGTGCTGATGTTGTTATCTGATTTCAGAGTCACATTTCCAGAGCTGGAAACAGGTCCTTTAATCGTGATGCTTCCGCTTGAGCCAGCCGCAGTGGACATATCTATGCTGCTGCCGTTGATCAAGCTTGAACTGCTCAGGTCACCCTTGGCTGATAGAATGACTGCCCCTGTGCCGTTCAGCGAACCACCGAGTGTCATGCTACCAATGGTGCCGGTATTTGTTAGGGTGATTGTGGTACCTTTAATGGAAGCACCAGTCACGATGTCGTTGTCTGATTGAATCAAAACAGCCTTTGTACTGTTTAGCACACCACCTGCATTGACGTTGCCACCAGAACCTGCGCTGGTAGACATTGTGATACCATCGCCCTTGATTTGGTTGCTGGTACTCAAGTCTCCACGAGCTGCCAATGTGACGAGTCCGCTGCCTGTGATGGTTCCACCGATCTTAATATTGCCTGTGGTGCCGGAGTTATGAACATTGATGTTCACACCTGTGATGGAACCACTGGTGGTGATGTTGTTGTCTGCTGCAATGTCAGCATCAGCTGTAACATTTATCGAGCCCCCAAGACTCACGCTGCCGCTTGAACCTGCAGAAGTTGATACAGCCAGAGTTCCCGCTGATATCGGACTGCTTGTACTTAAGTCACCTTTTGCTGAAAGTGTGACGAGTCCGGTACCAGTTATTGTTCCTCCAACTTTAATAGTTCCACTTGAACCAGTGTTCTGCAGTGTTATGGCTGTGCCACTTAGCGTGTTGCTTGTGGTTATATTTCCATCGGATAAGACGTCAATCGTGCTTCCTGTGCTGGTCACCTTATTATCAATAGATATGGCACCACCCGACAGGTTTTGTGTCTGAAGAGTGATTCCAACACCTTGAATAACGTTCTGCACGTTGAGGTTGCCTGCCGCTGTCACTGAGACAGCTCCGGCACCAGTGATTTTGTTGTTGACGTTAATGGCGCCCTGGTTGCTAATAGAAATCGCGTTTCCAGAAACCTGTCCATCTAAAGAGAGTACACTTGCTTGTCCCGTGAACACGATAGAGCTGAGTGTCGAACCTGCACTCAATCCATTGATTGTGACAGCGCTTGTGTTGCTGTCGTCGATAAAGACTCCGCCGCCAGCGCTAGAGCTATTGGTGCTGGCCGTCACTGTGCTTGCATTAGTTTTTATATTGAATAAGCTCGTTCCTATTGTGCCAGTTCCAGAGCTAATATTCAGTACAGACGTCTGAATGGTCGGAGCCAACTGTGCTGTGTCTGCTATCGTGCCAGTTCCGTTTGCACTGATGCTCACTGAATTTGCGTTAGGGTTGTTTAGACCAGCTATCTGCGCAGCGATTACAAAGCTGCCGTTATTAGTAGAGCTCAAGTTGAGATTGTCTGCTGATAGTGCCCCGTCAAGAGAGAGAGTTCCGCCCACTCCAGTGTAAGTCAAATTGAAGTTGCTACCGGACGACGCCAACAATGATGCAGCAGCAGCACTTGATGTCAGGAAAACATTTCCGATCGCATTTGCAGAAATTATTGGAGCGCTGCTGCTGATGCTTGCGCCAGGTCCACCAATACCACCTGAACCTGCGGTCATGGTCAGCTTAGCGGCGGTGATTGATGAGCCAGGAACTGCTGTTATCGCACCAGAAGCCCCAGTGCTTAGGGACACATTTGCTGTGCCAGCGTTGAGATTTCCCTGTAATGCAATATTGTTGTTGAAGGTGCCAGCCAGGGGAGCGAACCCTCCTTTAAAGAGCGTTCCATTGCTTACAACTGTGGTGCCTTTCAGCTGAGAATCAGACGCACTAATCGTCACATTCCCTGCCGTATCGCCTGTGCTGTTGATAGCAGCGACCGTTACTCCGTTCTGTCCGATGATCGATATTGCACCGGCTGAGCTATCTTTTCCGATTGACGATGTATTGATTGAACCAAGCGCTATAGAACCATTATGTGCGACTGCAAGTAAAGTACCACTCTTCACATTCGGTGCTGTAGAACTTAAATCAATAGACACCCCGGACAGGTTTATTGAGCCACCCGTCGATTGCGATGTTACGGTGTAAGTACTCGCGTTCGGACCAACCTGTCCACCAGTAGGCGGTGCGAAGTTGTAACCGGCGATGAGAGTGAGGTCGCCACCGAATGTGCTACCGGGAATGTTGTTGCCAGCAAGGTTGATGCTGGTTAAACCTGTGCTGTTAATGTTGCCGCTTGCAAGAATAGCCAGTGAACTGCCCACAAAGGTGAGGCTTGTTGGCAGGTTTACATCGCCTTGTGAGTTCGCGATTACTCCAGCTAGGCCTGGAGCTCCGACGATTAGTGGGTTTCCAGTTATTTTTCCGCCGTTAGACTGAATATAGTTAGGCGTCTTGAGCCAGACCATAGAGTCACCATCTACAAGTATATTTGGTATTGCACCACCAGCTTGGATAAACTGGGTTCCACTTTGTGCTGTTATCACAGCCGGTCCTCTCAGGTGCTGATCTCCTGCGAAGGTAATCGAGCCAATGTTTCCTGGCGTAGGGTAAGGGGCTGAAATATTTATCTGCGCAGTGCCTCCTCCCGACACTTTCAACGTACCGGCCCCCGCACTAGCGTAAAAGAACAATGATGAATTCACTCCAGCAGAAATGTTCAGCTCGCCGTTAAGACTGTTGGACTCAATTAGACCGCTGTTGTCTACGCTTAGGGTTTTGCCAGAAATGCCGTTGATTTCAACGTTGCTGCCGGTAATTTCACCTCCCTTACCGTTTATCAAAGTGATTAAGTCTAACCTCACCGGTCCAGCAAATGTTTGAGTCGTGTTGTTGAGGATTACTTGCGCAGTCGGTGCACTCAAGCTGAAACTGCTAGCTGAGCTCGAAAGCCAGTTTACGATTGCCGCAATCGAATCCGTAGCCAGTGTCACAGCGCCCTGGGTGTTGGCACTGAAAGAGCTTACCTCCAAATTACTTGCGCTATCGTTGAATCCGATGCTGATGTCGTGCGAGCCAGGTGCAGAACTGCTGCCCAGATCAGCTAATTTGAGCATTCCCTTAAATACGACTGATGGTGAGGAAAGTGGTCCAGTCTGAGAAATGCCACCGCTGCCGGTGCCCGATGAAGATGAAGTTAGTTCCACGTTTCCGCCAGCACTGATCGAGCCTACGAGTATGGCGCCATTACCATTGCTGTCTGGAGACGTCTTTAAAGCTATCTCTCCGCTCGTCGTGCTTACTGACTGAGCGATTACAGAACCCGTACTTTGCAAATCAATTTTGCCCAGGTTCATTGAAACGTTCAGTGTTGTTGGCGATGTGCCGTTTGCTGTAATCAGTCTGATTATGCCGTTCGTATCATCATTGTTGCTTATAGATGCTGTCAGGTTTCCAGTGAAGATTGCTGGAGTCCCATCCATTTGAAGGATGGAAGCGTTACTCGGAGCGCTTTGATTCAAGACAAGCGAAACTGTAGGTGCTGTTATTTTTGCTCCAGAGTCTATGGTCAAGCCGACACCCGCTCCAGTGCCACCATCGGACACCAGCAGAGAAAAGACTCCTGCTGCTGAGTTGCTGCCCACTAGATGTGTGTCAGGCACAAGGGTGCTCAAATACGCATCGCCGTTAGTCGAATTTATGTTCGCTTTAACGGCAAAGAATGCGAAAGGCAATAAGACAGTGCCGATGCTCTTATCTGCCGACACAATGAGCGTATTGCCCATTACACCGCCACCACCATTGGTGATAGTGCCACTCGATTTAAAGGTTGTGTTCCCTGCTGAAAGTAAATCAAAGGTAACGTTAACATCACCTGTGTTTACAGTGACGACGTCGTCTGTGCGACCAACCAACGGAATTTTGCCTCCGGATAAGCCCCCAGACTGAGGAACTTCGCTTTGTCCACCACCACCTGAAACTGTTGCTGCTCCACCTTTGCCAGCTGTGTAACCAGGCGGCGTATTAGTACCTCCGTCACCGCCACCGCCGGTTGCATTACCATTTGCTCCATATCCGTTGATTGGTGGGAAGGTGAAACCTGTTCCGCCTGCGCCGCCACCGAATACGCCACCACCTTGACCTCCACCGTTCACCTGGTCAGAAGAGCCTCCACCGCCCCCGCCACCAGCGTGCATATAAGGATGGTCTACTACTGAGCTGATATACAAGCCACCAGCGCCACCGCCGCCTGCGCCGCTGTTCTGACCGGAGTAGCCACCGCCACCGCCGGCACCACCGCCGCCACCGCCGCCCCAGCTAGCTCCGCCACCACCACCGCCACCACCTGCGTAGGGTGGTCCTGCTGGTGTGTAAATTCCGCCAGTTCCGCCATCTGCGCCGTCCAGCGCCACTATGAGATTAGTCACGCTGAGAGAGCCCGCGTTTGATATGTTGACTTTGCCTGCCAGACCGCCCTTTCCACCGATGGGTGCTGGTGCTCCAAAATTTGCAGCACCACTTCCACCACCACCACCACCACCAGAGGTGTTGATCATATTTTGAACAGTGATGGAACCCTGAGATGTGAGAGTGACGTTTCCACCTGCACCTCCTGCGCCTCCGTCAGCTGCTTTGTTAGGGAACTTGCCTAGCGGCGTTTCGCCGAAACCGCCACCGCCGCCACCGCCATAAGCAAGAATATTGCGAGCTGAAATAAGTCCGCCAATGATGCTTATATTTCCAGCGCTGCCTCCAGCTTGTGCAGTACCAGCCGAACTTGTGTAACCGCCACCACCACCGGTGACAACGTCATTTACGGTGACTTTTGCGTGAGGTGTACCAGAACCGATTCCTCTAAATGTTGTATCAGTTATAGCGCCGGTTTGGTCGACTGAATATGATCCGAAAAGTGATGTGGCGATAATATCAACGTTTCCGCCCTGTAGCTGACCACCTGCGAATACATCGTCAATTTTTATGCTGTCCTGGTCAACGGGGGGAGCGAAAGCGCTTACGACTAGCACGTTACCTGCGGTATTTGCCGTGCTGCTTGTGTTAATTGAATAATCTGGTGAGCTTGTCAGCGAGATAGCTCCAAGAGACAAAATATTGACGTTTCCGCCATTTTTGTTCGTTGATGATGTGTTGAACAATGATGTTGATGGGAGGCTAGTTAAAGTAATGCCGCCGCCAAGTCCGGCTTGATCTAGATGAGCTGTGACTGTTTTAGTGTTGGTATCGATGTCTACTACGCAACCCGACGCCAGGTAAATGTTGCCAACTGTTTTGCCGACCCCTTTGCTTGTGTCATACGACACGGTGCCTTCGATTGCGCCTGAAGCAAAAACAAAGATGTCGCTGCCTGAGAGTATTTTGCCACTAGCGTTGATTTTGTCAGCTGCGCTGGCAAGCATGACATAATTTGAGCCAGTTACGTTGTTGACCGTAATCGGTCCGGCAAGAGCCCAAGCGTTAACTGTCTTCCCATAAATCTGATCAGTCACAGAAATATCTGTACCCGCTAACAATGTAATGTCGGCATTAGCACTCGTGCTCATCGATGGAGCTCCGCCCGTCAAGCTCGTTGCGCCTCCGCCTGTGAGCCCAGGATTCGATGGAGCAAGCCCTCCCTTACCCGGATTGTAGCCACCGCCGTCTCCTCCAGCACTTGTTGTGGCAGACTTGCCGTCGGTGTTCGGTTGACCTGGAATTCCGAGTCCGCCAGCTCCGAAACCGAATACGCCTCCACCAGCGCCACCATAAACCTGGCCAGAACCGGCTTCGGCTGATGAGCCGCCACCACCATTTGGGTTAGCCCACGGCGCGCCAGAGTAGTTGTATCCGGCACCGCCGCCACCGCCTCCGGTGACATTGGGCGTCAAATCCCAACCATACTGTCCGCCACCGCCTCCGGCTCCACCGAAGCCGCCACCGCCACCGCCACCACCTACATTGCCAGTGAATTGCGCCGTTCCACCGCTGCCGCCGTCTACTGCAAAAATTCGGCCTGCGATGATATTGTTTGCGGCGATGCTAACTGTGCCCGCCTTACCTCCGGTTCCTATATTGCTTGAGTCTGTAGATCCGGTATTGTGGTTAGAGTAGATGCCCTGGCCACCACCGCCACCTCCCGAGCTGTTGATCTCGACAGCTGATATTGTGTCTGAAGCGCTGAATAAGCTTATACTTCCGCCTGATCCACCGTTTCCGGCTGCGAGAGCGAATTGGTTTGCTCTATCGATGCCGCCACCGCCGCCACCGCCACCGTAGGCGATGAGGTTCCCTAATTGAGCACTTCCCCACGCATTTACGGTTATCGAACCGCCATTGCCACCGTTCATGCTTGAGGCGCCACCACCACCTGCTGTGATAATATCTTGTGTGCTTATGGCTGCCGTTGAGCCTGATATTGGGGAGCCGATAGTGTAGCTACCTGAAAGCTGTCCTGTCTGATCAAAGCTTATAGTTCCGCTTACAGATTCATTGCCAATGTGGACGTTTCCACCACTGTTTTGACCAGCGGCGTTGATTCCGCCGATTGTAATCCCTGACAGACCGCCTGGGTTTTTCGTATTTGTAATGATCGTAACGTCACCGGCCTTGCCGCCGGTGTTGTTTGCGCTATGAGCGCTGGTGTCTATCACGCTGGTTGATGGCAGGTCTATTTTGCCTTTTGCACCTGTTGCATCTGTCAGGGCGACAATGGTTACGTTACCGGCGTTACCGTCAGCAGACGAAGAGTTTATTACCGGAACGGTAGTACTCGCGCTAAAGTTGACATTCCCTCCCGTTCCTACCTGTGCCAGGTCTACGCTCACAGTGCCGCTTGTCAGCTGTAGAGGCGCTGTACCGCCCTGGTCGAACGGTGGGTCGCTGGTGGCGCCGGTAGTGCCTGAAACTGTTGCAACAGCACCAGCAATGATGTACACATTGGCCCCCTGACCAGATAGGGTGCTAGTGTCAATCTGTCCACTGGCAGTCGTCGTAATGTCTCCAGCAGCGATTATTGCGAGGTTAGTGTCTGGTCCATTTGTCACTTTTCCGGTTATAAGTATGTTGCCGGCTGTATTGACGAATGTGGGGTCACCCAAAAGTATATTGTCGCCCAGTGTAAGTAGCTTGGTGGCCGCACTGAAGTGTTCTATTGCTGCGCAAGAATGAAGAACTCCCGTTACGTCTCCGAGATGGCTCTCGATGGTACCTTGTCCACCAAAGAGGTTTAGACTTTGAGATAGGTAGTCGCCGCCAGTCATATTTATGTTGTTGATGGCGCTGCTTACAGAATCTCTCACCGTTATGTTGCCTGCCAGCGCCTGGAATGTGCCTCCAGTTGCGTTGATGTTCAGATCAACACCTGGGTTTGTATTGATAAAGATGTTACCCGTTGCCGAGTTTACAAGTCCCGCATTGGTCAAGTTGCCTGCGCCCGTAAACAAGCTGATGTTGCTTGCCGCACTCATAACTGCGTTGGCGGAGTTGACGACGTTGCCACCTGCAATCAAATTGAGAGCACCAGAGCTGCTGATCGTGCCGCTGTTGCTGATGTTGTTTGCTGCTTGCAGCGTAAGGCTCAGAGGTGTGGACGATAGGTTTGTTGTTATCAGCCCGGAGTTAACGATGTTCAACGCTGAGATGTTCGCATTCGCTGCGCCACCAGATGCGATACCGCTGATTGTTCCATTGTTAATCAGGTCACCTGAGACTGCGACATTTTGAGTTGGCGAGAAAACACTTAATGCTGTGACATTCTGTGGAACTGTGATTGCTGCCGCGCCGCGAGACAGGTAGTTGAGGCTGAATCTGCCGCCTGTTGCTGCCCCATTGTCTCCAAGCATGAGCGATTGATTCCCGGTCGCCAGCATTTGCCTGATAGCAGCATATTGTGCCGCAGTTACTGAATCACCAGGGTGGAAAGTTTGAAGCGCTCCGTTTACGTTGATTGCAACGTCTTGCTGTCCTCTGAATGTTGAATTGGCCAGAATGATGCTTTGAACAGCGGAGGAAAGGTCCAAGTTGAGCCCGCTAGTTATGCTACCGGATGTTGCAGCCGAACTCATTTGCTGACCTGAGCCGTGTACTGATACTGCTCCGGTGAATCGCGGTGTTGAATTCTGTCCGACAAGATTGTTGACGTGGCTGACCGCACCAGGGCGACTCATTTGCGGGGCATCGGCAGCGTAAGCAGCATTTGCAGACACAAGGATGAAAAGGCTCGTTTTTAATGCTGCATATCTTTTGACTTGCAGCGATTTCTTTTGAGCCAGTCTGAGTGCTGATTTCTGCATGTAGAAAACCTCCGGATGAAACGCGTCTAACACTAGATTGTGCAGACTAAATTGTCCCGAGGGTAGCAACTTTTAAGTTATCCTGTCTATGGGAGTCTTGCGAGTATTCTCAAATAAGAAGATTACCTTTCCTCAAGGAAATACTAACTCAGTCATGTGGCTACAATTCAGTACTGATTTACCTTTTCGCCGTTTCTTTTTTCGCTAATCTGTATGCTAGATTACAATTTATGCCGCGAATTGTATTTACACTAAGACAGAAAGCTGAGCATCGAGAATTAAAAATGTTCGCAAAGTTACTACAGTAGTTGTTAAACGACAAACGATAGGCAGTCAATATACAGACGAATCAATTGCTTGAAGCGTCTGATAGCAAAACGCAAACATTGACTCTTTTAAGAACAGTCTGTCATTCGATAGCATCTCTAGCGGAGTAATTAATGTGTTTTGACTGTTAGCGTTCGGAAAATTAGGGGCATCGTATTTGGTGGCGCTGCGAACAAGCTTTGTATGAATTGGCTTGGGTGTTAATGTGCAGCTGGATGCTGGTCTGTCTTAGCGACGATGTCTCGAACGCAAAAGCAAGCTGACTTCAGAGAGAAGTGAGGGCATGTCGAATGGTTTCGGAAGATACAGATCAGCGCCTGATTCCAGAGCCATCGATTGGTCCGGGTTCGAAGTGACCATTACAACCCATGTCTTACCAAACTCTTCCGTTTCTTTGATAGTTCTGCAGAGTCCCCAGCCGTCCATTCGTCTGTCTGCTAGATTGGACTCAAGCAAAATCAAATCGGGGTGAATATCGCGGGCTTTGTCCAGTGCATCGTTGGCCGATGCAGTAACTTCAACAAAATAACCTTCCAGGGACAAGATTTCCTGCAGCAAACAAGCCATTGCGCCGTCTGGCTCAACAACCAGAATTGTTGAGCGTGCCGCATGTTCTCTGTGTACTTGCGGTTTTATACCGGAGTCTTCAACCCAGATGCAATCAGGCTCGCGCTTCGCCAGATAACGATTATCTCTCGACGACGTGAGTACATCTACATAGCTTTGATAACGTCGGCTGGTGCTAGATACGATACCAATTGCGATGCTGATTAAAGGTACTCTTCTGCGAATGCCACCACGACCGGTGCTAATTAGATACCCTCTTGCCGTGACTTCAGGAGGATAGAAACGGCGACTGATGTCATTGAACTGTCGATTAATTGTTTCCGCAATTTGAATTCTTCTTTCTGGGGAGGTGATAATGAAGAAATCATCTGCTTCAATGTGACCCGCGAAATCTGCATCGCTTACACAAGAAGAGCAAACTGCTCCAAGTGCTTTGATGAGCTGATCTCCAGCCAGGTCTCCATAGGTTTCGTTGTATACACGTAGGTTATTCAAATCAATGCTAAGCGCAGCCCAGGGACGATCTTGCACAAGCAGTTGCTCAAGCATACGACGAATCATTATCGGTCCTGGCATTTGCGTAAGTGGATTGCAGAATTCCTCTTGTCGGCGTCTTAAGTGCGCCAAAACGCGAATCGCTAACTCACTACGATCAATATTTTCGCCAAGCACATCATCTGCTCCATAACGGAAACTGTTGATGCGCTCGTTTACGTCTTCTGAACTGTGAAGTAACACTAGTACGGGTCTCGGGTGGGTAAGAGTGGCTCTAATCTGCTGGCAATAAAGGCGTCCATCACCTTCATCCATTTGTGCTGCTAGCAAAATTAAATCAGGATGCAAAAATGAAAGCAGCTCGTTCGCTTCTTCAAACGAAGTCACTGCGTGGACTTTGGCACCTGTTTTATCCAGAAGTGTTGCATATTGAGCAACCGCTTTTGGGTTGTGAATAATCATGATTACTGGGGTTGGCATCAACATGGCTTAGAGACCGCGCCCCCGTGCTGCTTGCTGTTCCAGCGTTGCTGCGGGAATCTGTACAGTAAAAGTAGTAGAACCAGGTTCACTCTCAACATTTATGTTTCCATCGAGAGCAATAACTAGAGACTTTGTTATGTATAGCCCCAGTCCTGTACCTTCTGTTTGTCGCGTCAGCGGGTTGTCTTGTCGCGAGAATTTGTTGAAGATTTGGGGCAAATATTCTGCGGAAATGCCACCACCCTGATCCTTCACTGAAAACTCGACTAGCTCTGGCTCTTGATGCACAGCGCGAGCCGTAATAGAAACAGTCGTATCTGCGGGTGAATATTTGATTGCGTTATCAATCAGGTTCGTCAATATCTGCTCAAGCCTATCTGCGTCAGCCCAGACCTGTGGCAAACCTGGAGGAATTCGGACATCGACAGAGTGACGTTTTGCTTTCTCAGTGAGATTTTGGACCACTCTTTCAACTGCATCCGCAAGACTTAGCGCACGAATGGTTAGCTGCATCTTGCGCGACTCCAAACGAGAAACGGCTAACAAATCCTCAACCAGTCGGGTCAAACGGTCTGCCTGGTCTTTGATGATGCCAATGTAACGTCGTTGTGCCGAGGAATCTAGGCGGTCGCCAGCTCGAAGAATGGTATCAGCGAATCCTTTTATGCTGGTTAACGGTGTTCGCAACTCGTGGCTAACCGTGCTGACAAATTCTGTCTGCGCCTGCTGAACACTCTGTGCTTGAACTATATATACGATGGTCAAGAATTTCTTGTCCGCATCTGTTTCAACCAACAAATGCGAGGCTGGCATTATCAATGAGAGTCCGTTAGCGCAGTATACGACTGCATTTTTTGCTTCGTCCTGCTTAGCACCGCCATTCTTTGCTGAAGGCGTGTCGTTCTCGCCCTGGTAATTTAGATCAATAACTTCCGCTAGAGGGTTGCCCAGCAAGTCTTTGACGCCTTTGCCAATAAGCTTGGCAAAAGCCGGGTTGCATCTTTCCACTTTGCCATCAGGCGTGCTAAGCAGCATGCCATCGGCACTGTGCTCAAATATAGTCTCAAAAATTCGCCCTGAATTGCCAGCCATGGAAACCTACTTAGGATGGGTGCCGCACGGCCGACACCTTCGCCTAAACCTAAGGTAACATCAGGTTTGGCAGTGCAAGGGCATTACAACCTATCCTTAAGGTTTCCAGCCAAATTGGTTTCAAACAGTAAGGGATAAAATTTCTGCTAGGCGCTCTTTGGAAGTTAGATAGAGGAAGCCAAGTAATGCCTCGAAAGCCGTGGCTCTCCTGTAATGATCTTGTCCTCCAGGGCGTCCCGATGGCGCTTTGATGTTTCTTGCTCGCCTGACAATGTCCTTTTCCTCATCGTTGAGAGCAGAGCTTAATTTTTCTAGAAGCCCTGCTTGCACAACTGCAGACGACCTGTGCGCTACTTTCTCGTGCATTTGCTTTACATTTATGGATTGCAAGATCTCTCGTTCTCTTTCAAAGAGAGCGAAAACCGCGTCGCCGAGATGAGCAAGTTGTCGCGGTGCAATTAGTTTTGCTTCTGAGACTGAAATTACATCTGGATTCTTTGGCTCTGAATTAACCATTCATTTCTGGTCTTTTGGTGGGGGTCCAAGTTTTGGCTCATCATCTGATTTTGAGCCACCCATGATGAAATCTTGAAGCACCTGAAAAAAGAAATTGGGTAACGCAGTCATGATTCGATTGAAGCGCCAGGGTTCTTTACAAAGGCGGTAAAGCCACTCTAGATTGAGCTTGCGCATCAGAGCTGGTGCCCGTTTCACTTGTCCTGTCCACACATCAAAACTGCCGCCAACACCAATTTTTATGGTATGGGGCATCAGCGAGCTGATTTGATCTATCACGTATTCTTGTTTCGGAACGCCCAAAGCCACTAGCAACAACTGCGGCTCTTTATCAGCAATTTCGTCGATTATTTTCTCTTGTTCGTCAACGGAAAAATATCCATGATGGTGCGCCACGATGTTGATGCCCGGGAATCTCTTCGGCAGAGTTTCTAAAAGCGCATCCATAACAGCCGGCTTCCCGCCAATCAGAGCCACCCGTTTGCCCGATTGTGCAGCTCTAGCCAGTGCACCCGCTGCTAGCTCAATGCCAGGTAGTCTTGAAACTTCTTGTTGCCCATTCAGTTTGACCGCCCACACCACGCCGGCACCGTCTGGAACAATGAGATGGGCGTGCCGAATGATTCTGTCGAGATCAGCATTTTGTTGCGCAGTAACAATCATCTCTGCGTTCAGAGTGACGACATGCATGCCCTTTCCTCGCTCCCAGGCATCTTCAATGATGGATAGAGCAAGCGGCTCATCCACTATATCTACTGGATAGCCGAGGACCTTTTGGCGCGATCTGTTTGTTGCTGACAATGGTGACATCACGGGCGGTGCCTACTCAAATTGGTTACCACTAAATTCGAGCAAGCTCCTTTAGTGCTTTAGAAATACTAACTTAAAAGCACGCTTTGCTCAATCGGTCATGATGTGGAAATCTGGCTGCGGTTCCTGCGTATATGCTTCGAATAGGTAAAATTTCGGACTAACTCTTGATTCAGAGAATTAGCCAGATTTCAGAATTAGAGAGGCGGTTGCGGGAGGGAATAGTTGCGGGAAGAGAATCAAGTGGGTCAATTCTCGGGTAGCCTGAGCGCTAAGTAATTTACTTATCGCTTGGCATGTTCAGAATTCTAGCTAGTGCCTCAAAGTTTTGACAAGACAATTTTTTTGCAGCTTCCAAATGTATGTTGACCTTTGAAGCATAGCTATTCATGTTGCCTGCAAACGTTTTGAGCATATTCGGCCATTCTTTTCCGCCAGACTCCTTTGTAAGAATTAAGCAGCATTGTTCGAATTCAGCTAATAGCTGTGTAACTTTGGGGTCGTAACCGATTCCTGCAACAGGTTTGCCTGCTTTCAAAGCCATGATGATGGCGTGTAAACGCATTCCAACCAACGCCTTGAGATGGGCAAAGACTCCCAACCATTGGCTGGGAAGTACAAGTTGAGAAGTGTCCAGAATTTCGGAGTTTCTGCCTCGGGCTTTCAAAAACTCTGCAAATTTCTTCAAAACCTCAATGTCCTGGTCTCTCTGCATCGGCAACAGGAGGGCGAGTTCATCAGCTTTCATTTCGGCGTTCATCGCATCTGCCAGGTGTTCGAGATGGCTGTCTGTAAGTTCTGCACTTGGTCTCAATGAGACGCCTATGCATTTCGAGTCTGTTTTGCTTGCACCCATTCGAGAAAGTTGAGCGGCGACCTCAGCTGGTACCAGGCTCTCTTTGAGGTTCCAGACCGGGTCTGCGCTTTTTCTTGCGTTGATATTCCAAGCTTGGAGATATCTCATCGATGTGTCATCTCGCACTAGTATATCGTCAGCTTGCGAGAATACTTGCTTGCAGATGTTCTCCGCTAGATTTCCTCGCAGAGGTCCGATGCCTTGCGCATACACGACAATTTTTACTTGGTTCGCCTTTGCCATCAATATGTGAAGACCGTAGAAAAAAATGGATCCAAGTGATTTTGTGTTTTGAAAAAGCCCGCCGCCGCCGCTCACTAGCAGCCTGGTTTGCACGAGCGATGTCCAGTACTCACCAAAATTTTTTCGCTGAATTGCACTAACTCCATACTTCTTTGCTGTTTGCTCTGGTGTCGCAGATAGAACCACTATATTTTCTGGCGAGGTCAATTCTTTGAGTTCATTGCAAATTTCCTCAAGGATAGCTTCATCACCAAGGTTGTCAAAACCGTAATATCCCGAGACAAAAACAAGTTGGCGGCTCATATGAATTTCCCTATTTCTGGCAAGATCATAAACCATTGAGATGAGGATAGAATAGTTGCGTTAAGTGGAAATTCCAATGTCGTCAAGTATCGATTCTGAAAGCGAAAGCATGAACGAGCCCAAAAGCATATCAAGTTTTGAGCATGCTGGAACTCTTGTTCAGCATGTAGAGATTGCTTCGTCAGATGCCCTTCGTAATTTTGTCAGCAAATGCAGTAAGGAAGGGCGTCGAGTCATTAGTTCTCGACCGTTCAACTTGCCCGAAAAACCAGCTCATCGAATTGATTATTTTCTAACTTCGAGCGCCCAGAATGTAATTGAGCATTTTCGTCCAGACCAGGTGATAAGTGTCGAAGCCGGCATTACAATTCGGGCATTGCAGACCTTGCTTGCAGAATACAAACAGTGGTTTCCAATTTATGTTCATGATGAAGACATCAGTTTGATGGAGTACATAAACTCAGGTAATTCCGGACCTCTTGAGCACGGCTTTGGCGAAGCTCGTGATCTGGTACTTGGAATGATGGTAGTTTTGGGAACCGGAGAGCTCATCAAATGTGGTGGCAAAGTCGTAAAAAACGTCACGGGCTACGATTTGCCAAAGCTGTTCGCAGGCTCGCATGGTACCCTTGCTGTGCCATTCTCGGCGCATTTACGACTTTTTGCGTTGCCTGAAACATCAAGTACAGTCATCTTTGAATTTGCCACCATTGCTGGTGCGATGGCTGCGTCAAAAAAACTGCGTCGCAGCGGATTGCCGCTCTCCTGCCTTGAGATTTTTAGTGCCAATGCGGTTTCTATATCAGCACAGAAATTACCTGAAGCATTCAGTTCCTTCTCTAATGGAGCCGCTTGTCTGGCGGTAGAGATTCATGGAATAAAGACTGTTGTTGAGGAATTACAGAGAGAGAGCATTGCATTGGCTGGAGCCAGCCATCGGGTTATTGGCGATGCTGAAGCCAGATTACTCTGGAACTTATTATCGAAGCCATATGCTAAGGTGGGGAACAATTGGGTTGAAATGTCAGGACCGCTCTCAGTAATGGAGGCAATTCTGCTTGAACTCGGAAGCGAATCTGACATTGCCTGGACTGTTCGTAGCGGACGAAACAAGATGTGCATTTATTCCACGAATGAAATGTTTTCGCGGGTAAATGAAATTGCTCGGAAGGTTCTTTCTACAAACAAGGAGCGACTGGTTCTGGCATGCTCTGACGCTTCTTTCACATGGAAAGTTTATGCATTGCCTGCTGAAGATGCTGTTCTAAACGAGTTGAAGCACCGAGTCAAAAGAGAGTTCGATCCCTCCGATGTTTTAAATCCTCTGGCAGAACTCTAAAGCACGAGCCTGGTGCTTTGCTCAAACACCAGGCTCGTTTGTCCCCAAAGCAAAAAGAATTAGTCTAGCCAGGTAGCCATAAATTTTTCGGGTGCACTGCACGAACCAAACTCAGGTGGGGTTTTGTGCGAAGCGTCTTTATTCGTGCACTTGTATGAATTTGTGAGAACTCCTTCGCGCGCTTTCTTTTTTATCTCGATGTCATTGCACTGGTCTAAAATCGTTCGGAAAACATTGTCTGCCATGAAAAATTGGCCAGATTTGTAATAGCACGCGCCCAACATCAATCGTGCATCCCAATTTTGTGGTTCGGTATCCAGAATCTCCTGAAGGGCGCTTGCAGCCTGGCTGTATTCACCACTACGATAATGACCAAGAGCCTTTAAGGTGATCTTGATATCTACATTTTGTGTATTGAACGTCAGTTTCATTTTCTTCCCCTCACTGATTTGCTCTGCTCCTAAGGAGGCGAATCTATTGCTGTAAGCAGAGAATCGCTTCGATCTAGGTGCGTTTTTGGACTTGTTTTGTTTGATTCGTTAGTGTTTTTCGAGTTTTGCTTTTTCGAATTATCGTTTTTTGATGCGTCGCCGTTGCCTTTTATGGACCATGTGTTTGAAAGCCCTTTGGAATTTCTATAAGGCGCGAGACCGCCATAATTTCTAGTTCCATTCGATGCTTGTGGATTCCAGTTCATGCCCCCTGGTGGATTGGGGCGAGCACCGCTGATGGTGCCTCCGTCGCCCTGAGCCTCGCCATTTCTCATTGACTTTCTTGAAATGTGATGTTGTTGTCCAGGACCGCCAAAGCCACCTGGTCCGCCCTGACCCATTCCGCTAGGACCGCCCAAGCCACCAGGTCCGCCCTGACCCATTCCGCCGGAACCGCCGAAGCCACCAGGTCCGCCCTGTCCCATGCCACCGGATCCGCCGAAGCCACCAGGTCCGCCGAAGCCACCAGGTCCGCCCTGTCCCATTCCACCGGATCCGCCACGACCACCGAACCGGGCACCTTGTCCCATCTGTCTACCGAAACCCATGCCGCCTCCGGGTCTGCCCTGTCCCATGCCATCGGGACCACCGAAGCCGCCACCTTGTCCCATGCCACCGTGACCGCCGAAACCGCCGCCCTGTCCCATGCCGCCGGGACCACCGAAGCCGCCACCTTGTCCCATGCCACCGTGACCGCCGAAACCGCCTCTCCCCATTCCACCGGGACCACCGAAGCCGCCGCCTCTACCCATGCTACCCGGACCACCTTCGCCGCCGGGACCGCCAAATCCTCCGCCGTGTCCCATTCCCCCAGGACCACCTTCGCCGCCGAATCCGCCGAATCCGCCGCCTTGACCCATTCCACCCGGACCACCTTCGCCGCCGGGACCGCCGTATCCGCCGCCCTGTCCCATTCTGCCCGGACCTTCTCCACCAGGACCCATCCGTCCGGGTCCACCTGGTCCACCGAAGCCGCCAGGACCTTCGCCGCCGGGTCCTCCAGGCTCTCCTTCCTGGTTTGATTGCGCCAGCTCATGACCAAATTCTCTCTGCTGAAAGCCGTGCCTTCCCGCACCGAATGCGGCAGAGCCGGGCTGTCCAGCGCCCAATGCTCCTCCTCCGTTTCCACCTTCCATAGCTGGATTGATGCCGGTGGGACCCATGCCGTAGGGACCGCCGTTTGTTCTACTGCTAGCGCCCTGAATTCCAAACATTCTCGAACCACCCTGAACCCCTGTTCCAGAGCCGTTCATGCTAGCAGCTGGGGAACCGCACATGCCTCGAGCGCTAACCGCTGGTGCCAGAACGACAGACCCCAAAAGTCCGGCTGCGATTAAGATCGAGGTTTTATTCTTCATTGCGGTTCCCCAAAGCGAATGGAAAGTCTTGGAGCTCACAGCAAAGCACCCGACTACCTGTCGGTCTTCAAATACATGCTCAGCTAAGAACTAAGCTATTCCTCTTAAATGAAGTTTGTGTGAAGGAGCTAATTCACAGCTATTCTTTCGGAATCTCCTGCTGGCTCTCAAGTTCGGGACTTTTCGCTTTATCTTGTCCGACCGAACAAGAGCGACTCATTCAGGTTTGAATGCCGAGTTTCGGCAAGATCCAAATTTGCAATGCAAAATATGCAAATACAAATGCTATGAAGGTAAGGAATTCCATTAGTTTAGTTCTCTTCAGTATCGTAAAACGTCGGTTCAATTATTCGTCCTTGTGCCGTTTCTTGTGATGCTTCGTTTCTGTTGAAGCTTTCGACGGCGATTTCTCATCAGCAGTGCTCTCATCTTTAATTCTATGATGCTTTGAGTGTTTCTTCTTAGATTGCTCAGCATCTTTTTTTACCAGCTTGTCGAAACTTGGAGCTGGCTTTGTTTCTGTTTGAGCTTTTGGAGTTGATTTTATTGGCGCTAAGCTAGGGTCAACAACTAAAACATGTCTGCTGTTGAATCCAAATGCATAACCGCCAAAGAATGCGTTTACTGCAAGCAATGTGGAAATAAATCGACCTTTGGCCTGCATGTTTTCACCTAGTTTTTCACTACATGTTGAACGCTTTTGTTTTCATCTTCGTCTGTGGCGCTGCGTTCGTAAGTTGCGAGTACATCAGAATCGCTATAGTTCTCTGATACAAACGGTCCCGATACCACCTTTAGTATCAATTGGGCTTTGCTGTCATCTTTGTGCTTGTTGTATTTGGGTCCTAGCAGTTTGGGTTCAAATGCGATTGTATTCTCGCCCTTCTTTACTCTCTGGGTTATGTCCACGGTTTTGCCTGGACCGTAAAAGCTGTCGATTGGAGTGTTATTCACTTCAACTGTAATGGAGCTGCCAATGTATTCCGTGCCGGAAGAACAAATCCAGTATTTCAATTTCTTGGGAGCAGTTTCTGCTGGAGATTTTGTTTCGCTTACTGCCGTGTTTGTGCCAGTTTCAGCAGCGGTGCTCGTGCTAGTGGTGCTTTGTGATTCTTTTGGAGGAGTTGTTTCTTTGGGTGGGTTGTTAGCGACAGTTGGGTTTTTCGATTCTGTTGAAGGTACGCTCGTGTTGATTGTTTGAGCTCCTGGTGTTCCAGGCGGAACCATCTGAATTGGTGCCGTTTTTTGATTTGTACCGTACCAGTAGCCGCCAAATCCTGCAGCGCCAACGATAAGCACCAGAACGATCAAATCCATTAGGGCTCCTAGAATATTAGGCCCTTTACTAGCAGGCTTACCAGTCACAATTCATCTCCATGAGCTTACTCCATTACTTGTATCAAATGGACGCGCCAATGGGAAGAATAATAGCGATGACTTTTGTCACCCAAATTAGCTACTTACAATTCTGAAAGTTTATAATGGGCGAAGCTTTCGGTATTAAGGACTTATGCATCAACACAAAACCGAACGTGAAGACAAATTGAGGTGGCGATGCCTTGTTGCCAGTTTTATAGTCTTTTGCGCTTCGACGAACCTCTCTGCTGTATTTGCGTGGGATCGCGCTCCAATTAAAAGTTATGAAATCGAGTCAAAGGTTTTCGATGCCTGCAACAGAAGCGACCAACTAATTGCTAGCCGTAATTTTGAACAGGCTATAAGCTTGCTCAAAGGAGCCTCGGCAAATGACCCTACAAGCTACTCTCCATACCTACATAAGAATCTCGCCAAATGCTATCGAGAAAACAAGCAGTTTAAGCAAGCTATATCTGAGGCTGAGACTGCGATTCGTTTTGATCCCAATATGGGTTCAGCTTTGTACGAGTTGGCGCTATCTTACTATGAGTCTGACCAATATCAGCAAGCGACTCATTATTTGCGGAAGCTGTCTCAAGATACACGGGATGCTGATTACGCTCAGCGTGCAAAAACATTGTTAGTTGAGATAGAAACTTATGGCAATTGCAAATTGGCTTGTAAGGAAATAAATGCGGGGCATCTGGAGGCTGCTAAGAAACTTTTGCTTGCTGCAGTTTCCCATGACCCCTCACCCGTATCGGCTACTGCGCATTTCAATCTGGCTTATGTTTATCGCCAGACCGGGAATCCCGAGCAGGCTGTGATTGAGAACAAGAAAGCCATTCAGTTCAAACCCGATGATAAAGATGCTTATTATTCCCTGGCAATTTGCTGTCAGGATATAGGTCATTTTTCCGACGCAGTTGGTTATTTGCAGCGCTATCAGCAGCTCGAAAGTGATCCACAGAAGCTTGCTCTTGCTCAAGACTTCATCAAGGATTTGAATCAGGATAAGAGTAAATTGGATGAATCATCCAACGCACTTCCCGACTATTTAGAGCATATGGTGGGAGGTGCTCCGCTGCGGCGTTGGTCAAATAAATCGATGCCGATTAAGGTTTATATTTCAAATGGAAAAGGAACTAGAGGTTACAAATCTAGCTTCACAACGTATGTGACTCATGCATTGAACACATGGTGTTTGGCATCTGCAAACAAGCTGAGCTACAAGATTGTGTCAAGTAATGCTGATTCTGACATAGATGTGGCTTGGATTGACCAGCCGGTGCTCTTGAACGAACATGGCAGAAGGAGACGAAAGCAGGGAGTTGCTGAAGTTGAAAGCGCCGAAAATGTGATAACGCACGTTAACGTTAACATCGATTGTATGCATGCATTTGATACCAAAACAGAGCTGAGCGAAGGTGAAGCTGCTACCGTGTGTATGCATGAACTAGGGCATTCTCTAGGACTTGATCATTCAGCTAACTACAGTGATGTGATGTATTTTGGGGCTTCTGCAAAGCAAAAGGGACTGCCAACAAATCGCGACAGAAATACTATTGCTTTGCTTTACAAAGCCTATCCAACTTCTACACAAATAATGCCTGTAATCAAACCACCACTGCCAGAGAAGTTTGTTCCGCCTCCTGCGTTCGTTCCACCAGAGGTGCCCAACGAAGATGCTCTGACTCCTCCAGTTTTCGTGCCACCACCTGCGGTGCAGGAGGATGAAAAATTGACTCCTCCGCCATTTTTCAAACCGCCACCGATCGACGAGTCTGCTGGTGAACCCACTCCGCCCGTGTTCACTCCTCCTGCTTTGACAATACCGCTAAAGCCTTTGGGTAAGCAAAAGAAAATAACGGGGACTGCATCTAAAAAAGGTAATTCCAAAAATCCTCAAGGCTCGGCAAATAAGAGCCCTCAAGGAAAAAAGAATAACGCGTTATTTTTCACCCCACCACCACCAGCTAACTAAGAGCTGGAATGCCTAGTCTCATGAATAATCGAGTATGAAATCGCCTTAAAGCGCGACCGCAGGCTCTTTCTGTTTGTAGCGGCGTTCGACATACTCATCCAGAATCTTGATGAAGTCAGAAACCAGTGAACCGCCTTCAAGTGTTGTGAAATGAGCACCATCAACATAAACGGGCGCTCGGGGATCTTCTCCTGTTCCAGGAAGTGATATTCCTATATCTGCGTGTTTTGATTCGCCGGGTCCATTAACGATGCAGCCCATAACAGCAACTTTTAGATCTTCAAAACCTTCATAGCGAAGCCGCCACTGCGGTCTTTGTTCATTCAAGTATTCCTGAATCTGTTTTGCTAACTCCTGGAAGAGCGAGCTAGTGGTTCGCCCACAACCAGGGCAAGCTGTAACCTGCGGTGCGAAAGCACGAATTTTGAGTGACTGCAGAATTTGCTGGCAGATTGTCACTTCCAATGAGCGACTTGCTCCCGGTTCTGGAGTCAGACTCACTCTTATTGTATCTCCAATTCCTTCGCTCAAAAGGACAGACAACCCCGCAGTAGATGCGACGATTCCCTTGCTTCCCATACCTGCCTCAGTCAAGCCGAGGTGAAGGGCATAATCACTTTGAGCGGCTAACTTTCTGTATACAGTCACAAGGTCAGGCACTTCTGAAACCTTTGCACTCAGAATAATCTTGTCGTGCTTCATGCCGTAAGATTCTGCCAGCTTTCCTGATTGAACCGCGCTTGCAACTATAGCTTCAATAAGAACTTCATGCGCCGTCAAAGGCGAGCCATTCGTGGCATTTTCGTCCATCATTTTTGCTAAAAGCTCTTGGTCGAGAGAGCCCCAGTTGACGCCGATGCGAACTGGTTTGTCATTTTGAATAGCAACATCTATCATTCTACGGAAGTTCTCGTCGTGCTTTTCACCTTTTCCGACGTTGCCTGGATTAATGCGATATTTTGCCAGAAGGCGAGCGCAGTCTTTGTACTCTGATAAGAGCAGGTGCCCGTTGTAATGGAAGTCTCCGACCAGCGGACAATCGACCCCATCTTTTTCCATTAGTGAAACAATCTTCGGAACCGCTGCAGCAGCCTCACGCGTGTTGACAGTTATACGAACAATTTCCGAGCCTGCTTGCCAGAGTTCCTTCACCTGCGCGGCCGTTGAAGCCGCATCTTCCGTTGATGTATTCGTCATTGACTGGACGAGTATTGGATGATCGGAGCCTATAAATTTGTTGCCGACCAAAACGTTCGTCGACTTCCTGCGCTGCATTTGCTCTACCCTGTTGATGTTACAGGTCAAAACATAGCACAAAACACAGAGCGAATGCTTGTCTGAGTCCTGTTTAAGACTTCTGCGTGTGACCGAAATCCGATACAACTAAAGGCTTTTGAGGCTCTAAGTCTGCACGCTCATCTTCAAAAAACGATAAGCTTACCCAGCTATTACGATGAGTTTACCTGTCAGTTTGAGTCGGCTCAGTGGCTTCACTTGTCGCCGTGCCAGGAGGCTGCGCCGGAATTGATGTTGGACCGCCGCTAATGTTCAGTATTACCTGCGGTGGCGTTGCGCCGCCCTGAGACGAAAGTGATTGCAATATTCTCAGGCTCATGAGGCTCGGGTTATTGTCGATAAGCTTAGCGGCGTTTGCTAATGAACGAAGAGCTGCATGCTCTCCTCTTGCCCGTTCAAGTGCAGCTTGCCCTTCTTTCTGGGCGCGCAACACATCTCCGAACATCTTCCTGATTTCTGCCGGTAAAATCACATCTTTAACCTGTACTTGAAGCATCTCAACTCCAAATTCTTCAGTTTTGCCTTTTACCTGCTCAAGTAGTTTCTCTCCAAGTGAACTTCTTGCCTGCAAAATCTCTTCTACTTTCAGTGCGGACATCACGTCTCTGAGTGCTATCTGGGTGAGTGCATAAACCTCTTGATACCATCCCTGACTCTTGTTGATGGCTTTGTAAGCGTCAATTACCTGGTAGGAAATGAGCACTGAAAATTTGATGCCCACGTTATCAGCCGTGACGATTTCTTGACCGGCAAGCGTAGTTGTCGTGCGGCGCACATCCACTACGGAAATGTATTCTGCCGGAGTCCAGAGCCAATATGAGCCAGAACCCAGAGTTTTGACATAGGTTCCTTTCTTGTACAATAGTCCTTGCTGATATTCCCATACTGTTAGACGTTTGAATAACTTAGCTAACGAAGAAATTAGCGCCACGCCAGATATGGTGCCAACACTGATTGCGATGATGGGAATAAGCGCGTTATGAGCCATTGTTCTTTACCTTGAAAATTAAGTCCGGTTGCCTCTGATGCTCAATTCCGCAGCGGGAATTTTTCATTCGCATGGCCTTGGATTTGTCGTGCTTTAGCACAGCTTCAGAAACAACCGGGTTTTTGGAGCGAGTTGAATTTCACAATTCAATTCGAAGGGCACCCGACTCGCGGAACAAAAAGAACTATGTTCAATTCGCCGCAGGCATTGCCTTCGTCTGCAGTAATTTTGTTCCACTTATATAGAACTCAAAACCACGTTGTAAACAAAAAAACTCAGGAAAATCTTCTTTCTAAAATCTTGGTTTGAGATTGAACTCTTGGCATGATTTTTTCGTTTTAGAAATATGTTGAGTATTCAAGCCAGGTGATGTGCGCCTGGCGTCATTGTGCTGAATCCAGCCTGGAGGTTTATCATGCCCAGCGCCGCTGCCCTTAGAGGTCAATTAAAATACAAGGTTCCTCAGATAAAGCTATGTCTTGTCCATGAGGGGCCCAAGCTGAAAGAATTGGTGTCAATAAGAACCCCGACCGATGCAGCTGCATTTTTTGACCCTCTTAAATTTGCGTCGGAAGAGCATTTTGTCAGTTTGCATCTAAATGCCAGGCACGAGGTAATCGGTGTTCACGAGGTATCACACGGGACGGTCTCCACTAGTCTTGTGCATCCAAGGGAAGTTTTCAAAGCGGCTCTTCTTGCCAATAGTTATGCGATCATTGTTTGTCATAACCACCCTTCAGGCTCGCGCTTGAGTGCAAGCCCTGAAGATATTGCAACCACAGAGCAACTAGTGAAAGCATCGAATTTGCTTGGTGTCAGTCTGCTTGACCATTTGATAATAAGTAGAAACGAATCCGCGTTCAGTATTCGAGAAAACCATCCCTACCTCTGGGGCGAAAAAAATTGAGCTCGTCAAAAGTAGTAGCGTGCCTACTACCTTCTTGTTTGCGTCTTTTGAATAGGCATAATTTTGTTTGGAGCAGTTGGTAGGGATATAAATCACTGAATGTCCCGTTTTTCCTTGTCTTTCCTTTCCTTTCCTTTCCTTTCCTTTCCTTTGCTTCTCAGAAGCCTTTTACTGGCAGGAGCTTAACCAGAAAAGGAAATCCCCAGCCTGACAAGCTGGGGATTTCTGGAATCTGGACTCTCTATGATTTGCGTTTCTGATCTAATGAACTTTATTCGTATAACGTATTGTGTTCGTTAGACTTCTTGCGTCTTCCAGCTGCCGTGCTTGAACTGCCAGATAAGGGACAGTCCCACTAGAAGAGAACTGCATGCAAGACTTATCCACGTACCGAGCGGACCCATGCCTAGTGAAATCGTTAGATACCAGGCTAACGGCAATCTGATTCCAACCAGTGCAATACATGTAGCGACCATTGGCCATTTCGTGTATCCAGCACCTTGGGTAGCTCCGGCAAGTATGAGCCATGCAGCAACGAAAGGTTGCGATAGACCAACAATGCGCAGATATTCTGAAGAGTATTTGATGACTAATGCATCTTTGCTCATCAAAGAAGCAATCTGTTCAGCTAATGCGAAAAGAATGATTCCCACTATCAGATTGTAACCGCCACCAATTGCGGTGACTTTCCATCCGGCGATTTCTGCACGTTTGGTCTGTTTGGCACCGAGATTTTGTCCAATCAAGGTTGCAGCTGCTGCGCTGAGTGCATAGATTGGCATGCCGCCGAAGGTTTCTTCGAGGCGCAATCCAATTGCCCATGCGGCTTCGCATGCCGTCGGATTTACTGTTCTTGCAAGAATGTATAGTAGAACGAAGTTTCCACCAACCCATGCAAGGTCTTGAACGCAGGCCGGAATACCAATTTTCATGATTCTGATGAACCATTCTTTTGATATGCCGGGACCATTAATTGCCATGCAAGCTTTGAGTGGCGACTTCGTTTGCAAGTAGAGCGACAAAGCTACACCCAATACGCTGGCAATAGTCCACGACATGCCCAAGCCGGAGATTCCCAAATGGAATGGGTTCAAGCACAAAACTATGTTGAGTGCTACTACCATTGCCACCACGAGAACCATGGTCAACATCGGCAGAATTGTGTTTCCTCTAGCTCTGAATATAGAGTTTGATACCCAGTGCATTGTGATTGGAATTTGTCCAATCATATCGAACTTGAGAAAATCCCATCCGAGCTGTTCTACTTCTGGACTTGCTCCAAGCATGCGTAATAGTGGGCGACAAATAAGCAGCCCGAGCACGCAGGAGAAAATACCGAAAAATACTGAAAACATTAGAGATTGCCGCGCAGCCATAACCGCATTTTCCATGTCATTCGCACCCCAAAAACGGGCGACGAGTGCATTGGTTCCTGCGGAAAGTGCCACGACAAGGATGATCATGAAAAACCAGATCTGTCCGCCAAGTCCTATCGCTGCTTGAGCGGCAGAACCAAGCTGTCCGCCGACCCAGAGTTCAGACATTGTCGCAACGGCAATGATCATCATGTTCAGATAGAGAGGCCAGGATAAATTCCAGATGGCACGCCAGAGGTTGCCGCTGACGATTAGCTCATCATCCGGGGTTCTCTCTATGCCGTCCTTTTTTATTTCCTGTTCTGTAATTGTAGATCCCATAATCAATCCCTCACCGAATCTATCTGCAATCTGCACAGAAAAATGTGCAAACGAAAACACCCACAGCACTTGCTGGATCCTGTCGGACCTGGCAATTCTGTCGGCGGTGTACTTATAGATTCATGTGACCATCATAACTGCTTTTATTGTTTTGGTATAGTCCCTTTTGCATAATGTATGCAATTAAGTTTACACACGTCGATCTCCAAATCGCAGTACAGGGGCTAGCCCTGGGTGCCAGGCGCGGCGGCTGTGCGTGGGAGTTCTACGAAAACAATTTTCAAAACGAGTTAGCAACTGAACGTTTTTGACAGAAGCGATTCATCAAAGGTCAGCGTGCAATCGCCTATCACAGTAAGTTGGCGCGAAACAATTGCACCATTAAAGGAGATGTTTCCCCGAAGTGAAACATGCGCATTTGGAGCATATATCACGCCGTAAAAAGTATCGCGAATAACAATTTTCCGATAAGGAAAATTGCAGTATTAAATACGGTGGCAATTCTGTTTTACGCACTTATTTCAATTCAACTGTTCGCGTTCGATAAGATTTCTGCTTGAAGAGCTAATCGATTCCAGGATAATTAACAGGCTAATCCAGTTTTGTATTCTGTTTCTCAATTTCTTCGGGCTTAGCTTCCATTATATTTTGTCGCTCGAATTTATGTGTGAGGGATATCTTGTCGGAGGGGCTTGCTGTATAAAATCCCGGAACCTTTGCCTGTTGGGAGTCGGACTTGCTAATTCATTTGGGAATTGTGGTAGGATCAAGTCGAAATTTCCAGGTAGGATTTGGTTTTGACCTCAGCAAGAAACACCAATGGAGCAATCAGCATGAAATCAGCAAACCTCGACCAGATTTGGTCGTGTTTGCAGCGCTGTTTGCATTTTGAAGAACCTTCGAGCCGCTGGACCAAGCTTGTCGCCCAAGTTTCTCGCCACTCGAACGGTAAGGCTAAAGAGTTGAGCCGGGCGTCTCTTTCAGAGCAAGAGTCGGCTTTCATGAAGGTCTTTGGTACTCCTGAGGATATCATCGATAACACTGTTCGAATGTTCAATTTAGTTCTTTCAATGCAAGACCTTTCACATTTTGAAGCAGCTGATTTCGACCTCTGGTTTTTATCGGGAGAACACGGTTCTTCTTATGATGAACTACCTGAGGTGTTTGAGGCTATCGCCCAGGATCTGTTGCAGGGCGATTTTGTGTTGGCTCAAACAGCAAGTTTGAAGCACGCCTGGGATGTTGTTCCGTATTGGAGAGTTCTCGAGTCTTTTGGTCCCTGGTCTGATGACCCGCTTGCAGCGTTTGTTTCAAGAGTTCTTGCGAAGTTTGATCGAATGGACATGAGTCTCAATCTTGCAGCTGTTAAAAACGCTCAAAAGGAATTCTTACAGACTCTCGGCAACATGCGCACGAGTCTGCCGAGTAATTTCCAGCCATCTCTTATAGTTCTTGTTGAGGGCAACACTGAATCTATTCTTCTTTCGCGCTTTCTTTCTTTATCAAAGAACAAAACCGCAGACCAGGTAGTGCTTTTTAATGCTTGCGGTGGTGCAAATCAGCTTTTGAGAAAGTACCTTCAACTTCGCGATGTGTGCAGGTTGCCCATAATTTGTGTTATGGATCAGGATGCCATTGAACAAACCGCGACTATTGAAGATGTTTTGCGTGATGGTGATCAGGTTCACATCTGGAAGTCCGGCGAAATTGAAGACACGTTCTCTGTAGAGTCTCTTTTTGATAGTCTGAATGCTTATCTAATGAGTCTTGGTGTCGCGGAACTTTTGCGCGCCGAAGACTTGTATTCTGATTTGCGTAGGACTGAACTTTTGGATAAGCTTTGGCGTGACAGAGGGCTTGGTGATTTTGACAAGGTTGGTTTTGCTGAATTTCAAGTAAAGAGATTGAGGCACGCAAATGATATTCCTGCCGAAGGGCAGCAATTGATGCGCAGCATCATGCTTTTGTCCAGTAAAAATGAGTGACGAGAAATCGAGTATCGATGCAGCTGATGGTGGAATTCAATCTGCCAGAAACGCGAAGTCGAAACGCAAGAAGATCGCAAGTATAGTGGCCTGCGGACTCTGGGTTTTAAGCATTGCTTTGAGCTTTGCCATTCCGCCAAGTTCTAGTTTCATTTGGATTCCAGACGCCGTTTTACTCATGGGTTTCTTTCCACTTTTGTGGATTTGCCCATTTAGCATTCTCTGGATGCTCTGGGGCGTGTTGACTGCTTTCATTGGATGCTTCTTACTTCTCTTGACGAACATTCCAGACAATGCTTTGCCTCCCGACACACACACCATTAAGCATCATCTGGCGGAGTACCATCCTTATTGGTCATGGATGATTTTAGGATTGATTGGCACCATAATCGGTGTCATTCGTGCGTTGATTAATCTTGGAAAAATGCTTACGAAAAAGAAGCAAGCTTAAGTCGCGCGTGGTCAATTTAACTGCAGCAAACTTAAGCAGCAGCAGTGAAATATTCAGAGTTCTGTGCGTTAGCCGCCGCAACTAGAACCAGCACCAGCACCAGCACCAGCAGTCTCGCGCTCGACTGGAAGCGACTCTTCAATCCATGCATTGATTCCGCCTGTGAGGTCAGACAAATTTGTCCATCCATTGGCAGCGAGAATACTTGCTGCAATCATAGAGCGGTAGCCGCCAAGACAGTGCACAACTAACGTGGTGTTTTTTGGCACCTCATTTAGCCGCGTGCTGAGCTGATTTAGAGGAATGTTTTGTGTTCCGGCGATGTGCTTGTCTTTGTATTCGTTCTCGGTTCTAACGTCAAGAACGTGTGGTGCAGAGTCTGATTTCAACTGCTTAAGCAAATCGTGTGCCGTCAGCCTTGGAAGTTGTTCTACGATTTCTGGACGGAATAAAAATGTGGGAGGTCCACCATCGAGGTAGCCAACTACATTGTCATATCCGATTCTTCCTAGACGAAGAACCGCTTCTTCTTCTTTCCCATCATTGGAGATAATGACGATTGGAATCTTATGGTCGAGAACAGTTCCAGCCCAGGAAGCGTAGTTACCGCTCAATCCTATGTTAATGCTGCCCTTGAGGTGACCTTTAGAAAATTCGCTTGGTCCTCGTGTGTCGAGAATTTGTGCGCCTTCCTTTTGCATTTTGCAGACTTGTTCAATATCCAGCGGTTTTATCGCTTCGGGAAGATGGTCGTGCAGCATTTTCCTTTCTTGCTTATTCAAAGTCGCATTCATCGCGAAGTACCTTGGTGTCTCCGGTTGGTCGCTACAAATGGATTTTACGAACTCATTCTTGTCGGAAATCTTCAGAGCGTAATTAAATTGCTTTTGTTGTCCTATGGTAGAGAATGATTCTTTACCGAGGTTCTTGCCGCACATAGAACCAGCACCGTGCGCAGGGTATACCAATGTTTCATCAGGCAAGGTCATCAGCTTGTTATGCAGTGAGTCATACAGATGTGCTGCTAATTCTTCGGCGCTTATGCCAACTGACGCCAGAAGGTCAGGTCTTCCTACATCGCCCACAAACAGCGTGTCGCCGGTTAGCACTGCCCATGGTGCGTTTGCATTTGATTCTTTGTTAAAGACCAAGATTGATATGCCTTCTGGAGTGTGTCCTGGCGTTTCAAGTACCTGGAGGTACACTTGAGGACCCAGTTCAAGCTTCTCGCCTTCTTTGCAGGCATCAAACTCGTATTCAGCAGCTGCAGTTTTGCCCAAAACAATTTTCGCTCCGAGGCGCTGACGCAATTCCAGATGCCCTGCAAGAAAGTCTGCATGAAAGTGGGTCAGCAAAACGTATTTGATCGTTAATCCCTGTGCTTCCGCTTCGCTGATGTAAGCATCGATATCGCGCTGCGGGTCAACAACGGCAGCCACTTTGCTGGTTTCATCAGCTATTAGGTACGACGCATGCGCAAGACAACCGAGATAGAACTGTTTGAAATACATTGACTTTCTCCTTGGAAAGCAGCGAGAGCCTTTTCACATCCTAATACATCTTTTCGAGACTGCCTTCCGTATTAAGACGAACTTTTGATTCCTGATGCTGTCAGTGGCAAGACCAATACTGCAAGCCAAACAAAAACGGCTTCCCAGGGGAAGCCGTCTCTAGATCTATAATTTACCAATTAGAAGTTCTTGTCTAATTTCATGGACTCTTCGTCCTTGTCCTTGACGGCTACTTTCTTGGCTGATTTGGCACCACCAATTACGACGGGCTTCGAGCCATCTTCCGGCAAAAGCACTCGCGCAAGGTATTTGTGGGGGCGTTCGAACATTCTGGGTGGAGAGCCGGTCAGCTGAACCAGGTGTCCACCAGCTTGCATCTTTTGATCTGGAAAGTCTGCTTTCTGGAATATAAATAGCCATTGTTTTACAACGAAGTTGTAAAATCTGGGGTCGCGTTGCCTCACTGGCGTGGTCATAAGCTTCTTCTCTAGAGCTTCGGCGTAGAGAAGGCGTTTGTCGGAGTCAAGTGGTGCAAGTTCAATCGCGCGTTGCAACGCTACAATTGCCCGGTCAATTTGACCCATTCTCATTGAGCTTTCGCCTTCAAGTTGAAGAGCACTCGCAGTAGGGACGCCCATTTCGAGAATCTGATCATTTCTGATAATACCGTTTCTCGACTTTCCGATTTCTGAAGTGTCCATAATCCAGGCATCTGAGCCGTCCTGCGCCAACGCAGCTGAACCGGGCATCATAAGCAGCATCGACAAACCTAGAATTGATTTTTTGCTGAACACGATTGAACTCCTTTGAGATTGGCCGCCTAAGCGGCGCCAGCTTTGTTGTCGGCAGCAGCTCCATGCAGAGCACGAATCGCTGCTGGGACATCATTTGACCCGTAAACACTGTTGCCAGCGACTACCATGCAGGCGCCAGCTTCTGAAACTTTCCTTGCTGTCTCGACGTTAATGCCGCCGTCAACTGAAATGATTACATCCTTGCGCCCGATTTCATCGAACATGGCGCGAATACGTTTGATTTTCGGCAAAACTTCTGGAATGAACTTCTGACCGCCAAAACCTGGGTTTACCGACATCACAAGCACGAGATCGATGTCCTGAAGTACATACCTGATGTGGTCTTCAGGCGTGCCTGGGTTGAGAGCGACTCCAGCTTTCATTCCGAGTCGGCGAATCTCAGCAAGGGTTCGTTGCAGGTGGATGCATGCTTCTTGATGCACTGTGAGATAGTTTGAGCCTGCTCTAGCAAAGTCCTCGAGATAACGGTCTGGATGCTCAATCATCAGATGTACGTCGAGGTCCAGATGCGTATTCTTCCTCAATGCCTTCACCACGGGCGCTCCGATCGTCAGATTTGGAACGAAGTGACCATCCATAACATCGACATGCAGAACGTCGGCGCCGCCGTCCTCTGCTTTCTTTATATCTACAGCGAGGTTTGCGAAGTCTGCTGACAGAATTGATGGTGCAACTTTCAAGGGCATTTTAATTTCCTTTCCGCACTATGATGACGAGACTTTCCTGCCACGTCAAGAAGCGCTCGTTCAAGTGTAACCTGACAAGCCCGAACTTGTTTGTGAGTGAGAATTTAGTTGGCTGTGTGCAATTCTGACTTGAGCCCTGACTTCGTTTTCTCGCTTGAGTTTCGAGCCGCGCTTAGCCGTATTTTTTTGCTCTGAAATTTATGTAAGGCGAGACAGAGCAAAACAATCGCCGTTCTCTTGGCAAGTCTTCGCTAAGCGCTTATTCATCTAGGGCGGCAGTCTGATCTCTTCGTCCTGCTAAAATAGTACCTCTAAACGGTTACCGCTTGGTTCGCCCATCAAGCTTGAGGAAGACATGACTGACCTGATTCTCTCGGAAGAAAGCAAACAATATGAAGACCTGGCTCGCGACTTCTTTCAGAATGAAGTTGCCACCAAATCGGAGAAGTTAGATCATGAGGCGCGCATACCTCTCGATTTGTACAAAGCCGCCTGGGAACTGGGTCTAGCTACAACGCTTATTCCCGAAGAGTTCGGTGGGCTCGGGCTGTCCCTGTGGGACACTGTAGTGATGGCCGAAGAGGCTGGTGCTGCCTCCGGTGGTGTCGCATCTATTTTTGAAGGCAATGTTCTCGCCGCTGCCCCAGTGATGGTGGCAGGAAATCCAACGCAAAAGGAAAAGTATCTTTCTGTGCTAACTGCAGAAGCCGTACTGGCAGGTTTTTGTTTCCCAGCTGATGCGGATTCAGGTCAATATCCGCGAACCAGCGCAAGTTTTACAAAGCAAGGTTCAAGCTACATACTGAACGCTGAGAAGTTGATTGCTATCAATGGTGCCAATGCTTCCTGGTTTTTTGCTCTTGCCTCTGATGCTTCTGGCAAAATTTCAGCTTTCGTCTTTGACGCAAATTTGCCTGGTGTTACCCGTGGTGCACAAATACCCAAGCTCGGACGCAAGTGTGCAGACATATGCGTTGTGGCCTTTTCAAATTTGTCATTGAGTGCGGAGAATTTGTTAGGCAACGAAGGCGACGGCACAGAGGTTTTGCAGCAATCAAATGCGATTAGTGCTGCTGTTGTTGCTGCTCATGCCACTGGCTTGATGCGTTGTGGGCTTGAAAATTCCATTCGTTATTCTAAAGAGCGTCAAACATTTGGAAAACCCATAGGCACTCATCAGGCAATCGGATTTATGCTTGCTGATATGGCCAAAAATGTTCAATGCGCAAGATTGATGACATGGAAAGCCGCCAAGCTTTATGACGATGGAGTTCATGATTCAATTCAAGCACTCTGTGCAAAAACTTTTGCTGTTGATGCTGCTATGAGCTCTGCTACAGATGCTGTGCAAGTTTATGGTGGCTACGGATACTCGAAGGAATACCCCGTTGAGCGCTTGATGCGTGACGCGAAGATGATGCAGATGACAGCGGGAAGCACCTTCGAAATCAAATGTGGTCTCGCAGAAAAACTGCTCGCTGCCAAATAACCACTACTATTTATGAGAATAATCAAGAAGGATAGAGTTCCATTCAACCCTGATGATTTCAAAAAGGGTCGTCTCCTGATTGTGAAAGTGCCACCATTTTATGACAAAGAGTATTTGTACGAAGTGAGTGGTGCCGGTGCTAGTGTTGTGCGAGCCAATCTTTATCATTCACCCAAAGTGAAGAAGCAATGGTCGCACGATGATCTCGGATTGTTGTTCGATAATGGCATGGTTCGATTTGCTCAAGAAGCTGATGTTCAGCGCTTAAGTTCCAGCAGCAATGATCAAGCTGCAGATACTGAAGATGTTGCAGAAGATGGTTTCTAAAGCAGCTTCATCTTGAGCACTTTTCTCTAGGCAACGTAACTTTTGAGCATAGTTATACAGCAATTTCTGCAGACCTGTGAGTGCTGACAGAGTACGTTTGCGGTCTTTAGTTACTGCGCACCTTGCTGTTGCGGAACTTGTTGTTGGTATTGCTGTTGTTGCTGTGACGGATCAATCGGCGCTTGCGTGTTAGTGGCATCGCCCGAATTTTGTTGGACCCCTACAAATTGATTTAGCTGATCTTCAAATGGAATTGGTTGATGAATTACGAATTTCATCATGAAGTAATAGACGAAAGCGATAGTGAGTAAGCTGGTTAAAGTCAGGAAAAATGTGCGCGCCTGCCTGAGCCCGTCGTACGAAGTGCCTTTGGAAAGCCGGTACTTTGAGCCGCCGTCTGCCTTCTCTTCTTCACCAGCTAAGCGGATGCGGTCCTCTGTGATGGAACGTCGGCAGCTCACGCAAAACTTTAATGACGAGGTCAGTAAAGTACCGCAATTTGGGCACAATTCTGATGACATAATTTGTCCTTGTAGTAATTATTGGACCTGAACTAAAGTTCGACCGGGCTGCCTCCACAATACCTTCTGTACATTTCAGCGATTGACTCTCTGTCACCGGCAAGAGTTTGTTGTCTGCCGTTTAACTCAACGATTCGATCTTTGAGCTGTTCAATTTGTTGCTGAATGACGTTGATTTCCTCGCCGATTTCAGTTTCTGTGAGTGTGAGTGCATCTGCTAAAGTGCCAAATGCCTTTTCAAGCTCATTGTCTGCCATTTGCGTCTCTTTCCTTCTAGCTTATAAGAAGCCATAAGTCTTTATTGTATCCACTGTGATTCCCAAAACTCATTCAATGCATTCATGATTTTGGTACTCAAATCTTAAATACCCGCACCATGCAAAAAAACTTCAACGGGATCATCGAAACCTTCTTTTAACTCACTATCAGACGCAGCCTGGCCTATAGCTTGCGATGATTCATCAGGCGTTGTGCTTTCCTGTGAACCAGGTTGCGAATGTGCTTTTGCAAGAGTTTCGAAACGCTTTTCCAGTTCTTCAATTTTGTGTTTCATGCTTTTTAAGGCCTGTGCTTCGATGTCGGGAACTTTACCGTCGTCGACTTTCTTTCCTTCACGATAAATGACACGACCTGGCACACCAACAACAATTGAATCTGAAGGCACGTCTCTCAAAACGATGGAGCCAGAGGCAACTTTTACGTTGTCACCGACGATTACAGCTCCTTGAATTTCTGCTCCACTTCCGACAATTACCGATTTACCTAAAGTGGGATGGCGTTTAGTGCCTCTAGTCGTGGCCCCGCCGCGAGCCTCGCTGCCAGCCCCCAGTGTCACGCCCTGATAAAGCACACAGTCGTCACCGACCTCTGCCGTTTCTCCGATGACGACTCCCATGCCATGGTCAATCAGTACTCTCTCTCCGATTTTTGCGCCGGGGTGAATTTCGATTCCGGTCAGCATTCTTCCAATCTGAGAAATAAAACGGGCCGCCGTGAAATTCTTGGACCTATAGAAACGATTGGCGATTCTATAAATCTGAATGGCGTGAAGTCCTGGATAGCAAAGAAGCACCTCCAGTTCACTGCGGGCGGCAGGGTCCTTCTCTAATATATTGCGGATATCTTCTTTTAGCCCCACGCGACTTACTCCGGGTTTTCCACGTTAAATTTGCAATTTAAGCAAACTTTTTGCGGGTTTGACCGTATTCTCCCGCAAAGCTGAAGACTATTGTTAGGTTGGTAAGGAGGTCGAGGAAAGAATGGTAAAACGCCCGAGATCTAGCAAAATTGGCACTTTATGTTAATTCTGTTGTGAAATCGGGCATGAGATAAACGGGTTGAAGACCCAAGTGGCGCGGCAGATTAGCGAAAAACAATCTTCTTGGCTACGTAGGATTCCCACCTGAACCCTAAAGAAAACCTTAAAACAGGTATATCCTTTTCAATGGTCTCTTTAAAACTGTCCAATATTTCGGAAATCCGGATAGATGTCAGTAGGTGAGACGACTAGTAAGAAAACGTAAGAGCGATTCAGTAGAAACGAGTAAGGACAAGCAAAAGAGCGATTAGAGCCAATGTCAGCAGGAGATGGAAAACCTGATATCCATCCACCGGTTTCGAAAAAGGACATGGTGGAGGCTTTAGGTACGAACCCAGCACTGGGTGCGTCCGATAAGCTGCTGCATGATGCCAATCTGTCCACTCAACTCTCAACTCTTTCAAACGCGAACACCTTTAAACCAGTAGTGGCAAACAGTTTTGGGATGGTCGGACTCAAGCGCGAAGCTAGCTTGCTGTCTTCCGATGTCGTATCCAAACGAAAGGCTATCGAAACGGGCAACGGCGTAGGCGATTTCGCTGTCAACTTCTTCGACGGTGGTATCCGGAACCTCGCCAATATCGGCAAGAGCGGGCTTGATGCAATTCGCAATCCCTTAAAGGTTGGCGAAGACGCGAAGAAAGCCGCAGAAATTATCGTAGAGAATCCGAATGCTGTGGCAGCAATGGCTACAGACTTCGGTAAAACTCTCGTAGGAACCAAGGGCGCTGGTGAAGCCGGCGCAAGCTGGGGTAACCTCACCACCACCGTTGGTATGTTCTTTGTAGGTGGAAAAGGTGCTCTGAGCAAGGCAGAAGTAGGCGCTGTTGAAGGAAGCGCCAGCCTAGAGGCTAAAGTCGCTCAGACAGGTAAGCTAATCAGTTCGGCAGAGGTTGGTGGCGTCAGGACCGCAGACCAACTTGGCACAGTATCTCGCACTCTGCCAACTCGCGTTGATGGCTTGGTTGTAAGACCTGTAGCTGAACCGATAGTAGCCCCGAAAGTTCAGCCGGGGTTGAAGCCAGCGGAATTCGCTCCTGGTAAGCTTGAGGTCAATGCTCCGAAGCTGGGAGAGCCGCCTGTGCTCCGTCCGGCAGAGCCGACCGTCAGACTCAGTGAACCTGTGAAAGTTGCAGAACCTTTGAAAGTTCCGGAGCCTGTAAAAGTTCTGGAGCCTGTGAAAGTTCCAGAGCCTGTGAAAGTTCCAGAGCCTGTGAAAGTTCCAGAGCCTGTGAAGGTTACAGAGCCTGTGAAGGTTCCAGAGCCAACTTTGAAAGAGCCAGTCAAACCGGCAGAAGTCAAAATAGGTGGCGGAGCTGATGATGCTACTGCTGCGTCACGCACAATTCATGAGCCAGCTGTGGCTAAAGGCGAGCCTGTTAAGAATCCTCAGGGTGGTCTGCATGAAGAATCTGTCGTAGCTCCAAAAGAAAATGCTTTTGCACCGAAGGACAGACCAGCGCCTGCCGTGCATGAAGAGCCTGTTGTTGCACCGAAGGACAAGACCGCACCTGTTTTGCATGAAGAGCCTGTTGTTGCACCGAAGGACAAGACCGCACCTGCTTTGCATGAAGAGCCTGTTGTTGCACCGAAGGACAAGGCACCTGCGGTGCATGAAGATCCCCTTGTTGCACCGAAGGACAAGGCACCTGCGGTGCATGAAGATCCGCTTGCAGCACCGAAGGACAAAGCACCTGCGGTGCATGAAGATCCTCTTGCTGCTCCGAAGGACAAGGCACCTGCGGTGCATGAAGATCCTCTTGCCGCGCCGAAGGACAAGACTGCGCCTGCAATGCATGAAGATCCCCTTGCCGCGCCGAAGGACAAGACTGCACCTGCCGTGCATGAAGATCCTCTTGCAGCACCGAGAGAGAAACCTTCTCATCTTGATGATACAGTTCCGAAGGCCGATTCGTTAGTTGATGATGCCGCCAGAGTTAAAAAGGATGCTGACGATTTAGCTCCGAAGAAAACGGATAAGACATCTCCCCGTACGGATGAGCCGGGTACCAAACCGCGTAACGTGGACGAACCGGTAGCTCCGAAGGAGCAAGTCTCACCGCGCAATAACGTTGCGGATGATGCACATGCGCCAAAACCAGATCCAGATGCAACCATAAAGCATTCACCAAACCCGGTGGATGACATTCGTGCGCCGAAGGAAGAGCCGCACGTTAGAAAGCCAGAGCCAGATGCAACCATAAAGCATTCGACTAACCCAGCAGATGATATTCATGCTCCGAAGAACGAGCCTGTGGCTCCGAAACCAGAGCCAGAAACAACAATTAAGCGAAACAGTCCTGCCGACGAGGTCAAGCCTGCTGATCATCTAGTGGACGATGTGAAGCCTAAGACTGTTCAGCCTAAGCCAGAGCATACCGTTGAACCAGGCACAAATCCAAGAACAGTAGAACCTGCTAAACCTGTTGAACCCAAAGACTTTTCGCCTACTCAGCCTGGTCCGAGAAACGTCGACCCAGCTGCTCCTCGAACAAATGTAGAGCCCGGTCCTCGCGACCTTGCACCAAGAGAACCTGGAGTTCAGCCAGATCGCACTACGGATCTGCGTCCGAAGGATGCACCACAGACGGTGTCTCCTGCAGAAACTGATGCACGTAATCTTATTCGCAATCTCGATAAGCTTCCTCCGGGAACACCTGGAGTTACTGATGCACAAACAAAACTGAATATCTTCAAAGATCATCCAACTCCAGATAACTATCGTGATCTTGCCGACACGCTGAAAACAATCGCCAAAGATAGTCCGGTTGTGCGTGAACAGGTTCAGGTGGCATTGGAGTCTGCTCGTCAGCAAGTATTGACTCATGCTGTAAACGAAACAGCTCAGAGCTTAGAGCGATTGATATCTCAAGCCAATACACGTCTAGTAGGTTTGCCACCTGAAGTTCAAGCCAGAGCACAAGCCGTGCTCCAAGATATGCGAGGAGCTTCACAGCAATTCCTTACCGCAAGCACATCGACAGCTCAAGGTGCTGCACTTCAGCAATTGAAGGGCAATACATATCAGATGATGCAAGTTCTTCAAGCGAGTAAGGGCGCTCAGTCTGAGCTTGAGAACGCTCTTCTGAAGTTGAGCAACGCCCATAAAGACCTGATCTCAGCCAATTACCTTGTACGTACGGGTGGTACAGCTTCGGGTCAAGCAATTGATTTCGTCAAGAACTACTGGCCAAATTTACTTGGTGCTGCACTCGTAAGTGCAGAGTTGCGTTCGCTTTTGGGTAGTGCAAGACAAAATCTCGAAGCTACTGCAAAAGCGATGCAAGCTCAAGAACTAGAGAAAAAGGCGGAGTCTTCTGAGACTAAGAAGGCTGAAGCCGGCGCTGGTGGCGAGAAGCACGCTGAAAATAACAATGCAGAGAAACAGCAACGTGCGTCAGTTGATGAAGCAAGAACTCAGCCTGGTTCTTTGTTCCTGAATTCTAAGGATCCGGCTCTACATAAAGTTGTAGACACGAAAGAAACCATTCGCAAGCACAATCTTTCTACCTATGGAATTGATGTCGATTACACCTACTATCAGCGTGGTCCTGGTCAGGTAGTGGTCGATGAACGTCCAGCCGTGCTTCCTGCCGCAGCAAATCGCATCGGTTTCCGCAATGGTGGCGGAGAGCAAGATAAGCCTGCTGTGCCGAAATTCGATTTCACCAAAACCAGAATGCCAGCCAGTAAGCTTGCTGTAGACAATACATATTTGCCTTCAACCATGAACCTCCGTCCAGGCTCTTCTTCTAGACCGGGTGCTCGCAATAATAGTGCTACTGGCGGTGGCAGCAATGACCCACATGCAAGCAATTTGATGTCTAAGAATTATGCCTTCGTTGTAGGTCCGAATGCAAACTCAGGCTCTGCTACAAGCCGTTATGGTGGACCAACTGCAGGTGCTGAGGCTAGCGAAAAGTCAAACACCGATCGCTCATCATCGGGTGGTGTAGCTACAACACAGTCACCAAATACGGTGGTGGCAGCGGCAGTTCTTTCAGCATCAGCTCAAAACGAAGAGTCGTAATTTTTGACTAGGCGACGTAATCGCTCATAACGATAACTGTGTTATGTCCGCCAAAGCCAAGTGCTTCAACGAGGGCGTTTTTGATCTTCGCATCTCTAGCTACGTTAGGAACATAGTCCAGATCGCATTGCGGGTCAGGATTGTCGAGGTTAATCGTTGGGTGAATCTTCTGGTTCTTCAAAGCCATTGCCGTTGCTGCAGCACCGATTGCTCCAGCTGCGCCCAAAAGATGTCCTACCATCGATTTTGTGCTTGAAACTTGTAGTTTGTACGCATGAGAGCCGAATACCGACTTCAGCGCGAGAGTCTCACGAACGTCATTCAGTGGGGTTGATGTGCCATGTGCATTGATGTAATCAATTTGCGATGGGTCAAGTTGTGCATCACGCAGAGCTTCTCTCATGGCGCGTGCAGCACCGGCTCCGTGCTCGTCTGGAGCGACAATGTGAGTCGCATCGCAGCTTGCTCCACCGCCCATGATTTCGGCGTAAATTGGAGCATTTCTCCGCAGAGCATGCTCAAGTTCTTCAAGGATGAGAATGACTGCGCCTTCTCCTAGAACAAAGCCATCGCGGTCTGCGCTGAAAGGTCTGCTAGCTTTTTGCGGCTCATCGTTGCGCTTTGACAAAGCCATCATGTTACCGAAAGACGCTACCGCGAATGGATTGAGTGAGGCTTCGGTTCCGCCAGAAATCATCACATCTGCACGATTGCTCTTGATGTACATGTAAGCATCGAACAAAGAATCAAGACCGCTTGCGCATGCTGTTGCGTCGCTCTTAGCTCTGCCTTTCGCGCCGAACTCAATCGCTACCTGTCCAGAAGGCGCGTTCGGCATCAATCGGATGATTGATCTCAATCCAATCTTCTTGGGTCCACCAGCCATCAGCTTAATGTGGTCTGCGGTTGTTGTGATGAGTCCACCAACTCCGGTTCCGATGAAGGTTCCAACGCGGTCTGGTGTTTCAGTTGAGCGTATGTCAAGGTTTGAATCTTCCAGCGCAAGCTTAGCTGCTGTCATAGCGAACAGTGTTACGCGATCCATCTCTTTGAGCATGGATCCTATTTTTCGCTTGTCTGGAAAGTAATCAGCGATATCAAAGTTCTTGACTTCCGCTGCTATTTTGACTTCGAGCCCGATCTCGTCTGGGTCAAATTGGGTTATGCGCGATGCTCCGGAAGTTCCAGACAGCAAGGCTCTCCACATGTCGTCTTTTCCAATTCCAACCGGACTGACGACTCCGATTCCTGTTACTACCACTCGCCTGCTATCGTACGACATCTGTAAATCTCACAAAGACCTAGACCAATAGTACATTTTACTCTTTTGCTATTCAAAACAATGTAGCTCAAGATTGGAACCTAATAATAAAGATGGGCTTTTCGGAATCAGCTCTAGTCTGTAAACGCTCTGTCATCAGGCGTTGTGCCACGAGCTCTGCATGATGACTGTTGGTCTGAATGAAACTTCACGAATCAACGCAATATGTACTTTTGATTACATGCCGGTCAAAATCTTGTGTAAGGTAAGGCTCGGAGCACTTGGTTTGTTCTGGCTTTTTGAATTTGGAATAGGAACTCATTGATAGTATTTCGTCGCCGCTGAAGACTATCTTGTCCAATAACATTGGTCTAAATCGCTTAGTGCCTCGACATCTCTTTCGTGTTTTGGCAAATGTGAAATGAACCAAGGACAGTTTTTCAGCAAGCGCATTAGCATTTATCTTAGTGGTCGAGATAATCATCATCGAAATCTGACCCAAGCTCGGAGCCACCATGCACGATGCCAGATTCGAAGCGTTGCCATGAATCAAGTTCCACATCATTGCACTCGAAAAAGTCGGAACCATCCTTGATACCACTGTCAAGAGGGTAGAGCAAGCCAGGGTCACCTCGCGCGATTAGAGCTTCGCGCTCTCGAAGCTCTTCATATTCGTCTGGATATATGCTCAGCGAATCACTGTAGGTGTCCCATGTGTCTTTGTCGATTGATGATGGAGGAAAAAGTTTTGGTTGAACGATGAGTCCTTCCGGACCTCTTCGTCGGTCAGCTCTAACGTTCTGATGAAATGCAATTTCTAGCTCTTTGCCGATTTCTTTATAGCGAGGCTCATGTTCCGCCACGAGCTGCCAGAAATGTTTGTTGTGACTTGCTTCCTTGACATGAGAAAGTTCGTGAATTACTAGATATCGACGACCTCTTTCAGGAACGTTTTCTATTGCATATCGAGAGAATGTAATAATGCGGGTGTTTAGATTTATCTGTGCCAAACGAGAGTACTTTGCCGAGCCGATTCTTACGCCACCAATCGGAACACGAAGAGTAGCATCGTTTATGCGTTTGACATACCCCACCATGAATGCTTGATATGCCTCATTGTCATAATGAGGTGTAGATGATTTCTCAGAACTACGTCTGGGTTTTTTGGCAGGAAACAAACTTTCTGATCGCAAAGCTAGAACCGCAGAAACAAAATTCCTTCAGCAATTGTAGGATATTACTTTTGAACGCTGGCGGCAAGAAGAAATTACTAGAGGAGACTGCATGGTGAAAAATCTAACCTTTATCACTGGTGCTGCCCGTTCTGGAAAATCCATTCTGGCGGAAGAGCTAGCTTCAAAATCGGGTAAGTCCGTTTTTTATTTTGCCACCATGCAGGTGCAAAATGATGACCCTGAACAAGTAAGACGTTTGGAGATGCATCGCGCTCGTCGGCCTGAAAACTGGACGACTATCGATGCTCCTTTCGACGCCCATTTATTGTTTGTCTCAACTCCTCCTGGTTCTGCGGTTGTTTTTGATTGCCTGTCCTTGTATGTCACTAATCTGCTAATAAAAAACACGCAGGATGACGTAAAGCTGAATGACTCCGCAGGCGGTGTCACTCATGCCAATGGAGATCCTTATTCACGGGAAGACGAAATTCTTTCGCACATCGATTTGTTGTTGGATTCTATGCGAAAGCGGTCAGATCTAGAATTTATAGTCGTCACAAACGAAGTCGGTTGGGGCATTGTTCCTGAATACAAACTAGCTAGAGCCTTCAGGGATGTTCTCGGATTATCTAACCAGAAAATCGCTGCTGCTTCCGAGCGAGCTTATCTTTGCTGCTCAGGTCTGCGCGTCTCGCTCAAATAGATAAGCACTTTAGTCAAAAGAAAATTCCTGAATCTCCAGCTGTGCCCACTCTGAAGACTGTGGCAATGTGTATACAATGCTGAAAACTGCTGACTATACTTGATCATGTATGCCTCAGGTAGGTTGAATGGCAGACAAACCGCTGGACGATAATTCAAAGGTTGCTACTTCTGGCACTTTGGCCGAGAGGCTGGCTGCCACTGTTTGGCAGCGTCCGGGAAGCGCTCAGAAGGATAGCGCCGAGAAGGACAGCGCCCAAAAGGATAGCGCCCAAAAGGTCAGCGCCAAGAAGGATAGCGCCAATCGCGACGAGAGTTCCCTTCGTATCAACTCGCATTCCGACCGCCTACCTAAGCCGCATGGTGAACTGCTGCAATTAACGGGGCATAAGCCGGGCGTTTTGCCGCATCTTAAGATTCAACGGCATGATCACTTTGACCATTCAGGCAAGGGGGTTAAAGACACCAGCACCCCGCATTCACTTGAAGAAAAACATTCTCAATGGCGTGGAAAAGACATTTCATTGACATTGCGAAATGGGGTTCCGGCCAGGTATAAGGACGGCGATGGAGCTGTGTGGGCGAGTGATGACGGTAAGGGATGGATTCGCGAGGGCGAGGGCTCTCTAGGGCGGCAAGCAAAAATCACTTTCGACAACGATCGGGTTCGAGAAGAGTCGCCATACGGGGTGACTAAGTCTTATTTGTCAGATGGTTCTCTTCAAGAAAGTATCAAAACAGCAAACGGTGAAACTGTTGTTCTCTCAAGAAAAGCTGATGGATCCCAAACTCTTAACGACGGCACTCAGTCATGGGTTAGCCTTGACGGCAAGAATTGGACCAATGGGAAGGATTCTCGTCAAGCCGAATATCGCATCGATGAAAATGGTCGCTTGTTCGCTAAAGGCTCTGATGGCGTTGAATCGACTGAGAAATCATCTATGCAATTCTCTGAAATCGATAAGCGCATCGATGAGCTGAGTGCAAAGTACAACATCAAGTTTGGAAAGCCCCCTGAACGAATCCAGCATGAAGAAGATGATCCACCTGAAAAGCTCCTAGATTTGCGCTACCCAACGAAAGATGAGCTTGATGTTCTTGAGCAAGGACTAAGGCGCTTCGCTCATGTAGCCAAAAAGGATGGAACAGATTTTGGGGGGCTGCGATTTAACTGGGTTGCTAGTAATGAAAATGCACTGGAAGTCACTGAGCACGGTTGGCATGACGGCGGTAAACAACCCACGATTTCTATAGCACCAAAAGATGCTGCAAGAACATTTGGTTGGGCCGGTTTTGAAGGAACTCTGGTTCACGAAATTGGGCATCAGTTGCAAGAACTTTTCTGGAAGAACAAGAAAGGCGAAGAGCAGGTACCAGCAGCAATACCAAAATTTTTCGGCTTTGAACCCGCTGGAAACAAGGGCGATGACAATCTCGATGTTTACAACATGGTCGATCGCGACGGGAAAAAATGGCAGTCTGCCGAACTCGAAATAGACGGAGAACCTGATGACCGCTGGGTGCCCGTTAGAAACGGAAAGGCTTCCAATGATCCTGCTGAGAGTATTTCGAATTCTGAAATGCGTGCACGAATTCCTGATGCGAAAAAGCCTGTGTCAGATTACTTTCCTCACCCTGACGAAGCGCATGCGGAAGCCCTTGCTATGCTGCTTTTGGACTCTCGTCGACTTTATCACATTAATCCTAATCTTCATGCTGCAACAAAGAAATGGGACCAGTCGGATATAAATTATCGTTATGGGTTTAAGCGAGACGAAAGTGGCTGGGTTGTTCCGAAAATGTTGCGTGGCGTAGATGGCTATTTAGTTCAAAACACTGCAGAGGCTCGTAAGCAAATAGCGGCTGCCGAAGAACAGTGGAAGCACGAGCCACGAAATCCACAAGCGATGATTCCGCATAATGATCGCCGTTGCAATTGCCACCACTGATGGTGTCGCCCTGGAAAGCTGGGACTGAGGGCTCGCAAATTAGTGGCTCGAAAGAATCTATGGCTTTATTCTTCATCTACTCCATCGCGGCGCTTTATTCGTGTTGCACCTTCAAGCTTCTCAAGTTCAAACGGTTCGACATTGCAGCGCTCACCGATAAGTTCTGCCAGTCTAAAAGAATGGGTGATAATCCATAATTGTGATTCCTTTGATGCCGCTTTGATCAAGTCTGCGAGCGGCACTAGCAAGTCGGGATGAATGCTAGCCTCTGGTTCATTCAGGGCAATCAAACCTGCTGGTCGTGGGCTTAGCAAAGCAGCCAGAAGGCACAAGTAATGTAATGTTCCATCTGAAAGTTCTCTGGCTTCTAACGGTCGATGTAATCCGGGCATTCTTAAGGCAACTGATAACATGCCATTGAACTCGGCAAAGTCGAGTGATGACCCCGGAAATGCTTGATCGATGCAAGCCTGCAATGCTCTCGAATCACCAACCCATAAAATCGTTTTTAAAGCTGCCGCAAGGTCGCTTGCATCATGCTGCATTATCATCGACTTCGTTGCGAAAGTTCCTGTTCTGATGGGTGATTCATCGTCTGTTCGAAATTTGTGATAGAAACGCCAACTCAAAAACTCGTTACGAAGTTGAGATAACTCAGGAAAAAGATGCGGCTCTTTTAGCTCAGCAATTACGGATTCAGATTCGCTAGCCCCATACGGATAGGTGATTCGCTTGCCCTGATTATCGCGTGCATGAACTGCCATCGATTTTCTCTCGAGAAGTTTCACCTTATCTCCTCGGTCAAGAAAAGAGACGTGTTCTTCTTTAATGATGGGATCGAATGGGAACGGATTTGTTTCGTCCAGCACAGGGACACCGCATTGAAGCTCATACTTTAGCCCTGATTCGAGTTTTATCGAAAAATTCAGTCTGTATTTTTCGTTCTTCATTCTCGGACCTGCCCACATGGCAGATTCGATGCCGCCTTCCTCTACAATGCTTCTGGCAAATCTACCTTCTGCTGCGTGAAACAACAATTTCAATGATTTGTATAGATTGCTTTTGCCACTTCCGTTAGGTCCTACGATAACGTTGACCCGGCGCAAACGCATGTTTATGTATCGAAGCGAGCGATAGTGCTCAATTTTTAGTTCGCTAACTGTCACAAGCTAGTTTTCCAAGGCCAGTTAGAGAGCACCTGATCAAGAAGAGGATCTTTCGCCACCGAAAGTGTGGAACCAGCGCCAGTTTTTACCAATTTCTCGAGCAAAATTTTGCGCTTCTCTTCATCTGCGTTGTGCCAGATGATTTTGAATTTTGCCCACGCAAGATCAAAACTACTCATTGCACGTTTGTCATTGTCTGAGGGCGCCTGATTGAATTTCTCCACGACAACCTTTGCAAACAGTGCGCGATTATCGTTAGCATCAATGGTTCTTCCAGCATGTTGTTGTTCATATATAAAAATTGCCATGTCAGCGTAAGCGTTCACTGCGTCTTCTGAGAATGAGGGATTGCCCGAAACAGCCGTGCGTTGCAGCCCAAGCAATCGAGTAATCATGTCCGAATCAGACTCGAATTCAGAGCCCTCAACGTTGGTTTTTTCAGTGGAGTATCTTTCATGGACTCGTAACAAAGCGCGGAAAAGATCTGAATACTCTAGTTCAAGCTCTTGCTTGTTTCTAATATCATTCATCAATTGCGGCCAGAATTTCAGAATTGAACGAAGCTCTTCTGTTTGTTTTGCACCCTGTCGGGCTTTCTGTAACATGTACGCTTCCAGCTTCTTCTGGTCGGCATAGTCCATTCGTTCTCTGCTCACAACCTGAAAAAGCTGGAGCCAACACCTGACGGCTTGCTGGCTCTTATCGGTAAAATTCTCAAGCGGGTTGTCTAGCTTGCTAAAAGCACCTTCCTTCGCGCTAGGTAGAGTTGGTGTTCCACCTGGCATAGGTCCTTTTGCCACCGTAGCTGGTGCCTTCGGTTTCTTGATGTATTCAGTGGTTCTTGCTACACCGAGGCTGCCCGTGCTGGGTTCGGCTGTTGGTGCAGGTGCTACAGTTCGGGCGAACCCTCCACCATTGCGTGTTCCGCTCAACGCGGCGGAGTCATCTTCAAGTGCTTCATTTTTTTGAGTAGCTGCCTTTGCTGTATTCTTAGCTTTTGTTGCTGCAGCATTTGGCGGAACCTTCTTTGCTGGTGCGGCTACCTTATTTGGAGCCTTTATCGACTTCAACATTCCCGCAGCCGATTGCTCTTCCACAGGCGGAGCTGTGCCCTCGTATCCCCAGTCATCTGCGTGACAAGAGTTTGCGCATGCGAAAGACAGCAGGCTTACGCTGACTGCGATTCTCGTGCTTAATCGGGCCAAGGACCAGGTTTGTCGAGATCTCATTTCTGCTTCTGCTCCTGTGCTGCTTCCTTAAGTCCTAATTATTTTAAGCGCAATTCCGCTCTTGTTTCTGTTCATTCTGTCATAAGCGCCAGCTCATTGTTTTCAAAAGCTTGCAAATCGAGTGCCTACACGGGAAAACTTGCCAAGAATGTGCTAATATCGGGGCAGAGCGGCCCTTCGTTGAATTAAGCATATGTCTAAACTATCTATCGTTTGTTACCCGTCTGAAGGCTTGCGCGAAAAGTGCAAGAAAATTTCTCGTTTTGATTCCTCCACACGCAAGTTGGCGCAGGACATGCTAGAGACCATGTATGCCAACAATGGCGTTGGTCTAGCTGCTCCTCAAGTTGGCGTTAACAAGCGCATGATGGTTATTGATGTCGCAGGTGAGGATGAACCGGCTAAACCAATGGTTTTCATCAATCCTGAAATCGTCGAGATGGACGGCGAAATGGTTGGAAACGAAGGTTGTCTTAGTTTCCCCGGAGTCTTTTTCGAAGTGAGGCGTTCTTCACGGGTAGTAGTCAAATTCAAGAATATATCTGGCAAAGACCAGAAATTAGTTGCTGCTGACAACTTGCTCTGTCGTGCAATACAGCATGAAATCGACCACCTTGATGGTGAGCTTTTCATCGATAAAGCCGTGTCCAAACTCGCTGCAGACCTCGAATTGTCCAAGCAAGGCTTCCAGGGAGATGCTGTACAGGCTCCGGCTGCAGCCGCTGGCGTCACTGTTTCGACCAAGCAATCTGAGCGGCAATTGGTGGGTTAAGAGCCCTGCTTTTGTAGCTTTGCGAGGAGCCTGAATGGCTTTTAACATCAGAGACGGTTTCTGGGGACTAGAGCATATGAGAATTGCTCTGTTTCGCCGCATCTTCAGGACTCCTGTAGATGTACATCTGAAGCGGTATGAAGGAAAAGGCGCAGTAATTGAAAAGGTGCTCGACACTAACGGAACACCCCAAATCTGTGAGCGCTGTGGGTTCTTGCTCGTACGTGGCCGTTACTCCAACCACTGGACTATGGAAATGTGTTCAGCATTTCCACTAGTAAAGCTGGACAATCTGCAGTTTCAAGACTGGTTTGCAAATTTAACAGACGCCGAAAAATCGACAAAAATCCCTCTAGAGCCTATACTTCACGAATGAGCACCGCAGATCAAATCGAGAACAAGCAGAATCCGACAAGCACGAAGTTTACTGTGCGAATAAGTTCCTTCGGATACAAAATGGGAAAGGCGCCAGCCGCCAATGCAATTTTTGATGTACGTTTTTTGAAAAACCCATATTGGGTTGAACATCTACGACCTCTAACTGGCCGCGATCTGCCCGTGCAAGAGTACGTGATGAACCAGCGAGCCGCCTCAGACTTCATGCGCTCGCTTGTAGAGATGCTAACTCTTTTAATTCCAGCACTCGAAGAAAATCAGATGAATGAGTTCAACATTGCTTTTGGATGCACTGGAGGACAGCATCGTTCTGCCACGATGGTCGAACTTCTTGCTCGGGAACTTTCTGCAAAACTTCCGTCATTACACATCGAACGTTCGCATAGAGAGTTGGACGGTAAGGTTGATAAGCCTCACCAGGAGGATCACCAATGAACAAGAACTCCTGGGAGTATAAGCTTCGCGTTTTCATTTTGCCTGGATTGAAGCGATGGATTCTGTTCATTTCTCTGGGCATCATAACAATCGTCATGGGTGTACTGTTGCTTCTGGAAGAGCACCCGGTCGATAAATTACTAAAATCCGCAGACCGTATAGAACGCGTAGTAAGACGCGGTGCTCATGCCGTACCTCACGAAATCTCAGGAATTATCGCTCTATCCATCGGTGGTGTCGTCACTGTTTTAGCTGTAGGCAAACTTGTGCTCTCTATTCTTGGTGCTTACATGCCACAAGAACGAGAATCAATTCCAGATGTTTTGTTCAGGCGCCGCCATCTCGAACGTGGACCTCGTGTCGTTGTTATTGGCGGTGGCACCGGCTTGTCAAATCTGCTAAAAGGGCTGAAGCACTTCACAAACAACATCACTGCTATAGTCACTGTTGGAGATGATGGCGGCAGTTCTGGTCGTTTGAGGCAAGAACTTGGTGTTCTCCCTCCGGGAGATATGCGAAACTGCATTACAGCATTGGCTGATGAGGAAAAGCTTGTCACCGAACTTTTCCGCTACCGATTTCAGCAGGGAAGTGGTTTGGAAGGACACAGTTTTGGCAACTTGTTTCTCACAGCCGTATGTGCCATCACAAATGGTGACATGCTTGAAGCTGCGCGAGTTGCAAGCCGTGTATTGAACAGTTGCGGACAGGTCTTGCCTTCAACCTTGCAGAATGTTGCTCTCGTCGCCGAGTTGGAAAACGGCCAAGCTGTTAAAGGCGAATCGCAGATTTCAGAGTCAACGTCGAAAATTGTTCATCTGCGAAGCGAACCTCATTTGCCAGAGGCTACTCCTGATGCCATTCATGCAATCGCCAATGCAGACTTCATCATTATTGGACCGGGAAGTCTCTATACATCTGTAATTCCAAATCTAATTGTGAAAGGAATTCCAGAGGCAATCAAAAAGTCTACAGCGCGAAAGATATATGTCTGCAACATCATGACGCAAAAAGGTGAGACAACTGGGCTTACAGTTGCTGACCACGTGCGTGCCCTGCTGCTTCATGCCGGTTACCCAGACGGTTCACAAGGCTCAGCGAAAGTCAGATTCATCGATAGAGTGCTAGTCCATACATTTAAAGACAGCACGATTGCTCAAAACAACAAGGTTGCAGGAGCTGTCATTTGTGAGCCCAAACAAACACAAATGTTGGGTGTCAGAACGATGTATCGCGAAGTAGCGAATACTGAGTTGCCTGGTCATCATGACCCCGAGAAGTTAGCGGCAGCGCTCATGCTCTGGTATGCAAAACGCAGTAAGCGACCATTCTTTCGCGGGAGAGCTTTTAGCGGGCAACCGCGGAGACGACTAAGCGACCAGGCGCCGGAGAAAACTCTGGCAGAACCAAATCGTGTTGCTGACTCGAAGAGCGTTAGTGATGCCATGAAACAAAATGGTTTACGCAGCACCGTAAACAAGAAACAGGAAGTTGCAACTTCTGCCCCTGGCAATGAAGGCTAAGTTCGGCTCTAATTTTCCGCAAGCTGTAGTTTAAGTTAGCGAGCATCGATCTGTATTAGACAGGGTGCCTGAGTTGTGGCGCTTTGGTTGCCGTTCATGCTTGAATAAGATGAGGTTGTAAATAAGCGTGGGCTAAATGGGCGACAACGAAATATGCATGCCAGCGCGTGTTGATGGCGCTGAAGAAATTTCTCTTGCAGGGGGCGGCACTCCAGCAGTTTTGAACACTGAATTTTTGACTGCCATTCCCTCTTCAGATACTGTAGATGTAAGTCTCGCACGACGAATTATCACGCCTGGGTCAAACAGAGTTTTGTGCCTTGCTGCGCAAACAACTGTTCCTATCGCAGGGGACGAGACTTCATCAGTCACAGATTTGCGCTTGAAACTTTCAGACGGAACAAATGTTGTGCTGTCATTGAGTTGTTTCAATGATGCCCTTCTTGGTGCTGCTTCGCCGAGTCCGGTGATGGCAACTGCAAGTGCCGGTGGAAGGGGTGGGGGAACGGCTGCGATCATAACCGTGCAGCCTGCTTATTTTGACCCTGAAAAATACAAGGTTCGAAGTGAGCCGCACCTTAGTAGAACGATAATTGCTATTCTTGCTGGGCTTGCACTCGGAGCTTATGTTTCGATTCAGGCAGGAGATATGAAAAAGTTGTCGACAAAGTTTGCTGCCGCTCTTGGCTCATCCGTGCTACGCGCTCCGAAGCAGCTTTCGGTCGACAACGCGATTTCCATTTCTCAAAAATCATTGATTCACAAAACTGCTAATCGGAAGCATGTCCACGAAAATATAGCGAATCAGAGTTTTTCCGGCTCGCAAGTTCAAAACAGAGTGGAAAAAAATAGGCTTAGAACTGGCCCGAAGTTTGCAACAGGTTTTCACAAGAGTGAAAATCATTTGGTCGCAAAGACTGATGGAAAAAAGAACGGTGTGCTTTTGACAAACAAAAAAGTGCTTCAACCTGAGCATAGCAACAAGATTGGAGCTGTTGCGTCAAAACGAAAACATACCGATGACTATTTCGTTCCTCCACCACCTCCAACATCATTTGAACTCGGTGCTGCGCCTGGCTATCAGTGGCAGCTCGTACCAACAGGAGCCACAGGGAATGCTTTTGGTGCTGGTGCCGCTTTGCCACCAATGGCGATGCCAAATCAGTCACCATTATTGGCTAGCGAACCAAAAGCTACGGCATCGAAGCGAGTTGAGAAGACCGCAAACTCCGCAAATAGGGCTTCAGTTCAAAAATCGCAGGAGTCATCGTCAGATGCCTCTTCTTCGAATGGAGTGATCAAGCAAATTACCGGGAAATCAGACAAGCCCCTGCCTCCCGATCTGATTGGCTCTCCAACTAGTCCTAAACAGATTCAACCCGGATTGCGAACAGTGCCAGATGCAAAAACAAAATTGATTCCTCCTGCGAAAGTACTACCTGATGCACCGGCAAAGCCAGAGGTGATTCCTCCTGCCAAAATTCAGACCGAACCTCATACAAAGCCCGAAGTGATACCACCGGCTAAAGTGCCGTCTGATCAACATACGAAGACTGAGAATTCAGCAGGGGCTGCCAGGAGTCTTCAACACGCAAAATTGCAATCCAACCCAAGCGACAACAGCAAGATAGGTGTCACGGCGAATGTTTTGCCTACAACACAATTAGCCGCAAGCAAGGATGCGGCATCGTTTCATCTTGAACGAATTCGCATTCCGGGGCAGGACTGAATTTGCACATTTGCATTTTGGTTCGTTATGGAACTGGTTCCCAAACATCGATTTCAAATTCGCCGGCCGGATGCTGGCTCTGTTCTTTTAGCGGATACTAGGGAAACGAAGGGGGGCCGCCATCCCCGACACACACCATCATCAGATGACGTATGTCGACCTCCGCTCCTAGATCCGCGCAGTTGGCAGACAAGGAATGAATATTCCGGCAAGCAATGCTCGGATATTCAATATGCATTGTGCCATACCTATGTATGCATTGTCAATGCTTTTCTTTATTCAGTTGGTCTAGTTTTCTCTGGGCTTCGAGGAATTTCTTCCCATTGATAGAGCCCCAGCCAGTTGCAGCGTCCCAGCCGGGACCAGCGTTATAACCATTATTGTTGCCATCGACGATATCTCTGTACATGTCTGTGCCTCCATTCTTGTACAAGAATGGATTTAAGTATCCCACCGGACGTCCCAGTGCTCCATTTACTCGTGCCGTCAAGGCTGCATACAGTGGAGCTACGGCACTGGTTCCGCCCATCACAGTGTCTGAGCCATGAACTCTAATTCGATATCCAGTTAGAGGGCTGGCGTTTCCAGCTACATCAGGAACTCCGCGTCCAATGCGTTTGTCATTGTTTGCACTTGGAGGAAGCGTAAGGTTCTTTTGAAACTCGGGTACGTCAAAGTATTGGCTGATACCACCACCGGTGGCGCCTGTGAATTTGCCTGGACCATCGTTCCATGTAACTTCTTTCTTGTCAGGCAAGCTGAAGTTGGTTCCACCAACACCAGTTACGTAAGGGTCTGAGGCTGGAAAGTCTGCTGTGTAGCGTCCATCCGGTGACTTGTCGACAGCTCCATCATCACCAGCCGCTGCAAATATAGAGATTCCTTTCAATGCTGCTTTCTTAAATGCGAGATCGATATTGTGTTTCGCCTGGTCAGTCCAGCTAGATTCGGGTGCGCCCCAACTTATGCTGATTGCCGAATTTTGTATTTCATCTTTTTCAGGAAATGCACCGCGTGTGATTGCATCGACAAATCCTTGCTCGCTGTTGGGGGCAAAAATTATTTGTTGCTTCGCGTCAGGTGCTACCGTGCCCACGACCTGGCTATCGAGCGCCACCTCATTGTCGGCGATCTGTCCAGGAGAATTTTTTGCCCCTCCGATTCCGACGATTTGAATGTTCGGAACTTTCAATCCGTAGCCGGCGTAATACTGTTGATTATCAAATTTGTCGAGACCACCGCCAAATTGCAAGATTGCGACAGATTGACCAGCACCCAGTGAGTCTTTTGGAAATTCATATGCGTCAGCAATCTCGTTGGGAAGTGAACCCATGGTTACCCGGGGTTGTATTCCCGGAGCAAGTTTGCGGTAGTGTGTATCAGCTTGTTTTCGCTGATCAAGTCCAAACACACCTTCAACATCGGTGGCTATATTTCGAGGAATGGAAATGTTGCCGGTGCGCTCTCTGTTAATCTCCCCGTTTTCTTTGTAGTCTTCGATTTTCACCTGGAAGGCTTTGCTAAGGTCGGCAACACTTCCTTTCAGTACAACCTGTCCCGACCGATCATCTGTTTTTTGTACGGTAAGTCCATTGTCCTTGGCGAACTTGAGCACACGATTCATCGCATCAGAGTCAGCCCCAAACTGCGCTTTGAATTCGTCATCTGTCAGTGGCTTGATGTCGCCTTTTATGATTTTCTGTAGTGTCTGGTCCATCTCAGCTTCTGATGCTTTGGATTTCACCATCACGGTAACTGAGATTTCCGCGTTAGGATTTGTCGGTCCTACTCTTGTACCAAAAGCCGGTCGCGACGAATCCGTTAGCTCAACCCGTTCTCCGACCTGTCTGTGCCTCGGCGAAAATGCCTCTTTCTGCAACGCATCGGACTCAACGGCAGGCTGAGTTTTCTGGTCTGCTACTTTTTCAGTTGCTCGCTCGTCCATACCCAACCTATATTCACCCCATATATGCAATAGTCGCTGAAAATTAGCGTTTTGGCTTGAGTACTTTTACGAAAAAAAGCACATTTTGCTCTTAAAAAATTATCCAGAAAGTCAGTATTGACAAACGAATGCAGACTTTTTATTTCAGAATGGCTCAAGAACTGTCATTATTCACACGTGCGTTCTGTTAGGATTCGCACAAGGTTCGATTGAGGAACTCAATATCACATCAGAGCAATACTCATCGCTTCAATTCCTTTCTGAGCGAGAACAGGAATTTCTCACCGTTTACCGAGCCCAGACCAGAAGTCGCATCCCAGCCTTTGCCTGCTGTGTAACCGTTGTTTTTTCCTTCTGTTATGTCTCTAAAGATGTTCTGATTTTCCGGTTTGTATAGAAACGGATTCAGATAACCAACGGGCAGTCTGATCGCGCTATTTGTGCGCATCACCAGAGCTGCATATAATGGTGCTGCAGCACTTGTGCCGCCTCTTACTGTCTCGTGTCCGTCCACTCTTATTAGGTAGCCAGAATTGTTTGCTGCATTTCCTGCGATATCCGGAACTCCTCGACCAGTTTTACCAGTGTTATTTGCATTTAGCGGAACCCCTGCGTTTTGTTGAAACTGTGGCAACGGAAACACCTCGCTAACGCCGCCGCCCGTCGTGCTTTCCGAATACATGCCTCCTTCATTCCAAACAACTTCGTGGTCTTTGTCCGAATAGATTCTTGTGCCGCCAACTGATGTCACCCATGGTGATGATGCAGGAAAGTCGACGTTGAATCGTCCGTCCTTAGAGCGATCCACAGCACCATTGTCTCCAGCAGCGACGAAGACAGAAATGCCTTTCATTGCCGCAAATTTCAATGCTCTATCGATGGACTTCATCGTCTCTGGCGCCCATGTCGACTCTGGAGACCCCCAACTTAAGCTGATTGAAGTGTTTTGCAATTCCCCTTCTTCTGGAAAGGTTGCTCGTCCAATTGCATCGATGAATCCTTGGTCTGTATTCTCAGCAAATATTATTTGTTGTTTTGCCTCGGGTGCTATGACGCCAATTATCTGGCTATCTAAGGCCACCTCGTCATCGTCGGCCCCACCCGGTTGATTGATTGCTCCATCAACTCCTAAAAGTTGTATCTCCGGTTTTTTATAATTGTGGCTGTCGTAATAGGCGGCATTATCATCTTTATTGAGACCGCCACCGAATTGCAAAATCGCTACTGATTGGCCCGCCCCCATAGCTTCTTTTGGAAATTTGTAGAAGTCTGCCACTTCATCTGGATAAAACGCGAATCGAGAACTAAGAGGGGCTATTTTTGAATTCTCTCTACTTATATGTGGAACTGCTTTGCGTTCTTTTTCAAGTCCAAAAATGCCATAGACCGAGCCTTTTAATTCATCGGGAATTTGTATAACTCCATCTTTGCCTCGAGGCACGATGCCTTGTCTCTCCGCTAAGTCGACGTGAAAAACAGTCCCCAATTCTTCTGCGCTAGCACTGAGATACATTTTCCCCGAGCGTACATTTTCTTCCTTGACGATTAGTTTGTTTGCTCTAGCAAAGTCTCGTACTTTCTGCATTGCTGCTGGGTCTGCACCAAATCGCTGTTCAAATTCGGAGTCGCTTAATGGCGCTCTCTCCCTTCTCGCGACCTTTTCCATTGTTTCGTCTATCTCGGCATCGCTTGCTCGAGAACGTACGATTACCGTCACACCTTTATTGTTCTGTTCATTCAGATTCGATTTGATTTCTCTTTCTGAACTCTCCGCCTGAAGCTTGTGCAGAGCAGATGCCTGATTCTGATTTGATTCGTCTGTTGCAGGTATCTTATCGTTTGATTCCATTATCATAGCCAACACCCTGAATTGCCTCTATGACATTAGATTCGGCAACGTGCGAACAGCGTGTAAGCCAGTCGTGATTTGATTTTATTAAACTTATTTGTTCTGTTTCTTCAGTTCATCAAGAAACTTATCGCCTTTGATTGAACCAAATCCTGTAGGTGCGTCCCAACCTGGACCTGATGTGTAGCCGTTGTTGTTGCCGTCTGTTATGTCTTTGAAGATTCCTTTACTAGCATTCTCGTAAAGGAAAGGGTTCAAGTAGCCAACGGAGTGACCAAGAGCACCGTTTACTCGCATCATCAACGCGGCATAAAGCGGTGCCACTGCGCTGGTGCCACCAGTGATTGTCTCGGTGCCTCCGACTCTGATTCTATAACCAGTGATTGGGCTCGCGTTCCCGGAAATGTCTGCTGCCCCACGTCCAGTTTTTCCTGTACCATTGGCTTCTGCAGGCAAAGTAACGTTCTTTTGAAAATCAGGCACATCGAATTTTGCGCTGATGCCACCACCAGAAGAGCCGCCGAAGAAGCCGTCATTCCAGGTTACTTCCTTTCCTGATCGCTCAAGGCGAGTACCGCCAGTGCCTGTCACAAATGGATCTGAGGATGGATAGTCGGGCGTGTATTTTCCGTTGGACGATTTATCTCGTGCCCCATCATCTCCAGATGCGGCAAACACAGACACTCCTTTTAAAGCCGCTTTCTTGAATGCCAGATTCATGTTTCGAATTGCCTGTTCGTTCCAATCTGATTCAGGTGCGCCCCAACTAATGCTGATCGCTGAATTTTGAATCTCGTTTTTCTCTGCGAATGTTGCTCTAGTGATTGAATCGAGAAATCCCTGATCGCTGTTGTCCGCGAAAATAAGTTGCTGCTTTGCGTCTGGTGCAACTGCTCCAATTACTTGGGAATCCAACGCGACTTCGCCGTCAGCGTCTCCTCCAGTTTTGTTTTTTGCTTTTCCCAGCTCTATGACCTGAATGCTCGGTTCTTTGAGTCCATGGTCCTTGTAATATTTTGCATTGTCTGCCATGTCCAGCCCACCGCCGAACTCGACTATGCCGACTGACTGCCCTCTTCCCATAGAATCCTTCGGGAAGCTGTACATATCAGCAACTTCATTTGGCATAAAGTTCGCTGCAGCTCTCGGCGCCACAACTCCGTCGGGCGCCGTTCTAAAATGAGTCTTTAACAACTTTGGGTTTTCTAATCCGAATACCCCCTGTATGTCATCAGACATTGTTCGCGGCACTAAAACATTTCCAGAGCGCTGTCTGCAAATTTCTTTTCCGTCCTGATAATCATCTAGCTGAATACCGAATGCCTTGGAAAAGTCACCAACTTTTCCATGAAGCTTTATTTGTCCACTTGCATCATCTGTTTTGGTAACACGCAGATGGTTATCTTTTGCGAACTTCAAAACTCGCTTCATCGCGTCTTTATCTGCACCGAACTCAGACTCGAAGTCTCTATTGTTCAGCGGCTTCCTTTTTCCTGAACTCAGTTCTTCCAGGGCTTTGTCTATGTCTTGCTCAGTCGCTTTCGATTTCACCATCACAGTGACATCGATTTCTTTTGATGGATCCGTTGGACCAATCTTCGTTCCGCGAGGTGACGCAACCTGCGTATAGAGCAATTCTGCTTTGTCAGCCGTAAATCTTATTCGAGGGCTAAATTTTCCGGCAGCCTCTTCTTGAAGCGCATTATTAGCCTCGTTTGCATCTCTGTTCGGCTGTTTTTCGCCCCGATCTTCCAATCCACTCATTTGCTTTACCCGGTTTTGCTTACACCCGCAATTGCAAGCTAGCTTGACTGTAAGTTAAAAGTTCGGGGCTGCCACCCGTGATCTTACGAATTATGTGAGATATCTAAAGCTAGTGGCGCCGGGCTCTTTCGGCAATAATGCTCCGAGAAAATTCGGCTCAGAGTTTTAGAAGCGCGAGCCGCGTCTGCTAGCCGGAATCTACCACTGTTATGGCTGATTGAGCCCATCCTGGTGACAAAGCGGCGAGCCCATGCATCTTTTTCGAAGTCTCCCCGAGCTCAGAGATAAGCTAAAAGTTTTCGACCTCATTAGTAATTTCACGGTGAATTCACATGGCGAGCATTAGCATTTACTCACAAATGAATCGGACTTGCCGTAACGCGGTTGGATAGAGGGAAAAACGATGAGCAATCACCATCATGAAATTCACGAAGGTCACAAAATCGCCAAAGATTTGAAAGACCACCATTACAAATCTGCTGGGCATGAGCTTTCAAATGAGATTCATCATAATCCCTCCCATACCAAACATCTCATTCACGCAATCAATCATAGCTTGCATCAGCACAACGAAAAGAGCCTTCACGTCCAACACGACAAGCATGGAAAGCCTGTTCACATCACTTTTAACAACCACAGCATTTATGACTCGCACTCATCACATGCTGCAGCAAAACATCCTGCAAAAAAGGCAGAAACTCCCCAGCCACCTGTACGACCGCAAGAACTCAAGGCACACAAAGAGCACGAGCAAAAAGTCCCGGGGAACCACTCAGGAGACCGCACTCCCCAAGGTGGAATGATGGCTGACTCGCAGGCTAAAGCACATGAGCAAAAGAAGTCCAGGCACGCTGACTCTACACCAGGAGCCCAGTCAGGAGACCACTCTGCTCACGGCGGAATGAGAGATGATGCACAGAAAGCTCATGAACAAAAGAAAAAAGATTCAACACCGGCTGGCCGCTCAGGAGATCACTCTGCGCACGGGGGAATGAAAGAAGACGAACAAGCAAAAGCGCACGAACATAAGAAGCATGGCGACTCTACAGCCGGTAACCGCACAGGAGATTACTCTGCGCATGGCGGAATGAAAGAAGACGAACAAGCCAAAGCACACGAACAGAAAAAAGCTAGACATGTTGACTCTATTCCCGGCAGCCACTCAGGCGATCAGACTCCCCACGGTGGTATGCATGAGCAAGGTCATCGTCATGGCTCAGCAGAATCAAGAAATGCAGCATCAGTTCCCGGAGCAGCTTCAGGTGACCATTCAGCCAAAGGCGGAATGATGGAAGGATCTCAGTCCCGAGCAAAGCAGCACAAACTAATATTGCCCCCCATTGACATACGCTGATAAATGACTATATGGACAGATTCACAACTCCGAAAGGCTGGTAATCTCGGAATCATGTTTGTGAAGGTCTAGTTCAAGAAGGGAAGCCTAGCGCTTCCCTTCTTGAACTACTTGCCAGCTACTTTCGTTGTTCCTCGCCCAGAGGACTCCCTGCTCGCGCTTAGCAGTGTACTTTTAGATGAATCTCTTTGAAAAGCTGACTTTGAACAGCAGCTGACCTTGATCATGCCAATGTCGTTGGTCTAAGATCCTGTTTCCCCATCCGAGGATCATATGACCAGCATCAAAACTGAAATGTGTACGAAAGAATCCATTGCACCAGCCTTAGGAAAGCTCTCGTCCGGTGTATATATCGCCACCCTTGAGTATCAGAAAGAAAAGCATGGCATGCTTGCAACTTGGATTGCCCAAGCTGCTTTTGAGCCACCGATGTTGACGATATCTGTGCAAACTCAGAGAGATCTGCTGCGCTTTCTCAGCAACGGAACCGCCTTCAGCGTGAATGCTCTCGGCAAGAAAAATATGGACATCTTTAAAGCCTTCGCCAAACCCCTCAAAGAAGGTGAAGACCGTTTTGCCGACCTTGAATTGCTCAAGCTGCCCACCTCTGGACCTGTTTTTGCTCAAGCTATCTCCTATCTCGATTGTGTCGTGAAGGGGCAAATTCAAGCTGGTGACCATGTGGTAATCCTTGCAGAAGTCTTGGCGGGCAAACTTTTGAACGAGGACGAGCCCATGCTTCATACTCGCAAAAACGGATTTCAATACTAAAAATCGCCTCGCTAGGCGGTTGAATTGGCAGTTACACAATGTTTCCACATTTTGTAGCTGCCTTTTTGCTAGTTTATTTGAGTGGATATTCTTATGCGATTCATTCTGAAACGTGTTACCAATTGACTTAGGTTCTCTTGGTTGCAAGCGGGTGGCGGCGAATAAGATGGCGAAGATACTTTTAGTTGAAGATGAAATTGACCTCGCCGATACAGTAAAAAACTGGCTCGAAGAGGAAGAACTCAATTGCGTCGAGCATGTTAGCGATGGTGAAGATGCTCTGCGTAAACTTGAGATTAGAAGCTACGATTTGATGATTCTAGATTTGCTTTTGCCTCGCCTTGATGGAATGCAGGTATGCAAAAACTACAGGAAAAACGGGGGATGCATGCCAATCCTCATGCTCACTGCAAAGGGGTCTTTAGCTTCTAAGGAAGCAGGGCTTGATGCGGGTGCCGATGACTACCTCACCAAGCCGTTCCAATTAAGAGAACTAGGGGCACGCATCCGCGCTCTCTTGCGGAGACAGGGAACACCCAGAAGCGAATTTCGAATCGCAGGGCTTGTGCTTGATCGCGGATCGCACAAAGTGATGAAGAACGCAAAGGAATTACATCTGCTGCCCAAAGAATTTATGCTTCTAGAGTACTTCATGCGAAATGATAATGTAGTAGTAAATGTTGATACCTTGATTGATCAGATTTGGGGCTCTGATAGCTCAATTACAGCTGAGACTGTGCGTAGCAATATCAAAACACTGCGAAAAAAAATAGATGAACCTGGACAGGCATCTCTTATCAAAAATGTCTACGGTAGCGGCTATAAATTGGATGCAAGTTGATGTTTGAGAGTCTGAGATGGCGAATAACATTACTGTTTCTGGGTCTGTCAGCAACTTTGTATGTAGCCCTTACTGCGCTTGGGCTCATCGTTTTTCAACATGAGCTTAGCTCTTCGCTTGATGAACAGTTGAGAGTCGTACTATCTGAGATTGGCCACGCAATCGAACTTGAAAGCAATGTTCCTCACTTCCGGAACTGGATAAGGACTGTGCAAACCGAGCCTCCCCGTTCTCTTGCATCCATACAGCTTTTTGATACCTCAGGTCATATGCTTGAACATTATGGTGCCGCGGGTGTGGAAAGATTGTTTCTGCAGCAAACCGAAGTTAAAGACTCAAGCAAATCTGTGAGAATTTTGTGCAGCCCTGTTCTCGAAAATGGTATCACCAGAGGCTATGTTCAGGTACAGCTTTCTACTCTAGATCGCGATGAAACGCTGACAAAATTGCAACATAGCGCGTTCGTTATCGGCATCATATTCCTATTCTCTTTGAGCGCTCTGAGTTATTGTATTGCTAAATTAGTAACACGCCCGGTTCAGCAGAGTATTGAAATTTTGAAATCGTTTGTTGCGGATGCCGGGCACGAACTCAATACACCGATTACCATTTTGCAAACTCGAATTGAGTCGCTTGAGAGGAAACTTTCCAAAGCAGGAATTCAAGATCTGGAAGACCTCGCAGTGGCTGAAAAGTCGGTAGCCAGGCTCAGTCACGTTGTTAATGACCTCCTTTTGCTTTCCGAGGTGGAAGACCCTGTCTCCGAAATCAGAAAAAGCGCAGTTTGCGTCAGCAATCTGATTCAGCAAATCGAAACCGAAGTAAAAGATCGCTATATGGAAAAAGGCATAGCGCTGACTGTTGCTGAGTTGCCCGAAACTTATGTGAAAGGAAATTGGGATGCGTTGCACCGCTTATTCAGCAACTTGATTGAAAACGCTTTGAGGTACACGGAAAAAAATGGGGAGGTAAAAATCTCTCTCTACAACTCAGACAGAGATGTTTGTGTCTCGGTGAAAGACACTGGAATAGGAATTCCAGAGGATGCGATTCCTCATATATTTGACCGTTTCTTTCGTGTTGATAAGTCTCGTTCAAGAGCCTCCGGTGGCACGGGGCTTGGACTCTCCATCGCCAAGGCTATTGTTGATGCGCATGATGGCGCCATTGTTGTTGAAAGCGTCTTAGGAAACGGCAGCAAATTCCTAGTTTCTATTCCTAAATTGAAAGATCAAAATAGCTACTGAGGCGCAGATGAAAAAAGAAAATGTACTTTTTCAAATGGACAAGCTCTTGGCTGAGTTGGAAGCACATTCTGGACTTGCTTTACTCAAACAAATGCAATTGGAAGTGCAGTGGCTTAAATCGCGCTTGCAATCAGACAGGCTTGTTTTGCCTGATTGGCCGCTTGTAATTCTGAAACCATTGCAGGATGGTACCCAGATGAAGAGTGTTGAGTTAGCTCGAAAAGATCTTGTAGAGTCCATATATAAGTATATGAATCAGTAGAATCTGCTCGTCAATTCGTGGAATTTTTGTGATCAATAAATTCCATAAGAGACTTTGCTTAGGCTAAATAGACGATTTAATAGAACCGGAAATGCTTGCCTGTGGAACACTTCAGTGCTCGACTGTGCTTTTCTGCAAAAAACATGTCAAGAAAATAACGTTCCAGTATACAAGTAAAACATGGGGCAGTCGCGAATGTTCTCGGGTGGTTGATGGGATGGATGAGCCAAACACCAGGAGATTCTTACAATGGCAAACGAACTCGTAAACGAAGGCAAGGATTGTTGCAAGGAAACCAAAGCACAGGAAGATAACGGTTGCTGTTTACTTTCAATTATGGAATCTGCCGGTCGCGGCATGGTTAATGGTATCGGCAACGCAGTAAAAGGAGCTGAAACAGTTGGCTCAGCAGCAATTAGCTCTGCTGCAAACGGCGTAGGATTGACGATTTCAAAAGAAACCAGTGATGTGATTGCAAAAGGCGTAGTTGGTGGAGCTGCGTTACTTGCAGCCGAGCAAGCCGCTAAGCATCCCTGGGCAGCTGTTGGTATCGCAGCTGGTGTCGGCGCGGTAGGTGCAGCAATCAAAGATGCAAGTAAAGACAATAAGAGCACAATTGCAGATTGCGCCAAAGATATCGCAATCGGAGCCGCAATAGGTGGAGCTGCTACAGCAGCAGCCACAGGTGATATGACTCGTGCTGCAGCGGTGGCTGCACTCGGAGGAGTAGCTGGTTGTGCAGCAAGATGCGCAGCCGAGATGATGAAGCCTTCATGCTGTGTGAAACCAAACGATGCTGTATCTGTCGCTAAGGAACTAGGAAAAGCAGTTCTCGACCATGTACAGAAACGTCCTCTAGAGTCAGCCGCCGAAGGCATTGTTGCGGGAGCAGGTGGTATTATCACCGGTGCCATGGCTCACAAAATGGCAGAAAAGAGCTGCTGCCCGAACGTGGTGCAGAAAGCGATGCAAGGAGCTGCCAAAGAAATTCAACGTCAATCTGAAATGCTGAAAGATATGCTGTTTCCACACCCACTTCTAGAAATGGGACCTGGACAAATCAGAGCAGGTGCTGAGACAGTTGGTGAGGCTGTGGTAGCTGGCGCCGTAGGTGGTGTTGTCGCTGGCGAAGCTGTAAAAGTCGGAGTACAAGCTGCAAAATCGGTTCAAAGTGATGTAGAAAAACATCGCCAGGCCAATCCGCAGGCTTCCCGCATTGAACGTGCCGCAGGTCAAGCCATCGGTGGAGTAGTTGGAGGCAAAGCCGTCGGAACAGCTATCGAGTACGGTGATGCTAAAGCTAGACAGGCATACAACTACATCAGAAGCTGGTTCGAATAAACTAAGCTTCGAAAAAAAAACGGGCGGCACCATTCTTGGTGCTGCCCGTTTTTTTTGATTGTGTTTTGAATCCATCAAATTGAAAATAAAAAATACTCCGGGCATAGCAAGCTACGCCCGGAGTTGGGATTGTCGAATGAAAACTTTAGTTTTCGCTGCCGTCCTTCGGATTATTGTCCGATTGATCAGGCTTTTGAGTGGGGTCAGCGTCGGGATAGGTCTTTATTTGAATACCTGTTCCTTTTTCTGCGCCAGGCGGAAGTACTTCAATTGATTTGTACGTTCCAGCCTCTGCGTCCCATTCGCCAAGAACAAGGTCTGTTCCCGTTCCTGCTTCGTGGTTTGCAACTACCTGTGAAATGAGATCCATTTGTGCATCCATATCACCTTTTAGTTGCTGCAAGTCTGATACCAATCTGGTGGCTGCAGCCTTGCTGTCTCCTGCATCAAGTAATGCTGCGATGACAGCTATTTCTTGATGCGCCCATGGATCTTTTGAGTCATTCGATTTTGTAGTGTCGATAACTCCATCGGGTTGCTCTGCGTCCGACTTTTCAAAAGTGTCAATCTGCGTTCCATTGCCAGGGTCGGTGAGCGCCGGCAACACCTCGATGTTCTCGTATGTGCCAGTGTCAGGGTTCCATACACCTAGTTTCAGATCAGTTCCAGCGCCCTTTCGATCATTTTGATCAACCAGGTCGAGCAGAGTGTTTTGCGCATCGAGGTTTCCTCTTAATGCATAGAGATCAGATTTCAATCTCGTCGCTGCAGCATCGGAATCTCCTGCATCAAGAAGCGATGAAATTACATTGCTTTCGAGTTGCATCCACGGGTCTTCATCCGGGTTAGGAACCGGAATAGGATCCTCCGGTTTCGGCTGTGGTTGATCCGGAGCTGGCGGTGGTGGTGCAGGCGGTACCACCTCGATGGTGTCCCACGTACCACTTTTGGGATTCCACTTATCCAGATTTAGCCATCCACCTCTATCGCGGCGAAGTTGGTCTGCGATTTCTCGAAGTAGTTCATTTTGCGCATACCTGTCATATCTGAGGTCGTATAGCTCTCTGTTCAGCTCATAGCTTGCCTCAGCAGACCGTCCCGTTTCGATCAAACGCGCGATACGGTTTGCTTCGATCGTGATTACTGGTCCCCAGTGATCACAATTAGGGCTCTGCTTCCAGAACCATGGGTCCCAGCCTCGGTTCCAGCGATCCCGATCATGCCATCCCCAGTTTTCATTACCAGGTCTGTACCAGTGTCCATCACGGTACGGGTGATGGTCTGTCGGCCGTGGTGGATGCGGGTGCTCCTGTGGAGGATGCGGACGCGGTTCGGGGTGTGGATGCGGCTCTGGACGCGGCGGATGAGGACCTGGACCAGGCTCTGGTCTTGGTGGGTGCGGCTCCGGCCGGGGTGGATGAGGACCTGGACCAGGTTCCGGCCTTGGCGGATGAGGTTCTGGTCGCGGATGAGGCTTCGGAGGTTCAGGACGCGGTGGGCGCGGCGGCTCCGGATGCGGATGAGGTCCAGGACCCGGCTCGGGTCTTGGAGGATGTGGACGGGGAGGCTCCGGTCTAGGCGGATGCGGCTCCGGTTTAGGAGGATGCGGCTCCGGTTTAGGAGGATGCGGCTCCGGTCTAGGAGGACCCGGCTCGGGTCTTGGAGGATGTGGACGTGGAGGCTCCGGTTTGGGAGGATGCGGCTCCGGCTTAGGAGGATGCGGCTCCGGCTTAGGAGGATGCGGCTCCGGCTTAGGAGGATGCGGCTCCGGCTTAGGAGGATGCGGCTCCGGCTTAGGAGGATGCGGCTCCGGTCTTGGAGGATGCGGCTCCGGTCTCGGAGGATGTGGCTCCGGTCTCGGAGGATGTGGCTCCGGTCTCGGAGGATGTGGCTCCGGTCGCGGAGGCTGCGGACGAGGAGGCTCTGGTCGCGGAGGCTGCGGACGAGGAGGCTCTGGTCGCGGAGGCTGCGGACGAGGAGGCTCTGGTCGCGGTGGTTGCGGACGAGGAGGCTCTGGTCGCGGTGGCTGCGGACGAGGAGGCTCTGGTCGCGGTGGTTGCGGACGAGGAGGTTCTGGTCGTGGTGGCTGCGGGCGAGGAGGCTCTGGTCGCGGTGGTTGCGGACGAGGAGGTTCTGGTCGTGGTGGCTGCGGGCGAGGAGGCTCTGGTCGCGGATGCGGTGGCTCTGGTCGCGGATGCGGTGGCTCTGGCCGTGGAGCACCGCCACCGCCGCCGGGGCGTGGTCCGCCACCACCACCCTGTCCACCGCCTCTGCCATGCGGTTCAAGAAGCGTCTGAGGATCAGGTGGATTCTTGTCTTTATCTGTATTTTTGTCTTTATTATCGGCTTTAAAAAGTTCTGCGTGAAACGGAAGTTGTTCGTTCGCATTGCCGGATGAACGCGCCGAGATTTCCTCGGACTTGGCCGCGTTTTGCTCCATGAGTTTTTCTCCTCAGCAACTACAACCACACCTATCAACCTGTTTCCAACTTAATTCGGACCGTATCCGACAACAATTCGTAGAATTACGGTTTGCCACTAAAACTGCTTTAATAGCCGAACTCGGCGAGGACAGAGCGATACCGCTAATGGTGGCGAAGCCGGACGCCCTGCAAAGCGAAAGACTCGTACTGTCTACTTCTTCGGATTTAGAGTAAAATCTCAGCTAATGCTGTGCAGTCAAGATGGAATTTGTCTCATAGAACTGTTCCATAATTTCGATGAAATTGCATTTCTTGTATTAGACTGATGATGTGGCGCATTGCCACATTGGAAACCCGGAGCCATTATGGAAACAAGTGGATCTCACGAAGAGCCAGAAAAGCCAAAGAAACGCGCATTAGTGATGCCTGGTGGTGGTGGAAGAGGCGCTTACCAGGTGGGAGTCGTAAAAGCGCTACTCGAGTCTGGATTGAAATTCGATATGGCTTTCGGAACTTCTATAGGTGCAATAAACGCTACTTTTTTAGCCCAAGGTGAACTCCGTCGTCTTGAAGAGATGTGGTGCAATCTCAGACCCTGGGATGTTTTCAAATTGCCTGACGCCCACCAACTTGGTCGCATGGTGCTTGGTCGTAAGTTGGGGATGCTCGACACTCGCCCGCTCGAAGATCTCTTGCGTCGCGAGTCAGACCTCAAACGAATCAAAGAATCGAGCATGAAGGTACGTCTCGTGACGACAGATTTGTGCAGCCTCGAAACCAGGATGATAAATCTTGAGGAAGTGCGCACCACAAGTGAACTTATTGACCTTTTGATGGCAACCTCTGCTGTTCCAATCGCTTTTCCACCGCGGCAACTTCATGGTGAGGGTCTCTGGGTGGACGGAGGTCTCGTTCGAAATACTCCCTTGAGGGCAGCTATCGACAGTGGAGCAGATGAGATCTTCATGGTGCTTTTGCACCCTGAAGAGGTTAAGGCTTGCCCATCTAATATGTGGCAGTTAATCGCTCGGTGTTTGGACGTTGTCCTTGATGCTTCGGCAAGAAAAGAACTTGAATTGGCTCAACTATATAATAGATTGATCAAAGAAGGTGCTGCCGAAGCCGCCGGTATGAGAGCCGTGAACTTGGAAGTCATTCAACCAAATCGAGCTGTCGATATCAATTTGCTCGAAATAGATCCTGAGCGCTCTCGCTCTCTGATTCGCCAGGGATATGAAGATGCACGCTTGCATCTTCAGAATATAGAACGAAAGAAAATGGCTGCTTCCGTGGAAGGTTGATTTCGCAAAAGATAAGGGAGGATGGTTTCCCTTCCTCCCTGTATGGAATCTGCTCTGCTTTCTAGACTACTTTGTTTTTTTCACATTGGCTGAGCTGTCTGTTTTTTGTGCTGGAGTGCCTGTTTGCGCCTTGCTTTCAACTGCTTTAGTCGAGCCGGAGTTCTTGTCGTCTGTTTCAACAATGTCATCGATATGTGCTTTCAAAACGATAAGGCTCAGCGGAGGTAAGCGTAAAGATATCGACTGATCTCTTCCGTGCTTCGACCAGTCATCAGACCAAACGCCACCGTAGTTGCCAACTCCGCTGCCACCGTATTCAGTGGCGTCGCTGTTGAGCAATTCTTGCCAGAAGCCTTTGTGAGGCACTCCCACTCTGTAATCTTCACGTACGATAGGCGTGAAGTTTGCAACCACTAGAACTACGTCACTAGCTTTGACACCTTTTCGCATGTAGCAGAGTACGCTTTGTTCGCTGTCCTGGCAGTCGATCCATTCAAATCCTGAGTCTTTGCAATCGAGTTCATGCAATGCCTTCTCTTTAACGAGCAGGTGGTTGAGATCTCGAACCCAGTTTTTGATGCCCTGGTGTGTACCATACTCAAGCAGGTGCCAATCAAGGCTCTTGTCGAAATCCCACTCAATCCACTGTCCAAATTCACCACCCATGAACAGAAGTTTTTTGCCAGAAATTGTCCACTGACTGCCAAGCAAAAGTCTCAAGTTGGCGAATTTTTGCCAGGTGTCTCCAGGCATTTTGTTGAGTAACGAAGCTTTTCCGTGCACTACTTCGTCGTGTGAAAGCGGTAGCATGAAATTCTCTGAGCTACTGTAGAGTCCACGGAATGTAAGTTTGTTGTGATGGAAACGGCGGTATACTGGGTCGAATGACATGAACTTCAACGTGTCATTCATCCATCCCATGTCCCACTTGAAGCCAAATCCGAGCCCACCAACATATGTCGGACGTGTTACGCTTGGCCACGCAGTTGATTCTTCTGCGATCATCATCGCGTAGGGAAATTCAGAATAAACTCGCTCGTTTAGATTGCGCAGAAAGTTGATCGCATCAATGTTTTCGCGACCACCATATTGGTTGCTAACCCACTGCCCATCTTTTCGATCGTAGTCGAGATAGAGCATTGAAGCGACTGCATCAACTCTCAAACCGTCAATGTGATACTTGTCGAACCAGAACATCGCGTTGCTGATCAAAAAGTTTGCAACTTCATATCTGCCGAAATTGAAAACATAGGTTCCCCATTCCTTATGCTCGCCCTGTCGCGGGTCTTCGTGCGCATAGAGATGGGTTCCATCAAACAATCCCAAACCGTGACCATCGCGCGGAAAATGTGCTGGTACCCAATCTAGTACCACTCCGATTTCGTTTTGATGCAGTTTGTCAATCAAATACATCAAATCATCTGGTGTGCCGTAACGGCTGGTAGCAGCGAAATATCCTGTGCTCTGGTAGCCCCATGATGCATCAAGCGGATGCTCGGCAACCGGCATAAATTCGACGTGGGTGAATCCCATTTCTTTGACATAAGGAACTAGTGTCTCCGCCAACTCTCTGTAAGTTAGCCAGCGATTGCCTTCTGCTCTGCTCCATGAACCGAGATGCAACTCGTATATTGATATCGGCGCATCGAGTCCATTTTTTTTCTGGCGAGTTTTTTGCCATGTTTCATCGTTCCATTTATGTTTGCTCAAATCGCAAACAACAGAGGCAGTTTTGGGACGCATTTCTGCTGCGAAACCGCAAGGGTCGCTTTTCTCTGCACGATAATCATTTACTTTTGAGTGAATGAAATACTTGTAGATGGTTCCTTCTCCAAGCTCTGGAATGAAAGCTGACCAAATGCCGGAGTTACCCGTTTGCTCCATCTGGTTCTTTGAAGCATCCCAATTGTTGAAGTCTCCGATGACACTTACCATAGCTGCATTTGGCGCCCAAACGGCAAAGTGAGTCCCCTTCATGCCGTCGATCGTAACTGGATGCGCTCCGAACTTATCGTAAATACGGCTGTGAGTGCCCTCTGCAAAAAGGTGCACATCAAAATCCGTTAAAAAAGATGCCTGTTTTTCTTTTGTGTCTTGCGCTGCCACGGTTTTGTCCTTCTGGTGTTCAAATACTGCGCTTTTCGAGCATCGGTATATTGTCACACAAGAATATGCAATCCAAGCGCTTCTGTGGCTGATTCTTGACTTTGTGTAAAACGATTTCTGTTTGTAACTATTCTGTGATCAGTGCTTCGGTATTGGAGCTTTAAGCCAGGGTTGCTTCTCCAGGTCAAAAATAAAGATAGACACTTCTGCCTTCGGATCGCTTCCCGTCGCGTTTCGACCCAGTGTTGACCAAAATTTCATCGCTCGGTCATTGCCGGACAATACACTTGCATAAACTCTTCTGACTGGCGTTTGCTCATAAAGCGCACGCAATCCGGATTGAACAAGTTGAGAGCCAATGCCTGTGCCTCTGCTTTCAGGAGCGACTGCCAGATGATTTATCATTCCTCGAAGACCTGTTTCACCTATGAAGACGCCACCAACTAGTTTGCCATCGTGAAATGCAGCTTGAGATAAGCCAGGGTTGCTCTCTAAGGCTCGCTTGAGAGCCGCTGTTGTCTCTTCCGGGCGAAATGCAAGTCCTTCAGTCTTTTCCATGAGAGCGCGCATACTGGGAAGGTCAGAAGGAGTCATAGCGCGAATCTCCAATTCTTTACCAGGCTGCGCCAAGCCGAATCTGTGTGAAGCTTCTAGTCCCAATTTCTCACCAGTCAGCTCAGCTGTGGCAAGCTCGCGCCCAAGAGTCGTTTCCACAGCGCCTTGCTCAAGCCTTGCTGTGGCAGTACTAGCGGCTTTTCCGAATATTTCCGGTAGAGTTTTAAGAAGATTTGCTCGACCAAGAAGAATTCCTGCTCCGAGAGCTAGCTCTTCTTTCCAATGCTCTTCCACAAAAGTCCTTAAAGTCATTCCGTCGCTTTCCTTGTGCACAGTGTGTTGTCAGCTTCACGCTAGAAATGGAGGAGTGAAATTCGCGTGAATGCTTGTGCTAAAACCACCAATGTTGTTGGCTTTTGTTTCCTGCATCGGCGGTTGAATTGGGGTTTGTCACATCAGCTTTCACGTCTTATTCACCCCTCGGGGGGTAGAATTTGACGATAATTGGAGGTGTCTGATGATAGATTATTCCTGAGTTGATAAGAATAAGCCTGCTCTGGAGCTTTAATAGAGGTTTGTCGGCTATCAGCTGAGCAAAACCACGATGCATATTTTGTTGCACATTGGCTATTCAAGCCATTTCTCGCGTGCATTAAACTGTTCATCCTTCCGTAATTTTTCGAACTCCACGGGGCTGAACCACGCTTACCTTCTTGGCTTATAGAGGTTTATAGACTTAATGTATTTTGGGTATTAAATAAGCTAGAAGGATGGGTTCTGATCTTGACTCTTTTGATTAAACTGAAATAATATTCATTATTAACAGGATCTCATTTTTTTTTAATTTCTTCGCAGAGAGGTAATGCTCAACCAGAAGTCACAAGAATTTCTTTGGAAGCGGCGGGTTCGCTTCTTTTGTACCTCTGGTACTTGAGCTATCTTTGTTCCTATACTTTGTTCCTACTCAAAAATCGTCAAATAGGGTTTTTTGCAGTCCATCTGGAGGCACCTATTCGTGGTCCCACGTAAGAAGAAGGGCGCTACTCTCGCCCTCGTTATTTCCCTGATGTTCGTGTTCCTGTTTATAGGAGCAGCCTTTTTCGTTTGGCAGCTGTTAATCGGCGGCGGAAAGGAATTGCAGCATGCGACTGACTCAGGCAACTTGAACGTAGCTAAGCAATCTCTCAAAACACCAAGCTATGTGATTCCCGCTGGGCCCGACCCTACAACTGGGACGGACCTCAGAGCGGAGTTCAAGGATGTTGTCGACCCTGGATTCAAGGTCAATCTCCTTAACTTCAATAGATTGGTGGGGAAAGCAATCCTGGCGCAACTTAATGCCAAATCTGAAGGCACGGCTGCCGCTAAGGAAAATGCCCGCCAGCTCACTGATGCTGTGTACAAAATCGGGCAACAATTGCAATCACAACTGGCAAGTTCATCATCTCTGAAATCTCAATTCGAAGATGTTTCGAACAAAAACAGTGTTCGAATGTTGCAACATCCTGACACGGCCGGCCAGGCTGGGGTATCACACACTGATGCAGAATACGCCTTATCGTATGTTGCTCGTGGTAAAGCCAGCAATCTCTACATCGATAGAGCCGAGCTCCCTCCCGGTGCGCAGTTCAGTAACAGCGATATCGTGAAAAAAGATGTTGGCGGCGATAAAGAGTTTCTCGTTGGATACTCTGAGCTATCGACTTCGAAGAACCTGAGCGGCATGCCACAGACTTGGACAGTGCCACTGCGCCCTGGCGAACAGCCGCACTTGATTGGTGTAGATGATTTTGCAAACGGTACAGAACCACCGTTCAATCCCTACACATTACCAAATGCATTCAAATCAGGTGGAGAAACCAACTTCATTCGCGCCTCAGCTGACGTCAAATTGCGGTCATGCGCGGTAGTCGGTGTTCTGGATAAAACCTTCCCGCTGCTTTCTTCTGGCGGAACCATCATTGTTGATAATGCTGGAGCATACATAGATTCTGACACCATTAACGATAGTGGTTCATCCATCTACGCTGACAAGGACAAGATGATGGAACCTGCTGGGGTGGAGATCTTTAAGGTTCGAGCCAATAATGGAACTTTCTCGGATGGTAAGCAAGAACATGAATTCATGCTGCATTCTTCTGGAAATCAATATCCATCATTGAGCATAACTCCTCAGTCTACGCAGACTGCAGGCATTGAAAGCTCCCCAACTTTGGGGAATCCAGAAAATGAGGTAAAGACCTATCCTGGTAACGACTCACCTTCAAGTGAAGATTACTGGGCAATGAAGATGCGTGATCAGCCACGCTACGTATCACAATGGCCAGATCGTCGCCGGATAATGGGTGTTGATGGTCGCACTGACTATGGCGCCACTGTAGGTGGACCCACATCCTCATTTGTTCATGTCGCTTACTGCAACAACTTGAGCTTCTCCGGAGGCGGTGGTGCAGCTAACCCATCAGAGTGCGGCAATACTCCTGTTTTTGCTGCATATTTCCGGGGCGACATTGGAGTGCCTTCCGGTGGAACGGGTAGCACTACCTACACAGATTTGATGCCGCTTGAGCAATACATTTTGAAAATTCAAGGTGGATTCGGAGCCGGTGCAGGATGTGTGTTTGTACCTGCAATGGGACCAATTGGTGGCTGTGCAAATGGCACTGTTGGTTCGCCTATGAAGCACATAACTGGTTCACCGCCGTTCCCAATCGGCACACTTCAAGACTTGATGAACGACACGGGTGCTGGCGCAGTCAAGAGCGACATGCTTGCGAGAATCAGGCAGATTGTGCCGAATTCCGATGCGGATTCTATATTCAGCAAGCCCATTCCGTTCAATTCGATTATGTACATATACAACAAAGAAGGCAGTCTTGTTATGGATACAAACAAGCCGTCGTCTTTGCAATACGATTACAATCGCAACCAGCCGAATCGCCCAGTTATCACACCGCCTATGAACATTCCAGATGGCACAAGACAAGACTCTAGCCATCCGATTCAAGTAAGCGGAACCTGGGTTAGTGGCAGCATGTGGGAATGTGGAAGCGGCCGCGCCGATGGACGTTCCAATTCTGTAGCATCGTGGTATCCCTCATCTGGTAAGGGAGGCTTGCTAGGAATCTTACGATTCCAGAACTGTACGGAAGCAAGCGGACCCGACTGGTGTTGTCCGTGATAATCTAAAGCAGGAGCGCCGTGAGCGATCCACAAACCTAAGAAAACAAAGGGCACTCAAAGCGAGTGCCCTTTGTTTTTGTTGAGGAGGCTTTCACAGATTGGTTTTGCCTCAATAAAAAGTGGAACATATAATCTATGAATTTTCTGGAGTTAGTTTGATGAAGCTGCGACTGTCGATTTTTTTGACTTTGATTAGCGTCTTTTGCTCATCTAACCTCGCTTTTGCACAACAAAATCCGCCAACGTTGAAGTCCACTACGACCGTTGTGCGCAGGCAAAAGGCACCACCGCTGAAAACTAGAAGTGCAGGTAATTCAGAAATCAATAATTTGGAAAAGCCGCCTGAAATGCCAGGAATCACCTTCCCTAATGCTAAATTCCTCTATGGTTTTAGCTCAGAGCTAAAAGGTAGTCGCAGTATGGGTGCACGATTTGAGGTACCAGAGCAGGGATCGTCCGTAATTTCTTACTACAAACAAAATTTGGCAAATACTGGATGGAAAGTTTATCCCTCGGACAAACCAGATCAAATGTCTGCAGAGAGTACACAATACAAATCTTCGGTAACCATAACCACTTTTAGGTCATCAAAGCCCGGCTGTGAAGTGCTTTTTGGTTATGCCGTGAAGTACTAGTGCGAAATACTTACCCTCGCGAAGTGATTACCGCACAGGTCGCTAATCAGTTGACTCAAAGGATCAAAACGGGATCAAAACAATCGGTTGAAGGATGCTCAATAAAAGATCCTCAAGAAAAGAACTCAGCTTCCGATATATGGCAGTGAGCCGTGAGTACGATTCCAGAGAGAAGTAGTGATGCTCTAATAGTCTCTAGGGATCCGTTACAGAGAAGATGGAGCCTTTACAGCGAGATCAGCTGGAAGCTGAGCGTGCCTGCTCCAGGAAAAAGTCGGCTCGCGGGTTGCCTTCTTTTTTGAGTTTTTCGGCCATTTGCTCAAAAACCTTTTTTGCTTCAGCGCCGCGCTTTTGATCGGCTAACGCATTTCCTAGTTCATGTGCTATTTCGGGGGCTAGAATTGAACTGTACTTTGCTTGACCTGGTCCTGATATTTGGAAAGCTTCCTGGAGCAAGGGAATTGCTTTAGCACTCTTTTTTCCTTTTACCAGTGCTCTTGAATAACCGAGCAAGACTTCTGGAAGCATTCCCGGTTTGCTTCTGCGACATGCAGCAACACAATCGTCGTAAATCTTGTACGACTCTGTGAATTGCCCTTTGTGATAGAGGCAGTTTGCTAAAATGCTCTTGTCTCTGATTGTTTCTATATCGTCTTTTGGTGTGAACTTCTCACGGAGGCGTACTAGTCTCCTGAGTTTTTCTGCATCAATTTCGTCGCCACACGACTGTGATTTACTTCGCGCGTAACTATCTAAGAGCCACATAACTGGCATGCTTTCAGCTCCGCTCGCTTTCTCTTGCAGTAGTATTGTTTTATCAATACACTGCGAAACTATTTGTCTTTCTGGAATAGAAGAAGCAACTTTCTGAAGAAGTATCACCTGCGGAATCACGTGCACATTGTCGGGACCGTAGTGACGTTCTGCCATGGATACAGAGGTATTTGCATATTCGAGTGCTTCTTTTTTCTTGCCGCTTTTTACTAACTGAGTAATTAGCTGTTCATAAACAGGCAGCAGGTCTGTGGCGCTCGCATCTGCTGCTTTCATAGTTTTGATTTTTTGCTGATACCAGCTTGCGTCGTGCTCTTCTTCTTGCTGTCTAGCCGGCAGGCTGGCTTGTCTGGGTTCAACTGAGCTTGTAGTGCTGCTTTTAGGTGTGGTGTTTGTTTGGCATGACGTGACTATCAATAAACCTGATGCCAGCGTGAGACCTTGCAGCTTATTAAGCATATTTGGAACCTCTAAAGGGTCTTTGGTGAATTATATACTCTTATGTGCTAACTTAACACGTGATTGAGTGAGGTAGAAAATGTATTGCAAAGTTCTTGATGAGATTGGCATACAAGCTAAGTGGGTGGACCTTGTCACCAAAGGACTTTTTGTTACCTTGCTCTTTTTCTCCTCTCAGAACGTATATGCTGAAAACCAGCATTCACACGGTGGTAAACCTGACGAAGTTGCAATGATACAAGCTCAGCTTGATAGCGACAGAGACGTCAAAGGCGCTATGGAAAAGTTGCAAGCATTGCTCGTGAGAGAACCCAATAACATCGAGGCGCACATGATGTTGGGAAAAATTTTCCAACTGCTCGGTTTTGAATCTATGGCAGACGAAGAGTTTAAGCGAGTTGATCAGCTTGATCCAACAAAACCAACTTCCGTTCTAAATCTGTTTCAAAATAAACTTGCCGCGCAGGGCGGCATGGCTGCATACGAGTATCTTCGTTATGTTGAAAGAAGATTTCCAAATGATCCGTCAGTTTTGCTCATGCAAGGAATGCTCGCAAGAATGCGCGGAGAATTGGCTAAAGCCGAGTTCTTTTATGGACTAGCTCTTGATAGAAATCCTTCATCGCCTGGTATTTATACTGCAATAGCTGCCGTGAGATTGAAGCAGAGCAGATTCAGAGACGCTCTTATTCTGGCTGAAAAAGATTTGGCTTTGAAAAAAGATCACCCTGCTGCAAACCTGGCGAAGGCTCAAGCACTGATGGCGATGGGTGAGTTTGAAAGAGCGATTCCCGCTCTGAGAATTGCTTATGCGGGTGTTCAGGACAAACGTGCCGTAGCTGATTTACTTTCTAGGGCTTTAATAAGCAATAACGAATACTCAGAAGCAATCGAGCCGACTCTAGTTTGTTTGAGTTTGACTCCAATGACTGAAAGAGAAACTGTCGAGCAACTGAAGGTCAGAATTGGCATGATTCTTCGCCACGTCAAAGTGACGGAGTTGACTAATTCCTTGCAAATGGCTACCCGTTATGTCTTTAACTCAGAGTCCCTGGCGCTCTTGTACTTTGCCTGTGGAGATGTTTTGGCGAAAGCTGGTGCCGATAAAGCAGCTCAAAAAGTTTTTGGCGACGGCATTACAATGTCTCCTTATCATGGACGACCTTACTTGCGATTAGGTATTTTGCAGGAAAAAACTGGTGATTATGCCGCTGCTCTAAAAAGTTATACGAGTGCTTATCAATACAATCCTGATGACCGAGAGATTGCAGCACGGCTTGCAAGGCTAATTAAACGGGCACCAATGCAAGAAAATGACATCGCCTGGTATCTGAAGGATTTGATTCGAAATGGTGGCAGGAAGTCAGCGATAATGAGTGGTGTGAGTACAGGTTCTGGTTCTTATTAAGCGCTTGCCCTGTTCCCAGCCCTATCCCTGGCTCCTGTACGGATGGCGCTTGACTCAGCGGCGAGATACTTTGACTGCTTCTATTTCTAATGTAATTTGCGCTTCGTCCGATACCATTTTGATTCCCTTTGCGACATCTCTATTCCAAGTCATGCCGAAATCGTTTTTGTTGATTTTCGTTTTTGCTGTGATGCCGATGTATGTTTGTTTATGGCTGTCGTCATAGACAGGACCTTTTGGACCTTCGCAATCCAGGCTCACACTCTTGCTTATTCCTCTTATTTTGAGGTCTCCCTGCATTTTGAATTTCCCAGAACCCGTCGGGGTTATCTTGGTGGAGCGAAATTCCATTATGGGATATTTCTTTACGTCAAAAAAATGTTCTGAACGAAGGTGCATATCGCGAAGCTGTGAACCTGAATCAAGGCTGTCGGTGTTTATGTATGCAAGAACTTTGGCTGTGGCTAGATTCTTTCCGTCATACTCGACTGTTCCGCTGACATTGTCGAACCATCCGGTTACGGGCGACAGAGTGTCATGTGTTGCGGCAAAAATGGCTTTGCAATGAGTTTGATCGAGCGACCAGAGATTAGCTTCCGGTTTTGCAGTAACAAAGCCGATGTTTGAAAGTAAAAGTGCAGCGAATATCGTGATTGGTATAAATCCTTTCACTGAATATGGTGCTGTTCCATTTAGTCTTTTTTGCATGTCGGGTCGCCTTCATAGTTCACGTACTGAACAAATAATAGCAGTTTGCCTGCCACTTGAAATATTTGATAATGAACCAAATTTCGTGCTTTCCTATTGGGCTGAAAGCGGTTCAAATATTTCTGCGGGAGCTGCGCTGATTTTATTGCAAGAGGGGGGAGAATCCGCTCGGAGGGGAATCATTGCACTTAGGTAGGTGCAGCAGGCCCTATCGAGTTTGAGAGGTTTTGCCCTCTAATGTACTTCTGGAGTCAATCTTGTACTATTCGCCTGTATTGTGTCGGCACCAAGCAGGAGTTGTGCTATGAGGAAGATTTGTGGACCGAAGATTCGTACTGGCACAATAAGCGCAGTTTGTACTAGCTCAAACCTGGCCTTAGCAGCTACTGTATTCCTGTCTACTATATGCACATACACTCCAGCTTTCGGACAAGAATTGCCGAGCAGTCAGGGAACTCGTCCGGGCTCTCATGTCGGTGCTCCCGTAGTCCCTTCTGCCAGTGCGTTGAATCAAATTCTGCACTCCGGAATCAAAACTTTTGTAATCAATGGTGGCAACTATCAGGGCGATGTTCAGATTCCCCGGGGAGTAACTCTGGTAAACATTGCTGACAAGAATTCTCAATCGTTGAATATTCAAGGTTCGCTCGTTGATTCTGGTCGTCTTGTCTTCAGGGGGGCCGAAGTAAGCCAGGCGAATTTGAATGCTCAGAATGTATTTGTTCGCAGTGGAGCCTCTATTGCATCTCTAGACAATCTGACGCTTAGCATCAGTGCTCTGAACAACATCGTTAATGCCGGCACCATATCTAGTGCGTCGGGGTTGAATTTGTTCGCCGGCAATTCCATTACTAATATCAGTGGAACTGGTCATACTGCCCTTATACAAGCAGGAAATGCTATAAATCTATTTGCTGGTGCCGGTGGCATAATTAACACCGGGTTGATACAAAGCCACTCAGGCGACATTAGCTTGAATTCTGCAAGCGCGGCGCAATATGCTGTTTTGAGCCAGGCTTTGCTAAGTCAAGTTTCCAGTTATACCGAGTCTTCTCTTTTGCTTAATAACAATCATGGTGTTATTGAAGCTTTAAGCGGTGGCATTAGTGCCCAGTCAGTGCAGAACCTGAGTCTGATTGCTGGTGACTACTTATCCAATTCACTAAATTTGAAAGGCGTTGATGTTTTTGCAAACGTCTCAAAAGTTAGTGGCGTTGTGAATGCTGAAGCTTGCAATGCACATTTGTTTGCAGATTCTCCGAACTTAAGCGTTGGAACCTGGAATGTATCCGGAGATCCAATAATTGCAAATACAGGAAATGTTCCTTTGTCGGACCAAATGACCAACGGCGCCCCGCTTGTTGTGGTTGCCGGAAAAGACATTACCTGGACAAATGGTATCACAAACAAAATTGATACCAGAGGGACTAACGGTGGCAATGTCTACCTTGTAGCAGGTGCTAAATTTACGCCATCACCCTATCTGTCCTCTACTGTACCAATCACCATTACAGGTGCCAGCAGCACTGGAGGGAAAATTGATTTCACAGGAAGCTCATTTCAGGGTATCGTAACTGATCCTTTAACGAGTCCGGGAAGTGCTGGAAATGTCGAAATGTCAGCATTCTCTGGCTCTGCGGCTGGTTCTGGAACGATTAAGTTCCCGCTTGCAAGCAGCATTTCCACTCTGGGAGCAGGTAGCGGTTCGTCAGGTCATATCTTTGCAGTTGCAGGTGGCTCTTTGAACACATCTGCAAATCCCAGTATTGTGTTGCCCGATTTGAATTCAGCTGGTGGCACTGGTGTGGGCTCAAGTGGACTCTCTGGCGGACACATGATAATAAGCACCACTCAACCAAATGTGTCTCCAACAAATCCAATGGTGCTTGACCCAGTTGATGGCAGAGTTTTACAGGGAGGAATTCTTGGCGGTGCTTTAGCAAACTCTGCCATTCAAATCAAATCAATCTCAACAGGAGGTGGGCAAGTTTACGTGTTATCTGGTCTTAGCACCCAGGTAAGTTCCAACATTAACACCACTGGTAATTCTGGACGGCCGGGTGGTGCAGTGAATTTGCTTGCAGGCGCAAACGGCAAAGATCCCGCTAACTCCGATCTAAATATTCTAGGTACGATCACAACTGATGGCGCTAGCGGTTTCCCCTCGGGGAAGGTGAATCTTGTTAGTTCTGGTAATGTGAATGTCGGCGATATTGACACAAAATCCGCTGACGCAGCCGCTGGCTCTGTATTTATAGGAGCCGGTTCTGCCAACTCTTCAGGTACGATAAATTTCACTAACATCACAACGAGTGCGTCTGGTTCAGCAACTCAAAAGTCTGGCTCGGTTGTTATTATCAGTACGAGTACTTGTTCGACCTGTCCAACGCCCGGCGTGATAACTGGAACAAGCATAGACTCCAGTAATACAAGTCTCTCTGCTGCCGCTGCACCCGTATCCATTTCGGCCACTGGCAATATACAGCTGCAATCAGTCACTGCAAAGGGCTCCGCCAGTGGCACTGGTGGCGTAGGCGGGTCTGTTTTTCTTAGCAGCGCTGCTTCCATACTAGCTTCTTCTGGTATTGATACTAGTGCCTCTGGGGCTGGCAACCAGGCTGGTGGTATTTACTTGATAGCCAGTGGCAGCGTTAGTTCGGGCACCACTCAAACTCAATCTGGAGCTAGCTCGCCTAATCTGGTGATAAGCCCCAACTTCGTGAGTTCCTCTCCTTCAATTCAAGGAAATGCGCTAAATGTTCAAATTACCTTCAATGGAAATACAGCGCCAGCTGCGTTCAACCCTGGTGGCTACGTCGCAATAAATGATCAACTTGGTGCAAAGAAGGGTGGTACTGTAATCACGTTAACAGTGCAAAATGACAACAACGTTCTTGTGCCAATCGTATCGCGCTCTGCTACGCCATTTACTTTGATAGGGTCTGCAACAGCGCCGAGTGGCATTTCCGCGAAGTTGTCTAACTCATCAAGTATGGTCTTTTTTGGTGCTGGGGGGCTGAACATTGGAAGCGCTAACGCCTTCCTCACATCACCGGTTACTCCCTTTCCCATAGCAGTGGTGAGTGCAAATCGGGGCAACGTGCAAATTAATAATGCTAGTCTTTTTGGGCGATCACTCAACATTGCAAATGCAGTGAGTAACTCCGGCACCATTTTCCTGAGTTCCCCTGGGCTAACTGTTGGACCTGTCGTGAGTGGCGCGACTCCAAGCAAGGGCAGCTCAATTACGCTTGATGCGCTTTCGGCTGGGACTTTGCTTCTGACCGATAGTATTAGTTCAGCTGCTGCTGTTACGCTCATGCCAACTGGAATAGGTAACATGCAAGAGCAGACCCCGAGTGTAATTGATGCTTCTGCATTATTTCTTGGAAATGCTAATTTGAATGGTCAACTGGGCTCTACACCCAATCCTATTTATGCTGACGTAAACCGATTGGTTGTTAACACGGACGTCGCTGTGCAAGGAAATGGCGCGTCGGTAGAGAGCGTCTCAGATATGACCGTTTCGTTTTCTGTAGGTGGGGTCTTTCAGTTGACTGGAGGAAACTCCATCATTCTGGACAATACGAAACCTAACTTTGCGGGTGGTACTGCTAGTATTGCAGTAGGAAATATTTCGGCTCTCAAAACAACTCCAGCGATTTTGAGTCCAGCGATTTTACTAACTTCGAGCAATCCGCATGGAATTGGCACTAGTGCAATTCCGGTCAATATTGGTAATGTCGCTGGAAATACTAATCCAATTCTTTTGCAAACAGATTCGGCGAGTGCACCCCTGTTCATAAGTAGTTCTGCGAATAACGGTGTTGAGATAACGAGTACGCCCATCAATGCCGGGTCGTTTTCATTAGCATCTGGCGGGAACATTATTTTTGATCCAGGGGCTGCGATCATTTCGTTGAGCAGTATAACTCTGAATTCGAAGGCAGGTATTTCCGTCGCTGCAAATACAGCGTCATTAAAGGCCGCTACAGCACTTAATCTTGTTGCCGGAACTGCTGGCATCGGGTTCGGTAGCTTTGGCGGTGGAACCGTTGTCGTAGAGTCTACTTCTTTGAACATTCAATCTGTTGGACCAGTAGTGCTTGCTCAAAGTGGTGCTGTCACCTTCTCTGGCGTTTCTAACGTGGGCAAGAGCACAAGTGATTCCTTCTCATTGCTTTCATTAGGCAACAACGTCACATTTGCGACTGGTGCAAGCATCAATACACCATCTTTTCTTGCTATATCAAGTACAGGAGGTGCTATCACTCAAGCATCTGCTACTGCTATTTCAATAAACTCGAGTCAGCTCAGGCTCGATGGTCTTGTTGTTGGAGGAGCCAATCCGCTGGGCATAAAAGGTGGCAGCTTACGCTTGAACACAAGCAGTGCTGTCAATCTTCTTAGCTCAACAGGGGTAGTGTTTGCCGATATGGCTGTGACCGGTAGCTTTAACCTAGAGGTCAAATCCGGCAACATTAATGCTGATGTATCCGTTGTGCCATATGCAATTTTATCTAACGACGTGAGTTTGAAAATTGATTCGACTGGAGATATAGGCTCAGCATCAAGACCTCTGGTTCTCGACACGGGCTCAAACAACATAGCCTTGAGTTTGCAAGCCGAAGCCAGCAAAGGCAGTGTATATATTTCTGGGGCGGCAGATCTCACAAAAGGCGCTGTTGGACTAACAGTGAAGAATTCGTCTGCCGGCTCTATGTTCTCAATCAGCACGCTTGCTCCCGTTACCTTCGATTCAACCAGCAAGTTTGCGATAACTGCTGGCAAATCCGTTACTGTTTTTTCGAATAGCAAATTGACGCAATCTGGAACGGCTGCTGCTATTTCTAGCCCTGTGGTATCGCTTTCAAATACTGGTACTACCAATACAATTCTTCTGAGCAACCTTGTGGGCAAAACTGCAGCTGTTGACCTCACCTTCGCCACTAAGCTAGCGCCCGCCTCTTACCAGGGCGCTTCGCTCCGTCTTGTTGGCTCTTCTGTTCTGTCTAACAGCGCCGCTGTAACCGCTAGCACCACATCTGGTGATATCTCCATTGCTGCCGGCGCGACAGTAAAGCTTACTGATGGAAGTCCAGCTACATTGTCGCTTCTGTCTAGTGGAAATATCTTTCAAGCCGCTAAAGGCACTACCCTATCGGTTCCTAACTTGAATCTGTCCGCGTTGGGAAGCAATACCTCGATTGGAACGGCAGCCGTTAACATCGGTACGAGCAGTGGAAGACCAGCTTCTATTCTGCTGAACCCTGATGCCACTGGAAATGTTTTTATCACCAACAATGGGCAAGTGTCTCTTGTAACAACCACTACTACGGTTAAGACATTCCAGCTTTCTACGACTGGTCCAGATGCATTGGGCGCTATTCTTGTTTCTAATAGTTTCACTGCGTCAGACATAAACTTGCATGCTGGCGGTGCTGCTGGAATTGCTATTTCAAGCCCGATTACGGCTACAAACAACATGACGCTAAGCACGGCGGGGGTGGGGTCCATTCTAGGATTCGCTACCATATCTGCCTCGAACCTTGGTTTGTCCACTGGCTCTGGCGCTATCGGTGGCAGCACTCCCATGCTGACTGCAGTGACTTCGTCGATTACTGCAAATGTCAGCAGTGGAGTCGCCGGGGGAGTAAATATCTCTAATACCGGAGCCAACGTTATTTTGAAAAACTCGAGCTCAGGTGGAAGTTTTACTTTCACTAATAACGGAACTTTGACAGTTAACAGTGTGACTTCGCGAGCTGCCTTCACATCTCTGCAAGGAACCATAATTGTCAGTACTACAGGTGGTGCGTCCAATTTGAACATTGCTCCATCGGCAAAAATCTCTACCAGTTCTGGTTCAATTCTCTTCCAGAATGCTAACGCGACCGGACTCATAGATGTGGGTAAGGGCGCGAAGATTTCAACAATGTCGCCGATAGCTGGCTCTAGCGGTTCAGTTGGATTTCTTGTTGGCGCGACCTTTGGATCTCTCGTGTCGGGTCAAGTTTTGCCTGCTGGTCTGAGTCTGGGTAAAGTCACTGGCGGTGGTGTTTACTCATTGGGGCAGACATCAGGTTCTTCCGTGAAGGTAAGTTCTCCAGGAAATGTACTTAACCTGATAGGGCAAGCTGTTCTCTTTGACACCGGTGCAGGTTCTCCGCAATTGATCACTCTTGGGGGCGGGGTGGTTATCACAGCTGACCCTGTGGATCCATCTGCGGCTCAGGCCGCTTCTCTAACTGGAGCTGCTCTGAAAGCAACTGCTCTAGCTCCGCCTGCAAGCAGTTCTGCTCTTATTAATAGTGAATTCCGCCCTGCCTCAGGAGACGCAATAGGGAGTCATCTTGTGTCCAATCTGAACAGCTTTGTTTTAAATCAATCAGCTGCCTCGTCTTCGTTGAATACCTTAAGTGGTGCCGCTATAAATAGCAAACTTCGTGAATCTAATGGACAAAGTGGAGGTCCTGTATTTTTTCAATCAGCGGGGGGACCTCATTCCGCTAAAGCTGACGACTCTAACTTACGTCCAATAGCTTTCACTTCCTGTAACTTGAAATTGAGTGAGGTTCAACGAGCAGAAGTGGCTGCCAGTGTCATCTTCAGCACTCCTGATCTTTGTGTTGAAGATGCTTCGAATGAATTGCATGTCTCACATGGAACGCTAATACTTGTTCCAAAAACTGATACCAAGTTAGTTCTGGGTGGATTAGTTTGTACCGTAAAAAGGGGCGTCGTTCTCTATGCAAGAGTAGGAAAAGAAAGCACTGAAATCGTGAATCTTGCCGATAAGCAGCGAGGGCAAGTTGAAGTTCTAACTCCAAACGGTGCTGTTCAAGTGGAGATGGGTAAGACACTGGTCTTATCTAATTCTGCTGAGCGTCTGCAATCAGAATTTCCAGTTAGAAATGAAGTCAGGCATTCGAGTTTGCTGACTGCGGATATTTCGTTGCCATATCTCCTAACGACAGAGTTGGCTAAAGGCTTGAAGTCGAGTGATTTAGGTTCTGACCGTTCAGCATATCTGCATGTACTGAAGTCTTGCGCAGCTTACGTTTCGATGAACAAGAAGCAGGGCTATGCTTTTTCTTCGCGTAAGTAAAAGTTGATTGCTTATGTGGCTGATTCTTGCTGCTGTTGATGGAGCCTTGCTGCTGTTGATCCTTGCTGCTGCTGGTTGATCCGTGTGGCTGCTGGTTGATCCGTGGCTGATAGATTGTGCTGCTAGATCCTCGTGCTGGCAATCAACCGTGTTCCCCGGCTGCTGCACAAGAAGACCTTGAACATAAAAGAAAAGCCGAGTCTTTTGACTCGGCTTTCTTGATAGAACTAAGCTAATGCTTATTTGCTTACTGGTTGTTTGACCAATTTGGCTGCTTTTTCAGCAACTTCGCGAGGAGTCATTGCAACTTCGATGCCGACAGCTTGAAGCGCCTTCATCTTGGATGCTGCTGTTCCCTTGTCACCAGATATGATGGCGCCGGCGTGACCCATGCGCTTCCCGGGAGGTGCGGTTTGACCAGCAATGTACGCAACAACAGGCTTTTTGATGTTGTGCTTAATGAATTCAGCAGCTTCTTCTTCAGCTGTTCCACCGATTTCTCCGATGAGAACAATTACTTCAGTTTCGGGGTCGTTTTCAAACATGGTCAATACTTCAGGGTATTCCATGCCTTTCACTGGGTCGCCACCAACGCCAACGCAGGTTGATTGACCCATGTTGTTGTCTGTTAGTGCAAGTGCGATTTCGTATGTTAACGTTCCGCTCTTGCTGACCATTCCAACTGGTCCCTTCTTGAAGATTGAGCCAGGAAGAATTCCGAGCAACGCTTCTGATGGTGTGATCACGCCTGGGCAGTTTGGTCCCACCATTTTGACGCCTTTAGCTTTTGCTTGAGCAACAAGCTTTGCTGTGTCTTGTGGTGGCATGCCTTCGGTGATAACTACCAACAAGCTGATGCCTGCATCGATAGCTTCGCACGACGCATCGAGCACCAAATATGGTGGTACGAATACAACGGTGGCTGTAGCGCCAGTTGCGTCCATAGCTTCTCTAACGGTGTCGAACACTGGCAATTCTGTGCCAGGAACTTTCGAGCCGCCGCGACCTGGTGTGACGCCACCTACGACTTGAGTACCGTAGGCAAGCATGCGCTTGGTGTGTGCTGCACCCATCTTACCTGTGGCGCCTTGCACGATTACTTTGGTGTTCTTATTTACGAGAATCACTTTCTTATCTCCTAGCCAATTGGTACTACTTAGCGGCAGCTACAGCTGCTTTAACGGCGTCCTCGATATCTGGATATAGTTTGGTGCCCGACTCAGCGAGCATCTTTTCTGCAATATCCTGATTGTTGCCACGAAGGCGAACAACCATTTTGCGATCTGGGTGGCGCTTCATGAATTCAACGAGTGCTGTTGCAACTTCATCGCATGCAGTGATTCCGCCGAGAATGTTCAGAAGAATTACTTTTACGGTTGGGTTTTCGCTGATGATTTCCAGACCAGCGAGTGTCTTTTCGGAATCGCTTCCGCCGCCAGCATCAAGGAAGTTACTTGGGTTGCCACCAAAGTTCTTAACCATGTCCATTGTGGCCATCGTCAAGCCTGCGCCGTTGCACATGATGCCGATGTTGCCTTCGAGTTCGACCAGGTTGAGTCCAGCTTTCTTCGATTTGCGTTCGCGTTCCGGCAGGTCGCTCATATGCTTATCAGCCCAGCCGTTGAATCTTTCCTGGCGTCCGAGTGAATCGTCATTGACTGTCATCTTTCCATCAAGCGCAAGTACATCATCACCCTTGGTGACAACAAGCGGGTTGATTTCTGCAAGGTCGAGATCCAATTCTTCGAAGCAGCGATACAGCTTGTTAGCAACATCGGCAATCTTCGCAGCCAGGGCGCCTTTCAAGCCCATAGCTTGAGCAACTTTTCTACCCTGGAATGCGGAGTATGGGTATGTGATTGGAACTGTCACGATTTTGTCGTTGCTTTCAATTTCAATTCCACCGTCCGCTGCAGCGATGAAAATTGGGCACGCACGAGCGCGGTCTAAAGTGATTGCTAAATACATCTCTTTTTTGAGGTCGCACTTTGGCTCGACGAGCAAGCTCTCGGTTTTGGAATTCTTGATGGTCAAGCCGAGCAAAGTTTCAGCGAGTTTTTCGCCTTCTTCCAGGTCTTTTGCAAACTTGATTCCGCCTGCTTTGCCACGTCCACCTGAGAGTACCTGGCACTTCAAAGTCAGCGGGTAACCGAAATGAACTGTGCGCAGTTGTTCTGGCTTAGTGATTCTGACGCTGGGCGGAGTTTTGATTCCAAATTCCGCAAAAATTCGTTTGGCTTCGTATTCGTAAAGGTCCACAATCCCTCTCCTCAAGATGTTGAGATGTAGCAGGCATGTCGCCTAGCCACAGCTTCCGAACGCTAGGTTCTGCTTATGGCTATCGAATTTTACGTTGCTGTACTCGTTTACCTATAAATGATCATGAAATGTTCGATATGTTGGCTTAACAGTCCTCAATGCTCCTTACTTACGCTTGAGAAGTCATTTACTGTCTGCGGCTTTCTGTGATCCATTTCATAATTCAAGATCTGGCATCTTCCATCGCTGTTGAATTAGATTTTGACCCAATTGAGGTATCTTGGTAGCGATTGAAAATAAATCAGCACCGTATGTGGTGTTGTCTACTTAGTCTAAGTCGTTGAATTGATGCTGCAGGAATTCTGTTTGCCAGCCTCGGTTTCGCTTGCATTGGGGCTTTTACTAAAACGCGTGATTTCTGCGTGAGAATGCCCTCCAGTAAAGAATGTTCCAGAGTTCGGTTTAATCTAAAACCTGCGGAAGTCCGTCAAATTTTTGCGGGCATCGGATACATCTGAGCACGCAGAAGATGATGCAATATTCGATAGGGTAGAGTGAAATCGGGGTATCTCAATGAATTCGGCTGTAAACGGTTCATGGTTCGGAACAGGCAAATGGTCCTCTAACAAACAAACGGTTTCTCAAACTGTAAAAGGAGACCATTTGTCGACATTAAATCAAGTCGCTAATTTGGTTCGCTCTTGTTCAAATAATCAAGTGAAGAATTCTTGTGAGAGAATCTTCTTGTATATAACTGATGTAAACCCTGAGCTAGAAGAGCTTTCGCTCCTATTTTCTCAGCCATACTAGGCTCTTGACACTGCCAGAAAGTAAAGTTCGTAAACGCACTATTTGTAATGATCGCGGGGCACAAGGCCAGTCCCAGTATAATCAGGCTGCGCCAAAATGACACTTGGCGACCCTGCCATTACATTATAGAGAGGCGATAAACATGCGAATTGGCATCCTTACCGGCGGCGGCGACTGTCCAGGTCTCAATGCCGTGATAAGAGCAGTTGTTAAAAGAAGTGCCAAAGACTACGGTTCTGAAGTGATCGGCTTCCTCGAAGGCTGGCGTGGACCGGTGGAAAATCTGGTTATGCCCCTGAGCTTGCAATCAACCGGCGGGCTTATTCAAAGAGGCGGAACAATCATCAGAACTTCTAGAACTAACCCCTTCAAAGTTGAAGGTGGTCCAGAAAAAGTTCTGGAATCAATGAAAAAAAACAACCTTGACGCACTCATTGCTGTTGGTGGAGAAGACACAACAGGAGTTGCGAACAAACTGTACAAGCAGTACAACCTTCCAGTCGTTTGCGTTCCCAAGACAATTGACAATGACTTGAGCGCTACTGATTACACATTCGGTTTTGACACCGCAGTAAACATCGTGTGTGAAGCACTAGACCGATTGCACACGACTGCCGAGTCGCATAACCGAGTACTGGTCTGCGAAGTTATGGGTAGACATGCCGGATGGATCGCCTGCTACGGCGGTATCGCTGGTGGTGCTGACTATATCTGTATTCCGGAAAAGCCCGTTGAAATTAAAGAGATGCTTCAGGTAATCAAAAAGCGTCATGCTCGTGGCAGACTCTTCTCAATTATCGTTGTTGCTGAAGGCGCAAAGCTGGCTGAAGAAGAAATTCTCAAGGACAAAGAGCTTGATGCTTTCGGTCACGTTAAACTTGGTGGAATTGGTGAGCAAATCGCTAAGATTATCGAGAGAGAAACTGGCTATGAAACCCGTGCCATGACTCTGGGTCACTTGCAACGTGGTGGCGCTCCAAGCGCTTTCGACAGAATTCTTGGAACCAGATTTGGCGTTCGCGCTGCAGACCTGGTTCATGAGGGCAAATTCGGTTTGATGGTTGCGCTTCAAGGAACCAAAATTGTCAATGTTCCAATTGAAGAAGGTGTTGGTGCCCTGAAGACACTCGACGAAGAGATGTACAAAGTAGCAGAAGTATTCTTCGGCTAATAGTATTGCTCTGTAGTTTCAAACTATTGAAATGCAAAAGAGGAACCCTTAGCGGTTCCTCTTTTTTTCCAGCTTGCTCACTTTTCCAGCTTAATGAATTTTTGGCAGCCAGCTGCAGCGGGCTCCAAAGCTTAAATCGCAAATAAAATTGCTTACACTCTTCCATATGTTCATCTCACCTGATACGCTTACAACCCTGTATTTGAGCTGGAGATGTAGAAGTCATGAGCGAACTCGATGACAAACCCCGGAAGCTTGGCGAACTGCTGGTAGGAGCCGGGTTGGTGCCTGCTGAGCGCCTCAATGAGGGGCTCGATTACGCTAGAAGGCACAGTTTGCCTCTTGGTCGAGTTCTCATTACTTTGAAATTGCTTCGCGAGGAAGATCTGGAGTCAGTCTTGCATTCGCAAGCGCTCATGAAAATGGACCGCCTGCCCGCGAGACTTGCTGTAAAAGCTATTTCGCTGGCGTCAAGCAGCCATATTTCCATCGATAAAGCTCTGAAGAAGATTGGTTGGTTTTCTGAAAAATATGTTGAAGGCGAAGCTATAAGCATTGCTGTTGCAAGAGAACAATTGCACAACTGCGAGTCATCTTTTGGTCACGACCATCCAGAAACCGCTGCTGCCTGTTTGAAGCTTGCCGAGTTGCTGACTGCAAATAGGAAGTTTCTCGATGCAGAACTGCTGTACAACAGAGCGCATCAAGTTGTTGAAGAGTGCTTCGGTGCTCAGAGCCTTGAGATGGCCAATCTGCTTTCACAAATTGGCGAACATTATTTCGCTCAAGATCGCTTTGCCGAAGCCGAGAAGAATTATTGGCAGGTTTACGAAATCAAACTCAGCCTTTTGGGCGAACGAAACCTGGCGGTGGCAAAATGTTTGGAAGATCTGGCAGAGCTTTATGATGTTCAGTCAGAGTTTTTGCAAGCAGAACGCCTCTACCTGTCTTCGATTGGTATAAAAGAAAAACTGCTCGAAGCTGACGACCCTGAAATGCTATCGAGTCTGCGCAAGCTTGTTTTGATTTGCCGCCAGTCAGAGCACGGACCAGAGAGCCGCCCTACTGGTGAGTTGCTCGTAGAGTCCGGCATTGTTCAACAACAGCAGATTGATGAAGGCTTGAAAGTCGCTGAGAAATACAGCATTCCCATTGGTAGAGCACTCATCAATTTGAAGCAGCTCAACGAGGAAGACTTGCAGAGAGCAATGCACACTCAACTTCTAATGAAGGATGGTGGCATTCCTGGTTATATTGTGATTCGCGCGCTCAAAACAGCTTGTCGCATGAATCGCAGTTTGGCGGATGCTTTGAAATTATTGGGATGGAGGCGAGAACATCCCGCTGATCAACGTCATTTAGAACTACTTTTACGTTGTTCTGACGAGTTGATAAAACTTGAACAAGAACTAACCCCAGAGCATGTTGATGTCGCAAAAAAATGCATTGAGTTAGCTGACCTTTATGCTGGAGCCAATAATTTGCGCGAAGCCGAGATTCTTCTGAAGCGTGCCTTGAACATTTTCATGGATCGCGTAGGTGAAGACGAAATTGATACAGCTTCTGCCTTGTGCAATCTCGCCCAAGTTCATTGCAGACAGCACAGGTTTGAAGAAGCAAATCACTTAATGGAGAGAGCAATAAATCTGGCTCGCAAGCGGAACACAAAGGGCTCTCACGAGCTTGCAGATTATCTCGAAAAACAGTCGCGCATCTTGTTAGCTGCTGGACAAAAAAAGGAATCATTGTCCAAGGCAAGTGAACTTTTGACTCTCGCTAAGAAGCTTGAGAAGGGAGACACAGCCTATATTTCGCAGATACTAGAACTGCAAGGCGACATCCATATGATGCTCGACCAGTCTGCTCCTGCAATCAAAGCCTATTTGCAGAGTTTGACGATTCGTGAAAAGGTTTTGACTGGTGGCAATCCACAAGTCACCGGGCTCTTAAATAAGATTGGTCAGATGGAACTGGCGGAGAAACGCCCCAAAGAAGCTCTTCCTCACTTTCAGAAGGCGCTCGATTTGAGCAGAAAGCTATTTGGTGACAATCATCCGATGACAGCTTTTGCTGAAATAAACACTGCTAATTGTTATGTGCAGTTGAAGGACCCGAAAAAGGCCAAAGTATCCTTCGAAAGAGCTGTTAAGGCGATGGAAGACTCCGCAGAAGTGAATCAAAAGGACATGTCCAGCGTGCTTGAGCAGTACGCCAACTTCCTGCGCAACAACGGGCTAGATACCGAGGCAAAGCACGTTGAAGATAGAATATCGAAATTGCGAGGTGCTACTGACCTGCGACAAACAGCTGTGCACCTGAAAGTAATGCATTGATGGAGCAGTCCCAGGTCGATCGCGAAATGATGCAGCGATGCATCGCTCTTGCGCGTAAAGCTGAAGGACGAACCTCACCAAATCCGATGGTTGGTGCCGTGGTTCTAGATGCCGAAGGCAAGATTGTTGGAGAAGGCTTTCATCCGAAAGCTGGAATGCCTCATGCGGAAGTTTTTGCGCTTGATCAATCAGCTGATAAAAGTGTGGGGGGAACGCTTTACGTCAATCTAGAGCCGTGTTCGCACTTCGGCAGAACGCCACCATGCGCTGATAGGGTTATCGCTAGTGGAGTGAAAAGAGTCGTGGTGGGCATGATTGATCCCAACCCGAAAGTTGCAGGAGCCGGCGTAAAGAGACTCACCGAATCTGGTATCAAGGTCGATTTTTCTCAACTCGAAACGGAGTGTCAAGTTCTCAATCGAGCATTTGTCAAACGAGTCAGCTCAGGTTTACCCTGGCTGACTCTGAAAATGGCTTGTACACTTGATGGGCGTATTGCTGATCGCGATGGAAAAAGCCGCTGGATTTCCGGACCAGAAGCAAGGGCTTTTGTTCACTCACTGCGCAATACATATGACTGTGTTCTGATTGGCGGTGCCACGGTAGCGAAAGATGATCCTGAACTGAATGTTCGAGATATTGAAAACAGCCGTAACCCGCATAGAGCTGTTATCGCTCCTCGACTGGATCTCACTAAGGGACTGCGACTCTTCAAAACTACATCCCCAGATCTAATTACTGCGATTTTTTACGATAGCAGGAAGGTAGAAAAGGTTTCTGACTACGGACAGAACTGCACGTTGGTGAATTTGCATGAGCTTTCAGAAGGTAACTCATCTTTGAAGAATGCTTTGCTCTGGCTTGCACAGCAGGGAGTTCAATCAGTACTATGCGAAGGCGGTGGAAGGCTGGCGGCTGCGCTGCTCAAAGAAGGTCTAGTGGACGAGGTCTGCTGGATTCTCGCTCCGAAATTTCTTCCCGATGATCTGGCGAAATCAGGGCTTTCTTCTGATGGAGCTGTGTCCATCGAGCAAGCCATTAACTTGCATGATCCAGAATACATTCAACTGGGGCGAGACATTCTGGTGCGTGGATTAGTCCGCTCTGGTGATGAGAAAAATACAATCTAAGCTGAACTTTGGAGCTTTCAAGGCTTTGATTTTCAATTTTTCCTTAGAGAATCTTTGGAAAGTGTCGGTCTGGGTATGCGTTTCCAGGTTTTAAGGTTACACTTAAGCCTGTACCTGTTTTCGCGGGCGATCCAAATCGCTTTCTAGGAGCGTGTCAAATGACACAATCACTTATTGACACCAAAAAAGTCGCTGAAGCAAAATCTGAAAAAGCCCAAGCTACCGTTTATATCGAAACATTCGGCTGCCAGATGAACAAGGCAGACTCCGAAAACATGCTTGGATTGCTTGAAGAAATCGGTTACACAAAAACTGATGATCTCAAAAGCGCCGACTTGCGAATACTGAATACATGCGCTATCCGTGGTGGCGCCGAAGACAAAGTATTCAGTCATTTGGGTCACTGGCACAAGCTAAAGCGAACGATAAATCCAGGCAGTCTGATTGCTGTTGGTGGCTGTGTAGCACAGGATGAGGGCGCGAATATGTTCAAGCGCTCGCCTGGCGTCGATATTGTTTTTGGTACTCATAATCTCTTCCGTTTGCCTGAGTTAGTCATGCGTGCCAGAGGCGGTGAAAAGAGAGTCGTAGAAATTTACCAGGAGCTGCCTGAAGATTTGCCCGAGATGCCAGTTATAAGGCAGAGTGACATTAGTGCCTGGGTTTCGGTTATTTATGGTTGTGATTACAACTGCACTTATTGCATCGTTCCTTACGTGCGTGGAAGAGAGAAGAGCCGTCCGGCCGATCAAATTCTTAGAGAAATTGAAGAACTCGCAGATGCCGGCTATCTGGAAGTGACTCTGCTGGGGCAGAATGTAACTGCTTACGGTCACGATTTAGACCCGGTTTTGCATCTCGGTGACCTTATTCGCAGAACTGGAAAAATCGAGAAAATCAAGCGCGTGCGCTTTTTGACAGGGCACCCGCGCGATTTGAAGGAAGAGATAATTGATGCCGTGGCAGAAACAGCGAATGCTTGCGAGAACTTTCATATACCAATTCAGTCGGGTGATGATCGCATCTTGAGGCGAATGGCTCGCGGATATAAGACTGATTTTTACAGAAAAATGGTCGACAAAATAAGGACCAGAGTTCCTAACTCAGCACTGACATCTGATTTCATTGTGGGCTTCCCAGGCGAAACAGAGCAAGAGTTCATGAACACCGTAAACTTCATTGAGGAAATGGGTTTCGATAGCTGCATGACTGCTGCTTATTCTCCGCGTCCGCACACACCTGCATCTAACTGGCCAGATCAGGTTCCGGAAACTGAGAAGTTTGAGCGCTTACGATTCCTCAATTCTGTCGTTAATGAGGTTGCTCATAAGTGCAACAAAGCTTATCTTGGGCGAACGGAAGAAGTCCTGGTTGAAGGTAAGAGTTCTCGTAATGAAGAGCGACTGACTGGCAGGACACGCACAGGAAAGATCGTAAACTTTGAAGGACCAGAACTCTTGATTGGAAAATTGGTCGACGTTGTGATTGAGTCTGCAAATCCATGGGCTCTTCGTGGAAGCATTAAAGTTCACGGCTTCGTGAAGTAAGCACTTTTCTTTTAGAAATCAGCTCATTCATTTTCGTTGTCGGCGGCTTCGGCTGATTCCGCTTCTTTTTCTAATTTCTGGTATTCAGGCTCGCGCTTGCTCAATTCGTGATGACTGTCCATTGCTATTCTTGCCACGCGTAAGTAGTCTCTGCTAAGAGCTTTATTCTTTGTTTTGAGTTTATGGCAAAGTTCAAAGACCTTATTCAAAAACTCATCTGCGCTCGTTTTCTTGCAAGCTTTGTCTATGTAGTTCTGCGCTCTATCTGGAAACTTAATTGCAAGGTATGTGTATACCTCACAAATATGAGCGTTTGAAAATTTAGCTCGGTCAATGTTCTGGTCGAGTAATTCAAGAACCCTGGTCTGTTCCCTTTGTGCTTTAGAACCTGTGTTGTTTTGAAAATCTCTAACCAGTTGAAGAAGCAGAGCCGCTGATTCCTCGGGCTCTGAATTCAGATGATTTGACAGTAATGGACCTATTGTTGTCCACAGTCTTTGATGGCTATATTCCACCGGATAAAGCACTGGAATCAGAGCTTTGCTTGATGGCAAAAAATATTTTGTGTCCTCCGCGTCGATTCTACTCAAATAAGTCAAACCTTCCTTCAGTACAGTTTCTTTTCTGTTTGCGGCGCCGGACTTCAGAGCGGTTAAGTAGATAATCTCCACCTGATCTCTCAGGTCTGGTTTTAATTCATTCAGTCGCACTGCACGAGTCAGTGCTGTTGCGTATTGCAGCGCCTTTTGCGGCTCATTATTTTCGATGAATGCGTTTACTCGGTAGCTCATCAAATTGACTGATTCATTACTGTAAAAATCACTTTTTTCGGTAGGAAGATCTCCGTACATAAATCCTGTAATTTCAAGCATTTCATTTGCGGAGATATCCTGACGAATAAGCCTGCAGAATTCTGCGAGTCTGGACACATTGATGAACTCCTCTTTTTCAAATGCTCTTCGTAATGAGTTCGCAGCTTGCAAGGCTATTGCCTTTCTCTTCTCTGATGAATATTCCGTGTGAAAAAGCAGTTCCCGAGTTAACGCAAGAGCCCTACCCACATTATCGTTTTGCGTTATGCTGACTAGATACTCATTTAGTTTTCTTGCGTTGTCTGAGCGTTTTGTAAGTCCGAAAACGTCTTCGCAAGCAAGTATGTTGTCGCGCAACATTGGCATCAATTCTGGTTCTTTCTCGATTGTTTTTGAAATTAATCGCAGATATTTGATGGTGTCATCATAATTGCTAATCCACGAGCTTAATAATGCCAGGTATGAAAGCCTCTCTAATTCACTTTTGGGGTCTGCTAAATGGGTTTGGCTGAGCCTGTTCAAAATGTTCTGAAAGACAGCTCGTTTTGAATAACCAGCATCGTTTTGCTTTTTGACAGTGATATTGTATTGAAGGCATTTCTGGGCAATTTTAGCCAACTTCAAAGGCGCTATCGTCTTATTTGATGCATTTGAGATCAGAAAGCTGTTTGCCTGCTCAAACAACTTGTCGTTGCTAATATCGCTACTTTCGCTGAAGTATCGTGCCCGGTCCTTGAGTTCTACTTTCTCGGGGGCTTTGCCAAAATGAAGGGCGCTAAGAGTAATCAACCCCATGATTAATCCGACGGCTACAATAGACCAGAACCACTTTTTTTCAAGGACTTTTCTTGAATCTGATTCGCCCGAGGAATTTGAGCATGCTTCTAATGCTATTAGCAATTCTGATGCAGTCTGAAATCTCTTTGTCCTGTCCTTTTCGCAGCAACGCAAAATGCAGTCAGCAAATTTCTTGCTTATGCCATATTTAGCTGGCACAGAGAGTAATGGTTTGTTTACGTGGTTGTGCATCGTTGCTAGCTCGTTTGCATCTTCCATGGGCGGCGTGCCCACCATTGCCTCGTACATCACGCAAGCTAGCGAATAAATGTCAGAGCGTTGATCGAGTTCCTTTTCACTACATTGCTCTGGGCTCATGTAGTTTACGGTTCCCAACATGACGCCTGTCTGAGTCAGGTTTTGATTGCTTGATTGAAGTGCTTTGAATATTCCAAAGTCGAGCAGTTTTGCAATTCGTTCGTCGGGTTCCTCTAAAAGCATTATGTTGGCTGGTTTGAGGTCACGGTGGATAATATGCTTTTCGTGCGCATATTCTAGGGACTTGCAAATTTTGATGAAAATTGGAATGGCTTCTTCTTGTTTCAGAGGACCGTTTTTTTTCAATTTCTCAGCAAGAGTCTCACCTTTTAGGCGCTCTAAAACCATGTAGTTGCGACCATCTGGGAGACTCGAGAATGCAAGAAACTGTACGATGTTCTCATGATCAAATGTACTTAAGACCTGAGCTTCATTCTTGAATCGCAATGATGAATCAGAACTTTGTTCTGGAACCTTATTCAGGATTTTAACTGCTACTGTTTTTTCAAGTAGCCTGTGGAATGCTTCGTAAACAACTCCATTGCCACCTTCGCCAATGATCTTCCGTACTTCCATCTTCTGGTCAATTAGTGTTCCAACCAGGTTTGAAGACGAACTCGGGCTGTCTGGCCTTTGTTGTTCGTCTTCAGGTTCGTGTTCGCGATTCTTCAATCAGAACTCACCGTTGATTATGGATTGGAAGTATTATTCTTTCGGAGCTTTAATGACTGCTTGAACTGATTTCTGACCGTTTCGGAAAATCCATGGTGGAACTGGTTTAGCGCTGGTCCAGATACCAATCTTGGCTATCTTTGCAGTGTTCTGGAGCCGTTTCAGTTCTTCGTCTTTGGGGGCGTACTTGTCGCTCCACCAGGCCAGTCCCTTCTCAACCAGCTCTTGATTCAGATTGCAGCCGTCGTCGAGAATAACATCGGCAATGGTTCTGCCCATGCGATCCTTACCATGTAAGGTCAAAGTGACCATCTTATTCTTGCAAATTTGTTCTGTAAAACTCTTCGCCTGGGGTCCATATTCCTGAGCCATCTCTGGGCAGTCTATTCCGTAGAGAATAACTTTCTCTTTTTTCTGATCACGCAGAATTGTAAGACTGTCTCCATCTTGCACCGATACAATTTTAGCCTTTATGTCTTCGGCGCTTGCCGGTAGGGCTGACAGTGCGATGAGCATCAATACGGCAAGAACTGACACGAGTTCCTTGCTTATTCTCTCGATTGTACTAAGCGCAATTTTTCTAACTTCTTCTCTTCTAGCCACTTTATCTCTTACTTTCATTAGTTCTTCCGGTGTATCAATTATTCCCCAATTTGAATTTATTGGTTGGAAGTGCTTTGCGTCAGCACTAGTGATGTAGCGTATTAAAGCTCCGATCATGCAAGTACCCGGCAAAGTCAATAATTCCTCGCCATTTAATCGTCTTGCTGCATTAATTGCAGCGATGATACCAGTGGCAGTGCTCTCCGAGTAGCCCTCTACGCCAGTCAACTGACCGGCAAAAAATACATCGGGACGTTTGCGCAGGTTCAAACTAGGCGACAAGACCACGGGGCTGTTCAAATAAGTGTTGCGATGCATGACGCCGAGTCTGACAAATTCGGCAGATTCCAAACCTGGTATCAGTCCAAAGATTCGTTTCTGGTCAGGCCATTTCAAGTTCGTTTGAAAACCAACTATGTTGTAGAGCTTGGCGGCTGCATTGTCTTGTCTCAGTTGAACGACTGCGTAGGCTCGTTTTCCAGTCTTGGGGTCTTCCAATCCAACAGGTTTCATCGGACCAAATCGCAGTGTATCCACACCTCTTGAAGCGATGACTTCGACCGGTAAGCAAGATTCAAAATATGGTGTGTCTTTCTCGAAGTCCTTGAGCTCAACCCTTTCCCCTTCAGTTAAGGCTGTCCAAAACGCGAGGTACTGTTCTTTGTTCATTGGGCAATTAATGTAGACGCCTTCACCTTTGTCATAGCGACTTTTCTCATAGGCGATTTCCATGTTGACAGATTCGCGCGTGAGAATTGGAGCTGCGGCATCGAAAAAATGTAATTGAGCTTCGCCCGTGGTGCTGCTTATTGACTCAGCTAGAGCTGCAGATGTTAGAGGTCCGGTCGCTACAACGCATACACCATCGGTTGGAATGCTCGTTATTTCTTCCCTGTGCAAGGTGATAAAAGAATTGCCGCTGATTGCTTCAGTAATTGTGTTTGCAAAAGCTTCTCTGTCGACTGCCAGCGCGCCACCAGCCGGAACTTTGCAGTTCCAGGCCGATTGCACAATCAGTGAATCGAGAATTCGCATCTCTTCTTTGAGAAGCGCCGAAGCATTCTTGCTATCATAAGAACCGAGGCTGTTCGAGCAAACCAGTTCGGAAAGATTATTTGTGTGATGCGCGCCGGTCATCTTTACAGGTCGCATTTCATAAAGGTCGACGTGTATGCCTCGGCGCGCCAGTTGCCAGGCTGCTTCAGTTCCAGCCAGACCGCCACCGATAACCGTAACTCGCTTTTCGGACATTTTTCTTCCTCCGATGACACCCGCCATCGCTTCGGGAAGTCATTATATCCCAGCTATTCGAGGACGACTTTGCTGCGTGAAAAGTCGAGTGTAAGTTTTCGTCCTGACAAAAACTTTTCGCCAATTATTGCCCGATTTTTAATTCCACCGAGCACGACTACCTGATGAGGCTCGCCGCCCAGTGCCATCGTGCCGAGATAATGGTCCATCAGTACCGTCTGGAAACCCACAACAACTCTGCGTGAGCCAAGCCTTCTCCAGCCCAGGCGCACAGCCAGCTCTTCGTTAATTGCCATGGCTCCGCCATATTCCAGAGACACAGCAGCTTCCACTTCTACTTCTAAGCCGTCTGCTGCAATAACAATAACCGGCAGCAAAACTTTACCTGCCTCATCTATGCGACCCTGGATTACCGAATTTCTCAAGAACCTGACCCTTTTGACGGATTAACAAAGAGTGTCTACAGCCGGATTATCGCTCAGCCTGTATGCGAAGAACTGCGAGCGTGGATGTTTCTTTCTCGCTCTATTCAAAACCTCATAGTCGTCCAAACCAATGAAATAATCACCTGTCTCCGGCTCAATAGCCACGATCCAGTCCTTATAGCGCTCTCCCAGCTCGGTGTAGAGCCGTTCGAAGGTCGGAAAACAAAGGCGGTCCAATTCTTCCCTTGAATAAATCTTAGTTTCCCGTGATTCTGGTTGACCCATGATGCTTACCGAATGTTTCGTTGTTAGAACGATAGTAATATTGCTTGAAATGCTCTGAACGCTGCCAAGAGAAAGCGGTTTGAGACTTTAGTCAATTATAACGTCAGACTGCCTTGAATCATTCCTCTTGGCGTCAATCCTTCATTATGATAGCCTTTAGCTCTTGTTTCAGAGTAGAAGCCAGAGCAGGCGCCGTTTATTTTAAGACTGCTGGGAACACCAGACACTCAATTAAGTCTTTCAAATAGAGGAAAAAACGCGAGCGACTCAGTCATTCTTGTGATTAGTCGAACAGGAAATCAGGCAGGAAATCAGGCTAGGAATGGTTCAGGAGCCGCTAACCAGAGAATCAGTCGAAGAGCCGCAGCCTGCAGACGAATCCAGGCTGAAATTTCGCATCATCCTTAAGTTCTTTGCAATGTGGCTGAGCTCTCTTGCAGTGCTTGTAGTTATTGCCTTGTTAAGCAACATAGAATGGGCTCGTCGACACATCGAGACGGCTCTGCGCCAATCATTTCATCGCCAGGTGCATCTTGGGCGCTTGAGTTGGAGCTTTGGTTTGCAGGGCTTAGCGATAGATACCGATCGGCTAGAATTGAAAGAAGAGAAAACCGGGGCGCCTTTTATCAGTTCCGGACCATCTGAAATTGGTATTGCCGTCTTACCGCTTTTGCAAAAGAAGCTGGTTGTAAAACATCTCGAATTTGAGAAGCCTGAAGTTTGGGCAATCAAATTAGACGCAAAGCGTTGGAACTTCAGCGATTTAATTACTGAGGGACCGGAAATAAGAATGCTGCGTATTGAAGATGGTCAGCTTCATCTTCTCAACCATGACTTGAAGACTTTGAATCCAACTGTTGAGGGCAATTGGCAAAAGTATGACTTGAAGAACATCAAGTTGTCCCTCACGCTGCCGAAAAACAATCGTACCTGGCCAGCGTTTCTATCTTTCAAGCTTCCTGTTAAAGACGACTCAGGGCATGACTATGATTGCTCTGTGCGACTTTCTGCAACGGGCAAAGGTCCGTTTGATGCGTGGAACAAAAACAAATATACAGTTGATCTGCAGCTGCAAAAATTTGACCCATCGAAGTTTCGTCCCCTTCTCACTAAGTTGCCGAAATTGCGCGGCATTTGTGATCTCACATTAAAAGGCAGCGGAATATTTGACGAGGGATTTTCAGCCACTGCAGATGGTGGCGTATCTGATTTGCGTCTTGAGACTGCCGAGCATAAAGAACTAGTAATTGCGTCAACCAAGCTGTCTAGCAATCTCATGATCAGTCCAGGAGATTTGCGCTGGACAAATCTAAATGTAGGGCTGCAAGAATGGCAGCTGAATTCTGACGGTTCACTTTCTGACTGGCAAACTGACTCTTTCGCGTATAAGGCGCGCATTGGTGGACAGCTCAGTGACCTGAAGGGATTCTTCAACACTGTAGTTTCCAGGTTCTTGCCAGATCAAGCTGCGGCAAAATCTAATGCTACCGACAATAAACTCAGCAAGATTGAGAAAGCCACGAAAAATGGAGAGCTTGCTGGCAAAGCAACAATTGAGCTGCATTTAAATGGAAACAAGACTAATCAAACTGTGGCGACAAACATAAAGGCTGACGGTATTCCACTTGCGCAGTTGGTCGATGATGAGATGGCTAGTGGTGTTATAGAAGCCTTCAAGTTAAATCCTGATGCACCCATTCGTGGCGAGTTGAGCATAGACCCTGGCAAGAAACTGGAATTGAAAGATCTGGAAATTCCAATGGAAGATTCCAAAATTCATCTCTCTGGTTTTGTCGATACAGTCACACGCGCCACTGAAATTGAGTTCAATGCTGACAATCTGAGCTTCGATACTTTCAAGAAACGAATTGGTGAAAAAAATGAACTCATCAAAGCAATATGCGGACCCAGTGGAAAAAACAAAGGCTATTATGTCGCTGGTAATCTGGACATAAAGGGCAGTTATAAATCTGATGGAGTCAAGGATGCAGTGATTCAAGTTGACTCCAACTTGAAAGGGCTGAAGCTAACCAGAGTTGATTCCAAAACCCCTGCCGCCACGGGCATCAAAGGGCAGATCAATTACTCTAATGATCGTGTGGACATCAAGCAACTCTCTGGTAGCACCATCTTCTCTCCGACAGATTCGGGTGATTTCGCTCTGAGTGGTTCTTTCAATCCAAAAAATTCGAAAAATGGATTGCTAGATCTCAAAGCTCATGGAGTGAATATCGCCACTTTGAAGGAATGGTCCAATCGGTTCAATATAAACCTGCAAGAACGTGGCTTTGACAGAATTGCGGGAGATCTGCACGAACTAAAAGCGCATGCAGAGTTAAAAAACGGACAGGTCGCTAGCACCTTCACGATTAACCCCTCTGACCTGTATGTGAATTTAGCTGGAACTGGAAAGGCGAACGAATCTAATCAACTAAGATTGAGTTCTGGAGTTATAAGTTATGAAGGTAATGAACTCAAAGTTGATGATGTGGTGCTGAGTAGCCGAGCCGGCAAATTAACTCTTGATGCAGGACTCTCTGGCGCTCTCGATGCACTTAAATTTCGTTGGGCCAAAATCAGAACCGATGGATATGAACTGGCTGACTTGCACAGTGTGTGGCGAAGCAACATGGCTACTCCGCCCGCGAAATCTGCCAGTACGGCTGTAGCCAGCAATAATGTCTTGCCTTCATTCTTGACGCCATCAAACAATTCGCAGTTACATGGAAAGGTTTATGGTGAAATGCAATTCTCTGCAAGTGGTGCCAACGCTGTTTCTGGCGTTGTGGGCTTCAGCAACGCAGGAGGTCGTTTTGGTAAGACTCAAGTCGCCGTTGAAAAATTGACAGGTGTTGCAGTGATAACAAAAGACCAGATTGTGTTGCAGGACACGACAGGTCAAATTGGAAAGAGTACCTTTAATCTTGATGGAACAATGAGCAATTACGCTCAGGCAAATTGCAACTGGCAGGGACAATTGCGGGGACAGTTCTATCCTGATGAAGTTGACGCGATTATGGATAATTTGGGGCATGGAATTGCTTTGTCCTCCAGGCAAAATGAAGCCCTTTCTCTGCGAGTCACCGGCAATGGTGACATGCGCAGTGCAAATCTGAAATTTAGAGGACGAGCCGCCGCGACACAGGTTTTGAATCTGAAGACTGCTTTTGGTGTGTTTCGTCAACCGAAAGGACGCCCACTGGATTTTCAGGGCGGGCTGAAGGTCGATGACGCGCAGTCAGAACTGGTTTTGAACGACTTTCAAATGAACTCTGCTAGTGAGGTTCTTCACGCAGATGGAGCCTTCCGCTGGGCGAATGAAACTGCGGAGAAGCCGGCTTCTCTCTCGTTCGCATTGAAGACACCAAGCCCCGTAAAGACAGCGACTCTTGTCGAAATAACATCGCAGAAACCATCAACTGAACCGATTCAGATTGGTGGCACTTCTGACCTTAATCTCAAGGTTGAGGGGCCGGTGAATGACCTCGTTTTGACGGGGAATATTTCGCTGGATAAGAACACGATGCCCAGCATCCACATGGATAATCTAACGGGCAAGCTTGATTTACCCGGTTGGCATTTCAACAAGTCCGGAAATGATTCCGCTGTTTCAATTGCAAAATTGCAATTGAAGTCTCTAAATCTTGGTGGTCTTGCTTTAAGAGAAGCAAACACCACGCTCTCTTTGGAAGGAAACAAAATAAGTTTCAAGGACTTTCAAGCCGCCATGTCTGGTGGCAAGGTCAATATTTCAGGTTATGCCAACACAGATACTCAGAGTTTTCATGCTGAGATAAACGCGTCGAAGTTGGTTGTTGATGAGTTGGTGAAAGATTTGATTGATCACTCTGGTGGTGTCACAGGTCTTGCTGATGTAAGTTTGTCTATCGACAAAATTCCTGGTGAAGAGAAAAGCGGAAGCCTGACAGGAAGCGGAAAATTCAACATTTATCAGGGCTCTGTTGCCAGCTTTGGAAAGTTGCAGGTCAAACTAAATGAAGCCAACCTATTGCAACAGGGTCTATTTGGTTTCAACGTAAACAACTTACTGCAAGCAATGATGCCTGTCAATTCTGGTCAGTTCAATGAAGTTTCGGGTGACCTGCGCATGTCGAATGGCTCAATTCAGTTTGAACAAGTGCGATTCGAGGGCAACAATTTGCGAATGCGTGCAGCAGGCAGATTCGATTATCTAGGTCGAAGTATGGAGGTTGCTGTTGCAGGTGATATCCCTCGTGTCAGCTCAAGTTTGATTCCTGGTCCGATTGGTGAAATGTCGCGCAAAGTGACTCTGCAACGTATGTTCCGTATCGTCACTTTCAAAAAGCTGAAAGACTTACCTGCGCTTCCACTACTTGGAGACCTTGCGAATGATGACCCTCGAGCATTTGCATTTTCTGTTAGTACTAGCACTGAGTCTCCTAAACTTATCACTCAGGCGGTAGAGAAATCATTCAAGTGGCTGCCAAACAAACCTTTTGCGTCTGCGCACCCTGTTCCCGGTATCTAGTTTAGTTGATAGGAGATCAAATACGTGAAAGCTTTTTCGATGGCTCTATCGTTGTTAGTACTTTGTTCTGTACCTGTTCTTGCTGCTCCCTCTGCAGCACCTGGCTCACCTGCAGCTAAGTCGACTGCCGCTAAGTCCACTGCCGCTGGTGCGGAGCTTGCAGATGAGAAGGCGTGCCGAAAATTTGTACAAGAGTTTTACGATTGGTACTTGAAGCAATCCAAGCGTGACGATAACAAGGACGATCCAAGTTCTACTGCGCTCAAAACAAGAAAGGACTCGTTTGATCCGCCTTTGATCAAGAAGCTGGAAGAAGATGAGGCTGCATCAGCGAAGTCACCCGATGAAATTGTTGGACTAGATTTTGATCCTTTCATGAATGCTCAAGATGTTCCTGAAAGCTACACAACTGGTAAAGTGGCAAGGAAAGGACAGTCTTATCTTGTCGAAGTCTACGGCAAATGGACAGGCGACAACAGCAAAAATCGCAAGCCCGATGTCAGACCAGAACTTGTTTATCGCAACAATCACTTTGTGTTTGTAAACTTCCTCTATCCACCATCTGATATTCCAGTGAATGCTGATTTGATAAGTGTTCTCAACGAACTTAAACGATCTCGCGATGAGGACAAGAAGTCTGCTTCGAACAAGGCTGTGAAGAGCAAAACGTCCTCGTCAGCGAAATCAGCAGCAAGTAAGCCAGCTGGCAAATCCTCAAAATAAAGACGCATCTTTTTGAGTCTGTCGCTTAGCGTGGAACATTTGCACTCGAAAAGAAATCTATACCTATGTGAGCGATTATCGCCAAACCTGGTGCTTCGTTGATTTTCATTGAAGGAAATCGCTAAAACGCCGAAATATGCAAAACATATGCTAGTCTGATGGCGATTTGCAGACATTGTCAGCAAATCAACGACAGTCGTCGTCGTGCAGTGACAAGCTTTCTAGCTTGTTTTGCGTAATTGTCAATATAGGAGTGTGAAGGACTAGCTTATGAAATCATCCAGCCTGGTTCGCAATACTGTGCTTGTATCGTTTGCCTTTTCAATGCTGGCAGCGCAGGCTGCCAGCTCAGTGGTATCTGAAAAAGAACCAAAAATTCCACGCTTTTCAGTGGAAAACATGGACAAAAGTGTTGATCCAGGAAAAGACTTTTACATGTATGCAAACGGATCTTGGGTGAAGAATAATCCTGTTCCCGCTGACAAATCGCGCTGGGGTAGTTTTGGTGAATTGGCAGAGCGAAACAATTACCTTATTCACGGTATTTTGGAAGAAGCTAAGAATGATGCTAATGCCAAGCCTGGCACTCCAAAAAAGGAAGTCGGCGATTTGTTCGCATCTGCGATGAATACAGCTAAGTTGGAGGAACTGAAGTTCAAGCCTATCGAAGCTGATCTTGCCAAAATTGATGCAGTGAAAAATGCTGATGATTTGATCAAGCTTCTAGCTTTCTTCCATAAAAATGGCTATGGTGGCATTTTTTACAATGAAGTTTCTCCGGACGCAAAAGACTCTTCAATTTATGCTTTTCAATTGAGTCAGGGTGGGCTTTCCTTGCCCGATCGTGATTACTATCTTTCCGATAGTTTCAGCAAGCAAAAGGAAGCATATGTCGCTCATGTGACCAAAATGTTGACACTTCTCGGTGAGACGCAGGAAGATGCAGCAAAACATGCAGCTACTATTTTATCTCTTGAAACCGAGTTAGCAAAGGCTAGTCGCTCTCGAGTAGATTTGCGGGATCCGATCAAGAACTACAATAAAGTTAAGACTGCAGATCTGATCGCTGGCGCACCTAACTTGCCATGGAAGCTCTATCTCTCAGACAGAGACATTGCCTCGGTTCCTTACGTGATTGTTGGGCAGCCCGAATTCTTCACGGCAGTCAACAACATGTTGAAAGACCGTCCAATCTCTGAATGGAAGACCTACATGCGTTGGAAAATTCTGCACGCTGCTGCACCATTTTTGCATGATGCTGTTGAAACCGAGAACTTCAATTTCTTTGGCAAGACACTGTCTGGTCAGCTAGAGCAAGAGCCACGCTGGAAGCGAGCTTCCAAAGTCATTAATGATTCTATTGGTGAAGCACTTGGAGAACTTTATGTAGAGAAGTACTTCCCTGCTGAAGCCAAAGCCAGAATGGCTGAACTCGTAAACAATCTGCGCGAAGTGTTCAAAGATCGTTTGCAACACCTTTCCTGGATGAGTGATGAAACTCGTGGAAAGGCCCTGGCGAAATTTGATCGCTTTACTCAAAAGATTGGTCACCCTGATAAGTTCAGAGATTATTCGTCCGTCGAAATTAAGCGTGACGACTATCTAGGAAACGTTAAGAGAGCAGATGCTTTTGATACCCAGCGCAGGCTGGTTCGAGTTGGCAAACCTGTAGATAAGTCAGAATGGGAAATGACACCACCTACGGTGAATGCTTATTTTAATCCATTGTTCAATGAAATTGTATTTCCAGCTGGAATTCTGCAACCACCTTTCTTTGACCTGAGTCTTGATGATGCTGTCAACTATGGTGCAATTGGCGCAGTCATCGGACACGAAATTACACACGGCTACGATGATGAAGGTCGGCACTACGACGCGAATGGCAACCTGGTTGAGTGGTGGACTGAGAAAGATTCGAAGGAATTTGAGGACCGAGCACAAAAGGTTGTCGACGAATACGACAAGTTTGAAGCTCTTCCAGGTCTGCACGTTAACGGCAAGCTAACCCTGGGAGAAAACATTGCCGACCTTGGTGGAGTAAGCATCGCGTACGATGCACTTCAGAGAGCCTTGAAGAAAGACCCATCGAAGCGAAAGAACATCGATGGACTCACCCCAGAGCAACGCTTCTTCCTCTCCTTTGGTCAAATCTGGCACACAAATATTCGTGATGCCGAAGCGAAGCGTTTGGTTACGGTTGACCCCCACTCTCCAGGACGATTCCGCTCCTATGGACCGCTCGTTAATTTTCAGGAATTCTACGATGCCTTTGGTATTAAAGAAGGTGCTCCTCTCTGGCGGAAGGATACTGAGAGAGCAAAGATTTGGTAATTGCGAAACTGAAGTTATTTGAAAGAAATTGAAGAGAAACGCCGCAGAAATGCGGCGTTTCTTTTTGCTGATACTAAAAGGTTGGAAATTTTCTGTGCCAGCAGTTTAAACCCTAACCACTAACTTACCCAGATTCTTCCCTTCAAAAAGGCTGTTTAGTGCCTCTGGAAGTTGCTCAAATCCATCAACCACTGTCTCTTCAAAGACAATTTCGCCGTCTTTTACCCAGGGAGATACTACAGCCAACATTTCATCCATTCTGTGGTTGTAGTCTCTCGCGAGCACGCCTTGAATTGTTGCTCTTTGAAACAGCATATGTTGTAAGAAACGTGGTCCCAATTCTGGCTTATCGAGTTTTCCATCGTACTGACTGATGGCTCCGCATATAATCACACGCGCTCTAAGCTTGATATTGCTCATAACGGCGTCTGTGATCATTCCGCCCACATTATCAAAGTAGATATCAACGCCGCCTGTTTTCTTTGCAATTTCTTCGGACATTGATTCCAGGGTTTTGAATTGTCGATAATCGATTGCGCCGTCGAGCCCCAATTTTTTTGTTAAGAACTCACACTTCTCGCTACCGCCAGCAATACCATAAACCTTACAGCCGGCTTTCTTGCCGAATTGCACAACTAGCGAGCCCACAGCTCCGGCTGCTCCCGATACGAGAAGTGTTTCTCCCGGTTTCGGTTTTCCTGAATCCATCAATCCGAACCATGCAGTTCTTCCCGGCATTCCAAGCACACCAAGCGCAGTGCTAACTGGTGCTGCAGCTGCATCGATTTTCTTGAGTTCGCTGGCATGACATTTTGCGTATTTTTGCCAGCCGCTGTATGCTAGAACCCAATCGCCCTCGGCAAAGTCTTTGCTTGCGCTTTGTTTAACCTGTCCGACAACACCAGCTCTCTGCACGATACCAATGGGGTGTGGGGCTTCCCATGTGTTTCTCTCAGCTTGTTGAATTCGCATGTATGGGTCAACGCTGATGTATTTCGCTTCCAATATCACTTCGTTCACTGCTAAAGCAGTGTTTAGCTCCGTTTCTCTGAGTTCATAATGTTCATTGGAAACACGACCATCCGGACGTTTTACGTAATACCATTGCTTGTTAGTGATGCTGGAATTTGCTGTTTGCGATGGCATTAACTGTCCCTCTATAGATGCAGGCTCGATCTTAGAGCAATCGTCGAATTCCAAGCCAAATTTCATCTGAATCGCAACTCAAAGTAACATTATTCAGTGTGGAAGCGACTCCAGCAGTAGCGAGTTAGTAAAAGAAGTCCTCTGGGTTTCTTCAAGTTTTGATTTCTTCGCCTTTGCAGTTTTGAAGTTAGCAACAAGATTGTGTAATCTTGCTGTTAACTTCTTGCGAGAGAATCGTATGGCAGTTTTTGAAAAGGTGTATGAAATTGTTCGACAGGTTCCTAAAGGTAACGTCGTTACTTACGGAACGATATCTAAAATGCTGGGAGGTGCTCTGACGGCTCAGGGGGTGGGCTGGGCACTCAAAGCGCTTTCTCCGCTACCAACTCCGGAGAAGAAATATTCGTCATTGAATGTGCCCTGGTACAGAGTGGTGAATTCGAAGGGGGGCATCAGCACTCCTGTATCGGGTGACGAGCCAGATTCGCAAAAGCGCTTATTGCAAGCCGAAGGTGTGCGTTTTAATCGGGAAAGTGGTTTGATCGATTTGTCGAAATACGAATGGCAATTTCGTGAGTTTGATGGAGCTGTTATTGGAGTAAAAATAACGGTAAAGAAAAAGAAGTCTGCAGAAAGCAGCGCAAAAACGTTGGACGCATCTAAGAAAGTGCCGGCTGCTAAGAAAGTGCCGGCTGCTAAGAAAGTGCCGGCTGCTAAGAAAGTGCCGGCTGCTAAGAAAGTGCCGGCTGCTAAGAAAGTGTCGGCTGCTAAGAAAGCGCAGGCTGCTAAGAAAGCGCCGACTACAAAAAAAGTGCAGCCAACGAAGAGAACCAAAAAGAGGTTGTAGTCCGCCTGGAGGAAGACTCGTCCGCGGAAAGCATTCACGCCACGAAACCTCTACTCTGTAAGCAACCCCCAGTTTGAAAAAAATGCCCCTTTCGCATAAGCAGTTTTCAGCGCTAAGCGAACAGCGCTTGTGCTTTCTCCTCCTCTGCGATCGGCGCCACCTGACATGTCGACGCTGAGCAGTGTCTGAGCCTGCCTCGCTTCATGCAAAGTGGACCCGAAAGTGTTAGATTTAGAATCGAAGCTGATTAGAGGTCGCCAATGCCATTTCCTTACAAACAGCAGTCCAATGCAACCACTACCGAAAGGGTCATTGGCGCTTTGAGCTACTTAACATCTGGTCTTGCTGGACTTATTTACATAATTATTTCCCGGTCAAGCGCCCAGTCCAATTTTTTTCGATTCCATTTCCTGCAATCGATTGTGCTGGGAATTATTTCGATTCTTTTGAGCTACAGCATCAGGGCTTTTGGGACAATCGCACCAGCCCTTGCCAGTATGCCTGGTGTTGGAACAGCCCTCTGGATAGGCGCTTCCGCCTTCAGCCTGGTCCCAATTTATGGACTAATCTTCTGTCTTCTTGGCAAGTACGCTGAAATACCATGGCTTTCGGATGTTGTGCGGAATCAGATGCGCTGATAAGCTTTGCTTGTGGTATGTAATTCCCAAGTGGAAGAAAGATCAAGTCTGTGGCTCAACCGGTAAGAACAAACAAAATAATTTGCGTTGCTAACCAGAAGGGTGGCGTTGCGAAAACGACCACGGCGGCATATCTTGGTGCAGCGCTCGCACGCCTCAATAAGTATGTTTTGGTTATTGATAGCGACCCCCAATGCAATCTCACCTACAGTATGGAACTGGATGAGAAGCAGCAAGAGCACGCGCTCGAAAATAATCTCGCCACCATATATGAATCTGGGCAGTCCGCCGATGAGTGTCTCGTCAGACTGAGAGACAATCTGACTTTGATCGCTGGCTCTTCGGACCTCGTAATGACTGAAATTACGATGGACAGCAATCCGCAGAGTCTTTCCTCTGACCCTGAACGAATCTTGCGCAACGCGCTTGCGCCGATGAAAAATCGTTTCGATTACACCATAATTGACTGCCCACCTAGCCAGGGTATGCTCACTCTAAATGCTCTTGTGGCCGCAGATTATGTGTTGATTCCATCGCTAGCTTCTGTGATCAGTTTGACTGGTTTGGAAAGAATGCTTGAACAGATTCACGAAATCGTCCATGGTGATATGGCTTTGAACCCCGATTTGAAGCTGCTTGGTGTGCTAATCACTAGATTTAGAAAAGATAGAAACACCGAACTCGAAATGGAAGCAAAATTGCGCTCCGCTGCCGAAGAATTCTTCGTGTTCAAAACTGTAATTCCCGACCGAAGTCAGTTTGGTTTAATGGGCGAACTGAAAACACAAACTGGCAAACATTTGATGGATCTATCCATGGTCAGCTACAGCTTGCTACCATACCTGACATTAGCTATGGAAGTCGAAAAAATGTTGCTGCCGAAGCCAGCTAAAGCTGGTGGAAACACTAATCAATAACATTGCTTCCCGCTAACAAAACGGGGTAGAAATAGAGAGATGAGATCTGCAAGACGACGATATTCTCTCAGCATGTTGCTAGTGTTTTGCTTGCAACTTCAATTGCCTGTGTTCTCTGAAACCTACCTTGAGGCTTTCATGCGTGGGCGTAATCTTATGCAGGCTGGAGACGACGAAGGCGCAATCGCCGCTTATTGTATCGCCAAGGGATTGCTGAATTCGGGAAACAATAATGATGTTTCCACAGACCCCAGGTTGCCACTGGCGCGTCTTTATACGAAGTGCGGTCGTTATTCCGAGGCAGAGACGGAATATCAGGGGCTGATGAGTTATGGTGGCACACCAATCAAATATGAGTATGGACAATTTCTGATGAATCAAGGGCGATTTGCAAGTGCAATGAGCATCTGGTCAGATTTGATCTCCCAAAACCCGAAGGATCCTATTCCTGTTTATGGGATGGCACTGGCGCTAGAAGCCACTGACAGCCCTGATTCTGCAAAAGATTATTATCATCGCTGTGTGGACATGGCACCAAATTCGGAGCAAGCAGCTAATGCAAAAATGAAGCTTGCTCGTCTTGATTCTGCGATTGAAAAACGTGATAGTGGTACTTTCTTTCCGGTTGACCCTGAGTACGGAGAGGGCGTTCTCGGCTGGTGGAGCCTTGAAAAAATGCCTCTGCATGTTTACATCGATGATGGTACCAATGTTCGCGGCTACCGTCCCGAAATGAAGAACTTCATTTATCGTGCGCTGGAAGAATGGAGGCAAGCATCAAAAGGTCACATAACATTTGTGCTTGATCCGCCAGATCCGAAGGGAGAAGCAGCCTGGAGAGAAGCTTTTGGAAAGACTGACCCGCTTTTGAAAATGGAGTCAACAAAAATGCAGGCTCCGGAAGACCCTGTCATAACTAATATTCATGTGCATTGGACCGAGTCTCTCGGTGGTTTAGCTTTGGGACTAGCTTGGACGAGTGCTTACGGCAGTAAAATGAAAGGTAAAAAGCACGCGCTGAATTCGACTGCCCATATTTGGATAAATACAAATTCTCTGGCAGACGGCAGCGCAATTCCTAAAATTACGGCTGCTAATACGGCCATTCTTGAGAAACAAAATCGTGTTATTTCTGAAGTATCAGTTCACGAATTTGGACATGTACTCGGGCTGCCACATTCTTCAAATTCAAAGGACGTTATGTGTTCTGGCATATTCTCGCTGAACACTTCTGACCTGCTAGAGAGCCGCGCGCTTTCCGTGGGCGATATTCGCTCGTTAGCAGAACACTACAACAATTTCGAGGGGCGTGGATATCCTGCCTCTGCTATTTTGGTAGATGATGACGAAAAGGCTGATGATAAGCCATCGGAACTTAAGCCTCCGGCGGCTTCGGGGGGAGGTAAGGGGTCTTTTAAAGTTACTGCGCTGCCATCGACCGATTCAAGTTCTTCTGAAGCGAAAAAGAATCCTTCTCCAAATAACAAGGGGGCAGGCAGTCCCTATTCGATTCACATTCCGAGCCCACAAGAGTTAGCAAAAAAGAGGCTAGAGAAAGATCTCAATGACGCCAATTTTGAAATCGAAACCAAGAATTACGCTGAAGCTATAACAAAGTTAGATAGCATTTTGCTACAGCAGCCTGCTAACCCGTCGGCTCATTATATGAAGGCTGTAGCCTATGTTTATTTGAAAAATTACAAAGAAGCTCAAAAAGAATATGCTCTTGTGATTAAGGCTGCGCCGGGTTCGGCGCTTGCACAGAGAGCCAGTGAAGGGTTAGCCAAATTAAAGAACAATTGAGCAATGAATATCTGGTGTTAGAAAGAAAGGACGAGGAAATGCAAAATCTGCCGCTTATTGTTGCACATCGCGGAGGGCGCGATTGGGCTCCAGAAAATACAATGGCGGCTTTTCGCAAGACTGTCGCAGCAGGAGTCAAGGGAGTTGAGTTTGACGTACATAGATGCTTGTCTGGTGAGTTGGTGGTGATTCATGATGATGACCTAAATCGCACCACCAATGGTGTTGGGCTCGTGAAAGAAAGCAGCTACGCTGAGCTTGTGCGACTCAGTGCCGGGCTTTGGTATGACAAAGAGTTTCGTGAAGAGCGTGTGCCGTTGTTGACCGAGGTGCTCGATCTATTTGATGAGGAAACCCTGATTGATATCGAGATTAAGAATTCGCCAATCGGTTATGAAGGAATTGAAGAAGATTTGCTATCCGTTATTGAGCCCTATCGTCAAAGTCGTAGACTTTGCGTAAGTAGTTTTGATCATCGCTGCTTGAGGCGCCTTCGAGAGTTAGACTCGGAAATTGAAATCGGCGTACTTGCATCGGCATCTTTGCTCGACTTGAAAGAATACTGCGGCAAAGTCAACGCTGCTTTTTACATTCAGGACTATGATTGCTTGATGCCTGACGCGGTGCATGAGGCTCATGCTGCTGGTCTGAAAGTCATTGTTTGGACAGTCAACGATAAATACAAATGGCAGAAGCTGATTGACTTAGGCGTGTACGGTATCTGCACAGACACACCACAGGATCTCCAGCTCTACTATGAAAGCTTGAGCTGACGGATTGTAAGTCTGGTTTCAAACTTAAATATCGATTGCTTTAACAGGGCGCAAAATTCCCAATCGCAAAGTAATTTCCAACTTGGGAGGATTCACCAGGATTTTCTCGACAGGAAGATCTATGCCATGTTCGACAGCCGATAGACCTGCGATGTTGGTGAGAACGAGCCTATCTTTCTCTCTAGCGACTTCAAATTTGATTTGCTCTTTCAATTTGATCAAATAACCAGACCAATTTGTTTGAGAGAAATGCACGTTGTAGAGCTTAATAACGTTGGACTGGCGCACCACTTCTTTGAGATGGGCCGACAAAATATTTACCAATCCTGGAATCTCATCGTAGCTGCCAAACGTATCGAGAAGAACATGTTTCACCGATGAACCGTTTAGAGAAACATTTTCTGGTCGCTCATGGAGGAATCGAATAACAGCAGTGAAAGGATCGCTTGCTGTTTTGACAATGCGTTTTGCGGTATCAGTTATTTCTGCTATTTCCGCTTCGAGCTTTTGAAATTGCTTCGCTACGGAATCGCTTGGGTCGCCTGGGCAAGAGCAGCTCACGTCTAATCCTCAAAAAGGGTTATAAGATCGACTCTGAAGAACGGTATTTTAGGACCTCTTTGGTTCTATAAATATAGTGTGATACTAAAATGCACTCTTTGCAACAAAGTTGCCTTTTTTAGTCTGTCGGAAAGCGATTGTGCGGCAAGAACTTTCACGGCATGGTATGAAATGGAGCTGCCCAATTAATATTAATTCACTAAGAATGAAGCCCAGTAAAGGATTTATTGCTCATGTCAAGCTAGCATATTAGCTTGCAAAGAAGCAGCGAGGAAGGCGCTTCTAGTTTCAGGAGGCTGAACGAGTGAAGAACAAGAAAGTAGCAGTCGTAATTCCGGCTCGCTATGCATCAACCCGATTTCCAGGAAAACCGCTAGTCGATATTGCTGGTATGACCATGATTGAGCGTGTCTACAAGCAAGCTCAGAAGGCTAAGTTGGTTGATGAGGTTCTTGTTGCAACTGACGATCAGCGCATTTTTGATAAGGTGCGTTCGTTCTCCGGGAATGTTCTGATGACCCGAAACGACCACCCAACTGGTACCGATCGCCTTGCCGAAGTCGCAAGTGCGAGACCAGATGTCGATATCATTGTGAATGTCCAGGGTGATGAGCCGATGATCGACCCGGCTACCATCGATGCCGCTGTTCAGCCTTTGCTGGCAGACGACACGATGGATATGGGCACCATTTGTGCTCGCATAACTGATGCTGACGAGATCAACAGTAATACAATCGTCAAGGCTGTATTCGATGCCAGAGGAAAGGCTCTGTATTTTTCGAGACTACCAATTCCTTATTACCGCGAATCAGACGCGAATCAAAAACACTTTGCACATATTGGGCTCTATGTATATCGAACAGATGTGCTTTTGCGGTTGGCGTCTCTCGAGCCTACGCCGCTTGAGAAAGCTGAGGCGCTAGAGCAGCTCAGGGCGCTGGAAAACGGCATTTCTATCAGCGTTGTCGAAGTGGCACGCCGTTCTCCGGCAGTAGATCGTCCTGAAGACCTTGAAGCGGTGCTTGAGTGCGTTCGCCAGGCAGAATCGGCTCAGCCAGATCTGCCTCCGTTTGTTGCTGCTCCTGCTGCTGTCAACACAGGAACTAGATAAGCAATTTCTCTAAAACAAGCGAGCAAAGGCAAGTTCGTTTAGAATTTTGCTTAGTGAGTGTTTTGGGGTTGTCATGCTAGCTAAGAAGATTCTTCCAGCTGTTCTGGTTTTCGCAGTTTCGCTTCCGAGCTGTTTTGGTGCTGGAACTGATTCGCGAGTGCCGCGTATGGCGCCAATCAACGGACTGGCTCCAACTATGCGTCCAATGGAAATGAAGAATCTGCCAGACTTCGCCAGCCATGCAAATGATCAGCCAACGCAGGACAATGGGCAAGGAACAGCACTGAGGGCTGGTGTTCAGTCAGCAACGCTTCCCACTCAAACACACATGAAGTTGATTGTGGAGTATGCCGTTTCAGCGACCACAAGCCAGCCAGGCGATATTTTTGAAGGACACGTCAAAGAAGATATCTTTTTTGGCAGAACGCTGATTTTGCCTAGAGGCAGCTTGGTGCGCGGGCGAGTTGCTGAAGTGTCGAAACCTAGACTTCTTTCCAGGGCTGGAAAAATCGGCTTAAAGCTTGACCAGATTGATACGCCTACTGGTGAAGTGATACCGCTTGATGCAATGCTGGAGTTCCAAAAAGGCACCACCAATAAATCAGGTCAATTAGACCCCGGCACCAATCTTGGTACCAGAGTAAATGCCAGCATCAGAACTGTGTCAGGAATGAACGAAACTGGTGCGGCTCGCGGTGCGCTCGTCGCAGCTAACGTTGCCACTCTTGGTGCACCAATAATCGCAACGGCTATAGGTAGTTCAGCAATTGGACTTTTCCGCTCTGGCGATAACATTAGCCTTCAACCCGGGCAAGAGCTGGAGATTCTGCTCACCAACGAACTCGGCGTTCAGGTGAACTAAGTCTTTATCGGCGTGTGTTTCAAATTGACCGAGATCTTCTAAGGCGGGCTCACATGATCCGCGTGCATCGCTGCTTGCCTCCATTGGATCCATACCCCTTTGAAGATGCCCTGTAGCAAATTGATTGGGAACTTACCGAATGATGGTGTTCAAAAATTGGTGCGTGCTCAAAAATGACGAGCCGCGCTTACATCGTGGCGCCTTTGCGCTTCTTCTCTGCAATCTGTTTTTGCACCGAATTGATGTTTGCTGTGAAGGTCTGGTTGCCTGGGGAAAGTTCCTTAGCTTTGCGGAATTCTTGCAGCGCTTCTTCCGGATAGTTCTTTTGCAAGAACAGCACGCCGATGTTATTGTGCACCATTGGATCTCTCGGCTTCATCCGCATGCACATCTTGTACTCTTTGAGCGCATCTTCGAGTTTGCCTTCTTCAAGTAGTACGTTCGCTAGATTGTATCTAGCTTCATAAGAAGCCCAGTTGTGTTGAAGCACCGCGCGTAGTTGCTCTTCTGCTCCCACATAATGCTTATGCTTTCTATGCAGTGCAGCAAGATTGATGCGGACTTCATCCATATCTTTGTACTTCAGAATGTCCTGATAACGGCGAGCTGCGTATTTGTCCATTCCGACTAACTGGTAAACCAGTGCTTTCTTGTACGAAGCTTCGTAATATCGTGGGCTCAACTCTAATGCTTTATTGAAAGCATCAAGCGCGAGCTGAAACTTCTTCATGCTGATGTATCTGCATCCAGCATCGTAATACATTTTGGGGTCGACCGTTCCGCCTGGATGTGAATCATCATGAGACATGTAAGCTTGTTCCCGAGCTTCTCTGTCGTCTTTTTCGATATCATCTGATTTCTCTCGATTGGCATCATGGTCATCCAAGTCTTCTTTTGGAGCCTGAGCCTTGTACTTCGAGGGGGCCGCTTCTTTGCCGGAAGCGCCTGCTGATGGTTCCATCTGCGAACTCGCTGCCACCGCTTTCGATGCTCTTGCGTCCGCTGCGTCCTTCAGGTTTTGTTCGCCATTGTCGATCAGTTCAGCTGGTTTTGCTGCGTCAGCGGCTTCTGAAATCGATTCTGTGTTCGCCGGCGCCGAGCTTGCCGAATTTTCACTTTTCGACGCATTCGCGCAGATGCCTAACTCTAGTATCGCCAGTATGGCTAAGAGAGCTACTGTTCTGGACATGCGATATGTCTCCTTCCGGCAGTGTTTTTGGTGCTATCGGGCGACTTTGAGTCCGATCGCGGCTCTGTCTATAATAGGGGAGTTTTCAACGGCTTGCCCGTCAAGAGTTCTAATCTAAATAGCGAAGTATATATGGCACTAACCCTGAAGCATAACTATCCTGGGAAACTCGTAGTCGTTGAGGGCGTGGATGGTTCGGGTAAATCAACTCAACTTAATCTTTTGCGCAACTGGTTGGAAGACAAAGGGCAGAAGGTGATTTTCACTGAATGGAATTCTTCTAAGCTTATTTCTGAGACGATAAAAGAGGCAAAACGGAGCAACACGCTCATTCCCGTGACTTTTAGTCTTCTTCATGCGACAGACTTTGCTGACCGAATGGAGAACGTGATTAAGCCCGCCCTTAAAGCCGGTTTAACTGTTCTGGCTGATCGCTATTGTTTCACCGCCTTTGCTCGTGATGTCGCCCGTGGTGTTGACCGAGACTGGGTTCGAAGTCTATATGGCTTTGCTATCAAGCCTGATGCAGCTTTTTACTTTCAGGTTCCTATCGAAGTTTCCCTGCAGCGAATTTCGGCAAGTCGTGCCCCGGGATTTTACGAAGCCGGCATGGACATAGGGCTTTCGAAGGATCCACACGCATCCTTTCAGATGTTCCAGAGTCGAGTCATCGCTGAGTATGACGGCATGGTGCAAGAATTCGGGTTGAATCTTATGCACGCCACTGAGTCAATTCACGACCAGCAAGTTGCTTTTCGCCAGAAGGTTTCGAAAATTTTCTTTCCATAAAAGTGCTCTCGCTCGTTTTATCGCTTTTAGAATTAGTTGCCACCATATTCACTTGAGGAACTCCACGTGCCGGAACCATACCCCGGAAAATTAGTTGTGATAGAAGGAACCGACGGCGTCGGACGCAGCACCCAGGTTGAGATGCTGAAGCGCTGGTTGGAAATCGAAGGTTATGGGGTTGTCGTTTCTGAATGGAAATCATCTCGATTGATTGCGAATGCTATCGACAAAGCAAAGTCCAACAACGCGCTGAATACTATTACGTTTTCACTTTTGTATGCCACTGATCTGGCCGAGCGTCTGAATCGCGAAATTATTCCAGCTTTAAAAGCCGGTTTTATTGTCATCGCAGATCGTTATATTCATACAGCTTTCGCTCGTGATGTTGTTCGCGGAGCTGATGCAGCCTGGGTTCGTAAGGTATATGGCTTCGCCCCAGCGCCTGACCGTGTGTTCTATATGAAGATGCCCATCGATGATTTGTTGAGGCGAATAATCAGCAACAAGGGTGGACTCGACTTTTATGAATCAGGTAGAGACATGGGAATGTCCTCTGACTTGTACCAATCATTCAAGTTGTATCAATCAAAAATCGTGCACGAATACGAGAAGATGATTGACGAGTTTCAGTTCAAAGTAATTGATGCTGGGCAGCATCAACAGCACGTGCAAAAGATATTGCGAGCCAATTTGAAGTTGTTGCTTGGACATAATGAAGTTACGGTAGACCCACATGTGTATGTTCGCGACCACAATTCGTTGATGGATTTTCGCCCAACGAATCTGACATAGACGAGGTCCCAGAAAGCAGGCTGGAAACCTGCGCCCCAGGTCAAAGCAGGGGCTGGAAGTCTCCACTCTCAGGGGGAGAGCAAGAATATAGCGTCAGCGCTTTCTGGTTCTAATACTCTTCAGTCTGTCTTCTAATTCGCTTACTTCAGTTTCGGCATTCTGTTTCTTACATAGCTCGAGATATTCTTTGAGGACTTTGCCTAGAAGTGGGTGATTGGAGCCAAAGGCGTTCTCTCGGTATTTGATTGTCTCATCAAAAAGTTTCTTTGACTCTTCAAAGCGTCCTTGCTCTCGATATAACTTTGCGAGTTCAAACATGGTTTCGTGTGTCTGCGGAGATTTGTATTTTTGTCGAATTCGTAGTGATTCTGTCAAATCTTTTTCGGCGGCTTCAAGATTTCCTGTTGCGCAGAGCGCGTTTCCGCTATTGCAGAGAACTGCGCTCCAGATTCGATGATTCATTTTTGCAAGATTTATTTCTTCGCCGATTTTCTTTGCCTTTATGCAATTTTCGGCACCTTCTTGAGTGTTGCCTGCGCACAGGTGCGTATAGCCCAAGTTTGTGTACCCGGTTGCTGCCTCGCGACTCAATTCGCCAAAAGCCTCAAGCTTTATATCTAGCGATTTCTTGTAAAGCTCAAGAGCCGCTGCTTCTTCGCCGGCTTCTTCAAAGCAGCTTGCTGTGTTGTTTAGAATCATACCTAGCGAAATTGTGTCCTGCTTCTTAACGAATGGATTAGTCTCGTTGGCGAGAAGCCGTTCTTGCATTTTGATTGCTTTATTACCAGCTTCCAAAGCTGCATCCATCTTTCCCATTTTTGAATGAGTTGCCGCTACATCAGCCAATGTGGCGGCTATCTGGCGAGGGTCAGCATCACTTGATTCCATTTCATGAATTGCTTCTTTCATAACTGATTCTGACTTGGAGTATTCTCCTTGAACTGATAAAGCCGTACCTAACAGTACCTTTGCTTTGGCTATGGACAGGCGATAGCTAGGTTTGTATTTTTCAAGAAATCCTATTAACTCGTAGCTCTCCTTGACGGCATCCTGGGTTTCTTCAAGGAAGATTAGCGCGCTAATTTCGGTCTGCATGTAATTGTGCAGGCTTAAACTCAATGGGTTTGCAGGAATGAGATTCAAAATGCGAGCCATGAAAACGGCGTTCGATGCACAGAACGCCATCAGCTTGTACCGCCGTTGCATACAAAAAATCATTGACGCCATATGAAGCCAACCTGGCATCAGCAAGAAGACTAATACGGCGTTTCCAATGACCCGTCCTTGCCAGTATGAATTGGGGAGGATGTTGAAAATCACGAGCGTGACAAAAACGAGTGTGCTGGCTTGTGCTCGCTTCGTTTGGTCTGATATCTCTTCGGAGTCCAATTTTGTGCCTCGGCCGCTGCCACGATTATGGCAGGTTTAGGCTTGCCTTGCATTGTGCAATCCTATCTCAGGCTGAGCGCAGGTTCCGGGCGAGAAACTGGAGCGAATTTTGACTTTAGTGTTTCATGCCACGAATTCCAGATTTCAATTGCCTGTTCAGAACTGAGATAAATAGAACTGCTTCGTTTTGAGTGTGAGCCTGCCAGCGACTGGGTGATTGAACCTTGTGAGTTTAGCGTCGGAATTAGCTCGGAGAAGTATTTGAATGCTTGTGAGCCAACTATCGTTAGCTTGGATACGCCAAAGCTTATTCTGGCTAGTTTCACCCCTGGTGTATCTGCCAGTGAATTCAAAATGCCTTCTCCTGAAGCTTTATTGCTGCAAGACAGAATGTAACGCAAGACAGTCCCAGCTCCCTGCAGTTCGCGTTTCTCGACTATGTTAACTGAGCCGGCGGCGACTCGGACTATTTTTTCTATCTCTGAGATCTGGCACGCAGTATCGTCGATCTGTAAATCGAGCAGGGCGTAGTCGTTTAGTATGGCAATTCCGCTCAACTCTGGGCATGCCGATTGTAATTTGCTAACAACGGTTCCAGAATTTGCGACATTGAAAACATTTCGGATGCGAATGTCTAATCCATTTTCATTAGCGCATTCAACTGCTCTTGGATGTATTACTTGCGCTCCGTTGGCGGCTAGTTCGAGGCAGTCTTCATAAGATAGTTTTTCGTGCTGAATAGCACCATTAATAATATTTGGGTCTGCGCTGAAGATTCCATCTACGTCAGTATATATCTCACATTCGTTGGACCCAATAGCTGCGCAGATAGCAACCGCAGATGTATCTGAGCCGCCTCGTCCTAATGTTGTTATGTCGCCCTGGCTCGTCACTCCCTGAAATCCGGCAACTACGATTACGTCGTTTTCTTGAAATGCGTCAAGTATTTTTTCTTTGTTGATACTCAGTATTTCTGCATTTCCGTAATTGGCTTCAGTGACAATTCCCAATTGAGTTCCGGTGAAAGACTTTGCCTTGATGCCGTGATCTTTGAGAATAATACTAAGCAAAGCGATTGTCTGTTGCTCTCCGCAAGACAGTAGTACATCGAGCTCGCGGCGGTCTGGCTCATCTGCGCAAAGCTCAGCCAGCTGAACTAAGCTGTTTGTGTGATCACCCATGGCAGAAACGATTACCACGGTTTGGTTCTTATCGCAGTAGCTCGAAACTATCTGCGCCACGTGCGCGAGGCGCTGTGGGCTTTTGACGGATGTGCCACCAAACTTAAGCACTTTTATTTTCTTGTCTTCTGTCATTTTAATTCTCTTCTCCATCTGGTCTTAAAGTTCTAGACTGCGATTTTGCTTGCACGTTCTGCAAAGCAAATCGCGTAATCGATGTCGTTTATGAGGTCATCGGCGCTTTCTATGCCCACCGATAAACGCACGAGTCCATCCACTATTCCAAGTTGATCTCTAACTTCTTTGGGAATCGGAGCGTGTGTCATGCTTGCAGGATGGCAGAGGAGTGATTTGACACCACCCAGACTCTCGGCCAGTTGGAAAAGTTCGGTGCTGTTAACGAAGTCTCTGGCTGCGGCGAAGCCGCCTTTTAGCACAAACGAAACGACTCCGCCGAATCCCTTCATCTGTTTCTTTGCAAGAAGATGCTGGGGATGGCTCTCAAGCCCCGGATAAAAAACTCTGTCAACGAGCTTATTCTCACTCAGGAAATTTGCGACTAATGTAGCATTTCTTTCGTGTTCTTTCATTCTCAACGAAAGCGTTTTAATTCCACGTAGTGTTAAGAACGAGTCGAAGGGTCCGGGCACCGCGCCGGCAGCATTTTGAATGAATTTCAGTTCCTCATATAGGTCTGCGCGATTGGTGATTATGGCACCGCCTATGATATCGCTGTGTCCGCTCAGGTACTTTGTTGTGCTATGAACGATTATATCTGCGCCGAGTTCAAGTGGCTTTTGAAAATATGGCGTCGCAAAAGTATTGTCTACGGCAAGCAGTATATTTTCTCTTTTGCATATTGCGCTTATTTCTTCTATGTCCGCAAGGTTTAGAAGCGGGTTAGTGGGTGTTTCGATCCACACCAGTTTTGTGTTGCTTTTTATTGCATTTGCAATTTCTTCGGGTACGCTGGCATCGACGTAGCTAAAGTCAATATTGAATTTGCGTTTTACTCGTTCAAATAATCTATAAACACCACCATAAACGTCTTTGCCTACGATTACATGATCTCCGGCTGAAAGTATGTCAGCTACGATTGATACAGCCGCGAGCCCCGATGCGCAGCCAATGCCGAACTCCGCTCCCTCAAGTGAGGACAGGCAAGACTCTAGAGCGCTTCTGGTTGGATTATGGCTGCGTGCATACTGATACCCTTTGTTTTTACCCAACTCATCTAGAACAAAAGTTGATGTTTGATAGATTGGAGTTATCAGCGCTCCTGTTGCTGCGTCTTTTTCTTGTCCTTGATGAATAGCCAGAGTTTCGAAGCTATATTGTTGGTTTTTGTTGCGTAGTTTGCTCATTGAAAATCTCCAAAAGAAAACGCCCTTCCCGGAAAGAGAAGGGCGTTGTGTGCTCAGTAATCTAAAGACTTATCTGAACCCGGACGACAACACACCTTCCCGCTGGGGAGGCATTGGCATGTTCATCATCATCATTGAGTTCGTCATGCAGGTCATTATGCTCTCGATTTCGGAAATTACAAGCGAGAGAATTCTTATTGGTAACATTTCGGAATAATTTTTTGGAAGATCCATATATGTTATTGAGTGCACAATCGTTGACTTTCGCAAGTGGCTAGCTGCTGCCAGGAAAAGAAGAGAATAGTGGGTTCTGCTGGTGTTAAGTTCTTAGCTATTCTGTCGCTTCAGTTGAATCTCGACTCTCACTTCTTCGGGTGAAGGTGCGCAGCACGCAGACTTCTTCGCCATTGGAGCATCACTTGAGCTCACCTCATTGTCGTCACCATATACGGTGGATTCACCGGTGGTGAGAAAAGTTTCCCAGGCTATGCCTTGTGGATCTACTACCCATGCTTTTTCCGACTTGGCATAACAACAAGTGGTCGCACCTTCATCCAGAACCTGCATGTTTGCTTGTTTTAGGCGGGAGGAAACTTCTTGAAGCTCTTCTGTGTTTTCAACTTGAACGCCAAGATGGTCTAGCCCCGGTTCTCTGCCTCGAGCTGAAATTGCAAAATTCACGCGGGGATCATCTAGCATCCATTTTGCGTAGTCTTGCTTCGAAACCGAAGGTCCGGTGCCGAAAAGATTTGAATAAAACTCGGTGGATTTTTGCAAGTCCTCAACTGCCACATGCACGTGTAGTCTTTTCATTAGCATTTGCCTCCATTGTCAGCGCAGCAATTCTCAAGCAAAAAGTTGATGAGTGTTTGCATGTGCGCATAATTTGCTGAATATATGATTGAACGACTTTCTCGCCGAGCAGATATTAGTCCTGCATTGGTCAGTTCCTTTAGATGGAATGACATCGTGGCTGGTGGCATTCCAAAATGTGTACTCAGATCGCCAGCCGCCATTCCTGCGGACCCTTGTCTCACCAAGAGTCGGAAAATTTCCAGACGTGTTTCTTGTGCCAATGCCGCCAGGGCGTTGACTGCGTTGTTCGTTTTCATATTTCCAATAATATCGAAATGTTGTTTCTTGGTCAAGCCCTTTCGAGTGTATTAAAATGGTGGTTTTTGAAGAAAATGGAGCAGAGTAGTTCGAAAAAGAATAATTTGGACCCATTTTGAAGAAATTGGACCCAGGTCGAGTTTTTTTTTGTTGAGATGCCGGATCTAATTGCTGAGCGATTCGTGCTTTTTGTGCATAGAAATGGTGGCACTCTTCCAAACAAGCGAAGGAAGAGAGAATTCGCTGCATTGAAAGATGAAGAGCTTACAAACTTGGAAGAAATAGTTCGCGACGCATTCGATGGTTTCGAAGAGGTGGCTGGAACAGATCTGCGCCGGGCTTCGGAAGATTAGCTAAAACCCTGTCTTCCTGTTAGTTCTTGGTGCGAAGGATGTATAATTGTCCGACCATCGAAGGTAATAAATTATGCCAGACCAAGATTACTTGCAAAATATTAGTAAGCAGCTGCTTGAAGAACTTGATGCTTTTTTTGGCTTGCATAAAGGTTTTCGCCCAGTTCATGCAAAAGGCATTATTTGCACGGGAACTTTCACTCCTTCTCCTGAGGCTGTTAGTTTAACTTGAGCACCACATGCGCAGAGTTCCTCCACCGATGTGATGGTGCGTTTTTCTAATTTTGGTGGTTTGCCAATGATTAGCGATACCGATCCGAATGCGGCACCGCGTGGCATTGCTGTGCGATTTAATTTAGCACCACATGTCCACACTGATATTGTTGCTCACACTAAAAATGGCTTTCCTGTGCGAACTGGCGAAGAATTCTTGGACGTTCTAAAGGCTCTTGTTGCAAGCCGTGACAGCGCAGGCAGTCCATCTCCTTTCGAGCAATATCTGGCTGCACATCCAAAAGCCAAAGAATTTTTCACTACGCCCAACCCAGTTCCTGCGAGTTTTTCCACCGAATCCTTTTATGCAGTCAATGCTTTCAAGTTCACGAACAAAGAAGGTAAATCTTGTTATGGGCGCTTACAAATTTTGCCGGAAACTGAGGCGGAGTATTTGGATGATGCTGTAGTAAAAACGAAGGGTAGTGAATTTCTATTCAATGAATTGGAAGAACGCGTCAAGAACGGAACTATCAAAATGCGTATTGTCGTTGAGCTCGCACCTGATGGAACCGAAGTAAATGACGCTACTATTTGCTGGGGCGAAAATAGCAAGAAATTGCCTTTTGGCACCATCGAATTGAACAAACTTGTACCTCCAGGCGATGTTGAATCTGACAGAGTTATTTTTGATCCGATTCCACGCGTGGATGGCATTGACCCTTCGGACGATCCACTAATTGAGTTGCGTGCGGCAATTTACCTTTTGACAGGACGCCGGCGTCGAGCTGCAGTAAAAGAGCGTGAGCATTCACAAGCTTAAGCATGAAATTTGAGGAAATTGGAACCTCGGTTAGAATTCTCGAGCGATCTGGAAGCTTATTTTGCAAGCATTCAGGAGGCTTTGTTTAGTATTCGAGACCAAAACATTTGGGCACCACTAGTGGTGTACTGGCTCATTAGTGAGTGCATCAAAGATAGATGAACGCCTGCTTTTATATCCAGGTCGTAACTGAGTAAATGGAAATGACGCAAAAATTGAAACAACCGATCATCGGGTACTTCAACTCCGGCGTTTGCCTTCTTGAGCTGTTCCCTGAATGCTTTCAACTTGTCTTGTTTGTCTTTGCTGCTCAAATTGGACATATCAACCATGCGCAGAAATTCTTCTGCACTGTTCGTATGTCTCGCCCATTCCAAAATTCCACGGGCGCCACTGATGTCAGTGTTGCTTAATGGTCCTGTTATCAAAGCAATCGAATCGCTACCTTCAGTGAACAAATCAGGATTATTGAAATCGTTCCACGCAGCTTGAATCACTTCTCCAAACACTTTACCGGCAGTTGTTATCGCCACAGTATGCTTTATCTGAGCCAACAGGTTTCGCTGCTGATCGCCACTGAGTTTCTCGACAAAGACAATCATTCGTCAGTGTCGAATCCGTCCATCTTTCCCTGCAACTTAATCTTCAAGATGGGCCAGCATGGCAACGATGGCGCGAGTAAAACTAGTCTGCACGAAAGTCACACTCATGCGCCAGCGGCGTTTCACGACCGTGGATAAGCGTTTCATCGATATCCAGGATAAGTAACGGGCGCTGTTCCATTCTTCAATACACCAGCTCTGTCGGCGCAACCGCTAAATGTATTCCCGTTTTTCGACATTGGCCTTCATGATGTAATCTTTGCAAGTGGCACCATATATAGTGGCGAGTGAAGCAATTCTTTCGCCGGGTAAGGCAGCGGGTAAGGCGTGCGCTGAGCATCGCGAACCGCGCGGGTTAGGCAGTGGGTTAGGTGAGAGAGCGCTGGAGGTTGTCGCCGCGTTCTTAATTTACCGATCGACAAGCGACAGACAAACATCGTTGATAGTGGTTCTTCACGCTCAACCAATCTGATCGCATTTGCATTTGCAGGAGTTGTTCGACCATTACAGAGTTGGGCATTTGCAAAAGAGGGCAAAACGTGTGGCTGACGCGGAGAACGATTTCAAGCGTTGGTTTGGTTCGCTTGCAAACAAGAAAATATCTTCTTTTATTCATAGCGACGCTCACAGACTGCATGCCAGCATGTCAAAACGTACTCCGGTATCAGCCAATCGAGCGGTCCAGCTCGGCCGCGCCATGTTTAATTTCGGCATTAGGACACGCTTTATCCAGGGCGAAAATCCTTTCGGCGGAATAAGTTTAAACAGGGAGGCGGAGCGCGATCGCGTCCTTACAGACGTTGAAGCCGGAAAGCTCTTATCGGCGCTTGACGCAATTCCTGCCACGCACTCAGACGAACGTACTTTACGTGATTGGGTGCTGTTATCGCTGATGACTGGAGCACGAAAGGCAAACATTCTCGGCATGCGTTGGGAAGAAGTGGATCTAGGCGGCGGTACTTGGACCATACCCGCAGAAAAGATGAAGGGTGGACGAGTGCAAAGCATACCCCTAAACACGCTTGAATTATCCGTTCTGTCAGAGCGAAAACAATTGTTGAAGAAGGCCCATGTCGTCTCGCCATGGGTCTTTCCTGGGACTGGAAATAAAGGACACATTGTCGATCCTGGAAATGCTTGGGAAACTCTACGTTCACGACTTGGGCTAGAAGATTTATGGATTCACGACTTGAGGCGGAGTCTGGCATCCTCAATGGCGAACACCGGAGCAGATGTTTCGATTGTACGAGCAGCTCTCAACCATACCGACACGCGAACAACTTTAAAAGCATACATCAGGACTAACCAGCAAGCTCAGCTTGATGCACGACAGAAGGCGCAAGATGCTTGGCTCGAGGCGATGAAGCGGCAATCAAAAACAACGCCAGATCCAACTGATGAGTCAGGACAGCCTGTCGTATCAATCTCCAAACGCAAGCGTAAGAAGAAAAAAAATCACTAAATCGTATCGGCTAGCCTAGAATGTCCAATTAACGACCTTTTCAGCTCAATCAGGATTTGTGAGGTCATTTTCGAATATTGACAATATTGCGATTGTTTCGAGTGTTGCGAATATTGCGAATAGATGGTATGTTCTGTATATAGTGACCAGGACGGAATTATGCCAGCATTAGCAGATGAACCATTGCTACCAACAGCACAAGACGTAAGAGTGGCTACGGAATTGATTTTCGAACTTAACTCTGCCAAAGGAAAGCGACGTCCCAAGTTTTTGCTTTCCAGCAACAAAGGTGAACAGATCGAGCTTTCAGAAGGTGCTTACGTTCTTCTTGTGAAGGTCTTGGAGGAGATGTCCAAGGGCAACGGAATAATGGTGATGCCAATACACGCGGAGCTTACGACGCAGCAAGCAGCAGATTTCCTAAATGTGTCACGGCCTTTTCTCATTGGTCTGCTTGAAAAAGGAGAATTGCCTTTTCGGACTGTAGGCCGTCACAGGCGAGTTCGCTTGGAAGATATGATGAAATACAAGAAGCTCAATGATGAAAAACGCTTGGCGGCATTGGACGAGCTTGTCGCCCAGGCGCAAGAGCTTAATCTGGGCTATGGGCGCTGATGTTCACCCAGTTCGCTGTCGTTTACGATGCCTGCGTTTTGTATCCAGCACCGTTGCGAGATCTTCTCATGCACCTGGCTATGACAGGTCTGTTTCGCGCAAAATGGACAAATCATATTCACGACGAATGGATCAGGAGCTTGCTGAGGGATAGGCCGGATCTAACGCCCTGCAGCAAGGTAAAGATGAGCAAGAAAACACACAATCCGTAAATAACGGCTATGATTTTACATTACATCGAGCGATTCCTCTGGATAAGCTTGTTAAACCAGGTTGTTTGCCCCCTGCGCAAGGCGGCGGACTCTGAATCAAGGAATCCGTATCAATCGGTTCCTTCTACTAGTGCCTTGTTTCATGATCACATCTACTGCCTAAAATGGTAATAGGAATACTTGCATGCAACCTCGACCGAGTGACAAAATCGCCAAACTCTATCGCAGTTGCGCATGGTTGCTTCTTTCGATCTCTGTCATTTCCATTTGTTCAGTGCTTTGGTTGTTCATCGTGCCGGTGACCATCGGAAGAATTCGTTTCTCGAATCAATTGGTTACCGATTGTCTTTTCAATCTCTCGATTTCGTCGCTTTGGATTTTTGGCATCACGGTGGTCATCCTGCTGCCGGGAAAGTTGAAATGGTTCGGCTTGCCTATATTCCTGGCCGCGTTTTGCACTCTTCCATTTGTATTACTGGCACTAATTCATCCGTTTAGCTCTGATCTGGAGTACACGACAGGTAAAGTCGCTGCGGGCCAAATACAGTTTGTTAATTATCGATCTTGTGACAAACATGGTCATTTCTCGCACAGCATAGTTCAAGAACAGGAGATATTGCCTGGCGTGCTCTGGAGTCGGCTGATCAAGCACTTTGAGCAAGGCGTGGCTGTCTATCTTTTGACTGCCGATAGCACAAAGCTAACACTTGCGACTGATGTCGGTAGATGTACATCAAGTATTGAGATCACCCTCTCCAATCTACTTGAACGTCGTTTAGGCACAACCGTGTTCTCTGGTGGACAAATCTCCACAGCTGCGCCAGTGTATGCCCAGAAAGGTTCTGTCGTTTTTGCTAAAAGTGGGTCGACTGTTTACGCAAAGAGGGAGTGCGTTGTTCATGCCGAACAAGGTTCCCTTGTGAAACAAGAAGAGTTCAACAGCAAAGCTCCAAAGGATGACTCAATTGTTAGCGGCGAAAATATCGTCTACGCAAAGGAGAAGTCTACTGTTTACGCCACAAATGGCTCAACTGTGTATGGCTGGAGCGGATCTAGTATTATTGCTGAGAACAATTCCCTTGTACACGCTGAACCGGGCAGCATAGTTCTTCCTGGAGGTCCAAACGACTCCAAAAACTATGGACCGTTTAGTCAGTAAAATGCAGCGCTGGATAGCTCAGAACTCACCGACTCTACAAGATGATTCGCCATGGCTGGAAAAGCGATTATTCAAGCCACGTTTTCGAGAAACACAGTTTGAGAAGCCTTGAAAATTTGGCGGGACCAACTCCGGGGTCAGTTTCCCAGCCGGCGCCTCACATAACCCTTGCCAGCTGGCTGGCTCAGTTCCCGCACGTCTAGTAAGATGACCGTATGACTCCAATGCGACTTACATTCCTTTTGATCACTTGCATTCTCTGTATGCCGGTTGCGTCAGCTGAGCTTTCCGGCGAGGAATTCGACCGGGCAATTCATAACTTTATGGCTAATGGGAACAAACGAAAAGCACGAGTTCTGTGCCACCGCGCACTGACTGTGTACCCTGACGATTTCAACCTGAATCAGCTAATGCTAAGCCTTTACAGGGATAAGGGAGATCTGCTTTCATCTATCAGGCAGGCAAAGCGTTGCTTGGAACTCCAACCCGAGGATGCTGCAATTAATACATACGTTGCACTCTGGAGCCTTATGATCTTGGATGGCAATTACATTGAGGCCAAAAAATATATCAATCAAGCCATTGCCTGTAACGACGAAGAGTCAAGCGAGAAGGTCAGGGAACTGCGCAAGTGCTACTTTCTGTCAAAGTTAGCTATCACTGCTTACAAGCAAGAAAATACAGCCGAGGCACTTTTGATGTTTGAGAAAGTTATCCAGAATAAAGAGCATGATGATTTAGATGTATTGGCTCACGGAGATATTCTTTTGCGCAATGGCAAGGTCCAGGAGGCTCAGGCTGACTTTCAGCGTACTGTTTCTGAGAGCAACAGCTGGATTGGCCGACTGTACCTCGGCTCATCAGAGTTGCTGCTGGGGCACAAAAGGGAAGCGCAGGGCTGTTTCAAGCAAATAATCGCTGCGGATTTTCCAAACGTTGGCTTGTATTGCTCTGAGAAGTTTATGCGCTCGAAGGCTAAGCAGGGTCTTAGCTTGACGAGGAAGTCAAAAACTACTACCAGAGCGATTTCCAAATTGCTTGGTAAACCGCTCTGGTATCTTGAATATCCCTGGCCCGGCAAAATTATCTGTGGACCCGGCTTGGCACAAAAGAGGGAGCCACTTGAAGAACAAGACCCTGAAGAGCTTCCAGAAAAACAAAAAAGACCCTAACCACACTCATCCCAAGAAACCATTGCCACCAGATGCGCTTCTTTTGTAGCACTTCTTCCTTTTTTGCCTTCAGCTGCGCAAGTTCCGCTCCCGTTCCGCAAGCACAATCATAGCTGCTCCAAGCGCCGAGAAGCCCAGATGGAGTCTGCTGAGCATTTGCAAGTACTATTGCGATTCCTGATATTTCGTCATTCGGCATAGTCGCCCTAACCGAGGGGCAAAATATCTGGCACCGAGACACAGACTGTTCGCCAACCGAGCCTATCTCAGTTAAGAGTTATAACCACCATTCGGCATAATTTATATGAACGAGCCAAGGAGGCCCGGATTATTACCCAATGCCGAGTTGTTATTGATCAATGTCAAAGGACCAGAGACGGCCAGCGGCTGGCAGAGTATCTGCGAGCTCTTTATCTGCTTTAGCTAAGTCAGGTTGTTCTTGGGCCTCATAGACTCTTGCTCTCCAGAGATAGGGCTCTTTCCTTTTGATCGACAAAAGGGAGATCGCCTTGTTGAGATCATCCAAAGCTTTCTCGGTCTGTCCGAGATTCAGCTCGGCAAGTCCTCTGCCAGCGTAGACCCTGCCTGCGCGAAAATCACCAGCCATAGGGTGTAAGGAATTCTCGCTAAGCAAATACTTCAATGCCACAGAATAGTCGGCAATAGCATCATTGTATTTCCTAAGTTTCATGTAGAGGCGAGCACGATTCTCGTGTCCAGTCGTCGCAGCTTGGTCTACGGTCAAGCTAATCACTTCAGAATAGTCTTGAATGGCTTTCTTGTATTGTTTGGACTCGGAATGCAAATGACCCTGCGTACTCCACATGTTGGAGTCGTTTGGATAAAGTTGCAAGAATCTCGAACTTGCTTTTAGTGCAGCCGGAAAATCTTCTGGCGGGATCATGTTCTTTTTTACCGCATTCATCAACTGCTCATCTTCGGAAAGCGATAATTCAACAGTCGAGAATTGCTTTAGTCCCTTAGATTTTGCTTCGGCAGTGGCCTTATCATCTAATGCTTTTTCTTCTGGCGAGTCTACCCACTCATCAGTCTCGCTGTATCCTGGTTTCTTTGGAAAGAAAAAGCTCGTTCCTCCTGTTTGCCGATATTTTGTGACTTTATCATTTGAAAATGCAAATTGCAGTGACGATGGATGATGGCTCATTGGATAGTAAATAAAGTAGGAAGCATAGCTGTGAAAAGAGCTTCCTGGTTCCGGATGTCCCAAAAGTGCGTACAGCTCTTTTCTACTCATACCAATCAATTTGTAATTAGCCAATAGGTCACCAATCATATCTTTCTTGGTAGCAAGGTGACTTGGGTCGTGCTTCCATCGGATCGGATCGAATTTGTTCTTTTTCTTCGATTTTGTTGCTTTTGCGGGGGAAACTCTTTTCGTTTCTGTTGCTACTGGTTCGCAAGTGTCAAGTAAGAGAACTTCTTTCTTGGCTTGCTGCTGCTGGCCCAGTGCGGACGCTGGATTGACAAGGGCTAAGGTAAGCGAACAGAGAACGAGCTTGTTTCGGCTAAAGACCAATTTCGTTAGAGTTGCCGTGCCAAGCCTGGACAATTTCCACACAGGAATCACTCCAAAGCATATTTCAGTTCCTCAAGATTACATCATACCGTAAGTCGCTTGGTATGTAATTTCCTGATAGGTCCGTGGAGGGAATTCTTATGTCGCTTTGGTTGTTTTTTTCAGATCAGGAGACGATCTCGCGGTTTCATTTGCATCCATTAGGCAAGTACATGGATGAATATGCGCAGTGGCTTTATCAGAGAGGCTATTCCAGGGATCACGCTCGTTGCAAATTGAGAACTGTGGCACGGTGGAGTCCATGGTTAAAAAGGTATGGAATCGCAGCCAGCCAGCTAACTCAGGAGCATTTAGCAAAGTATTTGAAAATGAAAGTGAGAAAGACACCGCCGCTTAGAAGAGAGGATGGGGTGAATCTGAAACAATTCCTCGATTTCTTGCAAGAGAAGGGCGTTATTCAGATCAGGGAACACCGAGAAAGAACGGCCGTGGATGAGTTCGTTGCTGAATTTGCATCATATCTGGCAACTGAGCGGGCATTGTCGCAATCAACAATCGAGCAATACACAGCGCATGCAATGAAATTTTTAGAGGAAAATTTTAACGACCGATCTGTGGATTTTTCCACAATAGACAGCGCTGGTGTCTCTAAATACGTTCAAAGAACAGCAAGCATGAGATCGAAAAAAAATGCAAAATTGATGTGCACAGCTTTGCGTGCGTTGTTTCGATATGCCAGACATCAGGGGCTTTTGATGACTCAACTTGATGCTGCAGTGCCCAGCGTAGCTAATTGGAGGCTTGCTTCCATACCATATTCTCTGCCAGCAGAATCAGTAAAAGGAATTGTGTCCAGTTGCAACCGCGGAACTAGTATTGGAAAACGCGACTATGCAATTATTCTTCTCCTGGTGCGCCTGGGTTTAAGGGCAGGCGAGATCATCACGCTAAACCTAGATGATATTGATTGGAGGTCAGGAATCATCACGATCCACGGAAAAGGCAGTCACCGCTCGCAGATGCCTCTTCCTCCTGATGTTGGTGAGGCGCTGGCAGCTTACCTTCAGTTCGGGCGCCCCAAGAGTTCAAACAGGAAAGTTTTCCTGAGTTCGCAAGCACCCATTCGCGCATTCAATAGATCTGGAGCGGTCACTTTTCTGGTAAACCGCGCGATTAAACGCTCAGGTATCAGTGGCGCAAAATCCGGCGCTCATCAATTTCGACACTCGATTGCGACAAATTTACTTAGTGGTGGCGCATCACTTTCTGAAATTGCAGAGCTGCTTCGCCATCGCACAATAGACTGCACAACAATTTACGCGAAAGTCGATCTGCCATCGCTTCGAACACTTGCACTTCCTTGGCCAGGAGGTGAGAAATGAAAACCTTGAGACAATCACTGAAAGAGTATTTGGCTGAGAGGCGAGAAGAAGGATACAAACTCCACTCTGCCGGTTACGGTCTCTTGCGATTCGTAACATTCATGGAGCAGCGGAAATGTTCTTACATTACAACAGCTCTGGCTTTAGAGTGGGCGAAACAAGGCTCCAAAGCAAAGAATCAAGAGTATGCACGTGCCCAGTGCTTAGGTTTTGTTCGAGAGTTTGCAAAATACCTCTCAGCAAAAGACGGGCGAACGGAAATTCCACCATTTGGTCTATTGCCGCATCCAGCACGCAAAGTCAAAAGTGTAGCGAAGCCAAAAGAGAACCGTTTGGAACAGGCTGAGCCGAATAGCACTATACGGGAAGCGATAATCGAATACCTCAAACTGCGGCGCGCTTTGGGATTTAAGTTGCATCTTGCCGGTAAAATGTTGCTTCGATTTGCATCGTTTATGGAATCCAATAATGCCGAATATGTAACCGTCAAACTTGCAATGGAATGGGCGCAGCAACCAGCGAATTCCAAGACTTCTACCTGGGCGCAACATTTAGGTTATGTCAGAGATTTCGCGAAATTTAGAATCGCTGCTGATTCAAGAACAGAGATTCCGCCGTGGAGCTTGCTTCCATATTCTTGTAAGAGGATGCAGCCACACTTGTATTCAGAAGAAGAAGAGATACAAGCATTGCTTTGTGCTACGCAGAATCTTCCTGCTTGGAGTGCAGCCGGCATTCTAAGACGGCACACGTACTACTGTCTCTTTGGTTTGTTAAGCGTGACAGGAGTGCGCATCAGCGAAGCAATCAATTTGAACCTTGCCGACATTGATTTTGAAGCCGGAGTTTTGACAGTGAAACAAAGTAAGTTTGGGAAGTCGCGGCTTGTTCCGGTCCATGCCACCACCGTTGACGTTCTAAGAAACTATAACGAAGTTCGGACTAAGTACCTCATTTGCCGAGGAGTGCACTCTGAATATTTTTTCGTGACGCACTCAGGCGGAAAGCTTGATGGCGGTGATATACGCCGGAAGTTCTATTCAATGTCCAAACATGTTGGCTTGCGCGGAGAAGGAAAAAATGTCGGACCGCGAATTCATGATTTTCGCCATGGATTTGCAGTTCGAACAATCTTGCAATGGTATCGAAGCGGTGCCGATGTTGAGAAAAAACTTCCTCTGCTTTCCACATATCTCGGTCATACAAAAGTCAAAGACACGTATTGGTACTTAAGCGCAACTCCAGAGTTGATGGGCACGGCCGTCAAACTGCTTGAGAGTCGCTGGGGAGAAACACTATGAAAAAGAAACCTGATCCAAACCTGGCATTCTTGCTTGAAAAATTCTTTCTGGAGCGGCTTCTAAAGCAGCGGAGCGCCAGCCTTCACACAATCAAATCATATCGAGACAGCTTCAGATTGCTATTGCAGTTTGCGCAGCAACGACTAGGTAAAGCTCCTTCTTCGATGGAATTTTGCGAGATCGATGCACCACTGATTTCGGCATTTTTGGAAAAACTAGAGCAGGACCGGAGACACTTCTTCCTGAGTCAAGAAATTGATAATGCGTTTCTCAAATCGTTTTCCTGGAATAGCCAAAACTCTCTGGATCTGCAACGAGTGCGAGGGGACTTCCAGCGCAGCATATTTGAAGAATGACTTGATTGCAGTAAGGCGAAGATTTCGGCTGCGCGATGCAAGTATGGCCATCGTAGCAATCATTGTCGGAACATTCGTGTTCCTTCTCACCGGAGCACTTATCGGCGACGCAACGCACGACGCAGGAGCGGGCGTAGTGCCCGGACTAGTGCTCGGAGTCCTCGCCGCAATTCCAATTTTCAAAGCCGCATGCGAAGAGCGCGCGAAATTTCTCCATCCTCAACCGCGAGAATACAGGGTTCCAGCAAAAATCGCATTCGCTAAAATCCGCGATATTCTCGCCGAAATCTCATACAACTATGGCGACAAGTGGCACGTCGTAACGGCGGATACACAGACTGGCAGAATCACAGCAAATCTTCGCTTCATTGACGAATTCACAAGATTCGAAGGCGATGCGCGCGGACAGATCCACACCCGAAAGGAACGCTTACAGCGCTTTCTGGCAGTGGAGATTCATGTACAACCGACGGAAAGAAGCACCACATTGATCCAAATGCATTTCGCGCCGACTGTCGAGGGCGTCAATTATGCCGCGTACGACTCGATCATTACGTCGCTAACTGCGCAAATCGAATCGTCGCTCGGCACGCGACTCTCAAAGGATTGACTCGCAAGAGTCGTTGCTACAAGCTCGGTTCCTTACATCACGATTGAGGGGGCAAGCTTTGGTCCTTTTTCAATGCGGAGAACCGCTGATCGCCTGGGTTCGATTTCTTCGCTTCTTCCCTTAGTCGCGCTTCATAGCGCTCCAAATCGCTTGCTGATTTGGTTGCGCGTAGGTATTCACCGGTCTTAACTGCCCAACCCACACAGCTGCCGAAGAGCTCAGCATCGATGGGCTGATTTCTCAGATCGAACGATCCTGGCATTCGGATCTGCGGACGATTTTGCGAAGGAGGATTGACGTACGTAAGGAGCACGCCGTTAGCGAATTTTCCGAAAATTGCAATCTCATTTTTCTTGCCCTTGCTGCTGGTGTTCATCAGGACGGAGAAATCTAGAGTGCCTAGAAACCATGCATAGATCCCTTGCTTTAGCTGCAAGTCGTACTGCATCTTCAGCGCTGCGATCTGTCGGTCAATTTCTTGTTCGTCATACAGATGAATGTGATGCTGGTAATTGCCTGGCTGATTCGATTTGTTTGCAAGAAAGAGACGCCACGTCGAACAGGCTTCCTGCAACATGCGCTTAGCTTTCACTGAACGAATTAAGCCATCATCCAAGGCTACTAGCGAAACTCGCCAGGCCAGCGAGGCGGCAAACTGTAACAGCCACTTGTCGTAGGATATGGCCGCAGTCGTTTGGTTGAGAAAAGGTTGCCATATCTCCTTACAGAATTTATCCTCATATCCGCCGATGACAGTGTTGTCGCAATCAGCACACATCAACCTCCTTCGATGCGCTTGCTGCGCGAAAGCTTGATCCGGCGCGTGCGATATGAACTGAGTCGCAAAGGTCTGCTTCCTCGACGCTCTGACCGCAAAATTAGGCATGATGTGCCCATCAACCAATGGCTTCTGGAAGTGGCACAATTTGCAGATCTCAACCATAAGTATTCATTTCCCGATAATGCAGCTCTGAGCATTCCCCCACACCTGCAGTTGGTTAAGCAACCGCAGCGGAAACTTCCAGTTCACGACCAAATTCCCGGCGAGGAACCTCAAGAATAGCATGCGGCTGTCAAGGGTTGTATCGTGACACGCTACACGCTACAGTTCTTGTGGACGAAAGAAATCAGGAATCGCCATGACCAACAAAACAGCTAATGCCTTCCATCCCGGCTTGTATGTCAAAGACCACGTCCTTCCGAAAGGGATGACAGTTACAGACGCAGCCAAACTTCTTGGCATTGGGCGTCCTGCGTTCTCCAACTTTCTGAACGGTAAGGCTGCGTTATCTGCGGAAATGGCCATTCGAATTGAAAAGACATTCAGTGTGGACAAAGAACACTTGATCAAACTGCAACAGAAGTTTGATAGCACAATGAATAAACATATAGAGAACAGAGTGATCGTTTCCTCTTACGTGCCAAGCTTTCTAACTATAACTGCTCACCAGATTGATAATTGGGCGAGCGGATTAGATGCCAGAAAACTTCTATCCGTGCTGCTGCGCAAACTAATACACTCAACCACACCAGAAATTACTAACATTGACTTTCCGGGGTTCGACAATGCTGAGCGAAAGGGATGGGACGGTATTTTGGAATGCGGTCAAGCCACACCGTGGGTCGCGCAAGGAAGATCTGGATGGGAGTTCGGCTGCAATGCTAGCCCGGCGCAGAAGGCGGAACAGGATTATCTTGCACGAACAAAATCTGTCGATGTCGCACTAAGAGCCGTTACTACGTTTACGTTTGTGACGCCACGAAACTGGCCCGGCAAAACGAAATGGGAACAGGATAAACGCGCGCTCCGAGAATGGAGTGCCGTCAAGGTCCTGGATGCCAGCGATTTAGAACAATGGCTGGAACAGTCAGTACCTGCGCAAATATGGCTTGCTGAGCAGATCGGGCTTCCTGTTACTGGTTTCTCAACGCTGGAGCATTGGTGGGACAAGTGGGCCCTCGCATCAGAACCTGCCATGTCGCGGGAATTGTTCGAGCCCATGATAAGCGCATCGAGATCTCAATTCATCGAATGGCTCAACAGACCCAGCTCAAAGCCACTCGTCGTGGCTGCAGATTCCGTAGAAGAAGCGCTTGCATTCGTTGCGGCAATGTTTTCAGATGAAGAAGTTGCCAAGCTACCGCATAGCTCAACTGTTTCCGTCTTCAATGACCCTGCTACCTTGCGAAAACTAGGTGCATCGCCAGCGGCGTTCATCCCAGTCGTTTACACAAGCGACATGGACAAAGAACTGATTAAGATGTGCAAGCAACGGCATTGCATCTCAATCCAATCACGAGGCACGGTTAGATCAGAACCGGATGTGGTGTTGGAAAAAATAGGTCCTGATCATTTTCAGGCGGGGCTCGCAGCAATGGGAGTCGATCAAGAGCGTTCTGCCAGGCTCGCTCGCGAAAGTGGACGTTCCCTTACCGTATTGCGCCGAAGACTATCGCTGATTGAATCTGTCCGTATTCCAATGTGGGCAAGTGATCCTGCACGCTCGGCTGCATTAGTTCCAATGTGCTTGATTGGCGCTTGGAAGGAAAGCTCCAAGGCCGACCGGGAAATAATTTCTGTTTTGGCAAGAAAGGATTATGGCACCGTCGAAGCAGAATTAGCGCAATTTCTACAGTCGGAAGATGCTCCGGTTTGGTCCGTCGAATCGGGTCGCGGCGTCGTCAGCAAAGTCGATGTCCTCTTCGCTATCAGCCGCTTGGTGACACGGGAGCATCTCGACGATTTTTTCGTGATAGCGGAGTTGGTACTGTCCGAAGCCGATCCCGCACTGGAGTTACCAGATCGGGATAAATGGACGGCCGGCATGTACGGAAAGGTGCGTGATCATTCTGGCACTTTGCGCGAAGCTTTGTGCGAAACCATGGTGATTTTAGCCATGCATGGAAATGATCTCTTTTCGGAACGTCTGGGAATGAACGTCCAGACAAAGGTAGAAGTAGTGGTTCGAAATCTACTTTCACCTTTTATTTTGGAAAAATTGAAATTGCAGGATCGAAATCTGCCGTATTATGCGGAAGCCGCACCCGAAATGTTTTTGACACTTGTCGAGAAAGATTTGCGCAGTCCTAACTCTGCCGTAATGGGACTGATGAAGCCGGTTGAACCAGGAATCTTTTCGCCATGCTGGCGAACTGGAATTCTTTGGGCGCTGGAGTGCATCGTTTGGAAAGCTGAGTATCTACCGCGAATAACATTGGCGCTCGGCAAGATGGCCGAACAGAAACTAGATGACAACTGGAATCACAAACCTATCAACACGCTAAAAGCCATTTACCGATGGTGGCTGCCACAAACGGCCGCTTCTGCAGATGAAAGAATTTCGGGGCTTAAACTTTTGGCCAAGAACTTTCCAGAGACTGCCTGGGAAATATGCTTGGAGCAAATACGATCAGAACGAGTCGCCTTTCCGAATTACAAACCGAACTGGAGAGATGAAGCTGATGGGTTGGGGGAACCTCGGCGGTTAGAGGAAGGTGGTCGATTTCGACTCGAAGCTCTTCGGCTTGCTATCGCATGGACAACACACAATGAACAAACTCTCGGCGATCTTATCGAGCGCATTAATATCATGCCTGAGGAAGAACAATCGCGAGTTTGGGATCTAGTTGACGTCTGGAGAAAAGATGCAACCGAAGTCGCCAAAAGCGTTTTGAGAGAACGGATTAGGCGTAGCACCTTCACCAGAAGAGGGAGACGGAAGGATCTGAAAGGCGCTGGCAGAAACCGGGCGCAGGACGCATACCAGAAACTGGCAAGCAAAGATCCTGTTTTCAAACACAAATGGTTGTTTGAGAGCGATTGGGTTGAACCATCATTCGACGACCTTGAGGACGAGCAGTACGACTACAAGACGAGTACTAAAAAGATTGGAGAGGACCGCAAGAAGGCTTTGCGGGAAATTTGGCGTGAGCAAGAATTAGATGGCGTAATTAAACTAGCGAATGAAATCGAACCAGTTCATTTGGTCGCTGGTTATTGGGTTGATAACAACTCGCAGGGGCTGAAGTTGGACTCGCTGTTGATGGACCTCGTGCTCGACAAGCGCTTCAAGTCGGAGCGAAAACGAGATGCGTTTGTTTCCACTCTGTTGCGTTGCATAGATTTGGAGATGCGAGATCGATTCTTCGATTTGGCTATACAGTCGGGAATGAAAAGTGTCCGGCTCGCGAAGCTCCTTACACTTGCGCCGTGTGATCGCTCAACATGGACCACGGTTGCCAACCAGCCGAAAAGCGTAAAAGCAAAATACTGGGGATCCGTGCATCCGAGGTGGCGGGATTACAGCGAAGATGATCTGGCATTATTGATCGACGAGCTTCTTGAGGCAGGTAGACCGCGCGCCGCATTTTTCGCGGCTCACATGGATTGGGGCAAGGTTGAGACGCCTCGGCTGATGCGGTTGTTGAATTCACTCATTTCGAGCGCAGAGCCGGTCCAAGAATATCAGCTAGAGGGATACGACATCTCGGCAGCCTTCGAATCGTTGAATTCTCGCCCAGATAAAAATCCGGAACAACTCGCGAATCTAGAATTTCAGTTCATCAGCGTGCTGACTGATGATACCGAATACGGTGTCCCGAACTTGCAACGGGAGTTTTCCAAATCACCAAAACTCTTTTCGGACATTGTAGCAATGGCGACAAAAAGGTCTGATGATGCCCAAGATCCACCGGCGCTGGTGATCTCAGATCTCGATAAACAGCAACAGGTGGCAAAAGCTTGTTTTACTGCTCTGAGCCACATCAACCATGTTCCCGGATATGACACAGAAAAGCAGTCGATAAATTTGCGTTCAATGCTGGACTGGTTAACGGAAGCGCGCTCTCGCCTTGCGGATTTGGGACGACAGAATATTGGCGATCAGTTTATTGGGCAACTGCTCGCTCGCCACAAACCCGTATCAGAAGCCGATTGGCCAGCGGACGAGATCTGTGAGGCCTTAGAGACCATGGGGTCCGATCACATCGCAAAAGGGTTTGCGAATCAAATTTTCAATAGTAGAGGCGTGCATTGGACTAGTGGCGATGGGAACCAGGAGCGTGAACTTGCGCTCAAGTATAGAAGTCGTGCTCGGCAGTTGGCATTTGAATATCCTTTCGTATCGAGCATTCTTGAAGGCATCGCGGCTGGATATGACAGGCAAGCACTAAGTGAAGAGACGGAAGGAAAACGACGGAAGCAGTCTTTAAGGGAGTAAGAAAGTTGGAAGGCGCAAAGCCAAAACTAAAGCCCGTCGGCGAGTCAGTGTTCGAAAGATATCTGACCAATTTATCGCTAACTTGGGACTATGAACCTCTTGTAGGCACCAAACGACCTGATTACTTGATTCTTGTTAAACCGGACCTGAAGGTATTAGTCGAGGTGGAAGACTTCACTGGGAGCAGCCATGAGCTATCAATACTCGACGAAATAGCTGCTGGTCGGAACCCTGCTGGTCCATGGGATCCAATCAAATACATCAATCGTGCAATTCGAGATGCAGCTGCGCAGCTTAAACCAGGCAAGGGAACCTACCCATGCGTGGCAGTACTGTACAACGATGCCACTATGCCCTACGACAACGAATTGTTTGTTACTCAAGCCATGTTTGGCAGGCTTAAGATCACTCAGCTTGTCGGACCAGAGGGAGCTATGAGCGAAGCCGAAAGCGTCTATTCTCCAGATGAGCGGTATCTTACGCCAAAGCAAAACACAACAATTAGTGCCGTTGCAGTGCTCGAGGAAATTCAACCAAATATCCACATCCTCCGGGAAGCCGAACAAGAGTTATTCGCACGTATCGATGCAGAGGAGCCCCCGGATGATCCCTATGAGCGCGGCTTTGCTTCGGTCACGCGGAAAGCGAAGAAGGCACTACCACAGCTGGAACTCTTACGAGCGGAACTAGAACGCCAATATGGAGCGGAATTTCTCGATAAGACATGTGAGAGACTTCGTATATATCACAACCCTTGGGCTGCAGTTCCGCTTCCAGCAGAAGCGCTGAACGGCGAATACGATGAGCATTTGTATTACGACCTAGAGCGCAGGACATTTACTCGTCATCGGTAAACATTAATCCCTACTGCACCATATGTAGTGGCGGCACGATCAATTACTCTGCCAACGCTGTGGGTTAGGCAACGCGCTAGGCACAGGCCGCCTTACCCAACGCCTTACCAGTGAAACTACTCGCTATAGCAACTTTGATAGCGATAGACAAACGATAGACGAATTCCGTTGATTGAGCTTTCCGACGCTCTACGATTCTGATCGCATTTGCATTAGGCATTGCATTAGGCGCGCCGTTTTTGCATACCCCAATAAAAAACCGGCACTTCTCTCGAAACTGCCGGTCCTTCTATACTTTTAATTGGTTGCGGGGGTAAGATTTGAACTTACGACCTTTGGGTTATGAGCCCAACGAGCTACCGGGCTGCTCCACCCCGCGGTAACAATCTAAATGGTAGCATAAAACCGAGGTGAGCAACGGCGCGTAAATAAATTGTCGCTCACAGGCTGGACAGTACAGGGTTTTGGCGGTTTACAAAATGAAAGCAGTATTACAACGTTGTTCACATGCTAATGTCGTCGTCGATGGAAAGGCTGTTGGTTCAATCGATTTGGGGTTAATGATTTTGCTCTGTGTTGAGCAGGGCGACACAGAAGCCGAGTGCGATTTCATCGCAAAAAAATCAATAGAGTTACGAATCTTTGCCGACCCGGAAGGAAAAATGAATTTGTCGCTGCAAGACGTCGGCGGTTCCGTCTTGTTGATATCGCAATTCACCCTTGCTGCTGAATGGAAGAAAGGGCGTCGACCCGGTTTTACGAAAGCTGCCAGTCCGCAAGAAGGGCAGCGGTTATATGAATACTTTGCGGCTCAGCTTGAAAAGCAAAACGTGCGTGTTGAGCGCGGTATCTTTGGCGCGCACATGGAAGTCTCGCTTTGCAACGATGGTCCTGTCACTTTAATATTGGACCATAAAGTGGAACCGTCTGAAATTAAGAGCTAAACGCTAAGGCTGAGTGTGCATGCCCGCAGCACAGCCTTGTTTCGTCCTAGCATAGTGAAAGATGGAGTGAAGGAAGGCGGCCATCTTGTTGAAAGAGACAGCCAGAAGCGCAGAACTAGATGCGCTCCTTGTTGAGCCTCCTGCCGCACACTCGTTGTTGAGGCGCTCAGAAACGGTAATGTGGAAACAGGAGACTCTCACTGTTTCACATCGATTTCAATTAGAAGATTTGGAGCGGGTAGCGGGAATCGAACCCGCGTGTGCAGCTTGGAAGGCTGCCGTTCTACCATTGAACTACACCCGCATATATGTAAATGGTAGCACATCCCCGATTTTGCGCAATCGAATCACGACTGCTTGGGACGGAAGTTCCAAAACGCGCTTACTTGCGGGATTCGCTCAGTAACATCTTGAAACAGAGTTGGCTTTCGAGGCTTGCTTAAAAATTCTGAACTTAGTTCGCTGGTTCTTTGAATCGAAGTGCAGCGAACTGATTAACTTGATTCAATCTTTTCGTTGCCTGCTTGGAACAAACCAGCATCTTCGGAGAATGTGCATTTGGTAAGCCTATAGATGTTATTTCAGTAGGCACCATATGTGGTGCAGGATCTACGCTGAGCGGCGTCTAATCAACATTGGCAAAATAGGGCGATTGTCTTGCAGTATTGTCGAACTTTTTCGACGCCCGCCGCGCAAGGAATTCCCGGCGACAGCAGCCGTCTACAAAAATAGTAGCCAAGCATTAGACCTTTCTGATACAGGCTGTATTTGCGGCTTTTGTCCTTGTGCGCAAATCCGTTGAATGATACATTTCCGAATTAAGGCTTGTATCAAGGAATATGAGCTTTAGGTTAACATTCTCTCGCTACCCAACTGATAGTATAGGGTGTCCTTGACATGAACACAGTACAGCGGCTCTGGTGGATGAACGAATCAAGCGCAAACGCAAATTCTTCGCGCACCGACAACGTATCGGTTCCAAAAAGATTAGTGCCTCCGCACATCGAGGCTTTGAACGCCTACCAGCCGGGAAGACCTGCTGATGCGCTCAAGGCTGAACTAGGAATTGATAGATTCATCAACCTTGCGTCAAACGAGAACCCACTTGGTCCTCCGAAAAGCGCATTGGATGCTGTACAAGCAAGCTTGAAAGAAATCAATCGCTACCCCGAATCTGGTGGCTTCCGATTGAGAGAAACTCTTGCTGAGGTGTATCGCGTCAAAGCCGAAAACGTAGTTGTCGGCAGCGGGTCTGAAAGCATCATGGCAAACATCGTTCGTGCATTCTTGCATGGCGACGATGAAGTTGTGACTTCAGAAGGTACATTCATTGGTCTCTACGTTCTTGTGAATTCGCAGGGCGTCAAGCTCGTCAAAGTTCCACTAAAGGACTACAAGTTTGATCTCGATGCAATCGCAGAAGCGGTTACAGAAAAAACAAAACTCGTTTATTTGTGTAATCCCAATAATCCGACAGGCACGATGTTCTCTCGTGCAGAGTTCGAAACTTTCATACAGAAAGTGCCCGACCACGTCCTTGTGATTCTCGACGAAGCATACTTCGAATTCACAATGGGCATCGCTGAATTCCCCGACTCGATGACATACCGCTATGACAATGTACTCACTCTTCGCTCCTTTTCGAAAGCTTATGCAATGGCTGGGCTTCGTGTCGGCTACGGCATGGGACACGAATACCTCATCAACTACGTCAACAAAGTCAAACTACCTTTCGAGCCAAACATGCTCGCACAAGTCGCGGCTACAGCCGCGATCAAAGACACGACATACCTCGGCGGCGTCCTCGAAAACAACGACGAAGGCATGCGATACCTCACCAACGAATTTGAAAAACTCGGCTGGGAGTACGTTCCCTCATCGACAAACTTCATCATGTTGCCGACGAAGAGTGCAGAGCGTGTCAAGGAAATTCACGAGGGCATGTTGCGCCAAGGTATAGCGATTCGTCCGCTCACCGCGTTCGGCTTGCCTCATTGCTTCCGCATCACCATCGGTTTGCCCGATGAAAACGAAGCCTGCATCAAAGGTCTCAAGAAACTGTATTAATAGGCTCGATTGCTGCGTCTAATTGTGGTTAAGTTGTTTAACCGCAATTACCCTGTTGTCGTTCTTTCTGGGCATAATAGTCTGGGGAGAATTTGGCATGTCTGAGGACGATACACGCAAAGCCAGGCAAAAGAAACGCACGAGTCAAAGTAAGCGGTTCGTGGCGCCTGATAATGTGCCAGAGGGTCAACCCTGGATTGGTGCGCCGCCAAAGGCGAAGCTAGACCAGGGCAAGGGTCCTTCGTCGCCTCCTGCTGCGAAGGCTCAGCCGCCCAGAGCTAATCCGTATTTGAATAAGTCGGCGGCTCCGCAGCAGAATCCTTCCAATCCGATGGTTCCCAATCCAAATATTCAGGGTGGAATTGTGGGACCACAAGCAGGATTTCCTCAGCAGCAGCAGAGACCAGTGAATCCTGCAGCACAGAATCCGTACGTGCAGGGCGCAACACAGCAAGGACCACAAACAGGTTTTCCAATGCAGCAGCAAATGGCGGCGAATCCTGCAGCGCAAAATCCGTACGTGCAGGGAGCGCCACAACAGGGACCACAAACAGGGTTTCCGCAACGACAGCAGATGCCAGCGAATCCTGCAGCGCAAAATCCGTACGTGCAGGGAGCGCCACAACAGGGACCACAAACAGGTTTTCCTCAACAAGAGCAGATGCCAGCGAATCCTGCAGCGCAAAATCCGTACGTGCAGGGAGCGCCACAACAGGGACCACAAACAGGGTTTCCGCAACGACAGCAGATGCCAGCGAATCCTGCAGCGCAAAATCCGTACGTGCAGGGAGCGCCACAACAGGGACCACAAACAGGGTTTCCGCAACGACAGCAGATGCCCGCGAATCCTGCAGCGCAAAATCCGTACGTGCAGGGAGCGCCACAACAGGGACCACAAACAGGGTTTCCGCAGCAACAGCAAATGCCAGCGAATCCTGCAGCGCAAAATCCGTACGTGCAGGGAGCACCACAGCAGGGTCCGCAGACAGGTTTTCCGCAGCAACAGCAGATGCCAGCGAATCCTGCAGCGCAGAATCCGTACGTGCAAGGCGGACCACAGCAAGGATCACAACAGCAAGGACCACAATCAGGTTTTCCAATGCAACAGCAGCAAATGCCAGCGAATCCTGCTGCGCAAAATCCGCATGTGCAAGGCGCACCACAGCAAGGATCACAGTCAGGTTTTCCACTGCAACAGCAGCAAATGCCAGCGAATCCTGCTGCGCAAAATCCTTATGTGCAGGGCGCACCACAGCAAGGACCGCAAACAGGGTTCCCAATGCAGCAGCCGCAGGCGAATCCTGCTGCGCAGAATCCGTACGTCCAGGGCGCACCACAGCAAGCACCACAAGCAGGTTTTCCACTGCAACAGCAGCAAATGCCTGCGAATCCCGCAGCGCAAAATCCGTATGTGCAGCGCGCACCACAACAAGGACTGCAATCAGTTTCTCCACAGCATGTGCCACCAAATACGACGGCGCAAAATCAATCTCAACCCACAGCGGACCCCTTCGATTTGAATCTGACTCCTGTCACTAAGCCGCCAGGTGTTATAAAAAGAACTGACTCTGTGAGAAAGGGAGCTGCACCTGCAGCGCCAGTTAGCAGGAAGCCTCGCCGCGTTACCAAAAATTGGTATTGGCCAGAAGAGGATGAAGATGCATGTGGGCAGAAGTTGTATCCGGCACCAGTTTTTTCCAAGCCGCTTTCTGCACCACTTGGACTATTGCGTGACGACGGTGAAGAAGAAGGCGACTCCAAGAAGAGTGCGTTTGCCCAAGCTATTGATGATTACGATTATTCTCGCTCTCAGGTCAAAGATGAGAGCAAAGCGTTCGCACAGGTTATCGATGAGATACTGAACCAAGCCATCGAAACTGACGTGGACGCCCGTGCTTGCATCGATAAATTAGCCCGCAGTTGTTCTGCCAAAACGGTTACGCGTGAGTTGACTGAGTTGGCGCCAAGAATCGCGAGTTTGGTAAAAGCAAACAAGGAGCTGCTCAGCGACCTGATTGAACTTTGTCGCGCTGTTGAACGCCAATGGCTTTCGGTCGATGGACTTACCAAAGTCTTCGAGCAGTTAAACCGACTGTACGATGCGCCAGTTCTTGGTAGCAGACGGCAATTGGTCGTTGAGCACTACTTGCGCGTTGTAGGGCGAGGGCTTGCAATCAAAAAGATTGAGCAAGAGCCGCTTGGTCAGATGGAATTGTGTGAAACGCTGCTCTTAAGCCGCTACCCCGACCGAGCTGCAGAATTCTTGCTGTCTGTGATGACTTCAAGTCGCATCAACAATGATGAACTCGCAATTCGTCCATTCAAGTTTGACCGAGATAAAGCGCGAACCGTTGTGAAGGTATCTCGTGATGCGCTTGAGCCAGAGCCAGCAATGCGGCAGTCAGAAAGTGTTTTTCAAAGCAACTATTTTTCGTTTCTTCTGAAGACCGTGGCACTAAATGCGGTATTACAAGATTCCATGCCAACTAGCAGGTATATTCGGCGAAAAGGCAAAGACCTCATTTACAGCGTGTCTGAACAGGAAGTGAAGCCTGGTGTTTTTCGTGTTACTCCGTCGGCAACGCAAGAGTTTAGCGGATTAACGCTCGAACAAATGGCTTGGGTGAATAGGCAATTTGCCGGTGTGAAGCCGCGACATAGCTTGCCCGACAAAGTAAAAATGTTCGACTAGGGTGTAGGCTCGGAGATCCGACGGCTGCGGACTCCAGGGCTGCTGAATCCAGGGCTGCTGAATCCAGGGACTGCTGAATCCAGGGACTGCTGAATCCAGGGACTGCTGAATCCAGGGCTGCTGAATCTCAGTGCCGGAATCCGGCTTGAGCACTGTTCTTCTTTTGCGTTCGCTTACTTCGCCAACTAACAATAACAATGGATCCAATGGAAGCAACGGCAACATCCCCAGGAAAAAACAAGCGGGCTAGCTAAGCAGCCCGCAAGAGGGAGGAACGTTTGTGTGTGTGATCGACTTCCCTATCTGCTAGAATACCATACATACGACTGGTAAGGCAAACGGAAAACGGGCTGTCATGGGATTAAATGTACGTGAGATCAAGTCGAAGTCTATACTGACTCCGCAGGGATTCGGGTCACTCTCCGAGCATTACGACTTTTCCTTAAATCCTTATGCTGGGTGCGCTTTCAGCTGCTCATATTGCTATGTTCCTAAGTTTCCAAATGGAGAACACAGTCCTGAGGAGTGGGGGCAGTGGGTTAATGTCAAGATGAATGCTCCCGAGCTTATCCGTCAGAATCGGCTGAAGGTGTTCGGCAGTCGCATCTTTTTCAGCTCTGCCACAGATCCCTACCAATATATAGAACTCAAATATCGTCTCAGCCGAAAGTGTTTGCAGGAACTGAAGCTTTACCAGCCCTCCAGGCTAACTATGCATACAAGAAGTCATTTAATTCTGCAAGATCTGGAATTGCTCAAATCCTTTGGTGACAAATTGCAGGTCGGGGTGAGCTTTACCACCGACAACGACTTTATTCGCCAGGAATTTGAGGGGCGCGCACCGAGCATAAATCGTCGGCTGGAACTTATCAAAACACTCAGTGCTGCTGGCATTAAAGTGCATGCCTCACTTTCTCCGCTATTGCCGTGCGACCCTGAGCGGTTGGTTGAGCTAATTTCTCCGCATGTAAACAAGATTTGGATCGATGAAATGCGATGGACTGAGGTAAACACGCGCCCACAGCTGGTCGAAAAGTATGCTGATTTTTTCGATGCAAAAAATCATGCTGCCATTAGAAACTTCATCAAGAAGCTGCATTTTCAGTCACTTAATTCTTAGCGGCGTAGATTCGCCCGGAGTACGCGGTGATGGGACCGCATTGATTAGGGATCCGCCCGGAGTACGCGGTGATGGGACTGCATAGATTAGGGATCCGCCCGGAGTACGCGGTGGTGGGACTGCATTGATTAGGGATCCGCCCGGAGTGCGCGGTGGTGGGACTGCATTGATTAGGGATCCGCCCTGGGGTCCATGGTGGTGAGGTTCCGCTTGAGTGCGCAGCTACCCCGTTTTTTATTCGGTTTTGCTGCACAGTTGCGGAACTGTTTTGCTTGGTGTTTGCGCCAAGCCCTGGATTTGTATATTTGAAATATTGATGCCGGTTCAAACCAATACCTCGTGATTCTGGTATTGCATATGGTGTCAAAAACTACGCAGAAATAATTGAATAAGCATCCGTGAATTCTCTGAATTCCAATTCTCATGCCAAGGGAGCAACCATGTCAGCCAAATCTAATGTAACGCCCGAACTTGAAAAAGCTGCCTCTGTCGATGTGTCAGGGTGCCAAAGAGGGTATGATTTTCCGAGTGCAAACGGAAATACTTTGAATACTTTTGATATCAAGAGGCAAGAACCTGGCATGAACACACCAACAAGCCAAGCAAAAGAATACGAGCAGGGCGTTCTCTCGCTTTTGCATGCTAGAGCTGCTCAATTCGGCGACCGCGAGGCTTTTCGCATGAAAGAAGGTGGCGAGGTTCGTGCGGTCACATATTCACAGCTTTCTGAACGCACGCGTCAGCTAAGCTCGTACTTGATGGAAAAAGGGGTGAAGCAGGGCGATCGAATTGCCATTTTGAGTGAATCGAGACCGGAATGGGGCATCGCATTTTTCGGTTCAGTACGCGCTGGAGCGACTATCGTTCCGCTTGACATAAAACTCACAGAGACAGAACTCGTGTCCATTCTCTCTGATTGCAGACCGAAGGCTATCATTTGCGATAGCAAGCATCTGGAGCTGGCTCAACGCTTGCCGAAATCGGTTGACTCAATTGCAGACGTTTATTTGATTGAAGATGGAAAAGGTACAGAGCAGGTTAAATCGATTGATCAGTTGCAAGCATCATCAATTCTCGAAGGCGTTCAGCGAAAGAACGATGAGGTTGCAGTTCTAGTCTACACTTCTGGTACTACCGGTAGTCCCAAGGGTGTCATGACCACTTTTGGAAACTTGATTTTTCAGATCAGCAGCTTCAAAGCTATTATCGACCTCTCGGAAAATGATCGTTTCCTTTCAGTATTGCCATTGAACCACTTGTTTGAGCTTACTGGCGGTTTCCTGGGTATTTTGAATGAAGGTGGAACTATTGTGTTCTGTCATTCGCTATTTCCGCAGGAAATCATCAAAACGATGAAAGAAGAAAAGATCACCGGAATGATCGCAGTTCCCCTATTCTTCAAGTCTCTGAAGAGCGGAATCGAGCGCGAGGTTAAGCGCAAGGGTGAAGAGGCAATCGCTAGATTTCATGCAGGCATCGAAGCTGCGGGGCAGCTGCCGCTGGAAAAACGGCGCGAAATGTTTGCACCTGTTCTTGCTGAGTTGGGCGGACATTTGCGTGTATTAGTCAGTGGTGGTGCGCCGCTTGAAGTTGAAGTGGGCAAGTTCTTCCAATCAATCGGTATACCGATGTGTGAAGGGTATGGTCTTACTGAAACAAGCCCCGTCATCGCTGCGAATAGTTTGGTGGCAGCAAAAATTGGAAGTGTCGGCAAGCCGCTGAATGGTCTAGAAGTAAAAATTGCCAAAAAGACAGAGACCGATACCGAAGGTGAAATCATAACGCGCGGACCTCACATTATGGCTGGCTATCACAAGCGTGAAGACTTGACCAACGAAGCAATCGACTCTGAAGGTTGGTTCCACAGTGGTGACATTGGACACATTGATGAAGACGGTTTCTTGTTCATTACTGGAAGAATTAAGAATATGATTGTTCTTGGTGGTGGCAAAAAGATCTTCCCTGAAGAAGTTGAGGCTGCTTTTGGACCAGCCACGACGGTCAAAGAAGTTTGTGTGCTTGGAGCAAAAACTAAAGAAGGTGGCTTCAAGGGTGGAACCGAAGAAGTGTGCGTGGTGGCAGTGCCATCAGACGCTCTTGTCCATGAGCACAAGGACAACCCTCAAGCTATACAAGCCGCAATCAAAAAGGAATTAGACGGCTTGGCTGAACATCTCGCAGTGTACAAGCGCCCCACAAAACTAGTAATCAGCATGGAAGATCTTCCGAAGACAGTTACTCGCAAAATTAAACGCCCGGCCGTTCTTGAATGGTTGCAAACACAGGGAGCATAGCACTCAGATGGACAAAGGTGTCCTCATTCTGATTTGTCTGAACTTCATTTACATTGCTCTTCTGCCTGTTATTTTTTTCAGAAAAGATGGAGGACTAAATCTGGGGTGGTTCGCTACTGCGCTTCCATTCGGGGTTTGCCCTCTGTCTTTAATCGCAACCTATTATGGTTATCTAGTTCGATTGACTGGTGTCAATACTCCGTGGGGAAGTTTCTCCGACACGGTGCCGATACTACTTTCTTGTTGCTCAATCGCGTTGATTTCTTTCACTCTCGGAACACATCGCATACCGATAGCGCTATGGCACCAGGAAAATGACGCGCCGCAAAGCATAGTCACATTCGGACCCTACAAATGGGTGAGACACCCGTTTTATACCTCCTTCATTGTAGCGTTCGCTTCAGCGTTTATTTATGCACCAAATGTGATGACAACAATCAGTTTGATCTACGGTTTAGCTATTCTGAATTTTACTGCAGACCGCGAAGAGAAGCGCCTTTGTCAGTCTGATTTCGGAAAAGAATATGAGTCCTACATGTCGCGCACCGGACGATTTCTTCCGAAATTTCTTGATTCTATAGGTTAGTCATGGACGCGTATATTGGAAGCTTGAGCTATTGCCTGGGAGAACAGAGCTACTCTCTGGATGAATCAGCTGAAGCTGGGCGGCTAATTTCACCTGTGCAAGCCCTCAAAGATTCTGGTTTTGCCAATCACCGAATCTGCGCTGACAATCAATCTGCATACGACCTGGCTCGTGATTGTGCCCGGCAGCTGTCTGACCTTGAAAAAGTCGGAGCCATCATTTATTCCACTTGTTTGCCATTGAATGGGAATTGCGGCGATGCTACCTTGTTCGACCAGACCAGAGACGTAAAGTACTTGATGGATTTTCCTGCAAGTCACTTGCAATCAGAGTTTGGAATGAACGACGCTTTCGTTTTAGGCATCAATCAGCAAGCCTGCACTGGAATGCTCGGTTCCATCAGGCTTGCACGCATGCTGCTCAACGACGATGAATCCATAGATTCTGTCCTCTGCATAACTGCCGACAGGTTTCCTTACGGCGCCAAGTACGAGCAAGCTTACAATCTCATTTCTGATGGAGCTGCAGCTACGATTGTCAGTCGAAAGCCTGGTCGATACAAAATTCTTGCTTGCCACGGTATCACTAATGGTGGCTTGGCTCAGGCTAGTGATGAGGAAGCGGCTGGAACATACTTCGTTTATTGCAACAGGGTAATTCGCGAGACTCTGGCCAAGGCGCGCTTAGATTTGAGCGATATCTCCTGGATTATTCCGCAAAACATGAACAGCAAGGCGTGGCAAATTTTGGCTCGGCTTTTGAAATTTGATGAGAACAAAGCATTCGCAGGAAGTCGGGCTGAACTGGGGCATGTTATCAGTGCAGACAACATGATAAATCTATCTCTTTTAACCCAAGGTGGCGGCGCAAAGTCTGGGCAATATTTACTGCTGATTATGGCTGGTTATGGCATGAACTGGCAGTGTGTGATTTTGGAGGCTTGCAAATGATTAGTCTCTCTGACACAGCCAAGAAATTGTCTGAACTCTCGACCAAAAACTATTTGAATCCATACACATACATAGACTGGGCTGCCGAAATGCCTCGAGAGCAGTGGTTTATGTCGCCAGAGCTAATTTCGATTTATGGCACAGAAACCTTTGAGAAATTGACAGAAAAAGAGCAGCAATTACTTTCCTTTTTTGAGGCAGTAAATTTCTTCAGCCTGAATATCCATGGCGAGAAGCCGCTTGTCGAGGGCTTAGCAAAACGACTTTATTCAAAGGAGCTGAAAGAGTTTGCTGTTTACCTGCATCATTTTCTTGATGAAGAGAATAAGCACATGATTTATTTTGGTGGATTTTGCCAGCGCTATGCGGGAAAAATCTATCGTGACCGAAAGCTCGTTATTCCCCGAGAATACGAGCCTGGTGAAGATGACTTTCTGTTCTTTGCAAAGGTGATGATATTCGAAGAACTTGTGGATATGTATAACATCAAGATGTCCAGTGATGAAAGACTCGAACCCATTTCTCGAAAAATCAATCAGGTTCATCATGCGGAGGAAGCTCGGCATCTGGTTTTTGGGCGGCACATGGTTGAGCATCTGTTCCAGAAATATTCATCTAGCTGGAGTCCTTCGACTCTAATAGCTATGCAAGACTATCTGAAAAACTATGTGGTCGCAACCTGGAAAGAGTATTACAATCCAGATGTGTATAAAGATGCCTTGCTGGCGAGTCCCTATGAGCTTCTCGAGCAAGCGTGGAACTGTAGCGTGCAGCGCGAGCACCGAAAGAAGATTTCGTCCAGACTGTTGGATTACCTTAAGCAGCGAAATATGATAGTGGAGTATCCTGAGTTATGAAAAGCGAAGCAGAGTTTCGTGAATCACTACGCAATTGGATTCTCTCAAAGAATGCCAAGGTCAAGCCTGAAGATCTTGCTGATGACACCCCAATAATTGAACAGCGCATAATCACATCGTTGCAGCTTATGGATCTTATTCTTGAACTTGAAAAACTCACTGGAGAGCCTGTCGAAGTAGAAGAGCTAAAGCCCGGAGTTTTCAAAAATATCAACAGCATTTGTCAGAATTTCTTGAGGCGAGAATGAGCATGGCTGCCTCAATTGACCCTATTGAACTAACTGAATTGCACTGGCAGGAATCTGGACAGGCTTCTTTTAGTGGGTCGCTTCTGAGGCTGTTTCGAAGGCTCGATGCTATGTTTTGCGATTGGGCGACAACTCTCAACTCGCAGGAATTTATGTTTCCTCCGTTCCTTTCAAGCAAGCAAATGAACAAGCTTGATTATTTCAAGTCGTTTCCACATCTCATAACCATTCCTGTCACGCTCGAAAGCTCTGCTGAAAATCTGCAAGCATTTGCCGACTCGCCGCTTGATGAAAACTATAATTTGAAATTGCCTCAGTTGGCTGCAGCAAAACAGGTGCTGACACCTGCGGCGTGCTACCACTTTTACGATGAACTCGAAGGGGCACAGCTTAACTCAGGGCTCTATTTGACGACTAGATGTGTCTGTTATCGAAATGAGTTAGCCTATCAACCTCTGCGGCGGCAGTGGGCGTTTTCAATGCGTGAAATTGTATGTATTTCCAGTATTGATGAGGTTCAGAGCTTCCTTCAGGTCTTTGAGCAAAAATTGGCAGAGTATTTTGCCTTGAACAAGTTTCCTGTAAAATTTGAGTACGCAACTGACCCGTTTTTCAACCCCCGTTCAAATCCCAAATATTTGCTACAAAAACTTGAACCTGTGAAAAAAGAAATGATATACGACGGTCAGCTTTCGATTGGCTCATTGAACTTTCATCGTAATTTTTTCGGTGAAACCTTTCAGATTTCACACAACAAAGAAGCCGCCTACACTGCTTGTGTCGCTTTTGGCATCGAGCGTTGGATGTACATGATTTTGAATGAACGTGGTTTGCAAGAAAATGGGTGGAGCTTCTGATGTCATCTTCTCTGGATATTGAAGCTATTGTGAAAGACGCTTACGCGGCTCTGGATGATGATGAACTTCAGAGAGCAATGGAGCTTGCCGCACTGCTTTTGGAAACGCGGCATGCTCGCGGCTTTGAAATTATGGCGCTCGCCCTGGAAAAGCAAGATCGATTTGAGGAAGCTATTGATTTGCTGAGAAAGGGCGTTTCGATTATTCCTGACGCTTACCCATTGTGGGAATTAATGGGAAATCTCTATTCCAAGGAAAAGGAATACGACAAGGCTGAAACTGCCTATGTGACTGCGCTTTCTTGCTATGGTTCTAACAGCGGTTCCATAACATACAACATGGCTGTGATGTTGCGTCACGCAGGAAAGGCGAAACAAGCATATACCGTCACTGAACATATTCAGGACCCCGCTCTTGCGGTCAAAGTAAATACTTTGCGGGTTTCACTTCTAAATAGTCTGCAGGAATACGAAGAAGCTGCAGAGCTCGCAAATCAACTTATAAACGAAATTATGTCACTGGAAGAACTCGGTGATGAAGATATGAAAGATCTCGCGCAAGTCTACGCAGAGCTTGGGCGAGCGATATATTTGGGAACAGGCAACAAACAAGGTGCATTCGAGAATGCCTGGAAGTCGTTAGAGTGGGAGCGCTCTGAGCCAACAGCACTATGGCTGGTGCGTGAGTTAATTGGTAGAAAGTCAGCCGACTCTCGTTGGTTCAGGTTGGAAGTAGAAGGTCACTGGTACTTCCCGCTTGAGCAAGGTAAGACGCCACCGAAGTTTCGGGTTACTTATGACATAGTCGCGGACAACATAGATGAAGCTATGATGTTTTCAAAGCATCTCGAGCCACCAGAAATACGCGAGTCCATGCAAGTGAAATCGGTGAGTGACCGCGGTTCTCATGCGCAATTCACTCAAGGACTCTACTGGCGCAGCCCCTATAATTTTGTAGTCGGCTAATATGAATGAACCATCGATTCTTATCACCGGTGGAAACGGCTATGTCGGAGTCAATTTGGCCGAAGCTCTTTTGGCAGAGGGGCGATATGCGATTCAGTTGTACTTACATGCTGTTGATCAGGCAGAACTTGAAAGCAAGGCTGAGCCTTTGCGCGAGCGATTTGCGACCTATGTTAATAGTGGACAGCTTGTGCTCATTGGCGGCGAATTGTCGAATGATCAACCGTTAACTTCGGTCTCTCCTTCTGGTATTAAACAGATTGTCCATTCGGCAGCTGTAACGCGATTCAACGTGGAAGAGGAGCTTGCGAATAAAGTAAACATCTCAGGTTCAAGGCATGTGCTTGAGTTTGCGCGGCAATGTGAAAATTTAGAGTCTATTCAGTTTCTTTCTACTATTTACGCTGCTGGGCTTCGGACCGGAAAGGTAGCAGAGGAGAGGCTTGAAAAATCGACATTCTCAAATCATTATGAGCGTTCGAAATGGGAATCTGAAGAACTACTCTTTAAGGAGTTTTCTGACATGCCTTTCAATTTGATTCGAATTGCGACGCTCATCTCTGATAATGCTGCTGGAACTGTCAGTCAGCAAAATGCATTCCATAACACATTGAAGTTGTTTTACTACGGTCTTCTATCGATATTTCCAGGCGAAAAGACATGTCCCGTTTATTTTGTTACCGGTGATTTTGTGATTAATTCGCTGCTCTCTATCATGCACAGTTCGGCTACTGCTAAGGTGTTTCACATTTGTCATCGCGATTTTGAAACAGCTCGCCTTGAGCAGTTGGTTGATACCGTATTTGATACTTTTGAAAAATATTCAGACTTTAAAACGAGGCGCGTCTTGAGACCTCTCTGGTCTGACGTGGAATCATTCGAACTTCTGCAAGAAGGCATTGGCGGCTTATCTAATGGAGTTATGTCTCAGGCGGTGTCGAGCGTTGCACCGTTTTCTCGGCAATTATTTGCCCCAAAAGAATTCTGCAATGACAATTTAAGGAGGGTGCTGCCTTCCTACGAGGCTGAAGATCCTCTTCTATTAATTTCAAACGCAGCGAAGTATCTCGCTGATACAAAGTGGGGGCGTTTGCTCAACCATGCTAAATGAAGAAGAACTCTCAAACTATTTTTCAAACGAACTTGGCACTGAGTTGCGATTTTGTGTTCGTTTTGATGAAATTGTTATGGAATGCTTGTCGGCGCCAGAACTGGCTTTGCTTACTGGGTTTAAGCATGAGAAAAAGCGAAGTTCTTGGTTGAGAGGGCGGGCGGCGTTGAAAGAAATACTGAATGATGTCAGTTCGTCACGAGATACCGCAGCCTTTCCTGTTCCAAATCCTAAATGTTCTTTGAGTCATACAGATTCTGTGGCTGTCTGTGTAGCGCGTGTGAAAGGCTCAGGCGTGGGCATCGACATTGAGGGGGCAAGAGAAGTGCGTCCGCCGACGAAGAAATTCTACCTCACAGAAATTGAGCAAGAACAAATGGATTGTTCATCGCAAGATGATCTACTTCGCATGTGGACAGTAAAAGAGTCGTTGTTTAAGGCAGACATGCAGAATGCTAACAAGACTGTTCTGAAGTATGTAACTGAGAATGCGTCACTTTTCACGGGTGTAGCCACCAATGATGGTGTCAGCGGCAAGCTGTATTTTAAGTATGCAAGCAAAAAATTTGGGCAACACTGGTTGTCGGTATCGATTGCGATACAGGAGTGAGTCATGAGCAACAAACTTAAAGAAAACGAACTCTGGTTGTTGAGTTTCTACAGGACTTCCGAAATTAGCGGTGCCTTGTTCTTTGGGCGTCTCTGCAAGTCTTTGCGGCCAGGACCGGTGCAGCATGATATGACCAAACACTTCTCCGATGAGGCGGTGCATTCATGGCTTTGGACCGACTGTATCACGAAGATGGGTGCTAGCCCCTTGAAGCTTGCCGACTCATACCAAGATCAATATCTTTCTGTCGCGGGAATGCCTGCTAACGTTATGGAAATTCTTGCGTTGACTCATGTTTTCGAAAAGCGGGTGATTCGTCAGTATGCTCTGCATTCGCGGGTTCCAGAGCTTCATGCTGAGATTTCTGAAACCCTGTCCAAAATAATGGATGATGAAAAGTGGCATCTCACTTGGGTTCATTCTGCCTTAGAAAGCATGGAACCAGAGTATGGCAAAGAATACATTGAGCAAACTATACAACGCTTCTGGGACGCAGATCAGGAGGTTTATTTACGAACTATGAAAGAACACGAAGAGCGAGTTCGAGATTTGGGGATGCTGCTAGAATGATTCGTGGGCAAAGCGAGTAAAGCAGATGGTTGAAAGCGAAGAATTTAGAGGACGAATCGCAAAGTTTTTGAAAATTGCGCCAGAGCGTGTCAAGGATGATGCAATTTTGACTGAACTTGTGAATGATTCTTTTGCGCTGGTTGATATGGTGGTAGAGCTGCAAGAAGAATATGGTGCCAGGCTGACGCAAGAGAATTTGAAGGATGTAAGAACCGTCAACGATCTCTATGTTCAGGTCCAAAGCCACTTGAAGTAAGCAGGTTTACACGTTTATTTAGCTCCAATACTAGGACCAAATCTCTGAAGCTCTAAAGTCCGAGCGCGAGGACCAAGCGCGAGCTGAAGCTCTAAAGTCTGAGCGTGAGGACCAAGCGAGAGCTGAAGCTCTAGAGTCCGAGCGTGAGGAGCAAGCGTGAGCTGAAGCTCTAAAGTCTGAGCGTCGGAACCCAGTCCGAGTTCAAGCTCTAAGGTCTGAGCGTGAGGACCAAGCGCGAGCTTAACCTCTAATGCGCGAGTTCAAACTCTGTTGTTTTTACTTATAGATTCAGCAGCGCTTTTGTTGTTAGAGCGCTTAACTTCATCAATCATTCGCTCGACTTGCTTGGAACCAAACAAATCATTTTGTTCTTTATATAGCTGTGCTGCTTTTTCGAGGTCCATCAAAGCGCCTTTATGGTCACCTAGATATTTTTTGCTTTGCCCTCTGAACTTGTAGGAAACAGGTAGATCTTGCTTGCGTTCGATTGAGTAATTGAAGTCATTTAGCGCTTCCTGGTATTGTTTTTTCACGATAAATTCCAAGCCGCGATCTGCATAAGCTGTCGATCCCATGGGGTCAAGCTCGATTGATTTGCCAAAGTCTTTAATCGCATCGTTTGAACGTCCCAATCTAGAATAGACCAGACCGCGAGCCTCAAAGAGAGCTGACACAGGTTTGTCGGAAAATTCGATTGCTTTTGTATAGTCGGAAATCGCTCTGTCACTTTGACCAATTGCAAGATGCGCTTTGGCGCGAAGTGCTAGTAAATTGGAATCTTTTGGACTTATTGCCAGCGCTTTATCGAGGTCTTCAATAGCATTGGAGAACGCGTTCATGTGCATGTAGACCGAAGCACGCCATTTGTAAGCTTCAAGACCATCGGGGTCGTCTTCCAGCGCTGAGGTGAATTCGCGAATAGCTTCGAGGTATTCGCCGCTTCTTTCTGCTGCCATGCCGCGTTCAATCAATTGCGCCGCAATGTCTTGTTTCTTGCCAAGTTTTAGTGACTTAGCAAAATGATCACGCAATTCCTTTTCTTCTTGAGTCTCTGGTCCATATTCCTTATCGAGGAATGAGCTATCCAGAGTTATTGCAGTGTTGAAGTCTCTCAGAGCCTCGGTATTTTTGTTCAGTTGTTTGAAGTACTTTGCTCGTAGTAAATATGCCTTAGCTTGCTTCGGGTCAAGCTGCAGTGCTTGTTCTAAATCGTTGATGGCTTTCTCTTTTTCGCCACGCGATAGCTCGCAGTCAGCACGGCTTATAAACGCCAGTACAAATTTCGGATCTGCCTCAATCGCTGCGTTCAAGTCTCCCATTGCCTTTTCGTATAGTTTGAGACCTGTGTATGCTCTGCCGCGACAGACGAGAACCGCGTTACGATTGGCTTTGTCTAGCTCGTACGCTTTGTCGAGATCTGCCAGTGACTCATCAAATTTCTCGAGTTCTAGAAGAGACAGTCCGCGTTGTAAGTAGAGCCCACCTTTTTTGGGATTGATTTTTATCGCATTGGTGAATTCAGCTACTGCTCCTAAAAAGTCAGCTTGTGAAAATCGCCCCAGCCCAGCTGCTGTAAGCCTTTCGACTTCGCTTGCAGGAAATGTGTTAACGGTAGGACCGTCCACGCGACTGGGTGGCGACGGGGTATCGGCGTCATTGACTCTCGAAAATCCGGGGGTGCTGATGGTTGTGAGGCTGCTAGCAAGCGCTAGAAGGACCAGGATGGATTGCCTTAACATGTGCTTTGTTCACTCTTATATAGACCTCCGGTTATTCTAACCGCGCTTGGCGCTTGATATCGCGCTGATTTGGCGATTCTGAGATTAATTGAGCACTTGGAAAGCTGCTTTCAGTGCTGAGTCCGCTTCCAGCCGTCGGCTGTTTCTGTAGCTTCTCGCGATTCTTTTTTGTTTTGGATCCTGGGAGCGCCGCCATCCTGGCGGCTTCTCTCGGTGTCCTGTGTGAATGCTTTTGATTATCGGCATCTCGGCAAGCACGTTGTCTCCCGATCAATTATCATGAGTTCTGTTGTCTGATTCGGAATCAATACACGCTTCGATGTTCTCTCTGATATTGGAAAAAATCGAGAAGTTGGCTATTGCGCTTGGGGTCGTTGTCGGTCCACTTTGTTTTCTTAGCTACTTTGGTGCAAACAACGATTTCTTCGATTTGCTGAGCCATTTTAGACTTCAGTTTGCTTTGTGTTTTGTTCTCATTGCATTGGTTTTAGTTCGACGCAAAATCTACGCTCTGGCTTTTTTCCTTATGGCGGTTTCTGCTGCTCCTGATTTGCCACCATTTTTTCTGAAAGAAAAAGTCATGCAAGCCTCATCTACAAGCTCTCGTTTGCGAATCTTGCAGATGAATCTATGGTCTAAGCATGAACAATTCGAGAGAATACGAGCGTTAATTGAAAATTCAAACGCAGATCTGGTTGCCCTGGAGGAAGTTTCGCCTGAAGCAAAAATCTGGATGGCAGCCAACATGCAAACGAAGTATCCATACCAGATTTTGCACACCCGACCAGATTTCTTTGGAATTGGGCTATTGAGCCGTTATCCACTCAAGAATTCCAAGCTGTTTTATAGCAAAATTGATCAAGCTCAGTCACCGCCAATGGTGACTACGGAGATTGAGGTCGATGGATGCAACATAGGAGTTCTGGTCGCTCATCTGCTTCCTCCCTTTGGGGAATATCATTTCACTATGGACAAAGCCATGATTCAGGCGATATCAGACTTTTGCAAAGATTACAAGGACAAAATAGTCGTAGGTGATTTGAATTTGAGTCAACACTCGTCTTTGTACAAGAAGCTGCTTAGAGACACTGCACTTAGCGATAGCGCACGAGGATTTGGTTGGCATCCTACGTATCCCTCATTTACTAAATGTGGAATCTATATTGACCAGTGTCTGACTGGGGGTAACATCGTCGTTTTGGATAGAAAAAACGGACCATATTTTGGCTCCGATCATTTTCCGGTCGTTATTGATCTCGCGCTGCCGCATGGAACCAAGTAGTTTAAATGATTGTGCAGTTCATGCAGATTTCACACTTAAGTGGTGAACTGTTTTATAAGCTGAATTGGTTTCGTTTCTCCCGTTCCCCGTTTCAGCCGGTGCTGAGTGCGCCACCATCGTGGTGGCTGGCAGCTCTAAAAATCAGATTGACAGCACTTTTCGATTGAGTGATCTGACCTGCGACATTCGTTGGAACTTAAAGCTGCGTAAATTGAAAATTGCTTAAGCATGTCGACCCTTTCCGGTTCTCTGTCGTCACGCAGTCAAAGTGAGAATAATGGAATGATGCATCTCTTTGCAAGTTGGTCAGACGCCCAGATTATTAGCTATAATATGCTTTGGCGGTTTGAAACTGGTGGTCCGATCTAGAATGTCGCGCGAACATAATCAACAAAACAGTGTTGGAACATCCGTTGAGGAGCGAGTTATTCAGGGGCAACCGCGGTCGAGTGGAACATTTTTCTGGCGCTCGCCAGTGGTCATCGGCAGCGTTGTAGCTCTTGTGGCTCTCGTAGGTGGATTCTTCGCCTGGCAGCACATGCACGCAACGCCGAAGCAGACTAGCAAAGAAGACAGCACCGTTTCGCTCACTGTAAGCACATCGCAAGCGCGTCTCAACGAGATAGATCGTCATCTCGAAGTTAATGGGTCAATATCTGCTTGGGACCCTCTCTCGATTGGTGCCGAAACTTCGGCTTTAAGAGTCGAGTCTGTTCTGGTTGAAGAAGGCGATCATGTTCGAAAGGGACAGATATTAGCAAGCTTGAACTCATCCGTTTTGCGGGCACAGCTGGAGCAATTGAAGGCCCACCTCAACGCTGACGAAGCTGCACTCAAGAAAGCCATACAGCCTAATCGTGTCGAAGACATCAACTCTATGCGGGCTGCGCTCTCTGCTTCGGAGGCAAATTTGGCGCAGGAAGAAGCGAATTTGATTCGTTTGAAAGCGAATGCTGCGAACTCGCAGGAAAATGCTCGTCGATACAACGAGCTTAGAAAAGTTGGTGCAGTAAGTCAGATGGATGCTGATACCAAGAATACCGACGCCAAAACATCGACAGCAGATGTTTCTGCTGGAGAGAAACGTGTGGATGCGATGCGCTATGCGCTGCATCAGGCTAAAGAGAGACTTGCCATGGCTGAACGCGGCGGACGGCAGGAGGACATTCAAATCTCTCGTTCCAGTCTAGAAGAAACTCGAGCCAGGCTTTCTCAGCTAGAAGCGCAAATCGAGCAAACTATTATTCGAGCTCCTTCTGATGGCAAAATTGTCAAACGCGAGGTCCACCTTGGTGAAATAAGTAGTGTTGGAAAAACGATGTTTCAGATGGTGCGCGATAGTCGATTTGAGATGCGCGCTCTAGTGCCTGAAGTTGATCTGGCGCGCATTCGTCCAGGCATGAAAGTCACGATGTCCAGCATGGGACAGAGCACGCCGGTAGTGGGTGTCATCCGCGAGGTGAGCCCGAGTGTTGATGAAAAAACGCGTTTGGGTATGGCAAGAATCGACCTGCCTGAGGCTGCAGCTAAAGAGATGAAGCCTGGCTTGTTCTATCACGGTGATATAGATTTGGGGCGTGACAAAGCTATTGTTGTGCCATCAAAGGCGGTGCTAAATCGCAATGAGAAAGATGTGGTTTTCGTTTGCGAAAACGATCAAGCACACTTGCGCGAAGTGAGCATTGGTGAACCTCTGCTGGATGGAACAATCGAAATCCGTTCGGGACTGAAGGTTGGTGAGCCCGTAATTGTAAGCGGCGCTGGCTTTATGAAAGACAATGATAAAGTTCGAGCAGTTCCGGAGGGTTCCGATTCTCGGAACTAACCTTCAATGCAAATGAATCTCTCTTCCTGGTCTATTCGAAACATAGTACCGACCACTACTCTTTTTCTCATCTTGACAGTGGCTGGTGTGCTGGGTTTCACGCAATTGGGCATCGATGAAAATCCTAATATCGATGTTCCACTAGTGTCAGTTACCGTGACCCAAAAAGGTGCCTCACCTACTGAACTTGAAACTCAGGTCACCAAGAAAGTCGAAGATGCAATCGCTGGTATAAGCAACATACGGCACATCAATTCAGTCGCTAGCGATAGTGTTTCAGTAACCAATATTGAGTTTGAGATTGGCACTAGCACCGACCGTGCAGTAAACGATGTACGTGATGCTGTTACTAAGATTCGTCAGCAGATGCCACAAGGCATTGAAGAGCCCATAGTTGCCAGAGTAGATTTTGTTGGCGGTCCCTTTGCCACATTTACTGTAGCTTCGAAAGAGCGAACTCCGGCCGAGTTGAGTTGGATTGTTGATAATGATATTGGGCGTGTCCTTCGCACTGTGCCGGGAGTGGGGAAAATCGCCCGCTCTGGTGGCGCTGATCGCGAAGTAAGAGTGAATCTTGACCCTTACAAAATGCTTTCTCTGGGCGCAACTGCTGACATTGTCAATTCTCAGGTTCGTGCACTAAATATTGATTTGCCGGGTGGTCGAGGCACCGTTGGTGGTGCTGAGCAATCTGTTAGAACTCTGGGCAGCGCACCTACTGTCGCTAAACTTGCGGCAACTCAAATTGCTCTTCCAAACGGTACAACTGTCAGGCTAGACCAACTTGGAAAGGTTGTCGATGGAAGCTCAGAAGAGCGCAACCTTGCTTTCTTGAACGGCAAGCCCGTTGTCGCTTTCTGGGTCGTGCGCAGCAATGGCAGCAATCTCGTTGATGTTGAAAAGAAAGTAGATACCAAAATTGATGAGCTGCGCAAGATTCTTCCGAAAGACATTCAGCTGACGAAAATAAGAACTACAGGCAGGTTCATTAGAGAGTCTTACTCAGCGTCTCTGGACTCATTAATCTTCGGGGCGCTTCTGTCACTCGTTGTTATCTGGATTTATGTTCGAGACAATCGTGCGACATTGATTTCAAGTCTGGCAATTCCGCTTTCGGTAATTCCGACCTTTGCTGTGATGAAGTGGGCGGGGTTCACCTTGAATGGTATGTCACTTCTTGGTCTGGCACTGGTGATTGGAATTCTAGTGGACGACGCCATCGTTGAAATTGAAAACATTGTCAGACATTTGCACATGGGCAAAAAGCCCTTCGATGCAGCATGTGACGCTGCCGACGAAATTGCTCTGGCCGTAATCGCAACGACAATGACCATCATAGTTGTGTTCGTTCCAGTAGCTTTTATGGGAGGTATTCCGGGGCAATTCTTCAAACAATTTGGATTGACCGTCGCTGTCGCCGTTTTCTTTTCACTGATGGTTGCTAGAATGCTGACGCCGATGATGGCAGCTTATATGATGAAAGAATTGCCTGAAGAAGACCATGAAGACTGGATGGCTAAGGCATTCTCTCGTTCACTTGAATGGGCATTAAAGCATCGTCTTACTTCAGTTGGCGTGGCATTTTTGATCTTTGTTGGCAGCATAGTCATGTTCAAAACTATGCCGACTTCTCTTATCTCAAATATCGATAGAAGCGAATCTGTAATGGATATTTCACTTCCACCGGGTGTTTCCGTGAACGATGTCAGATCTGTAGCAGAAAAGGCTTCAGCGATTTTCATGGCACACTCTGAAGTAGATTCAATATTCATTACCGATAGTGGCGATTCTCAGATCAACAAAGGCACAATGTTTGTCGAGCTTGTTCCAAAAGACAAGCGGAAGATCGGGCAGCAGAAATTTGAAGACACAATCCGTAAGGAACTTGACGCTATACCTGGAGTGCGCTTTGGATTTTATCGCTCAATTGGCGGTGGAACCAAACCCTTGCAGATTGCGCTCACCTCGGAAGACCCTGACGAACTTGCGAAATATTCGGAACGACTACTTAACGAGATGCGTTCTATTCCAGGACTCTATGATTGCAATTCGAGTGCAGCGGTTTTGCGGCCTGAAATTGAAGTTAAGCCTGATTTTGCCAGAGCTGCAGAGCAAGGCGTCTCGGTTTCAGCTATCGCTCGCACCGCGTTGATCGCAACGTTGGGCGATACAGATTACAACATGGCGAAATTCAATTTGAAAGATCGTCAAATCAATATTCGCGTTCAGTTAGACCCGCAATATCGCAAAGATATTCAGGTACTTGCAGGGTTGCAGGTGCAGGGTTCGGAAGGGCGGCTAGTGCCACTGCGTTCGGTGGCTGAGATTAAGTTCGGCAGCGGTCCAGCTGAGATTACCAGGTTTGATCGCGCTCGCCAAATCACTGTTGATGCCGGTTTGAATGCCGACACTACTCTGGGCGAAGCGATGAAAGCTGTGCATGAGTTGAAAGCCTACAAAGAAATGCCTGCTTCGATTAGAGAGCAACCAATGGGTGACAGTGAAATTCAGAGAGATGTTTTTACCGGTTTTGGAACAGCCATAGGCTATGCAATCTTATTGATTTACGCTGTTCTTGTACTTCTGTTCGGTGGTTTCCTGCATCCAATTACAATCATGGTATCACTGCCGCTGTCGCTATGCGGTGCATTGCTTGGTTTATGGATGACCAATAATTCCCTGGGCATGTATGGACTCATCGGCATTGTCATGCTTATGGGATTGGTCACCAAGAATGCAATTCTGCTCGTAGAATATTGTTTGAAAGCTATGAGAGCAGGCATGACTCGTGAAGAGGCAATCAGAGCTGCTGAATCCATAAGGATGCGACCAATTGTTATGACTACAATTGCGATGATTGCAGGCATGCTACCTATTGCGATGAAATGGGGCGCTGGTTCTGAAGCCAGGGCACCAATGGCAATCGCCGTCATAGGCGGACTCATCACATCAACAATTCTGACATTGGTAATTGTTCCAGTAGTCTTCACCTACATAGATGATTTCCAAAACTGGTTACTTAATTTGTTCAAGAAGAAGAATTCTCAGGAAAGCAGTGCCTCCTCGGAAGAGGCTCAATCAAAGCCCGCGAGCACAAGGCGCTAGTATGATTCTCGTTGTTATGGGAGTTTCAGGCTCTGGAAAATCAACGATTGCAAAAACTCTCGCTCGTAAACTGAAGCTGAAGTATGCCGACGCTGACTCCTTTCACAGTGAAGCAAATATTCAAAAAATGAGCAGTGGTTTGCCCCTTACCGATCAAGATAGAGAGCCCTGGTTGGGCTCTATTGCAACAGCTATGAAAAGTTGGATTGCCGCCGACGAAGGTGTTGCGCTAGCTTGTTCTGCGCTAAAAAAGCAATACCGTGAAATCCTTATGGTCGACAAAGCTAATGTAAGGTTCATTTATCTGCGAGGAAGCTTTGAGCTATTCGAAAGCCGCATGGCAAAAAGAACAAAGCATTTCATGAAGTCTCAGATGTTGAAGAGTCAATTTGAGGCACTTGAAGAACCCGACGACAGCGAAGCCATCATATGTGATGCGCGTAAACCCGTCTCTGAAATTGTTAGCTCTGTGATTTCACGTTTGCGTGGTCGCACTCCCTGATGGAATGCACTTCTTCATTACCTGTTCTTCAGGAGAATGTTTTCATGCTCTGCTAAAGTCACTTGTGAAATCCACGTTTAAGCAGGCTTGCAAAGGTGTATCTTGAACAAAATTCGTCGCTCCGCTTGTTTCACACTCTTTTTCACACTCATCTCGGTTGCAGGTGCTGCATCTGCGAGCGCGGAGTCGAACACCGGACTGTCGCCCACTGAGATCAAAGAGATAAAGAAGGTCACTAAGAGCGAGCAAACTATGGCGGGAAGTTATCTAGTTCTTGCTGCTCTGGCTGAATCAAAAGGTCAGTGGAAGAAAGCGCGTTCGTACTACGAAAAGATTCTCGAAATTTACAAAACGGACCCCGGAATTGGCACTCGCTCTGCCCGTTATGCGTACTATTTGTCAAAATCAGCAAGCTGTGACAAGCGAGTCGGTGATAAGGACGCAGCGCAAAAAAAAGTGCAAGAATCCCTTTCAATCGTCAACGGCAAAGACTTTTCTAGCAATACAAAAGAGCACAACTACGAGTTGATGACTCGAGATACTTGCGCGCTTGTAATTGGCAAGGCTCCAGAGAAAAAGCCCGCACAGAAGCCGCTTCCTGAATTAACAACGATTGCTGCTTCTGATATCAAAGACCTTGCTGAGCGCGAGCGTCAGGTAAAAGAATACATGGCTACAGAAAAGAACAAGAACAGTCCAGAGCAAATGAACAGGCGTATTTATCTGGCCAACGTTTACACGCTCGAAAAAAAATACGATCTTGCTGACGCTCAGTTCAAGCAGATATTGCGTGATATTGAAACAAAGCAAGGAAAGCATAGCCCCCAATTGTTGACCCCCTTGAGCAATTATGGATTTTTGCTGAAGCAACAAGGAAAGCAAAAAGAAGCGGATGCAATTCTAAATCGAATGCAGCTTCTAATAGGTGTTCGTCAGGAGCCAAAGCCGAAGTCAATTGTTTTACACATCAGCAAAAAACATGGCGTAAAGAATGATAAAGCTCCTGCTGCTGTGAAAAAAGACACTGGAGCGAAGGCGCAAAGTTCTGCGCCAGGCAAAACAACTGGCGCTGTTCCTGCAAAAGCTCCGGCAGGAGCAAATTCCGGGCATTAGAAATTAGAATACTTAAATGTTGTCAAGCGTTCGCCTCCGGGTAAGAAGCTGTGGGGTAATGGATTTTTCCGATGGCTGAACTTGAACTTGCAGTAAAGTACGAAACGCTTCCAAATCGACTTGGCTTTTATTTGATGGCAGGGCTCTTTCCTATCTGGTCCCTGGTTATTCCTTTTCTTCTTGGGCTTGTAATTTCCTATTTGATTATCAATCCGGGGGCTATAGCAAACCCAAACGTCACGCTGGCTATTCTTTTAAGTCTCTCAGCCGTTCCGATACTCGGTGTCGCCCTTACAGCATTTTTTGAAGATAACCGCTTGTACGTCACAAAAAGCGGAGTCGCGTTTCCCATCTCCATGCTTCCTTTCATCGGATTTCGTCGCAATAGAAGTTGGTCTGAGCTTGTGAGCGCGGGAGTGCGAAGAAACATATCGGTTCGCTCAGATAGTCCAGATGTGCTCTATCTGACATTCGATAAAACGGTACCAGTGCAGTTCAAATTAAAGAATCTCGATAAAGTTCAGCTCGAACAAATGTTGCTAGCGATTGAACTTTGGAGCGGCAATAAGGTTCGTACTCCTGAGCTTGTTGATTACCAGAATCAGTTGCACAACGAAAATAAGGGACTCGGCAAGTTGAGCCAGGTGGAAATGTGGGAAGAGGAGTTGTCCCGCCGATTTAGCGCAACATCTTTCGTGCCGCTTGAGCCTGGGCGTCAGCTTGGCGGAGGAATGATTGAAATAGTTCGCCAGCTTGCTTTTGGTGGGCTGTCTGCCATCTACCTGGCTCAGCAAAATAACAAGAACCTTGTTGTTATAAAGGAAGCAGTTGTTCCTTCCAATGCTGATGCCGAGACCCGCAACAAGGCCGCTGAGCATTTCTTTCGTGAAGCGAAATTCTTGATGACTTTAGACCATCCCAACATCGCAAAAGTGCTTGGGCACTTCACTGAAGATGGTCGTGACTATCTTGTGATGCAGTATATTCAAGGACAAGATTTACGCCAACTTGTGAAGCAAAATGGTGTTCAATCGGAGCTTGATGTCGTCTCCTGGTCCATTCAAATTGCAGAGATTTTGAGTTATTTGCACACACAGGTGCCGCCTGTGATTCACAGAGACCTCACTCCCGATAATCTTGTTTATGTCAAAACAAATGGAGAGCTGTTCTTGATTGACTTCGGTGCGGCGAATCAATTTGTTGGAACTGCGACAGGCACACTGGTAGGAAAACAATCTTACATCGCGCCAGAACAGCTGCGTGGAAAAGCTGTCACCGCCAGTGATATCTATTCTTTTGGTGGTACCATGCATTACCTTCTCACCGGGCAAGATCCCATGCCTCTGTCTGCTTCCCACCCACTTGAGATTAAGTCAGATATCAATCCTGACTTAGACACCATAATTTCTGAGTTGACTGCCTTCAATTTAGATGATCGCCTGACTGATCTCAATCAGATCATCACGAGACTTAAGGCATTGAAAGTTAGCTTGAGGTCCGAAAAAGGCGCTGATGCTGGTCCTGCAAGCATCGCTGGAGGGCACTGATGAGTCTGACGAATTTACCAGCAGCAAAAACAAGCGAAGGGCAGGAACGAAAGCTTCCGGCAAAGGTGCCATCTGAAATATTTATTCGTTATCGTCCCCTTATTGCGTTCGAAAAATGGCTATCTCAAAGAGTTGATGATCGCAGCGATCGCAAAACTGCTTACGTTGTGTTGGTTGCAATCGGATTCATGTTCTTCGTGGTTCCGGTTATTGTATTCGCTTTGAGAATTTTGATTGTATGGCTTAACGTTCAATTCGGGTCGGGGGAAGGTGCCGCTACTGCCGCTGCCGCCAATGGTGCGTTGCTGTGGAATTCCTTTTTAACAGTACTTGGACTGGCTGGAATTGGCACCATCGGTTACTCCAGTCTACCCACGCACCTCTCGCTCACTAAAGATGGACTGAAATTACTCTGGCGCAATCGCTTTGTTAAAGCTGATGGAAAGTTGATTCCCTGGAAAACAATTAATCGGCTTGGGCTCGACCTTCCAAAGGGTAAAACATCGCCACTTGATCATATCTTGCGTTTTAACTTTGGTTCAAATCAGACCTTGCGTTTGAGATTGGGCTGTATTCCAACTATGGAAGAACGAGCTAAATTACTAGACGGAATTGAAGCGTATGCTCCTGACCTAAACCGTGAAGCTGCTGCGGTGCAAGCACTTGAGCTGCCGCCTGATTACAGCTATACAGAATTATGGCTACAGGCTTTGTCCGGACCACCGAAGCGAGAACGATTGACTCCCCTCGAACACAAGGCGTCCTTACGTGACGGTCGATATCTTGTCGATGCTGCGCTAGGAGTAGGGGGGCAGGGCACGGCATATTCGGCTTACGATTCACAGCTGGCCGAGGTTGTGGTGTTGAAGGAGTTTATTCTTCCTGTTTTTGTTGATGTGAATATTCGCCGTCAGAGTCTCGAAAGTTTTGAAAAAGAAGCCAGAATGCTTCGTCAGCTCGACCATGACAGAATAGTCAAATTGATTGATTTCTTTGTAGAAGACCATCGTGGTTATCTAGTGCTTGAACATATTGATGGGAAAAGTTTGCGGGAGATGGTTCTTCAGTCAGGACCTTTCGAGGAGTCCAAGGTCAAGGAACTAGCTATTCAGATGTGTGAAATGCAGAAGTACTTACATGGGTTGACACCGCCTGTAGTGCACCGTGATTTCACGCCAGATAACTTGATTCTCCGCAAAGATGGAACGCTAAAACTAGTGGACTTTAACGTAGCTCAACAGAAGGAAACCACTTCCACTGGCACTGTAGTTGGAAAACACGCTTATTTGCCTCCCGAGCAGTTCCGCGGTAAACCATCAACTCAAAGCGACATTTATTCAATGGGTGCCTCGTTGTTTTTTCTTCTCACTGCTGAAGAGCCCGAACCTATTAATGTGCAGCATCCACGCAGAATTAAAGACGAAGTTTCCGAGTCAATGGATCGTATTGTGGCGCGTGCAACAGAGATTGAATTGCGAAATAGATATGCGAGTGCGTCTGATTTAGAGCAAGATCTGATGAATCTTTAGCGTGCCGCATTTTTTTTAGATTGATTTGTGCTGATTTGTGCCTGCGATACCTGTATGGCTTTCATGCTGCTTACATGCGAGTGTGTATTTTCTGCTGCTTGAGTGCGAGTATTCGCTTTCGAGAGTTTGCATGCGAGTGCGTACTTGCTGGTGCTAGAGTGCGAGTATTCGCTAGCGAGGTTTAGTTGTGAGTGCTTACTTGCTGGATATAGCGACAAGTGTTCTGATCTCCATCAAGCGATTTTGAAAAGCGCTACCTTTCATGTCTCGGGCAGAGACTGGCTTCTCAAGCCGTTCTTTAATGTATTCGGCGATTATGGCATCGTTCAATAACGCTGCAAATGACTGAAGATAATTTACCGGGGCTGATGTTCGAAGCGTTAACTTAGCCTGATTTTGTGAGCCTCTTCTATTTGCGAGAATTTTTGTTAGTGTTCCTGTTGCTGCCGATGCCGTCGATGCGCCTGCGCTATTTCTTTTCAGATAATCAAGTTCTGTATTCATAGTAAAAACTCCCGCAAGCTCAACCTGCCTTGAGACTATTACCGACTGCGTGAAAACACAGTGAAAAATGCATTCGAATGCATTAAGTTTCCAAATTTGAAATTTCACTTGACAATAATTTTGGCTCGGTACATTCTGGATTCACGAAGAACTTCAACTTCGTGTCCAACACCTTACTAATGAATCCAGCCATACGTGTCAGAAAGGCACCAACTCAAGCATGGGTCCGTTTCGACTCGACTCGTGCTTGCCTTGCAGCCTTCTGGGGGAGAGCCGCTCATGGATAATTCCGTTAATTACGCTCAAGACCGTTCCGCGCAATACCGCCATCATGTTCCGGTGGACATCGGACCGCCCATAGGGCTGACTGCGCAGGAATATATGAACAATGAGAGGTCTAAACAAGCAGCCAAGCTGCGTGATTGGTACAGCGATGCGAAAGATGGGCGGCAGACTGTCGACCCGGTTGCGTTGCGGGCAAACTTCAACACTTCCCGCCGTTTCGTGACACCAAATCCGGTTCAGGAGCTAGACCATCACAAAAAATTCGTGCTTTTAGGTGTCGCTGTGGTAGCCGCAGTCGGCAGTTTCCTCTATTTCATTCACTAATTGCTGAGAACGCTCCTAATTTTTTGACCGGAAACGTTAAATCCTTGTTTTCATGTTTCCGGTCTGACTTTTGGGACACATCGCTGCTACATTTAATCTGCAAGAGAAATGGCTGAAACCTGATAAACCCGATATATGAACCATTTCGAGATTATCTCGAATTCTTTTCCTGATCTAGCTTTTCATGCATTTTTCATATATCTTGAATACTATTAGAACTGTTAAATGAAATTGGGGGTCTTCCTGCCATGAAACCGAGCCGTCTTATGTTTTCCCTAGCTATTAGTGGATTCTTGTGTGCTCCGGCTGCCTTCTGCGACCCTCAATTCGGTATGGACCAGGATTATCAGCAGCAAGTGCAACAGCAGCAGATGCAACATATGCAGCAACAGGCGCAGGGTCCAGCCTTCAATAGCTCGGCTGCAGGTAACACTCAGGCTTACCACACGACTGACAGCGCCTGGTCTGACATGGGTTATGTGGGCAATCAGTATGCGCCACTGGGCAATGTTCAGGCTCCAATTATGAATTCGGGTCTGGGTGCCATTTCGACCTTTGCCGGAAATAACGGACAATACCTGAAGGGCTCAATGCTTTCTGGTCAGTCCTTGCCCAAAGCGCAGATGGGATTGAACGCCATTAACGGTGGCTATTTCAACGATGCCGCCGGACGTTGGGGCAGCGGTGGGTTCTCTGGATGGGGTGGTGGAAGCAAAATTTACCCACTTCTTCCGCCAACGTCAACGACTCCGGTTCAGCTAGATACGGCATTCTAACTAAATCAAAAATCGAAGTAAAAGACCTGCTTTTGGTAGGTCTTTTTTATTGTCGTTGGACTTTGTTTTCACGAGTTGGAAGCTTCATTGGCATTTTCCTCAGAGGGATCTTGCTTAGGGAATCTCGCTCATAGGGATCTCGCTCATGTGGAATCTCGCTCATAGGGATCTTGCTTAGGGAATCTCGCTCATAGGGATCTCGCTCATGGGGAATCTCGTTCATAGGGAATCTCGCTCATAGGAATCTCGCTCATAGGGATCTCGCTTATTAGCCATCTTGCAGGATCCTGCTCGTTTGCAATCCTGCTGTAAGAATTCCTGTATTGCTTGGTGCTTCCAACTTTCAACACATTTTCATAATGCTATTGCATTATAGCTTTGTGCTTACCTGGCTTGGTGTTGAACATCATGGATAAACAAGCTTCAAACTTCGAATCTACGCAAACCAACAGCTCGGAACGTCCAAGCTCTAACCTGGCGAAGGAGGCGAGCCAATTGCTTCTATCCGTTACTAAACCAGAAAGTGCATCTCCCTGCGTCACCATGGAAGGCTTGCTCAATGAACTTAGTCCTGCGGAAGAGTTCAAGGACTCTGTCTACAAAGGTCCGGACCGTTTAATCAGGGATACCAAATCATCTTCATCGGCAGATATTGAGTTCTCAAACGTGTATGCTGATTCTGCTTTTCGGAGCCCAGTAACACTAGTGCTGCCACTTTCGATAACAAAGCACCCGACTCTCATTCCCGAACGAAGCCAAGCAGGTCAGGGAGCCGAAATTCGCTGAGATTTGGATTGGCGTTTTGCTAAAATTGAGCCAGAAAGTCACGCTATTTCTTCAAGCATTTCGTGCAGACAAAGTCTTCATAAGGTCCAAAGATAGGGTCGTTTTTTTCTAAAAACTTGCCTTTGATTTTGTTGTCACCACATACGGTGCAGGGGTTGCCGATGTACTTGTCTTGTCCGTAGTCTTCTCGCCGCATAGGTCGCTGACTCCAGAAGGTTCTCAGGAAATAATCGTTGGAAGCGGATAACTTTCCTCGTCCTTTCAAATAGTATACAAAGCTTTCGAATCGCTCTTCATCAAGTACGTCATCTGGGTAAGGTGCGCTTAGCACAGCAGGTTCCTTTTCCAGAAAAGCAGCAAACGAATGGAGGTGAGAAGGTCTTTCTTTGTACCATCCTGTATATTCTGTTATTAACTCATTCATCAGCAGCTTGATTTCATAATAATCTCTCAAGTACGGTGCGACACAGGCTTGGGCATACTGTTCAATCTCTGATGCATTTTCTACAATCCACAGGTGCAAATCTTCTGCATCGCTAAAACTGTAATCGGCAACGGGATTTTCCTCTTCGCCTCCCTGTTGATAAACAAATTCATTGCCACCACGGATGATGCCTTTGAACGCAATGCCTACGTCAATACTCACCCAATTCGTGCCGTATAATCCTTTCCTGAAACCCACTGATACGCTCAGGTCTGATTTCTCTTTGCTTATTGGGAGACGGAAGTAAACGGTGGGTCCATTACCCTTCGTTACTTCGTCAAGTGTCCAACTAGGAAACAGTTCTTTTACAGCTGCTTTTACCGTTGCAGTGAATGAGTTCGTTTTCCTTTTCGAATCGACTTGCTTGTCTTCTGGCGCCAAATTGTCAGAATCTTGTTCAACTGCAAAATTGCTTTCGTCTGAGCTAAATCCAGCTTCCTTCTCCCGTTCAATTTCCCCATCTAGCAGTGTATCGAAATCAGCCTGTGCAGTGCTCATGTTCATGCGCTGAAGGTAGCGTTGCAACGACTTACTAAACTTTGGCCAATTGTAGAATGGAATATTCTCGAGTGAGGCAATTAGCGCACGAAGTTTGCTTTCTTGCACTGATACATTTTGACGAAACAGTTCGGGCAACAATTGTTCTAGCGCAGAGGCATTAGTTTGAAGACTCGCATTAAACTGCATTAGTAGATCAATGCTGACTGACGCGATTTTACTCCGCTCTTCCAGCGGTAGTTTTTTCAGTTTTGCCCAGGAATTGAGTTCTTTCAGTTTTGGACTGGCAAAACTGGACGAGTCTGCAACAGTGTATTCGTCGAGTAGCTCAGCCAGTGCCGGATTTGCCTCCAGCACCTTCAAAAGTTCGGGTGGTTTGTCGCCGTAGGCTCCAAAATCAGCGCACATTAATCCCTCTCCTGACTTATACTTTCCACCGTGCAAGGAAAGATAATCGAGAGATTGCGGATTTATTTGCTTCCTACTGGAACAGGAGCCTTGAACTCGATCGGCAGGTCTTTCCAGCAATTTAAGTAATTACGCTGCAACAGCGGTGTTTCATTTGCAAATCTAGTTGGTGAGTAGACTAGCGAACTTTCAAACATGAATGCAAGTGTATTGTCGAGATATGTTGGCTTCAAGTCAACAGAAACTGCTTTTGTGTATGTGAGAGTGTCAGGTCCGTGAGCAGACATCTGATTATGGAGACTTCCGCCACCTGGGATGAAACCTTCTTCCTTCGCATCATAAACGCCGAAAATAAGACCCATGTATTCACTCATGATGTTTCGATGATAATAAGGCGGACGGAACGTATCTTTGGCTACCATCCATCGCGGAGGAAATATCACGAAATCCACATTTGCCGTTCCTGGCATTTCTGATGGTGACGTAAGCACCGTGAAAATGCTCGGGTCTGGATGATCAAAGCTCACTGTATTGATTACATTGAAAAGGCTAAGGTCATATTTGTAAGGCGCATAATTTCCGTGCCATGCCACCACATCTAGTGGTGAATGGTCTATTTCCGCTTCCCACATATTGCCCGCAAATTTGCAGAGCAGCTTGAACTTGCCTTTCTTTTCTTCGTAGTATGCAACCGGGGTTTGGAAGTCTCTCGGATTTGCTAAACCGTTTGCTCCTATGGGTCCCAGACCTGGTAATCTGAAAGATGCGCCGTAGTTTTCACAAATGTAGCCACGGGCTTCCTTTTCCAATACGTCAACCTGGTATTTGATGCCTTTGGGAACGACTGCTATGTCGCCCGGCTTGATGTCTAACAAACCCATTTCCGTGCGCAGTCTGAGCGCTCCCTTTTCTGGAACGAAAAGAAAGTCGCCGTCCGCGTTATAGAAGTAGCGGTCGCCCATTGATTTGTTGCAAGAATAGACATGCACCGCGCTGCCTTTGCAGCTTCCATAACCGCCATTTCCTGCAAAGGTGACTAGCCCATCGAGGAAGTCGGTTGGCTTGCTTGGTATTGGAACTGGATCCCACCGCAATTGATTTGGAGTTGCTGGCACGTCGTTAAACGGCTTGTGTTCTAGCGAATCGCACTTGATCATTTTGAATTCGCCATGCAAAACAGATGGACGAATTCTATATAACCAGGTGCGCAAATTCTCATTGCGAGCCGCAGTGAAAGCTGAACCGCTTAACTGTTCCGCGAAGAGACCATGGGGAACTCGTTGCGGAGAGTTCTTTCCTTTGGGAAGAGTACCCTCATAAACTTCAGTCTCGAAGTGATTCCCAAATCCACTCAAGTACTTCAATTCACTGGACATGATTTTTCCTTCCACTGCGTCTGCAATTGTAGAGTCGAGCTAGAGATTGCCTCTGATAGCTTGTTCTCTTTCGATAGATTCGAAAAGTGCCTTGAAATTGCCTTTTCCAAAGCCCTTAGCACCTTTGCGCTGAATGACTTCGAAGAACAATGTTGGGCGATCTTCCACTGGTTTGGTGAAGATCTGCAGCAAATAACCATCTGACTCTCTGTCTACAAGTATGCCAAGATTGTACAAAGTCTCGATGTCTTCATCGATTTTGCCGACGCGCTCTTCCAGAGTGTCATAGTATGAGCGTGGAACAGTGAGGAATTCTATGCCTCTAGCGTGCAATTCACCGACTGTTTTGATGATATCTGCAGTAGAAACGGCAATGTGTTGAACACCACCTGCGGTGTAGAAATCTAGATATTCTTGAATTTGTGATTTCTTCAATCCAACGGCTGGCTCGTTAATAGGCATCTTGATTGAGCCAGCTTTATTAGCCATTACTTTGGAAACCAGTGCTGAGTATTGGGTGCTGATGTCGTTTGCATCGAAGCCCTGGTAGACGTAAAATCCGAATACCTTTTGATAGTAGTCGACCCAATATTCCATCTTATCAGTTTCAACATTGCCAACAATGTGGTCGATGATGAGCAAACCTGCGCTGTTGCCTTTCTTGTCGATAGCTTTGTATCCGGGAGCAAAAGCGCCTTTGTAAGCATGACGTTCGACGAAAGTGTGTATGGTGTCACCGTATGTTTTCACTGTCGCAGTGACGAATCTTCCGTTTTCATCTTCCACTACTTTTGGTTCTTCCATGCTGACTGCGCCGCGCGAGATTGCGGTTTCATAAGCCTTCTTCGCATCTTTGACGCGGAAGCCAATGTTCTTTACGCCGTCACCGTGTGCCAAGACATGCTTGCCGATTTCGGAGTCAGCGGTGAGTCCCGTTGTGAGAACAAGGTTCACATTCTTTTGTCTGAGAACGTACGAAGCCTTGTCTCTGCTGCCTGTTTCAAGTCCTCTGTATGCAACAACATCAAAGCCAAAGCCTTTGTGATAGTAGTAGCAAGCTTGCTTTGCATTGCCGACATAGAACTCGACGAAGTCGAACCCTTCGATGGCAATTTCCTCAGCTCGCGATGTTGCTGACGACTTTTCAATAGTTTCTCTTGTCATTTGCTTCCCCTCGTGCAAGCATAGCTACCAGGTCGGCTCCTACTGGAGCGCTTTTCATATGGCAGTAATAATTTTACGACAGATTCAACAGCATTCACTACTTCATAAGGATGATTTCGTTTGGTTAAGTCCCTGAGTCCAAGCGGATTTCTGAATGCTGTCTTATCCAACTGGCAATATCGCTTCTTTAATTGCTTCGCTCTTTCTCAATCGGTTGCTGATTTCCTAGAATTAGAAGTTCAAATCAATCCGGTTTTTGTCATTTATTTGAATGATGCGGCTAGAATTGAAAGAACCAACCAGGGGGCTTTATGAAACGTCAGGCGTTACTGCTACTTTGTTCGCTAGGGCTGCTTTTCGGCTGTTCAAAAGCCCAGGTATCAAAAGATAGTTTGTCTGAGGTCAAGGTTGATACCGTCCAACACTCATCTAGCGACAAGGTAGCAAGCGCGGCAAATGCGGGTCCTGGCGAAAAATTTGACCCGGTTGAGGACGAGTTGATTAGCAAAGAAACGCTGAAAGCCTGGAGAAAAGCTCTTTCCCATGATGAGCAAGAAGGACTCTCAGATACTGAATGGAAAGACGCCAGAGTTAAAGATGAAGAAGAGTCGATGGCATCTCTAAAGCAGTTGTCGGAGGGTCATCCAAATTCTAGCTATATCAAAACAATGATGGGGCAGGTAAAGCAACACTTTGGCAAAAAAGAAGAGGCTGCTGCCTATTATGAGGAAGCGCTGCTGCAAAATCGGAAAGACCCTGTGTTGATCTTCAAAGCTGCTGAGATGCGTCGCAAGAGTGGAAACAACAAGCAGGCATCGCTTTATTACAGTCAGGTCTTGAAGATTCAGCCAGATTTTCCTGGTGCAGAGCTGGGGCTAGCTAAATGCAAACTGGCTGATGCAAGCACTGCTGCTGATGGACGCAAGCTATTGGAAGATCTTGTCCAGAAAAATCCGGATGATGATAAGGCGAAAGCCGCACTCGATGAGCTGAAGAGCGGTAAAAGCAATGATGCTAAGAGAGAGTCTGGTTCCAAGTAAAGCGAGTTGTTTGGTTCGCTTATTGCTAGACCTTATATTCGGTTGAATGTCGAGTTGATAATCTACAGCGCAAGCTCCACGTTCCCGCACCGGCGGCCGCTGTCCTTGTGGGACTTCCCTCCGATGAGCGCGATCCAGGCGGGACTCCATTGAGCGCCTCCAGGCGAGGAGCAATTCTGCTGATTCCAGCAAGAACCATTTATAGTGAGCCGCAGGGACTAATTCAAATAGATGGAACTTTATAGATAGAACTGTGACTATGGAAGCAGGTTGGTATGACCCATTCCGCGTACTTCTTTTGAGTCTTTAAGTTTTGCCTGAGCAATACTGCGCTTCGTATTAGGAGTCGGCAGCGGAGCCGGCATCACGTCCATTTCTTCTTCAATGTTAGCCATTTCTGGCTCAGGAGTCGAAGTCTGAACCTGTTGATGTTGCGACTTTGAAAGCACGAGCATGTTATGAATGCGAGCGGATACTTTTGCTCTGAATTTCTCGGGCACACCACCTTCGTAGGTCAGGTCAACCAGAGTGCGTGCAGCTTGGTAGTATTCGCCGCGCTTTTCATAAGCTTCAGAAAGCGCTACCCGGAGTAAAAGCTCTTTTGGCTTTTCCTTCTCGAGCTTGGTCAATTTTGCAATTGCATCGTCAAGAATTGCGGTATCGTCTGTAGTGGCTGTCAATTGATGGTATGCCACCCACAAAGCATTGTCTAGTTCGATCGCCTTGCGATATTCATTTATAGCTGCTGAAATACGATTCTCTTTGCGATAAACCTCACCAAGCTTGTAGTGCAGGTTCGCGTCATTTGGTTTCAGAAGCAAATCCGTTTTCAGCTGTTTCACTTCAGCTTGTGCTTGCTCAGGTGTAACTGGAATCAGCTTGGGCGCCCGAACCGGAGTCTTTAGCTTATCTCCGTTTGGAACGTGAGGCGCTGCCGAAATGTCATCTCCGGACGCAAAGCACGGCGCCGCTGCAATTAAGCTGATGACCGTTGAGCAAATTATGTTTGTAGAACTCTTCCGCATGATCGGGGCCTTTCTGGGTCCAGGGATGTCGTCCCTTAGGGACCTTGTATACTCCGGTTATATATTGGAAACTCCGGTATACTCTCTGAAATTGGCTTTTTTGTCAATCAGAGCGGTCTTATACTTTGCGAACAGTGATTCGGAAGTGCCCTTCTTCATGTTCATTTTGAGCAAGAATTTCGTGCCCTTCCTGCGTCAAGCTCTGGCAGACATTGATTACAGGCTCTCCGGCGTCAAGCAGAACATGCAAGAGATCACCCACCGGAAGCTTATCTAAAAATAATTTGGTCTTTACAAAATTCATGGGGCAAGCAACTCCCCTCATGTCTATTTCGTGTTCCATTCTTAAGCGCCTCTCATTCTGGCTGGAAGCAGGTCTTAGGGATACAGGTTTCTTTGAAAGGGCAGTAGTCTTCGTTTTCGTAGCGATTCCACGGTTTTATAAAGCAGTCTCTCTTCCTTATAAAAGGAATGACTGCTTCCATGATGTCTTCTCTAGATCTTTCCGTGTCCTCGGCAAGGCATGCAAGGCACAATGTTCTTTCGGTGTAACCAAGTGCCATTGAAATTAGCTGCTGCCGCAGACAGACCTCCTTTTGGCATACATCACAAGTGGATGATACGTCCGGAAGTAATCCTACTTTTTCGGCGAGTGGGTTGTTCATGAGGCTATTATAGTGCTGTGAATCGGCTTCGGACAATCTGCGAATGCCAATCACGAAGCTTTGAAAAGTTCGTCTCGAATCTTTCAAGACGCTTGCATGTTCGCGGAGAACTCAGTGCAGTGCGGTTCATTGCTGCTAAAATTGCAGCACCCGAGGAGGAGAGCGTCCCATGGCTAATGATGAACTGATAGATGTACTTATTGTTGGCGCAGGACCGACAGGGTTGACGCTAGCCTGTGAACTCGCTCGTCGTGATATCAATATCAAAATCATCGATAAGCTGGATAAGCCAGGTGATAAATCGAAGGCGCTTGTTCTGCACGCGCGCTCCCTCGAATTGCTCGATATGATGGGCGCCTTGCCAGCATTCATGGAGAATGGAACCCCAATAACCGGGGTGAATATTTTTGATTCTGATAAACGAATCGCGCATTTGTCTTTAGATCAAATTGATAGCCCGTATCCCTACGCGCTGGGAATTCCGCAGTGCACCACAGAGCGACTTCTTTATGAGTTTCTTCAGGCTCATGGACGCGAAGTTGATAGGAACGTTGAGCTCATTGCTGTCGAAGACAAAGGCGACCATGTTATTGCTAGAGTGAAGACTTCGGGTTCTGAGACAGAACTAAAATGCAGATATCTGGTCGCTTGCGATGGTGCGCACAGCACAACAAGGCACGCTATCAATGAGCCTTATGAAGGTGGCGAGTACAGGGAAGATTTTCAGCTCGCTGATGTTGAAGTCGATTGTGGCGACAGGCACAAAGCCAATGAGATTTTTGCTTTCTCTAGCGGAAGTGGTAACGCCGCGTTTTTTCCAATGCCGGGAAATCGATGGAGAGTCGCTGTTGTGCTGCCTGAGCCACTTTCAGAGGAAGCGCTCAAACGACAACCCGCGCTTGAGGAAATTCAAGCGAAAGTCGATCAGGTTGTGCCATATAAATTGCGACTTTCTGACCCGCATTGGCTTGCAAATTTCAAAATTCGTTATCGCAAGGTCAAGCACTATCGCCACAACCGTGTATTCCTGGCGGGAGATGCCGCACACTGCCATAGTCCGGTGGGCGGTCAGGGGATGAACACTGGAATGCAAGATTCATTCAACCTGGGTTGGAAACTCGCTCTGGCTGTGCAAGGACTTGCCAGCGAGGCTTTGCTTGATAGCTATCATTTTGAGCGAAATGCCGTAGCGGTGCAGCTGTTGCATACAGTTGATATGATGACTCGTGTTAATTTGCTTCGAGCTCCGATTGCTCGTGAAATAAGAAATCGCTTGGCACCATTTTTGGTGTCACAGGAGGGAGTGCAGTCTCGTCTGCGCAATTTCATGTCTGAAATTGGCATTAACTACAGGCGCAGTCCAGTTGTGTCTGAGGTGAAACGCAGCCTCGTAAGTACGGCGATGAGTGGCAAAGATTCTCAAACAAAAGTAGGCGATTGGTTTGAGTTCTCTCAAGGACCACATGCTGGTGACCGTGCAATCGATGCAAGTATATGCACTTGTGATGGCGACAACATGCACTTGATGAGCTTGTTTAGAAGTACCAAGCATCATTTGTTGCTCTTCACTGGCGATAGTCCGAGTTCGCATACGTACTCAGAATTGTGTGAATTTGCAAACAAGGCATACGAAAAATATTCTGACTTTCTTGATGTTAGCCTCATTTCCTCAGAGGAAGAGCCGACTTGTGAGTTAAATATATTAGGGAAACGCTTGTCCGATCCTGATTATTCTGCTCATGAAAGGTATGGTGCGGGTGCTTCGTGTCTCTATCTCATAAGACCTGATACCTATGTCGGATTGCGCTGCCAACCTACAGATTTCACGGCACTAGAAAATTATTTTTCTACGATATTACACTGACGTTTGGCTGTGCTCGATGGATTTGCTTAAGCGAACTAAGAAACGAGAAACTTTCGGTGCATGCAGGAAAATGCATCTAATTATGTCTTTTGCAGCTTGTCTTTTCGTTTGGTTTTACACTCCATTCTCTATCGCACTCAGCCCTGCTGCACTTTCGCAAGAGCCACCAGCCGTGGTTTTGCGTCGTGGCACTCAATTGATCGACTCAGGTCGCTTGCAAGATGCTCTGAGCGTGTTTCAAGGCTTTACCCGCAGCCGTCCATCTGATGGACGTGGCTATTTTTGGATGGGCGTCTGCTACGACGAAATGGGAAATTACCTTGCAGCAACGCAGGCTTATCACGATGGGCTCAATAAAGCCGAGCAGTCAGGAATGGATTCGAGTGAAATGAGAATGAACCTCGGCAATGTTCTCTTGAAGCAAAATCAGGTTGATTTAGCAATCGAGGCTTTTCAGCGAGCTCTTGAAATTAATCCCGCCTATGGATTAGCTGCCCTAAATCTAGGTCGAGCTTATATTGCTAAGGGTGACTACAATTCTGCACTTTCCTCATTCGACAAATGTAAGGAACTGCGATTTTACGTCAGGCAACTGCCGTACTATAAAGCGAAGGCTTTGCTTGGTCTTGGCAAAAACGACGAGGCTGCAAGCCTTATAAAACGGCTGCTTCAAGACTTGCCGGAGGGCAGCGCAAAGCAAGAAATAGTGCAAGAATTTCAATCTTGTTTGAATTCGCAGAAATAAAAAACCTAAATCGCTCCTTATCCTCAGCATTTTTTGCATACACTAAGCTATGCTTGCCGAGTTATTTTAGTGTTTGATTGAGCCGATTTAAGGAAAGCGATGGCAAGCAAAAAGCAGGAGTATAGAAGCGAAAGCGATTCACTCGGAGAAATCGCTGTACCAGTCTCGGCTTATTGGGGCGTGAGGACAGCTAGATATTTGCAAAACGCTGCCAAGGTTCAGTCGACCAATCCGCGCTTTCTTGAAGCTGCATTGCTTGTGCATAAAGCCCATGCTCAGGCGAACGCTGATGCTGGTCGAGTCGAGCGATCGATAGGTAGAACGCTCAGTCAGACTGTTGATGAGATTCTCTCAGGGCAATGGCGCGAACAATTCGTTGTCTCATTGTTGCAACCAAATGCGGTATCAGATTATATAGCTAATATAAGGGAAGTGTTGGCTAATCGAGCGGGTGAAATTCTCGGAGCTGCTCCAGGTTCTTACAGTATTGTTCATCCTGAAATGCATGTTGGTTTGAGCCGTAAACCAGCAGAAGATTTTTCAATGGCCTTGCGCATAGCATTACTTTTTCTCTTGAAAGATCTTGAAGTGCCATTGCGAGATCTCGAACGCTTGCTTCGCAGAAAAGCACTTGATTTTGATCGCTTTTCCAAGAGCGAAAATGGCGCCAGCAGTAATGAATTGGCACACTCTCTAAATGCCAGTGGTGCCGACGTTGCTAAAATATGCAGGCGCATTCAAGATTTGTCATGCAATCTAAACGAGATTCCATTTTGTAAGAATGCTGGTACTGAATATGGTGCTGACGCCCTGCAAGCTAAATTGGTTTGCGAGCAACTTTCGTCTATCACAGGTTTCAATTTGCGTGTCGTCGATGAGTCCGTACGATTTCAATCTAATAGTGACTTCGTTGAATTTTCCGCTGGCTTGCGTCTTCTTTCGTTGACATTAAACAATATTCTTCAAGATAAGCCAGAGTTTGTGCCTCAAGCAATTTCGGATTTTATGAGCGCAGTTTCTTACCAGGTAGTCTCCTTGGATGCTGCGCTTGCATCTCTGGCCCAGTCAGGCTTACTTCGCAGTGAGGCTTTCATGGCATTAGCGGCGCAAAATATTTTGCTCTCTGTTGATTTGCTTAGGCAGTGTATTAGTTTGTTTAATCAACAGTGTATAAATGGATCAGGAACGGCTTTCAAACTAAGTTCTAATGATCGCCCTTCGAATCTTGCAATGTCGATTTGATATGCATTCGGTATTGAATGTAAATAAAATTGAGTATGACTGTATTTGTATGAGAGGCTGATTTGAGGTGTCCAGCAAGCAGTTCCAGATTTGCTTTGTTTTATTTAATGATCATTACTGACACATCATCTAAAGAAATCTGAATGTGCAGATCGCTGGTAACAGCTCGTTTGCCTGGTTATCATGTAGGTCGAAGTCACTACCAATTTCAATAAAGAGCGGACGATTTTGGCTGTTATGTTGAGTGGATATCGGTTTGAAATGATCATCGGCTGTATGAGCGCTGGTAAGTCCAGCGAGCTTATTCGCCGAGTGGAACGTGCGCGCTTGGCATATTTGCCGACCGTGATTTTTAGACCTGGCACTGATACTCGTTCAAAGCCAGATTCTGTTGAGTCCAGAAATGGTCTGCAATCGCACGCCATTGTGGTTGAGAATCCAAAAGACATGCTGAAGTATTCCTCACAGGCTGTCGTTATTGGAATTGATGAAGTTCAGTTTTTCGATAACAGTGTTGTAGACGTGATACTTACGCTGTTGAAACAGCGCAAAAAGATTATCGCTTCCGGTCTAGACCTCGATTATCGCGGCAAACCCTTTGGACCTGTGCCTGAGCTGCTCGCCCATGCAGACCGCGTGGACAAACTCATGGCCGTATGCCGCAAGTGTGGCTCAGATTTTGCGTGCAGAACTCAAAGAACAGTGCAGGCAAGTGAGCAGATTCTCGTGGGTGATTCGGAATACGAAGCTCGTTGTCTTGATTGTTTTGATCCACCCTCTGAGTTTCAATTGAAAATTAACCTGCAGCAAACGCGTGATAATTCAGCTCTGCCGCAAGAAAATTTTGATCCTAAAAGTGCAGAAGCTAATAATTCTTCGATTGTCAAGATGTCGGTTCTACCGTTCAACTCATCTCCGGTCTGATATAAACCGAAACAGACGATAGTAGAAATTTCTTAGATATATTTCTGCTTTCTTTTAGCTATGTGTCGCAAGCCTTTTGGGCAAACGACTCGATACGTGACATCCTGACTACCTTGCCGTATATGGTAAAGTGGTAGCATCCGCCTGCCTTAAGGAGACAGCAGATGTCCTCGCGGTTTTTACCAATTTTGATAAGTTCTCTTGCACTTGTACTTCCACTAAGTGCGTCCGCTGCTACCAAATCTGGTGCTTCTAAGACTCAAGCAGCAAAGAGTAAATCTAAAACATCGCACGCCGCTGATCGACGCACACGTCATATGTCGAGCCGCCTCGTGCCTCCACCGCCTGCTTACATGCCTTCTATTCTCCCTGAGTTGTATTATCGTGGTCCTCTTGCTGAAGAGGAAGAAGAAGAAGCTGCTGATTCCGAGGCAGCTCCAGCTAAGCCAAAGAATCCCTATTCTAAGTATTTCTATTCAAGAGATAATGCCGTTCCAAAAGCCGTTAAAGCTAGAAGTGGTGTTACCACTTGGACCTCTGGGTCGAACGTGAGTGGCGTGACAACTTGGTCTCGGTAAGCCGTTAAAAGCCTGTGTTCCTTCTACAAGTTCGCTTGAACTTGAAACTATCGCTGTGCTAAATTGCCCTTGCTTCCTTGTGGCACATAGCATTTCGCATATCTGATCTGCATGCGTAATGCTCCGGGAAGCATTATTTCAAGGCTTGTTGAAGAGCACAGGAAATCTACATGGACGCAGCTGAGTTTAGAAGAAAAGTAATTCTTGCCCGAATAGTCGCATTAGCAGTGGTGTTGCTGCTGATTGCAATAGCGATATTTTTTACCTGGTCGGGCAGTGAGTCTGGAATAGTTTCAAAGGCTGAGATCACCTTGAAGTCCGACCATTCCGAGAAGAATATGCTTGAGTCATTAGACCATGCTGAAAAATTCTCGCGTGAGGGCAAGAAGGATTCAGCTCAACGAATCGAAGCTGCGGTCGACAAGTCGGTGATTGGTTCCACTGCAGACCCTCAAGGTGTGGCAAAGACATATCTTGAGTTAGCTCAAGAACTGAAGAAACGTGGCGATAACAACTATGCTCAGATTTACGCTTTTAAGACGTTAAAGACGCTAGAAGATCTCTTTGCTAAGGAACGAGCCAGCAACAATGTTGGTAGCCTTGCTGTTATGTTTGATACCGCTGATAGTGCCGCTGCCTTACTGGTGCAGCTGAACAAGCCACTGAACGCTGCTGAATTGAAGACTGCTTTGGCTGTGGCAAACGCAGAAGAGCACTATATTCTGCGTGACGCGAAGGACCATTTGCTAGATCTGTGTATCAGCTCTGCCGAGAAAACTTCGGCAGCTGCAAGTGACGAACTAGTGAAATGTTATTTCAACAAGGACATCGAATTTGCTCGCCAGGGTCAACCTGAAGAACTAGAGAAAATGCTAGCGAAGGCAAAAGACCTTTGTTCTAAATTACAAGACCCCAGTACAGTTCGCCCATCGCCAGAACCTTGCTTGTTGCAGCACTACATTAATATTGCTGCTGCAATCGAGAATAACAGTCTGCTTGCGTCCAAGTACCTGGGCTATGCTGATGATTTGCTTGCTCGAATAGATGTGAGCAAGCTGGATGAAAACCAGAAGCTAGCTCTTACAGATTCCTTATCGCAAATGTCTCGGGCGTATTTGGTGATTGATGAAAAGTCGAAAGCTCTGAGTCTTGCTAAACAAGCTGCGACAATTCGTCCTCTGCAAGATGCTGCAAGTGCCTCGGCTGTGAATCAACTTCTTGCAGTTTTTGTTGCGGAAAAACATTATCGAGAGGCAGAACCAGTTGCGGCAAAAGCATACAAGTTCTACAAGGCTAATACTGAAGATGCCGCCATTCAAGCAGCCCGCGGCGAGTTCATTATTCAGTACTTTCCCGCTCTGGTTGGTTTGCAAAAAACTAGCACTGCTATCAGCATACTTAACGACGAAATCAAGCTGCAAAAGAAGCTGCTTCCTGCTTCAGTTTCGACTGTCGTAAATCTGCAATGCCGTCTGGCTGATTATTATGTGAGCAAGAATATGCTCAAAGCTGCGGCTGATTGTGCGCAGAAAATGGCTGATGCATCTAAGATGATGTCCGGCGACGAAAGGCTCAAGCTGAACTTGATGCTGATTGATTATGCCACCAAAACCAAAACTCCGTCTTTGGCTGTTAATGCTAGCAAAGATGCAGTTTCATACATAAATAAGAATCGACGTTCAGCAGTGGGTCCTGATTTAATCGAGGGACTCTGCTCGGCTCTTGATTCGATCAAGAAGAACGATTCTGACGATACATATACACAGGCAGTGGATTTGATTAAAACCGGCTTTGTCCAGCAGCTATCAGCTCCGAATTGTGACCCCGTGCTATTGGCAAAGGTGATTAATACGCTAGGCACCTCGGGTGAAGAAAAAGATGCAGATGCGCTTAGAACGCAAGCCAAAGAGAAGTTGCCTGCAGCCAAAGCCTCGACATTCCTTGCTCAGAGTATGGATTTTGTTGTGAACGGCGAACAAGACTCTGCGCAATACTCAGAGCCAAAAAATGCCATCAAGGTCTATATGGATATGGCAAAGAGCATGTCCGGCAAAGACGACGAGTCAGCGTTCAAGAATGCTTTTGAAGCGATAAAAATTGTACATGTTCTTGCTCAGAAGAATGCAGACCTACCCGAAGATTTGCTTGCCACTATGGATGATGCTTCTGCCATCATGATCACGTGTCGCAAACAGGTACCTGATGATGATCAGCTCAAGGTATTAACTGAACTCTCAAGTCTTGAAGAAAATTACATTCGCAACAGTGGCAAAGGACGCATTCTTGATTTGACGCTGGTTTCTCACGCCAAAAGGCACACTCGCGCTACGGACAATCTGCTTTCGCTAATGCTTTTGCGTGACGAAATGCTGGCGAAGAAAGGTCAGGTTGCGGCTCTTGATGCTCAACTTAATCAGACGAGAGAAGCTATATCTGAGTTGCATCCTGATGGTGCTGCTTACGAAACCAATGTGAGTTTTGCCAAACATCTCGTCGATATTGCTGATCAACTGACACAGCATAAGGAATCGTTTACTGCTAGAAAATTCTTGAACGCTGCAAGAAAGACACTTGATGATATTGCTTCAGAACAATCCAGTCGGCTTGCAGAGTACAATCAAGCAAAAGCAGCAGCAGCAAAAGCTGCTGCTACTCCGGGAGTCAGCCCTGATGCGAACAAGCCATTGCCTGCTGCTCCGCCACCGGTTGATCGCATAAGATTAGGTGATTTGTGGAACCGTGTCTCGGTTTTGTATGCTCGTGCTGGCGACTCTCAGAGTGCGTTGGCATCGGCAAAGAAAGCTGTTGCTTTGCGTCCGATGCAGGATGCTTCAAGTGTGCGAATGACTTTGAACCTCGTGGATAGGCTCACTGAGGCTGGAGCATACGGAGAGTCAGAGCAACTTGCAGCCGACGCTTACAATTTTTGTAAAGCGAGAACTTCTCCTGATTATTTGCCCTTGCATATTTTTGCTGCTAAAAAGCTTTTACAAATAGAACGCCAATTGCACCGAGATTCTAATGTTGATGCTCTTGCGAGATCAGAATTCACGATGTTGAAAGATCTTCCGGGGGCTCAACTTACTTCTGCCAACGATATGCTTGCTGATCTTGCGGATTACTTTGTGGCGCACCAGGATGCTGCCTCTGCGGCTGTGTGCATTGCGAAAATTCAGGAGAGTCAAGCTGCATTGAAACCTGAGCAAAGGGCCGCCTGGGACAGGGCTGGTGGCTTGTCGCGCTTATTGGTGTTGTCGCTGAGAATTCGAAATCCTAAATTAGCGGCTGCAGAGGTCAATGAGTTGAGCAACTCTCGCGTCGTAGACCGTGGAAATGCCGTAAACACACCGTTGAAATGGTGGCCAAATGCAATGGTGACATTCCGCCGTAGCGGAGAAGAGAAAGCCTATAAGCAAGTACTCGGATTGCTTGGTGATAACTTCAAGCAGGAATTGAGCAAGCCTTCGCCGGATGCAGCCGCTCTGGGAGATCTACTTAGCGAGTTGAGTAGCATCGGTGAGACTGATGGTGCACAGAATTTGCGTTCACTTGCTCTGGCAAAACTCTCTGATGCCGACAAAGAAGTACTAAACACACATTGCAAGAATCTTCCAGCTGATGCTGCTGGCGCGAAAGATGATAATCGGACGCCAGATATGCCGGACGCAAGCACCAACACTGGACAGTAAGCGTAGCTAATGTAAAAGTAGTGCAGCCAAAACAAGAATTGCGAAAATCACCAGCCCCAGCCAGTCAGCTCCCTTAAGCTTTTCAAACTTTACTGGAAAATGAGGTAGGCTCGTTTCGTGCTCGGTATGTTCATGTTTTTCGCTTTCAGACATAGGTACCTGGTGGCTTCGGAGTGCTGGTAGCGCGTATCCTGGCGGCTTCGGGAGCTGGACGCGCCGCTATCCTGGCGGCTTTGGGGCAATATGTATAGCCTCTAGGGCTGCATGTGATGCTGTAGTTGCGACGCTCTCGCGCTGATTATTTGATGCAATTGAGCTATTTGCCCGCGTACAGCATTGATGGATTCCTCGCCTGCTTGTCCCTGAGATTGCTGTATCTGACGGCATGTCTCATCGATTTTTTGGAACAGCTGCAACGGAAAACGCGCGTTGTCGCCGTTCACTTGAAGCTGTCTGATTCGCTCAAGAACTTGTGCTCGCTCCTGGTATAAAGGTCCGTCAGAGAGCTGCAAATTCTCACCAAGGGCACCATTAGTAATACCGTCATTCTCACCGAATCTGGGAATTCTGTGATGATGTCGTGGTTGCGTCTCTAAATTAGCAGAATTTGTAGTACTAGTGGGGCTGCCATATGGCGCGAAAGCAGGGGCGACTGGCGGGAGACTCTCGTTGCCTGCGAAACTCTGATTTGATGTCGCCATGTATGGCAATCCTTTGTTCGAACTCGAAGAATTTGGATTGGTTTCACTAGCTATTGGACGAAAAACTTTGAACGACCCAGATTTTAAGTTGTGCATATCGATAGTCAGTGTTTGCACCGTGCGGTTTTGGGCAAAGTTCTGATGTAGAATTGTCACCCTTCCGTTATCATTGGTTTGAATTATTGCGGTGTGGTTGGGCCATCCGAGGTCAAACTCTGACCAGCTTGTGGGAGACGATTCTTCAAAGTGGCAAGACTTGAATTGCATGATGTCGCCGGGCAACCAGGCTTCCTTTGACGAAAGTTCTTTTCCAAATACATAATGGTCTGGGGGCTGTGCGCCTGCACTTTCCAGCGCCGCCGCAGCTAGTGTCCAGCACTCTCCATTACCGACTTGTTTGCCAAGGTTTTGCTGTGCGAACTGCAGTACACTTGCGTTGAGCTGAGGCAGTTCGCCTTGTTGACCCACCTGCGCGAGTTCGTTGGACGATTGGTGTTTCTTTGCTTCGACCGTCGAAACACAGAAGACCATAGAGGATAGAGCTAAAGTCAGCGACAGCACAAAAATTTGAGAACTCTTCTGTATCATTAATCAGAGCCATTCGTTAGTTACAGAATGATTATAGACCGAGCTCATGAATTCTGCATGCGAAAGTTCGCTCTTCTGGATCGGTTTATGTGCTGGAAGTCTCCGGGGGCTTTATGAGACTCAGAAGCCGCCAGGATGGCGGTGCTATCAGGTGTGCATCGCTCCAAGATGCCATCGCTCCAAGATGCCATCGCTCCCAAGATGCCATCGGGCACTTGCTCTTTTACCCTCCGACGCCTTTCCGCGGTCCTGTGAAAATCAAGTTGATCACCGAGCTGCGGCGCTCAGTGTACGCTTTGCTGGTCTGTTTGATTGCATCCAGTAAATCCGGATCTTCTGTGGAGTACACATACCCCCCATCTGTAAACTTTACGAGTCCATACTTAGAGTAGGTTCCGAGTGCAGCTTCGATGGCATCTTTCGAAATGTACAAAATGCCCGCTATTTCGCTGCTGTTGAGTGGTTTGCTGGCTGAAAGTAGCGCGAGTAACAGCTCTAGCTGCCAGACTGAGCGAATGTATCTACTTATAAAATGTTGTACTTTACCTGTCACGGCAGTTTTATTATCCTCCACCATTCACATCAATGCCTTTTCATCGCCTTCCAGTTGGACCTTTCTATGCCGTCCTGAAATAAGCTGTATCCCTTCGTTTTTCGAACTCGTGAAAGTTTGCCACCATGCTGAAAGTTCATTTGCCTTGATAATAGATTTCATTGCTTCCATTCTCTTGGCTTTGTCACTTCTGCTTAGGTTCAGAGCAAGTTTGATTTGCTCAGCAAAACCTTCTGCATTTCCAGGTTCAACAGTTATTACATGCTCCTTTAACTGTTGCCAGATGCCCGCACCGGGTGACAGTATTAGTGCGCCATCGATGTTGCAACTGATATATTGCTTTGGTATCAAATTCAATCCATCTTTTATTGGCGAGACGATCATTCCGATTGCGTTCTTGTACAGGAAGCAAAATTCAAGCGCAATCAGTGGTCTCTGAATCCAGACGATTGGATGCCAGTCATTGTTTCCCCACCGAGCGTTTATTTGTTTCACTTCAAACAAGCAACGATTCCAATATTGATCAAAAGCATCGAGTCCAATTCGGCTTGGCTGGCATACTTGAATGAAGCTAATTTGTCCGCGCGCATCCGGGTTATTTTCGAAATAGAGATCGATTGCTTTGATTCGTTCCAAAATTCCTTTCGTGTAATCTGAGCGATCAACCGATAGGAAGTACGGAGTCGCAGTTGAATTGCTCAACTCAATGCCAGCACTGAGATAATTCGATTGCAGATTTGACTGTTCCCAGAACTCAACATCCAAGCCTACAGCCCGAGCGATTATCTGGCATGAGGTGTGCTGTTTTAGTGGAACTGTTTTTAGCCCAGACGATGATTTGACTGTTACGCGCAATTTGTCATAATCAACATCATACTGCTTCAAGTTTTTTTCGACGAAGCGCAAAAAGTTTATTGCATGTTCTTCGGTTTGAAATCCAAGCTTGTCGGCACCGAGCATGCCAGCCGCCAGCTCAGAAATAACTGCGGTATGTTCTGCCGGCAGATTTTTGGTCCACGGTATGTGCCAAAACAGGCTTGTTCTCGTGCCTCTGTTTGCACTAAGAATTTGCGGTGTCAGGGCTAACTGATAATCTTGCGCGAAAAACTCCTGGGAGCCTTCAGGCGACACAGCCCTTATGACATTATGAGCGAAAGCCATGTTTAGATGCTCGAATTGTTTTCTATCGAGTTCGTTGTAAGTGGCATATTTTGGGAAGTCGTGCATTAAAGGCCAGATGAAGTTATTGCAAAAGCGATAGTGTCCATCGACGATGCTCGACGAAATGCGGCAAAAATATTTTGCCCGTTGATTCCGGGTTTTGTATGCTAAACCCATATTGCTTAGATACCACCAGCGGTCTACAGGGCTGCAATAGCGCTGAACTACTCGCGCAAGTGCAGACGAAATACTGCCGGAGTCTCCGGGTCCTCGATATGATAAAAGCTCCACCGTTTTTCCTCTGATAACAAATCTGTATCGATTTCCACAAACTCAGTCTAGCGTTTCACCATTTCATGAAGATTTCACTAGATGAACTCGCCGAAAAGCGCGGTATGATAGCCTTAGAGAGGATGTTGCTATATGAAAATCTTGCTTGCCGAAGACGATAGATTTTTAGCCGAAGGCTTGTCTATGATTCTCCGCGATAATGGTTATGCGGTGGATATTGCGCCTACAGGTCCAGAAGCGGACCTTGCCCTGTCGGTTAGCGACTATGACTTGCTGATTTTAGATCTTGGTCTTCCCAAAATGGATGGCTTAGAGGTAATGCGAAGGGCAAGAGGACGTGCCTGTGCAATGCCGATTCTCATTCTTACGGCAAGAGATCGGCTTGAAGACCGTGTTGCCGGTTTAGATCTAGGAGCGAATGATTACATCACCAAGCCTTTTGAATTGCCGGAATTAGAAGCGAGAATTCGAGCACTTTTGCGGAAAGATTTGTGGTCAAATCGAACGCAGGTTCGCTTTTCAAATCTTGAGTTCAACACCGTTACGCGTGTTGCAAAAGTAGCTGGGCAAAGCATTGAATTGTCAGCGCGAGAACTCGCCGTTTTGGAGTGCCTGCTGCAGCGAATTGGTCGGCTCGTCAATAAAGATCAGTTGGTTGCTTCTCTTTCCAGCTGGGAGGAAGATCTCTCACATAATGCACTGGGCATCACTGTGCACAGGTTGCGAAAAAAACTGGAACAATACGGCATAACTGTGCGAGCAATTCGTGGTCTCGGTTACAGACTGGAAACATTGACTGCTGAATGACTTATTACAAGGATAGGCGATGAAGAGAATTGCTCATAACTCGATTCGCGGTCATCTGCTCAAGTGGCTATTGCTGCCGCTTTGCACAATCTGGATCATAACAACTATAGTGGGATATTTTCTGACCGTGAGTTTTGCAAATGCTTTTCATGATCATCACATGCTGAACTCGGCAGATTCGGTTATCGCCAGAATCAAAACCGTAGACAATCATGTTTCAATCGACTTGCCACCAGCAGCGCAGGCCATTCTTCGATATAACCATCTTGATAAATTTTACTATCAGGTCATCAAGAAAGACGGTACCAGGCTATCGGGTGATGCGGTAATTCCTGGACCATATCCACATCTTGATGCCAAAGGACCTGTTTTTCGTGACTCGCAGATGAACGGTGAGGACGTGAGGATTTTGAGGCAGCGAGTCGTGGTGCGAGGCTTCGATGAACCGGTATTCGTTCAAGTGGCAGAGACTTTAAATGGACGTCGTGACCTCATTGCAAGAATAATGATTAGCATTATCGCACCTCAAATTTTGTTGATTTTTCTTGGCGCTATTGCTGTATCAATGGGCATTTCTAGAGGCTTGCTTCCGCTCAAAACTCTTGAGATGGAACTTGCGCGCCGCACCCAATTCGATTTGACTGAGGTGTCTGATGTAAACGCACCACTGGAGGTGCTTCCACTGGTCAACGAAATCAATGCTCTTTTACACAGATTGCGTATGGATATTGAGTTTCAAAAGCGATTTGTTGCAAATGCTGCTCATCAGTTTCGCACGCCACTTGCCGCGTTGAAAACATACATCTATGCTGCTAAGCGTTTGCCTTCCGATAAGCATATGAATGAAGTGTTGGATAGGATTGACTCAGGGACAAACCGTATGACGCATCTTGCCAATAAACTCCTGGTGCTGGCGAAAGCTGAACCGAATAATACAGAGACTGAGCATACCGAAGTTGATATGAACTTCATCGCCTCAGAAGTTACTGCTGAACTGGTCAGTGAGGCTGTGCAAAAGAATATTGATCTTTCATTCTCTGGTTCGGATATGCCAGCTCTGATATCAGGCAATCCACTGAATTTGACTGAACTTACTAGCAATCTTATCGAGAATGCGATTCTTTATACTCCTGATGGTGGCAAGATAACTGTCGCCGTTTTGAATTCTGGAAAGGTTTCTCTTGAAGTTTCCGACAATGGTCCGGGAATTCCAGAAGAAGAGCGTGAACGTGTCTTCGAGAGGTTTTACCGCATTCTCGGCACTGAGGCTCCTGGCAGTGGATTAGGACTCGCGATCGTCAAAGAAATCGCTTCTGCTCATGAAGCGGAGGTAGTCATAGATAGCGCACCAAGTGGAAGTGGAACAAGAGTCACTGTTTCGTTCCCACTCCTCTAAATGGTTCATTAGCGATATTTATGCTGATCGGAACTCCGGAAAGAACTCAGTGCAAGGAATACTGGAACGGATAACGTAGCGGCAATGCAGAACTCAGCGGTAATGCATAACGCAACTGCTCATGCCGAGGTCAGGGAAATGAACTACGACTTACAAAATCATTCTCCAGTAGACTAGAAACTGCAAGCTTGTTTTGCTACATTGAACGGACTTTTACTGCGGAGAGTTTATGAGAAATATTAGCAGCGTACTCTTGAGCGCAATTTGTTTAATTGCGTCGATTTCACCTGCATCAGCTGACAATTTCGAAGCGTTTTATAGTAAGTTCAAATCGGCTGTCATAAAGCAAGATAAAGAAACCGTAGCTAATATGACTAAGTTGCCGTTTGACTACGATTCCGGCAAGTTGAATCGGGCAAAGTTTATCGCGAAATTTTCACAGATTTTTCCGTCTTCGGTGCGCGGCAGTTTCGCTCGCGAGAAACCGATTAAAGACCAGTCAACGTATGAAGTTTTCTCCGGTGAATCGATTTACTGTTTTGAGTTAGTGAACGGTCATTACATGTTCACTGATATCGGGGTTAATGACTGATTCGCTACTTCTTTGCGCTAGCTGATAGATTCGCTAAATCAAGATTTAGTGCTGTCGTTTTTCCTGCTGTCACCAATACTGGTGCCATCCAGAACTCACACTGCGAGTCAGTCTTTCTTCTTGCATAGATAGAGTAAAAACCCGGACTCAGATTGCTGAATTCATAGTTTCCCTCGCCATCAGATCTCGATGATTGAATCTTCTCGGATTGAATCTCGCTATCAAGCTTATCTATGGCTTCGGAGAGTTTATTGAAGTCCGATTCGCCTTTTGCCTGGGTTGCAGTTTCTCTTGAGGAAGCAGCTTCGGGGCAGAGGCTTAGCTCAGCATTGTCGATGGGGATTAATTTCAATGCTTCGTCTCGAAGATGAACCTGTCCTTTGATCGATCCGCTTGAATGCTGAACGCAAGAGCTGAGGATTGAACTCAAGAAAAAAACTACGCCCAGGCTAACTATTTTTCGCATCTGCATCAAGGTGACTCTCTCCCAAACAAGCCTATTGTCCTTACACTTGTCCTGCAAAAATCAAAAAATTAGGAAGCCATAATTTACTGTAGACTGCACTCTTCCGCAGCTTCGAACTGTTGGTGTTGCTGTTGGACATGGGATGAGAATGATTTCGTGAAGATTTCATGCACGCCAAGAAATGCATACGTAGCGTTACGCTCGACTCAATATATACCGCTGTCTACAATGCCGTTAACAAAAATCACACGGATAAGCTTTTTACAGCTTCGGTATGGGTTGAACCAAGCCAGAAGAGCTTTATTCAGCCATCCAGAAAAAGACTATGGTCATTCGTTTGTCATTCATTTCAGCGCCAAAATAGTTTGTTGCAGAGTGGATCATTTCCGCCTTGTAAATTACCACTCGGTTGAACAGATTCTCAATCGCGATGTCCTCTTTCCACGCCTCGATTGGCAAATGCCTGATGCCGAGAGCTTCGGCCAGGTTGGCGTTCGGAGCTGGGCAATAATTGCCTCCAAGTTTGCCATCAGGAAAACGAAATCTATAGAAAGAGGTGCCACCATCTCTAGGGGCATCTGGTGTGAGGTATACAATTCCCGCATAACGGGCTAATAAATTTGAATCAGAATGTGGGCGCGGACCAGACTCATCTTTGCCCACGAGTTGCACATAGTTATGAGATAGGGAATCAACTCCGTCGAGTGTTTGCTGCCAGAGCCGCTTGGCTCCAGTTTTTTTCTTTACCCATTCCTCTAGCTTTTCCAATTCGTCTGGAAGCAAACCATTTGGACAACGCATTCCTGGCCAGTTTTCCTGGCGATATGGAGCACCTAAAACCCAATCTGTCCTTGATAAGCAACGCTCGCGAATCTCTTCCGCGTTATCAAACATGTGGTCTTTGAGGAAATAGTCGCGACTTAGTTTTGGTTTGCGATATGGAATATTGTTGATCTTAAGCATGTTCTGCTCCAAACTCTCTGGACACTCGGCTGGCGAGCAGATTTTGAACTTGCTGATCTATTCAGCTAGAAGCCAGTGTAACGCAGCTTATACTCGAATTCATCAGTGATTTAAAACACAAGCTGATCACATTGTTCGAAGACTCAGATGGAAGCTGGCTCTCCGAATTGAATGTGATCTTTAGTGTTTTGCGCTTTGTTATGAGATGCGTAACGGATCGAGGGCGCCGCCATCCTGGTGCCATCTGTGGATCTTCGAAGCCGGCTGGAAAACGTCGCTCCCAGGCGATTAGGAGGTGCAAGGATATTGTGCTGGTGGCTCCCAGGATCTTTGAAGCCGGCAGTAAGCCGGCGCTCCCAGCTAGCGCTCATCGGGGGGTCAGACCGTTTCCAATACCATGGCGATGCCCATTCCGCCGCCGATGCAGAGGCTTACAAGTCCATACTTCGCCTTGCGACGTTGCATTTCTAGAGAGATACTCAAGAGGAGGCGTCCGCCTGTTGCGCCAAATGGGTGCCCTATCGCTATAGCGCCACCGTTTACGTTGACCTTAGCTCTGTCTAAATGCAGTTCGCGTTCGCATGCTAGATATTGCACGGCAAAAGCTTCGTTTATTTCGATGAGGTCCATCTGTTCGAGTTTGAGACCAGCTTTTGCCAATGCCTTCGGAATCGCTGTAACAGGTCCAATGCCCATGATTGCAGGCTCAACGCCTGACACTGCCCACGATACTACGCGGGTGAGCGGCTTTTGCCCGATCTTCTCAGCATTTTTTGCAGTAGTCACGATAAGCGCAGCGCCACCATCAACGATACCGCATGCGTTGCCTGGTGAAACAGTTCCACCCTTCTTGAAGGCAGCGGGAAGCTTTGCAAGAGATTCCAACGTTGTAGCCGGGCGTGGATGCTCGTCTTTGTCGACTACGGTAACTTTGCCTTTTCTATCGACAATTTCGATGCCTACGATTTCTTCCGCGAGTTTACCTGCGTCAATTGCAGCCTTTGTTAGAGTCTGGCTGCGCAGCGCGAATTCATCTTGATCTTCGCGCGAAATCTTGTAGCGACTTTGAATTTCTTCAGCCGTTTCCCCCATAGATTTGTCGCAAATTGTGTCACGAACATCGATGCCATCCCACATTTCCATGTGACCCATGCGCGCGCCCCAGCGGACACCCCAACTTATATATGGTGTCATGGACAGTGCATCGCAACCTGCCGCGACAATAGTTTCGGCTTCGCCACTGTGAATCAGCTGTGCCGCCTGAACCACCGCCTGCACTCCAGAACCGCACAGCTGATTGATGATGAGGCCTGGCGTGTCTGTTTTCATTCCTGTATTGATTCCAATGTGGCGACCCATATAAATGGAATCTTTGCTGGTCTGCAAAACATTTCCTACGACAACGTAATCAACAGTCTCAGGGTCAACCTTGCCTCGTTCCAGTGCGCCCCGGGTTGCGGCGGTGGCGAGTTCAGTTGCAGTTTTGTTCGCCAGGCTGCCGCCATATGCGCCAAATGCGGTTCTTGCGCCGGAAAGAATAACGATTTCTTCTGCCATAAATGACCAGGCTGCCTCCAGATTGCTGTTGAAAACTATACATAGATTGGATCTGTCGCTGCCATTTTAGAAGAAGCGAATACAGCAATGTATAGAGATGGCTTAAGTTGTGACAGAGTCGACCAGTTTCTCGGACGCCCAAGACTTAGATAATGTTTAGAAAAAGGGCAAAAAGCTGAGAATTCTTAGCGGCAACTAGTGTTCGCGGATTCAAATCTAAAACAAGTAGAAATGCATAAAGTTATGTAGCTCTCTGGGGTTAGAATTGCCCTGTCCTTGTATATAGATTTGGATTAAAGGAGCATGAGCCTTGGCTAAAGTTGGAGTTCCGAAAGAGATTCTCGACAACGAATATAGAGTTGCATTGACAATCGCTGGTTGTAATGCGCTTGTTTCAGAGGGTCACCAGGTTTTTATTGAAACCAATGCCGGTAACGGAAGCGGCATCAGCGATGAAGAGTTCAAAGCAGCAGGTGCCACCATTTTGAAAGATGCTAACAGCGTCTTCGAAACGGCTGACATGATTATGAAAGTTAAAGAGCCACAGGCTTCGGAAGTTCCGCTCCTGAGAAAGGGTCAAATTCTTTTCACCTACCTGCACCTTGCAGCTCACCCGAAACTGGCGATGGACCTCGCTAAGACAGGCGCTACCTGCATCGCGTACGAAACCGTTCAATACGATAATGGTCAGCTTCCATTGTTGACCCCGATGAGCGAAATCGCTGGACGTTTGGCTACCCAAATTGGTGCCAGCTACCTCGAGCGTCCAATGGGCGGTCGTGGCGTTCTTCTCGGCGGCGTTCCTGGTGTTGAACCAGGCGAAGTTATCATCATCGGTGGCGGTGTTGTTGGAACCAACGCAGCGAAGATCGCTGTTGGTCTCGGCGCTCGCGTAACATTGTTCGATCGCTCACTAGAGCGTCTTCGTTACCTCGATGATATTTTCGATGGCAAGATTCGCACAGTGTTCTCAATCGGACACCATCTCGATAACTTGTTGCCTTCAGCTGACCTCGTAATCGGTGCCGTATTGCTTCCAGGTAAGCAAGCTCCTCGTGTGGTCACCAGAGACATGGTGAAGAAGATGAAGAAGGGCTCTGTCATTGTTGACGTATCAGTCGACCAGGGCGGATGTATCGAAACCATCCACTCGACCACACACTCTGCTCCTATATATGAAGTAGACGGCGTTGTTCACTACGGTGTTGCTAACATTCCAGGTGCAGTACCGTGGACATCAACCAGAGCACTCACAAACGCAACTTTGCCATTCGCGCTCAAACTCGCGAAGTTCGGCTACCAGGCAGTGCTTGATGATCCAGCACTCAATCGCGGCGTCAACATCCACGAAGGACAAATAGTTCATCCTGGCGTGCTTGAAGCTTGCAACCAACAGATGGCTGCCGCTAAGTAGGTCAAAAACCGCATGAGCAAAAAAATCCGACTTGCGTGCTGGAACGTCAATGGAGTTCGTTCCATCGCAAAAAAAGGATTTTTTGAATGGATGCAAAAGTTCAATCCCGATTGCTTTTGCATCCAGGAAGCCAAAATACCAGATGATGTAATCCCGGAGGAAATTCGCAATCCTCCGGGATATTCTTCATATTTCAGCTGTGCGGAACGCAAGGGCTATAGCGGTGTAGCGATTTACACGAAGAAGAAGCCCCTGAATGTGGTGCACGAAATGGGCATCAAGAAATTCGATTGCGAAGGGCGCTATGTGCGCTTAGATTTTGATGAGTTTTCGCTGCTGAGCATTTACTATCCGAATGGCAAAGCCAGCCCTGAAAGGCTCGCTTACAAGTTGGAATTTTACGAGGCATTCCTGAAGCACGCGCAGAAGTTGCGCAAAGAGGGACGCCGACTAGTAATTTGTGGTGACTTCAATACTGCGCATAAAGAGATTGACCTGGCCCGCCCCAAGGAAAACGTAGAAGTCTCAGGTTTTAGACCCGAAGAGCGAGCCTGGATGGATAAGTTCGTATCCAAAGGCTACGTGGATACTTTCCGGCATTTCCACGATGAGCCGCAATTTTACACCTGGTGGTCTTTGAGAACTGCGGCTAGACTAAGAAATGTGGGCTGGAGGATAGACTACTTTTTTGTGTCTGATGATTTGAGAGACAATTTGCACTCCGCTGCTATTCATTCAGATGTGATGGGCTCTGACCATTGCCCAATCAGCCTTGAGCTGAAATTCAAATGAAGCTAAACCTCACACTGGCTCAGAAAGCTTTTGTGCTAGTGTGCGTGCCGCTGGTGTTTGAAATTGCATTCGTTGCTACATTGGCAAATCTTTTGCAGCAAGCTGAGCATGAGAGAGCGCAAGAGGCTCATGCTAAAGACTTGCAGGCTCACGTCAGCACTATTCTTGGGTTGATCGTTAACGTTGGCGCAGGGGTGATCATTCAAGAATATGCTAAGTCCAAAAGGGTTCACGCGTTCAATGTTGGGGTAATCGACAGAGCCAAAGACGAATTTGAGACGTTAAAGCGTATGGTTCGTGGCCGCCCTGATGAAGAGCAAGCAATTAAGCACATCGAAGCCATTCACGAGGAAATTCGTGAAACCATGAAGAAGGCTAAGCAAGACTCGAAAGACGACAATAAGCTTGGTATGGTGCAAGACTTCGCAAATTTGCGCTCTGAGATTACCCGCTTCAGCTCTGCCGTTGCTGAGTTGAGTGCACAACAGAAAGAAATTGAACGCAAGAAATCGCGTGCCCGAGTGCAAGCGCGCTCGCGAGTTACGTCAATATTGTTTATCGGTTTATTTTTCAATATCACTCTTGCGGTGGGACTGGCTCTCTATTTCAATAGAGGTACCGCTCGACGAATGATCATTCTGATGGATAACACGCGCAGATTAGCGACAAGGATGCCGTTGAATCCTCCGATTGAAGGTGCCGATGAAATCGCGCACATGGACAAGACCTTTAGAGAAATGGCAGATGCGTTAGAGATTGCAGCTCAAAAAGAAAGAGCGGTAATCGAAAATGCAAAGGACATTATTTGCACCATCGACCAGCAATTCGTGTTCATTAATGTTAACCCGGCGTCCGTGTCCGTTTGGGGATATCCGACCGGTGAGCTAATCGGTAAGAGTGTGGATCTTTTGCTTTCGGAAGAACAGCAAATAAAATTCCGCGAGGAAATGGAAAAAATTCGTGGAAGCGAAAAATCAGTCCCATTTGAAGGCGCAATAACAAGAAAGGATGAGTCAGAGATTGAGATGCTCTGGTCGGTTCACTGGTCGAAGAAGGAAGAAAGCTTCTTTTGTGTGGTTCACGACATTACTGAGCGCAAGCAAATCGAACGCATGAAACGCGAGTTCGTGGCGATGGTAAGCCATGATTTGCGTACACCGCTTACTTCTATACAAGGTTTTCTTTCACTGCTTGAGGCTGGTGCCTACGGTGAAGTAAATGACTCCGGGAAGCACAGTTTGACCATTGCGGACAATAGCATCAGCAGACTAATTAAGTTGATCAATGATTTGCTTGATGTTGAGCGCATCGAATCTGGCAAGCTTGAGCTGAATGTTCAGACCGTTTTGCTTTCGGAAATCTTTGAGCAGTCTCTGAATTCAGTGCAGAACTTCGCGCTTGACCATGGCGTGAAATTGGTTTCTCTAATTGGGGGGAAGGCTGAGCTAAGTGCTGTTGCCGCTTTTGCAGCACCTGGGGATGCCGCCGTTAGCGATGATGCTGCGGCTCAAATCGATAATGCTGCTGCCTCTGCCGTCGTCGCAGCAGCTATCGAATCTTCCACCGAGATTGACGACGCCGATGATTACGCCGATGATGATGATGACGTTCTCCTCAAGGTCGATGGCGATAGAATTATTCAGGTTGTAATCAACCTGCTCTCAAATGCCGTCAAGTTCTCCCCTAAAGACTCCACCGTAACACTTTCTGGGTGCGAGCTTGAGAATCGGTTTGTGGAAATTAAAATTGCAGACGAGGGGCGAGGAATTCCCGCGGAATTTGTCGATAGTGTCTTTGAGAGGTTTAAGCAGGTCAAGAAAACCGATGCGAAAAACAAGAAAGGTACTGGGCTCGGATTGGCTATATGCAAAGCAATTGTCGAGAAGCACGGGGGGCAAATTGGCGTCACCAGTGTCGAAGGAAAAGGCAGTACTTTTTGGTTTCGCATCCCGAAAGAGTTATCATAGTGGTCTACAATTGCCCTTTAATTGCTAAGAGGGACTTGTCGGGGCTGACTGGTTTGGAGTTTGGTGAATGCCGAAAATCCTGGTGATAGAAGACGATTCGGGACTCAACCGCATGATTCGAGAGTGGTTGGTTTTCGAGCGAAATGATGTCGATTATGCCGAAAATGGTCGCGAAGGTCTTGAAAAGCTGCAGTGCTATGAGTACGACTGCGTCATTCTCGACTGGGAATTGCCCGAGATGAATGGAATCGAGGTTCTGCAGAAGTTTAGATCTCAAGGTAAGCCCACTCCTGTTTTGATGCTTACCGGGAAATCAACCATCGGTGACAAAGAACAAGGTTTTGATTCTGGGGCTGACGATTATCTGGTCAAGCCGTTTCATATGAAGGAACTATCTGCGAGACTTCGAGCGCTGATGAGACGAACACAAATAAATGTTAGCCAGGTGGTCGAAGCAAAGGGAATCCGTCTAGATTCGGGCAGTTTTCGTGTCAAGCGCGGAGAAGAGGACATTCAGCTTTTGCCGAAGGAGTTTGCACTTCTAGAATTTTTGATGCGGCATGCTGACCAGGTTTTCTCGGCTGAGACGCTATTGAATCGGGTCTGGTCGTCAGATTCTGATGCCACCATCGATGCTATCACCACTTGCATCAAGAGAATACGTAAAAAGTTGGACAAAGAAGGGCAACCTTCAGTAATCAAAACAGTTCATGGCGTTGGATATAAATTTGACCCAACGAAATAAGTTCAAGACAGGCAAGGATGCAAGAGGCGGAAAAAACATCAGCGCGAGATAAAGAAATTGAGTTACTGCGTGCAGAACTCGAGAAAGAACGCGCGTTGAGAGCTGCTGCAGAGCTTCAGCTAAAAGATGAGAGAAAGCGCTTTGATGACATTCTTGACGCCCTGCCAGCTTTCATCTTCATCAAAGACGACAAGAATAACGTAATCTATATCAACCAGATGGCAGCCGAGGGGCGTGGATTAGAGCGCGCCGAGATGGAAGGAAAATCATGCTACGAGCTTTATCCCGACGATGGCTCGAAGTACTTTGAGGACGATCAGGAGGTGCTTCTAACTGGTGCTCCGAAGACGGGCATCATTGAGCAAATTCTGAGCCGTTCTGGTGAAAAGCGCTGGGTGAGTACATCTAAGATGCCCTGGCAAGATAGCCAATCTGGGCGACGCGGAGTTCTTGTTGTTGCATTTGATATTACCGATATTGTACGCCAGCAAGACCAGCGTGAGTCTTTAATGGCTGCCGTAGCCAAAGCACTGGAACTCAGTGAAGAGAGATATTACCTTGCTATTCGCGGCTCTAATGATGGTGTGTGGGATTGGAATCTTCGCACTAATGAAGTTTTTTATTCACCTCGCTACAAGGAATCGCTTGGTTATAGAGATGACGAGTTTCCAAATGTCTTTGACTCATTCCGAAATAACTTGCATCCTGATGACTCAGCGTTAGTAATGGAACGTGTTCGTGCGCACCTCGAGGACAAGGTTCCTTACGAAGCTGAATTCCGAATGCGGCACAAAAATGGAGAATGGAACTGGTTTTCGGCTCGTGGGCAAGCCATTTGGGATAAGGATGGTGTGCCTTATCGAATGGCTGGTAGCCAGCGTGACATCACAGATAGGAAGCAAGTCGAGCAAAACGTCAATGAGTTCTTCTCGACAGTGTCGCACGAATTGCGGACGCCACTATCGGCGGTGAAGGGATCGTTGCGGCTCATTGAAGGCGGTCTTGCAGGGCAAATTTCTAACGAGTCTCGTGAGTTGCTCGACATAGCACTCTCAAGCTGTGAGCGCTTGATTCGTCTGGTTAACGACATTCTTGATTTGCGAAAAATCGAAGCCGGAAAATTGGAGCTGCAGATTAATAAAGAATGTGCTGGTGACTTGATTGATAAAGTGCTTTCAGAGCTGCTCTCTTATGCGGATGCTCATGGTGTGACACTTTCGAAAAGCTGTGCAGATAATCTGATGCTCGAAGTAGATCATGATCGTGTCGTGCAGGTTTTGACGAACCTGGTCGGTAACGCAATTAAGTTTTCCGGCAGTGGTGCGCAGGTAATGGTTCGGGTTGAGCAGCTTCGTCCCGAGTCAATTCGTTTTGCAGTCATAGACTCTGGTCCTGGCATTCCTGAAGACCAGCATCACTTGCTTTTCATGAAATTCAAGCAACTTGATGCTTCCGATTCTCGCCGTCAAGATGGTACAGGGCTAGGCCTTGCGATTTGCAAAGCTATAACGCTGCAACACCACGGCTCTATTGGAGTGAATAGCCGCCAGGGGGAAGGCTGTGAATTCTGGTTTGAACTGCCAGTGAAGTTCAGCAAATAACTGAACTTCGTTTTGTGAAGAGCTATTCTGCTTTGTCTTCAATCGCTTGTGCGCGTTTTTCAATTTCCTGGGCTTCTTTGTTGCGCTTTTGTTCTCGCAGCATTGTCGCGTAGTTTCGTAAGCTGGCGTCAAGCCGCACGTCGTTTGGTCCGTAGAGCTTTTCTCTCAGCGCGATTACTTCTTTGTACAACGACTCTGCTTGCTCGTATTTCTTCTCTTCTCGGTAAATGCGTGCGAGATTTTGCATGCTCGTCGCAACGTCAGATTGGCTCGCAAATGGTGAGGCTTTTCTGCAATCGAGACACCTTTGCAAATACTCAGCCGCTTCCTTACGCTTTCCTTCTTCCTTGTACAAAAGACCTAGATCATTGAGCGTGCTCATTGTGTCAGGTGCCGCTTCGCCAAGTGATTTTGTTCGTATGTCTAGAACTCGCTTCATCAATGTTTCGGCTTCGGCGAATTTGCCTTGCACACGCTGTAGCTCACCCAAATTGTATAAATAGTTAGCAAGTTCCGGAGCATTTGGACCCGATTGTTTCTCTACAATCGAAACTGCTTTTCTCAGCAATGTATTTGCTTCCGCAAATTTTTCCTGTTGAATCAAAACGAATCCCATGCTGTTCATCACATCAGCTGATGCTGAGCTGTCTGCGCCGTACACCTTTGTCCTTATTGCAAGGGCTTGCTTGTATAGCGGAAGCGCTTGCTCGAAATCGCCTTGCTCTCGCAGGCACATTGCTAAATTCATCAGCGCTGTAGCTGTGTTTTTGCTTTCTGATCCGCTATTTTCTTTGCTGAGTGCCAGAGCTTTTCTCAGCAACGGTTCCGCTTTCTCGAATTTGCTTTCTTCTCTATATAGCCTTGCCAGGTTTGTTAGTGAAGCGGTTAAATCTGTTTTCTGAAGACCTGGAAGACCTTCTCGAATGCGCAGAGCGCGTCGGTATAACTCTTCGGCTTGTGATTGCTTTTCCTGCGAACGCAAACATGTTGCTAAATTATTGCAAGCAATTGCAAGCTCATTGCTCTTTTCGCCTTTGGCTTTTTCTGTTATCGCTAGTGATTTGCGTAGTAACTGTTCTGCTTCCGTGAATTGTCCTGTGGAGCTTTGAAGCGCAGCAATATCATTGAGAATGCCAGCTGCTTGCATTGAGTCGGCTCCGAATGATTTGTTTACCAGGCTCTCTTCATCACGGTACAGCAATAGGCAATCATCGAAGCGCTTTTGTTTTTTGTATAGGCTCGATAGGTTTTTGTAAACAGTCAAATCTGGCTTCACTTCATCTGCTTTTAGTTCGATCGCTTTTTTGTACTCTGTCTCGGCTTCTGCAAGCTTTCCCTCTGCCTCAAAAACGAGCGCAATACTGTTTTCTATGCGGCTCTTTCGAATGTCTCCTTTGGAGAATTCAGCTGAAATCTTTTTTGCTTCCAGAAATGATTTTTCTGCTGCCGCGAAGTCACGCTTTTTGTAAGCGGCTGTTCCTGCATCTTCCAAAGTGCCGAACTGTACCCCAGCTTGAGCTGTGACTGGATGGTTGCTTGATAAGCACGCAACCCAAATTATGAAAGCGCCCTGCTTCCAAATCTTGTTTTTTAAGCTACTCCAGTTAAAACGCAAAATTACTCCATTGGAATCGCAAGAGTAGTTCATTTCGAACAGATTTCGCCAATGCGAAAGAGCCTTAGAATTCTAGCAGTTTCGTCACTGCAATGAAGGCATCAGGTCTTCGATGTGACTTCCAGCACATTTTGCGCCGTCACTCTAAATGTCTTGGTATCGGCAGCGCCAGCTCTATTTTTGCCCTGGATTTCGAGAAGCCAAGCATTTGCACCATTACGCAATAATCTGGCACCATCAAACTCTGAAAGCTGGCATTCAGTGAACGTAAGAAAGTTCAAATTGTCCCTTGTAATCAATAAAGTTAAAGAGCTGGGTTTGCTACCTGAGGGGGCGAACACCATGATCTGTCGAATGTTTGGAGCTCGACCATATGTTCGGTGCCAGGCAAGCTTCTTGCGAAAGTTTATCGCAAAAGTTTCCCCATTATCACTGTATAGAGCTTCCTGTTTTTTTCCGGGGAACTTGACGCTGCCGAATTCTTGCTTGTGCATCGGCTGTATTATTCCCAGTGATTTAAGCAAGAGATCGCACCCTGGCTGACCCTGCAGCGCCTTGAAGAGCATTTGTTCGAAGCCTGTCGAATGAGCGATCACGCTTTCAATATAATTTTGTTTTTCTGGTGCTGCGCATTTGCCCTCAAGACTCAAGGTTGAGAATGTCAGTAATAACACTAGTAGCAAAATTTGCTTAAACTGCTTAGTATTCATGAGCTATGCCTGCGCCGATTCGACTATTTTAGACTATTTCTTACTCAAGCGATCATGACTGCGTGGTGACCTCGGTCATCTTTACAGTAAATGTTTCAGCGAATACGATAAATGTTGACGACGTGGCTGACAATTCAAAGGAGTTCGCTTGTGACCGAATCACAGGTTATCGCTGAGCTTTCCAATTTGACCAAGTTTTATTCAAACGGAAAGATTAAAGCACTTGATGATGTGAGTTTGCAGATTTATCAGGGCGAAATATTTGGGTTGATCGGTCCTAACGGTGCTGGCAAAACCACGATGATTGGTTGTTTGCTTGGTCTGTTGAGACCTGACTCTGGAATTGTTTCTGTTAACGGCAGGTCGCCAGAGTTTCATTCTGTGCACGCGATGCTTGGTTATATGCCTGAGCGTCCGGATTTTGAACACTGGATGACGGGAAGGCAATTCCTTGATTATCATCACGAGCTTGCAAGGAAAGACCCGCACACGAGGAAGGCTGATGTGGCTGAGGCTCTTGAGTTTGTAGAACTCAAACCTGACTCGTGGGACAGGAGACTGAAAACATATTCGCGGGGCATGCTGCAACGCTTGAACCTTGCGCAGATGAGCCTCGGGAAGGGTCAGCTTCTTTTGATGGATGAACCGACCTTAGGGCTTGACCCGACGGGGGTCGCGGTGGTGCGCAAATTCATCAACAGAGCGCGCGAGCAGAAAATTACTGCCATCATCAATTCTCATCAGCTTGATGAAATAGAACGGTTGTGCGATCGCGTTGCGTTTATTCGCAACGGCAAAATCGCTGCTATCGAAAAGTTGAAAGAAGAAGAGTTCTGCGACTATGTAATTTGTTTGCGCCTGAGTCCGCATGAAATGAATGGAACAGGCGAGACGAAGCTGCGAGAAATTGGTGAGTCCTCGCAGTCTATTCTGAATGAGTACAAAGAGAGGCACGCCAAGTTTGTTGTGAAAGATGGAAAACATGCCGGGCTTTTGATTAAAGACCTTGTGAGTGCGGGAATCTTCGTAGAGGAGGCGGTTCCCGAACGAAGTAGGTTAGAGCAATTGTTCCTCGGGGGTGGCAATTCGCGTAATGAGCAAACTGAATCTTCGGAGAAATAATCGTGTGGTTCAATAAAGCCGTATTCAAATTCACAGTAATGTCTGCCTGCCTGGACCACATGAAGCTGGCTTATGTAGCCCTTCTGGGGTTCGTGGTGCCCATTGGAATGAAACTAGCAGCGCTCTATCATGGCTCTGCCGATTCGCAAACATTCGAGATGCTTACAGGAAAAGTTGGCGTTTCGTTTATTCTTATGGTTCTCTGTCTTGGTTTAGCCGGGAACTCTACGACTCAATCAGGGCGCGGTGGAGAGTACTTGCCGCTTTTATTTTCCCGACCAGTAAGCCGCTGCGAGTATGTTTTCACTAAATGGGTCACCATCACCTTAATTGGTGGCACCCTCGCCGCATTTCAAAATGTCTTAATTGTGGCGTGCGGACTTTTCTTTGGTGAGCAAACTTCTTCTACAGGGCTCACCAGCATGCTGATCGAACGATTTTTAGATGCTGGTATCATCTCTGCCGGAATGTTATGGTCAATGTTGAATAAGCATCCAGTGTTCCAGATTATTTCTATTTGCGCATTCTATGTTTGGATGATGGGTCAGACAGTTCCACCAGTGAGTGTTGCTGGTCCGCAAGCCGAGGGCGTTGATCAATTGGCGCTTGAGGCGACCAAAATTATGCTCGACAGCTCGGGCTACATTGGAGATTTGATTTTGCCTGGCATAAACGTTTACGATATGTTGCACTCACATATGTTCTCCATTTTGCCTGCCATAGCTTATTTTTCGACCTTGTCCATCTATATTACCGGTGCCATAATCTCTACAAACAAGCGGGAGTTTTTCTATGGAACCACATAAAGACTTCAAGCTGACGAGTACTCCGCGAATTTTGCTCACTATAACGGCACTACTGCTGGTGGCACGTGTTGGGCTAACTATCGTTGATTTCATGCATCCCTCTCAGCCAGGTCGCGCTGTCACATGGATAGACTCCAATAGTTACAAGGCTGACCCAGCCGAGCCGCGTAAGCTCAAGCTTTATGAGTTCTACGCCGGTTGGTGCAGTCCATGTCTGCGTCTGGAACATGATGTTATGACAAACAGCGAAATTCGAGAAGCTATCGAAAAGAATTTTGTGCCAATCAGAGTTGTTGATCGGCAGCGTGAAGATGGACACAATTCCAAAGAAATCACTGCTTTGCAAAAACGCTATCGTGTATTTGCATTTCCAACGCTAGTGGCTGTAGGTGAGGATGGCGAGCCGATTGCATTGTTAGTTGGAAACTCTTCTTCGCTTGGAGTTTATAGATTCGTTTCCAGGGTGATTAGCGATCAGCGTTCAATGCAAAAACGAACTGCGCAAACAATTGCACCACTGCGCGAATTGAAGCACTCGCTAATTAAATAGCTCTTCCGATGTATAAATACAGGCGCGTAGAAGCGCGAGTATAGAAAGAATTTTCGCGAGTATAGGACGAATCTTCGCGTTGGTATGCTCAGAAGCCGCCATCCTGGCGGCGCTCCCCTGTGGAGACTGAGTGCCGTGCCGTCAATGCGTATCTAGTGAAAGAATCAAAGGACCCGTGTGTCACAGCGTGGCAACGGAAAATCAAAAGACCCGCGCTGCAGGGCACGGGTCTTTTGTGTTCGGTTCGGTTCGAAAAAGAGGAAAAACTTTTGGAGAGCCGAGAAACGTGCGGTTAAATTCGTGCAGTGAATCTATGCACGTTTCTCGGAAATGACGGATTAAACTTAATCCCAGCTGAGAGCGCCACCGGTTTGGTATTCAATGACTCGTGTCTCAAAGAAATTCTTTTCTTTCTTGAGGTCGAGCATTTCACTCATCCATGGGAAGGGGTTCTTAGCACCAGCAAATTGCTCTGGCAAACCGATTTGACGGCAGCGGCGATTTGCAATGAAGTTCAAGTATTCTTTGAACATTGAGCAGTTGAGTCCGAGAACTCCGCGTGGCATTGTATCTTCTGCGTACTTGTATTCCAACGCTACACCTTGATTGATCAAGTTGAGAATTTCTTGCTGGAATTCAGAAGTCCAGAGATGTGGGTTTTCATTCTTGATCTGGTTGATTACGTCGATACCAAAGTTGAGGTGCATCGACTCGTCGCGCAGGATGTACTGGAATTGTTCTGAAGCACCAGTCATTTTGTTCTGGCGTCCGAAGCTGAGCATTTGAACGAATCCTACATAGAAGAAGATGCCTTCCATGATGATGTAGTATCCGATCAAGTTACGAAGCAAGCGCTGGTCAGATGTGAATGAACCTGTTTGGAAATTTGGATCAGCAAGTTCAGAAGTGAACTGAAGCTGGAACGCATCTTTCTCGTGAATAGATGGAATTTCGCGATACATGTTGAAGATTTCGCCTTCATCAAGACCGAGACTCTCAACAACATATTGATATGCGTGTGTGTGGATCGCTTCTTCAAATGCCTGACGCAACAAGTATTGGCGGCACTCAGGATTTGTGATGTGTCTGTAGATAGCCAGAACGAGGTTGTTTGCAACCAGAGAGTCTGCGGTGACGAAGAACCCCAAATTGCGCTTGATGATTTTGCGCTCGTCATCTGAAAGACCGTTTGGATCTTTCCAGAGAGCGATGTCACGGCTCATGCTGATTTCTTGTGGCATCCAGTGGTTTGCGCAAGCATCAAGATATTTCTGCCAGGCCCATTCATATTTGAAAGGCACTAACTGATTGACGTCAGCGCGGCAGTTGATGATTTTCTTGTCGTCAACACGAACTCTTGCTGCATTGAATGTTATTTCTTCCAGACCGGTTGCTCCGGCTGCTGGCGTGGGCATGGCTTTACCTCCTGCGGTCATATTGACGGAGGGAGTTGTCGGAGCAAAACTGAGCGTATTTATTGATTGCGTTTCTGCTTGGTTTGGCTGAGCTGCAGCCTGTGCTGTACCTGGAGCCGCTGGATTTGGCGCCGCAGCTGCTGACGGTGTAACTGGAACATAGGTCGGTGCTGCATTTTCGCCAGTTGTTTTAGCCGGCTTTACAGGAATATTGTCGAAATTAAGCATGGTGTCTCCACTCCCTTACCATACAATTGTACGTATACCGCGTGAACTTTGCAAACTGAATTAAGCTTTGAATATCGGTCTGAGGCGGGGAGCCCTCCCCCATAGAGGGCTCCCCCAAACCCCTACTGACAGGCTTCGCAGTCAGGGTCTGTTATTGAACAGGCCTTCGGCATTGCTGCCGCTGCGAGATTTGTCAGGTGTTGTTCAACTTTTACTGCGTTGAGAGCGCCAGTGTGAATCGTCGACTTTTCTGCCGATGTAGCTCCACGGGTTCTCAAATAGTAGGTTGTCTTCAATCCGCGAATCCACGCTAGCTTGTAGGTTTCGTCAAGCTTTTTGCCGCTAGGTTCAGCAAGATATAGGTTGAGGCTTTGCGCCTGGTCGATCCATTTCTGGCGACGAGCACCTGCTTCGATCAACCATTTCGGATCGATTTCGAATGCGGTTGCGTACAGTTCTTTGATGTCGGCTGGAATTCTTTCAATTGGAAGAAGAGAGCCATCGAAGTACTTCAGGTCATGAACCATTACTTCATCCCAGAGACCCAGTCTCTTCAGATCTTCTACAAGGTAGGAGTTGAGTACTGTGAAATCGCCGGAGAGGTTAGATTTTACGTACAGGTTTTGGAATGTAGGTTCGATAGATGGGCTGACACCGATGATATTAGATATGGTGGCAGTTGGAGCAATTGCCAGAACGTTAGAGTTACGCATTCCCCATTGTGCGATGTGCTCACGAACTGGTGACCAATCGAGGCGCTCAGTACGATCGAGCTGGAGGAATTCACCTCTGTATTGAGCCAGTTGTCCGAGGCTATCGATTGGAAGAATGCCCTTATCCCACAGTGAGCCTTTGTATGTGTGGTAGGTGCCTCTTTCTTTTGCCAGTTCACTGCTTGCTAGAAGAGCGAAATAGCTGATTGCTTCCATTGCTGCGTCAGCGAATTCCACAGCTTCCATCGAAGCGTAAGGTACGCGCATGACTTGAAGAGCGTCCTGGAATCCCATGAAACCCAGTCCGATTGGGCGATGTTTCAGATTGGAATTTCTTGCTTTAGCGACACTGTAGTAGTTGATGTCGATAACGTTATCGAGCATTCTGACTGCAGTCTTGCAGGTGCGAGCCAACTTCGCGAGGTCCAGACCCTTTTCACCAATGTGGTTAACGAGATTGATAGAACCAAGGTTGCATACAGCTGTTTCTTTGCTGGAAGTGTTCAGTGTGATTTCTGTGCAGAGGTTCGAGCTATGAACAGTGCCGATGTGTTGCTGAGGGCTGCGAACGTTGCAGGGATCTTTGAATGTGATCCATGGGTGACCAGTTTCGAACAACATGGAAAGCATTTTGCGCCAGAGTTGGAGAGCAGGCAGTCTCTTGAACAATTTGATCTGTCCGTTGTCTGCGAGTCTTTCATACTTCTCGTATGCTTCTTTGAATGCTGGTCCGTGGAGGTCATGCAAATCTGAAACTTCTTCAGGTGAGAACAATGTCCATTGTTCGTCTCTCATCACACGTTCCATGAACAAATCTGGAATCCAGTTGGCCGTATTCATGTCGTGTGTACGACGGCGGTCATCACCGGTGTTTTTGCGGAGTTCAAGGAATTCTTCGATGTCGAGGTGCCATGACTCGAGGTAAGCACATACTGCACCTTTGCGTTTTCCACCCTGGTTGACAGCGACTGCTGTGTCATTGACTACTTTGAGGAATGGAACAACACCCTGGCTCTTTCCGTTTGTGCCATGTATGTGAGCACCAAGCGCACGAATTGGAGTCCAGTCATTTCCGAGACCGCCACTGAACTTCGAGAGAAGTGCATTTTCTTTCAAGCCGTCGTAGATGCCTTCAAGGTCATCTGAAACTGTTGTGAGGAAGCAAGAAGAAAGTTGTGGACGATGTGTTCCGGAATTGAACAATGTTGGTGTGGACGAAATGAAGTCGAAGGAAGAGAGCAATTCATAGAATTCAATTGCACGGCGTTCACGCTCAACTTCATTGAGTGAGAGCCCCATTGCTATTCTCATCCAGAAAGCTTGTGTCAGCTCGAAGCGACGACCATCTGTATGAAGCAGATATCTATCGTATAGTGTTTGCAGTCCGAGATATTGGAATTGCAAATCGCGTTCTGGTTTCAACGCAGCACCGAGTTCAACTAGATTGAATTGCGACAGTTTCGGATCGATCAATCCAGCTTCAACGCCTCTTCTAACGTAGTCAGCGAAGTAGTCGCCGTAACGCTCAGTCATTTGTGTATGTGTAACAGCTTCACCCATAACTTCTCTGCGGATATGATCGAGAAGCAGTCTGGCAGTTACATATGAGTACGCTGGGTCGCGTTCAATTAATGTACGTGCTGCGAGAATAGCTGAACGATATACATCATCTTCTGGGACGGTGTCATAAAGGTTTGAAATTGTTGATTCATAGATTGCTTGAACAGAAACCGCGTCGCCGAGATTTGAGCAAGCTTCTTCGATTACTGTGCGAAGACGAACATAATCGATTGGTGTAACAGTGCCGTTTGGCAGTGTCATTGTCAGTTCTTGTGTAGGAGCACCCATCCCGCTTTCGGCTACCTGCTTAGCGCGTTCTTGCGAGCGTTGTTCTCTATACAACACATATCTTCTAGCTACCTCGTGCTCACCTGAGCGCATGAGGGCAAGTTCAACCTGGTCTTGAATGTGTTCAATATGAATTGGAACACCTTCAGTTTGTCTACGGGTGAGAGCTTCGACTACCTGCTCTGTGAGCTGGGCGACGATTTCTCTCATACGTGAACTTGTTGCACACAACTCACCTTCCGCTGCAAGGAAGGCTTTTGTTAGCGCGACTGAAATCTTGGAAGATTCAAATGGCGCTACTGTACCGTCTCTTCTCAGAACCTTGTGGGCGCTTTGAAGGACTGGTGTCTCAGCTGAGCTAATTGAAGACTGAGTCATATTTTCTCCTGCACTTAAACCGAACCGCTTAATTAAGGACGCTAAAACCATTTCAAGAGTTCAAAATGAACCCTTAATACGGCTGGCGCCTTTTGTATCTTGTTTGTATATCTATTTGGTGGGATAAACGATTTGTTTTTCTCACCCGAAGATTAGCTGAACCTCTCTTTCCTTCAATTCCCTGCCTTAGGCACGCGGACATTGCCAGATATCTCTGGTGCAGCTCCTCTTCAAAAAATTTCGATGCAAAAAAAATACCATTGGCGATTTACGCGTGCTAGTGATCCTCATGTGTGCGGAATGTATATATGTCGCTGTAAAAGCTGATGGCTACACCGTTACGAAATCAGAATACAAAGATAAAATCGGACCTTAAACCTGCATGAAAAGTGCTTGGTTTGGTGAGATCCGGGTAATGAAGCGTGTTTGATATATGCACCATATCTGGTACTTAGTGGATCGTGATCTAAGAGCATGCATTAGGTCTTCAAGCCCAAAATAAGCCGATCTTCGAATATTTATCAGACTTCATTTTGCGCTGCTGAGATCTGAGCGTCCTATAAGAATTTGTCGAATAAAAGTCGACACTCTGAAACACGCATTCTGAGCGGGTTTCAGAGTGAGTTAAACGGCGCTTCAATTGCGTATATCAAATCGAAATAGATCAGCAACTTGAATGTGAGCGCATGTTCACCTGCTTCCTCTTATATGCGCGCAAATTTCAATTCAATTTGAATTCTTGAATACTTTCAGTATCTCTGGAAGAGCCGCTCCTGATGCGGCTCTTATAACGATACTCGCTTTTCTACTTAGTGGAGTCTCATCTGGGTTGATTTCAACTATTGGAATTTTGTTGTGCAGAGCAAGTGCAGGTAGTGATGCTGCCGGTTGCACTAAAGATGAGGTTCCTACAACGAAAAGGATCGACGTTGCACAGATTTCTTTTTGTGCGCGATCAAGTTCTTCCATTGGTAATGCTTCATGAAACCAAACGACTGCTGGTCGTATGTATGAGCCGCAATGGCATTTTGGCGGCTCTTTCAAGCCCATTGGAATCTCATTTGCATTGCATGGATGTCTTTGATCAAAACAAAAGAATTCGCTTATGTTACCGTGCAGCTCCAACACATCAGTCGAGCCAGCCCGCTTGTGGAGCCCATCTACGTTTTGTGTAACGACAAGCACTTTATCGATAAGCTTTTCGAATTCCGCAATCGTGTAATGCCCAGGGTTGGGATTAGATTCATTCAACTTGTGCCGACGCTCGTCATACCATTGCCAGACCAGCTTTGGATTTCGTTTGAAAGCCGTTGGTGTAGCCAATTCCTCAGGGTCATAATTGGCCCACAAACCAGTTTGAGCATCTCTAAATGTTGGAATTCCACTTTCTTTGGAAACGCCGGCACCTGTAAAAAACACCACATGCTTAGCAGATTTCAACAATTTTGCTGCTTCGATAATTTTGCTGGTGTCTGACATGCTCTGCCTCGTTTATGTCGATAACTCTTCTTTCAAAATGGCAAACTGAAGCGTATCTCTCCATTCACCGCGAATTTTACAGTCTTTAATGAAATGCCCTTCCTGTCTCATTCCTATCTTTCGTAGTACACCTGCAGAACCGAGATTATTTGCGTCACAGGTAGCCGTCATTCGATGCAATTTCAAATTAGCGAATGCATATTCCATTACTGCTCGAGCTGCTTCTGAGGCATAACCCTGTCGCCAGTATTGGCGGTTAAAGCAATAGCCCATCTCGGCTTGCTCCTGGTTCTCATGAATGCGAAGACCACAAGCTCCAATCAACTGCTGATCGGCCTTGAGTGTGATCGCAAACTCATAGATTTTGCGGGGTTTTTCTTTTTGACAATGCAGAGTGCCATCTAGAAACGAGACGGTTTCATCAGACGTGTTTGGTCCCCATTCAAGATATTTCACAACCTCAGGGTCGGCAGCATACAAATGAACTGCCTTCCAATCTGATTTCACGAATTCTCTAAGTATCAGTCTTTCTGTTTCAATTAATGGCATTTGCTAATTTTACACCGCCAGAATAGTCTAAAAGAGACAGCCGCTCTTGCCAAGAGTCGGGCGTTCACCATCACTAAGATAAGGCTAAAAACGGCGCTTTTGTATACCTACAGATGTACGATCGTCAAACAAATACACTGATGACCAGGAGGTCCTCTTCATGACTCAGGTTCTTGTCTCTAATTCTGCAGATCAGGGAATGAAGCACGAAATCAATGCTGGCACGCATAAGATGATTTCTGACGCCGGAAAGGACATCGGTGGTGAAGAGTCAGGACCAAACCCTCATGAGCTTCTGTTGGCTTCGCTCGGCGCCTGCACTTCAATGACCTTAAAAGTTTTCGCTCAGAGAAGAGGCTGGAAGCTTGATGAAGTGCATGTCAAGCTTGATGAGGAAATGGTGGAAGATCCAAACACTCCCGGAAAGAAAATCGCCAAAATCACCCGGGATATTCAAGTTCGGGGCGACCTTACAAAAGAGCAACTCGACACTCTCAAGTCGATAGCCGACAAATGCCCTATCCACAAAATCTTGACTGAGTCTAAGCAAATAGTGACATCGTTGAACTAAGCGATAATGTCGCGTTTTGATTTGAGCCTGATTGAAGCTGGGCTCAGTACCTATTTAGTTGCTAAATCTGGGCAAAACGAAATTTGGGACGAGATTGTCTCTACCAATGATCGCGCGATTGAACTTGCCTTGAATGGTGCAGAGGAAGGGACGCTGGTTCTTGCTCGAAAGCAGACTGCTGGAAGAGGACGACAAGGGCGTACCTGGGTTTCGCCTCGCGATGCCGGCATCTTTATGAGCTTTATTTTTCGCCCAAAACTGGAAGCACAAATGCTTCCGCTTTTCAGTTTTGTTGCTGCAGTTGCAGCAGCGACTGCAATTGAAAATGTTACTGGAACCAAGATAGGATTGAAATGGGTCAATGACCTCGTATATGGTGGCAAGAAGTTGGGTGGTATTCTCGCTGAGATGCCAGGTTCTCAACGCTCTGTGGCCCGACCATCGAGTGCAGAGGCTAATGAAGCCAGCTTGCGTGACGGAGCCCAAAGCCCCCATTGGTTATTGCCACCAGCTTTAATTCTTGGAATGGGAATGAATCTTTCTCTTGAAGGCATAGAATTGCCTGCGGAATTGCAGGGCAAAGTTGAGTCGCTCGATAATATCTGTGGTGGCAAAGTTGATGCAAATCAAATTGTTGCTGAACTCTGTAATTCTCTTGAAGAGCAATACAATCATTTGCGGCATAGCACACCAGAATTGGTAATCGACGAGTGGAAGAAATACTCGCATACACTGGGCAAGAGAATTCGGGCAAGTGTAGGAAATGAAGAACTCGAAGGCACCGCTAGTGATATCACCCCATCAGGAGCACTTGTGCTGACGCAAGATGATGGTTCTGTGCGTATACTGCATGCTGGCGAGATAAGCATCAGGATGCAGGACGGCACGTACAGTTGACGAGTCTCCAGTCTGATCCTTTTTAGATTACGTCGAATTCTTTCGTCGCTTCTTGCATCTAGAGAACCAAGTTCTAATAACAACCTTCCGAGAAGTGCTTAGGTTTGGCTCGCATCCGATGCTGATTCAGGAATTGAATGGTGTGTGTGCTCGAAGATTCCGAGTTTCTTAAACAGTAGGTATCCAATAAAGGCAGTAGAACAGAAGCCAAAGAATTCAAATTTTGCATCCGAATGAAGTATGGTGAAAACAGAGTTTGTCTCTAGAGTTCCTCCCTTATAGTTCACTACAGATGCTGTGAATACGTTCTGTGCAACGTGGCAACCTATTGATAGTTCCAGGCTTCTAGATTCAATTGTGATGAAGGTAAGAAAGAAGCCGATGCTGAAATAGGTTAAGAAGCCAAAGATAAGATCAGCGGAAATTTCCGGGTTCGCCATATGGGGCAAACCAAATAGAATTCCAATCAATGAAGAAAGAAGTATTGCATTCTTGCTGAAACGAGACAGCGCTTGCAGAATATATCCCCTAAAAAACAATTCCTCAGAACCTGCCTGCAAAAAAGTTAAAGGAACTATCAGCGGAAGTTGAGCAAGAATTTCTGGTTTAAAAGAAAATGCATACTCTGACGGTCGAAGCAGATAACCGATAAGTTGAGCTACCCCATTTAGCATAAACCAGCATAAGGCGCCTATTCCCATTACTTTCCAGTTTATTATGGCAGACGGCGTAATTAGCGTCTTGCATTTTCTACCGTGCAAAAATGCAGTACTCATAAACACAGAAATAGTTAGTGGCGAGAACGAGGCACAACTTGCAACGTATTCTCGAAACTCGTTTTTTGGGAACTTTGATGGGTAGATAATTGCTGGACAAATAAGAAATGCGAGTATGGAACCCAGAACAATCCAGCAAAACAAAATGATCGGAAGCGCGACAGCATAGCGCCACGCCGCCTGCTTTCCGGTGCTCGAAATGTCTAGAAATTCGTTTGTAGAGTTTGTCATCGTCTAGCCCGTATATGTGATAGCAGATTGAAGAGAATAGATATGCAAAATCGCAAGCATGCTTATCTTACAAGATCGAGATCGAGTGTTTTGGTGCGCTCTTCTATAAAATTGCCACAAGGAGGAAAGCTCACCGTTGTTGGGGGCTAATGGTTTGTCATTAGCAATTGCATTCTCAAATGCTCTTGCCGCTGGTGGTCAGGTTAATCTGATGGAATCTGAATTCATGTTCTCCCAATGCTTTTCATTCAAGCTTAATGTCTGAAAAGCATCGGTGCGTAACGAAAAAAAGAATGATTAAGGCTCGCTTATGATTAGCGGCTGTTATCAAGATCGTCTGTGTTATCCTCACATTCAAGTGTAAGAGCCAATCAGTCGGGAGCTCCAGCTTGAACGGAGTAAAAGAATGTTTCCCCTCTTTGATGACAACGACGATGGTTCGTCGTGGCATTGCTACTAATTTTTTGATTCTTTTGAATCTGATTTCCTTTGTGTTGCAAGCGATCGATCCATCTTGGACGTTGTTGCGGAACTCTGTAATTCTCTTGAAGAGCAATACAATCATTTGCGGCATGGCACACCAGAATTGGTAATTGACGAGTGGAAGGAATACTCGCATACACTGGGCAAGAGAATTCGGGCAAGTGTAGGAAATGAAGAACTCGAAGGCAACGCGAGTGATATCACCTCATCAGGAGCACTTGTGCTGACGCAAGATGATGGTTCTGTGCGTATACTGCATGCTGGCGAGATAAGCATCAGGATGCAGGACGGCACGTACAGTTAGTAATTCTGCACGCTAATAACCACCAGCTAAACTGAATGAAATCGCCTCGCTGGAATGCTAAACAAGCAGGTCAACTAACAGTTGCGCTAAAGGCTACAGATAAAACCGTTGCGAACGTCAAAAAAAAGATGCTTTACTACCTGTAAATGTGCGAAAATAGATATAGACGTTAATGCTATTGCCTACAGATTGAAGCAATGCGCAAATTTCATTTCGCATCACTATCTCTGCTCTCCTTTTTGAGCCTTTACTTCGGGCTGTATACAGCTGCACGAGCTGAAACTCCTTCTCCTCTCGATCGGACTGGCTTTCGACCGGGAGCGCAGGCTCCTCAAGCTGGTTCTAATTTGTATCTTGGCGAACGCGCCATTCGGGTAGTAGATTTCAGCAAATCTCCGGTATTGGATATCAGAGGTAACCTTAATGTAAGTCGTGGCGCAATCCTCTACGCGGTTTCAACGAATCCGGCAATCGACACCGCAATAATCAGAGCCTACAGCATTTTCAACAGTGGATTGATTACTACTGTTCTTCCTCAAGGCGGAATTTCAGGATACTCAAATGCAATTCCGGGGCTAAATCTTTCTCTCATAGCGACTCACAAGTTGATTAATTCAGGACAAATCAGCAGTGCGGGAAACCTCAACCTTTGCGCTGGAGAATTGCTTAGCAATGGAAACAATTCCATTGTGCAAGCAATAAATAACCTGAATGTTTTCACTCCCGTTTTAGTCAATGCTGGAACAATGAGTGCGCAAAATTCCAACGTCACCATCAATAGTGCTTCATTGCTTTCGGCGACACTGAATAATTTGCCAAATTCTGCGGAACTAACCAACACCCTCAGCAATAGTTCGTTGAGCAACATATCGACGCAAATAACTAACAGCGGCTCGATACTAGCAGCTGCCGGAAACATCGATATCTCAGCAATAGCTGGCTCCGCACTAGCAATCGATAACAACCGTGGACTTATTAAATCCACCGGCGGCGACATTTCATTAGACGGCTCGTACGGCAAGAATGTTAGTTTGTTCGGTGGTACTATGCAAGGGGAAGCAGTCGCTGCCACTGCACCTGGTGCAAAGGTTGATCTCCATGCAGAAAGAATTGATGGAGCTGTTACTATCACTGGAGCCGTTGCCGCCGCATCTGCTGAGCATGGCGACCTCAACATAGCTCAACTAAAACTTAGTGACGATCCTATCTTTGCGCTACGAGGGGGCGGCACTCTCACCATACAGGGGTTCTCCGCCGCATCTGCTAGTGACTTTGTGGCTTTGTCAGAGGGCGATATTGTCCTCTCTGGGACTGTCAATACCTCTGGTGGTTCGATAACTGCTGTGGCTGGGCACCTCTTCAAGGGTGAAAATGGTGACCCCTGTACGCACTGTTCCGGGAAATATTCAATACTAGGGTCGTCACCCAGTGGCGGTACCCTGACAATCAAAACTGTGAATCTCGAGGCAGGTTCTAACAGCGTAACGCTTCAGGCAGATAAGCTCTACGTCGATTTCATACCAGGACCTGCTGCAAATGTCTATTCCCGGATTCATGGAGGAAAAATCGTCATCAATGCGGATTCGATTGGTTTTGATAGCGTTCATCTCACTGTTTCTGCCGACGGTGCCACGGGGGGCACTGTTGATATTTCCACAACAAACACTCTAGCCATCGGAAATCGAATGGAGATTCATGCTGACGGAAGCAGTGGATCTGGCGGAAGAATCAGTATTAACTCAACTGCTGACATTCTCTTGGTATCGCCGCAAGCGCTGACGGTAGACGCTTATGGTAGTGGCACTGGCGGTACTATTTCGTTAAGCAGCACCGATAGTATAGCCTTGTCTTCTTTAGCAATTAAGGCTGGTAACAACGGAGACGGAGGTAAGATAATCCTTTCTGGAGCAGATGTAGGCGCATTTGGCCATGCTGATTTGTCGGTAAACGGAAGTGGTGCTGGTTCTGGTGGGCAGATTTCGCTTCATGCAAAAGGTTCAGTGTTACTAGGTTCGAGTGAAGACCTGCAACTAGACTCACTTTCACTCTCGGCCACAGGCGGCTCCGCCAATTCATCTGCCGGTGACGGAGGTTCAATTCAAGTTAGCGCATTTGGTCTTGTCGTAGATCCTAACTCTTTGAATGTAAAAGCTCTGGGAAATCAGGGAAAAGGCGGCACGATAGACTTGTCGTCATCGTTTCGAGACCTCACTCTAAATGGCTCGATTGAAGCAAATGGACCTACGGGTGGTGGTAGCATAAAAATAAACACCGAAACACTCAAGCTTCCAACAGATCGCTCCGTATCGCTTACAGCATGCTCACTTGCAAGCGGGACCGGAGGCTCTATATCCGTTACGAGCAGCATGAGCACGCAATATCTTTTGCTAGGACACGATAACGGTAATTTGAACATCAATACTGACGGATACAATGACGGAGGAACTGTTGCTGTCTCCGTTGCAAACTTGTCGATTGGAAGCGGCGGAATCTCAAGCCAGGGGCTTAATGGTGGAAGTGTTGATCTCAAAAGCGATGTAATTACGATAGGTTCAAACTCTATCAACTGCTCCGGATCGTCAGGTGTGGGTGGGCACATCACGATTAAGAGTAAGGATTTAACACTTGTCGATTCCAGTCTTGATGCTAGTGCATACAATGGCGGAATTATCGAAATAAGTTCTGACAAAATTACTGCTTACGGCAAAAACCTGATCAATGTTTCTGGCACCTTGCTGAGTAAGGGCGGACTAGTCTCTATTCAAACAAGTGGTTCACTAGCTCTGGGTGACCAATCAGGTCAGATAGAGTTATCTTCAATTGGTGGAGGCAATCAAGTCGTCGTGGATGCGAAAGAGGATCTTTCTCTTTTTGAAAATGCGTTTGATATAAGTCAAAGCAACAATCCCTTTGGTGGTGCAAGTATTACACTGAGTGCTGGTAAGACGTTGTCTCTATTTGATGGTATCAATGTATCTGGAACAGCAAATGGAAATGGTGGCATCATCACTATTTCAGCTAGCACATTGGCTTTGGCACAAGACAAAAATATTCATCTGTCGGCGAATGCAGCGGGAATTGGTTCAGGCGGAACAGTAAAAATCACTACGGGGAACCCCCTTTCTATTTCTAATGCAGCAGGCAACTTATCTCTGTCTGCAACCGGTGGCTCTGAATTAGCAGCTTCGGGAAACGGAGGCTCGATTCAAATTTCATCGAGTGGGCCATTAGATTTATCGGCAGAAGCTATTAGCGTTGCTCCTTTAGGTCTTTCTGGGACAGGAGGAAATTATGATTTTAAAACAAGCGCCGATTTCATTTTGCATGGCTCGTTGAGTGCCGATGCAGCCGCTAACGGAGGAAATGGCGGAGTCATCAATATTTTTGCGGCTAAATCTTTTATTGCTGATAATGGAAGTGCAATTACGGCTCGGGCGTTTGGCGGAAATGGTAATGGCGGGAAAATTTCAGCCACATTTTTTACACAAACAATTCAGGGGACCTGCTTAAGCGGATTGCAGGTTATTGCTGATGCTAGTGGAAATGGTGCTGGGGGACAGATTTCACTTAGCACTGCGAGAATTCTTGGCTCCCCTGTAGTAGGTGGCGATATTTTGCTCGGAGAATCTGCGGGCGAAATCTCTCTGAGTGCAAGATCTTCCGGTTTGTCCACCGGTGGTTGTATCACTGTTCTTGCTCAAAATAATATAACGGTTAATCAGAATGCTATCGCGCTAAATGGACTTTCTCCAAGCGGTGGCTCGGGAAGATTGATTTTAGTTTCTTCTTACAATAATTACGGGGCGAATTTTGCTGGAAAGCTAACAGTGAATGGAAGTATTAGCATACTAAATTCTTCCGGACTTCCAGCAGGAGAGATTTATCTCTCTGCAGGACGAAATGGAATTAGAGATACCACATTCGGTATCACAATCAATAGCGATCTCCAAGCCGGCTTGATCAGCGTAGTAAATTGGGGGGATAAAAACTCAACGACTGTCGTCCGGGGTGGCGTGTCGTTAACCGGAAACACGGTTGCCATAGCCACTCCGAGCTTAATCGTAGACGGTGATGATACAGCGAAGATTTCCATTAATGCTCAAAATCTTGCAATCGCTGTGCAAACCCCTGGAGCATCAAATAAATTGGTATTAGGGCTCGCAACGACACCCGGTACCGTTTCAATCTTGTTGCCCGACGGTATGCAACAAAACGATCCGAATTTTGTTCTTCGCGCAGGTGTTTTATATCTCGGATCCAATGGAGAGATTCCGATCACAACCATAGATGACAGTCTGTATGGCTCGACAACAGAAAATTATAAGGTTAGTGGAACTGGCAGTTTTGGTTCAGCCATTGCTCCGCTGAAAATCGACACTGTTAATTTGGAAGTACATTCGGGGGGCGATGCCTATCTAGAGAATAAGTCTCAAAGCGCAGCAGCGACTATTTATGTGAGTGGTGAAGCTCAGGGAAATCTTGATTTGACCACAGACGTCCCGCTGTTTGTGGGAAGTCAACAGCCGATCATTGCCTCGAAATTGTTTATTAATGCCGGTGTCCAGGCAATTCTCCAGCTAGTTATTACTGATTACCTAAGTATCAAAAGTACCGGCTACGCAACTGCCTTAGTAAAAAAGAACTCTGCGCCATTCATCGAAATAGGCGATAGTAGCGGTGCGCCCCTGTTAGTCACTAGTGATGATGCAATTTACGTAAACGGTAACCTGTCGGGAAGCGAAATTGTAGTTAATAGCAAGAGCAGTTTGATAGTCAATGGAAATGCAGAGGCAAAACCCTCCGGACTGCAAAACGGACTTGTGGCATTTACTGGCAAGCTAGGACTGGAATTGAACGGCTCTATCGTTTCTGAAAATACAGAATTATCTACCAACGGACTAGCGAAGATTTCAGGTGACAATAGCTCGAAATCCTTATTCGTAACAAGCAAAGACTGCATTCAGCTTCCAAGTTCAAAGATTAGCACCGATTTCTTAGCAGCTTATTGTGGGTCTGTCGACCTTCAATCAAGCGACAACAGTATTTCACGTTTGATGCTGCAGTCCGCTGGAACTGGAAAGTTAAGCAGTACTATTCCCATTGAGATAATTCTGGATAAAACTTTGGTTTTTAACCCAGATCTAAACAAGATGAATAGTGTTGCCGGCGATTTTGTAGTGAATGCTCCAGGGCTCATCTTTTCGGGACCGCTTGAAGTCGGAGCAAACCTCATTCTCCAATCAAATGCTGTGAATCATAGTTTCAGCGTTGGTTTGAATGAAGCTGGTTCTCTGAATGCCGTTGGAGCAATTCTAATCAATCAAGAAACATTCGGTCCTGTTTCAATCGGAACGTTAACACCTGGTGGCTTGCAATTTGGAGGCAGTCATCTTTTGTCTTTTGCTGCTGGTGCCGCTGTTACTCCAAGCGTGGTTTCGTCCTCTGGTCCCATCAAGTACACTCACGATGCAGCCGGTCAAATCCTCACAAGTGGCGGTTCGCTCGTTTTCTCAGGAAAAACATCTTTTGCAAGCACCACCGCAATTCAATCTGTGTTCGGCGCAAGTGAAGTTGAAGCCGCATCGAGCGTCGATGTCACAGGTGACTTAACTGTAAGAGCAAATGCAATCATCAATCCAAACGGGTTTAAAGCAAGCGGAATAATATATTTCGACCTTCAACTTGGTCGAACTATTACAAATCCTAATGGCGACATAGTTTTGACAAGCAACATGCTGATCAATAGTGGAGGATCAAGTTTAACTCTTCTTGCAGCCGGTAACATTGTCGCAAATGGCGTTCCATCGATAAATCTAAGCACGGCGAAGGGGCTTGGTGGACAGCTGAACATCTTTGCTGGTTCTGCATTTGAGCAGGACCCGTTAGATCAAAGCAAATATCTGGTCACTGGCGCTTCCACCATGGGCGGTGACATATCACTTTCTAAGGTTTCTATAAATACCAGTTCAACAAGCAAATTATTTACAGCTGTAGATGGTGGAGATGTAAACCTTATCGCAAACCCCGGTACAGCTGCCCACGGCACTATCAGCGTGGGTGAGATAAACACTAGCTCGGCTTACGGAACCGCTGGTAATGTCAACATTATCGGTGCTGGTGGTATCACAGTGAGTGGTAGCATAAACACGACGGGGGCAGCGTCAGGAGCCAATGTTCTCTTAGCCGGATCTAGTGCCAAATATCCTATCGAGTTGAGCCATAGTCGAACCATTCAGGAGCACAGCATCTTCAGCACAGGCAGTGTCACAAGTGGCTCAGCGATTTTTGTTAGCGGTGGTATAAGTACTGGTTCAAGCCAGGGAAATGGAGGAGATATTTCAATTTATGCTGCCACAAAGATTCAAACCGGTTCCCTCACTAGTTCATCTGTACGACATAGCGGCAATATTGTAATCGGCTGTAATGATGGTTCCATATTCACAGGGGAGGTAAACACTAGCGCTTTGCCCTCTTCAGATAGTGCAGTCGCTGGCGCTGGTGGCAACTTTAAATTGCTCACTGGCGGTTCAGCCAAGATAAACGGCAGTGTGATAACAACTGGAGGCATCCCTCTAGCTGCTGCGCATGCAATTTTAGGTGATGGTGGCAAAATTGAAATTTATGGCAAGAAAATCGGCAACGTCGGGTATGGAAGCGTTGTCATTAAAGGATACCTGGATTCTTCGGGTGGTTCATGTTCTGATTGCCCACTCTCCACTGGTGGCGCAGCTGGTGGCATATTAATTGATGTAGGCTCAATTCAAGTTGCCGGTGTGAAAGCTAATAAGACGGGGCCAGCTAGCATAATTGCATCGGGTGGCAGTTCACTGGCGCATAGCGGTAGCAATGGAAACGTTCTAATCTCAACCTATGGTACGCAAGAGCTTCCTTCAAACTTGAATCTAGGATCGTCTCTCCTAACTGAATTTGCTTTACCAGGTGCCGCTTTCACTGTGGGCAACCCGACGCTGGTTAATGGGACACGCGGTATAATTATCAGCGGTAGTTCTGTAGTTAAGAACAACACACCAGGGACTGGAGGAATAACTGCCAATTTTATCAGTGCCGATTCAACTCCTGGCGGATTCAAGGTTGGAAGCGTTAGTATCGTTCCCTCTGGTGGCAAAGAATCGATAAATCTTGGTGGCAACCTCGTTAATATCACTCAAGGTTCTACAAGCAGAACCAAGGTGACAGCAGCTGAGGCTCTTGTTCTTTATTTGCTTGTCCGAGGAGAATCTCAGTCAATTGGTCTGAATGGCAAAGGACAATTGACCGAATCCAATCCAGCAGGGGCAAGCAGTAATGTTGTAATTCATTCTGCTGATATTCCCCCTGCAATAACAGCTCTGAATCTTAAACCAATCGATTCTCAAAAGGGAATTGACTTTACTATTAACGGCGACTACCCGACTCTTACCCTGACTGGTACTGCCAGTAATATCAATGGCAATCTCCTCTTCAACACCGGTGGAACCGTCGCCAGTGTTTTTTCAAGCATGCCACTGCGCGTAGCGGCTGCTGGCTCGATAACAAGCGATGCTGATTTATCTATTTCATCGACCGTAAGCAAAGGTGCTCTCTCGATTGTAAACAACGGAACTATTTCTGCCAAAAACATAATTCCAATCGCAGCATCTGCCGGAATTAGCATTGAAAATAATTCTGGTGGTTCTTTAATCGCGAATTCAATTTTGATTCCCACGTCTTTTCTCCCAAACCGCATCACGGTTAACAGCCGCGGTGTATTTCAAAACGCGAAGCTAGTCTTCGACAATTCGACTTTTCCCCTGTCAATTACAGGGGGTAATTCTGCGAATTTAACCGGTGCGGGGAATTCCCCTTTGACGATTAGGTTAGGCGTTAAGGGCGATGTCTCTTTAGCGGGAAATTTAGCTAGTTCTAGCTCGATAGACATTTCTGCAACAACCATCAATTCGCAGCCGACAAATTTGACTGTGGAGAATGGTGCACAGATTAGTTCTCCAAAGCAAGTTTTGATTTCTGCCACAGGCAGTTTGAATATCAAAACTAATGCCACCATCAAGAGCGGAACCGACTTGAAACTCTCCGGACTCGGCATTTCTATTTTCCCCTCCGGAACTTTAGAAGCTGTGACAGGGCTGGCAATCGACGCAAAAGGAGGACCTTTAGATTTCGCGGGATCAGTCTCTAGCTCTCGTGGTGTCGTTAGTCTAAGTTCGTCTGCAGCAGTCTCGCTTGATGGAAAATTGGTCGCTGGAACGACCAATGGAAACCTTCCATTTCAGCCCTTGCTCAACAAACTGGCAGCCTCTTCCATAAAAATTGTTGGCGCTTCCGTCGATCTAGGAACGCGGCAGAATACAGAAATCACTGCATCCGGTGGGGATGTAAATATTGTTGCCAAAAGCGGTGATCTGATACTTGGGTCGGCAAGCGGCAAGAATTCAATGCAAGCATACGGCGGCAATGTGATTCTGTTGGCTAAGGGGAATATCCTTGGTGCGTCGGGTAATGTGATCAAGGCTAGTTCGCAAGGTGGCAGCTCTGCCATTGGTGGTGGCATAGAGTTAGGAGCTGGTGTGACTAACAGCTCTATTTGGACGGCTAATTCACAGAAATCGGGAACTGTAAAAGGAGTTTTTGCAAGTGATTATGACCTGCGAAATCCAACCAGTGGCGCCAATACTAGTGGCGTTGTTTTGTCCACTTCCAATGGTAGTCCGGCGACAACAGCAAATATCAATCTAAGCAGCTCAGGTTCCCAGCAAGCAATTCTAGAGCTTCAAGGCGGAAAGCAAGTCTTTCACGCAACTGGGAGTGCTAACAAAATCAATCTGGATGGAGGCTCTTTCTCCGTAACTTCGTTAAAGCCAGTTTGTCTTAGATCAGAATCGGATATTCGTCTTCGCAATTTAGTCAGTGAGAATAATTTGAATGAAATGAAGGCTAGAACAATAGCGCATTTAATAACAGAGGGAAGCGATGAGATTCTCGCATTGCAGGCTGAGGATGAACAAAATCATTTGAAAGCAGCACAATCAGAAATTGTGCTTCACAACGCCAATGTATTTATACGACCGGTGGTGAAAACGATGCTTATATCTAAGTTTGGAACTATTGAATGCAGAAAAGGGGCGCAGCTTTACCTCGTTTGTGACGAAAGTAGCCTCCGAATAGTTAATTGCGGTAACTCCAAAGATGTGTGGATGCAGATTGGTGCCATGCGACTGCTCCTAGAGACAGGGCAGGAACTCATGGTGTCAAAGGCGTCAGAGCCATTGCTGTTTAACGACAGCATCGCACGTCGCAATCACCAGTCATTTGTACTGAGCGACTCTAACTTGCAAGGCACCGTATGTGATGCTTCCTTAGTTAGCATCCTGAGCAACGTCAAGCTTTTGAGCGTGTTGCGTCATCCTCGCAACAAAATTGAGCGAGAGTTATCAGCACGCCTCTGCAAAAATGCTATGGCTCTTCAAACGGTCACAGGAAGGCGCGGAGCTTATCAGATAATGGGTACGACTAAGCCTCGCGTCAAAGCCTGAGTGTTATGCAATGACCAGGGTATTTCGTCGCTCAAGACTCGTCGCTCAAGACTGTTTATCTGGGACGATCTTCAGCTTTAACGTCCGAAAACTACTGCTACGTAAGAGAAAGCGGGATGATTAAGCTGCGCTTATGATCGGGCGGCGTTGTCAAGATTGTCTGTAATATCTTCACATTCAAGCGTAAGAGCCAATCAGTCGGGTGCTCTAGCCTGAACGGAGTAAAAGAATGTTTCCCCTCTTTGATGACAACGACGATGGTTCGTCGTGTGGCATTGCTACTAATTTTTTGATTCTTTTGAATCTGATCTCCTTTGTGTTGCAAGCGATCGATCCATCTTGGACATTGAATCTAATCTTCACTCCGTACCTGGTGTTGACGCATCAGCAAAGTGTGACTACGCTTCTTTCGCATTGCTTCCTGCACGCTGACATTGTCCACCTGGTGTCAAACCTCTGGTATTTGTTTGTTTTTGGAGATAATGTCGAAGATGAGATGGGTTCATTCAACTTCTTTGTCTTCTTTTTATGCTGCGGAGTTCTTTCTGGTTTGACAGAACTCATGCTCTTCGCTCATCATCCGCATCAGTCTTTTCTTGGTGCGTCAGGGGCTATCAGCGGTGTCATGGCGGCGTATATGGTGCTTCATCCAGGCAATCGAATTCGATGTTTCGTCGGACTTCCCTACTTCTTTCCGAAACTTCCTTCATGGATATTGATTGGTTTCTTCATAGCGATGAACTCCTTGAGTTACATGGCTGACCCGGGAATGAGTGAAGGCGTTTCATACGTCGGGCATATTGGAGGCTTTATTGCAGGGCTGGTTTTAGTTCGCTTTGCGGGTGTAAAACAGCGATATTAAACCGATTGATTTCGCTCTGTGTGTGGAAAATTAAGACGAGACAGGTGGTGCCGATTGCTGTGGAACGTCCGTTTCGAGAACAGGTAAAAACCGCTGAGCTTGTCTCTGATGAGTCCAGCGACGTAGCTGCTCATCGTTCTCTGCCTAAGTCTTGCCCCTGTTGTCAGCGTTATTTCTCCTCTGAAAGTCCTGAGACGGTTTGCCCAGAAGATTCTAGCTTGCTGGTTCCTTTGAGTTCTCCCTTAACTGGAACAACAATTGATGGGAAATACAGGGTCGAACATCTTCTGGCTAGTGGGGCATGGAGCGAGGTCTTTCTAGCAAGCCACGATGAACTCGACAAAAAAGTGGCGATTAAAGTTTTACACCTGAATTTGGTTTCCGAGCCAGCAAGAGTCAGGCGCTTCGAAGAGGAAGCGCGAAATGTGAGTCGTCTCCATGACCCAGGAATTGTGAGTGTTCACGATTTTGGACTCACTGCTGATGGGCGTCCTTACATGGTTATGGATTACATCGAGGGCGTAAGCCTCAGTGAAGCAACCAAGCAGCGGCTGCTAGACCCGCTTACGGCAACTCATTTGTGTATTCAACTCGCAAGTGCTTTGCAGACGGCTCACGAGCACGGAATCATACACAGAGATGTAAAACCTGCAAACGTCATGCTTTCTGAAAACGAGGGAAAGGAATCTTGTTTTATTCTTGATTTTGGCGTTGCAAAAACCATCATGGGCGAGCAAAAATCTGATGTGACCAGAACTGGTGAAGTGCTCGGTACGCCTGCCTATATGAGTCCTGAACAGTGTCGCAGCCAGGCACTTGATGCGCGTTCAGATATTTATTCTCTGGGCTGTGTTTTTTACGAGATGCTCACCGGCGAGCGACTCGTAAAAGGCGACAATTCATTCGTTTGCATGAAGTGGCACATGGAAGGCATGCCCCCCGAAATCACAGGGGAACATCCAATTTTCTACAGCCTCTCATCTATTGTTTTGAAGATGCTGGAGAAAAAGCCAGAGCATAGATATCAAAGCATGAGTGCCCTTGTCGCTGACCTGCAGGATGCTTTAAGTGGTGCGGTGATTGTTCCGCCCGCCAGAAAGATGAAGATTGATAAGCGCTATTTGTTGATGTTGATTTTGCCGATTCTTGCTTGTCTGTTTTTTCTAATTCCGCGCGGAAGCGGACCTGTTTTGGTTCCAGAGCACCCTCCAAACGCCATCGAACGAAATGCGCTAAAGAAGGTCGCCGAGAAAACTCTGGCTGACAAGTTGGAAAACGGCTTCAGAGATTACATTCAGCAGCCGCACTTCAAAGAGAAAAAGAAATATTTTGAAGATTTATTTGCCAGAAGAACTCCTCTTCCAAAAACGGATGTTCCGCAAGAAATGATGGTCAGTGTTTTAGAGCCGATAACTACGAAGCTTCCCGTTATTCTTGGCGATGTTGATGTTGACGTCACTTACACTCAAGGACCAGTCTCATTAGTTTTGCATTCCCCATATCCTGTTAAATGGAAAGTGCACGCAGCAAGTGGTGTTAATCTCGTGAGAGTGGTGTTGGAAGGAGACGCGAAAAGTACTGTTCAAGATTTGCCGAGCGATATCGAAGTGATGGATCACAGCGGAGCCGACGCGCGTATCGCTAATAGCCCTTTAGAAAATGGTCTTGCGAATCAATCGTTTTTGAGAAAAACTGGTGGTGGGGCAATATCGCGTTTTGGTATGACTTGGACTACCTTTCAAGTAAAACGTCTGGGTGAAGATATGAAATTTGAGGTTGGTCCCGGTGACAAAGAGTGGCTTTCCGAGTATATTCTGCGGCTTATGAAAGAAGACGAGGTTCTGGGTCCAGCATTTTAAGCTTAGGGCACGTTGGCTTGCGGGAGTAGGTTTCCTTGTAGTGTAGGAGTATGTCGGGATCTCGATGTTGCAAGGAGCCTGGTAGTCCAAGGATTCCGATGTTGAAAGGAGTCTGATGGTCCAGGAGCTAGCATGGAGCCCGGTGGCGCTGGGGTCCTGGAGGATTGAGCGGATTAGGTGATCGTCGGGCACGTAATGCCTTGGGCCATCTATATTTACAGAGAATGCGTAGTCGAGGCAGAGTACATGTTTATGTATCGGGGTTGCGGAGGCACGCAGGAATTGGTGCAGTCCGACTGTCGGAATCAACAAGCATCTGTGTATTTTTGCACGTGTAAATCAGTCATACACATCGGCATAATCTTTAGTATATCGGTTAAGGATTTACTATCATGGTGTGGTTGAAGCTTGCTAATTCAAGAACTTATTTAGTTCGAACAAGTTCCGGACGAATAATTCGTATTTCGGGATTTCTCAAACTTATCTAGACTGACAATTTAGAGCAGCCAACAAAGACAAAATGTTCTCTGCTCTCAATTGTTCCATTTCATAGGGTTTTTCGCTAACAGTTTACCTGTTGAAAGCTCATAAACATAGACGGTGTAGTTCGTTGAACGAGCGTCTTCTGGCACAAAAATAATTGCCATTCCTTTACTAACAAAAAACTGATTGCCAGCCAGGGCTAAAGGCACCACTTTATCTAAGGGTATTGTGTCTATCTTTTGTCCGGCTGGCGTCAGTTCATAGATGCTAGTGCTGACGTCGTCTGGTTGTGCCAGTGCATACACCCGGTCTGTGTCAGCATCGTAGGAGATGCCTCTCAGTTCTCTATAAACATCGCTTCGCACTTTAGGTGGAGTAAATAGCATGGCCCAGTTTTGGTGCGAGCCATAAGCTGCGTGCGGGTTATACATGCTGAGGCAGTCATGGTCGCCTGGTCCGGCACCGAAAACAAAAAACTTCTGTCTTTTTGTGTCGTAGGCGATGCTCTCGATGCCATCAAGTTCAACTTCTCTTCGAGTCTTCAGAAATTCCGCTGCATTGGATCCGTCTTTCAAGCTGAACAGTTTGTCTTTCGTCGCGCAGTAAAAAGTGTTGAGTTCAGGCGCATAGGTGACGCTTACCGCTCCAGCTGGCAAAGGCATAACCCTACCGTGCGAAATTGGACCGAAGCCGTTGCTTTCCGCTAACATGGGGGTGCCGTCAGAGGCACCACCATTGGTGTGAAGGACGAGCCAAAATCTCAAATCTTTAAGTGTTCCAAATTGTGCCGTTGGCTGGGTTAGCTTATGAACTGTTATCGGCTTGGGGACAAGGCTTTGCCAGTTAATTGCGAACAGCAGCAAAAGCAGTGCTGCGATAGCTCCTACAGTAGTAAGTTGCTTGTTCCAATTCTTGCGTGGCTTAGGTATGTGCAGCGGTATGCCCTGGCAAATTTTTTCAAGGTCTGAGCGCAGTTCAGCAACGGATGCATATCTTAAGTCTGCATCTTTATTGAGCATTTTCTTCAGCACGAAATCCAGGTCTCTTGCTGCAGTTGTGGGAGATGTGTATGTGGGGACTTTCTTGCTGAGGTGCCAATCCATACAATCGAATGGGTTTTCTGCCTGCACCATCCGCTCGCCATTGAGCATTTCGTAAAACACACATCCAAGCGAGTAGATGTCTGAGCGTCCATCTACCTGCTGTCCCATACATTGTTCCGGGCTCATATAAGCTGGTGTTCCAAGCACTTCGCCCGTTCGCGTAACATCACTGCGCTGTTCGTCCACCATTGTTCTGGCAATGCCGAAGTCGACAAGTTTTGCAATCGTTTTCTGGCTGACGTTTTGCTCAAACATTATGTTGGCAGGCTTGATGTCGCGGTGAATAATATTTTGCTCGTGAGCCATTGTTAGCGCATCACAAAGCTGTATCAGGTAGCCGCATGCTTCCTCTTCTTCCAGGCTAGATTTGCGCAACTTCTCTGTTAGTGACTCACCCTCCACATAATCCATAACCATGTATGGGCGACCATTTTGAGTCAGTCCAAAATCGTGTACGCTGGCTATTGAACTATGTTTTAACTTTGTGACTGAGCGTGCCTCTTCCTGAAATCGCGCAACTTTATGCGGGTCTGATACCATAGTCAGATGCAAGACTTTTAGTGCGACGACTTTGTTCAAGCGCTTGTTGTGCGCTAGGAAAACCTCGCTGGAGGCTCCAGATCCTAGCAGCTTGATCACTTCATATCGTTCATCGATAGTCGTGTTGACCAGCGATTGCGAAACGGGTGCCAGCAACGATTTATCCATCGGACAGCAGTTTGATTCATAGTCTGCCGCGAAGTGAATGTTGCACTTCGGGCAAAGCTTTGCGAGTTTTATTTCTGCCTTTAACTCATCCGTGTTCATCTGATTCGTCAACGATTTGTACTGGAGAAAGCATCAAGTTGTGTGTGAACCGCAAATCGGAATCGAGATTGCGCCCAATTGCTCTATACCCGTATGGACATTTTTATCATTAGTTCTATCATTGAGTCTTCTGCAAAAGCAATATTTCGCCGCTTCCCGCAGGCAGCCAGCGCTTGAAGGGAAAGGCTTTGAGGAGCTGATAGCCCTTAACTGGTGAAAGGGTTAGGGCGTAAGCATCTCCGTGCTTCATTGATGTGCTGAATACCAGACCTTTATCTTTATATCGGGGATCATATGAATACCAACCGTTGAACTCTAGTCCGCCATCAAGGTCTAGGGCTGAATGCTTCGGGTCTTGGAGGAAGTAGGAAACTGCCTGCCAGCGACTTCTGTTCCACTCAAGATAGTCATGCGTGGCTGCGATGGCGAAATAACTCAGCACCACAAGCAGTGGCACTCCTATCGCATAGCCTGGCATCCATTCTGGTTTGGCAGGTGCTTCCTTTGTCGTCGATACCACTTCACACTCGTTGGCGCTTGCAGCTGTCTCTGCCTCTTCGTGTTTCCCTGTCTCTTCGCGTTTCCCTGTCTCTTCGCGTTTCTCTTTGTCTTTCTCTTCGGTTTTGCTTATATCATTTGCTGGACCAATGGCATTAGCCGAAATTGCATAGCGCTGGATGCTCGAAGCAGAAACCATTAGAGGAATCAGGAGTAGGAATGGAAATAAGAGGTAGCGATCGAAAAATCCCCGGATGCAAATGATGAACATGTACAAAAACATTGTGTTCATGCAAACAGACAGCAGATTATTGACTGGCGAGACATCAACCCAGTCTTGCTTTTTCAAGCGTCTGATGCCGTAACTGACTATCAAAGCCACAAGGTGGGCAGCGCCTACACAGCCAAGTATCGTAATGGTCAACATCAACCATTTTGGCGCAGTCGGCCAGGCTGAAATGGCTTCGCTGCCTTCCAGCCCCAAGAGTAGAGGTCCTAATCCAAAGTTGTAGAAAATATTGTCTGCCAATGGCATTAGGGCACCCATGAACACCAGTCCAAGGCATAACAAAAGTCCTGATTCGACGCCGAGCCCAAGTGATAGCAAACGCTCTTTTCGGTTGAGTCGTGCAATGAAACCTGGCGCAGTTATTGGTATCAAAGGTAGTGCAAATATTCCAACATAGAGCAACGCTTTGATGATATTTCGAAAAGCTTCTCCTACGACAAAAACCGGACCCTTTGCGAATTGGGCAGCAAGATAAGCCTGTTCCATTCGGTAGGAATAGAGGCTTCCAGCTTCTTTGCCAAGCCAAAATTGAAAAATTGCGATTGCTATTACTGATACTGTCAGTGGTGCTAGCCCGACAACTATATTGCTAAGACCTGCTCGGGACCCTGCTCTAGCTTTGTTTTGACCAAGCTCGGTTTCCTGCTCTGGGAGCGTCTTTGCTGCACTGTTCATGCTGCTTTCATTGTGCTTGATTTGGCTTGAAATGTATGTTCCCGCAAAAGCAATCGCTAGAACCAGCCCTGTCTGGCGAAGTGTACATGCCGCAGTGGTGCTGACAATGGCGAAAAGCCACGCAGGAATAGTTGCTTTCTCTTCTTCCAGAAGTCTGGCATAGCTGAGCAGGCACAGCGTTGCCAGCGCAAGAAATGGCACATCTGTCATAAATGTAAGGGACAAATTGAAAAACAGAGGACTGCCGGCAACTGTTAGCGCAGACAGCAACGCTAATCGACGATTACCGCTGCAATGCAGGCTAAGCAGGTATGTTCCTGCTATGGCGATGAATGCAAGCACACAGGTCGAAAGGCGCAGGGTCTCAAAAGAGAAACCCGCAGGTGTACACAGCAAAGCGCCGCCAAAAATCTGCGGAATTGAAGCTGCCAGCGACCATTGCGTGATTACAAGCTTGTGTTCTTCAAGCAGAGCTTTTACTGAACGGGCGTAATTCCAGTCATCATTTAATGGAAAGGCTCCTGATGGATTTGCGATCAGGACGTAGAGCAACCAAATCAAAGCAAGTAAGCCGAGAATCTTTCCTTGCTTGAGTAATACTTGCTTAAAGTCTGTGCCTGCTTTAGAAATCAATGATTGAGAAAACTTCTACGCCCTCGGGCATCTTCTTGCGACCATCGAGGAAGCCGAGTTCAACCACGAAGCCAATGCAGGTTACATCTGCTCCTACTTTATTCAAAAGCTTGTATGCCGCCTGTGCTGTTCCACCGGTGGCTAGCAAATCATCTATCAAAATGACGCTGTCGCCCTTCGAAACGCAGTCTTCGTGCACTTCCAATGTGTCGGTGCCGTACTCTAATTGGTAAGATTCGCTCACCACTCGTGCCGGCAACTTGCCTGGCTTGCGCACCGGAATGAAGCCAACATTGAGTTTGTGGGCGATGGCTGGTCCAAGGATGAACCCACGGGCTTCAATACCCGCAATATATTGCGGTTTCATCGTCGAAAAATAATCAGCAAAAACATCGATGACATAACCGAACGCGTCTTTGTCACGAAGCAATGTGGTCAGGTCTTTGAATACGATTCCTGGCTTCGGGAAATCTGGAATGTCCCGAATTTTGCTCTTTAGCCAATTAGCCTTTTCTGAACTGACCGGATGTAGGGCTTCTGTCATTGTAGTTTGCCTTTGGATAGATGTCGTGTTGCGGACCTTCTTGATTTGCCCCGGCACTTTCGGTGGAAATGCGAATCGCATTTGGGACAAGCTCAGATTGTATCTCGTCAAGGGGCGCTTCGGCGCACCAGTTTCTAAATTCCGTAATCTCTTGCAGCGTATTTGCAAGCTGACGGTACTCAAGAAGGTTTTCCCAGCCGCCACCGGGTGCCCCAGAAATATCGAGGAAAATGACGGAATCTTCTGCGTACCAGTCAATAACGTCTGCTTTCTTCAGGAGCGTGAGCCCGAGTGCCAGGGACATCTTCGAAGTTGCCAGTCCGGCGCACAATTTATCTGACTGGGCCTGACCATCTCTCTGATTTACTGCAAAGCGGACCATAGCCAGCAATCGTTTTAAGAAGGAAGAGGCGTTGTACTGCTCGGCAGCGCCAGCCCCGCACAAATAAATGTTTGAAGCCTGGCTTTTGCCAATGATATTGCGGAATGCTTGCAGAGTTGGTGGGTACTGCCATACGACTAGATGCGGCGCCGAACTCAGCATGGTTCTATCTACCAGGCTGTGTCCTTCCAGTTTGCACGCCTCGGCGTAAATCTGTACTTGCGAGCCTAATTTTCTTGCTGCTGTTTCAGCAACAGTGGCTGGTGAAGTATGTTGTCTGAGGTCTTTCCAGCTGACCTGAATATTTACAGGTTGAGGTGTAATTACTGGGAAACTGTCTCTGACTACACCTGTATCTACTAGGGGTTCTGATTTGGCGGCTTTTTGCTTCAAGTAACTCTTTGGATAGAGTTCTTGTTCACTGATGCCTCCGCTCATAATTCCAGCTGAGAAATCATCGTCGTAAGTGAGAGAGTCGTCGAGAATGCTCTCTAGCTCGTTGACGCTTTCTGCCGTTATTCGCGTTCTTTCCGGACGCATGTCAATGCTAGAGCCGTCATTCAATTGTGTATCAGTAGAAACTAGTTGATCAACCACCACCGTTGAAGCCGTGTCGCCGTCATAATTGGTTTCAAGGTGAATGACTCGTTCAGTTGTTTTTCCGTCTGCATCAAGTTCATCTTCAATTTCGCTCTGTGAAACTGAGTTTCCTGACCCAGGCGATTTCGTTTTTTCTGCTGGTGATGCTGCAACTACCGGTAATTCAAATGTACTTCCAGACTTTCTGCTGATGAAATCAGGCAATGTTGCTGTGCCGCCTTGAGAATTTTCTTGGGCTGACGCAGCAATCTCTCTGGTTGATGCTTCTTGTGATGCAGTTGACGCATTCGATGTTGTTGAAGGACTGCTTAAAGCGTTTGTTTTGCTTGCAGCTGCGGGAGTACTGTTTGCTGCTTCTGCCACCAAGGGCGGTGTGAAGTCCAGTATCTCTGGTTCTTCTTCTTCGACAAGTTCGCCACTTCGGCGCCAATCACATAATACGAGTTGAAGCCGCTCTGTCTTGTTGAACACGTTTACATCGGGGTTGAAAGCAAGATCGATTTCTTCTCCGTCAGCCGGAATTTCTCCACTGCGCCAGTAAACACACTCAAATTGAGTGGCATGATCTGCAGAGCGAAGCACAAGCCGATGATGTTTACCTTCCTTGCCCAACGGTCTTGTATTCAAAACTGTAAGAGACTGCATTGCCAGCACTGGCTTCTTATTCCACATGCCGAATGGTCCCAATTTTCGAAGCGTTTTAGCCAGGGATAAATCAACGTCTTCTGTTTCCACATGCAAATCTATGTCGAGAACCGGACGCTTGCTTTGACCATTAAGTGCTCTGGTGCAAGTGTCAACCAGGGCACGGCACAATGCATCTGCATTTGTGGCTTCTGCGCTGAAGCCAGCTGCCATCTGGTGCCCACCCCATTTTGTCATGAGATGTTCGTTGGCTTTGAGAATTTGATAAAGGTCGATTCCCGGAACTCCACGCGCGGAGCCCTTTAACTTTCCTTCTTCTTTTTCTAGCTCTGCAACGAAGACAGGGCAGTGATATTTTTCGACAAGTCGTGATGCGACTATGCCAACAACTCCATGATGCCAACCTTCGGAATAAAGAGCGAGAGCCGCATCTTTTCCGTTTGCGAGTGCCTGTTTTGCCTTTTGATCGGCTTCAAAGAAAATCTGCTCACACAGTTCTTGCCTTCTAGCATTTTCATGTTCGAGCTGTTGAGCCAGCTCTTGAGCTTTTTGTTCGTCTTCAACAGTCATCAGCTCAACAGCCAAACCGGCATCTGCCAAACGCCCGACTGCGTTGATTCGTGGCGCCAGTCCGAATCCGACGATGTCTGTACCATCGGTTTTCACTGTGTTCTCAAGCAATGCCTGGATGCCGGCGCGCTCAGATTTCACCAGAGCAGGAAGACCTATCTGAACAAGATAGCGATTTTCTTTTATGAGCGGAACCATATCTGCAATCATTCCCATCGTTAGAAAATCAAGGAGTTTTGGAATCTCCTCTTCCATTTGATTATCTACAAACAGTGCCTCTGCTAGCTTGTAGGCTACTCCGACACCGGGAAGATGGAATAGGGGATGGTCTTCCTCGAACTGTTTTGGGTGCAATATTGCAACGGCTGGAGGCAGCAAGTCTGGCATCGAATGGTGATCTGCGATGATCGTTTCTACGCCCAGTGATTTAGCGAGATTGATTTCGGCAAAGTTGGAAATTCCGCAATCGCAAGTGATGATGAGTTTTGTTCTATGCTTGCTTGCCAGAATGCTTACGGCTTTCAGATTGAGCCCATATCCCTCATTTGCTCTGTTAGGAATATAGAAATCAACGTTTGCACCGAGTTTTCTCAGGGCTGTTAGCATGACGGATGTTGCTGTAACTCCATCTACGTCGTAGTCACCATATACGGTGATTTTTTCTTTTGTTGAAATTGCCTGTGTGATTCTGACGATTGCTTTGCCCATGTCAGCAAATGCCATCGGGCTTGTCGGCGTGTATTTTGATGGGTCAAGAAACGCCCCAGCGGTCTCCTCTGTGATGCCGCGTTGTAGCATGAGCTGAGCCAGGACCTCTGAGCCCTCAACTAGCTTTAAGAGCCCTTCTGAAGCTTGCAAAATCTCGGGAAACTTCCAGATTTTTTTCTTGACAGCGTTTGCCATTTTTTACACCCAATCCTGATTTTCGTGACCCAGCAGATCTGATGTATATAAAAATCGCCAATGCTGCATATAGAATCGCGCCACCAGTCGTGATACCGTCGACAAATTAGAACCACAGTTATTCTGCAGCTAGAATACTCGTTTTTCGTATCAAGCTCAACAAAATGAGAGCTTGCAAAGGCTTACGATTCGGCGTTCTTCGGAGGTCAAACGACATGTGCTTTGCTTATAAAAAGGCGAGTTTTTATTTCGAGTAGATCCCTTACAGATATAGAGACGTTTGAATCAAGCCAAGAGTTCAAAAGAAAGTTCAGGATCTATTCTTTTAATCTAAACAAAGTTTCCTTCAGAAATATATGCGATGCCGCCTCTTAGAGATCTTCTCGGAGTGCCATCGCATTTAAATTTGACCACTGGGTGCCAGTTTTAGCGGTCATCAGAATTTCTGGGACACTCCGAGCAGTAGCCTGTACTCTGAGCCACCGACAGAGATTGAACTCTGGGCTCAAGCTTTTGGCGTGTCCGTTATGTCACGAGTTTACTTTGTGCAACTCTAGCGAACCTAAAAATCAGGGATTTGAGGCTTTTCAAGAGAGCCGGGATTCCCGTTTTTGTCGCAGTTCCACGATTTGGAGTAAAATGGGCTTTCCATATATAGATTCAGAGGAGAGCACCGTGAGTTCGTCTGCGCCTGCACCTACAAAGTCTTCCGATTTCATTAGAGACATCATCAACGATGACCTTGAAGCAAAGCGTCATTCGAAGGTAATTACGCGCTTTCCGCCAGAGCCTAATGGCTTTTTGCACATCGGTCACGCTAAGTCGATTTGCCTCAATTTCGGGCTTGCACTTGAATATCGTGAGAAGATGCCTGACAGCGGAACACGTTGCCATTTACGCTTTGATGACACCGACCCGGTAAAAGAAGACACTTTGTTCGAGGAAGGCATCAAAGAAGACGTGCGCTGGTTGGGGTTCAACTGGGACGGGTTCTATCATGCCAGTGATTATTTTGAAAAGATGTTTGAATACGCGCAACATCTCATCAAGGAAGGCAAAGCTTATGTTTGCAGCTTGAAGGATGAAGAGATCAAAGCTTATCGAGGAAACGTCACAACTCCTGGTAAGCCGAGTCCCTATCGTGATCGCAGTGTCGAAGAAAATCTTGACCTGTTTAATCGCATGCGTGCAGGTGAATTCAAAGATGGCGAGCATGTGCTTCGCGCGAAAATTGATATGGTCAATGCAAATATGAAGATGCGAGATCCGCTTCTTTACCGCATTCGGCACACCAAACACCACATGACGGGTGACAAATGGTGTATTTACCCGATGTACGATTATGCTCATCCTATCTCTGATGCAATCGAGGGAATCACGCACAGTATCTGCACTCTAGAGTTCGAGAATAATCGCGAGCTTTATGATTGGATGATTGATAATTTGATCGATTACGCAAAGTTTCCGAGCCGACCTCATCAATATGAATTTGCGAAACTCTCATTGAACTGGACAGTTATGAGCAAGCGCCGCTTGCTGGAACTTGTTGAAGGGAAGCACGTGAGTGGTTGGGACGACCCACGATTGCCTACCATCGCGGGAATGCGTCGCCGCGGTTTCACTCCGGAAGGCATTCGCAATTTCTGTGCAAGTGTCGGTGTAGCCAAGGCAAACAGCGTTGTCGATATGGCTCAGCTCGAATTCTTTATTCGTGATGACTTAAACCACAAGGCACCACGTGTGATGGCAGTTCTAAAGCCTCTTAAGATGGTCATAGAAAACTATCCTGATACAGACGAGGAGTTAGATGCCTCGTACTGGCCGCACGATGTTCCAAAAGAGGGAACACGAAAAGTGCCATTCAGTAAGGAAATCTACATTGAACAAGACGATTTCATGCTCGACCCACCGAAGGATTATTACCGACTTGGACCTGGTAAGGAAGTTCGTTTGCGATACGCATATTGCGTGACCTGCACTGATGTGATTAAGGATGCAGATGGCAATGTGACTGAGATTCGTTGTACCTATGACCCGAAGACGCTTGGTGCAAATCCGGAAGGACGCAAGGTCAAAGGCACGATTCACTGGGTTAGTGCGAAGCATGCTATCAATGCTGAACTGCGCTTGTACGATCGAATTTTGGCAGTTGAGTCGCCACCGACAGGCAAAGACACAGAGTTTCTCAATGCAATAAATCCAAATGCTCTTCAGACCTTGAAAAATTGCAAGCTCGAACCAAGTTTGGCTTCGGTAAAGCCCGGCGAGCATTTTCAATTTGAACGCCAAGGATATTTTGTTGCTGATATAAAGGATTGCAAACCTGAGTCTCTGGTCTTCAATCGAGTTGTTACTCTCAAAGACAGCTACAATAAAGCGAAGAAGTAGTTTGAACGACCTTCACCATGGCCTATGAGCTAGTGGGAAATCGTCGAGAGGCTGTCTGAAACTTCAATTGCTTCAGCACTCAGGTATGTGCCTGGTCTGCGCTTGCTGTGTACTGGCTCGAGAGAATAGCTTGTTTCAGCTATGTAATCTGATGGTTCCTGGTGATAGAGTGCAAGTAGTGTGTTTACATCGCGTTCATTCAGTTTGGCTTCGTGGTCAGAACAGCCCTTCTCCGAGCAGCTGGTTTCGTGCATCAAATCTGGTTTGCTGCTGCTATGTCCGATGATGCCGAGGCAGTGTCCGATTTGATGAAGTGCAGATAGCTGTACGCGATTTGCTTGTTCAGCTGCGGACAAGTTTGCAGCCGGGGCTGCGATCTGCATTGATGCGTGCGTGATGCAAGCTGCTCCTAAAGTGAGGCGGCTTCCGCCATTTTGTCCTTTGCTCTTCGCCGAAGAATCGAGTGCGATGGAGTTGGAATTGCGTTCGTCGCTTTCGGCGCCGGCATTGCTGCTCAGGGCGCAGTCGATGTCAGCCATGCGAGGGTCATTGACGAAAACAAAGCTGACAAAACCTTTCGAGCTTTGTTGCCATTGCCAGAAGGCGCGACCCAGTTGTTCTTTGACGCCAGGTTGGGCAGCAGATTCATCAATAAAGACTCGTAGCGGCATTGCGGAAGACTGCCAGCGTGACTTATCTTTGTCAGCGGTCTGTGATAAATAATTGGTGCCTGGTTCAAACCTTTGTTTGGCCAGAAAAGATTTCTTGTGGTGTTCAGCTTCTTCGACCTGGCAGCTCACCTGTTCACGGAAGCAGCCTCGCGGAAATGCCTTGAGATAGTCTTGACCCGAAGAGATCGCTTCGAAAGGCTTGTAAGCTCGGAAGTAGATTGAAGTTAAAGTGGCGCGTGCCTCTTCGTCGTTTCTGTTCAAGCGAATTGCTGCCTGGCAGTACTTGATTGCGTCATCCCATTTGCCGATATCCATCAAGTTTTGCGCGATAACCATGAGTGGCTTGCTCCAGTTGGGGCAAAGCTTCGCGGCTTCGGTCGCGTGCTCGATAGCGCCATTCTTGTTACCTGACTTGGTCATTTTCTGCGCAATCGCCATCTGTTTCATCGCTTGTTCGGCGGTGGGAGAGATTGCAGCGCTCGATGAGTTGGCGTCCATGTCTTGTGCCATGACAGCACAGTTCAGCGAAGCCAAAAGAAGAGCGGAATTCAGTATTCGGGCGAATACGCGGTTTGAAAACATAACGACTGATCCTCTGCACGGAAAAAAGAATCTGCGTTCGAACTATTTAGTAAGTTCATTCATAATATGCCCAACTCCGTAACAAATTCGTGAAATTTTCAGGTCAAACCCAAGATCTTTTATGAAATTTCCTTATCAGTCCTCGTTTTACGCGTTTTCGCGTATACCGATTTGTGGATTTTGTCAGGCTGGGAAAGCATTTCAAAATAGTGGACTCATCTAAATCTGAGGGGCGGCAAATTGGCATTTTGGGGTTGAAAAAGGCGCCGGATTATTCATTTCGATTTGTGCTCTTGAGGCGAAGCCAAGGGTTTTAGAACATGCGAAGTCGTGGAAAACTGGTGTTAACTATTGGGGGAATACCATGTCTGCATTGATCAAGAAATCCGCTGTAATCCTTCTATCGCTGGCGTTTTCAGCTATTCCGGCTTTCGCCGATTCAGATGCGGCTGATAAACTCGACCAGCAAGTGAAGTCTGATGCAGCCGCGCTGAGCGACGAGCAGAAGCAGCTAGCTGATTACCAGGCACAAGCCAAATGGTACGAAGATTTCGCTCAAAAGCGCCTTCAACACGCTGATGTTGAGCGAAAAGAAGTTGAATCGCGATTAAAGGTTGTTGAGGCAAAATTGGCTCAGCACCCAGATAAAAACCCGAAAAGTCCAGCTAATGTTGAACTTGCAGCACTTAAGGGCTGGTTGGCAGACGAAGCCTCTAAGCGAAACCAGATAGAGTCAACCAGAGCTAAATGGAAAGCGGCAGTTGAAGCTGAGCAAGCCAAAATTTCGCAAACAAAATACCAGAAAGATGTTGATACTGCTTCTTTGAACTACCAGAAAGAGCAGGATAAGGAAAAGGATACAAGAGCCGCAGAGAATCCAAAGCCTGCGCCGCCAGAGGTGAAGCAGAACACGATTTTGCTGCCTGGATACGAAACAGAGCAGGGTACAGTGCCGTCGCTTTTGGGTCCCCAACGCTAGTTATATCTGTTGTATAGCTTTTGGAAAACTCCGGTCACAAGCCGGAGTTTTCGCTTATGTCCATATAACGTCGAGATGAAGGATAGATCGTAAGATCTTTATAGAACTCGCTAGATGCTGGTTCTTATTAGGTCTACCCGACTCTGAGAGATACGAATGAATACAAAAAGATGCGTTCAAGCTGCTGTTGCCGGTTTCCTTGCTGCTGCTACTGCACCGACCTTAATTCTAGAGTCTCTGGCTCAAGGAACTACGGCTGGAAGCGGTGCGCCGCCTCAGGCACCTTCGTTTTTGAAGCAGGCTGGTCAAAAAATATTTGAAAATGCTCAGAAGAAAGTTTTGCATGGTTTGAACGAAAAATTGCAGACTCCACAAGGTCAAGCCGCCACGCCTCCGAATGGTATGCCACCTCTTGCGCCAGGCACTGCCGGCGGTGCTTCCGTTAGCCCCAGTGCAGCTGGCACCGCAGTTCCAGGTACGGCTGCCCCAGGTACATTGCAGGTTACAGCTCCAGGTACACTGCCAGGTCCAGCTCCAGCGGCAGTTCAGGGAACCTCTCCGGGCACAGCGACGACGGCTCCAGTTGCACCCGTGGGAGCTGGCAGCACCGTCACAACGACTGCTCCGGCTCGACAGCTAGCTCCATGCAGATCTTGGGTAGACCCTTCGGACAGGCCAATCGCTTGTTTGCTCTGTATTCATGGTTTGGGACTTCAAAGTAATTCTTACGAGTTTTTTGCTAAGGAGACTTCTAAGAAGGGGCTTGCTGTCTACGCAATTGATGTGCGTGGATTTGGCACATGGATGAAATCTAACGGAAAAGGCAAAGTCAATTTTGATGATTGTTTGGCGGACATTAAGCAAACTCTGGAGTCCATCAAGTCTGCGAACCCAGGAGTTCCTGTGTACATACTCGGAGAATCCATGGGCGGGGCTATCGCACTGCGCGCTGCTTCCATGTATCCCGAGCTAATAGATGGTTTGATCTCTTCTGTTCCTGCTGGTGAGAGGTTTCAGCAAGAGAAAACGAGCGCTAAGGTGTTCTTGAATTTGCTGTCTGGAATGAATCTCGCAGATGTGGGTGGTGACATAGTAAATCAAGCTACGAAGAATGCTAAGTTGGCCACCCAATGGAAGGATGATCCACTGGCGCGATTGAATTTGTCGCCACAGGAATTGATTCAGTTTCAGGATTTTATGAACTTCAATCATGAGGCTGCGAAGAAGGTTTCGCAAATGCCGGTACTCTTTGTCCAGGGCATTGGCGATCAGCTTGTTAAGCCGGAGGGCACCTGGCAATTGTTCAACTCAATTGCTTCGAAGGACAAATCATTCTTTGCCATGCCTGGGGAGCATTTGATTTTTGAGGAGGCCCAGACTCAGGATGCTGGACCTCGTGACCAGAACTTTCGAGTTATCTCCGCTTGGCTTACAAACAAGGTTGGCAGAAAACGGCGCTATTCCAATCAAACTGCTGGTACCAATGGCGGTGACAACTTCGGTTACGGTGGTGGTATTGGATACGGCGGCAACGGCGGTGGATACGGCGGCAATGGTGGCGGATACGGCGGCAATGGCGGTGGATATGGCGGCAATGGCGGTGGATATGGCGGCAATGGTGGCGGATACGGCGGCAACGGTGGTGGATATGGCGGCAATGGTGGAGGATACGGCGGCAACGGTGGAGGATACGGCGGCAACCTCCTAAGTTTTCAGGGACTTGAAGGTCCGACTCGAATGATTGATTCGGGAAGATTCAGTGACGCTATTGCAGAGTTGGAGAAAATCAAGTCTCAACGCCCAGGAGACCCTCAAGTTCTAATGTTGCTTGGTAAGGCCTATTCAATGTCTGGAGATAGATTTCAGGCTGCGAGCTATTTCCGCTCAGCTATGCGATTGAATCGAGGCGGTGGTGACAGAGCTAAAGCGTTTAATTCCTATATGCTGGGGCTTGAGCCTTCTACTGGCAATGGTGGAAACAATGCGATGAGAGGTGGCTATGGGGCTAGTAGCGGACCTGTTGCATTCGGGCAAAAAGGCACCGTGTACGCGTTTTATGCTAACTGGGCTGACCAATGCAAAAACATAAACGACCAGTTGAGGCAATTGACCGCTGCTTACGGTCAACGCATAAATGTTACTCCGGTGAACATTGAAGATCGGGCATCTGATTCGTTAGTTGATAAATACAATATTGGCCCAATCCCAACGGTGGTTTTTGTCGATGGCAGCGGGCAAGTTAGCTCCACAATCATCGGAGAATCAAGCCTTGCGAATTACGAAAAAGCTGTGAAAAATATCTTGAATATACGATAGCTATCTCTCAAGCGTGGCAAAAGGTGTTGGTATCGCGCGAGATACCAACACCTTTTGATTTTGCTTCGAATTCTCTTCCTTTTGTTATAATCGAAATATGTTTACTGACAAAATTCCTCGCAAGAAATCTGAGCAGGAAGAGTATTCTCGCAGCGATGAACTGCGCACAATTCAGCTTCCAGAAATTGAGCCGGTAAGGTCGCTGGCTCAATGTATAGAACTGGGACTTAGGGATGAGGAGAAGAAGTCTGTCGAAAAAGCAGCGAATGGAATTGCGCGCGAATTTTGTTCATGTTTCGACATTCCTCTTTCTCCTGTAAGGGTGCTTGGCGTGCGTCCCCGAAAGGTGACTGAAACCTCAGTTTGGGAAACCTTTGGTGACTACGACACCGAGACTTTGAAGATTCGTTTGTGGATGCGTACCGCTGTCTTACAAAAAACATCAGCCTATGGCACATTGCTGAGTACGCTCTGCCATGAGCTTTGCCACCACCTGGACTGCGCCTACTTAAATTTGCCAAACACTTTCCATACACGTGGATTTTATGCCAGAGCTGGGCTTCTGTATCATCATATAAAGAACACCCCAATTCGAGAGTTGGTTTGGACCCGGCACTCCAATGGAACATACAGTATCAACTGGCCTGCAACTATGCGTGGTGCGCCGGGAAAACGATGATCGGGAGCATGAGGAGCCAAAACCACAGGCAGCAAAACAAAAGATGCCAAAACAAAAGGAGAAGAGCAACGCTGGCTCTTCTCCTTCTGGATGTATTTATTGTTCTGCGCTAGCAGAGTCAATTATAGGCAAGCAGGGTCAACCGGTTCTTCGTACTTGACGCCTTCTAGCCCAAACCCGAACAACTTCAAGAATTGTTCTTTATAGACGTTGAAGTGGCTGATTTCGTTCAGGTTTTCTGTTGTGACTTTGCCCCACAATTCACTAACAGCTTTTTGAATCTTCGGCTCCATCTCAAGGTCGTCGATTCTAATTCTTCCAGCTTCGTCTAGCTTGGGTGTGTTGCCGTTATACAGTTGCGATGCAAACAGTCGGTAAATTTGTTCGATACAGCCTTCCAGCGTGCTTTGTTCTTTCAACACTTTGAAGAGAAGTGAAATGTAGAGTGGTACTACCGGAATGGCTGAGCTTGCCTGAGTTACAACAGCTTGATTCACGGAAACATAAGCTTTACCGCTGAGCTTGCTGAGCATGGAATTGATTTTCTCAGTTGCTTTCTCCAGGTCTTGCTTGGCTCTACCGATGGTGCCATCCTTGTACACGGGCCAGGTAACTTCGGGTCCGATGTATGAGTATGCAACCGTCTTCACTCCATCAGCCAGAACACCCGCTTTCTGAAGCTTTTCCATCCACATAATCCAGTCTTCTCCACCCATTACGGTGACTGTTTCATTGATGTCGTGCTCATTGGCTGGATCTATCGAAACGTCTTTAACAATGCCCTTATCGGTGTCGAGTGTTTTCGCTGTGAATGTTTGTCCGATAGGTTTCAATACTGAGTTGTGAACTGATTTGCTATCAGGGTGCGTTCTTCTTGGTGATGCAAGACTGTAAATTACGCAGTCGATTTTTCCAAGATCTTTCTTGATGAGTTCGATTGTCTGCTCTTTCAGTTCGTTGGAAAATGCATCTCCGTTGAGGTTCTCAGCATAGAGCCCTGCTTCTTTTGCAGCTTTTGTGAATGCTGAGGTGTTGTACCAGCCAGCGCTTGCGGGTTTTCCACCTTCACTGGGTTTTTCGAAGAACACCCCGATGGTGTCAGCCTGTCCTGCAAACGCGCTGACTATACGAGATGCCAATCCATAGCCAGTTGATGACCCGATTACGAGGACCTTTTTCGGAGCTTCCTTTATAGAGCCTTGCTTCTTGACATAGTCTATTTGCTCCAGCACATTTTTTTGGCAGCCAAGAGGATGTGCCGTTACGCAGATGAATCCTCTCACACGGGGGTTGATCGGCTTAAGTTCCGAAGTTGACATCTTTACCTCTGTAGTACTCATGCTTACCTCTGCAGTTGCGAAGTAAGCAGTATATATAAAGGGTGCGCTCCAGAACATGAACTGAGAAGCAGTTTTACGGGTTAGTAACGGGTCTGCAAGCTCATTTCCCTTTAAGCTTTGGGCTGATACGGGATTCCAAGGTGATATTCTTCTTGTGAAGCTGCTCTACGTCGGCCGCTTCATTTACTAACCAGGGTAAAAATAATGAGATCAGCTTCTGATTGCCGCGCTCGCTTCTTCTCAGCGTCGCTCTTGGCTATGTTGGCATTTGCTACCGGCAGTAGCGCTTTCGCGCAGTACCAGCATCTGCCAAAGTTTGAGCAGTCTTTCCAGAACCTGCCTGGGCATCCAGACCCCAATTCTCAATTCGTCGTTCTGAACTCTGGTGTCGCATCGATTGCAGCCCAGAGATTTCCGCTGCCCAAAGACACGTTTACCTACAACTTAGCGGGAATGACAGTGTTTCCCTATTATCAGGCTTCGCCTGAACTTAAAGAGTTCTTGAATAATGCAACTACATTTGGTGGCATGCCTTTAACGGCGTTTCCGACGCAGCCAAATTTACCTCAATTCACCTTGCCTCAGACTGATACCATCAGATTTAGCGTTCCGATTCCAAAAATTCGAGAAAATCGCGCATCTGCTATGAAGATGGCAATGAAAGATAAGCGAATGAAGGACGAGATACCGTGGATGGTAGCTCACGAGGGTGGACAAGCTTTTGGTTTGCCTGGTGATACTGAAGCTCTGGTTATTGTGAAGCAAGGTTCGATGTTCGGTGCCTGCGCATCGAGAACAATGGTATTGCGCTGCGGAACTATGTGGGTTATGACAGGTTCACGTCCAGCGGCAGTTATCACCAAATACGGTGCGGTTGGTGTTCGTCCAAATAGCATTGCAGCCATCGAGCAAACCTGGTTCAACAAGGTAACTGCGGCAGATTTGTACGGTCAGCCGCTAGAGATTCAGCTAACTGCCGGAGACAAACCTGCGTTGAAGGAAATGGCTATTAGCAAACTGACAGTAGAGAAAGGAAAGGAATTGATCTTTTCGGATTCTGCAGTAGCAAGCTCAGGAACCTCAGATTTCGCTGATTCCGGGAATGCAGAAGTCATCTCCGAACTTAAAGATGTGAACAAGGTTCTTCCTGATTTGAAGATTCTCAAGGCAAAAGTTGATGCTGATGCATCAGCATTTGTTTCTGAATTAAAGACTATCAATCCGCCATTCTCGAATCTGAAAATGAGTACTGATTACTCAAAAATGTTCCAGGAATTCGGCATAACTGCCAAGATGCGTCGCGAGGAAATGAAGCGTCAAGACCTGATGAAGAGCAACATCGCAAGCAAGAATGCCGTATACAAAGTGTCTATGGATTCGAAATACTACGTGCCCGTGTATTCAAAAGCTCAGGAAAAAGGTCCACAAATTTTTCCGAATGTTGCTGAAGAGTTGAATACAGTGAAGCTAGCAAAAGGCATCGCTAAAATTCTCGGAACTTGTGACTTGAAAGCTGATGCAAATGGCAAGCCAATCATGACTACAGGTGAAGCCGTTGTTGCCGTTTCAGAGCCAGTTTTAATGGATCTGGCAGACTGCAGAGTCTGGATAAATGGAGGCGCAGTTGCTCAGCTCGCAGCGAAAAATGACATTGTGATTATTCGCAATTTGAGTGAACAACGCGCAAACAGCGTTAAAGTGAAGGTTAAAGGGCGCAACATCGAACTACCAATTGGTTCTGAAATCGTAGTGGCTAAATCAGCCCCCGAACTTTTCACTGAGCTGAAAAATGATGGAGTCGAACGTCGCAACGTTCACAGCATCGAAATCTCTGATGGTTCGGCGATGATCAATAAGAGCGATGTTCGTCTTACCACTTTGATGCAATACAGCCCAATATTGCGCAAGCTTTATAAGAGCCAAGACCTCAACGATAAGAAATTGGTTGCGCAGCTGATGAAGACAAACGTGGCACTAAATATGGTGGCGCCTGCTCAAAATTACAGACGTATGGCTGGCTTACCAGCTAGTAACTAGTCAGAGGCGGTAGAATTCAGAAATAGTTTGCTTAGAACTTTATAAGCAAACTATTTTTTCTTGTTTGATTCAAAGATGTCAGTTACATCTTTTGGCACTGGACCTTTCTCAAGAAAATTTGTAAGGTCATATTCAATTACGGTGATGATTTCGGGGGGTTTTGGCCAGGGCAGAGCCCAACCAATGAACCAGATCAACGGAAACGCCAGTATATGGGCGCTCAGGGCTACCGCAAATGCCTCAGCGAGTGTCGAATACTCTTCGAACCAGAAGCGAAATTTCTTTGACAATATATGGCTAAGTGATTCCCGTTTGGCCGGAAATGTATGAGTCACTTGAGTCTCCGAAGGTTTCGCTGAATTACGATTGAAAAGCACGCTGGTGATGAACCGTTCGCTGAAATGATAGTATTTGAGTCATATAGTTAAGAATACAATGAACATGATTTCGTTGCGTTCTCTAGTTTTGATACCGCTTTCTCTCCTGTTGCTGACTGGTTCGGCGCCGGGCAGGGCTGCTGATGGCAATTTGAAAAGCTCTCAGGCTGATGCAGTCACGGAAGAATCGCCAGGGGCAGTTCCAGCGGACCCTTCTGCGCCGTCAGGCAAGGTTTTGGAAGGTCCTGGCAAGCTGACCGAAGAGGCGGCACCCGATCCTGTGGCAGAGGAAGACAAGCCGAAAAAGAAACGAGGACTCTTCGGTCCAAAGAGCAAAGAGTCCGAAGAGACGGCCGAAGAGAAAGAGGCTAAGCCAAAAAAGGGTGACCCTCCGCCTCCGACGGCTGCAGAGATAGCCGCCGCCGAAGCTGCCGCTGAGCGCGCTAAGCTGCTCAAAGGCATGCGCACTCCCTTTAATACATCAAATAGCGAGTCAGCGGGCGATAATCCTGATTTCGGCGCAGTCTCTTTGCCTACGCGATCTCTGCGCTCGACGCTGTCGCAAAGGCTGGTTCCCAATCGGGTTTATTTGCCAGGCAAGATGATTATAGGAAAGCCCCATGAGTTCGTAGTAAAGGGGAAGCCTGGAAGTCAGGTCGCTGTGGCAATGGCAGATAAAGATGCCGGAGCTAAGCCCATTAAGGGGCGTGAAATTAGATTGGGGGCTGACCGTAAGCTTGTAGCTGCGGGAACCATTCCCGAGACGGGCATTTTGACGTTGATTGTCGATATGCCTATTCAAGGTGACTTGATCGGGTTACCAGTGTTTTTTGAGACTGTTATCTGGCAAAAACCTGATTTTTCGGACCTTGAAATCGCAAGCCCTGTAAAATCTGAAACGGTAGCTGAGTTCGCTGACAAACCGAATGCTGTTGTTGTCGCAGGTGAAGCTGGTTCAAAAGGGCGTGCAATCAAGTTTGATACATCCATGCCGGCCTATCAAAGAGGAAACCCAAACATCCAATCGGGGAGACTATAAGGAATACAATGCAATTTGTTCTGATACCACTAGACAATCGTCCCGTCACCTATCAGTTCCCTCAGATGATTTGCAAAGTCGCTGGAGTGCCAGCTCTTGTGCCGCCACTGGAGTTGGTTGGTTCCCTTACCGCGCCAAGTCGACCCGGTGGACTCAGCGAATGGCTGAGTGAAATGGTGAAGAGTCGGCAACCTGACCGTCTTCTGGTTTGCCTTGATGGTGTCATATATGGTGGCTTGATTAATTCGAGAAGGGGTGAAGAGAGTGAATCTGAAATTCTGAATCGCCTCAAAGAAATTTCGGTTTGGAAGAAGCTCAGCACTAAGCCTATGTCAGTTTATGCGCAAGCAAGTATTATGCGCATCTCGGACAATTACGACAATACAGAAGAGAAGAAGTATTGGTCACGTTACGGTCGCGAGATTTTTCAATGGTCTGAACTCTTGCACCGAAACAGTATTGGTATGAAGGTGCCGCAAGGTAGCCTTGCACTTGCTGAATCAAGAATAGAGCCAGCTGTGCGCGATGATTATTTGAAAACAAGAAGACGCAACTTCAATGCCAACAAGCGATTATTAGACCATGTGGCAAAAGGCGAAATTGATTTCCTTGTATTTAGTCAAGACGACTCAGGCGAGTACGGATTGAACGTTCATGAGCAAGATAAGCTGCTCAAATCAGCAGCAAACCTCGGCATATCTCGCAAAGTTATGTCTTACCCTGGCTCGGACGAAACCCTGTTGACTTTGTTGGCACGAGCGATACTGGAAACAAGTGGAAGAAAGCCTACCGTTTCATTGCAATTCTCATCGGAATATGGCTCGCGAACTCCCAGTAATTACGAGGGGCAGACTGTAGGTGAAACGGTAGAGCAGCAAACCCATGCGGTTGGCCTGGTTCTTACTAATGAAGATGACGCCAATGTTGATCTTCAATTAATTGTCCACTCACTGGAGCACAGGCAGGGCGACCACATTCAAGTATCCGGACAACACGCAGATTTGAGATTGTTGAACAGTGGGGAAGCTGTAAGACGCTGCATAGAACTGCTGGAGAAGGCAACTAAACCGGTAATACTTTGCGATGTTGCTTACGCAAATGGAGCTGACCCTGCGTTGATTTCCGAGATTTTGAAGAGACCTGCGTTGCTGAAAAAACTCTGGTCTTTCGCTGGTTGGAACACCACAGGTAATACCGTTGGTTCTGCGCTTGCTTTGGGTGTAGCTCGCTGGTTTTCTGAAATTCAAGGGCATAATGATTTGCGAGAAAAAGCGTTTCAAGAAGCTATGTTTGTCAGATTTGCGGATGATTGGGCTTACCAGACTCAGGTTCGCTCTCAATTGAATGGACAAGCTGTGCCTGATGGGAAATTGGCAGAACTCATGCGACCTTATCTGGCTGAAATAGGCTCCGCAAGTGGTTGGCACATTCCTTCAGTGCACGTGTCTTTGCCGTGGCAACGTACTTTTGAGATTGAAGTTGCCGTAAAAAACTAGTTCGGGCTGCGAATTTCAAATAGGCTGCAAGAAATCGTGGAAGAGCATCTTGTTAACGAAGTCGAACGATAGCAGCAATGTCAAAACCGCGCTCAAGATCAATAAAGGCGTCACTATTATTCCTATCTTGAAAAACTCTGCTGCACCGACGTTCTCTCCTTTTTTCCTGGCTGAGCTTATTACAAGCATAGTGGCTAATGAGCCAGCCACAGTAATATTCGGTCCGAGGTTGCACCCCAGGAGAGCTGCATACTGGTCTAGTGATGAGGCTTGAGCCTTTCTTAAAATTGAAATTGCTAGAAGCGCCATTGGAATATTGTTGATGATGTTGCTACCAAATGCGGTGCCAGCGGTGAGAGAAAAGGTATGTGCGATGGGTTCTTTCCCCATGTTCTGCATGAGATTGGCAGCGAAATCGTTCAAACCCAAATTTTCTATTCCACGAATCACGACAAATAGTCCTGCTACAAATGGGAAGAGCGACCAGGCGATTTCTTTGCTTATCGATTTATCCAGGCGCTTCCTTGCCAGCCCCACGCCCAGCATGAGAAAGACGCCACCGAACGCAATGACAAATGGCTCTATGTGCATCAATGAGCCGATGAAATAGCCGATAAGTACCAAAATCAATGTAATAATGCTGCAATTGAAAAACACCCTATCTCTAATGGCACTTGATGGCTCTGGAAGGTTCGTGGTATCAAACTCTGCAGGTAAGTCTGCCCGGAATATCCAGGTAAAGACTAGATAGTTAATAAGCAAAACAGCTATTTGCGGAAGCAACATGGTCAGTGTGAATCTAGCAAAAGAGAAATGAAATGCACCCTGAAAAAGTAGGTTGGTAAGGTTGCTCACCGGCAAAAGAAGTGAGCCTGTGTTTGAAACAAAAGCACAAGAGACCAAGAATGGGTGCGCCTTTAGCTTGAGCTTCTGCACAAATGACACGACTATAGGCGTTAAAATCACAGCTGTGGTATCCAGCGACAACAGCGAAGTGATCAAGCCGCCTAAAATGAATACATTGCGGAAAAGGCTGCGGGTGCTTCCTTTGGCAATCTTTGCTGAGTGAATCGCAGCCCATTCGAAAAATCCTGCTTTGTCTATTAAAGCCGAGAGCAAGAGCAGGGCGAAAAGAAAGAACATTACATTTGAGCCGGCGCGTACCTCTTGCAGCGCTTGAGAAATCGACACTAGCTGAAACAGAAGCATCAATGAGGCACCAATCACGGTAGCCCATGCTTCATGCAGTCCTTTTGGACGAGCCAAAACGAGAAACAATGTGATAACGAAAATTGCAAGAGTCAGTGGTATCGAATAGTTTGCTGTCACTGCTCGTTCTCGTGTTACTTTCGAATTTTTTCTTGCCTTTAGTGCAAGTCAAACCATGTCGAAATGGATTATATCTGATTGGAACAGTCGTTTATCATGTGTCGGCGTCTTTTGGAATTTGCTGATGAAACATTGGTTCATTCACTATCGTCATCATTTTCGGTTGGCCGCTGTTTGAAAAGTTGCAGTGATGGCTATAATGGACTCAAGCGTTTAATCAGAGAGTTTTTGCCCTTGACGAAGATGCGTAGTGACAAATACAGAAGAGCGATATCTCTTTTCGTCTCTATGCAGGCGCTTTTTTTTACTGCTGCACCTCTGGGGGCTAAAACCAAGCCAGTCCCCGCGCCTCCTGCTGCTCAGGAAGAGCGCGGCGAGTCCTGGGAAGTGTTGGATAAAAGGTTTAAAACTCAAGTCTATCAGCTGAATGTGGGTGTCAAAATTCATCTCAGAGGAGGTCTTTATGCGCACCTCGCTGATAAATCACCGAAATATGGTTTTGCCGTATTCTCTACATCTACCGACGATAAAGGCTTTCGGGTTGTGGGGTCGGGCTCTTCTTTTCCGATAAAAACTTCATTGAACGACCGTACCTATTTTCTGACAAATCGACATGTGGTCGACAGCAGCAGTGGGCTCGGTGGTGAGTGCGAGCGCTTCTTTGCTGCAATGCGATTGCATGCTCAGCAAACTGCTGGCTTCCAAGATCAAGAAAGTCGCTTCAAAGAACTATTGAACATAGTCAATTTCTCACAAAAGAAAGAGCTGAATTTCGCTGAGCGAATTACGTACCAAACAACTGTCGATGCGATTTGGGATACTTATGAAAGCCATCTTTCTGTGAGAGTAGATCCTAATCGTCAGCAGTTCAGCAAGTATCTTGCTATGGCAGGTGTAGATGTGGAAAATGGTTATTTCCTCCACTCTGCTGGACCTGTTACACAGCAAGCATTGCAAGCGCAATTACTCAAGGTTGCTAAGTCTGAAGCTGAGCCTGATTTAGCAGTCCTCTGGGTTCCTAGTACAGCTCTTCCAAAGTTGGAATTCGAAACCTCTGAGCCATCTGAAGGGCAGGAAATTCAGGTAATCGGCTATCCGCTGGCTTCTGATCAAATTGATTTCGACTCCGGATCCTATTACGCTCCTACTTTCAGTACTGGAAGAATCAGCCGTGTGGCGCCCAGGCTTTTGCAAGTGGATGCTCCTGTATCCGTGGGAAATAGTGGCGGTCCGGTGGTCAATCAGCGCGGAAAAGTCGTTGGTGTAATTGTTCGTCGCGCGAGCGTGCAACAGAAACTTGGTGGTTCTGTGATACAGACAGAGTTGCCAAACTTTGGTGGAGCCATAACTGTTTCCTCTGTAAAGAGTTTTGCGCCAGAGTTGTTTCGCTAAGCAGAATGTCAAGCTGTTCTTTTCCAGCTTCTCATCTAGAATAGGTCTTGTACAAAGATTGTTTCCAAGAGAAACGTAGGAAAGACTTTGACTAAGTTCCGAACCATTTTGCTCATTGGCGTTTTGGCCCTGATAGTGGCAGCTTGCAAGACTGCCACCGTAATTGATACCAAGAGCGTGAAATTGAATACGAGCACGTCAACTGATACTTCTGTCGAAGCCGAGTTAGTCCAAAAGGGGCAGCAAAATGTTTCGTGTTCGCAAGCACCTGGACCTTACGAGACCATTGAGAAGGACTCTGAGCAATGCAAACAAGGCCGTTTTCCGCCTGGAAGTCACGGCGGTAAGTTGGTAGTTGCCACCGTATCTGGTGAACCAAAAACTGTAAACCCCTGGGTGGCAGAAGATGCTTTGTCGCAAGAAATGAGCAATCTGATGTTTCGCGGGCTGGGTGATATCGATGAATTTACCGGTGAAATCATACCTGACTTAGCTGTTGAGATTAAAGAAGAGCCCGACCATCTCACCTATACTACTACGTTGCGCAAAGGGCTTCGTTGGTCTGATGGTGAGCCTATCAGCGCCGATGATGTCGCGTTCACTTGGAACACAATAGTAGCTCAAGGATTTGGCAATCCCAATATACGAGAGGCTGCTCTGGTTGATGGCAATTTGCCTGTTTGCACTGTCGAAGGTGAGTTAACAAATAAGTTCGTCTGTAGCAAACCGTCTTATCCTTTCAAGCGTGTTCTTGCCACAATTAGGATTGCTCCAAAGCACGTCATCGAGCCAGTTGTGAACTCCAGAGATTCGCGTGCCGACTTTCAAAAACTATGGGCGTTCGGGCAAGATCAAAGTCATATGGTGAGCAACGGACCGTTTTCGTTGGTTGATTTTGCCCCAGGCGAGCGCGTTGAATTCGCAAGAGCCAGTTCGTTTTACATGATCGATAAAAACGGCAGTACACTGCCATATTTGGATCGTCTGGTTTATATCATTCAGCCCGAAGCCGGCTCTGTTGTTTTGAGTTTTGGTAAGAAGGAAGCTGACATCGCACAATTTAGACCTAAGGATAAATCTTGGATTGAATCTCAGCAGAAAGAGCAAAACTCTAAGGTATATGATCTAGGACCTGCCAGCGTTACCACGTTTCTCGTGTTTAATATGAACCAGAGAACTGAAGCACACAAGAAGAAAAATCTTGTGGATTTGTCAAAGAAAGAATGGTTCAACGACCTGAACTTCAGGCAAGCGATAAATCATGTAATCGATAGAAAAGCTGTCATAGACAGTTTCTACAAAGGGGCTGCATCTCAAATTGTTAGCACCGAGCCTGCCTCATCTCCTTATTTCAACAAAGCACTTAAAGCAATTCCTGTAAATCTAAAAGAAGCCAGTGCACTGCTTTCCAAATCGGGGTTTGTACAGAAGGCTGATGCTTGCTATGACAAAAATGGAAAAAAAGTTGAGTTCACCCTTTCCTATCTTAAAGCGAGTAAGTTCTACCAATCGATGGCTGAGCAGATCGTGAAAGATCTGAAAACTCTGGGTATCACCGTCACTCTTGACCCCGTCGAGACAGCGGCTGCACAAGACCTATTGTTGGCCAGAAAAGCATGGGAAGCTCAGCTATGTATGTTCAGTGCAGACCCGTTAGAGCCGTCGTTAAGTTCAAATCTATACAAGTCTACTGGTCGCCTACACCTTTTCGACCAACGAGAAGCTGATTGGAAGGGCAATATCGTGGTTGATGATATTCGCCCGTGGGAAAAGCAAATCGATGACATTTACGATCAAGCCGCTTCAGAGTTTGACAAGGAAAAGCGCAAGGCATTGTTTTTTGAATCGCAAAAGGTTATCTACGAGCAGGCGCCATTTATTTATTTGATTAGTCCAGATGTTGTCTTAGGTGCACGAAACACTGTTCGCAATTATTGTCCGACTCCTTTGGCGCAAGCATCATACGGCTTGCACAATGTAGAAGAGGTTTATATTGATTTGAGTCAACAGCCGCAAGAGAAGCCTGCGGAGAATAAGCAATGAACAATGAAATGAACCTGGGATTTATTGTTCCTGCGGTCATCGCTGTTTGTGCCGCTGTTTGGACTGTGTTGATAGCTTTTCGGTGGAAAGGGGATAAGTTTCTCTGCGACACCTGTCGTTTTAACAACGAAGAGGATTGCAAGAAAACAGAACGTCCTCGGGCCGAAGTTTGTTATGCATATCGTGAAAAAACTGATATGTTGAAATGAAGCTGGCGGTAGCCAGCTTTTGGTGAACTTGAATAAAACACCCTCGCAACAACGAGGTTTAGTCGTCTTCTAATTCGTCTTTCGCTTTGATGCGTCCTGATTTAATAGCAGCCAACAAGAGTGCATGGTCTCGCTCAACCTGGTCCGCATAATTCAATGCAAAGTCTGTGACCGCAGCGTCAAAGCTTGCATCTTCCAGTCCACCAAGATAACCACTGATGGTGGCGGCATCACCTGATCTTGCATGTGCTCTTGCAAGAACATAACCCATCACCTCTGCGATTTCGATAGTCTGTGGACCTTCCCAGAGTTCGGGATCGGGCTTCACTTTTGTATCGCGCAATTGTCTAATATAGAAGTGTTTGCCGTTGTCGAACTTTGTCCAACCTAAGAAAATGTCGCTGGCTGATTGAATAATTCTCTGCCCTTCTACGACTCGCTGACCTCTGTTTTCAAAACTGCTCTTACCTACGTAAGGCTGCAAGACTGATTCTCTTGCTTCTTTGATTTGCAGGAGGAGTGGCTCATTGTCTGGTGCGAGCATGAGTGCTACTGCGCAGAGCGTTCCTACGCTACCAATGCCAACAACTTTAATCGCTACGTCTTCGAGTCTGTATCGGTTAATCAGTCTTCTCTTATCTTCCTGAAGAGATTCCTTGTACAGATCGAACGCTTTCTCAATTTGCCCAGCGAAAATTTTTCCGTCTGCACCCTGCATGTGATACATGGTTGGTGGTGTGTCTTTGAAAACAAATCCACCGCCCGAGCGCTCTGCAAATTTTGGAAAGTAGTAATCCTGAATTGTGCGCTTTAGTTCCTTCTTCAGTCGGGCTTGTCGTTTTTTCTGCAAATCTTCATCTGAAGTTCTTTCTATGACGCTTTGCCAATCAACTCTTTCATACCAAATATCGAGAATGCTCATTCGAGAGAATTGAGTGATCTTCTGTCGATAGGCACGAACAACTGCTTCTGCAGCCATTGCTTCGTATTTTGGTTTCAACCCGTTTTCTCTTGCAGACAGAACGAAACTTACGGCTAGCCGCTTCACGTCCCATTCCCATGGTGCAGGAAGCGTTTCATCAAAGTCGTTAATGTCAAACATGATGTTTCGTTCTGGCGTCGCGAAGGCGCCAAAGTTCAGAAGGTGACAGTCTCCGCATGCTTGAACTGGAATGCTTGTGTTTGCAAATGAGCCGAGGTCCATTGCCATCAGTGCTGCAGCACCCCGATAAAAAGTGAAGGCAGACTGCATCATTCGTCCATAGCGCAGGGGAATTAGTTCCTCAAGCCTGCCTTCATTTGAAGCTTCTAGCACTGCTATTGGGTCTGGTCGATTGACCGGAACTCGCCAGCCAGCGTGTCCGCTGTGCGGCTTGGCGACCGCAATAGCCTTTCCTCGGGCGCGCCTGTCATCTCGTGGCGAGAGTGTGGCGTCATGGAGAAGTGCTTCTTCGTCCGTAAACTTGTGAGACTTATCGCTACTCACAGATTGTTCCTCTCTTCGTCGACTCCTACTAAGCTTATTCCAATTGCGGCAGCAAAAACAACGCTTGAGGAGTGTTCTGCAAACCCTTGAAATGTGCATTTTTAATTTTGAGCTTTTAAGTCGGCTTTGAAACTGTCCTCCTACAAAGCTGCGGGCGGTTAAGTCCAAATGGAAGTCAAACTTTGTCAGAGCTAATAACAACTCTGTTAGTAACTTTTACTAGTGCCTTGTACCACCGCTGGAAACTCTTGCAGGCTGCTTGCGTAACTCTTGCTGGATGGATACGAAGCTCTAGCAAGGTGGTTAGGTAACTCTTGATGGCTGAATGCTCTTGCAGGCTGGTTGCGTAACTCTTGCTGGTTGGATACGAAGCTCTTGCAAGCTGGTTACCGTTACTCTTGCTGGCCGGTTACGCTTGGATGTACTTTTGCTGGATGCGGTTAGTGTCTTCTCCGGCGCTTAGCTGATCACATTGAGTTCTCAGGAAAATTTAAATCGGTACCGTTTGAGTTCTCAGGAAAATCTATGCCGGTTGGGTTTTCAGGAAAATCTACTTCGGGTAGGTTTTGTTTGAAACCTTATATATAGATGGTATCGCAGATGATGGCACGTTTAAAATGAAGCAAGCCTCCCTGCCGGTTCACCCACCGGACCCAAAGAGGCTTGATCCTATTACTTTGTGTTATCACCTAGATCGATAACGAAAGTTGACTGCCGCAGTTTGTTGAGATTTTCCGGGGAACACTTAGTGGGGTCCCCGCGTTCAGCGGTGTCATCAACCTCGTAATTTCAATATAGCAGCTTGTCAAGAATCCGTAAAGTGGTTTGGAGAAATTTCTTGAAAGCCTCATGAATGCCGGATTTGGTATATGCGAGGCATATCCGCATCGCTGAAAATTTTCTGGTCTCTGTCTGAAACGTAAGCGTCAAAAAAGTCGCTTGTTTATCAAGCTTGCTTTCCTTCCTTATCTAATAAGGCAAGGAATAGTTTTACTATGCGGGGATCCCATTCTTTGCCAGCACCTTGCTGCAAAATCTGTACCGCCTGACTGGTGGGTAGCGCTGCCCTGTATGGGCGGTCGCTCGTCATTGCAACAAAGGCATCAACGACCGAAATAATCCTTGATTCAAGAGGAATGTCATCGCCCTTTAATCCCCGTGGATAGCCCGAGCCGTCCCAGTGCTCATGGTAAGACTCGACTACGGTTGCCACTCTATGAAGGTGCTTGGCGGGTTCGAGAATTTTAGCCGCAGTAATTGGTGCTGTTTCGATCAATTTCCACTCGTCGGCAGTCAGTGGACCGCTCTTGCGCAGAACTTCTTCATCAACAATTACTTTACCAAGATTGTTCAAAACGGCAGCAAGTGAAATTACTGTAGTATGGTCTTTCGATAGGCGCAAAGCCTGTGCTATGCGGCTTGCATATTCTGCTGCTCTTGGTGAACGGTCGTCGTTGTAGCCATCTTTCGAGGAGACAGCTTTGATAACGTTGCCGAGCATACCCAGAATTCCGTGTTCTGCAATCATATGCAAATCGGTGATGGCCGACTCAATGCGTTGGGCGACTCCTGCGCCGTTCGGCTTCATTGATGGCATGGTTGGTGGCTGCGGTACTGCAGGTGGTGCAGGCTTCGCTGCTTCTTTCTTTGGTTCGTCGGTCGTGCCAGTGGCTCCGGCTCTCTTCGAATTGAAGACCTGATTTCTGCCATTGCCTTTGGCGAGGAAAAGGTATTTGTCAGCGAGTTCAAGTAAGCGCACTTTATCTTGAGCATCTGAAGGGAATGTCGCGACGCCAACTGATGCTGTGATTTTTCCCATACCAAGTCTGGCCGCTGTCGCGTGATTGATTTTTCCTTCTTCCAGTTTTGCTTGAATCTTCTCCTGGCAATCTGGTGATTTGAATTTCTCGATCGTGCTTTCTCTGATGCTCTGGCAGATTCGTTCTGCTACCACAAGCGCAGCATTCGAGTCGGTTTCTGGCAATAGAACAACAAACTCTTCACCGCCAAATCTACCCACAGTGTCAACGTCACGAACACACTTTTTGACAATGGCTGATGTATGTTTTAACGCCACGTCACCATTGAGGTGGTCGAGAGTATCATTGACGCTCTTGAAGTGGTCGAGGTCGAGAATGATGAATGAGCAGGCGTGACCGAAGCGCTGGTGACGATCTAATTCCTTATTGAGCTGTTCTTCGAAGTAGCGCCTGTTGTAGAGTCCGGTAAGTGCGTCAGTGATAGCCTGGCGTTCTACCTTCTCGAAGAGTTCTTTGTGTTCGACTACTACCGCGACGCGATTTAGAAGGTCTTGAATCATACGCATATCAGGCAGTGATGGAGGTTTCTGCATGGATGACACCATGCATAGAGCACCTTTCAGGCTGCTTCCTTGTCTTAAAGGAAACAGCATCGTGAGCTGCATTGACTCAGGGATTTCAACTTCGAGATCACCCATATTGTTTTTCAAGTCAGCCGCACTCAACATCAATGCTGGCATTGGCTGCGAGAGTAGATCTGGATGGCTCAATGCATCGTACTGTGCGGTGAAGAGATTACTCGCCATGTGTTGCAAGACAAGCGAATTCTCTTCGGTCGATAAGGTACCTGCACATTGTGCTTCTGTGAACTTTTCTTCCAGTGAGTCCCACATTGCCACTGCCGCTAAACCTAACTCAAAATGCCGAGCCAGTTCGGAAACCAGGGTCTGCAAAATTGGATTTACTTCCTTCAATGACTGTTGAATCTGCTCAGATACAGTATTGATTAGAGTTTCTCTGCCCCATTGCTGACGAATTTGAGCGTTAGCTTGTTCAGCTCTGATAATTGAGGCAAGGTTACCCGCTACTGTTAGTGCAAGTTCTCTGTCCTGCGGGCGCAGCATTGGGCTGCCTTGTTTTCTTCGCCAGAGACCCATTACACCGAGCTTTTCGCCTTCCGATATAAGAGGAATGATCATGGCGGTGTCATGTCCAAAAAATGGATCGCCGCGCTTGCTGTATTCTATATTTACTGTTTTCAGTTTTCCATTTTCAAAAACCTGTAAAAATGGATTTTGTTTATGAGCAAATGGAATATTTTCAGAATGCTCTTTCTCGGAAATTTGAGGAACAAGCATGTATTCCTCTTCGTTGAACAGATAGACCTGCGCAGAAGTGAAGTTGGTGTGGTCCGCGAATAACTTGATCGCTTCTTCAATTGTTTTCTGGGCGCGTTGACCCGCAGACTCTCGGAAAATCGTAGCGATTTCGTTAACGATTTTCATTTCGTTAGCGTCTTGTTCGATTCGCATCAAGTCGAAAGACTGCTGTACAACAAGAGACAGTACTTCAGAGACGCTTTGTAGAACTGCACCGTCCTGGTCTGTCCACTCTCTAGGTGTACCGCTTTGCTGTAACTCAATAAAACCATGGAAGATACCACGGCTTCTAACCTGTGCTACCAGGCGTGCCCTTGCGTCTCCAAGTTCAATGAGTGCCGCTAGAGTAGGAGACATTCTTCTCAACTTTTGATCTTGCAGCGTGTCTGGAATTCCGATAACACCAGCACCAGTTTCGTCAGGGAAGCGGGAGAGGAACTCAGAGACTATGGCGGTTGTCTCTTGTGCTCCGAGATTTGCGCCTTTGAAGCAATAGTGTCCATTCTGTGCAAACTCGTTTGTGACAACGAGTTGGTCGTCCACCACTTGCCAGATTAAACCGCGGTCTGAGCGACTGACTTTCGTCATTTCCTCAACTGCTAAATCCAAAATTGCTGGCAGGTCGCTGGAAATGCGCAGCTGTCCGATAATGTCTTTGATGATTTTTTGAGCATCAGGTGCAAAAACCGAACGCACTTCTTGCGTGATATTTGTCCATGCTTCGCGCAGCGATTGAATGTTTCGGTTGCTCTTTCTATCGGGTGGTGCAATTCCCGCGAGCTTCGCATCCATTGGGTCGGGACCCGCTGGAGGCTGTAAGGCACCGCTGGCGGTGATACTCTCGAAATTGAATTCTTCTTCAAGGAGGCTGGGGTCGCCGAAAACGTTTCCGCCCATGTCGGGATCATCTTCTGCCGCAATGGGTCCAGCCCCGGGCTTTCCATGATTGCCACCATTACCATTTCCGCCATTTCCTGTTCCTTCGCTAGTTGGTCCTGGTTTGCTGATAACAGTCTTGGAACTTGGTCCAACCAGGTCGTCGATGGCGCTGGAGTCTAGAAGTGATGATGCCCCACGCTTAGGCACTTCGCCCGTGGGTGGATGTGTGCTTCGACCTGTCGGTCGAGGCTTTGCTGGCGGCGGCACCTGCCGTGGAATGGGCGGACCCGGCGGTGGCGGCGGTACGTTCGTAGGTCTCATCATCGAGACTTCGCCTGTGTCACCAGGCCTGACTACATGTTGAGGGTGTCGCAAGGAAGCGGCATTGTTCGAACCGATTGCCGCGCTTGGAGTCATCAAAGGGTCGGTATTAGCACCTGGTCGAGGAACTGTTTCGATGGCTCCTTCACCCCGGAAAGGCATACCAGGCAAGGGGGGCGGCGTAGACCCCGGCACTGCTCGTTGTTTGACCACGGGCCAGTCATTGCGTATGCCAGAAACGAAATGCGGCGCTGTAACTGGGTTTCCGACGTGCGCTTTTGAGTCATCGAGCCGATTTGACTCAGGAAGGTCGATGTACTGCCAGAGCGAGGTCATCGCCTGGTAGGCGCGCTTAACAATGTGCGGGTCTATCGAACCAACGCACTGGAAAACTCTTTCGGAGCCGCTCTCGTCTGAGCAATGTCCATAAACTACCATCGAAATGCCCTGGCTATGAACCAGAAAGCAGAATTCGTCTTGCTTATCGTGATTGTTTTCGGAAAATATCGATACGCGAACAGCGTCGCGAGTTAAGGTTCGAAACTGGTTTGCCTCTGGTATCAACCATTTTGCGTCTCTGGTTGACCAATAGACGATTACTGGTGACAGTCCATGGAAAATGACGCTTTCTTCAATTCTGCGGAAGAATGGCAGAAATTCTTGTGCCACGAGACTGCTGAGCGGCAGTGCACCAGGACCTGCCTGCTGCACGAGCATCATGAATAGCTGTGTTCTCGCCTGCTCTACCATGGCATCCAATCGCCAAGTACACGCCAACTGCCAATTGGGTTAGGGATTGCCACTTTCCCCCCCACACCCCTCGTACCCTGGATTCTTTACAGCTAATCACAATCAAGCCTTCTAGCTGCGTAGAACTTAACAGAAGCTGTCGAGCGCTTGTGAACATGGCTTACCTGGTAGACAATATGAACAAAGCAGGTGAGAGATAATGACTGAGACTACTTTGAGCCCTTCGGTATACCAGGAAAACCTTGAGTTCTGGCAAAATGCCTGGAATATGGTGAAAACGCCGTACACTCAAATGCCGCCCTTAACCTACATTCCGAGAATTCCGGCTGCAATTGAGTCGAAAAAGTCTGAGCCCGTTTTAGACCTTGGTTGTGGAAGTGGCTGGTTGAGTGTTTATTTGTGCCGCAATGGTTTTGACGTTCACGGAGTCGATGTTGCTGAACATGCTCTTGAACTCGGACGTATGTGGGCTGAAGAAGAGAAGTTGCCGATAAAGTTTAAGTGCCAGGATATTTCGTGTTTGAATTATCCGTCTAGTTTCTTTGGAAGCGTAGTTGCTAATTCGATTTTCGAGCATCTGACTTATTCTCTTGCCGAAGAAACAGTTCACGCTCTGCACAAAGTTCTTCAGCAAAATGGGCTGCTTGTTGCCTGCTTTGACTGGGTTGGAACTGGTGCCGGTGAATTTTATGAACTGGAAGACGGCACTCATGTTTACACCGATAAAGGACGCCGCGGCATGATGTTGCGTTCATTCTCAGACGCTGAAATTCGCGAGTTATTTTCAGCATTCAAAATCCACGTGCTCGAGCCAGTTAGCGAACTCACGCGAATTCTAGTCGCAGAGAAAATATAAGCTGGTTCTAGCATTTCAGCTTTTCTGCGAAGACTTTTTCTGTGCCGTTTTGGGAGCTAATTGATCGGCAAGCGTGTTTCGTTCCCAAAAAACTGAGTCTGCAAAACCCTGAATGCGTTTGTCCTTATCGGCTGCTAGAAGTCGCTTCTCTGCCAACAGGCAGTAAGTTTCATCTATGTCGCAGCCCAGATAATTTCGCCCCAGTTTTTTTGCCACCACAGATGATGTACCGCTTCCCAGAAACGGATCCAAGACAAAATCACCAGGGTTTGAACTGGCAAGAATCAATTTTGCTATCAACTTTTCGCTCTTTTGTGTCGGATGATCAGTATTCTCGGGCATCGACCAGAATGGAATGCTGATATCAGTCCAGATGTTAGAGGGAAACGTATCTCGGTATGAGCCGTCGCGTCCTTCGCTCCAATCTTTAGGCTTACCTTCTTCGTTTCGATAGGGAGCAATAACTTTGCGGCGGAGTTTCACTTGCTCGACATTGAATGTATAGGTATCACCCATGGTGCAAAACCAAATGTCTTCGCTTGCATTTTTCCAGTTGGAACTTGCACCTCGACCCTTTTCTCTTTCCCAGCATATTCTATTGCGCACGATAAAGTGCTTTGAGGCTGCTGCATAAATGGAAACTGAACTGTACCACTCGCCACAAATGTAAATGGTGGCAGTGCTTTTCAAACAATGCTTCAAAGACTCGAAGGTTTGCTCAAGATATTCCTCGTATGCTTCCACACTGCGTCGAGCGAACTTAAGACTTCGAAAGTCTTTTGTGAGGTTGTAGGGCGGGTCAAGAATAAGTAGATCAACGCATTGGTCGGGCAGATGTTTAGCAAGGTCAGAGAATGATCCATTGAAGGTCTTATTTTGAATTTGCGAGAGTTTTGCAAACCCTTTGCCAAGCTTCAGGTTTGATGGTAAAAGCAAGCGTCCCTTGAGTCCGGGTATTTCCTCAGGACTTAGATTCAATGTCTTATTCTTTGGCGAGCGAGTCTTGCTTGCACTTGCAGTCGCTACCTTGGAACTCCCTTTAGCCTTTTTCACTTCAGTCTGCCTGCTCAGGAATAAGTTGGGCTGCCTTCGCAGGTAGTATCAGAAACTTGTTTTGCCCAGTTGCGTGTGCGGCACCATCGTTTGTTAAAGATGCCTTCCAATGAACGTCGTCAGCGATCTTCAAATGATAATCGCAGGTGTCACCCTGAAAGCTCCTATGCAGTATTTCAACTGGAAAAACGTTAGTGAAATCATCGGCTTGCGAACGCTCATCAGAAAGAACGTAATTGTAGCTACGCATCCAGACCGTAACACGAGTTCCAAGCGCCAGGCGTTCGAAGTCGGACTGAGGTTGGCACCATATATTCAAGCCGCGTGCAGTCTTAACCTTACAATACGGTGCCTTTAATTCTGAAATTTCGCCGTTGATGAGATTCGTCTGACCTATAAAGTCAGCTACAAAGGGAGTCTTCGGACTTTCGAAAATCTTTTCTGGGCTGTCCAGTTGTTCGAGATTGCCCTGAGAGAGAACTGCTATTCGATCTGAGAGTGCAAACGCTTCATCTTGATCGTGAGTAACCATCACGAAAGTTGTATTTAGTTCTTTTTTGAACCTCGCCAATTCGGCATGCATCTCAACTCTTATTTTTGGGTCAAGGGCAGACAATGGTTCATCTAACAGCAGAACCTTAGGCTTATTCACGATGGCTCTAGCGAAGGCAACTCTCTGTTGTTGCCCACCGGAAAGCTCCTTTGGGAACCGTTTGATGATATGAGGCAGGCGCACCAGACTTAGTGCCATCTCTACTCGGGCTGCAATTTCCGATTCCGGGCAGGCTTTTGACATTCGGAGTCCAAAAGCTATGTTGTCGAAAATGCTCAAATGGGGAAAGAGCGCATAACTTTGAAACACCATATTTACTGGTCGTTTGTGAGGCGGAACGTGGCTCACGTCCTGCCCCGCAATATGAATCGACCCGGAACTGGGAAACTCGAAACCGGCTATCATTCTCAGTAAGGTCGTCTTGCCACAACCTGATGGACCTAAAAGGCTGAAAAACTCCCCTTCATAAATTTCCATGTTGACGTTATTTACAGCACGAGTTCCTTCGAACTCTTTGCAAACATTTTTCACTTCAACTATGGCTTTGCTCATGTTTCAGATTTGCCTTTCATCTCGCGAATCTGAAATGCAATTTGAAGGTTCAAGAGTACCTCGGGGGAGTCGATATCGACTTTGAGCAACTCCGCTATTTGTTCAAGGCGATATCGCATCGTGTGACGGTGGATAAACAGCTCTTTTGCAGCAGAGTTCAAATTGTAAGCTTGTTCCAAATAGACTTTGAGCGTTTCTACCAATTCCGTTTCCCATTCAGCGTCGTAGGACTCTAATGGTGCCAGATGCTCCTCATAATAACGGTCGAGTTCTGGGTGATCGAACATAAGATATAGAATTCGCTTCACACCCAGATCACCATAGCTGGTGACGAACTCTTTTTGACCGTGTGTCATGTCTCCAGTGATAAGAGCCTGGCGAGCCTCTTTGTATGCATCAGGAATGTCCATGAGGGTCGGCGCCAGACGGCTTACGCCCATCTGTATTTTTACACCATCCACCTTCTCTTTGATGTTCTGCTTAAGCTCTTCTGCATAGTCTTGCCACTTCATGTCTTCTTTTTTCTCGACGGGCAAAACAAAAACGGTTACGTCTTCCATTTCGAGCATAGCCTGTCGCTCTTCGTTCCAAGACAGTTTCTCCACCAGGTGGTCGGGAGTGATTCTTAGAGCCAAAACCAAACTACCATCGCATATATCTAGCCCAAAGTACTGTTCAAGCCGCTCCATATCGCTGCCAGCGAGTGGGTGGCCCAATAGCAAGTCTTTGAGCAGACTTCGATGAGTCAGAGTACTAACTGCAAATTGTCGGCGGCTCTGACCAAGATCTACCAATGCTGCTAGAACTGCTGGTCTTAGATACTCAGCTAACAATTCCTCATCGTCAGAGGGTCTCATCATGATCGAGAAGTAACCAACTACGGTGCCACCAAGAATGATTGGTGCCACAAGTCTGCGACCTACTCGAATTGCATCGAGTACCGACTCAGGGTCATCATACGAGCGCAATTCTCGGTTCAAAGCTTCGGCTAACTCTTCTGTCAGAGTCTTTTGTTGGTTTGGTGGAGTCGGACCCATGTTATTTGCGGCGAGAATCTTAAAATCTGCAGTTTCCACGCAACAGGGGCGTTCTAACTGTTCGGACAGCGCATCGACAAGGTCATCCAGACCCTGCTCAATGACGACCCTAACGAAATATGACTGCAATCGAGCGCTCGCTTTTTTTACCTCATTCAAATAAGCCGAGCGAACTTCTTCAATCAACTCCATGCTGTCTTCCAGGCAGGTCAGCAGAATCAGCGGTGTGTTGATTGACTTGCAGTGTTCGATGACAGGTTCAATCTCAACGTCGAGTTCGGGAAGCACCTGATTTCGGTTGCCACTCCCTTTGGTGCTGGTGCTGCGACTAGAACTTACGGGTTGAATGACTATAAGTCCGCTCATACCCTTCAGAGATGGCAGTTCTTGAACAGAAAGGGTGCTTGCTTTGATCAAGCAGAGGCTGCCAACTTTCTGACCACCGTAGAGAGTCGCTACTACCTGTGTGATCGGCCTGTCAAGAAACTCTTTACCGCACAAAATTTTTGCTTCCGAGAGCGATTCAAGATCCAGAAGTCTCTTAAGTGTTGGTTGCAGCGGTATGCGATTTGAGCTCATGAAGTAGCCCGTCCGAAGCTTATGATCTGAACCTATTTTACCTCTTTCGACGGATGTCCTCCACTTTGGAGTGATATCACCAGTGGAGGCAAAATTAAAATTTGAAAGAATTCAAATTTTTTTGCTCTAGGGTATTGAGCTTGACAAGTCTTTGAGACAAAATTAATTCATTCAACTTCCAACTCCTTTTCCCCCATCCGCGGACCTTCCGCGCGCTAGCAGGTATTTATTAATGAGTCAACATGTAAAGAGCTTCGAGGACAGATTGGCTGGTTTGTTCGAGCGTAAGGCAGAAGAATTCTCTCGTTATTCTGCTGAACAATCCTCTGCAAACGTTGTTGCAAGACAGCTTGCGGATTTATATAAAGATCTAGCGAACATGATGCGTCGTTAGAAAACGAATACTTTTACTAGTTCCTAATCAACCTTTACCTTTTTCTCGATCCACACATCCGTGTGGGTCGAGTTCTTTTTGGGCTTGCGTATTTCCACCCTACCGATGGGCTGAGCTAAACGGTAGACTGTCCTTGACTACTTTCGGGATTTTAGTCGATGCAAGAAGTGTTTTGCTACTTTATCGGGATATTGGTAGCTGCTGGTGTAACTCTGATGATTGCGTTTCCAGATTTCTTGACTCCTCCTTTGGAGAAAAAGAAAAAGCGGTTTACTGGAAGGCATTGGGGTGGTTATCACGATTCCAAATCGATAGAACATATCGACAAAAATGAAGGCGTTGAGGTCGGTCGACCAGCCAAGCCGTTGCGTTACACAGCTGGTGGAACCACCTACGCCCGTGGCAAATAGCCTTTTCCAATCCTTTGCCGTTAGCAAGCGCCTGCTCTCAGCCAGGTGCGCTTGGTTTTTCTTTTCAATCTAGGGTGAAGGCTTAGGAAGCGAGTCTTCCGAAACGAGCCTGCCAGAACTTAATGTGTCCAGGCTGATGACCCCGATATCGCGCAGCAATTGTACTTGAGCTTGATTGAAAGTCAAAATTGCATCTGCGCGATTAATCAGTGATTGCGTCCATACCTGCTGAGCTTGCAGCACGTCAATGTTTGTACCAACTCCGTTAGCCAGACGAACACGAGCAAGACGCAGCTGCTCGCTGGAAGATGCCACCGCCCGTGTGGTCACATCTATTTGTTTCTCTGCTACCAGGCTGTTCAGATAGGATGTTCTGACCTGGGTCAAAACATTCATAAACTGCTGGTTTGCAGTCAGCATTGCAGCTCGGGCGAGGTGTTTTGAAGACTGCACATTACCTACGTTAGGAACGCCAAGGTTGAAATAATTCCAGTCAACTTCGAAACCGATAACATAAGACTTACGCATCTGGCGCTTCACCTGTCTCGGTGGGTTGAACTGTCCTACCACTGGGAATTGTGTTGTTTGTCCAAATTGTGGTGGAGTGATTATGTCTCCAGAATTCACAGAACCTGGCACGATACTTGTGCTGCCTGGCTGTACCCTGTAGCCAGGGCCGAGTGTGGCACCACTGCCGGTGTAGCTGCCGAAAAATTGAATTGATGGATAGAGTGGTGCTGCAGCGACTTGAATTTGTCTGCGAGCGGCCAGTCTCAATTGTTCGTATTGTTTCAGTTCAGGACGATGTTTCACCGCCAATCTTAGCAAGCCGTTGATGTCCATTTTTGGCTCTATCAATCTAACTTTTCGAACCTTTGTGTCCACGCTCATCAAATTGGCGCCGAGGTCCAGGTTGAGTGAATTTGCCAGATTGATGGCTGCTGTTCTGAAAGCTACTTCCTGATTTAGCAAGTTTTGTTCGTCTGTTGCTAATTGCGTGTCAGCCTGCAAGACACCGAAGTATGTTCCGGTTCCGGCGCGTTCCAGCTGTTGGTTCAGTACAAGCTGAGCGCGAGACGTTTCGACTGCTCTTACGCGAATTTCAAGGAATGCTTGAGCTCTAACAAGGTCATAATATTGCTTTGACACCGTATTTAGTGTGTCGTTGATACTTGCTCTGAATTGAGATTTCGCTGCCAGATAATTATGCTTCTGCAACAAAGCACCAAAGACAACGGCGCCACCCTGAAACCCTGTGTAATTGAAGCCGGCGTTCGCTGTTACGAACGGAGTAGCGAAACTTGATGGAATGATGCCACCAACTAGAGTCGAGCCTGCTTGAAACACACTTCTGTAACTCATCAGAGCATTGGGAAGGAACCTACCTAACGCACCAATCAACAACCATTTTTGCGATTTCATTTGTTCGTTGCTAATGCCAATTGCAAGATTGTGCAGCACCGCAAAATTGATAACATCTTTTAGCGTGACTGGCTGGTTGTACACAGCTTCCAATCGAATTGTTGGCATGCCTTTCTTCAGAGGCATAAGTTCATTCAAAGCCGGAAGTTTGAGGTCGCTCTCTTCTTCCATTCTGGTGTCAGCCACATCTGGACCAACATTCCGTGGGAACGCCGGCTGAGGTGGTCCTTGTGGGTAGTCGCTAGCACCAGTCTGTGCCACCGCTTTTGATGGCGATATCATGCACGTCAAGAGTAAGCTCAGCCCCAGATGGGACCATGTTAGACGTTTGATTGCGAGGACAGACATCTTATTTCACGAGTCTCTGAACAGCCTTGAACTGTTCAGTACCTGATTCTCCGAGCATTTCGAAGAGCGCCATTTCTACACATGATGGTACTGCTCCAGACGAGATCATTTTTTCCCATCCCATGTCTTTGTTGCGCTGCGAACGGCTAGCAATTGCATCAGCAACTACGTGGACAGTGTAATCATTTGCCATCAACGAATGCGTTGTTTGATTAACGCAAACGTGCGCTTCTATTCCGCAAATTATTACTTGATTGCGACCAATGCTTTCCATCATCTCGAGGAATCCCGGAGCATCGCCACAGCTGAAGGAAGTTTTTTCAAAATATTTGTGCTCACCCAAGCAAGCCGCGATTTCTGCAATCGTCTTTCCCAGCCCTTGTGGATATTGCTCAGTGAGAACAACCGGCACTTTCAATATCTTTGCAGCTTCTGCAAGAATTGTGATGTTTCGAGTAAGGTTGTCGAGATCTTTCAGCTGTTTTCGGAAACTCTCCTGAACATCAACGATCAAAAGCATTGCTTGCTTGCTGTCTAGAACTCGCGGATGGCGCATATTTCAAGATTCCTACTGTAGACTTTTCTTAAACAAAAAAGTGGTCCTGGCAGCTTCAAAGCATAGCATTACGAGCCTATAAAAGACCCATTTTACGAACCTGTTAGTTTCGTTTCTCTGCGTAATGTGTGACAGTCTGCATGCCGCAAGGCTATGCGCCGGCTAAAGAAGATATTAGTGGTTAATGTCCAGTAACTTGGCCGTCTTTGTGGTATAAGTTCCTCTTGTGGGGCGTTAGCGCAGTTGGTAGCGCGCATCAATGGCATTGATGAGGTCACCGGTTCGACCCCGGTACGCTCCAAAACTTTTCGGGGCAATTTCAAGCAGGCACATCTCAAGGTGTGAGTTTTAGCGCGAACTTTAGCGCGAGCTTTTTGTAGCTAATGGCAACTTGCCACAGTTCTTGTGTCCGGTTGTCTGCAGCAATAAATCTCTAACGCTCGTTGTTAGTTAATAACCAGCTGACGATAGTTCCAAACCGCCAGCAACTTTGTCTGTTCTTGCAACACCTGACCTTACCGTTCCATCCGGGTCAAGCTCAAGCCAGCGGTAGCCAGGCGGAACAGCGTCCACTCCAAAATCGTCAGAGGCTGCTTTGAACTGCACGCAAGTCGAAGGCGTCGCCATCAACAGTTTCTGCTTATGTCGTCCATTGAACTCCTGGTGAACGTGCCCCCAGAGCACTGCTTTGACATTCGAGTAGGCATCGAGTAATTCGAGAAACTCGCTACCGTTTTCCACACCAATTTGATCCAACCATTTCGCTCCCATCGGAACGGGATGATGATGCATGCATACAAGCGCATGTAGGTCTGGTTGTTCGTCGAGGCAGCTTTGTAAGAAGTCAAGCTCACTTTGCTCAAGTCGCCCGCCAACCTCGCCTTCAACTTGCGAATCAAGCAGGATGATTTGCCAGTTGCCTTTGACCAGCTGACGGCTCGCGTCGAAGTGTGATTTTTCATGTATCAGCCCACGCGTCATTTCTTTGCGCTTGTCGTGGTTGCCAGGCAGAAAGTAGCAAGGCGCACCGGCATTCGAAAGAGCGACTGATAATCGATGGTAGGACTCTTCCGTTTCATCCTGAGAGAGGTCGCCAGTAATGAGATAAAAGTCTGGAACCCCGCGATTTGCCAGAGCCAGCCTGTACACCTCAGAAAAACTCGCAAAGGTATCCACGCCAAGCAATTTGCCGGTCGCATCCTTAAAAATATGCGTGTCGGTAAATTGTAAGACTTTTAGGGTTTTATCCTTGCCTGACAGGCTCATCCAGTCTCCCCCGAAAACTTTGACCCCTTCTTCGCCTTTTTCCCTGTTTTTACTATTTCTATGCGATTTCGACAGATTATCTAAGGATAAAATGTGAGTGTGGTTAAGACTAGCAAGAAATTGAAACCCAGATTTATTATCATCATAGCCCTAATCTTGGGGCTGGTGTTGTGTTTTGGGAATTACTTGCAATATTTGCCCGAGCAGCTGGCGCTTGTCTCCCTAGATGTAAGCAAACCCGACAGCTATGAGTTCAGGTCCTTTGACGAGTTGCTTCGCAGCCATGTGAAGTACGGGCTGATTGATTATCAGAAGCTCAAGTCCGACCCCAATTTTAAGCTTGCTATTGATGAGCTTGCTCGGACTAGCCCGGCTAAACTCACGGGACGGATGGAGCAGCTCTGTTTCTGGATAAACGCCTACAATTTGGGGGAGATCAAGAGTATTGTCGATCATTACCCGAGTAAAGAGCAAAGTGGGCGCAATCTTGCACATCTGACTGTGGGTGGAAGGATTTTTACGCTGGCCGAAATAAAAGAGGAAATGCTTGCTGAGAAAATCATTCTGGTTAATTGGAAGGCAATTTTTCTGCTTTGCAATGGTGACATAAGCTCACCCCGCATCAGTACTCACGCTTATCGACCCGGCACTCTAAATGAAGATGCTGAGCGGGCATACAAAATGTTCGTGTTGAGTCGACTGAATTATCATATCGATGAGAAAACAAAGACATTCTTCGTTTCGCCATTTTATTTGTGGAACAACAGATTTTTTCTGCACGACTTCTCCTCGGTTTTCGAAATGGTAAATAATTCTCTTCCGCCGCAGAAGCAGTTGGATCTCAATGCTGTTAGTAAGTCGTACATGTTGGCTTACGATCGCAGAATCAACGACTTGCGCTATTACTATCTGGCAAAAAACGAGTTCGAAGCAAAGCTGAAAGCTGAGCAAAAGCTGGAAGAAGAGTTGAGTAAGCAAACGCAGGCGTCCATAAGAGAGCAAATAAAGAAACTCGACATGAGAGATGTGCCTGCTCGTGATTAACGCTATTATTGTCGGATTTCTAGAGAAAAGGACTGCGGAATGAAAATACGGGTCAAGTCGGCACTATCATTTTTTCTTTCGACCAGTTTCTTTATGACGGCGATTAGTGCTTGCGCGCAGTTAAGTCCAAAAACGGCAAATCAGGCTCAAAGAGCTTCTTCAAGTCTAGAGTCTACAAAAAAAATTGCGCTGGCTGATCCCGTTCCGTCCGAACCGATTGGCAAATTAAAAGATGGTATTTTGCTTGTCTATCCACGTGGTGAAAACAATAACAAGATTGACGCGAGCAGCACATTTCTGGTGGGAACACTGAAAGACGGGCGTGCGCTCACCTGCAATGGGCAAGCTGTAACGGTAAACGCCGATGGTTATTTTGCGCATGTTGTAAAACTGAACTATGGAACTAACGATTTTACGCTTGCAATTCCGGGAAAAGAAGCATTGGGGCTCAAAATTACGGTGGAAAGACCCGCACCGGCAGCGCCTCTCACTGAGTCTACTTTTAACATCTTGCCAGAGTCTCTTGAACCGAAGGAAAATATTGGTGTCAGCACAGGTGACATCTTGCAGTTTGCTGCCAGAGCAACACCGGGTTCTCAGATGTCTGTTCTTTTCGGACCCCATGCTATAGCAATGCATCCGGCGCTAACAAAGCAAGGAAAACATCCCGCTGTCAATCTGGGACTAGACACTGCATTCGGTGTCAGCTTTCAGCGCTCTCCAGCTGCCGTGAAAGACCTTTATCTGGGCTTTTATAAAGTTCAAGCCAGCGATGATTGGAGCAGAGTTTCGCCTACCTTCGTTTTGAAAAGCGGACCGAAGCAAATCAAGGCTAAAGCTAAAGGTACGCTTAGTACTGTAAAACAACCACAGCTTATGCAAACAGCTCATTCAAATTGCATTGTGCGCCTCGGACCTGGGGCCGCTAGAACTACTCCACTTCCAGAAAATGTTCGCATGGTGGCCGACGGGTTCAAGGGGGACTGGTGGCGGTTTGAACTCTCTTCGGGTAAGCACTGTTGGATCAATAAGGAAGACGTGGTGGCTGATGATGACAGCACTGCTTTTCCTCAGTCACGCGTCAGTACCATAAATATGGGCACTGATGATTATGGTGCCACCATTTCTGTTCCTCTTACGCAGAGGTTGCCCTTTCAAATTGAGCAAGATTTGCGAGGGAAAAAACTCTTGTTGCATATTTTTGGTGCTACAGCTGATACCGATTTTGTCACCAGCGATTTAGCTAAGCCGTCAGATTCTGCTGTGGCAAAACTCATCGATTTCCTTTCGTTCAAGCAGAAGGGTGATAATCACTACGAACTATCCGTGCAACTGCTGAACAGTCATCAATGGGGATTCTGGGCTGATTACAAAGATAACACTCTCGTATTACATGTAAAAAATGCTCCGGCGGTCGACCCCGATTCCGGAACAATGAAAGGCTGCGTCATTTGTGTTGACCCCGGTCATGGTGGCAAAGAAATTGGATCAATTGGTTGCTCTGGCGTCAAAGAAGCAACAGTGAATTTTCAAATCGCTGATAAGCTGCGTCAGGCACTCGAGTCAATGGGCGCCAAAGTGCTCATGACGAGAAAGGGAGATGATTTTGTCTCTCTTCAAGATCGAGTTGATATGGCTATCGCAGCTAAGGCAGATTTGTTGATCTCTGTGCACAATAATGCATTGCCTGATGGACGTGACCCATTGACTGAGCACGGCACCTCTGATTACTGGTATCATCCACAGTCTGTAGAGTTCGCGAGGCTGGCGCAGAAGCAGTTAGTACAAGCCAGTGGTTTTAAGGACTTTGGTAGTCGCTTTCAAAATCTAGCACTCTGTCGGCCAACTCAAATGCCTGCCGCACTAATGGAAATTGGGTTTATGATTAACCCCGATGAGCTTTCGAAATTGCAAGATTCGCAGTTTCAGACGACCATTGCTCGTTCGATTGCAAATTCCGCCAGGAAGTATGTTTTCGACAAAGTGAAAGAGCAGCAAAAATTGGAAGCTGCAAACAACAATACTGATTCTCAATAAAAATAGCTCGCCGGGCAGCATGGCGAGCTATTTTTATTGAGAATTTCAGAATTACTGATTAATCATGTTGCGACGGAGGCAGAGGACCCAATGGGTCCATCTTGAAGCAGCGTTCTAATTCGATGCGATATTCAAGATTGGTTAGTGCTTCGTCTGAGTAAAACTCGTCTTCCCAATAGCTTTTCTCCCGTCCCCAGAGTTCTTCAATGCGCTTGGACAGATGGGATGGCAAACTATTATTATTCATAATCCTCTAATTTCTAGGTTGGCTGGCAGGGACAACTAAAAATGATGTACAAGTTCGATTGTATTCAGATATTACTAAATCGCAATCCTTGACTATCTTATAAACCATTATCCCACCTACGTTTGCAGGATCAATTATGCTTAGAAGAAGAATACGATCGGTTGCATATGCTCATTTCATATCAGCCATATCGTAAGAGTGAGTGATCGACTTCTATGAGAAAAATTACTGGAAGCAGTGTTAGAATCAAAAGATATCAAGAAAATTGACAGCAATATCGTGAGACCGGAGAAATGATGAATCTCAAGCTCAGGCTAGAAAGACTTTGTGAGCAACGGAGTTGGTCCCGATTGCACTTTACCGACGGAAGCTTTGTCACCGGTCGCATGCTGCGTCTCGGGCATGATTATGTCGAGCTTGAGACTTATGGTGACGACGATAAGCCAGGCGACAGAAACTACTCCAAACACTTGATTCCCATTGGCTTGATTAAAATGGTGACAGTCGAGTCTTCTGCTTTTGGCGAAATGGAGCGGCGCCGACTCTCCTTTCTTGCACAAATGGAAACTCAAGAAAGTACTTCCGAATTTGATTAAGTCGGTTTAGAAGCTTAGTGAACAGAGCATCTTAAGAAGCTGAATCTAATCAGTCTTTTTTGATGTCTTCTGGTCGTATAGCTGGAAATCGAGATGTTGCTTCTATGTTTCTGTTCTTTTTGTCAGCAACATAGCCTTCTATATTCCTTTGTTGTGGGCGTGCCACGCACAGTGCCCCATCAGGAACAGGTTTTGTGACAACGGTTCCTGCTGCAACCATAGCCTCTTCGCCAACAAACACCGGAGCGACGAGAACTGCGTTGCAACCAGTGCTTGAGTTGTTTCCAATCACAGTTTTTGATTTCTTACCGCTCAGCCTGTCGTAGTTGGCCGTGAGAGTTCCTGCGCCTATATTTACGTGATGTCCGAGGGATGCATCTCCGATATAACTAAGGTGAGAAACGTTGGTGTTGTTTGAGATTTGGCTCTTTTTGATTTCCACAAAATTGCCTATTCTGCAGTGCTCAGACACCAGAGCTTGCTCTCTCAAATGTGCAAAGGGTCCGACTTTGCAGTGAGAAGCTATTTCCGAGTTAATAACTACACTGTGCATCACATGTGTGTGCGAGCCAATTTTGGCTGGTCCAGTTATTTGAGTATTTGGTCCAATCACGCAGGATTCACCGATTTCAACTTTTCCAGTTATGTAGCACCCTGGTAAAACTGTGCTTTCCTGTCCGATTGTGACTTCAGGAGCAATCCAAGTGCTGCTTGGGTCAACGATAGTGACACCAGAGTCCAGCAGTAGTTTTTCAATTACCTGGTCATGCATATGTTGATTGCATTCCATCAGGTCTTTTCTGGAGTTGATTCCCGCAACTTCGCGCCAGTTAGATGGTGCATCTGAAATCTTGAATTGCTTTTCGCGAGACCAGGCGAGCAAATCGGTCAAATAGTACTCTTTTTGCTGATTGTCGTTTTTGAGAGCGTAGAGACCTTCTTTGAGTGTCGGCCACTCAAGGCAATAAATTGCCGGGTTGATTTCTTTGATGCGCTTTTGCTCTTCGGTGGCATCTTTGTGTTCAACAATGGCGGCAACAACTCCGTCGCTGTCTCTGACAATTCGTCCGTAACTCTTCGCGTCATCCACTACTGTTGTGAGCAGGCTGAAGGCTGCCTCATTGTTGAGGTGGGCGTAAATCAAACCAGCTAGCGTTGTGTCGCTTAGCAGAGGGCAGTCAGCAACACTCACTAAAAGTGCACCTTCAAAACTTTCCAGAGAGGGAGCCACCTGCATCAGCGCATGACCCGTACCCAATTGTGGACTCTGTAAATGAGTGCTCCACGGGGTCTTTGGTGGGTTCTTCTTCAGATAGTCCTCTACCTGATCTGCTGCATGTCCAATCACTATATGAACGTGCTCAAGGTCTAACGAATCAATCGCTGCCAGCAATCGTCCTAAAATCGGAATTCCAAGAACAGGATGAAGTACCTTTGAGAGATTTGACTTCATCCGCTTCCCTTGTCCGGCGGCTAAAAGAACGGCTCTGACTGGCTTCTTATATCTATTGCTCATATGATCGATGTTTGTTGGGGATGCACTAATTCAGCCACCTATCGTACAGGACTGCCAATCTCAAAAGAGACTCTTTTAGTTTTCCCTCAGTAATTTTCAATAAAAGGAAAGAGGTTTGACCAGTGGTCAAACCTCTTTCCTTTACTATGGCCGCAGCGTCGGTGCTGCCCCGACGGGCTCGATCCCTCAAACCCCTCGCCTGGAGATACTGCGGATGTGTGCAATCGAAATCGCGATTACTCTTATAGTTTTACCTCATTTCCAGGAATATTGTCGCTTCTAAGCCTTCCGTTAATATTTGTGTAAACGAATGTATTGTTGGACTGATCAAATGTACTGAATGAGTGAGAGTAAGAATGTCGATAAGCCAGCTAGACCAAGTAGATTCAAGATTGTAATAGCAAGCTCATCTGAGCTTTCGGAAGAATCTAGATTTAGAATTCCGTCCAATTTCCACTTAGAGGCAGATAGACGTTGCAGCTGTTCTTCGAGTTCCTGAATTTTTTCTTTTGAACGTTCATTTTCAATTCTGAGTGTTATTGCCTGCGCTGCAGTGAAGCGTAGGTCAGGTAGCACTTTAAGCTGTTGGTCGCGCTCATGAACCATTCCATTTAAATATCCAATGAATAACATGGCTCGCTGTAATTTGGAGTTCGTCACATCGTTACGCAACTCAAGTAAGTCAATTTTCGCTTGCAGCTCTTCCTTTATTATGTCGAATTTTTCGGAGTCGGAAATTATCTCGACCCATGGAATTGTCTTTTGCTTCGGCTTGCTGCCAGAACCAAACAAATATTCGAGGGAATCTAAATCGACATCATCAGCAGCTGGAAGGTGAGAAAGGTGCGCTTGCGTAGTAATCATCTTTTAACTCTCGATGTGGTTTGGCCATATTATGGGTCGCACGATCGATATTGTCCAGAACATTTTATCTGTTGCTGGACATTCTCGGGAACTCTCTGTGTTGGTGGCTGCGCTGTAAATGCTTATGTGTCAGGCGATTTGAAGATCTCACCTTCTATCCCTATTAGCATGAGAAGCCAAAAAGTTTTTTTCTTGCGACTCTACAGCTAGTACCACTTCGACTGGTATCGCCCATAGAACTAGTATCGAATAAGACACCAAACCTGAAAACATGGATCTTCTCTTGGCAGGCTCTGGCTCGTGAAGATAGAGTTGCTAGATCCTTTTCCACCGTTAAAGGTCCTTGATATGTTTTCTTAGTTTGTGACAGAATCTTATCGGACAAAGCGACTTGCCCTCTATCGTATTACATTGAATCTTGTAAGCTGCTTGCTTTTGCAGGAAAGAGGTCTCATATGATTTTAGTTACTGGTGCTGCAGGCTACATCGGCAGTCACTTCGTACGAAAGTACCTTAGCTCGGTTCCTGATGGCAGCGTTCTTGCTGTAGACAACCTGAGCGCTGGTCATATTGAGAGTTTACCCTTGAGCGATCGAGTCATTTTTCATCAATTAAACGTGGGCGACAAGGAAGTGCTCAGCGAATTGATGAAAAAGCATCAGATTGAAGCAGTGGTGCATTTTGCTGCCAGCATCTTTGTCGGAGAGTCACAAAAGGATCCATTCAAGTATTTCAACAACAATCTTGGACAGACAATGGCACTTCTGGAAGCAATGAGTCTGGCTAACGTCAAGAAAATAGTGTTCTCTTCAACCTGTGCAACTTATGGTGACCCGCTTCAGGTGCCAATGACAGAGACACATCCACAAGTTCCTATTAACGCATATGGTCATACTAAGTACATGGTTGAACAGATGCTTTATTCACTGCACGAGACTCTGGGCTTCTCATTTTTTGCGCTTCGATATTTCAATGCTGCCGGTGCTGATGACAATGGCGAAATAGGTGAATCTCACGACCCAGAAACGCATCTTATTCCTAACGTATTTCGAGCCATCAGCGGAAAGTTAGATTGTCTTGAAGTTTATGGTGATGACTACGATACTCGCGACGGGACGTGTATTCGCGATTACATTCATGTGTATGATCTTGCCAGTGCTCACATAGCTGCATTAGACCTCCTTTCTAAAGGATCTTATGCCGAGGGGATAAATCTTGGCACCGGCCATGGTGCCTCAGTTAAAGAAATAATTGATGCTTGCAACGAGGCGGCCGGAAAGACTGCGCCCATGAAATTGTTTCCGCGAAGATTTGGCGATGCGCCCGTCTTGGTGGCTGACTACGCCAAAGCTAAGAAAGTATTGGGATGGTCTCCACGTTATGAGCTCAAGACAATAATTAAGTCTGCCTGGAACTGGGAACTTAATCGACGATATTAAATGCCATGCAGCGCATGCCTCTGCCGTGTACAATGCTAGATCTGTGAAGGCGCAGAGGAATTAAATGTGAAGCCAAGAACCTTTTGCCAGCAGCTTTTGCCAAAAACGGCGGCTTTTGCACTGTCTCTGTTGCTAACGATATTGCAAGCTGGAGGCGCAATTTCTGCGCCTGCCAAGAAGCCTGCTGGCAAAGCTGCTGCTGTCGGTGGAGCTCCTTACCCTCAGTGTCTTTACCAAGGTTCTAAGGTTGCAAGATGCATACCCCAGTTCATGCCTCTGAAAATCTGCATTTCACCGGGCATAAGTCTCGACGGTGCGGGTAGCGATCCTACAAGCGGGGGACCCCTCGACAATGTGGATAACGTGGCTGGTTGGCCGGAATTGGTTTACCAAACAAAAAACAATCCCGAACTCTTTAACAATCTGAGTCAGGCTGAGGGTTACAACGACCAGATGTGGCAGGCTGCTGCTCAAGGAATAAATCAATGGAAACGATTTCAAAGTGAGGGGCTTTTCAATTTTGAGGTCACGGACAACCCTGATGGAGCTGACGTTTACGTTTTCTGGACGCACCATTTTGTGAATAAGCTAGGGTTAGGTCTTTTTGCAAACGACATTCGTGGGTATACGTCGAAGCATTTACTTCCGTTTTCTGCTATATCAAATGCGCTGAATGCTGGCAATTCTGACCTCATAAACAGAAGTCGTCGACCCATAGTAATGATTCTGCGAACGACCGACCTTACTGGTTCTCAGTCTGTGCCAATGCCTCTGAATAAACTTGTCTCTGCCGCTGCTCACGAGATGGGACATGTGCTGGGAATTGATGGGCACAGTTTGAACAGAGTTGATTTGATGAGTGTTAATTATGGCGCAGGCCAAATATCAGGAAATGATGCTGCGTCGATTCGCTATCTCTATCACCGTAACCCCGACCTGGTACCCTGAGGCTGCAAAAATGCGTAGCTCAGGCATTAAAACAGGCACTCGCAAATCGCTGACCAGCCAGGCTTGGGATGGAGTGGTCGTTTTCCTTTTCAGAACAATCATTCCGTTGATTCCCATTTTAGGTCTGGCTTATGTTTGCTCTATGATCATCAATGCCGAAGTACAGGGTGTATACGTAGGAAGCATTCCGGGAAACGGTGCCTTGAAGATAGAAATCAGCGAAGAGAGTGATCGACTTTCTGGCTTTGCGACTTTGCGCACAAAAGAACGGTACAAAATCGTTGACGGGAAAATGCTCGACGATAACAAGTTTAAGCTGCAGTTGCAGGCTGATGATGCCACTGCAATTGGTGGCGTTAGCGCTCATTCCGACAAGGCATCGGTGTCGCATCAACTTGAAGAGGTACCGGCGGGCAATGAGAGTGCTGTACCTAAAAACCTTAGTGGCTCAGTTATTACAGAAGACGAAAAAATAGGTCCTCTCATTTCCATTGATGGCTCATTTAGTTTCGGAACTATGAATGCGCAAATCAGCTCTGAAGGGCAAAGTATTCCCTTTGAGGCGAAACGGAATGCTTTTTCAGCTCTGTTTGGATGGCGTTGGTGGAATCGAACTTTGCGTTATTTCGGCATGAAGATTTAATTTCGAATCTTGCTGTGCATTGCTATTTTTTCTTTTTTGAATCGCAAACTTCGCCGGCTTCCATAATGACTTTTTTTCTGGCTTGCTCTTTCTTCTTGCTTGAACCTCTGTTCATCAATTTATCTCCACTGTTCAGTGCTTTCAAACCATTCCAGTAGGGGCTGGTTTTTAGTTTTGCAAGGAATACATCTATGAATTCGTTCGGTCCACCTGCAGCGCAATCATTGTTCTTTGTTTGATCGTTGCAGATCAGCGCAGTTTTGCCTGCCGGCCAGGCTTTTCTGCAGAGTTCCCAGGCTTCGTTCGCGTGACCTGTGTAAATCAAATCGATCATTCTACTCCAGAGTTCAGAGGAGAGGCTGAAGCCCGTTCCGTCATTTGATTTGAAGTCCTTGTTATACTCGGCTATCTCTTTTTTGGTCTTTTCTATTAGTGCGTTTAGCTCTTTGTCGCTGGGTTTAGGTGTGCGCATCAAATCCAGCGCGACCGTAAACTGTGTTCTAGACGGGCGCAGGATGACTACGCCGGCTGGCGAGCCTGCAAATGATGTGTTCCAGTAAGCGAAGGTGAAGTCTGGACCAATGGCTTCTACTTTGTTATCTCCATCAATGTCAGCGAAAGCAAACGTACCATCTCTTGCGACAATGCTGCCCCACAAGTGATTCTTTCTATCCAGGCTGTACACCTTGTATGTATAACAACAGTGTGCGCCACCACTCCATTCTTCGAGAATAATTTCAGCTTGGCCATCACCGTTGATGTCAACGAAGGGATTTTGAGAACGTTTGTATTTTGAGCCCACTACGTTGTACAAGCTGCGATCCAATTTCAATCGCATGCTCTTGTCAGTCGCATTTGTGATTGGGTGGACGAGCCATCGCTGATTGTCGCTGGCTGAGGATGTTTCCGAGAAGACCGTGCGCTTCCCTCGCTTCACAGTTAAATTGGATAGAGTGTCGTATTCCAGTGTTGGAATATATGAATAGATGCCTGATCGATATGGCTTCTTTGCTACGTCTCTGTCCTTTTGGAGCTCGTCATAAAACTTGTCCACTTCTTTTGTTTCGTCAGGTTCGATATTTGCGAAGGCAGGCGCGCTTGCAAGTGCAAGTAATGGCAATATGTACTTTCGATATCTTTTTAGCATGAATTGAAAAGTGTGTACTCCCCCTAACTTTTGATATATCCATTGAAGCATTGATGGGATCTGATTCTGTATGTTCTACGTAAAGAGATCCGAAAATATGAGTAGCGGTTCTAAGAAACAAATCGAGATTAAAAAATCATCGTGGGAATTGAAGATCCTTTTCAGCTGCAGCAGCTAAATATGGGCGTAGAATGCTAACAGAATCAATTGCTCTGTATATTGATCTGCCACTTATATTTTGTTCCATTCCTTCAGCAGGGATTAGATGCCAGCATTTACGGAAGAACAAGTAGTTAACTTTGCGCCTGATGAAAATTCAATCGTGGCAGGCCGTCAATTAGCGTATGCGACGAACTGGGCAAGTCTTGGAGCAAACGAAGTGGCTCTCTGGGGAGAGTGTAAAGGCTCTGGTTCCAAACCATATCAAGCTTGTATCGATATTGCGGGAGCCGCATTCAAGTGCTCATGCCCAAGTAGAAAAATTCCCTGTAAGCACTGTATGGCATTGATGTATCTCAACATGAAAGACAGTGCTTCTTTTGCATCAGAAGCACCATCATGGGTAGAAGAGTGGCTGAAGAGTCGGGAAGAGCGCGCCGAAAAGAAGGCTAAGAAGGCTGAGGATGCAGCGCCTGTCGACCCTGTCGCTAAAGCAAAGCGGCAGGCGAGTCGACATTCAAAGGTGGAATCAGGGCTGAATGACTTCAGCCTCTGGTTGCAAGACCGCATTCGGCAGGGCTTTTCTGGATTGGACGCGCAGTCCTACCAATTTTGGGAAAAGCAAGCGGCACGGCTAACTGATGCTCAGGCTCCTGGTCTGGCGAGGCTCTTGCGCTCGTGTGCTGGTATTCCAAACTCCGGGGAAGGCTGGCAATCGCGATTGATAGAACAATTGTCGTTTATGCATACGATTGTTGAGGGATTTCAAAACATCAATGAGCTCCCGGAAAATGTGCAGCAAGATGTTCGAGCTGCAATTGGTTTTGCGGTGAGCCAGGAGGACGTTCTTGCAAAGCCCGGACTGCAAGATATTTGGCATGTGTTAGGTCAGAGAGTTGATGCGGAGGACAAACTTCGAACACAGCGAACCTGGCTTCGTGGTGAAAAGACAGGGCGTTGGGCTTTGATTCTCAGTTTCGCTCATGGCAATGCTCCACTTGATAGTTCATTCAGTGCGGGCTCTTCATACAATGCAGAATTGTGTTTTTTTCCAGGAAACTATCCTATTAGAGCTCTTCTGAAAAGCAAGGCTGATACCAAAGATGGTATCGCAAGTTTGAGAGGCTATGCTCATTCTGAAGCTTTCCTCGAAGATTATGCTCTTGCACTGTCTTGCAACCCTTTCATCGAGACTTTTCCCGTATCGATTGAAAATGTAAGAGCCGTTCCTGCTCAAGAAGAGCTTCTGATTATTGACTCAGAAAACAAACTCATTCCCTTGAGTCGCTCAAGCGAAGGTCTCAAATGGCATGTGCTTGCTCTTTCCGGAGCTTATCCATTCAGTATATTTGGCGAATGGAATGGACGCAGACTGATGCTTTTATCGGCTGTTTGCGACGGAACATTTTACCGGCTTGATAGTAAGGCGGTGCCGAGTGTCACATAAGGATGAATTGATATCAGTGGCAATTCTTGGCACTGAGCAACAGGGGCTTCCCGATCTGCTTGGATCTGGCGACTTAACTGCGAAGCTTGAGGCACTGAAACTAAAGCGTGAAAAGCTGGGACGTGAACGAGCCTTCCTTCATTTAGCTGCACTCGTCTGGCTATATGAAAAATCGGGTCAAGTTTTAGAGACCTATACTGAAGAGTTGCCAGACTTACCCGCACCACCTGAATACAAAGAACTTGTATCCCCACCTGCCAAAACCTTGTTGCGCAACATACTCGATGCCAGGCAAACGGAGCTATTACAGGAATGGCTGAGCCTGGCAAATAAAGCTGAGAAAAGACTGCCTCACGATATGGTGTGTCTCTTGCTAGATGCAGCAAAGAAAGATGAATCATTGCAAGAACACGTAAAAGAAGTTATCGGAGAGCGTGGTAAGTGGTTGGCTCAGTACAATAGCGAATGGGCCTACATTAACGGACTCAGAACTGCGCAAAAATTTTCGACAAACGAGCAAACAATTCAAGAACAGTGGGACTTTGGCAGTCTCGACGAGAGATTTGTGGCACTTAAGACAAAGCGCAAAGTTGATGCGAGAGCTGCTCTCTTCCTATTGCGTTCCACATGGAAAGATGAAAATTCGAGCAACCGTGCGCGACTTGTTGTAGCCCTTGAAGAGGGGCTCTCTATAAATGATGAAGAGTTTTTAGAAAACGAGGCTCTCGACGACCGATTGAAGGAAGTGCGAAACAAAGTACAAGACTTGCTTTTCAAAATTCCAGCTAGTCGCTTGAACGAGAGATGCACACTTCGTGCCGTAAACTGTATCGCCGAAATAAAAGAGCCAAAGGAAAATATCTTCGCAAAATTGGTTGGTGGACGCGGAACCAAGCGCTTTGAGATTCTCGTGAATGTTCCTGATGATGTAGACAAATCAATTGTTCGTGACGGGTTCGTACAGAAACCTGTTCACGCTCAGCTCGGTGACAAAGCCTGGGCACTCCTGCAGATTTTTTCCATGGTAGACCATCGTAGCTTGCTGGCAAAATACAATCTCTCTGAAAGGGAATGGATTGAAACCATACTCGGCTCCGAGTGGAAGAGTGCTCTATACAAAGGATTAGAAGCATCTGTTATACGCTTTCAGGACCATGGCTTTGCGCGTTTGTTATTTGAATTTGGAAATCTTGAACGACCCGACATTTTGTTTGGCTTGCTGAATTCTGCTGAGCAGGAAGCTGTTATTACGCGCCTGGTTGAGGAACGTCGATTTTCGCTTGGTGATTACGGACAGTACAGCGGAAGTGCGCTGCAGCTGCTGTTCTCAACGAGAGGTAGATGGTCAGAAGAGTTTTCGAAGGTCATTCTTCGTTGTATTCGAACACATATCATGCAAAAAACGACGGCAGTTATCTGGGGCGCACCGATGACTCAAATCGGAAACTATTTGAATTTGGATGTTTGGAACTCGGTCGCAGATACATGGACTACTGGTTCGGTAGACCCCGTGCTGACGCCGATGATCAATAATCTTGATTTACGCAAGCGCATTGGTAAGGCTTTCCAGGAAACTTGAAACGTTTCAGAGTTTAGGATTTAAGAGGAGATTGATAGAACAATGGCTAGTTCAGAGCTTATGGAGATTCTTCGCCAACATGCCGAACAGCAATTCGCAGAAGAATTAGCTGAGCTTGCAAAAAACGATAAGCGACAGCGCCCGCCTAACTGGAAGCTTTCTCCACAGGCAGTGTCCACTTATATTCTAGGTGGAACGCTCGATAATGGTTTTGAAATTACTCCGAAGTATATAGGCAAATCACGAGTGGTTGAGATTGCTATCGCGACTCTCGCTACAGACCGTGCCTTGCTTCTGTTGGGAGTGCCCGGAACTGCTAAAACATGGTTATCTGAGCACCTGGCTGCTGCCATCTCTGGAGACTCATCCTTGCTTGTGCAGGGGACTGCTGGAACGTCTGAGGAATCGGTGCGCTATGGTTGGAACTATGCTCGGCTACTTTCGGAAGGTCCCAGTCTGAATGCGCTGGTGCCATCGCCAGTGATGCGCGGAATGAAGGAGGGCATGATTACTCGAATTGAGGAATTGACCCGCATTCCAGCAGATGTGCAAGATTCATTTATTACTATTCTCTCTGAAAAGACACTTCCAATACCTGAGCTGAATGAACAGGTTCAAGCTGTGAAGGGTTTCAATGTTATTGCAACTGCCAACGACCGAGACCGCGGTGTGAATGAATTATCTAGCGCCCTGAAAAGGCGATTCAACACGGTTATATTGCCGGTTCCAGATACACTTGATGAAGAAGTCGAAATCGTTCGTCGCCGAGTTGAAGCGCTCGGGCGTGCTCTGGAAATTCCAGCGGAGGCACCAGCTCTGGAAGAGGTTCGCCGCCTGGTCACTATCTTCCGTGAGTTGCGAAATGGTATTACCCAAGACGGTAAGACGAAAGTTAAATCTCCCAGTGGAACAATGAGCACTGCTGAAGCCATCTCTGTCGTCACCAATGGGCTCTCACTTGCAGCTCACTTTGGCGATGGAAAGTTGCAAGCAAATGACCTGGCAGCTGGAGTCATAGGAGCAATCGTGAAGGACCCTGTGCAAGATAGAGTCGTTCTAAAAGAATATCTTGAGACTGTGGTGAAAGAACGGCAAGACTGGAAAGATCTGTATCGTTCTTGTCGAGATTTAGCATAAAGGTCTCGACGTGGCTGCTGAGGATAGGGTCAATATTTTTGGAATCAGGCACCATGGGCCTGGTTCTGCCAGAAGTTTGCTTGCAAGTCTGAATAAGTTGCAACCCGATTGCATTTTGGTAGAGGGACCACCGGAAGCAAATGACCTTCTGCAGCATCTTGCAAATGCAAATTTGAAGCCACCTGTTTCATTGCTGATTTATGCAAGTGATGATTTGAAACGTGCTGTTTACTACCCCTTCGCAGTTTTTTCGCCTGAATGGCAGGCCCTCAAATTTGGCGTGAAAGCTGGCATTCCAGTTCGGTTTATGGATCTGCCAATGACTAATTGGTTTGGTCTAGACAAGCAAAAAGATGACGAATTAAAAAATAGCGAATCGCAAGCTGGGCTTGCTACTGATGATACCAAATCTGGTGGCGATATTGCAGCCAGCACTGATGCCAGAATAGGACTTGAAGATATAGAGAAGAGTGACATTACGGACGAGAGCGTGAACGAAAGCGACGCTATCGTAGAGGATAACTCGGCTGACGCAGGGGCTGACGAGACGGATGCTTCCGAGTCAGATGCTCCGGAGGCTGATGCTTCAAATCCGCAGCGAAATGAACTAAAGCGATTGAGGAAAGACCCGCTCGGTTATTTTGCAAGGCTTGCTGGCTATGAAGACAGTGAACGCTGGTGGGAAAACCTTGTTGAGCACAGGCGGCAAGACCTTGATGTGTTTGATGCCATCGCAGAGGCAATGACTGCTTTGCGTACAGAACTCAAAGAAGATGAGCTAATAGGAACTGACGTTGACCCCCTGCGTGAAGCACATATGCGTCAGATGATTCGCGCGGCTATTAAGGAAGGTTGTCAGCGCATTGCTGTGGTGTGTGGAGCGTGGCATGTTCCTGCACTGAAGAAAATGCCCAGTGCAAAAGAAGATCAGTCGCTGCTGAAAGGGCTGGCTAAGATGAAAGTGCAAGCAACGTGGATTCCCTGGACGCATTCTCGACTTGCTTTCTCCAGTGGTTATGGTGCCGGCATTGAATCACCAGGTTGGTATCATCATCTTTGGACCTGCACGGAAAATGTCGTGGAAAAATGGTTGATCACCGTAGCGCGACTTTTGCGCGCGGAAGATCTCGATGCGTCCTCCGCACACGTAATCGAGACAGTGAGACTTGCTGAAACCCTGGGCAGTATGCGGGGGCTTCCGCTGCCAGGCCTGAATGAGATTTCTGAAGCCATCAAATCAGTGCTCTGCTTTGGAAGCGATGTTCCGATGCAGATCATCCACGAAAAACTTGAAATTGGAACAATGATGGGCGAAGTTCCATCAGAGCTTCCCGGCACACCATTGCAGAAGAATGTAGAAGCTGAACAAAAGCGTTTGAGAATGCCTGCTCAAGCTGCTGAGAAAAATTACGATTTAGATTTGCGAAATGCTAACGACCTTTCTCGAAGTCACATGCTGCATCGTTTTCTCATTCTGAATATTGACTGGGGAAACAAGGTCGACGTCAGCGGTAAGAGCGGAAGCTTTCATGAATTCTGGGCTGTGCGATGGCTTCCAGAATATGCAATCAAATTGATTGAAGCCAGTGTCTGGGGAAAAACTCTCGCAGAAGCTGCAGCTGCGTTTGCTAAAAACGAAAGTGACAAGGTCGTTGAACTTTCGCAATTAATCCACATTCTCGACAAGGTTTTGCTTGCTGATCTGCCAGATGCTGTCGATCACGTAATGGATCGTGTGCAAACAGAAGCGGCTGTTGCTGTTGATGTGAAACATCTGATGGCGGCATTTCCTGCACTGGTTCAGGTCGCCAGATATGGCAACGTACGTAAGACTGACTTGCAATCGGTTAGCAAAATTCTCGATGGTCTGGTGAGTCGCATTTGTGTTGGACTCGCCCCAGCTTGTTCTGCTATTGATGCTGATGCTGCGGAGGAAATGTACGAACACTTAATGAAGGTCAATGCCTCCGTTGGTTTATTGCAGAATGCTGAGCACAATAAATTATGGATGGATACAATGCAATATATCGCTGACACCGAAAATATCAGTCCCCTTATAGCAGGGCGCGCCTGCCGCTTACTCTTCGACAGACGGCTGATGGAAAGTGGCGAATCGGCTCGCAGGTTTGGACTGGCATTATCCACCGCTGGTGACCCTACTGATGGTGCCCTGTGGGCAGATGGATTCTTGCGAGGAAGCGGGGCTGTTTTGATTCACGACAGCGATTTGCTCGATGTTGTAGATCAATGGGTGCGTCAGCTTCAAGAAGAGAATTTCAAAGAGATTCTGCCGCTACTGCGCAGAACCTTTGCGACGTATGCTCCGCCTGAGCGCCGACAGATCGGAGAGCGTATTGCCAGAACTGCTGGGCGAGTCTCTTCCAACAAGTCTGGCTCAAGCACTAGCTTACTTTTGAACAAAGAGCGTGGGGAAAAGATTCTTCCTATTTTGGACAAGTTATTGGGACTTTCTCCGATTGAAAAAGTGTCGGACCCAAATACTGACTCTCAGCTGTCAATAATGAAGGACCTCTTATGAACAATCCTGATGACGATGAGCGCGTTCGCCGCTGGCGACTTTTGCTTGGTGGCAATCAAAGCGATGGTACTGGATGCTCGTTGTCTGGCACAGATCTGAGCATGGATAATTGCCTCAGTGCTCTTTATGATGCTGAGCTTGAGGAAGAGCGAAAAGGCAAGTCACGAAAGTCGGGGCTTGGTGCTTCCGCACCAAACGTGGCTCGTTGGCTTGGTGACATTCGCACTTACTTTCCTGTTTCAGTGGTGCAGGTGATGCAAAAGGATGCTCTTGAGCGCTTGAACATTCAGCGCATGTTGCTTGAACCAGAGCTACTCGCGTCTGTAGAACCTGATGTGAATCTTGTGGCAACACTTATGACGCTCTCTCATGCAATGCCGAATAAGACAAAAGAAACCGCGCGGCTTGTGGTCAGGCGTGTTGTGGAAGATCTTCTAAAGCGTCTAGAAAACAAAACCAGGCAGGCCGTCATCGGTGCCATTAATCGCGCGAATAGAAATAACCGTCCTCGTCATAATGAGATCGATTGGAACCGAACCATTCGAGCCAATCTGCGACATTATCAAAGAGATTTTCGCACCATTATTCCAGAGCGACGCATAGGGTATGGGCGCAAGCGCTCTTCAATGCAAGACATTATCTTGTGCGTAGACCAGAGTGGTTCAATGGCTACATCTGTGGTTTACTCAAGTATTTTTGCTGCGGTACTGTCCTCTATTCCTGCTTTGCGCACGTCTCTTGTTGTGTTTGATACTGCGGTTGTCGACCTGACTGAGAAGCTTCAAGATCCTGTAGAAGTCTTGTTCGGTGTTCAACTTGGTGGGGGCACCGATATCAATCGTGCATTGCAATATTGCAAGCAACTGGTTCGAGTTCCTTCTGAAACTGTGTTTGTTTTGATTAGTGATTTGTTTGAAGGCGGCAACAATGATGCAATGCTAAAGTGCATGGCGTCTATGGTTCAGTCTGGAGTGAATGCAGTAGCTTTGTTGGCTTTGAACGATGATGGTGCTCCCTTGTATGACCACAACAATGCTGCTGCTTTTGCAGCTATGGATATTCCATCTTTTGCTTGCACGCCCGACCTCTTTCCGGAACTCATGGCTACAGCGTTAGCGAAACGGGATATGCATCAGTGGATTGCGGCACAGGAATTGATTGTTTCGCGTGCTAAAGACAAGTAATGCGGCGAGATCTTCTGAATCGCCGCATTTCTTCTTTTGACTATTCAGTTGATCTACCAGTGTTTCAAACGCGCTAAGTGCTCGTTAATACCTTTGACTAGCATATCTTTCTGCGCTGATTCTTTTACCTTGGCTAGAACTTCAAGAGCTGAGTTCAAGTTCTTCTTTGCCTTGCCAAAGTTGTTGACTGCAAAGTAGTTTGAACCAAGATTCGCATAGGCACTAGCGTACTGCATGATGATATTGTCTACGAACTCACGATTTGGCACCTTCGCATCTGGTGTCACTTTGTTGAACGATTCCATTCCTTGCTGGAAGTATTCGATTGCACGCTCGTTCCAAACAATTGCGCTATGCGAGTCACCAAGTATTTGTTGCGCCATTCCAATGTATGCACAAAGAGGAGCTAGATTCTGATCCTTTTTCTTTGTTGCATCATATTCTTGCGAGCCAAATGCAATGAGTTCTTTCCACTGTTGCTTGTTTGCCATCATAGCCATCTTGCCTTGAGATGCCCACGCAGTGCTTCCGGGGAAAAACTTTTTGTATTTTAGTGCGATGCTGCAGACCATTTCTTGCGCGTGAAATGCTTGAAGTTGACTAGCTAACATTGCCACGCCAGCGAATGATGCCCAAATAATTCCTCTGAGAACGAAGCCCAGCACGACGGTTACAACTGTCAACCCGACCACTGTCAGCCAATCTACTGGTGAGTGCTTAAAAGCAGTGACGAATCCTTGCGACAGGAGGTAAGAAGAACCAACAAGAAGAACGACACCGAAGCTAAGCCCACCAATAAATATGGACTTGCACAGCTTGTCTTGCTTGCCAGGCTCCGCTGGAATTTCTGGCGGCTTAGGCATTTGAGTTTTTGGCATAACTTGTTTCTGCACTGTTTGGCGGCGGTAGTTCTGTACTTTAGGCATCGTCGGCAACCCCTGGGATACGAACATAATCTTATCAAGAGAACCACTTGTGAACCCTTTTTCTCAACTCATAATTCTCAAAACTAAGACTGCGCAAGGACAGCTGACGTTAAGACTTGTTTCAGGCAATAGTCAGAACTAACTTCCCCGTGAATCTCTTAAAAGTGCTTGGACGGTGCGTAGTAACTTAGTGTCCTTCGATAGCCAGCAAATTTGGGGCAATGTTCAGCTTTGCTGGCGAATCCTGAAGTGCGTTGATGAGGAGGACTTTTTCTTCCTTACTTATTCCTGCGAGCCTTATTCGGAGAGTCTTTTTCTCTCCTGCTCGAATCACTATTTCTCCGGCTCCGGGAATCGCAGCGTGATTGACGTAATCGACCTCCAATATTTCATTCCAAAATGTCGTTTTTGACGCGCTGTTTAGTTTGATTCCTTCTCCGTTCAAGATGACTTTTGAAGCAGTTCGTGATGCAAAAAATAGAGTACACAGAAGAAGCAGCACTGAAAGCGCAACGCTACCAAAACCCAACCATTCTACTGCCTGGTGACTGGTGGCTACGATTGTTTTGATTATGGGATAAGTAGTGTTGCCTTGAACCCAAGCTGGACCTACAGTTTGGGTCGCACTCGTAATAGGGTATGCTTCAATCTCTGCTTTGACGAACGAGTATTTTTCTGGAAGTTTGAGATCGCTCAAATTCCATCCGTCCTGTGAGCGCAGAATCTCGGCTATCTCTCTGTTCGGCGTTATCACTTGAAGGTAGCAATAAAGTGCAGCAAGAATTGAAAGTGCAACAATTAACCAGTGCTGTCCGTTTCTCGGACTGGGCGCATGCGGATTGTAATTGACAATAATTTGTTTGTCGTTCGTCATCAAGTTCACCGGCTATTAGAGTCAATGGTATCACTCGCTTGCAGGAAGTTCATCGCGCAGAAGTCAGGGAAACTTCTGCGGCTTGTAAAGCTGCGTGGATCTCTTAAGTGTAGCTAAGAAAGTAAAGAATCGGCTCCTTATCAATGCGGGGCGAGAAGCTTTCTTATGCATCCGTAAATCGGTGGATGTCAGTATCTCTTTGCCACTATTAAATTGAACAAAAAACAAATACTATTTCTATGTATCCCATACTGACCGCTTGGAAACATCGTAGTTCCGCGGAGTCCAAGGTTCACGAAAGGAGACGTATGAATACTCGTAACAAGGCTATCGTCGCACTGGGTCTCATGGCTGGTCTCTCGCAATGTCCGATTGCAAGTGCTCAGGCTGTCGACCCGGTGACTGCCATTGCTTACAGGCTTGCACCTATGGCTCTGCCACTTGCTGCAAGTGTGATATCAGCTGCGGTACCAGTGGTAGCGAATACAACCTTATTCGGCGCGCGGGCATTTGCTCTGACGGTGCGTGCTGGCTCACTTTTACCAGCATATGCCAAAGAGCGAATGGGCGAAATTCCAAGACCTCACTTGTTTCACAGAGACCCAGAGGCGCCAGCTCCTAAGGTCGCCTATGTGCCAAAGGGTAAAGTCTCTGACGACAATCCTTCCAAGGACATTCCATCCGAAGCGAGTGCAGTTGCCGACCCATCCTGGTCTACTAAACTTACCGATGTCTCGCCTGCCAATGCCGAAACAGAGTTTGCTAAGAGTAGCGTAAGTGCTGTTGTACAAACTGAACAGGGACAAGCTCTAACAGAGACAACGTCTGCTGCTGGTACCGTAGATGGTTCCACTATTCAGGAAGCATTCGCTGAGCCAGGTCCGGCTCTTCGGGGTGTACCGGAATCTGCTGAGACAGCAGAGCCTGCAGCAAAAGCCACTGTTGAACCAGCTCAGGTGGAACGCGTGCAGGTTCGGGTAAACAAGAAAGAGCCTAGCTATTCCTCGGCAGATGTACCAGTGGTGATGCACAAGGCTAAATCGGATGGTCACGGCGGCTGGTTGCGCGCTGACTAGTTTTTGATATTCATCGCCTTTTTGAGAAATGCCCATTTGCTGGCATATTCTTCGATTTGTTGTGTACGTGCTTTTTCGAATCCATGCCCTCCATCACCGGCATGCCCTGCTCTTGCACCAACATAGAGAAGCACTGCATTCTTTTCGTTTGCCTGAGCGCGTTGTGCGGCAGCAGTGAACTTAAAGCTATGGGAGGGAATGACTCTATCGTCATTTGCTTCTGTCATTGTCAGAACCGCAGGCAGTCCAACGCCTCGCTTGAGATTATGCAATGGCGAGTACTTTAGAAAATTCTGGAAGTCTTTTGGATTTGAAGGATAGCCGTATTCCTGCTGCCAACTTGCGCCTGGTCCAATTTGAGGGAAGCGCAGCATGTCGAATAGTCCAACTTCAGGAATCGCAGCCGCGAACATGTCCGGACGCTGTACGAGAGTTGCTCCGACTAGCAGTCCACCATTGCTGCGTCCGCCGATAGATAACTTGCTTCCGTTTGTGTATTTGTTATCGATTAAGTACTGCGCGGAAGAGATGTAGTCATCAAATACATTTTGTTTGTTTACGCCCGTTCCACCTTGATGCCATTTCTCGCCGTATTCTGCACCTCCACGCAGGTTTGAAACCACCAATATGCCACCATCTTGCAGCCATGGAATGTTACCGTTGTCGAACACCGGAGTTCTATTTATTCCAAACCCGCCATATCCGTGTAGGTAAGCAGGGTTCTTTCCGTCTAATTCCAAACCTTTCTTATGAACTATGAAAAGATGCACGGGGGTGCCATCTTTGCTTTTACAGACCTTCTCTTCCGTGACGAAATCATTAGGGTTAAAGGATGTAGGTTTTGATTGAAATTCAGTGTGAGTATTCCCAGTGGATGCATCGCATTTAATCACCATATTTGGTGTCGTGAAGTTTGAATAGGTAAAGAAAAAATCCTTATCTTTGTCGGAACCATTTATGCTTCGTACACTGCCTCTCCCTGGGAGATCGATGTTTTTGATTAGCTTTCCATCAGTGTCGAAGAGTTTCAATTCGCTGCAGGCATCGTTAAGATAGTGAGCAAGAATTTTTCCGCCGACCATTTTTGTTTCGAGCAGTAGATCCTTTGTTTCTGGAATAATGTCTTTTGACTCGCCAGTCTTTTCGTCAACCAGAACAATTTTATTGTTCTGTGCATTTTTATTGCTCATCAATAAGGTGCCGCTGTCAATGTTTGCAAGTACTTCAGGGTGAGAGCCTATGGAAACACTCGGTTCTCTTTTTTCAAATGAAACACCCTTCGGTAGCTTTGTTGTTTCCTTCTGCGCTTGAATGTCATAAATGACTGTTCGTGTTTTGTCTTGTCCGCAGTCAGCATAGTTAAACTTCGCGAAGTTACCGTCATTTGAAATCGTGACGTTGCGCACAATGCCGTGCCCGTCTGCACTGAGTTTGCTTGGGGCGAGAATCGTTCGGGGCTTGTCTCCCAAATTGTCCATCACACAGAGTTCAGGCTGCTCTTTCTTTCCATCTTGCTTCCACACATAATATTTGTCGCCCTGCTTCCACATATCGCAACGCTGCTCGTAGTCATAAACCTTTTCGAGGCGCTGCAGCAAATCCGCACGTTGTGGAATGCCCGCAAGATATCGCTCTGTTAAGTCTGTTTGCTTTTTTACCCAGTCTTTTGTTTCTTTTGAATCGGTTTTTTCCAACCACTGGTAAGGGTCAGCAATCTTGCTTTTGCCATAGCTGTCCTCATAATCGAATCGTTTTGATTCAGGGTAGGTTTCCTCTTTTCCATTGATTTGAAGCTTGGGCAGTGGACCATTATCAGGAATCTCTTGCGGAATCTTAACAGGCTTTTTGTCCGCTCCATCATTCGGCTTGTTTTTGCGTTCGGGATTGGTCTTGTCTGTCTTATCTTTCTCGTCCTGCGGGGTCTCATGCCTGTTCGGCTTCGATCTCAGTCTGTCGAAAAATCTGTCTAAGTTTATGAAATTGAGCTGGGAATCATTAGCCCGACGGTGGCAATCAGTTGTTCTTACGCTTCTAGGAAATCCGCTTAAAGACTCACCTTTATTTACGGGAGCTGCAATGTCGAGGAAGCTGAGTTGATCGCCCTTGGGATTAGCAGCAAAAAACTCTGTTAGAAGCTTCTCTTCCGCAGAAATGGAATCAGATTTGCTTAAATTCTCAGCAGGAGGCACAGTCAATCCCTATTGACCAGCCGCCGAACCACACCCTATTAGTAGCTGAACTTTGTGGAATTTTCGTTTATTCAGTGCTGTCGGGCATCCAAAGACTTGTATGCAAGTTAATCTTTCTGATTGGTCGCCCAGATAACTTGTGATGCTTCGAGATGCTGATGCTTGAGTGTAAAATAGCGTTGGCGTTGAGATTGAAGAATTGAAGAAGCGACCGTTTAGCCTCATATCGTTTCCCTATGCTTGTCTTCTGGTGTACTGGTTCCTCTTTGCTTTGTTTGGGCTTTTGAGCGAACTCGTGCTGCCTCCTGCTCTCGTTTTTAAGAAAGATGGCAAAATCGCAATTGCTGACTTCATTTGCTTTTATGAAGCCGGAAAAATAGCTGTTCAGACTGCATTTCAGAATATCAGTATCTACGATTACAAGATGCAGCTGGACGAGTTGAACAGAATTATTTCTCCGGAAAAAAGCGATCTTGTTTTTGCCATTCCATATCCTCCGCCTTTCTATCTCTCGTTTGTTCCCTTCAGTTTGCTATCTTTGTCCAATGCATTTCGAGTCTGGTTGGCGATATCACTTTGCTTTGGTACTGCCGCAATAACCGCATTATTGAAGTTGCGTGGAAACTTCAGTCGGCTATCAATTTTCATGTTTATTTGTGCTGCATTTGTCAGTATTCCATCACAAATTACGCTCTCAATAGGGCAGCTAGTCTGGTTTAACCTGGGTCTGCTTTCAGGTTTTGCATATTGTTCTTTGAAAAAACGAGATGTTCTAGCTGGAATCTTTCTGGCTCTCAGTCTTCTGAAACCAACACTTGCTCTTTTCGCCTTTGTATATTGTCTGGCCGCGAGAAGGTGGCGGATTGTCTGTTCCACTCTGATAACTTATGCGATTTTTGCTTCGATATGCGTATGCACCTTCGGCTTGAAGTCATGCCTTGATTATCTGCCGTACGTTGCTGCAGCCTCTAGCTCGCCGCTTTTCTTTGGTTTGACTTTGGAAAGCCAGGCTAATTTGCATGCAATGTTTGCACTATTTCTCCCACGAAATATCGCAAGTCTACTTGCCTATGCAGGGCTGCTTCTTGGACTGGCTCTGGTCTGTTATGTTGCAAACCAGCAGCGCAAGCAGATTGGTGAGAAGTCTGAGCTGATGTGGAAGTGGGGGCTCGCGTTAACACTGGTAATGTGTCTTTTCTTCAGTCCTCATGCGCATTTTCCGGATGGACTTTTGCTTGCGTTAAGTGCTGCCCTGACACTACCCACGGTGTCTTTTGTTGAATCGATTAGGATGAAGGGGGCACTCGGCGTCTGGTCTAGAACGCTGATTTGCTACTCTCTGGTAGGCTTCTTCGTTCTAATTGCGGCTGGGTTTATTTATCAGGTTAAGCCGATAGTACTGTTTTTGTTGAACGCAACGCTCTTATCTTCAGGGCTGCTGTACTTTTCTCAGTTAAGCGCAGGCACGAATAATCAACCAATCTCAGGACTTCTTGATTCCGATGAACCTGATTCCAACCTGGTTTAGTTGATTTGCCGCACAAAGCCTGCTTTCCCATTCATATAGTCGTTCGCTCTGTTTCTCGCTTATATCCTCTTGAAAGTACCGATAGAGATATGGCAAATCAAGTTCGAGTACTGTAGTGAATTTCTCTTTCAGCAAAGGCATAAACTCAGTTGAACGAAGAACACCATGCTGCTCGTGGTGAGAGCGTAAATCTGCAAGCAGGTCTTGCGGAATTTGCCCATTCTCGAGCTTTGGTCCGCGGCTCTTGCCCGCTTCGAGATCTGCAAGGACCAGTGACTTAACCCCGTAATAGAACAATGCTTCTCGCGTTTCAATGCGTTCTATGGCGAAGTCGTCCAGTATTAATTTCCCGCCGTTTTTCAATAGCTCAAATGATTTTTCAATTGCCTTATGGGGCGGGTGAATGTGATGAAGCGAGCGACTGAACAGCAAGCAATCAAATTGTTCTGAATGGCTGAATTCGAGAAAATCAACAAGCTTTGTCTCAACACCATTCTCTGCTGCCTCCGCTACTGCATCTGCATTGCCATCGATCGCAAGCACATTAAAGCCCTTATTCAACAGTGGTTTTGCAACGCATCCAGTTCCACTGCCGACGTCGAGTATGCTTGCACCTGTCTTGAGTTGACTTGAAACAAAATCTGCGGTTTGTTCTGCGCCTAGATTTCTCTTGTTAAAATCAATTTTCTGCTTGCGACAATCTTCGTGTCTGTGTTCGTGAATGTGACCCTGCGTATGCATTGCGCTCTCTCTAGAGTTTGTTTGAATAGTAGAAGACTACTTTGTCGGTTCTCCAAGGACTTTCTTGCACTCCTCGAGTAACTGCACTGGAACAAAAGGCTTGGTGAGTACGGAAATCACATTCAAATTATCATACTGTTTGAGTTCGTCAGTTTCGGTTTTTGCCGTGACAAAGATAACAGGAGCATTTGAACCTTGTTCACGTAGTTTTTTTAGAGTCTGCGCCCCGTCGAACCCTGGCATTATGAAGTCCAGCAAGATCAGCTTGGGCTGCTCTTTTAAGGCTACCTTCAGTGCCTCTGCGCCATTGACTGCGGAGAGTACTTTGCAGTCCCAGTGGCTCTCAATTGCGTTTTTTGCAATGATTCTAATCGTTGCGTCATTGTCTACCATTAGTACGATGAACATGATTTCCTCGTTTCAGAAGATGTTTGATGAAATAGCTTTGATGCGTATGAGCTAAACATATTGCCAAGATTCAACAGTTTTCCATTATGATTACTGCCCTACTAGAGTTTTGATCAAATGCTAGCATTAACTAGCACAAATGTGGACGTTGCAAGAGTTGCATTGTGTCAAATTTAGCCGCTGAAGAATTTAATAGCAGAAGTGAACATGTCGAAAAGCCTAACTGGCATGTACTTCTGGCGACATGGTTGGGTGGCATGTTCGATGGCATGGACTCCTCCATATTTGCGATTGTTCTCTACCCTTCTTTGTCAGAAATGCTTCATACAACCTCACATTCAGTGGTTGGGCTTCATGGGTCTTATGTGGTTGCAGTCTTCATGTTGGGTTGGGCGCTTGGTGCAATCTTATTTGGAGTACTAGCTGATTACATTGGCAGAGCGCGTACTATGACATTGACCATCCTTCTCTATGCACTCTGCACAGGGCTCTGCGCTACCGCGCATAACTGGTGGGAACTGGCAATCTATCGGTTCCTTGTAGGTGCTGGTATTGGTGGCGAAATGGGCATTGGAGCTGTGATGTTATCGGAGTGCTGGCCCAATAAGTCACGAGTCTTTGCCATAGGAGCAATGGCTAGTTCGCTGGGCTTTGGATACATGGCTACGGCGACGTTGAATCTTTTTCTAGGGCATCATGGCTGGCGTTGGTTGTTTGTAGCAGGCGTTGTACCGGCGTTTCTCACTGTCTACATTCGAGCGAAACTAAAAGAGCCAGAGCAATTTGTTCAAAGCCAGGCGATGATCGCCGCTGCAAAATCTAAGCCTGTGGAGTCAAGAACAGAGGATGAACACCGGCTGCTTAGAACAACAATTCAAGAATTGTTCGAGCCGGCAAATCTCAAGAAAACATGGCTCTTAGTTGCTTTGACCAGTACCGCAATTATTGGATGGTGGGCTGTTCTTGCCTGGATTCCCGCATGGATAAATCAACTGACCGGCCAGCTTGCGGTCGAGCAACGTAGCATTGCCATGTTCTTCAAAGACACTGGAATGATTCTCTCTGGTTTTGTCGGTTGTTGGGTCATCAGCAAGCTTGGTTACAAGCGAACGACTTTGCTCACTTTCGTGCTTGCTTTTCTTTCTTCAACAGGAATGTTCTTGTTGAACAAAACCTATAGCACATCGCTGCTTTGCTGGATTCTGTTGGTTGGTTTTTGGTGCCATTTACCATTTGTGGTTTTGTGGAGCTACATACCAGAGTGCTTTGAAGCGAGAATTCGAAGCACCGCATTTGGTGTAGCCTTCAACCTGGGAAGATTCGCTGCAGCTGCGGCCGCATTGCTCAGCGGTAACCTGATTACAATTTTTGGCGGGTCATATGCAATGGCCGCCTCAAGTATTGCCAGCATTTATTTGCTAGGGTTGATTCCCACCCTGTTCATGCCAAAAACATCAGGAACAATGCTTTTGAACCGACGGGAATCTTCTGTCACCCTTGAGGCGCCTGAAGGAGCTCAAGCTAGCGAAGCTTGATGTTTTTAGTCTGGTCTATGATCTCTAACTACAGCTTATTTGCTACTAAAAGCTTCTTTCAAAGCTGTTCTAGCGGCCAATTCTTTTCTGAGTGTGACCAAAATATCTTGTTCACGTTCTAAGCGCAGTTCAGTGTCTTCCATTTCGAGAAGCGTCTGCTGTTCTTCAGTTAATCCATAAACGCTTCCAGCAACCCAGTACGAGAGCTCAAGCGGATCTGTCGGCAGGTCATCAGGGAATTCGATGTTTTTGTCAGACAGCTTCGCAGACAATTTCACAACATCTCGCAAAACTTCCTTGAGTTCGGTCGCTTTTTCCTTCAAGTCTTTATCGGTAGGATTATCGTCTATCCACTCGACCTGCCCGATTATGTATGGCTTTTCCTGATTAACATGAATCAGTCTGAATCTTTGTTGTCCAACTGTCATCAAGTTCATCCGCCCGTCTTGCAGCCTTTTGCAATTCACTATTACTGCTGAGCATCCATGTTTTGCTGGTTCGCCGGTGGATGGGTCGATCATCACGACGCCGAATCTCGAATCAGTCTTGAGGACGTCATTTATCATCTCTCTATAGCGAGGCTCGAAAATGTGCAGCGGTAGCCATCCTCCCGGAAAGAGAACAACTTCGGGAAGTGGGAACAGTGGGATTGCCTCCGCCCAACTGGATGCGACCATTTAATGTCTCCAAAACATAGGGTTCACATATACTCTAGCAAGTTTTATGCAGCGCTTGCTCGATTCTTATCATAAGCGCCTCATTCCTTATACTTCCCGCTTTATTTCAAAATTCAGGTTAAATCTGAGCTGTTCATTTTGGGTGACTGTAATCAGATTGTGTGCATAATATTCCGTATGGACACTAATGTCGAAAGTTCACTTACCAAAGAGCCTTGGGGTCCTTATGAGTTAAGGGCGAATCCCCTTGCGATTCTTCGCTTGTCTCTGGGAACAGCCGGGGCGATTTCGACTGCGCTTCTAATTCCAGACATTTTTTCCTTACTTCCAACTGCGAACGATTCATTTATCCTGCTCAGTCGCGCGATGGGACTCTGGGGCTACTGCTACGTTCTCTGGACGACCGGCTTCATGTGTATCTTGCACATGGTGAGAATTTTTGGCGGGCGTATTCTACTTGATGAGAATGGAATGAAGCTGGGGCGGCTGGGGAAACCGATTCCATGGCGCCGTATTGAGGCAATTACTGTTACAGAGCGCAGCCTCTTTGCCAAGCTTTTCTTTGTGCCTGCTTATCTTTTGACCCTTCATTACCAGAATGAAAAGGGAAAACGTGTCAGCAAGCAGATTGCATCTTTTCAGTACTTAAAACGAGAGTTCTTTTCACTCTTCTTTCATATAGCTAAGCGCGGATTGAACGTTGAGCCCTGGAGTCTCGATGTCTTCTTATTCAATGATAGTGGCAACAAGCAACTTCGCAATATCGCACAAGAAGGGCGAGTGAAGCGTGTCTTGCTAACTGCTCTAATTACTTTTGGGTTATTTTCTTTCCTGGGAAGGAAGGCTTCGGTCAACTATACCTTTAATATGGGCAACAAGGAATTTGCAGCTGGTCATTATGACCGGGCTATTTCATTCTATAGCACCGCATCTGGTATCGAATTCAGTTTTGCGCCAGCGTGGGATAGACTCGCACGGTCTGAATTTAGAATCGGTGATATAAGTGCTGCCGAAGAGCACTGGAAGGAAGCTCTTAAATGGAAGCCTGATTTTGTTGAATCTAAATTAGGTCTCTCGAAAATATACATGCTCGAAGGTCGGCTCGAGGAAGCTCAAAAATTGGTGAGTTCTTCCGCAAGGTTGGCTCAGCTTGACGAAGCTGTCTATATTAATGATGCTCAGCTAGATTCAATAATCGGAAAAAACAGAAGTGCCATCGACAAGCTCGAGAACTTCATAAAGCAAAAGCAGGGTCGCGAGCAAGCTATCTGCATTCTCGCGCGCTGTTATATGAAGGAAGGAGAGTTCGCACGTGCGCAACAGCTTTTAGACTCCAACCCTGGACTGTTGCAAAATTCTTTTTCTAGACCATTTTGCATCATGGTTCTGGCAGAACTAAGTATTGCCCGTGGTGACTTTAAGAATGCGGCTAACTTGCTTCGCCCTTTGAGAATGCAATCTCAGCATGACCCTGAGCTGTTGTTAGACTTAGCGCACCTGGACCTGGCTGCGGGTAAGTATGCTGAAGCAGACAAGAAGCTTGACCTTGCTGAGAAAATCAACAAAGACAATCCGTGGCTTAGTTTGATGCGCGCCAGGCTTGCAATGGCTAGTGGCTCAAGCTCGGCCGATTTCTATATTACCAGAGCTAGTAATTGGAAATTACCAGATGCTTGCTTATTGGCGGCTGTTGCCGAACTTTATTTGCGCAATGGTAATCTCAGTGAAGCTGAGAGTTGTTCTAAGAAGAGCCTTGCTCTCGATCCGCAAAATCTCATTGCGCAAAAGGTGATGAATGAATTGAAATCGTCGACTCCTATTAAAAAAGGAGAAACGTGATGGATACTGCTAAAGCACTTATGATTCTTTTCGTTCGCTGTTTGTTTCTATCTCTTGCGCTTGCCTACCTGATGGCTTTTATTGAAGGGCTCAGAACTATGGGGAACACTCCGTTTATGTTTCCCTTTACTGTGCCGCAAACACCACGTTTGCTTACGTCCACTGTGCTGAACGACCCTCTTGCGCTTGCGATCGATAACTTTTTGTACGCTTACAATTGTGCATTTCCAGGTGCCTGTAGATTGGGAAATGGAATCGGTTTGTTAGCAGGTGCTTTCTGGTCTTTGCACAGCACCAGTGTAAAGCCATTTAATGGAAAGCCTGCCTATGTTGAACGATGTGTAATTGGATTGCTGGCAGGATTCATAATTGGTTCTCGTATGATGTTTATGCTCAGCAGTAGACCCTATACAGTACTTGATGCAGGCATCATTGGTATGCTTTCATTTTGTGTTTACTTGCTACTGGCAGCCAGAAAGCCTGTGACTCCCAAAATCCCCATAGTCCCGTTTCGTTGAACCGGCGTTCACAGATAGTAAACAAAGATAGTATATAAATTGAAGATGTCTTGAAAAGGTGAAGTGATTTTCGTGCACATCAAAATTCAGAACTTATCAAAAACCTATGCCGAACATGAAGTGAAAGCTCTCACGGACGTGAGTCTGGGTTTCGAGCGGGGCGAGTTTGTGGCAGTGATGGGTCCAAGCGGCTGCGGCAAAAGCAGTTTGTTGAACATCATCGCTGGAATTGATAGAGCGAGTTCTGGACATCTTTTTATTGGCGACACAGACATTACCACTCTGTCCGATGCAGAGTTGACTAAATTACGGCGAGACAAAATTGGTTTCGTTTTCCAATTTTTTAATTTGTTGTCAACGCTGACTGCAGGTGAGAATGTGGCTTTGCCGCTTGAGTTGGCGGGACAACTCTCGAGCAAAGAGATTCGGCTCCGGCGCGACGAGATGTTGGAGAAAGTTGGATTGTTGAAACGTTGTGATTTCTACCCTTCACAGCTTTCGGGCGGTGAAATGCAACGCATTGCGATTGCTCGTGCAATTATTCACAAGCCGGAGTTAATTGTTGCAGATGAGCCTAGCGGCAATCTCGATACTGAAAATGGTCAGCAAGTGCTAAACCTTTTTTCTGAGCTGTGTAAAGAAGGTAATCACACGGCTATAATGGCAACGCATAGCCTGGAAGCCGCTGAAATAGCCAATCGCACTATTCACTTGAAAGACGGAAAACTTTTGGAGTCGAGCAGAAAGTGAATGCTTTTTTTCTTCTTTTTCGTCGCTTCATCTGGCGTGATTTGCTCAAAAACAGAGTGCGGAGTACTTTAACAGTTCTGGGAATCGCTCTCGGTGTCGCTGTGATGTTGGCAATTTATCTTGCAAATAGTACTGCTTTAGGCAAGTTTCAAGAGAGCATAGACCTTGTTGCCGGAAAGTCGAATATGGAAATACGTGCTATTTCCGAAAGTGATCTGAACGAGCAAGTACTCGCTTCGCTTCATGAGCTCTGGGACGAGAATGTAAAGTTCACTCCCATTATCGATCAGCTTGCAATTGGTGCCGAGTCGCCACATGAGGTCATGCAAGTTCTTGGAATTGATATTTTTGCTGACTATGCTTTTCGTAGCATGAAAATTGATCAGAAGTCTCAAGACTCATCTGGACTGGGTATCTTCAAAGAGAATCATGCATATGTGGGCGAAGCTATAGCCCAACGCTTTCACCTGAAAGCTGGCGATTCGTTCAAGGTTTTGATTAATGACTCAGAGCAAAAGCTTTTTGTCGAGGGCATAATCGCAGCTGAAGGCGTCGGAAAGGCTTTCAGTGGCAATGTGATGGTGATGGACATTGGTTGTGCGCAGAAATTGTTTTCTATGCCAGGAAGAATTTCTCGTGTGGACATGATTGTTCCCGATGCAAAATTTGACGCGGTAGAAGCATCGCTGAAAAAAAGGATTCCCCCAGGTGTGATAGCTGAGCGACCACAGCGGCGCGGGCAACAGGTCGAAAAAATGTTGAAATCGTTTCAGTACAACCTGACTGCGCTCAGCCTTATTGCCTTGCTGGTTGGAATGTTCTTGATTTACAACACCATGTCAATTAGTGTTATCAGAAGGCGCTGGGAAATTGGCACACTGCGTGCTATCGGCTTGCCTGCGGTTGAAATCTTTTCTCTATTTGCGCTAGAAGCTGCCGTGCTTGGAGCAATCGGATCGGCTCTGGGTCTAGCACTGGGAGTGTTTTTCGCTCAGTTCGCAGTGAAAGCCGTTGCTGGCACAGTGCAGACTATGTATGCGGATCAACCCGGCACAGGTTTGGTGGTGAGTTCGCTGGTGCTTGTGCTTGCTTTTGTCGGGGGAACTCTTTTTACCGTCGCAGCTGCAATCGCGCCTGCGATCGAGGCTGTCTCAATAGCGCCAGCAGAGGCCTCAAGAAGGGCTTCGTATGAGCGCAAAGTACAACGACTGGCTCCGCTGCTTACATTGATAGGAATCACCCTTTATGTTGTGGCGATGATATCTGCAATGCAAAAGCCTATTGCTGGCTTCCCTTTCTTTGGGTACTTAGCTGCAGCATGCGCGGCGTTTGGAACTGCCGCATTCTCGCCGCTGATTCTGGACAAAGTGCTAAAGACCCTTTCAATCTTACTTGAGAAAATTTTGGGCACAGAAGCTCGACTTGCTGCTCTCAGCTTACACGGAGCGCTCGGTAGAAGCTCTGTCACAGTCGCATCATTAATGGTTGGCATATCGATGATGGTGAGCCTGGCAATTATGATTGGTAGTTTCCGCCATACGGTAATTACCTGGGTTGAGCAAACATTGAAGGCAGATTTGTGGATAGAGCCGGTGTCTCGCAAGAGCAGTAGCCGCACTGGACGCTTAGCACCAGATGTGGTGAAAACCATTCGCAGAGTTAGTGGTATCGATGCCGTTGACGCATTTTTGGATTTTCCGATTGAATATGATGGAGACCCATGCAACCTGGGTGCTGGTGAACTGGACGTTATGCGAACGCATGGCAACTTAATGTTTGAAAATGGCGAGCGTTCATCAGAGGTACTGAATAGAGTTGACAGAAAGGATTCTGCAATCATCTCAGAGAGCTTTTCAATTAAGCACGGGAAACACAAGGGTGACATCCTGACTTTGAATTCTCCAAGTGGTCCATTCAACGTGAAAGTAGAAGGTGTCTATTACGACTATGCCAGCGACACCGGTTATATCGTTCTTGGTAAAGAGTCGTTTGTGAGACATTTTGGCGAACGGCAAGCTACGACCCTGGCAGTCTTTTTGCAGAAGAATCAGAATCCCGAAGCTGTGCGGGCTGACATTCTCGAGCAAATTCCTGAGAATACTCGATTGATCATACGTACCAATAATGAACTCAAAACTGAAGTGCTTCGTGTTTTCGATAAGACTTTCTCAATAACTTATGCGCTGCATGCAATTGCAATTACGGTTGCAATTCTTGGAGTTATGAATGCCTTGTTTGCGCTTACAATGGAGTCTCGTCGTGACCTGGGTATTCTCAAATACCTTGGTGCTTCTGAAATCCAGGTCAAGAAACTTGTTTTGGTACAAGCCGGAATTCTGGGCAGTTTGGGAAATCTTGGCGGACTCATTCTGGGTTTTGTGTTGTCTTTCCTTCTTATCCATGTCATCAACAAACAATCGTTTGGTTGGACAATTCAACTGGACATACCAGCTGAGTTTCTGTTGGAATCGTTTGCATTGATTTTCTTTTGTTCTCTGGCTTCGGGGTTCATACCTGCTGGCATTGCAGCGAAAACGCCAGCACCAGAAGTGGTTCGGTCCGAATAGTCCTCTTGTCGCATGCCCAGCACGAGCATTCCGCCCTCTATTCGAATGAAGTAATGCGAGGAAAAATGAAGTTTCAAGTCTTTCAAAAAGTTGAGCGTAAGGCAATTTCTACAAGATTTATTGCATTAGTTTGTTTTTTGCTTCTATCACTTATGAGTATTGCCGCTAGCTTGCCTGCCGCTGAAAGAGCTAATGGACCCATCAAGATCCGAGATATGGAAGCTTCGAAAATCTATGAACAAGCCCTTCCTGGGTATAAGTATCGATTTCCTGAAGATCATTACTCTCATGACCGATACAGAACTGAGTGGTGGTACTACACCGGTCATTTGAAAAGCGAAAATGGAAAAGAGTTCGGTTTTGAATTGACATTTTTTCGCTCTGCAAGCTCCGTTGAAGGTGGTGTTAAGACAGGCGCCTGGAGCCTCAACAATATATACATGGCTCATTTTGCTATAACCGATATTGATGGCAGAAAATTCTTCAATGACGAGAAACTCAGCCGAGCCGGAGTTGGAAGTGCCGGGGCTAGTCAAACTGCTTGCAAGGTTTGGACGGAAAACTGGAGTCTAGATCGCTCGGGCAAAACTCATAATATTCGAGCTGTGGACGGGGAGTACTCTCTGCAACTGGCTCTAGATGAGGCAAGCGAGCCTGTAATTCACGGTGAAAACGGTGTAAGCCAAAAAGCGTCTTGCGTAGGTTGTGCGTCACACTACTATTCTTTTACTAGAATGCCCGCAAGAGGCACATTGAAGTTCAACGGAGCAAGTTTCAAGGTCGATGGCGAAGCCTGGATGGATCATGAATTTGGCAGCAATCAATTGACTGCTGAGCAAGTGGGGTGGGACTGGTTTTCCTTGCAGCTTGATGACAAAACTGAGCTTATGCTCTATGCGATGAGACTCAAAAACTCCAAACTCGATCAGAATTCATCTGGTACCAGTGTGAGCCAAAAGAAAGTTCAACATCTTCGCTTGAGCGATTACACCATCACCGCAACTAAGCAGTGGAAGAGCCCTCATACTGGTGGCGTCTATCCCGCCGGCTGGCATGTGATTGTTCCCAGCCTTAAGTTAGAGCTTGATCTTGAGCCAGAGCTTGCCGACCAGGAACTGGTAAGTCATCGCAATGATGGCATTTCTTATTGGGAGGGTGCTTGTTCTGTGAAAGGCAAAAAGGATGGCAAAGCCATAACTGGCAAGGCGTACGTAGAACTTACCGGATACAACAAGAATTTTCATATGAATATTTAACGACGCATATATCCTTTGTGCATTCGTTAAAGAGCACTGATTCACGTAGCGTTCACACAGCCTGGTAATAATTCAAATTGGTTTAGTATGCGCTGTGAAGAGCAAAGAATTCATGGAAGAGAAAGTTTTAGTTTGGTTTAGAAGAGATCTTCGACTGGAAGATAATGCTGCTCTGATGGCTGCCATCGCCAGTGAAAAAAAAATTGTGCCCGTATTCATCTGGGAACCGGCTGAGGAGAAACCGTGGGAACACACCGGGGCGGCTCTGGTTTGGTTGCACTTCTCATTGAAATCTTTAGGTGCATCTTTGAAGGAGCGAGAAAGCGGGCTATTAATCAGGCAAGGGAAATTCTGCGATGTGATTTCACAGCTTGCTGCTGAGTTCAACGTCAAGGAAGTTTATTCCAACAAAATATACGAGCCTGCTTGGCTGAAGAAAGACGAGAAAATCCAAAAAGACTTAGCCAAGAAAGACATTTCATTTAAGTTGTTCCCTGGGGCCCTGTTGTTTGACCCTTTCACGGTTCGTACGCAGCAAGATAATCCCTTTCAAGTTTTTACCGCTTTCTGGAAGTCGTGCATGGCTAAAGACTCCAGTCCGCCACCGCCTGTAGAGGCGCCAAAAAAGATTCTCAGTCCAAGCAAAGTACATAATGAGTCCGTCGATGCCCTGAATTTCCTACCTCAAATACATTGGGACACGGGTATCAGAGAGTCTTGGACTCCCGGGGAAGACGGTGCCCACAAAGCGCTTGAGGATTTTCTGGATGGTGTCGTAGATGACTACAGCATTGGGCGGGATGTTCCTGGTGCCATCGGAACATCGAGACTCTCCCCTCATTTGCATTTCGGAGAGATTTCAATTCGCCGTGTCTGGCACGGCGTAGCTGATGCTTACACGCGGCAAAGCCATCTAAAGAAGCCGACTCAATCTGTACAGATGAGATTGACTTTGGGTGTGTCGCCAAAATCTGCACCTGCTGAAAGTAAAAAGGCTAAAAAGAAAGAAGTAGAAACCAACTCATTCCATGTTTATTTGAAAGAGCTCGGTTGGCGCGAATTCGCGCATCATGTACTTTGCAATTTCCCTCACACAGCAACTGAACCTTTGCGGGAGGACTTTGCTAAGTTCCCCTGGAAAGGTAATCGTAGTCATTTGAAGAAGTGGCAGAAAGGGCAAACTGGCTACCCGATGGTTGACGCCGGAATGCGAGAACTCTGGCATACAGGTTGGATGCATAATCGCGTGCGAATGGTGGTGGCATCATTTCTGGTGAAACATTTATTGCTTCCATGGCAGGCCGGCGCACGTTGGTTCTGGGATACTCTTGTTGATGCCGACCTTGCAAACAACACATTGGGGTGGCAATGGAGCGCGGGCTGTGGTGCCGATGCTGCACCGTACTTCAGAATCTTCAATCCTATATTGCAAGGTGAAAAATTTGACCCACGCGGAGTTTATGTTCGCAAATGGGTTCCAGAACTTAAGAAACTGCCAGACGAGTATATTCATCGTCCCTGGGAAGCTCCAGAAGACGTTCTCAGAGCTGCCGGGGTCGAGCTTGGAAAAAACTATCCCAAACCGATTATTGACCATGGTTTTGCTCGGCAGAGGGCGCTAGAAGCATTGTCCGAAATCAGAAAGTAATTACTGAACCTTTCCTCTTGTGGAAATGCGCGTAATTGTTTCAAGCTTTCCTTCGCGCATGCAATAGTAGTTTTCGTGAAGATTTACTGTGGTGTCGATGTGGCTAGGTACCAGAAGAACCTTGTCTCCGATTTGCAATTTTAGCTTACCGTCAGCTGATTCCAGAACACCGTGCTCGTCGCCTGCAGGGCGGTAGCTCACTCCCTGATATTTTGAATGCGGGCGGGCGTTGCCGCTGTCAGTCGAAAGCGATTTCATTCCTGCGTCAATAACTGCCCGATTTTCGACAGGCTTGCTTATCACAGTTGATAAAACATAAAGAGCTTGTCCGAAGCCTTTCCTGCCTGAGTCTGAGTAAGCCGAGTCCATGAAAATGAAAGAGCCTGCCTGAATTTCAGTGACGCCTTTAACTTCAGCGCACAACTCAAAAGTGCCTGTGCCGCCAGTGCTTACAATCTGAATATCGAACCCATTATTGCGCAAGAATTCCGCTGTCTCTGTCAGCTTGAGCATTGATTCTTTGCAGAGTCTCTTTTTCTCGGTTTCATCGGGCATCATTTGAAGATGCCCTTCATATCCCTGAACTCCAATAAGTTGCAGGTTTGGCATTGTCTTGATCAAATTGGCTAGTTCTAGTGCTTCTTCTTTTGTCTCGACTCCGCAACGGTTTTGTCCGACATTCAAATCAACCAAAACCTGAAGCGGATGGTCAGATGTTTTTATTTTCTCACCGAGCTGTTTGGCACCATATGTACTATCAATTACAACTTTTAGATTTGGGTTTCTCGTAGCGAGGCTAAGTAGTCGACTGAGCTTCGGTTCGCCTACAATTTCTGTGGTGATGAGCATGTCGTCCACACCCGCTTCCATCATAATTTCTGCTTCGCTAACTTTAGCAACACAGATGCCAATCGCACCTTCTTCGATCATCTTTCGAGCGAGCCCCGGCGATTTCGCCGTTTTTAGATGAGGCCGAACATTGAGCCCAAGGTTCTTCGCCTTGTTCATCAACGTCTTGATATTTTTGTCTACTACATCTAGCTCGACAACGAGACACGGCGTATCGAGTCCGTCAATCTCAGTTCCCACTTCTGGCGTAAACAAGCGTTTATCTCCTGGCTATCCGAAACGTCTATATGTTAAAGGAAGACCAGTCAAATTTGTTGGCTTTGCAGTTTCTTGGCAAGGCTTATTCAGATAACATTTCGGGGCTAGGCTGGTAAAACGCGTAGATTTAATCTTACAGATGTCCTTGGCAAGTTGCTCGGTTGCTGATTCCAATGCTCCTTCGCTCTAGCTGCCCTTTGACCCTGACTCTAGAATTGTGCTCGTGATAAATCATGGTGGCATTCGTTTTTGTGCTGTTTAGTAAAGCCCCGTTATCAGTTCTGCCAGAGCGGGAATTCAGTAGATAGGCAGGTTTACTGTATGTAGGAATGCTTGGGCACCCGACAATGCCAATGAATGCAGTCGATTTTGAAAAACTTGTTGCAGACCTGGAATCGTTTGCGAAGCTAAAGCCGTTTCAGTACAAACTGCGTGTTGCTGCACTGGCTTTGCTGGCTTATGTTTTCATCGCGATGACGATTGCTTTTGTTGCCGGGCTGATTTACTGCTGTTTAACCCTCATCGCGGTGGCGACCAATATTCCCCTCTTTTTTCAGATTGGTGGACTGCACAGCGGAATCATCTTGCTGTACTTCGTATTATTTGGCGTTTGCAAATCATTCTTTGTACGCTTTCGCCCACCTAAAGGTGTGCTCGTCTCTGCTAGTGACTCCCCGAAAATTTTCGAGCTTGTGAATGATTTGCGAGAACAATTAGAATGCCCAAAAATTGATGGTGTCTATTTGAACGCTGATTTCAATGCATCAGTTTATTCGTTGCCGGAAATGGGCTTTTTGCCTAACCACAAACATTATCTTTGTGTGGGATTGCCTTTGATGCAATCGCTATCGCCGGAACACTTCCGTGCGGTGGTGGCACATGAACTGGGTCATCTTTCTGGGAACCATGGAAAATTTGCTTCGTGGATTTATAGTGTTCGATCGAACACGGCGCAGATTCTAGAACTAGTAAGAAAGCGCTCAGCTATCGGTGGGTTTCTCTTAAAACATTTCTTCGAGTGGTATTATCCATATTTCAATGCTTACAGCATGGTGCTTGTGCGACAGCATGAATATGAGGCAGATAAGTGCGCCGCCGAAATAGCGGGAGCAAAAGAAGCGGCGCTTAGTTTGATCAACTGTGAAATAAAGAATCGATATATCGACATTAGATATTGGAAGGAACTGTTTAAGAGAGTAGACGATACTCCGATACCGCCGGTAACACCGTTTCATGATCTTTCTGAAGTGATGAGCAATTCAGATATGGACCCTGATGCGTTTCGCTGGTATCAAGAAGCATTGTTGAAAAGCACAGGCGCTGAGCAAACACATCCATCTCTTAAAGATAGAATTGCTGCTATATCCACGCTTGAAGATGCTTGTTTTGAGTCTGATTTCACAGAGGACGATCTGCGACTTGCCTGGGGGCTCAAGCGAAGTGCTGCCGAAGAATTTCTGCAAAGTAATTTGCCAGACTATGAAAAAAGAATGGACCTGGCCTGGCATAAAGCTTACGACGCTAATTGGCGGTTTCTTTATGACGAGAGAGTCGAAGGAAAAGAGCAGTTGCAGCGATATGAAACGACTATGATGAAACGCGAACTCACGGAGGATGAGCTGCTTCACAGGGCGCAGCTTTTTGTTCAGCTACGACCTGCGCGTGAATCGATTGTAATACTTCAAGAAACGCTAAAAATTATGCCAGACAATGTGCAGCTAAACTACAACCTCGGCGAACGGCTTCTGGCTAATGGCGAACTCTCTGGAATTCAGCTTCTCGAAAAGGTCATTGAAATGCGTCCCATTTATGGTCTTGAGTTGAGTGAGATGATCTACCAGCATTTGCTTGACCTTGGTGAAAGTAAAAAAGCCCAAGCTTACTTTGAAAAGTTGATGATTTACAAAACTGATCTACACGTAGCAGCCCGAGAGCGTGCTGGTCTAAAGTCAACAGATAGTTTTATCGCTCACGCTATGGCGGTGCGTGATTTGAGAGCAATCGTAAAAGCAGTTGAGAAAGTACCTGAAATCTCCTGCGTCTATCTCGTTTGTAAACAAGTAAAGACTATGACAGAGCGTCCTTTCTACATAGTTGTGTTAGACATCAGATTTCAGTGGTTCAGATTGATGGACCATGACGAAAAAAGAGCTATAGTGCGCTCCATAAGTAAAGCCGTAGCCTTACCTAGCGAGGGGTATGTAATAGACCTTGCCAGGGCGCCACGATCTTTGAAGAAATCACTACATTCGATACCAAATGCAGTTATCTATAAGCGCGGACAATCCTCATAAAGACTCGCTGAGGCATTGTCGATAGCCTTCGCGATAGCTCGGGTAAGCGAGTACTACGCCCAGCTCTTTTATGATGCGGCTGGCATCCACAGCACGGTTGCCTCGCAGTGTTGGGTTGACTTCACTGAGTGGAACCGAGGGTGGAAGCGGAATCTGCATCTCTGCGCACAACCAGTTTGCGACCTCTGCAAGGCTGCACGGACTTTCATCACCCACGACGTATGTGCTGTCTTGCATTTTTCCTTTATCGAAAATTGCCAAAATTATCTCAGCCAGGTCATCGATATGAATGCGCGAGACCGAGTTCGAGCCGTCTTCTGGAAGCTTGTACGTTCCATCTCTTAAGCGCTTGTGCATTCCTGAATTAGGTCCATAAATTCCCGGGGCACGCAATACTATAGCTCCGTGTTCTCTCCAGATGCTTTCGGCTTCCAGTCTGGGTCGTGCTCTTTCGTCACTACTGTCAGCTTCAGTTTCATCATCTATTCTGCCTGATTTTTTTCCGTATACGCTGGTGCTCGAAATATAGATAAGATTTCTCGCGCCACTGCATGCGGGTGCAAGAATTTTGTCGGTAAAACCATCGGGTGGAAAAGAAACCAGCATATCTGCATCTTCTGCTAAGCTAGCAACAATTTCTGCCGACGGCAACGGCATAATCAATGGCTCAATCTTCAAGTCGGCCAGTTCGAAGATTCTATTTGGATTTCTTGTGCTTGCAGTGATGCGTCGTCCGTCACGAGCATGTTCCATCACGGCTTTGCCGACCTGTCCCGTTCCCAACAAAAATAAATGATTAGAGTGAGCCATCTTTTTGATCCATTTCTTTTGAACCATTCTGTTATCGCTGAAAACTATTATACTTGCGGAGTGTCCTGAGATTTCAAATCATGAAATACACTATAAAGCGTCAAGACTTTGCCCCTGGAGCAACTCTAGAGATAGAGCGGGCACCGCTTTCCGGCAAAGTCAAAGTTCGCATGGGTGGTGAGGAGCTTCCAGTTCTTAAAGAAAAAGGACATCCATTCGATGTGACAATGAAAGACCGCAGTCATCGCAAACTTTATATCAAAGCTCGCTGGCTAGACCCCGTTCCTATGATTATGCTCGACACTGAAGAGATTTTGCTTGCAGAAAAACTTCGCTGGATTGACTATCTGTTCGGGTGTTTCCCTGCTTTGATGTTTCTTGTATATGGTGCGCTGCCTACAATCATCGCCTTCTTTATGTTGATGGCTAACTTCCGTATTCTTCGAACAAAAATGCGCCCCACAATCAAATGGAGCGCAATTTATGCACTTGATATTGTGCTTTTCTGGATTGTTGCTCTAATCGTGAAGTTCGTTTGGAACTTCAGTCCAGGGCATTAGTTATTGGAACTTGAGCAACTGCACGTCAAACACCAGCGTGGAGTTTGGTGGAATATCTGGCGTGGGGCTTCTTTCGCCATAAGCCATGTTGGCCGGAATAACAAGGCGACGCTTGCCACCAACTTTCATCGTAGACACGCCTTCATCCCAGCCGGCGATGACTTGATGCGCACCGAGTGTGAAATCAAACGGTTGCTTGCGATCAAGAGAGCTGTCGAATTTGTGCTTATTCAGTGTCCATCCTGTGTAATGAACATAGACTTGCGAACCAGGACCCGGCGATGGACCCTTGCCTGTCTCAATATCGTAGTACTGCAAGCCGCTTGCTGTCTTAACTACTTTGTTTTGTCCTTCCAGAGGGTTCGCATTCCATTGTGAAAATGCGGGCGCAGCGCTTAGCGCTAGCCCTGAAAGTAAAGCGAGCGAGAGTACATTTCGGAAGAAAGAATTTTGCATGTATTTTTTCACCCTGTGTTAACGAGAGTAATTATAGATCTTGACTCCTGCAAATGTCGCAAGCGATGACACTTGTTATCGACTGCTGAAAAAACGCGCTGATGGTTGAATTGTCGAGAGCGACGAAAACGCCCTGACAGTGTATGCTTTCACTCTCCGGAGGTTTACCCCAAAAATGATTCGCTTACTGGTTGTTGATGACCATATTCCTGCTAGAGAAAAGGCCGTTGCAGACCTGTCTTCAGGTGATTTGATCGAAATTATCGGTGAGGCTGAAACCTCGGATGAAGCATTCAAGCTGGCTAAAGCACTTTTGCCAGATATCGTCTTGCTTGATCTTCATTTGCCTGGGTTGATCACAACCTTTGACCTGGTGAAGCGCTTATCGCAGTTGAAAAATGTGCGCATAGTTATGTATGCCAGTCAGGGTAAAGCTTCCGAAGTGCAAGATTATTTAGATGCCGGGGCCCAAGCCTATGTTCTAAAGGATGATGCGCCTGCACTTCTGAGAATGTCGATTCTAATGGTCTATCGGGGCTCTCAAGGTGTCGTTTCGCCTGCTCTACCGAAAAATCTGTTGCGCCTGAGTGCTCAAGAACGCAACATTTTGCGCGAAATCGGGCGTCGTGGTGGTGTGCCTAAAGCAGCCGAGCGAATGGGGCTGACCGAATATGACTTAAATCAAATTCTTTTTCATATTGGAAGCAAGTTAGAAATTGAAGAAGTCGACAAACTTGCAAAATGGTCCAAAAAGAACGGATTCTAAGTATTTCGAGCGATTGAGTTTGCCTTACATTAAGAGAAACTAGGCAGATGTTCTGCTTGACAATTCGCTTGCTTGAATTTTGTTCAGGTCTGGCACTGCTTTGCAAGTTATAATTCCGAATCTTGTCAAGAAACTGCAAGTGTTTCTGGCGCGGGGATTCGAATGCTTTTGAAGTCCGTAATCAATATATTCAAGTCGGGACCATTAGCCTGGGCGCTTTTGGTTTTTTTCGGTCTCAATTTTGCTTTCCTGGCCTGGAACCCCTTCGGAAGCGTGGACCCTGATGCTCTTCCCATAGCGCGTAATTGGGTCTGGTGGGCTACGCACGAATTCATGGATGCGAAGAAGCCACCACAGGTAGTGGTGCTAGGCTCTTCGGTAGTAATGCATCCTCTCTGGCACCATGAGGCGGATTACCGTCAGCAAACAGTTGACCTGGTGGCAGATCACCGCAGTTTATTTCTTGAGAGTGTCATAGAGAAGAATAGTCCAGTCAAAAAAGTCGAGTGTTTCAACTTCGGACTTCCTGGAGCTATGGCATCAGATGATTACATGGTGGTGAGAGCTTTGTTCAAGAATGAACAGAAGCCCGCGGTTGTTGTCCTGGGAATTTGTCCTCGCGACATGATAGACAATCGCTTCAATTGCGCCGGTTCGTCCAAGCATTTCCAATATCTTTCGCGGTTCAGTGAGCCGAAAGAATTGCTCGATTTGTCGATGCCGCAGTGGTGGCAGCGAGTTGGATATCTTGCTACAGAGTCAGTCTATTTCGCTTCTAAAGCTAGTTCTGCGCAGGTCTTCGCTGCCGAAGCGATAAAGAAAGCGTTCGAACCGATCACATCAAAGATGCAGCCGAGTCCGCTAGACCGCAAATCAGAAGAAGACAAACGCTTTGCGATGTTCCAAAATCTTGTGGAAAAAGGCTTCTGGATTGCCAAGCCAAACGCGCCTTTCATGTTCATGGCTGATACCGCAGACCTGAAAAAGCGATTTAAGAATAAGAACAATCCGTTGTTTGAAAATCAGAAAAAATGGCTTGATCTGTGCCTTGAATTGTGCGACCAGAAGGGCATCAGAGTGGTGCTGGTTAACATGCCCAACACTCAGATTGCCAGAGGCGTCATGCCGCCCGGGGTCTACGAGCGCCATGTTGCCTGCTTGCAGGAACTCGCGCAAAAGCATAACTGCCAATATGTTGATGCTGATGTGCCAAATCGATATGGCGATAAGGATTTTACAGATTGGTGTCATCTCAGTGCTGATGGTGGCAAAAAGGCTTTCGAGTTAATAGGTGCGGCGCTCTCTTCTGACTCGCAGACTGTTGCCAGCCTTGAGCAGCACAGTAATCAAATAGCTCAGAAAGAGCTGAAAGGAATGTAGGGGGAAAAGATGTTATTTAACAGTTTCACCTACATGGTCTTCCTGCCGATAGTCGTGCTTCTTTATTGGGTCGTGCCTAAAAAAGCTCGAACAGCGCTTTTGTTGTTAGCAAGTTATGTCTTCTACATGTTCTGGAAGCCCATATACGGCTTGTTGATACTTGCTCTTACTGTGACTAATTACGGACTGGGCATATGGCTTGATAAAGCACAGAGCAACAGAAAGTTGATTCTTGTTCTGGGAATTACTTTCAATTTGTTGGTATTGGGATTCTTCAAGTATGCCTATTTTGCTCGAGATTCAGTTAACTGGATGCTGAAGCTTGGTGGACCCACTGCTGCTCAGTTGCCGAATTTCCCGTTCGAAATTATTTTGCCTCTGGGTATTTCATTCTTTGCGTTCGAATTTATTCACTACATCGCAGATGTCTATAAAGGTACACCTGCTGTTCGTAAGTTTATGGAGTTTGCGCTTTTTCCGAGTTTCTTCCCAACGCAAATCGCTGGACCAATCAAACGCTTTCAAGATTTTGTTCCTCAGTTGACTCATGACACGAAATTCAAAATGGAATATTTGAATGAAGGTGTTGAGCTGGTGCTATTCGGACTTTTCAAGAAAGTCTGTCTTGCCGATAACATCGCCATCGTTGTGAATCGCTGCTATGCGCACCCAGAAATACTCAGTGCCGCCGATATGTGGCTTGCTACATGGGCGTTCTTCTTTGAAGTGTATTTTGACTTCTCTGGCTACACGGATGTTGCTCGTGGTTCTGCAATGATGATGGGATTCAAGGTGCCAATCAACTTTGATATGCCGATGCTGGCTTCCTCTATTGCTGATTTCTGGCGTCGTTGGCACATCTCACTGTCTACATGGTTACGTGATTACCTGTTCATTCCACTAGGCGGAAGCAAAAAAGGCGAGTGGATTACTCAGCGCAATGCGCTTATCACGATGACGATAGCTGGACTCTGGCATGGTGCCAGCATGAATTACGTTAGCTGGGGTCTTTATCTTGGTTTGCTCATAGTTGTTCATCGCGAATGGCAGAAGTTCTACAAAGGCGTTGAATGGCTGAAGAATATTGTGGCAAGCAAGATGTTCCATGTCTTAGCCATTGCTCTCACCTTCAATTCCTTCAGCTTCGGACTGGTTCTTTTCCGTTCAAAGGATATGGAAATGGCTTGGTCGGTCATGCGCAAGATGTTGTTGCTTGATCCTTCTCCTGTTGGAACTGTGCCCTGGATTCCCAGCACATTGAACACTTCTAGTTCTGTGATGTTCTTATTGCTGCCGTTTATGCTTGTTTCTTTCTTGATTGCTCAGATTATCGTGCAAAAGTTCAAAGAAACGCCTGGCATAATGCCGAACTTCTTTCCCGGATTTAAGCCTGTCTATTTGGCTGCACTTGCAATAATACTGCTGCTGGTGGCACCCGGCGTTACTGCTCAATACATTTACTTCCAGTTCTAACTTTTTGCCAGCATGCTAATTCAATGCTTTGCGGTGCTAGCGTGCGACCTGCTGCCGGTCGGTTTCTTCGCAGAGAATATCAAAATTTCGTTTTAACTTCTCTATTGATACCGTGGAAATGCCTCTTGGGTTGTTGATGCCTTTGTTGCCAGGGTCGCGTACGGTGACCAACAAATTATTGAGTTTGTCTTTGCTAACTCCTATCACGCTGAATGCGTGTCCGGGCTTATATCCGTCAGCAGTTTTATTATTGCCATTAGGCGAGCCAAGTACAATAATTCGATTTTCATTAGCTGCTTTCACGATTGTATTTTCCAGCTCTTTGTTCGAAAGTTCTTTAGTCAGTACAGTTTTTGCATCATGCCCTGTGAGAGTTTCCATTGCCTTGCTTATTGAGCCGTCCTCACCTGCCCACTGAGCTCGGGTGAGCTTCTCCATCTTCATTTTCTCAATTGGATTCGCCTTGCTGAACACATACTGGCCATAGGCTTTCGTCATGACAAAAGACCAGTTGCCAAATTTGTTTTTTTCGGAAAAGTAAAGTCCTAACTCATAACTAGAGGGCGCCGTAAGCGCAATTCCCTTCTCTAAAACTGGAAATTGAATTTGCATTTGGCTGCCGTCTTTCTTAATCATAGAAAGTACGTCTTGGGGTCGAGCTTTGGTTAAAGAACCAAGAGCTGCGTAGAAGGAGCAATCACCCGCATACCCTTGCTCAACAGCATCTAGCTGAATGCTTTTGGCAGGGTCTCTTTCGAAGGAGAAGAGTTTGTGAGCCGTCAGATTACTTTGATTGGCTTCTATGGCTCTGAGACTATGATAAAACTTTGCCATGTTCGAGTATCCGGGAGCGGTTTGTTTCAATGTCCAATATTGATCAATTTCACTTCTTCCAATCTTTCCATTTCTAGCAATACTTGCAAAGTTTGCTTTTAGCTCTGCTAATCTTGCTAGATCCTCCGCTGAAGATGTTTTTGACCTTAGTGCCTGGTCAACATCAGCGATTGTTGCTGCCCCGTTTTTGTCAGAAGCAATTTTTTTTAGATTGCCCTGATCATCAGCCCAGTATGTGAGTTTGTCTGCTTGTCCGAATTCCTTATCAACCCTGGCTGACTGTTCTGTAAACTTTCGAAATGCAGTATTTGTTATTTTACTAGCTACAGCTGGCAATGGAGAGGCTGATGCAATATTGTCAAAACTTCGATATAAAGCACCAGCGACCATTTCTTGCTCTGGTGCTAGCTTTCCTTCATCTAGGGCTTTTGCTAGGGCATCTTTTGAAATGCCGTTCTGGTCGCCTCTTGATTTGATTACGCTGTCGCCGATTTTGGCTATGTCAGCCCAAAAAAGTTGCTCAATATTCTCATTGCTGTTCTTATGGTGTTTGCTGACAAACCTTACTTCCAGGGTTTGGTTCATATTCGTCGTGGGAGGTTTTAAGGCTTCAGCGTCCATCCTTATCTACTTGCCTCATCTAAACCTAGCGTTCCACTTGTTTTTGGGTGGACTCTTCGCACACGCGGTCAAAATTCTGCATGAGTTTTGCGAGCGAAATCTTTGTCGTTCCTCTTGGGTCGTCCTTTCCCTTATTCGCTGGGTCTCTTACTGTAATAGCCAATTCGTTGTTCTTCGATGACTCAACATCAATGACGCTGAAAGCATGTGCCGGTTTAAAACCATCGACCGTAGGATTCTTACCTGTTCCTGTGCCAAGAACGACGATTCGCTTTTCATTTTTTGCCTTTAGAAGCATGTCTCTTAGCTCTGTAATGCTTAAGTTCTTGGTTGCAGTAAAATTAGCATCATGACCCGTTATTGCTACTATTGCTTTTGCAAGTGAGCCATTCTCTCCAGCCCACTCCGCCCGAGTCATTTTATCCATTTTTATTCTGTTAATAGGATTAGTCGTATTGTATACATACTGACCAAAGGCTTTTGTAATTACGAGCGGCCAGTTTCCGTACTTGTTTTTTTCTCCTAAATACAAACCCAATTCATAGCTGCTTGGTGCTTGAACTGGAAATGCGCTTTTGAAAATTGGAAATTTTACTTGATAGTTGCTTCCTGCCACCTTAATCATTGAGGCTATCTCGTTTGGGCGATTTGCTGCAAGAGAGCCAAGCGCTGCTAATATCGCGCAATCACCTGCGTAACCTTGTTGAATGGCATCTGGCACTATACTCTTAGCTGGCAGCTTTGCATTTTCAAAAAGTCTATGTGCAATTGGATTTTGTTGGTTTGTTTCGATAGCGCGCATTTCTGAATAGAAGTGAGCCATATCCTTATAGTCTTGAGCGTTTTTTGCAAATTTCCAATACTGATCGATTTCTGCTTTTCCGATTTTTCCTGTTTTGGCGATACTGCTGAAATTCGCTTTGAGCTCTGCAAGCATAGCCCGGTCTTGAGCTGATGATTCTTTTGAAGCTTGTGCTCGCTCAATGTCGCTCATTGTTACAGCGTTTTTGTCGGAGGCGAGTTTCCTCAAATTTCCCTGGTCATCGGCCCAGTAAGTTAGGTTGTCTGCTTTGACAAAGTTTTTTTCTGCAAGCAGTGCGCGCTCTGTAAATTTTCGGAATTCTCCGTCACTGACCTTTTGTTCACCTATCTGAAAACGGGAACTTTTCTGAAATATATCAAGATTGTCGTAGAGAGAACCAGCGACCATCTCTTGTTCACTGCTAAGTTTTCCGGACTCCAAGGCATAAGCTAACTTACTTTTTGTAATTCCATCTTTGTCGCCATTTTGTTTTATCAGTTTTGAGCCAATCTGGGATATATCATCCCAAAACAATTCTGCAGTATCTTTCTTTGTAGCGCCGTGGTGCTTGCTGACAAATCGGACTTCTAGCGTTTGATTCAGATTCGCTTGCGGTGTTGAGTTAAAAGAGTCAGTATCCATGCCTATTCCTTATGTTTCCCATCCGCCTGCGGCTCCTCATGTTTCGAGTTGGATTCCTGAGTATCAGGTTTCTCGTTTTTCTCATGGCTGATTTCGTCTGCTAGCTTGAAAGCATCTTGTCCCTTTTGTACTATTTCGCCAGAACCCTTGGCGCCCTCAATCACATGGGGCAGCTTACTGCCAGCATGCGCTGCTTTTGCAACAGCTGCTTCACCTTCTACTGTTTGGGCAACATTGTTCACTGCATGTGCAGCCGATGTTGTGTTTTCCAGGCAAGCTGCATCGGCTGCTATCCCTTCTGCGGCGCAAGATGTTGCACTTGCCTCTGTCAACCCTACAGTCACCGCCTCGGCTGCCGGGAGAGACGATTTTGCCAGGTTTATAACAGAGCCTGCTCCCATAGTAGAGAGGGAAACTACGACCGTAGCGTCTTCAAAAGCCGCTTTCGAAGTGTCTCTTATTAAGAGCTTTCTAGCTGCGCTTATTTCCTCAGGACTATAGCGTTCTTGATTCCACAATGTATCAAGTTCCCCATGATTGCTGACATCGGATGCTGCTTTCGCTGTTTCAGCGAGACCCATTCCTGCCGAGGCAACCAAAGCTGTAACTCCGATTCTTACGCCATTAGCGGCAGCAAACTCAAGCAAGCCGGTTCCTGCTGCCACCACTAATGGTGTCGCCGTGCCGGCTGAACCAACTTCTACCACCGTAGCCAAAGCAATAGCGCTGCCAACTCCAACAACCGTCAAGACAGTCTCTACAGGATGTTCTTGCATTGTGGTTAAGCCCTGCATCGTCGCATGACCTAGATGTTCCAACATCTCTTTTCCGCCTTCGCCAACGCTTTGCGCAAGAGTCGAACCTATATCGCCTGCATTTCTTGCTTTTGTCATTACCATATGAACAGCTTCGTTTGTCCGATGTCCGAGCATTATTGCCGAAGGTGCGTTCTCAACGACGACAGATGTAATTCCTTTTTCGACTGTTTGCACAGCCTTTTCTACTAGATTGTTTCCGGCTTCTGTTGCGGATTTAGCTTGCTCATTTACAGTTTTGCCTAGTTCTGTGGCGCTTTCGGAAACCTGTTGTCCGATCTTGCCAATTTCTTTGCCGACTTGCTTGACCATGTGCTCAGTTCCATCTTGTACGCGATGTTGCACTTGGCGGGACGATTTCAGAATGTTGCTAGTGTTTTCTTGAACCTGGTGGGATACATTTCCGATGCCTTCAACTGCATTTTTTTGTAACTGATGGGCGGTTTTGTCCATTTCATTGAGGGCATGACCAGCACCATTCGCGAATTGATGCAGACCCTTCTCTGTTTGTTTTACCAGGTTGTTGGCACCGTCTGTAATACCGTGTCCAAGGTCATCAGCACCTTTGTTTAGATTGTTTGCTGTGTTCTTAACGTTGTTTCCGACCTGGTGTCCGAGTTCCTGTGCAAATTTTTGTGTGCCCTGGGCGACATCTTTCGTGCCTTTTTGGACTTGCTGAGAAACTTGTTTCTCCGTTTGTTCGAGCTGCTTTGCTAAATGTTCTACTTCTTTTCCGATGCTTTGTCCCAGGCTAAAGACGGACTTAAGTGCTGTGGAAGCCTTGTCTGCAGGCGATGCATCAGCGATATTTCTTGTTGCGTTGCTTGATTTTTCAGCGTGACCAGCATCCGCTCTTGAGGCGCTTTTTACAGCATCTGAATTCAGGTGATCTGAATTCTGATGCTGTGAGTAATCTCTTTTCGCGCTCTGCTTGAGCGCCTCTGCTGAGCTGTTGTGTGAGGACTCTTTGTGAAGAGCGTTTGGCGAGTCATTATGTTTGGATTTTTCGACTGGAAGCAAGGAGTCTGCGGATTTAAATCCGCTTGCAGTTGCTCCACTCTTTCTGCTTTGACGCTTTTCCTGAACCTGGGCAGTGAGCGTTTTGTTGTGCGCTTCCATGTCTTTGGCTGCTTCGGAGCTGGACTTTTTTTCAGCTCGGTCGCCCGCGGAGGTTTTAGCACTATGGCTCAGTGCTTTCTCGTTATTTTCGCTTTCAGATCCTGCTTTGTTCATCTCTCGCCCCAAGAATGAGTCTGCATTAGTCTATATGCCCGATAACCAGACGGACTAGATTAAGTCAGCTGAATCAGCACATGAAGATTAAACCAGAAGATTCTGAAATTTGTTTGAGAATTTTCAAGACAGGAAGAAAGGTCCTAGCTGGTACAGCTAGATATGTTGTTGAAGTTCTACGATCTCAATGACCGACCATAATCGAGTTAATCGGAAAAGTGAGGGTACTTGTCTCTGGCCTTGTGAGCGCTTTCAAGAAACTGGAAGGCTGGAGATTTCACTGTGGCTCGCGCTCGTCTGTTTGTATACCAGTTTGATGGCAGGTTATTCGAATACACGTTGGATAGAAGTTTGATCTGATGTTTACTGATCGCGTTATCCAAACCTTGTTCAACAGCCCACCAGCTATCGAGAATCTGAGGATGTTCTTTCTTTGCCTGGTTTGTGAATCTCTCCATGATTGACTCTACACTATTGAGGTCTGGGTTCTTTCCGTCGAAAGCGTTCCAGATTTTTGATTCCAACTCGTTAGCTACTTCTTGCTCAAGACTTTTATTCGCGGTTGTATCATGGAAATCCTCAAGATTTCTGGCAGGTCTGTGGTTTATGAAAAGGTCTCCATCTGCGGCTAGTTCTTCTAGTGTTGCATCAGTATTTTCTCTTCCTGTCACCATCAGGTAATAGCTGTTCTTACCATTACTTGAGTCATTCCTAACTCCAGCCACGAGCTTTAGGTTTTCTGGCAGTCGCTTTTGTAATTCCCTTGCAAGTTCTCGTTGCTCATCATTAAAGGGAAGATTGTCTCTGCCATCGAATCGGTCCTTGCTATCGAGCTTGTACAAAGGCAGTGGCATGTGGCTCTCAGAAGTGTCGCTTCCTTTGCTCATTTCTGTTATTTTCGTTCTTGAAGAATTCCAGATGTCTTCTGCAATCGTGCTAGCAAGCTTTCCTTTCTCTGCGTGATATGTATCCAGCCAGATACCCGCACCTTCCTTTTTCCTGTAGCTGCGGTACTCGTTGAGAACATGTGCACAACCCCTCGCAGCTGCTTCTGGTGTCGCCGTATTTACGCCCAAGTCAGCAAGTGTGTGTTGTTGCCGAGAGTAATTTGACGAGAAGTCCTTCAGGTCTGACTGTGATAGCAAGAACTTTCCACTGATTGGCGAGCTTGTGTTTGCATTCTTGTCCATCGACGGAAATGCAGCATGAAGATCTAATGTGGGGAAAGCTTTGGCGCAAGCCTGCAAGGTGCTCTCAGCTTGTCTTAATTGCTGCGCGCTTGGATTGGAAGGCACCACGTCGCCTTCCCAACTTGAGCTTTGAGCTAAGAGGTCTCTTGCAAAGTCTTGTTTAGGCTCTGAACTAGCTCTGTCTTTTCGTTCAGCCACCACCCATTCATTCGAAACGCTTGTTTGAATGTCTGCGCGTTTACGAAGTGCTTCCGCCAGGTACAAATCTTTTCCTGTAAGAGCACCTCCATCCCTCATTGGTGTTACTTTTGTGACGCTTACTCTTTCTTCTCCCTCAGCGAACTGCTTATCGATGTTTTGAACAAGATTCGCGGCTGCAGCCTTGTCTTTGGCAATTCCTCTATCGAGTGCTTGTACCTCTTCTCTTGCATCAAGACCTGCTCTACAACTACCTTCCACATTTTTCATTACCGCTTCGGAGTACTCGCCAAATTCTGGTTTGAAACCGAAATGGGCTGCTAATTCTTTTCTTGTATGGGTGCCAAACGGCGTGGTTAGCCAACCCATCACTGATTTTTCCCAGAGCGCAGATTCGCCATAGGTGTTTCGGACTAGGCCAAATCCACTCTGGCATTGCTGTGCTGTTTTGTCATCGAGCGAGCGTTCTTTGTAATGGTCTTTCCACGAGAGTCGATTTTCATTGACTTTATCTCCTGAGAAAAATCGATTCCACGCATCTCTTCCATTTGCCAGGGCCTGTGATTCATCATCTTTCTCTTGTGCTCTGAAGCCGGAATGTCGTGACTCGGTTTCGGCTTTTTCTAGTTTGTCTTTTTCCCAGGGCCATAGTTTCTGGCCAAGGAAAGACCGTTTGTAGAGATCTTCCGCTTCTTTATCACCGCTGAATTTATCGTGTGCGATAAGGTCGGCCATTTCTTCTTTGTGTAAGCTAAGGTGACTTTCTCCCCATGATGAAAGATAGTCGCGTTCGGCCAGAGTTTTATATTTTGGTTCATGAGGAAACCGTGCTTTTGCAAAAAGGTCAGCGCGTTCTTCATTTGAAAGGCGAGGTCCCTTGCCTTCGGCTTCTAAGAGCGCTTTTTTCGACAGTGCATGATACTTGTTGTCGTTGCCTGCTTCTTGCGACAGAGTTAAAATCGCTGACTCTTCTGGAGACAGGCGACCATGCTCCTTTTTCTCTAGAAGCCGCTGAAATGCTGCGTTCTTTGAAAAATCGTCAACTCTATCAGGATCAGCCTGTGAGTTTCGTCTCGTGCCCAGTAACTGCTCTTGCTGTTTAGAAATCGATTCAAACAATTCATGAAAGATTTTTTGTTCTACGCTTGAAGCGGCTTTATCAGCTTGGCTTGCTGCTCTTTCTGTTTGCTGCTTCTGCCAATCTTCGTTGCGCTCTACCATTAGATCTCTCCTTTGTTCTCAGAAGAGAGAGTAAATTGGAAAAAGTAAATTCGAAGTGAATTACCTGCTGTAGATTTCTGTGGCGCGAGTGTTTTCAGGCTGCATTCATTTGCAGTGCGAAATTACTGAGAGCGATCTCACTCTCAGGCGGAGCGATCTCAGGCGGAGCGATCTCAGGCGGAGCGATCTCACAGACAGAGTGATCGTTGACCTGTAGAGACTTAATCTTTTCTCCGCAAAGAAAATCCGTATGTTTTACTTGAGCCTTGTCTCGGGAAGAAGAATGAAAGCGCAGACAATATAGCCTAGATAGAGAGCCCCAGCAATTATGGCAACAAGCTCACGTCCAGAAAAACCATGCCTGGTCAAAAGTCCTGGTTTCTCAACCGCATCCCAGTATTTATTTAGGGCATGTTGTACGAAGGCGGCTGGAATGGCAGACAATAAGAACAGCAAGTACAATGGACCGTCGAGAAATGATAGGTACGACAGCAAGAACGCTGCCGCAGTAAGGGTTAACGACCAAACCACTGGATGTTTCCCTGAGAAATCAGCCTTTTCCTGGAGTTTTGCAATTCCACAAGCTAAGGTGAAGAACAAGTAATCGTTAGCATAGGGAATCAACCAAAAAACTGCGCGAATGTGCGGGCTGACATCTTCAAAGCTCTCAAGATGTTTCGGTGAGATTGACTCAAGCAGGCTCATTTTTTGAGTTGCTGGAGCAAGCTGGGTATTGTCGTCGGGTAGGCGCTCTCTTGATAGCTCCACAGCTACATCTATTTTGTGTGAGTCTGTGTTTGCTCTTGCATGCTTTGCTTTGTGTTCAGCGAGATCTCGCCAATTCTTGAAGGCCCAGTAGACCAGATATAGTTTGAAGGTCAGCATCGCCAAAATGAGTACATGCCATACTGGCTGCTTCAAGGACATGCCGGAGTCTTCTGGGGGTGGCGGAAACGTATTGATGTCGCTGCCCTTTTTGTGCTCTTCTTTGCTGGCTGAAAATGAAGTAATGATCGTAGTACCCATGATGTATATGCGTGTGCCATGCTGTGGCTAGATTATTCTACTTGCAAACAGCTAATTCTGTTTCCAATAGTGAAAATTGAAGTACACAGAGAAGGCAAGATCGCGGATAATTTGCAGGTTGATATTTTTCAGGGGTTGCCGGGGGTAAGCCATGGTTAATGCTGTTATGTTAGTTGGACGCGTCGGCAAAGATCCCGAAATGCGTTATTTTGAGTCGGGTAGAGTTAAGACGACTTTCAGCGTCGCTGTTAACCGTCCTACTAAAGAAAAGGAAACAGATTGGTTTGATGTCGAGCTCTGGGGCAGACAAGCCGAGGTCGCAGGCGAATATGTTCGCAAAGGCAGTCTGATAGGCGTTGAAGGACGCCTGGATTTCAGCAGCTGGACCGATGATGGCGGCGTGAAGCACAGCCGTCCTTACGTCCACGGAACCAACTTGCGATTGCTGGGAAGCAAGGGCGACCGTGGTGGCATGGAGCGCTCTCCATCCGATTTTGACTAAGGATTTGACCCTTGCAAGTCGGGATAATTGATTATTCGATAATCATAGTCTACTTTCTTTTCGTGCTGGGCATCGGCTTTGCTCTCAAAAAGCAGATGGTCAGCACGGAAGACTTTTTCCTGTCGGGAAGATCTATTCCTAGCTGGATTACTGGGCTGGCGTTCCTGTCAGCAAACCTTGGTGCTATCGAGGTTATGGGGATGGCTGGGAATGGTGCCGAATACGGTATCATGACCACACACTTCTACTGGGTTGGTGCTATCCCCGCGATGCTCTTCCTGGCTGTGTTTATGATGCCCTTTTACTATGGTTCGAGAATCAAGAGCGTTCCCGAATATTTAAAGCTTCGCTTTAACGAAGCAACCCGTGGGTTGAATGCTATTTCATTTGCATTCATGACGGTGCTGATGTCCGGTATCAATATGTACGCAATGGCGATGGTATTTAACTTGCTATTGCAATGGGATATGAATGCTTCTATCTGGGTGTCGGCAGTAGTTGTTTTGTCGTACACCGCGCTTGGTGGCTTAACCTCATCAATCTACAACGAGGTTCTGCAATTCTTTTTGATTGTTCTGGGCTTTTTGCCACTCACTCTTATTGGTCTTACTGATGTTGGTGGTTGGCAGGGACTGGTCAGCAAACTGCCTGATGGCTTTGGCCATCTCTGGGTCAGTACCGGTGTCGGAATGTCGAACCCAATGGGAGCTGACTGGATTGCGATAGTAAGTGGTCTGGGATTTGTACTTTCATTCGGCTACTGGTGTACAGACTTTCTTGTGATTCAGAGAGCCCTGGCTGCGGAAGACTTGCCCGCTGCTCAGCGAACTCCTCTAATTGCGGCCTTTCCTAAGGTTCTGTTTCCAGCAATAACTGTATTGCCAGGTATGATGGCTCTTGCCCTCTTCCCGCAACTTGGACATTCGCCAGACCCACACTTCAAATATGACATGGCGCTGCCATTGTTGCTCGGCAAGTATTACCCATCTGGAATGCTTGGAATAGGTCTTACTGCGATGCTTGCAAGTTTCATGTCGGGTATGGCAGGAAACATCACGGCGTTCAACACCGTGTGGACATACGATATTTACAAGAACTACTTTGTCAAAAACGCAACTGAAGAACACTACCTTTTAGTAGGCCGTCTTGCGACTGGCGGCGGTATTCTAGTCAGTATCTTCGCGGCTTATGGTGCCATGAACGCCAGCAGCATTATGGATTATATGCAGGCTATTTTTGGTTTCTTCAATGCACCGTTATTCGCCACATTCCTTCTCGGAATGTTTTGGAAACGGGCAACTCCGTGGGCTGCCTTCATTGGACTGATGCTTGGTACCCTGACTGCAGCGGTGCACTTCATTCTGTCTGGTTATTACCCAAGCCACGAGCATCCATTGCTTGTATATACATCTCCTATGGCGGGCAACTTCTGGCGTGCGTCCTACGCCTGGGTGGTATGCTTTATTGCAACAATCGCGATTTCGTTTGTCACTAAACCGAAACCGATTGAAGAGCTAGAAGGTCTTGTCTGGGGCACTGGTGTTAAAACCGAAGTTGCCGCTATGTCCTGGTACAAGAATCCGAAAGTTCTGGCTCTGATTGTGGGGCTGTTCACGTTGGTTTGCAACCTAGTATTCTGGTGATATATGCTTGATTTAAGACAACCAATTGGAGCGTATTTCTTGATCAATGCCGCAATTTTGATTGTTGGTGGTTTGATCTCACCACACGACAGCAAGATTGGCACAATGGTTCTCAACCTGAATCTCTGCTGGGGCGCCGTCATGGCTGTTTTCGGTGCTTTCATGTGGGGACTTTCATTGATGGATAAGAAATCGAAATCTGAATGACAGAGTTTTTCGTTTTCAATTTCTTTCCAGTTTTGTTTGTCGAATGCCTGGTGCTGCGGCTAACGAAGTGGGGCAAAATCTGGACCTGCCTTCTTGATGCGTTGATGATGAATTTTGCATCTTTCGTAGGCTTGATGTTGGGTATTGCTCCTCCCATAGCCAATTACAGCGCCCTGGGCATCTTGCTTTATTTCATATACTCGACTCTGGTGGAGCTTTTTGTGCTTTGCTTGCTTGAGCGTCAACCAATTAAACAAGCGGTTTATTCAGCCTGCTGTGCAAACCTTGCCAGCGTCTTTTATCTGGCTATCGACTATCAGCTTATTTACGCTTAGCCCATAATAGATGTCGATTACTGCAGGTGTTTCTATTGGCTCAAGAATCGCTCACTGAGCTTTTGAAAATTAGATTTCCTATTGTGCAGGCGCCTATAGCGAATCAAGCAAATGAGCAGGATTAGTCTATTGCTGACCAGCCACTTCTATTGCTGACTAGCCACCGTAGTCACCGTCTTCCTCTTCATCTTCCTCTCCAAAGAACTCGTCATCATCGGCGAATTCTTCGTCCTCGCTTTCTTCGTCAGATTCTTCGTCTTCGCTTTCTTCGTCGTCTTCGTCCTTGTAACCTTCGTTTTCCTCGTCGTCGTCACCTGTACCAAGAATAATCGACATAGACTCAACTCCTAAATTCTGGGGTCAGTAAATGGCAAGCAAGATTCTAAATCACTAGTACCCAAGATTTTGTGCTCTTCGCACTTTTTTTGTTCAATTTGCGAAATGATACTAGGATATTATTTTGCCGTTTATTCGGAACAGCACCTTCTTACTAGCCAGAACAATAGATGCTCATGCCCTGGTTTGCCTTGATGCACTAATCTGAATAATGAAAGTTCTTTTGCTTAGCGTCCAGGAGTCAGGCTTTTGTTGCGAGATCCTGGACGCATTATGACAAGACAACTGATTGGCTGAGCTGCCTAACCGATAGCTGTTCGATTGTACTGTCTTAGCCTATTTTGTTCTTCAATGCTGGGGGGATTTCTTTTGGTCGTATCAGCATTTGGATCAATAGTGTTTCCACTTTGATCAACTTGAGGTTGCTTGTTTCGATCATCACCTTTAGCTTGTTCGGTGCCTGGTAAGCTGCCGTTTTGGCTGCCGGATTCCTTTCCAGTTTCATTGGTATTCTGACGTTTTCCGGGCTCGTCAGCGGTTTGTTGTTTTCCTGGTTTATCAGTGGGCTGACGTTTTCCAGGTTCATCAGTGTTTTGTCCCTTAGGTCCGCTATCGTTAGGATTTTGACCGTTTGGATTATCTACTTTTGGAGATTTTCCAGGCTCTGTGTTTGGTGCGTCAGGTGGTTTTCTTCCATCTGGTGTTTTGTTTCCATCTGGTGACTTTTCTGGCTCGTCTTCATTGCCATTTTCGTTAGGCCTGCCACCTTTTTTGGGAGCTTTCCGCCGTCCACCGCCTTTTCTGCGGCCGCCTTTGCGTCCCCCCTTACGGCCGCCTCTCTTTCCACCTTTTCCTCTACCTTTGCGTCCGCGTGATTTTCTGCGACGGCGTCTGCCACCTTTTCCAGGTCGGGCTGGCTTTTCCTTTTTCTCTTTCTTTTCGCGCTTTTCGATTTCTTCCTTAAGCTTCTTTATCTCAGCATTAAGTTTATCGATTTCCGCTTTGATTTCCTCTGGACTCTTTTCCTTTGGTTTGTCAGTCGGTTTATTTTTGTCGACGTCTTTTGCATCTTTGTTTTCTAATTTGTCTTTCTTCGGATCAACCGGGTCAGCATTTGCTGTGCGTTCTTTGTTTTTTTGATCTGCAACTTCTTTTGCTGCTCTGTCTCGGGCAGCTGGATCTCCGCTTGCGTTTGCTTGTTCAGCAAGTCCTTTATTATCTGCTTTATTGTCTTTTTTGCCGCTATCAAAAAGTTCCAGCGATGCTAGTGTAGGTGTGGCGCTGTTTTGACGGTCAACAGAGAAGCGTCCTGTGCCGTCGCGAAAGTTGTTCACTTCGGCTTGTGCACCACTTTCGCCACCATTATTTTTTCCAGCCTGACGATCGCCTGCGTCTCTGAACGCAGACCTGTGCCGTTCCGATTCCATTTGTCCTGCCCTCCCATGCAGCACGAAATGCTTGCTTCTCGAAGCAAGAGAGTCTGCTGCATTTCAACCAAAGACGCATCCCAAAAGCGCTTGGGGTGCTCTACTGAGCATATGATTACTAAAAGAGAATGCGTCCTACCAAAAACATCCTATGATGATCTACGTAATTTTACTAATTAAATATTGGCACCAGAATTGAATCGCTTGAATCTGTAAATCTGCTTGCTGCAATGCGTACACGTTTTCGTGTATGGTAAATTTTTTTGTGTCACGGATTCGTTTTTTGCAGCTTTTATAGATCTAGTTTTTGCAACTTTTCTGGTTGGTTTTGCAGCTTTTACGGGTTGGTTTTTGCAGCTTTATTCCTTTCGATCATCTTCTTGATTCTGGCAATGTAATCAGTGCAATCCTTTTGGTCTTTTGGATCCTTTGAATGGGGAAGAGATCGAGTGAACATCTGAAGTGCTGCGTCGAGATCTTTTTTCACGAAAGAACACTCTGCAGAATTGAATTCTGCTTTGAATTCGTCTGGGCGCAAGCGCAGACTTTCGTTATAGCTTCTTAGCGCATCATCTAATTGATTGGCGTCTTTCTGCGAATTTCCCATGTTATACCAGGCTGAAGCAAACGAGGGTTCTAGCTCAAGTGACTTCTTAAATTGTTCGATTGCTTCTACAAATTTTGCTTTCTTGTGCAATGCAATTCCTTTATTGAAATAGAATGTTGCATCATAGGGATAGAGTTGAATGGCTTCGTCATAACATTGAAGAGCCATCGTATAGTTGCCTTTTTTTGCGTAGATAACGCCATCTTCAGATGCGTCAACCGCTTGTTTCCAATTACTGTAGTCACCCTTGTTTGGGAAATCTCCGTTGGAGTCAGCTAATGATGATGTGTTAAAAACGAGCATGATGAGAGTAGCTCGCAAAAAAATCGACGAAATCTCTTTATATGAAGAGCCTTCATTCAGCTGCTTCCACTGATGAAATGCGTGTTGGCACATGTGAATAAATTTGGAATTGGATCTTGTAGGCAACTTGTGTGTGTGTCTTTGCTGATGGTTCAAGTGATTGCTCGTGTTCAAGTGATTGCTCGTGTTCAAGTGATTGCTGATGGTTCAAATATTTGCTGATGGTTCACGTGTTTGCTCTTGTTCTATTGAGTGTCTTAAGAGACACGTCAGCGGATGTAGGAGATGTGTTCGTGTCGTGCGAGAAGCCTGTGTCGTGCAAATAAAACAAGCATAGTTTCGAAAGCAATTTTCCCTCTGAGAGGACAAATGTTTCGCTGCCTTGATGTCAAGGGTTCTTTTGGGTAAGTATTGGGTAGAAGCAGAATAGTGAAGTTGGAGACAGACGGTGAAAACAGAACTTTCGGAGTCGATTGCCGGAGTGCAAAAGTCTTTTCAGGAAAAAAATACAGTTCTGAAAACCATTGTCTTCGGAATTTATAATATCGCGGCGTTTCTCTGGGTGATGATGCTGTTGTCTGTTTATTTTCTTGTGGCTAATCAACGCGATCGAATTGCTGCTCTGAGGCAAGTCATCAAAGAAAAGGACTTGGCTTACCAATTTATTGATAATAGTGGAAACGGAGCCGGATAATCTGGGGATCCGATTAGAGTTCAGGGGGGTAACTTGTGGATTGCGTCTATCTTTCCGCTTGAGGAATCCACTCTTTGGCGTTAAATGTGATGAGGTGAGGTCTTATGAATCTCATTAAGAGAGGGTTAGTCGCTGGACTACTGGTATTGTCTTGTGTTGCAGGTATTGAAGTCCTTACTTCTCCTTCAATGCTGCCTGCAGATTCCGGCGCTTCAGTGCTGGCTGCAGATTGCGGTCCTTCAATGCTAGCTGCAGGTTGCGGTTCTTCAATGGGCGCAGATTCCGGTCCTTTAATGCTAGCCGCAGATTCCGATGTCGTAGCGTTCAATACATCGAATGGAAAGTACCACGATAAATCTTGTAAGTGGGCGATTAAATGCACTGCCCATTGTGTTGACATTACTCGTGCAGAGGCTCATCGTAGGGGAGGCATCCCTTGTAAGGTTTGCAATGGCGGCGAGTGACGGCGAATGAAGGCGAGGTCACTCGGGCTCTGATTTGGCTGGGTTCGTTAGTGACTCAGCTATTTAGCGTTTCCTTTTGCGTGGTGCTTGAAGAAAGGCATCATCAGTAACCAGGTCTAAGTCCGCGCCGCCATTTCTTTCGATTCCAGCAACTTTGCCGGTGTCTCCGGCATATTGCCAAAACTGAGCTTTCTTCCACGGTGCAGGGACGTTCATTTCTGGCACTTTCCAATTCGCTAACCAGAGTTCGTATTTCTTAAGGGAACTGTTATCTGTTCCTAGATTTTCTCGCGCAAATCGAGGATTCATATATAGTGCAATTCTCGTATCCGGACCAAGCATCTTCTTCACACCATCACAGAATTCGTTGATGATTTTTACTCTTTCCGCGGAGGTGTACTCATGACCATCGGGAGCTGTCTTCCACATTGGCTTGGTTTCATCCTCCTCTACATCCATGACGACTGGCAGTCTGTTATCGGTTTTGCCAACAGTTTTTGCAAATAGCTCTATTTGAGCTTGCATTGATGCATCAGGTCGAAAGAAATGATAATAGCCCAGCTTGACACCATTGGCGGTGGCATTTTCTCTGTTCTGTTCGAATTTGGGATCTACAATTGTGGTGCCATCTCTTTTTGACCCTGTTGCCTTCAAGAAAGCAAATTCAACGCCACTTGCTGCTACCTGCTTCCAATCGATATCGTTGTCCCAGCGGGAGACGTCGATTCCTCTTGTCTTATTCAAAGTCTTTTCGACTCTATCTGTTATTTCTTTATTTGACCAACGCTCGGGCTGATCTCCGATCTTGTAAGCACCGTCGTGTCCCAGGTCACGATGAGAAATACGCCTGGCTTCCATATGGATTTGTTCGTAGGTCCAAGGAATTTTGCCGAGCTTGTTTTCTGCATTCATTCGTATCAGAACCTGTTCAGGTCCTTCGCCTTGTTGCAGTTGATCAAGCTTAAAGTTCTTGCTGTTGAAGAGGTGATTGAAATAAACCTTCTCTGCTGCTTTTCTTTCTTCAGGTGTTCTTGGAGCCGTGTCACCACTTGGATTGTCTTCAATTTTTACTGGTTTCACATCTTTATTTGCCGGAGCGGCGGCACCATCTTTAGCTGTTGTGGCAGTGGCTTCTGGTTTTGAAGCATCCTTTTTCTCAGTGTTAGGTTCGACTTTGGTTTGCTCAGGTTTGCTTTCTGCCTTTGGAGAATTTAATTGTTTCCCTTCAACTATTGATGGCTTTATTTCAGGGATAGCTTGAGCTTCTATTTTGCTTGGATTTGGTGACTTGCTAGGATTGGCGCTATCAACAACAGTGCTAGTTGTTTTGCGCACGGAAAATTCTTGCGAAAGTGCATCTGAAGCTTTTTGCTCTTCACTCTTGTTTTTTCCATCTTGCTTTTCGATTGATATGTCTGCCATTGTTTTTTTCCATTAATTCGTTGAACAAGAGTAAACAGGTTTCAAGTGAAAAGACTGTGAAACGGCCCGTAATCCATCTAGTGAAGGTCGTAAGTACTGTCGAATTGATGTGCTAAATGCGCTCAGGTTCTTATTTCTATTATTCCCAGTTATTTCTACTATAAGACTACCTTTTCTATATCAAAGTTTTCGAAATACAGTCTTTTGCTGTGTAATTAAACAGCTGGTGATCACAAGTTTTTGTAGTTAGAAAATCACTGTGCGTTCTTGCAATTGTTCGTCAATTTTGAACTGTAGTCCGAATGATACTAATGCATGAATCACCAGTTGATTATTCACGCAATTTTTGCTCCTATTAGTCTATGTTAGCTGCATGTAATGTTTCAGAACTTCTCGTTTCAACGAGTATAAGGACACCCCGTAATGTCAACAAGCACTGAAAAGAACGGAAATTTGGCGCGAGGACCAAAGATGCGGTCCATCTCGCGGAACGCAGCTCTTCGTACCTCTGCGTACGAACGAGTAGAAGCTAACTCACTATCATCTAAACGTCGATCATATCAAGATCGTCAACTTCGCTACCGGAGCTTAGGTGTTCGGGACGCTTCTAGCAAAAGGCGAAGCGGAAACTCTAGGGCATCATATACGGTGCCACAAGCTGCAGGGCATTTCGACATGCTCGGAAGGCTATTCAGTAAGATATTTTTGGCGCTCTCAAAGCCTGACACGCAGGACTATTATGACCAATATGATCCGATGCGAAAAATACTCGCAAGCCAACAAAGTTGGAGATCAGACGGTGAATCTGATTACAAACCAAGTGGATACGTATCGGGGCATTTTTGAGCGCGTTGAGTGCTGAATCCAGGCGCGAGGACATTTTAATGGAAGAAATGCATCAATTGCTCGTCACGATCAACCTTGTAGCGCCAACCTTCCATTAAGTCTTGGCCGATGCAGCATCCGGCAAAACCACCTATTCGGACACAGAACTCATCTTTCTTGATGGGACCCACTCTGATGGTGACATAATCCTTCACCATGCTGATGGAACCACCAACACCTGTGCCGCGCTCAAGCTCGCCATTTAGATCTAACCCGATTGCTTTTGCAGTCGGGTAATCTATTATGGTGGCAAATGAGCCGGTATCAATGAAGGCGCTGATTTTGTGCCCGTTGATTTCAACCTCAATTATGTCTTTACTTGCGATGTGATGGCATGGTATGTCGTATAGAGGATCGAAGTTTGCTTCTTTTTTCAGTTTCTTATGAAGGTCGACTCTGCCTGCCTTATCATCTATAGAGTATTGATAGCCGTAAATGAAATCTTGTCCAATTAGATTTGTGGAAAAATCATTTCCGGCTGCTGCTATTCTGATTGGAAGTTTTCTTTGGAAATTCCCCAATTTAATTTCTGCATCTGTCTGAGTTATCGGTATGGATACACCAGCCCAACCACGAGCATAACCAGCTGGTTGAGCATTGTTAATATCAACTCCTGCTTTCTTCAGTGGCTCATCGTAGAAAAAAGCACTCGCGCCCGTATCAAAAATCGCTTTTACTGGATGCCCGTTTACCACTAGATCAACATTCATGTGTCCATGTTCGCCGCGTTTAAAGAAGAAACTAGCTGTTTCTGGCAGCGAGTCTGCATCCGAAGGTCTGCTCAATTCTTTGATGTCTAGTGTTAAATCTGCAACAGATTCCAACTTCTTATTAGCTGTATCAGATGCTCCCGGAGCCGGAACATCGATGCCTTTCTTTTGATAGGGTGCGGGGTTCGCGTCTGAACTCATGAAGTAATGAAGTATGGCATTTTGTTTCTTATCTGGAACTTTTGGCCAGGGGTTCGCAGGTGACGAGGACTTTACTGCAGCAATTGCAGCATCGTCGAGAGGTTTGAATCCAGATGATTGAACGACCTTGATGTTCGTTAGAGTTCCATCCTTTTGAGCGATAAATCCTATTGCCACTCTGTAGGGTGTTTTCAACTTTGGTGGATGCCAATTGTATTTTAGTTTTCGTAGCAGTTCTTTGTGGTAGGTGGACCAATCCTCATCAGCTTTGCTTTGTCTCATGCCGAGGTCCATTGTCTTGTATTGAGAGTTCAGCGCGTTAGTTAGATAGTCAATTTTTGCAATTAAAGTATCTTCCGGCTCGCCTTTTCTAGCAGCGATCTCAATTTCTTCCAGCTTGTCCAAATATGGACCTATTCCCATTCCTAAAGATTTTGCTGTAAGAAGCTTTTTGAAAATAGCTTGTCTCTTGTCTAAAGCAGGACCCGGCGCAAATTGATAGGTTGTTGGGTCTTGTTTTATTATCTGAACGGCTTTTGCTATTGGAATCGCGTTGAATAATAGGATTGCAAAAAATAGCGCTACCCAATTGAAGGTTTTCATTGAAACTCTCATTGTTTCTTTTCTGTTGTAGTAGTTATACTCGGATCCATTTTCAAAAATGGATCTCATCCCTAAGACCTAATTATAGTTCTTCGGGGTTGCATAGTTTGCTGGCTTGTCGATGAAGATAGAACACTGATGCTTCTCAAGTGGTCGCGTGTATCTGCTATATACGATGCCGACTCGCTCGTTGGTATTTTACCGAGGTCTGGTAGAAAAACTAAATCGTTAACGATTTAGTTTTTCTACCTAAGGGTGGGAAAAGTGGGGCTTAAAAAAAAAAGTTTCGCAGGCAAACAGACACTGCCGAAAACCTGGCAGTGTCCGTTTGCCTGCGAAATCAAAAAAATATGCGGTAAGCCATTTCATCATGGCAGAAAAATGCCGAAAATAAAGTAAGACAGCCTGCCTGCTTCTAACGTGTTTTTTCTCAGGCTACGATTGTGTCCAAGGGGATTCGAACATTAATGGGAGAAACGTAATTGCGAAGTTCTTGCCTGCTGGCAGATTCTTTGTCGAGTATTTTGAAAATAAGATCATGCTTTTCCCATATGTCTTTTTGAATGGTTGACCAATAGAGAGCCAGATGCAATTGAAGGTATTTTCTACTTATGGTCTGCGCTATTCGTTTTATATTTTCGATGAAGTCAATTACAACCTTTTTGCTGCTCTCAGGCAGATTTATTGACGAACTATTTTTATTCTTCTTGGACAATCTAAATTGATGTCCCGCAAGTGACTGAATGATTCCCTTCATTTCAAGCGAAGTAAGGAGAAATAACAGGTCCGAAAAATCAAGCATAGTGGCATCAACCAATTCGTCTAAAGTTGAAAGTTCAACAGTCATTAGTTGATTGAGCAAAGATTTCTCCATGTCACTAAGGGCAACGTCTTCCAATTCGTCGCATTCAGGTTTTGCAGAGGCGTCTTCTTTGTCTGTGTTTTTTTGTGCAGCATTAGACTCTTCCATCGTTGTTTGTTCAGCCCTTGGATGTTGTCTTGCAGGCGTTTCGGTGCTACGGCGAGCGAAGATTTCAGTGAACTCACTAGACGGCACCGTTGGCAGAATTTCCATCAGCTCTAGCAAATTCAGAGCAATTGTTTTCGCTATACGTTCGGCGGTGTCAGACGTTACTTCTAAATATTCAGCGAATTCACTACAGGAAAATCTAATACCCATTTGTAAGAACCAGAGTCCGGCGAACCATGCGCGTATTCGCCTGATTCGCTCTAAAAAGGTCCCGGCGAAGATCCAATTTTCTGAACCACATGATGAGCATTTGCGAGTTCGGAAAGAATCTGTAGCTTTTAAATCTGTATTTCCACATGAAGAACAAGGTTTATTTTGATTCCAGCCTTTTTCAAAAAGATAATCAACTACACTCATTTCGTCAGGGAAACGTTTGTTGAATTCAGGAAACATGAGCACAAAGGCACTTGGCTCTCTATTCATGGAACCACCTCACAGGAATTGGCGTATATTCCTAATAACGTTGGTGAGGTCAAAAAAGTTCAATGAATAAGGTTAACTTCTTCTGGTATTTCTTGCTGACAACGAATCGTTCTCTTGTTTTTCACACGGTTGCTGCTTAGTCAATTTCGCCTGAATCTCATTCGGGAGTCTGGCTGCTGTGCATCCGAGTTCAATGTAGTTGAAAAGAAAAGAGCTTTCCCAATGGTGGAAGAAGCTCTTTTCTTAATAGATAAATCGATGTCTGAAATCAGGCCAGGCAGGCTGCTTTGACTGTTTCAAACTTCGCTGTGAAGTGTCTTAGATGGGGCGCCTCTGACACAATCTTCATGCCGCAAACGGAATTGCGTCTTTCATACACGTTTCGTGCTGCTTCAATCACGTAATCGTAGTGGCTTTGAGAATAAACTCTTCTGGGCAATGCCAGTCGCACTAGGTCTTGCCTTGCAGGAGTTTGCAAACCGTCTTCGCGAGTTTTTCCGAACATCACGGTGCCGATTTCACAAGCTCGTATTCCTGCTTCGAGATAGAGTTCGCAAACGAGTGCTTGTCCGGGCAGTTCTGCCGGAGAGAGGTGTGGCAAGAATTCTCTTGCATTCAGATAGATTGCGTGAAGACCCGGCGGTCTGACAATTGGAATATTGTTCAGAATGAGTCCATTTGCAAGATAACTTGCAGATGCATGACGGTAAGTCAGGTAGTCTTCATCCGTCGCTTCCCATAGTCCCGTAGCAATTGATTCTAAATCGCGTCCGGCAAGCCCACCATAAGTTGGGAAGCCCTCAGTAATAATCAACGTGTTTTTCAGCTCTGCTGCAAGAGATTCGTCGCGAAGCGCGATGAATCCGCCCATGTTTGAGAGCCCATCTTTCTTTGCGGACATCAAGCAAGCATCTGCAAAGGAAAAAATGATTTTTGCAATAGAGCGAACGCTGCTGGTGTTCATTCCTTCTTCTCGAACCTTAATCAGAAACGCATTCTCTGCAAAGCGCGCCGCATCAATAATGAGTGGCTTATGGAATTTCTTTGCCAGGCTGCTAACCATGCTTATGTTTCTCATGGACACCGGTTGTCCACCAACTGCATTGTTTGTAATCGTTAGCATAATAAAGGGCACTTTTGTGCTATCTTTCTCCAAAAGCTCTGTAAGTGCGTTGATGTCTATGTTTCCGCGAAACAACTCATCGTACTTATCAGTGGACGGAAGGTCTAAAGCTGTAGCTCCAAGAACCTCAATATTTGCTCTTGTGGTGTCGAAATGTGTGTTACTGGGAACGATATCGCCGGACTTCACAGTTTGTGCAAAGAAGATTCTCTCTGCTGCTCTACCCTGGTGAACAGGTATAACGTGCGGGAATCCGAAAATTTCTTGTATTGATTTTTCAAATTTGAAAAAGCTGCTGCACCCTGCGTAAGACTCATCTCCTATCATCATTCCTGCCCACTGCACGCTGGAAAGCGCAGAAGTGCCGCTGTCAGTCAGGAAATCGATTATCGTGTCTTCTGCTTTTATTTGAAAGAGGTTGTATCCTGCGTCTTGAAGAAGTTCTTTTCGCTCTGTCTCAGTTGAAAATCTTATGGGCTCTACTACTTTTGTTCGAAAGGGTTCGATGATTGTTTTCATTGGAAGGTCTCTCTAACAGGATTGATTGCTCTCTAAAGCAGAGAAGGCAAGTGCTCACCGGCACGCTCATATTTTGCACTCTGGGTAAGTATCGCTTCTATCATCCTAAGGATTGATCCGCTTCAGTCCAGTAATGCATAAGGTGGACTACACGCAGCGGTTTATAACTTTAGAACTGGTGAGTGTTGAGATAAAATGGCTGCCTGCGTAGTTCTCTCGCTGCTATGCTTGGGGCGAAGAAATTCAGTGCGTTGCTTCGAATTAACGAATTTTAGATTGCCAAGCTTATGATCTCTTCAAATAACTGTGCTTCAAGTTTGATTTAGCATTCTACTTCCACGGACTTCGCAGTAAAACAAACAGAGCTGTGGAAATTATCTCAGCAATGGTGGCGGATTATTTAGGCTGTTTGCAATCGCTCTAGATAGTAGTTTCGTACAGACACTGTTTGTGGATGAATGGGGCGAGCCGTCTCCATCAGGTGCAGTAGTCCCAAGTCTGTAGCTGTGACGATAGCTTTATTCACGTTGAATTCATTGTCGTAAGACAAAGCTGCCCAAATTGGCGCTGTATAATCTGCCGGACGTGTGTCATCGAGGCAATCTGCAAGATAGAGTACTTCGGACAATTTGCACATCGGCACATTGCCTAAAGTGTGCTCGGCAACCGCCGCGAGAAGGTCATTGTTGGTTATGCCTAACTCTATTCTGGCGACAGCTGCAGCAACCGGTCCGTGTAACAAATGTCCATGCGCTTCTTCAATCGGTCCAAAAGGGACGGCCAGCTCTCTTGCTTTTGCAACCAGAACATCAGCTTTCCATTCTTTGCATGCATCATGAAGCCAGCCACCGAGGCGGGCTAAATACACATCGCAATCATGTCTTTCTGCGAGTTTTTGTGCTACTTTGACCACACCCTTGATGTGTTTCAATCGCTTTTGTGAAACCCTTGGCTCTAGCCATTGTTTGATATAAGTTTCGTCTATTTGCGGCGGAATACCCTCGATTGAACTGGACATTCGGATTTCCTATATTTTGAATAACCGGCTCTGAATATAAATCAAATTTGCTTCTTCTTCAATGCGGTAGCGACTCGGCAGAAAGCATAGTTTCTTGCCAAGTGACTAATTGCCGGCAAAGGCAGTCAGGCTTGGTTTTGTGTATTGTCTGTAACTAACCCCACTGCGATTGAGTTGCGAGATAACTGCCGCTGTTTTTAGCATGTGAGAAACGAGTTTCTTGGCATGAGGCTTTTGGGAAGCCATCAGCGAACTAATCGGCTCTACTCTGTCGAATGCTGCAGGTAGTGAAAATTCTGATTCGAACATCACTCTTCCATCACCCGTCCTACTGCTCACGAGATTTCTGTGAGGAATGGTTTGGGCTGGATTTATTTCACTGAAGTTATCTCTGAATGCGATTGTGCAGTGTCTTCCTGGGGCAATGGCAATACGTTTTCCGTTAACAGTTATTTCGACTGCTCCACGATGGGCATCATCAAAATTGAAGACAGTGAGTCCGTTTGCATGCTCCATTACGAGAACAACCGAGCCTGCATCCACCTTAACGTTGCCAACCTGCGTTTTCACAACTAAGTCTTGCTTCGGGGCGAACAAAATGGAGTTTCCATTCATATGGAACGTGTTTGGAATTGTAACTTTGCTAACGCCACCAGTGAGAAATTTAGCTGATGAATTCAGGTCTCGCGCGACACTTGCGCTTTGTTCATTGTTGAACCCGGCCGTATCTGATTCGAATTCAGTCAAAAAATCCGCGATGATATCGGTGGCAGTCTCTTGAGATTTTGTATTCTGTAGATTCTGATGAGCCCGAGCTGTCGGAACGTTTGAAGAGTTCATGCCGTTGTGTGCCTTAACGAAGTTTTGGGCTGCGCTTGCATTGTTTTGGTCAAATGCAGCTATGTTAGCGTGGACTACTTGAGCAGAATAGAAGGATGGCATCGCAATTGCGTAGCTAGCAACATTTTTGACGTTGCTGGATGAGCTCGCGTGCACTGTCGTGTTGAGCGAGCCATTAGTGGTGCTGGTTTCGGTGAAGCCGTTAGCTGTGCCGATGGCGCTTCCGTCAAAGTTCAGTCCGTTTTCGGTGACAGCTTCGGTTTGAATCTTACCGGAACTGATGAGAACGTCGCCGACCACTGGTGGGTCCGCCGTCACGATGGCGCCGCTATTCAGCGTTATTGCGCTAGCTTTTGCTTTGTTAGTACTGAAGATGACATTCTTGCCAATTGCGTTAACGTTAGCCACAGGAGTGCTTGTTGGTCCGGTGATACCATTTGTACCAAAGAAGATGTTGCCACCACCAGCCGTGGAAGTAACCACGTTAGTTGGTGTCGCGGATGTCGTTGGTGTTGTTGGAATTGGACCGACAACAATCTTCACGTCTTTGCCGCCGACTCCTAACGTCTGAACGGTAGAGTTGCTGCCAATGATGATTTTGCCAGCAGTGTTTGTATTGTTTAGAGTCAGAGCACCATTATTAGCAGTAATGGTGCTGCCAGGCGATGTTTGCAGTGTACCTGCTTTTGCTACGATGCTTATGTCACCGCTGACGGTGCTCAACTTGCCGATGGTGAGGCTGTTATTACCCGTAAGAGTGAAGCTGCCTCCAGAGCCAGAGCTGGCGAGCGTTCCAGCAATTGAGTCTGAAAGGTTGACGACGCCAGTGCCACTGGTGTTAGCCGAGAGTAGTGGCGTTTTGGTTGAGATAGCTGTTGTGACGGTTGTACCTGCACCGATGTTTCCGCTTCCAGAAGTAAGCGTGATGCTCTGTTTGCCCGAGATGATGACGCTGCTCTTCGCTGTGCTAATATTTCCAGAGCCCCCGGCATTGACTGTCACTACAGTGGTGTTTGTGCCACCGAGATTTGCATTAATAGCGATTGTGCCGTTGTTGCCTGTGGCCAATGATATGGCTTTGGCGGCTGTTATCGGCTTGGATATTGTCAGACTTCCTTGTGTCACAAGTCTGACTTCAGATTTGCTGGCGGAGCCAGCGATAGTCAGGGGAGCAGTACTTGCGTTGTCTATGTTGACTGAACCTGAAGTTGTCGGAGTGATCGAACCTGAGGTTACTCGAAGCGCTACAGGGCTTGTTCCGACAAGTCCGATGCTTCCAGATGTGCTCTTCAATACGATGGAGCTGCCGGTTATTCTATCAAGTCCACTTGCAAATTGATTGAATATGGACCCCTTGCCACCTGCTGTGAGGGAGACGCTTCCTGTTGCAGCTTGAGCTGTGATGTTGCCACCGATTGCGATGTTAGCGTTGGAACCACTGGTCAACTTCACGCTTCCTGCAGTAATGTCACCGGTGCTTGTGATGCTGCCTGTATTTACCAGGGTGAATGTGCTGGCGCTGGAAGCCTTCGATGCCCCCAAGGTGAGCGCTGTAGATGTGTTGGAAATGTTTGCGACCTGCCCAGCTATGACAGCCAGGTTATTGGCTGTGGTCTTGAAGGCTGTGGTCGTGGTGCCGATGCTGCCCGTGGTGGCTTCAAGAGTTAGCTTGTTAGAGCTTAACAAAGCTGCGTTCGACTTCGTGATGTTGCCTTGAGCTTTCAGGCTGACTGATGTTGTACCGGTCTTGCCGATGCTCGAATTGATGATGATATCCCCAGCCCCTGCTTCGAAAGTCAGGTTGCTTACTGCGTTTAGTGCAGGATTGTTTGCTGGTCCTCTGACTGTTGTGCTCAGTGTCACGCCTCCGGAAAGGTTCTTCACTGTGATGCTGCCATTTCCTGCGTTGCCTGCAACACTTAGCACCCCGTAAGTTCCGTTATTAGCCGGTAATGTTGCTTGCAATATCACGAACGGAGTTGTGCTATTGGATTGCAAGTTGATTGTTCCGCCAACAGCGCTTCCCTTCGCCGCAGCGCTGAGATTGCCAGTGACAATGAGAGGGCTGTTGGCAAGGAGATTGCCAGCCAGAAGGTTTATGGTCGCTCCGGCTCCGCTTGTTCCGAGTGGGCCAGCAGATATGTTCTCTGGCGCCACCGTGAGCGCTCCGCCGGTCGACACGGTGACAGTGCCACCATTACCTCCCGTGGTGCCACTGCTCGCCGCTATGTTCAGGCTGTTGCTGCCACTACCCACGGTGAGTGGAGAAGTGCTTGTCGTGATATAGCTGATTAAACCACCGTTTCCACTGTTGCCTCCGTTAGCGGTAAGTGTCAGTGGAAGTGTGCCACTGTTTTGGTAGGTGACGTTTGGCGCAGTGATTTCGACGCTGCCACCATTTCCAATACCGACACCGTTTTCGGTTATAGAGCTGGTGTTGATATTAAGGATGGCGTTGCTCAAAACTGTTCCAGCATTTAAGGAGAGTTTTCCGCCGTCACCATTGTTGCCGGAGGGAACTATGTTCAGCTGAGTTGGGTCAAAGTTGAGGCTGCCACCTGTAGAAACAACAGCTGTACCGCCGTTGCCTGCGTTGGACCCTACGGAACCGCCTGTAGCATTGATGATGATGTTACCTGCAAGTTTACCTATGGAGAAGGTTGCCGTTCCGCTGGTGACAAAGCTGACCTTACCGCCGTTGCCTGTACCTGTGGCATTGGCGGAGAGAACCAATGCTGACAGACCGCTGCCGGTGTAGGTCAAGGTCGCCGAGTTCAGAGAGATTGAACCGCCGTTTCCGCTGCTATCTGGAACCACACTAATCGAGCTATTTGAAAGAGCGATATTGCCATTTAGTGCTTTGAAATCAATCGAGTTTGCAATTGCGGAGTTTACCGCGACATCCAGATTTCCGTTGAGTGATTCAACTACGATGTGCGGCGCATTAATTTGTGCACCGCCACCACTCTTGGTGTTGGTGCCTGAAGGATTCAATGCAACAAGGCTGAACACATTCCCAGAACTGTTTGAGAGCACGCCGGAGTTAACCAGGTTGATGTCCGTATTAGCAGAATCGTATAGGTAGACACTTGCATTGTTGGCAGCTGATGCCGTCAGGGTAGTAGCTGTAATGTTGAGTGGCTGTGATTTAGAACCGATGTCACCACCTGCAGTGTTGACTACAAGTACGGGGGCATCGAGGATGGAATTGTTGTCGCCCTGCGCAACCCCTAGAGAACCCGCACTGATTGTCAATGTCGAGGACTTGAGAGACACCGATTTGCCGATGGCTAGTCCGCCGCTTGCGCCGCTTGTAAGCGCGACTGGACCAGCTGAAATGTTTGACTTGTCGTTAATTGTGATGTTGCCAGCTGCTCCAGTAGTAGCCGTGACAGATGCAGAGCCGGCGCTGATACCGCTAAGAACTATATTGCCGCTGAATGTCGTAGGAGTAGGCTGAACGAAACCACCACCTGTGAAGTTACCGTTTTGATCGCTAATTGTACCGATGATTTCTGGAGTGGCTGCGCTGACTGATATGGAACCATCTGTACTACCAGTCGTTGTGATGGCACCGAGAGTAGCCCCACCTTGTGCTACAACTGTCACGCTGCCAGCAGCTCCGCCTATTCCTGTATTTGATGTATCGATTGAACCTAGTGTGACAGAACCATTGTTTTGCGAACCTGCGTGGGCTGCTGCAAGCACGCTGCCCGAGTTCGCTCCGTCAACACTTGTGCCTGTTTTGATAGTTGCGGACCCCAGGCTGATAGAACCACCAGCTGCATTGGGATTGTTAGCTATGGCGTATACGGCTCCGCTTGGTCCAACCTGTCCACCAGTCGCGGGGCTGAAGTTGAATCCAGCAAGAACGCTGAGTGTGCCGCCCTTGCCCAGGTTAACCGACGAACTGGAGTTCGAGAGATCTATTAGAATGCCTAAAGGGTTTGTGACAAGCACATTGTTTGAGGCGATGATTGCAAGGGATTGACCCTGGAAAATCAAGTCGCTAGAAAGGAGCACGTCGCCTTGCGAGTTAGCTATGGTACCGGCTCCGCTTGGACTATTGAAGATCAACGGATTGCCTATCAGTACCCCATTCAAAATCAAGTCGTTTGACAGTACTGTTACTGCCTGAAATCCTTGAATGGTTACTCCAGAATTGACCTGCACAACCTGTCCAAGTCCAGTGGAAGCATCCATTACGGTGTTGCCGAAGAAGTTTTGATTCCCGGTGAATATGATGTCGTTGTTGCTTGCTGCGCTCGTGCCGACAGCGCTGAGTGTGATCTCAGCGAGTCCGCCACCAGTGACCTGCATGGCTCCAGGTGTCGGACCACCAGCGTTTCCGATGAAAAGAGACTGATCGTTAGAACTGGCTATCGCGATGTGTCCGTCAGCTGCTGTGGAAACGAGCGTACCGCCGTTCTTGATTGTGAGCGGGCTGAAGCTCAGCCCATTGATTTCGATATTGGCTGCTGTGAATGTTGTTCCAGCCGGGTTTGTAAAATCGCTAGTATTGAATACTGCCGTGCCGGCAAAATTGCTTGCAGCACCTATAACGATTTTGCTTGCGTCTAAGACCAAGTTGTTACCGGTGGAAGCAAGCAAGGTCGTTGTACCAGCACCAGTATCATTGATGGCAATGCTTCCCTGCGTATTGGCTTTGATAGTTTGAGCATTTGTGTTGAGAGGGAAGATGGAGTCACCAAAATCTCCGCTCACTGCCGTCAGGGTCAAGTCATTGGCAAGAATAGAACCGAATCCCTGCGCCGTGCCTTTGCCACTCAGGTTCAATGAGACTGCCAGGGCATTTGTTGTTGGTCCTCCAGTTCCATTAATACTTCCATTAATGATGATGTCGCCATCATTTAGTGTTGCAAGATTCACATAATTCGCGCTTATTCCAGAAAAACCTGGAATGGACAGGTCGCCCGTTGTAGTGAGGTTGAAGTTATTACCCGTCGAACTGTTAAGAACAGTGAGTCCTGAGAGCGCGAGAACAAACACGTTACCACTGGTATTGGCCGATATTGTAGGCGATAAAAGGGTTATCGGGTTGGTAGTCGTACCAATGACTCCACTGTTCGACTGCACGCTGATAGCAGACCCTGCAGTGCTAATGACGCCGGTTGTTTGAGTTATAGAGCCTACCCCGTCTGCTATGACTGAGACCCCAGTGTTTGCTGTGTTGGAATCTGTTGCACTTACGTTTGCGCTGATGATGATATTGCCGTTGGAACCTGGTACGGTTGTCAGCAAGACGTTGAGTCCGCTTACAGAAGCACTCACATCAATGTTTCCCTGTGCTGATAAGTTAACTGTGTCGCTGCTGCTGACTGGGTTGTTGACTTTCAGTGTGCCCTTACTACTAGCTGTGACGCTACCGGATGCGTTGACGGTGCCACCGATGGTGATGCTACCACTCGTGTTGACAGATATCTGTCCACCCGCATCGAGTGTGCCAGTCGTTGATATGTTGTTGTCAGCGACAAGTGTGATTCCTGTGCTGGATTTTGTAGTGCCTCCAAGGTTAATGCTGCCGCTGCTTCCAGCTTGAGTTGTCAGGCTCAGAGCTGACCCGCTCAAATCACTAGTGACCAGGATGTTGCCTTTTGCGTCGACGCTGACGATACCAGTTCCCACGATTGGTCCGGCAAGCACTGCTCCACCGCTGTTTCCGGAGTTCTTCAGGTTGATGTCCACACCCTTGATGCTACCTGTGGTGGTGATACCATTGTCAGACTGGATGGAAACAGTGCCGCTAGAGCTGAGGGTTCCAGCGAGAGTCACACTACCGCTGGATCCTGTTGCAGTGCTGATTGAAATGCTGCTGCCGCTAACGTTGCTAGAAGATGATAGGCTTCCTTTGCCTGCCGCAGTGATGGATCCCTTGCTGGCTGATAGAGGACCACCCAGAGTCAGGCTGCCGCTGCTGCCTAAGTTCTGAAGCAGTATGTTCCCTGCCGAACTCTGTATGCTTCCTGATGTGACAATGCTGTTGTCAGAAGAAATTGTAACGTCCGCCGACCCACTGACGGTGCCGTCTATCTGTATGCTACCGCTGCTGCCTGGGCTCGTGCTCAGTGTGACCGTGGCACCATTGATGGTGCTTGCGGTTGTGAGCGCTCCCTTGCTTGTGATATTGACTGCGCCGCTTCCTGTGATCGGACCTCCGATCTTGCTTGTGCCGCTAGTGCCAGTGTTGGCAATAGTGATCGCCGTGCCGACTATGCTGCCAGAGGTACTTATACTGCTGTCCGAGAGAATGTTTATAGCAGCTGTCGAATTGAGCGTGCCCCCCAGGTCGACGCTACCACTCGAACCCGCACTGGTTTGAAGTGATATACCATTGCCATTTATGCTACTGATAGAACTGATGTTGCCTTTCGCCATGACTGACACCAAACCGGTACCAGTAATGGTGCCCCCGATACTGACGAAGCCGTTGCTTCCCGTGTTAGTCATCGTGATGTTGCTGCCAGTAACTGTGCTAGTCGTACTTATGTTTCCGTCTGAGTTTACGATGATGTCTCCAACGCTGGTCAATGGACCACCAATACTCAGGCTTCCTGCGGAACCTGCAGCTGTCACCAGAGATATGGTCTGTCCATCAATACTGCTGCTTGTGCTGAGTTTGCCTGCTGCTTGCACGCTGACTGCACCGTTGCCTGAAATTTTGTTGGTGACATCGACAGCACCATCATTATCAATCGATATTGCATTACCGGCAATTTGTCCTGAAATGGTGAGGGTGCTTGCTTGACCTTTATATACGATCGAACTGTTGTTAATACCCGAGGACAAACCATTGATAGTCACTGGACCTGAATTTAGATCATTGATGTAGACGCCGCCGCCAACAGTCAAATTACCGGTGCTGGCTTTGAGGGTGGAAGCATTTATTTGCAGAGGGTTGGCTTTAGTACCGAAGCTACCCGTGCCGGAACTGAGCTGGAGGGCGGTGGCTGAGATAGTCGGCGCTCCCTGGAACAGATCAGTAAGTGAACCTGTGCCGTTTGCATTAATGACTACCTTCTGTGAGTCACCGCCGTTCAGTCCTGCGATCGCAGCTGCAAGAACAAAACTGCCATTGCTTGTTGATTTGAACGTGACGTCGTTAGCTGCCAGTGCGCCAGCAAGAGTCACTGTGGAGCCGAGGCTCGTGGAAGTAAGCTGGAATATGTTGCCCGAGGAAGCTCCAAGACTTACGGTTTTTGTGCTTGTGGCAAGATATACGTCGCCTGTGGAATTGGCGGAAATGAGAGCTGCGTTGCTGCTTATTGGAGTGCCAGCAGTGCCGATGCCACCAGTTCCTGAACTGAGGGTCACTTCGCTAGCGGTGATGACTACTCCAGGAGAGGACGTTATAGCACCGGTATTACCAGTGGTGACGGTCACGCTCGAAGCACCGGCGCTGATATTGCCATTTAGCGCAATGTTATTATTGAAAGTTCCGCTTATGGCGCCGAAGCCGCCGGTTAAAATCTTCCCTCCACCAATGACGGTTGTTCCGAGGGTTTGCGAGTCGGCGGCACTCAAGGAAACTGCACCAGCATATGTTCCTGTGGTCTTAACTGAGCCAACGGTGACGCCATTCTGTCCAATGATAGTGACCGCACCTGCTATGCCGTTAGTTCCGTTGGCGCTGGCATCAATACTGCCGAGTGTTATGTTGCCACCATGCGCGATAGCAATCAAGTTGCCTGCCGAGCTTCCGCTTGGCTGAGGCAAGCTAGACAAATTTATACTCACGTTTGCAAGATTGATCGACCCACCGGTTGATGGTCCAGAAATCGTGAAATTGGTGGCAACGGGACCTACTTGCCCTGAGGTGGCCGGCGTAAAATTGTAACCAGCGATCATTGTCAGATTACCAGCAAACGCGCCAGATAGATTTATTGAAGTCAAACCAGTTCCGTTTATACTGCCCGAAGCCAAAATGGCAAGGTTGCTTCCTGCAAATGTAAGGTTGCTTGGAAGTGTTACGTTGCCACCGGAGTTTGCTATAGTTCCTGCACTTCCTGGGCTACCGAAAATGAGCGGGTTGCCGATTATTTGTCCTGAACCAACCTGGATGTATTTGGTTGATTGAATCCAGACAAGAGCGTTTCCTTTTGCGAGCACCTTGTCGTCCACAACAACAGCTTGATTGGCACCAGCTGCTTTCAATATCGTCGAACCATCAAAATTCTGGTTGCCCGCAAAAAGTATTGTTGCTGGCGAAGCCGCATTCGAGCTGAGCAGGTTGAAGGTTATCTGTGGTGCGCCGGGTCCGCTGACTTTCAAGAGTCCATTACTGGAGGTTCCGCTATCAACCGAGATACTTGAGTTGAGAGACGAGTTTACTGTGATGTTCCCATTGTTGCCTGTTGCCTCGATGACACCGCTTGTTAGCTGGTCTCCTCCGTTGCTCAGGGTCGTAAGTCCACTTCCATTCCCATTCAGGGTAACGCTAGCTGCAGAAACGTAGTACTGATTGGACAGTCCAACAGCATTGATGAGCAAATCGCCGCCCACTGTCAAATTGCCTTTTGTTTCCAAAATACCCTGTAAATCAAGGGACAAATTGCCGGTAACCGTTGAAGCGTTTAGTTGAGTGGCACCGTCGGCGTTCGCCAGAGTGGCGTCGCCTCCGCTGTGCACAGCAACTATGGCAAGTTTGTCTGATGATGAGTAATTTAGATGAATATCGTTTGCTCCTGGAGCTGAGCTAGTTCCAAGGCTGGAGAAACTCATGTCCTTGGCAAATACTGTCGTGAGGCTGAGTGGGTCAAGCTGGTTGATGCCACCACTGCCGGTGATTGCAGAATCGGCTGAGAGAACAACAGTGTTCGCCGTAAGTGTTGAGCTCGCACCAATCGTAATGGCGCCGTTTCCGTTGGAGTCAGCTTTTGTATTCAGTGTGAAGCTTGCGGCGCTGTTGGTTTGTGGAACTGGAACACCAAGATAATTGATGTCGGAATTTACTATAGAAGTCGGACCCACCGTGGCGATTTTAGCAGTTCCAAGTGTGTTCGCTGTGAGGTCTATGTTTCCTGTTTTGCTTTGCGCTGCTACGGATATGTTACCGTTCAGTCCGCCAGGCACATCGCCTATGCCTAACTGGAGGGTTGAAGTCGTTATTGGAAATTGAGTTAGAGGATCTTGCTGACTTACGGACGCCATTGCCTTTGTTGTAGAAAAAGCCACCAGACCCACTGTTCCGGCATCCACTTTCGAGCCCGCCAAGATCGTAATCGAACCAGCAATCGGAGCATCGGGGTCGGGAGCGCCACCGAAGAAAAGCCCTCCGAGTGGAGCGCTAGTGACAGTTATATTGAATGCTGGTGCGCTTACGTTGCCTAGCTGAACCGCTCCAGAACCTGAGATCGTCACGTCTACATCAGAACTCAAATTTAGTGTGACTGCAGACGAGTCATTGACACCGGAAACAAATGGGATGCCCCCACCGAGTCCTGAACTCGGAGTAAATAGTGTTCGTTCCAAAGGAGTACTGCCGCCCGCAAGCTGGACGTTCAATAGAGGCGTATGAAAAGCCATATAGCTTGCAAGTTTACCTTCGACTACTGTTAAATCTGCTGAATTTGTGGCTGTCACTTGCAAGACAGTTGAGGGAGCGAAGGGGCTTCCTGTATCTCCCTCAAGACTTCCAGCATTTACTGTGACGTTTCCGCCAAAGGCTGAAGGAAGCGAGGGGGTGATGAATGGAATCGCAAAAAGGAGTATCATCGAATCGGCGCTCAGGCTTATTTTGCCGTTGTTTCCAGGACCAAATGGTGAGGACGAACCATTTTGACCTGGACCTGAAAGTATTGGCACTCCAGTACCGCCCTGTCCGCCAGATCCGGTAGTGGCATCACCCCCAGCAGCTGCTGTGATACCGTCATGGGTGCCACCGATACCACCGCCGGTACTCGACCCGATTCCGCCGGCCGCGCCGGCCGTGTTGTCGCCACCGGCTGAACCACCGAGTCCATCGCTACTCAGGAGAAATCCCGGACCTGTAATTGTGAGATTCGAGCTACCAACGTACCCTGCGCCGCTTCCGCCCTGGCTCGGTGAGCCTTTAATGCCACCACCACCGCCGCCGCCACCTGAGTAGCCATTGAATCCAGTAGATGTGAAAAATCCTGTTTTAAAAGTGCCGCCAGCAGCACCGCCACCGCCGCCGGTGCCGTTGCTCACTGTCAGGTTCACGGCGCTGCCAGCTCCACCACCACCACCACCATTGCCACCGAAGGCAGCACCGCCACCCCCACCCGATCCACTTCCAAGCACGAATCCCATGCCACCGTCGCCTCCGGCTCCGCCGTCCATAGCGAAGAGATCAGCATTCAAACTTAAAAAGCCAATCGATGTTTCTCCAGTCATTGGGTAGTTAGTGACTGTTCCATTTGCGTTTATGGTTATGCTTCCAGCTTTTCCACCGGCTCCACCCACTCCGCCGGAGCCGAAACCACCACCGCCGCCGCCACCACCACCGCCTGATGAGGATATTGCCAGGGAATTAGTGGCGAATCCGGAGAACGATCCAATCGCTAATCCGGCAGCATCTATAGTTATGTTGCCGCCATTTCCACCCTTGCCACCATCAAATCCTACGTTGGTAGAGCCGTAGCCGCCACCGCCTCCACCGCCCGTTGCGAGAATGGTTCCGTTGATTTGAATGAAATTCGCTTGTATGGAGATATTTCCAGCGTTGCCACCATCTTCGCCATTGGCGCTAGTCGGGCTCATTCCAGCTCTTCCAGAACTCGTCAGGAAACTAAGGGAGATCTTCGATTGGTCGATTGCTTTTCCCGAATTTGTGATGGTGCCAATTACTTTTCCTGAACTATCTACACTGAGCAAGCCTGCTGCAGGTGCCTGTGCAAAAATTTGGATATTCCCTGCAACTGCCCCACCAGTGGACATATTTGGCAACACAAGCGTCAAGTCATCTGTGGTTGAGTTAGTGAATGTTGTGGTTTTGTGATCTCCCAAAATAAGTATGTTACCGCTTTTAAGATCACCAGTCGTATATAAAATTGAAAATAGTGAAAGGGAGTTACCAAAGCTTACGATGCCGCCTGCACCTGTTGAGCTATTGCTCATGGCGACCTGCGTGAAGTTTCCGCCTCTCGTATTTATCACGCCGTAGCTAGGCGCACTACCAGGACTGAGGATGCTACCGCCAAGTGAGCTCGCCGAACTCAAATCGATTGTAGTGAGTCCTTTCGAGATGCTGACGTTGGCCCCCGCAATCATTGTAAAGTCCGTGCTTTGACCTTCGCTGTAAATCGCTGAGTAGCTGATGTCACCCGCAGAAATGAGTGTGAGATTCTTGCCCGTTGAATTGAGGCTGATCCCCGTATAACTGCCCGTTCCTGAGTCGTAGAGTTTTCCGAGCGTAATTCCTGTCGAGCCTTTTGAACTGCTTGTACTTAATAGAAAAATATTGTTGCCGTATACAGATGCTGCACCAAGATTGCCTAAGTTCTCTGCAGCACTACCTATAGATAATGAGCCACCAGTAACGACGATGTCACCGCCGCTAGCTGCAGAAATTTGCACGTTTTGTCCGTTTACTGGTGAAGAGCCGCCACCGCCACTGCTGCCGCCTGCACCTCCTACTGAGCTGGATGATAAGCCACCCAACCCTGCTAGTGGAATTGCGAAAAACACTCCACCCAGTCCGGGTTGCAGTGTTGAACCGCTATAATTGCCACCGTCTCCTCCTGCTTGAAGCCCGGGAATACCAAATCCTATGCCTGTTCCTCCATCGCCACCATCGGCGCCCACTGTCGGGTCAGAACTTACTCCGCCCTTGCCTGGTCCGAATGCGCCACCACCACCGCCACCATTATTGATGACACCGACTCCTGAGCCACCTGCTCCGCCACCGCCTGCTGCGACGAATGCATCGGGACCTGTGAGAACTGTGTAGCCCGCACCGCCGCCGCCGCCAGTGCCTGCGACCAGGGCACCTGTGCCACCGCCAGCGCCACCTCCACCGCCGAAGCTACCGCCGCCACCGCCTCCTCCTGCTACTCCTGTACCTGCCGTACCGCCGGAGCCGCCATTACCTCCAGCTGCCGCGTAGAGCGAGCCTCCGATGAACACGTCGCCTGTCTGACTCTGGACTGTGATGCTCCCAGCACCACCACCCAGCCCTCCAGGTGCACCGTCGCCTGTAGTGCCTGCTGCGCCACCGCCGCCACCACCTCCTCCCGAGGTGTTGATGTCGCCTGATACATTTATAGATCCTCCAGCGTTCACGCTGATACTCGAACCTACTCCTCCCTGTCCACCTTTAAAGACTTGTTTGGCGACTGTTGTTCCTGCACCACCAGAGCCGCCACCACCGAAGGCTAATAAGCTGCCGTTAACGGTGACGTTTTTGCTGGCTGAAATTGTAATCGGTGCTGCATCGCCGCCTGTAGCGCCCGCGCCGCTAGTCGCTGCTGCACCAGCACCTGACGTTGTGATAGTACCCAATACGATGCTCTGGTTACCGACATTAGAACCAGATGGTGTTATCGAGCCAGTGATGTTCCCAGTCGCGTCAAAGCTCAATGCCGCCGCTGCTGGTGCCTGGGTGAAAATATCAACCGAGCCTCCAATTCCTGCCGATGCCGTTGAGATTTTGCCCAGCGATATTGAAGTTCCGCCACTTGTCGAATTAGCCAGAACCAGAACGGATGAACTAATGCTGCCAGGACTGCTCGCATCAATGGATGTTGAAGATGTGGGGAAAAGAACCTGACCACCTTTTGAACCATTGCTTAATGCAACTAGTGTTACCTTGCCAGAGAAATTAGTGGGCGAGCTTGTGTCAATAACGGTACTTGCTGTGCTTGTTGTGAAGTCTATATTTCCACCGCTTGTACTTGAGACAGATACATCATTTATTGTGATTGAACCATTGGCTGCGGTTGGGAACTGGTTTGTTCCTGAGTAAGAGGAAATTTTCGCACCTGCTATGAGCACAACACTGCCGCCATGGTTGACAATTTGTGCTGTGCTGTCGCCTGTTATATTTCCGCTAGCGATAATCGCGAGCGGTTCATTGGTCGCAGTAACATCCATCACACCGCTGATACTGATACTACCCGCGGTGTTAACATAGAGGGGGTCACCTTTGATCGAATTGTTTCCCAGGTGCAGCAATGGTGTGCTTGCAATGAAGTGGGCAGCATTTCCGCTAGTATTGAGGCATCCAGTCAATTCGCCAACGGTACCGGTAATCGCTCCGGTGCCTGCAAAAATGTTCAGGGTTTTTGACAGGTAGTCTCCGCCGGTCATGTTGATGTTCGTCGCTGCTTTGTAAGCAGCATCTCTTATATTGATGTCCCCCATTAGCGCTTTGAATGTTCCTGCTGTCGCCAAAATATTCAAATCGGTCAATGTGTTGGCACTGGCAATGTTTATATTGCCTGCTAATGCCTGTGCAAGCCCGGCGTTGACTATGTAACCGTTGCCAGCGCTCATTGAGAGATCCGTCGCCGCCGACATCACTGGCTGCTGCCCGCCGCCAGAGCTGAGATTGGAGATGGCACCGTAGGTAGTGCTCAAGTTTAGCGAGCCGCTACTCGAAATGGTTCCATAATTAGTTATATTGTTGAGTGCGTGTAGTGCAAGATTTATTGAATTAGCATAGCCCATAGAGGAAAATGCCCCAGCAGAGAAGTCGCTGCTGATCAATCCTGTGGGTAGGTTGTTGATCTCGCTTGCGCTCAATCTGGCAGAGTTGCCAGCGATGCTTTGTGGTGCAACGTAAATGGAGCCATAGTTGATGATGTCTGTTGCTCTGAAAGGATTGTGATTTGTACTCACGCTCAAAGCGGAGACGTTCTGTGGAATGACAATTTCGTTAACTCGAGGACTTATCACGGAGTTCAAAGAAAAAGTACCGCCAGTAGCGGTACCAGTCTGTGTTAAGTTCAATGTCTGAGCTGTTCCTGTTAAGACCTGTTTTGCCGCGACAAAAATACCCGCGGTCACCAGTTGCCCGGGCACGAAAGTTTGGGGATTGCCGCCCACGTTTAGAGTTACCGACGCCGCAGTACCGAACAATTGACTGCTCAACACAACATTCGTTGCGACCGACCCAAGGTCGAGGCTTCTTCCAGCGTTCAGCCCCGCTATCGAACCTATGTTCAATGCTGGTGAACTGTTGCTCTGACTGTTTCCTGCGACATTCACTGAGCCCTGGAAATGCAGTGGAGTCGCTGTTGTCTGCAAGTAGGCGCGTTGCCCAGTAGCTTGGGCACCTGGTCTTGCTGATGTAGCATCCTGGGCTAGTGCAGGCGCTGCCATTGGGGCAAGCATGAAGAGGGTAGGAAGCGCAGCCTTTCTCTGCCATCCTCCAGAATTAGCCGAAAAGGATTTAGTAGCAGTAGCTCTCTGCTTCGACTTCTTGTTCTTCATTTTCTTACCTTTCAAAACCACGAAACTCGCCAGGGTTAAAAACATAAGTCACACCAATGGGCAGACCATTGGCAGCTTATAGAATCCGACCCTGACTCCATAGTCGACAGTGTAAATACTTTCAGAGATGTTGTCTATAAGTCGCGCTGGGGGTTTTCCCGTAAACAATATCCAACAGAGCTGGTTTTCAAGATGTGTTCACCCTTTCATTGAATGTCGAGCTAGTTTAAATTTTTGTGACTGTTGGCTGCTTTACATTATTTAGTCAGCTTCTACGACTTCCATAGATACGGACTGTCTAGTCTTTCAGTCCACGTCAATGGTCCAGGAGTGAAAATGAACAAGTCAAAAATGTTGCATTCGGCAGTTCAGAGTGACCAAAACAGAACCCAGGCAAAGTTCAGAATCGATCCTCAACCACAATAGAGCTTCTCAGCAAGAATGATCTCATTCACCGCAGGTGATACCATGTACATAATTGTTTTGCCCGACTTTCTGCGCTCTCTGATAGTGGTGCTTGATACGGGGACTCTTGGAAAATCGATGAGATCGAATTCAGTTCCTTCAGGAACTTCTTTGATGACTTCGTCTCTGCTGACAGTAGAATGTCTGGTCGCAATCAAGAAACGACATATCTCAAAGAGTTCATTGGAATCGTGCCACTCTTTGAGGTGTGGTAGGTTGTCCTGACCTACCAGGAAATTCAATCTGAGTTCAGCTCCCGAGGTCTTATTTTGTTCAAGATCTCTGATCTGTTTTAGAGTGTCTACTGTGTACGAGGGTCCACTTCTGTCGAGTTCAATTCTCGATGCTTCAAAGTGAGGATTAGTTTTGCACGCTGCCACTACGAGCCGATGTCTTATCTCAGCGTCTAACAATTTATCGTTGCGGTGAGGTGGATTCGGGCTGGTGACAACGAATACTTTGCTCAACTTGAACTGATCTCTGGCGAACTCAGCAAGCATTAAATGACCCCAATGGATAGGGTTGAATGTTCCACAAAAAACGCCAATTTCTATCAAAGTTTCCTCAGCCTTTTGTCTCTATTGCGCCATCAAATATAGTGGCAATATCACCGCTAGTATTCGCGTTTAAAAGATCGCGGTTGTTATTCATCTATTTGTTCGGCATCACCTACGGTGCCCTTATTGCTTGTCTCGCCAGTCGTGAATTTCACAGGGCGCGTATACATTCTGGGCATTCTAGCTCGTAATCGGCAAGCCAGTTCGTAGGTGATTGTATCAAGCAGGTTTGCCCAGCTAGCAAGATGAAGTTGAGGACTGCCAACTTCATTTGATTCTGAGCCAATCAATGTCAATACGTCCCCCTCTTGAGCTTCAGGCACATCTGTAACGTCAAATAGCATTTGGTCCATGCTTATTAACCCTACCTGATTCACTAATTTGCCCATAAGTAGAGCCTGTAGCTTATTCGACAAACCGCGGTCTATGCCGTCTGCGTAACCGATCGGAATGGAAGCGATTTTGCTTTTGCGCTTTGCTATCCACGTCAAGTTGTAACCAACAGACTCTCCAGCTTCAATTTCCTGAACCTGGTTGATCCGCCCGCGCACTGACATCACCGGCTCCACAACATCAGAAACGACTCTGGGCTCGAGACCATACAAATATAGTCCGACTCTTACCATGTCGAAGTGAGTTTGAGGAAATCGCCGCGCGGCGTCCCCTGATGCTGTATGCAGAATACGAGGCGTCAGCCCTTCTGACTTTAGACTCTTCACAGCTTCCTCAAAAATTCCATTCTGATATATGGTGAAACTTTCCTCGTCGGCTTTCGCAAAATGTGAGAATGCGCCTTCGAGATCCACAAGTTCTTCGTGCTTCTTTATTGTTGAAGCTAGCTCAGGGATTTTTTCCGGGGCTATTCCAAGGCGATGCATGCCTGTGTCTATCTTTAAATGGAGTCGAGCCCGTCGATTTTGGCGTTGGCATATTGAGGCGATATCGTCTATCTGTGATGAATTTGTTACCGTCAAAGTTAAATTCGCCTCGAGGGCAGAGGCAATTGCCCAGGCTGGACACGGCGAGAGCAATAATATAGGTAGATTAAACCCCAAATCCCTTAGCTGGCGCCCCTCATCGACGGAGGCGACACCCAGCCAATCCGCGCCGCACGCTACCAGCACGTCGGCCACACCCGCTGCACCATGCCCATAAGCATCACTCTTAACAACTGCCATCAAGAGGCTGTTATGCTTCAACCATGAACGGATTACAGCAATGTTACGCTCGATTGCGTTGAGATCTACTTCCAGCCAGGCATCCCGTCTGAGCGAGGAAATCAGGGGTTGTCGATGCGAAAGCATTAGTAAACTCTCTGGTTGAAAAGCTTTGTCTCACCGAAGTTTATGCTAGCATAAGGCTTCGTGATCACACTTGATAGCCAATGTGGTTTATCTTCAAAAAAGATTCGCTACACCGGGTTATCGGCTCTTGAAAAAGAACGATAGTGAGATCAATTTTGTAGGTATCCCGTAAACTGGGTTAGATGTGGGGTTAACTGCCTTGAATAAAGCTGATTTGGTAGATGTAGTTGCTAAGGAAGCCGGCACCACCAAGAAGGATGCTGAAACCGTGATCAACATCATGATGGAAACCATCATTAAGACTGTTGCTCAAAACGATAAGGTTACCCTTGTCGGTTTTGGAACCTTCGAAGCTCGCCAGCGCAAAGCTCGTACAGGTCGCAATCCTAAGACCAACGAGCCAATCCAAATTCCCGCCAAGAGAGTTGCCGGATTCCGCGTAGGTAAGGAATTCAGCGAAGCTGTGAACAAGAAGCGCTAATCACGCAACTTGAAATCACTCTAAGCTGAGTCTCTGGTTTCGCAGTCGTGGTCGCTTGAGTCACGGTCAAGTGCTAGACTAGCATCTTGCTGTACGAAAGCGCACACATATCTGACGGAGCACCTGAAACTTGGAATCCTCGAAAGTAGCTGTCATCGGCGTAGGTAATTGGGGAAAAAACCTTGTCAGAAATTTCGCCAATCTTGGCGTACTGGCGATGGTTTGTGACCAGGACGCAAATAGGTTAGCTGCTGTGCAGAAGGAACATGGTTCCGTCCGCGTCAGTACTGATCGACATGCTGTTCTGAACGATAAAGAAATTAAGGCTGTCGTTGTGGCTACGCCCAGCGACAGCCATTTTCCTATCGCGAAAGAAGCCTTGCTCGCCGGCAAGCACGTATATGTAGAAAAGCCTATGGCGCGCGATGTAAAGCACGCTGAAGAGCTTGATGCGCTGGCTACAGAACGAAACCTCGTTCTGATGGTCGGACATTTGCTTTTGTATCATCCTGCCGTCAACTGTCTTAGGGATTTGATCTCCTCGGGAGAGTTGGGCGAGTTGCGGTTTATTCGTTCAGACCGAATGAACTACAACCTTAACCGCAGAGATTGGAGCGTTTTGTGGGACTTAGCCCCACACGACATTTCAATGATGAGCTATATAGTCAATTGCGAAAGCGTTGATGCTGATCGTGTCGGCGGTTGGGATGCAGAAGGTCAGGGCATCATCGATGTCGCTTATCTTGACCTTCATTTTAGATTGCAAGGCGGTAGAACCATTCCGGGACAGATTCGCAACAGCTGGATCGACCCGCAGAAATTGGTTCGGCTTACTGTCAATGGCAGCCTGAAGACAGCCGTGTTGAACGACCATCAGGCGGACAACAAGCTATCACTTCACAGTCTGACGAAGTCTGGACGTATGCTGGTGGAATATCCCGAATATTCCGACCTGGAACCTTTGCATCTCGAGTGCGAGCACTTCTTGAAGTGCGTTAGCACCGGGCAGCGACCACGGACAGATGCCAATAATGCTTATCAGGTCTTGAAAGTACTTTCCGACGTTGAAGAGCGTCTCTCAAGACGCCCTGCCCTCAAGGCATAGAGCGCTGCGTTAAGTTACTTAGCTGAATATTCACCTCAAGAATTGATCGAGCTTTTGAGTTTGCCATATAATTGAGAATCTGAATTGCGGGAGTAATTCAGTGGTAGAATGTCTCCTTGCCAAGGAGAATGTCGCGAGTTCGAATCTCGTCTCCCGCTCCATTTATTTCTTACGTCATGTGTCGAGTGTTGTGGTTGCAGCACTCGTTTTGACATTTTAGCCCTGCTGCTTGTTTGAAGCCTCTGCTCGTTGCTGCAGCGTCCGTGCACTTTCTATATATCCGATGGATAGAAGTCAAAGGAATTGCTTGCAGCATGCTTCAACAATTTGCTGTTGCATTCCTTTTCTGTTCCATAAACTCGATTACTCGGGTAAAGTAATGACATTAATGTCTGAGTGTTTTCTCTCAGACCCTTAACATGAGTCCGCCTGGGAGGCAAAAGATGAGCGACACAGAAGGTAAGCCTCAAGAAGACGCAGCCAAAAGCGCGGAGTCTAAGAAGGCTGCTATTGATTCGGTCGTTAATCGAAGAACGCGATGGCTTAGTAGTTTTGCTGCGCTCAAATATGTCAACAGCGTTCAAAGAGATGAAGAAATCAAAGTTCGAGACAGTGACAAAGCCACTGCGATTTCTTTGGTTTTTTGCTGCGCGGGAATGTTGGTTTGCATCGTAGTCCCCGGATTTGAAGCGCATCGCGTCACCTTTATGTTGGCCGCTGATGCCCTGGTTGGACTCTCATTATTGATGTATGTGGCAAACAGATTTGGCATTGTCACTACTTTTGCCCCAAGACAAGCCCTTCTCACCTGGCAACTGATGTTGGGTTCGAGTTTGTTGGGAATATTCATGACCATAAATTTGGCTATGATAATTGCTTCTATTATTCAAAATTCCAAATTCCTGGCGCTCTAATTCGACCACCTGTGCCGCTTTTGTTGCTGCGGAATATTCTTGAACTGCCAGAATGTTTTCTCTTGGGCACTCGTTTGGGGGCGAACGGCGTCGAAGAACCATTACTAGCAAGCAGTAATTTGAAAGATTAGCAAAGGATATTAACTGGATATTGTCTCGATCCGTTTTCTTGCGGGTTTTGCTGCTTGGGTGGCTTAGGTAAAGCAAATGCTAAAGAAAACCGCCGATTCATTCGAGCACCTTTGCCTGAGGTGTTAGAATCGCCCTTTGGATTCGTGTACCCAGAGCTAATTTTGGCTGGCGAGCAGCCCTTTAGAAGCAGGAAATCGAGTCGCTACCGGCAGGCTCGCGTATCAATGTCGGATCGTCAAGCAAGATTGAAGGAAAAGGTCGGACCATGAAGAAGACTCTCGAGAGAGAAGGCAACAATGTCGTAAAGGTTGGTGTGGAAATCGAAGCCGAAAAAGCAATGAAGGCTTACGAAGTTGCATGTCGCCAGGTTAGCCACAAGCTGAATATTCCAGGCTTCCGTCGTGGAAAAGCTCCTCGCAAAGTTGTTGAAAACAGCGTAGGCGTCGATTATTTGAAGCGAGAAGCGCTTGAGAACTTGGTTCCGGAAGTTCTTGGTCAAGTAATCATGGATGAGAAGCTCGACATTATCACCGAGCCTCAACTCGAATCTTATGAATTCAATTTGGGTGAGCCACTTCGATTGAATGCCAGCTTCGAAGTTCGTCCGGAAGTAAAACTCGGTAACTATCGCGGTTTGCAAGTTGAAGTGCCAGAAGCTAAGCTTCCTGAAGACGCTCTAGACAGAGCGCTCAAGAGCCTCGCAGAAGCACGCTCGACATTGAAAACAGTTGACCCCCGTGCAGTCGCAATGGGCGACACATTGTTGATGGACTTTGAATGTTCTCACGATGGAAAGCTTGTTGATGGTGGCAAAGCAGAAGGTCTCCTTTTGGAAATGAAGGAAGGCAATTTCCTTCCAGGTTTCTGTGAGCAATTGGTTGGCAAAGAGCCAGACCAGGAATGCGAAGTCAAAGCTACCTTCCCAGAAACATACAGAAATGCTGAGTTGGCTGGAAAAGAAGCTGACTTCAAAGTGAATATCAAAGAAGTTCGCACAAGAGTTCTTCCAGAAATCGATGATGAGTTTGCTAAAGGTATGGGACAAGAATCTCTCGATACGTTGAAGAGCGCTCTCAACGAAAGAATGGAAGCTGAAATCAAATCTGAAAATGAAGCTAGAAGCCAGAAGTCTGTCGTAGACAAAGTTGTTGAATGCGCTGAAGTTCAGATACCTGACTCAATGGTTACTCGTGAGTGCAACCTGTTGATTCAACAAATCAAACGCTCTTTAGAAGAGCGCGGGCAGAGCTGGGAAGCTTTCGTGAATTCGAAAGAGTATCCAGAAATCTACCTTGAGAAGAAGAACGAAGCTCAAACAAGAGTGCTTACCTCGCTCGTTCTCGGTGCCGTGGTTCGCGCCGAAAACATGACTGTAGCTGAAGAAGAAGCTGCTCCTTATCTGGCAGAACTAGTTTCACGCTACAACCTGCCTGTAGAAAGAATTCGTCAAGACGAAAACATCAGACGCTTCTTTGAAGGTCTGAGTAGGCAAGCAATGGAAGAAGCCCTGACACGAAAGGTCGTGGATTTCCTTCTTGCTCAGTCAGAGATTAATTTTGTTCCTGAACCCGAAGAGAAGGAAGAAGCAAAGCCTGAATAGGTTTGCGGTTCCGAAAAGTGATGCCAAGCGCGAATTACAAGCTTGTAGCAAGATGAGTTTCTTGACACAATTTCATTAGCAGGTGATTTGCCCATCACAGTCATTTATTCCAACTAGAGAAAAAAGAAGGATATAAAAGAAGCGAAAATGAACAGCCTCAATCCCGATCAAATCAGACGCGACCTGTACACAATTACGAGTATCGCACCAAGCTACTACTACCCACCCACAGTAATCGAAACAACTGCACGTGGTGAACGAGCATTCGATATTTTCTCCAGACTCCTTCGCGAGCGCATCATATTTTTGGGCACTCCGATTGATGACACTGTGGCAAATATGATTGTTGCTCAGTTGCTATTGCTCGAAGGTGAAGATCCAGAAAAGGATATTCGTTTGTACATCAACTCGCCTGGTGGCTCGGTAACTGCAGGCATGGGTATCTATGACACCATGCAATATATTCGTTCGGATGTCACGACAATCTGTCTCGGTCAAGCAGCTAGTATGGGAGCTTTCCTCCTTTCTGCTGGTGCTAAAGGCAAGCGTCTTGCACTTCCTCACTCAAGAGTTTTGATTCACCAACCGTTAGGTGGTGCTCAAGGACAAGCTACGGACATCGAAATTGCTGCACGCGAAATACTGCGCATCAAGCGCGAACTCAACGAGTTGCTCGCCAAGCATACCGGTCAATCTGTTAAGCAAATTGAAAAAGATACGGACAGAGACAACATCATGACGGCTGAAGAGGCGAAAGCTTACGGGCTGGTTGATGAAGTTCTTGCTAGACTTGATAATACGCCGAATCTTTCCGCAGTGTAGCTAGATAGACAGGTACCAAATTCATGGCAAAGCAATCTGACAATAGGCTCAAGTGTTCATTTTGCGGTAAAAGCCAGGATCAGGTGAAAAAACTGATTGCCGGCCCGGGAGTGTATATCTGCGACGAGTGCGTAGATCTTTGTAATGAGATTCTCGATGAGGAACTCTTCGAAGGCGCAACGCCGCAACCCGCCCCTCAAGAGACGGGACTCCCTAAACTGCTCGACGTGCCTAAGCCCAAGGAGATTAAGAGTTTCCTCGATCAACACATCGTCGGGCAGCAGGCGGCTAAGAAAGTTCTTTCTGTAGCTGTCTACAACCACTACAAGCGAATTAATCACAACGCAGAGCTTGCCGACCAAATCGAAATCCAAAAATCAAACATCATGTTGATTGGACCGACTGGTTCCGGAAAGACTCTGCTTGCGCAGACTTTAGCGAAATTCCTCGATGTACCGTTTGCTGTAGCAGATGCCACCACTTTGACCGAAGCTGGTTATGTGGGTGAAGATGTCGAAAATATTCTTTTGCGCCTATATCAGGCTGCAGATTTCGATATCAAGAAAGCAGAGCGCGGCATAATCTACATCGACGAAATCGACAAGATTTCTCGTAAGTCAGAGAACACCAGCATCACTCGCGACGTGAGTGGCGAAGGTGTACAGCAGGCACTGCTCAAGATGATTGAGGGAACGCTTGCAAACGTTCCTCCACAAGGTGGACGTAAGCATCCTCATCAAGAATTCATCCAAATCAACACGCAGAATATCCTCTTCATTTGCGGCGGAGCATTCGTTGGTCTGGAGAAGCTCGTTGAGCAACGCGTGTCGTCTGACAGAAGCATCGGGTTTGGTTCCGCTCAACCGCTGACAGCGTGGGAGCGAGAGCAACGCGCGAGCAAGATTCTTAAAGATGTAATTCCAGATGACTTGATGAAGTTCGGTATGATTCCTGAGTTCATCGGTCGCGTGCCAGTCACCGCAGTTCTCGATGCTCTTGATTTGAGTGCATTGGTCAGCATTCTTGTTGAACCAAAAAATGCAGTCCTCAAGCAGTATGAGCAACTTCTGCAATTAGATGGCGTGACGATTAAGTTCGATCAGGATGCTATTGAGGCGATAGCCGAAGAGGCCCTGAAGCGCAAGACTGGTGCTAGAGCACTGCGCTCGATCGTTGAAGAAATAATGCTCGATGTAATGTATGAAGTTCCGTCTCGCGACGACGTAAAGGTCTGCCACATCACGAAAGATCTTGTGCAGAAACGTTCTACTTCAGAATTGCTGCAGTTGCCTACGAAAGAAAGCAAACCTAAGGGCGAAATAGCATAGAATTGATTGTTGAGGCGACTCGCCTTTAAGCGACCTGGTAACAATCACGTGAGGATTGGACCTAACGGTTCAATTAGATTATGCCCGAAATCGATACCACGCAACCGTTTCCTCTTATACCTTTGAGGGACGTTGTTGTGTTTCCACAGATGGTTCAGCCGCTATTCGTGAGCCGTCCCAAGTCTATTGCTGCGATGGAACAAGCGTTGCTGAGAGATGATCGACTCGTCGTATTGGCAGCTCAAAAAGATCCTGAGTGCGAAGACCCCGCCAATGATGACGTTTATCAAACCGGCACTCTAGCCGAAGTTATGCAAATGTTGAAGCTTCCAGATGGCACCGTGAAGGTGCTTGTGGAAGGTTCTTGCCGTGTCGTCATCAACGAAATGATGGATGGCGAAACTTGCTTTACGGCGCAGGTAACGGAGCAAAAAGAAGTCGTTAACGAGACAGAGCAAACCAAAACTCTAGTTCGTGTGACGATTGAAAAGTTCAAACAATTTGTTGAGACTACAAAAAAGATCAATCCCGAGAGTCTTCATGCAGTCTCAGGCATGGGTCAGCCTGGTCGGCTCGCGGATATAATCGCGACCTATCTTGGACTTGAAGTGGCAGAGCGCCAGCGCTGTTTAGAAATACTAGACAGCACTGAGCGACTAGAGTATGTCGGCACTCTACTCAGTCGAGAATTGGAACTGGCTTATCTAGAGCAGCAGATACATGATCGTGTGCGCTTCAATCTTGAGAAGACGCAGCGTGAATATTATCTTCGCGAAAAAATGCGAATTATACAGGACGAGCTGAATTCTGAGAGTGACCAGGTTGGCGAGATAGCTGAATACCGTCAGAAGATTGCAAAGTGTGGAATTTCCGGCATTGCCTTAGAACGTGCGCAGAAAGAACTGCAGCGTCTCGAAAAAATGATGCCGCAAACTGCAGAGGCATCTGTCATTCGTACCTACCTTGATACACTGGTGAGCTTGCCATGGGACAAGCGTTCTCGCGACATAATCGATATTGAACATGCCGAGGACATTCTCCATGAAGATCACTACGGGCTGGAAAAAGTAAAAGAGCGAATTCTTGAATATCTTGCTGTCAGGAAGCTTACAAAAGAACCGCAGGGGACGATTCTTTGTTTGCTTGGTCCTCCAGGTGTGGGTAAGACCAGCCTTGTAAAATCTATTGCGCGCTCGATGAATAGAGAATTCGCTCGCATCAGTCTTGGTGGCGTGAGTGATGAAGCAGAGATTCGCGGACATCGAAGAACCTACATTGGTGCTATGCCCGGAAGAATTATTCAAGCATTGAAGCACGCAGGCACGTCAAATCCAGTCATTTTGTTGGACGAAATTGAGAAGATGACACGCAGTTATCAGGGCGACCCAACTGCGGCTATGCTTGAAGTTTTAGATCCCGACCAGAATGAGCACTTCACAGATCACTATGTCGATGCTCCGTTCAGCCTCAGAGAAGTTTTCTTTGTGGCAACTGCAAATACGCTTGGTGGCGTGCCTCGTCCTCTGTATGACCGCTTTGAAGTGATTCAAATTTCTGGCTACACCGAGGAAGAAAAAGTTGCCATCGCAGAGCAGCACATCATTCCTAAGACACTCACAAAGCACGGGCTTGCGAATAAGCATTTGAAATTCAACGCTGTTGTTTTGCGAAAAATTATTCAAGAATACACTCGCGAAGCCGGAGTACGAAACCTTGAGCGAGCCATCGCGACAGTGTGCCGCAAGGTCGCTGTACAGGTCGTCAAAAAGAAAAGTACTGTTGTGAAGATGACACCACCATTGGTGTCAAAGTATTTAGGACCTGCGAAGATAACACGCGACAGTGAAAATCATGGTGCTCAGGTTGGAATAGTGACTGGGCTTGCCTGGACCGAAACTGGTGGGGAAACGCTTTCCGTTGAAGTCAACGTGATGCCAGGAAAAGGAAAGCTTGCCTTAACTGGTCAGCTTGGCGATGTTATGAAAGAGTCCGCTCAAGCTGCGTTCACTTATATCCGAAGTCATGCTGAGCAACTGAACATTGACCTCGGTTTTGGTGACAATCTGGACGTACATGTTCATATTCCTGAAGGTGCTATTCCGAAAGATGGACCTTCAGCTGGGGTCGCTTTAGCCCTGGCTCTGTATTCTGCGATTTCTCGTCGTCCTGTCAAACCAAGCATTGCTATGACTGGCGAAATCACTTTGCGTGGCAGGGTTCTTGCTATTGGAGGCTTGAAGGAAAAGGTTCTTGCGGCAGTTCGTGCCGGAATCAAGACAGTCCTTTTCCCCAGAGCTAATGAGAAAGACCTTCAAGACATTCCTGACTACGTTACTGGCCGGGTGAATCTGGTTCCTGTTTCTCATCTCGATGAAGTGTTTGCTCTGGCTTTCAAAGTTCAGAACCAGAGCAAAAACTCGAAGAGCCCGAAAGCGAGCACGAGAGAACGAAGCGGCAATCAAAAATCGGCCCTGGGTCGGATAAAGTAGTGTTCTTGTCCGTCAGGTGGCGCTATTTATCTGTCGCTTGACATCGGGTGGGGCAAAAAGTTGTCCTTTTTTGTCCCAAGTTAAACGTCCGAAATGCCTCCCTGTGAATCTTTTCCGGACTTATTGCAATCTTGCAATAATGATGAGATGAATTTTGTTTTTGGGGTGGCATAACACTCAATAGGCGCTGGGATATCTAGCTAGTTATGCTCGTGGAGAATTTATGAATACCCCAAGTTCAGGGCCCGGTGAAAATCTGGATTCAGCTGCAAAATTGATGTTGGACGCTCTCTCCAAAGCGTCTTCCGAGCTGGAAAAAACTGTCAACATTTTGACAGAGCAACTAGTTAGTTTTAACCAGAATCTTGAAAAATCCTTCCAGGACGAACTGTTGGCGTCGCGCGAGAGAATGGAATCGGCTTTGCGAACCAACCTCGATGGCTTGATGCGCGACAAAGAAGCTGTGATGAAAACCATCGCTGAGTTCAAGCGCGCTGAGATTGAGAAAGTCATTTTGAGTGGCAAAACCGTTCGTTCAGGTCTTGCGGCGCAGGTTGAGGATGCAACCCGCGAACTTTCTTCTACTGTTGCAAGCAAGATTATCGGAATCAAAGAACATCTCAGCCAACCAGAAGCAGAAATCAAAAGCAAGCATGACGAACTCAACAAGGTATTGCTAACAGCAGTTTCTGAAGCGAAAGCCCAGCTTTTGAAAACAAAATATGGCGAAGAAGAAATGCTCAAAATGACAGAGAGCGATTTCGAGTCGAAGGTTCAGGTGCAGCTTGCAGCTGGTCAACAAGAATTCGATTCACGATTCTCGCAAAACAGAGCTGAGTTGGCTTCTCACGGTGAGCAAGTTGTAAGTGAACTTGCTGCTAAGTATGATGAGGTGATCGGTCGCTTGGAGGCGTCCTATCAGGAAGGCATTAACGTCGTCACGAAAAGTAGTGAAGAAGCAAACAGCAAACTAAAAGGACTTGCTGATAATGGTGCTGAGTTTTTCACCCAGCAAGAGCAATCTTTTGCCGGAACATTGACCAATCTTAGTGAGTTGCTAAATGGGCTTTACGAAATGAGGTTGAATAATCTGGCAGCTCAGTCTCGAACAGAGATTATTTCTGCAGCACAGCACGCTGATGAATGCTTGATAGCAACCAAATCGGAGTTGCAGGTCTGCTTAAAGGAATTCCAGCGCGACTATGTTGCTCAGTTTGAAGCTCTGCACACAAAATTCGAGAAGAGCCTCGATGAGTTTGCCAAAAGAAAAGACTCCGGTGCCATCAGAGGCTTGAAAGAAGAGCGTGTCAAAGAGCAACTTCATGCACTGTTTCGCAGGCTCGGTCAAGAAATGATCGACAGCTCAGCAGCAGCAGCTAATCGTCTTGAGTCAGAGTTCCAACGTTCAATGGATGCTTTTGAGCAGAGAATCGAAGCAGCTAAGACTCAGTCCTGTGAGTCGCTTGAACGAGAATGCAAGTTGATGCAAAAAGAATTGATTCGTACCTTCCAGGAGTTTGAAAAACAGCTCGGTGACATGCAAGGTCAGGTTGCCCTCATTGAGAAACAGGGACGTGATGCAGCAAATATTGTTATGACGATCAGGCAAGCAAATCTTGAGTTTTAGGCAGAGGTTGGTGAATAAATGAGCGGTTCTGGTAGAAGTTTGCAAGATATCTATGATGCTGGGTCACAGCGTTTAGATGAGCTTGAGAAGGCACAGCGGAGCAAGATGGAGAGCTCTGCCACTGAATCTGTTGATGAAATCGCGAAGATAGAAAGTTCGATCATGGACCGCATGGACGGTTCGCTTAACGAATTAGAGCACGAGATCAATGCTTATTTAGACAAGGCAATTGAAAACATCAAAGGCGCTGTTTCGTCCGAAGTAGAGGAGAATCGCAAGTTTTTGGAGCGCCTGCAGGAAGCCCTAAAGCTCTCTTGTAAGAGCCTATCTGAAGATGTGAAGCAATTGCGTGAATCGATGATGCAGCGCTTTGATGCAAGCGCTGATCATTACGAGACTTTGCAGAAACGAGAGCTTGAGAAAGGTCTCGGCATGCTCAAGACCGAAGGTGCAGCGTCGGCGACTAGATTGAAAGAATCCTCCCAAACCGGATTGACTTCTTTTACAAGTCGTCGCGCACAAAATGTTTTGCAGATTCTAGACAAAAACATCAAAGTTCCATCTGAGTTTTTTGCTGAGTTTTCACGGCATGCGATGTCCATCGACAAACGCATCAACGACTGTTTGCAATTGCTTACCTCCAGAAGCCAGGAGATTATACAAGACCTGAATTCTGGCAGCCTTGAGATGCAGCACACTCTTGATCAAGTAGTAGCTCAGCTTGCGCTTGATATAGAAGATGTGTACAAAAAGTCAGATGCTCAGTTGAAAAAGCACTGCGAAGATGCGCTTTCCGCAGCCCTTCAATATCAAGAGAATCTATCTAACAAAGTTTCGCAAGAAATGCTCGAATCAGATCAATCAAGTGGATCTGGTGTTGAGGAAAAGATGCATGCGCTGTCGCGTGATACTGACAAATTGCTAGAGCAGGTTAGGCAGTTATTGGAAGATGTCGATACCGGAGTTCGACAAAACTGTATTGAACTCGGAAAAACCTTCCAGGGCACCATGGATGAGCGCTTATCTGGCGCTCGGGAGCATAACAAGGTTGTTGAAGACGAACGCAATAAGTTGATGGTTTCGATAGCAGGTGATTTGAAAGAAATTGAAAGTAATTTTGAGACGCGCTTAAGTGAACTTGCTCAGAAATGTCAATCACGCCTTTCGAGTATCTGCGTTGACGCGGAGATGGCTATTGTGAACGCTCATGATGCTTGTGCCGCTGAATTCAAATCATTGAGTTCTGAGCAACAGAAGGCAATTGAAGATAAAACCACTCAGATGTTGACCGATATTGAGCGTTTAAGTAATCAGGCATTCGATGCCGTCAGAGCTGCGGCAGGAGACAACGGTCAGGGTCCAGTGCCTCGGGTATCGGCACCGGCAGCTACAGCCACGCCACCTGCACCAGCACCAGCACCAGCTCCGGCACCAGCTCCGGCACCAGCGCCAGCACCTGCGCCTGCACCTGCGCCTGCACCTGCTCCTGCACCTGCTCCTGCGCCTGCACCTGCTCCTGCACCTGCTCCTGCGCCTGCGCCTGCACCTGCACCTACTCCTGCTCCGTCATTGTCTGTCGATTCAATTCTTTCTTTGACCCCGTTGCAATCTGCACCAGCACCAGCTCAAGCACCAGCTCAAGCACCAGCACCAGCACCAGCTCCTGCTCCTGCTCCTGCTCCTGCTCCTGCTCCTGCTCCAGCACCAGCTCCAGCTCCAGCTCCTGCTCCTGCTCCAGCACCAACACCAGCACCAGCTCCAGCTCCTGCTCCTGCCGCTGCATCTCCGCTGGGAGATCTTGCTGCCTCAATTCTGGGTCCATCACCTTTGACAGTTGCACCGAGCACGGTGGCGCCAGCACCAGCATCTCCGGTGGGGGATCTCGCTGCATCGATTTTAGGACCATCACCGTTAGCTGCACCGAATCCGGTGGCTCCAGCTCCGGCTCCGGCTCCGGCTCCAGTTCCGGCTCCAGCTCCAGTTCCGGCTCCAGCTCCAGCTCCAGCTCCAGCTCCAGCATCTCCGGCTCAGGCTCCAGCTCCAGCTGCTCCAGCTCCGGCTCCAGCATCTCCGGTGGGGGATCTCGCTGCATCGATTTTAGGACCATCACCTTTAGCTGCACCGAGTCCGGTGGCACCAGCGCCAGCACCAGCTCCAGCTCCTGCAGCCAAAGCCAATCCCTTCGCGTCTATGGGGAATCCATTTGCTGCGGCGCCGAACCCGTTTGCTACACCCGCAGCTGCTCCAGCACCCGCACCCGCTCCAGCACCCGCACCCGCGCCAGCGTCATCACCAGCGCCAGCACCAGCACCATCGTCAGCGTCAGCTCCCGCTTCTGCTTCTGCTCCGAGCACGACAGAGTCGGCTGCTTCAAACAATGAAGCAGTTCCGCCTGAGCCAACTGCTGAGCCAGCAGCAGCTCCGCCAGAGCAAAAAACAAAATCTAGCAATCCATTTGGAGACTTCGGAGAGTTCAAACTATGACGTTTTCGTTATTTCAGGCACATCTGGCATTCCACTCAGTTTTTCCTTATCTAAAGCTGATGCCACCATACTGTGAGCAGTCACCTGAGGATTGGTCTAGTTCGGAAGCCGTCAACATCAAACCTGGTGATGTCATCTTTGTTCTCGACCCGATCTTTTCGCCATGGGGAAATAAAACTCAAGGAATAGGCGTTAGTGAGGGTGATAAATTTCGAGTCGCACAAGTTCTTTTGCCATTCAAACAAGATTCTGGCTTTCCGATGAGTATTGCTCTATCTGCAGACTCATATGAAATGCAATTTGTTGAGACTATACTTTGTGTTAAAGCTGATGCTGCACGAATGGCTGGTCATGGCTTCTACTACTTGCACATTCGTCCGAAGAAAGAGCTGAGTGCGGCTCAAATTGGTCAAATCGCTGACCTCCACAAATATGGAAGTAGCGGAAGCCGCACGGCGACGCCAAGGCAATTGCCAGACCCAGCGTATGCGTTTTTTACTGCATTGGATATTGCTCTTGAGCCGACATTTGCGAAAAATCCTATGGATATCGAAATGCTTGCGTTCTATTTATATAGCGATTATGACTCGGCGCCAGCAGGGCGAGCTCCAAACATTAGCGATACATTTATTCCGGTGAAACGTACTGACGCGCCACCGCCTGCTCGTACTCCGGCAGCTAGTTCAACAACAACAACCAAACCAAGCAATACAAGCAATTCCGCTGCAGATTACGGCAACCAGTCGTTGATGGCACTACTTTCTGATGATTGGGTGCCTGGCGGAAAGGTAGAGCAGAAGCCAGCTCCTATACCGGCAAGTTCTGGACCTCCCGCGACCAGTCCTCCGGCTGCGCCCGCGCCCCCCGCACCGAGTTCGAAACCGGCTGCCAGTTCACAAGATTCTGTAAAAGGAATGGCTGCTGAGATAGCGTCACTGGTCGATGGTTTGTCGATGAATAATGCCAGCGAACCTCAGTCCGAAAAATCAAGTAAGGTTCAGATGGCGCCTTCTCCTGGAATGAAGGTGGCACCGCCGCCGCCACCACCTGGGGTAAGCACTGCTCGCGCTTTACACCCACCAAATCATCCACTACGTAAAAAAGGTGAGAAAGATAATGGAGAAAGTGGTGCAACACCTGCTCCAACTACTCCTCAACCAACTATACCTCAGGCATCGGTGCCTGGGGTGCCCGGCCCAATTCCTATGTATGGTGCCAAAGATGGTAGCGAAAAGAAACAGACAACGCAATCAGAAAAGAAAGTTACTCTTGAAGCATTGTTGAACAGCGGAGGAGCTTTGCCTGTAGAGGCGCCAAAAGAAGGTCCAAGTTTTATTTTTGGTGACTCCGCAGCGAAGTCTTCCGGACCGAGTGACCTTGCGAAGTCGGCTTTTCCTAGTTCGGCTGGGCCAGGTACTGATGCAAAAGATGATGATGCTAATCCTTTGGGGCTTGAGCTAAAACCTCTTGATTCGGCAAAATCAGAAGCTGAGCCTGAACTAGAGCCGACCCCAGTGGTCGCTGAACCGGAACCAGAGCCGACCCCAGTGGTCGCTGAGCCTGAACCAGAGCCGACCCCGGTGGTCGCTGAACCGGAACCGACACCTGCACCTGAACCGACACCTGCACCTGAACCAGTAGCCTTAGTCGTTACTCCTGAGAAAAAAGAGGAACCTATTGCTGCCTCGATTGCTGCCTCGATTGCTACAGAGCCATCAGCAGTTTCAACTCCTCCATCGCCTTCCCCTGCTCCACGGTCAGCAGTTTCCTCAGCATCCGATATTTTTGGCTCGGCTGACAGTTCGAATCCATTTAACGATGAGCCATTGTTTGGAGCTCCAACTGCTTCTGCTCCAGTCGCACCGGCGGCTGCAGAGCCTGCACCAGCAGTGGAGCAAGCGCCTGCACCAGCAGCGGAGCAAGAGCCTGCACCAGCAGCGGAGCAAGAGCCTGCACCAGCAACGGAGCAAGCACCTGCACCAGCAGCGGAGCAAGCGCCTGCACCAGCACCAGAGCAAGCACCTGCACCGGCAGCAGAACCAGCGCCTGTAGCCGCAAGTTCCGCACCAAATATAGTGTCGTCTGTTGATTCAATCGGTATATCACCGCCTTCGATGTCACAATCAGGTTCGTATCAGTCCGTTAAAGAGCCCACTCCAGCTGGAGTTTCTGGGTTGATTGCAAAGCTTGAACAGCAAGCCCAGCGTGCGACAGTGCGTCTAGAGCAAAAGCTCGATGAACAGCAGCTGCGTATGCATAGCGATATGATGCAGAATGTCTCCAAATTGACTGCTAAAGAAAATCAAAGTCAAAACAATGTGCTTTCTCTTCGCACCGTTCTTTCGCGACGTCTCACCTCTGCTGGGGAAGACCTGAAAGAGCAACTCAAAGATGTTTCCGAGAAGGGTTGCGAAACCATCAAGGATTCTTCCACTTCAACCTCTGCTAGCATCAATGAAATGGCGACTTCGCTCAGCGGAGAAGTGCTTCAGGCGTTTGATGATCTCGGCAGCAGCACAGTTGGTCTCGCCAGTTCTTATGGTGAGAAGGCTGAATCTGAGCAGCAAAATAGACTTGTAGAAGTCAGCGAGGTTTTGCATTCGTTGCAATCGAAGCTTGAGGGCATCAGTCGCCAACATTTCAAAGTTATTCAAGGGCATTACGACCTCGTAGAGCGTAGATTGCAACAACTTAACGAACACAGTGTTGCTGAGTTGAATGATAGCTCTCAACGACTCAAGTCTGAGCTGCTTCTTCATAAAGAAGATTGTGTGAACAGGTTGAATGCACTTTCAGATGAGCTGGCGGACACTATTCACGAAAGCCTTGCTCTATGTGGACTCAGTATTAATAGTCACGCAGAGTCGCTGGCCACAAGCGATTTTATTCCGAAGTTGATGTCCTTTAAGCAAGGACATAGTTCAAGTGCTCAACGATTGAGAGAGCAATATAAGGAAGAGGTAGAGAAGGCTGCGACTATTAAACTGGCTGAGCTGCGTCCTGTCCTGATGACCAATCGAGAGAAAATTGAATCGGTTGTGCAAAAGGCTAATGGCTTGAAGTCATCAGTCGAGGTTGGTCAGAAAGAAGTCTTCGAAGGTATGCTTGCCTCCTTGCACCAGTATGTCGAGGAGAAGTTAACCGAAGCTAGAGCCATCGCCGATGCGAGCATGGAAGAGTTAACACGTATTGAAAAGAATGTATTTGCTCTTTCTGACGCTGCCGGTATTGAGGCTGACCCTGAGTTAGCGGAAGCTAAGGTTCAAGTTCTATCAAAGCTGCAAGATATTGGCACGCACCTACAAGAAAAGGTAAACGACTCTCTGCGCAGGCAGATTGCTGGGCTCGAAGATAAGAGCCGTATGCTGCAGGAAGAGTTGATATCTTCAATGGAGGGTGACGCCTACGGAGTTCGTAAGGCTGCAGAAGCGAACGTTCAGAAGATCAAGCAAACCATCGAAGCTACTTACGCCAAGATTGCTGCATTGCAAAATCAGTATCTGCAGTAACTGCATACTCGGCTTATTTAAACCCTGATATTGGGCTGAATTTGGCCCAATATCAGTGCTCTTTTATGAGTTGGTTCTAAACAGTTAAGGCAGGAGCGGAAGAGATCCTTATATATATGGGTCTATTTCAAGTCTCACGCTAATATGGTTGTCTCATGGTAAACAGGTGTGAATCGCCGCTACCGTGAGCCTTCCGAGCGATGATTGACTGAGAGGAGATTGTCATGGTGACCGCAAAAGCTACAGACAGAAATCTTGACTACTTGAAGATGGATGAACAACATGTAAATCCGGTGCTTCACAGAAGTGCAAAAATTGTCGCCGAAAAAGCTCAGGGTTCATATATCTACGATATGAACGGTGATGCTTATCTGGACTTCACAACAGGTATTGCTGTGAACAATGTTGGACACTGCCATCCGAAAGTTGTTGAGGCAGTGCAAAAGCAAGTTGCTGAATTGATGCACACATCTGTTGTGACACATCATAAGCGCTACATCGAAGTCTGCAAAAAGCTCGCTGAAATCACACCTGGAAAGCTTGATTCGGTGTTCCTTGCAAACAGTGGTGCAGAGTGCGTTGAAGGCGCCATCAAATTGGCGCGTTACGTAACAGGCAGACCAGCTGTTATTAACTTCCGTGGTTCATTCCATGGCAGAACAATTTTCACAACCGCTTTGACTACATCAAAGCTTGTTTATCGTGAAAAGTATGAGCCATTGCCAGGTTCTATTCACACAATTCCGTTCCCCTATGTTTATCGCTCGCATTTCAGAGGCAACCCTGAGGCCTGTGTTGATGACGTAATGCATCAAATCGACATGCTCTTCAAACAAATTGTTAGCCCAGAGCAAGTTGCTGCATTCCTGGTTGAGCCAGTTCAAGGTGAAGGCGGATATGTTCCAGCTCCACCGAGCTTCTTGAAGAAGTTGCGTGCAGTCGCTGACAAGCACGGTATTCTATTGATCATCGATGAAGTTCAGACTGGTTTTGGCCGTACCGGCAAAATGTTCGCACTTGAGCATTATCCTGGCGTCGAAGCAGACATCTTCTTGATGGCGAAAGGAATTGCTGGCGGCATGCCGCTCTCAGCTTTCGCAACTCGCAAAGAGATTTCTCAAAAGTGGGCAGCGGGCAGACATGGCTCCACATTCGGTGGCAACCCAGTGTCTTGCGCGGCAGCTCTCGCTACAATCGAAGTTCTCGAAAGCGAAAAATTGTCTGAGCGTGCAGCCAAACTCGGTCATGAAATGCAAGAGTTCTTGCGTAAGGAACTAGGCAACAACCCACGAGTTGGCGATATTCGCGGACTCGGCATGATGATTGGTGTCGAGTTCAACGAAGCTGATGGCAGCCCAAGCCACGACCTCGCTGAGAAGATTGCTGAAATTTGCTTCCAGCACAAGTTGCTCGTTTTGACTTGTGGAAGCCACGGACATGTAATTCGCTTGATTCCACCGCTAAACATCAGCGACGAAGACGCGAAGAAGGGTCTGGAAATCATCGTAAAAGCTGTAAGCGAAGCTTGCAAATAATCATCGAGCAATGCAGTAAAGCTGCTTGCTATCAGTAACACAACCTATGGGGTGGACAATGAGTACCAAAACCGAAGAAAAGAAAACAGAAGGAAAGCAAGGCGTGGTTCAGACCTACCAAAACTTCATAAACGGAAAATGGGTTAAAGCTAAGAGCGGCGAAACGTTCAGCAGCCACAACCCAGCTAACACCGACGATATCGTTGGACATTTCGCATCATCGAGTCCTGATGATGTTAAATCTGCTGTAGATGCTGCAGAAAAAGCATTTGCATCATGGCGCCGTACACCAGCTCCTACCAGAGCTGAAATGTTGTACAAGGCTGCTATGTTGCTCGAAGCTCGCAAAGAAGAACTTGCTCGCGCAATGACTCGCGAAATGGGCAAAGTCATCAAGGAAGCCAGAGGCGATGTACAGGAAGCTATTGATATGGCTAAGTACATGGCTGGCGAAGGTCGCCGTCTATTCGGTCAAACCGTTCCTTCAGAAATGCCAAACAAATTTGCAATGTCAGTTCGCTCACCTATCGGTGTAGTTGGAGTAATCACTCCATGGAACTTCCCTGTTGCAATTCCAAGCTGGAAGATTTTTCCAGCATTGGTTGCTGGTAATACCGTTGTTTTCAAGCCCGCAACAGACACCGCACTTTGCGGCGTTATGTTTATTGAAATTCTCAACGAAGCTGGTTTTCCACCGGGCGTAATTAACCTGATCACCGGTGGTGGTGGCAGCTGCGGAATGGCAATTGTGAACGACCCACGTGTTCACGCAATCTCCATCACTGGTTCAACCCATGTGGGCAGGCAGGTTGCTGGACGTTGCGGCGAACTCATGAAGAGAATTTCTTGTGAGCTCGGCGGCAAAAATGCAATTTGCGTAATGGAAGATGCTGATCTCGACCTCGTTATCGAAGGCGCTGTTTGGGGTGCTTTCGGAACCGCTGGACAAAGATGCACAGCTACCAGCCGCATTATCGTTCACTCAAAGAAGTACAAAGAATTCTGCGATCGTTTCAGCGCTCGAGTTAAAGAATTGAAGATCGGAAATGGTCTTGATCCTGAAATCGAAGTCGGACCTGTTGTTAACAAGTCTCAGCTCGAAACTGTTCACGAATATGTTGAAATCGGTAAGAAGGAAGGCGCTAAGGTTATTGCTGGTGGCAACATTCTCAACCATGGCGAATTTGCTAAAGGCTACTTCCATGAGCCAACAGTCTTCTGTGATGTAAAAGCAGACATGCGTATTGCACAAGAAGAAATCTTTGGACCAGTAACCGCTATCATCGAAGTTAAGAGCTTCGAAGAAGCACTCAAGGTAGCAAATGGCACCGAATATGGTTTGTCACTAGCTATGTACACCAATGATGTAAGCAGAGCGTTCACCGCTATGCAAGAACTCGAATCAGGAATTGTTTATATCAACGCTCCTACAATCGGTGCTGAGATTCAACTTCCTTTCGGTGGTGTTAAGCAAACAGGCAACGGTCACAGAGAAGCTGGCACCGCTGCAATTGATCAATTTACAGAGTGGAAGTCGATTTACATCGACTACTCGGGACGCCTGCAAAAGGCTCAAATCGACGCGTACGAAGAGAAGGAGTAAAGAGGAACCATGGATTTTGATTTCACACCTGAACAGGTCGCTATGCGCAAGCACATGCGAGAATTTGCTGAGCGCGAAATTGCGCCTAAAGCACAGGAAAATGATCGCAAAGGCGAATTCGACTGGGATATCGCAAAGAAGATCTTTGCTGAAGGCTTCCTCGGTTGCCCCGTTCCTGAGAAGTACGGCGGTCTTGGAATGGACTACATCGCATATGGTTTGATGACTGAAGAAGTTAACCGCGTATGTTCGTCAACTCGTACATTGTTCTCAGTTCAAACTTCATTGGTGGCACTCACCATTTTGAAGTGGGGAACAGAAGAGCAGAAGAAAGCCCTTCTTCCAAAAATGTGCTCTGGCGAATACCTCGGCTGCTTCGGATTGACTGAACCAGAAGCTGGCAGTGACGCTGCTAATCAGCAGACCCGCGCTGTCAAAGACGGTGGTGATTACCTGTTGACCGGTCAGAAGACATGGATCTCCTGCGGTAAAATCGCAACACACGCTCTCGTGTTTGCTACCGTAGATGGTTCCAAGGGTCACGAAGGCATCACTTGCTTCATCGTTGACACCAAAGCGAAAGGCTTCGAAGCTGTTCCAATTAAGGGCAAGCTCGGTCTTCGTGCTTCCGATACATCAACATTGTTCCTTGATGATGTTCGCGTTCCAGCTGAAAACATTCTTGGAAAAGTTGGCGAAGGATTCAAGATCGCAATGTCTGCTCTGGATAACGGACGTTTCTCCGTTGCAGCAGGAGCTATCGGTTTGGTTCAAGGTTGTATCGACCAGTGCACCACCTACGCAATGCAGCGCAAGACTTTCGGTGTTCCAATTGGACAACATCAACAAGTTCAAGCAATGATTGCTAACATGGTTGCTGATTGCGAAGCAGGACGCTTGTTGTACCTCCGCGCAGCTCATTTGAAGAACAAAGGCGTTCGTAATACGCTTGAGACTTCAATCGCTAAGTTGTTCTGCGGCGAAGCTGCAAACCGTGCCGGTCACGATGCAGTTCAAATCTTCGGTGGCTACGGATTCTCCGACGAGTATCCAGTAGAGCGTTATTTCCGTGACGCTAAAGTACTCAATATCTACGAAGGCACCCGCGAAATTCAACGTCTGATCATCGGACAAGATGCTCTGGGTATCCGCTACGCTAACGGTAGCAAAACTGGTACTCCAACAGCACTTGCTGGTATCGGCGTCTAGTTCGTAGTAACGATTGAATTAAGGGCGGCATCTTCGGGTGCCGCCCTTTCTCTTGCCGAGTCTTTTTCCTTGCTTATCAATGTCCGATAAAGTTGCTTGGAGTGCTCGCAAGCTCCATTTAAGCCTTCCAGCGAGAAATGCACGTTAGATTTTAAGCTACCGATAACATAGACAGCATTTGTCCGGTGATCCCGAATCTTATAGCTAGCAATGCTTTTCGCGACTCGAAATTCGTCTTGAATCCTGGCTCTTGTCGGAAAACGTATTCCAGCCAACCTTTTTTCGGTTTGCCCGCTATAAGGTAGGCGAAACAGTGCATATACATTTATGGCACTGCGTGTAGCAACTCGTCTACAGGGGAACGCGTGTCGGTAGGGCGGGTGCCTTTGGGGAGGGTTCCGAATATGTATCAAAACAGCTGGCGAAATTATCGCCTGGTGGCGGTCATGGCTGTCTGCACAATAGTCTATGCGCAGATTTTGCCAGCTATGGCAGCTGAGCTTGTGCCCACAAATGCTGCCTCGATTCCTGTCAAACCATCTCTTCCCCTGCAGCTGAATTTGTCGAGTGCTGGAAAAACGGTACGGGCGCCTTCGGGGCTGTCTAGCCCGGTGTCCATAACTGTCGGCGGCCAGCAACAGCTCGTCAATTCCGGCATGATGCTCACCCCAGCACAAGCCGTGGCTGTGCAACAAGTTTTGAACACAGGAACCCAATCTCTTCTCCTCAGCATGCTTGGTACTGCCTCTGGTGGCTCTGTTGTGTTGCCCGAACAACGATTTTCCTCAATCGTCGTGCCCCGAGGAGTAACCGTTATCAGTGATAATAGCTCTGGAAACGGGCTCAACCTCAGCGGAACTATTCGCAATGCTGGCAATTTCTACGCCGTATCTACTAACTCCATGGTTAACAATGCGTCTATTTCGGCATTTAGCATTAACAATCTGAGTGGTGGTCTTATAAGTAGCGTGTTGCCGTCTGGCGGACTAGCTGGATTTTCTAACGCTGTCGGTAATCTAAGTCTCACCTTGAATGTTGCTGAGCGCTTGATGAATCAAGGCCATATTTCTAGCGCCGGTGCTTTAAACATCGTCGGAACAACGCCCAATTTACTGGTCAACAGCACCGGTGGCACGATGTCTGCGGTCACGTCCATCAATGTTTCGAATCTTCCGAACAGCTCCGGAAATATTGCGGTAATCGGAGGCAATTGGATAAGCCCTGTGTTCAACGTCAACGCATGCACCAGTAACGTTCTGGTAAATGTGCAGCAGCTAAGTGGTATCGTGAACGTTGCCGCTGCCAATGCCCACGTATTTGCGAACACCAGTGAGCTTCTTCTCGGAGATATGAACATTACGGAAGACCCCACCTTTTTCAACCTGGGGTCAATCAGCGTGGTCGGACAGCCACCTAATACAGCTAACGAAGCTTTGACAATAATCTCCACTGCGGACATTGATTTGGGTTCGTTCATCTACAATACCAACCAGACTGGTGCTGCTGCACAGGGCTATGACATTACCGTCATTGCTGGCGCCAATGCTGTAGCACCGTTTCCATCTCCATTGACAAGCAATCTTTCCGCAGCGATAAATAGCGGAACAGTTAAAGTTGTATCAACCGGCTCGCTTGGTGGCTCAACCACGGGTGGATCGATTACATGTAACGGTTGCACACTCAATACTTCATCTACTGGCGTTCTCAATTCTGGAAATATAATGCTTGCGGCGTATCAGGGCACGACGGTGGGAAGTGGCAACATCGATCTCAGCAACTCTACACTCACAACGAGCAGTGTAAGTGGCAATCCAGGAAATATTACAGTGATTGCACCATCGGGAATTATTCTAAACACGATTGCTGCTAGTGGTGGTACCGGTGGTGCGAAAATTACGGTAAATTCGGCGCACCCCACGGGCAGTTTAACAGCAGCTGTCGATGGTAGTGTGACTGGCTCACTGAGTCCCTCTGCTGTTTCACAACTTGGTGTCATCTCTTTGAATGGAGCCATCTCTGCACCATCTGCAACCTTGCAGGTGACTTCTGGTGGCAACATCATCGTTGATAATAATATCACCACGAGTGGAATTGCCGGAACTGGAGCCTCAGGAGGCAACATCAGTATTAGTTCTGGCGGCGACATTTCACTTGGTCTCAATAATCTAGCTAATCTTTCTATCTCAGCCATTGGTGCTAGTGGTGTCTTCAATGCAGCCCAAGTTGGAGGTGCCGGTGGCGCTGGTGGCATCGTCAATTTAGCCGCTAACGGTAATTTTATTAAGAATGCAAACTTTCTACCCTACTCTGTGAACACCACAGGCGGAGCCGGTGCCTTAGGAGGAGCTGGGCTGGCTGGTGGGGCTGGTGGAGTCGGCGGCAAGATCACTGTGTTCTGCCGTTCGATGGATCTGACCCTAGGTTTGACCGCAGGCACACTTACTGCGTCCGGCGGTGTCGGCGGAGCCGGAGGAGCGGGGGTCGCTGGTGCTGTTGGTACCGCTTCGAGCGCTGGAGGCGCAGGTGGCGCTGGTGGTAATGGAGGCAATGGTGGAGCGGCTGGTACTATCAGCCTGACTGGAACTAACGTCAATCCGTATAACGTGCCAACGCTTACGAGCATCGGAGGTGCTGGTGGCGTCGGCGGTATCGCTGGAGCGGGGGGAGCGGCCGGCTCGAACATTCAGGCCGGTGCCGGAGGCATCTCAGGCAATGGAGGAGCTGGCGGCGCGGGTGGAACTATTTCAGTTAAGAGTACTGGTATTGCTGTTCTATCGTTGCAAAATACGATTAATGCTAGTGGAGGGCTGGGAGGTGCTGCTGGTCTAGCCGCAGCAGTTAACAACAATGCTTCAGGAATTGGGGGCGCCGGTAGCTCCACTGGAAGCGGTGGCGCTGGTGGTGCTGGCGGTGTCATCGATATTGCCGCAGCCAATTCAGTGAATTTTACAGTCTCGGGGTCGAGTGTCCAGCTCAGGACCATCGGCGGAGATGGTGGTGCTTCGGCGTCGGCCTCGGCCGGCGGACTCAGTGGTAATGGAGCTGGCGCCAACGGTGGCAGTGCTGGAAATTCAGGTAATGGTGGTGCAGGCGGCAAGATAACTGTGACGTCTTCATCTGGAGGTATTTCGGCACTGGTTGGAAACCTGGCTATTCTAGCCACTGGGGGAAGCGGAGGCTTAGCAAGCACCGGTTTAGGCGGAAATGGAGGCGTGGGCTCAACTGATGGTGGCAATGGTGGTTCAGGAGCCTCAATAGGCAATGCTGGAAATGGTGGAACTATTACACTCACTGCGGCCAAGGGAACAATTTCTCTTGGGGCAACAGCTGGTTCAGCGTCGCAAGTTTCAGCCTATGGAGGATTCAACTCCGCTTTGACTTCCGGTAATGGAGGTGCTGGAGCTGCAGCAACAGGTGCGGGCAAAGGAGGTTCGGCTGGTGCGGCTGGTGCCAATGCAAAATTGGGTGCAGGCGGTAATGGTGGCGCTATTACACTGAGTGCGAAAATTGTGGATTTTGTTAATTCCACGGTCAATGTTTCCGGCGGTGCTGGTGCCAACGGAGGTAGCGCTGGACTAGCAGGCGCCTCAACCTTTGGAATCAGCGGAAATGGTGCTGCTGGTGGTTCTGGTGGCGCCGGTGGTTCTGCCGGCGCTCTTACAGTGAATGCTACAGATACGCTAGCAGTTACTACAATTACTTCTAACCAGAGTTTCAGCCTCAATGGTGGTGCTGGCGGACTTGGAGCCGCCGGTTCCGCTGGGGCTGGGTCTGTTGACAGCTCCAGGGCTGGCGACGGGGGTGCCGGTGGTGCTGGTGGCGCTGGCGGTAATGGCGGCATATACATCTTTAATAGTTTACGCAATTTTGCCCTCAATGGTTCTTTAGCCGCTTCAGGTTCGACTGGCGGCGCTGGTGGTGCAGGTGGTGGCAGTGCTAGTGCCCTGACTGGTGCTAGCGGCGGACTAGGTGGCGCTGGAGCCAAAGGCGGTAATGCAGGTTCAATTACAATAAACACTTCTTCCATTCTTTCATCAGCAACTGCTGGCAGCATCACTGCTTCAGGTGGTGTTGGTGGCGCCGGTGGCGCAGGCGGTGCAGGCAGCGCTGCTCTGGGTAGCGGTAATGGCGGAAATGGTGGAGCTGGCGGTAATTCTGCCAACGGTGGCAACGGCGGTGTATTGTCAGTCACGGCTAGCGGGACCATGAGCTTTTTCACGCTGACCACCAATGGTGGAGCGGCTGGCAGCCCAGGTAACGGTGGAGCGGGCGGAGCTGCTAGCGCTACTGTAGGAGGAAATGGTGGCAATGGCGGCAAGACTGGAATCGGGGCGAGTGGTGGTGTAGGCGGTACCATTACTCTCAAGGGAGACCCCGCCAACAGTTCAGTCACTCTACAAGGTAACCTTGCTGCCAGCGGCGGAGCCGGTAGTGCTATAAGTGCGACAGGGGGTGCAGGAGGCGCCGGTAATACTTTGGGTGGAGTTGGCGGAGCTGGTTTGACTTCGGGAAGCGGAGGGCTCGCTGGCAAAATTACTGTTACCGGCGGTGACATTCAATACTCTAATGGAGCGGCTACGCTAATTAGCATCACAGCTAATGGTGGAAACGGTGGTCTTCGCTCCAATGGTGGGAACGGTGGTGCAGCCACTGCAGGAGCAGGCGGCGCCGGCGGAAATGCAGGAAATGCCGGAAATGCAGCCAATGGCGGAGTCGTCACTATGACCGCATTCAAGAGTACAGGACAGATAGCTAACAGCGGTGCAATAGGCCTTGCTATAAGCGCTATTGGCGGGCTCAGTTCTGTAGCTGCGGCAAGCGGAGTTGGGGGTAATGGTGGGCAAGGTGCTACGAATGGTGGTAATGGTGGACTGGGCGCAAATTCTGCTCTTCAGGGTAATGGTGGCAGCATCGTGCTTACCGCACCAGCCGGCATAAGTACCGGAACGGCAGGAGCTGCAGCTTTGACTGCGACAGGGAATGGTTCTGCTGTTGGCAGAGGTGGTGCTGGTGGAACAGGCGGTGATGCCCCACTGGCGACCAATGGAGTAGGTAATGGTGGCACAGGCGGTGCCGGCGGCAAGGGCGTTGCCGGTGGCAAAGGCGGAACCATAACCCTCAATACTGTAAACGGAAACATCATCTTGCAAGGTACTGTTTCGGTCAGTGGTGGCGCCGGCGCTGGTGGTGGCAACGGCGGAGCCGGTGGTGGTTCAGTAGGTAATAAAGCTGGTAATGGTGGCAATGGAGGACTCTCCGCTGCTGGTGGTGCAGGTGGCACTATCACGCTTAACGGGGGAGGCACCGTTCTCAGTATCAACAATGCTATCACTGCGCTTGGTGGAGTCGGTGGCGCAGGTGGCGCGGGCGGAAGCTCGACAACAATTAACGTAAACGGAGGACTGCTGGGCGGTAATGGTGGCACAGCCACAGCTGGTGCTGCCGGCGGTGCAGGTGGACTCATCAATATTACTGCGCTCAAAGCTACTGCAACACTGTCTGCAAATGCTGTTCTTCTTAACGCTAGTGCCGGAAATGGTGGAGCCGGAGGCGCCGGCGGTGCAGGTAGTCGAGGTGTGACAGGTGGTATTGGCTCTGCGGGAGGCGCCGGTGCTGTCGGTGGCAAAGGCGGAACTCTTAAAATCAGTACATTTGCCTTTAACGCTTCTGCTTCAACTCAAGCCACGTTAGGACTTCTGACAGCTAACGGTGGGAATGCCGGAGCCGGCGGAGCAGGTGGTGCAGGCGGTGCGTCCGCGACTGGTGGCAACGGTGGCAAAGCTGGGGTTGGTGGTAGTGGAGGTGCTGGTGGACTTGGCGGGCAGCTCAGTATCAATACAATGGACACTTCGAACGCCGTGGGCTTAAATCTCTCCCATGCAAGCGCTGCAGCGCTTTCAGCGTCTGCTTTCGGCGGTAATGGCGGTGCCGGCGGAGCCGGAGGTGCTGGAGCATTCAGCTCTTACGCTGCAGCAGGCAGCGCCGGTGCTGGTGGCATCGGCGGAGCGGGGGCAAAAGCTGGAACTATAGTAATCAGCAGCAAAAACGAACTTATATTTGATGGTGTTGACGTCTCCGGCGGCAACGCAGGGGCTGGCGGAGCAGGAGGTTCGAATGCTAATGGAACATTTACCTATAATGCAATGAATGTTGCTGGCGCAGGTGGTGCTGGTGGCAAAGGCGGTGCTGCTGGAGCTGGAGGCTCACTTGCACTCTCCGCATCAGACTTGAGTTTTCTTCCCACGAACCAGTTTACTGTGACGCTCTTAGACCTTTCTGGTGGAAACGGTGGGACTGGCGGAGCTGGTGGCGCTGGCGGACGTTCTAACGTGGCAGCAGGTGCCATCGGTGGCGCTGGAGGCAGTGGTGGCGCTGGAGCGGCAGCTGGTGTTTTGACTATAAACGCTAGTTCAGCAGCTGCAGGTGCTAATGCAGGCTTAGCATTATTCCCGAATGCCTTAGACCGTGGTTTGACAATAAACTCCGCAGGTGGTGCTGGAGGTGCAGGTGGTGGAGCCGGAATCGGTGGTATCGGTGCCAGCGCGGGCGGTAACTCAGGCGCTGGTGGTGTCGGTGGTGCCGGCGCTAGTGGCGGAGGCATTAAAATATCTACACCACAAGGGCAAGTCTCTACCGGCAATCGCAATCTTGGGCTTGCTGCGCAATTCATCTCCGTAGCCGGTGGCAATGGTGGCGCCGGTGGTGCTGGAGCAGCCGGAGGAGCCACCACGCTAGGTAAGTCTGGTAATGGTGGCGCGGGTGGTGCTGGTGCTGCAGGTGGCAACTCTGGGTCGATTAACATTAGCGCAGGGCCTGCTCCATCAGCGAACATAGCTGTAAACATTGATAGCCTGCTTATAGCTTCGGGTGGCAATGGTGGAGGCGGAGGTGCTGGTGGCGCCGGCGCTACTGGAGCCACCACTGCGACTTCTGGCACTGGCGGCAACGGAGGAGTCGGTGGCAAAGCTGGCAATAGCGGTAACGTTACATTGGTCGGAAGCGGATTGAATACAATTATCCAGCTAAATAACGGCATTCAAGTAAGCGGTGGCAATGGTGGAAATGGCGGCGCAGGTGGTGCATCGGCAACCGGTATGAATGGCGCAGCTGCTGGAAATGGCGGTGCCGGTGGGGCTGCTGGCACAGTAGGAAGCATTGTGTTGAATGCACTTGGCTCAATAACTATGCCAAATGCAGTTTTGCAAACACTTGTTCTTGACGGAGGTAACGGCGGAAATGGCGGTGCTGGTGGTTTGGCTGTCACATCAACCTTCTTTGGTGGGTCCGGCGGAAATGGTGGCACTGGTGGTGCTGGAACGGCCGCTGGCAAATTGACTTTGAACGCTAATTTTCTTTCTTTGCAGAATGTGAGTGCCAATGGCGGTTCAGGTGGTTCAGGTGCCAATGGTGGTGCGGGGGCTGGGTCTAGCGGCAACGGAGTCGGGGGCAAGGGCGGCAGCGGCGGAAACCAGGGCGTTTCTGGTGCCGCTGGACTCATCACTCTGACTGCTACTGGACTGACAGCGACCTCATTTACTGAGGCCGCTGGAGCCATAATCAGGGCTAATGGAGGCACGGCCGCTGGTGCACCTGGTGCGGGTGGTGCAGGTGGGGGCGGCGTGACAAGCGGCGGCGCTGCTGGTCTAGCTGGTTCACCAACCTTGGGTACTAATGGGGGCAGTATAACTATTCATAGCGCTTTCGGCGTTGCGCTTGAGCAACTTAGCGCAGTGGGCGGAAATGGTGGCAACGGTGCTGCAGGCGGCGCAGGAGGTGCTATTCTTGCTCCTGATATAACATTAAAAGGAACAGGTGCCGCTGGCGCTAAAGGCTCTGCGGGCGCAGCAGGCGGTAAGGGTGGCACAGTACTCATAAGCGATGATAGTAGCGCAGGAATATTCTATTCAAACGCAGCTTTCTCTATTTCGGCAGCAGGCGGCAATGGTGGGCTTGCCTCTAATGGTGGCGCCGGTGGAGCCGGTGGAAACGGTGGTGGAGTTGGCGGAATAGGTGGCAGTGCCGGTAATTCTGGCGCTGGAGGCGCAGGCGGAATTGTCTCTCTGGTTTCATTGAAAGGTACTATCTATGATACTCTGGCTGGACTGCTGAGTGTTGCCGGTGGCAGCGCAGGGTCAGGCGCCGGCACGGGCAAAGGCGGTGCTGGTGGTAGCGGCTTCAAGGCTGGTGACGGTGGGTCCGGCGCCGCTGGTGGTGGAGGAGGCGCAGGCGGTTCGCTGTCTCTCAGCTCTCTCAATTTTGGAAATGCAGTAGCTACAAACGGCATTCCTATTCTGCTGGCTTCTGGTGGTGCCGGTGGTAGCGGCGGGTTCAGTGGTGGCGTAGGCGGTGCCGGTGTTGTCAGTTCGGGCATTGGTGGAAACGGTGGCAACGGGCTGAATGCTGGTGATGGTGGCGCAGGTGGCACGATTACGTTGAGCACTGCTGCCGGAACTTCGTCGTTTCCTACCAGGCTTTTGGCTAACATCAGTGCTGATGGTGGTGCCGGCGGAAGCATCACTGGCAGCACGCAGGCTAATGGCGGGGTCGGACTCACTGCTGGTAAGGGTGGTTCGATGGGTGCTAGCGCTGCAGGCGGCAAAGGTGGCAGCATCACGATAGCAACGGGCAACACAAATTTGACAGCCGCAAACACACCGACACTCAGTGCTTCAGGAGGCGCTGCTGGTTCGTCTGACGCCTTTGCTGGAAACGGGGGGAACTCCACTTACGGAGTCGGCGGCGCGGGCGGCTCCAGTGCATCTGCTAAAAATGGTGGCGCAGGTGGTGTCATCACTTTGTCGACGCTCGGAACTGCTATCATCAATTTAAACGTAACAATCAACTCTAAAGGCGGCGATGCTGGTGCTTATACTGCGGTGGCAGGCAATGGCGGCTCAGGCAGAACGTCCGTAGGTCTGGCAGGAACCGTAGGTGGTGCTGGCAATGGAGGAAATGGTGGTGCTGTAGCTTTGGGCGGCGTTTCGCAGAGCGGCAACATAACGGTGAACACGATAGGGCTTCAAGGTGGACTTGGCGGTGCAGCAACCGGTGCCCATGCCGGTAATCTCTCAGCCTTGGGTCTGACTGCTGCATCAGGAGGTGTCGGAGCTAATGGAGGCATTGGAGGGTCAGGCGGTGCTTTGACAGTCAAGACATCGGGCACTTTGACTTTGACCACTGTTAACCTCAATGGTGGCGCAGGTGGTGCAGGTGGAAGCGGTTCGAATGGGCTGGCACCCTCCGGCATTCAACTTAATGGCGGAAAAGGGGCAAAAGGAGGTTCTGGCGGAAATGGTGGAGCTGCGGGAACTGTAAGCCTGAATTCAGCAGCTTTTACACTCAATACCGCATTCTTCGGAAATGGCGGCGCAGGCGGAGCAGGCGGAGCCGGAGGTATCGGCGGAGCAGGAATCAACACCGGCAGTTCTGGCCATGGTGGTGACGGCGGAGCTGGCGGTTCAGGAGGAAAAGCCTTAAGTGCAACTGTCACTTCTTCTGGCAATGTGTCACTCAACACTATAAATGCCACAGGTGGCGCAGCAGGAGCGGGCGGAGCCGGAGGTGCTGGCGGAGATACTGCTAATGGACTGACATTGCTTGCTGGAGGCTCTGGTGGCAACGGTGGTACCGCTGGCTCGGGCAGCAGCGGTGGGCTCTTCACGGTCAATGCCAGCGGTGCTGTGACCCTAAGCGGTACCGTCACCATGCGTGGTGGCAATGGTGCCTCGGGTGGCGTTGGTGGAAACGCTGGAACGCTCGTTGGCACAGGGGCTGATCAGACGGGCGGAAGCGGCGGGTCTGGTGGTACATCAGGTTCTGGAGGCAATGGCGGAGTCCTTTCGTTGACTTCTAGTGGACTATTAACCATTTCCAATAACGTAAATCTGAGTGGAGGTGCCGCGGGTGTAGGAGCCAACGGTGCTAACAGCTCAGGCGGAATTCTCGTTGGAGGAATTGGAGGTAGCGGTTCTGCTGCTGGTTTCGGTGGAGGCGGTGGTGTCATTTCCTTGAGTTCGACAGGTGGTCTCACTGTGCCGGTTGGCGTAACCGTGTTCACTGTTGCTGGTGCGAATGGTGCAGCCGGCGGAATCGGCGCTGCAGGTGGAAATGCTGCGACTGGAGGAGCTGGAGGAGCTGGAGGAGCTGGAGGCGTTGGTGGCTCTGGAGGTAATGGCGGTTCAATATCTGTGAATTCCAAAGCAGGCTCGGCGGTTTCAATCAATCAAAATTGGTCAGTCTTAGGTGGCAACGGTGCTGCCGGTGGTGCTGCTGGTAAAGGCGGTGATTCTAACACTGCAACTGGCATCGGAGGAGTAGGCGGTGCTGGAGCCACTGGCGGGTCTGGTGGACTGGCCGGCTCTGTCACAATTAGTGCCGGACCCACATCAGTAGACTTTGCTGGTAATGGTGTATTGGCTTCAGGCGGTAACGGTGCTAACGGTTCGGCTGGCGGTGCTGGTGGCAACGCTACCGGAGGAACCAATGGTTCGGGAGGAAATGGCGGTAAAGGTGGCAATGCTGGAAGTGGTGGCAATATTCAGATACCCGCAATTAGCACCAACTATGATGTTTTGACGTACAATATTTCCCCGAGCCCTGGGACAGCAGGCATCGGAGCCGCCGGAGGAGTCGCTGGTAGCGGTGGCACTGGTGGTGCTGCAGGAACTAAAGGTACTAATGGAAATCCAGGTAGTGTGGGCTCCTTTACCTTGCTTACCGATGCATCAGATGTCCAGGTCTCAGGCAAGAAACAGCGTAAGGCTGCTCCACAAGAGGACTCAGAATTCAAGACTGTCGGTTTTGTGCAAGCTGCCATTTCGTTCTCTGAGCGCTTAATTCCAGCTGATAACGTGCTTCTTGGTGATCCTTCCAAAGATATGACAGCAGTCTGCGGCAAAACTACGGTTCATATTAAGAGAGGTGCGCTTGCCTTCATGGTTAATGATGGTGCTAGCATCTCTATTATGGCGATGGATGACAGAAATCATGGTGATGTCAGCGTCGAGCATTGCGGACAGCTGATCAGGTTGCGTGTCGGACAGGTTCTTATGCTTGAGAGCTCCGCTCCTTCTGTGCTGAATGGAAGCTGGTCTGCAAGGCATATTGCCGCGCGAGATAGTCTTGTTATTAAATTGACAGACGGCACTAACGCAACATTAGGTGAGTTCTCGATACCGAATGCGATATCACAGTTGCCTGTGCTGAGCCAGCTAAAGAAATCGAATAACTCTGAGTCACGAACGGCTTACTCTAGAATGCTGAAAAACGCAATTATTCTCCAGTCGCTAGGTTCAAAACGAGGTGCATTCAAGGTTCAAGAGCCGAGGGCTAGTAAGCCTGAAGCCAGGCTAGCCATGGGCAGTCTAAAGTAGCTAGTTGCGCATCTTTAGCACAAGACCATACATGATTTTGTGATTCGAGCTGCATGCTAGTGCAGTGCCAATGCGTGCTTTTGCTAGATTCAGAGTAAATGCATTATTTTTGCTTTTGTTTCGTTGCTAACTGATGCAATTACGTATTTCTAATTCAAGTCATGTAGTAGTAACCTTGAATCGTCTAATGTGTTGCTGTTAACGCGGGGTTGGTTGAGATGGCAGACTCGATTGATTTTACTTCCAAGCTTAGTCGTACAGATTTGCTCCATACAGAGCGGAGTGCGTCGGCTGCATTGGTTGAAGACACGTATTCCTACATCAAAGAGAACCCAATTAAGACTGGTATTTACGCAGCTGGTACTTTGGCAGGTGCCTGGGCTATCAGTCGCGTTGGTGCGGCAATGGTTAGAGGCGAAAGGGCTCTCGAACAAGCAGCTGTCGGGGAACTCACACAACTAGAATTTAGAGCAGGCAAGGGGGTGCTGAAAACTCGTGAGGGTGCAGCTATACCCGACCTTGAGCGTCCCTTCGTCTCTGAGTCCGCTTTGCACTTAGGCAAGCTTACCGATAAAGCCAGGGAATCATATGCTTCAGATCTGATAAAGCTATGGGGAATGCCTCGCACCGCTGCTGCAGAACTTGGAGAGAGCGCGGAGTCGTTTGCAGGACGAATGTTGATGGAGAGGGCGTAACTTACTCGAGAATTTGTCACACCAGAAGCGACCGCAAAAGAGCTGGAGAAAATTCTGGGGCTAAACGGTCTGTCAACGGGTGCAGAGCTAGCGGGGCGTGAATTGGCAATCGCAAGTGATGCCACTTTAGTTAAAGCTGCTGAGGAACTGCAGTTCAAGCATGTGCCACAGCTAGGGCAATTCCTAAAGGGAACCGGAAAAATAAGTGAGACGCAAATCGAGGCAGCCTTGCAAATCCAGAGAGGACTTCCGAAGGACGGTCCTCGCAAACTTTTGGGTGAAATTCTTGTAGAAAACAAGTTAGCTGCGCAGGCTGATGTTGATCTGGCATTTGCCAACCAGCAGGAGTTAAAGAGTGCCCTGCGCACAGTGCGTGAAAAATTCCTGTCTACTATCAAGATTGAGAAGTAGTAAAATAGTCGCGTTGGCGGGTCAGTCTTTCTGTTCCGTGGTTGAAATCAAGGCGTAAGCGTTAGTGCAGTTCAATCGAATGCGTATATATTCGAATAATCTGATGAGCAAGCTATCCGAAACTTTCTCAGGGTCAGCCCTGCTCAGTTTCGTATTGCTGCTTGTTACTTTAGGGCTAGCCACAATCTCCTCTTTTGCTGAAAGTTCCAATGCTGGAAGTATAGACTCTCCCGACTCAGTAAAAGTTAAAAAGACGGAGCGCAAGGTTTGGGTGAGGACGAGTGCTCGACGTTGTGATTTCATTGTTTTTTCACAAGCAGATCAGAGCTACGATGGCTCATTTGGTGGAGCCGATTGCAGGGTGCGTGGCGCTCTTGGGACAATTTTGAGTATCGATAGCGGACTTGCGCTGCTCCATAATGGCAGTACTTTTGTTGAATGTAGAAAAGGGCAAGCAAATCTTTCAACAAAATCCTTTTCCTTAAAACTCCCTTCTAGCAGTTCTGTAATGATAGAAGTAATTCCCTCAGAGAACATCGAAAAAATTGCCTATCGACCTGCTGAAAGCAAAACAAGTCTTTCCGTATCCGTGAAAAAGACAAAGGAGACCATATTGCTAAGTCCAAACCAGCAGGTTCTTTTCTTAAATGGTGAAGCAAAAATCACGGATATCAACGATAATGAATTTTCGCTGGCAGCTGGTGCTAATCAACAGCATACAGCTCCGCTTCATTTGCTGGGCGCTGAAGCATCAGAGTTTCGTTGCTCGGAACCGAATGTGGTATCACTTCGAGTAGGGCAAGTATTTGCTTTGGTTCCAGACCACTTGATCGTGCGCACTGAATTAGGAGATGTAATTGCAGATAAGGGGGCGTTGATTGATGTCGATACTGACAGTGAAGTTTTGAGAGTAAAGTCTCTGAGCCAGTCAGGACACGCTTCTGTCGACCTGTTGAGGGACAAGCTTCAAGTCAGCCCTTCCGAAGAGTTAGTCCTTAGTTCACGAAAACTAAGCGATAGTGATGTCTTTACAGCAGATGGTATAGGTCGTCGACGTGTTGAGGATATCAAAATGAAATCATCAATCAACGGAATAAGGTGCGATTTTTCAATGATTTCTTTTTTGCACCAGTGTGATCATGTGGCTGGCGTCCGTCGAGCGTTGAATGGTGATATGAAGGATCTAAGAGAGCGCATTTTGAAAACTGCATCTGCTGTGCAGATCGTGACGAGTAAATATGGCACCTATCGAGCTTCGGCTAAGGGGGTGCGAAAGCGAAATATAAGGAGAAGGGATTCGAGCGCATGACGGTTCAGTCTCTGCTTGCCCATCTCAATTCTATTTTCTACTTCGTTTCAAAAACTCGTTGCCTCATCCTTTTTATTTCTGGGTTAGAGCCAAAGAGTTTCCATGGCAGTCCGCTTCTGTGGTTTTCGATCATTACTACCATTGGTCCCTGATTCAATCCCATGTACAGGTCATTAACCCAGTGATCGTCAAGGCTGAAAGCATCTCGAAATCCGTATTCGCCCCAGAGAAAATCACCATGATTACGATAGTAATTTTTTATTGCAGCCGTTGCTTGTTCGGGCAGATATGGTATTGATGCCACTGCTCCTGTTGGTGTTATCTTTCCTTTGTCTCCTTCTGCTCGTGGTTCGTCGGGGTTGTAAGCCCAGGGACCATCTGAGGCAGTAAGCCCCCAGGCATCTTCTCCATAGCCTCTGTGGTGCTGCGGGTTCGCCTCACAGTAGCGCAAATTTATTTCTGCAATGGCTTTGCTGTTTTGGAAATAATCGGTGTATTTGTCACGCAAGCCGTGGGGATCCAGTCCCATGAAATTGTAATGGGTGAAAAAGATAGGTCCACCGCTGAATCCTCCCACATCAAGCTTTAAGCCATAATAGGAATCTCCGTTCGAATACATTTTTCCATCTGAATTACCACGATACTCTTGTGCAAGTTTTTCCTGACTGGCAAAACCTGAGTAATACATGTTTGAAGAAATTGGGTGTTTTGGTGATGCTATTGCTAACAAATATGTGATCATCGATTCGTTCCAGCCAATCAATCGATGATTTATCTTCCATTCTTTGTCTGGAGACCAGTGCCAGTAAAGATAGTGTGAGTCCGGCGTTTGTTTATACCAGTCCCACTCTACGGCTTCCCACAAATGGGTGATTCTATCTCTTATTGATTTTTCTTGCGCCGTGTCTCTGTCAAAAAACTGCCGTGCGCATAGTAGTCCTTGCATCAGGAAGGACGTTTCTACCAGGTCGCCGCCATTATCATCGGGGCCGAAGAAAAGGACAGGATGTCCATCTTGCCCATTCATATAGTGGGGAAATACGCCATGGAACTTGTCCGCATGTTCTAAAAATCCGAGAATTTTTGACAGATGCGCGGCAACTTGTTCGCGAGGTATAAAGTTGCGATGGGCAGCTACAACAAGGCTGTAAATGCCAAAACCGGAGGCACCCGTTGCGATCATATGAGGGTCGCCTGGTACGGACTCCAGTGTCATACCACTTTCTGGCTCACTAGCATCGAAGTAATATCTAGCGCAAGCTTCCTGCACCATATCTAGTATCTCGTCGTCGGACAGTACTCTGGTTTCAGCTGAAAGTACGTTGGAGTAAGGCGAATATTCGTCAGTGTAGGATAGGAATCGCACACGGTAGGAGTACTTTCCAAACTTGTCTCCGACATAGTCAGCGTATCGGTTTATCCAATACGGACGAAAACCAATGGCTTCAAACTTGCCACCATTTTGAGCTCGTTCGATGACTGCGCCACAGATACCGTCATCTTTTACTGGCTTCCAGGCAATGTCTATATGTCGTTCGAATCCTTTACTGCTTATCAGTTCAACCTTGCTTGTTGATTTCATGTGCAAGCTGTCTTTTGATCGAATATCGATTTGATCCAAATACAATTGCTGCTCTTCTGGGGACTCTTCGCCTTGTGAAAATATCAAACCTTTGACTTGTTCAGCTGCCGAGATTCGACTGCCTTTAAACTCGCTCAAAGGCACTGTGACTTTGAGCCACTCGTTGGTATCTTCCTGCTTTGAATATTGGGCTAAGGGTAAAGAGATGCTCTCGTTATTGTCTGCAAGTAGTAATGCTATTTTCGGCAGTGAATCTCTCTTCGTCTGAGTGGCCAGCTTCATGTGAAATTGGAGCAGTTCCGGAGCCTTGAAAGGGCTGGCTTTTGTCTGAATGAATACGCCGTTATCCCACTCTTCCTGTCCTCGAATGGCTCGGTGCAAGATTTTTGCTGACCATGTTCCATTTGGTGACGACTTATACCTGAGTTCGATTGAGCTGCCCGGGGTGTACGCAGGCGTTTTCCTTGCAGGTAAATGTGCATTCAGGTTCATCACCCAGCTCTTACCTTTGCTTTCCGTTTGTGAATAGAAGTAAGCTCCATCCATCGGGGTGTTATCAAAAATCTGATAGTCCAGAAGTCTTTCCGCTTTGGCAGAGGCGGTACTTGAGAAGAGAGCTAGAACGGTGAGAAAGGTTGCTGAAGAAAGGGCTTGTTTTTTCATTTTGATAGAGTTCTTTCGGCTGGCAAGAGCTATTTGGGCTATGGAAGCGACTGAAACTGCAATTTTTAGCACATTTTTGCTATCTCTGTTGCGTTTTCGCTGGAGTCGAAATTCTTTTCAAGTTAGAATTGCATTGTTGTAATCGGCGTGTTTTCACATGGATGCTCAGTGGTATTTATTTTGTGCAGTGCTGGGCGCTACGTCGCTCGTGAGTTTATTCGGCAGAGCACTCATATTGAAGCGTATGAGAAAAGTGGAAGGTCTTGCTTCGCCAAAGGATGTGCATCCAGTTGAATTGGCTTATTTATTTCGCCCGGGTGATTCCTCTCATTGCCTCATTGTTTTGCTTGTTGATTCTGTGCACAAAGAGTTGAAGAATCAGCAGAGTGGCGATTTTCAATTGAGTAAGATCTTGTATGAGGCCGAAGTCTGGCCGAAGGTTAAAACCTACATAAAGGATTGGTCAGTTCAAAAAGCGCAGCAAATCGTACCGGAGATATCTAGCAAAAATCCGCTGAAGATTGCTGGTGCAGTTTGGCGCATGCGTGAGTGGTTTTGGAATGTTGTTAAAGGCTTCTTCTCTGAACTAATTCAAGACCCACTTCATTTGCGAAAGTACTTTTCTCCTGTGGGGCTAGTTAGGCTCTTTGTATCGGTTGCAGGAACCGGTGTCAAAGAAACGCTCTGCTCGAATGTCAGGCGAACGTTGCTGACTAAAAAGCTGCTTGTGGAGGAAGAAAACAGGAACTCGGCGTCTCGTTTTCTAACCGGGTTTGCTTGCATTCATCTCATCACGATAGCACTTGCAATTTCAATCTCCGGCATCTCGCGCTCTGATGCCACGTTTCTTTTTGTTCTTTTTGGTTTGTTGAATGGGTTGATATTGCGCATTCTGATTTGGCTTCCAACTTTGCTTCCACATTTTGATGAAATCAACAAAGTGCTCGCATCTGTTTCCAAAAAAGGACTCCGCATCAGTGTGATGCGTTCATTGTTTGGTACCGCTAATGGTGCATTCTGGTTTCTCACTGCTGTTTTTGGAATAGGTATTGGACTGTCTCAAGCTGCAATACTCGGCTATTTCTTCGGCATGCATAGCAGTATGTGGGTATTGAATTTGGTTGGCATAGCATTATTGACATTGAATTTTCTGGTAATTTTTGAGATATGCTTCAGAAGCATGATGGTCGCTACGACGGAACAGTTGACAGAGGCTGGTTCCGAGGCGCTTGAATTGCATCATGAAGAATTGAAGGATGCCAGGCTTGTGCAGACTATTTCAGCAGCCATGTCTAATCCCTCATATAGTGAGGAACTTTCAGACATTGTAGCCATTTATGGCATTGAGACTCTGTTTCTGGTTTGAGTTCACTCGAAAGTGGCATTGTATCTTGGCAGCTGCTAGCCATTTAGCCGTAACCCATGTATAAGTTGCTTCATCCTGACCCTTTCGGCCGCCTTGCTGAGATATGATCTAGCTCGTTTGTCAGCAGAAGCTCTCTAAGTTGAAACGTCTCTCAGTATTAGGTTCAACCGGTTCTATTGGTCGCCAGACCATGGACATTGCGCGCGCGCACAAAGATGATTTTGTTGTTGAGGCAATCAGCGCAGGTGCAAAAACCCTGGACATTCTTGCGCAGCAAGTCAAGGAATTCTGCCCCAAACTGGTTGCAGTACCTGACGCTACAGCGGCAGAGAACTTGCGTGAGCTACTGGAAGCGCAAGCTCTCAAGACAGAAATAATCTACGGCGATGAAGCCAATTGCGAGATTGCCGCTTTCAGTACAGCGACTACTGTCGTTTCTGGTGTTGTAGGGGCAAAGGGGATCAAGCCCACAGCTGCCGCAGCCCGAGCTGGGAAAGTTATTGCTCTGGCAAATAAGGAAACGTTAGTTGCAGCTGGGTCGGTGATAATGCCGATGGTTGAGAAGCATTCTGCATCCATAGTTCCAGTAGACAGCGAGCATTCCGCTATTCACCAGAGCCTTTCAGGCTTTTGCGTTAGAGACATTAAGAAGATATTGCTCACTGCTAGTGGCGGTCCTTTTCGCACCTGGACGAAAGAGCAAATCAACAATGCCACCATGGACGATGCCTTGAAGCATCCGAACTGGGCCATGGGGCAGAAAATAACCATAGACTCAGCCACCTTGATGAACAAAGGGCTTGAGATCATTGAGGCCAGATGGCTTTTCGATGTTGCGGCAAGTGCTATAGAAGTGGTGATTCATCCCCAATCGATACTGCATTCTGCAGTTGAGTTTGTGGATGGATCTGTTGTCGGACAGCTCGGAATGCCGGACATGCATTTGCCTATTCATTACGCTCTTTACTATCCTGAGCGTAAGCCCTCGACGCAGGTTCCACTGCTTGACCTCGTCAAGGTTGCGACTATGAATTTCGAAGCACCGGATTATGAACGCTTTCCATGTCTTCGGCTTGCAAAGGAAGTGGCTTCTCGAGATGACACGGCTGCGGCAGTCTTAAATGCTGCAAATGAAGAGGTCGTTTACGCATTTTTGAACAGAATCATTAGCTTTTCAGACATTCCCAGATATGTAGAAAAGATTCTAGACCTTCACCAAAGCTTCGCTCATCCCACTCTTGAGGATATACTTGAAGCTGACAAATGGGCTAGGCAGGCATCACAAGAACTTCTCGGAGCTACAGTGCGATGACAACTTCAACGGCATCTAATGTTCAGGTTTGCAAACATCCTCTTGTTCAGCAACATCTAACAAAATTGCGTGACTACCAGACGCCATCTATCGAATTTAGAAGAACGGCTATACAGCTGGGTCAAGCTCTCGCATATGAAGCTATGCGCGACTTGAATTTCCGTGAGGCGAGTGTTGAAACACCAGTGGGACCAGCAACTGGTGTCGCTCTGAGTGATTACGTCATCATCGCTCCTGTATTGCGTGCCGGTCTTGTGCTTGCTGAGGCGGCTCAGAAGCTCATTCCAGCTAACTCACGCGTATATCATGTTGGACTGAAGAGAGACGAAGCGACTCTTGAGGCCATCTCCTATTATGCCAAGTTGCCAGATAAGTTGCCGACGGATAGTAAGGTTTACATACTCGACCCCATGCTTGCTACTGGCGGCTCTGCAAATGCTGCTATTCAGCTTTTCCATAATCTTGGTGTCACACAGATTCACATGGTCTGTTTCCTTGCTGCTCCAGAGGGCATCAAGCGAGTACATGACAAATTCCCTCATGTCAAAATAACAACAGCGTCTATTGATAGTCATCTCAACGAGCATGGCTTCATCGTTCCAGGTTTGGGCGATGCTGGTGACCGAATTTTCGGAACATAATTTTCGCTAGTTCTGCCATATTCTGCAGAAGAAGATGCTTAAGCTGGCACCGTATTTGGTGCTCAAGCTTGGAGTCTTAGGCTATCCGGCTTATGGACGCGGAGGAAGTGCCGGTGGCAGCTCCATTGGAAGGCGTCCAAGCTTGACGGCTTGTAGCAGCAAGCTCAGTTGAACTTCACGGCGAGCAGCCTGATACGATGCGCCGGACCAGTAATAATCTGGGTTGTAGGCGTATGGGTTCAATCCAAATGGACTCAACGGCATCTCATATGTTGGCGGTTTAACTATGTCGCCATATTGCCTCGTAATCGCCAGAGCAATTTGGTTCTCTCTGATCGCCTCTTCGAGTTTTTGTCTCGTCTGTGGATTATCAAAATATGCTGTCTTTCCGTTTGCTAGAGCCTCGATTACTGGCTGAACGGATTGAGCAGCTAGCACGTCTGCAAGGTATATATGGAAGTAGGGGTTAGATGGTGCGTTCTTGGCTCCTTCCCGGAGTAAATTCTCCTGGTATTGCAGAGCTGACCCGGCTATTTTCGACATATTTGCGGCGTAGGTGTAAACATCCGTCGTACCGCGGAAGCTGCCGAAGCCATCTTGATTCTGAGAACGCATGTAAGTCTGGCTTGCAGAAATGCGCATCTCATCAGCATTGATCATTATTGGTTTATAGATATTGCCTTGATATTGGGCAATTTCGATTTCTTTTAAGTTGGAAGGGAAAAAATGGCGGTTTCTGTCGGAAGCATCTGGGTTTTTCTGGTTCTTTAACCAGAAAAAGTAGCCATTACCTGCAGAGTCAATCCAGGGAGAGGGGCTCAATTCTTTTGGAAGCCCTTTTATAACCAGTTTGCTGTAGTTGTCTTGAGCTATTTTTGCGTCAAAATCTTTTTCGCCGTAGGTCACTTCAAGAACACCGCGATTAACTGGCGCTGGGCGTTCGGGAGGACGGTCTGTTGGCGGTAGAACTACTGGTCCATCCCAGGGTGAGCGTCCCGGGCTTCGCCCATCTCGTCTGTCGCTAGTAGTAGGTAAACTTGGGCTTTCCCACGGTGCACGGCCCTGCGTGCGCGAGCTGCCTGACTGTCCCAGCACGTCTACCGAGCTCAATCCGCCCGTAGTTTGCTGACTGTCATTTCTGCCTAAAAGTCTGTCCGCCGTGCGTTTCGCCATTTCGGCTACTGCGGGGTCAACCTGTCCAAAATCTCTTGTGTCGCTCATACCGATCTCACCTTCCTGTATTAAATATCGCGGGGAGGGGCGTATGAGTCAATGTTGAATCTACGTACCAAACACACAAGCCTGTTGCAGCAAGTATCCGGAGATTTAATGAAGTGATCGGTAGGAGGAGGCTCAGAATGGGCAAATTTGTTAGGATGGGCTTTATTACCACCTTTAACTGAGGTCTTCAAAATGCAAGCAACAGCGCCAACTCAGGATGCGGAAAGATTGGAAAAGATGTGTTGCTCGGCAGGCGCGATGCGCCACAAAAGCATTGTGGTCGCTTGTATGGGGCTGGTTGTTCTTTTAACCGCCGCAAGCACTGTTGATCTGACCTCTTTGATTACAGTGGAATGTTCCTTAGACAAAAAGACGTTCCAGTTTTTACCAACACCGAAGCCGCCAGAGCTCAAACCCAATCAGCAGAGAGTGAATGACGACTACTCAAACGTGTATATGGGTTCAGAGGGGCTTTTCCCATTTAAGGAGGGCTTCTGGGGCAACGAATCAAAATACGGTTGGGTTGACCAGCAAGGAAATGTAGTTATCAAAGCTCGCAAATTGGTCTCGATTAGAGACTTTCATAGGGGACTTGCTCGTGTGAAAGTTGCTACACCGGAAGGAGAACGCTGGGGCTTCATTGGTAAACGAGGTGAGTTTGTTATTCCAGCTCGCTTCATGGATGTTACCGATTTCAATGCAGACGGGCTGGCAATAGAGACGATGTCCTCCTCCGATGGATCGACCGGGCATAGCTTTATTGATACAAGCGGCAAGAGCATAGTAAATCTGCCTCACACTAAAAAGGTCGAGTTCCTCTCCAAGGGTGTTTACACCGTGGAAGATGAGCAGACAGCTAAGGTGGGGCTTGTTGACGCAAATGGCAAAGATTTGCTTCCACGAATTTACACAAAGATATCGTCTCATTCAACAGAGCATTCTCCACGCTACTACAAGTACAGCCCCTGCTTTGAAGGAGGACAGCCGTGGCGAAATGATTCTGGCAATTGGTTTCTCATCGAAGATGGAAACAAAAAAGGAGCAGTCGACGCCCAGGGTAATGTCCTTGTGAAGCCATTGTATGAGGAGGTCCACTCTATCAACGATGGTGTTGCTCTTGTTAAAAAAGACCAGGACAACATTTTCATCAATGCTGCTGGTGAAACGGTGGTTCCTGGTAAATTCAATCAAGCTACTGCGTATGCAGATCTAATTGCCGTATCAGATTCGGAAGGAAATCATATTATCGACAAAACGGGAAAGCGGTTGAAGACCTCATATAAATTCGTCGAACCTGATGAGTACACGGAATGGTTTAAGGAAGGATTAGCTCCAGTTGCTGATAGCAAAGGGCGTTACGCTTACATCAACAAGCTTGGAAAAACCGTCATCGAGCCGAAATTTGAAGCTGCCTTTCCGTTTTATGATGGTCGGGCATTGGTTTACGATGGTAAGTTCTGGATGTTCATTGATAAGAAAGGAAACGACGTCAGCAAATTGAAAATTGTGAGAGTAGATTTTAAGAACACTCAAAATAATTTGGACAGTGAGTCATATTCGGTGATTGCTGCAGGACCTTTGTACGAGATCTTCAAAGCAGCTAAAACCCGGGAGGAAATGCACAGTACGATTGATGGTTGGAAACGAAGTGCTGGCTATAGTGAAGACGTTTTGAAATAGGAAGGCCGGTTCTGTTTGGCAACCCTTGAGAAAAGAAAGAAATACCTGGGCTATGGTGACTTTATGTCGCACGTCTGGCTCTGGCAGAAAGCTTTTCTGATGGTACCAATTTGGGCTATTCCGATTGTGCCAGTGTTCGGTTTTGTCTGTCGCACCCTTGGAGGCTCAGTCAATCAGGCTGGTTTTGGTGCGGTGGTAGGGCTCTCTGTCTTGTATTTTTTGCAAGACTTGCTCAAGAGAGTAATTAGTTTAGATGATGACAGGATCTATTTTGGATTTAGATCGTACTTAATAAGAGATGCAAAATCAGTCGACATAACTTACAAGAAAGGGAAGTTTCTTCCATTCAACCTGGTGGTCACATTTGATGAGGGCAAGCAGCTCAAGCTCAAGTGTTCAGCTTTGTCCGAGCAAAGCGTTGAGACACTTCTGAAACATTTGCAAAGCCGAAACTCTCAGTTAAAGACAGCCGCCGTTCTCAACACACTGGTGAAATGCCGCAGCGTAAACAAGAAGTCACTCGAGGTCGGTGAGCGGCTGGACATCGCATACAACTCCCGTGAATTTATCACGGAGAACATTGATGCATTCAAAGCAACCGCGGCTCAGTGGGCAAGAGTAGGTCCTGTCTTGGCAATGGTTTGCGCTCCAATCTGGCTCGGATATCTACCTCACTTTTTTAGCAGTCTTCAGGCTAACTCCTATCAGCAGGCGCGTGAGTTAAAACTTTCGGAATTCTTTGGTGAGATTTTCACTAACTTTTCCTGGGCTGTTGGGAAGGGTTTCTCTGCCATATATGACAGCAGCCATGCATGGATCGGCAATCCGTTATTGATCATTTTCTTTTCGCTTGCAATACTCGTGACCTTGCTTTCCCTGCTGAGAGTGCTATTGCAACCCAATGCGCTTGTTGCAAACAAGAATGGATTGTCCCTGAACCTGCGAGTTATGGATTTTGCTGTGCCACTATCTGTGGTGAAGTGGGCTGAAATTAGTAGCATGTCTTTGAAGAAGATTGCTGGCAAATCTGGTGAATTGATTGTGGAGCAAAAGAATAAGCGGAAATTCAAGCTCGACCTGTCCGCCATCTCGCCTGATGATCGAGGTCTGTTGCTCAAGAAAGTTGAACTGATGATTCCTGAGTGTCCTGTTAGTTCTGAACTCTCGCAGGCGATGTTGCCCCGTGCCGATCGCAGCTACACAGAAATCTGGTTGCAATCTTTGACACAATCTCCTGAGCGTAAGACCCTAGATCCTCTTCAACCTGGGCAGTTAATCGGAGTCGATTCTCAGTTCGAGGTTCTGCATAGCATTGGAGTTGGTGGTCAAGGGAAGGCATATCTTTGCCGTCCGCTTACTGCTTCTGGCGAAGGCAGTGTTGTTCTCAAAGAGACAATAATTCCTATTTTTGCCGATAGCTCGGTGCGCCGCAAGTCGCTTGAGAGTTTCGAACAAGAAGCTAGGCTCTTAAAATCAATTGAGCACCGAGGCATAGTGAAGTTGCTTGATTATTTTGTGGAAGATCACAGAGCCTATCTTGTATTAGAGCACATTGATGGATTCAACTTGAGGCAGTTGGTTGAGCGAGAAGGCGCCTTAACGGAGGAGAAGGTGCTTGAGCTTGCATTTCAAATGTTAGAAATATTGGAATTCTTGCATGAAAGGGGCGTGGTGCATCGAGACTTTACGCCGGACAATCTGATATTGAATTCTCGAGGGCAGTTGAAGTTGATCGACTTTAATGTGGCTCAACAAATTCAAGGTGGCAGCAGTGGTACTATCGTTGGCAAGCACGCGTATCTGCCTCCGGAGCAATTTAGAGGCAAGGCGACTACTCAGAGTGATATTTACGCGTTAGGAGCAACTCTGTTTTACTTGCTTACTGGCACAGATCCTGAGCCAATTTCGCAGTCGAGTCCCGCTAAACTTACAGCTTCTGTTTCTAGTGGGCTTGATGCAATCGTAAAGCGTTCAACATCACTGCAAACCACCCTCCGCTATCAATCTGCCAAGGAGTTAGCAAAAGATTTGTTTGTGCTAAGTGACGGAGCTGCCGTGGCTCTCAGTCCCTCAGATCGAGATTCTGAATCATTGGACTTATCAAAAAAGGAAGAATTGCAAGAGGTTGTGGTAGATGGCTGACCTGGTAGTCAAAAATCAATGCAATAGTCCATTAAGAACTACTCTTGATTCATTCTTGAGTTTTACTTTTCCGCTTTGGGCGGTGGTTTCACCGATAGTCATTCTTATAAATTCATTGGCGTCATTAACCTTTATTTTGTCTTTGGATGCCAGTAAGTTTTCTGAGTCGATCGGCTTTGCCGCTGCGTTTTTTTTCTACAGCCTGGTTTCGCTTGCTGGGAAACGCTTAATCAGGTCCGATGCTCTGATTATCGATAAGCAAGGCATTAAGCTACCATTGTTTATTGGTAACAGAATAAACTTCAACAGGAAAATTCTCTGGGAACAGATTGCTAAAGTAGCAGCAACAAAGAATGATGATTTGAATAAGTCAAAGTTGTTGATACAAAGAAAAAAAGGCGGAGTAGTCGCCCTTCCTGTGTCTGCTCTGACGACTGAGCTGAGCGAGCAGATGATTTTAGCTACTCAAATGTGGGCTCCTGATGCTAAGGATGAGAGTCTTGATTCGTTGCAGAACAATTTGAGGATAGGTGCCAACAAGAGTTCTTCGGCCAGTTTTACAGAGCTATGGGAAGCAGAGCTCGGGCACAGATTTTGTCCCACATCCTATATTCCTTTGGAAATTGGGTGTGGCGTTCGAAACGGTTCGCTAAAAGTCGTGAGTCATCTTTCTTCGGGTGGCTTATCAGCTCTCTATTTGTGCCAACTGGATGGCTCAAAGCTGGTAGTTCTAAAGGAAGCGGTCATACCGGAAGAGTCCACTGAGCATGTCCGTGAGAAAGCTAAGCAAATGTTTGATCGTGAAGCTGCTTTGCTGATGAAGCTTGATCATCCCGGAATTGTTCATGTGCTTGATAGTTTCTCGGAGGGCGGACGCAATTATCTCTTGCTCGATTTTGTAAATGGGATGGATTTGCGTCAAATGGTGGCACAAAACGGTCCGCAAAAGGAAGTGGATGTGCTTGAATGGGCGGTGCAAATTGCTGTGGCTCTGAAATATCTGCATGAAAAAGAGCAACCCATAATGCATCGAGATCTAACTCCAGACAATATTGTCTTGCGAAACGATGGCAAGGTAATTATTGTTGATTTTGGTGCTGCCAATGAGCTGATAGGTACGGCTACAGGGACATTTGTGGGTAAGCATGCCTTTATTGCACCTGAGCAATTGCGCGGCAAAGCCACCACGTTAAGTGATATCTATTCATTTGGTTGTACTTTATATTTCCTACTAACTGGGCATGAGCCCGAAGCCTTGCTTCCTTCAAATCCAAAGACACAGGTGCCAGATGTTTCGTCTGAATTAGCGGAGATTGTGGAGTCATGTACTCAGTTAGAGGGTAGTGACCGCTACCAATCTTTTGCGCAGTTGATTCCTGTGTTGCGTCGTCTATCTGCGCAGTCCATGGTGTCGTAGTGTCAGCTGTTCTTTCTGTCGTCGCTGTTGTCATCGAACGTGACAACAAACGTCTGGTCTGTCAACGACCGGCACATAAGAGGCATGGTTTGTTATGGGAATTTCCTGGAGGTAAGCTTGAGCCAGGCGAAACTCTATTTGAGGCTGCACAGAGGGAACTCTTTGAGGAGTTGTCACTGCGTGTCACCGGATCTGGTGCCTTGCTTTTTGCAATTACGGATGAAGCATCGGGTTTTCAGATCAATTTTCTAGAAGTGAATGCCAGTGGAGAACCTACTTTGAATGAGCACTTTGCGATGAAGTGGTGTACATTGCAGGAGCTTGGCGAGCTTGACCTTGCGCCCAGTGATCGAAGTTTTGTTGAATTTCTAGGGATGCAGAAGAGAGGCTGACGGCGTTGCTGGTATTTCGAGGTTTGTTGAATCTCGCTGACGGCGTTGCTGACCTATACTAAACACGAAAAATATTGCAGAATATATTGACACGCATATCTATGTATGGTACTCTGTTTATGTGATTACTTCAGACGAGCTCAAACCTGGAGCGATCATTTCTGCGGATCATGCCAATAGTGCGGGTCTGAGAGCGAGGGCCGATATGGGCTGCCTTGTGCAGTTTGTATCGGGGATGGCGGCCCCCCCTCGTTTCACTCAGGTCCGCTAGAAGTGCTGTTTCAAATCCGGCCGGATTAGAGTAGCGATTAGTTAGGACACCCATACGTTCAACTCTTGGATTTTTCAATAATCGCTTTGCTTCGCTCATCACCTATTGAACTCAGGATCTGTTGCATCAGTTTTCGCGCTCTCTTTCGTTCTTCAGGATTACTATTGCGAAGCTTATCTTCGTGAATCCACTTCTCACGTGCATCGTGCATCGCTTTAGCCAGAGCTAAATCAAACTCGACTTCATTTATTATTCCAGTAGAGTGCGCAAAATGTATCCAGTTAATTCTTCGGTCTGGAGGCTGCGCCACCGTAAGTGAGTAAATTTGCTGGCGTGTGTTGTTGTATTCCACCTGATTGAAAGTTCGGTTTTCTTTTTGATGTTCCCAGCGTTGTGATGCGGCGTGCAGTTGTTCTTTCATCAGAAGATCAAGCTCATCGTCATCGATATGATGAGGATCGTTTGCTGGTAAACGGTGTTTCAAACGCAAGAGCTCAAACTCTCGTCTGCTACCTGCTGGTTTTGCCGCTTCCAAGGTCACTCTTGCTTTCAGCAGAGCCATTTGTCCTGTCTTGAAAGTTTTCGGTTTTGCGGCTGTTTTTGCCGACTCTTCGCCTTCGCCAAAATCGGCAATGAGTGGCTTTGCAAATTCCTTTGTCAGCCCGCTTTTCTTTCCGCCTTTTAGCGAAAGAATAACTCTTTTAAAACTCAAATCAGGTACGGTGTTTTCCTGCTCTTGAGATGACATTTTGGGAATCCATTGAACAAGCAAAAAAAGCTTACTTCAGGAATTCAATTAGAGCAAGTGCTTTCGCCTTCAGCGTTAGCTCGAGTTGGGGCGACGAGAGTTCCTTTAGTTCCGGCTCACTCAATTCCGCCGCCTTTCGAAGCTCTTTCTGCTGTTCTCGAGTTGGAAAAGCGGGCTGTCCCATTTTCTTGAAAAGGCTAAGTGCAGAACCATTGTCTTCATCAAGTACGTATATGCGTGCTTTCTTAAATTCTCCCATGGATTGGAGATTAACTGTAAGTTTCTTACTTTCGCCTTTTTCTTCTGGGGCTGAGTAATTCCATGCTGCTGCTATCAACGCACCATCTTTGCTTTTGCTAATGATTGCATCTTCGCTTGGATTTGCTAGTTTTTCCTCTCCTAGTTTATGCAGAAGTTTGAAGGCATTGAAAGCTGCTTTGGGTATGTTGCCGGCAGCTATAGCGCCAAAGCCACCGTAGAAGGGACTTTTAACGACTCCGCCTTCCTCAAATACATCAGAGAATGTCCAGAATGAGACCATGTCTGCAAGTCCATCAGCCTGGCGAATATAATTAGCTAACCATGGTCCCATAAATTCTGAATCAGTGACGTTTTGTTCGTTGAAAAATGACGCGTTGAACTCACTCCATATTATGGCTGTGTCAGGTTTACTTGACGATTTTACTTCGTCATAAACCTTGCGCATGGCTCTTGCCACCATATCTTTTCTCGGAATTTTTTCGTGTGTTTTGAAGACGTCTTCAGCGGAGTCATTTCCATACACATGTGTTGAAACGAAATCGAAAGGAACTTTTTCTTTAGTACAGTGATCGATGAAGATTTTGCTCCAGGCAGCCTGGGCTGTTGAAGGTCCGCCAACGCGAAGGCGTGGGTTGACAGCTTTCAAAGTCCTGGCTGTTTCATCATAAAGCTTTAAGTATGACTCAAGCTTTGGTTCTCCAGCCCAGAATCCGATGTTTGGTTCATTCCATACTTCAAAATACCATTTGGAAACTTCATCTATTCCGTAGCGAGCTATGAGATGCTCGGCTAGATTTTTCATCAAAGCGTTCCACTTTGAATAGTCTTTTGGAGGTGCAATATTTGGTTTGTACCAGAAGCCGAATATCTCAGGCTTTGCTGCTAATTTTTCTGGCATAAAACTGAGTTCGACGAATGGTCGAACGCCAATGTCCAAAAGCCCATCATAGACCTGGTCGATGTAGGAAAAATTGTAGATCGGCCTACCGTCTTTATCCTCATCGTAGAGACCGAGCTCATCGTGTAGGATGCCGTGAAAGCGCACATATTCGACTGGTAATTCAGCTTTCATTTTGCTCAAATCATTTCGATAGCTTTCGCGTAGGCTCAGCGCAGCTCTGCCTGAGCCGAACATGTGTTCCCACCAGTGTGGAAATGGTGATGCTTTTGCGTTAGCGTCGATGTTGATTACTATTTCATTACTAGTTTGTGCGGCTAAGGCATGATTGGAAAATGCCATACCCAACACAGTTAATGCAATTGCCAAAGTGCTTTTGAATCGTTTTTGTCGTTGGCTTGTGTCGGCGTGGTAAATCTCAATCATTTGCAAGCTCTTTCATCTGGTTTCAACAAGACTTGCATTCTAGAGCATTTTTTACTGGCGCGGACCTTTTGAAGAGATAAGTTATCTCCTGATATGTGCCATTTAAAATTAGAACAGGAAGAGTGCAATCTAATTGCCCTCTTCCTGTTTAGTTCTGAATCGAATGGATTTTTACGCTGCTAATCAGGGGAATCAAACTGATTTGACAGTTGCGTAATTCGAATCAGCAATTCGATTCTGACTATTTCTTGACTTGTGTTTCGCCAGTTCTCTTGATGTCTTTGGCACCTTCTTGCTTGAAGATGTCTTCAGCGAGCTTGGCTTGCTCACCGCTTTCTGTGTGAACGGAAAGAAGGATATTACCTTCGTTCAGCTTCGCTTCGTATTGCTTAGCTTCGTATTCTGGAATTCCCAGCCCGATGAGTCCGCCGGTTACTCCACCAACGGCTGCACCAGCTGCTGCGCCGCTCAGAGCAGCCATAATAGGACCAGCTGCTACGAGAGGTCCGACACCAGGAATAGCTAGAGCGCCAATACCTGCCAACCAACCAAGAGCACCGCCGACGATGGCACCGCCGGCAGCGCCAGTTGATGTACCTTCTGGAGCCTTGCTGTGCTTTTCGTGACCCATATCGCGAACACCACTCTTATCTGGCATCAGCGCCGAGATGTCTGAATTAAGAAATCCAGCCATTCTCAAACGATCAACAATTCTGTCTGCTTGAACTGCTGTTGGAATTATGCATATAACTGCTTGTTTCATCTTCCTTCTCCAATATTTGATGGTGTGATTAAAAAGATGCTTTTACTTCTAGTTCATTCTTAAATGAATACTTTCAACATGCAACTTTTGCAAGTACAGCAATTACGTCCTTTTAATGCTGGATGTCTACTGGTCCGCGAAGGAAAATTGTTCCGTTGTCCGTGATTATTTTCACGTTCTGGGCATTAACGGACAAACCCTTCGTGTCCATTATTGATTTGCGAATGGCTGTGGTGACTTCAACATCGCCTTTTTCATTCGACTGATCTTCAGCAGTTGCCTTGCTTTTGTTTCGATCACAAGCATTCTTTTTGCTGTTGTCAGCATCAACCTTTTGCGTTTTTTCGGCAAATGCGGAGTTGCCGCCGAATGCTATTAGCGAAATCAAAGCGAGCATTATTACTCGTTTCATTTTGTGTCCTCTGTTGTTAAAACACTGATAGATTATGGTCTGCCGGGACGGCATTTATGCCAATGCCTGTCGGCTGGAATCCGACAGGCACCACGAGTGATGTCACTCGTATAGCATATTCGCCTGAGCTTCTTGTTTTAGGCAATGACCGCTTGCCGGGCGCTTCGGTGCCTCCCCGAAGTATTACACTCAGTTTAATCACATGAGGTGGTAGAGCCTCCAGGTTTCTGTAGTGTTAGGGACTCGGCACAAACCAATCAGTTCCCGAAAAGTCCATTGATAAAAAAGAGCATATTATTCGCGGACTATAGTTCGCTGCAAATCGCAAAAGATAAGATGTCTATTCGCTTACAGACGCTTCAATAATCTCGTGAGAATGTCCATCTTCTGTGGATTTCGCTTTCGTTTGTTTGAAGACTTTGTTCTTGATTCCATTGAAAACCAGGTATAGCACTGGAACAATATAGAGACTAAGAACTGTGGACAGGATCATTCCACCCATCACAGTGGTGCCCAGTGATCTTCTGCTATTACAACCGGCACCTTCGGCGATGGTCAAAGGCAAAATACCAAAAATAAAAGCAAGAGAAGTCATCAAGATTGGTCGCAGCCGCGTAAGCGCAGCTTCGACCACAGCTCTGTTATGAGGTAGTCCTTTCTCATGTAATTGATTTGCAAACTCAACAATCAAGATAGAGTTCTTGCTGGCCAATCCAATTAGCATTACCAGCCCAATTTGGCAGAAGATGTCATTTTGAAGTCCTCGAAACATCTGGGCTGCAAGGGCGCCTAATACTGCAAGTGGCACTGCAAAAAGAATCACCAGCGGATCTATTAAGCTCTCGTACTGAGCTGCTAAAACCAGGAAAACAAATACAACGCCAAGGGCAAAAATAAGCAGGGCAAGATTACCTGACTGAATTTCTTCCAGCGAGATTCCCGTCCATTCATAACTCATGTCTCGGGGCAGAACTCGCTTAGCGATTGTCTCCATTTCTTTAATTGCTTGACCAGAACTGAAGCCGGGAACCGGCACACCATTCACTTCTATTGATTTGAACAAATTGTAGTGTGAAATGGTGGCAGGCGAAGTTGTGTTAGTCAGTTTTACCAGATTAGAGAGTGGAACCATGCTTCCAGCTGAAGAACGGACATAGAGCCGAGTGATGTCTTTCGGGTTGCTTCTGAACTGGGAATCGGCTTGAACGTATGTGCGATAGCTGCGGTCCAAATAGTCGAAATCATTTACATAGAGTGAGCCGATGAATACTTGAAGAGTGTTGAAAATGTCTTTGACATTGATGCCTATGGACTCTGCTTTGTCTCGATCAACGTCGATTAAGAGTTGCGGAGAGTTCATTCTGAAGGTGGTCTGAATACCTGTAAGCACTGGGCTCTGTCTTGCTGCTCCTATAAACTCATTAGACAGCGCTGCAAATTCTTCAAGAGGGGCGCGCTGTGTGTCTTCGAGTTCAAAGGCAAAGCCGCCGAAATTACCTAAGCCCTGAATTGGGGGAGGGCTGAATGGAATGCAGAACGCTTCATCTATTCCCATCAATGGCGGGCGAAGGCGCGCAATGATGCCGTCGCATGTTTGTTCTTTTGTCTTTCGTTCATCCCAGGGTTTCAGCGTGCAAAATACAATTGCATTACTTGAATTGTTGCCTGCAAAGCTAAAACCTCCCACTGCGAAGATGCCGCTAATCTCTGGAATCTTAGCCGCTTCAGCTTCAACCTTTTCTACTACGTGATTGGTGTAATCTAGCGATACACCGTCAGGTCCCTGGACGATAATCATGAAGTAACCGACGTCTTCATCGGGCAAAAATCCGGTAGGAAGCTTTGTGTAAAGCCATCCTGTAAGGGTCAATAGTCCGATGAAAAATAGCACAACCAGCGCTTTAAAGCGAAGCAGAAATTGCAGTGAAGCCGAAAAGAAGTTACGCACCTGGTCCAGGCACCAATTAAAAGCTCGGAAAAACCAATTAGGTCTTTCGCCATGTTTCAGCAGAAGTGCTGATAGTGCTGGTGTCAAAGTCAATGCATTGAAGGCAGAGATGCCTACTGAGATGGCTAGCGTGAGGGCGAACTGTCTGTACAACTGTCCGGTTGTGCCTGGGAAAAATGCGACAGGAACAAAGACTGCTGCAAGTACAAGAGCTGTTGCAATAACTGCCCCGGTCACTTGCTTCATGCCTTCTCTTGCAGCTTCAAGAACAGGCATGTGTTTCTCTTCCATCAAGCGCGAAATATTCTCGATTACAACTATGGCGTCGTCCACAACCAGCCCCGTAGCCAGCGTAATACCGAAAAGGGTTAGCGTATTGATAGAGAAGCCGAGTACTTTCATGGCAGCAAAAGTACCTATCAATGAAACTGGAATGGTAATAAACGGAATAAAGGTTGTGCTGAAGCTCTGAAGGAAAAGGAATATCACTCCCATGACCAGCATAATCGAGTCGCGAAGTGTATTGATTACCTCATGAATTGATTGATCCACAGCTCGGGTGGTGTCGAAGGCAACCTCGCATTTCATGCCGGGGGGAAGGTTGCGGCACAATCTTTCAAGTTCGGCTTTTGCGTCTCTGGCAACATCCAGCGCATTAGAACCGGGTAGCTGAAAAATTGCGATTCCAACGGCATTGAGACCTTTATACCTGAGGAAAGTTCCGTAGTTTTCTGCGCCCAGTTCAACTCTGCCGAGATCTCTAACTTTGATGACAGAGCCCTCAGGTCCTCTTTTCACGATGATGTTTGCGAATTCCTCAGGGGTGCGCAAGCGACCTGAAACTCTGGTGCTAATCTCAAAAGATTGACCTTCCGGATAAGGCGCTTTTCCGATTGCGCCGCTTGCTACCTGTACGTTTTGATCAGCAAGAGCATTAATTACTTCGGTGGTGGTGATTTTTCTGTTATTCAGCTTTGTAGGGTCAAGCCAAATTCGCATAGAGTATTTTCGTTCACCAAATATGGTGATATCGCCGACCCCTTTTACACGCTTGAGTGCATCCTTGAAATAAAGATCCGCATAATTGCTCAGGAACAATGCATCATGCCTGTCCGATGAGAGGGCTGAGGCAAAAATTATACTTGTAGAAACTTTGTCTATAGTGACGCCAGTCTTTTTTACTTCGTCCGGCAGTCTGCCTTGAACAGAGTTAACTCTGTTCTGCACATCAACTGCTGCAGCGTCGATGTCACGCTCAAGGTCGAATGTGACATTGATTGTACTGGTTCCATCATTGCCGCTGGTTGAAGTAATGTACTTCATACCTTTAACGCCGTTGATTTGTTGTTCGAGAATGTTTGTTACGCTGGACTCAACAGCTGCGGCGCTCGCTCCGGTGTAGGCAGAAGTGACTTTCACTTGGGGCGGAACAATGGCCGGATATTGCGCTATGGGTAGGTTCGGAATTGATACCAGACCTGCAAGCACAATTATGATCGAACAAACTGATGCGAAGATTGGACGACTGATGAAAAAATTGACGAACATATTTCACCTGCTTCGGGCAAATCGTTTTATCGATTCCACAAGTTTGCCGCCTGGTTTTGAATCGTGCTTTTCTAGAATAGGAGCACCATCTGCAAGTCTTTGGATTCCGGTTGTAATAACAACATCTCCAGCCTTCAAGCCGCTTTTCACTTGAAACGAGTCGCCCTCGATTCCATATGTTTCTATCTCCACCTGGTGCGCTGCTTTTTTTCCATCCTTTCCTGTTTCAGCCAGGAAAACAAAGTGCTTACCGGCTGTCTGAGAGACAGCAGCTGTCGGAACACAAATACCGGGCTTTTCATTCCAGACAACAACTGCTTTAACTGTCTGGTCTACTCGCAGCTGATCTTTGCTGTTCGGAAAAAGCGTTTTGACTAAAACCGTCTGGCTCGAAGAATCAACCGTTGGTGAAATAAAGATGACCTTGCTGTCACCAAAGTCAGAGCCGTTAGAAGATCTCAACGCAACGGACATTCCCTTCCTCATTTCACCTGCTTTCTCGGCAGGTACAGCAACATATATTTCCAGAGGCTGATTTTCAGTCAGGGTCGTGAGTGCTGTTGAGGTGAGAACATGGTCGCCTAACTTTACAGGAATATCACCTATTATTCCTTCAAATGGCGCAACAATTTCATAGTATCTAAGTTGTTCCTTTTGAGCTTGATAGCTAGATGTCGCTTGTTTGTAACTTCGTTCGTACTTTTGAATGGTAGTTTTTTGTCCTTCTATTTGCTGAAGGATCGCATCGCGATCGGCACATGCTGCAGAATAGCTGTTTTTCCAGGAATCAAGTTCAGATTGTGCGACAGCGCCTTGACCGGCAAGACTTTGATATCGTTGATATTGTGCTTTTGTGAAATCGACATTTGAAAGCTTGCTGCGCAATGAGCTTTCCAGTGATGCCAGAGTCGCCTTTGCAGTAGCGAGATCTGACTGAACCGTCTCCGCAGCTGCTTCAAATGAATTGGTTTGTGCTGCTTGCTGACGGGAATCAATTTGCATTATCTTCTGGCCAGGCTTAACGAAGTCACCCGCACTTACAGAAATTTGAGTGATGTGTCCTTCGACGTGCGGCTGAAGAGTTACTGACTTACGTGACTTTACTGTGCCTATGTATTCAGATTGTTCCCGGTAGGGAGCGACTCGAACAGTCTCCATTTTTACTTCTGCAGGCGGAAAGCCCATCATGGCTGGTTTCTTTTCGCCTTCTGCGCAAGAAACGCAGGCGAGCGCAGCGAGAAAAATGCCAATGAAAGAACGCAGCGCACTATATTTGGTGAGAGCCATTAGAAAGACCTGTAGCGGCTGAAACGCGCAGCAGCTCTGGATTAACAAAACCGTACTAAAGTATGATTTCATACCATGTTATGATTGTCAAATGGAAACCTATTCATTAGGAAGAAAAGATAGAAAACGTGAGCAACGGCGAAACAGTCTTGTAGCCTGTGCACGGAAGCTTTTTGTTGAGAAGGGATATGCCGGCACTACTATCGACGACATAGTTGATGCTGCTGACGTTGCAAAAGTCACGTTCTATTATTATTTCAAATCAAAAGAAGAAATAGCTCTGGAGATGAAGCGTCAGAGTCAGGAGGAAGCGCTGAAGTATGTGGAAAGAATGCGCTCTGCGGAGCAGTCTGCAAAAGAAATGATTGATATTTTGATAAAGGACATTGTGCAATGGACCGAAGAGAACTGGCGTCTACTCGAGGTTTTCTGTGCTCAACGATTTAGCCCACTGGTTAAATTCGAAAACACAGAGGAATGCAAGCCCGAACCCCTCACGTTATGTGTTGATGTAATTATTCAGCGTGGTCAGGACGCTGGTGTATTTCGCTCAGACATCGATAGAATGCGCGTTTCGCACTTGATAGATTTAGCTATTTTGTGTGAGCAAAATTACTGGGTCAAATCGGGTAGAAAAACTGGTGAGTTGTCCCCACAACTTCATAAGTGCTTCGATTTTGCGCTCAATGGAATATTGATGCGTTAGGATTATTCTGTCTTTTTGCGTTCATACAAGCAACTAGCTTCATCTTCGCAACTCAATTTCCATGCCGGGTCATTCTTGAGGTTTCCTACCAGGACACTATTGTTCGGAAAAAGTACCCATTGGATTTTGTATTTGTCGAGCATTTCGCGCCAGTTGCTCTGTCCCGTTGCAATGTCGCCATAGTCGAGATAGAACTTTTGCCCGTAAAAGTCTACCCGGTCATCAATGAAAACGCGTAGCCCTGATTTGTACCTGATGTAACCGCCCCAGTTGTCGTATGTGAAACCACTGTTTTGGTCCAGCTTTTTTTCGACGACATAATCTAAGGCTTTTGTAGGTTTCGATTTTGCATCGAAATTTGATTTGACTAATTCGATGCCGATAGCTTTTCCATTGTTGAAACAAGAAATTGCCAGAACAATTATTGTCACTATGGGTAGTGCGTGTCTGGTACAGGTTAGTTCCATCGAGTCCATTGTTTCGCCCATCGATAGCCATTGCTGTTTAATTGGCTTGAGCCACGAGGCAAGTTCGGCATTCTCGAGCCTTGAGAGTAAGTTGATTTTGAAGCTTGCTAATAGTTCGCCAATGAAAGGAAGTGCCACGATGACAAACAGCGGCATATTTCGCTTGCTTGCAAGCGTAAGATGTCCGTATGCAAGAACTGTTAGAAGACGCGGCAAGGCAGGCTTCTTTTGAGTGCTAACCAGCCCGACGGCCAGAGCAAAAAAGAGAAGCTCTAATAAAACTGTTTGCAATTGTCCATGAAAAATCGGCGAGGAGTACTCGTCCGTTTGCGAAATGACAGCGGTTTGTTGCAGGTATTCGAATATGTATTTGTACAGATCAAGACCGTAGGGATTGATGAAGGAAGCGCCTATTATCAGAGCAAGTGAGGCCAGGTATATTTTGCAGCGAGAAAATGTTTGCGATCGTTGTTCAGATGCAGCGCTAGAAAATGCCACCATAAGTTCTGAAACTAGATAGATTCCAACCAGAACGATGCCCATGATGAAAGCGGGATGTGAGTTCGCCCATACAATCATTGTGAGCGGAAGTGTTATGAGCAATCTCTTCGCGCTGATCTTCCCTTCAAAAAATTCTTGCAAAAATCTAGTGTAGATGTATACCGCAAAAAATGTGACCAAATGCGGACGCGCAAGCCAGTGAATTGCAGAAATGAGTGCGCCCATAATGCACAGAAACATAGCAATAAAAAAATGGCAACCACGCTTTCTGCAGTCATCATAGAGCATCAAGAATAGCCATGCGATCGCGCTGCAGCATGCAACTGAGACCAGCCGCAAGCCAGCCAGCTTGTCCATTGCCGCTATAACCGTATCAAACAGCCATTCATAAGCTACCCATGCTTTGTCGGCAAAAGTGTAGGAAATAAGATCTGTGTGAGGCACTTGCAAGTGGTCGAGGATGTAGTGACCTGTGACAAGGTGCCATCCCGTTGATCCATCACCGAAAATGAAGTTCGGAATAAAAACATAAATCATCTGCAAAAGCAGAACAAATATGATGTCTCCAACACTGGGCATCCAACTTGGGCGTGTTTGTTCCATAAAGCACTCCCTATTTTTTTCTGTAAAGTCCAAACCAGGCTGATAAGGTTACCTTGAAGACTTCGAATAGCATTTTTGGAGAGTCGACCAGTACATTGACTTTTGAGCCTTCCATGTTTGCCCAGTTGATTGCAACTTCCTCGATTTTGTATCCGCGCATTCGCGCAATGTAGAGTACTTCAACGTCGAAGCCAAATCCATCTATTCGATTTACTGAGAAAATATCTTTTGCAGCTTGTTTGTTAAAGAGTTTAAAACCGCATTGCGTGTCATAGAACCCTGGCAAAACGAGACTTTGAACTATCGCATTGAAAGTGTTTCCAATAAACTTTCGATGCAAGAGAGCTTGCACCTGACGTTCCTTATCTGGTTTTGCTCTTGAACCAATAGCGACATCAAAGCCTGAAGAAAGGGCTCTTTCTAGTCGCTCTACTTCTTCGATGGGTGAGCTTCCATCTGCGTCGTTGATTAAAAGAGCATCGCCAAGTGCTGCCATCATACCGGCGCGTACCGCATACCCTTTGCCTTTGTTTGGCTGATATGAAACGAGGCGTACTTCCGGATGTGATTTAGAATATTCACTGACAAGATCGGCAGTATTATCATGGCTGCCGTCATCCACAATCACTATCTCAAAGCCGCGACCTCGTCCACTCAAAAATTGGTAGACTGATTCAAGAGTCTGAGGCAGACGTCGCTCTTCGTTGTAAGCAGGAATAATTACGCTTAGCTCGACCATGGGACTTAGTATAGTCCATGTCAGCTAATGCCTCTTCATGCTTGCGAAGATGGAAAATCACTTAGAGTTTTTCAATCCAAGCATCGATATATTTGTTGTATATCCACGGGCGTTCTTTAGCATAGGATTCTGCATTGATGCAGGCTGTCAGGATGACACAACTATTCCAAATTTTCCAATTCGAAGCGAAGCAAATCTAAATGGAAATAATCTTGCTGATTGATGATGCAACGATGTCGAGTGCTAAGGTCTTTTCGGGTAGCAACTCCGGTACCGATTCGGTGTAGCAACTCGGTGTAGCAACTCAAGCGGTACCGATTCGGTGTAGCAACTCCGCTACCGATTCGGTGTAGCAACTCAAGCGGTACCGTTTCTGTGTAGCAACTCAAGCGGTACCGATTCGTCCATCAACTTAGAACGGGAAGAAGTTTGGATACTTCGATCAGGAGTTGAGATTACTTTTCTTGGTTTTCTTTGGGCACTAGCGCATCGTACAGTGGGGCGTTGAATTCGCTGCGGTAAGGCTGTGGCATGCGACCACCAAAAAGATTCTTACCTGCTGGGCTGGTCCAGAAGAAGTTCGCAGCTAGCTGTTTTGCTGTAGCTGAGTACATGCTGCCACCATTTGCTAGAACTCTATTTTCAATGAGACCGCCGGCTTTGCCGCCGAAGAATGAACCGAGAAGATTTCCCGGAACATCAGTTGCGACTTTATATGTGCTACCGAGCGCCCAGTCTCCTGCGCTCTGGTAATTTCCGGTCAATGCTTCAGATGGATATCTGTATGCAATCGAGCCAGCGGTAGCCGCGCTGAATGAAGCGAGGAATCTTGAACCGCCAGCTGCTATAGCAAACTTATCGGCAAGTCCAGCCGCGCGGAAGGCCGCAAATGTTTGACCTTCACCGATAACGATTCCGCGTTCAGCTTGTTGAGCAATTACGTTCTTGATAGCGGCTGTTCCTGCTCCTCTAGCGACAGCATAGGTCGTACCTGCTACGCCACCAGTCATGCCTGAAACACCGTCAAGTGCTGCGCTCACAAGTGTAACTTTGTCACCAAATACATAGTGACGTATCGCACTGCCAGTAGCTGCGCCTGCAGCGAATCCTACTGCGCCACCACCTATGATGGCACCTGGACCTGACCATGAGAACAACGCCGCAGCACCGACTCCGGCGAGAGCGCCTACTGTCCATGAAGCTAAAGATATGGCTACTTCTTTGAGCGCGCCTTTAGTCCATTTCCAGAGGCTTTCTCCCCATCCGAGTTCTCTGGTTGCTTCTTTGATGTCGCCCCATTGGGTTCTGCCATCGTGCCCTGGAACAGAATTCAACATCGAAATCATGTCGGCGCCATATTTGTCTTTCTCTATTTCTGCAACAAGCGGATTCTTCTCACCTTTGTCGAAAGCAATATCGATATCGAGCATAGCGAGACGAGCCTGATTAACAGCTTGTTTTTGGAACTCCATCTGTTGAATCATTGAATATGCGCTCACGGCGTCAAACAATGCTGACTTGTCTTTCAATGAACCCGCTAACTTGTCGATAACAGCTTTGTTTGCCTGATCTGCAGGTTTCATGCATTCTACAAGACCTGCTACCAATTCCTTCTCGCGAGCTGTTTGTTGTTGCGGTGGTTTCATCACAGCTTGTAGCATTTCTATCTTTGCTGTATCGCGTTCAGCCGCTGGTTTCGACATTTCCTGGTTGATTTCTTTCTGCAGGTTCGATTTGACTGCTACTTCGTTTTCATTGGCTCCATCTCGATTTATTCTCGCTGCTATTGTGGCAGCTTGTGCAGCCTTTTCGCGAGCAAGCTTGAAGTCCTTGACGATATCTTCGTCGTTCTTTTCTGTAGCTGCTTTCTGTTTTAGAGCATCATATTCTTGCATTGCTTTGTTAAACGCAAGCATGGATGCCTGGTTGCTATCAGAACCTTTGAGGGCTCTTTCCATGAGTGCATCGAACTGTTCGCCCGATTGAGATGCAGCTGCTTTACCCGCTTCATCAAATCGAAGGTTGAGCAATATGTCACGAGCATATTTACGGTTAGATTCGCTATCTTTGTTCTTGTCACCGTTTAACAGGAAGTCTGCGTAAGCGATGTCGACCTTCTGTTTTGCATATTTGAAGGAGTCTAGAATTTGAGCTTCATTGATTAGTTTGAGTTGGCGCTCTTGCTGAATCTGGACTTCTAATTGTGTTGCAGTGCCTTTGCTCACACGCTCTTCCAGTGCCATTCTGTCTTTGTTTGCGTCTTCAATTTGTTTTTGAAGTTCTTGAACGTCTTTCTCGACATCAAATGGCTTGGCGGCAAGCATACGAGCCTTATCCATATCTTGGCGCGCGCCATCAATGTCTCCAGCCTTCGTTTTCTGAGCTGCGCTTTCAACGAGGGTATATGGATTGTTTGGATTCGCGAGATATTTTTCGCGGATGTTATTGTCGAAAGACGCATCTCTGGCTTGCGTAATCTGGCTTTCAAGACGATTCATAAGTTCTGATCTGCCTACTGGCGAATTTAGTTCGTTGGCGATTGCTTTTGCATCGTCAATCATTTTCTTCGCCATGTTTGGAGAGCTAGCCATAGCCAATTCGGCTGCCGGGTTTTCTACACCCTTGAGAAAATCAGCATATCTTTGTCGAGTCACGATCGGCGTTTCTTGCATGATACGCAGTTCGCGATATTGTCCTTCGAGATTAGATTGATTCTCAACTGATGTCTTTAGTGCGCTCAGTTTTTCAATTTGTGGTGGTGTCAGATTCTTGTTGTCTTGTATGTATCTCGAGATCAGAGTTGCATCCAGATAATCGCCAACAGCAGGGTTGATGCCCTGAGCAGCGAGGTCTTTCTTTAGAGTTTGGGTCTGGTTTGTGGCTGCTTCGAGCTCTTTCTTTGTGGACATTGTAGCGCCAATTACCGCATCGGGATTTTTCATTGCGGTATCAGCTATGGTGACTGCCACCATATGACCTTCATTAATTTGTCCGATCAACTGCTCCATGACTTTGCTGACTTCGATTTGTCCGCCCTGACCATCAGGAATCTTTCCTTCCTTCATTTTGACGGAACCATCAGGCTGTTTTTCAAAGCATGTTTTCATCAGCGCATCTTCAAGCTGTGTCGTCTGTTGAAGTATCGCCTGGATTTCGTGAATTGGCTTAGTATCAATCTTTGGTGCAGGGTTGCTCTTATCAGTTTCGCTTGTGCGAACTACTTCTGTTTGCTTTGGCGTTTCTGGCTTCGTTTCCAGTTTCGGTAGCTCAAATTTTACCTCAGCTGGCTTGTTATCAGCTTTTGGGGCGCTCCCAAAGTCAATGCGATTGATCAGCGGACTTGCTTCCTGCTGCTCATCTGTTTTGGTGTTTCTCTCAAACGGACTACGCTTTATATGCTCATCAGCCATGAATGCTTACCTGCTCTGCCATAGACGTTATTCCCATTAGCGCCTTGTCTAAATCTACACAGGGCCGGGGTTTCCTGGACAATGAGACAGTTTAAATCGAGAAATTCCACGAAATTTCCACAAAAAGACAAAACAGCCACCTTTCGATGGCTGCTTCGATTCTCTATTACGAGACTATTTACTGCTGTTGTTGTTGCTTTTTCATGTCTTCAGCAACTTGGGCAGCTTTTCCATTTACTTCTGCTACTCGTTTGGAAGCAGCCTGGTACATAGTGTCGTAAATACTTGCCTCTCCGAAACGAGAGCTTGCATCCATTGTTGGGCGAGCAAACATCAGCGCTGCTGAGCCCATTGATGTGGTTGCATATGCTGCATCAACTCCTGGGAGTCGGGAGAACATATTGTTGACGCCCTTGCTGACTCCATTCTGCCAGCTTTGCGGCACCATCATCTTTGCACCAATTGGAATCACGATCGAACTTACAAGACCGGTTTGGATACCAGCTTTGTTCATGTCAGTCAGGTAATCGTTGATGGTGCTGTACTTCTTGCCGTCTAGGTGCTCGCCGGTGTAGATTGCGGCACCCTTGTTCAGTGCCCCATAACCATAGCCAGCAGCGAACAAGCCCATGGTCTTAGCCGCGAACTGTCTGGAGTTGTATTCCACCAGGTTCATGGCTCCGCTGCCCAGCAGTTGTGCTGTGCGCTCACCACCGAAGCCAGCGTACTGGAATCCTTGCCACAGTTTCCAGCCCTGACCGGTGGCCGGTGCGTAGCGGAAAGGTGTGTAGGTCAGAGGATTGAGACGGCTTGGTGCTGCTTCAGCAAGTGAAACAAGCCAGCCCTTCTTTGCTGTTTCTGCGCTGAGTGCAGTCAATTCCTTACCGAGTTGAGCTCCTGTGAGACCTTCTGGAACACCAGTTCCAAACTTGGACAGTGTTTCAGCAGACAATGGTCTGTTCATTGGGAGGTATTCAATTCCCTTAATCGCAGCGTAGGTTGTGCCTGTTGCTACGGTGTTACGGATATATCCTCTTGAAGCGAGCAGATCATGTCCTGATACTGCGTTGTTGGTGGCACCACCAACAACGAGTGCTGAGCCAGCGACAATAGGCACTTTGGCCCACAGCGGCATTGGAGCCTTTTCAAGGTAGTTTGTAAGGCCGTTCAATCCCATGTTGACCCCGTATCCGGTCAAGAATGAGCTGCCTACGCCGGCTACGTCGCCCAGGAGTCCGCGAATCTGATTGTTGCCATCGTTGACGGTCTGGTCACGTTGAGCTTTAGCTTCCGCTGGATTGCTCAATTGTGCCCATGCAAGCTGTTGAATAAGTTTATCGCTTGCTTCCTTGCTTCCGCCGAAGAGTCCGCCTACAAGCGGCACTTCAGAGATGTAGTGGCCAGTTGTCTTCACGGCTAAGAGGTTGCCAGTCATCGAAGCTCCTGGAATGAAGGCATCGACCAATCCTGTTTGTGTCTTGGAGATTGTGTCTTTGGCCGATTCGCTGAAGGCGACTGCAGCTGCTTTTCCGTTTGCAGTCTCGATTTGCTTGCCTTGTTCGGCTTGCTTGAGAGCACCGAGCACTTCTGGGCTTTGCGAGAATGTGCGTGGATCAACTGTCGCTATGCTTTCAACCAGTTCTTTTCCTTGTTTCTTAGCAGTTTCGTCACCGACTGCAAAACCATATTCACTCGCTTTGAGCGCGTGTTGCATTCTTATCCAGGCAACGCCTTCAGATTTTTGCTGAAGAATTGCCAGAGCATTCAAGGTGCCTCTGTCTGCATCGGTCAACACTCGTTGCATAGCCAACTGCAGTTGTTGTGTTTCTGGTGAAGCAGGCTTGCCGGTTTGACCAAGCAGAGCATCAAGCATCTCGTTTGGAGTCATTCCATTTGGATGATCCTTATCAGTTCTGCTCATCAAATCTTTTACGATTTTGGCATCCTTATCTTTTTCTGGTCCATCTGGTCCAGGCAACTTGGTGCGATCATTCTTGAAATTGTCCAGAGACATCATCAATTGGGACTTCATTGACTCAACATTTTCGTTGACTCTCTGCAGAGATTCAGCAACGGTCTTGCCCTGTCCACGTTGCATGATTTCTGCTTCGATGGATGCTTCTGCCTGTTTGAAGAGAGCGTCAGCTTGCTTCCACTGCTCTTTAGGATCTTTCGTTTTGTCCGCCATCAAATCCATGGCTTGCTTTGTCAGCTTAAGTTCTGGGAAGAGTTTGTCTTGCTCGTCTTGTAACTTAGACATCTGAGGAGTCTTGAGCTTGAGATCAGAAAGCAGTTTCTGTCCATCAGAGGTAGCTTGCAGTAATGCTGCTGCGTCTGGATTTTCCATCGCCTTGGTTACGAGTGCTGCAGCCTTAGCTTTGTTAGCATCACCACCCTGAAGGGCGAGAGCTTGAGCTAACTGTAAGCGTGCTTCATCAACATGCTTGAAGTTATCGATACCCTGCATGGTATCAGCGTATGTTTTTGCGAACATACCCTCTGGCTTGCCAATCAGGTTCATTCGAGCATCGATAGCGCTGGCGAGTTTGGGATCAATAGCCTTTTGCTCTGCAATCTTCGCGTTGAGTGCAGCCGTGTAAGCTGCTTGCAATTTCGTTTGATCGCTGCCGGCGTCTTTCTGTGCCTGCTCCATGCTTGCAGCGAATTTCTTCTCCGCATCCATGTACTTCTTAGCATTGTCAGGGTTGAGTCCATTGACTGCAGCATTGAGGTCGGAGTTGACCTTAGCCCAGTTTTGAACGGCTGAAGACATCGCTGCCTGGAGATCTTCACGTGTAACCTTTTGCAGGTCTTCCGGTTTGAGATCTTCTAGCTTGGTTTTGCCAGTTTTTTGAAGAGCAACTATCAGAGCCATCTGATTAGCCAGCGTATCTTGTGCTTGCTGTTCGGAAGCTGCGATAAGTTCTTTTTTGATCGAAGCATTAGCTTCTAACGCTTTTTCCCAAACTGGAAGCAGCTTGTCGAAGTCTTCTGTCTTCATCGGCTTGCTGGCTTGTTCAGTTGCCTTTAGATATGACATGTACGCGTCATTAAGTACTGACGGTGACTGTGCCTGTTCTGCCGTCAACTCTCCATCAGCCGGTTTTGCAGCCGGATCTTTAGCAGGTTGTGTCTGGTCCTTAGGCAGCTGTGTCTGGTCCTTCGGAGGTTGCTGTGTCTGGTCCTTCGGAGGCTCTTGTGTCTGGTCCTTCGGAGGCTGTTGTGTCTGGTCCTTAGGAGGTTGAGCTTGGTCTTGCTGCGGATTCGGTGTTGTTTCCTTAGGTGCAGCTACTTTGGAAAGATCAACTCCGAGACCTTTTGCTACATCAGCCAGAGCAGGTACCAGAGATGCATCAGCTTTGGCTAATTCAGCTACCATGCGGCGAGCTTCGGCCACGCTCTTATCGTTCTCTAGCTTCTTAGCGTCTGGGCTGCTCTTGTCTGCGACAGCACCGTATGCTTTGACGTTCTGGTCTTCAAGCAATTTGTTCAGGTAGACACCACGAGCGGTGACAGAGCTCATCATGATGCGCGACAATTCTCTGTTCATCGCATCAGCATTTGCTACTGTTCTGACAGCATCGGTGAGACCTGCTTTCTTGTCTCGCTCAGTTTCTTTTGCAATCAGTTCAGCTTCTGTGCCGAGATAGTTGTTGTACTTAGTTTTGATTTCTGCCCATTTTGCTGGATCTGCAGTAAGCAAATCTTTCGCTGCCTTGTTCTCTGGCTTGTTGAGCCATGGATCGAGGTCTTGTGGTTTCTTGACGCCTTCCCACATTTTCTGGAGGGCATCAACCTGGTTTGGCTGCAACTTGTCTTTGAGTGAAGCCAGGTCATTGAAGGCAGCGTCATTTTTCTTTGAAAGTGCAGCGTACTCATCAAGCCATCTCTTAGCTTCAGGATTCTTTGCGATTAGTTGATCGTTGGAATCCATAACTTTGGCTAGGGAGACGCGATCTAATTTGTCTGCGCTTTCAATAACTGTGTTGTACAAACCGCGACTATTGTCATCGAGCGGCTTGCCCTTCATCGCGTTATCGAGTTGCGCTTGCATCATAGCCGGGTCGCTGCCATCGAACATAGCGGGAACTGGTGTTCCATCTGGTCCGAGGCGACGGATGCCTTTGGCATCAGTCAAAGGTTCGCCATCCATTCCGAGAATGGCTCCATCTTTGTTTTGGACTGGCTTAAGGATGCCATCTGCACGAACATATTGTTCTTGTTTTGTGGTGCCGTCAGTTTGTTTGACGTCGCGGCTCATCGTGAACGGTTTAGACGCGCTACCATCTGGATTTTGTTGGGTCCAGGTTGGAAGATGTTTGCCACGGAAATCGAGGTAATACTGATTGTTCTCAACGCCAACTTTAGCAGTTGATCCAGGAACGTCTACTCTGCCATCGCCCATAGGAGGCTGTTGTTGATCGCCCTTAGGAGGCTGTTGTTGATCGCCCTTAGGTGGTTGTTGCTGGTCACCCTTAGGTGGTTGTTGTTGATCGCCCTGAGGCGGTTGTTGCTGGTCGCCCTTAGGAGGCTGTTGTTGATCGCCCTTCGGTGGCTGTTGTTGATCGCCTGGCTTGCCTCCGCCGATAACAGCGTTCATAGCTGCTTCGTAGTGTCTCTGGAAGTTCGCATCGCCGCTCATTGCAGGGTCAAACTCTGCTGCTTTGTTAACCAGCGCCATGCCTGCTTTCGCGAAGTTGGCTCTGTTTTCACCCTGGAGGTCAGCGCTATGGAACATCAGAGCCAATGCGTTGTTAGCGCGGGCATAACCTGATGAACGAAGTAGGTCTTTAATTTGATTTGTAGATTCAAGAGTTTCACGAAGTTTTTTCTGTCCTTCGGGTGTCTTGTCTTGAGACATCTGCTGCATGCCTTGCTCCATCTGAGCAAGCTGCTGGCGCAATTGAATGTTCTCTTTCGACGGAATTGGATTTCCGGTCGAGTCTCTGCGAGGATTGCCTTGCTCATCGCAGACAAAAAGGAATTTGTCAGCTGCCAATCGAGCACTGTTGTAGTGTTGTTGTGCCGATTCTAACGCTTTCTGGTAGGCTTCACTGCCGCCATCATTGCTGCCTTTCGGTCCGCCGCCTTTTGCGACGATGTCCGTGACACCAATCATGCCTTCTTTTGCAGCCTTCAACTCCGTGAAAACGGTTTGATAGGTCTGCCCAGCGTCTTTTGGTTTGTCGCCCTGATCACCAACCCGGGTCACTTCTTTAGGCTGGTAGACCTCAGCACGTAGCTGCTGGCCAGCATCTTCTGGTTTGACCTGCTCCTTCTCTGCCTTCTCAGGCGGTGGGGGCACAAATCCTTTTCCTTCTACCATGTCTTATTACCCTTACGTAAATTTAGGCCTTGCGGGAACTTCAGCTTAGCTTTTAATTATTTGCTTGTATGTGTGGAAAATACGTACGATCCACTGGCTCAGATGCAAATTTTATCTAGCAAGCAACCACAATTGGTGTTCCGTACGAATCTATACGGTGACAGTTGCAATTAGACACGCGCGTATTCCCTGAATGGGAATTACACGAGTGGTTTTGTGGTTTGATTTTTGTCCCCCAAGAACTGACGCCAACACAGAAAAAATTACCTGCATTTAGCTAAGACCCCGGGGAGGGTCTCAGAACTTAAATTGCCGGTCTGCTATTTGTACATTTATCACTTGCCCGATTTCGCCGATAATTAATCGTTTCCGGGTGCTGAATTAAAAGTTGGGCTGTGTTTTTTTGCTCTAACTCCAAGTTTTGCTCAATTATTAAATTTGCTTCCTTATATAAGGTATGGTCGGGAAAGCAAACGATGTCATCTCAGGCAAAATTGACCACAGTGACTCCATCGCCACCTTCATATGTCTCGCCAGGGCGCGATTTATTCTTATAGTTGCAATCTTTGAGAAAGTCTCGGACTGCTTGTTTCATTGCTCCAGTGCCATGCCCATGAATAATCATCAGAGGAGAAAGATGTGCCAGGTAGGCTTCATCTACAAAACGTTCAAGAAGTGCCAGTCCCTGGTCGACTCTCTGCCCTCGCAGGTCGAGGGTGTTGCTATCGCTTCTGACAAAAACTGGATCTTCAGCTAGAGCTACGCGCTTTTTGTTTGGAACGGACTTTTGCAGTTGCACCTGTTTCTGAATCTTTGGAGCAGCAACAAAGTCGACATCGTTCATAGCGACTTTGACTTTAATGCGACCAACAAGGACCTGAACCTTGTCTCCCTGATGTTCGGGTAATGCGTCGAGCGTTCCAATTTGATTAAGCGAGCGAACGCGCACTGTGCTACCAACCTGAATTGTCGATTGCGCTTGCGCATATTCATTTTCGTCGAGCCAATTTAATTCTTTGCGAATGGAATCGAGTTCTTGCTTCGCTTGCTGCGCTCTTGCAAGCGAAGGTGATTTCTGCAAATTTGCGGTTAGCTCGTTTATCAATGTCTTTGCGGCTTTGTAGTCGTCTTGAAATTGATTGCTTGCCTGATAGCGTGAGCGCTTGTACTCCTCTTCCAGCGTCTTTGCTTTCTGTTCGAGAGCGGTCTCTTTTTGAAGAATCTCTAGTCTCAGTTTTTGTAACTCATCTTCCTGTCTACTTATGGCTTGCAAGCGAGCTTCCAGCTCATCTACTTTATGTTCGAAATCTTCTTTGCTCGAGTCGAGAAGTTCTTTCGCTTCCTCCACCAAAGCCTCGTCGAGTCCGAGTCGCGCTGCAACCGCGATGGCTCGCGAGGCGCCCGCAACTCCGAGACGCAGTTTGTAAGAAGGAGCAAGTGATTTGTCATTGAACTCCATGCTTGCGTTTGAGTATGCCTGGTCTTCATGTGCGAGTGATTTCAAGTCGCCATAGTGAGTGCTACACAGAGTGAGCGCTCCCTGTCGTTTGAGTTGACCCAGAATTACGCGTGCGAGAATCGTGCCTTCTCGTGGGTCAGTTCCTGCACCAATTTCATCTAGCAAAACCAGAGTGCTGGAACTGGCTTGCCGTGTAATTTCGATGATATTGCTCATATGTGATGAGAACGTCGACAGGTTTTGTTCGAGCGATTGCTCATCCCCAATATCAGCAAAGACACCGCTGAAAATGGGCATTTGAGAGCCAAGTGAGCAAGGCAGCAAAAGCCCCGCGCGCAGCATCAATGCGAGCAGCCCAGCGGTTTTTAGATAAACTGTTTTACCGCCTGTGTTTGGACCGGTGATGATTAACGCTTTTAACTCGCCATCGAGAATGATATCGTTTGGTATCACTTTTTCCATACTTGAATATTGCAAAACCAACAGCGGGTGCCGGGCTTGCTTCAATCGAAGTTCGCCGTTTTGCGATATTCGCGGCAACGTGCCCTCATACTTTCGGGCAAGGTTTGCCTTCGCGGAAATGAAATCGGAGTCTATCAACGCTTCAAACGATGACTGTATTGGTTCAAGTAATTTCGCTGCCTGGGCGCTGAGGTCCCACAAGAGGCGATCAATCTCGTGTTCAATTTCCGCTTCATTGATTCGTATTTTGTTTGTCAGCTCGACGACAGAAAGAGGCTCAACGTAAATAGTGAGCCCTGTCGATGAGCTGTCGTGCACGATGCCATCAATTGCCTGGCGCATGTTTGCCAAAACTGGCAGCACATGTCTGCCGTTTCTCAACGTGTAAATTGGCTCTTGGAGGCACTTTGATTGTGTCGGCGAATTGATGATTTTTTGCAATTCGTCTTTGATTCTCGAACTCAAGCGCTGCACCTCTTTACGCAATTTGCGCAAGAGAGGGCTAGCATCGTCCCTGATACCGCCTGATTCATCCACTACAGCGTCAATTGCATTTTCGAGATCTTGAAAGACAAAGAGCCGTGAGGCAAGCAATTCACGCAAGGTTGGATAGTCCTCGTCATCGAGATTGTTTACCACTATCTTCAACTTATGGCTCAGCTTCAATACCTGCTTCATTTCCATCAGCTCGTGCGCTCCAAGCGACGCACCCGTGCTAAGTCTGCGCAGCGATTCTCGAATATCGTGCAATCCTTCCTGGGAAAGAGAGATGCCATTAAAAAATGCACGCAGCCCTTCTTCGCTTTCGCGCAGAAGCCTTTCGATTTCTGCAGGATGGTCGAAGAGTTCCAACTGCAGCGCCACCTCGCGACTGCATGAGGAGGCGCACTCAGCCGCAAGGAATTGCTTGAGTCGCTCCCATTCTAATGATTTAAGTGTTCTAGCATTAACATCCATAAGTCTAAAATCCTATCGCATACAGCGGCAAGCTGTATCTATGCTCGTAGTGAGAGTAACTAAATTGAAATTGACTATCATCGTTTCCTTTTTCGAGGTGTTAGGCTGAGTGCTATCTAAAGCGCGGCGATACTATAATTACGGCGTGTCACATAGCGTGGGTAGCACATGGGCGTCAATATTTTTGCTTATGCTCCATCCTTAAACAATGCGGTGATTTCAAAGGTGCTGCAACGATTTGCAGACTTTGGCTTGGCTGTCGAACTTCATCCAGATATTGTGATTTCGGATGGACTTCAAACTGAGTACTGGGAACTCTGCTTCAAATTGCGGTTCTGCAAAGAAGGTCCGAAAGAAATAATCGGCAAAGATTTACTTACCTTTTTTGAGTTCTGTACTCATGATTTTGATTACGACGCAGCTCTGAGCGATCGAAACGATTGTTTGAGAGCGGCGAATCAGCCGAATCTTCTTCAGAAGCTTGCCGGAAAAACCTATGAGCCGATAACGGTTTTCGCTGATGGGCAAAATATCGATGCCAGGCTCAAACAATCTAAGCGTGCAGTTGAGATCGAGCTGCGAAGGCAAACTGAAGAGCTGCTTGGAGTTAGTTTTGCTTCCGTCGTGGCTGACCTCACTGACGGTGTTTATCACAATGCGGATTCAGGAGAGTATTTGTTGGGAAAGGATGCTGTCGCTCGAATCCCCGAGCTAATAAGGAATACTCCTTCGGGACTTGATTGGGTCCTTTTCGAGGGGTGGCCGGACTAACCGTCATCTCATATCGTCGAATGATCTGTCATATCGGACAGCTTCGAGAGCCAGGCTGGCGAAATATGGACGATGAATCTTCAGGTCAAAGCATTTAATGACCGTTCCAGATCCATGATGGGATCCGTCGCTTGATTCGGCGGTTCAGAAGCCGACAGGATGCAGGCGCTCCCAATCGAGCTTCCCTTTTAAATCCCAGCCTGAGCCATACGAGCCCTTTGAGCTTCCTACAAGATCCCAGCCCGAGCCTTTCGACCCAGCGGAGTTCGTTGAGCGAGCGCTCTACTTCAAATTAAGTTAAAAGCTTTGACTAGCCAGCTGTACTGGAGTCTACTACCGTAGCTGCGACCGGAGCCTCGGTCGCTGCTGCCGCTGGAACTACTTTGGGTGCCACAACTGGTGTCGGTGTCGGTAGGCTGTCCATTCCCATAGAATCCATCAATTTTTTCAAACGCACTTTTTGAAGTTCATAAATGCGGTTGTTGCGCTTGTGGACGATGCCAATGCGCTCTAGTTGCTTAACAGCGTCTAGATGCTCAGCAGGAACAGTGCTAACCTCAACGCTACCCCTTTCGATGAGCCATCCTATGGTCTGCGAAAGTGAGCCAAGTAATTTGCGTAGTGGTTGTTCGTAATAAGCTGTCATATGTGCACGTCCTCCCGGCTAGTAAATTTTAACACCTTAAGGCCTCGTATTGCCTGCGAGCGAGGACGCCAAGACCCCGCGATGCCTATTTACGTTAGAAACATTAGTCACGTTAAATAATGTGGAGACAAAATGATCAGAGCCTTTGAAGGAAATAGCCCCAATATTGCAAAGAGCGCCTATGTGGCTCCCAACGTTACGTTGATAGGAGATGTAAATATTGGAGATGACGCCAGTATTTGGTTTCAAAGCGTATTGCGAGCTGATATCAATTCGATAAGTATCGGGGCGAAGACGAATATCCAGGATGGCTGCATGCTGCACATCACCAAAAAGCACCCTCTTGTTGTCGGCGAGAGGGTAACTGTCGGTCATGGTGCGATTTTACATGGCTGCACTATAGCAAGTGACTGCCTGATAGCCATGGGCGCCATCATTCTTGATGGTGCCGTTGTCGAGGAACGCTGCATCATTGGTGCTGGAACTGTGGTTCCCCCTGGTATGACGATCAAGTCTGGAAGTCTTGCACTAGGGTCGCCGGCAAAAGTGATACGCGAACTCACGCGAGATGATCTTGAACGAATCGACCAGGGATGGCGTAACTACATTGATTACGCCAATAGATTTGCGCTATTGGAGTAAGTTCAGAATTAAGCTTCGTTTCGTGGTTTTACCGGGTAAATTTTCGCCATTTGGGGCTATATTCGAAATAGCGCGACAGGACCTATCATGGCAGATCTGGCTCGAGATAAAGTTGAACCCCAGGAAACAGTTGAGCGCACAGGTGCTCAAACTGATTGGAATAGCTCAGCAGCTGATACGGCTTGGCTGCGGTCTGCTTTGTCTCCGGCTCCGATTGTGGACTCAAAGCAAGCAGAGAACATTGATGTTCACACGAGAGCTACCAGAGCTTCGGATGCTTCGATAGCTCTGCCCACCTTACACCTCAACGATGATAAGGTGAATGTAAGTGACAACTACAGTGTCAACTCTGACGTGGCGAAGACTTATTTGAACAACAGAATGGCAGTAGTACGAATACTCACTGTTGACCCTAAGGTTGACGCCACATTCAGCTCGTCATCAGGGTCAGGCTCGATTATTCTTGCAAGCGGTTTGGTCGCAACTGGCTACCATGTTGTGAAAAATGCTGCGGCATTGCACGTAAAAACTGATGATGGAAAGATTTACGAAGCGACGCTCGTTGATGCGGATGCGTCGAAAGACCAGGCTGTACTTCAAATCAAGCCGGATAGTCCGTTTACTACTTTTCGTCCTGTGACTCTTGCCTCGGACAGCAAAGAAGCTGAGCAGCATCAGATGTTGGCGCTGGGATATCCGCGTCAGGTTCAGGATATGCATGTCTCAAATTTGAGTTTTAACGAGCGAACCTCCTTAGACCGGCTGAAAGTCACCGGTGGACTTCTTCCAGGAGAAGACCCTCGGCGAGGACTTATCAAAGCTGTCGGTCCCGTGTTCAAAGGTAATTCTGGCGGACCTGTTTTTGACAGTGTTACAGGAAAACAGGTTGGCATAGTAAATATGAGTGCTACAAACGAGACATACATTACACCTATCGAAGACTTTCAAAAATTCTTGAGCCAGGTGCAATCCAAATACAAGTCGCCGGAGCAGAGTGGGCGAAAATCCTATACACCAACTACTTTCACCCTGCCCACTTGGGAGCTCAAAAAGTAGACCTTGCCTTAGTCCAACATGATAAAGTAAGACCAGTGACCTTTTTTGCTGGCCATGCTTAGTATCAAACGGACAGAACAACCTGCAGCTCTCGCTAGCCCGAAATTGATTTCTGGCTGGGGTCGTTACCCTCTGATTTCTGCTCAGGTTTATAACCCTGATACCATGCGACTTCTTAATGCCTGCCTCACTGAGTGCAGCGAATTGGACATGCCTGTGATAGCTCGTGGTATGGGGCGAAGCTACGGTGACCCGGCAGTGGCTGCGGATGCGCGTGTAGTTCAGACTCTTGGACTGAATAGGATGCTTGAGTTTGACGAAAGTTCTGGACGCTTGCGATGCGAACCTGGTGTTAGCTTTGAGGACATCATCAATACGTTTTTGCCTCGTGGATGGTTTCCGCCGGTTACGCCGGGCACAAAATATGTCACCATGGGCGGTGCTCTGGCATCAGACATTCATGGAAAGAACCATCATAAAGATGGTTCTTTTGCAAACTTTGTAAACTCATTTCTCTTGGTGACAGCTGACAACACTACGCTGCGATGTTCTCGCGAAGAGAATTCTGACTTGTTTTGGGCCACAGCTGGTGGCATGGGGCTAACTGGATTTATCAAAGAAATCGAGCTGGATCTCAAATCGGTTGAAACACCGTACCTGCACGTCAAGAAAATTCGCTGTTCGAATTTGGATGAGACCTGTAGGTTAATTGAAGAAAGCGAAAAGGAATACGAATACAGTGTCTGCTGGATTGATTGTTTGGCTTCTGCTGCCAATTTGGGGCGCAGTATTCTCATTTTAGGTAGGCATGCATCAAAAAATGATTTGTCCGACGAATTGAAAAATGCTGAACTTGTGCCTGTCAAAAAAGGAATAACTGTACCCCTCGATATGCCTTCCTGGCTTCTAAATCGGTTTTCGATAGGAGCTTTCAACGAGGTCTACTACCATTTCTCATCAGCTTCAGCGAAGGAACATATCGAACATTACAATCCATTTTTTTATCCGCTGGATTTTTTGAGCGATTGGAACCGCATGTATGGCAAAGATGGTTTTATTCAATACCAATGTGTGTTTCCTCTTAAGCAGAGTCGTGTCGGACTAGAGGAGGTTTTGGACCTATCTGCAAGGCGTGGGCGCAGCTCGTTTCTTGCTGTGCTGAAGAAGTTCGGAAAAGGAAATCGTTTTCTTTCGTTTCCTACGCCTGGTTATACGCTGACCCTAGACATACCTGTAAAAGCAGGGCTGATTGAGTTCACGAAAGAGCTTGATGCAATCGTGCTGAAGTATGGCGGTCGCGTGTATCTTGCGAAAGATGCTTGCCTCGACGCTGATGCGTTTCGCAAAATGTACCCTGAATTTCCTGCATGGCAGGAAATCAAAAGGTCTGTTGATCCTTCCAATCATTTTCGCTCATCGCTCTCGGAACGATTGAAGCTTCAGGCTTGAATCACTGGTTAGGGAGTTCGAAATTGATCCGTTCATCAAGGAAATGATGCCAAAATTATTTCCGTGAAAGTCAGGCGTCGGCTATACTCCCATAAACCTAAAGAGTAAAGTAGATCATTCATGCTGAGCAAAATTGCAACCATTTTCAAGCCTGCTGCTTTCATAGAACCGATTCCAGCTGAGCAGATTCCTGCAGAGTACAAAAAATATCGTATTCAAGTTCTTGCTAGCATCTTTGTAGGTTACGCTTCTTACTATCTGGTTCGCTCAAACATCAATGTAGCAAAACCCTACCTGATACACGACCTCGGTTTGAGCAAGACTGATGTCGGTATGCTCGCTTCTGCACTAACCATTGCCTATGGAATCAGCAAGTTCATCATGGGCAATGTATCTGATCGTTCTAATCCCCGGTACTTTCTTGCGACTGGGCTGATTTTATCTGGCATGACTAATCTTGTCTTTGGTTTTTTGCCAAGCCTGACTTTGATGATCGTGTTCTGGTTTTTGAATGGCTGGTTTCAAGGCATGGGATGGCCGCCCTGTGGCAGAACAATGGTGCACTGGTTTTCTGATGGTGAGCGCGGCACAAAGATGGCAATTTGGAACGTTGCTCACAATGTTGGGGGCATGCTGGCACCACTTATTGCAAGTTATGCTATTGTCGTGCCACTACTGGGAGGCTCATGGAAAGCAGCCTTCTATGTTCCAGCGATTTTATCAATCATCACAGGTGTTCTGGTTGTTATTTTCATGAGGGACACGCCGCAATCGGTTGGTTTGCCACCCATTGAAGCTCACATGAACGACTACCCTGCCACCGCCCTTGATGACCCCGAGCGTGAACTTTCTGGGTCAGAAATCATGATGAAACACGTATTCAACAACAAGTATCTCTGGTTGTTCTCTGCTGCCAATGTTCTTGTTTATATTGTTCGCTATGGTGTTGTGAATTGGGCTCCAACCTATCTAACTGAAGTGAAAGGTTACTCGATTACTCACTCTGCATGGCAGTCTTCGCTCTATGAGATGGCGGGAATTCCAGGCATGCTCTTCTCGGGCTGGGCCAGTGATAGATTCTTTCATGGGCGCCGCTCGCCTGTAATGGTCTTCTTCATGTTACTGGTTACAGCTGCTGTTCTTCTCTATTGGTTTAACCCTGCAGGAAATCAGCTTGTTGATTCCATAGCTTTAATAGCCATTGGATTTTTGATTTATGGTCCAGTCATGCTCATCGGTATTGCTGCTGTGGATCTTGTGCCAAAGAAAGCGGCTGGAACAGCCGCAGGCTTGACTGGCTTGTTTGGCTATCTGGGCGCTACAGCAGCTGAAATTGGCATTGGCTCAATCGTGCAGAATTATGGTTGGAACATGGGTTTCAGCGTCATCATTGGAGCTGCGCTCTTATCGATTGTTTTACTCTTGTTCACGTGGAATGTTCATGACCGCCGTAAGCACTGATTGTCAAAAACAAAGGAGCACTGCCAGTGGTGGCAATGCTCTCGTTTGATTCTAGTTTGCTGTTCCTGTTAATCGTCGCGCTCTGAACGATCCTTGGGTTCAGCTGCGATGCGATCCGAAGGTACTGTGTCAGATGGCGAAGCTTGCGCCTGGATAAGAGGTGTCTTTTGTGTCGCGTGATTGTTCAACCAGCTAACAATTGTTTCCATGGTATCTGGCATGATGTGCGCAGTTTCAATCAGAATATGACCGCGCTCTTCAAACCAACGAACTTCCTGATCTTGGGTTTTCAGGTTTTTAAGCAAGAGTTGTACCGCATCAGCGCGTACGCAGCGGTCATCTTTCGCTTGAAGCACAAGAACTGGCTGTTTCGAGCTGATTTTTGGAACGTACGCAAGTGTTCTGTTGATACAAGAGCGACTTGCATAGAGATCTTTAGCACACATTTTGCGGCGCAAGAGTGGGTCTTCGCTCAATTCGCGAACGATTTGAGGATCTTCACTTGCATACCGTTTCACATAAGGCATCAAATTGAGCTGGCGCTTGTAATTGGCAACGATTAGAGGCAAATTTTTCATCGAATTCTTATCGAAGAAATTGTGTGCTCTAATTGCAGGCGCGGAAAGAACCAGTCCACTAGCAAGCTCAGGCTTCTGGCTGGCTATGCGAATTGCCATAGCAGCTCCCATGCTTTCGCCGACGATATATAAAGGAAGTCCATCATTAATGGATTTCAACTGTTCGGCGAGTCTGGTCAAGTCGGCTTGAGACTTGTCGTAATTTATTTTCTGTTTGCAGTCCTTGGACGAGCAGAATTCATGTGGATACTCTTTGGTCAGGCGACCGTATCCGCGCATGTCTGTTGCGTACACGAGGAAACCTTGCTCTGCCAGCGTTTTGCCCAGTTCATCATAGGTTTGTCCATGCATGACAAGCCCGTGGATCGCAAGAATCACACCTTTGGGCTTGCCTTGCGGCGCCCAGTGATAAATTGGCATGTTCAGCTGGTACTCAAGATCTATATGATGTTGGCATTCCAACGCCTGATCTTCAGCAGCCAGAGCTGGCATTACACTCATTGTTGTTGTCAAAGTGGTCAATGCAAGAGCGCACCGCAACGCCATGCGGCGGAACTCCGATATGGTCATAAGCTGGCCCCCTTTTGAGCTTATGCGGAGGGTGGTGACTTTGAGCCTGATGCGCTCAATCCATCCATACTTGACTCTTACCAACCTAATGGTAGGTTCTAAACATCAATTCTTAAAATCGTCGAAGTCTTCTGCGGATAAAAATCGTACTTTTTTGTAGAGAGATTCTTCGTAAACGTTCATTCTGAGCGGGAAATAAGGGAGATACCGTGTAAACTATGGGGGATTTAGCGGGTGGGTTAAATTCCCGAGAAGAGAAACATATATGTCTAAGACTTCCGACATTAAGAAGATCATGGTTCTTGGCGCCGGCCCAATTACTATCGGTCAGGCTTGCGAGTTCGATTACTCCGGTACTCAAGCCTGTAAGGCCTTGAAGGATTTGGGCTATGAGGTCGTGTTGATTAACTCCAACCCGGCGACAATAATGACCGACCCTCAGGTCGCTGACAGGACTTATCTAGAGCCAGTGACTGCGGAGTTTGCTCGTGAAGTTATTATCAAAGAGCGTCCAGATGCCATATTGCCCACAATGGGCGGACAGACAGCACTCAATGTAGCTGTTGAATTGGCGGAGAAAGGCATACTCGCTGAGCACAATGTCGAATTGATTGGAGCCAAGCTCGAAGCCATCAAGGTTGCCGAAGACAGAGATCTCTTTAAGCAATTGATGATAAGTATCGGGTTGAAAGTGCCAAAATCAGGAATTGCAAGAAAGCTTACTGATGTGCGTGAAATTGCTGAGGAAATCGGCTTTCCAATTATTATTCGTCCGGCGTTCACATTGGGTGGCACCGGTGGTGGTATCGCATATAACCAGGAAGAGTTGGAACCACTGGCCATGGAAGGTCTCAATGCTAGCCCTGTTCACGAAATTCTGCTCGAGCAAAGCGTGCTTGGTTGGAAGGAAATCGAACTTGAAGTAATGCGAGACTGCAAAGACAATGTGGTCATCATTTGCTCTATCGAGAATTTTGACCCGATGGGTATTCACACTGGCGACTCCATTACGGTTGCTCCACTGCAAACTTTAACTGACCGCGAGTATCAGGCATTGCGTGATGCAGCCATCAAGGTAATTAGAGCTGTGGGCGTAGATACCGGCGGCTCAAACATTCAGTTTGCCATCAGTCCTTATGATGGAGAAATTAGTGTAATTGAAATGAATCCGCGCGTATCGCGTTCATCAGCTCTAGCCAGCAAAGCAACGGGCTATCCGATTGCTAAAATCGCCGCAAAGCTCGCTGTTGGATTGACTCTCGATGAAATTCCAAATGATATTACAAAGACCACTCCAGCATCATTTGAGCCTGTCATCGATTACGTCGTAACCAAGATTCCTCGGTTCAATTTTGAAAAATTCCGTGGTTCCGATAACACTTTGACCACACAGATGAAGTCTGTTGGGGAAGTAATGGCTATCGGTCGTTCGTTCCAAGAGTCTGTGCAGAAAGCTCTGCGCGGACTTGAATTGGGGCTCTATGGTTTTAACCCGGTAGTCTCTCGTCGCAAAGCGGACCATCAGGAATGGCGCCGCAGATTAGCGGTTCCGAGCAATCATCGCATCACAGATATTTTTGGTGCCCTCGATGCTGGCGTATTGATTGAAGAGGTTCATGAACTCTCTCAGATTGACCCGTGGTTCCTCGATAATTTGCTTGAATTGTGGCAAGAAAGCAAAGCTCTGTCCTCTGCTGTGCACAGTTTGAAAGAACTTGATCTCCCATACTTGAAGCGTTTAAAGCGCATGGGCTTTAGCGATTTGCAAATAAGCAAATTGATTTCACAGAGTAGTTCTGTTGTTAGCGAAGAAGATGTTTTTGAATACCGTAAGGCTCAAAATCTCTTCCCTGCATACAAGACGGTGGATACATGCTCGGCCGAGTTCCAGGCTTACACTCCTTATATGTATTCCACTTATGAGGATGAGTCTGAGCTGCCACCACCTACAGGCAACAGGAAGATAATGATTCTTGGCGGTGGTCCTAATCGCATTGGTCAGGGTATTGAGTTTGATTACTGTTGTGTTCAGGCAGCCATGGCAATTCGCTCGCTCTCTTGCGATGCAATAATGGTCAATTCAAATCCTGAAACTGTATCTACCGATTACGATGTTTCAAACCGTCTCTATTTCGAACCGCTGACCCTTGAAGATGTCTCTAACATCGCAGAGTTTGAAAAGCCCGATGGAGTCATTGTGCAACTTGGTGGGCAGACCCCGCTCAAGTTAGCTCAGGGGCTCGAGGCTCGCGGCATCAAAGTTCTAGGAACTTCGCCTGACTCAATCGACCTGGCAGAAGATCGAGCTCGCTTTGGCAAGGTGCTGGCAAAGCTTGGCTTGCGTCCACCTAAGGGAGGCACCGCAACCGAAATCAAAGAAGCAATTCAAATCGCTGATTCCATCGGCTATCCAGTTCTTGTGCGCCCAAGTTATGTTCTTGGTGGACGTGCTATGCGAATCATCTTCAATCAAGAAGAATTGGAGCAATGGCTCGCTACAGGATTGCAGGTTCAGCCTGACCACCCTGTTTTGATTGATGAGTTTTTGGAAAACGCTGTAGAAGTGGATGTTGATGCTGTCTGCGATGGCGAACAAACAGTCATTTGCGGCATTATGGAGCACATAGAGCAGGCCGGTATCCACTCGGGTGACAGTACCTGTGTTCTTCCGGCGCAGACGATTCCGCTGAGCATCATTGAGGAGATTCGAAATGCTACTCGTGCGCTTGCGGAGGAATTGAAAGTAATCGGGTTGATGAACATTCAGTTCGCTATAAAAGATGGATTGGTGTACATCCTCGAAGTGAACCCTCGCGCGAGCCGAACCGTTCCATTCGTATCGAAGGCGACAGGCGTACCCTGGGCTCAAGTTGCCACTAAGGTTATGCTTGGTGAAACTCTGGCTCAACAGAAAATTGGCGATCGGTTATTGCCACCGCATATTTCAGTGAAATCAGTGGTGATTCCGTTCAAAAAATTCCCGGGTTCTGAAATCTCTCTGGGACCAGAAATGCGTTCCACCGGTGAAGTTATGGGGATAGCGTCGCAATTTGGTCTTGCTTTTGCAAAGGCGCAGATTGCAGCTGGTCATGATTTGCCTACTAAGGGACGCGTTTTTCTTAGCGTTTCTGACGCTTACAAACGCGAAGTGGTGCCTGTGGCTCAGAGCCTCTATCAACTAGGGTTTGAAATTGTGGCCACTCGCGGAACTGCTTCGATTGTTCATGCTGCTGGAATTCCAGCGACCGTAGTAAACAAAGTTTCTGAAGGTCGTCCGAATCTGGTGGATAGAATCAAGAATAATCAGATCAATCTTGTAATAAACATTCCATCGGGGCGTTCGGCGCATCGTGATGATCAACTGATTCGCCGTGCTGCGATTAACTACAACGTACCAGTCGTAACCACTTTGTCTGGTGCTAAAGCAACTGCTGCTGCTATAGCTGCGCTCCAACAGGGAAATCTTGGAGTGCAGAGCCTGCAGGAATATCATCAGAAGATTGCGTATTGGGAAAGCACAAGCAAAGTTCGCTAGCGCGCTTTCTGCATTTTGCAATTGCGAATCATAAAAAGGAGAAAAGGGGCTTTCGCCCCTTTTCCGATATCCAGCCCGTCAAACTTTTTCTTATTCGCCTGGACGCAATCTCCAGGGTAATGTTTCAAGCAATTTATCACGATGCTGTTCGTCAAGTTCGTCGAACAGTTTTCCGAATCGAGAGTATGTCGTCATCGTGTCACCGCCCATTCTTTCCTGAGCAGCCACGTCATTGCTGTCTTCAATTTTTTGCCACATATCATCGGCTTTCTTAGCGAAATCGCCCAATTTTTCTTGTAGCTTATCTTGATTTACAGCGCCGCAACGTTTCTCGTCTGAGAACCATTGCTCGACTTTTATGAAGTCTTCGCTAGCCATTCCGTTCTTGTATTCTTCTTTTGGCTTGTACACATCATTGTCATTGCTTTTGAACTTGAGTGGAAAAGAAAATGCTTCATCTAAAAAACGTGAGCTTGCTTCTGTTGAAGCAGCTTCCGGCGTGTTTGCAGCAGCTTCTTTGGGTGCAAATTGATGCTCTGCGAATGCTCTCTCTGTCATAAGTTTCTCTCCAGCCCTTTCATGCAAACCGGTTGTTTGCATGTTTTTGTTTTGCAATCGATTCCTTAAAGGAATCAGCCAATCACCTGATGCTAATATCCTAGTTATGAAACGCTGGCTTCGAAATGTTGCCAGCCACAGTGATTTCAGATAAGGCTCTGCATAATTCTTCAGTGGTTAAAAAATGACATTGGCTCTAGATATGCTGTCGGCGGGCCGTTGTAGGCATAGAAGTTAGCCGTCTGCAAATGCTCACAGCTGGAAGCTAGCGAAGCAAGCAACTTAAGGTTCTGCTTTCTACGCTTGCCCGGTGAGCACCTGAAAATAGCTTTCGCCCGCAGCGGAACTGTTCACACGCTGAATCTGTCAGAAGCTGGTGCAAATGTTCAGCCTCTAACTATTCGTTTTTATCGAGTTATTAGTAGTTGTTTGATGGCTCGTTATCGAGCGCGGGGTAATCATTGCTGTTCACCCATCTTTCCAGACCTGGCGCACACAAGAGAGCTAAGCCAGCGCCAATCTTTTTGACGAACACTGCCGGTGCTGTCGAGCCTGCAGAGTACTTCCTTGAAGTAATCATGAATGCACGTTGTAGTTTCTGTCCAATCTTCACTCGCACTTCATAGCACTTGCGCGGACTCATCATGCTGCTGATTACTGAGCAAGAGACTTGTTGACCAAACTCAAGTGACCAATCTTCTTCATCTCCAGCAAAACCCTTCTTCGGCACGCCTCTGCCGGAGATTGAGCCATTGAAAGCTCGTCTTGTTGGGTCTGATGCTGTCATCATAGGAATATCCAGGTAAATCGCTTTGCCAGTTCGCACAGATGGAGTGCGTAATTATTCATATACCCACAAGTTTGAAATCCATGCATCAGCGGATTGCATAATTTGTATGTTTGTGCTTTTGGTAGATTAATTCCACAGGATTTTTAGTGAATGACGACTAAGACATTAGTCTGCATCTCGTGTTGCTCTTGCTGACAGTGTTTCTGGCTTCAGGCTTGCTCAGCGAATTGGTAAGAAAGAATCAGGTGGAAGGAAACAGCATAGCTCAAATGACGGATGTGAGTCTGCTTGTAGGTAAAAAGAGTCATGAGCTGGTGCTGAAATCTTCAACCAGAATAGGTGTATCAGCTGCCTCTGTTCTGCGGAGTGCAGGCAGCAGTCCGTTCAATGCCGCCAGGATCACTGACCCATTGTTCAAAATGGTGGCATTTACTGGACCCACTATATTCGTGAGCGAGAGTATCAAGCCTAACCAATTTGGAATGCTCACTGCAAACATGTTCTGGCGCAAAAAAGACATGGACTTGCGCGAAAGCTCGATGGAAGCAGGCAAATGTTTGATATTGTCGTCGGAAAAAATAATGTCCGCTCTGTATTTTGCAATGTCAGTGCTGCTATTGAGAGCGATTGATAGGTCGGCCTGAGCCATAGCCAGTGCATCACTGACTTCATCTCCCACAACCGCGACGCGCAGTCCGTTTACTTGTAAGCTGCGAACGAGATCTGCCTTTGCTTCAGGGGAAAGACCAGTGTAAAACTTGTCGGTTTCTATGGAATTTGAAAGCCGACGTACCTGATTACCTGAGTCGCCTGAAATGAGGATTGTTTCTTTGATACCTAACTGTTTAAGCTCTCTGAGAACGGCGGCGCCTTCTTCCTTTATCTGATCGCGATAAGCGATCAATCCAACTAATTCTTTTTCGATAGCTATATAGGCTACCGAGTCTCCCCTGTCTTTTATTTCAGTTGCGGACTGCTCAGATGACTCGATATCAATTTCCTGGTCTAGCATAAAGCGTTTGCTACCAACCAGAACGTTTCTTCCATCTACAAGTGCTTTGACTCCTAAGCCCGGATGAAATTCGGAATTGCGTCGTTCAGAAATCTGCAGTTGTCTCTTCTGTGCATACCGATAGATTGCTCGAGCTGCCGGATGATGGTAGCGGTATTCGACTGCTGCTGCTGCGCTGAGAATTTCGTCGGCGCTTGCATCTGTGAGTGGAAGAACCGAAGTAATCTCGGAGTCACCAACATTTATGACTCCAGATCTGGCAAAAATGACTATGTCCATTTCCGAAAGCTTTTCCAGTGCTGAGCCCGCCTTTATAAGAACGCCATTCCTGCCCGCGTTATACATATAGGAGAGAATGGATGTCGGCAGGGCGATACGCACGCCTGTTACGAAATCAAAGCAGATGATGGTGAAGGCTTGCACCACATTTCTAGAAAGCAAGAACGAAAACGCTGACACCAACATAATGGGGTTGACTATTTTGTAGGCTTTCTTTAATGCATGTCGTTGATAGCTTGTACGATAGAGGGCTCGTATTCTTTCTCTTTCGAGGGCTCGGCTAAGCTGGCTCTTGGGCTTTGCAGAAATGCAGGTGAGGTAAAGTTTGCCGTCGATAATAATGGCACCTGCCGAAATTTCGTCGCCGGGACCGACCTGAATGGGAAGCTTGTTGAGAGATGATTTTGCTTTGACGATGGTGGCAGTGCCTTCTTCAATTCTGCAGCGCACTGGAATACGTTCACCGGTGTAGACAACGATGGAATCACCAATATTTAGTTTGGAAATAGAAACCCTTTCTCTGCGTTCGTTTTGCACCAGCCAGGCAGAGCCCTGTGATAATTTGAGCAGTTCATCCTGCATGCTTTCGCTTTTTTGAGCCGCAAAGTCTCTGATGTATTCACCTATTCCAATGAGGAAAACCATTACGCTGGCGGGCATATAGGCTGACTCAACTGTGAGCACTATCAGCGATGCCGCATCCATGAACTCGACTGCGGGTCTACCTTCTTCCAAGAATACGCGGAGCCCGCGCCCAAATATTGGCGCTGTTGCCAGAGCTAAAACTGTGCGCGTCAGGGCTGGAGGAAAGCCAAAAACTGCTGATGCCAGCGATAATGCTCCCAGTCCAAGTTGCACTATGGGTGGTGCCTCTAACTTTTCCACCCAGTTATTGAATCTGTTTTTTGCGGGCAGTTTTTTTGGTTGAATTGTCGCCTGAATAATTTCAGATTCGCTAATTCTTGCCAGTGTCTCTTCAGGAAAAAACAGCGATGAGTCGAATTCCAGCGTCAGAGACGCGCACGCAGGGTTGACGCCGACAGCTCTAACTCCAGCCAGAGTGAGGAAGAAGCTAACGACCTTCTCCTGGAAAACCAAATCATGCTTCAATCGATACATTCGGACTCTTATTCGTCCGGGGATGCGATGAAGTATTTTGTGCTGCATTCTATTCTGCTGCTTGCTGCTTCTTGGATTTCTTTTCAGGAGCTTCTTGTTTGTGACTTTCTTTCAAGTGCTCTTCCATTTCTTCGCGGCGCTCGGCTTGCACTTCTGCGATTAAATCGCTGCCCTGTTCTTTGACTTCCGCGACAAACTCTCTTGCAGAATCTGAAACGCTGAGACCGGCTTTGATAACACCTTTTGCAGCTTTTCTCACGACTTTGCGGCTAGGACCAGAAAGCAGAACAATGGCTCCGAGACCGAATAAACCCCATCTGCTACCGATTACTTCCAGTATTTCTTCCAACATTTCTTGATCCTCTCCAGCTGTTGAGGCAATTATACCGGACTAAGACTCAGCCAAGTCTGCATGTGTAGTAGCGTTGCGATGCGTTTCTTGACGACAACATAGGCTATAATGGCGCTCTCTTGTCGAACCCCCAGGTGAACTTGGGTTAATTCTTCGCACGAGATACTTACTGAGAATTCCGAAACTTATTGCAAACAGGAGAGTTTATGAGTTTAGAGATTGCCAAATACATCGACCACACTCTTCTTAGCCCTGCTGCGACAACCAAGGATATTGAGAAGCTCTGCGGAGAAGCGAAAGATCATGGGTTCTTCGCCGTTTGTGTGAATCCGTATTTTGTTCGCCATGCTGTGAAATTGCTATCGTCCAGCAAAGTTGCCGTAGCAACGGTAGTGGGTTTCCCTCTGGGACAAAATTTGACAGACATTAAGATTGCCGAAACTCAACGTGCGCTGTCAGAAGGTGCAGAAGAAATCGATATGGTGATCAACATTAGCGCCCTGAAAGACGGTAGTGTTGACTATGTTCGCGAAGAAATCAGATCTATCGTAAAGGTTGCTCGCGACCATATCGTCAAGGTAATCATTGAATGCGACCTTCTCAGCGACGAGGAAAAAGTTGCAGCAACCAGAGCTGCCGCTGATGCTGGAGCAGGATTTGTCAAAACTTCGACAGGTTTTGTCAATGGCGGAAAAGGCGCTACGGTTGAGGATGTGCAGCTCATGCGTAAGACTCTCGGCAGCGACAAAGTCGCCATCAAGGCAAGCGCTGGTATTAGAGATTATACAAAGGCGAAAGCCTTGATTGACGCTGGAGCTACTCGTTTAGGAACCTCCGCCGGAGTAGCAATTATTCAAGGAAGCACCGCAAACGCTGCCTATTAAGCTCTGACTGAATAGACTTATAATCGCCTGCAAAAGGCTGAAACTAAGTGGTGATGCTAGATATAGTGTCACCCTTTGTTTTTTGTGAAAGAAGGTATTCGTGCCTTTTCTCAAATGTGAGTCTTGCTTAATGAAGCCGTTTTCTGCGAGTGCATTCGTAGTTTCACGAGTGCCAACATAAACCCTCGTACCTAATATGATGATGGGTTGAATTTTGGTGGATACATGAGCGATCAAGCGCGGCTTACCAGTTCTGAGCTTTTAGCAGACTTCAGAAATCCATCGGGCAGCACCGATGTTCTTTTCCAAGCTGTCAGAGAGTTGCCTTCGGCTACGCAGGAGTTAGCGCAGGAAGCATGGGCGCATCCTGTTGATACTGCAATACACGCAGGAAAAACTGTCGCCATGGGCTTAGCTTTCGGTGGAGCGTTTGGCTACCTTATACCGGGGAGAGGTCCTGTAGCCGCAATATTAGGCACGGCTCTTACTGTGCCAGCTGTCGTAGGAGCCTACAACCGCGTAAACGGAGCCATGCTTGACGCTCAGCGAAGCGATGCAGACATAAAGGGAATTGCCCACGGTCTTGCACGTGATACCGTAAGTAGTGGCACTGAATTTGCTCTGGGTATGGCTGGAGGTATTGGTGGAGCGCACTTGGGTAAGCAAGTCGCCATGAGTGAAACTCTCGCCGGACGCATCGGTCAGCAATCACAAAGACTGGTTCTTTCTGCCGAAAATTATTCGATGACTGGTTTGCGTAAGATGTTCAGCCCGGGTGAAAACCCTGCAAGTCTTGAGGTCTCTTTGCGTGATCCAAACGCTAAAGTTGAAGATCTTCAATTTCAAAACTTGCCCTGGAGCAAACGGGCTTCGACACTGGTTAGTAATCGCATCGACCAATTCAATGCCAGTAACCCTGATTATCAAATGTATTATGGTTCTATGCATGGTCATTCGGTCTACTCTGACGGTATGGGAATGCCGGCCGAGATTTATCAACGCGCAAAAAATATTGGATTGGACTTCACAGCTATCACAGACCACAGCCATACTAGCGCTCGGTCGGGAGTTCCACCTGGTGACCCGCGCTATCCCGGACAGCAGAAGACGCCCTCGGTCGCCGAAGATCCTGTTCACTACACTGAGACTATCAATGCTGCAAAGGCTGCCACTCAAGACGGCAAATTTGTCGCGATGTATGGTGTTGAGCTTGGAACAATCGGCAAGGTAGGTTCTCCAGGACCTTCCGGAGTTAATCATATAAATGTCCTTCAGACAGATACGTTTTTCCAGACCGTTAAGCCTAAAGGTCCGAGCAATGCACTTGCTGCACTTGAGCCACCGCCCGTGGAGAAAATCAACGACGGCAACTATAAGATGCTCGTAGATGCGCTCGATAAGACTCGGGATGCAACCGGCGGCCGTCCAGTTGTTCAATTGAATCACCCGCGCTGGGCATCTGATGAAAACCCAAGTTTGCCAGATAAAGTGCGTGGACGAGACTACGGTCAAAAGTCCTTCTCTAGCACCAAAGAATGGGCAGATCGATTTGGAAAGTATGCCAGCCAAATGGAAATCATTAATGGTGATGCCTTGGGACAGAACGGGCTTATTGATGTTTCCCCAAGTCATTTGCACGGCACAGATTTTGCTGGCTATTTAGATAAGGGATTGAAGATAAGCCCAACATTCGGGCGCGATTTCCACTATGGTGACCCTGGTGGTACCAAAGCTGCAACCGGCATTCTATCGCAAAATCTTGACACCAAATCGGTGATGGATGCTTTGCGAGCGCGCCGTACCATCGCAACAACCAATAGAGAATTGCTAACTGGTCACATGACTATCAATGATGTGCATCCGATGGGAAGTGTACTTGACCAGGCTGCTGTTCCTGATTTGAATATCAAAGTAACTGTTGGCGGAAAGGTCTCTCCTGATGCTGAATACACTGCTTTGCTCTGGGGTGATAAGAACCTCGGCGACGGCAAGCTTGCTGAGGTGCTACAAACTAAGAAGGTAACAGGGGCAGAACTTTCTGCCGCTAAGAATCAAATTGTCTTCGACAAAGTTCAACCGACACTTGGAAGAAAGAGTGCATTCTATGTTGAACTGCAGAGATTGCCCGCTGAAGGAGACCCTGCCTCATTGCTTCCGCGCACTGCTTCTGGTGGCAGGCAAATTCCTGATTTCCTTGATTCGAGCCGACCGCCAGTCTTCTCTCATTCTGAAGCAGGTGGAGGACTAGCTGAGCCTTCCGGAAAGTTCTTGGGTGACAGATTGTGGACCGCTCCGGTATGGTCAGAGCCACTGGCGGGAGCAAATCATTCGTTGGCACTTAGAGCGCTTGTTGGTATCGGCAGCACGTTGATTTCCGGTCACTAATGCAGCTGGAAATGGAATTCCCATTGATGAATGCTGTCGCTATTCAGTAAGCGATTTTACAAGTGTTTTTGTTTTGCCTGAGCTCTTGAGGCTCTGCAGAAACTCGATGCAATTAGTGCTGAGCTCGAAATTGTATTCTGATTTTATTTCGAGAAATGTTTGAAGTAGCTGAGGCAAGTCTCTGTGTGCTGTTGTTGGTTTGCTCTCAGGTGCTTGCTGCAAGACTGCATCTAGCAAACTAAATACAAGTCTTGCGTGGCGCTCTGATGCTTTTGCTATTTCAGCGTAATTACTTGCCCATCGACGAAGAATAAGAGAGCTTGAGTTGTGAAACAAGGTTCTAAGAATCGTTTTGAAGGTATCAAAGTCAGCTTTGCCATCTTCAATAATTTCAATTATTGCGTCTTTCGCTGCAATTGTAAGTTCATTATCGTTAGTGCCAAGTGCGAGGCAAATCATCAATAGTCCCATTTCTGTGATTTGCCTTGATGGGTCGAAAAGCGTCCTGAAAAATTGTTTTGTTAGCTGATCATTCTTTTCGAAAAATGTCAGGCGATCCCCTAACCATTGCACAGCCATAGCGTAATGCAATTCGGGAAAACGTGGCGCCATGATGCCGTGCATCGTTATTTGAAGTGGATTGGTGGCGACGCTGGCGAAAAGAAAGTTTGAAATAGATTGCTGCATTACGCCTGGCATTACTCTGTCCTCGTAAACAGCCAGAGGATGCGGAGTTAGCCGAATAACTTCATAAATGTACGTGTGTGATTTCGCTGTTGTGATCTCCCAGCTGAAGCCAATAGTATGGAATGCTTCAATCTCTGCAAGTATCGAAATTGCCTTCTCGATTTCCGACTGCGCTTTAGCTGAACAGCTCTTACTAATTTCACGAATCTGCTCAACTATAGTTTCTACTCTCTGTCCCTCATCAAAGGTACATCTCATCAGTGCCCTGCAGACGTCTTGTTTGTCGATAGAATCATCTTCTTTAGCCTCCGCGTACTGGGCGAGTCTGCGGAGAAAAGTGCTTTTATCGAGCCATCCGAATTCGTATTCCGGTGTGGACAAGACAGGCAAAGCCACGTTTCTTTTCAGTCTTCCTATAATTCTTTGAAGGCTCTGTTTCGCCGGAGCGTCAAAAGACTCTTTGTGGGTCCAGCTGCGTTCCGGGATATCAGCGAGGTTCTCGTACTCGCCCGTTACCCAGAATATTATTAGCTCGGTGAGGTATAGCAGCATCGCATTCTCGGTGCGTTTTGCGATTGATTTTGCTCTTTTCAGAATTGAAGAAGTTCGCGAACTGAAATCATTCATGCGCTCAAGTCCGAGCCTTGAAATACCGTCTATGAGAAGCTCGTAAACGCAAGGATCTTGTGGCGATTCCAAAAATCTGGCGATTTCAAAAACAAGATCGTCCAGTGTGCCTATGGGGCTGAGTTTCTTTCGCTCAATTAGGCTTGATTCGCGTGGGCTAGCTTGTGCCGATGTTTGATTTCTTGCCGCGCCGCTCTCTGTTGAGTGCTCAGTCTCTGTGTTCGGCGGTGTAAAATCGATGGTCTCGTCCTTGCTGTGTTCGTCGCGTAAGGGCTTCGGTATCTGGTTTCGCACACTCGGACAAATTGCCTGAGACTGCTGTTTGAACGCATCTATTAAAAGACGGTCGTTGAATTTAGCATGTGTATCAAGCAGTTGAAAAACCTTTGATTGCACCTCAGGAATGCCTGTGAAAATGGCTTCAGTGCTTTTTACACAGATGTCTTGCTTGATTGAGGGCTCGCTTTTGCAGAGCAGCTCGAGAATCTTCAAAGCGTTTAAAGATGCTGATTTTGATTTTGCTGCCAATGCCGGACCTATGAACTCAGAGACGGAGTAGTACTTTACCTTGTTTGCTTTTGTCAGGTCTAAGATAGCCTTAATCGCAGATGATACTATGGGTGGTATTGGGCTGCTCAAGAGCGCCTTGTACTTGTCTAGAAGTTGCTCTCTCTCAGCCAATGTAGGTTTCATTGCTTCATGAAACCTCATGAACCATCCCAGCCGAAATTGGTTCCACTCTCTAGTCTGTGTTTGCAAGCTTAAATCTAATAATTTCTCTCGTGAAATGAACCCTTCGTTTGACAGCGTAACCAACACCGCTTCCCAGGTTTCATTGGCATTTGTCAGATACTTGTCTGAGCCAGCAAGGCAGGTCTCCGCTGTTCCCTCGAATTCAAATAGCCACCATACATCTTCATCAAGAAATGTCTTGTCATTCTGTAATTGGGCTTTCAATCCATCTTGGTTTTTGTTTGTCCATGAGTAATGCTGTATAAGCGCAATTACGTATGCGTTCGTTTTTGGCTTTTTCGCCAATCCCTCGGCATCGACTCTTCTGATGGCGTCAAAGAGCCATGAATTATTTTCCAGTGCCAGATCAATAAAGGTTGGCAGCTTGTCTGTGGGGATAGCTCTTATAAAATCAAAGTCAAAGTGTTCTCTTGAAATGCTCATGGGAAGCAGTTTTAACTGCTTCAGTTCTGCTATCGTGTATACGTGGATCGCACCGACAATGGCTGAAGTCGTTTGCTCTTCAGTGCCTTGCATGCGGTTGTATTTTTTTAAACACGTTTTCGACAGCGCTGCAAGCTTTCGTAGCTCACTTGCAGGTGAGGAACTGAGTTCGGCTTGTAAGGTTTTATAATCGCCAGCTTCTATCAGCTGTTTGAATCTCTCGTCAGTTATGCAGGTTTGCAAAGAAGGTACCGCGAATCCTGGGGTTTCGTTTTTTTTATACCCAAATCAAAACTGAGTTTGAAACCTAATTCTTATGATGCGACACAATAAAGTTCTCTGATAATTGAATTGTCAGGAAAGCGCGGGTCAAGCACGACCGTTGCTTCTTCGAGCAATTGGTTGTCAGCCAGATGAACAAGCACATTTTTTTTGTACTCTCTTCCTTCAAACACATAACTGTATTCGAGGCGTGTCGTTTGAGTGATAATTGGACCACCACTGTCTTTCACGCTTGTAATCGTGGCTTCAGCTTCTTCTCCATCGCTTAGCAGGTGTTCAATCCAGTAAATCTTCAATCCTAGAGCTACAAGCACGACGATTCCGAGCAAGAGCCCGACCATGTCTGTAACTAGGCACCCTGCAACCGAACCCAGAGCCATGAGCAGCGACCCCAGGAGTGTACCGAGGGCGGGAATGGCGATCGAAAGGCGTGCCAGTGGCTCGCTCTTAATGAGCTTCCACAAAGAAGTTTGATACATTCGTACCTGCCGTAAAAATGCAATAGTAAGGTTTGCTGATGTGTCTATTGTTATAGAAATTTGTGGAAAATACGTGTCGAAAGTCATGGTCTTTTAAATAAAGTAGGGAACAATATGAGTTGAACTTGCTTGCTTTTGATCACGTTTGAATTGGCAGAGCGCGGAGATTCCAATGAAGGTCTTGCTAATTGAGGAAGATGACGACGTAAGAAGTGTCGCCATGCTAAGTCTCAAGTTGATTGGCGGGGTTCAAGTCGTCGAAGCTGATGGCAGAGAAAAAGGCATGCAGCTCGCCCTCAGCGAAAAGCCGGACGCTATATTGATGGACTTTTTGAATTTTGAAGCAGACGGTGTTCCTGCTATTTCTGAACTGAAGAGCAATCCTGAAACTGCTGATATTCCAGTCGTATTTTTAACTACTCGCTCTTTGAGTTCTGATGCAGACATCATGCTTAAGCTCGGAGCTAAAGGCATTCTACACAAACCTTTTGACCCCATGACTCTTGCTAGTGAAATTCGGGAAATTATAAGGCAATGACTGAACCCGCAGAAACTCAAGCGTCAATGAAAATGCGCATTTTGAAAATCGCCGTATTAAACATCCTGGTTCCTGGCATTGGAAATATTTTTCTCGATTCACCCCGACCGCTCAATATTTTGGGATTTCTTTTGGGAATCTGGGCCACTGTGCATGGAATTGGTTTATGGCTAACGGTTTCAGCGATAATGACTTTGAAGGCGTATATTGATGTCTGGTTAGAACCTCAGCGTGCCAGTCGATATATCGCAGACGCAGCCACACCAGAATTTGGCAAGCAATCAGAATTATCAACGCATCCCCATGCGGTATCAGATTCGGTGCAGAATTCCGCTGGCGGTGAATTTGGTTTTGATAGATTGGCTGGGGTTCAAGATTCAGACCATCTCTTGCGTGATCATTCAAAACAGCACGCTGGACTTGCTTCCAGTCCTGAGCAAAAGTCCGTGCATTTGCCCGAGCATGAACCATCAGGGCATAGAGTAAGCGATCCGGCCGATGCGTATTTCGAGCAAAGCTTGCCGGTTGCACATGTTAGTCATCCCCACTGGCACCCACAGTCTCATTTAGACTCCGACGCGGAGCACTTGTCTCATGGAACAGCGCAGCCACTGACTGAGCATATGGAGCCAAAAGGCTCTGTGCCAGGAGTTCACAAGTCAGGAAGTCCAAGTTTTGGAAATCACGACACGCAAGTTTCCCCGCATCTCTCTCATGGAGCGGCCCAGTCTCTTTCTGAGTTCACGCAGCATAACGAAAAGTCACACCCTCACGAACATGTGGAACATCCGCATCTGGTCAACGCTAATAAGCCCATTGAGCCGCTCGAAAATCACACTGCTGAGCGTAATTCGAGTCTTTCTTCGGAGCAGGGAGAATTTGGGACCATTTACGACATTTATGATGATGCTTCTTCCACAGCTGACATTGCTTCGCCTGTTGAATCTGGAGGCAAGAATGAGCATGTTTCGTCAGCGTCTGAGAATAGTGCTCCTCATTTGCTAGCGGTGGATCAAATTGGTATGACTGGCATTCAGTCAGGTTTCAAGCATGTGGAACTCTGTCCAACTTGTCAGAAACCGCGAGAAGGACGACGCCCCAGTTGTCCGGCTTGCGGTACTCATTTTGATACAGATAATGACTAGTAATTTCGCTATAATTTAGATTAGTCGAGCAAGTACTGAGGAATAAAGTAAAGAAGCTTTCTGCTGGACTTTTTCCCCATGGTCAAGTCGGGACAATAAACGATGGCATTTTCGTCCGAGATCGAGCAACATTTGAGCAAATCTGAGCAAAGTGTCAGCACTTCGCATTTTGCTCAAGCAGAAAGAGAACTTAAGAAGGCAATAAATCTGTACTCGGCAGAGGCGGACGGGGACATATTCAGCAGCGATTTTGCCCGGCTCTTGCTAAAGCTTGCGGCTGTTTATTCGCTCTGGCCGCGAACGGCTAAAGCTGAGACGGCTTACTTCAAAGTAATTGAAACCCTGGAACAGGCTCCTGACCCTGACTACGAACTACTCTGTCTCTCATTAAATGGGCTGGCTGAGCTATACATTTCTGTCAATAAGCTCGCCCAATCGGTGCCCTTGTTGGACAAAGCTCATGTGATTTCGCAGGAATGGCTTGAGCGACAAGATGAGACTTCAGTGCAAATCATGCGCAACTTTGCACATGTTTCGTACAAGCTCAATAAGCTGTCACAGGCAAAAACTATTGGCGAAAAATTATTGCAGGCACAAGAAACCGCATATGGTGCGAGGCATCCTATGTTGGTTGAAACTCATGAACTTCTCGGTGATGTGAAACGAGCGCAGCGTCAGTTCGCGTCTTCAGAGAACCACTTTAAACGTGCCCTTTCCATTGATGAAACCTCCAGTGGTGCCCAAAGTGAGTCTCTAGCAAGATTGATGCGTAAATACGCCGGCTTGCATTGCGATAAGCAAGACCATACTCTTGCAAAACCGCTACTGAAGAAAGCCCTGGCAATCAGAAAAGCTCTGCGAAAACCTCAAGACGAGGAATATGCAAACGCTTATTTGCAACTCGCTGAAGTCTATTATGTGGAATGCAATTACGGACCGGCAGAATTGTATTACAAGAAGGCTGTGGCAATTCGAAAGAAGCTTATTGGTGCGCATACGCTAGAGTATGCAGATTCTCTTTGCGGCATTGGTAAGCTCTACGCCGCAATGAAGCGTTTTAGAGAAGCAGAGAACAATTTGAATAATGCCTTGCAGATTCAAATTGATTTGCTTGGTCCTTATAACAAAGAAGTGGCAGCAACTTTGAACAAGCTAGCCGGCGTCTATATGTCACAAGGTAGGTTCAACGAAGCGAATCTGATGAAAGACCAAGCACTCGCATGTCAGGTTCAGCATATGCAACTGACTGTCGATGACTTTGATCCCTTTGATCGCGCCGTGCTCTATCACAGCCAGGGCGCTTATAAAGAAGCAGAGGAATTCTATTACAAGGCTTTAGCGAAAGTTGAGCGAAACCTTGGTACCGACCATTTTCATCTTGGCGAAATCTTGACAAAAATGGCAGAGCTCCATCGCTCATTAAATCGCATGGATAAAGCAGAACTGCTACTTTTGCAAGCCTTAAAAATATTCGAGCGCATGCAACATCGAGCGGTTCTCAGCACTTATGCTGTTTTGGCGGACCTCTATGTTTCGCAAGAGCGCTATGAAGAAGCTGAAAAGTTGTACTTAGCCGCACTAGCACTTCTTGATGATGCCATTGGCGTCAGGCAGAGCGATCAACTTTCAATAATGGGTGGTTATGAAAAGCTGCTGATCATTTCAGGACGAAAGACTGAAGCTGACAAATATCGAGCAAAGCTACGAAGCATAGTGAAGAAGTCCAAGAACTTTCAATCAATCATTCAAAAGACCGTCCGACCCGAGGTCTAGCGCTGAGCCGCGTACTTGATGCTGTCATGCTATTCAAGTTGTAAACAACGTCTTCGACGCTTATTGAATTCATGCAGCGATTCTCTACCTGACAGTGCAAATTTGTCCAGTAGTCGTAGATCTTTTTAGCATCATCTTCTTTGTAGAAAACAGAGCCATTTGGTGTGAAGGCAAATTCTTTTGCAGTGCATTCACGTGAGCATGCATTGGCAATGAGGTATTTTGCGTTTGGTATTTTTCGTGCAAAGAAACTATTTTGTCGCATCATTCCAATTGTTGGAGTTCCCTGGTGCGCTGCTAAATGCATCAAGCCAGTATCCACAGCAATGACTGCATCAGCAGAGCTTACAATGTCGAGCGCATCTGAAAGTAGTGGCGTTGCAATCCATGGAATGCCGAGCTTGAATAGTTCTTTTAGCTGACTGTCAAAGTGTGGTTCACCCACCATCAAGACTTCTTTCTTGAGGGCGCCAAGTTCCTCATACAAAGAGATCCAGTTATCCGTTTTCCACCGCTTTATTGGTCCTGCTGTTCCAGGAATAAGAACGATTTTTCCTTCAGCTTCCTTTTTGCGAACAAATTGAAGAGGGCGGAGCGAACTCTGACCATCACTGATGCCGAAATCCGCACAGATCTTTCGAATCATGTCATCAATTTTTAAGCCCGGGTATTTCTCTTCAAATTCAGGTGAGCCCCAGACGAAGTCACGCTGTAGAGGGTGATCGCGCAGGTTTATAATTTCGCACTGATTCTCTTGGTTTAGCCTGAGAAACTCTTCTTCCAAAATAATTGAGTGCAGCCCTGGTATTCGCTCCGCAAGACCATACTGAGCCTTAGAACGTAAAACGAGGCATACTTCTTTGCCTTCCTTAATCATTGCTTGCAGGGGAGGAAGCGAGACGACCAGGTCGCCTAAAAGTCTAGCAATTGGAGCGTAATAGACGGTCATTGAGGTTTCCTGATAGGGGCTTATTCTAGCCCAGATTTGGCGCTGCTGAAGGTTCGCATCTTTAATTTGCCTAACTAGCCAGGGTTTGCTTTTTCATGTGGTTTTCAAATTTGCCTTCTAATCTTTTAGCACAAAGGCAACGCGGAAGGGTGAACGGCTTGTTCACAAAGCAATTTGGAGAGAGACTCATGAAAAAGCGCGTAATATCATTGATGATTGCAAGTGCCAGTTTCTTTGTCACTGTTGGAGCAGCCAACGCAGCTGGTACCACTGCTTTACTAGAAGCGCAGCAATTGGAATCGCAAGAGAAGTATGCGATGGCGGCGGCGGCCTACATGGCGATTATGGATGGCGTTGATTTTGTGCCTGGACAGAAACCCCTGAAGCTATCCAAAACTGAGAAAATCATTCTCGGGAAGTGTGCCGTAAGCTGTTTAGAGCAAGGGCTAGAGCGCTACAGCAGCGAAGGGATGCAGTCGCTAAGTGATTGCCCAGAATTGCCTCTGCTCTGGTCAATCACACGGACACTTTCTGTACTTGAACCTCAAAACAGCAGATGGACCAGTCTGAATGCTCAGGTAGCTGACTTGCTAGCTAGAAAATAGGGTGTAAGAAACAGCAGCTATTGCTATGTTCCTGCCAGCGGACAACCCCTTGCTTTCATAATTTTCTGTAACTCAAGCAGGCAAGTATAAGTCGGCAAAATCCACAAGAGCTCATCTCCTTCGCACTTAGCTAAAGCAAGGTCAATTGCTCTATCGATAGATGGCTCGACACTTATCGCTTCCTGTGGAACACCGGCGTATTTGAGTCTCAACGCCATATCATAACAACGTAATCCACTCACCACAAACGGTCCTTCATTAGCAGCGAGTTGCTCAAAATCTGCGTCCCAGAGCCAGGACACGTCTCTTCCATCGGCATAGTTATCGTTTATCGCAATGAGGTATTTCCCGGATGGATCTGCAGCTGCGGCCTGCACCGCCTGTGATGCTCCTGCCGGGTTTTTGATTAACTGGATTAGAGCCTCATGCTTGCCTATTTTTATTTTTTCCGAACGTCCAAATAAGGTCGAATAGTGACATAGTCCGGTTCTAATTTGCTCGATCGAAATTCCTATTTTGAAAGCCAGTGCTGCAGCCGCCAGGGCGTTGTAGACATTGAACATGCCTGGTAGAGGCAACTCTATCAAAACGGATGCATCTTTGTAGCTGAGCTTGAACTGCGAGCCTGTTGCTCCCACTTTCACTTGCTCTGCGTAGACCTGCGGCTCTGGACGTTCATTGCCGCAGTCAGGACAGCGGTAATGACCCAGCTGTCCATAAACACGCAGCGCATAGGTATATTCTTGACCGCATTTTGCGCAGTAGGACAGTTCTGTGGTGTTTGCTTCACTTAGATTGTTGGCTGCTTCAACACCACATTGGGGCGAGGTCTCGAGGCTTTTAATCCCGTAGAACAGCCTTTCGCATTCTGGAACCATTTGAGCGACATTGGGGTCATCTGCATTTAGAACTGCAGATGACATATTTTGCAAAATGCCTTTCGAAATCAATCGAGCTGTGGTGTCCAATTCGCCGAATCTATCAAGCTGGTCGCGGAAGAGGTTTGTTACCAGCACGTGCTGTATTGGCATTTCCTTTGCCACCAGAGGTAGTGCTGCCTCGTCGATTTCAAACAGGCAATAATCGGTATCTAATTTCCCCGACCAGGAAGCTGCATCCACAACGCATGCCGTTATTCCTGCCAGAAGATTCGCTCCCTGTCTATTGTGCACCAGTTTCAAACCTGAGCTGCCCAGAATAGATGCCACCAAACCTGATGTCGTACTTTTTCCATTGGTGCCACTGACAGCCAGGGCACCTCTGCGGGCTTGGGTGGCAAGATTTGAAAGTACGGAGCTGGAGAACTTTCGCGAAACCTTGCCGGGAAGGTTTGAAGCCAGCCCCAAATTCATCGCGCGAATTGCTTGTGCAGAAAGCTTTCCTGCAATTACAGCCATATTGTGACTCACGGGCAATCCCTTCTTAGTCATTCAGGAAAATGTCATTTACTTTCGGGTTTACAAAAGCAATAAGGTCGTCGTCTGCAGCTTTCAAGGTCAGTTCATCACCTAGTGGGAATGGATATTCGATATGCTGCCCATCTATATACAGCGCGCCGGTCCTCATTTGCGAAATAATACGAATTGTTTGCGTTCGTGACAAGATGCCTTTTGTAAATGCAAAATGCTGACCCGGTCGTGTCCATGCTTCGCGCACGACGAATTGCCACTTGTGGTCAGTGATGTTGAGAATTTGCCCGCCTGCGGATTTGATGGCACCTGTAGAACCAGCTGGAGGTCCAACCCAGAGTCCGGAAGAGCGTTGCTCTTCCTCTTGCTCGTCGATCTTGATGATATATCGGCTCGTGCCCGCGGGGTTGCTGTGAGAGATCAGAACCTCATTCAAAACTCGTTCTTTCAGAACCTTGCCGTTCACTGTCAACTCAAGTCTTAGCAGCTTTTCTGGGCTGCGGGTTCCTGACAGAACTTCGTCCAGGTGTTTTGCAAAACTATCTTTGTTGGCAATGCAGAAATGACCAAAGCTTGAGCCTGGCGCAGAGTTGACACCGATTATCGGTGTCTGTTTTAGCGAATGTGAAGCATCAAGAAAAGTGCCGTCGCCACCAACGGTGATGAGCAGGTCGCAGTTTCGAGACTTCTCGTCAAGTTCTGCTCTGTGACAGGAATCATATTTGATTCCACGAGTCTCTAGTTCTTTTGTGATCGTTTCAAGTGTGTCTACGTGCTGATCATGCGCAGACTTTACTTTCGCAACCGATGCATGACCTTCTTCAAGAAGCTTCAAAAAACGGGGCTCTTTGAATTCTTGAGCTTGCAATTGTAATGTAGTTTTCTTGAAGACAATGAGAACCTTGCTCAGCTTCACTTGGACCGCCTCCAGCCAGATTACCGCTTTGCAAACGATGACTAAGGGTATCAGATTGCCAGAATGCTTTCCAGTGGAGCAGTGAAGACTGGTATACTGGTTTGTTCACAGTAATTTACCCCAAACCAGTTCGGTCGAAGGGAGGAACAATGTCACTTTCCGGAGCGGAAATCCGCCAGCGATTCATTTCTTATTTCAAGGACCAGCGCGACCACTTGCATCTGCCAAGCGCGAGTTTGATCCCTGACAATCCAACATTGCTGCTGACATCAGCGGGAATGGTGCCTTTCGTCCCTTATTTTCTCGGACAGGCACCGCCTCCTAAGACAAGAATCGTTACGTGTCAAAAATCTGCCAGAGCCGGTGGAAAAGACTCTGATATCGAAAATATCGGACGTACCGCTCGACACCACAGTTTCTTCGAAATGCTGGGTAACTTCAGCTTTGGTGACTATTTCAAGAAAGAAATAATTCCCTGGTCTTTTGAGTTTTCAACAAAAGAGTTGGGGCTTGATGCTGAGCGCATCACTGTGACAATTTTTGAAGGCGACAATACCGTTCCCGCTGATGAAGAAGCGTTTTTGATCTGGCGTGACAAAGTTGGAATTCCTGAGGCGCGTATCAAACGTATGTCTCGGAAAGACAATTTTTGGGGACCTCCTGGACCTACAGGTCCTTGTGGACCGTGCTCAGAGTTGTATTACGACCGCGGACCAGATGTTAAAGATCTTGCTGCTGCAGAAGCAAATGATGACAGGTTCCTTGAGTTCTGGAATCTCGTCTTCATGGAATTGTTCAAAGACGAAAATGCGCTATACACTCCCTTAGCCGCTAAAAACGTTGACACTGGCGCTGGGCTAGACCGCATCGCGATGCTTTTGCAAAAGACAAACAATACTTTCGAAACAGATTTGCTTTTCCCCATTCTACAAGAAGTAAGCAAACTATCTGGTGTCAAATATGGTACCAGCCCAGAGTCTGATGTTTATTTGAAGATCGTAACTGACCACGCACGTGCTGTTAGTTTCCTGGTCACCGATGGAGTCAGAACTAGCAACATAGGAAGAGGTTATGTTCTTCGATTTATCATCAGAAGAGCGGCTCGCTTCGGGCGCTTGCTCGGGCTTGAGAAGCCCTTTATCTACAAGCTTCTGGACAAAGTAATTGAGATTTATGGTGGGCACTATCCTGAGCTCAAGCAGCAAGCTGAACTAACACAAGATGCCATTCGCAAAGAGGAAGATCGTTTTGCTCTTACCATTGATCGCGGCATGGGTTATCTCAATGAGATTCTTGAGCGTCCTGAAAAAGAGATTCCGGGTGATGATGCTTTCAAGTTGTACGCCACCTTCGGATTTCCTCTCGAGCTCAGCACAGAAATCGCGCTAGAAAAAGGCAAAACTATTGACACTGAAGGCTTCGCCAGAGCCAGAGAAGAGCATGAAAAAGTTTCATCAGTAAACAAATTCAATGTGATTCTCACTGGAGAAGAAGCGTTAGGTGAGATTCTGAAGAAGCACGGCGCTACGTCCTTTACTGGTCATGAGAAACTGGAAGATGACGCAACCGTCCTTGCTCTTGTAGGCAAGGGCAAATTGATTCAGCATGCAGAAGAGGGGCAAGAACTCGAAGTTGTACTCGACCACACTCCTTTCTACGCAGAGTCGGGTGGTCAGCTCGGAGACCACGGGCTGCTTTCTAATAATGATTCGAGAATGGAAGTTCTCGACACTAAGAAGCACGAAGGGCTGGTAGTGCATCGCGTAAAATTCCTGTCTGGTGCTCTTGAGCCAGGCGAGACTTTGCATGCCAGTGTGGATAAGGACCGTCGTGAAGCCACAGTGCTTCACCACAGCACTGCACACTTGTTCCATGCTGCTGCCAGAAAGCTGTTGGGCAAGCAGGTTCAACAAGCTGGTTCGCAAGTCGGACCTGAATCTATGCGCTTCGACTTTAGTTTCGAAAGGCAGCTGAAGCCTGCAGAACTTGCAGCTGTAGAGGAATTGATGAATGAGTGGGTTCGCATGAACCTGCCCGTCCAATGCAAGGAAATGTCGCTTGCTGACGCAAAGCAAACTGGTGCAATCGCCATGTTCGGTGAAAAATACGGTGACGTTGTACGAGTCATTTCGATGGGCGATGTCAGTCTGGAGTTCTGCGGTGGAACTCACGTTTCAAACACGGGGCAGATTGGTCCTATCAAAATAGTTTCTGAAGGAAGCATTGCCTCTGGTGTTAGACGTATTGAGGCATTTTCCGGACCGCGTGCCTGGCATTACATTACTGATCAAATGAATATTCTCAGTAGTGCAGCCAGCCGCTTGAAGATAAAGCCAGAGGATTTGCTGTCGCAGATTGAGCGTTTGCAAGATCAAGTTAAAGCGAAGGAAAAAGCAGCGCAAGAACTCGAGCAAAAGCTGGCTTTTGCACAGGCCCCAACACTGTTGGAGCGAGCCGAAGCTCTAGGCGACACTCGCCTGGTACTGGGCACATTAAAAGATGTCAGCGCAGATGCTTTAAAGAGTCTGGCAGACCATCTGCGCAAGCAGGGAAATGATCTTGTGGTCGTGCTCGGTTCTGTTCAGGGTCCGGACAAGGTCGCGCTGTCTGCTGGTGTCTCAGATGCTCTCACCAAGAAGGGTGTCAATGCAGGCAAATTGATAAAAGACGTTGCTATCGCATGTGGTGGCAGTGGTGGTGGTAAGCCTGAACTTGCACAAGCAGGTGGAAAAGATCCCTCCAAGCTCGATGCGGCGCTCGCATCTGTGCGCTCTCAAATAAAATGAGCTAAACACCCAAGCGCGGATTTAGCTGATGTGAAAAAATGATAGTCGTTCTCTGCGTAAGAGAGCGACTATTTGTTTGCAGCCGTTAGCTTAGATGAGAAAGCACAAATATTGTCCTCTTCATTTCCTAATTTCGAAAAATGTAGCGTAGGGCCTGAGGACGTGCCGATAGAGGGGGGAAACTTGCGAGTTCAAATTACTAACACAAAATCCGGAATCAGCTTCCTGAGTTCGAGTCTGAGTCCGCGTTCAATTCCAAAGCTATTGTTAGGGCTTGCTTTCATCTACAACTTGGCGACAGCGGCTTTCGCTGAAGTGCCTGCCGTGCGCATAGCTGTAGTGCCAGGCGGGGGCAGCGGGATGGAACAGGAGGTCGTTGATAGAATCTCGGCCGATCTCCAAACAAATTCAAAGGCGAAGGTCAGTACTGTAAACCCTGACTGGTTTGTACAGTGCAACATTTTTGACCGCACGGATACTCCAGGTGCGAGTGTTCGCGTAAATGGCACCGTGGTTATCAAAACGCCTGATGGTCATATTCTGAATACAGTTTCCATGCAAACGAACAAACAGGACTTTTCCCTTTCTCCGGGTATGCCGGTTAACAAAGCCCTGGCTAATAAAGGTGTTGCCGAGGTAATCAACGGATTGGTTGATCGTGTCAGGCAGCCGCTTGCTGAAGCTATAGATATTGAGATTGACACACGCGAAAAATTGGTAACTGCGCAAACGCTTGCTGACGAGGACAAGTTTCAAGAAGCAATTCAAAAGCTTACGACCGTAACTCAAGACAGCCCGCATTTTTCCGGTGCAAGAAAGCTGCTCGAGATTTTTCAGATGGAACAAGACGCATTAGAACTCGTCAATCAGGCGAAGGCGCTTGCTGCTAAAGGACAATACTCACAGGCGATAACAGCACTTAAAGGAGTTGACTCTAAATCGAGAAGGCATTCACTTGCCCTCGCCTTGATTTCCAAATACAAGGCGGCCACGCTTCGTCGTGCACCGGCTCGCCCGGCTGCAGTAAAGAAAAGCTCGGGCACTGCCGAGCTTGATGCTCAACTGAAAGCGCTTGAAGCCCAGAAGAAGGCGCTCGATGCTCAGAAGCGCGCAGTGGAAGCTCAAGAACATGCAATCCAGAAAAAATAAGGAGATGAAGGCTCTGTGCTAGAGCTTTAAATGAATTAATCGTGCTTTTGAATGCTGCAAATGCCTTATCTGTGGGCTTTGCTTGCGAAGCACGGAGAATAAGCAAAAAAATCTCAGGAGCATTTTGCAACTTAGATCTACCATTAGGCGGTCAGTTGCGGCTCTTGGACTATACGACAGATATGAGATCGCAATACTGAAAACAAAGAGGGAGATGAACGATGAGAATGCGCCAGATAGGCTCTCTGTGTATGACACTGTCCCTGGTGGCAATGTCGCAATGCCAGACACCCGCGCATGCAGATGCAAAAAGACGCATCGCTGTTTTGCCATTTGAGTATGGCTCTGTCAGCCAATATGTCGGAACCTATGACGTAGGCAAAGGCGTTACCGAGCTTATGATCAACAAGTTGGTGAGCGACGGCACTTATAGGGTAGTCGACCGCCAGATGCTCGACCAGATTTTGAAAGAGCAAAACCTTTCTGTCAGTGATCGTGCTGACCCTCAGACAGCAATTAAAATCGGTAAGATTCTCGCTTGCGATGCCATGGTTGTTGGAACTGTCACAAATTTCGGTTTTGAATCTAAGTCAGTCAGTGTTGGCGCTGTCCCGAGTATCGCCAGCAGTTATATTCCGTTTGGTGGCGGTCTTGGTGCCTTGAGTGGACTCGGAAGCAAGAAGAGCAAAGTGAAAGTTTCAATCAGTGCGAGAATCATTGACACTGCAACCGGCGAAATTCTAGGAGTTGCTGAAGGTCAGGGTATGTCAAGCCGCGGTGGCACCTCGCTCGGCGTAGTTGATGTATCAAGTACAGATTTCGCATCCAGTATCGCAGGTGAAGCTACGTATCAGGCTGTGAATCAGCTTGCTACCACCATAAACACCTTGTCCACAAAAATTCCAGATAACCAATCAATCGCTAATAAAGATGTTCAAGGCAAGATTGCTGATGTAAGCGGCAACACCGTCATCGTCAATGTTGGCAAAATCAACGGTCTTTCTGCTGGCGATAGCTTGCAGGTAGAGCGTGTGACAAAAACCATCAAGGATCCAGTTAGTGGTGCAGTACTCAAAGAAGTTACTGGAACTATCGCAGTAATCAAACTTTCCTCAGTTGAATCAAACAATTCAACCGGTGAAATCGTTAAATCGACAGGCAACGTTTCTGTCGGAGACAACGTAAAGAAAGTGACCACAGATGTGTCAGCAATCGTGTTGACTCCGCTGGGTTCTGCTAGCGCTACAAAGAAGCAATAAGAAGAGAGCGTTAACGAAATAATGATTCGAAAAGAAGTGAAAAAAATTGCTACGGCGATGGTCCTTATAACGGCTGTCGCCGCTTCTTTTTCTATGGTTGAAGCGAAAACCAAGATTGATTGGGATAAGAAGCTAGCCAAAGGATATCGTGATCTGGAAATTGGTGAATATGATCGCGCCTTGCAGTTTTTTACTGACGAGGTCGATCACCACCCAGATGCTGGCGCTGCCCGCACAGGCTTGGGCATGGCCCTCAAAAGAAAGGGCAAGTCGGGTGAAGCCATCGCTGCGATAAGACGAGCGACAGAAGTAGAACCGGATTATGCAGAAGCGCACTATGAGCTAGGCGCATTGCTTGAATCCAACAAAGATTACGCAGAAGCTTGCAAGTGTTTTGAAAGATATTTGCAGCTTGCTCCTATATCAAGCAAGAAAGCATCTGTGGAAGACAGAATTCGCAACTGCAAACAAAACATGCCATAGCGAATTCTTAGACCGCTCGGAAACCGTACGACTAAGTGAGGATCAAAATGGATCAGCCGAAACAGCCAAAACAACAGGCATTCTTCGAAGGCAAATTCGTTCCTTTAGAAGATGCGAAGATAAGCATTATGACCTCCGGGTTCCTCTACGGAACTGCTGTTTTCGAAGGGCTTCGCGCATATTGGAATGAGCGCGAAGAAGAAATCTACATCTTCCGTCTGCGTGAACACTACGAGCGAATGATGGATAGCATCAAGATCATGCACATGTCATTGAAGTACAGTGTTGATGAGTTGTGCAAAATAACAGTTGAACTCGCTCGGCGTAACGCTCCTACCGGGGACACTTACATTCGTCCAACGGTGTACAAGTCTGCTTGCAGAATTGGTCCAAGTTTGGAAAATTCGCCGACGGAATTTTGCATGTTCACAATTCCATTTGGCGATTATTTTCATGGCGCAGAGGGCTTGAATGTACAAATTTCCAGCTGGCGCCGTGTGGAAGACAATGCCATTCCTGCAAGAGCTAAGATCGTTGGCTCATATGCCAACACAGCCTTAGCTAAGACTGACGCGTTAACTGCAGGCTTCGATGAGTGTATTGTTCTGTCAGAGAACGGCCACGTCTCTGAGGGCAGCGCTATGAACGTGTTCATGATTAAACGTGGAAAGCTCATAACCACACCAATTACAGAGAACATTCTAGAAGGCATTACACGTCACACAGTTATTGAAATGGCTGAGCAAGAACTCGGACTAAAAACAGAATGTCGTCAAATCGACAGAAGCGAACTTTATACAGCTGATGAAATGTTCTTCTGTGGAACGGGCGCGCAAATTGCGCCAATCGCTACAATCGACAAGCGCATTGTCGGAGCTGGTGGAGTTGGTCCTATTTCCGACAAAATTCGTACTCTTTATACGCAAATTTGTCGTGGTGAAGTTCCGAAATACCATAAATGGCTTACGCCTGTTTATAAGAAAAACGAGACAAATTTTGCTCAGGGTAAAACCTCAAATTCTTTGAGATAAGTCTGGCTATTTTTTGTTCTAAATTGGAATAAAGATCAGTAGAAGGAAACAGAAACTGGTTAAGAGCAACTAAATGAGTTAGCCCCGGCCATGTGCTGGGGCTAACTTTTACAAGGGAATATGAGCAAAATACATTCGGCAATTTTATGTCTTCTTGTCTGCGCGCAAGCTTCTATGGCACAGGCGGATGTTAACTCTCAAGAACAGTGGCTTCGGTATTCGAATTGGGAGCATCGCAGCTCGCGTCCCCGCCCTAGCCAGGATAAGGCTAAGTCAGGCGCGGCTTCGGCAGCTGTGAAGGCTGAAACTGGCAAAAGCAAAGATGTGCTGACGCCGCTGCCCGAAAATCCTGGGTTTGAAACCGTCCAGGGTGGGCAATTTACGATTCCCGGATGGGCTCTAAATTCGTCTGCGGAGCCTGCTGATGCTGGTCACATTGATGTTTATCCGGGTCAAGCGGTATTTCCTGGTTCGTTCGGAACCCTTGGCTATGGAGGAGTTTCTGCGGGTGGGTCTGCTTTTGCTGGCTCATCCAGTCCATTTGCTTATGGAATGTCTTCCAGTCGAATACCCTTTGTGGGGGGGCTTTTAGGAGGTATGCTCGCTGGGTCCAGCGGGACCTACCGACCATGGTCACGACAGAGCCCGCTGGGAGCTGGCATAATGCAAATTCAAACCAGGCCCAGTCCGGCTTCTGGGAATTATTACCAGCCAAGTTCGGCAGACTCCTCTGCGTCTGGAAACTATTACTCCAGCGGAACTCCCTGGCAAATTCCTATCAGTGGTCCTGTGAGCAGCCCCAAAGACTATTGGGGACCCATGGGAAGTCCGTTCAAGTAGAAGCGCTATTTATTATCAATGCAGTTCTTAACGCTGTCTTGGAAGATGTCTTGCCGAAATGTATAATCTTCATTAAACTACGGAAACGCCGATTTTTTTACCCTTCAGGGGGCAAACTCGCATTTGCAATGTAGGCATCGCGTTTCAGTCGGCATAATTGGCTGGAAGACCATGACAGACGCGGAGCGGCCGAATACACCAAAGAGAAAAAGATCGGAGCAGAACCCTGCGCCGACTCAGCAAAGCCGCGAAGATTCCGAAGCATTTAATAAAACCGATAGCATTCCACCTATCGTGCCCGCCGCCGATTCTCATCCCAAAGACGCTAACAGCGAGCTTCATCCGCCGGAAACGGCTGGAAAGCCTGTCGAAATCGAAATCCAGAAGACAGGTCAGGCTGTGGCGGTTAGCAAATCTGACAGCAAAGCAGAGCCAGAGACTGTCAAACCAGTAAATCCAAATTACACAATGGAGGCCATCGGCAAGCCTCTTTTAGAAGTTTTGGAAAAGTACGAACGAAGTCCTGAAGACATCGACAAAATCCGCAAAGCATACGAATTTGCATTTAAGAGCCACAACGGGCAGGTGCGAAAATCTGACGAGCCCTACATCATCCATCCTGTGTCTGTGGCGATCGCGCTGTCTCATCTCAACGCAGATGTCGATACTATTTGTTCTGGACTTCTTCACGACGTAATTGAAGATTGTGATGTGAAGGGTGCTGAAATTGAAGGGCGCTTCGGTTCAGATGTTCGCAAAATTGTTGAAGGCGTCACCAAGCTTGGAAAATTCAGTTTCAGTTCTAAGGAAGAGCGTCAAGCCGAAAACTTTCGCAAGCTCTTAGTTGCCATTGCCGAAGATGTCAGAGTTGTGCTCGTAAAGCTTGCAGACAGGCTGCACAACATGCAGACGCTCGATTATATGAAAGCTACCAAGCAAGCTGAAATCGCGCAAGAGACGATCGAAATTTATGCTCCACTTGCAAATCGCTTTGGTTTGGGTCGCTTTAAGTGGGAGCTTGAAGATCTCAGCTTGAAGTATCTCTACCCGGAGGAGTATCAGAGCCTTGAAGCACTAGTTGCAGATAGCAGGCAAGAGCGCGAGGCTTACGTAAATGACGTTGTCGATCGCTTGAAGAAAGAGCTCACTGCAAGAAATATTCAAGCTGAAGTTAGTGGAAGACCCAAGCATTTGTTTGGCATCTGGAAGAAGATGAAGAAACAAAGCAAGGCTTTTGAAGAGCTTTATGATGTGCTTGCGATTCGAGTAATCATTGAAAGCGAAGAAGACAAAAACTATTGTGAGTTGAGTTCAGACCCTGATACTCAAAAGTGTTATGAAGTAATTGGTGTAGTTCATTCGCTTTTCCGTCCAATTCCAGGGCGATTCAAAGACTATATCGCCATGCCTAAGCCAAACAGTTATCAGTCTTTGCACACTGCGGTAATGGGGCTGAGCGGCCGTCCTGTCGAGATACAGATCAGAACTCGCAGAATGCATTTTGTCGCCGAGTATGGGATCGCGGCCCATTGGCGTTACAAGGAATCTGGTTCTGTGGTGGCAGATTCGCAAGTCGATAAAAAACTTGCGTGGTTGAGGCAATTGGTCGAGTGGCAGCAGGACCTTAAAGACGCTCAAGAGTATATGGACACAGTGAAGATGGACCTCTTCACTGATGAGGTCTTCGTCTTCAGTCCTCGCGGCGATGTTTTTGATCTTCCAAAAGGATCCACTCCTATAGATTTTGCTTACCGCGTTCATACTGAGGTAGGAAATCACGTCACTGGTGCTCGCATAAATGACCGCATGGTGCCTCTTGCTACGCCAATGCGTAATGGTGACATTGTCGAAATCATAACAAGTAAGAGTGCGCACCCTCGAATGGATTGGCTAAACATTGCCATCACCCATAGTGCCAAGAGCAGAATCAGGCAGTGGTTCAAGAAGCATCATCGTGATGAGCACATTCAGCAAGGCCGGCAAATGCTGGAATCTGAATTGGGCAAATCTGCGCTTGATGAATTATTGCGTTCTGAAAAATTCAAAGACATTGGAAAACGGTTGAATGTAAGTGAGCCTGAAGACTTCCTGGCAGCGCTCGGTTATGGTGACCTGTCGTTATCGCAGGTACTCAATCGAGTTCGTGAGCAAGAGCAAGTTGACAAAGCGACGAAGAAAGATCCTAACGCTATTCCGTCCTACGATACGCCGAAGCCATCTAAGAGTAACGTATCCAGTTTAAGTGGTCTGATGCACCATCTGGCGAAGTGCTGCAATCCGGTTCCGGGTGAAATGATTGGTGGCGCAGTTGGTGCCGGCAGCGGCATAACGGTTCATCGCAACGATTGTGCAAATCTCTTGCGTGTGGATGAAGGTCGCCGCATGGAGCTGAGCTGGGGCGCTTCAGAAGCAGGTAGCTACCCAACCTATTTGCTCGTCGAGTGTATCGATCGCGTGGGCATTGCAAAGGATATCATCGGTAAAGTTTCCGATAACAAAATCAATCTTAGCGATTTGAGAGTGGAAACTCATCCGCAGAAAAAAACTGCTACTATTCATCTGATTTTGGACGTCAAAGATATTCAGCAGCTTGAGGACATTTCCAAAAAGATTGAAGCAATTTCTGATGTACTAAGGGTACAAAGGCAAAGGCATGGGCAGAGTAAGCCGCCCAGCAACAGGAGAACGAAGAAGAAGGCTGATTGATGAAATTAGTAATCGGTACAAAAAATCCCGGCAAGCTCAGAGAGTTTCAAGACCTGGCAGCCGCAGAAAATTGGCTTCAACTCGAGATGGTTGGCAACAATTTTGAAGCCGTGGAAACTGGAAAGACATTTTTTGAAAACGCCAAAATAAAGGCCATAAAGGCTGCTCAAATGACAGGAAAGCAATCTCTTGCAGATGATTCCGGACTTGTCATTGAAGCACTCAATGGAAAGCCCGGAATCATGTCTGCGCGTTATTGTGAAGGCAGCGATGCTGATCGCCGCGCCAAGATATTGAAAGAAATGGAAAAAGTACCAGAAGAACAAAGGCATGCTGCATTCTTCTGTGCAATGGTAATTGCCAATCCCGAGGGACAGGTTGTCTTCAACACCATTCGTTGTTGGGAAGGTGTCATAGGCTTTGAAGAGCGCGGAGACAACGGTTTTGGATACGATCCCATCTTCTACCTGCCAAAGCGCAAGGTGAGCGCTGCAGAGCTTTCTTCCGAAGAGAAGAACAAGCTTTCACATCGCGCTAAAGCCTGGATAGAAGTTGTTAAATATCTTGAGCAACACAAAGAAAGCTAGAGCAGTAGTAACCTATGAGACTATGCTCGGAGCCGTAGTTGGCGATACGGCTGGAGCTGCAGCGCCTCCATTTAATTCACCGTAGCACAATTCTGGGCAGTTAGATTCAGCCATCTTGATCAACTTCGATGCTGAGATTTCCAGTGCTACTGCCAGTCGGCTCAGTGTTTTCAATGTAGGGTTTCGCGCGCCTCGTTCGATATCGCTAATATACGTTCTGTGCAAGCCGGCTCTGTTAGCTAACTCCTCTTGTGATATTCCTAATTGTCCTCTTCTCTTGTGGACAGCATCACATACTGCAGCCAAGAAAGGATCCGGTTTCCCCTTTTGCTTCACTTAGAACTCCCGTTTCGTCCAGCTTGATCCCGAACTAATAACCATAAATAACCATCTTTGATTTTGGCGAAAATACACACCAATAGTCAACAGGCTATGAGTGACTCGCTGGCGTAAACTCTGTGGGGACAGCTCTTTGCGACTCGTAGTCAATTTACATACATTTGCATTTTTGACTTTAAAGTGAAAATTGCCGTTCCGCACTTCTCAGTTGAGCCCCAGTACAAGAGGCTTTTAGCCATCAGCAAAAGAGATGCTTTATTTAGTCTCTTTCTTTTTAGTGCTATCTTCCTTGGCTTTTGTCTTCGAAGAATTCGTCTTGGAGACTGTTTTCGATGTCTTACTGTCGCTGGCAGCAGCGGATTTGTTAGTTGGAGCTTTTACTTCGCTCTTATTTTTTCCAGCAATTTTGTCATCGAGCGCCTGAATTGCTTGCATCAAATTGAGTGCTTCTGCATAGTTCAAAGACTCATCCGAAATGCGGAAAGCCGCTTCGTTAGCTTCAATTCGACCCATTTCTTCCTTGGCTTCTTTGTAAGTATTCGGACTGAGTCCTTTTGCTTTCGCTTCCTCTAGCTTTTTGGAAAGCGCTGCTTGCAAGGCATCAATGTCTGGCAGAGGGCTCTTTAACTTAGCTGCAGCCTCTTCGATTTGCTTATTGAGCCTGTGCATATCGACTGCAACCACCAGGTATTCTTGATAGCTAATGCCCCCGGTTGCCCGTTTGTCAGAAACAGACGCGCCCAATTTGTCTAGCTTCTTTTTGAGTTCCTGGGAGGTATCGGCGGAAAGGCGTCCCGTCGCTAGCAGGTTGCCGAGTTTTTGCTCCAGGTCAGAATGTGCGCGGTCCACAATTGGAAGTGTAATTGGCATTACTCGAACATTTCTTTCGACGTTGGCTTCGAGTCTCTGATAAGCGTACTCTAGAGCAAGTCGTTCACCATAGCTGAGCCCCCCATCATTTGACCGCAGAAGGGCGAAAGCTGCGCTTATAGTGTCATACATACCGCGCAAATTTTCTGCTTCTACAGGTGAAAGTACGCCGTCTGAGAAGCCCTGTCGAATTTTCTTTTCAACATTTCCTTGTAGTGAAACAATGTCACTGGTCATAACTTGTTTGTCGCGTATTTCGCGATCAAGTTGCTGCCACGTTTTTTCCAGTGAAATTATAAGTTCAAGAGCCTTATCTCCGGTAAGCCCAATACTACTGCTGCGATATTCTTTCTCAGACTTTGTATTCTCGGCCAATTTTTGAAGATAGAGGTCAGCGCTGGCATTGTTAAGTCTGCCGGATGATAAGCCTTCATTCACAAGGCTTTCTATTTGATCTCTGCGCTTTTCTATACCTGGATAAAACGCCGCGTGTCCGTGTATTTCCTCTTCGATGTCGTTGGAGAGGCGCTCTAACTCAAATGCGATTGCAAATTTCTCGCGGGTGTTTAGTTCGTTATCGCTGGCTGCATATTTTTCCTTGACACTGTTGAGTTCGCCGAGAGACAAAATGGCTGATCTCAAATCTCCTGCGCTCAAAAGTCCAAGTGCAGCTGATTCACCTATACGGTTATCGATTGCTGAACGGAGATTATCAATATTCGGAAGTTCCAGATCTCTATCTTTGGTTTGTTTGTCTAGTACTCCACCTAAAGATTGCAATTCCTGTGCTACCAGAATAGCCTGACCTACTGTCATTCCTCCAGATTGCTTTGTAAACTCGTCATGCTTCTTGTTCAGCAGGCTGAGTTGTTTTAAGAAGTCTCTCGATTGCTCAGGCGTGAGTCTCTTTGCCTGGAGCGCTTTTTTGTTTCGATCTGAAAGATGCGTGATACCAATTACAATACCAGACCAGAGCGTGCTCGGTGAATGTAGTTGTCGATCAATTCTGCCTTCAAGTCTGGCTATGTCGAGCTTGAGTGCTGATTCGTCTTCTTCTTTTATTGAAGCGCCTAGTTTTTCTTTTACGCTCACTATATTGTCGTAGTCTTCTCTGAGCTCGACCGTCTCAAGGGGGTTGAGTGTTCCGTTGTCGAGTGCCTTTGAAAGCTTGCTATCAATTTCCTTCAGGCGGGTCGTCAAATCCATGCCGGGCTCAAGTAACTGCTCTACCTGATTGGCAAGGTCTTCCATAGCAAGACCTAAGCTGACTTGAGGTGATTTTGGATAATAAACACTGCCGATTATCTGATCTACAGCTTGTGTCTTTTCGGATTTCTTGAATTTTTCAGACATGCTGCGCAGTTCAGCAAGTTTTTTCTTTAGCTCTTCTGCTTTTGTAGCAGAAATTTTTCCCGATTTGACACCTTCGTCCATGCGTTTTTCTATAGCATCAATACCATTGAGGTCTGGGGCTGCGATAGCTCGGGCACTGATGTCACGATGCAAGCGGGCTCCCAAATTGTCATAGTCTATGCAGAGTGCCAGCTTGTCCAAATAAGTCAGTTTCTTCTGGCTTCTTAGCAAGAGCAATTCCATTGAAAAAACCTTGTTGAATCTCGCCTTGAGATCTGCGACTTCTTGTGGAGTGAGCCGACCATGTTTTGCCGCGTCATCAATTCTCTTGCGCAAGTCTTCTCTGGTGAACTGGAGGTCTGCTGACGCCAAGTCTCTGTCGTGCTCTGCTGCGGAGATTGCGTCGCCAAGATTGTCAAGCATGACGTTCAATTTCGTCAGTTGCCATTGTGTGAACTTCGCATGATGCTGTCTGAAAAGAGCTTCGGTTTCTGCAATCTGGTCGTAGGCTGATTTCAAGTCCTCGGCATCTTTCGGATTTAATCTGCCGTCTGACAAGTCTTCAATAATGCGATGCTCTGTCGCCATCATTCGTGCATCGAAGTCTGCATAAGGTCCACTCGCCTTATTGTTCTCGTTGCTCTTGGCTGCTTCTGTAGTTTTTGTGGTGTTCGGAGCAGCCTCATCTGCAGCCATCACAGGCATCAACGCTGGCAATGCCAGGGTTGCCAGTAATCCGAAACTCAGTGCCTGCTTAAGCGATGCCTTCATCGAGAGCCTTCCTCCAAGTACATATGCCAAGCAATTATAGACTTTTGTCATGGCTCTTTCTTGAGTACAAATGAATGAAGTCAAACAAAGTTCAATTATTGAAAACCCCTCTTGTCTCAGGCTGTTCCAGTTCTTAGAATTGCTAAGCTCTGACTTGGGTGATCATATGTCTAAAAGCAAAATTCTTTTTCCAAGAAACTTTTTCTGGGGAGCTGCGACTGCCGCCTATCAAATCGAAGGTGCCTGGAATGAGGATGGAAAAGGAGAGTCTATCTGGGACCGATTCAGTCATACAGAGGGAAAAATTCTTGACGGCAGCAATGGTGATCAAACGTGTGAGCACTATCGGCGGTATCGTGAAGATATCGGTTTGATGAGAGATATTGGGTTGAACAGTTATCGATTTTCAGTCTCGTGGCCACGAGTCATGCCAGATGGGAAAGGTATAGTAAATCAGAAAGGGCTTGATTTCTATGATCGTCTTGTAGATGAGTTGTGCGAGTCAAACATTGAGCCTTTTCTCACGCTCTACCACTGGGATTTGCCACAAGCTCTGCAGGACATTGGCGGTTGGAACAACAGAGATGTCTGTTCTTATTTTGCCGATTATTCTGCTTTGATGGTGAAGAGGCTTGGCGATAGGGTCAAGTTCTGGGCCACATTGAATGAGCCCTGGGTGATTGCAAATCTGGGGCATCGCACAGGTGAGATGGCACCCGGATTGAAAGATGATAAGCTCTGTCTGCAAGTGATTCATAACCTGCTTCTGGCGCATGGAATGGCGACGCGAGCTATCAGGGCTGCTGATAGGTCGGCAAAAGTGGGTATAGTCTTGTTACTTTTTCCGACTCATCCGAGTTCAGAATCTGAGCATGATAAGGCTGCTGCCGAATTCGCCTGGCAGCGTGAATGTGCCTGGTATCTCGACCCACTATTCAAGGCACACTACCCGCCCGAAGCTTGGCAGAGCTTCGGTGAGTTGCAACCACATGTGATGCCTGGCGATATGTCGTTGATTTCGCAGTCACTAGATTATTTGGGTGTCAATTTTTACTTTCGAACCGTGATGGGAATCAACGGTAGGCAGGAGAAAATCCCGGGGGCGAATTATACAGACATGGGTTGGGAAGTTTATGCACCGGCGTTGCGACATCTGTTGCAACGAGTAGCAACAGACTATAAGACCCCGCCGATTTACATTACAGAAAACGGTGCCGCCTACCAAGATGTTTTGAACTCCGATGGCTCGATAAACGACAAAGAGCGAATAAGCTACCTTCAAGATCATCTACTCGAAGCTTATGCCGCGCTAACTGAGGGTGTAGATCTTAAAGGCTATTTTGTTTGGTCGCTTATGGATAATTTCGAATGGGCTCATGGGCTGAGCAAGCGTTTCGGACTAATTTATACGGAATACGAAACACAAAAAAGATATTTCAAGGACAGTGCCCACTGGTATTCGAAAGTCATAGCAAGGAATGGGATTGATTAAATCTTCCTGCCGAGCTTCGTAGTTTCACCATCAGTACCGACCCGAGCTATTTTCATTAGCAGCATCTTATATTATTCTCGCGTTTGTAGGAAAACTATGGACGGAACTGCAATGGCTGATGGTATCGACTTTAAAGAAGCGGCTGGTGATGCCCTGAAGATGCTAAAAGACAAGCTTGGCGGCACTCAACAAGAACAACCGCAATGGTCTATTTGGGGTCCGCAGCAGCAGCAGGCGCCGAGACAAGGTTCCGATTACCAGCCAATTCAGGGGCGCCGCATGGGAGATGCTCAGCCTATTCAATCTCAGCCCGCTCCGGTGGCACCAGATGCGGTGCCAGCTATGCGCCCCGAACAAATGCCTGGAACAGAGCGCGCTGATGATCGTACAAAAAATCTTGTGTTTCAAGATATCAATCATGCGCAGAGTCAGACGTTTCGTCAGCAAGCAACGAGACTGTACACGTCGGCGATCGATAGAGCAAATCAGAGCAAAGACCCGACGCTGCAAGCCATGGCTAAAGTGGAATATGGGCTTGCTAACATGAGTTGGGGTTTTACTCAGGATGGCTTTAAATGGATATTGGAGGCCGGTTCTAATAACCCAAGCATTTACGATACCAAGTCAAATCAGTCTTTCTTGAAACGGCTGGCTCAGGCGGGAATGCCTTCTGGCGCCGTTGAGATGCTAATGCAGAAGGGACAAGACCCCTTCTGGTACTTGAAAGATTCTGACGCTGCAAAGAAATTGGATGCAGCCATGACAGGTCCTATCTTTGTTGCCCCAGCTGATGGAGCTCAGAGTGCGCCTGGGCAGAACACTGACTATCTGGCACCACCAAAAGACCGACCTGATCAAATCAATCCTCAGCTTGACCCACCGCCGAGACCGGGTTCAAACACGTGGATGAGCCAGCAAGTAAAAGTTGCATTGGAAACAGCTTCGCAAGAAAAAAACTGGCAAAATGCTTTTGGTGTCTATAAACAAGCTGTAGATATGGCAGATAGAAGCAGAGATGTATCTCTTCAAGCCTATACCAGGGTTGAAACTGGATTAGCGTTGATGAAATGGGGCAACGTAGAAATGGGTTACAAGTGGATTCTCGACGCAGGTGTGAAGAATCCATCCATCTATGACAGTCGCAGCAATCAAGGTTTTGTCGAGCGCTTGAACAGTGCCGGCATTCCCAAGCCAGCGGTTGAAATGCTTCTGAGTAATGGACAAAGAGATCCAAAATGGGGGGTAAAAGACCCTGATGCTGCTAAACGGCTTGAATCCGTGACACGTAACCCACAGCAGCAAAGCAGACCAACAGTGCTTCCTCCTGGCGATGACAGACGCCCACCTGAGTACCGTCCATCTTTTCCAACTGGACTGCCTTTTCCAGGTTCAGATAGCAAGCCTTCAGTTTTGTCGCAACCGCAAGATGATGGTCACAAAAAGAAGAGCCCTTTCAGCAGATAATTGAGCATAATGTGTTCTGCTGGAAAGAAACTTCAAAGGACTTGCAGTCTCTTTATAGCAGAGTGCTGATCAGGTCAAAATACTGTTCAAGGTCATTTCTCGATATGCCATCGAGTTCAGCATCATCGCATGCCTCTGCGATTTGTTCGTGATTATCCAGAAGGAAGACCAGGAATTTTTGTTCAGTTTGGTCCAGATCAGCGGCTATTGCTACTTCGAGTTCTTTGCGTGAAATAAAACCATTTTTGTCTTTATCAAGTTTGTCAAACGAGTTGTAGGCGAAATTTTTTATTGCTTGCAATTGATCACTTACATTGCTGCCGTCACCAACGATGTCTGAGAACCATGCGTTGCTATCGTTTGCCATAATGCCCCCATATTTCACACGACTATCTCATGCCCCATTGCAGCACTAGTTCAACAATCAGACCGATAAAATAGATTGTTTGCCCAAGAAAGCGAATAATCTGCGAATAATCTGATCTGAATGGCGAATAAAGTCTAAAGACCCGGGCATAAAGGCCTTGGAGGGTGGGGTGAAAGAAACGGCTGCAGATTTCAAATCTCTTTTGGAATGGCAAGAACAGCGGTGGGGTAACGACCACCCGAAGATTGTTGCCAGCCTTGAAGCGCTCGCTGACCTTCTGCAAATGCAGGGGAAATATGTCGAGGCTGAACCGCTCTATTGGCAGATTTTAGAAAAGAAGCACAAGCTGTATGGTGCCAACGACCTTCGCGTGGCGGATACTATTTATGACCTCGCTTGCCTCCATGAATTGCAAGAAAATTGGGCTGAGTGCGAGCGACTTTACAAATGGACTTGCGACATTAGGTGCAAGCTTTTGCCTGCTGGAAATACCACGCTGGATGATTCCGTCAACAAAGTGAAAGAGATTGCATCTAAGCAGGGCCACGAGATTGACGAATCGCAGCTTCAGCCTGCAGGAGAAAAGGCTGTCGCTGCTGGTGTTCCAATCGTAAATGCTAGAGCATTTGATTGGAGTTCTTACATGGACAAAGTTCGTGCGCTTGTTCTTGAACGTGATTTCGCTCAAGCTGAGAGTATTCTGCGTTGTCTGGTAGATGTGGCGGAAGCCTATCAGGCTGATACGCTGGCTCATGCTGAAACATTGCATATGCTTGCTAAGGTTCAGTTTCACAAGAAACATGTCCAAGAAAGCTTGAAGTCTTACGAAAAGACCCTGGCGCTTTACGAAAAGGTGTGTGGAACCGTTAGCCGGGAAACTGCTGGGTGCCTTGAAGATATGGCCGATTTGCATTGCAAGCTGGCGGAAAAATCAGAGGCGGATTTTCTCTTTAAATGGGCTTTGCAAATTCTTGAGTCGCAAGGAGCCGATGCAGAGCAGCAAGCGGTTCGAGTGAGAGCCAAGCTGGAGTCGATCGATGAGCTTTGCTCGGGTAAGACCGAGAATATTAGTGTGAAAAAGAGTGGCGAAATCAATCTTGGAAATGGTGATCAAAAGATTGATATCACAAGCGATGAAATGCCGAAGTCCGAAGACCAGGTGGCCGCATTTTTGTGGAATCAATATTTGAGCACTGGGAAAAAGGCACTGGAAAAAGGTGATATGACTGGTGCGGAAATGATGTTTTCGCGTGCGCTTGAGAAAGCCAATGAATTTGGTGTGCAGGACCCGCGTCTATGGCAGACGCTCTGTGATACTGCCTCGGTATATGCAGCGCAAGGGAAAAAAGTTCGAGCTGAAGCTCTCTACCGCTCGGCGCAGCAGCTATGTGAAAAAACACTGGGACCGCATCATCCAGACAATGCAAAATTCTGGGACATACTCGGTGGGTTCTATGAGAGTTTGAAAGATAATGTTCAGGCAGCTATTTGTTACGACAGGCTGGTGAATATTCAGGTTAAGGCAAATAGACCGCTGGTTGAATATGCAGCCTATTTGAAAAAACTCGAAAAACTGCATGAGAGGCCGCCTGCAAGTTTCTTCGAGTAATTGCAACTCAGTTAGAGCAATCGCAAGTAAGCTTGCAGTCAAATAATACAGTCTTGAGTCGACCGGAGCATCGCAAAGATTGCAAGTCAGATATAGCTTGTCTTGGAATTGACTTGACATTTAAGTTTCTTCGTAACCCTTTTTCGTCTTCTCTGCGATGATGTCATCGTAGTATTTTGTTGCCGCAGCGTCGTTCGAAAATGATTTGGATTTTTCCTGTCCATTAGTGCCTTTTCGTCCGAATTTTACAATCACATCAGTTCCTGATTTTTTGACATGCCAGAATTTATCTGAGCTTCCTTCGCTAAATTCGAAGCATCTCCATTCACTTTCATCCGAACCAATTGTGTTATTAGTGCTTGCTGATTCCGCTGGCTTTTTTTCAAGCTTTGGTTTAGATTCAACCGTTGATTTTGCTTCGGGGTTTTGTTTTGTTCCTGAGTTCACCATTGTGCTGACTTTGTTGCTCTCGCTTGCCACTGCTGGCGGTGCTGATTCTAGCCTGGCTTTCGGGCTAAGATCAAGATCAGTGCGTTTTCTCACGTAAGAAGGAAAACGCGGCACTCCTCGGTCAGATAGCTCTTGGTAGCGGAATGTGATCACGGTTCCCACTGCTGGTGGTGCTTCTCGTTCGGCGTCTGAGAAACCGGTTCCGACAGAAAATCTTGTGCCATCTGCTAATTCCACAACTAAGGCACCCAGTCGTCCTTTGTGTTTTCCCGTTCCTGGTTGATGTTCCAAAACTGTTGCTTCGGCGTCATGGAATGATTTAACTTTCAGCAGCGTGGAAGAACGGCCGACTTCGTATTTCGAAGCAGGCTTTCGAAGCATCAGTCCTTCTCCGCCTATTGACTCTACGCGTGCGAGTTCTTCCCTGAGATGATCCTCATCGTTGCAACGCACGTGCACATGGGCGTGAACGTAGTGCGACCCAATCTCGTCGAGTAGTTGCTGAATAAAAGCCACCCGTGCTTCAAACACCTCATCTATTAGAGGCGCATCGAAAACAACGAAACGAATGTCTCTCCACTCTTCACTCTTATCTTGCCGTCTCACAACTCCTACGGCACGCTGAAATAGCTTTCGCCCCATCCAAAGCTCTCCGTCGAGGTGGACATCTTTCGGTAGGTCTTCTACAAACCAATCCGGAGCAAGATACACATTTCCCTGGCGGGAAATGAATTTATTTCCGTCCCAATAAGCTCTTACTCCATCTAGCTTTTCACTCATCCACCAGCCATGAAGGTCAATGTCGCCTTCCCAGGAGTGAGCCAGAAGAAGTCCAGGAACGGAAGAGTCGCCACCTTCTTCTGAGCTAGAAGCAGATTTCGTTTTTGTGCGAGGCGATTTTTCTGGTAATTCAGTACCGATTCTATTTTTCTCGAAATCTTCGCCTAAGTATTGCCGAAGGTGTTTGCAAGTTCGTTTTTCAATGGCAATTGATTGATTTCTCCAAGCAGGGCAACTGCATGAATAAACTCCGCCAGAATTCTTGAGGATATACGGGTCTTTTGCGGACCCCTTCACCTCGGCTGTTTCGCCGTCATTCAGAGTATTCATGGCGCTTCTCTCCAGCGGGACATTCTAACTGTGCCCCGACTGAAGATGACGAAAACGCTGCGGAGCTAAGTATCCTGAATAGCTGTTACAAACTATTTTTTGCCAGGGTAGTCAGTTTGTCCGGCCGGTCCAATGTAAGCGAATCCTTTCATGTTCATTAATCGAGGTCCTGCCAGGTTTGGGTTCTCTCTGATGGCGTTCAGCAGTTTTGTTCCGTCAATTGAGCCAAGCCCTGTTGTTGCGTCCCAGCCCGGGGTAGCTTTGTATCCGCTGTTGTCACCGACAGAGATATCGTTAAAGATACCGGAATTTGCTCTCTCATAGAGCCAAGGGTTCAATGGTTTACCGAATGGTTTATCCAGCGCACCGTTCACCCGTAACATCAGTGCGGAATACAAAGGAGACACGGCGCTGGTGCCACCAGTTAGTGTCTCAGAGCCGGCAACTCTTATTCTATATCCCGTTACTGGGTCTGCATTGCCGGCTACGTCGGGAACTCCACGTCCAGCTTCGCCAGTTTGCGCATGTCTTGGAACTCCCACCTTAGCCTGGAAGTCTTGCGGAGGGAATACCTGGCTTATGCCACCACCGCCTGCATCGTTGGCTCTGTTATTGTTCCATACAACTTCGGCTGAGCGCTTTCCACTTCCGTCAACAGTTAATCTTGTGCCACCAGCACCGGTGACCATTGGATCTGAAGCCGGATAGTCAACAAGAAATCGGTTTCCCGATGCATTGTCGCGAGCACCATCATCACCTGATGCTGCAAAAACAGAGATACCCTTTAGCATTGCTTTCTTAAATGCCTGGCTCATGCCGTCGATTGCTTGTTTCGTCCAGCCCTCTTCGTTCATGCCCCAGCTAATGCTGATTGCCGAGTTTTGTGTTTCACCTGCTTCCGGAAAGGTCGCTCGCAAGATTGCGTCGGTGAATCCTTTTTCGCTGTTCGGAGCAAAAATCATGTGCTGTTGAGCTTCAGGCGCGACTGTTCCAATAACCTGCGAATCGAGCATTACCTCGCCATCCGCTGCTTGCCCTGGGCTATTTTTTGCTCCGCCCACTTCGATGACTTTTACTTTTGGTTCGGGAAGACCGTGTTGTTGATAATATTTTGCGTTGTCTACAGCATCAAATCCGCCACCAAGCTGGATGATGCCGACCGCTTGTCCTTTTCCCATTGATTCTTTCGGGAAGTTGTATGCATCTGCAACTTCATTTGGCATAAAGCCACGCCTGGCATTAGGCTCGGTTTGTCCACCCGATGGAGGAGTTTCGGGAGGAGGTGCTTCCGGAGGAAGCGGTGCGTTCTCGGGTGGATTTGGCCCAGCAAATTTCTTCGGTGCTTCACCGGCTTTGGCTGCTTCGGCAGCTGCCGCTGGAGAGTGTGCATCAGCATATTTTATGTAGGACCTTGCAGCAGGTCTGTCGTCCATTCCAAGAATGCTGACCAGGTGCGGATTAAGCTCTCTTGGAACATTCAGGCTGCCTTCTCTTCCTGTGAAGGCTTGACCTGAGTGCGATTCATATGCGGCCAGTCTTGTTTGAAACGCGTCAGATAACTGACCTGCCGTTCCTTTTATAACAACTCGACCAGAAGTCAAATTTGCTTCACCAACACTGAGCCCATGTTCGCTGGCGAATTTAGTTATTGCTGCTAACGACTCCTTCGAAGCTCCGAACTGGTCAAGCATCTGAGCATCGGTAAGTGGTTGTTGCCGTCCTTGCGCGATGCGCTCGAGTGTGCGATTCATCCTCAGGTCAGTGCCTTTGGATTTGAGAATTACAGACAACTCCATTGGCTTCGTTGGGTCAACGTCACCTTTTAGAAATCCTTGCGGCGCTGCCCTTTCGGAAGCAGCAAACTGCATGCGCGGTTCAATGTTTCCAGCCACCTGAGGGGTCGCAATGGTGTCGGCACCTGGTGCTCTCTTCGTAAAACCAACTGCGTCCGTGAGCGATCTTGCACCGCTGCCCAATTTATCGTAAAAGTTCGCTTTTGCATCGGCAAATCCATCCATTCGTTGGGAGCTGAGCACACGTCCTGTGTAGTGAGCTCCAATCTTGTACCCGGTAGCTGCAATCGCAGTGTCTACGAGAAACTGTCCGCCGGCATAACCAATCTGGGTTGATGCTGAATTCAGCTCACCCATTGTGGTTGCGGAACCTGCCTTTTTGTATCCGTCAAAAATTGGCTCGGCTGCTTGGTATGTGAAGTAGACACCAATTGCTGCACCAGCGAGTTTACCTGCTAAGCCTCCCTCAGGAAGCAATGTCTTCAAGGCAACTGCTGTAGCTGCGCCCATGCCGAGTGTTTCCGCTAACTGCAGCGGATTTTGCAAATTGTGTTGTGCTGCCAAAAACATACCTTCTGGCACTTTTGAAAGTCCGTTCAGAGTGACAGAGGTGTATTTGTTTATTTGATTTTCTGGTGCTTTGTTGAAGCTGAGCAGGTCTCCGCCGTTACTCGCAGCTCCCATCATTTGTTCTTTGGCTAGCCTGTTTATGAGCGCCTCGTGTCCATCGTGCTGCTCGTGGGTGTCCTGTCTTCGAGCGGAATCGTTTGGTATCTCTGCCATCAAGTGCTCCCTGTTTTCCAAGCCGCAAGCAAGCCACCGCACGAAAATGCGGAGCTCAAACCAAAATCTGGACAAATTTTTCAACCCTGAGTCCGACTTTAAATTAGGAACCCAATGCTGTCCATGCGGGTATTCCCAAGCAATTAGAGAAAAACACTTTTCTGATCAGCAATTAATCAAAAACCCGCTGATGCAACAATTTCGGGCGCCAGAACTATGAGAATAAATGAGTTTTTCTTTAGCAAAATGTGGGGCTGAAGTTCTTTTAAAATCTGCAATTGCTCAATCAGGTGGAAAATTGTGCACTGTATATGGTGGCGGCTCTTATTGTTGAATCCGATGTATGAGGGCTCCTGCTGTTGGTTAGGGTGCTGTTTGCGCGTGGATGACGGGTTGTTGTTGTTGTTGTTGTTGCGTGTGTGGAATTGCTTAGCCTGGCGGATCCATATATTAGTTAGGGTGCTGATTGTGCGCGGATGGCGGATTGTTGTTGTTGTTGCGTGTGTGGAATTGCTTAGCCTGAAGGATCCTTTTGTTGGTTAGGGTGCGCGGATGACGGCCACTGATGCTAAAAATTTGTTTTCGGGCCGGTCTAATTTTTGGATGTCAATCGTCAACAAGAAGTCGCTGGTAGGAAGGTATCCCGAAATGTACGAACTAAAACACCACGGAAATGAACGTTCAACGGAATCGGCTGATAAGCCTCAAAATGCTGCTCTCGAATCGATGCAAGGAAAAGAGAGCCTGGTTCACAGACAGCGTCAAGAAAGCGAGCAGCTTCGCAATGGTGGACATAGCAACATTACTAATGAGTTTGGAAAACCGCAGTTGATTGGCGCTGCTGACAGTCCGGCGCAAGGTAATTGTTCTGGCTCTGGGGAATCAATTGAGAAACAGAAACATAGAGCCGACGTGAACAAGCATGAGGCGATGGGAGAAAATGCAAATCGACCTGCCGAGCCTGTGACTGATGAGAAGAATAAGGCAGCTGCTGATCTTCAGAAGCAGCAAGCAATGGAGAATTCGGCTGGAAATTCAGCTGTCCATGGCAATTCCAGACCAGAGGGCACTGGTTCGATTGCTATGGACCAGGATGAACAAAAGCCGCACAATGGGGTAATTCAGGTTTTGCGAAATCCAAATGCAGAGCCTCTCAGAACGAATGACCATATGACGCCACTTGGAGCGCCCACGAGACCGCAATGGTCTTGGGATAGTGGAGACCCCGATGCTGTGCCTCCCGATTATGTTCAGCCGGGTGGAAACAGAGCTGTGCCAGAGCCACTTTGGCCGGAGTCAGATACTCTTCGTGAATCAACGGATGCCTGGAGAGCCCAGCATCCTGAACCGACAAACACTCATCACAGACGCAATCGATTCCTATAATCGCGCAATAAATAGAATTGCACAATAAAAACCGTGTCGAAACAAATTCGTTTTCTATGAACTAGGATACGGCTGCGCTTTGTTCTTTTGCGGCATTACTTTTGTTTTCGTCTGAAGCTGAGCCATCAATTGCTTTTGATGTGTGAACCACGTAGCTTCTGCCTTTCCAGCTGACCTTGTTGCCGCTATGAACAAGAAAAGCGGAATGCAAATAGAGCATTGAAACGGCTATGCTTCCGATTGGAAGTAAGAAGAAATGCCGCCAGTCCACACCGATGTAGTGTTCTGAGCAGCGTCTATACCATGCTACGAGTAAGGCAAACTGACAGGCAGTAAAGGAAGCTAGAGTCAGTAATGTCTGAACTGATTCGCCTGCGCAAAGCTTTTCTAGCAGAATGGCGGTGGAGACGAAAGGCGCAAGAATAGCTATGTTTAGCAAGACGAGAACAGTAAGCAAGTAACTTACGTTGCAATCAATAAGAGCGTAGAGATTTTTTGTCCAGCCGTGCCACAACGAAACAAGATCAGTGTACATTCGAACTTTATACAGTAATCTTCCGTCTGCTGAAGTGATGTGGTAACCGTGTTTCTTAGTTACTCTTGCCAGGCTGATGTCATCGAGAATCTGGTCGTGAACGCTTTCGTGTCCACCTACATGTTCGTAGACATCGCGGCGGACAAGTATGTATTGTCCGTAAGCGTATGCTCGTTCGTTTGTGTGTTCGTTTATTGTGTTGAGTGGATCTCCGCACAAAAACGAACCAAGCAGAACTGGCATCACAGCTTGTTCCCAGAAGCTGTAAAGTTCTTGAACCGGCATGAAGGATATCAACTCAGCTTTATTATCGACTGCGTAGGACATTGAATAGCGCAGTGAATTCGGCGTATGGCAGGTGTCTGCGTCAGTGAAAAGGAACCAATTCGATTGCGGAGATGCGTGCTTAACTGCTTGTACCAGGGCGCTGCACTTTCCTAGCCATCCAGGAGGTGCTTCCTTCCCTTGAATGCATTTCACACGTGGATGTTTTTCCGAAATTGATTCAATGATTTCGCCTGTTGCATCCGTCGAACGATCATTAACTGCGATTACCTCATAGTTGGGGTAATCTTGCAACGCTAATGATTCCAGGCAGCGTCGAATTTTACCTTCTTCGTTTCGGGCTGGAACTATCACAGTAACAAAAGGCAGATCATTGGCTGGCAGAGAACGAGCTGGCAGTCTTCTGAAGTAATGGAAAAAAAGGAAGGTGAGGCCGGCGAGTACTGCCGACAAAAATGTCTCTAAAATAAAGAAGGAAATTAGCGACATGCCTTCATTTCTCTATAGCTTTCCAGCTTATATCGTCGCATACATCAGCGGATTGCGCCCGAGAATGTCCTTATGGATCCAAAGGATGGAGGCTATTGCAGGGTTTTGCGGAAGCTTAAACGTGTATCAGCAAGTATTGTCCAGACGGCAAAATATTAAAAGCATGGCTGAGATATGTTTATTGTATGCTTCCCGCTTGAAAAGATTTGCTGGATAGTAAAACGATCGCTTGTGCGGCGACGGCTTCGTTTCTTCCAATTTCACCGAGTTTTTCATTAGTCTTTGCTTTTACGCTGACTTGGTTAAGCTCAAGGTGAAGCGCTTCGGCAAGTCTTTTGCGCATTGAATCATAATGAGGAGATAATTTCGGTCTTTCGCAAATTATGTTTGAATCAATGTTTTCGATTCTGTATCCCTTTTCTGAGACTGCATCGAAGACCTTCTTTAGCAATTCAATACTGTCAGCGTTTTTGAATGCAGCGTCAGCAGGTGGAAACCAAATTCCGATATCTCCCATGCAGGCGGCACCCAGGAGGGCGTCAGCGATTGCATGGGAGAGTGCATCACCATCTGAGTGACCTTCAGGTCCCCATTCAGATTCTATCGTGATACCGCCCATGATGAATGGGCGTCCTTTCACCAGGCGATGCAGGTCGTAACCGATGCCAATTCTCACTATTTGAGAACCAGCAAGAGTTGGTCAGATACTACTGTTTCACCGAGTTTAACTTTGAGGCTTTCAACCTTCCCTGGTCGATCTGAGAGGATTTCAGATTCCATCTTCATCGCTTCGAGAATCATCAACTTTTGCCCTTGATCGACTGCGTCTCCTTCATTTACCAGGAGTTGTTTCACAAGTCCGTGCATTGATGAGCGCACTTCACCTTCGACGCATTTAGCAGCGCCCAGGGTTGCTACTTCGCCGGTTCTCTTGCGTTCAGGTGCCTTAGCCTTTGGCGCTGCAGCTGACGCTTTAGCGGACACAACTTGTTGCACGGCTGTACCTTCTGGCACCAATTCTGATACCGCGACTTTGAAGTGACGTTGATTTACCTCAACCTCAAAATTGCGAGGGTTAGTTCGTTCAATTTTGACTTCGCCACTACCATTGGTGTCAGCTTTTGCAGCTGTTGTTGCGGGAGCTGGAGCTTTCAACCTTGCTTTGAGTTCCTTTTCAACATAAGTCGTATAAACTTCGCCGGCTCGAAATGCATCATCAGCCAGTAGCTGAAGGTGGAATGGAATGGTTGTGGACAAGCCTTGTATTTTGAACTGTTCAAGAGCAATTCTTGTTCTTGTAATTGCTTCTTCTCTTGTGCGACCCCAGACAACCAGTTTCGCTAAAAGTGAATCATAGAAGGGCAATACCTGATAGCCCTTGTAACAAGCGCTGTCTACGCGAACCCAGGGGCCAGTTGGCTCGACATATTCGGCCACCGTACCTGGTGACGGCATAAAGTTCTTGAATGGATCTTCTGCATTGATTCTGCATTCAATGGCGTGCCCTCTGAAGCTTACGTCAGCCTGAGTAAAGCTAAGCTTCTCGCCTGCCGCTATTAGAATTTGTTCCTTTACAATATCAACACCTGTTACGGCTTCGGTAATTGGGTGTTCTACTTGCACACGAGTGTTCATTTCAAGGAAATAATAATCACCGCCTGCGACGAGTCCTTCCACTGTTCCAGCAGATGAATAGCCGATGCTCTTTGCTGCCAGTACTGCGGCGTCAAATGCTTTCTGTCGAATTTTGGGATCGAGTTTTGCTGCTGGAGATTCCTCCAACAATTTTTGATGTCTTCTTTGTGAGCTGCAATCACGTTCGCCGAGGTGCACTACATTGCCGTGATTGTCTGCGAGAATCTGTACCTCAATATGACGTGGTCGCTCCAGGTATTTCTCAAGGTAGACTTCGCCGTTGCCGAAATAGCTGGCACCTTCTCTTTGTGCTCCGGCAAGTGCTTGTTCCAATTCCTGTTCTTTATGCACTACGCGCAGTCCACGTCCGCCGCCGCCGGCGCTAGCTTTGAATGCTACCGGATAACCATATTTGTTCGCCAGTGCTTTTGCTACTTCCACTTCTGTTACGGGATCTGTTGTGCCAGGAACTACCGGAACGCCAGCGGCTTCCATGATTCGTCGCGACTCAACCTTGCTTCCCATTTTGTGAATGACTTCCGCACTGGGTCCGATGAATACCATGCCTGCATCTGCTATAGCTCGGGCGAAGTCAGCGTTTTCTGCAAGGAATCCGTAGCCAGGGTGTATGGCTTCTGCGCCGGCTCGTCTAGCTATCTCTACGATTTGTGGAATGTCCAGGTAAACCTTTCCCGGTTGACCTTCCAGCAGATACGCTTCATCTGCCAGGCTTACGTGTTTTGACAGGCGGTCTGGTTCCGAAAATATGGCGACTGATTTTATTCCTAGCTCATGGCAAGCTCGGATGACTCTAACGGCGATTTCGCCTCGGTTGCTGATTAGTACTTTCTTGAATGTCATATTTGCGCTCTCTTTTCGTTCAACCTGTTTACAGCGTGAAACGACGCTACGTGCCAGGGTTGCTACCGGGCGTTATTAAAGCTAGCGCAAAAGGATCTAAAAGCTTCTGAAATTAGAAATCTCCTAATAAGTTTTCATATTATGATGACCAGAATCTTTGTATGAGGACAGACAAGTGAGTTTCAAAAACGTATTTATTCCCGGTGCCGGTTTCATGGGCTCAGCTATCGCTTATCTCATTGCTTCCAAGACCGATGCCAAAGTGACTTTGTACGATGTGTTTCCAGAGTCTATAAAGAAATCACAGGCGACCGTAGAAAAGTACGTAAAAGGATCAGTGGACAAAGGGTTTATCAGCGCTGAGAAAGCCGCAGAGGTCAAGAAAAATATTAATTGGACCTCAGAGCTGGAAGGCGCATCTGGAGCGGATCTTGTGATTGAAGCTATCGCCGAAGACGTTAAGCTCAAGCAGGATTTGTTTTGCAAGCTCGACGAAATTTGTCCCAAAAACACAGTGTTTGCATCCAATACATCATCGTTGCCAATTACATCTCTGGCAGCGGCAACCAAGCGCAGCAGCCAGTTCATCGGTATGCATTTCTTCTCACCAGCTCATGTGATGAAGCTTCTTGAAATCATTCCTGGATATGACACAAATGAAGGAACGATTGAGAAGGTCCGCGAGTTTGGTGGGCAACTTGGCAAGACCATCATTGCCTCCAAAGATATGCCTGGCTTCATTACAACCCGTCTTGGATTGGTTCTTTGTAACGAAGCTGCTTTCGCGCTAATGGAAGGTTTATCGACTGCCGAAGAGATTGATACTGGCATGACTCTTGGTTTCAACCATCCGATGGGACCGCTTGCGCTGGCAGATTTTATCGGTCTTGATATCTGCTTGCACATTATGGAAGTGCTGCACGAAGGTTTTGGCGATCCCAAATATCGTCCATGCCCATTGCTTCGCCAACTTGTGAGTGCGGGACATCTTGGCAGAAAGTCAGGGCAGGGATTCTATAAGTACGAAACAGAGAAGGCTCTGGTTCACAAATAGTGCGCATGTCCTGACAAATCGGCATCTTATAGGATGCAGTTTGCATTTGTTGCGAGTATGATTTGACACGAGCAATGTTGAATCAGTACTCTGTTATTGATCTGGTTGCAATGCGGCGGGTCGTTAAAAAATTGTAGGGAAGTCGAAAGACATTGAATTGCCCAAACTAACAGGCGGAATATGAATTCAGGAAACACAGGAAAAGGTCCAAGCGTAGCTGAGTTACAGCGAATTATTCGCGACAAGAGACCTGTCGAGATGATTCTGGTAACCGGGCAAAAAATCCGCGGGGCTTTGAAATGGTTCGATGAACAAGCTTATTGCATTGTTCTCGATGATGGTGAATCCATAACTCTCTTGCGCAGCGCTGTAATTGGCTATCGCATCGTTCCTATGCCTGCTGCTAAGCCAGCTCAATAACAAAGTTAAGTTACTGAAAAATTTGCTTGAAGCAGGGCTTCAAGAGGTTTTTGCACGGTCATTTAACTGACAATCATGCTAAACTTAGCCAGGAGACCGGTACTTGCTGCGATCGCATATACGTTCTCTAGCTTTCAGATTTCCGAGAGGAGCTTGGTTTGTCGATGTTCAAGAAGATGTTCTCCCAGCAGATTGGTATAGATCTCGGAACTGCTAATACTCTTATATATCTAGGAGATAAGGGCATCGTGTTGCGAGAGCCCTCAGTAATCGCCATCGATGATGAGACGAAGACTCCGTTTCGTGTTGGTGAAGAAGCCAGAGCTATTATCGGAAGAGCGCCAGCTGGAGTGACAACATCGCGTCCGTTGAAAGATGGTGTTATCGCAGATTTCAAATGTGCGCGAATGATGCTTGAAGAATTTATTCGCCGAGTTACTGGTAGCAAGTCGTTTGTGAAGCCAGACATTTCGATTGCAGTTCCGTCTGGAGTTACTGGTGTTGAGCGCCGCGCCGTGCGTGAAGCTGCATTCAATGCTGGTGCGGGTCTGATTTACTTGCCGGAAGAGCCGATGGCAGCCGCCATCGGAGCGGGCTTGCCTGTTGCTGAGCCAACGGGTTTGATGATTGTCGATATTGGAGCTGGAACAACCGAAGTCGCTGTAATCAGCCTTTGCGGCATTGTCGTTAACGAATCTATTCGTGTTGCTGGTGATGAATTGAATGATGCTATCGTTCAATATCTCAAAAAGGTTCATAGTCTTGCAATTGGTGAACGCACCGCGGAAGAAATCAAATTCCGCTTAGGTTCGGCTTTCAAGACGCCGGACAACGATAAGTTTGAAGTTAAGGGGTTGAACCTGATTACAGGTTTGCCGCGAACTGCAATAATCAGCCGCGGAGAAGTTAGAGAAGCTTTGCAGGAACCTCTCAATATAATTGTTGAAGCGATTAAGCGAACACTTGAGCGCACACCTCCGGAGTTGGCCGCTGACATTTACAATCGGGGCATTGTTCTTTCTGGTGGAACCGCGCTGTTGCGTGGTCTGGACGAATTGATTGCAAATGAGACCGAAGTTCCTGTTTTCCTTGCTGAAGATCCGTTATCTTGCGTAGCTGTTGGTTCAGGCAGAATGCTGATGGATCAAACATTCTCACGTGTCCTCGAACAATCTTTGTACCAGGGTTAAGCCAGGGAGAGCACTGACTTGCCAGCCCGCGAAGACAGTCGGCAAAGCCGTTTTACTGTAAGTTCAGCGACGATAGCTGAAACAGCGATGCTTGCTTTGATTATTCTTGCGCTATCAGGTCCGATGAGCGGTTTTATTGCTTGGACGCAAACCACCCTTTCCTCGATGATGAGCAAGGGAGCAACTCAGTATGAGTCGACTAAGAACCTTGCTGAAAAGCTTCTGGCAGACCGCGAGAAAATCAAAACTATCGAGAAAAAAGTCGCGGATCTCGAGTTGGAGAACACCAAGCTTCGACAAGAAGCGAAGGATGTTAATAAACTGCGTTCGTTGCTTTCATTGAAGCAGAGCATCAGTCGACAGACTGTCGGAGCTGATGTAACCGGCCGTAGCCCAGACAATTGGTTTGAGCAAGTTACTATCGACAAGGGAAGCAAGAACTCTACCATTCTCAATGGTTCGGCTGTCATCACAGCTCAGGGTGTCGTAGGGCAAGTAGTAAAAGTCGAAGACAATACCAGTGTAGTTCGTCTCGTTACAGACCCGCAGCAAAATCTTGGTGTTGTGATTCAGCGCATAAACATTCCTGGTGCACTGAAGGGGAATTACAAGAATCCACCTATCGTCAAATATGTGCCAGTTGGTACAGCTGTTGATGTGGGTGACAAAATTGTTTGCACCGGTGATGGTGGCGTCTTCCCTCAGGGACATCCTGTGGGCACTGTAGCTTTAGTCAGGCGCGACACTAACGGAACAACGCTTGATATTGAAGTTAAACTTGCCGACAACCTGTACGATTTGACGCACGTGCTGGTTGTGCCACCAGTTGGAATTTAGAAACGGAGGACGATAAAAATGGCAATCGTCTCCATGCGTTCTAAGCGAAGAGTCCTGGAAATCGCTGTTGCAGCATTCCTTTGTTTTCTGGCTTTCTTGATGCAGCTTTTGGCGCTGAACTATTTTGGTATTCATGGCTCAATCTGCAACCTGCCTTTGACTTTGACGATTGTTTGGGGATTAGTCTTTGGCAGCAGTATGCGAAATTTGACTGCTGTTCAATTGCGAAAGAAAAGTTTTCGCGAGATTTTTTCGCACCAGCTTGCTTCAGGATCGCACAGTGCATTCCTGATCGGTTGGCTTTTTTCCTGGCTCTTTAATTCGATTATGCCTGTCTATCCAGTTTACTTTCCACTGACTGGTTGGATTTCAGGGTATTTTTGTTTGCGTGGTTTGGGTCAAGGTAATTTACTGGCGATTCCGATGACTTTCGTTCTGACGATTATTGCTGAAGCTCTGATGTCCTGGGAATTGTATCTGCTTTATCTTTTCTTTCATCAATCAGCAAAGCCAGATGAAATGATTCAGCAGTTCCACATAGTGTTTGATCACCTCAATACATTTATTTTGCCTGAAGCACTTTTGAATTCAATTATTGCGCCGTTCATCTACATCCCGATGCGCTCATGGTACGACGTTGTTGAAGGCGAACGCTCGTCTTTTTCTATCGATGACTGAGGTTTGTTATGGTTGAGTCTGGGCTAAAGCAATCTAATTTTCCTCCGATTGAGCATGCTAAGTTCAAGATGTTCGTTTTGTTTTTCTGTGTTGGACTGGCGACTGTTGCGCTCAGTGCTCGCCTGGTTTGGTTGCAGATCGTGCAGAATAACTTTTACAAAAACAGAGCGTTGGAGAATTCAACGCGCGTGACATTTTTGCGTGCGCCTCGCGGTATTTTATACGATCGCCATGGAACTATAATCGCTGCGAACAAGGAGACCCTGTCGCTGGTTGCAATTCCTCTGCAACTTGAAAATATTGATGATTTGAGCCGTCGGCTTTCACGCATTCTCGGTAATGTCACCGAGGCTGAAATGAAGGAGCGCTTGGAGGTCGCAGCGCAGTCTGATTCGGTACTACCCGTAGTGATAGAACGCGACCTTGACCTGCGAACTGTTAGCGCATTTTACGACCAACAATTCTTTCTCAATGGCGTAGATATTCTTCCGGACATTAGCCGAAACTATCCGCAGGGTGAATTGTTCTGCCACATTCTCGGATATTGTGGCGAAATCACCGAGTCGCAATTGAAATTGCATCCCGAGCGAAAAATGGGAGATGTTGTTGGTCAGGAGGGCTGTGAGAAGTACTACGACCCTCAGCTTAGAGGCATCGATGGTGAGCAGCGTATTCGGGTGAATGCATCCGGACGAACATTTTCTAAAGATACCGCACATCCTGTGGTCACTAAAGAAGCGCAACCGGGGTTGCCGATTGTACTGTCTGTTGACGCTGAGTTGCAGGCTGCAGCAGCGCAGGCTCTGGGTGACCGTCATGGTGCGGTCGTCGCTTGTGACCCTCAGACTGGCGAGCTTCTGGCTTGTGTTTCTAACCCGAAGTTTGACCCTAATTGCTTCACTAGAAGAATCACACCTGCTGTCTGGAAAAAATTGAATGCACCAGACCACCCGCTCTTTAATCGTGCACTTTCTGGGTTCCCACCTGGATCTATCTGGAAAGCCATCACAATGCTAGCGGCTTTGCAATACAAAGTGGTGAAGCCTGATACGAAGTTGCACGTTAACGGTGGTCTTGCGTTGGGGAACTTTTTCTTTCACGATTGGACATCTACATCTGGATTGTTCGACCTCGTAAAATGTCTTGCCTGGTCACGAGACTCTGCTTTTTATCAGATGGCACTGCATATGACACCAGAGCAAATTCGTGAGTGGGGGCTGAAATTTGGTGCTGGCCGCCCCACTGGGATCGAACTACCGCACGAGAGCACGGGTCTAGTGCCAGACTCTAAGTGGAAGGAACGAGTTTACGGAGAAAAGTGGTACCCGGGTAACACTTTGCACATGTCGATTGGACAGACATTTTTGCAGGTGACACCTATGCAAGCTTGCCGAATGTACGCGGGGCTTGGAATGAAGGGGAAAGTGCCAGACCTGCATTTGGTGATAAAGATTGGGGATAGACAGATTCCACCACCGCGCCAGGAAATCTTAAAAATAAAGCCTGAGTATATGAATGTTGTGTCCAATGGCTTGAAAGCAGTTGTTGCATCAGGAACTGGTGGTGCCACCAGGTTGGGAAATGTGGAAGTAGCCGGTAAAACTGGTTCGGCTGAAGCCCCACCAGCTGGCAGTAAGACGCACGCTTGGTTTTGTTGTTATGCACCCGCAGATAATCCGCGAATTGCAATGTGCGCATTTGTTGAGCATGGTGGTCACGGTGGTACCGCGGCTGCTCCTATCGCGAAGGTCGTCTTGGAAAAATTCTTTGGAAAAGCGGATCCGAATGCGCCGCCGGCTGGTGCCTCTGCGCCTGCTCCGAAGAGAAGACGCCGCAGATAAACCGCTTGCGTAGATAAACACGAATCCGAACTGAAGCGGTACCGTTTGAGCAGTGGAACAGAAGCGGTACCGATTGCGTTGTGATTTGCCCTTGGCAGAAAAACCGTATGTGTAAGAAAACTGCTTGCGTAGATAAACACGAATCCGAACTGAAGCGGTACCGATTGAGCAGTGGAACTGAAGCGGTACCGCTTGCGTTGTGATTTGCCCTTGGCAGAAAAAACGTATGTGTAAGAAAACTGCTTGCGTAGATAAACACGAATCCGAACTGAAGCGGTACCGTTTGAGCAGTGGAACAGAAGCGGTACCGTTTGCGTTGTGATTTGCCCTTGGCAGAAAAAACGTATGAGTAGAAAAATCGCTTACGCACCTAAACATGAATCCGAACTGAAGCGGTACCGATTGCGTTGTGATTCGCTCTAGTCCGGAAAAACCTAGTTTCGGAGGTCCGCTGTACTCGCTCGTAATCGATCGCGCCAATAATTCAGCAAATCCTCTATCATCTGTTCGAATGTGTATTCTGGCTTCCACCCGGTGCAAGCTCGAAATTTCGAACTATCGCCTTCCAGCAACGGTACATCGCTTGGACGTAATCTTTCGGGATCAAGTTCAATCTGAATTTTCTTTGTGGATAGGCTCAATAGATAATCAACCAGTTCTTGTACGCTTCGACTCTGCCCGCTGGCGAGTACGTATGCTTCGCCGGGGTTGCAATGGTGCACTGCAAGCCAGTAGGCGCGAACTATGTCGCGAACGTCTGTCCAATCACGTTTAGCTGTTAGATTGCCAACTTTCAAAACTGGTTCGCGCAAACCAAGTTCGATTTCAGCGATTTGTTTTGCAAAGTTGCTAGTGACGAAGACTTCGCCGCGTCGCGGACCTTCGTGATTGAAGGTTCTCGTCCTAATAATTTTCATGCCATAGCTTGCCCAGTACTGATATCCCATCATGTCTTGGGTTACTTTGCTTACTCCATACGGGCTGAGTGGGCGAAGTTCATTGCTTTCATTGATAGGCAACTCATGTTCCTTTACCATTCCGTACTCTTCTGAACTGCAAGCGAGTTGAATAACGGGTTCAAGACCGCTGAATCTAATTGCCTCAAGAAGATTCAACTGCATCATCATATTGTCGGTAAGCGTTGCAGCCGGACTGCGCCAGGATTCAGGGACGTATGATTGTGCAGCAAGGTGAAAAACCATGTCAGGTTTTATGCGTTCTATGGTTTGGATAACTGCTGATGCATCCATTAGGTTGCAATCGACAAGCTCGATCTTATCCGCCAAATGCTTAACGTTGGCTAATGAGCTTCTCCATCGCTTCGTCCCGAAAATTCTACTCTCACTGCTTTCTTTCAAAATAAAGTCGGCTAAGTGCGAGCCCGCCATGCCGGTTATTCCAGTGATAATGATATTTTTGCTAGCCATGGATAGAGTTTCTGATCGGTAGGTCTTGGGGTATTCAAAAATTCTCTCTTAGCATAAAACCATAAAACAGCTTGACCTGACCCCATTGTTTTCTGCGTGAAAGCTAACTTTTCGCTTATACAGCTTCTCATCTTGTTATCTGACAAAAATTATTTGGAGGCAGATGCGATACTAAAAGTAATGAACAGATAAGTGTGTGTATGTTATCGGCTTCCAAGAATGGTGTTAATGTCATAGGCTTTTTGTCTACGACCAATGGAATTGGTCAGGCGGCGCGTGGCTATGCAAGAGCCTTCCAAAAACTATCCTGGAATGTGCAGTGTGGCGATATTTCTCTGACACCAGACACTCAAGAGCCTCTCGATTTCGAAACTCTTGATCCAAAGTCAGCTTCTAATCTGAATCTTATTGTTGCTAATCCTTTTCCAGTACAAATCTACGACATTGACAAACGGCTTGGATTTGACCTGCTAAAGCGTTCCTACAACATTGGTTCTTGGTGGTGGGAAATTGATTCACCACCGCCTATGTCTTGGCATAAAGGTGCAGCAATATTCGATGAAATTTGGGCAGGCACAGATTTCGTCAAAAGCATTTTTGAGAAAAATTTTGAATTGCCAGTAAAAACGGTGCCACCACTGGTAGAGCTTTTCCCGAAAGCAAATTGTACGCGAGACCATTTTTCATGGGGAGAGGACGAAACAATTTTTCTGTTCCTCTGTGATTTTTTCAGCATTGCAGAGCGAAAGAATCCACTTAATTTGATAAAGGCATTTCGTTCGGCGTTTAGTAAGGACGAAAAAGCTCGACTTGTAATCAAAGTCATAAATGAAGCCGCGGATCTCCAATACTGGCAGGCAATGAGAGACGCCTGTGGCGATGCCAGGATCTCGCTTGTAAACAAGAAACTGAGTCGTACAGATGTTGATAGCATGATGAATCTGGCAGATTGCTATGTCTCTTTGCACCGTGCCGAAGGTTTTGGTCTCACCCTTGCTGAGTCTATGCTTGGTGCCAAGCCAGTTATAGCTACTGGTTACTCGGGCAACATGGACTTCATGAGTGAGGACAATTCCTATCTTGTTCCGTACGAACTGGTAGAGATAGATCGTGAACACCGTCCGTACTCAAAAGGAAGCATCTGGGCTGAGCCGGATCCATTAATTGCGGGGCAATTGATGCGAGAGGTTTTTGAAAACCCTGAACGCGCAAGAGCCAAAGGGGAAAAAGCTCGCGAAGTCATTCGACAAAAATACTCATCGCAAGCTATTGCCGCAAGAATCAATGAGCTGGTTTCAGAAACGGATTATTCAATGTCTACAGGACGGTTTGGTAGAGCTGTGATGAACTTCAGCAGCTTCGAGCCGATAGTTGAAGAACGTGAGATTGTGCCTGATGTTCCGTTTGATCAGTCCGAAGCGGGTCTCGTTTCTGTCTGCTTACCTGTGTTTAACGGGAAGGATTATTTAAGAGAATCCGTAGAAAGCGTGCTTGCTCAGACCTACGACAATTTTGAGTTGTTGATTTCTGATGACGGTTCCACTGATGGTTCCTTGGAGATAATAAAAGGGTTTGCCCAAAAAGATAAAAGAATAAAATTCTGGCAGAACAAAACTCGTCTTGGTTTGTTCGAGAATTACAATCGCTGTATGCAAGTCGCCCGGGGCGAGTTTATAAAACCCTTTGCGCAGGATGATGTTCTGGATTCGAAGTTTCTCGGAAGAGCCGTGACGGCATTGCGTGCCGATCGCAATATCTCTCTTTTTGCGTCGCGTCGAGGGTTTATAAACGAGGTCAACAATAAGTTGCAATCGGAAGATCTTGATCGTGCATATCGCTCCAAAATAGATCACGATGTTCCTGTGTCTGGATTCATGGCTGTGAAGCAGTGTTTCTTTCCTGTGATGAACAAGATTGGAGAGCCTGCAACTGTTATGTTTAGACGAGAATTTATTGGTGCTGGTTTTGATTCTTCTTTTCACCATACAGGAGATCTCGATTACTGGTTTCGACTTTTGCGAAATGGAAATTTCTTCGGAACCAGTGATGTGCTCTGCTATTTCCGTATGCATGGTTCATCGACAAGTATCGGCAATATCAAGTCGCTGCTTTTTGCCCTCGATTTGATACGGCTCGGACGCAAGCATGAAATTACGCTAAAAAGAATGAAGCGATCGGTTGATGAATATATGGCACAAGAGCTAGCCAACATCGCGGGTGCTGTGCAAAATCTGACCGAGGGGGACTTGTTTTTTGGTGCTCAGGAGATAAGCAATTCCGGAAAGCATATTGATCCGATAGAGTTTCGTGAACTTGCATTTCTGGCGTTCAGGCGCCCGGGACCGCCACCTTCACTGTACAAAGTTCTTTCGAAAATCGAGCCGCTTGAGCAAGAAATTCGTACTCTTTTGTCCAGTCCTAGTTGGAAGATTACGAAGCCATTACGTGATTTCAAAAAACGTTTTTTGTCGTCGGGAGCGCCTGAAATCATCGGTGTTGATGAGGCTGCAGAATACGAAGCGTTCGATGAGCATGATTATTTTCTCTACCTCGCATCGTTGCGTACTGCGATTCTAAGCAGTGGTTCGTGGTCGATCACTTATCCACTTCGAAAGCTAAAAATTCTTTAGTAGGCATTCCGACCGGCTCCGAGCTTAGATGCAGACGGACGTCCACTCCAGGAGCCAGATTCCGGACCCGGACCCGGATCTGCATCAAGTCCAGGAGCCAGATTGCCATCCAGACCAAGATCGGTAGCGTTTTAGTTTCCGGGAAAATCTGCGCGCCTTGTGGCGCAGAAAAACAGGAGAACTAAACCGGTACCGTTTGAGTTTCCGGGAAAATCTGCGCGCCTTGTGGCGTAGAAAAACAGGAGAACTAAACCGGTACCGTTTGAGTTTCCGGGAAAATCTGCGCGCCTTTGGGTGCAGAAAAACAGGAGAACTAAACCGGTACCGTTTGAGTTTCCGGGAAAATCTGCGCGCCTTGTGGCGCAGAAAAACAAGAGAACTAAACCGGTACCGTTTGAGCTTCCGGGAAAATCTGCGCGCCTTGTGGTGCAGAAAAACAAGAGAACTAAACCGTTACCGTTTGAGTTTCCGGGAAATCTGCGCGCCTTGTGGCGCAGAAAAACAAGAGAACTAAACCGTTACCGTTTGAGTTTCCGGGAAAATCTGCGCGCCTTGTGGCGCAGAAAAACAGGAGAACTAAACCGGTACCGTTTGAGTTGCCGGGAAAATCTGCGCGCCTTCGGGTGCAGAAAAACAGGAGAACTAAACCGGTACCGTTTGAGTTTCCGGGAAAATCTGCGCGCCTTCGGGTGCAGAAAAACAGGAGAACTAAACCGGTACCGTTTGAGTTTCCGGGAAAATCTGCGCGCTATGTGGCGCAGAAAAACAAGAGAACTAAACCGGTACCGTTTGAGTTTCCGGGAAAATCTGCGCGCCTTGTGGCGCAGAAAAACAAGAGAACTAAACCGTTACCGTTTGAGTTTTCGGAAAAATCTGCGCGCCTTCTGGCGCAGAAATACATGAGAACTACAGTGGACCAGGATCCGGATCGGCATCCATCGGATAGCCCCCAAAGCATTGGTACATAAAACTTTCTCAAGATGCAAATAGGCTGGTCTAGCTATACTTATAGTTCAGTTTTAAGACCTGTTTAGTCGGAGTTAATGCGCGTGAGCAATTACCGTAAAGCTACTGTCGGCATCGGTTTAGCAGCCTACTCGATATTTTTGTCTGCTCAGCTCGGTTGTATACCAGCGGCAAGCGCACAAGATTCGAGCAGTAGCTTAACAGGTTCTAACTTTGGATCCGTCCTTCCTCAGGGAAGATTTGCTAATCCTTCTTCACCATTTTTTGCGCCTTCGCCGTTCACCGAAAAATTAGGAGTGTCTCCAGAGAGCTCATTCGAGGGACAAGAGACTACGAGCCCGGTTCTCACTCAATCTGCTGTGAATGCTGCAGCTTCAGCCTCGGATGGAGCGATAACCAATGTGCAAAGAGCCTGGTACAAGTTCCTTGAGCCTAGCTTGAATCTCACTCGGGCGCTTGAGGATGCAGAGCATAAGCGCATTCTCTCTGTCGTTCCAATGCCTCTCAATATTCGCGGGGGAGATCGCCGAACTGAAATCCGCACTGCACTTTTACGCGCGGATTCCAGTCTGGAGTACTCCTGTTTCAAAACAATTTATGGCAGTTTGTTTGGACGCTCCAATTCTCTGATAATGAATGTTTCGGGCAACATCGTAAGAGTGTTCAATATATCGGGTAAGGACAAGGACGTTCTGTTCAAGTTATCGAACGGGCAGATCATTGCCCTCGGTCCAGGAACTGAGTTGATAATCTCTAAATCGATGGACAGTTCCGATTTAAATGTTTGCGATGGTTTGGCTCGACGTGGCTTCACCAAAGTGATGAAGTGCGCTGATTTGCAAATGGGGTTTGCGCAGTTCTCATACGCAAGTGTTTGTGACACGCCAGAGATGAAGTTCTATTTGTCACATCAAAGTCCGAAAATTGTCGCTGATCTCAAAACTATGATTTCGAAAATAGAAGAGCTTCGCGGCACAGGTGGATTTAAGTTAGCGCTTCTTCCCGGTGAGCGCCACCAATTGCAAGCTGAAGTGAAGAAGAAAGAGACCGCCGTTCCAAAAACTAAGATTGAGATGGCTGCTGAGCTTAGGGCTAAGGAAGAGAAGGAAAAAGCTGCTGCTAAAGCAAAAGAAGAACTTGCCAGACTTCAGCAATCGAAAGATGAAGCGAAGCAGAAAGAGATTGCTAAAGTAAAGTCTGACGAAACCAAGCAAAAAGAGATCGCGAAAGCAAAAGCAGAAGAAGCGAAGCAAAAAGAGATCGCGAAAGCAAAGGCAGAAGAAGCGAAGCAAAAAGAGATCGCGAAAGCAAAAGCAGAAGAAGCGAAGCAAAAAGAGATCGCGAAAGCAAAGGCAGAAGAAGCGAAGCAAAAAGAGATCGCGAAAGCAAAGGCAGAAGAAGCGAAGCAAAAAGAGATCGCGAAAGCAAAGGCAGAAGAAGCGAAGCAGAAAGAGATCGCGAAAGCAAAGGCAGAAGAAGCGAAGCAAAAAGAGATCGCGAAAGCAAAAGCAGAAGAAGCGAAGCAAAAAGAGATCGCGAAAGCAAAAGCAGAAGAAGCGAAGCAAAAAGAGATCGCGAAAGCAAAGGCAGAAGAAGCGAAGCAGAAAGAGATCGCGAAAGCAAAGGCAGAAGAAGCGAAGCAAAAAGAGATCGCCAGACTTAAAGCTGCTGAAGAGGAAGCTGCGCGCTTAAAAGCTGAGGAGGAAAAAGCAAGGAAAATTGCTGAGGCAAAAGAGGCTGTGCGTAAAGCCAAAGAATCTGCCAGAGCCAGGGCTGAAGAGTTGAAGCAGAAGGAAATTGCTCTGGCTAAGGAAGAGGCAAGACAGGCCGCTGAGGCAGAGAAGCAAAAAGAACTCGCTAAAGCAAAAGAAGCTGCTGAGAAAGAAAAGCTCAAGCTGGCTAAGGCTGAGCAAGCCGCTAGAGCCAAAGCTGCAGAGGCTCAATCTAGAGAACTTGCTCGTGCAAAAGAGCAAGAAGCCGCTGCTAAATTAGCTGCTGAGAAAGCTGAGCAGATTGCCAAAGCCAAGCAAGCTGCTGCTGAGTCTAAGGCTCAACAACAAACGAAAGTGGCGGAAGCGAAACGCCTGAAGGAAGAGGCTGCAGTAGCGAAATCCCATCAACTGGAAGAAGAACGCAAACTGGCAGAAGCCCAGAAGAAGACGCGTGAAGAGACTTTGAAAGTTGCGCGAGCCCAGCAGGCAGAGGAAGAAAGAAAAGCAGTTGAGAAAGCCAGAAAAGAGCAAGACGACAAGATAAGAATTGCTTTGGCGAAGAAGCAAGAGGCAAACCAGAAAGCTGAGTTGGTGGCTAGGAAGGCAAAGGAAGATGGCATCCATGTAGCGCAATCCAGAGACGCTGCTGAGAAAGCTGAGCGTTCAAAAGCTGCTAAGCTCGGCGAACCAGAAAAGGCGCAGTTTGGAGCAAGCCCAGCTCTACGCGAAGGTGTGCCTGTTGCTAACGCAGGTATTACAGATGCTTCCGCCGCGAAGCGCGAGTCAATGCGATTGAAGTTGCTAGATAGAGCAAAGCATATGGCAATTAATGCTAGAGGAAAAGAGCAGACTAAGGATATAGCTAATTCATTAAAGGATGAGGAATCGGAAGGTACCCAACCTGTACTGAGACCTGTTCCTCCGCAGAGTAAAGCAGCTGTTCAGCAGAGCTCGGCCGCTGCTAATGCTAGTGAGATTGCTAAGGCACTTGCAGAAAAATTGAAAGAGAAGCAAAAGCGTATCGCTACGATTGGCGGAAAGGTGAAAGAGAACCTAGCCGCCAAGGCCGCGAAAGTGGCTGAGGCGACAAAAGCTTCTGCCGCTGCTTTGACACCGAAGCCAGTACCAAGTACTCCAGAACCGCCAATGGTGGCAGATCAAGCAGCCAGAAAGTTGCTTCCGCGAAGATTGCCCGGACCTGATACACCGCCGGCAATTGCACGCCTGTTGCTAGATGCCGACAAAGAAGAGAAGACCGCAATCGCCCTGAGGAAAAAGGCTGACAAATGCATCGCTTATGCTGAGGGCGGCATGATGAATTATGATCAGCAGAAACTCATCATGGCGCAAGCAAGAGAGCATCTTAAACGTGCTGCGGAGGCGGAGGAGCGTTCCCAAAATCTTCGTCGCCAGGCCGAACTTGCGGACAATGGAAAGCCATCGATGTAACTTCCTGCTGCTGGCAAGATTTTGCGCAATGCATTCTGCAGGCTGCTTCTAATTCGTGATGGTCTTATAGTGTGTGCTGTTTTGCTGCGTGGATGTTTCGAACAACGGTGTGTTCAGTAGATTGGACAGTGCGTTCAGTTCAAGATTATCTTGGAGTGCGTGCTGTTTTGCTGCTTGGATGTTTCGAATAGACGGTGTGTTCAGTAGATTGGACAGTGCGTTCAGTTCAAGATTATCTTGTAGTGCGTGCTGTTTTGCTGCTTGGATGTTTCGAATAAACGGTGCGTTCAGTAGATTGAACGGTGCGTTGAGTTCGTGATTGTCTTGTCGTGTGTGTTGTTTTGTGCGTGGTTATGTTTCGAATAACCGTGCGTTCAGTTCGTGGTTGTCTTGTAGTGTGTGCTGTTTTTGATGATTGTATTTCGAATGGAGGTTGCTTTCACATTCATGATTATCTCGCATAAGCTGTTGTGTTCAATTCGTGATGGATTTTGTTTTGTTTGTCTGAAAAGACTTATTGCTACTGAGGCTTGGGCGTTGAGGTGAGGGGCGTAGCAGATTCGTTTCTGCAGAATCCAAATTACATTGCGGTGCATAAAGACTGCATTGATAGTTCCTTGCCACCTTATTTGGTATCAGCCGAAGGGATTACGATAATGCTTCCTTTGGGGGAGGTAAGCATCCCTCACTTGAGTTACACTCCAAGTGTCGAAAACCTTATAACAAAGAGCAGCCCTGGACCTGTTCACTGGGGGCGCCATGTTTGGAATCAAAGAAGATGCAGAAGAACGGCGTAGGCGAGCATATTTTAAGGCGCACGAGAACGAAGAACCGTTTCCGCTGGATGGAAGTGATTTTGCTCGGTTGATTCGGGAGCATCAGTATCTAGAAAAGCATCAGCATCATAACGAAGAGCCTTATGATGACTTTTTGGCACGGTTGCACGCAAAGGGTAGTGTGCTGTTTTCCCCTGTTCGAGGGCTTATACAGAAAGCTCTCTATCACTGGTTTACACCTAAAGAGGAGTATCACTTTCCGGTTCCACCGGAGATACCAACCAAAGAGGAATTGGTTCAAAAACGAATAGATGCTCTAAATGATCATCTTGTAGAACTTTCTGATGCCGAAAATGATTGGTTGGCTCATAAATCTTATGCTGCAGTAGAACCTGCTTTGATCGAAACCACAGAGGGTGAGGAAACAAGTTATCCTGCGTTTGGTCTTGAGTCCGTGATTGATCCTGCCGATACAAGTTCAGTACAGGATGAATAGAGGGACTTGAGTCTGATGCAGAGCAAGCCGATGTGACCGGGCAAATCAAGCCAGAAGCCGGGCATAGTTGTTGTCACGGCACTCGTGCAACGTAGTGCAGATCTTTGTAGTGGAGATCTTCGTATTGCGCAGCTTCGTAGTGCAGATCTTGGTATAGCAGATCTTGGTATAGCACAGCTTCGTAGTGCACAGCTTCGTAGTGCACAGCTTCGTATTGCACAGCCAGGTGTTTGATGCAATAGAACTATGCTAGGGGCATTGTTGTGACCCAATTCGATTTCTGGATTTTGTTGGAAGGAGTAAAGGCTACCGGGAATGCTGACTCCGGGACGGAATCGGACGCCAGCGCGAAAGGACGCTGGGACGGAACCGGACGCCGGCGCGAAAGGATACCAGCGCGAATAAATGCCAGTGCGAATGGATGCCGGCGCGAAAGGATGCCAGTGCGAATGGATGCCGGCGCGAATGGATGCCAGTGCGAATGGATGCCGGCGCGAATGGACGCCAGCGCGAAAGGATACCAGCGCGAATAAATGCCAGCGCCAGTGGATACCCGCGCTAATGAATGCCAGCGCGAAAGGATACCAGCGCGAATAAATGCCAGCGCCAGTGGATACCCGCGCTAATGAATGCCAGCGCGAAAATTTCAATACCTAAGAAGCAAGTGGAGCCCAGTCGTTGAGACCAATTCTGATCAGATCTTCCACGTTAAGTCCACCCGAGTGGACTAGTGTGCCATCTACTATTAGGGACGGGATTTCGCTCAGCCCTCTCAGTTTTGCTAAGTCGTATTCGCGCATTTTTCGAACGTCATGCAAGACTATATTCCATCGGGAATAACAACAGTGCTCTTCGAGCAGAGCCACTGCGGATTTTGATATTGAAGTTGAGTTCGTGTAAATATCGATTGTTTTCTTGGCATTTAGTAGCACGTGGGATTCCTTATAGAGCGTTGAGAGCTATGGATTTTTTGATCCATTCGGCTTTCCGTCGCGAAGCCTCGTCAACCATTCTACTATGGAGCCAGCGAGCAAGACAGCAATTGTTAGTCCGAGAACTGCGCTTAAGAGGTTCATATAGACCTTCTTTTTTATTCGTCCAATTTCAGTCTAACAAAGCGCCGAATATAAACATCCGTAGAAAGGTTGATCTCCGCAGCTAAACAAGATTGTTTTGAGAGCCTAAGTGGTGATCAGAGAAAATCAGAAGAATGAGAGATCGATTTGTAGTCGATATCAGAGTGCGTTTCGCGCTGGTCGAGTTTTTGCATTTTCTGCGCTACAAATCCGCAGTTTTCTGGAACTCCTCCAATATGTCGTCGAGAGAAATTGTTGGAAGAGGATGTTCGTCCAGACTGGGCTAATCGGTGGTTTATTGATGTGATGCTGCCGGAACGGTTGGTTTTCTTCCCCCGAAGATTTTCTCCGGAACTGAAGCGGTACCGGATAGGATTTTCTCCGGAACTGAAGCGGTACCGGATAAGATTTTCCCCGGAACTGAGGCGGTACCGGATAATATTTTCTCCGGAACTGAAGTGGTACCGGATAATATTTTCTCCGGAACTGAAGTGGTACCGGATAGGATTTTCCTCCGGAACTGAAGCGGTACCGGATAGGATTTTCCAAACTCCGGTTTTCGTTTAATTTAGATTTGTGTACGCCGACATTAGATCTCGAAAATTGGCAGAACCTTTCCGCCTGATTTGCGTATGAGTCTATTAGTGCTGCGAGGTCAATTATTATGCTGCGATTTAAGCTGATTATTCTGACTGGAATTTCTGTCACACTGCTTTCCGGCTTAGGGGCTGAAGCTCGGGGTGGGCATGGTGGAGGTGCTCGTTCCAGCGGGGCGCGTGCTGCTTCGGTTTCAAGAGCGACTAAGAATGCAGGTATGGCCGATGCTTATGGTTCTGGTTCAGCGTCCAACCAGAATCTTCCTGGGAGCCGGTTGGGTCGAGCCGCGGATTTAATGGGGGCTGGAGATTTTTCAAGAAAAAGAAATGAGCGCGACAGTGCGTTGACTAATCTTCGGACGCAGTTGAGTGAACGCGGTGGGAACGAAAAGTTCAACCGACTGCGAGAAATGTCAGAACATACTCCAGGTAAATTCTCCAAAAGAGCTGAGGAGCGACAAAACCGATTGAACAGGCTACAACACACGGATACTGCAGCAAATCGCACAGCAAGTTTACTCTTAAAGAATCGTGTGCCATCTAATGCTCCGACAATAGGGAATGCAAACGGTACCTGGCGGCTAAGCAAACTCGGTTCAAACCAGCGAAGAAATTGGTCGCAATGGGGCGACAAGAGTGGCACCACCAAAAATGGTGGCTCATATGATGTGAATCGTGACTACAGTTACAGCAAAGAGAGTGGGCTGACCAAAACTGTTGAAACGACAGGAAGCACAGCAAATGGTGGCAGCTATGACAAGACAAAGTCAGTGACAGCTGGAAACGGGCAGGGCTACAGTAAGTCGACGGATCTTACAGGAAGTAAAGCAAATGGTGGCAGCTATGACAAGACAAAGTCAGTGACAGCTGGAAACGGGCAGGGCTACAGTAAGTCGACGGATCTCACAGGAAGCACAGCAAATGGTGGCAGCTATGACAAGACAAAGTCAGTGACAGCTGGAAACGGGCAGGGCTACAGTAAGTCGACGGATCTCACAGGAAGCACAGCAAATGGTGGCAGCTATGACAAGACAAAGTCAGTGACAGCTGGAAACGGGCAGGGCTACAGTAAGTCGACGGATCTCACAGGAAGCACAGCAAATGGTGGCAGCTATGACAAGACAAAGTCAGTGACAGCTGGAAACGGGCAGGGCTACAGTAAGTCGACGGATCTCACAGGAAGCACAGCAAATGGTGGCAGCTATGACAAGACAAAGTCAGTGACAGCTGGAAATGGGCAGGGCTACAGTAAGTCGACGGATCTCACAGGAAGCCCAGCAAATGGTGGCAGCTATGACAAGACAAAGTCAGTGACAGCTGGAAATGGGCAGGGCTACAGTAAGTCGACGGATCTCACAGGAAGCCCAGCAAACGGCGGCAGCTATGATAAGACAAAGTCAGTTACAGGCGGAAACGGGCAGGGTTACGTTAAGACAACGGGACGTTCCTATAACAAGGGGAGTAGCGAAAACAACCTTAACGACAAGCCTGACTCTGCGACTGGCGTGAAGTGAGCTGCGCGCTGTAATGTTGAATGCCCCGCTGCTGGTGCCTCAGCTTTGGTCCAACGCCCGAAAACAAACCGAAACTTCCGAACCCGGTATCGATCCAGATTCGATCATCCAATCGGATCTCGAACCGGATCCAGAACCGGATCCAGAACCGGATCCAGAACCGGATCCAGAACCGGATCCAGAACCGGATCCAGAACCGGATCCCGAACCGGATCCAGAACCGGATCCAGAACCGGATCCCGAACCGGATCCAGAACCGGATCCAGAACCGGATCCAGAACCGGATCCAGAACCGGATCCCGAACCGAATCCTGAACCGAATCCTGAACCGAACCCGGATCCCGAAACCAGACTTCCGCACCCGGATTCCTAACCCAGGGTTCCGCACCCGGGTGCTAAATTTCAGAATTAATCTCTCGGGAGTCTGTCTTCTGCCGGTCCAGGCTTTTTTGGAGTTTTTCCTACGTATTTTCCTCAATTGCCTCAGGCAGCACAAAGCACTAATCTGTATCCAATTACATCGCGTTCGGGGGAACGATGAGCCATAGCGGACCACCCGCAGAGAATGAGAAATCAAACACCGCCATAGTGCACAAGGTGTTCAAGTCGAGCGCGGCTTTTGTCGCTGCCATTGGTTCCAAAATAAAATCTCTGAGAGGAAATGAATCTCTGGGAAATGAGAACCTCAATGAGCAGCGTCGGGCATCAAAAGCTCTGGATTCGCTGAAGATTCAATTGAGAATTTTGTCCGACGAGAGGGATTTTGCCGCTGTTCGGCAGATTGCCGAGAGCACTGGCGATGCTGAAATTGCATCGATTGCAATTTCATATCTTTCTGAAATAGAACATGCCGAGACAATCAATCAGCTTGGGCACATCGCTCGCAGTCATTCACGGGCATGCATTCCAGCTTTGATAAGTCTCTTCAACAAAGGCGAGCCGGAAATAGCCGAAGCTATTTTATTGCAGCGATTACAAAATGGTGATTACTTCAAATTGCTCAACGATGGAATGGCACGCCCCATGCTGCTTATGGATGTTCTAGGGGCTGTAGATGATTATAGGAAATCGAGTCTATGTTTGCAGTATTTTCCAAGTGTATGGAAATGCCTCGATGCTCGACCGGAGGAACAGGAAGGTTTACTCGCGGAGATTTTAGGGGATCCCAACCCTGCTGGAATGCGTTATTCTCCAGAGTCAAACATGATTCGACAGGATGTGAAAATTCAAGCGATGCAACTCTTGCATGCCCTCGAACCTGTCAGTTATGAACGCAGTCTCTGGTATGCCACCAGAGATGAGGACGATGTTGTAGCGTACACCGCAACAATGGCTTTGATAGACCACTGGCAACATGAAGGTTCGGTTCCTGCCCATTTGGAACCCTTTCCAATGCTGAATTTGAATCTATTGTTCTATCTGAGCAAGTTGGCATCAACTTTCCAGTGGAAAGGTCCTGCCGGCGTAATGGAACAGTTTAAGGAATTCGAGAAAGAGGCAGAGGAGTTTGCTGGGAAGGATCCGAGTGCGGATCTAGTTGCCTACCAGACAGAGCTTAAGCGTCTCGAGAATAAGCGTGCCGATATTAAGAAGATCACTGATCAAAGATTGAATGCTCTTCAACCAATTGTTGATGGAGTGACAAAGTCACTGGCTTTGCCACATGCAAAAATACGCTCTACTGATGTGCCTGGAGTTGCCGCATCCTACATCATCGGAGCGGGGACTGTGGAGTTCAGCACTATTTGCTTGCTTGATGATAAGCCGCTTACAGAGGAGTTCATGTCATCAATGTTGCATGAACTCGGTCATATGGAGCAAGATGTGCTCATTATTCGCATGATTGCTGATGAGATCGGGCTGTTGTTTGGTCAGCACGGAAGCAAACTGAAGATTTTGTTTGAGAAATATTCAGATGCGATAGGTTACGCGCCTGACAGCATCTTTCTTTTAGAGGTGCTTCGCTTGCGGCGTGATGTGCCGCTTACTCCAGCTGAGTTGAGTCGGGCTCAGAGATTGATTGATTCGGCAAGGCAGAATGCAATGCAGTCGCAAAACGGAAAGCGCGTGCAAGAGCGGATGGACAGAATCGAAGAGTCTATATTCGCAATGGAAGGTGGTGAATATGATCTCGAATTACTTGCCTGTCTCCAGGATGAAAACAGTTTCCGCCCATTGTTTGAAAGTGGCTTCGTGCCTGCTGTTCTGTTAGAGGAAATTCGCCTGTGTCGTTCGCTGATAGAGGATTATGTTGATCGCGTAGGCAATCTATCGGGCGTTAAAGCAAAAGACAAGTTTGCTTATGCGCAGCAGCTCTATCCGCAGATAGAGAACAATGAGGATCCTCTGAAATTGACCCTTCGTCGCTTCATCGTTGTTGTTGTGTCTATGCTAAGTGAGGAGTATCGGCATTTGGAACGCCGGCGGTCGGAGATAAGGCGAGCTGGCTATCATGAGGCGGAGGCTTACACCATTTCTGACCGAGTCGAAGTTATAGTCAAAGCTCTGCGAAAAAACTGGTATGAGTTCGTGTAATTAAAGAACACTTCCCTGTGCCGTTTAGATTTTCGCGAAAACGCAGAGTTTCGGGGAAAATCTGCGCGGCAGAAAAACATGAGAACTTAGCCGGTACCGCTTCAGTTTTAGGAAAGTGCTGCCCGGGTCTTTGAAGGAGCCGGGGGATTGTGTCAAACCTTGCTCGGTTCTTATTACAAATTCATTTTAATCTTGCTGCGGTTATTCCCACCCTGAGGGGGAGATACCGTGGGGACTGTAGCGTGGGGCCGTTGTAAATTGTTGGTGGTTTAAGGCACTGGGCAATCGGGTTTACAAATGGATTATGCAAAAGGGCGGGAGAAACCCGCGAATCACAAGCCAGAGAATAGTTCGGACGCATCTAGTGATCGCCGGGCAGACTGGTGCAAAGAAGCGTATGGCGGACAGGCATTCCGTAGTCTGGAAAAGGAGCTAGGCAATCCAGGCTATTTCTGCCACCAAAAGTCGCAACATAATGGCGAGCGATCTGTTCCAGCTCCCTATTATCCTCATCACGAGAACAACAAGCATCACAATGCGCCACATGCTGGAACCATACCTCCCGTTGTACGTGAGAACCAACGCTCTAACTCTCATCATCAAGGGCGCGAAAATTGTCTACCCTGTGAGGCTCCTGGCCGGGCGCAATATTCGGCACGTGAGCCGTATCAGTACTATCAAAATTCTCGCGATCAGTCCTACCGCGTAGCTCCGCCGTCGCAGCTTGATGCGTATGGACCTCAGGGATATGATTCTCAATTCTCATCAAATGAATACGGACCGCAAAGTTATGATCAGCGCTATGTGCGACGTGATTACGGACCGCAAAACTATGCTCCATCAAGCAATTCGTGCAATGACGTTTGCAACAATCCAGAGCGCTATAACTACCCGGGAATGGACTACGATCAGTCGCGTCAATATGAGGCGCAGCAGTTTGACGCGGTGCGTGAACAGGCTCGTCAGCAGCGTTATTCCAGACAACAATCGATGATCAACGGCGATATCTTCTTCAACTCCTCACGAACGGTAGCTTATCGAAACCAAGGCAATGGTTATCAGCAACAATGGTGGCAAGATACGCAGATGCCATTCGAGCCGGGACGCAGGAATATGCCGAGTGGAAATCCTGAGCTGGATTCGTACCGTGAGCAATGGTGGAATCAGGCCAATAATCCGGACGGATCGCGTTATTATCCGGGACGAAATCCTGAACTCGATAATCAACGTCGGCAGTGGTGGGAGCAATCACAGTATCCGGGTGATTCCCGCTATCAGCCAGGTCGAAATCCGGAACTTAACAACTTTCGTGAACAGTGGTGGAGAAATGCTCAAACTCGTCCTGATGGGTATTACGGTCCTCAGGCGCCGCCATATCCCGGCTCGATTGATCAGGGGTATCCTCCCGATGGCTATGAAAACGTCCCTCCAGACCAATATGATCCGCGCCGTGATCAATACGATCCGCGTGGCGACCGGTACGATAATAGGGATGCTGTTCAATTCCAGAATATGGGACGTGCAATCAAGTCAGTATTAGGGCACTCAGTCGAGGAATTCGATAGGACTGTACCCGCTCGTCTCGGTTGTGTCAGAGCCGTGAGCCTCGTACTAGAGAGAACTTATGGAATGCCAATTCGCGATCAGAATACTGATCGAATACAAGAGACTTTGCTTTCAAATGGATGGGTTTCAATTGATCCATCACGGGTTCAAGAAGGCGATGTTATCATTGGTGATCGCGGCGAAGGAAAGCATGGACATGCCGCAATTTATGTAGGCAATGACCAAATATTCAATAACGATAGCAACACTGGTGTTATGCAATTCGATAGTGCAAATAAATTCCGTACTGGTGAATTCGTTAAGATAAAAGCCTATAGAAAAGTTCGCTAGCCTATTTTTATTCTGTGGCTAGAGGCGCGAGCAAACCTACAGCCGTTAGCAAGCTTCGTGAGATCTACCTCTTTTGTGGGTCTTGCGGATCGTTCGTCAGATTGTTAGTTCACGATGAAGTGGAATACTAGAGTTTCTGCTAAAATCCTCCGGTCGTTTTGAATCTACTTGTCATGAAACTGAGTCGCCGTAAATTTCTGGAATTTTCCTTTGCTACCGCATGTGGTGCATTGAGTTCGTCTTGTGCAGATGCGGAAAAAAAACTCTCGAGTAGTACTAAGCAATTAAACATTTACAGTTGGCCAGATTATATTCACAAAGATGCAATTCCCGAGTTTGAGAAACGTTATGGCATCAAGGTTGTATATGATGTCGTTTCTTCGAATGAGGGGCTCATGGCAAAATTTCAGGCCGGAGCTTCGAACTATGACATCATTGTTCCTTCAAATTATGTCGTCAACAAATTGAAGGAGCAGAAACTTCTGCGACCCATTGAAAAAGATCGACTCCGCAATTTCGGAAACTTGATGCCTCGATTTGCTAATACCGCTTTTGATCCGGGATGCCAGGTGTCTGTTCCATACACATTTGGTACAACTGGTATTGCGTATAACACCAAGGCACCATGTTATTCAGATGGCAAATATCCGGATGATCTCGATGCCTTCTGGGATGCACGAATGAAAGGACGCATCACGCTTTTGGAAGATGTTCGAGAAACACTCGGCATGGCTTTGATTAGAAGGGGATTCTCCCTTAACTCTACAGATGAGAAAGAACTGCGAACCGCTTACGATGACCTCAAAGAGCAAAAGAAGCTGATCATGTGTTACACATCCGATCAGGTTATTGTTAGTTTGGCTAGCGGTGATAGTTGGCTATCTTTAGCTTACAGCGGTGATGCGCAGCAGGCAATACGACAAAATTCTGACTTGCGTTATGTGATACCTAAGACCGGTGCCTCGATGTGGATGGACACCCTATGTATTCCAAAAAATGCTCCGCATCCTGAGTATGCCCATCTCTGGATAGATTATATGCTGGAGCCAGAAGTCGCGGCCAAAATGTCAGAATTTACAGGTTATGCAACGCCTAATGCGGCAGCGAGCAAGTTGCTTCCGTCTGACGTGTTGGCGGACGAAGAAATTTATCCCCCAGAAAAAGTGTTGGAGCGTCTTCAAGACGTAAAAGATGTGGGATCTGCCATTTTTCTTTATGACCGTCTTTGGACAGAATTGAAGTGTGTATAGAGCGAACGTTTCAGAAGAAGAACTAAAGCGGTACCGTTTCGGTGAAGAACTAAAGCGGTGCCGTTTGGGTGAAGAACCAAAGCGGTACCGTTTCGGTGAAGAACTAAAGAAGTGCCGTTTGGGTGAAGAACTAAAGCGGTACCGTTTCGGTGAAGAACTAAAGAGGTACCGTTTTGGCAGAAGAACTAAAGCGGTACCGTTTCGGTGAAGAACTAAAGAGGTACCGTTTTGGCAGAAGAACTAGAGCGGTACCGTTTCGGTGAAGAACTAAAGCGGTACCGTTTCGGTGAAGAACTAAAGAGGTGCCGTTTCGGTGAAGAACTAAAGAGGTACCGTTTTGGCAGAAGAGCTAAAGCTGTACCGTTTTGGCAGAAGAACTAAAGCGGTACCGTTTCGGTGAAGAACTAAAGAGGTGCCGTTTCGGTGAAGAACTAAAGCGGTACCGTTTCGGTGAAGAACTAAAGCGGTACCGTTTGGGCGAAGAACTAAAGCGGTACCGTTTGGGCGAAGAACTAAAGAGGTAACGTTTCAGCTGAAGAACTAAAGCGGTACCGTTTGGGCGAAGAACTTGTTGAGTCTTCCAAATATCTAATTACTTTTTGGCATGGGGGCGGACCACAAGCACCGAGCACGGAGCGTGTGTTGCACTAGCCTTGCTTACGCTGCCCAGTACTAGATCCATAAATCCACCTCTTCCATGAGAGCCCATGATCAACAGATCTGCTGGCCAGTTTTTCGCCATTTCGATTATCTGATCTTTTGCGTAGCCCTCGAGAACTTCGCCGCTAACATCGGCGTCTGGAAACCTCTCTTTGATTTTTGCAGTTGCTTCCGCAACAACCTTTCTGGCAATTTCCTTTTCTGCATCGAGTGTCTTGTTGACCAGCTTCACATATTCCTCAGAGCCAGTGCCCTCCCACGGACCCAGTCCGGAATAGGCTTGAAATAGCAATGGTTCAACCACGCTTACTATCTTAAAGAACGACTTTGGTGGAAATCTGCGGGAAAGGACGTTTGCCATTGTTGCCTCGGAGCAAGTTGAATCGTCCAGCGCAATCAGATATTTATCTTCCTCTACTGGCTGCTGCCTCTCAATCTCCGTGAGCATGGTAGAAAGGCTTGCTGCTCTGAGGATTTCCACAGAGCAATTAGCATGCGATAAAACGAAATCAGGAGTGCTACCAAACAACCCCACTTCTTTCTGTCCATGCGCGCCGATAACAATTGTGTCGGCGTTGAACTTCTTCGCTTCTTCTACAATTTTCTGTTTTATCTTTCCTTCAACCACAGCTGAACTCACATGCTCAGCCCCAAATTTGCTTGTTAATCTGTCGGCGTATTTTGCCACCATGGTAGTTGTGCTGGCAAGGAGTTTCTGACGAGCTTCATCTGCGATTTTGCCTAAACCTAGAAAACCGATCGTGCTATTGATTTTGTCGTGCATCGGTTCCATAACGCTAATAACTTGGATGCTAGTTCCTTCTTCCCATGGGCGATAAAGCACCACCTCTAGTGCCGCATCGGCATTTGCGGATCCATCGGTCGCTAGAAGTATTCTCATTTCGTCCTCCCTCGCAGGTCAATTTGTACCTAAAATAGATGCCTTGAAAAATACTCAGTTTTTGATTTCTTCTGCGGGCTCTTCTAATTGTTTGAAGACAGGTCCAAGATTGCGCACGGATTGACCCGCTGGCACACAAATTCCGTAACTATCTTGTTTCACGGTCATAGATTCGATGCTTCCGTCATAGCCTAGCTGCTCCCATATGTCATTTGAGAGTTTTGGAGTAATTGGGGAAAGCAGTATCGCGGCACGTTTCAGCATGCACATGACTGTTGCAAGAACAGCCCCACCTTTATCTTTTTCACCAGCCTTAAAGGATTCCCACGGCTTGCAATCAGTAATGTATTTGTTTGCTTCGTTTACGATTCCTTCGAATAGAACTTTAATTGCTTTGGCAAATTCAAGATCATTCATGTATTCATGATATTTCTCGCTACATGCTTCTACCTTTGCCACTATTTCCTTATCGACCGGTAAATCAGGCACTTTCCCTTCAAAGTTTTTGACCAGCAAAGTTATAACGCGATTCAATAGATTGCCCAGCCCCTTAGCCAAATGGCTGTTAACGTGAGAAATCATATCAGTGCGAGAGAAGTCACCGTCCTGATCAAAGGTGTTTGCTTCGAACAAGAAATAGCGGATAGCATCTGCACCATAGGTATCAGTTAAATATACGGGATCAAGGACATTGCCCAGGCTCTTGCTCATCTTTTGACCTTCAACCGTAATGAACCCGTGTCCAAAAACGAGTGTTGGTAATTCAACATCTATAGATAACAGCATCGCGGGCCAGTAAATCGCATGGAATTTGGTAATGTCTTTTCCAAGTAGGTGTAAATCAGCCGGCCACCACTTTTTCCAAGCTGTTTCATCAGTATTGAAACCTGCTCCTGTTATGTAGTTTGTCAGAGCATCGATCCACACGTAGATTACTTGTTCTGACTCATCTGGTACTGGAATTCCCCAGCTAAGCGAACCGCGTGATCGCGTGCAGCTGAAGTCTCCAAGCTCTGGGTCGTCCAGCTGGTTCAAAACCTCCTGTCTGCGTCCATCCGGTTTCACATGACCACTTTTGAGCCATTCGCGCACAGCATCTTTGTACTTCGTCAGCCGGAAAAAGTAATTTTCCTCTGCCACCTCTTTTGGTGCTCGCAAATGATTCGGACATTTTCCGTCAGTGAGATCACGCTCTCTAACAAAGTCTTCGCAACCTTCGCAATAGAGTCCTGTGTAGCTACCTTTGTAAACATCGCCTTTGGCTTTCATGCGGCGAAAAACTTCTTGAACTACTTCTTTATGTCTGTCCTGTGTTGTGCGAATGAAAAAATCGTTTGATATAAGTAATCTCTTCCAGGCGTCTTCGAATTTTCCAGCAATCTCATCGACGAATTCCTGCGGCGACTTTCCTGCTGCGGCAGCTGCCTTTTCAACTTTTATGCCGTGCTCGTCCGTCCCGGTCAGGAAAAATACATCATCGCCAAGCAGACGATGATATCGAGCGACTATATCGGCAGCAATTTTCTCGTAAGCATGCCCGATGTGAGGTGCGGCGTTAGCGTAGTCAATAGCAGTTGTTACGTAGTACTTCATGAAGCATCCTTGCCAGGTGGAAAAACTCAGGCGACAGCAAAAATTTTACCCTGTTATTAGTGAGAATCCTGGCTTTTATACGGTATTTCAGTAGATAATAGTTCTTTGTAAATCTTTTCTTGCTGCGAGGGCGAATTCATGGGCGCTGAAGGGGCTTCTCCTGATTGTTTGGATGATACTACTGAAGATTTACCTCTTAAGAACCGAACCATAATTCTTGGGGTGTCAGGAGGTATAGCTGCTTACAAGGCTTGTGACATTGCTTCAAAGCTGAGGAAGGCTGGCGCGGACGTTCATGCTGTGATGACACCAAATGCCACAGAGTTCGTGACGCCACTTTCCTTACAGACCATGACCCGAAATGATGTCCATGTAGAACAGTATTCCGAAAAGCAATGGAAACCAGAACATATAAAACTGGCTCAGAAGGCTGATCTAATATTGATAGCTCCGGCCACCGCAAATACGATCGCGAAACTGGCTACAGGAATTTGCGATGAATTGCTCACGACAATGGTTCTGGCGAGTCAGAGTCAGGTTCTCTTGGCTCCTTCAATGAATCCAGTAATGCTTGATCACCCGGCTACTCAGTACAATCTCGGCATACTCCAGCATAGGTTCCGCTACGAGGTCATTCCGCCAGATGTCGGTGAACTGGCTTGTGGTGATTGGGGACCTGGTAAGATGGCTCCGGCTGAGGATATTGTTGCCATCGTCATTGCGAAGCTGCAATCTCGATCAACACTTGCAGGCAAGCACCTACTTGTCACCGCCGGTGGCACCAGAGAACCTATCGATCCGGTTCGATTCATTGGTAATCGCTCGTCCGGAAAAATGGGTATCGCAGTGGCGGATGCCGCTTATGCTCGTGGCGCTGAGGTTACGCTCGTTTCCACTGTTGCCGTTGAGCGCAATTATCCAGTCGTAGTAGTGGAAACCGCTCAGGAAATGCAAGATGCAGTGGAAGCTGAATTCGATACGGCGCACGGTCTCGTGATGACAGCAGCTGTAGCAGATTACCGTCCCATCGTCGTTTCGCCACACAAAATCAAGAAGACTGAATCAGATGATCTTGTATTAGAGCTCACGAAGAATCCTGATATTCTTGATTTACTTGGACGTGTCAAAAGAAAAGATCAGGTGATTTGTGGCTTTGCGGCTGAGTCTGAAGGGCTTCTCAACAATGCGCAGCAGAAGCTTAAGCGAAAACATCTGGATATCATCGTTGGTAATGACATAACGGTTCCTGATATAGGATTCGGTAGTGATTACAATGCGGTGGTCATACTTACAGCAGAGGGGCAGCGCGAAAACCTTCCCCGTATGCCAAAAAGAGCCATTGCTGATCATCTGTTAGATATGGTTGCGCAGCGTTTGGAATCAGTTGACCTTCAGAAGAAGGCGACGGTTGGCAAAAGCAAGTAGGGAATCTTAGGCAAAATAATAAGTCGTGTGACCGCACAAATAGTGCTAAGTGGCGCGTGATCGAGGTGATGCTGAATCACTATCGGGTATGCTTTGTGTGTCGCAATGCAGATTCCTTGGTGGGCTAAATGATGCCTGTTGGGTATGTGATGCGGAGTCTGCCTCTGATGGTGATGCGGAGTCTGGCTGGTGATGCGGAGTCTGACTGGTGATGCGGAGTCTGACTGGTGATGCGGCGCGTACCTGCTGGTGATGCAACATTTACTCACTGCCGCATAGGCAGAACCTGGCGCCTGGCATCAACAGAAAGACCGACTTTTGTGCAGAATACATACCCTGGAACGAGATTTGCGGCTAAAGTAGAATCACTGATTGTGGGCTGACCGTGATGGTAAATCCTGCAAATCGAATGAGCTTGCCGACTCAAAATTGCAAACCTATTTTCGTCAAAGTACTGAGGTTTGGAAACGCAAATTATTAGGTCAAATTTACTGTCAGGTGTGCTTCTGGGAACAGCCGAATCCGCCTGTGTTTGCGCAAAAAGGACGTTTCTAGTCGATTGGTGCTATACTCCAACTGGAGCATATTTCCGTGAGTTTCATGGACATTCTTCAGGCGTTGCAAGGAGACCACAATGAGCAAATACTACGACGATGATTCCGATTCTGGACTCGGACTTGGCGCGTGGCTGGTCGGACTCTTACTCGGTGCAGCTGGCGGGGTGACACTCGGACTTTTGACAGCACCGAAATCAGGCAGAGAACTACGGGGCGAATTGAAGGAAGGCGCAAGATCGCTTCCCGAAAGAGCCAGTGAATTGATGGATGATACTCTTGACCTCTACGCGTCAGGCGTCAACTATGCGCAGCTGGCGGTTGAAGAGCAAACAATGCGGGTTAAGCGTGCAGTCCAAGCAGGAAAACTTGCTGCTGCCAAAAAGAGAGAAGAACTCGATTACAGCAGTTCTTCAGTTCTTCCGTTCCAGCACAACTGAGGACTACTGGTGGATTTAGTCACTGTTGTTAACGTAGCGGTGGTGGTAGCACTTCTGTTTCTTGCTGTGTCGCTTACGTTGTTGGTCACGGCCGTCATGCCCTTGCTCCGGCAGGGACAGGCGACACTAGCCTCTTTCAATAGACTTTCTGACACCTTAGATAAGGAAGTGACCCCAACATTAGAAGAATTGCGCAGTGTTATGTCGGGTGTAAACCAAATTAAAGCGTTAACCGCACAAAGAGTGCATGATGTGGGAACGAAAGCAGAAGAGCTAACCGGTAACGTAAACACTATGGTTGGCTCAGCAAAGAAGGAAACGAGCGTCGCTGGTGCAGGCTTGCTGGCGGGCATAAAAGCATATTTCTTTGAACACGATAAGAACAAGTCTGGGGAATCCAAAACAATACAGCTGAATGAAAAGAGGTAAGCAGAAAAATGGCTAACTCAAGTACCAGATTCCTTGAAGGATTGCTGCTCGGCGGCGCTCTAGGGTTTATCGGCGGAATTTTATTTGCGCCCAAGTCTGGCAAAGAACTGCGAAAGGATCTCGCCGATGGATCAGACGAACTGTACCGGCAAGCAAGCACTTCGGTGTCTGATTTCAAGGATCGCAGTCAACAAGCTGTGCAAGATTTTCAGACCCGCAGTGACGCTGTTTTGAAGCAAGCCACTCAACAACTTCAGGAAACAAGAGATCAGCTGACTCAGAAAGTTCAAGAATTGAGCAAGCAGGGTGGCGCTAAAGTTACTGTGCAAGAACCTGAGTCTGCTCAGCACATGTAAACCCATGTGAATGAGAAAGTGTCTCATCTCTTGTAAACTTCTGGTTCTCGGAAAGTAAAAATGCGGTTAAATCAGGCTATCGCGCTGACCGGATTCTGTTCAAGGCGAAAGGCTGATGAGTTAATTGCTGACGGTCGCGTTCGTGTCAACGGCAGAATTTGCACAGAATTCGGGTGTCAGGTGGATACTGAAAGCGACGAGTTACACGTTGATAACAAACGACTATCTTTTCCAAAAAAGCTCATCTATGTCGCTCTAAACAAGCCTCCGGGCGTGGTTACCACTATGTCAGATGAGTCCGGTCGTGAAACGGTAATGGACCTCTTGCCAGAGAAATTGCGTACTTTGCGACCGGTTGGGCGACTAGACATGTATTCGGAAGGGTTGCTGCTTCTGACTAATGATGGCGATTTAACTCAAAGGTTGACGCATCCATCAATGCATTTGCCTAAAAAATATGAAATTCGCGTTAGGAATATGTTGCTAGATAAGGATCTTCAGCGAATGGCAGAAGGAGTAATGCTCGAAGACGGCCCCACATTACCTGCAAAAGTTAAGCTACTAATGCGAAGTGATACATATAGTGAGTTTGAGATATCTATTTCAGAGGGGCGAAATCGCCAGTTGAGGCGCATGTGTTCTCTACTTGGATATGCAGTTGTTCGCTTGCGTAGACTGGGTATAGGTAGGTTACAATTGGGTCTGTTACCCTCAGGCTCATGGCGATATTTGACCGATGATGAAGTCAGGCTACTTTTCCCAAAACAAAAACGAACGGACTGACGATACGATGTCGTTAGCAACAATAGGACAAAAACTTAGAGCAGCTCGAGAAGCGCAGGGATTGACCCTGGTGCAAGTCTATGAGCGCACTAAAATCCCGCTGAATCACCTGCAAGCTGTTGAGCAGGGTGACGTGGATGAGTTGCCGGAACCAGTGTTTATTTTCGGTTTCATCAAGAGATACGCTGAGTGCATCGGGCTTGATGGACAGATTTTGGCTGACGATTACAAGCAGCACTTAGGCAGTGCATCTGGCAACGGCCGTCGCAAGAGCCATCCAGATGCAATGCCTTACTATGCAACAAGCGACTACATGGCGAAATCCAAGCCAAGAATCAGCACCCCAGTCTGGAAGCTTGGTTTGTTCAACGGGCTAATTATCATGGGCGTTGTGGGGACGATTACATGGTTAATCAATTCACAGCAAAGTATGGTAAATCAGGCTGACCCCAATCTTATGAGTTTGCGGCAAGCAACCAATCGCATTACGCCTACTGCTCCACCGATGCCTACTCAACCTGCTCCGAACGGACAAGTTGTGGCTCCGGTACCGCAAGACACAACGCAGAGACTCACTCTTTCAGCTTCGCGCCACGTGTGGGTTGAAGTAAAAAGAATCAGCAATGGTGAGAGTATTTTCACCGGATATCTTGAGCAAGGCGACCGTCGCGATTTTGAAGATCCGTCAGGATTGATTGTCAGAGCTGGCGATGGGGGTAGCTTGTCAGTAGAGAATCAGGGTAAAATGGAGCCCTTCGGTTTGAACGGTAAGGTTGTTGAACGAAAATTCGTTTCTGCAATCGCTGCCGCTCCAGCTGCTTCAACGGGAGCCGGGACTACCACTGGTATGTCAGCCACGGGCACTGGTTCTGTCGTGAGAGCAGCCGCGCCGGTGGTCCGCCGCCCGCGTCGTGTAGTAACCGAAGCACCTCGTCCGCGCGTTGTTGAAAGCAGGCGTTATGACAGCGGTCCTCGGGAAGTTCCGAGCCGATATTCAGAAGGACGACTCGATTCAGACTAGTTCAAGCTAAAGGCTTGAGCGCACAAGCCGGAGGCACGATCATTATGTTGAAGAACCCCAAATTCGGGGTGGTATCGCTCGGTTGCCCTAAAAACCAGACCGACACCGAAGTTATGCTTGGACTACTGAAGGAAGCTGGCTTCGATCTCACCTTTGACAATGATGAAGCTGATATTTGCCTGATCAACACTTGTTCCTTCATTGAGGATGCCAGGCGCGAGTCGGTGCGCAACATTGTCGATTTAGCAACAGATGGAAAGCAACTGATTATTGCAGGTTGCCTTGCGCAGCATTTCAAGGACGAGTTATTGAATGAGCTGCCTGAAGCAAGAGCTGTCGTAGGAACCGGTGACATACACAAAATCGTTGATGTTGCTAAAGCGATAGTGGAAGACTCAAGCTTGCGCATTGTTCAAATTTCAGCAACACCCAATGACCACGTGGACACGGTGATGCCTCGCATCTCCACAACTGTAGGCGCTTCTTCTTATCTCAAGATTGCAGAAGGCTGTGATCATTCCTGCACGTTCTGCATTATTCCAATGTTGCGAGGAAAGTTCAGATCTCGTTCAATTGACTCGCTAGTGCAAGAGGCAAAAATTCTTGTTGCTGCAGGAACCCGAGAAATTATTTTGGTGAGCCAGGATTCCAGTTATTACGGCTTGGATACGTTAGGAAGAATGGCTCTTCCCGAGCTTCTCGAGGCTTTGCATGAAATTGAAGGATTGGAGTGGATTCGAATCATGTACTTCTATCCAACAGAAACAAATAGAAAATTACTTGAGACTATGGCTCGTCTTCCGAAAGTAGTGAAGTACGTCGACATTCCTTTGCAGCATAGTCACCCAGATGTGCTGAGAGCCATGGCTAGACCTTTGAACCCCGAGAAATGTGTAGAACTTATTCGGGAAGTGCTTCCTGAGGCAGCTATTCGCTCAACCTTTATTGTGGGCTTCCCAGGTGAAACTGAGGAACAATTCGAACATCTACATAACTTCATTCAAACTCATCAGTTTGATCGGCTTGGTGTCTTTGCCTACTCGCGCCAAACTGAAGTACCTAGTGGAAATATGGAAAATCAGATTCCGCAGAAAGTGAAGAAAACTCGCCGCAACAAGATAATGGAAACGCAGCATAAGATCTCCACTGAGCGAAACGCTCGCTTGCTTGGAAAAGAAATCGATGTTTTGTTGGAAGGATACGATGAGGTCAAACAAGTCTATTTTGGTCGTAGCCAATGGGATGCTCCGCAAATAGACAACACTGTTTACGTTGATGCGAATAACTTAGACCACAATTCTCTCGGAGATATAGTTAGAGTAAAGGTTACGAAAACTAAGCCTTATGATCTTTTTGGCGAGGCTGTTATGGATGAATGCGAATCTGACATCTGCAGTTCTGTTTCCGTTTCCAGTCTCACAGAGGTAAAGGTTTAGGTGAAGCAAGCCTCGTTGAATACTCAAAGTACATAGTGCTTTCGCGCTATAGTGAGGAAGTTCCTTTGGTGCTGAGAACTCAAGTGGTGTCAAATGCGCCACCACTCTGCCTAAATTTACTCAAGCGGTACCGGTTGGGCCATAATGCTAAATCGGTAACGCTTGAGTTTTGCTTTTGAGCTAGTCGATGTAACAGAAATAGCACGAGTTTGAGTGCACGTTTCAATGGAAACGTGCACTCAAACTCGTGCCTTGGTTATACAAAGTCCGATTTCTAATTGAAAATGGCTTTGTACCATCATTTTGCAATTAATTCCGACGCCAGATTCATGCTCAAAATCTGGTTATGGTCTCAGCAATTGGGGAAATAGCAATTGGCGTAAAGAGCGACATTTAACTAGCTAATGGTACGCGCACGTGCAGAGGCGTAACGTATGCAAGTAGGTCTTGCCTTGTCACAGGTTCAACATCTATAAAGTGAAAGATTAGTTCGTTTTCTTTCCATACTTTCTTTTGCAGGCGGCACCAATAGAGTGCAAGGTAGAGTTGAAGATACTTCCGACTCACTCGATGTCGCACTGTTTTGGAGCTATTGATGAATTGTCGTACAGACTGCTGCTGCTCCTCAGGCATTTCCTGTGAAGGCTTTGCATTTTGTTTTACCATTTTGAAAAGTTGTCCAGGTAATAATTTTATGAGTCCTTTTAGTTCCAGCATTGAAAGCAATGAAAATAGTTCACCAATATCCAGCCCAGTTCCCTCTGCGATATCATCCACACTAATGAGCTCAGCAGTCATCATTACTTTGAGAACAGACCTTTCTTGAGCGGTTAGACCGATTAGTTGATTAATGGCATCCAAAAAATTCTCATCTTCTGACGCTTTTGACTGAGTAGATTCCTTGCTTGTGGCATCGCAATTCTGCTGCTCAGAATCTCGATTATCCGAATCTTGCTTTTCAGAATCTTGCTTTTCAGAATCTTGCTTTTCTGAATCTTGCTTTGAGTCAGTTGAGTCGGGATTCTTCTTTTGATTCTGAACGTTTTCTTGCTGCTCCAAGATGTATTGCTCTTTCTTTGGATGCTCGTTTGCGGGTGTTTCTAGACTACGTCTTCCAAATATTTCTAGGAACTCTGAAGATGGTACAAGAGGTAAGTCCTCCAGTTTGCTTAATGAGAGATACGCTATCGTCTTTGAAACAAGTTGTGCAGTGCTAAGGGCAACGCCAATCAATTTTGCAAACTCGCTATCCGAGAATTCCACACCTAAATTTGTGAACCACAGTCCAGCAAACCAGGCTCGGATTCTTTTCTTTCTAAAAAAGATAGTGCCATTGAAAATTCGATTTTCCTTGCCACAGTTTGCGCATATTTTTACTCTGAATGCCTTTGATTCAATGTTGTCTTTGCTGCCGCAGTGATTACACGGCATCCCTTCGGACCACTTATGGTCTAGCACGAAGAGTGCGCATGTTTCGTCATCTGGAAAAAGCTCTTCGAAGTGTGGATATAGGCGTGCGAATTCGCTAGGTTCCTTGCTCATGGAAACCACCTCAAAGTGATAGTGCTTACAAATCTAATAACGTAATTTGTACTCAAAAAGTTCAAAATTGATCGAAAAAAGTTTTTGGTGTTTTTCTTACAGCACTTGGTTCTGAATAATTATGTGATTGAAATGTTGGAAAAACTCTTTCGATGAAGGAAAAATATTTGTACTTTTGTTCGATCCCGAGCAGGTCATTTAGCGATTGGTACTTAAAGGTTTTTCTGACCAGAGTTTTAGGGAATAATTGAATCATTGCAGAGTTAACATTGTGTGAAAAATGATAGGTGAGCTAATAGCAGGAAAATTTAGGATTGTCGAGGACCTGGGTTCTGGGGGAATGGGTCGCGTATATAAAGCAGAACAGATTGATCTGAATCGAACCGTTGCAATCAAAATTCTGCATCCCGAAATAACTGATACCAATGCGATTCTGAAAGAAGCCAAAGTTCTTGCAGGACTAAGAGACAAGTACATTGTTGAGGTTTTCTCGGTAGGCGAATTATCTGATGGATCACTATATCTGGTTATGGAGTATGTTGAAGGAAAAACTCTAAGTCGCATTGTTTTTGAATCAGGGCATCTCCCTGAAAGTAGGGTGGTAAATATAGGTTTGCAAATTTGCCAGGCTATTCGAACCTTGCACTCGCAGAAAATAATTCATCGTGATCTCAAATCAGCAAACGTAATCTTAAGGCAGGCAGCAGATGAAGAGCTAGTCAAAGTTCTGGATTTCGGTCTTTCAAAAAAATTCAAATCTGAACATCAACATAAGACTTCGACAGAAACAAAAACTGGGATGTTAATTGGTACTGTTGATTACATGTCGCCGGAGGTTTGCTCTGGACAGAAAGCAACTGAAGCTTCTGACATATATGCTCTGGGCTGCATCTTGTTTGAGTGTTTGACTGGTAGACTCCCTTTTGTTTGTGACAATTGGGTTGGTTTAATATACAAGCACCAGCACGAGCAAGCCCCGAAGCCCTCGACGCTACAAGCTGGGATAAGTTCAATTATTGATACCACTGTTTTGAAATGCCTGGCAAAAAATCCGTCAGATCGATTTAGCGTTTCTGAATTGCAGGAACATCTTCAAAGAATTCAATGCGGAGCTGCAACTGAGGTTTTGGTGTCAGGCTCAAAAGGACAACGTGTATGGATTAAAACTGTAGCTAGTATAGTGGTTTTTGGATTGATATTTTGCGTTGTTGCCAATATTGCACATCTTCGTGAATCTAGAAATCAGAATTTATCAAAAGATTTAGTGATGCTAGATTCTCCAAGTAGAGGATTAAAGGCTCGGCGAAAATCTCTTGATACAGCTTCAGCTGGAACATGTTTTGAAACACTGAAATCGCTGAGTTCGGAAGACCCTCAGCCTGTAGAGGAGATGATTTCTATATGTTCTCGGCTTGAAAAAATTGCAGTTAAACATGAAGATCTTTTTGTTGCATACCAGATGCATGGAAAACTACTCAACAATCGTGATGAAGTTGTTGCGTGCTTTGAAAATGCACTTCACCATGCCTTGTTAAGTGCAGATGGGCAATACACTATTGAATCTATGTTTCCTCTATACGGATTGTTTTCCTACTACCACCAAAACAAAAAAGATGCGCAGCAGGAAGAACTCGGCGAGAAATTGGTTCGTCTTGCGGACAAACAGAAAGTGCTTGCCTTGCCATCTTTGAACTGCAATTTTAATATCAGCTTGCTTGCTTTTGGAAATGATATTGGAGCATTGACAGAGGAATCTCTTTCCGATTATTACTACAGGAAGGGCAATCTGAAAAAGTGTATTTTGTACGGTGAGCGAGCCATCGCGGATTTCATTGATGTTCCAGTCGACGCTTACATCCTGGTTAGCAAAGCTTATTCGGCAACGTCTAGAAAAGCGCTTGCCATTAAAACTATGGAAAGCCTAGAGAAGCGGCTGGCAGAGGTGGAAATTGATGTGACAATGTCGATTAAAGGTAAAAAGAAAAGTTATACCGGGCTTTTGAATGCTTCAGGTGGAAGTAAGCTTGTTCGGGATTATTTTGCACTGGCGGAGTATCAGAACTCTGCAGGAAAGAAATCAGAAGCCATAAAGACATACAAGAAGATCCTTGAAGTAGCACCTCAATTTTGGTCGTCGCGATATTATGCAAATGAGGATATTGTGAAAATCCTGAACAATAGCTGGTTGCATCTTGCGGAATTGATTTGAACTTGCGGAATTGATTTGAACTTACGGAATTGATTTGAACTTACGGAATTGATTTGAACCTGCGGAATTGATCTGAGCGTGCGGAATTGATTTGAGCTTGCTTAGCAGAGTTGATGTACTCGCACAAGTGGTGGGATCTCTAGCAAATCACTTTTTGTGGAGGATTTTTTTTTTTTTGATTTTGTAACTTCACGCTGAGTTCACGTTGTTTTCACTCCTGATTCACATAAGTTTTCTAGATTGATTGTATGAGGAAATGGGTGTGCAAAAGTGCAGTTCTATAGCGGAAATTCTGATGATTTCATTCTCACCGAACTACTTCAAAAAGCTATGAAGGAATTGTCGGAGAGAGATTTTCTTGGCGCAAGAGAGACCTTTGCGGAGATCTGTACTCGTTATCCAGATAATTGGAATGCAAGATATTTTTACTCCATGACTTTGTGTTCGATTGGAGACTTCACCGAAGCCTATGAGCAACTTTCATGGATCTCCCTGAATGCTTCCGAATCCATATGGTTAACCGTGGCGAAAAATGGCAAGTTGCTCATTGAACAAAAGGAACGTGACATCAGGAAGGCACTCACAGCGCTGATATAAGTTTGGGGGACACGCGCAAAGAATAGAGAACGGATGGCTCAAATCCGTTCTCTATTCTGCTTTCTGCTTATCCGGTACAAGGGATGAATCGTGCCCTCCGTGGGGTATACTTCTTTTGAGAGATGATAGCCTGTCGTAATGAAGAGAAAGCTGCAGACATTTTTAATTTCGGCTCTTCTCAGCAGCCCCACAGCAATGGCTGAACGTGGCTTGGTAGTTTTTGCGGATACGAAGGACCTAGCTGGCGCAAAGGCAAAAGGTTCGATACTGGCGGATGCACTAGCTGCGGAAATAGCTGCGGAAATAGCTGCGGAGTCCGGGCTGAACTCAGATCGCACGACAGCACGATTCGTCGTTTATGAGCCGCACTCGGAGGCAGGTGCTATCTTTCGCGGGACTGAAGCGAACTTTATCAATCAGGGTGCAGTTGAAGCGAGCGCGGGAGCGAGTCCCTTGAGCTCCAAAAAGGATGTAGTTAATCCAGATGTTACCATCTCTGGTCATCGGGTAAAGCCAGCTGTGATCTCTGCCAATCAAGAAAAGGATACGGCAAATCCCGCGGCAAATCCCGCGGCAAATCCCGCGGCAAATCCCGCGGCAAATCCCGCGGCAAATCCCGCGGCAAATCCCGCGGCAAATCCCGCGGCAAATCCCGCGGCAAATCCCGCGGCAAATCCCGCGGCAAATCCCGCGGCAAATCCCGCAGCAAATCCCGCGGCAAATCCCGCGGCAAATCCAGCAGCAAATCCTGCAGCAAATCCCATTACAAATTCCACCACCGATTCGAATACTGCTGGAGTCTCCGGTTCCAGTCCCGTGATTCCTGTGGAACCCAGCGCATCGCTCTCGGACTCTGTAGCAGACAGCCTCAGCTCGCTGGAAAATACATTATTTGGCAGAACTTTTAATTCTGACAAGGCTAGTGACAGGCTAGTCAGAGTTGAGCGGTTTGTGTTCGGTGAAGAGGCGAAGGGCGAGCCAGGCGTGCGATTGCAAAAGCTATTCGCTGCCTTGAGTAAAAAGAATCAAAATGGAGATGCATCAAAGGAAACTATTTCTGCCTCGCACTCCAAACCTCGTGGAGTTCTAGCCACCATAAATGATGGCATAGATAATTACAATCGCCACCGATTTCATAACGCCGAAGATGATTTCAATGATGCTCTGGATATGGCACCAGGGATGCCGAGAATTTACGTCTATTTGGGCGTAACGCTTTTGCAAATAAATCAACGTCAGTCCGCCATAGATGCCTTACGTACAGCTTATGAATTGGACCCTTTTGGAACCTATGGTCGCTACGCTAAACATTGTCTTATCGTTCTCATGGGCGATGAGGAAGTTCGAAAACGTGGTCCAAAAGACAATTTGAAAACGGTAAAGAACACTATAGATTCGTTGAACAAGCGGGCTGGTGATGAAGCGACCAGGCAGGGACGATTTGCACAAATAATGGCTCAGGCAAAGCAAGCGTCGGCAAATGGTTTTGCCAGCAGTCTAAGTCAGAATTCTGATACATACAGCAGCGAAATAGCTTTGAGGCAAAGTTTTGTGAGAATGGATGCCATGGTTCAAATGGCGAGGGTGCGTCAGGAAGCGGCTCAACGAGCTGCTAATACGCGTGAGGCTGCTAACAATTTGAAGACGCAGATCTCGGCGAAGCTGATGCCTGGTGATGCGAAATTGCGCGCTTTTGGGACTACCTTGCACGCCAGATATTATGGAGACGAAACATATAACCTGGCTCCATGGTATATTCCTCGGGAGATGCCACTTCAGCTCAAGGCTCAGGCTGTTTTGCTACCTACTTTTTCTGCGAAGAGCAAATCAAAGAAACTAAGATCTGCCACTGTCAAACGAAATTCGAGCATAACAAAATCAAAAAAGTACAGGAGACGTTAGTGTGAATAGAAATTTGCTAATAGCATCTGTTATTTTGATTAACCCTGTTTTGGCGTCTTTTTCCGCGCCTGAACGGACTGTAGACAACGATCCTGTGCGGATTCAGCAAGCCAAGGATCTTATTGATTCCAATCAAAAAATAGTTTCAAATGCGGATCATTATTTGGCGCAAGCAGAAAAGACAATTGCAGAAACGAAGAAACTCCAGGGAGAGGCGCGCCGGTATAGGAAGAATCTAAATATTCAAGCTCCGCTTCTTAGGGGGCAAGCTCTGAGTGATGCGAAAAAGCAATATAAAATAGATCTCTCTCAGTTCTCCGATCATGTTCGCAAGTATAATCTTCATACATTGGATGTTCGAAAGAGTTATGGACAGTGCCAGGCCAGCAAGGCTGCCTACGAGAAAATGAAGAAGGATCTGTCTTTGCACTGTGATCAATTTCATATGAAGGATGTTGAACCGCCGCACATCTGCTTAGATATCGATAGTTCAGTAGTGGAAGCGTTAAGCGCTCAGAACAAGGTTCAGCAGCAAGCAATGCGGGTCGCACAGGCGCAAATGGATCTTGATAAAGAGGAAGCTCGACTACAGAAATCAATTAAGGAAACTGGAATAATAGATGCTGAGCTTATGACTAACTCCGCAATGGCATTGAAAGAGCAAGAACTTGCTTCTGAATTCGGAAGGCTTAAAGAAGAACACAGGCAATTAGATGTTGAGCGTAGAGCTTTGTCGCGAAGTGGTGTTAGATTCGGTGTTCCTTCGGTGAAGGCTAAGGTTCGCAAGTAGTCCGAAGACGCGATGCGAGATTGAGCCGATGGCGCGATGCGCGAGTGTGGTCCGATGACGCGATGCGAGATTGAGCCGAAGGCGCGATGCGCGAGTAAGTCCGATGGCGCGATGCGCGAGTAAGTCCGATGGCGCGATGCGCGAGTAAGTCCGATGGCGCGATGCGCGAGTTGGCCGTTGTGTAGTGGACCGAGCAATTTGACATGTTCAAGCTATTGAACTAATGCTTTGGAAATTGTTGTGAAGGAGCGTTGCTGAGGATCTTTGATGATCGCTAAGCTACCAGAGCATTGAAGCCAAAAGACGGTATGCAGCTGTGACTATTATCACTGTTGGCATGACTTTGAGCATTCTGCGATCGCCTATTTTGAATGACCTCCGACGAATATCATTATAAGTGGAACTCTTCTAAGATAAAAACACAATTAGTAGCTCAAGCTTTCGACTCTCCCTTATGCCCTTATGCCTAGTGAGGGACCGGCTTGCCGTGAGCAATCGAGATTTTATGGAGTTCTTATCATGGATTCTAGTTCTACCGAAACACAAAATGGAAATGGCAATGGATGCGGCAGCGGACCCGCTCCTCAGCCTTGTGCTTGTTGTTCTGCGCTTGCTCAACTCAGGATGCCGTGGTTAGATGTGGCTGTGCAACATGCTGCACCACACTATCCTCAAAATCCTAACCAACCATTTGCGCATCCTTATTCCAATGCATATCCGCCTCAAACTTCGCCTTACCACACCGCACAATCTTTTCAGCAACAGCCAGTATATGAAGAAGACGAGCCCAAAACCACTTTTTTCAAACTTCCTTTTCTAAGTGCAAAAACAAGCAAGAAAAGAAAGGACAAGCGTACAAGACGCGTTTCTCGTAAAGAGTCTGGAGAAGTAGTAAACCTTGAGACACTCGGTGTGCAAGGCGGGGACTCTATACGTGAGGGGCACGAATCTCCTTGCGATCTCCCTTCTGAGGATGCTGACTCTCCGGATGATGCTTCTTGCAGTGAGGGACCTGATGATCCTGAAAGTGACTCCGAGAGTGCAAAGAAAAAGACAAAAAAGCTACGCAAGTTTAACGTCAAGTTTGGGCTTCAAGGACTTGCTGTTGGGCTTCTTGGAATTATGTCGCCGGCTTTTCTCCTTGCTGCGACCATGTTGTCTACTCCAAAGCGGATTACACTTGTAACTCTTCATCATCCGGTCGAAACGATTCTGGAATTCTTGCTGGTTATTGCAATTCCGATTGTGAATTATCTCGTCTGGTCTGCAATTTGCAAGAACAGATTCAACCTTTCCCGATGGCTCATTATGGCTCTTGGCTCTTGCGTGGGCACCGGAGTACTGGTCGCTGGAATCTGTTTTGCCGGGCTTTTTGGCTCACATGAGGACCTTGTTGACGCAATTGGGTCAGATTTCACAATGGGATTTGCATGGCTGGGTGCACTTTCGTTTCTGGCTGGATCCAGTTCTGCCTACCTTGTTCATCGCTTACGTCAGTATTGGGAGCTTCCCAGTGCACGTCTTAACGTGACGGTACAAGCCGCTACTGGATTGATCCTTGCGATTCTGGCTTTTGCTGGGGCTGAATATCGCCCATGGTGTATTCGTATGGCACAATACAATGCGGTGTCGAAGGATGAAGTTACACGCAAAGAAGGTCTTAAGTGGCTTCGCCAGTTGAATCCGGAGAGAGAGATGCGCATGGAATGCTCGGATTCCAGAGCCGCCGGCTTAGCTGGCTTGTTTTTTCCAATAAAGTCTGTGCCGCAACAGCAGCTCTATTTCACTTTGACTGGAACGCCGTACAGCTTCCGTGACGAAAAAGCAACTGATCTGGCGTCGATGTCTGACGCTTATCTGAGTCGGCACGTGGTGGGAGATCGCATTCCAAATCTAGAACTCGCTCGCTCCAGTTTGAACGGAGTAATGCACGCTAACACTCTGACTTCGACGCTAAACTGGACCTTTGTTGTACGAAACGGCACCTCGAGTGCGCAAGAAATGCGCGCTGAAATAGCTTTGCCGGTTGGGGCTGCTGTCACAGGCTTGAAGGTCTGGCGGCGAGGAGAGGCAGCTGATGCTTCAATAGTTTCTTCTGGAAAAAGTTTGAATACCGTTTCAAGCAATAGTGTGGATGGTTCGACTGAAGATGGCAACTCCTCATCGAACTCCAGTGATGATAGCTCCGGTGAAGATGGCAACTCCTCATCGAACTCCAGTGATGATAGCTCCGGTGAAGATGGCAACTCGGGCGAATCAAGTAGTAATTCTGTGCAGATTCAGCAAGGCACCCAGGCGCAGTATGTAACCGCCGGCAGTGACGTACCTGGAATGGTAACGGACCTTGGTCATGGTCGCGTCCTAGTTCATTGCTATCCTGTGCCTCATGACGAAGAACTCAAAGTGATGGTGACTATGGTTGTTCCGCTGAAGTCGGAAAACTCGGGTGAGGCTTCATTGATGACTCCTCAACTGTTAGCTTCGAACTTTGGTCTTGAAGGTGAACATAACCTGCGCTTGCGCTCAACAAGCAGGTTGATAAGCTCAGTAAATGGGCTGGAAATGAGTACGAATCCTAGCGGCGAGAGCATCATATCTGGTGTGCTCAGTAATCAGCAGATGGAGACTTCTCCTTTGCTAATAACTGCAAAGCGTGATCAGGCAAGTCGACCTTTTGCTGTCCTTGATAAAATTGCAACCTTTCATCATACACAAGAACTAAAACAAAAGGAGAAGATTCGCGTACAAAAAGCAATTGCCGCTGAAAAGGCACGTGTTGCAGCAATTAATGCCAGAGATGCCGAAGAAGTAGGGCAGGTTGTGTTGATGATCGATGGCTCAAAAGGCGTCGATTTTAACAAAATCGTGAAAAAGCAAAAGCATGTTGAAAAAGCCAAAGTAATCAAGCCGAAGGCTATTCCTGTCGAGCCGCAATATGTGGTGGAAGACATAAAGAAGATGGGTGCACCAGCACCCAAGCATCTCGTAATTGTTCTGGATGGATCCAGTGGAATGAATGAGCATCGCCAAGAAATTGCTGATGCATTGACGACTCTCCCCAAGTCGATTCCGACATCTTTAATCGTTGCAAGCCAGGAGAGTGATAAGCACATTAATATCCAGGACCTCCAGAACGCAATGCCGAATCTTTCTTCTAAGGTTGGCTTTGTTGGAGGTCAAGACAATCTGCAAGCCGTAGTTCGCGCTGCGGAATTGGCAAGTGAAACTAAGGACTCTGCTGTTCTCTGGATTCATGGACCTCAACCTACCCTGAATGGCGAGACTTATATAATCAATTCCTATAGTTCGCCTCCGGCGTTTTATGAACTACCTGTGGTGGCAGGAACTGATACATTCGAATTTTTCCGGAATCATGCAGAAATCGGACCTTTTACGCAGGTTCCGCGCAATGGCAAGTCGGTTCAAAACGACCTAGAAACTTTCTTCACCAGATGGAATCCAAACAACAATAGCCTCGCTGCGACGCTCAGTGAAACGGCGAAGGTTCCTTCAGATGCAGTAGCGCCTAGCCGAGAAGAAGCAAGAGAAATGCTCACTTTAAGAGCCGTTGAAGAATGCAATAAACTGATTTCCACGCGTTACTTCCGCAGAGCTACCCGTCTTGCACTGGAGTATGGATTTGTATCATCGGTGAGTTGTGCCATTCTGGATAACAACACGAGCAAAATCGAAGACGCTGACAACGTTAAGAAAGGCGATGAAAACGATGAGGCGGCCCCGAAATCCACGACTATCAGCGCTGAAACGAAGAAAACCGCAGACTCATTCGATGTGGCGGGTCAGGTCGGATCGGTAGCGATGGCACCAATTCTGCAAGGCGCTACAAACGGAACTGTAGGACCACAGGGGTCAGACGCAACTGTCATCATGGGAGTCAATACGGCTGGTACTGTTCGTGTTAATAACCTTGCTAATCTTGAAGCATTGTTAAACATAATCGCCAATCTTGGTGAACTCGGTGCCGTCATTGCAGGTATAGGTCTGATGGCTCATGGCTTCATGAACAAGGATGTTGTGAGAATTGGCGAGGACATAGAACTTGGCTCAGCCGGAAGGTTGTGCTTGGGGGCATTCCTCATCGCTTGTGGCTTGGCATTGCCTGGAATGCTGAACTGGTTCGTTGCCTCTGCTCGCGACGCCAACCTGTTCTCATAAAGTTGATGATGAACCTTGCTTCTTCATTCATCGGCTGAATCGTAACTCTTCTGAGTTATTCATGCGGAAAGACCCTGCTTCGGCAGGGTTTTTCTTTTCTGTTGGTGAAACTGGATGCGGAACTGAAACGGTACCGCTTGGGATGAGGAACTGAAACTGTACCGCTTGGGATGAGGAACTGAAACTGTATCGCTTGGGATGAGGAACTGAAACTGTACCGCTTGGGATGCGGGACTGAAACGGTACCGCTTGGGATGCGGAACTGAAACGGTACCGCTTGGGATGAGGAACTGAAACTGTACCGCTTGGGATGAGGAACTGAAACTGTACCGCTTGGGATGAGGAACTGAAACTGTATCGCTTGGGATGAGGAACTGAAACGGTACCGCTTGGGATGCGGGACTGAAACGGTACCGCTTGGGATGAGGAACTGAAACGGTACCGCTTCCCTTCTTGTATTTTTCTGCCCTATCAGTAGCTGCACTTCATTTGCTACTGGTTTTGTTTTTTTGCAGCCTTTAATGACAACCGTGTTCTATTTACATCGCAAATTTGGATGTACTACCTATGCCATGATTCTGTATATCTTCTTATCTGCTTCGACAACCAATTGATATAAAAGGTGGCAGATATCTGGAAAAATTTGAGTTGTCACACTTTCCTCAATGACCAGTGGTCAGGGAGCTCGACCAACTTGAGTAAACCAGAAACTGCGGAATCCAAACTCCCTATTAGTCAGCGTGAGCTGATCATCTTTACCCTCTCTGACTCCAGCGGAGAAACAGCCGCGCATGTGGCTCAAGCGGCTCTTGTTCAATTTCCCCCTGGGTTTGCAAGTATCTACAGATTGCCTCAGGTCCGTAGTTGCCAGCAGATAACGACGTTGGTGCGCGAAATAGCAACCGGGCGCTCACTAATTGCGTATACATTGGTGCTCCCTGAGTATCGAGAAACACTGGAGGAAGAGGCAAGAAAATACAATGTTCCGACCTTGGATTTGTTGGGACCACTAATCGGAAAGATTTCTGATTTGACTCAGAGTAACCCGCTATCGCAGCCTGGACGCTTACATCAACTAGATGAGACGTATTTCCGCCGAATGGAAGCTGTGAACTTTGCCGTCCGATTTGACGATGGCAAAAATCCTGATGGTATAGCTCAAGCTGACGTAATTCTGGTTGGGCTGTCTCGCACTAGCAAGACACCGAACTGTATGTATTTAGCACAGCACTATGGACTCAAGTCAGCAAATTGCCCGATCGTCATGGGGGTTGACCCACCGAAATCACTTTTCAATGTTCCAGCAAGAAAAATAATTGGTTTGACTTGTGACCCGCACTTGCTCCAAGATTTGCGCTCGTCGCGTGCGATGGTCATTGGTATGGGTCCAGATACCATTTATGCTGATCTGGAAGAGATTAAGCTCGAAGTCCAATACGCGAAGCGAATCTTCAGAGAATTGAAGTGTCATGTAATAGATGTTTCTTCTAAGGCAATTGAGGAAATTTCCAGCGAAATATTCTGCTTCATGAGGCAATAGAAACAATACCGAGAGCAGCAATTGCAGCTCTCAACGGAATGGCGTCACCGATTCAAACGCTCGGTCAGCAACTTCAGCAACGGAGAGAAATTGAAATGCTAACAACAGAAGCCAGTCAACACGACAAAAAGCTGGGTTCGAAAAAGGTTTTATTGTTCTCGGAAGGATTCGATTACTTCTCAGGCAATCGGAGCCTTATGCGTGAGCTACTTGGTGGCAAAGGCGCGGGACTGGCTGAAATGACATCTGCCGGTGTCAATGTTCCTCCAGGTATGACTCTTACGACTTCCCTCTGTCGCGAGTACTACGAGAATAACAAAAAAGTTCCGGAAACACTTTTGCCCGAGGTGAAAGAGACACTCAAGAATATTGAGGAAAGACTCGATCGAAAGTTAGGTGACAAGCAAAAACCTTTGCTCCTGTCTGTCCGCTCCGGAGCGAAGTTCTCGATGCCGGGAATGATGGATACCATCCTCAATCTCGGGCTGAATGATATCACTGTCGAAGCTTTGGGCAAGCTTACAAACAATCCGCGTTTCGCTTGGGACAGCTATCGCCGCTTCATCCAGATGTACTGCAATGTCGTTCTCGATCTCAGCAAAGATCGTTTCGAAGACATCTTACATGATAAAAAAGAGCATCTAAAACTTGCCAATGATACTGATCTCACAGCGGAGCATCTCAAAGAGCTCGTTGCTGAATACAAAGACTTCGTCAAGAAGGAACGCAAGGTTGATTTCCCTCAAGACACAGATCTGCAGCTTGCTGGAGCTATCGAGGCTGTTTTCCGTTCATGGAACAATAGCCGCGCTATCTACTATCGCAATCTCAACAAGATTGATCACAACATCGGAACTGCTGTAAACATTCAAGCCATGGTGTTTGGTAATTTCGATGATACATCCGCGACTGGTGTCTGTTTTACGCGCAACCCCAGCGATGGAACAAGATTGCTCTATGGTGAGTATCTCGTAAACGCTCAAGGTGAGGACGTTGTTGCCGGTATCCGCACCCCTAAGAAGATCGAAGAAATGAAGAAAGAGATGGCAACTGTATATGCGCAGTTAGAAGAAACTGCGATGAGACTCGAGCAGCACTACAAAGACATGCAGGATATCGAGTTCACAATCCAACAGGGCGAATTGTTCTTGCTTCAGACCAGAACCGGGAAGCGCACAGCTGCAGCTGCCATTAAGGTAGCCGTTGATATGGCTAACGATGGGATTATTTCAAAACAGACTGCGTTGACTCGCGTTGAACCAACTCAACTGAATCAGCTACTTTTACCTAGTTTCGATCAAGCTGACAAAGAGAAAGCGAAGAAAGACGGTCGTCTGCTGGCCACAGGACTGAATGCCTCTCCTGGCGCAGCCATCGGAGAGATTGTTTTTGACCCAAGCGAGGCCGAACGACTTTCGACACTGTCAAAGAAAGTAATTCTGGTGCGAGTTGAAACTTGTCCTGATGATATTCACGGAATTGTTCCTGCTCAAGGTGTCGTCACCAGTCGTGGTGGCATGACCAGTCACGCTGCCGTAGTCGCAAGAGGCATGGGGAAACCCTGTGTAGCTGGATGTGAATCTTTCAAGGTAGATCTCGAAAAAGAAATTGTGAGTGTCAAGGACTTAACTCTTAAGGCTGGCGATTTGATTTCAATTGATGGATCAACTGGTGAGATTTACAAGGGCGCCATCGCGACGCTAGAGCCGAATCTAAGTCAAGAGTGTTTGACTCTTTTGAAGTGGGCAGACGAAACCAGAACACTGAAGATTCGGACAAATGCAGACACGCCTGAAGATGCGAAACGTGCTCGCGATTTCGGCGCAGAGGGAATTGGACTTTGTCGAACAGAGCACATGTTCATGAGCCAGGACAGACTTCCCGCTGTTCAAGAGATGATCATGGCTACAAGCCCACTAGAGCGAGAACAAGCTCTCGCTAAGATTCTGCCCATGCAGAAAGAAGACTTTATCGGAATATTCAAGGCAATGGCTGGTTTGCCAGTGACAATCCGCTTGTTGGATCCGCCTCTGCATGAGTTCCTGCCTAAATACGAGGAACTTATCGAAGAGATTGCCACGATGAAAGCTAAGGGCATCAAGGGCGCAGAATTGCGTGAAAAAGAGCAGCTGTTTGAGAAAGTAGGCGCACTCAAAGAATCGAATCCGATGATGGGATTGCGCGGTTGCAGGCTGGGTTTGACACATCCAGAAATCAACCGTATGCAAGTTCAAGCAATTTTTGAAGCCGCCATTGCGGTGAAGAAAGAAGGGCTGGAAGTATACCCTGAAATCATGATCCCCCTCATCGGTCATGTCAACGAGCTCAAACTTTCACGTGCCATGCTTGAGGCTACCGCAAAGGAAGTGATGGACCGGGAAAACGTTCAAATCGATTATAAGTTTGGAACCATGATTGAAATCCCGCGTGCATGCGTGACCGCAAATGAAATTGCGGAGTATGCTGAGTTCTTCAGCTTCGGAACTAACGATCTGACCCAGATGACATTCGGTTACAGCCGCGATGATGCTGAAGGAAAATTCTTGCAAAAGTATTTGGAAGGGCTTGAGTGGAACGGTTCGCACCACAAGATCTTGACTCAAAATCCCTTTGAGGCTTTGGATCAAAATGGTGTTGGTAAACTTATGAAGATAGCCGTTGAATATGGCTTACAAACCAGACCGGATCTAAAGCTAGGCATTTGTGGTGAACATGGAGGCGAGTCTTCATCAATCGCCTTTGCTCACCAGATTGGTTTGGCGTATGTGAGTTGTTCGCCGTATCGGGTGCCACCAGCTCGACTAGCTGCTGCTCAAGCTACGATCAGCGGAGAAGAAAAGGACAAATAGGATAGTGATCCGCTGCGGTGTGATTTGGGGCTGCGGCGGGATTGGGCTGCGGCGGATTGAAGCTGCTGCTGTGTGATTTGGAGCTGCGGCGGATTGAAGCTGCGGCGGATTGAAGCTGCTGCGGATTGAAGCTGCTGCGGGATTGGGCTGCGGCGGCGGGATTGCTCCCTGCCGGATACTAGATATAGGCGCTTTGGTTGGGTATGGCAGCAAATCCAATTCGAACAGGTTAGCTCCAGAATTGTTGCCTGCTGGGAGCCTGCGGACGGATTGATTCCTGCGGGATTGCTCTCTGCTGGATTGATCCCTGCGGGATTGCGGCGGCTGCCGGATTGCTCTCTGCGGGATACTATACAGGCGCTTTGGCTGACTGAGGCTGCATGTCCTGTTAAAGCCGCACTCAGTATGGCAGCAAATCCAATTCGAACAGTTTTGCCCCAGAATTGTTGCCTGCTGAATTGTTGCCTGCTGATTTACTCTCTGCCGGATTGCTACTGCTCTTCTTTAGCTCTGTAAGCTTTCTCTTTGCCATATCTCGGAGCACGCCAAATTCATCAAGAACACTCGGTTCAGCAAGGAATATCTCAGCTTTGTCAAAATCACCATCCTCGCAACACAAATATGCGTGAAACAACAGATTGGTGTCAGACCGATAGCTGTTTTTGCTCATGATCATAACCGCTTTATCATGCTCACCAAGCCGTTCAAAAGTCATAGCCGCATCACAGCGAAATTGACCCTTCTTTGCATTTGAGTAGAAGTCACTCATTTCTTTGTTATCCACACCAAATGGTTTCATGATATTTCTTGCTTCGGATATTTGTCCGGTTTGATACATCAATTTTGCTCGTTCTAGCAAATATGCCTGAAACTTAACGTCACCCATTTCCCCGGAAAGTTGTTGGAGGCAAATCTTTGCCAGATCATAACGCTTGAACATGCGACAAACGCGCGATAGAGATGCAAGATGTCCATTGCTTTTCTGGTTCTTAATCAGATCTCGTGCAAGCTTCTCATCGTCACAGCTTAGTGCTACTGTTAGCGCGTCAGCATCACCGCCATAGGGGCACTCTGCTATGATTCGTGCGGCTTTGAGTGCGTCTTGCGGTCGTCCTTCTCGCAGGTAGATCTGGCACAAAAATCCGAGACTTTGCCAGTATGCATCCTTTTCTAAATCATCCGTGATCCATTCCTGTGGGGTGTAGGGCTTAGTCATTCTCACCACATCTTCGAGTAGGGGCTTCGCGACCTTGTATCTTGTAGCTTCATAGCAGGCATATCCAACTTGATACATTGCCTTGGGATAGAGCGACTTCTTACGTTCCATAGGCATTCTTCTGAAGATCTCTAGCATCGTTTTGATCAAGTCTTTATTATCATTAACCCCATGTTGTTTGAAGAAAATGAGTAGCGATTGAATTTTGTAAGTATCAGTGGTTTCCTTGTCGTCCAGAATCTTTTGTATGGCTTCTTTTGGGCTATCTTTCGGAATTACTGACCGAACCGCACTTGCTTTTTCTTTTGAAAAATTCGCAAACTTGACAATGCTAACTGCACTCACAACGAGCAGTGCCACTGAAAGTGGTATTAGCAGTAGCTGTTTTGGAATTGTGTTTTGACTGCGTGATTCGGACTTTTGTGCGCTGTCTCTAGCAAGCTCGATTAGTGAATTGAGCTCTTCTTCCATCTCGGCGGCATTCTGAAAACGTTTGTCAGGATCCTTCTGTAGTCCTTTTTGAAAAAAGTCGTTAATTGCTTTATTTTGTTTTGGAGAAGCCATTGGCGGCGCAAGTGGAACAGTTGCATTCACTTGTTTGTACATAATTTCCATGGGATTTTCGGAGGCGTATGGAGCTTTTCCTGTAAACATTTCGAATATGCAGATGACCAGGGAGTATAGATCAGAGCGTGGGTCTGCTTTCTGACCCTTACATTGTTCGGGGCTCATGTATGCTACGGAACCGATTAAAGTACCCGTACTAGTCAATTTTTGTACATCACTTGCAGTTGCAATCTTGACCAATCCGAAATCAATGATTTTGATCTGGTTCTGCTCCAAACCATCAACAAAAACGATGTTGTCTGGTTTCAAATCCCGGTGAATTACGCCTTCGCTATGCATATACTTTAGCGCCGAACATATCTGCATTGCCACATTCAACACTATAGTCAGTGGCATGGCGCCATGTTCATTCAAATGTTTGCGAATTGATGTGCCCCTGATTAGTTCCATAGCCAGATAGGGGACATCAGCAGATGATAGTCCAAGATGATAAACGGTTACGATGTTCTCGTGGTGTAGGCGACTAAGTGCTTGTCCTTCTCGCTTAAATCTTGCTGTGAACTCTTCATCATCGGCAAAATTTGAATGCAATATCTTCAGCGCTATAAACCTTTCGCCGTCTAACTGTTTTGCTTTGAAAACAGTCCCGATTCCGCCTGCGCCAAGTATTTCAAGCAACTCGTAACGTTGCTCAAATAATTCGCCAGGTTTTGCTGTCGTATCTGTCATCTTCCACCTCTGGTTTTATGCCCGAAAATGGACGATGTTTTACCATGCTACAATTTGGACTAATGCTAATCAGATTCACATTGCTGCTGTCGTTAATTATTCTCTGCACAAATACTGTGCTGGCAGATTCCTCTTCTAGCCCAACAAAGCTGCGTTTATCTGCTGACCAGGCTACTGAAGTCGGGCATAAGGTATGGATGAATGAATGTGGTGGCAGAGTTGATGGATTGACTTCATGGAATGTGGGCGAAGAATTTCCTTCTTTGGGTATTGGACATTTCATTTGGTATCCTGAAGGTGTTAAGGGACCTTTTGTTGAGCGCTTTCCCGATGTGGTGAAGTTTCTCAGGGCGCATGGGGCTGAGCCTCCATCTTGGCTTAAGGATGACATGGCTTGCCCATGGAAATCGCGTGAGGAGTTCCTTGCCGAGCAGCAATCACCGAAGATGGTTGAATTGCGGAACTTTCTCAGCGCTACAGTGGCGTTGCAAACTGATTATCTGATTCAACGATTGGAAAATGCTCTTCCAAAAATGCTTGAGAAATCTGAGCCAGCAAATCGCAAGAAAATAAAAAAACAGTTTGAAAGAGTCCTCAATAGCGGCGCCGCTGGGGCTTTTGAACTTATCGATTACGTAAATTTCAAAGGGGAAGGCGTAGCTGAAACAGAGCGCTACAAAGGACAGGGCTGGGGAATGCTGCAGGTCCTTGAGCTAATGGACGAAACTGGTGACCCCGTTTCGTCTTTTTCCGAAGGTGCTAAAAAGGCTCTGACTCGGCGAGTGCAAAATTCTCCTCCAGCAAGGCATGAAGAGCGGTGGCTGCCTGGTTGGACCAGGCGAATCAACGCGTATGTTGTGAAATCTCCAAAGTAATTGCTTCTTTGCTCAGGTAACGCATTTATTGCTGCATGTAGAGTTTTAAAGTGGTATTTCGTTTTCGTTTGAGAAGCCCAGTACGTTTCGGTCAAGGTCGAAGAAATGGACTGGCAGCTTTTGGCACGGAGTAACAACTCAAGCGGTACCGATTCGGTGTAGCAACTAAAGCGGTACCGATTCGGTGTAGCAACTAAAGCGGTACCGATTCGGTGTAGCAACTAAAGCGGTACCGATTCGGTGTAGCAACTAAAGCGGTACCGATTCGGTGTAGCAACTAAAGCGGTACCGTTTCGGAGTAGCAACTAAAGCGGTGCCGTTTCGGAGTAGCAACTAAAGCGGTACCGTTTCGGTGTAGCAACAAAAGCGGTAGCGTTTCGGTGTAGCAACTTAAGCGGTAGCGTTTCGGTGTAGCAACTAAAGCGGTACCGTTTCGGTGTAGCAACAAAAGCGGTAGCGTTTCGGTGTAGCAACTAAAGCGGTAGCGTTGTGGAATTTCTGTGCGGACTATTTTTCTGCGCCCCACTCTCGTTCAATTCTTTTTCTGGTTCGTTCCATCAAGCGGGTGATGCTGTCAATAGATTCTGTCTCGTTTGTGATGGCTTCTTTGTCATATTTTGGAATTGTTTTTCCATCCACTCGGATTAGTTTATCTAGTTCTTTAATTTCATCTCGGAGCATCTGAAATTGCTGGTTAAGCTCAGCGAAGTCTTTTATGGCATTACTGCCACCCTTCTTTATGTCATTTCCAAGCAGCCCTAAATCGATCTGCAACATTGAGTTATTCACTTGCATATCAATCATAGATTTTTCCACTGTCACCGGGTTTGGTGGCAGATATTCCACGTGGCATCGAGGGCTCGGCGGCGGCGGATCGCACACAAGCCGAATCTTGTTCATTTCTCCACCAATCACATTATCTGATGTTTTCATGCGTGAAATGTCGTCATGAATGCGTTGCAGCGTTGTGGCTGACTCGTTATCAATCTGACCAGCTTGCCCCGAAGTATTATGTTCAAGATTTGTATTCATATCAAACCGCCCTAGTTTTGCCCTTGGAAAGATGTTAAGCAGTCCACCCAAATCTGTCAGCCGTGGAAATACCTACAGCTAGAGGGCTCGCGAAGTTAGCGTTAACCGGGTTCGCTTTTAGCATTTGCCTTATGGGGTGTGTTATTTCTGGCGTCCTGAATGACACGGGGTCATTTCCTGGAATTTCATTTATTTGAAGGAGCTGGACTGGGCGGCGTGCCGTTCTTCTTTGCTGGGGCGCTAGCAGGGGCTGGATTAGCGGTCGAAGTGGATTTAGGTGAATTGCCTGTGGACCCCATAGAACCAGCTGTGGGAGGTTTAGGCTGTGCGTTGGGTGTTGCAGCTGGCGGAGGAGCCACATTCGACTTCGGTGGCGCCTTTGTTGGAGGCTTGCGCTTGGGCTCAACAGGCTTCGGAGGCGGTGGAACGTTCTTTTCGAATCCGGAATCGCCCTGTTTCGCCTTCAGAGTTCCAGCATTCCTCATGATCTCCCCAAAAATAGATGATGCTTTTTCGCCATGGGAATTCAAATTCTTGATCAGTTCGTGTATCTGAGTTAGATGGTCGATGCTAATTTCTGAAACTACGAATTTGCCGCCTTCAAACGCCTTAAAATCTCGTCGACCGACTGAGTCTGGCGGTTTAACATCTTCCATCGTCAATGTTTCTGTGCCGATGAGCAGTTCGTAAGCTGGTCCTATTGAAACAGCACCACTTTCGATACCATCGTAAGTGTTCTGTTTGCGCTTGCCTTTCTTGCGATTCATTTGCTGAAGCTTGCCAGCATGACCCCAAGGCGAGCTCACCCATAGCTTGTCATGCATGTTTAGAAAAACGGTATCACTGTTGGTGCACAAATTGACAATCCGAAGAGTGTCATTTTCGCCTCGTTCAACGAGTGCGTCGCCGCCGGCTAATACACATACATCACCGAATTTGGTTGCGACCAGCACCATATCAGACGGACGGCGGACGGAGACTAGTAATGGACCTTCTTCTAACCAAATAGACAATGGTGAAAGCAAGTCGTAGCGTGTATCTTTGAGCGCATGAAGCAGGACGCCCGCCGGACTGCCATGGATATCGATTGCAGATGGGAAGTTACGCCCGCTGTTTGATTGAACTCCGCTAACGGAATTCAGTCCATCGTTACTGATAATCGGAAACGGAAGGGTAGATTTATCAGCCGCAGCGTCTGATTTGCTGTCCGCAGATTTAGCTCCGGCCCCAGTTCTTGCTGAATCTGGTTTTGGTAAGGATTGCGCAGAGCTGGTCTTGCCGGGTGGTTCACCCATTGCAGACTTCGACGAAGTTGCAGGTGAAGACGCAGCAACAGGTTCGAGCCCTGATTTCTTATTGTCACTTTGCTGAGCTTGTGCTCCAATTTGAGCTAAAGCAATTGACAATGTGAACGCAAAAAGGACTCTTTTAAAATTCTGCTGATTTAGACGGAATAAGGGATTGCCGTCATCAAACAGCCTCGGATTTTGCTTCCCCGAACCCAATGCACCCTCTTACTAAGTACGCCTACCCAGTATCATACTACTCTGTTCACATACCTTTTCCAGCCCTAATTGAATCAATTTCTTGCTTATCCTGGTCCTTGACGTGGCAAAATTAATCTAGTGAGGTTCTAAATTATCAAGTGTCAAACCTAGTTGAGGACTTTCTTCGTGCACTAACTCGGACCATGAATGGTGATCCGTTTCCGGCACCTCCTGCGAAATATCGACCGATAAGATATCGAGTAATTGCACTTCGCGATCCACTTCAAGATTGTTTGCTAGCAGGTAGATATCGAATTGCTTCTCGTCTTGGCAAAGGCGCGATGGCGATTGTTTACAAAGCAATTCAAGAGCCAATTGATCGCGTGGTTGCGATCAAGATTTTGAACCACAGTTTTATTAACGATCAATACGCTGTAAAAAGATTCAAACTCGAAGCCAAGACGCTAAGTGCATTAAGACACAAAAATATTTTAAGTGTTCACGACCTTGGCAACACTGAAGACGGACAGCCGTTTTTTGTGATGGAATTTCTTGACGGGATTTCGCTGGAGCGCTTGATCGAAAATCGTGGTCCCGTTCCTGTGGCTAGAGCTGTACCCATTTTTGCGCAGATATGTGATGGACTTTCGTATGCACACAATGAAGGAGTAATTCATAGAGATCTAAAACCTGCCAATGTAATGTTGGTAGCAGAAGAAAATCATGATGAGATCGTGAAACTTGTTGACTTTGGCATAGTTAAGGTCAGTCGCAAATCACAGTTACTTTCGCAACAGCTCACGCGCCAGGGCGAGATTTGGGGAAGTCCAATCTACATGAGTCCTGAGCAATGCATGGGTACTTCAATTGATGCAAGGTCCGACATTTACTCGTTGGGACTTTTGATGTATGAAACATTGCTAGGAGTTCCTGCGGTTTCTGGTGGCAACATAGCTCAAATAGTGACTGCTCAGATGTCGAAGATGCCGTGTTCCTTTAAAGAAGCTGTGCCAGCTCTGCGTATTCCTGAAGCTTTGGAGGAAATAGTTTTCAGAACTCTTGCGAAAAAGCCTGAAGAACGATTCCGAAGCATGGCTGAGGTGAAAGCTTCTTTAGAGGCTTTCGCGGGCCCTTACGGAATAAAGTTACGAAAGACGACGGGTGTCACTAGCCAGAGTAATCGTTCCTACTCTGGTGGCGCCGGCGGTGCTGGCAATGTGGCGTATTCAGCGTCAGTAAGAAATGAGGATTTCGGTGTTCCATCAGGGAGCCCCGCTGTCAACCAGCGTTCAGCGACTGCGGGAGAACAGCCTGTACATGGGACAGCGAACCAATCTGTACCTGATGGTCTATCGGGAGGAAATTTGAGCAGCTCGCGTCCTGGTGTAGCATCTTCAAATTCGCAGCTGGGCGCTCCTCAAGCAAGTCAACCGATACATGGAGGCGTAAATCAGGGGCATCAGCCAGGTGCTGGGCTTCCGGGACAGCCGGGAGGCGTGAATCAGAGTCATCAACACGGACGCGTGAATCCTGGGCAGCGGGGTGGCGTGAATCCTGGGCAGCAGGGCGGTCTAGAGGCGGGACAGCAACAAGGTGTTGCGCATCCAGGTTCTCCATCTCCACGCTCTGACGATAGCAATATACCTGGGACTGGACAATCCAGTATACGAACTGAATTGGCGGGCGCGTCGCAAAAGTCTGATACCGCATACAGTGGCGATCCGTTTGCGGGTACCCATGTTCAAGCTAATCCTAGATATACGTCGACCAATCACAAAATTGAAGCAGCCAAGCACAAGCATGAAATGGATTCCATGCTTGCAATTCTTGTCGGATTAGGTCTGGTAGTCCTTGGTGGGGCTGTAAGTATTCAGTTCTTTGCAGGCAACTCGAAAATTCCTTTTTTGAACCAAAAAACAACACAGAATAAATCTTCAACCAAGATAGATGGTAAAGGCAACCCGGGGCACAATTCGCAGAATCTGGATGTGAATGCAAACAAAAAAGATGCCCCTCTAGACAAAACTGCAGCGGGAGACAAAACCGCAGAGGGCGACAAAACCGCAGAGGGCGACAAAACCGCAGAGGGCGACAAAACCGCAGAGGGCGACAAAACCGCAGAGGACAGCCAGAACGACAAGAGTTTTAATGATGAAAAATCTACTAAAGTTGATTCATCTTCATCTGACGCCATGGTGACTACGAAAAAGGATGCTGATGCCGGAGATTTTGCAGCGGATAACATTAATCTGCGAACAGGAGAAATCTTGAGCCCGAATAAAAATCAGCAGGCGGTGGGTCAGGAAAATCGAATCCTAGAAGATCGGCTAAAGAAAGAAAGTGCGAAAGAAGCGCAAGAATCGAGGGCAGAAAAATCCAGAGAAATTGCGCGATTACAGCGAGAAAAAGAAAAACTCGAAAGAGCAAAAGAAAAGCAGATAATGTTAGAACGAAATCACGAAAAGAATTCTGCAAAAAACAAAAAGGATGAGGGGTCCGAATTCACTGAGTTGAAATCAAGCGAGCATCATGGCGACTGGAAGAAGCAGATTAGCAATATGGTAGATGATGCAGGTAAGAAGCCTGTACATAAGCGCAAACAAAATGTTTCGGCTGACAGTGATGAAGCCTTTCTGGAAGGGATCCATCTCAAGCGCCATCATACCGACGCAACTCAACAATGGCTTGATGTCCAACAAAGAGAACGCGAGTAATTTTGACAATTAACGGAAACGGTACCGCTTGATAGACAATGGAAACGGTACCTCTTGAGTAGATAACGGAAACGGTACCGTTTGAGTTGCTAACCCAAAGATACCTCTTTAATTCTCTTCCAGCTGAAGCGGAACATTCGGCGCAACTGACCTATGAGTCTATTGCTCAGACATTGCTTTCTTCCACTCACTCATCTGTTCGAGGATTTGCTCTCTGATAGCTTTCACTTTTGAAGTCTTTTTCATCAGCTTTTCTACTTGAGCAAAATCGTGATTTTCGAATGCTCTGGCACCCTCTTTCGAAAGCCGATCAAGTTCGCGTGTAATAGCTCTTCCTAAAAGATCTAGTGCGGAATTCAAGTCGGGTTCGTTCATGTTCTTTTGCGCATTTCCAATCTCAGCTGGAATAGATGAATCAGCCGAGCTTGAAGCACCCGAAGTCGACTCAGTCTCCGCCGAATTGGCTGCAAATGCTGCACTAGCAGCACTTGCCGCGCTTGCAGCAGCTGCAGCGGCGGCTGTCGCCTTCGGGATTCGGTTTCTGCCTGTAGTTGATTGTTGCGCCCGACTCATTTGTTGGGCTGATTTAGGAGATTGGGTCGGGTTACTTTCAGGGCTTGCAGCAGCACTCTGTGGTGCCGAATTCAATGTCTGAATAGGCTTATCATCTTCGAAAATGCCGGTATGATTCTTCAAATAGTCACTGGAGTTGGGTTTTAGGTGAGCAAATTGATCTTCTCCCATCGGTTTAGGAGGAAGTCCTTGTTTTGATGAGCCCAGTCCAAAAACATCCTCATCTGATGCATCTCCCTTTGAGACCTTAATCAAATGTCCAAAAATCTGCTTCGCGACGGTTGGAAGCTGCCCCATCCCAAAAGAATTATTCGAGTCCATGCTCCATTTAAGTTCGCCATCCCAAACGGGAAAGAACTCGAAGAATCTAGTGTATGCGTTTACGTTATTTTCAAAACCAATCAGGTGGTCCGAAGGAATTACATAACCCTCAATGTGACTCAGATTTCCGCGAATGACTAGTGTCCATGCGCGCATGGATAGTCTGCCTGTGTAATGGAAGTGATCGCTTCCCTGCATTTTTGAAATGAGTTCAGGTGTAATTGATGCTCTGTCCGTTTCGATTCGCAATTTAGGATCACTTATCTGGCGGTTATACTCAGCTTCGTATTGTTGAAACAGATCAAACAGGCGATCTACCCATTTTACTTGGGTTTGTGAAATCGATGGATGAGCAAACTGAGCAGGAAGTGGCGCGGGTGAACTTGTAGATCCTGCGGGCTTGCGCATTACCTCAACTGGTTCATCAGGAATTTCATCGTTTTCATCTTGAGTCAAATCACTCAACCATTTTGTGGTTTCTTTTCCTGTTCGCGGTTTGATATTGCCAAGAATCATTTCACTAAACTGACCCTTCTTTTTGTTGTTAGGGTCCCCACCAGATTGATTTGACATTTGCTATTCGCCTCGATGTAGTACTAGTTTTTTACCATGCCGACCAGATCACTTAACGTCCGCTGGCACAGTTCCAGCAACGCTTGTGGTTAAATTCTCTATTTTCATATATTTTGAAATTGCGGCATTTGCCTCTTTCAATGTGACTTTCTGCAGCGCTAAAGGATAGGTATCCATGAATTCTGGGCCCAAACCTAATGCACCATATTTGGTGAGGGATTCTGCAAGATGTTTTGGGGTCCGCATTCGGTGCACAACATATTCGCCGGACATACGCTGCTTTTCCATGGACAATTCTTCGGCAGTCATGCCTTTTGAAACGAAGTCAGAGATAATTCCGCGAACAAGTTTCAGCGCCTTCGTTGTATTCTCGGGGTTCACCGTGAGCTCTACTTCCCATGGTGACCACGACTCTGCGTTTTCTGCAAACATTGAAGTGATTCCATAGGTCAATCCGTGTTTCTCTCTGACAGCAGCCAGTCTAGAAGCAATGGTGTCGTGCCCTAGTGCCGAATTCGCCAATTGTGCTGCGCAGAAATCCTTGCTCTTTATATTTACGTTGGCTGGAGCGGCCATGATTATGTTGACGCTCGATTTGTCAGGAATTTGACTTATTATCAGTTTGCCAGGTTTGGTTTCACACGCACATTTTGTAACAGACATACTAGCTTCGTCGCCTGCCGCCCAAGCTCCAAAGTATTTTTCAGCAAGGTTGAAGGCGTCTGTTTCGCTAATGTCTCCGACCACTGCCAGCACCAGGTTCTTTCCAACAAATTGTTTCTTGTGAAACTCGCGCAAGTCGTGTGTGGAAATATTTTTTAGTTCTTCTAATTGGCTGGAAAATGGTTTGTGATAATAAACACAATCAGCTGTGTACAAAGAGCCACTCAAGACATTGTCGGCCATTGCTCCTGTGTCGACAAGGGCGTCACGCAAACTAGCATCTCGTTGCTTGATTATTTTTTCCAACTCGTCCTTGTGCAGATTCGGATTGTACAAAGAATCCGATAGAACTGAGAGGAGTTTTTCGAAATCCTCCGATACTACCTCGGAGTCAAATTCAGTCCAGAACGTTGATTCGTCAACTTCGAGTGTGATTCCCATTGATTCAAGAATGTCTGCGAGTTGTTCTTTGCTGTAGGATTTCGAGCCTTTCGTCAGCATTTCGCCGAGCAACGAAGGCACCAGTCCCTTGTCTGCTTGCCTGAGGGAGTTCCCGCCTTTTAATTTGCCGGATATCGCTACTACGCCGGTTCCTCTAACGGGCATGTAGTAGATGCTGGCACCGTTTGCTAGAACTTTTATTTTCGTCTTCGATGCAATCATACCTTTTGATGGACTCGCCGATGACACAGACGTTGTGACACTAGCTGTGGTGCTCGCCGCGATTTTTGTAGAAGCATTAGACTCGGTTCCGACCGGCGCGATGCTTGTAGGAGCATTAGCCTCGGATCCGATCGACGCGATTTCTCTAGCATCTTTGAATTGGGATGCGCTTGTCGCGATTCTTGCAATACCTTTGATTTGGGATCCGCTCGCTGTATTCACCGAATCGGCTCCTGCACCAACAGATCTCTCCGCCGCACCAACAGATCTCTCCGCCGCACCAACAGATCTATCCGCAGCACCAACAACCGATCTCTCCGCCGCATCAGGAGGCTCTAAAACCGTAACAGAGGAAGTTTCGGTATAGGCAACAGGGCGGAGTCCATCAGTTGCTTTGGGCAATGCACCTTTTTTCTCCGCTTCCTCCTTATCCTTCGGCAAGTAAAAACCCACAGAGCGATTGGATGCTTTGAAATATTTTTTTGCGACGCGCTGCACGTCTGCAGCCGTGACTGCCTTGATTTTTGGTTCCAGATTGAGCCACCACTGCCAATCGGCGACCGCCTCGGCATCCGCGATCTGTTGGGCAAAATTCATAGGGTCGTCTGACATCAAACGCCCCTTCTTCCAGACTGCCTTCTTCGCCTTATCCAGATCGGCATCCGAAACAGGATTCTTCGCGAGATTTTCGATAGTGTCCTCTATCGACTTTTGAATTCTTTCCAGCTTCGTTCCATTGGTCGCTGATGCGTAAATCGTGAACAGTCCCGGGTCTTTCATTGAAAAATTGGCAGCATAAGCTTCAGACGCTAACCCACTATCAATTAGTGCCGTGTAAAGGCGGCTTGATTGTCTTCGATTATCACCCAAAAGTGATGCTAGAACCTCCAGTGGGAATGTGTCAGGATCTTTCGCGTTAGGAATGTGGTAGCCAATCATCAACTTTGGTAATTCATCACCTCGCTGAACGATGAATTTTCGTTCGCCTTCTTGGGCTGGCTCTGTGGTGTAGACCTTAGGGAAAGGTTTTGGCGCCGCCGGAACCTTCGAGAAATATTTGTTGATCATCGTCAGCGCGTCGGCTGTTTTGAAGTCACCGATCACCAGCAGGGTTGCATTGTTTGGATAATAAAAGTCATGAAAGAACTGTCTCAATCGCTCGATTGGAACACCTTCAACGTCTGAGCGCCAACCGATTACAGGATGGTGATAGGGATGCTCGCGAAAAGCAGTTGCGAAAAGTTGGTTGGTCAAAATTTCTTCAGCCTCATTCTCGCCACGCTCTAGCTCATTGCGCACAACAGTCATCTCTGATTGCCTGTCACTGCTGCGCAATAATGCATTCCGCATTCTGTCTGCCTCTACTTCCAGGCACACTTCCAGATTTTTTGATGGAACCACTTCATAGTAATTCGTTCTGTCATAGCTGGTGGTTGCATTATTCAGCCCACCCATTGGCTTGAGCAAATCGTCTAAGCCAGTGCCTTTTAACGGGTCGTGTTTCGCTGTGCCTTTGAACATCATATGTTCTAGAAAGTGAGTGGACCCCGTGTATCCTACCGCCTCATTTCTTGAGCCCACCTTGTAGACAACCATAACTGTCACGACGGGCGAATTGTGTTTCTCTTGCAAAAGAACTTTAAGACCGTTGGAATTCAAGCGATACTCTTTGAGATTGCTGGCTTTGTCTTCTTTGACAAAGCTCAGCGTTGTTGCCGCTGCCTTGGCGCTCGCGGCACTCCACGCATTCGAGTTGCCAGACTGATATCCGACCATGAATGAAAAAGCTAGGAATGCAGTTATCGTCTTCCTGACAACGTGGCTCGCCATGATTCGTCTCCAGCTAAGTGTCGCGTAGCTGCTGATCTTATCAATTTTCGTGGCTAATAAGTTGCCAGAAGCAAAAGCTGTTACTCTGTTTTTGAGCCAGGAATCGCTGGAGTCCAATTCGTGACACTGTCTTTCTTTTCTATGTTTGAAGTAAAGAAATGCCAGTCGTGTGAACCCTTGCGACCACTGTAAGGGTTCTGCTTCCCCATGCCAGCCGTACTGCTTATTGAACTGTTTCCTGAGCTGTTGGAATGTGAACTTTGTTTTGGTCGACTGTTGGATAAAACTGCTTTCTTGTCTTTCGATTCTTTCGCACTAAGCTGAAGTTTTTCTCTACCCAGACGCTTTCTTAATTCTCGAATCTTTGCGTCAAGCTCCGCTTCCGACAATTTTGTTGGATCTAGATTTTCAGTTTTTGGGACATCGCTTTTGTCAGTATCGGTCTGACTCAGTTCTTTGTCTGGGGATTTTGAGCTGTCTGTGTTCTTAGCACCGTCGCTGCTCAGGCTATCTGTGTGGCTGTTTTTTGAAGTATCTTGGTCTTGCGTGTGATCGTTGCTTTGCGGATCACCCTTTTTTTGCACAGTCGAGCTTCCTGTTTGTTTCGTATCTTCTGTCGAGCCGCTGGAAGCCGTCCTGGAAGCTGTCGAGGGAGAATTCTCACAAGTGGACGGCTGATTGAACTTCGTCAGGAAGTATGTTGCGGTGCTTATGCCAATACCGAGCCCTAGAGCTGCTCCGACGGCATATATTATTATTGCTTTGCGCGGTTTTGCACCAGATACGGTGCTCTTGCCGCTTGTGGAACCATGCCGATCATTGAACCCCATCGCAAGCGGCTTCATCTTTGCTGCAGCGTTTGTGGTCTTCTTGTTTTTTGCTTTAAGCTTCGGAAGCATAGCGTCCATCAACTCATCTTTGAGTTCTTGCATGGAGCTTTGTCGCTCTTCAGGATTCTTCGAAAGCGCCTTCATTACCACGAGTTCGAGCGACTCGGGTATCTCTAGATCGGGACGAATCTCAGCGAATGATTTGGGGATCTCATTCATTTGACGTGCAATTGTCTCAGCAAAAACTGCACCAAGAAAAGGCACTTTTCCAGTCAAACATTCGTACATCAAAATTCCCAGAGCATAAATGTCAGAGCGGCTATCGAGCTGATGTCCAAGACACTGTTCAGGAGCCATGTATATTGGGCTTCCGAAAATCTCTCCTGAGTTGGTGAGCTTTTGTGATTCTTCAGCGGGGTCGAGAGCTTTAGCTAGGCCAAAGTCAACGACTTTGACAAAATCAGGATTACCATCGTAGTTAACGAGCATGACGTTGCTTGGTTTTAGATCCCTGTGGATAATCCCTTTGGCGTGGGCGTTCCCTACACCGTCACAAATCTGAGCAAAAATATCTACTGCTCGATGTGGTTCAAGATGGTCCTGCTGATCAATCAATTGATCAAGACCAACTCCATCCAGATATTCAATAACAATGAAGGCTTCGCCTTCGGGTCCCTGTCCATAGTCTGTTAATTGAACTACGTTAGGATGATTGATCTTTCCTGAGGCTTTTGCTTCACGCAAAAACCGCTTGCACATTTCAGGGTCATCAGCTACCTCAGGTAAAAGCATTTTGATGGCGACAGCTCTGTCTATTTCAATATGGCGAGCTTTATACACTGCTCCCATACCACCATGACCTAGTAATTTTTGAAGTTCGTACCGATTATCGAGGATCATTCCGATGCGCGCCATGTGCCCGGATATGCGCTTCGCTTCTCTTGTGTTGTGTACACGAACGGTATTATGGTCTCTATCAGTCATAGCAATCCTGTGCGATGCTGGTTTTGCCACCTGTAATCAAGCTCATTCTATATATACGAGGCTCTTGATAGCAAATTGCTTTGATTAATTGTACTCCTTTCTTTGTCTGGCTACTATTTCACCTTGATTGCATCCTTTCCGGCTAGTCTTGAGTGTACGGCTGGTCTTGAGCCAGGCACTTTCCGGGTGGTCGCAGTGTCAGTGCGCCCGCACTGCGGAAACCTAAGCGGTACCGGTTGAGTTAAAAGGTTTTTCTGCGCCAGCGCCAGCACGAAGATTTTCGCGGAAACCGAAGCGGTACCGGTTGAGTTAGAAGGTTTTTCTGCGCCAGTGTCAGCACTAAGATTTTCGCGGAAACCGAAGCGGTACCGCTTGAGTCAAAAGGTTTTTCTGCGCCAGCGCGGCGCGAAGATTTTCGCGGGAACTGAAGCGGTACCGGTTGAGTTAGAAGGTTTTTCTGCGGCAGCGCGGCGCGAAGATTTTCGCGGGAACTGAAGCGGTACCGGTTGATTGGAACGCGTCCCTATTTCCTAGCCTTTCGCTCCGCCGGTACGAGGCTGGTCAAATACATAGTGAGGTCGGGAAAAAATCCCGACATTCGCTCAACAATAATTCCAGGAGCTGTAAGAACCAATTCGTGGCTTCCTCCACGCTTCATTGCTTTTATTGTGTCGTCTGAGGCCTGTTCGGAGCTAATGCTCAACATGTTTTTCATCAACCAACCTTTGAGGTCATTTCTCTCGGCTATTGCAGAAGGATCTTCTGCCGTGTTGTTTCTCTTGAAGAACTCTGTTCTAACCCAGCCTGGGCAAACCGTAATTGTGTCGAATTTGCCAGCAAACTCCGCCGCCATGCCCTCGGAGAATCCGGTCAGCGCAAACTTGCTGGAGGCATAGCAGATGCTGCCCGGAAACGATACTTTTCCAGCAACACTCGCGATATTCACGATTTTGCCGAAGCCCTGGTCTAGAAAGTTCGGAAGCGCTTTGTATGTCAGATTCAACGCCGCGAAAAAATTCACTTCAAAGACGTATCGCCAGTCGTCGAGGCTTAGTCCTGTCATCGGTCCAGACCGCGCAAGACCGGCATTATTGACCAAAGCATCAATGCCCCCAAATTCACCTTTGCACTGCTCGATCATCTCAGTGGCAACTGATTCGTCCGAAACGTCTCCAATCACACACCTGGCCTCACCACCTGCTTTTCTTACTTCTTCGGCAGCTTTCTGCAAATCGTCTTCACCACGAGCATTCATGATGATTTTCGCCTTGTATTCTTTACTCAGCTGAACCGCCATCGCTTTGCCAATTCCAGTGGAAGCTCCGCTGATTATGACTCTCATGCCGTTGTGCATCGCTGTTTGTGGCGTCGTGCCCATACTTTTTCCTCGTACTTGAACCCCGATAATCTACCAGAAAAAGTAATCGACTCCACTTGTCTCGTTGGAAGTATTTGCGGGAGAGTAATATTGGACACCACTCTTAATTTTTGAAATGTCCCTCGCTGCAAACAAAGGTTTCATAGGAAAGTCATTGCTCTGCCTCGTTTTCGGGGTGATGCTTTGCACATCAACGGCGTCGGGGCAAAGCAGCGACGAGAATAAAGCTATTGATACTGGAACTTGTTCAGTCGGCGCTGCTTCTGAGAAGGCCGTTAATGCTGCTACCGGTATGGAAATGCGTCAGGTTGAGGTGCGCTCGGCAATTGATCTGCGCCCCGGAGTTGAGAACTCAATCGATGGCGATTCTGCCGTGAATGTTGCTTTCCCTGGGGTAGTAAATAGACCTCCCGCAGCCGTAAACCGCGTTGCCGTGCCTGTTCCAATTCTCATACCCGTAGCAGTTCCCGGAGCCGTGTCAGAGCCATCGCAACGCCCGCTAGAGCCAGTACGCAACAACTTAACTGTTAACAGGATGAATGGAGAGGTTCACTTCAAGCATTTGCAATCTCCTCATCTTGATCCGTCGCGTGCCCTTTTTATTGAAACCGGACCCGGAAATAGCTGGTGTGAGTTTAAGTTGCCCAACTGCACCGCCCGAATCGCCGCGCGATCCAAAGTTTCAGTTTTTCCTGACTCAGGAAGTATTTATTTGAAGAGTGGTTCGTTGATAGTAAGAGTGGAAAACTCAAGTAGCAGAAGGTTTTCCGTTGTTGCAGGAGATTTTGCCTGTCGGTTTCAGGGTACAACGCTTCGCGTTCAACGAGATGAACGAAAAGTGGATTTTCAGGTTCTCGAAGGAACGGTTACTGTGTTTAATCGCGTGACGGGAGAAGTAACTCGAGCTAGCCAAGTCACTCGACCTGCCAAATGATCTAAGGTGAAACGGTACCGCTTTGGACTCGGGACGGAAACGGTACCGTTTGAGTTTCGGGGAAATCTGCGCCGTGCCGCCGCAGAAAAACATGAAAACTGTATCGGTACCGTTTGAGTTTTGAGGAAAATCTGCGCCCCTGCCGCCGCAGAAAAACATGAAAACCGTACCGGTACCGTTTGAGTTTTGGGAAATCCTGCCGCCCCTGCCGCCGCAGAAAAACATGAAAACTGTACCGGTACCGCTTGAGTTTTCGGGAAAATCTGCGCCCTGCCGCCGCAGAAAAACATGAGAACTACACCGCCTTGGACTCGGGATGGAAACTTTACCGATCGGGTTCGTAACGGAAACGGTACCGCTTCCGTTACGAGACGAGAGTTACCTCTAGTCATCCAATTGAAGTGTTGGAATTTGACGACTTAGGATTGGAGTGTCAGCCATCCGAGGGTCTCTACATGCTTACAACAGTAGTTGAGTCAGCAATTGGAAAACTCGGCGGGCCATTTAGCCGGGCCTTTCTTGGACAGCCTTGCAGAAAGGAGATGGGCGACAGAGGTGTCGTTCGCGGCAGAAGTGGCAACGTCTACAAACTTGAAAGTGTGCTCGGAATTGGCGGACTGAGTGTCGTATACAAAGCCATAAGAGTGAATGACGGACAAGCCGTGGCTCTGAAAGTTGCTGACGTCCAGAAAGCGCCTGAAGCGCAAGATTTACTAAAAAGAGAAGCCCAACTTATGGAAAGGCTTCAGCATCACAACATTGTGAAACTTTATGAGGCGGGTGCCACTACAGATGGTGACCCATTCATTGCGATGGAAATACTAGAAGGTCAGACACTCGAACAAGTTTTGATAGCAGAGACCTATCTGGATGCAGAGCGCGTTTTGAGCATTGCTCTCCAGGTAGCGGCGGCAGTGCAGTATGCACATGAGAAAGGTATTCTTCATCGTGATATAAAGCCCTCTAACATAATGTTGATGAAGCGAAACGGTTTCGAAAAAGTTGTTGTATTTGATTTCGGAATTTCATTGCCGGTCGGCGAAGACGGAAATTCGCTTGACCAGACGAGTAGCGGCAGTTTGCTTTATGCGTCTCCCGAGCAGCTCAAGGAGCAAACCAGCACCTACAACACTGATGTTTATCAGCTGGCACTTGTAATGTTTGAGGCTATGACGGGACGTTTGCCTTTTGAGATATCTATCTCTGGGGCTATCGCATATCGAAAGGGTCCCGGACCTGTGCTTCTCAGCGATGCCGAGCTGGGTGAGCAACGGCTTTTCCCTGCTGTTCGTTGCGCCCTTGAGTCTGCTCTTCAGCGTGATAACCGTAAAAGAACCCAAAATATGCGCAGCTTCCTGCAGGAACTCGAATTCGTCTGGGAAGAGGTAAGCTCGATTTATTTCCATGCGACAGCTGTTTGACAGCATTCTCTGACGTTCTTCGCCTCATATATGCGACTGTTGAATCGTTTTGTCAGCATCTGAAGCCTGCCTCCCACGTTTTAATCTTTTTTCCAATGGCTTTGTTGGAAATCTGACTACTAAAGTGTAATTGTGGTGGTATAACGCTTTAAGAGGTTTCCAAGCGGTCGGGTGAGTTCACTTTCTATCAGAGATTTTTCACTCCCTCGTTGAACCGTTTGAGCCCTTTCCTGGAGGTCCTCAGCCATGAAACCGCAGATTACAAGGCTTTCGGCCTGGCTCTCGCTGGTTATAGTTTCTGGATATGTAATCTGCCCAACATTTTGTCGGGCTGATGCCACGGGAATCTCGGGTCCAGCTCCCGGAACCATGGCAGCTAAGACTGGACTGCAAGCGCTACAAGCGCTTGGATTGGTCAAGACTGCAGTAGGTCTGGTCAACCGTCGTGAACCCGACGGCGACGAGACTTTTGGTCCAGCAAAGGCATGCAAGAAGGGCGATCAACTTCTTGAAGGCAGTCTCGTCGAAACTGGCAATAAATCTTTTGCAGATTTAGCATGGAGCGGCACAACGACACGCTTATGGCAAAACAGTATTATCAGAATTCTTCCTTGTGCGAAAACTGTTCACCTCGTGAATGGTGGAATGGTCTTTTACAAGTCTCGCAATTGTAAGGAAGCCGAGTGTATTGTTGAAACAAAGCGACTTCAGGCGCGAATTCGAGGAACATCAGTTAGATTCCTCACGAGCGATGACGTAGACTCGGTCCTTGTTCAGGAAATGGGCGGCAAAGACGCTGTAGAAATCTTTAATAAGGTGAATGGTAGCCGAGTATCACTTGCTGTAGGAGTAGTCCTGGAAATTCGCGGAAAGGTAATGAATCCTGACCCGAAATTCTTCGACAAGTCGCAGGCACAGGACATCACGCCTACAGCTAATTTGAAGCTCAACCCCAACAAGGGCGAGCTAATTTTCCAAGACAAGCAGTCGCAGACTGTGGCTTATACAGCCAATGCAAAGGCTGTTCTGGAAGATCCAATTCTTCATGGAACAAATGGCAATTCTGAATTTGATTCGATGGATCTTATTCGCACAGCGATGAGCAAAGTGCCCACAGGCGACGACATGTTTGGCAACTTCATGGACCTCGCTTTCAATGCAGGAAAGCCTGACAAACTCATTAGCAAGAACTTCAAAATTCTCGGAGTTCCAACAAAGAGCAGCTATTTTATTGGACCAAATGTCGGGGGCGACAAAGCTATTCCCCTTCCTGAGATGGCATACGCTGACTTCCCTCCAGGTGGCGTGATAACCGCGCTTCAAGCTGGCTTGAACACAAAGCAAGTTGCACAGATGAAGGTTAGCGCACCTGTTGCGCTGCCAATGCTACACGACCAAACTCCTCCTGCTGAGCTCAGTCTCAACGATGTAGCAACGGCTGGTGCAGACCAGATAGCTCCGCTGGTAACCCATAGTGAAGATACTGCACCGAATGCGGTGGCTGATACACTTGGCGCGACTACGTTCAAGAGTGAGTCGCCATCATCGGTTCCGCTAAAAAATGGAATCGGAAAAATTAATAGTCTAAATGATGTCGTTAGCAAATCTAATAACGACTCGGACAGACGAGCAAACTGATAAATCAAGAGCGCCAGTGAATGTAAGAGCACTGGCGCTTGAATTTTTGGGCTGATAAACGATTAGAAATAGTATTGGGCGTTCTCTTCCACTTCGTGGAGAGCCCCATGTTGAGCGGCATTTACTAAGTTGTACCTGTTCTGTTTGCAAGCTGATTATGCAACAAAATGGCGATAACTGTGTCAAATTGCCGAAAAGATGGGCATAAAGCGGATGACGGGATTTGGATTTGGAATCGGATTGGAGGATAGGACGATCGCTGCTGATGGACAGATAAAGAAGGTCTCCTGGAGCCTTTTTGCTGTTTTTGTGGCTGTCGCCATAATATTCGGCTCTGTTTTGTCGTGCTCGGGAGTGCTTGAGCGACAGGAATTGCAGACCATCAACAAGCGATTTGAAGCAAGGCAGTGGTTAGTATGGTCGAAAGAAAGCTTGGCTCGACTGAATCCTGCTGCACTTTGGGACTGGCATGAGAAGCACGAACAGCCAAAAAAATGGTATGCCTGGGACTATACGCTGAGTTGGCTGATCGAAAACAATCATCCTCGAGTAAAAAACAAGATAGTTATTTTCAATCACACCGTTGAAGACGAGCCACCACCTGAGGCAATTCAGCACTTTCCATGGATGGCTCCATTACTAAATTATCCGATTAGAAGAAAGACTGTTGCTGAAATGGTCGAACTGCTATCAAAAGCTGGTGCAAGGGCCATCATTCTGGATAACGATTTTCCGCAATATTCACCAGATGACGCCTATTTAGCGCAAGTTGTGCACAAAGCAACCAGCGGTGTCTATGGAAAAGAAACGCCTGTTTTCATGGTGCGGGCTCTGAACACTTCCAGTAACCCTCGTATGGTTACAGTTCTGGCGCCGACAGCGCCTCTGGGGATTTTGGATGAATTGCAAAAGCTTGAACCAAACGTAGATGTAGAAGATAAATATACGGGCATGACTTGCGTTGATCAGGATGAAGATCAAGTTGTGCGTCGCGCCTGGACCGTGGTGGCACCACGACAAACTGAGCGCTATGACTCAGTGATAAAAAAGGCTTTGAAGTCTGTTGGGCAGCGAATCCCATCCGACCTTCCAGCGCGGATGGATATAGATTTTGTCGGCTTTCCAAATTCTGATCTTTTTCCGATTCATCCGATCAGCTCACTTCTTGATCCAGAGTCGAAAGAACAGTTGCTCAAGAAAACTGGACCCATAGACGTTAAAGATGCCATCGTATTCATTGGTGATGGTATCACTGACGTCTACAGCACTCCTTTTACTAACGAAGGTCTCAGTCTCATGAGCGGAACAGAAATCCTGGCGAATGCCATGGATTCTATCAGTCGGCATTCATGGCCCCAGCGCTTGAATGGTATCGCCTCCATTGTATATCTTCTCCTTGCCACTGTTGCCGGTGGCGCAGCTTGGTGTCTCTGGAAAGCTATACAGGAAAAATTCTATCCTACTTCGACTGTTGATTTAGTTCGTCCTTCCGGTAGTTTATTCAGGCTAGCAACCGACACCTTCTTCTTTTGTGTGCTCGTAGCGGGCTCCTACTTCGTTGCTTGCCTTGCATTCTCTTATCTCGGTTTGATCGTTCCAATCATAGTTCCATCTCTTGCTCTGGGCCTGGGAGCTTTAGCCGCGATCGTTTGGGAGCGTGAACGAGAACGGGAAGCGGCCTTTGCTTCCCAGCTGATCTCTCAGCAGGAAAAGCATGAGCTAGAACTCGATAAGGTTGAAGCGGAAATGGCTCGCCAGGAAGTTGAAGCTGAAAATCGTGAGATGTACCAGGATAGGAAGCGTCGTCACGAGTTCGTCCGAAGAATCAATCATGATCTCAACGCTCCTGTGAGTGTGTTGAATTGGACAATTTCCGAATTGCAAATGATGGGGCTGGAGAATCAGCAAGCGAGAGACAAAGTCACTCGCCTTGTGAAGTCGTCAGACAAATTGTGCGAACTTATAGATCAATTGGTGCAGTCATACGACTATGAGATTACTCCCGGTTTGGCGAATAATCAGGCTGCACTCTGCGACCTCACACAGGTAGTAGAAGATTGTGTTGATGGGCAGCAACCACTCGCTCAAAAGCATGATGACACTCTGGAATGGAATAAACCAGATCAAGTTCTCTGGGTGAAGGCTAATTCCCTGGAACTATCACGAGTGGTTGATAACATCATTCGAAATGCTATCAAGCATAACCCGCCACATACGAGCGTTTTTGTGACTATGGATACTAACGGATCCTTTCACAAGATTCTCATTACCGATAGTGGCAAGGGCATCGCACCTGAACACTTAGGGCATATTTTTGAACCTGGTTACCGAGTTAATCCGGAACGTAAAGATGGTCATGGCTTGGGGCTCGACATAGCCAAGACCCTGATTGAAGCCATGGGTGGTGAGGTGTCCGTGACAAGCACGCTGGGAAAAGGCACCACTTTTCAGATTAAGCTGCCTGTCTGTTCGGAAGCACGAGCGATGCACAGCGACTTTCTCACAGATGAAACTCTAGAGGACAGTGCTGCGATAAATGACTCGAGAAAAAAGACTTTGACTTTGGAAACTGCGAATAAGGGAACCGGTGATTAAAATGAGTAAGATACTAAAGATACTGATAGTAGAAGACGATGACGACTTCTCCAGCATCTTGAAACGAGTGATCGAGCAAGATGAAACGATGCAAGTCGTTAACGTGATTAATTGCGAGGAAGAAGCACTTAAGAAGATTCGAGACCCCAGCATCAAAGACTATGATTGCGTATTGCTTGACCTTCAATTGCCTTTTCGCGTTGGCGACAAGACGGTAAGTTCGCTTGCAGGCATTCGTATTCTTGAGGAATTGAGACACCAACATGGTTTTTATGGAACCATAATTGTTCTTACTAATTCTAAAGCCCCAGCTGATGGTCAGCGAGCTCTGGCAGCAGGCTGCGACGGTTACCTTTGTAAGCGCGCAAAGATCTCTGAAGTACAGGATATGTTGAATGAACTCCGCATGGCCATCAAAGGCGGTGTCATTGTATTCTCGACACCAATGAGGCATGTTTTCCTGCGTGACGATATTAATGCCAAAGAAGCGCGCATGATGGATCTTCTGTCCTGCGGGAAAAGCTGGGCCGAAATCGCGCGCGAATTGGGTTACAAAACACCCAAAGCGGCAGCGAATGTCGGTGATCGAGTGTTTGACAAATTGTTGACTCCTGCCGATGCTGCGAAGGTTGCAGAAGAAGGGTCTAAGAAGAGACATAAGGCATTAGAAATCTGGAATTCCAGGCGTCTGAGCCACGCTCATTCATAATTAGAGCTATCGCTTGCTCACGTACGTTTCCCTTATTGCTGTGCGTGGCTTTGCGCCTGCTCTTAATCACAGAATGGTATTTGCGAAAGCTGTGCTTGGACCTGGCGGGCTTAGTTCGTGTAGGTGCCTGTGTACTAGTGGACCACTCTTAAAGTGTGTGTGGTGTAGTGTGAACGGAGCCCGTTTCAGTGGATACCGTTTCAGTTTCTATGCGTCAGGGCTCTGCCGAAGATTTTCACCGAAAGTGAAACGGTACCGTTAGAGTACTAAGATTTTTATGCGCCAGGGCTCTGTTCACCAAAACTGAAACGGTTGCGAGCGGATCCCGCATAGTGAGCGGATCCCGTATAGTGAGCGGATCCCGTATAGTGAGCGGATCCCGTGTAGTGAGCGGATCCCGTATAGTGAGCGGATCCCGTATAGTGAGTAAGGAGCCCGTGTATTGTTAGATAAGCTTGTCGTTTTGTGAAATCAAGCGGTTTTTCTCTGCCGATGGCGCTCTTGCATTTATTTTAATGGGCACATACCATTTAATAAGTCGGGTAGTCATTAGGGACGTGTGCTGTGGACGAACCTCAAGTAGGTTCTACATTCGTTGACAAATACGAGTTTCTTCAGCCTCTTGGAAGAAGCGGAAATGGAAATTCGTACAAAATAAAAGAGCGCGGCACTGGCAAATTACTGGTAGTGAAAATTCTTTCGGACGAATTGCAACAAAACGAAAAACGAATGGCAGCTATGAAATCCGGTACCAGGGTTGCCGCAGCACTTGTTCATGCAAACGTTGCGAAGACAATCGAATTTACTAAAGATCGAAGTTATGGTTTCTACGTCTTGCGAGATTTCGTGGAAGGTCGCACGCTGACTGAATTGTTGAAGTCCAAAGGTGTTCTCAACCAGGTTGAGTTTATGGATATCTTCTACCAGGCTGCTTCAGGCTTGGCCTATTTGCACCGAAAGGGATACGTGCATGGGCAGTTGAAGCCCAACAATATTATGATATCAACTGATTATGCGGTAAAAGTTGTTGATGTTGGGGTTCGACGAAACATTGTTTCGGCGCCGGATGGAAGCGAAGTAATTGGCGATGCGTACTATCTTAGTCCCGAGCAATGCCTTGGACAGGGGTTCGATCAGCGTGCTGATATTTACTCTTTTGCTTGCATGATGTATGAAGCGCTATCGCAGAATAAACCTTATGTTGGTTTGAATAGTGCTGAAATACGACAGCAACAAATCAAACAATCACCCACTCCTTTTGCGGAACTGGTGCCCGCTCGAAAAGTTGATTCGCAAATAGAATCAGTTATCATGCGCTGTTTGGCCAAAGATCCTGCAGCGCGATATCCCTCATTTGATATTTTGCAGAGTGACCTCAGAAGAATTGAGCAAGGTGAAGATATCAAGCCAATTCCAAAAAATACTGGTTTGCCAGCAACAGTGCTGGTGGCAGCCGCGCTCTTTTTAATTCTTTTGATCGCTGGCGGTGTTTCGTTTTACTTTTCCATCAATGGCAAGCACATAGCAAACAACCAGATTCCACTTGGTGATCAAGCTGAGACAAGCGCTTCTGAATCCGCAGATGAAAAGAAAGCAGATGATTTGTGCGCTGAGAAAAACTATTCTGCGGCTGCTGAAATATTCAACAGGATTGAACCGATTATTGGTCAGCAGCAGGGAACTGGTAGTCGACAGCATCTGCGTGTTTTGCATAAACTTGCAAAAGCGCAGCTTTACGCGCACGATGTGGCTGCTGCGCGTGATACCTATGGTGTCCTTGTTCAGAATATTTTGCAGAACCCAGGGACAGTTCCGCCCGGATATCTCCCGCAAATGGAAGTCTATGCCATCTCAAAAGAATTGTTGGCTGCCGATTCGCTTGCCGCTGCCGGACGGGGTTTCTCTCTGGCTTTTGAGCTGGATAAAATGATGAATGGTGCTAAGTCCGATTCTCCGACTCGGTATCATTTCTTGATCTGGGAGGCGAAGTGTCATGAAAAGCAAAAGAATTTTGATGCTGCAGAAGACTGTTTGGAAAAGTCTTTGCGGATATTTCGTGCTAACGGTACGGACCCTCGAAATCTTGCGTTTGCGCTTACCGAATATGGCAGAGAGCAAATGGACCGGGCTGAGTCATCACCCGATGCTATGGGGGACGAGCTCAAGCTTATGAGAAGCTCGGTTAGCTCCTTGAATGAGGCTGTTGAAATCCTCCGGGAGCAGAATTTGAAGGCAGAACTTCGAGATACTCGGCGACTTCTGATTGAAGCGCGTAGAAAATTCCGTGAATTGCGAGCCGACCACTCTAAAGGCGAAGGTTCAGATGAAGTCAGCGATGACGAAAATTCTGTCGATGGAAAATCTGCTGATAGAACTGTCGATGATAAATCTGCGGTCAAGAAATCTTCTGCTATGAAGTCTGGAAAGAAAAGCCGATGATCCGAAACTGTACCGCTTGAGTTGCTAACCGAAACGGTACCGCTTGAGTTGCTGACCGAAACGAGTACCGCTTGAGTTGCTGACCGAAACGGTACCGCTTGAGTTGCTGACCGAAACGGTACCGCTTGAGTTGCTAACCGAAACGGTACCGCTTGAGTTGCTAACCGAAACGGTACCGCTTGAGTTGCTAGCCGAAACGGTACCGCTTGAGTTGCTGACCGAAACGGTACCGCTTGAGTTGTTGACCGAAACGGTACCGCTTGAGTTGCTAACCGAATTACGTTTGCATTTGCACGACATTCGCTTGCGCAAGGATGATCGTTTCCTTCATCGGCACAAACTTGCTTCCACTCAGGCTTACTGTTATACGGCCCAGAAAGTTCATGTCGTCACGCGCAGGAAAATCTGCCCTAAAATGGGCTCCTCTTGATTCTTTTCGCAATAGTGCAGACTCGGCGATGAGTGCTCCCAGGGTGCCAATATTTGCTGCTTCAATTGTTCGTTGTCTCAATACAGGCTTTATCGGTTTGCTTGCATTTATATCGTTGAGCAATTTGACCAGTGCTTGTTCATCGCGAATAAGCCCAGCAACTGAGGACATCTGGTGTTTGAATTCCTCAATTCTTGATGGAACAAAAATGGAAGAAGTGCTGATGCGTGGAATGCGGGTTACATTGGCTGCCGCCTTCAGTGGTCCGAATTTTCCCTCTGCGACTATTGCTCGAGCGACTCTCAATGCACTTACCCCGCCTTCAAGCAAGGAATTGCTTGCGAGTCTATTCGCTCCATGGAATCCAGATGAGGCACACTCGCCAATTGCATAAAGTCCTTCGATGGATGTATGACCGAATTCATCGGTCCAGATGCCACCCATGAAATAGTGCGCCGCTGGTGATACTGGAATGCTGCGCTCAAGCGGGTCTATGCCCCAGTTTCTGCAAGCTGCAACGATATTCGGGAACTCTTCAAGTATTTTTTTTGCTCCGATGGGGCGTAAATCTAAGTGTACAAAGTTCTGATTCTCTTGCTTCATAATTGCTGCTATGCCCCGGGAAACAATGTCTCGGGTAGCCAGTTCGCCATCCTTATGGAAACCGAACATAAATCTGTTTCCACTTGAATCAAGCAGATGTGCCCCTGCTCCTCTCACAGCTTCAGTGATTAGCGAGGCTGGAGCACCAGGAAGATATAGAGCCGTAGGATGAAACTGAACAAATTCCATATCAACCAGCGTAGCTCCAGCTCGATAGGCCATCGCTATACCGTCACCTGTGGCAACTCGAGGGTTTGTTGTTCTCTCAAATACCTGTCCGAGTCCGCCCGATGCTAGTATCACTCGTGGTGCCAAAATATCTATAAGAGCATCTTCTTTCAAGACACGAAGACCAGTGCAGCGTCCGTCTGAACTGAGCAGATCCACCGCGAACATTTCCTCGAAAAGAGCAATTCTTTTCGACTTACGAATGTTGGCAATCAAAGTTTGGCTGATTGCTCTGCCGGAGGCATCTTTTACGTGCAATACTCGCGACTGGCTATGCCCGCCCTCTCTGGCAAGCGATAGCTTGCTTCCTTCTCTATCAAAGCCGCATCCGAGCCTCTCTAGTTTTGTAAAAAGCTCGCGTCCATCTTCGATTATTCCGCTTGCAACCTGAACATCGCAAAGTCCAGCGCCAGCGCTGATGGTGTCAGCAAGGTGCTGCCAGCTGTTGTCTAGAGGGTTCTCTCCTGTTGTGATAGCAATTCCACCTTGTGCCCATGATGTGTTCGAGTCCTCCAGTCTACCCTTGCAAATCAGCGCCGCTCTCATCCCTTCCGCGTCCAATTCAAGTGCGAGCATTAGTCCAGCTATACCGGATCCAACGATAACTGCGTCGTAACGACTGATGATGTTTGTTTGGGTCATTGTCTTAACCCTCCGCTTTTAGAATATTGAGGACGGTGCGGTCGATTGCTGTTTTAGAATATTGAAACCATGCGGTCGATTGCTGTTTTTGCTTTTCTTGCAGTTTCTTCGTCGACTGTGACGTGATAAACGTCTTCCTTCAGGGCATTGTGCAGATTTTCTATCGTTATCATTTTCATGTATCTGCAACTCATTTCGCTTTCGATGGGATGAAAGGTCTTCGTGGGGTTCTCTTTCTTCAAACGATGCAGAATGCCTATTTCGGTAGCCACCACAAACTCATCGGCGCTAGATTCTGCCGCTCGTCTTATCATTCCTTCTGTCGAAGTGACCTTGAGCTGTGAGCCGCCATTTTGTCTGATTACTCTGTCGAGGTATGGTGTTAAGCAACCGCACTCAGGGTGAATTAATAGTTCGGCAGATGGAAATTCAGCAATTTTTTCATCAATTGCTTTTGGCGGAACCATCGCATGTACGTGGCATTCACCCATCCAAATGTGCATGTTTTTTCTGCCAGTGAGTTTTTGTACCCACGAGCCCAAAAATTGGTCAGGAAGAAAGAGGATTTCCTTATCCTTGGGAATCGCTTGCACCACCTTTAGTGCATTACCGGAGGTGCAGCAGTAGTCTGATTCTGCTTTTACCGCAGCGCTAGTGTTAACGTATGAGACTACTATGGCATTTGGATGTTCAGACTTCCATTCGCGCAGCTGCTCAACATTGATGGAAGCTGCAAGGGAGCAGCCGGCATCGAGATTAGGTATTAAAACTCTTTTGTCGGGGCAGAGAATGGCTGCTGTTTCAGCCATGAAATGCACTCCACAAAATACAATTGTTTTTTCCTTTCGTTTGGCTGCTTCTTGAGATAGTCCGAGAGAGTCACCCACATAATCTGCAAGGTCTTGAATCTCTGGTATCTGATAGTTGTGTGCCAGAACTACAGCATTTCTTTTGCGTGCAAGTTCGTAAATTTCTTGTGCCATCGCTGCTCGTGCAACTGTGTCAGAGCAGGGGCTTTTGTTCGTTTTTAACATGGCTTTCACTCCTCAAATTCAAGGCTCAGATCAACGTTTTTCACTGAGTGTGTAAGTGCACCTATCGAAATGCCGTTCACTCCAGGAATCAGATAATTGGATAAATTCTCCAGATTGATTCCGCCGGACACTTCTATATAACTTTTACCGTTGTTCAGGTTTACTGCTTCCATCACTTGTTCCGGGCTCATGTTGTCTAGCATGATCCTCTCTACTTCAAGGTCCAGAGCTTCTTTCAGCTGTTCTATGGTGTTTACTTCAACTTCGATTTGTACTTCTGGGTAGGCTAGCCTTGCTCTCTTGACGGCTGGTCTGACACCGCCTGCGATGGCGCGGTGATTGTCTTTTATTAGAATCATGTCGTAGAGACCGAAGCGATGGTTCGTGCCTCCCCCAGCTCTAACGGCAGCCTTTTCCAGAATTCTCAATCCGGGCGTAGTCTTCCGCGTATCAAGAATCTCTATGTCGAATGGCTTCGCCTTATCGCTATAGTTTGCGGTCATGGTGGCAATTCCAGACATGCGCTGAATCAGATTCAGTGCTGTCCGCTCTGCTGCTAGTATGGCTCGAGCATTGCCTTCCATGCGCGCAACGCAGTACGGAACATGTGTGATTCTCTCGCCTTCGCTGACTCTAGTTTCGAAAGCCAGGTCGGGGTCCAGCTGCTTCATTGCAAGTTCGAATATCTTCAGTCCGGCAACTACGGCTGCTTCCTTCAATACAAGTGAAGCTGTGCATTTAGAGTCTTCGGGTACGATGGAGTTGCCTGTGATATCTCCAGTAGATATGTCTTCAGCGAATGCCATTTCAACAATTTTCTTTGCGGCTGCGATGAACTCCACTTGTTGTTCTGCTTTATGACTAGAGTTAGCAGAGGAGCCGAGTGAAGCATCCTTCAAAGTGCTTTTTTGCAGGTCTGTTGTTCGGATTGCATTGCTATCGGGGCTTTTTTCTCGGTTTTCTTTCTGCTTTGTCATTTTTACGTAGGTCCTGTTTTAGAGTAATCGTGAATCTGACGCTAATTGCATGATAGCACCAAATATTGAATTCCGCTAGATATACCAAATTACTAAACAATTTGGTGTCCGGAGCCTTGGACTAAAAGTTACAGTTACATTACTTCCTCGCTTATCGGCATGTAATTTTGACGACAGATTGATTAAAGGAATCTCGTTTTCGCGACAGGCATTACCGCTTGCAAACTGTTCTTGGTCGACAGTTATGAGCAAGCATTTAAGAGTTTTGTGGCGAAAACTGAACTGCTTGAAAAGTTCGATGATCCTGAAAGCGAAGCCGGTTAAGTCCCGCTTGGCATCATGTTTTGTGAAGGGCTGATAAAAACTTACTAAGTTTGAAAAATAATACTGTAATAATTAGCCAATTGCGCTTACATTCTAATTAGATGATCAGCGTGTTAAGCGCATTCTAGATTGGGAGACCCGATATGTCCCGTCCGATTCTCAAGCATACAATTCCTGCTTTGCTGATATTGGGAGTAATTCCATTTTTCAGCCAGGAATCCTCTGCTTACGACCAGCAGGTTTACAACAACCTTATGAAGTCGAGAGATGCACTCGTCTCGCAGCAGCAAGAACTGCAGCAAGCCTATGACGCGACACAGAAACAGATTGATGGTTTGAACGCTAAGTTGACTCGAATTGATGCTTACTTGAAACAAGTAAATAGCTCATTGAAGGATGTGGATACTGCTTTGCTCTATGCGAAGCAATAGACCGGGCTGCCCGGCTCGGCACTATTATTTGGAGGGGGACGTGATGCGCAGGTTATTGAATTTTGGACTAGGAAGCACGTTGGTGTTGGCTGCGCTTTGCAGTCCACTAACATTGGCTGCTGAGCCTTCAGCAGAATCGAACTCTATCCCTTCCAAGTCGCAGGAGGAAACGAGCCTTGGTGCTGCAACCCCAGAAGTTGTAGTGGACTGTATTGAGCCGCATCTTTGTTGTGCTGAATCTGGCAAGGTGCTTGAAACCTTGCAGACAATGGTGAAAGCAATAAACAATCATGATTGGAAGACCTACGAAAATTATTTAGACGACCATTGCACCACTTTCGACGAAAACACCAAGAAGTTAATTGCCGGAAAAGAAAATGTCGTCGCAGACATGCGCGACAAAGTTGAAAAATATGCCAAAGCCGGAGCCCCGTTCCTGCACGTCACTATCGATCACCCCTATGCCAAGGTAATCAGTGCAGATACAGCTATCGTCAATTTGGTCGCAATTCGTGAGTATGGTGGCAAGCATCCATTCAAAGAAGAGTGCAAAGTCACGGATATCTTTGTGAAGCATGGTGATACCTGGAAGAAATGCCATTTCAGAGGTACCTGGAAGCGGGTTTAATTGAATGCCCGAAGGCAAAAAGTCCAAGTTCGATAAAGAAGAGCGAAAGCTGCAAATTTATTTCGGCTTGGGTATTGCCTTCGTTGTTTTGGGATTACTGACCTTTGTGATTTTAGTAATTAAAGACTTGCATCACTAGTTGCACGGCTTCGATGCTCTGCTTTTCTTTTCTGGTCTCGGCTCTTTGGACCGGCCTCTTCTGACTAGCAGCGCAAGCGGTACCGTTTCGGTCAGCAACGCAAGCGGTACCGTTTCAGCTTAGCAGCGCAAGCGGTACCGTTTCGGTCAGCAACGCAAGCGGTACCGTTTCGGCTAACAACGCAAGCGGTACCGTTTCGGTCAGCAACGCAAGCGGTACCGTTTCGGCTTAGCAACTCAAGCGGTACCGTTTCGGCTTAGCAACTCAAGCGGTACCGTTTCGGTCAGCAACGCAAGCGGTACCGTTTCGGCTTAGCAACTCAAGCGGTACCGTTTCAGCTTAGCAACTCAAGCGGTACCGTTTCGGCTTAGCAACTCAAGCGGTACCGTTTCGGTTTAGCAACTCAAGCGGTACCGTTTCGGTTTAGCAACTCAAGCGGTACCGTTTCGGTTTAGCAACTCAAGCGGTACCGTTTCGGCTAACAACTCAAGCGCCATTACTCGCCCTCTAACCTTGGGCAGTTTTCGATCCTGGTGGTGGCGGTGTTGGAATATCTTCGGGAATCGTCGCAACAAACTCAGGATGCAGCCCAACAATTTCCACTAAGATATCATCGCGTTCTTTTTTGCTTACCTGTCTTTGTTGAAGGCCTAGATGATCGACTTCTGCCCTTTGTCCAAAGCACATTCCGATCATTCGGTCATCAAATGCTCGACGAGAGTTCAGCTCAAAATTGAATGGACTCCAGTCTCTCGTTCTTTCATGATAATCTAAGAACTCTCCTTCCTTCGCAGGAAAGTAATCAACTCTGCAATCCAATAAGTCCTGCCGATGCATAGGAATCCAGTTGATATGCCATTTATGGTCCACCAATTTTAGTTCCTTGACCCATGGTACTGTGCTTGGTGGCAATAACGCATCGTTCAAAAGTATTGGTTCGACATGCAAGATTGACGCGTCGACCAAGTAATTTTCATCTGAGAGTCTCACCACTACTGTTCCATGATTTGGTGGCAGATGTGGTGCTACTAACATAGTAGCTACTCCGCGAACGGCATCAAAGCCCAGTTCTCTTAATAGTAATTGCAGCGCACCATTGCCAGCCCAGCAAGTTCCACCGGTTCCCCATTTCAGCCAGCTTTCGAAGAAATCAATTTCATCGCTACCGGGGAGTGGTTCAGAACTTTTCCGGTGACGATGAATTAGTTTTCTTGAGTTATCGAATGGAACCCCTTTGCTCCAGGCTCGATATACCTGTTTCAATCCCGGAAGGTCGGTAGCAGGCACATTTGTCAATCCAAGCATTAAAAGGATTCGCTCAAGGAGGTCTCTAGTAATTTTGTTTTCGTGCGCCTGCAATGTTTCTGCCTCATTATTTTGCAAAATCTGTATCTGTTTTAAACGCTACTCTGACAAGATTTCTTACGCAACCCCTGGACTGAATTGCGAAATTTGGACTGAATTTTGAACCCTGGACTGAATTGCGAAACTTGGACTGAATTGCGAACCCTGGACTGAGTTGCGAAACCTGGACAGAATAATGCTCTAGCGAACTGCCTTTTGCGAAAACCATCTGCCTAACTGCCTTTCGCGAAATCTGTCAATTCGCTGAGAATCACTAATGGTGCTCAGTTTGCGCACTATTGCTGGTCATTATTTCTAGAATTCCGATTCGCACTATCGCTGGTCATTATTTCTAGAATCCTGATTCGCCCTCTTTTTGAGGCTTCTTTTCAGGTGTTGCCGTCATCTCTGGAATACTCGTTGGAGCAGTTCCAGTTAAATCAGTGAATGTTTTTGCAATCATCTCCTGCGGGCGTTGACGTTTGAATTCACTTACAGCATAAGACGCTTCCGAAACTTTGCTCTGCATCGACAGCGCTTTCGCTAGATGCAACCAGTCGATAACACAGCTGGGGCAAGATTGAAGTACCTCGCGAAAATGAGTCGCGGCAGAGTCGTAGTCTCCCATCGCCATCTCAATCAGACCAATTTCTCGCAAGATGTAATAGTCCTTGTTCGCATTGAATTGTGCTTGTTTGGCTGCAGAAAGTGCTGCCTCTGCTCCCTTGAGATTTCCGCTGCTGTTCTTCTTTTTGAGATCCACAGGCTTTTGATTTGCTCTGGCTTGCAAAAATTTGCCTGTGTCAAAGTTGTCGAATAAAAATGGATCCCAATTGAAATTGTGCTGCGCCGGATACCCGATTGCAGTCATAGGTCGCAGTGATGGACGTTTATTTGATGCTGCTTTCTGCCACGCTGCTAGGTGTTTCTGCGCCGCGCTCGTGTCTCCCTGGAGATAATCGAGTTTAGAGAGAAGCAGTAAGACTGGATAATATGACTTGATTGTTTCTGCGTGCTCCGCTGCTCTGCGCGCCGAATTTAAATTACCCGCCAGGTAGTTGAGTACAGCCAAGCCATGATAAGCAAGCTGCGAGCCAGTTCTTGATTTGATAAGCAAACGAAAGTATTCGTCGGCTTTTGCAAAATCACCTTTTCGCATATAGGCAAATGCGATATCTCCATTAATTTCAGTGATTCTGCTGTCGCGCTCAAGCGCTTTTGTCCATGATGCGATCGCCGCATCGTAGTCATGCTGAAGGTAATAAGCAAAGCCTGTCGTAATCAGTATTTCAGCTGTTTTCTCTAACTGGTAGGCGCGCTTCAATACGTCCAGCGCTTCGCCGTACTTACCTTGTCGAACATAGACAAGACCCAGTGTCGCTGCCGAAGTGGCATCGGTGGGATCCGACTCAGTAGCCTCAATTAGCAAGGTGGAGGCTTTGTCGTAAAACCCTTTGTTCATGTTGGTGATTGCTGCTGATAACAATCTTTGCGACTTCTCTCGTTGATTAGTGTTCCATGATTGCAAATGACCTTGAGCAAAAACGGGAATGCCACCACTCAAAATAAGCAATGACATAGTTACAGTTAGTATTCTTGATGCTTTCTGGATGGTCATATCTTTCTCGGTTAAAACACAAAAACGGGACGATCAGGTAATTTTTCAAAATCTTGTTCTGAGAAGCTGTAGAGCCTCGCAGGGCGATACGAGCCTTCCTGGCTTGTTTCGTTTAACTCTTGCAGCACTCCTGAGCTGAGGAACTTTTTGCGAAAGTTCCTATTGTCGACGGGTTTGCCGAGAATTGCTTCGTAAACCGTTTGCAAATCGCGGAGAGTGAACTTTTGCGGAAGCAACTTGAATGCCGCTGGTGAATACTCAACTTTGTATTTTAATCGCTGATAACCGTAACTCACAATATGTGTATGGTCGAAGGCTAGTTGCGGTAGTTCAGCGATTGGCCACCACGCAACGCCAGAAGCATCAGTGCTCGCTCTCAGTTCCAGTCCCTCCTGGCGTAGCAATGCCAGATATGCGACCGTGACTACGCGACCTCTTGGGTCTCTTCCTTGATCTCCAAAAGTGTACAACTGCTCTAAGTAGACGTTGGAAACGTTAGTCTCCTCGTACAGTTCTCTCGTAGCAGCATCATCAAGGCTTTTGTCGCTGTCGAGTACGAAGCCACCAGGTAATGCCCAAAATGACTTAAATGGCTCATATTTACGCTTTACGAGAAGCACTTCTAGATTTCCCTGGGCCACAGCAAAGGCCAGAGTATCAACAGTTATCTTTACGTTTTCAGAAGGCATTTGAAGAAATGGGCTTTCTTTTACCAGGGGGAATTTGAATTCTGTGTATTGCTTTCGACAGACTTAGTTCAAATGTGAGAGTTATTCTAGCCAGTTTCGTATGGTTTGGAAATGATAGAAGTCCCATGATTCTCGAAATGAACGTATTGTCTACGTTATACCCGCGACTGGAACTGTAGCCGCTTTGTAGCCAGATTAAATCGCTACAGCGAAAAAGCTATTGATTATGACTTTTCTCTATCTCAAGTAATACTGGATAGGTGCTTTTGGACTCCAGTGCTTATGCGCGAATTTCACGAAATTGCCCCAATCTTCTAACTTGTCAACATGGTTTTTCGGAATTATTGTAATTGTGACGTCTTGTCGACTTACTAATGTTCAATTACAAACGAATTTCTAAATTCCAACTACAACCGACTTACTAGTTTCCAAATACAAGCGGTGACTCATATGCGCCTGAAAGTGCTTCTTTTGCCTATTGCTGTGCTTTTTTCTCTCTTACCAGCGTCTGCAGATGAGAGAGTAGGTCTTCCGCCTTGTCGGACCAGTGTCTATATGGGTCAACCAGGAGATGGCATACGTTCAGACCTGGGAAACTCCATCTACGGGCAACGTGTTGTTCGTAGCGGAGCGCCTCAGATGGGTTTGCCTACTTGTAGAAACAGCGCTTACATGGGACAACCTGGCGATGGCATCAGGTCTGATCTCGGTAACAGCATCCAGGGTGGGCGAACTCAGCAACAGGCACCGCGGGTGGGGCTACCTGCCTGTAGAAATAGCGCTTACATGGGACAACCGGGTGACAGTATCAGGAGTGATCTGGGAAGGCAGATTTCTGGGCAGTCGGTGCAACGACGGGTCCAAGCGATGCGACCGGCGGCTCAAACGAACTCTTATTCATATGCGTACACTTACGCCGACTACAGGCGCTAGTGCAGGATCACTGGGTTTACTAACCGGATGTAATAGAGCCTCTCTCTAGCTGATAGCTTGAGCGGATGCCGCACTGCTTCTCTCTATCTTATAGCTTCTCGCTGGACTCCGCGGTGCTTGTAGCTTGAGTTGCTGCTTCTTGCTAGCCAAAAGCTTGCGCAGAATTTGGTAAATCAATTATAGCTTTGAGCTGGATCCGGTAATGCGGCATATAGACCTTGAGCACTGCGCAAGTTATAGTAAACTTTATCTCGCGTCAATCAGGTGTTAATCACGTGTGCATTAAAGAAGCCTGCCGTTTCCCCGCTTCACTATCGTTACTCAGCATCACCTTCTTGCTAGCAGCCCTGGTATTCGATAGCTCCAGTACTTACTCTAAGGACTTGTCCCAGCAGGTTACTTCGTACAAAGATCAGGATAAAGTGGTTGCCAAAAACGCAATCGATAAGAAGCTTTGGTTCAAGTTTAAGGGGAAGCCGAAATTTATATTGGGAACGAACTTTCCCTGGTATAACGGTTATCGCAGCCTCGATTTTGGGACATTGAAAGGCACACGCACCATTTCGACTGTAGCCAGTATTGATGGCAAAGATCTTCAGTCTCCAGCAGAGGCGATTTTGCCCGGTGCCACCGGATTTGATGCCGAAGGAATAGAAGCTCAACTGGCAGACATGGAGAAAATGCAAATCCACGTTCTTCGCTGGTTCTTTGGCGGAGATGGGCGCAGCTTCATGAATTTCGATAACGATGGCAACTGCACGGGTATAGATGAGTCAACATTGAAGAATGTTGAAACAGCACTCGCGGCAGCAAAACGTCATCATGTCTATGTGACTCCATGTCTGCTTGATTTTCGATTTATTTCTGGAGACAAGTTCGTTAGATTTGCCGATGGCAAGCCGGCTCCATACTTGGCTAACGTGATTCGAGATCCTGCGAAACGTCATCAGCTGATAGACAAATTTATAAAACCTCTTGCCGCTAAGTTCGCAGACGAGGACATTATTTTGTATTGGGAAGTCATGAATGAGTGTGCAAACGTTGTTAATGGAACGGACAGTGTAACGGGCTTCTCATTGCACGGTGGTGAGAGAAGGGCTAGAGACAAAAGTGTAAGCCCTGAACAAATGCAATCATTCCTCAACGAAGCTTATGATGCTATCAAAAGTGTTGATAAGCATCATCCAGTAATGCCCTCTGGTCTCGCTCGACCAGGGCAGCTTCCCCTAATTATTGGACGAGTAAAAGCCGATCTGTACGGGGCTCATTACAATGATAATGGCTCGGAGTTCCGTGAAATAAAATCGATTGATGAACTAAATCAGGACTTGAAGCAATACAAGATCACCATTGATAAACCGCTGATCATGACAGAGGGGTCATCGACTCTGCGAACAAAAATGGACGAATATATTCGTGCTGCGTACAACGGTGGATGGGCTGGTGTTCTTCCCTGGCAGTATTACAAAACTGTTGGACTCAACGACTTCATCCGCTACAAAAAGCATGTAACATCTGCTGATGGAAATCCGAATTCAAAAGGCAATATCGAGTTCTACAAACAATTTGCTAAGGAGCACAAAAACGACGTCTCTCTTGATTAACGAGATCATCACTGCGGCAGCACATCGCCCATAACAAATTTCATGCCGCGTGAATAGTATTGCGGTGGTGGCGCTTCGTGCGGACCATCAATCTCGTCTAGGTGATTGACTACGCCCTTTTCCCTTAATGCTTCAACTATACTTCGCTGAAGATTTGGCGGCACAACTCGGTCGTTCTTTGCTGATAGAACGTAGACTCTTACTTTTGGAGCAAGGCTATCGATGTTGTACAGAAAGCTCTTCTTGTGAAACGTTGATGCGACTTGATCTGGTGTGCCACCATAAGCAATCATCATCGCTTGCTTAACTGAATCAGCTCCCGTTTCTTTGAACAACTGCGCAAGGTCCCCAGCACCTTCAATGCATATGACACCAGTTACCTTCTCCTTAATGTCCTGCGGAGCCGTCGCTGCAAAGTTCAGTGAAACACAGGCACCCATCGATGTTCCCATCAGAACTATAGATTGAAATGGATACTTCTGTGATACTTCCCGAATGTTCTGGCAAAGGTCCTCAATTGCTTGATCATTTCCCCATGATGCTTCTTTTCTGTAGCTAACAGAAAGTACCCCCACCTTCGGATTCTCTCTGGTAATTGCGGACGCCATGCTCTGGCTAGCTGGGGTCACGAAAGGCTCCATTTGATTAGAGCCCATTCCGTGCAAGTAGACCACTAATGTGTAATCAAGCGCTCCTGGAGTGAATTGGGGTGCCTGGAACGCATAAGAATCTATCAATCCATCGACCTTGCTGACGAAATTCTGTTTTTGCACCGGGTCGCCTGGCGCAGATTGATTTATTTGATTCATGACACCGGCGCTTTGCACTACAGCCAGGCTTCGCTCTAGCTGAGCCTTTTCTTTTCTTGCGCTACGATAATGCCCATGCTCACTCAGAAACAAAATGAAGAAGACTATGCCTGCAGCATTTAGCAGAAGCGAAAGAACAAGGATGATGACTAGAATTGGGTTTTTCAAGAGGGACTCTTTTGAGCGAATCTAATATCTCACGCAGTGAGGTTCAGTGTAAGATTTTGGTGTATGAGCAGGGAATTTCCTACACGACTGAATTTGCTAATTTTATCGGCTCTGTGCACATTTGTTTGTGAGCAAAGCGAAGTAAATGCGTACGAATCTCTTGCAGAACAACGCGGGCAAGAGCTTTTGGCTAATGAAGCAGTTCCTTCACAAAAGAAGTCACAAACTCTGAGGAAAATCCCTGAAGCAAGGACTGAAGAAGCTTCAGAGTCAACGATATCCAGCGAAGCCGCACAAGAGAAAGCACGACAATTCAATAAAGAGGGCGCTGCCCTTTTAACACAGAAGAAGCCTGCTGAGGCTGCTGAAATGTTTCGAAAAGCGATTCAAATTAGCCCTGAAGGCGCTGCCGCTCACAATAATCTGGCACTCGTATTAAAAGATATGGGCAATTTCGTAGAGGCTGAGAAAGAAGCCAGAATTGCATGTAAATTACGTGCTGATAAAGCGAATTACCAGTTTAATTTAGGGCTGATATTGCAACATCAAACGAAGTGGAGCGAGGCAGAATCTTGTTTCCGGGCGACCCAAAAAGTTGAACCCATGGACGCTGAAAACCTTTTTCGCTTGTCTCAAGTACTTCTTCAGGAATCTCGACCCGAAGAGGCTGAAACAGAAATTAAAATGGCAATTTTGCTGAAGCCTTCTGAGTCAGGCTACCACAAGGTTTTAGCGGATTGCTATCTTCAAGAGAAAAAATATGACTCGGCCTTGTGCGAATATAGAAGTACGCTAGAGTTGAATCCCACTGGAGCTGAAGCCGGCGATGTCAAAAACAAAATTGAATATCTGCGGCAGGTTCTCAATTCGAAGTAATCGTGGTTAGATTGAACTAGCATACAAGGAGCCGAATGAAGGAAGCCGACCGATTATTGATATTGCAGCGACAGCTTGTAGTTACTGTGCTGTTTGTACTCTTGTTGGCGTGCTTTTGGCTCTTAGGTTTCTTCTTTGGTGATATCTTGCGTATTCTTGGGATATCGATTGTGCTCTCGTACATGGCGATTAATATCGTCGATTGGTTGGAGAAAAGACTTAAGAATCGTGCACTGTCTGTGGTGCTTGTTTATTTGTGTATGTTGGCAATACTGAGCGTTGCGGTCTTGCTTATAGTTCCCGCAGTAGTTGTTCAGATCACTCAACTTGCCCAGACCACTTTTGAAGCAATACCTGAGCTTTTGCAAAAACTCAGCGCCATGCTTGTTCCGCTTGAGCAAAAATTCCACACCTATCAAATTGATATCAAAGCCGTTGATATCATGAACAATGTTATAGCGAACATGCCAAAGCCCGACGCTTCGCTTCTAGTCTCGAAAGTCACCGATGTTGCTATGGGAACCGCTACGTGGTTGCTTTATTGGGTATCCATTTCAGTCGTGACTTTTTATTTTCTCCTTGACGGTAATCGCATAACCGATGCGCTGATCAATCTTTTCCCCAACAAGCAACAACCCTTTCTTCGCGCGGTTGCAAATGACGCTGATAAGAGCTTGCAATCATTCTTCAGGGGGCAGCTCGTACTTGGGCTCGCCTTCGGTCTTTTGATGATGATTGTATATTCTGCGTTTGGCGTTCAGTATGCCTTATTGCTGAGTCTTTTCCTCGGCGTGATGGAAATAATGCCTGTGATAGGACCTCCTATCGGATTTATTCCAGCGATACTTTCCGTGGCTTTTCATGGCATGAATTTGCCGGGCAATAGATTAGCTCACGTAATTGTTTTGACAGTTGTTTTCTCTGTTTTACAGCAATTCAAAGACAACCTCGTCGCTCCAAAGTACATTGGAAATGTAATTGGACTGCACCCAATAATGATCTTCATAGCCATTATGGTTGGTGCAAGACTTGATGGCACCCTTGGCATAATCTTCTCGTTGCCCGTTGCTTGCGTCCTGAACGTGTTTTTTACTCACCTGCGACGTGAGTGGATACAAGAGCACGAATCGCCCATGATGCCGGTTCCAGACGCTTTAGAATTGGCAGTCGGTGGCAAGCCGGATGGCGGACATGTTAGCTTTCACGGCGGTAATTTGCCTGCTTCTGACTCAGCTGGCATGACTTCCGATGAAGGAGGCAGCTTGAGCCCTGAAAGGATGAGCGAATCTCAGAGGTCCGAAACACAGCGTTAGGCTAAATTTCGGGAAAGTCCTTCAGCGCGTACGCACCCTTATCGGGCATGGCTGAATTTGTCTTTGTGTGTTGAAGAGAGAAACAAATCTAGTAAAAAGTTCGAACAAAGTGTTCATCTGTAAGAATCTCCGCAATGCCAAATGGCTCGTGGGTAAATGCCGCTCAACCTAGCTTGAGAATGCCATGAATCGCCTGTATCAAAAATGTGTAATTGAGCAGAAATGCAGATTCGTTTAAGTTCGCTGCAACATTTAATCAAGAATGCGAATAAAACGGTTTCAACGGGAATAAAATGCTTGCAGCGCTTAGGGGTGTCGCCAAGCGGTAAGGCAGCTGGTTCTGGTCCAGCCATCTGAGGTTCGAATCCTTGCACCCCTGCTCTTTCATTAAAAACTAAACTTGTTAGGTCTGCCTTTGGCGCATTTTGAGGTGGAGTATGTGGCTTAGACTGATTTTGACTATGGGCTTGCTGAGTTCCATGGGCATCTGTAACGCTCAATTGGCGCTTGGAAAGGAAGATCTATCGTTCTCCTCCTCTGCCAATGCTTCGTCTACAGGTGCCCCGACCGAAAATTCCCCGTCTGCAAATGCTTCGACTGCAAGTGCCCCGTCCGCAAATGCTTCGACTGCAAATGCCTCGGCTGCAAATGCCTCGGCTGCAAATGCTTCGACTGCAAGTGCCGCAACCTCTAGTGCTTCAACCCCCAGTGCAATGACTGCAAGTACCTCTACCGGGAGTGCTTCGACTACTGCTAGCCCGACTGTGCCGGCACCTGCTACAGGTGCTTCGACAGATGCGGTCTATCAGGATCTTCGCACCATGTGGGACCATTGCAATAACATGAAATCAACCGCGCTTGATCTCTTGAATGAAGGACGGAATGCGCCTTCCAGGCAGAAATGGGTCGCATTCTATGTGTCGAGCGCGAAGGACGATCTAACAATTCTGAAAAACTCAGCCAAAGCACTGCTAATTCCCGATGCCTTGAAAGCTTCATTTGGCAGTGGATGGTCTGATGTGCAGGGCTCCATAGCAAAACTAGATGAGCTGATTCCTCGCTTGGATTCAGAAGCGAAGGGGCTAAAAACTCCAACAGACGACAAATATCCGCCTGTATTTTGGAAAACATCGAGCGAATTTTCTAAATGTGCTGACGACCTCGATAAGGCGCTCATCTCGATTTTCAATGCGTTAGACGCTTCAATTAGCAAAACAGGACCGTCTATTTCTTCGAGCAGCGTGCCGAACACAGACGGCAGTGAAAGCGACGCCACATTGCAAGGCAGCGCTAGGATGGTTGACGAGCAGGTCGGATTTAAGAAGGTTGGCGAAGCTTCTACAAAAATTAGCAAGGCTTGCTGGGGCTTGTTTGGCGAATTGGAACGGTGGAACTTGCTTTACGGCAAACCGCCAGCTGGTGGCATTCCTGATGGATTTTATGGTGGCGGTTTGTCCTCCTCAGAGATTCTTTCAGAGTATAAATACCTCCCACAGTTTACTTTCACAAACGCACCATATGTGATGCTGTATAGCTATCGCCTTCCTCCGCGCCAAAATATGTTGGCATATCATACCGGGCAAATCGGTAAGCTCTTGAATTTGATGGAATCAGAGCTAAATGACGTTCAGGTGCCGGCCGACCGACAAATGGCACTGGCTGGTCCGTGGGATCAAACTAAGAAGCTATTTTTGGATTGTCGTCAAAATTATCTCTCCCTTTTGAATCTGGTAAACAACACAACTGACGATCGTTTGTCAAAAAATATTCGTGAGGATCAGATCACCTTCGGGCAGCCTTTAATGGCTATCTATGGTGATATGGCAAAAATGCGTGATTCGCTCAACGACATCAAGAAGATGATTCAGTGAGTTCTAATTTCTAGTTCTAATTTGCTTGTTGGGGCAAGAATCGAAAGTTGCACGCGCTAGTGAAAGCCAAATTTCTCAAATTTCGCGGAGGTTTATTGCCATCCGCGCTCACCACCTAAGGTTTTTCACTATTGCAAGCTGCATTGAGATTCCTTTGATGGTCACCATGTTAGTGAGGAAGAGCATCATCCGTAAAATCCCCAATCTGCTGCATTAATCTTTGAGCGGAAATTTTCTTCTAGTGATAAACTGAAATTTCAACCCGCTTGTGGGACTTTGGAACGACTTCCGAACATACCTTGTTAAGTGTGAAATCCCGTCGTCCCGTTTACGCCCCAGGCTGGGTTGTCTTTTGGGGTGTTTTTTTATGGACGTTTCACGCGAAGATTTGTGTTTGTTTTTGAATGCTTGCTCTGTAGCAACAGGACAGCGAGAGTTCTACAGCTCTGATTCAGAGCAGCAAGTTTCCCTGCGATTCTTGCATCAATACATTTGCGTGAATTATAGAATGCCCTATGCGCGCACTCTTGCTGCAGGCGTTAATCACTTCAATCAGTGCGAAATAATCTTGCAATTGCTTAAGTCTGGCAAAGACTGTAAGCCAGAAAATCGCGCTGAGGAAAGTGCCTTGATTACGGCATCCCTTGCCGCATTGCCTCCACAACGTGCTTGGAAATTGATCACTCGACTACAGAAAGAACGTGTTAACAATCGCCGCACTCGTCGTGTTATTCAAGGATTTATCGAGAATAGAAAAGACCAATCGTTTGATGCTGTTAAATATCGCAGCAAGTTCAAAGCCGCTGTACAGCATAGTCATATGAAATTGCATGGCGAACTTCCGGTGTTCCTGTTTCATGGAATAAAAAAGAGTTTTCAAACTCCATTGTTTGAATCATTTCGTGCTGCCCATTTCAGCAAGAAGCATGTTTATGAATTGCCGTACTCAATTGCCGAGGGCTTTGCCGCGAAGCATAAAATTGATCGCGAGGAGTTTTTGAAACTGATTGAACCAAGGCTCACCGAGCGCGAGAAATTGCGCTTGCAAGAAGCGTCTGATGGTAAAGTCAAAATCAATCCTGTGAAATTAAGTTTGACTGAGCTGTGTGTTTATATACTTAGTCTGCCTCTTGATGAACGAAATCAAAGGCGGGAGGAATTGAACTCATGGATCGATGCAGCAGTAGGAGTACTCTTGCAAAAGGCTGGGGAGTTTCCTCTCTCAGGAAAAGTGGCGGCAGTTCTCGATAATTCATATTCTTCAAGCGGAAGTCGTGAGAAACAAGCCCGTCCCCTTGCAGTGGCTCTTGCGACTCATTTCGTACTTTCTAAAGTTTGTGACAAATATCGAGCCTTTTGGACCAGCAATATGGATGATGCTCTGTTGGTTTATCCACGTGGGCAGTCATATTTGACCGAGCGAATTCTCGATGCTTTGGACTGGGGCGCAGAAACTGTTATTTTAGTTTCTGACGGTTGCGAGAATGATGTTCCAAAAGCCGCTGAGATTTTATTGCGCGCTTACACCAAATCTGGTGGCAATGCGGGGCTAATACATTTGAATCCTGTGTTCGACCCTGATTCATTTCAAGTCGCGTCCATTTTGCCGGATATGCCAGCGCTTGGACTGAGATCGGGTGAAGACTTAGCCACAACCCTAGCGTTTGGAAAATTCAGCAGTGGTAAATCAGATTTCGCTGAGCTGGAAAAATATTTGAAAAGGAGAGCAGATTCTCTTGTGAGGAATGTATATGCTTGAAAAAGATTTCCTGACCCTACAAGGTTTGCGCGCTGCACCTTCGCAAGTTTGTGGCGCATTTCGCTTGGTGCCTTTGATTCGCGAAAACGTTTGTGATGATGTACGCATCTATTCGGATAAGTATGAAGATGCGTGGTCGCGAGTTAAAGTTGATTCCAAATTCTCCTATTGGTCATTTATTCCGCATGGAATGCTTTTGTCTTGGGGTGAAGACGTTGCGAGCCCGGCTACTCTTGGCGCTCAAATGAGGAAGGCGACACCAGAGAAAACGACGACTAAATGGGGAACGGTGCAAACCTTCCACAAAATGGCTAAGAGTGTCGGTACAAATGCGCTTCGATTTTTGCCGCTGCATCTGAGTATGGAGTACTTCTTAGGGCTTTGTTTTGGCGGACCCAAAATACGCTGGCCGGAATATAGCTCTTATGTGAAACGCTATGGCTTGGGTTTCCGGATTGAATTTGTTGCTGATGGACGCAGTCTTTATAAATTTGACGAGGCGCTTAGACAATTTGAAATTCATGAAGGGCAAGTAGGTGTCTTGATTTATACCGCCGAAGAGCTTGCCAGTGCCTTTGTGGTGCCGACGCCCGGTGATTATCGTCGTATGCATGATAGTCTCATTATGGATTTCTATGGGCAACTGATCTATCAGTACGCGATTTTGTTTTCTGCTCAAAAGCTAAACGCTGTTATTAATGTGGACAGCGCCAAATCTGTGAATGATTTGCGCTCTGCTTTGATGGCTGCGCGTGCTGAGTGGGCAGAGTTCAGTACAAAGTGTATGGCGGAGCATCTTGTTGGTAGAGAAATTCAGGTTCAGCCAGTTTTTGAACCTCCGGGACTTCGGCTTCAAAGGTTTATGACTGAGTTAGATCTGAATAGAACCAACACTATAGGCGAGCGCTTGCTGCGTGAGGATGGTGAAGTTCTTTACCTTAAGACTTATCGGCTGGATGCTGATCAGGCTAAGCGCGCCTGGTGGCTGCAAAATCTCGCGGCTAACGATTGGCATTTGCAGCAAACTGCGACCGCGCTGCGAATGACATTGCGAGACCTTGTCTGCGGACTGGAAGCTTCGGGGTTTGCTTATCTCTTAAGTGACCCCCAACAACTAAAGAAATAAGCGGATTTTTGCGAAGCGGTTGAGTTCCAAGGTTTTTCTGCGCCAGCAGGCGAGGGAAGATTTTCACGGAAACTGAAACGGTACCGTTTGAGTTCCAAGGTTTTTCTGTGCTAGCAGGGGGAGGGAAGATTTTCACGGAAACTGAAGCGGTACCGTTTGAGTTCCAAGGTTTTTCTGCGCCAGCAGGGGGAGGGAAGATTTTCACGGAAACTGAAGCGGTACCGTTTCAGTTCCAAGGTTTTTCTGCGCCAGCAGGGGGAGGGAAGATTTTCACGGAAACTGAAACGGTACCGTTTGAGTTCCAAGGTTTTTCTGCGCCAGCAGGGGGAGGGAAGATTTTCACGGAAACTGAAGCGGTACCGTTTGAGTTCCAAGGTTTTTCTGCGCCAGCAGGGGGAGGGAAGATTTTCACGGAAACTGAAACGGTACCGTTTGAGTTCCATAGCTCACGCGCTACTGAATGCACTTGTATTGAATGCAATTTTGGCTCGTCTGTTTGAGAAGCTGTCTTGTATATCCTACAGATGGCGCCTGCTGCTGCTTGGCGGATGCTTTTTATGAGTCTCTCGAAATGCGCTCTACTAGAGCGACTCATAAAAAGATGAAGTTTAGGGATGTGGATTCAAAGGGGTTGACGAACCATACAGGTGTATGTATTAATTACTAGTACTGAAACAACTTATACAAACCGCATCGCAAGCCGCCTGACACAAGTCTAGTTCGCTTCATTTTGATTCGCCAAGTTTGCCGAGAATGTCTGAAATTCTTCAGACTTGTTTTGAGCTGCCTTCGAATCACCCTAATCGGAAAAGCTCTGGAGTAACACCAGGGTAGTTGACGTGCGCAAGTTATCAGTCATCAAATTCGATACCACCAGAGAGGAAAGAGTGATGAGTATGCAAGCAAGAGTTGAAGCCCTGAAGCAGCAGCTTGAGAATCTCTTTCCTGGCAAATGGTTTAGTGAACAGAAACGCAACCGTAATATAAATACGGGACTTGTTGAAATTGATAATGGTATCACTCGTGGTATCGCTCGAAAGAAGATAACGGAGTGGAACGGACCTGTTTCGTCAGGTAAGACAACTCTTCTACGCAATGCAATTATCAATTGGTGCGCTCAAGGACTGAATGTGGCTTACATTGATTGCGAGGGAAAGCTTTACCCCGCTGACTGGTCCGGTATCGGTAGCACTGCTTCAATCGGTAAAGAAAACCTTTCCTTTGTAGACGTTAACTTTCAGAAAGGCAAATTTTGGATTGTTCGTCCTTCTGAAGAAGAGGCTGCTCCCACCGACGTGATTCCTCTTGTATCGAAGAAAAATGTCCTGGTTCAAGAGGCAATCTGGAGCGCTGATCAATTTATCCGCAGTAATGCATTCGATATTGTAATTCTTGATTTGGGGCAAAACGATCTTTCAAAGCGCAATAAGCTTGGAATGGGTTATCTCTCTGTTCCTAGTCGTATCTATGCTCGCTTTCAACGTGCGCTAGATAAGTCGAAAGCTGCTTTCATTGTTGTCGCTGACACCGAATCTGTAATTGTTGATGAGCAAGATGCTGAAGTGAATCAAAAGCAATCCCAAAACAATTGGGGCTGTCATGCTCGCTTTCTATTCAATCGTGGACTCGCTGTTCGCTGCGAAAGCAGCTTAAAGGGTGTCGCCATGATTACACCAACCGTAAAACTGAGCGCATGGCGCGATGGACAATCACAAGAAGTGGAGGTTAACCTTGGTTCTGCCGTGCCGAATCGCTTGTTTACGCATTCCGCGGTTCCAGATCGTCGCACATCAAAAGGCTGATCCGGAGCTTAAAGCAAAACCACTAGCCCTGCTATCTTCAAACAATAGTCGAGCTAAAGTCTTGCTTTGTTCAAATGAAGCTGCTTTGCAGCGTGTTTATCCAGGAATGAGACTCTCTGAAGCAAGGGCAGTTTGTGCAGATCTGCTCTGGCGTGAGTATGACAGTGATCTCTATATGAAACTGCAAACTCGACTAATACAAGAATTAGTTCATGCCTCACCACAGGTTAGCAGTATTGATACAGGGATTCTTCTGTTGGATGCAAGCGGACTCAATCACTTAGGAGGTGAACGTAAGTTCTGTCGACAGGTACAAAGAATAGCTAATACCTTCGGCTTTTATGACATACATATTGGACTTGCTGATAGCGCATTTGCTGCTCAAATTGCCAGTAAGTTCAAACATAGCAGGCACTATATTGTTCCCCATCGCAAAGATAAGGAGTTTATTTCCGAGCTCTCAATTCAACATTTGCCAGTATCTGATGATACAAAAGAAACTTTTATTAGATTAGGTGTGAAAACCATCGGGCAGCTTTTGCAGATTCCCGTAAATGAGGTTCAAGAACGATTCGGCAAAGAAGGACTTTTAGCTGTTGATCTAGCAGGAGGAATTGATAAAACGCAACCGCAAGTAGTGCTGACAAAGGAGGTTTATGAGGCATCAGTTGATCTGAATTTTCCTGTCGAATCGCTCTCACAAACACAGTTCATTCTTAAATCCATACTGGAAAGGATTTGTTCAAAACTAAAAAGCAATTATCTGTTAGCCGAAGAATTACAGATTTCGTTTTTCAATGATAATGACAAGTTTGATATTCGCCCCCTAAAGCTATTGCGACCTTCCAACAATCCCAAATTTTTGCTTGAACTAATCAGGCTGTCTCTGGAAGCCCTTCCTCTAGCTCGTGAATATACAGGCTTGCAGATCGAAGTAAGCAAATTATGTAATGAAGACTGGCAGCAAAATAAAATAAGTATTCTGACTGATAAGCCAGAACTTTTGCCTGAGGCAGATGAATCACCGTCTGCCTCAAGGCAAATCAAAATCTTGTCTATTACAACTGTTTCTGACTCAGGGAGTAAAAAACATGCGACAACAAGCTTTGTTGCCGAAAACAAAAATAACGACGCTCAAGCGGAACCGTTCGCGCTTTTGCTTCAGCGATTCATTACAAGAATGGGCACAAAGTCTGTTGTTCGTCCTGTCCCTAACGATCAGCATATTCCAGACATGGCTTCACGTTTTTTACCTCTTACTGAGGAAGCAGGGGCCGTTCTTCCGATCAACTTTTCCAGCAGTGCGGAAGCTGGCTGTGCAACGCTTGCGTGCGGACTTGTTCTAAAAAAAGCCCGAAGTACCGAACCTCTCCTTGTTGAGTACCAGGGGAAAGTGCCTCGTTCTATAAGCTACCTTGGGCGCTGGTTTCGAATTAAAGAGCTAACCCAGCCAGAACGTTTGTCAGGTTTATGGTGGGAGAATCCGGTCAGGAAATCATATTATGTTGCATTGCTTGAATCTATAAGTGAGGATAAGTCGTCTGCTCGAGATAACAGGCTTAGCTCACGCTTTTTGAAGCAACGCAAGCAATTCGTTGAGCAAAATTATCTGGTTTTGCTTGTACACAATCATGAAACTAACGCATGGGAACTCGATGGATTCTTCGATTAAGTGGATTATGCAGAACTACATTGTCACTCAGCTTTTTCTCTTCTCGATGGTGCCTCAAACCCGGAAGAGTTAGTTGAACGCGCAAAAAATATCGGACTATCTGCTCTCGCTCTAACTGACCACGATGATTTAGGAGGTGCTATACGCTTTGCTCAAGCGGCTAAGGAATTAGATCTTCCCGGTATTATAGGTGCGGAACTCACTCTCACTGGAGATGAGCACGTCATCACTCTTGCCAAATCGCTTGAGGGCTACAAAAACATTTGTCGCCTGATCACTTTCGCACGAATGAATTGTGAAAGAGGACTTCCCCGTATAAACCTGGAGCTTTTAGCAGAGCATTCAAAAGGCATGATTGTGCTATCAGGATGCCCTCATGGAAAGATCCCAAAGCTAATAGCTCAAGGAGCAGTTGAAGAAGCCTTTTCTACGTGCAAGTACTTTCTCGAAATTTTCAAGGAGGATTTTTATTTAGAACTCTGGGACCACGATATAGCTCAGGAAGCCATAATTTGCAGGCATCTGTATGAGTTTGCTCAGAAATTAAAGATACCGTGGGTGGTGACAAATAATGTTCATTATGCTTATCCGGAGAAAAGGATTATTCATGATGTGCTTACTTGCCTTCGTCATGAAGTTACATTGAGTACTGCTGGACGGCGCTTGCGTCCTAACGGTAGCTGGTACTTGAAGTCACCGAAGGAAATGCTGGCTCAATGGCAGCATCATCCCGAAGGTCTATACAACACCCTCGTTGTGGCAGAGCGATGTGAGTTCAGGCTGGGGCTTCTAAAGCCCGAACTCCCTCAAATTGATTTGAGTAGAGCACAGGCATTTTTGGATAATCATAGTTTTTTCCGCCGAACCGGGGTCCCTTCCACCAGGGGACCCCACCCCGTTTTGTCAGTGACTGAATCAGATTTATGTAGCATTGCAGATCCTACTGAAACAGAGCTTGCTGGCAATATTGCTAAGCCTGCTAATCCTGCTAAGCGAGAATACGCTGTCTCGAGAAGTGATGGTGATGCCGTTGCAAGAGAGATAGCTGTATCAAGCTATGAGTCCCCCTCTACAGAGGAGTCGGCTGGCGCCAGCAAAAATGCGAATACAGCGTCAATCTCACTCACTATATATGAGGAAACTGCCGCTGAAGATTCAAATGTAGCGGCTGCGATAACTTCAGAGTGTCTACTGCAAACGGATCCCCCTGTGAATCCTCTCTCCACCTTTTCCCAACACGTTTTTTCCTCACAGCGTTCCCAACAAATGTATGAACTGTTAGAGAATCTTACCTGGCTGGGAGCTGTTGAACGCTACAACAAGAATTTTGGCGAAAAGCAAATCAATCAACTGAAACATGAACTTGATTTGATTCGGCGATTGGAGCTTGCTCCCTATTTCTTGATTATGTGGGATATTATTTGTTTTGCAAATTCACAGGGCATCGCTGTTCAAGGACGCGGCTCTGCTGCTAATTCTGCTGTTTGTTATTGTTTGAAAATAACAGCTGTTGATCCTATTGCAATGGATCTCTTGTTTGAGCGATTCATTTCGGAAGATCGAAACGAGCCTCCGGATATTGATCTTGATATTGCCCATCAAGAGCGCGAGAAGGTCCTGCAATATGTTTACGCGAAATATGGGCGCAACCATGCGGCAATGGTTTGTGAGCACATCACATATCGTGGCGCATCTGCCGTGCGTGACGCTGCTCGCATTTTTGACTTCTCTCCTGAGCAAGCCGATAAATTGTCTACTCAGGCGCAGCATATGGAAGCAAAGTCTGCTGCAGAGGCTCTGGCAACAGGCGGCGCCGCGCGTGCCGGACTCGACCCACGAGATCGTCGCGTGCAACTTTTGATTCAAGTTGTCGCAGGTTTGCATCAGCTGCCTCGTCATCGTGGTATCCATGTCGGCGGCTTTGTTTTGGCTGGAGAAAATATTGGTTCTGTGGTTCCAGTAGAACCTGCTTCGATGCCAGGACGAACCGTCATTCAGTGGGATAAGGATGATCTTGATTATGCAGGATTGATCAAAATTGATTTGCTCGGTTTGGGCATGCTTATGATGATTCAAGAGAGTGTCAAGCTAATAAAGAAACATCGTAATTTTGATTTGGATTTGTCTCAGCTTGATATGACTGATCAAAACATTTATCAAATGATGCAAAAGGCTGACACCATCGGTGTCTTTCAGGTAGAGTCGCGTGCGCAGATGAGTATTCTTCCTAAGATTCGGCCGAAGTGCTTTTACGATATTGTTGTATCAATTGCTATCGTGCGACCGGGTCCAATTCAGGGCAATATTGTGCATCCCTATCTGCGGCGAAGGCGTGGCATTGAACCGGTGACATATCTGCACCACACAATCGAACCCATTCTTAGAAGAACATACGGTGTACCACTCTTTCAAGAACAAGGTATGAAACTAGCCGTGGTGGCAGCGGGATTTACTCCTTCACAGGCTGATCAGCTTAGACGGGTGATGAGCCATAAACGCTCGCTTGAGCGAATGATGGCAATTTGTGTGGATCTTGCTTCTGGAATGCGAAAGAATGGTCTATCTGAAGAAGCAATCGAAACGATAACTTTTCAATTGCGCGCATTTGCAAACTATGGATTTCCGGAGAGCCATGCTGCTTCTTTTGCATTGTTGGTTTTTGCATCTGCCTACATCAAATATTATTATGCTTCAGAGTTTTATTGCGCCATTTTGAACGCTCAACCCATGGGGTTCTATAGTCCTGCAACATTGATAAGAGATGCCATTCGGCATGGTGTTGAGGTGCGTCCTATTGATCTTGCACACAGCGTTTGGGACTGTACATTAGAGGAAGCTAGCGCGGACTTCGCTTCACAGGCTGAGCCGTATGATGTGAATGTAGATGAGGCGGGTAATATCACTTTTGTCAAAGGTTCTGCGAAGTCTAAAGCTTCGAAAAGCCGCCAGGATGGCGGCGTTCCCACGTGTGATAGGGTTGGCGAATCTGGGGTTGCCGAATCTGGGAGCGCCAAATCTGGTAGCGCCGAATCTGGTAGTACCGACTTCCAGCCGGCTTCGTCACCGCCGGCTTTGCGCATTGGCTTACGGTATGTTTCCGGTTTGGGACCAGGTGCCAAGCAATTGCTTGAAAATGCGTGGGCAACAGGCGGTCCATTTACAAGCATAGAAGATGTTTGTAAGCGCAGCGGTTTGCGTGTTAAAGACCTAGAGCGTTTGGCAATGGCTGGTGCATTTGATAGCTTTTGTAACGGTAGACGGCAGGCACTTTGGCGAGTTCTCAAACAGGCTCGTACACGTCGTGAAATGCCTTTGCTCAAATTACTTCAAGAACGAACAAGAGCTAAGAATATGCAGAACGATTCGTTGGAAAAAGAGCCCTTCTTGCCTGCTATGACAGATTTGGAAACGACAATCGCTGATTACAATATTATGGGGCTCTCGACGGGCCATCATCCCATGGTCTTTTTCCGTAAATGGGCAGATAGCAACCATTACTTCACTTGCGCAGGATTAAGCTCCAGAAAAAATGGCGAGATGCTGACTGTTGCTGGTAGTGTGATTTGCCGTCAGCGTCCGCACACCGCCAAGGGATTCGTTTTTATCACTTTGGAAGACGAAACTGGTACCAGCAATGTGATTATTCGTCCTCAAGTTTTCGATGAGTTCAAAGACGTAATTTTGACGCAAAATTTTATAGCTGTATCAGGTCGTTTGCAATTAGAAGAAGGAGTGGTTAATTTGATTTGCACTTCCGTCAAAGCACTGCCCCGTCTTGCTGCTGCTGACGAAATTCCGATTGAATCTCGTGACTTTCACTGATTCTCACAAGCAGCTGACCCTACAGTCACTTGGAGCAATCATCTCTAAAACTCAAAACGTAGCACTGCACTCTAGTGTCCGCTCCTTCAGCAAATCTTGGTTCAAGTTTAATCATTCGCGGTCGTTTTGAAATAAGGAATTCCCAATATTGTTTTTTCTCCTTTTCACTACCTTTCCAGCATCGATTCAATATTCTGTCTGCTTGGGGCTCTTGCCTATAGCAAATCAGTTGTAACAAGAAATCGGCTAATTCAGGGGGCGCAAGCTCTGCTGCTGTTGTTGCCTTTTCGTTAGGCTTGAATCCATCCATTGCGCCAGACCTCAGGAAGTCTTTTAACTTAGTCCCGCTAATAGCAAATCGCATTATTTCGTAGTTTCCATTATCAAAAGTCAGCTGTATGTTCGCTGTTACACCAAACTGACCCCAGTCCTCAAAAATTTTCTCTCCTGTCAACGAAGTGAAAGTCTGCCTTTTGGCTGACGATTTACTTTTACCTTTTAGTTCTGCGAATTTGATTTCTTGAGTATTCAGTTCCTCTAATTCAATAAATTCATTTCCGATGAGTCTATAAATGTGCAATGTGTGCTCACCGTTTCCCGATTCAGCATCAATTACAAGACCCTGCTCCTCAGCGGCCGGGTTGTTCTCTCTGCTGACTATGCTGAGTTCTTTGCACTCTGGAAAGCTCTCGCTGAATAACTCTGTGCTACCATCTCGAATCTTCAGTTGGTCAGACAACAACACGACTTGTTTATTACCTAGCTTCAGCTCTGTTTTGTCCTCGGTGTTGGCTTTATCAATTGCTGCCAAATGTCCTGACTCGTCGTCGTTATGCGCGGGAGCCTTTGTTCTTTCAATAATTGAGGCTCTCTCATAATTGCTCCCACTGAGTTGTGCTTTTCCTTTCAGGAAAAACGCAAACAGCAAAACGATCGCAATAAGTGCAATCACTGACCCGATTACTTTTGTCTGGGATTTAGACATGAATTTGATTTCACAAGAAGAGAATTCATTCTGCAATTTTGCATCCAAAAAAAGCAAATTGCTTCTAATTACTACAAATAGCACCCAATATTAGAGCAATGTCAAGCGCTGTGAATCATTGTTTGGCGCCTTATTCGAGATGTACTTTGAGTCGCGGACCTCTGCAGTGGGATTGCTCCCATTGCCCTTGTCTGCGCCAGCGATTTCAATGCATATGTGACTGGGGTATAGCAGTCCCGGTTATGGGGCTCGGTGGAAAAATAGAATCAGGTCGGGTTATGCGCCACAAGCGCAAATTATTTTCCAGGTCAGGCAACTGACTATCGCCGAGAAAGTGATCAGAAGGTTGCGGAAACGATTGTTTTCGCTATTCGTATCGCGGCAATTGGGGATAGTTTATGGCTGTAGAAACCGTTGATGTTCAAACTAAATCTGACGCAAAAGATTTGCCATCAGATCTTGAAGCAAAGTCCAATCTGACTCTTGATGCTCAGGCTCTAGCTGAGTCCAAGGCTGAAAATAAGTCTGAATCGCCAGCCGAACTGCCGAAACTTGGAATCACAGATAGCAAAGACCTAGAAGGTTTGCGCAGCCCGCTCTTGCCGTGGACCGACAAGCACCCAGATGGGCGCTTGCGCATGCACATGAGCTATGGACAAGTTAAAGATGCAATCGTAAAGTTGGGCGAAGGTCCGTCCCATGTGGCTAGAAGATTGCTTGGACCGGACGCCTCGGAACCTGATGTTAAGACTCTTACGAAAGCGATGGTCGGACAATACATCGATGAAACTCATGACGAAAAGGTTCAGCATCTGCGAAATGGCCATGTAATGCTCAATGAGCGCAATGTCACGCAGATTCTTTCGCGCATCGGAGACGAAGAGACTCGAAACAGAATTATCGATAAACTCAAAGTAGGTTGGACCGAACGTGAGCCGCCAGTAGCAGTGCCTTTTGAGGCACATGGTCGTCCCGGCGAAACCCATCCCAGTCGCATAGACGACCCTGCTCAATTCTTGAAAGATATCACTGCAGCTGCCGTAGATGTTAAAGCCGACCAGTACCGTGCAAGAGGATATTGTGCCGCCGGATTTCGCCTGGCTATAAATGAATTACCCAATTGGAGAATCGATGGTGGCACCGTTGATACTAGCATCAACAAAGATATAAACGGATGGAGAAGTGGTCTGCAGATGGCACTCGACCTCTATGAAACTGGTTTGTTTGATAAGGTTCCACTTAAAGAACTCGGTTACAAGAATCTGAAACATGGCTATATCGTAGGACGCTATCACTATCCCGACTATATAAAAGACCACAAGAGCTGGGATGGCGAAGACATGGGCGACATCGATGTTTACACGCCCAGGCACAAGCCACCAAATGACGATGATGAGATGTATCACGATAGCTTTGTGCTGATTCCGAAAGGACTCAAGCGCTAACTTCACCGCTGTAAAATTGTGCCAGCTTCTGACCACATCGATATGAGCTAAGCTCAATCGGCTGAGGTCTTCATGCGCGCCCTGCTCAAACTTATGCGAGTCTCTCGGATCCGAGTTCATCGGATGCCGTATCAATCGGATCCGTTTATCGAATCCGTTTATCGAATCCGTATGTATCGAATCCGTATGTATCGAATCCGTATGTATCGAATCCGTATCTATCCGATCCGTATCTACCGGATCCGTATCTATCGGATGCCTTATCTCTCGGATCCGTATTCATCGGATGCCGGATCCGAATCCATCGAAACCCGCGTACTCAGAGCTAATAAACGATTCTACGAGTGGAAAGTTCCGCTAAATTTGCACCAGAAGTTTCAATGGTTAGATTTTTGAACAGCGCATCGGTGGCTCGTCGAGAAACGCCGTATTGTCCTTCCATCCAGGGGCAGGGGTAGAGCGCCAACTCCATGGCTTCTGCAGCACCTCCAACCGAGTTGAGTGGAACAATGTCGTTGATTTCAAACTTGCGCCAGTTTGTACTCGCGATTAAAGCACGAGGCGTCTTCCCTAGTATCTGAACACTACCATTGCGTCCTTTCAATGCGCATAGAAGCCCTACATCTCCGGGATTTCTAATCGCCTTTATCTCACCTGTAATACGCAATTTGATATGCGTCGCATTCGACGGGGTCTGTATTGGTATGTCAGCTCCCACCGTCCGAGCCGCATAGAGCGCCACCTTGTTGATATGTAGTTGGTCCTTGGACTCGTTATCCCAGAGCATCTGGTCAAAAGACTTTCTTTCTACCTTCGTAATTACTTTTGATGAAGCCCTCGAGCCTGTAAAGCTCGGGCCAACCGGACTTGAGTTTGTTGAAGTGTTCGCTGCAAATCTTGCTTCACTCTCGTTATTAACGGTAAGCGCTAGTCTTATTCTTAACGAGTCCTTGAGCTGTGAGATTGGCTCGGACTTGCTCACTATGTAGCTGCGTTCTTTTGTCTCGCCTGTCAAAACAGGGTCCGTAAATCGGGACTCTGCCCCTGCGGCTACTGGAGCTGCTGCCAGAAGACCGTAGTTACAATAATCTGGACTCAGTATGAAGCGGGTCTTCTTGCGGTCACCATATATGATGGCTTCCTTTGTGGTGTTTTTGATGACAATCTTATTTTCGCCATTCCAGTTCAAAATTGAGGGGTCGAGCTGCAGGGCTCTCCACTGGCGGAAATCGCTCACTGAAATTCGCATAGAGGGACCAAACTCGCGTAATTGGTCGTACAGCGAATAATGTCGCGCATCCAAATCCATTGTTGGTATCAGATGCGATTGTAGTTCTACTCCATTTACTTCTATTTGCGCTTTCTCTAGATTCTTATCGCCGTCAACCATCACGAACACAGCACTGGGCGATTTCGGTTTCGCCACTCCCTTAAGGTCGACAATCTTTTCCACTCGTTCATTTCGAGCGAGTAAATGAGACTTCTCCTTAAACGAGTGAGAGTCAAACAAATGACAAATTGTCTCTGCATGCAACAGAAATGCTGAAGCTGCAAGTGCGGAAGCCACAGACGCTATCATAGCGAGTCGCCTGAGAGGGTCCTGGAACGAAAGCTGTGATGCCTGCCAGATACCATAAATTGCTAGAATCACTACAAATGGCATTGCCGTGAAGGTATAACGTGGCTGACACTCCACCATCAAATAGCTGAGGTGGGTCACTATAATCAAAGCCGAGATCTTGATTATGTTTCGCTGCTGGTTCGTCAAATAGCGCTTATGGCAGAACGCATAGATGCTAACTCCAAACAAAGCACATGCCAAAATCATCCGATGAATCAGCAACTGTGCATTCTCGTCGAGTCCCAAAGCTCGTCCCTTAAAGTCGTTCCAGGGGCAGGCACTCAGTCTGCTTACTTTGCTTATCATCAGCCGCATCGATTCGACAGGATGTGTCATGAAGACAGATGCTGCAGTGGGTAGTGGACCATCTGCTTCAGTGTACATGTCCACATTGGGCGTGTGCGGGTTGTAAGCCCAACCATCACCTTCGAGGTTCCAACCAGTTACAACATTGTACATAGGTTGTCTCTGGGCTGTTGGAAAGACACTTCCGGTAGTGGCAAAGCAGAACGAAGACCAGAGGGCAAGAATTACGGAAACGCCTACAGTGATTGCTCCGCCGGCAAGCAATTTTTGTTTTCGACCTTGCTGGCATAGTGCTGCAAATAAGCAACTAAGCAAAACAGCAGGAATCAATGCCGGCTTGCACAAGATTATGAGCCCTGCTGCAGCACCGCCGATGGTGAGTGCTAATTTGCGTTGCGAGGTCAGCGTGTATGTCATCAGCAAGAGCGCTGTAGTGACTGGCAGTTCCGACATGAAATGCCCACTTTGCAGTACAGCTGGTGGATAGAGCCCATACACGAGTGCTGCCATACAAGCAAACAACGGATTTTTGGAAAGGCGCCAAACAAATAGTGTGACCAGTGCGGTCGAAAGTGCATGGAATGTGGATTGACCATTGGCAAGAATCATCCAATCACGCGGTGTCGGTATCTTGTTCAAAACAAAGAAGAGCGGCGCATAGAACAGCGACATGATTGGACCGTCGAAAAGCAAGTGACCAGCTAAATCCGCCTGCCCCGCGAACTTTTCGGCCAATTCCGAACTCGAATTGAGTTGTTTTAGATATTCCGTAAGTAATGAGACTGTGTGCAGGAAATGCTTCCCGTCGGTCGCGAGCATTATTCGCGATTCGCAGAAGATCATGTTGTGCAGAAGGCAAGGAATCAGCCCTGTAATAAAGGCAAAGCCCGCTAGTAGCGGCGCGATTTTTCCTTTGCCGACTGAGCTCTTGGTCTGGGTTGTTTCGGATTTCTCGGAAAGCAGTGCAGTCACAGATTTTGCTCTAAATACTGGGTTATCAATAGTAAAGCAATAGGACGAAAGTTCCTTTAAGCAAATCCCATGTTCTGTCTCGATAAGCCTCTAATTGCTGCTTCTTCAGCAATAAACGGTTAGAATAGCTAAATTGCGCTTAAAATATGAATCAGAGATCATCATAGAGTGATCTGATAACGAGGGGGCGAAATGGTTTATCAGCTATGTCCAGTCTGTAAACGCCCATACGATGGCATGAATTGTTTGCGATGCACGCAAGCTTCTATTTTCTTGCAGGGCTTTGGACAGGAAACTCTCGGACAGACGCAGTCCTCGAGCCCGGGAATTGTAGCTCGCTTGCCGGTTTCAGATGACAACGCAAAATTGAAACTTCCTGATGGACAAATGTACTGTGTCCCGAAACCCACCTGCAGAATTGGGCAGGACTCCACTAACGATATTGTTATTAATGACGACAACTTTACTGCAAAATTCCATGCGCAAATTTCTTTTGATGATAAAGAGAACGAATATGTAATTCGCGATCTCGGCACCAAGGAAGGAACCTTCTTGAACGGTGCCCCTGTGCATTTAGATCAGGTTGTCTTTAATGGCGATCAAATCAAAATCGGTAAAAACAAGTTTTACTTCATCAGCGATCTCGATATGTAGTTCGCGTTAAGGACCCGGTTTAGTCATCCACACAACTAAAAGATTTGGTCGTTATGAGTTGCTTGGCACTGCTTTTTGCTGGTGTTGCGAATGAGCAGGGCTGCCTTCACTTCCAGCATCAAATTCTGTGCTTCTTTCGCTGCGTTTGAACACAGCATCTACGAAGCCCACAAAAAGCGGGTGCGGATTATCTGGTCTGGACTTTAGTTCCGGATGGAATTGGCAAGCCACGAAATATGGATGGTTCTCCAGCTCGATCATTTCGACCAATCTGTCATCCGGAGAAAGCCCTGAGAATGTCATTCCATGCTTCTTCAGCTCTTCTCTAAAACAGTTGTTCACTTCATATCTATGGCGATGTCTTTCGTAAATAACCTGCGATTTGTAGAGCGACTGTGCTTTTGTGCCCGCTTGCAGATTACAGGGGAATCGTCCTAATCTCATTGTTCCGCCGAGATTAACCACGTTGTGCTGGTCTGGCATCAAGTCGATTACAGGGAACGGACTGTTCTTATCGAACTCTGTTGAGTGTGCGCTCTTCATGCCTGCGACATTCCGCGCGAATTCAATAACAGCGACTTGCATTCCCAGGCAGAGACCCAGGAAAGGAATGTTGTGTGTGCGAGCATACTCAGCCGCAAGAATTTTTCCTTCGATGCCTCGATCGCCAAAGCCACCCGGAACCAAGATTCCATCGACGTCATTTAAGTATTCTTTGCTGCCGTTTTTCTCGATGTCTTCCGACAAGACCCATTTGATTTGGACGTTGCAGCCTATCTTGGCACCGCCATGTTTGAGCGACTCAACCACAGAAATATAGGCATCGGAAAGCATTACATACTTGCCCACAATCGCAATCTTCACTGTTGGTTGAGGGCGTCTGATGTTTTCAATCATTGTGCGCCATTCTTGCAAGTCTGGCGTCGAATCAGGCAAGTGCAGGCGTTCTAAGACCCGAGTTGCTAGCCCTTCGTTTTCCATCAGAAGTGGCACTTCATACAAATTTTGAACATCGTGACACTGAATTACAGCCTTAGCATCAACGTCGCAGAAGAGCGAGAGCTTTTCTCTGATTGATGCAGAAAGGTGTTTTTCAGTTCTGCAAACAAGAACATCTGGCTGAATACCGCGGCTGCGCAGCTCATCGACGCTGTGTTGTGTCGGTTTCGTTTTTAATTCAGAGGTCGTTTTTAGATTAGGAATCAGGGTTACATGTATGTAGCAGACATTGTCTCGACCGACTTCCTTTCGCATCTGACGAATGGCTTCGAGGAAGATCAAGCTCTCGATATCGCCGACCGTTCCACCAACCTCCACAATTGCAACATCAACGTCGGCATGCAGCGCGGCTTTCACCAGGAACTCTTTGATCTCATTGGTGACATGCGGAATCATTTGCACGGTACCACCGAGGTAGTCGCCCCGACGTTCCTTTTCCAGAACCTGCATGTAGATAGCACCCGCCGTGACATTGTTCATGCGGCTCAGGTCTGTGTTAATGAAACGCTCATAATGGCCCAGGTCAAGGTCTGTCTCGGCTCCGTCTTCGGTGACGAAAACTTCCCCGTGTTGATAGGGACTCATCGTACCCGGGTCGACGTTTAAGTAAGGATCTAATTTGATTATCGTAGTGCTTAAACCGCGCGCTCTCAGCAGCCTGCCAAGGGATGCTGCCACAATACCCTTACCGAGAGAGGACACTACTCCACCAGTCACGAAAACAAATCTGGTGTTCATGCGGTCTCCTTCTGATGACGCAGTCTAAGCCAACTCCAATAGATTACCAAGTTGCTGGAATGCTAACCCGGTGAGTTTTGAAATATGTCAGAGCTTCTGAAACATTTAATCGCTTTTCGTCCACTTCGGAACTTTCTAATCGCCTATTCGTGGCACATGGAAGAATCCGTTTTCTGCTTCCGGTGCATTGGCTAGAAGCTTATCGTGACCTAATGATTCGATGACTTCGTCTTCTCTCAAGACATTGACTATAGGCAGTGCATGCGACATTGGCTCAACGCCAGTCGTATCTATCGAACTCAGCTCATTGAAACTGTCGATTATGCGTCCGAGCTGCTCTGCGTAAAGCTTCTTCTCGTCTTCTGTTAATGAAAGCCGCGCGAGTTTTGCGACGTGTTCGACATCCTTAATGCTTATCGACATGACCACCCCAGTAACTGTTATAGTGAGCCAATATTAGCATGCCGATTGTCAACACGGACAATAGGCGAAGAGAAGGAATGCCGAAGTGCCGCCAATCTTAGCCGATGTGGGTGTCCTAATTTTTGCTTTATTGATCATTTTGGGAGCTGCCGAGCTCTTTACGAATGGTGTAGAGTGGCTTGGCCAGAAATTTCAGCTGAGCGAAGGCGTTGTTGGAAGCGTTTTAGCTGCTGTGGGAACTGCATTGCCAGAGACCCTGATTCCCATCGTCGCCGTAACTGGGCATAGTCAGGAATTTCATGATGTTGGCGTAGGTGCTATAGCCGGTGCGCCATTCATGCTTTGCACACTCACGATGTGCGTCTGCGGCACTGCAATCTGGCTTTTCAGTAAATCTGGCATCAGAACTGCTGAGTTAAAAATCAACAAAGTAGTGCTCTCTCGTGATTTGACTTTCTTTCTCCTAGCCTATTCGTTAGGTTTGATTTCGACTCTGGCGGCAGATTTGCCGCAAATCAGGCAAGCTGTTGCATTTTGTCTCTTGCTCACCTACGTGGTCTACCTGCGCATGACTTTTGCCCATGAGGGCGAAGTTGGAGAAGAGCCAGAGTCCTTGCATTTTGAAGTACTTAAGATGGGAAAAAGCATTGCAGTTATAGTCCTGCAGGTTCTAGTCGGGCTTGCTGGAATTTTGTGGGGCGCCAATGCTTTTGTGGATCGGATTCACTCTATTGCATCAATTATCGATGTGCCGTCAGTGATTTTGGCGATGATTATTGCGCCTGTAGCGACTGAACTTCCCGAAAAGTTCAACAGCGTTATCTGGGTTCGCTCGCAGAAAGACACTTTAGCAATGGGTAACATAACCGGTGCATTGGTCTTTCAGAGCTGCTTTCCCGTAGCTTTTGGAGTTGCATTTACTCAGTGGCATCTTGGCGTTGGTACTATACTCAGTGGCATAGTGGCGCTGAGCTCTGCCTTTGTAATTTTGTTATTGATCAGGAAGGATGCATTGAAGTTTCATCATATGATGCTGGCAGGCTTGCTTTATGCTGCAACTGTAGGCTATTTGCTTTACACCCATTTGACTGATTGATGGAATTTGATGATCGGAAGCCGCAAGAAGTTCGTATTTGGTTCTGCCGACAGTTTCTTTGTCGCTGGGACTTTTTCGCTTGTTTTGCTTCAGCCCACGTCCTCCGAAGCGAAGCCTGCGCTTGCCCCTCGTGCCAATTTTGCAGTGAATGAAATTGGCACAAACAATGATGAAGACATGCTTGCGAATGTCTTCGCTTTCAGTCAAGTATCGATGCTTTCCGAGAGCAGCGGAGCTGTAGCCCACGCAGCAGGCACTGGAGAGCCTGCTGAGCAATCTGAATTGGGTACCGATTCAATCGAGACTATTGACCCAAACTCAATGATGGGAAATTCTGACGCAGGCTCATCTTCTTCGAATGATGCCGAAGAGTTCGCTGTTACCCTTGACGATTTGTCTTATGCTACAAAACAAGCAAGCATAAAGCTCAAGCGACGCGAGTTCAAAGCTTGCATACAAGTCTGTGATCGGATTTTGAAGGTAGACGAAGACAATTACACTGCGATGGGGCTTAAGGGACGCGCCCTGGTGGCACTAAAGAAATACGAAGAAGCGGCAGAGATTCTGAACAAGGTTATTTCTGCCGATCTGGCAAAACATGCAGTGTATGGCGCTCATGCTATTGCGATGCTTCAACTAGAAAAATACCAGAATGCCATCGATGACTGCAGCAAAGCAATCGCTTTAAGTCCGAAGAATCAAGAGTATTTCATCGTTCGAGCGGTGGCGGAACACCGGCTCAAAGACATCAAGCATGCCATGGATGATATCAATAAAGGTATGAGTTTGGACCCGGAGGGTCCAAATTTACCGCTTTTCTTGCTTGCAAGGTCTGAGATTTTACTAGAGTTGAACAGGGACGATGATTGCTTGAAAGACCTGAACAAGCTGGTCAAGCTTCGACCTCAGGATCCACAAAGTTATATGAGTCGGGCAAGTTTTTATGCAAAGAAAGCCGACTGGACAAAAGCAATTCACGACCTCGACAGTGTTATTGATTATGCTTTGATGGGACCGCTCAGCAATCAAGCCTTGATTTTGCGAGCTCAAGCACAGCGAAAGATTGATAATTTTGTCGAGGTCGAAACAGACTATTCGAGCCTTTTGGCTGGCTATCCTCGAGATGTTGATTACTTGTATGGAAGAGCGGAAGCTCGATATAGGTTGCAGAAGTTTGAGAGGGCGTTGAAAGACATCAATGCCGCAATTGATGTAAATCAACTGCAGCCCCGCTTGTACGAATTACGCGCATTGATTTATGAAGCACTGAATATGAAAGACAAGGCTGCTCAAGACCGGGAGAAAGCTAGTGCATTATCCACAAAGAATAGCTAAGTTATCCCCGTTTCAGTATTTAATCTTTTTCCTCGAATTTTAATCTGTTTTGATTGAACTTTTTGGGTCGATTTAGCGTTACTAGTTTAGTCAGGAATGATCGTAAGGAGCCCTTTTGTCTGGTTTAGAGAAAAACTGTTTCTCTCGGGGCTCCTGCTTGAGGCGGCTCCTTTTCCTGGCTGTCGGATTATCGGCAGCTTCTGTCGTTGTAATTCCTACTTTGGCTGATGAACGAATGCCCTTAGCCGCGCCAGATTTCCGCAATCAAGCTAAGTCAGACGCTGTTGATTCAACGCAAGTGTCGAGTCTTCCACCGCTTCAGGGTCGTGTCGGTTCCTTTGAAATCCTCATAGACGAGCTACAGCGGCGATTTGGATTCAGATGCAGAGAAGATCAAAGAGGTGGGCTACATGTTGAGTCGGCTTCCGTTGATTCCGTCGCCTATCAGAGTGGTTTGCGTGACGGCGACTCCATAACTGATGCAACTCGTAAAGGCAATTCGTTTGAACTAACAATTGAGCGTAATGGACAGAGATCCATGATCATGCTCACTCCTAAGGCCGATGCCCAATCAGACAAATTCCAAATGCGAATTCAAAGACCTTCATTTCCGTTACAAGCAGAGAAGCAGCAGCACAACTACTCAAAGCCGCAGATGCCCAACTTTGATTTTGCAAAGAACCTAACCTTTAGTGCTTCAGTCACAAAAAACGCAAAGGTACTGGCAAATTACAATCTTGAATTGATAGTGGATCGCTCAATGTCGATGCGTAAGCGAGACTGTCCTGGTGGAAGCTCTCGTTGGGGTTGGTGTGGCGAGCAAGCAGAAGAACTGGGCAAGCAACTTGCGGCTATCAACCATCAAGCTATTTCCATTACGACTTTTGCTGGTGATTATCTTGTGTATGAAAATCAATCACCACTGCAAATTTCAAATGTTTTTAGTAACAGTCAGCTGCAGTATGGAACACGCCTCGGTGAGCCTCTTGAGGAACGCATCGACCGAGCTCTCCAAAAGAGCCGGCAGACGGGCAAGCCAGCTTTAATTGCAATTATCACTGATGGTGTTCCGGCTCCTCGATATGAACCACAACTTGTGGTTGACGTATTGGTCGAAGCTACAAAGAAGTTGCGCAATCCACAGGAACTTAAAGTACTCTTCCTGCAAGTCGGGTCACAAGATCCGCGAGGGCAGTTCTTTCTCCATAATTTGGATCATCGACTGATTGAGGTTGGAGCCCGTTATGATATCGTGCAAACAGTCACATTTGATTACCTCGAACAAGTCGGACTCGGACAAGCTCTGGCTAATAGCGTTTCGTCCATTACTACAAAGACAGTACGGCAGAGTTCGACGTCGGGTTCTTTCAACTGAAAAAACTAATCGACCCCGCGCAATAGTTGGCTTAAGCTTATGTCCATGGTTTCAACTACGCCCCGTAAGTCGTACAACATGCTTACTCTATCAGAAACAAGATTTCGACTCTCTGGTAGCATAAGCCGTTTCGCTCCCAGAGCGCAGACTCGGTCTATCTGTCTCTTGTTTTCATAGTTTCCTGCCAGCAGTTTCGTTTCACCCCAGTAGTTGTGGAGTTCCTCTTTCCATGATTTTGCGTTGCTCTCATCGCTTACCCGAGTATTGAGATATTGCAAGACTTGGGGAGAAAATCCATTCAACGCTGGACTATTACGATTAAAACAAGCTGATAGCATGCTTGGCCGAGGAACTGAATCAAGTCGAGAAGCTAGCTTGTGTTCTAGCAAGCTCAAGGTTCCTAGTCCAATAGAATTGAACCCAGCAATTATTTTGAGTCTATCTGAAGCCCGATGTGATGCATCGGAGGAAGATAGTCCAAGCGGTCCGTAAAGGATAGTTCCCAGAATATAGCCCTGAAAGAAGTTGAGATTATTTGTCAAAAGTATTGCTCGGTCTCTAGCTCTGCTAATGCGATTCAAGCACTGGTTTTCTCTTGCTATTTCAGTCTCTATATTTGCGGCGGTGCTTTTAACGTTTAGCGTTGATACCATCACTTTACGCAATAGCGATAGTTTGGTTTCAAGAGACTCAGAGCCCTTACTGTTCGAAACCATTCGACTGTCCTTCAAGTTGAGAAGGTCATTCTTAGCACCAATCAGGCTTGCAGTTCTGTCGACAGAGTTTCCTTCAGTTGTGCTTGTGGATGTGGACGACTCTGATTTGCGTTGCGTTGTTTCAGTCAGGAGTTCGGCCAGGTAGTTATTAAAGGACGAAATCTTCACTCGTAAGGACTGCAGCAATGCGATCCGATCGGTCACAATCTTTATCGTATCGAATCTTGAACTAGCAAAGCCCGCTAGCCTTTTCTGGTTCGCAGCATTCTCTGGATTTAGCGATGAAACATGATTTCGTTTCCAAATCTCTAACAATTGTTCTTTGTTCGTTTTGCCGCTGCTCTCACCTTTGGCATTCAAAAACTGCCTAACAAGAGAAGGCAATTTTTGTGTTGTATCGGTTTGGAGTCCAAAAAATTCTGCCAGCGAATTCTCTGGTATATCAATAGTTCTTTTCTCTCCCCTGCTGGCGTGGAGGGCGAATGTTGATATCGCCATTCCTGTTCCATTCGCACAGATAAAGACTTCATCTGCTGCTTTTGTATAAGTTTTTAGATCAAGAAAACCGCCGATTGCGTTGAGCGTACCTTTGTTGATAAAGTTAGCTTGAGTGACTCTTTGCGAGACTTTGTTGCGACGGCTATTCAATTCAGCCAGAACTACGTCAAATGAATAGTTTAGTTCGCTATTGATTTTGCCAACCGCAGATTGAACGCTGAGCATTGCGCGTAACGTTTCTTCGAGTATTTCTAGCTCATCTTCTAGTGCAGTCATATTGTTTTTGCCTGAAAATTTTTCGACTCGTCCCACTTGGGCCTCAATGCCGAGCAAGCTACTTGCAAGTCGAGTGTTTGAGCTCGCCATTGGCAAGTTTGAGGCTTGCGCTTGGTCTTCAGGTAGTCGCCTTCGCTGGTCTTTCAAAACGTCGAGCAAGGCGAGGAGTTCTCGATCAAATGTGTTGAGAAACGTGTGCAGAGACCAGAGCAATACTATTCGCTTCTTGATCAATGAAGGCGTTCTTGCCTTAGCACTCTTCAATCCACAAAGGCTGTTCTCGTCTTCAAGGCTGGCTGCATAACGCTTTTTCCAGAGCCCATTCATTTCTTGCTTGCGGGAAATGGTACTGGCATTCCATGCCGGTTTGTCCATGTAGCACTTTGGTATTTCCGACAAGTGACGCAAGCTCACCGGCTCACCATCGAGGGTGTCATGAAAGACTTTGGGAACGCTAAATTTCCCGACCCTGCTATGTTTGTTGTAAAGCAAATTTGCTGCGGGCAAAGCAGCCGAGAGACCTGCTCCTATGGTCGTTAGTATGTATGATTGCTTGTCCTGGTGGTGTAGCTTTGAGCGCCCTTCAATCCCATAAAGAGTTCCGCTCTGTAGAAAATTGACAAAGTTGAATAGTTGATTGGCCTCATCTACCTTGTCTTGCTGTCTCTGCCCGAGTTCATATGCATAAGCAAGTTCGAGGTCGATCTTGCTGCAGTCCGCACGATTTTCCAAATAACCCAACAAGACCTTCTCTAATACTCTCGTCCTGCATCGTAAAAGCTCGGTCCTTTGAATGTCATTGGATACATCTCTTTGCGCCAAAATGCTCTGAAATTCCTGCTCTACCCCCAAGATTTCTGCCGCTTGTGCTGCTTCGAAATACTTTTGTGCGTTTGCTTCTTCCGCCTTCGCTGCCTGAATACAGAGCATTGATATGAGCGAAGCTAGCAGAAATCGAACTGTCTGTCTTTGCCGTTTTTCTGGGAGCCAAAAAGACTCTGGACTCATTTCTTGTAATCCTGCATTAGCGCATGGTTGCCATGCAGAGAAGCTCTCACCTGGCGTATGAATGCGATAGCCTATCATGAAATCATCGACGTTATCAATGTATACGTCTTTAGCAACCGCGCGCAGTTGTTTCGAGATCCTAAATCACTCGACTAAATCAATGTCGCTTTCTTGCTGTGAAAAATGCGCCACTGCTGGCGGTGACACAAAGGATCGGAACAAACGTTCGAAATCAAGTCACAATTACTTCATGCAAGCGAAATGCTTCATCTCGCCTTCAATCCAGGCGAGGTCTTTATCGACATTTTGCAATTGGACTACCTGATAATCAAAATTTTTCTGGTGCTTGATTTTCAAATCCATAAGATAGGAACGCGAGGACAGCAGCTTCTGTCTATCTACCATGGAATAGTTTGCAGTTAGTGCTCTGTCTACCTGTTTCAGCCAGGAGTCTACTTGATTCAAATTGCGAATAGAGTCGGCTCTGTCGTCCATCAATCGCTGCTTTTTGCCAAGCAGATTGTGGTACGCCGCTTCGTAACTCAAAGGGATATTGTTATCAGCTAAAGCTGACAAAGGACAAACGAATGTCAAAACGACAAACAGTTTTATCACTGTGTTTTTATGCATGTGCTCTTTCACCAGGCGCGAAAAATCAATCGTGGCTCAAACGACTACAAATCCCCTGCTGCATGTCATAATGACTAAATAGATTTAAGATGTCAAGTGAGTGTAAATGAAGAATCTATCAAGCCTGGTAGAAATACGAACTCTAGTTTTTCATTTCACATATTTCTGGAATCAGCTCTAATAATTCGTTCGCTTGCAATGCCGTTGCAAATTCTTTGTGCAGGCTTGCAAGAGCAGATGAATGAATGTCGTCCGCTGACCAGAGACGCCCATCCGGACCGGTTTTTTCGAAAGTGGCCGTAGCATCGGTGACTATGAATGCTCTAAATCCAAGGTTTCCTGCCATGCGTGTAGAGGTAGAAACACAGTGATCGGTTGTTAATCCACACAGTACCAAATCTGTAATATTGGCGGCGCGCAGCTTCTTTTCTAAATCAGTTCCAATGAAAGCACTGTTTACATTTTTCGTGATTATTTCTTCACCAGCAGTAGGCGCAACAATGGCTTTTATCGCAGAACCAGGGCGGTCTGGGCGCAGAGGTGATTGCTCTTCAGTCGATAAATGCTGAACGTGAAACACAGGCATTTTTTGCTCGCGCCACTTGTTGAGAATTTTTGATGCAACCTGTTCCGCATCCTTATTGTTTCGCTTTCCCCAATATGCGTCATCGAATCCATCTTGAATGTCTATCAGAATGAGAGCAGCATTTTTACTTAGTTTGGCTGACATTTGTGGTTTTGTCTCCTTGGAAGAATTCAGGGTACTTCGAAAGCAAATCTTTCTCACGCTCGTTTACATCTTCCATAAAAGGATGTTTTGGATAGAACGAGCGTGCAATGTCATAACAGTTCCATGCGAAAACGTGCTTGTATTCTTTCTCGAGGTAATCACCGAGATCATGATAAACACCAGCGATAAAAGGATTGTGCTCAAGGACACTCACAAACGCTTTGATAGGGCTTTTCTCAAGCGATGTGCTTACTTCTCCTGAACCATTCTTGTACATGTTGATAATCAAATTCGCTCTGAAAATATCAATTAGATATGATTTGTCTGACTTGCTGCGGTCTACCATATCCAAAGAACCAAGGGCGAGAGTCGCTTCTTGCTCATTTTGTGGCTCACCAAGTCCTGCCAGCATTTTTCTGCACTCGGGATCTTCTGAGAGTTGGTCTTTGATTCCAGCCATTTGCGCGCCCAGATTCTCTCCAGTTTGCAAACCGTATTCTGTAATCGTGAGCATAGCATCGAAGTAATTCTTTTCTTCGACTGACTTCTTGTATCTCATTATGGTCAGTTCTTTCAAGTTTTCTGGAGGCTTCTTCAACTCAGCGATCTTGGAGTAAACTGGCAGCAACGGATCATCAGGCAAATAGATTTTTGTATACCCAACTGGCATTTTTACAACGCTATTGCCAGGCGTGTATTTCTTTAGGGAGTATGTAGCGCGTTCTCTTGATACGGGGTCGTTTATCAGGTAATAAGTCAGCTTCTGTGGAGCTTTAGCAAGTTTCTCTATATCTAGTCTGATTGCAGGGTGAATCTTCATTTCGGCGATTAGCCAGCGACTCAATTGCCTGTAAGTCTCGGGAGAGAGTGGTGTCGCAGACGGTGTCAGGCTCGTGACTATATCCTTATTGTACAAGTATTGGATTTCCGAGCCCACTTTAGTTTTCACCGGAACATATCCCGACGTTATGGCTTCCTTCCCACTGCTTTTTAGTACCAGCGAAAACATTGCTTCATTGAAGAATTTATCGAAAGTCGACGATTTTTGTGCTTTGAATGCTGAGCCGAGTAATTTGCCAAGAAACATTCTGTTAGCTGTTTCAGCCACGCGGAATGCGAGCTGACCCATGATAGGCGTTTCAGAGTAAGTCTTCTTCTCATGATTTATTTCAATGCACTTCCTGCTTTTGAAATTGAAAATTGTGCTGCCATTCTTATCATCAACTTGAACTGTGTCTGCACCAGTCGAGACGGTGATGGTGTCCCTCAGTGGTGGCTGCCAAACTGGTTGAGCATTCTTCGAAATGATATTGCCCATTTCACCTGGGTTAAATCCACTTTCAGAAAGAATACCCTTTGGTGCTGCCATTCCTTTTGACGGACTTTTGGCTATTTCGATTACTCTCTCGAAAACGTAGGTGTCAGCCTCTGCACTTGCCTGTGTCCACAGCCAGGCGGACAAGAGGCAGAGGACTGGCAAGCAAGCTCGGCCCGCTGAAAGCCTGAGCCGATATCCGCGCCATGATATAGGAAGCACTACTAACGCAGCCCATCTTTGGGGCTATTTTCGGGTTCGTTTTCGCTGCTTGGTGTGTATGATGGGTCGACGGGATGCAGTGCTTGTTCGATTTCGTGTGCTGGCACTTCGTGTTCTAAGGCAGACTTTGTTTCTTCCGCTTTCGTCGCATCAAACCGTTTCTGCTCGGATGTGTTTTTTAATTCTGCTCGTTTTCGTTCTACAACTTTATGTTCTGAACTTCGGTTGATATGCAGCTTGCTCTTATTCTTGTGAGCACGCTCTTCCGGTAGTTCGCCGGTGTAGTAATAGTCCAAAACAAGTTTGATGCAAGCCGCTACAGGAATGGCTATGAGCATTCCTAGACCGCCTGCCAGCGTTTCGCCGCAGAGTACGGCGAAGATTACTGCAAGTGGATGCAGTTCGACTGCGTGTCCGATTACCTTAGGCACCACAACATAGTCCTCGATCCATCTTGCAAGAGTGTAAAAGATTATGATTTCCAGAGCAGCATGTGGTCCGAATTGGGCGATACCAACTATAGTGGCAGTGGATGTTGCAAGAATAGGACCTAAGACAGGTATGATTTCGAGGAAACCACTGAACACAGCTACCGGCAATGCGTACTTCATATGCAGGAAGAAATGTAGGAAGAGCCAGGCAACCGACGCCATGATGACGATCAACAAGATTTGCCCCTGCACATATTTGCTCAGCATCTTGTTCATTTGACCAAAGAGTTCAATAACACCCTCTCGTCTGGTCTCTGGCACATAGCGCAAGAAGAATCGACCAACCGATGCCGAATCGAGAGTAAAGTATATCGAGGAAACAACGCATACAAGAATTGAAAGTGCCAGGTGCGAAATTTCTCCAACGCCTTTCTGTAGTTCTTCTGGTCTTGTGACTGAATGAACGATGCCAGAAAGAGCTTGTTCTGTCAGTTGGTCTATGTCTCCTTGATATTTGACCATTCCAACCAACTGTTCTATGGCTTTGTGCACTAGCTCGCGCTGATTATCAGGGTTGCTCAATTCTTTCAGTTCGCTCATTGCTGAGGGACCCATTAAATAGATTGAGCCAGCCATTGCAGCCAAAAGTGAGAAGTACACAATAGCGGTCGCTATTCCAACTGGAATTCGAATGCGTTGCGCGAGGGCGTGCACCACAGGCAGTATCAAGTAGGCGAAAATGCCGCCGACAATTATCGGAGGAAACACATGTCTTACCTGGTAAATAAACCAGAGAATTACAAAAATCGCTATCCAACGGAACATGCTAAATCTCCGCTTTCTGGAACATACTTAACTCCGCTCTTCTGAAAGAATTTAAAGCAGGAATGAACCAATGCCACAACGGCACAGAGTCAAAATCCTGCTCAAATAATTCCATAGTTGTCTTTCTAGCGAGCTGCAACCAGATCCTGGCTCATTGCCTTAAAATCGTGAATGCCACCACGAACGAGTTTGCGTAGCATCCAGGCTGCGCGGAAGCGTTCTCCATGAACAGCTTGTTCTGCTTCTAATTCGCTGAGGCACCATCCGAAGCCTTTCTTTTCTGCCAGGGTCAACAAGCCATTGCCCATGCCGCAACCGTATTGCATAGCTGTGTCAACGTCTTGCGGAGTGGCAACGCCCTCTTGTACAGCGTACAAGGCTTCATTGAACATCGGCAGAATTATGCGATGGACATCGAACGCTCGTGGCTTTGTGCTGCCTGGTTTTTCTTTGCGCGCTTGCTCAAGTAAAGCAGCAAGCTCAGGGTTGATCTTGCGTGGCTCGCCTTTCTTCGGAATCTGACCGGCTTCATGCATGTAGAAACCTGCGCCTGACTTTTGTCCGAGGAATTTCTTTTGCACCATCAAATGAAGCAAAGGTGCTGGTTCAAATCTCAAGCCGTATTCCTTATAAAGGAACTCAGTGACATGAGCACATACATCGATGCCTGTCATGTCGAACAAAGTGAAGGGACCCATAGGCAGACCGAATTCAACGGCAACTCTGTCTATCTCATTTGCGTCAACGTTACCTTCTTGAAGGAGATATAGCGCCTCATTGAGGTAGGGGAAAAGAAGGCGATTCACCAGGAAGCCCGGGCACTCTTCTACTTTCACAGGGATTTTGCCAAGTTCTTTGCAGAGAACCATGATCTCATCGATGATTTGCTTTGATGTTTTGACACCTGGAATAACTTCAACAAGTTTCATGCTCTGCGCCGGATTGAAGAAGTGCATGCCAAGCACTTTCTCTGGGCGCTTCGTGCACGCTCCGATTTCCGAAATGGAAAGTGCCGAAGTATTGCTAGCAAGCACAGCATGCGGCGGACAAATCTTATCCAATTGCTGGAATATATCTTTCTTGACTTCGATTGTTTCAAGCGCAGCTTCAATTACAAGATCAACATCATCAAAGCCCTTGTATTCCGTTGAGCCCTTGACGTTTGCCATCAGGTAGTCTGCTTCAGCCTGAGTTAACGTGCCCTTCTTTACGCGCGAATCATACATTCTCTTAATGTTGGAAACACCGCGCTCAACAAATTCTGCGCTGACATCTTTGAGAATTACCTCTATGCCAGCCGCACTGAGCACCTGTGCAATTCCTGCACCCATCGTTCCCGCACCTACAACCGCAGCTTTCTGCACCTTCATGGAAGCACCTCAGAAACTCATTCTAACTCTCAAAACCACACGTTATGCTAGCATAGCCAGGTTACTAATAATCCCCTACTCTGGTGCAGGTTGAAACCCGTGGCCGATTTCATGTCAACGCTTTTAAGACGAATGCCCGCTGTCTCGTCAGACGGAGGGGGCGATCAAAAAAATAAGCATTTAGGTTGGTTGATGCTAACCGCTCTCGGTATTGGTGCCACTATAGGTGCTGGCATCTTCGTGATGCCCGGGCGCATCGCTCTCATGGCTGGTCCTGCCGGGATATTGTCATTTCTGATAACTGGATTTGTTTTCTTGTTCGTCGGAATCTGTTACGAGAAATTCGCCAGCGTCGTGCCTGAAGGCGTGTCTGCCTACAGTTATGTTTATTATTCCGTCGGTGAAATATTCGCCTGGATTGTGGCTTTTGGACTCTTCCTTGAATACAGTTTCGGTGCCTCCGCCGTTGCCATTGGTTGGGGTGAGTACCTTAAAAAGGTTTTGAAAGACACGCCGTGGAATCTTGATGCATTGCCATCGATTTTGCGGGGCAGCACGCTCGAAAATGGAAACTTCCACTTTGGCATTAACATTGTTGCTTTGCTGGTTGTTGGAGTTGTCACCCTTATCCTCATATATGGCGGTGTGCAAAAGTCAGCCAAGCTCAATTTCATCCTTGTATGTTTGAAATCCCTTTTGCTATGCGTCTTTATGATAGGAGGCATCAAACACGTAAACCCAGCAAACTGGCAGCCGTTTATGCCTAACGGTTGGGATGGTGTGATTAAAGCCGCTGCTATCGCAGTTTTTCCTTACGTCGGTTTTGACGCGCTCTATACTTTTGCAAGAGAATCTAAGAGTCTGAAAGACACCCAGCGTTCTACTTATTTATGTATAGGGTTGGTTGCTTTCCTCTACGTGGCAGTGATGGCTATTGCCACAGGAATGGCACCGGTTTTCATGCCTGGACCTGATGGAACAGTCGTGGGCAACCCCCTGTTCAAAGGAACGGAAGCCTCCGCACCTCTAGCAACTTTGATGATTAATGCTGGCGAAGACTGGGCGGGCAAGCTAATTGCCGCTGGTGCCGTAATCGGTATCTTTAATGTATTGCTTGTTCTATCAATGGGCGGACCGAGAATATTCCGCAACATGGCTGAAGACGGACTTTTGCCTCCTATCTTTGCTAAGGTCAAAAACGGAAACCCTGTAATTGGCTTAGTTCTCAACGGAATCATTGTGGGAGCAGTTGCTGGTTTCGTCCCCTTTGAGAGCGTCACCGACATCATGGTTCTGGGAACTCTCGTAGCTTTCACTTTCGTTTGTATTGGAGCCTTGCGCCTTAAGCTGGTTAATCCACTCGTCGCTATAATGGGCGCCGTTGGCTGTATCGCCCTGGCGGCAAAGCTCGACGCACTCGTCTGGCAAGTTTATGCAATTACCTGTCCAGTAGGGTTACTTTTTTATTTCAGCTACGGACGCCATCATTCCCGTTTGTCAAAGCCGGCCAGTGATTCAGGCACTTAGAGCCTTTTTCTGTCACTATTGACACCCTGAAGTAGATGAATGATAATTAATTAAAGGGAACTAATCTTTGCCCTTTTGGGTTGAGCATACGACTTTGTTCGTGTGCACAGAGGCTGAACCTCTGATCGACGTTACTAGTGGGAGGCTTTTTATGAAGCTCAGGCAAAAACGGGGTGGCACACTAGCACTTGTTGCAGCGGCTACTATCACTCTCATCCTGTTGGGAATCTGCTTTTATTTCCTTGCAACACTCTTTGGTGGCGAGCGGGAAATTCAGCATGCAACCGACTCCGGTAACCTGAATGTTGCGAAAAACGCTCTTCGCCACCCGACAATTACTTTGAAGCCCGGAGCTGAGCAAGAGACCTTTGGGCAATTAGGCGACCGCTCACTCATAAACGAAGCGCCTCCACCGGCTGTCCCACCGGTCAACTTGTTGACTTATGATCGACTATTCGGGCATACCTTACTCTCTGCAATCAACGTACAGAATGACGAAACTGCTGACGGGAAAGCTCACGTTGCAGCTATGGTTAAGATGCTTCAAGAGGGAGCCGATTCAATCGGTGGTCGCTTGAGCGAGAAGCTATCCGCAAAGCAAAACAATGAGTTGTTCACTAACTTTGGTGAAACAGCTAATCAAAATTCATTGAGAATGCTGGGAAATCAATCGACCCTTACTCACAATGACAGTGATTTCGCCGTTGCTTATCTTGAGCAAACCAATCAGGATATCGGCGCAACTAACATAGAAGTTCCGTCTTCGCTTCGTAGCCTTTTTGACACTGGACTTCAGTCCTCCTTATTTACGTCCAAAGGTGGGAAAACCTACATCAGAGGCTATGTGAAACCTGGTATCACTGCTGGTGCTCCGGTTGGGGTTCCTTTGCAGCCGGGAGATCAGCCTCACCTTGTTTCGAACAGAGTTTTCTCTACTCAGACTTCGCGCGGTAACACCTTTGCTGGTACTGAAGTTCCTCCAAACGGATTTAGATCTCATACAGCTGCAGCAGCTGAGAAAGCAGGACAAAATGCCACCACGCTGTCATGCGCTGAGGTCGGTTCTTTGAACATGTCCTTCCCATTGTCGATTCCATACGGATATATCAAAATTCAAAATGGTCCTGACGGCGGTGGCTCGGCAAGTGTAAACGGTCCATTCGTGGGTCTAAATCACGTTTTGAACAATGAACTTATCACAGGTATATCTGTTGCCGGTCCAGTCTTCGCTGATACTGACGACAAAAAGACAATGGAAGAGTGGGCTAAATACAATTACAACCAATCAAAAGGTATTACTCCAAATCCAGAGCCTTCAGCTGGTACTCAGGGACTCTTCAATCTTCAGGGTCAACCTGCTTCAAATGCTGATGCAAAGAACATTCCGTTTGACCCCAACACTGGCGCTCTTGTCAGCACTACCTGTACTGATTTGAACTCCACAGGCTGGTCGAGAAGCGATCATGATGTAGTGGGACAATGTTGGGACCTTCTCGGCGATGGTCATGGACCAGGTCCGTTCGATGCGGCTTTCCATCCTGATGCTTCGTACACAGACAGCAGTGATAATGTGGCAGGCGACCTCACTTCGGTAGAGTGTGCAAAGTGCCAACTTCAGCATAAATTCAATGCTTGCGGTGGACTTACCGTCAACAGCAGCAACTGTGCAGTTACTGGTCTTAGAACCTTTGGAACAAAGACAGCTTCAGGCTTTGACAAGACTGGCGCGTATCCATCCGCACCTCCGATGGGTAGATGCAAAATCAGTCATGAATCTTCGATCAAAGAGCTTGGAAATTTCGTCCATGATAGTTTCGGTTCCAGATTGATTGACCTGATTGCTGAAAGAGCCAGACAAATTCGACCAGAAGATGGTGAGGCACAGGTTCGAGCATTGATTGACGGCAGTCCTGCTAAGACCTGGACGCTCGGCGAAGTTGCTTACATTTACGTAGAAGAGCCAGACAATAAGACTGACCAACACAAGAGAGAAACTCTGGTCATGAAGTCAAGCGCTCCTCCCTGGGCTGATGCAAACACTCAACCAGATGGAAATCCTGTCACCCAATCTTCGGGAAGCTACAACATTACTGGTGGTGGTGGTGCCAACGAACCTTGGATTGTTAACCCACACGGTGATGGTGGAATTCACGATATAATGTATCGCGAACATCCAAGCTCAGGTATCAATGCGGTAGATACAGCAACCTGGACTCCTTCATCTGGCTTCCAAAATCTGCTCGGTAAACTCCAATTCACAAACAGTGCAACGGGTACAGCAGCAGGATCATTCTGTAAGCCGGACTAAACAAGAACTCTTCCCTGAAAGGATGAGAAGATGACCGGTAAACAAACAAAATTCGAACATGGTTGGCTTACAACGTCAACCATTTTCGCTTTGGTCTCACTTTTGACGTTTTTGCCAATAGCAAATGCTCAGCCGAAATTTCAGTTTATTCGGCAGGCACCAAAGAAAAAATACGTCAATGATAACGAGTTTGTTCCGGATACATTGAAGCAGCCTCCTGATTTGCCGTTTCTACCTCCTTATAGCGGTCAATCGCAGCCCAAATTTGATAATCTTCTCGTTTTTAAGAAAAAGCGGAATGGACCTGGATACACTGAAACATTTCACGTAAAGGAAACTCCTCAACAGGTGATGGACTTTTACAAGAATGCCTTCAGGGACAATCGCTGGGTTTTGGACAAAAATGCCGAGACAAGCAATATGGTCGGAGCTACAAGGAAAGGCGCCGTTTGTACGGTGACCGTGATGAAGCCTATTTACAAGGGCTACAATGCCCAAGTGTATTTGATTTATAAGATTTCCGGAAACGTTCAATAACCTGGTGAGACAAGGGTGAATTTGAAATCGGCTCTGATTTGGACTTCTCTGCTCTTGTTGCCGATTGCTATTTATCTTGGAATTTGTGTCTATTACAAATCCACTGGTTTGAGTCAGGTAGCAGTCGACGCCAGCAGTTCGTCGACAAGCGTAGTGCCAACGAAGGATTTTGGCGCAGCAAGTGAAGTGAGCGCAGCTGCAAATGCCGAACCCGAGGCGAGCGCGCCCGAATCAAATACAGCTGAATCTACCACGCTTTCATCGAAAGGTGGTTCTATAACGCTGAAGACCACGCATCAACCGGCTGATCCTGAAGTTGAGAAAGCGCTCGCGTCCGTAGAAGAGCACATTGCTATGTTTACGGTTACGCAGGCAGATTTTGAAGCTCTGCAAAAGATACTTGAGAAAGACCCCAACAATTATTTTGCTCACTTTCTACTCGCTCGTTGTTATCAGAGATTTGGCTTAGATGGAATGGCGGTCCAGCAGATACAAATCGCAGAGAAGCTGGCTGTGCATCCTGAAGACTTGCTTCGGCGTTTGAAGCACCATATAGAAGCTGGTGAGTTTTCCGAAGCCTTTAGCATGAAACAGTTTGTTTTCGAGAAAGCTCCGAAAGATCCATCTCTGCTTTTTTTACATGGGCTTTTTTATCTTGAGCACGGAGCGATTCCTGGAGCAGAAGACGTCTTTAAGAAGCTCTTGAAGCGTCCAGATTGTCCCCTTGGGACGGCCACCGCCCTTGGTACCATTCGGATGGATCAGCATAAGTATCAAGAGGCAAGCGATCTTGCAGATTTCGACTTGAAGATAAACCCAAAATATGTGTCTGCTTTACTGTTGAAAGCTCAATCTCGACTAGCTGTTGGTGATGCCCGAAGCGTAATCTCTTTGTTAAAGACGCCGGTAGCTCAGCATCCATTCAATCGACGACTGAATGTCCTTTTATTTGAGGCTTACAAGCATGAAGGCATGAATGAGCAAGCGCTGGCGAGTGCCCTCTATGTAATGGCTGGCTCTGATTACGTCTCATTCTTTGAGCCAGCCATGAATAATGTTAAAGAGCTTTTGCAAGTTTTGCCTCACTCAGTGTCTAGCAAAATCGTTAGTGAAGTGTCAAAAGAAGTTGATCGCACAGACTACGCTATGAAATTTCACTTTTACTTGGGCTGGTGCTATTACGACTTGCGCATGAGTTCCGATGCGATTCGCGAGACCCAGCACGCGCTTAATCTGGACAATGAGTTTGAGCCTAATTGGTACCAGATGGGATTGATCAAAGAGAAACTGTTGGGAGACTTGCCTGGGGCGCTCGAATTTTATGAAAAGGCGCATCAGCTTGAGCGCTCGGACAGTAAGACGGTGCGAGGCATCAAGCGGGTTAAATACCGGCTGCGCAATGCGAATATTGATATTGCTCGTAAGATAAAGAATGCCTTGAGAGCGCGCCACTAGACAAAGATGAGTTCGCATATCCGAACTTATTTTGCATCCATCCAGTTTTTACCAACTCCAACGTCGACACGAAGCGGCACTTTCAATGGGTCTCCCATGCGCATTGCCCCGACTAAGACTTCCTTTGCAAGCTCAATCTCTTCTTCTGGTACATCTAGAAGAAGTTCGTCATGAACCTGCAAAATGAGCTTCGACTTCATATCTCGTTTTCTCAGTTCATCATCCAGTCGAATCATGGCGAGTTTCATCAAATCCGCTGCACTTCCTTGCAGGGGGGCGTTGAACGCAGCTCTCTCATCAGCTTTGCGAATTCCTTCGTTGCGATCATTCAAATGACTGAAGTACCTGCGTCTTCCCCAAAGGGTCTGAACGTAGCCATTCTGTCTTGCATCTTGAATCACCCTATCCATAAATGCACGAACTTTCGGGAAGCTGGTGAAGTACTTTTCAATGAATGCTTGAGCTTCACGAGTGCTTATGCCTAACGACTGACCTGTGGCAAATGCCCCTTGTTGATATATCAGCGCGAAATTTAGTGTCTTACCAACACCGCGCTTATCTGGGTCAAGCCTGTCTATTGGCACATCAAAAATGAGTGCAGCCGTTCTAGAGTGAATGTCTTCGTCTTTCTGGAAAGCTTCGATGAGATTCTCATCGCCAGACATATGAGCTAAGAGGCGAAGTTCGATTTGAGAATAGTCAGCCGAAATCACCTGACTCGTATCATTTGCTGCAATGAATCCGCGTCTTATTCTTCTGCCCCAATCTGTCCTGATAGGTATATTTTGGAGGTTGGGGTTGGTGCTCGATAGCCGACCTGTCGATGTAGTTGTCTGATTGAATTCACCGTGCAGGCGATGGTCAAGCTCGGAGATTTGCTTAGGTAGAGCTTCAACGTAAGTTGAATTCAACTTTGTCAGATGCCTATAGTCAAGAATTTTAGGAATGATGGCATGTGAATCTATCAGTCCTTCCAGCACTGCTGCATCAGTCGAGTAACCGGTTTTTGTCTTCACTTTTGCTGGCAGCTTCAACTCGTCAAAAAGGACCTTTTGCAGCTGAAGTGGCGAGCCGATATTGAACGGATGCCCTGCAAGTTCATAAACTTCGCTTTCCAGGCGGCTTATCTCGCCACGCAGTTCCTTGTTTAAGTCCTTGAAATAAGGAATGTCCAGGCGCACGCCATTCTGTTCCATGCGTGCTAAAACCTGACTAACAGGCAAGTCCATTCCGTAAAGCAACTCTCGTTGATCATCATCCATAGATTTCGAGAACTTTGTGCTTAGTTCATCAACTGCACGAGCCTCTTCTGCCGTTAATTCAGCCACTTGTCTGATTGGCAGCATGTCCAACTCAACAGCCTTTTTGGAGCCAGAGCCAGGAAGTTCTGATAACCGGCGTTGTAGAATTTCGGCTATTTGTTGCTGCAATCCATGATTTGCATCGGGATTCAAGATGTAGCTCGACAGCATAGGGTCGAAGACAACGCCTTCAAGTCTTACATCAAATAGAGAGAAGATGTTTGAGGCATATTTTGCATCGAATATCATCTTTCCGATGCTAGCGTCTTCTAATAATGGTTTGAAAAGTTGAACTACTTCTTCCCTGGAAAGAGGCGCTTCACCAGCCGCCTCAAGTGGAACGTAAACTGCGCGTTCAATTGTTTTTTCTTCCTGGAAGCTAAGGCGCTTCAAGTCTTCATCGAACTCCAACGAGTGTGAGTAGGCGAAGGAGAGACCATGAATTTGGCTGTCAAAAGCATGAGTGTGACTGGCTCGTAGCGACATTGCAAAATACTTTGCTTTTCGCAAGTCTTCAATAAGTGCTTCTAGATCTTGCCTTGTTTTTAGTATTTCTAGCTTCAGGCTATCTTGGGTTAACACTGCTACTGCTGCTCCAGATTCATCTGTCTTCGGAGCAAGTGCATCTAGCAAACTTAACTGGCGACCGCCTCCAACAACAGGTTTGGGTGCAGGCGCAGATGCTGATGAACTGGAACGTGATGAGCTGAAGCTCAGCTGTCGGTCACCACCAGCAGTGGCTCCACCAACTGTTGCGCCGCTCTTCATTCGAGAGCGAGCTGGAACCTGAAGCAAGTCGGCGGGGATGTCTGGTTCGACTCCGTTATTGAAATAACTTAGGACTTTCGGCAATCTGCGCAGAAGGTTCCGCAATTCCAGATAGCGGAATATTTCGCAAATTTTTGCCGGGTCTGGACAGCTAAGTTTACAATGATCGAAGTCGAATTCCAGTGGTACATCAAGTCTGATGGTTGCAAGATCTTTGCTCTTAATAGCGCTGTCTTGTCCCTCTATCAGCTTGTTTTTCTGTGAACCCGCTTTGAGATCATTGATGTGTTCGTAGATGCCTTCGATAGTTTTGTATTGACTCAAGAGTGTTACAGCTGACTTCGGACCGATGCCTTTTACCCCAGGTATATTGTCCGATGCGTCTCCGCAGAGTCCTTTGTAATCAATGACTTGTTCTGGCCATACTCCTAGCTTCTCAAATACTTCATCTCTTCCGTAAGTCTTTAAGCCTTCTTTTGTCGGCATCAGGACTTGTATGTGATCATCTAGCAGCTGAAAAGCATCCTGATCGCCCGTGAGAATAACTGTGGATAAGTTTCTTTCCTTTGCTTTCTTCGCAACCGTTCCTATAACATCATCAGCTTCCCAGCCTGATAATTCGTATACCGGAATAGCCAGAGCTTCCACCGCTTGTTTGATTATTGGCCACTGCTCTGCAAGGTCGTCAGGCATCTCTTCACGGTTTGCTTTGTATTCTTCAAACTGTTCATGACGAAAGGTTGGCTCCGAAAGGTCGAAGCAGACAGCCATTGAATGCGGCGCACGTTTTTCAATAAGGTCAAATAAGGAGGCAAAGAAACCGTAAACTGCCTGGGTCGGTTTCCCCTCGGCATTTCGCATTCCTGTCGTCAACAAAGCGTAGTAAGACCGAAACGCCAGTGAACTTCCATCGACAAGAAAAAGTGTGTTGTTTTCCGGCATGCTTTCAGCCCCTCGTCATTTGCTTCCGCGCAATATAAGCAAGGTATTTTAGCAAATATGCTTCGCTCCTACATTCAATCTCCTTATGCAAAAAGACCGGGAAGGCGCATTCTATCGCCTTCCCGCAAAAATCTAATTTAGAATCTAAGAACTTAAGGTTGGGCTACTAGCCCCAGAGGTCTGGCTGGACCGTAGAACGGCGCTATCGCTTCGCTGAGTGCACGCCCCTCGCAGAGAGATGGTGCGTTGATGTGCAAGAGTGACGCCAGTGTCGGAGCGATGTCTGCTGGGCTGCAGTCTTGTGCGTAGCGTCCTGACCTGATGCCCACACCCATCATGATGAGAGGCACTTGCGAGTCGTAACGATAAGGGCTGCCATGGCTGGTGCCGTTGGGTTCTCCGCTGTATATATATCCCGGTTTCGGTGTGATATATACGTCTCCGCTTCTGCTTGTGAAATAGTTCTTCTTCACAGCGTCGATGCTGGGCGAAGGTGGCATCTGTCCCATGTAAAACTGATATGCAGTGTAGACATCTCCGACGCCAGGCACTGATTCAGCGGCTTGTGCTGCGATGTCTTCAACGTCTTGCTTTCTGACTTTTTGTTTTGCAATGGTGTTTCGGTTGAAATAGAGGTTTGGTGGCTGGAATGATGCAATCCAATCATCAGGACCAAGCTTTTGATCTAGCTGTGATTCCAGAAGGGCTGTCATCGCTTTAGGGTCGATTCTGCCGGCGTCAAGTCCCTTATCTCTGAGAAATTCGGGAATCGGCGCAACTCCGTGGTCACTGCTCATGACCACAAGGCACTTGTCCATTCCAACTTTTTGGTCCACATACTGAAATAGATTTGCGAGGGTTTGATCTAGCCTCAGCATCATGTCTTCGCTTTCTTGACTGTTTGGGCCGAAAGCATGACCAACAAAGTCGTTGGCAGAGAATGAAATTCCGAGCAAATCAGGGCTCTCGTGAGCTCCTAGATTCTCTTTCTCGATTGCGTCTTTTGCAAAATCTGCAAGCATTTGATTTGCAAATGGTGTCATCTGAAAGTTGGTGTAATAGGCTTCATTTGGTGTCGATGCCCCACCTGTTATCTGGTGTGGGAATGAACGCCCGTCGGCTGGCATTGGGCGTTCGTAAGTGTAGTCATCTTTCGTTGACGCGTTATACAAATTCTCTGGAAGAAGTCTTTGCCAGGGTTTGCCAAAATAGGCATCTGCATAACGCTTGTCGTTGAATGCAGCTACCCATCCCGGAAGTGTTCCACCGAATTGCGATGAGCTGACAAAATGTCCGTTTCTTTGATCGTACCAATAGGCTCCGTTAGCCATTCTTCCTGCAAGGAAAAGCGAGCCGCGATCTTTCAGCGAGCAGGCAATTACCTTGCTTCTTCCGTTTGTAGCAAGTCGCATTTCGTCGCCGATGCTGCTTCCTGCCATGCTGCGGCAGCTGGCGCCTGGTCCATTACCACCGACCAACTGAACGGTATCATCTTCGGTGGCTTCAATTGCTTTCTCTTTTCTTTTGCTGTACCAGGTGTTTGAGATCACACCTGTTGCCCAGGGATATGCGCCCGATGAAATGACTGAATGCCCAACTGCAGTAACCGTATTCGCCTGCTTGTACTTGCAATTTACGAAATTTGCTCCATTCTCCATCAAGTATCTGAAGCCACCATTGCCGAATCTATCGTTGAATCGGCTTAAATAGTCAAAGTTGAACTGATCAATAACAATCATCAGCACCAGTTTCGGTTGAACATTGATTGCTGATTGAGCAGTTGCTACCTGAGCGAAAGCTGTTGAGAGAGAGATGCTCGCAAGTAAAATTGAACTTGTTAGTTTTCGGAGAAACTTAGACGCGCTCAAAGCTGGCCTCCAATTTGGTCGGGAACGGACATACATATAATGATTTATGATTGACAACTTCTCTGAGATTACTGATCCTTAATAAGCGCGCGTTTGTTGGTTTCTTGCTGATTCTGCATTGGTAATATGACAGAGTGCATTCTTAACATGCCAATAGTTGCGATTTATTTGAGCGGAAACCAAGACAGATAATGGCCTTTTCAAGAAAAGTTCTAACAAGTTTATTGCTTGTGCACCTGGCGACTTTCTCGGTTGCAGTCCTTGCTGATGAAGAGAAAGACAATCATCAGGCTATGAACTCGGTGACAGAAATTTCGGCTCTTTCAACAGATCAATCTGTTATAAGGGCTGCAATTCCTCCTGTTATGGAGAAGTTAGCTGAAATTTTGCAAAAGAATCCCAAGAACTTCAGAGCTCATTTCTTGCTGGCTCGTTGTTATGAAAAGATGGGAATGGAAGAGCTTGCTAATGCTGAAGACGCGCTTGCAGAGCAAGGCGGAGAAGAGTACAAGCGCTTTATACTTTCTTGCTTGAAAGATCAGGTGCAGTTCAATCACTTCGATGCTGCCGTCGCCTACAACGTTTTTGCCGAGAAGTACTATCCGAAAGACCCAACAGTTCTCATTACTAAAGCCTTTCAATTGCACAAAGAAGGCAAGCTTGATGAGGAAGAAAAAATTCTCAGTGGCGTTTTGTCAAACCAAAAGCCCGAGCCCGGTGTTTACAGCGCCATTGCCTCGCTAAAAGTGAGAAAAGGCGATTACAAAACGGCAATTTCACTCTTCGACAAAGAGTTAGCTCTTTACCCAGAGTACGAACCTGCTTCACTCGGAAAAGCCAAAACTCTTGAGCTTATGCATCACTATAAGGAAGCTCTTGTTATAGCTACTCCCCTCTATTTGGAAGCCATTTTCCATTATGACCTTGCCACCCTAATGGCAGACTCATTCTTGCATCTCTCGATGTACTCCAATGCACTTGACCCGACTTTGGTGGCACTGGCGGTGGCACAAACTCCTGAGCAAATGAAACTTGCCAAAGAGCGAATTCGTTTCTTGTGGCCAAGATTGACGCCACAAGAGCGAACTGTGCAGTTAGATTCTGCAACTAAAATCATCGACAAAACCGCATTCGGTCCACGCCTTCATTTCGCCATTGGTGATGCTCTGGAGAAAGCTGGTTTGTACCACGAAGCGGAATTTCAATTCCGAAGCGGCTTGAAGCTAGAGCCAACGCATGCAAGTGCGTACCAGCATTTAGGCGAAATATATCAGCAGCAGTTTCACGATGATCGAACCGCTTTTGTTCTCTACACAAAGTATCTAGCCATTACGGATAGCCCTGCAATTCGAATGAAATGGCGCAGACTTTTGCAAATGAACAGCAAGCCGCCCGATCTTTCTCAGCTCATTAAGCGGCGATTCTTTTCAGCAAGCTCAGCACGGGTTGCCAGCCAATCTAAATCTGATTCGCCATCCGAACAAAAATAGCGCGTGCATGCCAGATTCATGCACTCAGGCAAAAAGAAAGGGACCACTTACGGTCCCTTTTCTTAAACTCTATGATTGCCTGTTTCTACGGAGCAATCGACACAATCGGCTCAACATCTTTCGATTGGAAGTCCCATTTCGACGGAAGGAAGGGGAATGGTACTGGCAGTGTTACACGCATAGAGGTTATGCATGCCACCTGTCCGCTAGCTGGTGCGGGTGGGTTCTGGTTTCCTGTGATGGGTCCTGGCCACGTTCCGCCGCCAGAATCAGCTGTTCCAGTTGCGTTATAGCTGAACCCGGTAAGGAAGGAATCGCCCGATTTTCCTATGATAGAAGAGGAATTGAAGCTATCTGCCACTTGCTTAGCTGATTGGAAAGCCGATGGTGCATCTCCAGTGCCCGAACCATTTACAGCACTTGCCGCGGCGCGGCATGAACTCTTGGCGAGATTATCGTTTGCCGTGTTGCACAACACAAGAACCGCGATGTCGAAAAGGAAAAGAACAATCGGTACCAGAAACATGATGCCAACTACGGTTTCAATAATACTCTGTCCACGTTTGCGGTTTGACCTGGCAGTCATGTTTGGAATCTCCAAAAAATTAGGGTTTACGTTTGTGACACCTTTGCTCGTCGCTGCGATGGCGGACTTATTGGGTTACTTCGCGCGGGCGAGTGCTCTGAATAATGAATTTCATCGGAGCATTCATGCCAGGGACAGTTCCCCACCAGGGGATGCTGATGAACGGAGTGGCGTTAATGTTCGAGGTGCAAGTCACCATCGGCTGCATACCGCCTGATGCTGGAGTATATTGAGCTGAGTGAACCATATCACTTTTGCTCTTAACCCCAATGAATGGGACGATGCCGCTAGAGAAGAGCGCATCATTGACCTCGTCGTAGACTTGGGATTCGTCGGCTTGTTTGCGGACCGAAAGTTCTCTACAAGCCATAAAATTGCAATACCAGCCTGCGCCGTAGGCGGCAGCAAGTCCCAGTACGTCCAGCATTGGGAAGAAGATGATCACGATGAAAAGGAACATAGCCGGACCAAATTCGGTTATGGCACTTCCCTTCTTCCGGCGCATATTTGTCCGAGCATCCATCTTGGTTCCTCGCTGATTAGTAAAAGCGCGTTCCCCCGAACTAGCGCTATGGTTCTATTATACCCACGCAGCTCTACCTGCCAACAGGTAGGCTGCCGATGATGCCTTTCGCATCATATTTGCTTCAAGTCTCTAAATCTTTATCTCACGGGGGCTTAGAGCTGGCATACCCAATGGATGTCGGATAAATATAGGGCTAGTTGCGCCCTTTCTCTTCCTGAGGTCTCTGAGAGCTGATGATGAAAGGGAAAGCGGCGTTAATACCGGGCACAGAACCCCACCAGGGAATACTGATGAAAGGTTTCACGATGCAGGTTGTGGTGCATTGAACGATATTTGGATTTGATTGGTTCGGAAAATACTGAATGTTTGAAACCTGTAAATCTCCAGGTTCCATCTTGAGGAATTTGAAGAAAGATGAGTCTTTGAACTGATTGTTTACTTTAGTAATTGCAGCAGCTTGAGTCTGAATCGCAGGGTCCGGCGTCACACCAGGCGGCGCTGACATTGCTATTTCTCGAATCATGTAATCATGGTAAATGCCGGACATAATGTAGCCAACGGCCATCTCCAGCAGGTCTAACATTGGAAAAAAGATGATAACGAAAAGAAGGAACAGGGCTGGACCCGTTTCCGTAATTGCGCTTCCTCTAGAACGGCGTTGTAACATAGTTTCTTGACCTTTGTAACGGAACAAGCACTGATAGGATTATATCATTCAGGATTTTACTTGAATCTGTGTGAATTACCAGTGATTTCTTTTGCCTGGATGCGGACAAGATGACAGCAGCGGTAAATGATTGGTAAATAGTTTAAGATGTACTTGCGAAGTCCTGGTGTCGTTTTGCAAAGGAGTCAGTGTGATGAAGTCGCTCAAACTAAGCCTTGTAGGTCTTCTTTTCTTTTCATTGCTGAATGTGAGTGCCATGGATGCGATGTCCGCGCCTGTTAAGGTGTCTAGTGAAACAAAGGCAGTGAGCAGTGCTCCTGTTGCAGAAGATAAAGACACCAAAACGAATTCAAATCAGAAACTTCACCGAGCCGATTTTCGTGTGACAGGTGCTAGCTGTGTAGCTTGTTTGCGAAGAATTGGCAAAACTCTCAGAGAACAGCATGGTGTTCTGAAAGCTGACATATCTATTTTCAAGCCTTACTGGGCAATTGTCGTTTATGATGCCAATGCCACCAACATGGACAAACTCTACGAGGTTGTTAAAGCTGAGAAAGTGAAGTTTGAGGAGATGGAAGACAAAGCGATTTCATCGCTTCCCTTGATTATCATTCCCAAAGGTATGGCACCAGCTCCGGGCGCCACGAGTAGCGCGCCGTCCAGCAGTGGAAATTCTGGCGCTACTAGCGGTGGCAGCTCAGTTCACTAGCTTCTTTTGCCAGCTTGAAAATAAAGATTTCTATCAGAGCGGAAAGTCAGGTTCAGGCTTTGCTTGCCAGGCTCTGGCTGCTTCCTGCCTCAACCATGCTCTGCACATACGCTTGAAGTTCGTCCAGTGTCGATTTTTCCATCCTTATAGAGTTAATCCACTCAATTATTTTGCTGCCGGTAATCACAGCTGAAGCATTTATGGCGTACATTTTCTTTGCTTGCTCTGGAGTTGAGACCCCAAAGCCAACAGCTACAGGCAGCTTAATCTTCTCGCTGGCTTTCCTTATCAATTCTGAGAGCTGACTGTCGTATCGCTCTTCCACTCCCGTTGTGCCGAGTCGTGAGACAGCATAGAGAAAACCACCAGCTCGTTTAGCTATGAGGTTCAGTCTCTCTTCAGTTGTTAAAGGCGAAATTATAAAGATCAATTGCAGTCCATTATTCTTCGCTTGAATCAAAAGGTTGTTTTTTTCGTCGTTGGGCTGCGCGTCCATTAATAATTCATCTGGAGGCAAATCAACTATTAAAAGCCCATCTACTCCAGCCTCTGCAGCGTTCTTGCAAAATTCTTCCGCACCATGAGCGAGAACTGAATTGTAGTAACACATGAGAGTGATGGGAATGGTTTCGCTTATTTTGCGAACTCGACTTATTAACTCGAATGCTGTCTGGGTTTTGAATCCAGATTCAATGGTTTCTGCTGAAGCCTGCTGTATCACAGGTCCATCCGCCAGCGGATCTGAGAAAGCCAGGCCAAGTTCGAGTGCTGCAGCCCCGCCTTTTATCATTCGTTCCATAGCCTGAAATGACAATTCAACGTTTGGGTAGCCCAACAATGTATAAGGAATGAACGCCTTCTTCGCGGACAACTTTAGCTCGGCGAACAGTTTGTCATATCTATTTTCCATAATTCATCACCTGTTCTAAATCTTTGTCTCCACGACCAGATACGTTGATCAAAATGTCTTTATTTGCGCCCTCTGCAGCTGCTAATTTTTTTGCATAAGCAATCGCATGCGAGCTTTCCAGTGCTGGAATGATGCCTTCCTTGCATGAAAGCTCGTGGTAAGCGGCTATAGCTTCGTCGTCAGTTACAGAAGAGTAAAACGCTCGACCGCTTTGTTGAAGGTAAGCGTGTTCAGGACCAACAGAGGGATAGTCCAGACCAGCTGCAATGCTGTAGGTCTCATGGATTTGACCATCTTCGTCTTGCAATACTTTACTAATCATTCCGTGGAGGCACCCGTCAGTACCTTTGGACAAAACAGCGCCGTGATGGCTCGAGTCCAGTCCTCGTCCGGCTGGCTCGACCCCAATGAGTTTTACTTCGAGGTCATCGATGAATCCATTGAATATACCGATTGCATTAGAACCTCCTCCAACACAAGCCACTACATAATTGGGGAGGAGTTGGTAATCATTCAGCATCTGAGTTCTTGCTTCTTCTCCGACAATCGATTGGAAAAATTTGACGATTGTGGGAAACGGGTGAGGACCCGCAGCCGTTCCAAGCAAATAATGTGTGTCTCGCACTGAAGCAATCCAGTCTCTCATCGCTGCGTTGATCGCATCCTTCAGTGTCTTGCCGCCTGTGCTGACAGGATGAACCGTAGCACCGAGAAGTTTCATGCGCATCACATTGGCATGTTGACGCTGCATATCTACTTCCCCCATATAGACCTCGGTTTTCATGCCCAGCAGGGCTCCAGCCATTGCAGTAGCGACGCCATGCTGTCCTGCACCGGTCTCAGCTATGATGCGAGTCTTGCCAATTTCGCGGGCAAGGAGAGCCTGTCCGATGGCATTGTTTGTTTTGTGAGCGCCACCATGCAGCAGGTCTTCTCTCTTAAGGTAGATATTTGCACCCCAGCTGCGAGATAGGTTGCTGGCGAAAGAAACCGGGGTGGGGCGCCCAGCATAATCGCGCATGACCGATTTGAATTTCTCGTTGAATAGATTGTCCATCTGCAGTTTCACAAATGCAGATTCAAGTTCTTCCAGGGCTGGCATGAGAGTTTCGGGGGCGTAAATGCCGCCATATTTGCCGAACCTTCCTGTTTTGAGCATTTCTAATTTCCTCTTGCTGCTGCCAAAAAATTTTCGAGTTTAACGTGGTCCTTAACGCCGGGGCTCGACTCAACACCAGATGCGGTATCAACACCATAAGGGTCTATGCTCAAGGCTAAGTTCAGATTCTCTGAATTAAGCCCACCGGCTAGAAAAAAAGGTCGCCATCGTTCTAAATATTCTTTGTGCTCTTTGACAGTTTTTTCGAGCCATAGCTTATCGTCGGATTTTGATTTGGGGCGGTCAAATAAGAACGCGTGTACAAGGTACTCCGAAAGATCTGGCGTTGAGTTCTGATCGAGTTCAACAGCCTTGATTATTGGAGCGGTTATAGCTTTGCAATAATCAGGCGATTCGGAGCCATGTAACTGGACGAAATCGAGTCTCAACGCGTCGGCGATATCATTTACGACTTGCAAGTCCTGGTCTTTAAACACTCCCACAATTCTGGCGCTGCTTCCGATACGCTTGCGAATTTGGCGTGCATCAGCCTGATCGATTTTTCTTGGGCTTTCAGCAAAGATAAATCCCAGATACTCAGCACCAAGCTCTACAGCCCTTTCCGCATCTGCTAAGGAGCGAATTCCACATATTTTTACGACAGGCATTTCGATTCCTTCTTACTGCTCAAAAATCTTCTCTCTGCTTCCATAAATTCTTCAAACTTTGTCTCGGGATTTTTTGTTTTCATTAAGGCCGAACCAATCAGAAAGCGAGAAGCATAAGGTCTCAGGTGCAGGAAATCAGATGCGTTTTCTACGCCACTGGCGGCGATAACAATCGCATCCGAATTTATGTATTTCACCAGCTGGCTCACAGTGTTTAAATCGATTTTGAGATCATCCAGGTTTCTGTTATTGATCAGGATGACCTTGGGAGAGACAGCAGATTGTACGAATTCAATTTCTTCTTTTGTTTGAACTTCCACTACAGGAGTCATTCTTAATTCCTGGCAGGTAGAGTAGAGTCTTTTCAGCTTTTGCTCATCGAGAATCTTGGCGATGAGCAAAGCTGCCTGTGCTCCTGCTGCACGCCCTTCGAAAATCTGGTATTCATCGATGACAAAGTCCTTCAAAAGCGTTGGAGCTTTGGTTTTTCTGGACACATCTTTCAACAAATCGATGCTGCCTCCGAAATATTTTTCGTCGCAAAGCACTGAAATAGCTTGAGCGTGTTTTTCATAGCAAAGCAGCCTGCTATCGAAATCATTGCTTCTGTCCAAATCGCCCAGCGCTGGCGAGCGTGGCTTCAATTCTGCTATCAATTTGAGCCCATTGCCTTCCAGAACTTTTGCAAATGATTCTTCACCCACTTGCAAACTGCCTTTGAGCGCAGAGATAGAGAGCTGATTTTTCTTAGCTTCTATTTCGGAAGTCTTGTGTGCCACCACTTCAGCTAGAAAGCTGACCATAAAACCTCCTGCAAGTTTGAAATTGCTCGTAGACGGCTCTTGATGCAATTAACTCTGCTGCCAGAGCGATGCCTTCGTCGATTGAGTTCGCTGCTTTCAAAAGATGCAGCGCGGCCCCAGAGTTGAGAACTATCATTTTGTAAGCGTGAGAACTGCTGTCTTCACCCTTGATGATTCGCATGAAACTCTCGGCGTTTGATTTGGCATCGAAACAGGCTGTGACTTGCTTCTGAGAAGGTTTTGAGAAAAGTGCTAAGGACAGTTTCTCAGGATGAATTTGATATTCAGATAAGACAGCGTTATCAATGAAGCTAACGTCGCTTGCTGTGTCTATGCAAATTTCGTCGAGTTTTCCTCCGCCTGTCACGAGCATTGCTCGATTGATGCGTGGATTACTCTGCAGATGCGTAGCGATGCATTTTCTCATGAAGTCTGAAGAGACACCCATCATTCGATTGCCTGGGTGCACCGGGTTCAGCAATGGTCCGATGAAATTCAATACGGTTGGAACTCCATGCTTTTTGCGCAGTGGTGCCAGTCGCCGCAAATGAGGATAGACCGATGGCGCAAATATCAACGCGAGCCCACAAACCGAAATAGCATCAGCCACTCTCTGCAAAGGCAGGTCTGCTGGAAAACCGAGGCAATCAAGGAAATCAAAGCTGCCCGATTTACCGCTTGCTGCTCTCGAGCCAAATTTTGCTACCTTGAAGTCTGCTGCTGAAAGAACGAAAGCGACGCTTGTTGAGGTGTTGAAGTGTTCAATTCCACTGCCACCGGTGCCAGAGCAGTCTATCGAAAAGCGCCCCAACTCGTACAGCTCAAGCGCGAGGTCAGGGTGAATGTCAGCCGTTAGCGAGATACGATTGACCGCTGTGTCCAGAACATCTTGCTTTAAGCTCTCAATGCCCAGATTTGAGAGAGCTGCCAGTATTTCGCTTTCTGATGCATCAGGGTTGAGTATTTTGTCTATTTCACTGGTTCCTAGCATAACGAAACGTAATTCTCCAGTATTTTGATGCCGACGCCGGTTCCAACAGACTCAGGGTGGAACTGCACCCCGAAGAGCTTGCGACTTTTGTTTTGCACCGCCATTATGGTTTTGTCCGGAGTTTCAAGCTCTGCAACAACCTCAAGTTTGGCGGGAAGCGAACTTCTCTCTGCGATGAGAGAATGGTAGCGCATAACTTTTATACCCGAATCCAATCCCTTAAACAGTGGGCATTCGCTGACAAGATTAATAGCGCTCATTTTTCCATGAACTGGTTCTTGAGCCCTGATAACATTGCCGCCACTATGTTGAACAATGCCCTGGTGACCCAAGCAAACTCCGAGTATCACACTATCCATTTCTTCAGCTGACTCTATAACCTGTTTGCATATACCAAAATCACGCGCGTTAGCAGGATGACCAGGTCCAGGCGATAGGACGATACCGTCGGGTTTGAGTTGCTTGATTTCTTTTAGACCTAATTCGTTGTTTCGCTTTACGATAACTTTGGCTGCCAGCATCGATAGCATTTGATACAGGTTGAATGTAAACGAGTCAAAATTGTCTATTATCAAAATACTGCTCATTTACATACCCTCCGCGATGTGAATAGCTTTGAGAACGCTAAGAGCTTTGTTTCTCGTCTCTTCATACTCTGCTTCTGGCTCACTGTCTTGCACTATTCCAGCACCGGCACTGATGTGTGCAATACCATCTTTCACCAGGGCCGAACGAATCGCTATTGCAGAATCACTATTACCCTTCAGGTCAAAATAACCTACCATTCCTGAATAGATACCCCTCTTTTCAGGCTCTAGTTCCGAAAGTAATTCCATTGCTCTTATCTTAGGTGCACCAGAGACGGTGCCAGCCGGAAAACAACTTTTGATGGCATCGAAGCAATTCAGTCCATCTGCCAGCGATGCGCTAATGTCTGTTGAAAGATGCATAACCTGTCCGTAGCGTGTAACTCGGGCTATTTCGCCCCAGGCTACCGAACCGATTTTAGCGACTCTGCCGAGGTCGTTTCTGCCTAAGTCGACAAGCATATAATGCTCAGCCAACTCCTTTTCCGACGAGCGCAGATCGGCTTCAAGAATCTGCTCTTCTTCCTCCGTCTTTCCTCTTGGTCTAGTGCCGGCAAGCGCCGTCAACGATAGTTCAGCATTTCTGCAAGCTAGCAATCGCTCTGGCGATGCGCCTAGATATGCGAAGTTTGGAAATTGCAGATAGTAACCGTAAGGTGATGGGTTGATGGACTGCAAAGCTCGATAGATGCTGAATGCATCACCTGCAAATGGATGAGCAAATCTCTGAGCAAGAACTATCTGGAAGACCTGACCTTCAGCTATGAAATCCTTGCAGCGCAGTACCTTGCTTATGAAGTCTTGCTTGCTCATTGCGGGCTCTACTTTTGCGTGAAAGTCAGTGTTCGAGGACGGATGTTTGAAGATGCTTATCTGATTTCTAATCTGATTTTTTTCGAGCTTTTCCACTATTTCTCGGCAGTGCGTTTCGCCTCGGAAAGAGAGAACTTTCATTTGTCTCTCTTTGTGGTCGAAAATTATTGCAGAGTCATAGAGGGCAAAGATGCCGTCGGGAACTTGCATAGCGTCGCTTTCTTGTGCTGCTATTTTGTCAAAGAACTGCGTGGCGCCGTAGCCTAAATAGCCGACGTATCCGCCTTCAAATGGTAGCTCGTTGGCACGATGGCTGGCTGAGTCAGGGACTTTACGCTTTAGCAGGGCAGATCTTCTTGCCATGAAATCGAAAGGCGTAGTTGCTTCCTCGACCTTGACTGCTTCATATAGCCCGTTGTCCTGGCGCTTTTGAAGTGTAAGCCTGTCGCCTTCTATACTAATAACTTCGCATGGATCAAAGCCCAAAATGGAGTATCTCGCAAGCCTGCTATCGGATTCAGAGCTTTCAAATAAAAATGAATACGGAGACTCGTTGCGCAATTTTTCATACGCCAACACTGGCGTGATATGGTCAGCAAGGACGGCGATTTGGCTCATGCTCTTTATTGCTGGCAATGCGTCGTCGCTAAGGAAACTGTCAGTTGAGATAGCGGACATGGTTATTTTCTCCAGAACAAACAAAAAGACCGCAGATTCTGGCAAGCCCGCGGTCTAACTACCTTTTATTTGTCTGAGCGATTCGCTCAACACGGCTTACCTGATCAGTTTGACCAGCTCCACCAGTTGAATTGTAGGCTCTGACAGTTCATTTGATTCAATCCTCAGTCGCTCGCAAGAGCGCCGTTCGTTTTTGAGATCTCGAATACTAACAACTGAGTAATCTAAAAGCAAGTTATCGTGTCAAAAAGTTTCACAAGGTTTTCAAAAAGTGAATTTAGTATCAAATCAACCTGAAATCACACCTGAATGAGATGCAACGCCCTGTGCATCTCTTTCTGGTTTGTTTCAAAGTAATTCTGCCGGTAATGGTGGGTAGAGTGTGGCTGGGGGTCCGCCGTCAGGATCTTGCAATTGCAGAGAATCGAACTTCTTATTCAGTCTGGGAACTGGAGTGCGAATCTGAATTTCCGCCGCCAAGCCTGGGCAAGAACTGTCTTTCATACCAAGGTCTGTGCACCAGTGAGGGCGATTAGACTGAATCGGCTGCCCGCTTTTTTCTTGGGTGGAATAGACTAAGTTGCGAATCAGCATAGTCCAATCTGCTTTGCTTTCAACGCAATGAGGCGCAAAGAAAAGCAATTCGAACTTGCTTATGACACCTTCTTCAAATGGCGTGTGACGTGAAAGAAAAAGGCTGGCACCTTTTGCTTTCTGTATTTCAGCCGAGTTGAGAAGAACGTAGAGCGATCTGTTCAATGAGCTTATTGGGATAGCCTGGAAGAATTCTACAAACGATTTTCCGTCAACTGTAATTGTGGGGTCGGGAATTCTGTTCACTTCAAACTGCTCAGACATCCATGATTCCTCTGCAGCTGAATTTTCTGTCTCGGGCTCAGCTGATTTTGTCTCAGCTGATTCGCTGCTCACGGCAGAAGCTTGCAGATCATATAGATCGTCCTCATCTACAGGTGTTGTATGAGGAACAAACATGACTGTGCGCCCAAGCAAGAAAGAACCCGCCGGAGGGCTGGCGCGGCGCAGTCCCTGTCGCCCGAAGCTTGCCATGTGCGAAGCAATTTCATAGCAGCTTCTTGCTGCTCGCCGTCCGTTGTTTTTTGCCAATAAGGCGCGAGCGCTTATCTTTTCATTCTTCTTTATGGAGTCTTTCTGCTCCTGGCGTTTTTCCATCAGTGCATTGATCTGGTCGCTGACCTTTTCTTTCAAGGTTTGCTCGCGTTTTTGATCCCCCTTCTCTGCGATGCCTTCGAGGCTGCGTCGCAGGCTAGCTATTTCTTCGTCGATTGAAGCAATATCTTTAGTTGATTGAGCGATATTTTTTTGCATGCGCTGCACTACTGTGTCAGCTACTTGCATTGTTTCAATTCCTGCTATGTTCGTTTGGTACAGCCTATTCAAGAAATCCATCAAAAGTTCTTGATCGAAATCGTTTGCATGAGGCATGCGAACAGAACCATCGGAATCAATGAGCAGTGGAAATGTGGAGTCGGGCATGAGTTCGCTAATCTTTTTTCCGGAAAACGCGGCAGCGACGGCTTTTTGACCCAGTCCTCTGAATTGTGATTGCCGGTTCAACGTGAAGAGTGCAGCTCCGGTGTCCTTGAAAAAACCGCTGTTTAGTTCGTCGGATTCGTCAGCTTCATGATCCGCATGCAAGGAGACGCTCGATATGGGTTGCTTGAGAAGTTCAACTAATGTTTCTGGTACCAGACCAGGGCCAGCACTGAAAATAAAACTGTAGAAAGTGTCAAGGGCTGCCAGGTTAGGCGCTCTGTGTAAGCTCGGGTTTGGCTTTGCTGCAGTTAGATGTCCCGGTCCTGGAACCGCAGCAAAAGCTGCCTGAAGCCAATCACCGTCTGTGGTGGTATAACGTTTGCTATCAAAAAAATCGCCAAGACTCGCAAAACTAGAAAGATAGCCTTGTGGAAAGCTAAACATCAGCACCGAGTTCTCTATGGCTAAATTAGGCGCACCTACGAGCGCACATGATTTCATCTTCTGCAGTTTTTGCGGGCTGCCTCGATCTGATACATCGAACTCCGCTTCTATGTAAACTGCTGAGGCCACCGCTGTTTCACTTATAGGTACAAACTGCTCGGGGGGCACGAGAATAATCTGGTCAGCTTGCTCGTAAAATTCGTATTTGCTATCTCCGATTTCGACCGGAATATGGGTCTTGTAATTGCCTTTGAGTCCGTAGACCACTGAGGCTGGAGTTCCTGCAGGCAAAAGCGCTTTGCTGGAGAATTCCTGATTGCTAATGCCCCCGAGGACAATCTTCAAATTGCGAAGTCTGTTTTCTGTTCCGCTTCGTGAAAAAACTTTGTGGGCCAGCGCTTTCAACGATTGATGACCAAGGATGTTTTGTTGGGAGGTAGGTTTTGCCAGTTCCCTTTCCATGCGTGCAAAACTGCTAGCCAGTGAGGCGGCATCACTTATGTCATTTGCTACCAGCATTTTCAGGTGCGGAGAATGAAGTGAGTCTGCAATTATGTTGTCGAGCGCCAGGGTCGCATGAAGATAGTTCAGCCCTGTTTGTTGCCGCTGATTGTCCCGCACCTGTAATAGTCCTACGTCGCCAAACTTGCTGTGCTTTACAGTTAAAGTGCTCAGCTCGTTTGCCAATACCAACGCGGCTTTATCAAGATCGCTCTGGCTTGCCGCAGGGGCAAGGTGTTGTACAAGAATGATTGCATAAATGCTGATCAGCACACTTGACAAAATGACGTGCCAGCAAATTTGCAGGAACTCTGTTCGCCTTTTTCTCGTTTTGGCACGAGGGTCTGGCTCGCTGAAAAGCAAGTCTGAGGGAAGATTGGGAGTCTCTGGCTCTGGGCTGCTGGTTGTCATAAGTATGATTCTGCTCCCATCTATAATAGGAGAAATCCAACTATTTTTCAGCAAGTGCGGACTAATGATGATACCTGACTTGCAGAAGGAGGCAAAGTTTGGGTATTTCTCAATTCAACACAGCTAGTGCCATCTCTTTTCCTTGCTACTGTATATGGTGCCTTGCGGGGTCGCCTGCGGGGCGCTTTTTTAGAGGCAAAAACTAAAATGAACTAAGCTTGCTAGATTCGCAGGCTGCCGACTTTGCTAGCGCTCACTGATGTTTCCCCCTGCGCGATAGCTTTAGCGAAACTCTCCAGTTCTACACTACTCAGCATGTACAGGGGATGTCTTGGCTGCAGCTGTTTTGTGATGCCCATGCACATTAGTTCTCTTGTGCTCAAGTATTTCAGAACAGACTTAGCGCGTTCTTGTCTGGCTATTGGCAAATTTCCCCAGGCGAGCACGCAAACCTGGCTATGGGAGACTGTTCTCTTTATGTGCATGTCATTGTGAGGACCGACGGGATCTTCCGCTTGCCAGAGATCTCTGGGCTTGGTGCTGCGATAAGCAAACAGGTTTACCACTTCTAGCCCACCAAAGCCCCAGCTGTTAGCCATGTTCACACAACGAGTGATTGTGGGGTCATTTGCGGTGGCATCTGCGGTGCTAGGGTTTAGCATAATCATGCAAACTGAGGGAAGTTTTGCGTTCCATCGGCGCCAGAGTCTATATCGGTATTTTCCGCTCTCATCAAATACGGCGCCGAATGATTCTTTCATTTGCCTGTTCCGAAAGGATGCCGCTTAAACCATAACATGCCTTCAGAAAATTGAAAGAGTATTTGTTATGGATGTTAAGGCGAAAGTCCCAAATCAGGTCCACAGGTGAGTATTTCGAAAGTAAGTAGCTTGTTGCTCTGGGTGTTTTTTTCGAAATTCTTTATAGCGTTTTAGTAAGCGCTGATAGCGTGCTTCCGGCGTGGAAAGGGAATCGTGTCTGATAGCCAGAAGGTATTTTTCGAGTTTCCAGAGGTTACGCTTTGAGAAGCGCCAATCATAATTGCCCAATTCGCTTAATTCGACGACCTTGAAACCAGTGATTCTTCCGGAGAAATCAACATAGGGGTCTATATAGCTTGCTGCCAGAGCCCGTGCTGTTTTGAAAACCGGTTTGCGCCCATGAAGTCCCTCATCACGAGATCTGGCGATAGAGCCCCATAAACCATTCTTCTGATAAACATAAATAACGTGATCGAGATGATCGATCGATTCGAAACTTATTAGACGAGGTGGGTAGCCGTGTTGTTCAAGTATTGCAGCGGCTGTGAGTGCTGCTTCCAGGCAGTGAGCAGAGCCTTTGCTAACTACGGTTCGGAAAGATCTCTGGCTGTCACCCTCTTCTTCCTTGTTGTAGACCAAGCTTCGCAAGTACTTTTGCACCTGAAGCGGGGTTCTGTGGCTTTCAATGATTTTCCATTCTTTTCGTGTGAACGCTGATTTCTCTGGTTTCATTGTCATTGCGTCTTTCAATTATTGTCGGTACTTTGTCTGAAGATAAGGCATCAACGCACCCAAATCAGCTCTGATAATTTGAGTAACTTGTTCTCTACTTTCTATGTACGAGCGCGGGCGGAAATTGAACAATGCCGCCCAGCTGAGCCCGTTGCCCTGGTGCTCTACCAGCGCCATTGAGCCGGGCAGACTGCCATGTCTCGAAAAATATAGCAAGTTTCCGTTTTCGTCTTTAGAGACTTCCCAACCTTTAGCGAAATACTCCGATGCATTTTTCCAGCATTCTATTTTTGGACGTTCAAACATTGTCTCTGTGGTCTTGGCGTTTAAAAGAGATGGAATCTCGCTGCTTCCTGAGACAATGTCGACAAGTTTGACCAGGTCTTCTGCGCTTGCAACCCAACCAATCGAACCCGGCGCTGATTCCAGTACGAAATAGCCACCGTAAGCTAGAGACAGTGGACCCCTCTCGTTAGGTAACATGCTATCTGATTTTTCGTCAGAATCGGCATAGTACCTCACCTCATCAGGAAGGTGCTTTCTCTCTACTGTAGCACCGGGTTTGATACCACTAAGTTTCATCGGCTCAAGCACATTCTTGCTTATGAAGTCGTAGTAGCTCATCCCGCTGACTCTTTCAATTATCTTTCCGAGGATGATATAGCACGAGTTTGAGTACTCATAATTAGTACCTGGGTCAAAGTCCAGTCTGTCGTTTAGTAGATAGCGAATTATTGATGTTGGCGTCGGTCGTAGCGATCTCGAGCAATTATTAGCTGAGTCGCTGAGCATAGTTCCAAACATTGGGTCGCCATGCACATCCTGATTCCAGCCAGCGCTACATTCCAAAAGATGTCGTATTGTTATCAATTTTATGCGTGGGTCAGGCGGCACAGCCGGGTTGCAAGGCTTCATTTCATTGAGTATGTCAAAGGCTTTTTGATCAAGGGAGAGCTTTCCCTCTTGAACCAGGCGTAAAATGCCTATCGCCGTGATCGATTTTGAAATACTTGCTAATCTAAAAAGGTCTTTGGTCTTAGCAAACCTTTTCGTCGACCAATCAGCCATACCAATGGCGCGGGCAAATAGTAACTTGCCGTTATATGAAGCTGCAATGGAAACACACGGTATGTTCCACCGGTTTAAGAAATCTCGCAAGTCAACATCAAGTCGTTTAATCTCCGACCGATTGTCTAGCGCATTGGGTTCACTTTTCTTGTCTAGGGTTTTGCCCGCAGCTGTCGGTGCAGAATCAGTCGCCTCATCTGCCGGGACGGTGCCGGTCGTCCTTATCGGCTTTTTGAGAACTGCTGAGCTAGCTGACTTGCTCGCGCTTTTTGCAGTTGTATTTTTGTCTGCTTTGTTATCTGCTGCGTCTGCAGAGCTGAATCTCATGGAGAGACACAAGCAAATCATTGCAATAAGTTTTGGAGACCGTTGGTTCACTTCGCAGCCGACCTGCTAATAAAATTGCATCCGAGTTTAGGCTATTATAGTTGAGTTGTCTTGAACTGAACGCCCCGATGTTTTTCAAAATCAAAGTATTTGAAAAAAAAAGGCATTTTAAAGCAATGCTGTTATCTGCAGCCTTGCTGCTTTCGGCCGGGTGTTCGAACCATAGCAGCGAAGACCTTATTTCGAGAAATTCTGAATCAGACTATATGCGAGACGAAATTGTGCAACGCAACATGGCGAATGTACAAATTGCAGCAGAGCACTACTGCGCTGATCATGAGCCTGATAAGTTTCCGACAAAGCTGGACGATGCGTTCTTGACCTATCTTCCGGGCGGCACCGAAAATAAGGTGCCTTCAAGCACGGGTCAGCCCAATCCATTTACAGGCAAACTTGAATTTCCAATAGTCATTAAAGCCGGAAGCAAGGAATTTCCAGAACTTCCTGTGATTAGAACCCCAGACGACGTTCGGCAATTACGCGATGGAAAGCGCTTCAAGATTGGTCAAGGTGTAATTGTGTACTTTGCACTCGAAAATGCTGCCGGTTATGCCATCGTTGGTGGTGCTCATGATTGTTATTCTTTAATGGACCACCTTAACGATGGAAAGGTTCTGGTCTTTAGTAACATCGACTAATTCTGTCCTTGGTCACGAAACCTCCACTTAATTTTTGTACTTTTAAGGACAAATTGAGTGTCTTGAGATTAAATTACCAGTTGCGTTGTCAGGAATATGACCGCTTTTGTGTATATAAATTTTAAGACTCGGGGAAAAGACCGGTGCGGCTGAAGTCTTGGATTCTTTCGGAGCAGGAATGAAAGAAACGAACAACGAATCCACAAAGTCTGAAAACCTGGTTCCGCAAGCTAAAGCGGACGAGAGGCTGATTTCTGAGGTTCTTGGCGGGAAGACCGAGCCCGAGTCGACAGGCAAGCATGAAGGTACTGAAGGTGCCGGTCATTCCTTGTTTCTCAGCGTTATGATGAATAAGGAAGCTGGCTCTGGAAAGTCCGCTGAGACTGTCGCGGACGGAAAAGACGGTAAAGACAAAGATTCGAAAACCGGCAAGGATAAGAAGCGTTCATCTGACCCTTCCGAGTCCATCGACGACAGAGAGCATGATAAAGACCCTTCCAGAGAGTCCAGAGAGAAGGATGAGAAAGCTAAGGACAACGGTCTTGGTTCGGTCGGCCCTAAGCCAACCGAGGTAAAGGCGGATAATTCCGGCGGTTTGCTCGCTCGAGCATCTCTTCTGGCTATGAATTCGGCGGGCGATTCGATATCTAGTGGCTCAGCAGTAATGAGAGCTGTCGCTTCCGGTGCAGCTGAAATCGCCAGTAAGCATGAGTTCGGGAAGAATGAAATCGCAGCTAGTCCAAATGAGGGAATTGCTGCTCCGAAAATTGACAATGTAAATATTCCACAAGCATCCGACAAGCATGAAATGCGCCATGGATCGGAGATTGATAGCAAGCTGATTGACGTAACAGTTAAGACTGCCGCTCTGGATGTGATGGGAGGCGCTGCGGCATCCATTTCCATTTCAAGGTCTATGGCTGCTGATCTCTCTCGAAAAGATGGTGGCGCGCTCGGTGAGCGGAAGATCACTGCACTTGAATCTAGTGTAAGTGCTGCCTTCAATCACGTTGAACCAAGCTCTAACATGATGAGCCATACGAAGCTCGTGGACGCTGTTGCTCCTGCCTCTGGTCCTGCTGTGGCTTTTCCACCTAAGGTGACTGAGCTAGTCATTCCTCGCCCGGACACAAAATCGTATAACGAAAATCTTTCGACTCTGCATGTTTCAACACCTAATGTCGGTGATTTCTCTCCCCACATGGTGCCGAAGTCAATCGAATCGTCGCCCGCAGCGAATGTATTTGTTCCGCTGAGCAATTTTCATTCTGCAGACATGGGACCGTCTTCGGTGCCGCCAGCTGCTACGCGTGAGCTTATCGCATATAACTTTCACGACATTCGCGGCAGCGCAAACGATATTCATCCGTCGGTTATCGGTCCAATTATTAGTGGTCCGATTGAGAAACCTCCAGTTGTAGTGCATGTTCCGACGCCTGATGTGGTTCAGCCCATAGTAAAAGGCGGCACAACGGGCATAGTCGTCAGCGGAAATGGCAGCGACAATTCGTTCGGCAAAACTCAGATGGCTTTTATTCCCAACTCACAGAAAAACTTCTGGGAGCCAGACCGCCAGGCGGATCAGTACAAGGCTGACAAAGAAGCAGCTGATCGTCGAACACAAGATGAGAAGGCAAAAGAAGCAAAGGCTGCTGAGCAGAAATTAGCTGAGCAGAAGGCTCTTGAACTTGCAAAAGAGCAGAAGCAGCAAGATCAAATAAAAGCACAAGAGCAAGCAAAGTCGCGCGACAAATCAGCTGAGCCAAAGCACAATGCTGAGCTTAAGAATGAACCGGCGAAAAATGAGCCGGGCAAGGTGCGTGAGGAAACGGTTAACAAAATTCTTGATGCTGCTGTGAAATCATTTCAGGCATCAAAAGCAGGTCATACAATTGATTCCAATAAGATCGAGAGCATGACCTTAAATCTTGCGCACCTCAAGAATGCTGAGAATGCTCGCTCGTCTAGTTCTGGCGTGCCAATTTCACAGATAATTTCATTGGCTGGCGGAAAAGAGCCTGAGAAATCAGGAGTCCACAAGCCCGCAGATGCTGGTCAGCAACAAGCTAAAACTGAGTTGCCGATGGGTCCGGTTGCTTTAACCAAGAATGGTCTGCCTCAAGAAAAGTCGGCCGCGCCTCTTGAATCAAAAGCTGTGCAAAGCAACCTGGCTCAGTCCTCCGTTGTTTTGAAAGCCATTGAAGCAGGTGCTCGCGGAACGAACTTAAATATCGAGCAAGCCACTGCAAAAACACAAACAAACAAATCACTTGAGCAAGCTGCTGTTAGTCAACGCACCACTGATGGTATCTTGGGCGTCAAAAATATCGAGCCTCCCAAGACTCTCTCTGCCACCAAAAATGGTGAATCTAAGTCCGATGTTCTTGTGTCTAAATCAACGGATAGAGTATCTCAAATCGCCAAATTTGCAGGCTTGACTGAGGCTAGCGCCAGGCTGTCCAGTGAAGTGAATATCAAGTCTGCTTTGCGTATTAGCCCAGCCGATTTATCTGGAAGCACTCTTCGTTCATGGATGGGAGACACGGCGAAGTTTAGACCAGATGCTCTGCCACGCGTGACAGAATCTACTCTTGCTGCGCAAAACAGCGCTTTGGGACAGCTTAAGATGAACCTCTCTGTTCCTCCAGAGCAACGCAACATACTCAGCGGCAGCAACAAGCAAGTCAATGAACTGAACACGAAAGCTGCTAGCGCTAATGCCTCTTCCGAGCTTGCTATCAACGCGGCGAAGAGGCTGAGCGAAGAGCCCCGCTTGCTCGTAAACAAATTGGCAGATGCCTTAAGCAATAGCAAAGCCTTTGACACATCACTTTCTGCAGCCTCGCCAAGCAACATTGTGCGTGCTAACTCATTGCGTGGCTCTGAGCTTCCAAGTTCTGCAGGATTGGTCAATCTGGATTACGTAAATCGCTCTCTGGATTCTCTGAAGACGTGGCAAGCTTGGGCTGAGCGAACCCAGGGTTCGCAAAGAAAAGTGAGTTCGAAAAATCGAATTCCTGAAGATAGAATCGACAGAAGCCTGCTCAAAACTGACTTTTACGACATACCTGAAATCGCCGGTATTGATGCAGAAGACCAGAAACCAGTTGTGCCCAATAAATCTGCTTTCTTGATTGCTCTAATATTGAGCATGTCCGGAGTCAGCCGTCGTCGCGGTTCCACTGTGTCGGCTGAAAATGTGCAAGGACTGTTGAGTTCTTTCAGCAAAGTTACAGGTTCTGAGGACAACGGAAATTCGTTCAAAAATCTGCATCGTAGAACACACCTCGTTGAACCAGGAGACACCTTGCAATCGATAGCTGAGCGCTACTTCAGTGATTCTAGAGTTGCCTGGCTAATTGCCGATTTGAATTCTGCAGCAATCGACGAGCATGGGCTTGACGTTAAGCGAGTAGTTGAATTGAAGGCAAGGCAATCGCTTGAGCTTCCTGAAGCAGAAGAAGTGCAAGTCTTTCTAGCTGGCATCCCCAGAGATTTCGATATCGATCAGCGGCTGGTTACTATCGTTAATGACACTATGATTAACATGGAAGTTCTGAAACAATTCCTTGGTCCAATTATCGGCAGTCTGAACGCACAAGACCAATCTGCTGATCAACAGAAGGAATTGCTTGGAGAATTCACTATCCTCGGAGCCGATTGCGCCTAGTGCCAGGCTGTGTGAAAGCTAAGACTTTCTCTAGTTGCGGCTCGACGCCCGCAGCCCGTCTTGAATGGATGCGCCGAGGTCTTCAATTGATTGTAGCCTTTTGTTGGGATCTTTCCGCATAGCTTGCTGAACTATATTCACCATCCATGGTGGTATGTTCAAGTCTGGAGGTATTGGTGCGGGCTCTGCATTCAAGTGCATAGAGAGTGTTTCGATAACATTCTTGCCCAGGAACGGAGGCTCTCCCGTCAGGCATTCATAGATGATGCAAGCGCAAGAGTAAACATCAGTGCGGCGGTCAACAGCTTGTCCCTGGCATTGTTCGGGAGACATGTACATCGGGCTTCCAAACACTTCCCCTGTTGAAGTAAGCCTTGCGATGTTGTCGGGGTCATTTACCTTCACCAGTCCAAAGTCCACCACTTTAGCGACAACGTTGCCCTTGTCGGGCACAAGCATAATATTTGCTGGTTTTAGATCTCGATGGATAATTCCCTTAGAGTGAGCATGACTCAAGCCTTTGCAAATCTGGACGAAAAAGTTGGCAGTGTCACGCCATGAAAGACGTCCGACGCGCTTTAATAGCTGCTCAAGGCTCTCTCCTTCGAGGAATTCCATCACGATGAATGGAACTCCATTTGCAGAGACCATGAAATCTTCAACTGCCACCAGATTCTCGTGAGAGAGTGTGCTCAGCGCTTTAGCCTCACGCTGAAATCTCTGTACCGCAGTATCATCGTTGGCAAGGTGCGAGTGCAAGAGTTTTATAGCAACTTCTTTTCGACTTGAAATATGTTTGGCAAGAAAAACGTTGCTCAAACCGCCGCTGCCAAGGGGGCTGACTATTTCGTAGTATTCTGAAAACTTGCTTCCAGGTGCCAGATAATCAGTGATTCTTGAAAGTTCAAGACCATCTTCCGGGCACTTTCCTGAGTAATCATCAGGAAATTCTCGCGCACATACCAGGCAAATCTTTTTGTATTTTCTGGGACCAGAGGACTGTGTTTTTGAGGGCGGACGTACATAGGACACTGTGTCTTTCGCACCCGGTTTGCTTACTTCACCAGTGGGCTTCGCGATTGCATGCACCGAACTCTGATTTTGATCAGTGACTATATTCGTAGCTTCTTCTTTTTTCTTCTTAAGCGAGATCACCAAAACTATTGCAATTACTACAACTCCAAGCAATCCGGCGATAATCGCTATTGGTAAACTCAAAATCTTTTCCCTGACACCCCAATCAAATATACTACATTAATGAGTGACTAGCTTCGCTTTCTGGCAACTATCTCAAAAACTTGCCCGTGCCGAAATCCAGTTGGAACAATCGGGATCGGACCTTCAACTTCATTGAACCATTCAAGTTCAAAATCAATAAAAAGCTCTTTTACTTCTGCTTGAGATAAAAATGTCATTCTCTTATTAACTGACCAATCGTCGTTTTTGCCGAAGAAGTGTCCACTAAACCTTCCGCCTGGCTTGATTGCCCTGCACACATTTTGCCAGAGCCTGCCGAAGTCTTCTGGTGCGCAAAAGGGCAGCGAAACACCAGCGTTTACTAAGCTCACCTCTGGTAACTCGGCGTCCTGCATTTTTCCGAGCCATGTGTCTAGCTGTGCTCGCTCCCAGCTTCCCGTGGCTTCTAAGAGGCAATTGAGCGCATCCTGGCTTTGATCAACAGCCAGCACCTTCCAGCCCTGCCGGAGCATCTCTTTTGCGTCTCTACCAGAGCCACAACCAAGGTCAACTGCATTCTGTGCTTTGTCGAACTTGCTCAATGCGACGATAATCGTGTTATGAGCTTCCTCTCTGGCGACTGCTTTGCTGTATTCGGCCCAAGAGTTCTTGTATTCAGCAGGTATGCATGCTGTAAAAATCTTCTCGTCATGCAGTTCCTGAAAGCGTTGTATGTAAATTGCAATTGCCTGCACAGAGTTGCGTTGCTCGTCACTCATTGCTTCTGCAATCAATTGAGAATAAGACCTGCTGCAGCTTCTAGCTCGGTCTATGAGCCATAGCGACAGATGATCTAGTTTCAAAACCCTGGAAGACCAACTTCTCGGCAGGAAGGCAAAGACTTGTGGAGCTGCTGTAGGAGCAGTGTTGAACTCCGTTCCCGCTTTGATGGCATCGCATATGGTATCAATCGAATAGGTGAAACTCTTGATCATCAATTCGGGGTTTACTATTGGCTTAAATGACTTAATTTGTTCTGTTTTTCCGAGATAGATGTCACCAGAAAAGTCGGTATGTTGATGAATTCTGCCTGCTTCTTGTTTCATTTGTTCGAATTCTGCAAGTTCAAAAATGTAAGGGAAGCTGGCTTGATATTGCTTGCCATGACGGCGCAGAAATTCGGGAAATCTATCGCCCATTTTCGAATTGTCATTGTAGCGATTTTGAAAAGTGTGAAAAAACTGCAAAAGAATCTCGGACCAGTCGTCCTTAAGTAAGGCGAAGCACGCAGGGTAGAATCTGCGCATTAATGAATCTCTATTACTATCTCTCAGCCAGGAATAGATGCTGATTGCACGCAGGTCGTATCCATCAGTTTCATCTAGCAGCCTGGACGAACGAGGTGCAAATTCAGGTTTGTCCGCTTGTATAGGATCGGTTCCTATAAGTTCGTTCCAGAGAGTAAACCACTTTCTCTCGTAATTTCTGAGCGTATGCCTCTTAATGTTTGCATCTGTCCCAGGGGGCTCTTGAGAGCTGCTTTTATCTGCCTTTGTTATATTCAAGACTTCAGGCGCTGCAGCCAGGCTGGCTAGTTCTGCTACTGCAGGTGGTGGCGCTACATCGAACTGTACCTGCGTTGATATTTCGATAGGGCGCTCACGCTCAGGTTGAATCTGATTGGCTTCAGAATTAGAGTGCTTCTGCCAGATGGACCTGATCTTCTCTAATTCAAACAACAAGTCGGCAAACGAGGGAAAATACTGGTCTCGTTCAACCATTATGGCTTTAGGTTCAATCATTTTTGAAAGGGCGTGCTCAAGTAAATCGAAAACCGTGTCTGGCACAGGCGAGCCATGTGTATCAATTATGCGATTGCCAAATCTTCCAGGACCTGCCAGGTGAATCTGTACAGTTCTTTCAAGCGGTATTCTGTCCAGAAATTCTCTGGCATCAAAACCATGATTTATTGAATTGACGAAGAGATTGTTGAGATCTAAAAGCAAGCCGCAATCAGCTTCCTCCAGTACTCTGCTAATGAATTCGGCTTCGTCAAAATCGCCAATTGGCATCTTTGAGTAGTAAGGAATGTTTTCCAGAATCAGCGGAAATTCAACTGTTTCTTGCGCTTGCTTGACCCGTGCGGCGACATGTTTAACAGCTTCATCAGTCCATGGTAAAGGGAAGAGATCATTTCCCATCATACCGTCCACGCCGGAAAAACAGAGGTGATCGCTCCACCATTTGAGCTTGAAGTTCTTTGCAAAAAATCGGGTCGTCTTCAGCAGTTCTTTGTCGAGTGGGTCAACGCTGCCTATGGAAAGCGAGACGCTGTGCGAAACCAGTGGGAAGTACTCGGCGAAGCTCGCCAACCAATTGATGGTGGCATTGTTGGCACGATAATTCTCTGGGGTGAATTCCAGAAAATCGATTGCACTTCTATGTGCGAACGTTTCCTCGCATAGTTCGCCTCTTAAACCAAGTCCGACTCCAAGTACCGGCATTGCGGACTTCAGTCGCAAGAACTCGCTAACCATTTGTCTTCTCGTCTCGTGCAGCTGAAGAGGCTATGCCCTGAAACTCGTGGCTGGAAACGCCCTAAATGTCGTTGTAACGATGGCTGAGCCCAGCACGAAGCGGTTTGTTTTCGTCAGTTCTTTCATTGCGGCGCGGTGGGCGCTCGTCGCTGCCTGTTCCTATTCTAAGTGGCGGTAACTTATCGTCAGTTTTAGGAGGTTCCGGTTGTGTCGCTGACTTAGCTTCAGTCCCTTGAGCAGGTTTAGCCTCTGGCTTTGCTGGAAAAGCTGGTATTGACCATGAAAATTGTGGAAGAACGTCAGTCTTGCTCTCTTGCTTGTTTTCAGAAGGCTTTGGACGGTTCGAACGATCTTTGAACAAATCTCGGAGATGTCCAGAGCCGGTTTCACTTGAGGACTCAGTTCTAGCGGGCTTGCCCCATGCTTCTGCGGCCAGTCCTGTGGGCGCTTCGCTGGTCTTATTTCCGCCAAAATTGAAATTTGAGTCCATACTAAACCTCCGAGGGGTTATATTTTACCCTACGCAGCCCATTGGTGACCCTTAATTGGAAATATCCGGATATCCAAGGTTTTGGACAGAATGACAAAATTTGCTAGCATAAACAAAGTTATATCTTGAGACCCCATGGAAGTTATTCGACGCTTTTATTCGCCACTGTTAGCTTTTTCGGTTTTTTTGCTGGGTATCGCACCAGTTTCGTCCACATTCGCGCTCGACCATAGTGATGCAAGGAAAATGGCTAATACCTCTGCTGCCAGTTCGTCGAAAGAGAATAGAGGCGCAGAGAGCGTTGCTACAGAGCCGGAAAAGTCCGTTGACTTAAGCACTGTGACAAAGTGGATAAAAGACCATCACTACAAACAAGCTGAGTCTGCCCTTACCGCAATGATTAAGGCGAAGCCTGCTGATGCGGTCGTGCATCAAACCTATGGGCTACTTTTGCGCGAAACAGGGCAAATCGACAAAGCTTTAAGTGAGTATGCCAGAGCTGCTGAACTGGATGCGTCGAGCTCTGTTCCTTTAATAGCGCTCTCGGAACTGTCGCTCAAACAACTAGATCTTGATGGCAGCTTGAGTTATGCAGAGCAAGCCGTTGCCTGTGAGCCCGCCTCTAAAGCAGCGAGAACAGCTTTAATTGAGGCGTTGCTTCAGAGTGAACAAATCTCAGAGGCAGAACGTCAGCTCAAGTACATTCAAGAAAAGGATTTGCGAACTCCGTACATGGAGATGCTTCAATATAGATTGATGCAGAAGAAGGGTGATTACCTATCTGCTAGAAAGCATATGCAAGCGGCACTCGAGTCGCCGGGTAATGAAGTTCCTGTGTCGTTGCGTCTTGAGCAATCTGACTTGCTTCAAACTCTGGGCGAATATGCTGCTGCAAAACGTGAGCTGGAGAAAATTCTTGCTGGTGATCCTGATCTACTTGAGGGGCGGCTAAAGTTGGCTCGCCTTATGGAAACACAGTTTCATGATTACGCAGCAGCAATGCAAAATTACAATGAGGCACTCAAGTTAGATCCACTGTCGGCAGCTGCCATGGCTGGAATCGAACGCTGTCAGACAAAACGGCAAAATCTGGCTCTGCAACTGAAAATTTGCTTTCGTGATTTCTGGGCTTGGTTAGATGCCCAATCACGCTCAAATAGCGATAAAAAGTAGTTTGCTCTATTGTAGTCGCGAGCGACGTGTTGCCTTTTGTTCTGGGCAGAATGGCAGCGTTCCGTCTTGGGGAATTAGCATTACACATCTGCATGCTTCTTCTGGAATGAGTGCAATGCATTTTGCATCAAGCTCTGGCGCAAGCTTACTCAAATCTGGCATAACTCTGGGGTTTCTGCTGTTCTCCATAAGCAAATCAAGCGCTTGTTGAATCAATGCGTTTTCTAGATCACCAACGCCCACTCTTTCTGAATGCTCTCTTTCTGAGACTCTAGATTCTTGCTGCATTTTTCTGAACCCCTTTCCCTGCAAATGGATTTTGCTGGAAATTAACCCGTGTTCATATCTACACGCGAAGCGAAATTTGTAGACAGTAAAACGCTTGTCCCGCAAGGATTTAAGCTGGGCCGCTAATTAATTGAATGATTCCCTGAACGCAAAAATGGAGGGCTAAACTTTCAGCACCTCCATTCTTTTGTATTGGATCTGTTGTTTGTGATTCAGCCCGAGCTTATGTTGTCACAAAGTACTTTGCTGGTCTGCTTAGAACGCGCTTTGGTCCGTGAATCGGATCTTCAATTACGATTGTTTGATCTCTTTCCTGTCCGACGCTTACCAGAGCAACAGGCACTCCGAGCTGTTCTTGAATGTAGTTCAAATAACGCTGAGCCGCCACTGGCAAATCTTCATAGCTGCGACACTCGGTTGTTGAACGATTCCATCCTGCAAAAGTTGCATATACTGGCTCCATTCTGTGGAATGAGGCAGACATGCTTTGCAGTTCATTGGTCACTTCGCCAGTCTTTGTATCTCTGTACGCAGTGCAAACTTTCAGCTCATCAAATTCGTCGAGTACATCGAGTTTTGTGATTGCCAGGCAATCTAATCCGTTTACTCGCACTGAGTATCTTCCCAAGACGCAATCGAACCAGCCGCAACGACGTGGACGACCTGTAGTTACGCCAACTTCAGCCCATGCCTTACCGACTTGTCTGAGCTTGTCGCCGATTTCGCCAAATTGTTCTGTTGGGAACGGACCTTCACCAACACGTGTCATGTAAGCCTTCGACACGCCAATCACGCGGTCGATTATGGTTGGTCCGACGCCTGCCCCGACGCATGCGCCGCCTGCCGATGGGCTTGAGCTGGTGACGAAGGGGTAGCTGCCATGGTCGAGGTCGAGCAGCGTTCCTTGTGCACCTTCAAATAGAATGTTCTTTCTTTGTTGCACAAGCTGGAAAATGATTGCCGATGTGTCGCAAACATATTTGGCCATTTTGCGCCCGTACTCAATATACTCGTCAAAAATTTCTTTCGGATTTAGTGCTGGCAAGTTGTGCAATTTTTCGAGAATTACGTTTTTGCGCGGTACCAAATAATCAAGCTTGGCTTTGAAAACTTCCGGTTCTAGCAAGTCTTCTATACGAATTCCGATGCGTGCGCACTTGTCTGCATAAGTCGGTCCGATACCACGTTTGGTGGTGCCAATCTTTTGAGATCCGCGAGAATCTTCTTCCGCTGCGTCGATCATCAAATGGTAGGGCATAGTCACATGCGCTGTGGAGGACACTCTGAGCATCGAGTCATCGAGACCGCGCTTCATCAGAGATTCAAGCTCAGTCGTGAAAGCTTTGGGATCGATCACCATTCCTGGTCCCAAAATACACATCGTGTTGTTGTAGAGAATTCCCGAAGGAATCAAGTGAAATTTGAAGGTGTCACCATCAACGACGACGGTGTGCCCGGCATTAGCACCGCCCTGATAGCGCACTACAACATCTGCATTTCTAGAAAGGAGGTCGGTTACTTTCGCTTTGCCTTCGTCCCCGAACTGAGCTCCAACAACTATTACGTTTGCCAAGGTTTATCGCCTCAAGAAGTTAAAACAGCACAAGTTAAGTCAGCACCGAGCGGGAACTGCGTTCCATCGGACTTAGAGCCTCTGAGCCCAGTATTGACCGACATAGTCTAACGCCTTGTTCTCAACAGTGTCAAACCATTTGCAATTACATAATGTTCAGAACTTTCAACATGCAGGCTAGCCAATGAAATGCCTGTGTTGTTGCGTGATACGCAATGTGAAAAAGCAGTCCCTGATAGTCAAAAATGTTATCCTAAAAGAGGAGGATTGCGTGTGACTGAGACTCAGACCGCGTCGCATATATTTGACAGCGCTTTGCAAGAGCGTCAGCCTGTCGTATCCAGGTTGCTAACAGCCGCATTAGAGCGCAGAGCGCTAGGTAATGCTTACCTGCTAACTGGTAGAGCTCTTTCTGACAAGTGGGCTCTGACGCGGCAATTGGCTGCGTTTCTTAATTGTCTTTCTCGCAACGATTCGGAACATTTTTCTTGTCTCAGTAAAGGCGTAGCTATACTTTGCCAAAACTGTCAGTGGATTTCTCAAGGCGAACATCCGCAAGCGTGGATGGTGCTTGAGGGGCAAGGCGCAAGCGGAATGATACCCGTTGATAAGGCTCGCCAGCTTGTTGAGGAAATGAATAAAACCTCCAGATATATGCGAGTCGTGGTGGTTCCGAATGCTGATCAGCAAGTCTTACATGCCGCGCCCGCAAACGCTTTATTGAAAAATATCGAAGAACCTCAAGCAAATGCGCTCTGGGTGCTTTTTGCAGCGTCCGAAAAGCAAGTTCTGCCGACAATAGTGAGTCGGTCTCAAGTTCTGCCAATGGTTGGGCAGTTCAAGCCTGGTCTGTGGATCGATGAAGAAGCCATTCTCAAGCAGACCAATGAAAACAGTTTGCCCGAGCGGGCCATGGCTATCAAGTCTGAATTTATTCATGCCGGACGCAAGCGATTGCAGGGCTCATCGGGCTTGCATGGTTCCTTGATTAAAGCTGTCACGGAAAGCCAGGAGACAAGCAGTCGTTTCCTAGAACTTTGTGATGACGATTCGATAGAAGCTGAATTGCTTCTAGATATATTTCTTGCTGCCGAAATGGAAGTTCTAAATGCTGAGTCTGGTGGAAACCCGCAGCTGAGCTTGTATTTGAGCAAATTAGCAGAGCTGACCGAAAGTGCAAAAAACGAACTGTCACACTACGTCAAGAAGAACAATGTGCTAGAAACATTTGCATATTCTCTGACAGAATTGAGATTGAAATATCTAGGAGACTTTCATCTTGCAAAGAACTGAACGCGGACAATCTTTAATCTCGGGAATTCTGTCGATTCAAAGTTTGCTGGCTATTTTTGCCATGATCTTATTTGGAATGAGCATTTCACATCCTGATAAAGCGACGATAATTGCTTCAAGTGCTCCGGTGAAACCAGGCATTGACATAAATAGCTATGAGGTCATCAAAGAAGCGCGCAAAATGAAGGCATACCAACTCATGGAAAAGCACAACTTAACAGGTGCTGTTACCGAGTTGAACAAAATGATGGAATCCAGTCCCAATGATGTTCCAAGCATTTATTGTTCTGCTGTGGTTTTACTAAAAACTGGCAGCAAAGACCGCGGCTTTACTCAGATGAAGCGTGCACTAGCAATGGCACCGCAAAACAAAGAGCTGCGCTTGGAGTATGCCCGTTTCCTGGTTGAGCAAGCAATGACAGATGATGCTGTTATGCAGTATCACATGGTGATTAACCAGGCACCGAAAATGGGTGATGCTCGAATGGAGCTTGCGCAATTATTCCTGAGTTTAGAGAAAAATGATGACGCTGTGCATGAGTTGGAAGAGCTTGTGAAAGTTTATCCGAACAATGCATTAGCGCATAAAGTGCTCGGCGTAGCCCTCGCCAGAGCGGGTAAGCCACAAGAGGGGTTAGACGAGTACATTGCGGGCATCAATGCTGAAAGTATCGGTGGGCAGCCTGAAGCCGTTAAGTTCATTGTTTCATCCTGGGGAAATATCGATAAGGCTAAGTACAGTCTTGAACAAGAAGCTAACCGAAACCCAGATGATGCATTGCCAAAGCTGAGGCTTGCTGAAATCGCACTCTACAATGGCGATCTCGCAACGGCAAAGACGTATTTGATCGATGCGCGCAAATTGCAGCCGAACAATCCGGAAGTGCACCGAAGCCTGGGCGTTACCTTCAAGCGTCTCGGAGACAACAGGCAGGCTTTGACTGCGTTTATGCAATCAATTGCGCTTGAGCAAGAACAAAACAAGAAATTGAAGTCCAAAGTTTTGATGAACTAGTTTTCGATTTCCAGTGAGTCGTTTCTGTGAGAATTGCGCTGTTTTGCGCTTTTGAGCCAATCTGCAGATGAAACTAAAGCTAGTTAGTGCACCGCATTTGGTGCAAACCACTAATTGCATTAGCTGTTGTTGGGGCGAACTTGGGCCGCCGTCGAATCGGACCTTAGCGCGGTGCTTCCATCCGCGCTGTCATGATAATTCCGTGTGTGTCAACTCTTAAGGAGTTCCTTCGGTCTTCTTATTCTTTTCGCTTTGCAAAATCTGCTCCCATGCAGCCTTTTCTTCGGGGCTCAATGCAGCGCTGGGCAAGCTGATTCTCAGCTTCACGAGATGGTCGCCGCGAACTGATTGTTTCAATTTAGGCAGACCACGCTCTCTCAGGCGCAACAATCTGCCGGGTTGGCTAAGCGGTGGCACGTTGATGGTGACGGAGCCATCGAGCGTGTTTACTGTAGCTTCGCCCCCAAGAACTGCCAGAGCAGCGCTTATCTGCAACTCGCTGATTATGTTATCGCCTTCGATTGTCAGATAGGGATGCGGCTTCACGCGCACCTTTAGAAAGAGGTCTCCAGGTGCTGTACCCATGCCAGCCGTGGGCGCCTCGCCAGGCACTCGAACCTTGCTACCAGGACGTACCCCAGCGGGAATTTTGACCTGCAGGGTTTTCATTGCTTGACCTGGTCTAGTGATTTGAATATTTCTTGCTGTACCGCGAGCTAACTCTTCGATGGTAAGCTCAATGTCTGCTTCGTGGTCGGCATTTCGAGCCTGTCTTGCTTGCTGCTGTGCAGCTGCTCCGGGGTGCCCGGCACCTTGTCCGAAGGTCTGTCCGAACAAGACATCAAAGAAATCGGAAAATGGCGAGGATGCACCTCCAGGTGCGCCTTTTCCAAAACTACTGAAGTCGAAACTAAAGCCCCCAAAGCCAGGCGGCGGTGTGAAGTCAGAGCCAGCTTTCCAGTTGTTGCCCAACATGTCATAACGCTTGCGTTTGTCGGGGTCTTTCAACACCTCGTAAGCTTCTGTCAGCTCCTTGAACTTTTCTTCGGCTTGCTTGTTTCCAGGATTTGCGTCTGGATGCAATTCACGCGCCAACTTACGATAAGCAGTTTTGATCTCCTTATCGGTGGCGGTTCTGGCGACTCCGAGGGTTTGATAATAGTCTTTGTACTTTACGGACAAATTGAATGCTCCTCGAGCTATTTTTGAGGGGACATTTTTCGCCTGTGTTTCAGGCTGGCTAAACATAATTCTAGTACGATCAATATGGTGCTGCTTGAATTTTTTGCATTCCAAGTGCTCAATCGATTCTTTTCTACAAGAGTTTAGATTAAGCCTTGGTTTTCTCAAAAGTTTTTAGCTTGGAAACCGAATGAAATACGCCAATCAGGGTAAATAGATCGCGGGGAGGTTCTTGACATCAATTCATCTTTGGGTCTGAAAAGGTGAGCTGTATATCTCGGAACCTTGGGGCGATTGCAAAAAGGAATTGGAAAATTCTGCATGGCAACCAACTTAAATTGGACTGACCTCAGCCGAACCGGTTATGAGGCGCTGACCCAGGGAAATTTCGAGAAGGCAGAACTGCTTTTTCGGCGCGCAATTGACCATTGCGGGTTCGAACAAGAAGACCTGCGCCTGGCATACAGTTTTTTGGTACTTGGACGCTGCCTGTCACAGAAAGGTGATTGGGTTGGCGCTGATCCTATGTATCAGAAGGCGATGGTAATCTACGAGAAGGTTCATGGACCCGTCCATGAAGACGTGGGCTACTCTTTGTCAGGTCAGGCTAAGTGCAAACTTCAGACAGGCCATTATGAGGCTGCGTCGAATTTGTACAAACGTGCTGTGACCATTTACGAACAAGTGCGTGGTCCAGAACATGAGGACACAGGGAATGTGTTGGACAATCTCGGTCAGAGCTATATGGCTCAGCGAGAATATGAGAAAGCAATCGAGTGCTATGAACGTTCGGTGAAGATTTTCACCAAGGTTCGTGGACCTTACGACGAGAAAGTTGCTGACGGTTTGTTCAGTTTGGGTCGCTGTCATGACGAACTGAATGAAGACAAATTGGCTGCTCCACTTTTTCATCGTGCGCTAGAGATTTATGAGCAGCAGGCAGAGCCCGATCGCGAGCAGTTAGCGAATTGCCAGTACAACCTGGCGCGTTGCTATCAAGGCTTGCGTGAGTTCCTGAAGGCTGAACCCCTTTATCATCGAGCGTTAGATTATTTCTTGAAGTCAAAGGACAAGAGCCTAGAGCGCAGTGCGGCATACTGCACTTTTGCCCTATCAACATGCTACATGGTATCTGGTGATTATCGTGCGGAGGAGTATTTGAAGAGAGCTAAAATGCTCTATGAAAAGATCTTTGGACCTAATCATTTGCAAACCGCATACCTTTTGGATGCGTATTCACGTCTGTTGAGCAACACGTGTCGCTCAGCTGAAGCCAAAAGACTCGAAGAGCGAGCTCGCGAAATTCGCGAAAAGTTCAATTAGGAGTTTTTTCCGTAGTGACGGCAAGAGTCCCTTCCTCAACAGAAGGGGCTCTTTCTCTTTTTGTGCTGGGTTTGAAGCGCTAGCAAAGCCGAGAAGGTAGAAATCAAATCCTCCTCCGGGTGCGACGCTTTGGCACTGCGGTTTTTACTTAGCGGATGTTTCTTCCTTGCAAGCTTTGTCTCTGGCTTTCGCCATGGGGTTAAAGTTGTCATACGAAAGATAGATGCTAATTGACTCGTAGCCTGTGCCATCGTTTCCTTCTGAGGACATGGTTATCCCAAAAGGTGCGTTCCGTTTTGCCGACTCAAATACTTCCGACCAGTGACAGGAGCCAACTGATTGCATCAATCGTGATGCATCAAGCCCATTTTTTCTTACTAAGGCGTCGCCTAGCTCGTTACCTTTTTGCTTGTAATCCATATTTCTTTCCCCAACCAACCAGTTACATATTAGGGTAATGCTGTCTACCCTTGGATGTGGATGACTCCACTTTTGGTCTGCACTTATGTGTGATGCTCTAAATCAAACTTTGGACACGATGCGTTTACTAGTGTGAGACTGCCTGCTATTCTGTTCAGCACTTTGATTAGCTCGCGAGTAGCTTTTCTCATAGGATAGGCTAAAAAATGGATTCCATTCAAAAATTGCAAGATGCGCTTGAACTCAGCTTTGACCCCAACAGTCTTGCTCAAAAAGACTCCAATATTTTCGGATTGCCTTTCACAGCACAAACTGCTCAGCAGGTGATAATTCCAGTGCCTTGGGAAGTGACAGTATCTTACAATGCAGGCACTGCGGAAGGTCCTGCGTCCATATTCGACGCTTCCAAGCAAGTTGACCTGTATGACCCCGATGTGAAAGATGCATGGAAGCTTGGGCTCGCTATGCTCGATATGCCAGAACGGCTAGTGGAATTGAACCGGGAGATGCGCTGCAAGGCCGAAGAGTACATTGATGCGCTTGAGGATGGAAAATCTGCCACTACAGATGGTGCGTGCGCTGGTCTGCTGCAAGAAATAAATGAAAGCTGCGAGCAGATGAATACCTGGGTTTTTGAACAAGCTGATGGCTTGCTCAAGCAAAGCAAGCTCGTTGGCTTGATTGGTGGCGACCACAGTACTCCGCTTGGATTAATGCGAGCGCTTGCGCTGAAGTACAAGGAGTTCGGCATTCTACACTTTGATGCGCATGCGGATCTCCGTGATGCTTATGAAGGGTTCAAATACTCGCACGCATCAATAATGTTCAACGCTCTCAGTATTGGTTCTCTAACTAGACTTATTCAGGTTGGTATCAGAGATTTTTGTGAGCAAGAAGCTGAGCTGGTCAAAGATTCACAGGGACGTATAGTCTCGTATTATGACCGCGACATAAAATCGCGAATGTATGGTGGCGAAAGTTGGAAGCAAATCAGTGACGAGATCGTGAGCCATTTGCCTCAGCATGTCTATGTAAGCTTTGACGTTGATGGGTTGGATCCGAAACTTTGTCCGAATACCGGAACGCCTGTGCCGGGCGGCTTGGAATTCGAGCAAGCTGTTTATGTAGTGAAATGCCTGGTTGAAAGCGGAAAGTCTATTATCGGTTTTGATGTGAATGAGGTCGCACCGGGTGAAGATGAGTGGGATGCCAATGTAGGTGCGCGCCTTGTTTATCGATTGGCGAACCTGGCAGCATTGAGCCGTGGACTAAAACCTATAGTCTGAGCTACTCGTTGACCAGCATTGGAAGTAAAGACCGCAGAGTGAATATTAGTGGTTCTAAATGCAATGGTTTGCCTAATTTTGCCGAGCTAAGCGTAGCCCAAATACACTACATCGGATTGGTCTTATGAGCACGCGAAAAAAGAAAGGGCAGTCTCTAGCAGAATTGGGTGCTGGCATGATGGTCTTCGTCCCAGTGATCCTTCTACTAATAGATTGCGCCGTCATCATGATCGGAGTTTCAACAAACGAAGCGCTCTGCCGAGACGCGGCTCGCGCTGCTTCGTCTGGACCACCAGGTGCCATGTCCTCTGGAAATCACACAGTTGGCTCATCAGGATTGCCATATAAACGAGCACTAGCTGTTGTAAAAGATATCTACAATCTCGGTGGAATGGTCAAAGTAAAAGAAACGCTTCTGGTTAATGAAGAGCTTCACGAGCCACTTCCGCAGGTTCCTCAAGGAGGACCAGTAATTGGTCAGGTTACAGTCGAAACAACGATTGATGTTTTCCCGCCATTCTTAATCAAGATCTTTGCGGAAAATGGAACTTATCAATTTAAGAACACGCAGTCGTATCCTTACACTTACGTGATGCCTAGCAGCTAACGATCATAGCTGAATCCACCAAATATTTTGCTTGATGGATCGCTCATGAACGACCCATCAAAATATGATTGTGCCTGAAAATTTGCGAAGGCACATGGGGCAATCAACCAATCAACTAACTGAAGTAGACGCCGACGGCGCCTGTGACTCGACGCAATAGTCTAACTGAATCAACTTCAAGTTCTTCGCCATAATCAAGCTCTTGCTGTCCTCGAAGTTTCAATAAATCAATCAACGCTTTCCGCTCTTGCTCGGAAAGTTCGATTCTTTTGTTGTGATTGTCTGCTGCGACTCTCATCAGATCAGTTGTGCTCATACTTGAGTCATAGGTGGCCACTAGCATAATTTCTCCAAGTCCTTGCGAACATCAAACCCCATAATGGAATCATTATGTATACGACTTTCTTGCTCTGCAAGATCAAATGACCGCCTGAGCCTGGGATTTCCACGAGCAAGATCGACCTGCGCGTGGTGAAAACCACAATCATGCCCAGAAAAGACCGTAAACACTCAGTACCCCTTGGAAAGGTTGCGGGGCGCGTCCCCCCGGAGCACCACCCTCAATCCACGTCGTGCTGTCACTCAACACGTACACTTTTAGCAAGCAACGAACTCATCTTCCTCGTCAGAAGCGTTATTCTGTTGGCGAACTTGAATCTTTGTTTCTTCGATTAGTTTCTGGAACAACTCCATGCAGGTGAATTCCACCATACTTGGTGTCAACGATTTTCCATCTTCCAGTTCCCAGAAAACATGGTTGCCGACTAGTCGGGTGTTCAATTTTGCGATTGTATGAAAGTGTTTTTCAGTTTGGCTGAGACCCAGTGCACGTTCCACTGGAATGAGATAGAACTGGATGCCTTTCTTGTCGCCGCGCAAGACGAGGCTGAAAGAAGGTGTTGAGAGGCGAGCACGGTAGTAAGTTACAGTTTCTTCTGCCTGTCGCAGTTTGTTGAATTTAACTACTTCTGTAACTGGTTGAGGGCTAGTTCCTGCAACGTGAAGAGGTCCGTATCCTAGAGCGCTATTAAGTTCGTAGCTGTATGCTTTCAAGATTTCAAAAACATGTTCAATCATCGCTGCCATTGAAGCTTGACACAGTGTTTCTTCGCGATGCGCTTTTTCCATTTTGGTGCGCTGTTCTTTGATGAAGTTCATTGAGTCAGAAGCCATCTGATTCAAGAATTCGCCGCGCTCTTCGCTTGCTTTGGTTTGTGGTTTGGCTTTGTAGAGAACAAGAATTTGTTCGTTGATCTCAGCAGTGCCATCAGGCGTTTCTTGCGTGTAGTCTGCTCTGTCGATTGTTTTTTTGAATGCGGCATTGTTGCCCCATTGTCTGTCGAAAAACGGCTCCTTGGTGATGTGCGCTTTCTTCGAATTTTTAGCAATAGCCTGAATGTTATGTAGTAATGCGTGCAACATGATTCCAAACCCCAGAAAAGTAATGCCAATCCATTCCTGTCAGCAAGATCCTGCCTAATGGATCTCGTTGAAGCCCTTAACTGACTAAGCAGTATTCAAATTCCCGAACTTTCTAGTAAATTCTGCCTTTTGGGCAGATGTCAATATCATAGCTTGACCATAAATCCGTGTAAATTAGCTAAAGCGCGTAAGCATTGTTGAGTTGTTTCGCTCTTCAGATTTGACTCAGTTTATTGATCCTTTCTGAAAAAAAGTTGAGTGGATCGGTTTTAATTGCATCGGTTCCGGGTACTGCCCAGTACCCTCGCTATGAAGCGTATCAGATAGGTTATATTTGAGAAAGAGCAAATATGCCCAATTTCGATAAAAAATCAGGAGCATCTAAGTGAAAAAGTACAGTCCCTATATCTTTGGTGTGCTAGCTCTGGTGCTCATTGTGACCTCATTTATACTTCGAAATGGATCACCAGACGTAGATCTTGTGATCACCAATCTTGCCAGCACGTTCATGCTTTTTGGTGGTGGCATATGTGTGATCGTGGCTGTGGTAGCTTTCTTCAAGCGTGACGATCCTGAGGAGTGGTGAAACTTCGTGCCATCGCTGCCGGTGAAGCGTGCTGAGAGTATATGTACTAGCGTAGTGCGTGAGCTGCGCTAACCGTTACGCGGCGGAGCTGTGCACTCTCAGCTTATAGCTCAACCGGTACCGTTTCAGTTTCCGGGAAAATCTCCGTGCAAGTACTTGCGCAGAGAAACCTTAGAACTCAAACGCTACCGTTTCGGCCTAACCGAATCTGGACAGGCTTATCTCCAGAGTTACCCTGGTGCCTTTGCCCGGGGCCGATTTTATTCCGAACTTGGTTGGGAAAAATGAACGAATCAGGTCCGCACGTTCTTTCAGGCTGCCCATTCCATATCCGCCTTTTCTATTGCTTTTATCGCTAGCTGCTTCCATATCAAAGCCCTTGCCGTTGTCGGCAACAGTGACCATAAAAACTTCACCTTCTCGTTCCATGGTGACTACCACGCGGCTGGGTTCCGCATATTTGGTGGCATTGTTTACCGACTCTTGCACAATGCGGTAAATGTGTAGTAGCACCGCAGATGGCATCACTGGAATATCCATTTCGCTGATTAATTCGCAATCAATTCCTGTGCGCTGCGAAATTTGATCCAACATGTCCTCAATAACAGTGGAAAGCCCCCAGTCGCTGAGGTCTCTGGGAGAAAGGTCATAACAGATTTCCCGCAGCTTTCGGACTATGCCTTCAAGCGAGTCCATCGTTTCGTGTACAGAAATTCTTGAACTAGAACTCAAATTTCGCTTAAGCGCCATCACATCCGAAATCACTGCATCATGGAGGTCTCGCGCTATGCGTTTTTGAATTTCTTCCTGTTGAATAACTACTTTTTGTGCAAGGTGCTCGCGCTCGATTACAAGCTGCTCGATCGATCGTTTCAATCGTGGATCGTCCACTCCTGAGCCGTGCCCCATCTGGGTAGGTTGTTCTTGTTCTTGAGTTGCTGAAACAAGATCGCGAAACAACATTCTCATTTTTGAGCGCAAATCTTCAGCTGAAATAGGTAAGCCGTCACTGGTCCATACGCGCCTGCCACCAACTTTTAATAACTCAAGCCTTACCTTCAGTCGCAACGGAACTTCTGCTTGTGACAGAGCCATAAGATCTGACGAAGGCAAAAGAAAAAGTTCGATAACCGCGCGTCGTGATCGGCAGGAAAGAGCCCATGAACCGGTGGACGCGCGCCATCGAGTATAAGTTATTGTTTCTGTGATTTCTGAGCCAGGTCCCTTCATGACCTTTCTGCGCTCATTTACATCCGAGGGTGGTGTCATGCTTATGACAACTTGTTTGCCAATATCGTTATATTCAGCAGCCAGGTGGGAGGTGAAATCGCATAGTCTGCTAGTCAGTAGTTGCACCGAGAGCATTGCTGGTTTCTTGTCAGATTCATCGAGTTGCCTCATGATCTGCCATTGATCAACTCCTCGCAGGCATGCGAGCCAGCCTCTATCCTTAAAAACCCGCGTATCAAGAGTTTCAGCAAGCTGCTCATAACCCTCTATTTCGCTTAAACCGCGAACATCAGCACTCGATGAATAGGGACCCGACCCTTGAGGAGTTGATTGCGGTGCAAGCGACTGACTGCTTATCGGTGCCCTGGCATCTTTTCCTGAGCGATTGCCTGAGTGCCTTATTCTTACACCGAAGAACCAGAGTACCCTGTCAACAGCCTTGACTACGGGGTTCATGTTGTGGAATCCAGGTTGCCATAGCCGTTTTGCACCGCCCAGGCAATAAGTTCCTCACGTGTTTTCAAACCCAGTTTCAGCAATAACAATTCACACTGTTTTCGGACCGTAGCGGGCGAAGTCAAGCGCTCTTCTGCCATGTCCTGATATTTCATTCCTCTGGCAAGCATTCGTAGCACTTCTTGCTCAGACTTCGTCAATTTTGTGTCATCGCCTGTAGCAAGCGAATCGGAAACTATTGGATGCTTGCCATTGGATATTTCGCGGATTACTTCGGCAACCCGTGAAACGCTTTCTGATTTTAGCAAGTAGCCGTAGGCGCCGATAGCCAGAACCGCTTGAACGAAGGCAAGGCGGCTCTCACCAGAAAAAACAAGAACCCTTGATCCTGGCAGATCGCAGAACTCTTTCACCATGCTTTTTGGTCCAAGCGATCCGGGCAAATGCAAGTCAAGCACTATGATTTGCGGTTTCAGTTCTCTGGCGAGCCTGAGTCCTTCATCGGAATTTGGCGAAGCTGCCACCACCTTGATGTCTGCTTCTTGGGAAAGCCCAAACCTCAAGCCGTCAAGAGTCACCTGGTGGTCTTCGAGTATTAAAACTGTGATTGGTTCTGACATGTGATTATTATAGGATGCGACTTAGAAAAGAGTAATCTTGGCAAGATAATGCATTTGCTTATCTCCGGGTCATATTCTCGCAGAAACCTTACGCTAAAATGCTTTTCGAGGCAGTTGCTTTCAGGAAACTTTCGAGGTTATTCATGCGTACTATTTTCTCTGTTGTCTCATTGGCTCTGACCTTATTGTTTGCATCTCTTCCATCCGTTGAAGCTGAAACCACCAGTGGCGAACGTCGACCGAAGATCGGCCTGGCGCTTGGTGGTGGTGGCGCCCGTGGTGCTGCCCATGTTGGGGTACTGAAAGAACTCGAAAAAGAAGGCATTCCGATAGACGTTATCGTGGGTACCTCCATTGGCTCTGTCGTCGGTGGGCAGTACGCTGCCGGTGTTCCTCTCGATCAAATCGAGCAAGAGTTTACTTCCACCTCATTGATGCATGCATTTATGACAGTTCCGCTCTGGTTTAGAGTTGTCGTGGCGCCAGTGATGGTGCTTCCTCGACTTCTCGGGCATCACCCGTATGATGGCTTGTATAAAGGAAACAAGTTTAGAAACTACCTTCTGAGTGAGGTTCCTTCGTCTGAGCGGAATATTGAAGAACTTAAGATTCCTTTTTCGGCAGTTGCAGTTAACCTGGTCGACGGAAATCCTAAGCGTATCACCAAGGGAAACCTGGGATATGCCATGCAGGCTAGCTGTGCAGTTCCAAGTTTGAGAAAACCCGTAGAAATTGAGGATGGATTGTATTGCGATGGGGGCATAGCTGCTAACGTACCTGTGCGACTTTGCAAAGAAGCTGGCGCTGATTTCGTTATCGCTGTTGATATTGATGAACGCGTTCTTCCAGTTGAGAAGGATAGTTTCAGAAAGATTGGTAGCGTCGCAGAACGCCTTCTCAAGCTTCAACTTCGTGACACTGATTCTCCCCAGATTTCGGAAGCCGATGTTGTAATTCATCCAAATGTAGATGGTATCAGTCTAATCTCTACCAAGAAAGTAGATGCATTCCGTGGTCTTCAATCCGGCAGGGATGCTGCCCGAGCGGTGCTTCCAGGTTTGAAGAAAAAACTAGCTGAAAGGGGCATCAATCTCAGCGGCGTAGCCTCGTCTACAACACCTAACTAAGGTCGGCACAAGATGGTAGACGTGAAATAGATATGTTCAGAAAAACAGCTTTCAGTTTCGTAGGATTTCCAGTGATACTGAGCTTGTGTTGTTCGTATCCCATCTGTGCGAAGAAATCGTCAGAAGATAGCAAAGCTGCAAAGTCACACTCATCAGAAAAAGCAAGCAAAAAAAAGTTGCCTCAAAAGGCGCTCAAAGACCTCTCAGGCAAATCGATTCAACTCCTGGTCGATACTGAAGATGTCGTCGTAAGAGGCAAGCACGGGCTGAGAATTCATGTGCAGAACAAGTCAGACCGTGCAGTGATTTTCAATGGCGACGATGCCAAAGCAATACTTAATGGTATGGAATACCCAAGCAACATAATGGGTGAGTTCGAGGACCTTTCTGGCAGTCAGCCCACTTTTATTAGTGACCTTGATGCGACAGATGGCGGCAATCCCACTGCTATCTCCATAAAAGGAATTCAGTCATATAACGACCTCCTGAGGAAACCCAAGCCAACGCTTGATCGCTTTAATCGAGACGACTACCAGCGTAAAGCGGAAGATCAAACTCGGTTTGGGCAACGTATTCTCTGGCCCGGCGACTCCTCGTCAGGCACCATAATATTCCAGTCTTCAGAGGCTCTGGGCAATGCTCAAGTAAAGATACCAATTTGTTCTTTCTTTGATGCTGCCGATAAGGCTGAGGCAAGCAATAAATGAATTTTGCGAATAACTCAAGGCTTGTCTTTTCTGTTTTTGCAGCATCTTTGTTGAATAGCGCACCATGTAATGCAGAAACAAGCGAGCTGCCTTTTACTTATCGCGGCGGCCACATAATTTGTATTCCTGCGACTCTTAATTCAAAAAAACAGAGTACTTTTATTCTTGATACCGGGGCTGGTGTCAACATTCTTTCTGATAAGTTGCAGAAAGAACACGCCTCCGCAGCCACTGCTCGTCATTCAGGCAAACGAATGTCTGGGCAGGCGCTGCAGATGAAAATAGCAACGGTTCCGGAGATCAAAGTTGGAGCTGTGCAGCAAAAACTCTCGAAGGTGGCAATCTGGAATACAGAGGATTTGTTTGGGCACAGCAAAGAGTTTGCTGACATAGCCGGAATTCTCTCGCTGAACTTTTTCAGAAAAGTTCCATTTACTCTGGACTATAAGAGAAAGGTACTCATTCTCGAAGATAGCGAATCGTTGAAAAAACGTGTCGCAACCGGCATACGGGTGCCGGTCAAAATCGAGAGCAAGGGTGATGTGGAACTTTCAATCAAAGTACCAATAAGCATTGATAAAAATCCTCGGCTGTTCGCTGAAGTCGACACCGGCAGTGATTCTCTTATTCTGGATTTGAGATACATGAAATCTCTCAACATACGCAATGCGAAAATCAAACGGGTCGTCGGCAAGGACGAAACGGGGCACAGTTTTATTCGCTATTTTACTGAACTTCCTGGGAATATATGCTTAAAGGACGCCCCATCAATCTCGCAGAAGAAGCCCGACGTCATGTTTCAGAAGATAATTCATGATGGACTCATTGGGAATTCGTTCTTGAAGCAATTTACGGTTACCTACGACCTGGCCCATTCCCAGATGATTTTCAGCAACTAATTCATTGATGAGCAGCTTAAAAGTTGGCGAGCTATTTCAAGAGCGATACTTGATCAAAGCACGTCTCGGCGCTGGCGGAATGGGTGATGTATATCGCGCTACTCAAGTTGATGTAGGACGAGATGTCGCGCTGAAGCTTTTGCGTTCCGACAGTATTGGCGATGATGAAACGGTGAAGCGGTTCTATCGTGAGTTCAAAATTTTGTCGAGACTGCAACATTCTCATATCGTGACCATTTACGGACTGGCGCTCGATGAGCAAAATGTTCCTTATGCCGTCTGCGAATTTATAGAGGGTAGGAGTCTTCGCTCTGTTTTGCAACAAGGAGCACTCGATTGGCAGAGAGCTTGCAAATTACTGATTCAAATCTGTGATGCAATGCAATACGCTCATGAACAGCAGGTTGTGCACCGAGATCTTAAGCCTGACAATATCATGTTGCTTGATAAACCTGAGGCAGACTTCGTCAAAATAATTGATTTTGGATTGTCTCGTGCCGCCATCGTTGAACTTGATGAGTCACAAAAGCTTACTTTCACAGGGCAACTCTTGGGCACCCCAAACTATATGAGCCCAGAAATGACGCCAAACAGCTTAAAGGCTGAGATTTACTCTCTGGGATGCATTATGTTCGAAATGCTTGCTGGAGAGTTTCTATTTGACGCCGACACCGCTGTTGGAACCTTGTATTTGCATGCAAATACTGACCCGGCGACTCGTTTTGGAAAAATCAAAGCTGCACCTTTTGCACTTTACCATGTGATGAAAAAGGCACTCGCGAAAAGTCCTGACGAGCGGTACGCTTCAATGAAAGACTTTCAAAAAAGCCTCGAAGAAATCATGAAAGACCCAAGCAACATTATTGCTGGAGCGGCTTTTAATGAGCACAAACGTGCGCCCCTAAGAATCAATACAAAGCTTCTTGTTGGTGCTTTGATAGTAACTTCGATACTAGCAATTGGCTCTCTCGCTCCCAGAAAAAATGAAAATGTAAGCAAGATGTCCGAAGGATTTGGTAGTTTGAAATACACACCAATTTCCAAATTACCATCAAGGCTTTCCAATAACATCGATCTTATAACCAGCGAAACATGGATTAAAGAGAATCTCCAATCGACCCGCGCGAGTTATGAGGACATCGCGACGATTGCTTGGCACAGCCTCAGATATCGAAGAAATCATGGAATGTCAATTTCTCCTCCCTATGCTGAGGAGCTGCTTGTGAAAATCCATGATGCTGCAAGGCACGTGAGAAATTCAAAGCAAAAAATGCTTCTTATTCTGCGCGAGGCTCGTCTGTGTGTACTTCTAAAGCAACCTGATAAAGCACTGGAATTGGTCAAGCAAGTTATACCTCACGGGCTATCTGATGACCTGATTTATACTGATGAGCTGAAGTTGATCATTGACCTGTCAACAGAGTTCGGTGAAGACCCCAAGCCATTTCTAGCTTTGGTCAATAAAGTCGGTCTTGCATCAACGAACTATATGACCATTGCTTCCGTTTATTTGCTCGATGCCAATTTCTCAAGCAATGAAAATGAGCGCAAAACTCTGGCTTTGAAGGCCTATCATGAATTAGTGAACGCTGACATAGCCGGTATGTCTTCCAACCCCTCGCTCGTTCTTGAGTGCATCGAGCAATTGCGGGTAGTGGGATGCCATCAAGAGGTAATTCGCCTGGGCGAGAATGTTAGCGCCTACTTCGAAACCATCTCAGAGGTTTCATATTTGATTCAGCACCTGGTGGCGCAATCTTACCTCGATAGTGGTCAGACTTCTAAAGGTCTGCGTTTGGCAAAATCTCTGCGCGAGAAATTGATGATGCGACCTATAGACAATCTTCTCGACGATTCCGAATGCGTAGTGATAGAGGCTCTCTCGGGACGTGATTTCGGCTCTAACGTTGCAAGAGATGAAGCAAAGAATTATTTTGACTCAATCTACGCTAACTATCCAGGGCACCTGCACGAGTCGATGCCAAAAATTTTTGCAAAGCTGGACTCAAGAAAAAAAGCTCGTTGGAGGCTGAATTATCTGGTTGACGAATACGCAGACAAATTGGCTATGGGCTATCCTGAAACGAGTAGGGCTCTGCGCATGTTTCGCATTCGCTTGATTATGAAGGACCGGCTTGATCATGTTCCAGATCCGCTTACCAGACAAGGAAAGCAGGAGTCCATGAGTAGAGCTAGAAACTTGCTCAAGGATTTTAGTTCTTCCAATTTGGTGGGAGCGATTGATTTGAAAACACTCGATGATTTATCTGAATTCTTCGCTAAGTCAGGGCTGGAAAATGAGTCTAAGCAGTGTAAGAGTATGAAAGCCACTCTGGAGGCGGGTCTCATAAAAAATATACGCAGATAAGTGTATTTGACAGCAATCGCGTGAAGGACTCAAAACGCTGGCCAAAAGATGCAATTTCGGGAAATTAGTTCAATATTTTGAGAACAAACTAACAAATATTACACAACTCACTCACATAATGGGTAAATACTTAGTACATAGTGCTCTAGGTGTGCGCGGCCGTAGTTGGCACTGCAAATCACATTCGAGCGATTCTAACCGGGACAACAAAACGATCGCCTATGGGGGTGCGTTGTGTCATTACTAAAGAAATTGTCGGGTTGCAGCATACTAGTCTCACTAGCGATTGGTTCAATCGGCTTGCAAACACCAGCATTCTCACAAGCAACTCAGGCTTATAGCCCGGTGCAAGCTAAAAAGCAATATAACCAGGAGTCCCGAAACGAGGAACTTCGCAAATCAGAAGCGAAGAATACCAAGAGCAAGGCCGCAGTGCAGCCTGGACAGGGAATGGGTTCGCAGAATTCCTACGGTTTCGGTATGAGTGAGTCAAGCCAGCAAATGGCTATGCAGACGAACCCCACAGGTGGGGGCGGTGGCTCTGGTCAGGGCGGTGGTGCCCAGGTCATGGTCGAAATGCTCGACACTGATACTTACTGGGAGAAAGGTCAATACAACGGTTCTTCAGCTGGTGAGGAAAACAGTTACACTGGCGTCTACGATTCATTCTTGAAACGTACAGAGCAAATTGAAGCGATGAAAATGCCTACCCCTGGCGACAATGATCTCTCCGCAGGCGACTTCCAGATGGGAGGTGGCGGAGGTGGTGGTGGCGGCGGTGCCGCCGGAAACAGTAACGCAGACGGTAAAGAAGGCGGTAAGCCGCTGACAGCCGCAGGCGATGCCGTGGCGAAGGCTCACCAGGCTGGTGTCGGAGCGCAAAAAGCCGGTGACCCGGCCGGCAGTTCTAATCAGTCAAAGTGTAATTCACAAGGTTGCTCGTCAGCTGCGGCAAGTTCTGCCGGAGAAGATGCTATCCAATGTTTGATGAATGCAATGGATGGCATGACTCTCAATCTTATAAATGTAGCGAACGAAGATGCCGGCACTCCTTGTGCCTCCAATCAGATTTCCAAAACTTACTCGAATGCCGTTTGGATGGTTCAGCGCATGTACAAAACATGCTTCCTTCCAATGGCGATTTTGTTCTTGCTTCCAGGAGCGCTAATCACAAACATCAAAACCTTCATCGGTTTTGGCATTCTCCACAATAACAATGATGAAGATGCTGTGAGCCCCTGGACTGGTATTCTGCGCTCGATAATTGCAATCTTCTTGATTCCAATGACTCAAGTTGTAGTCAGCTACATGGTAGACGTTGGAAATTCACTTCAAAATGCTTGCCAGCCCTACGTCAACGTACCGTTGATTATCTTGTGGGCCGAAGAACAGGTGCAAATTTTCAAACCTGAACAGCAAGGTAGTCCTATCAAGAACTTGCCAAACATTCCTTTCGCTCCATGGAGAGGTAAGTTTGCTGGTATGCCTGTGGGCGGTGCTGTGATGGAGCAGATCAGCGGACTTGATGCTGCATTGAGTGAACTTGCAAATGAATGTACCCATATCCTTTCTGAGGGGCTGACTATAGCTCACGCTTTCCAGGTTGTGATGGTCTGCTATTTACTCTTACTTGGTCCGCTGGCGGCTGCCTTTTTCGCCTGGCCATCGGTAGGGCGAGACCTCTTCCGAAAAGCCTTTGCTTCATGGGTCGATGGCGTCGTCATCTTGAGTCTATGGAAGTTCTGGTGGAACATCGTTCTTATTTGTATGACTGTTAGATGTGAGTCTGGTGCACTAAATCCATTCGACCCATTCGAGGTTTACTACCTTGCAGCATTCCTTTGTATTTTGATGTTCGTTCCCTTCAATCCATTCGACTTCAAACCGGGTGAAATTGTAGGTAACGCAATGAAACACGCAGAAGCTGTTGCGTCTAAAGTCGCGCAAGGTGGCAAGGGTGGTGGCTCAGGCGGTGGCGGTGGCAAAGGCGGCGGCAAAACCATGCCTGGCTAAGGTAGAATCTAATAAGCATTTGTCTTGTTGGAGTTTGACTGATGAAAAAATGGTATCATTTGCTGGCTATTCTCCCGCTTTTGATTGCTGTTTGCAGCTGCTCAGAAGCGCCTAAGGACAAGGAAGACAGTTCGAAAGGAACTGGCTTGTTTACCGAAAGTTCTGATAATCCTAACGGAATTGCATCGGGGATGAGCGGTTTCAATGCTGGTGCCTTTAATCAGGAACCAGAAGGTCCGCAGTATCAGCAACCTAATATGGATGTCTTAAAAGGAAAGCCACAGCTTTTTCCTTCTCGATATCCGATCAAGCGTTACCCAGGCGCCAAAGTAACCATGGTTGATGTTCGACCCAACCGACCACCTGGCTACAAGAATTTGGTGATGATGGCTACTGCTGACCCTAGCAAGCGCATCTCAGGCTTCTATCAGCATCAAATGATTGGCGAGCAATGGAAGAAAGTTAGTGAGTATCGAAACGATATATATGAATGCTCTCGTTGGGTTAAGGGAGATCTGGAGGCAGAGGTTCGAATCATGCCTGATCTCGTAGCCAGCAACAGCGATAAAAAATATGTGCAGATCCTTTACGGACTGAAGGGAAAGAAAATAGCTCCACCAAAGATGTAATCTGGAGTCCGAGCCGAGCCCGGCGGATTCTTGCGCATCAACAAATTGTGGACTGATTACGTTTAGCGAGATCGAAGCGGATTACTTGTAGTAAGATCGGATTACTTGTAGCGAGCAACACTTCTGTTGTCTTGTTCGTTTATGTCATTAAGGTTAGGCTGATCACTGCCTGTGCCAGGGTCGAGCTTGATGATAGTTGATGCTTTGGAGTTTGGCTCTCCAGGAAGAGACCCGGCTTTGGATTGAACCTCTGGTCCTTTAGATGGGCTCTGAGCCTGTGCTGTTTCATTTGGATCTTTTGGCTGGGCTTCCTTTTGCTGAGCTTCTCTTTGCTGAGCGTCAGCCAGTTCATCTGGTGTCTGTTTATGCTCTGCCACCGCCTTTTGGCTTTCTCTCAGTCGATGAACGAGCGCTACAACATTGTCGTTTTCTTCTTTCGATTTAGTTAGTTCGTGGGCTTTCTGCAGGCAGAGTGTTGCCTGGTCGAAGTCTTTTGCTTTTATACTAATCGCCGCACAGTATGCCCAACTACTGCAATTCTGATTCTTTGGGTCATTAAGTATAGAAAGCAAGAATTTCTTCTCTTCATCGTATTTCTTTTGAAGCTCAAGCACCTTCACGTAGACCCGAACTGTGCGGCTTTCGAGCGGGTCAATTGCAAGAATCTTTTTGAAGGGCTCTTCTGCCTGTGCATATTTCTTTTGAAACATACGCGTCAGTCCAAGATTTAGGAGGTACTCGGTGTTTTTCGCGTCTAGTTCAGAGGCTTTTGCGAAGCCCTCCTCAGCCTTGTCAAAAAGATTTTGCCGACGCCAAACTTCGCCCAGGGTTGCCCATAGGCTTGGATTGTAAGGGTTCAGGTAGCTTGCTCTTTTCAGATAATGGTCTGCTCCATCAAGATCATCCCTGTTGTATAGCAACATTCCGATTGTGATCCAGTGTTCCGGGTTGCTTTTGTCCAGGTCTGCTGCCTGCCTGTATTCCATTTCCATTCTTTGCTCATCGCCGAGCAGCTGATGGTACTTGCCAGAGAGAAACCAATATCTAGCATCATCCTTCTCAAGCCTGGCAGAGCCGTTGTAAGTCTTTTTTGCTTCGTCTGTTTTGTTTTCTAGCTGCAAAATCAATGCAAGTTGCGCGCAGGCAACCGAGCTGAGTGGGTCCAGCGAAAGGGCTGTTTTTGCTGCTTTCTCCGCTTCTTCCAGGCGGGCTTTATCGTGGGAAAGGCAATCAGCCATAGCCAACCATGCATCGAAATTGTTCTTTTGCAGTTCAGTGACTTTTCTAAAATCGCCCTCTGCTTCTTTGTACTTATGTTGCTTCAGCTCTACGATGCCGAGCGCCTTGTAGAATCGCCAGTCGGCCGGATATATAGAGATAGCAGTTTTGAACCTTGCTTCTGCATCTGTCAACAGATAACGCTGGCTAAAACCAACTCCGGCATCATAAGCCTCTCGAGCCTTTAACCAGGTAATCATGTTGCCATTCCATGGGTACTCGGAAAGCAACATTGACGACGACATGCCGATGATAACGACAAAAAGAGCACCAAAGACGAGCGCTCTGCGACGTGTGCTTTTCGAGGCAGCTTTGAGGTCTTTTTTGCGTTCTAAAAGTGCAAATATTTTCAAGGGTCTACTTCTTTGTTAGTTTGCTTTGTTGTTTCAGCCAGGCTCGATGTGTGTGAAGTTGGGTCTCTATAAATTCATCAAGCGCATTCTGAAATGAGGTGGACATTTTGGGTCGTAAATTGAAGGCGATTGCGAGGTTGCAATTGTCCATTTTATGCACAACAGTGGTCGTGAGACCAGGTAATGACCCTTCTTTTCTTATTGTAAGGTCTTGATTTTTTTGTGGCTTCCGGACCTCCCAGCCCATGCCAAAGTAAAAGTCTTTGTCTCGCCACTGATCGATTTTTGGTCTTCCAAGCATTAGTTTAACCAAATCTGGCGACAGAATCTGTTTCTCTTTTCCTTGCTCACCGAACAGGCAAGAAACAAAATTTGCTACATCTATTGAAGAACCTACCCAGCCACAATCAGCAGTCATTGCCTCTAAATAAAAATCACCTCCATATTCCAGAGGGACATAGCCCCGTACATTAGGCATTATGGCAGGACCCAATTGTTCACCATCATATGGAAAATAGAAAACCTCTCCCTTAGCAGCAACCCGTGTTTTTCCAGGCACCATGTCAATTTGCATAGGCTTGAGCAGCTCGTCTTTTACATATTCAACGTAAGGACGACCAGAAATTTTTCGGACTATTTCGCCCAGCATACAAAATCCTAGATTCGAATAGTGGTATTTCGTGCCCGGATAAAAATCTAGCCGACGGCAAGCCTCATATCTGATGATTGCCTGGGGGGTAGGGCGCATTGAATTGCTGTATTCCATTGCTGCCTGTTGAGCGATTGGTTGAAACATAGGGTCGCCTGTTGCATCTCTGTCCCAGCCGCCTGTACCTTGCAGTAAATTGCGCACAGTAATGAGCCAGGCACGAGCATCCGGTCGTCGGGAGGGATCTGGCTCTTGTGGCAAATTGAGAAGTTTGAATGCAGATGAATCTAAATCCAGTTTTCTTTCTTGTACAAGTTTCAAGACTGCGGCTGCTGTTAGCAATTTAGAAATGCTACCGATTCGAAACTTGGCATCAGGTGCCATTTTGACAGTCTTCTTCTCATCTGAATATCCGTAGCCGCGTGCATAGACAAGCTTGCCACTTTGTACTATCGCTACAGTTGCGCCTGGCACCTGCCATTTTTTCATCAGTGCAACTAGCTTTTCATCAAAATCCTCCATCTCTGGGGCACCAATACCAGAAATGGGGAGGATATCTTTTGCTTGAGCTGATGCAAGGGAAAAGCAAGACATTACAAAAAGCATGAGAGAGACTAATATTCTTGACGTTCTGGCTTGTGAATTTGTATGATGCATTCTCGACATTGCTGTTTGAAATCTATGTTGCGTAAAGTTCAAGTCACTAGTTTATTGCTTTCTTTCCTGCTCTGCTCATGCGCGGAAAATGCAACGCGTCAGCTCAGCGAAAATGAAGCACAGAAAGAAGTCGAACTCAAAGAGTCTATGCACAGAGTGCAAATGGGTGTTGAACATTACGCTGCTGACCATGGTTCTGATAAGTATCCTACCGAATTGAACAATGAGTTCAAGTCTTATTTACCCGGTGGCGTAGAGGGCACCGAACCTGCTGCTTTTGGAACTATCAATCCATTCACGGGCAAAAATGAGTTTATAACTGTCAACAATTCGCTAAAAGACCTTCATTCTGCTCGCTTTGGTCCAAGAATAGCTCTTAAACCTGGTGAGATTTTGTACTGTCCAATTAATGGTGGCAGTGCCTATTTGCTGCTTGGAGGCGGGGTTGACGGAAAAGCCCTGCCTGATGACAAAAATCCTGGACAGGTTCTCGTTCTCAGCAACATCGATGAATACTAAGCTGGTTTCTTCGCCCAGACGTGGAACGAGTCGAGAAACTTACTGCTCGAAGGTCCTGAAATTTTTGCTTTGGGACCCTGCACTCCCACGAGGAAGAAGCGTTTTCCTGGCGGATCAATGAAGATATTTAAGATGAACGCACCACCGTCTGTCTTGTTTCCTTCAATATGTCGTCCTGGATATTTTCCGCCCTCTAGCCCAATTGAATAGTGGCTGTTCTCCCTTCCTTTAGCCCATCTTTCCACATTTTGTTTTGAGAGTTCCTCAAAAATCAGTTCTTGCTTTGAGTATGGATCTGGCATGCCGAAGGGATCTATGCCTTCTGCAACAGAGTATTGAACTCCATCTCGCGTTGTGCTGTATTGGTTACCGCCATTTCCAAAAAATGTCTCCATATAGAATGGTTCTGCAGGAAAAGAGCAGATGTAGTGTTCTTTCCAGCTAAACGACTTCACCTTTTCGTCCCAGCTAGGGGCATTATTTTTGTTGTTTCCAAGCTTTGATTGAATTCCGGAGAAATCCACGCAGGCTGAAAGTGCAAGACCATCAATTTCAAGACTAGACCTCCAAAAGTGGAAAATATCATAGCCGATTGACTTCACGTAGATAAGAGAAAGGAGTCGATTTCTCGACTCCTTCCATAGCTTTTTGCTCTTTCAGATTATTGCTGATCGCCTGTCATCTTCTTGAGTGCATTGAGGTCAGCTGCCTGTTCTGCGTCGGTCTGTTTCTTGATGCTTCTAGACCTGCGCTTGAGGTTAGCGATGGACAATCCGCTGGTCCAGTCTTGTGCAGCCTGCTGCTTGCTGTGTTGGCTGACGCCACGCTGGCTTGCAGGAATTCGTGCATTCGGTTGACCTTGCTGTCCTGGTACTGGTCTGCCAGCGGCTCCGCCATTGCTTGAGCGTCCGAGATTTCTCGAGACGCCATTCATCTTGGCTCCGAGGCGACCTCCACGACCTTGCTGCGAGTAACCGGTTCCTGGAACCGGACCAAGCATGCCGTTCTTGCCACCGATGAGAGCTTGCGGTCCAGTGATTGCCTCGCGAGCACGCTGACCTTGCGCCTGTTCGCGCATTTCTTTCTGGCGTTGCTCTTGTTGCATGTGCTGGGCAGCCTGCTTCTCGGATTCTTTCTGTTGATGCATTTGATATGCTTCTTGTTGCTGCTGACGCTCAACGGCTTGTTGATAGTAGCGCTCAGATTGCGGACCATTCATTTGGTTCATAATCTGTTGTTGCTGGCTTTGTTCGTAGGCGACATTAGCTGCTTGTTGAGCCGCTGCCGCTTGCGCAGCCTGTTGCACCTGGTTCTCTATCACACTGTTGCCAGCGCCGATAGCCTGTGCTGCGGAGGGGTCAACGGAGCCTGACGACTGATAGTACATGTTGTTGTTGCTGCCGTCATAACTTACGTTGCTGTTTACGTTGCCTGCGCTGGCTATACTTCCACTGATGTCGGTGGAGTTATCGGCGCTGTAGTACGAGCTGCTGCTACCGCTATAGCTGTAGTCATCACCGTAATCGATACCGGCAACATCCTGATCTCCGCCAGAGCTGTAGTCGTAAGTTACGCTGTCACGTCCCATAGCGGTGTAAGTGTTTGAGTCGAAGCTATTGCTGCCTAATCCACTTCCAGCGGTGAAGCTGTTTCCAGCTGAACCATCATAAGAATAGTTCGCGGTGTTATTGTAGTTGGCCGCATTGGCTGCGCTTGCCACCTGGCTTGCAGCTTGAGCAGCAGCTGCATCCGTGGCTTCTCTGGCTCTTGCATCCATTTGTTGCTGAACCATGCTGTTAGTAGCGCCGGCGTCAGCCATCAGCGTTCCACCATTAGGTGCTGCGTTGTTGCTGCTGTCATTGCCACCACCTAGACCCTTCGCTTGCGATGGGTCAAAGTTGTTGCCATCACGGGCTGCCACTGATGGATGTGGATGCCCACTCATGTCACCACCACCAGCTTTTACAACCGTGTTGGTGTCGAGCGATGCGATATTGTCTCTTGCTAGCATGCCGCTCTGTTGGCTACCCGCAGGTATCTGCCCACTCTGGATTGCCGCGACTTGAGCATCTTGCTGAGAGCGTAATGCATCTTGCTTGGCCGATACATCTGCTTGAGCCTTAGCTTCTGCAAGGTGCATCTTCTCGGCGGCATGGGCCTGCGCCTGAGCCTGAGCCTGAGCGTGTTGTCCGTGTCCACCATGAGAGCCGTGTCCACCATGAGAGCCGTGTCCACCGTGAGAGCCGTGTCCTCCGTGAGAGCCGTGTCCTCCGTCGGAGCCATCTGCCCCGGCTAGCCCAGGAGCTTGTGCTGTGCGCGGTGGCATAGACGCGTCACCTGGGGCAGCTACTGGCGAGATCTGTGCGGATACTTTGCCTAATGCAGCATCAATTTCACTTGAGCCAGGAGCTGCACTGTCATCAGCGCCTTCATCGAAGCCCTGGAAGACATCGCCGTCACCACCGTCACCACCGTCACCACCGTCACCACCATCACCACCCTTAGAGCCGGTACCAGCGGTTCCATCTTTCCCACTTACAGGTGGAGGTGTGTGTGCGCCGCCATGTCGTCCGTCGACACCAGAGCTGCCATGTGCGAAGGCCGCAACTGATCTAGTGTTGGATTCACTGGAGTTTTCCAATTTGTCTTTTCCACCGGAGCCGGCTAGCGTGTCACTGCCTTCTCCACCGGTAATTGTGTCTTTTGAAGATGTAGGATTAACCACTCCGACGGCTTCAGTTTTTGGGGCTGATGGATTCGGATGATTATCACCCTTAGGTGCACCTTTATCGCCTTCTTTGCCACCACCTTCTTTGCCGCCGCCTTTGCCGCCGCCACCGCCGCCGCCACCGCCGCCACCACCACCACCGCCTTTAGCAGCAGCTTGTGCAGCTTTCTGTGCCATGCTCATGGCTTCACGACCAGCGTCTTTGACGAGACCCGTAAAGTCAAAAGCAAACTTGGCTGAACCGATTGCAAGGAAGTTCAACGCGGTGAACATGATGGTGCCGGTGTCATCAACTCCATGGAAACATGCCATAAGAAGGATGGTGACGCTCCAGAAGAGACTCCAGCAACAGAGGGTGACAACACCTTCAATCCAGCTTGGGAATGCTTCACGCAACTGTCTTGAGGGGTAGACCCAGCAGGCTGCAATGACTGGACCAACCAGCCATAAGTAGTACAAGTATGCTTGTTGAACAGCGCAGAGAATTACCCACGCCATGGTGAAGGCTGCATTAGCCTGGTTGTATGCTAGTCTTTGCTCGTTGACCATGTAAGGAACGTTGTCGTTGTTACGGTCTGGAGGAACTATGTACAAGCCTACGCAGGGGTCTGCGTATTTAATGGCGAGTGTCTTTCCTTCAAGTCTTGCAAGTGGAGTATTGCCGAAGTAGTTGAACATTTGTGCTTCCTGGTCAGTAACCTGTCCAGGGTTTTCTTCAGGCTCACGAATTGGAAACGCACGAATATGTCCGCAGAAAGCGTCTGTGTACATATCGGTTCCAAAAAGATTGTGATAGCTGGTCGCTACAGTATCCGTCAATGAGTTGGCAATATCGATGCCATAGTTGACCACTAAATAGGTAGCTGGAATGAGGAATATTCCAACTATGCTGCGGAAAATTCCTTCAAACGGGTTGATTTCACCAAGGACAACGAATCCCTGGGAAACGATTGATTTCAATTGGCAGATTACGGCGCCTGGAAGCAGAAGCAGAATTGCCATAGGAATAAAGAGTCGGTCGCGTATCTGGTTCCATCTGTTGCCACCATCTACGGTGAAGTTCTCGAGGAAGCTGCGTACCCAGTCGATTGCTGCCGCTGCGTGATAACGTTCCATCGCAGCCAGGTTATCTGCACCAGACTGCTTTTGTGAGTTTTGATTAGACTTAGCCTGTCCCTCGTTGGCACCCGGGGTCATTTGCATCTTCTGCCCCATAACAGCTGCAGCACCAGATGCAACACCGTTTGCAGCACCACCAACCATGTTTCCGGCTGCCTGACCTACTGCACCGACACCTTTGACGAAGTCAGATACTCCGTCGGTTTTAGGGAACTGAGCCTGTCCTGGTGGTGATGGGTGTGGTTCACTGTGCGGGATTGCAACGGTGTCAAGACCCGATGTCGTGTTGGTCGTGCCGTTTCCGCCACCACCGCCACCTGGCTGATTGCCGCCAGTGGGTTGTTTGTATGGTGGATTTTTTTGAACAGTGGTTGGGGTTGGGTCTACCCAACCGAATGGATCTGTTGGCGGTTTCGAACCATCATCTGTGGGGTGACCTCCGTGTGGAGGCGTATTGAAGCCGTCGTTAGGACCGCCTTTGGTGTTCGGCGTCTTGGTAATAGTCGTTCTAGGATGGTTCGGATTTGTGTGGTCGAAAGGTCCACCACCACCTGTTCCTGGCTCTTCTTCTTGTGTTCTGGGTCCTAAGCGAGGAACGTAATTGCCACCACCTGGCCTTGAAGAGCTGTTGTGTGGAGTTCCCACGCCTCCACCCGGGTTACCCAGGTGACTGCCCATGTCTATCGAAGATGACTGACCGATGTTAACTGGAGTGAGTCCACCACCTCCATGCGGAGTGGTGCTTCCAGAGCCACCATAGTAAGGGCTTATGCCCATCGGTACAGAGGAATGTGAACCACTCACACCGGTTCCGACCACACCTCCAGACGAGCCGGTGAATGCACCGCCGACGCCCGTTCCCGTGACACCGTGTCCGACAGGACTAGTGCCACTCTGACCTGTGTGGATGCCTGAGATGCCGCCTCCTATGCCTGAGCCGCTCACGCCACCACCGGTGTGTCCGCTGCCGACTCCTCTGACACCACCTGAGGTGCCTGCTCCTATAGTCTGTGAGCCGTTGCTGCCGATGTTGAAGCCTGCGACTCCTCCACCGAATGGGCTGCTTCCACTTTGAGAGCTTCCGTGAGTACTGCTATTAAAGTACCCTCCAGTGCCTTTGCTGGTAGTGCCTTCAGCATTCAATGATTGCGAGCGACTCTGACCTGCATGTGCTGTGCCCACGCCCTGGCTGCCGCTTCCGAAATATCCGTTACCATCAAGCTTCTTATTGCTGTTGCTACTAAATGTGTCACCAAATCCCTGAGTGCGAGGATTGCTTACATGTGATGTATCGACTAGTGGTGCTCCACCGGCGCCACCTGGTCTGTAGGAATTGACGTGTTTTGTTGAGAATTTATCGCCCTTGCTGTCACCGCCACCACCCATTCCGGAGGTGGAATTCTTCCCTCCAAATTGAGAGAATGACTGATGCATCATGCCGTTCGGATGCGTTGGTGAGAACTTGAGTTGAGCTGCGCCTTGTTTGGCCTCGGAGACCGGCGATTGCATCGAGCCACCAGAAGAGCCCTGGCCACCGCCACCACCACCGCCACCGCCACCTTTGGAACCGCCGCTGTTGTCGCCGCCCATTGAGGTGTCGCAAATATGGTTTTTGTAAGGCATGCCCTGAGCTTGCCCAGCATAGTTGTTGTAGTGCTGCAGATAGTCTCTTTGAGTTCCTGTCGGGTTGCCGACAGTGTTCGGGTCGAGAGCCAAGGCGCTTGGCGAAGAAACAGCCAACAGCGTCAACAACATCAGCCACTTCTGACTGTTTGCTGTCGCTCTGGCATCATCGAGTTTTACTCGATTTTTGCGTTTTGAAAGTGCGCTCTTTTGGTGGAAATCTAGACTCATTGATGGATCTTCCGTGGCCGACGACATTCCCATTGCTCACATGAACCACTTGCGTGGGGGCGCGAGTCCCCCTTTTTACACAAATTGTCAAGATAGTAATGGTCGCAATTATGCTGGCGATTTGTGTAAAATTTGTTAGTTTCTACGCACATGCGCCACCAGACTTGCTTCCATTCTGTTCCCAAAAATGCCATCTGTAAATCGATGTCTAAAGGATGAAAAGTAGCTTCTGGTAAAGCTATTCAGTCTCGAAACCGGCGCTGAACAAGAATTCGTCCCCTGCGCCACGCCCCGCACGCCCGGAAGAATTAATCTAAAACCTCGAAACCAAGACCCCGCGATACGTACACGAATTAGCGTACGTATCGATTATTTGTCTTCCTCTCTGCGAAGCTGCTTGTAAGCTTCCAAGTCTTCGAAGCTTGATGTCGAAATCTCTTTCATCAGGTCTCTGGCCTCTGCGCTATTTTTCGCAAGTTTGTGCAAAAGAGTGCGTGCCTCTGTGTTTGGTGGATCAGTCTCCATGGCTCGACGAATGGCTGCTACTGCGTCTCTGTTTTTGTGCTTTGCCGCCAGAGAATTCGCATTTGACACCAGCACTGCCGCTAGTTTCTTTGCAAGCTGGCTGGCTTTGCTCGTGCAGAAATCGGCGCCTTGCATGTCTCCTTTTCGCTGGTAAATTTTTGCCATCAAGCGCATGCCTGATAAATCATCGCGTCGTATTTTCAAGAAAGCCTGCATGAAGGGTAGTGCGTTTTCTGGGTCATCGAGCTGAAGATAGGCATCTCCTATCATGCCGAGTGCGGTTGGATTTTGCACAATGAAATTTGAATTTGAGATATAGGGAGTCAAGATATCAATCACTTTCTGTGGGTCGCTATCAGCTTTTCCAATGTCTGGAAGCGTTTGATTAGCAATCTGATACCAATCTTTGATATCGGGACAATATGTTTGGGCTAGCCTGAACTTATACACGGAACTGTTCGGTTCAAGCTTTAAGACTGCCTCAAAATCTTTACGAGCCCGCAATGGTGCTCCAGCTAGAAGTGATACCAGACCACGAACGCCCAGAGGTTTGGTATCAGCAGGAAACTCCTTTACCGCCTTCTCTGCGAGGGCAAAAGCCTTTTCGAAATTCGCCTTTCTCTGTGCGTTTATGAGCGCCTGCGCACACAGAGCAAATGAACTCTTTTCTGTTTTGTATGACTCTATCGCCCATTCTTCGGCTAAATTGCTGTCGAGTACCATGGCTCTTTCGGAAATTCCAGCCATCTTCATTGCGATTTGAGTTTTGCTCATGCCAGTCCAGTCAATCGCATCCCAAACGTTTCCAGAGTTATTCAAGAACCATTTTGCATTCTCAGTTACATAACCCATCTGCTCGTATGTTCGAGAAACATCAAATTCAATGTGGTTGCGATCATCGGTGTTGGGCTCGACACCACGAGTTACTTTCTCAATGCCCTCATCAGTCATTATCACTTTTATAGCAAGGTCTTCCGGCACGCTTATGGCACCATACTTAGCGAGATGTTCGCGTAGGTTTCTTGATTGCAAAGCATACTCAACCTTCTTAAAGTCAATTTTCAGCTCTTCATCAGAAGCGCAAGCGGCGATATCTCCTGTATATGTCTGGAACACAAGTATGTGTTTGAAGACATTTTTTAGAGCCTTAAAGACTCTCGCCAAATTGTCGTGGCTCACTTCATTGCTTTGCCACCAGAGGGTGAAGATGCCACCATCTTTCAATCTGTCATGGCAAACCTTGAAATAGTCTTGTGTGTAGAGATTGCATACTCCAGCCTGCCATGGATTGGAAGGCTCGGAAGTTATGACATCGAATTTTTCATCTGTGGCAAGCAAGTAATTTCTACCATCGTTGTATTCGATTCTAAGGCGGGGATCTTGCTCAGGCGCCAGATTGACGTTATGGAAATACTGAGATGTTTCCACCACCGCTGGTTCGATTTCAGCACAAACCATATTTTTCACCTTGGGAAACATCAAAGCGTAACCCATGGTGCAGCCGCTGCCCCAGCCCACATCTGCTATGTCGGTGGCTTCTGGCTTAAGTAGTAGCGGAATGGATGGCAGCATTGCTTGAGTGGGCATATCGGTAGGACCATCAGATGCATCGATATGACCGTTGGTGAACAAGGAAACTTGCTGGTCTCTGAACCGCACTACTGCTACGTTTGCGCAAATTCCGTCTTTCCAGAACAGTATGTCGAACGTGTTTGCTATTTGCTCAGCCCATTTTCCGAAATCAGAAGTTGGTTTGCTACTAGCAAAACTCATCGCTCGCCGCAATTTTTGTGACGCCGTGATTAAGTGAAGATTCCATACCTTCGGCTGTCCCAGAGCCCATATGGCGAGGGCACCAGTGACTACACAGCCCACCGCCTTTAGTGGCATCTTTCCTTCGACAGATGTGAGCAAAACAACTACACCGATTAGCGCGTTGGTTAATGCGCAGTCCACTAGGGTTTGTTCCGTACCTAAGTAAGGGATGATGGCAAACCCGGCAAGAAACGAGCCTACGATGGCGCCCAGCGTGTTAACCGAGTAGAGAGTTCCAATTGAATTACCCAGCTTTGATAGTTCTTTGGCACAAGCTTTAACAGCTAGAGGAAAAGTCGCCCCCAAAAGAAGTGCAATCGGCACCATAATTGCCCCGGCCAGTAAGAACCGATTGTTCATACCAACCGTCGGATTATCAATGGCTGTGCTGTTTGCAATTACGTTCCAGTATGGAAGGTAGTTAAATAAGACCAGGGAGACAACCCCCATGCCACCCAGTATTATTTGAAGCACAGCAAACCATAAGCAAGGATTCTTCGCGCGGTCTGCAAAGCTGGACATCAACAAGCTGCCAATAAAAATTCCGATAAGGAATGTCGACAGCATTATTGAAAATGCATATGTTGTCGAGCCGATAATTAGTAGAAGACTGCGTGTCCACGAGACTTCGTATATCATCGCAATCGCGCCAGAGAAGCCAAAGGCAAGCAGCATGATTCTTGCTTCTTTTGAAATAGGAGTTGGCTCTGGGCTGGGCTCCCAGTCTTTTGCTGGCTGTGCTTGCAGGGCAGTCCAGAATCGACTCAGCACCAAGACGACTAGCATTAGAGCAATGTTTGTAAGCGCTGCTATCATTGTGCTGGTCTTCAGCCCGTAAAGTGGTATCAAATAGAAGCCACCGCTCATGGCACCGGCTACAGCACCCAGGGTGTTTATTGAGTAAAGTGTTCCGACTCTGGCACCTACCACGTTCAGGCTGCTTGTGATGAAGCGGGAAAGTAAGGGCAAAGTGGCGCCCATACACGCTGTAGGAACGAGAAGAATTGCAGATACGACTGCAAAACGAAGCAACGAAAACGGTAAGATTTGCAAGTGTAATGATTGCCAGAATGCTTTGTAAATCGGTAGAGCCGCATCAAACATGGATGGCGCCGCAAACGCCCAGAGTCCGATGATACCTTCGAGAATTCCGTACAACAGGAACGGGTTCTTGAACTTATCTGCAATTTTTCCTGCTACAAATGAACCCAGTGCAAGACCGCCCATGAAAGCACTTAAAACGGTAGCTGAAGCAAAAGTGCTTGAACCAAACACAAAAACCATTTGCCTGGTCCAGATGACCTGATAAATCAGGCTGCTGGCTCCTGAAAAGAAGAAGAGCAAAGCAACTATTAAGAGTTTAGACAGTGGAGTCTTTTCATCCGTAGATGTGTTGCCAGTCAAAGCAACTCCTTTCTGCATGGGAAATTGCAGTTCTTGCCGTGTTTAAGAGAGGCTTTCGCCTGACCGGCACTATCTTACACCCGATAGCAAGAGGGCGCACTGCTTGAGAATATGCACAGCTCTATTTGCTTCTATCTGGTGCAGCAGGCGGAGCTTTGTCCATCGAGTGCTTTTCTAATTCGGTTTCTAATTGACCAGCTTCTTCATTGGTTTTTGCCATCTTCTTCAACAAATTCCGTGCCTTGAATGAATTTGGATAGTAGTCCAAGCCCCTCTTCAGGGCGGCCAGTGCTAGTTTCTCTTTTCCTAGATGCAAGAGGTTGGATGCATTTTCAGCATAAGTATCAGCTTTCTGCATGGAGAGTTCCAATATTCTTTGCTTGGCAAATTCTTCTCCAGCCTTATTAGCTGTCTTTTGATAAGCTTCCAGCAAAATTTTGTATGCTTGCAAACTGTTTGGTGCATACATCGATTGATACTGTTGTATTGCCGCGATGCCAGGTTCGGTGTGTCCCGTGCGAAGCAGTGCAAGCCCCATCGTGGCCGCTACTTCAGGATTTTTTGGTACAAAATTATTAGGGTCAAGAGCCATTGAGCTTCCTAAAATCCCTAATGCCTTATCTGCCTGCGTATCAGCTTCTCCATCATCTTTCATTGGAGTGTTAGAGAGTTGGTACCAGTCTCTTGCTTCCGGTAAGTAGGACTGCGCGAGGCGGTAAGCATGGTTGGGATCTGTCTTATTGAGAGCATATGCTTTTTCGAGATCTTTTCTCGCTCTTAATGGTGCTCCACCAGTCAGCGCTATCAAACCACGAATGAAGTAGGTCTTTGGATCAGAAGGATAGTCCTTAATGGCTTTACTGGCGATTTCATATCCCTTTTCCCAATCGCCACTTTTTTGTGCCGTTGTTATTGCTTGAACACAAAGCGCATAGGCGTTTGGTGCAACACGATAAGACTCTTCTGCCCAAAGCAAGGCATTTGGGTTGTCTTTGGCCATACCGCACTCAGCAATTAAAGCCATTCGCAACGCCTTCTCATCTTTGCTGGTATAACTCCAGTCGACAGAGTCCCAGAGCTTGCCGGAATTTTGCATGAACCATTTGTAGTTCTCTTCGGCATAATTTTTTTGTTCGTGCGTCTTCGATACATCGAACTCAATATAGTTTCTGTCATCAGTGTTGGGGGGAACGTTTTGGATAAGCTTGTTTATGCTCTCGTCTGTAAGCAGAACCTTAAGGGGCAAATCCTCGACCACTGAAATGCCCCCACTTCGGTCAAGGTAAGTTCGGAGTCTCTGATTACCCAAGACCCCTTGAACTGCGTTAAGGTCGATTTTCAGTATTTCGTCAGATGCACATACAACTATATCTCCGCCGCCGCTTCGAAAAACGAGGAGATGCTTAAAGACAGACTTCAGCGCTGCAAACACTTTAACCAGGTTATCGTGGCTTACTTCATTGCTTTGCCACCACATCGCAAAAATGCCACCAGGGTTAAGTCTGTCATGGCAAATCTTAAAGTACTCTTTTGTGTAGAGATTACAAACCCCAGCCTGCCACGGGTTTGATGGCTCTGACATTATGACGCCAAATTTTTCATCAGTGGCTAATAGATAGTTTCGTCCGTCATTGAGCTCAACACTTAATCGCTTGTCCTGTTCTGGTCTGAGATTAAACTCCCCAAAGTATGCGGCTGCATTTAAGACCTCTGGTTCAATTTCAGCACAAGTCAATTTATCGATAGGAAAAGCCAGTGCGTAACCGAGCGAAACACCACTGCCCCAACCAATGTCAGCTACCGAACCTGCATCTGGTTTTAGAAGTAATGGAATTGCCGCCAGCAAGACCTGGGTAGGCATATCTTCTTTGTTACTCGATGCATCAATATGCCCATTTGTGAAAAGTGAAAGGGAATTGTCTTGGAACCTTGCAACAGCGACATTAGCAACAATACCGTCCTTGAAAAATTCCAGTTTGAATAGCTTTTCGACTTCCTTTACCCATTCAGAATATGATGCTGGTATGGCAGGCATTTCTCCGTCAACTGCTGAAAGCAGAGCCCTGCGCAATCTCTGTGACGTGGTAATGAGACTGTTGTCCCATGTCTTAGGAACTTGCTGAGCCCACATCAGAAAAATCGCTGCTGACGCGACTCCGAATATCTTGACAGCAAGCCAGCCCCTACTCAAAATCATCAAAATGCCGCCAAATACAGCATTTACAGCTGAGCAAGAAACTAGAGTTTGCTCATTGCCTAGATAAGGTATGATAAAAAATCCTGCCGCGAATGCGCCAACAATTGCTGCCAGCGTATTTAAAGAGTAGAGGTCAGCAACTGAGCGCCCAACACGGTCGAGTCGATCATTGCATACCTTCACTATCAACGGAAACGCAGCGCCAAGTGAAAGCGAAATTGGCACCATGATTGCTGAGGCAAGAAAGAAGCGCATCGCCATTCCCATGTTGGGGTCGGATGCGAACTGGGCATTCGCTTTCAAGTTCCAGTAGGGCAAGTAATTGAATAGATTGATGCCAATGTACGATCCTACTGCAAGGGTAAACTGCGTGAAACCCAAAGCCATCACGGGATCTTTCAACTTGTCCGTAACACGAGAAAGTAGGAAGCTGCCCAGGAATATGCCAGTTAAAAAGGTAGCCAGCATTATAGTAAATGCGTAAGTAGTCGAGCCAATAATCATTGTAAGCGCGCGTGTCCAGGCAACTTCATAAATCATGGAAAGTGCGCCTGAGGCACAAAATGTGATTACGGCAAAAATAACGGCGATTTTTCGCGGAGAACTGTTATCTTTATCATCATCTTCTTCAAGGTTTTCATAGATGTATTCGGGCTCTTCATTCTCTGAACCATCCTCCATTTGCGCTGGCTCTGGCTCTGGCTCTGGCTTCAACTCTTCAACTGGTGGTATATATGGTGGCATCGACTTTGCGCTAAGTACTACCGCTGTTGCAAGCAAGAGGTTTATTCCAGCGGCAATCACTGAAGTGAGGTGCAGCCCCATCGAAGGAATGAGAGCAAAGCCACCTGCGAGAGTTCCGGCAACACCGCCCACGGTATTAATGGCATACAGCTGTCCGACTCGCTTACCTACACTGCTAAGACTGCGAGTGACGAAGCGGCTCAGCAGTGGCAATGTTGCCCCCATACAAGAGGTAGGCACGAGCAATATCAAACTCACTATTAGGAAGCGCAGCAAGGAAAATGGCAGCACCTGTAAGTGATATTGGTGCCAGAACATTTTGTAAATTGGTAGTGCTTGCTCAAAAAGCACTGGTGCAAGTAGCGCCCAAAAGCCAATGACCGCCTCAAGAATCCCATAAATCAGGAATGGATTGCGAATCTTATCAGCAAACCTTCCGGCTACGAATGAGCCCAAAGCAAGCCCGGCCATAAAGGCTGATATGACTGTAGCCGAGGCAAAAGTGCTCGAGCCAAATACGAAAACCATCTGTCTTGTCCAGATGACTTGATAGATAAGACTTGAAGCACCGGACAAGAAGAATAAGAGCGCGATGATTTTTAGATGTTTTGAGGAAATTTCCTCAGCTTCAACTTGTGATTGATCTACCGAATCAGTCAACAGTTTGCTCCTTCCCTCAGAAGACAACGACAATATTACACCGGGCTCAGTTTCTTCGCCACTTCAGACAAAAGAAGAAGGACCCCGATTAAAGAGGTCCTTCTTGAAATGTTATTTTGTCACTGCCTAAGCAATCAAGTACTTGTGCAAGTCTTGGAGCTTGTAAACATCGAGTTTGAGACCAGGTCCCATTGTCGAGCTCAAGTAGCAGGACTTGATGTAGACACCTTTGCAGCTTGCCGGCTTAACTTTGTTGACCTGATCAACAACTGCAGCCAGGTTCTTCAAAAGGCGGTTATCTTCGAAGGAGATTTTGCCGATGCCCATTTGGACAACGCCACCATCTTTTTCAGCACGGAAAGAAACCTTTCCTGCCTTCAATTCGTTTACTGCTCTGGCTACGTCTGGTGTGACGGTTCCATCTTTCGGGTTTGGCATCAATCCGCGAGGACCAAGCACCTTACCCAACTTAGATAGCATCACCATGCAGTCTGGAGTTGCGACGAGTTTGTCGAAATCCATGAAACCTTCGCTGATTTTGGCAACCAGTTCTTCGGCTCCGACTACATCTGCGCCAGCGTCTTGAGCTTCTTTCTGCTTTTCGCCTTTGCAAACGACTGCAACGCGAACTTCTTTACCGGTTCCACCAGGAAGGTTTACGGTAGAACGAACTTGTTGGTCGTTCAGTTTCGGGTTGACACCAAGTCTGAAATGAATTTCTACTGTCTCGTCAAACTTGCTGTTTTTCGAGCTTTTCAAAAGCTTGACTGCATCTTCTGCAGCGAGAAGCCCTTGTTCTTTGGCTTCCGTGTTCACCTTTGATAGTTTTTGTTGTCTTTTGCTGAGCTTAGCCATTTGACTAGTTCCTTATTCTCTTTTTGGTTCAATTGTTTGTGGGCTTAGTCAACGACTGTGATGCCCATGTTCTTAGCGGTTCCAACAACCATGCTTTCAGCTGCTTCCAGTGAGGTCGCATTCAAATCTGGCATCTTGATTTTGGCGATGTCGCGGATTTGTGCACGGGTCAAAGTAGCCACTTTGTTTTTGTTTGGTTGAGCAGAACCCTTCTCTATGTTTGCTGCCTTTCTGAGAAGAACGGAAGCTGGAGGGGTTTTGAGAATGAAATCGAAAGACCTGTCTTCATACACGGTGATTTCAACAGGAACGATCATCCCAGCCTGGTCTGATGTCTTAGCGTTGTATTCTTTGCAGAACTGCATGATGTTGACACCATGCTGACCCAGCGCAGGACCAATTGGCGGAGCCGGATTTGCCTTGCCGGCCGGGATTTGCAGTTTGATTTTTCCGACAGCCTTTTTCACGAGCGTTATTCCTTAAATCGTTCAGAATTACTGATCATATAAGCAGCGGGCAGCTGCAGCTATGACATTTACACTTTTATAACCTGGTTGAACTCCAGTTCAACTGGCGTAGCACGACCGAAAATGATGACCGAAGCCTTGATTCTTTCCCGTTCCAGATTGACTTCTGTGATTTCTCCTTCGAAGTCTGCAAATGGTCCGCCAGTGATCTTGACTTTGTCACCAACCTTAACATCAATAACAACTGGCTTCTTGCCCTTGCCGCCAGCGATTGACATCTGCCTGCGGAGAATCTTCCTGATTTCCTGGTCTTGCACAGGACTTGGCTTCTTGCCAGCGCCCACGTACTTGGTCACACCAGGAGCTTCACGAACAACTCTCCAGGAGTCGTCGTCAAGAATCATTTCCACAAACACATAACCTGGATACTCGCGCTCTTTCTTTTCGACGCGCTTGCCATCTTTTACCTTTGTCACCATCTTCTCTGGAACGATGACGCCAAATATCTTGTCCTGAGCGCCCATAGTGAGGATGCGTTTTTCAATGTGCTCCTTCACTTTGTTCTCATGACCTGATGCGGTCTGCACCGCGTACCAGCGTCTTTGTCCATCGCTATTGATGAATGCCATCTGTCTTGCTCCGCTTCCTTATTAGTGATGCACACCGATGCCACCGCCCATATGTCGGGCTAGTTTGTCGAGTGGCTCGAATACTGCTTTGGCAATTCCGTAGTCAAAGGCGAGAACACAGCCAGTAATCAGTGCTACCAGCACTATTACGCTGAGTGTTTCCCTTATTACTTGATTTCGATCTGGCCAGGTGACTTTCTTAAGTTCACCGAGCGAATCAGCGATGAACTGGATAAGTCCAGCCAGCCCTTGTTTTTCGGTTTGAGCATTGCTGTTTTTCTTAGCCTGCGCCGAACCCGGGTTGGGATTGGGATTTTGAACTTCTGTTGCTGCTACCACTGTCCCACTGTCCTTGCCCGCTGCGTTCTGCGAGTCCGAGGCTGGTTGCTCGCTCTCGTCAGTTGGGTCTTTGAATTGACCGTTCGCGTTCACTAAACTTGCTCAAACTGAAGAATAAAACTCGCGCCCTGAAGGAATCGAACCCTCACCAAAGGTTTTGGAGACCTTAGTTCTACCATTAAACTAAAGGCGCGTACGGTAGCTAGTGCCACCACGGGGACTTACGGCGTCCCCAGACCGTTGAAACCTATTTCTTGGTTTCTTTGTGTTCCGTATGCTTGCGGCAACGTCCACAATACTTGCTTAAATTGAGTCTGTCTGGATCATTCTTTTTGTTTTTCATGGTTGTGTAATTGCGTTCTTTGCAGTCATTACACGCCAGAGTAATGATCATTCGATCGTCTTTCTTAGCCACGTTAGTACTCTCCGATACACGAACTATCCTCGTCCGTTCTATTCAGGTCTTTTGCTGGAGAAAGTTTCCAGAAAAAAAAGACCTCTTGCGAGGTGTTGAATGGAGTATATCTTAAGGAAGGAAAACGCGTCAACGTCAGCCCCAGTAGTCTTAAGGCTTTTGAAGCAGCTCCTCAGGCATGAAACGGTATGCTTTCCTTGCCTCTGTGGCGTAAAGTTAATGCCATCAACGTGTTTGGGACTTAAGGCTGAAATCTGGGCGCTACATATATGAAATAGATTTTCGTAACTTTGCGTTATCTTCTTGAAAAGTGGGCTCGTGTATTCGTTTGTAGAATTGTGCTCAATCGATGATACCCCCTGTAATTTCAGAGGATACTCTTGTCGGACTTTCAAATTGGAAAGCTTGAGGAAACTGTGAGTGACAAAATAGCAAAACGCATAGCCGACGAGTTGGGTGTCGATTTGACAGAGCTTTTAGCTGAGAATCTCAATGGTTCCGATTTGCATTCGTTGCTTTTGGCAGTGCTCAAGCGCCGTGTAAGTAAGCTTGATTCTGCAGTCTTGCGCCAGTCCTCAGCTGTTTCGCGTGCCTGTTCGCTCGACGGGCGCCTTCTCAACAAATTGGAATCAATCGCTTTCGAGCTGGCTTCTGATTTTGAAGTGATTGACCTTTCGCCCCTTAATGCTCTTGGCTCTGTGTCTATCTTGACTGGCTTAGACCAGGGGAATGTATTGAGCACCATAAGACCATTTGAATGTGCCGCTGATCCCACTATTGGCCTTGCAATTGAAAGCGCACAGCGGAGGAAGCGCCAAAATGATCGAAAGACCCCTGTGCGACTCTGCAGCAGCCAGCGAGTGCTCAGATTTCCTTTACCTACAAATCGAGAATACAGTGCTCATTTCAAATTATTTGCAATGCTAACTGCCGGGAGAGACTCAGGAAGTTTCGGATTCGAACTCGCAGCGCTAAAAGAGCAAATAGATACTTATTTAAGGCTTTTGTCCGAGCTGAGCAAGAATGGTTTTGCTTTTGATGAAATTCGAGTCGAGCTTTCTGATACAAGAGCAGTTTCACATCTTTGCACCATGTACGGTGTCAGTCGCGACGAAATTAAACTGAGCGTTCGCGCACGCGACTCAAGCAGCGCAGCAAAGTTGCTTGGACAGCATGAGAATATCTGGCCCGAGAAAATGGCGAATCCTGCCATCGAGCTTGCGGCTTATGGACTTCCAAATCACCTCATTTTGCATTTGAACTCTCTTGTGCAGAAGGTGTGTGCCCCGCTTTCTGCTGAACATGGCACTGTGAGATTCGACTTCAACATGCATCGTTTGACCGGGCTAGGTTATTACAGTGGTCCGTGCTTTCACATCAAGGCAAGAAACGCTGAGGGGCAGAGTTTTACGATCGCCGATGGTGGCATGCTTGATTGGACGCAGAAGCTTTTGTGTGACAGCAAAGAGCGCTTACTAAGCAGCGCGATTGGAATCGAAATGCTCTGCCGAATGTTCCGCTAATAACTCTTGAGAGTTCGTAATTGCTCAGTGCGTTCTGTTCGCTTCAGCAAGTTCTCTCAAAGTTCTCCATCGCGTGTATTGCTCAGCTTTCTCTGGGGATGGGTCTTCGTGCTCGTTCAACCAGAAATCGAACCAATCAATATTCGTCTCTATGCTTGCGTTGATCAGCTTAGGTTTAGAGTTTGTGTGCGCTCCGTTGCGAAAGTAAAGTAAGTCGACGGGTTTATTCATCATTCTCAAAACCGGGTATGTGCTCCAGTCCAATAATCCATAAGGGCTGTTTACTTGCACCAAAACCGGTGCCTGTATCTTATCTAAATTGAAGCCGCTCGCTTTGTCGATCCATTTTCTCAGTCCGGCACCGAAGGGCTTGCAGCCGTAATCTCTATCTAAGTAGTTGCCGCCAGAAGAAATATCGAGATTGCGCAAATATTCACCATAGCTGCTGGAATTGGCATCGACAATCGAGGCTGCTCTGATGTATCGTGGTTCCTTTATTAGTGTGTCCAATACATACCAGCCGGTTCTGCTGTACGCAACTATGCCAACTCTAGTGGGATCGACCAGTCCTTCTTTTTCTAGTTGCTGAATGGCTGCAACATAGCAGTCCTTGCCGTCTTTTTCTGATTCAAGTTCTGTGCCTCTGAAGTTCGAGCCTCGGCGAGGTTCTCCCGTCTGCAGCACAAGCATTCCTCGCGAAACGGCTACACGACCCGGTGTTGTTGAACTACTCTTGTTGAAGAATTCATACTCGCTTAGTGAATGTGTTTCAATCAACAGAGGATAACGTTTTCCTCTTTGAAAATCTGGTGGTTTCAATAATGCACCTTTGCATTCCCTGCCCTCCTTGTCTTTCCAGCTGTAGAAGGATGTGCTTCCGAAATCTACGTTGGCCAGGTATGCGTTTGGGTCGAAAAATATTTTTCCTTTATTTGTCTTCAATAGCTCTGGAATGTCGAGCTGCTCTTTTCCCGTGTATCCAATCAGAACTGTGGGGCGATCAAAATCCTGATATCGATAAATGGATAGATCTTCTTTTGTTTTTTCGTTTGCCTTTTGTGCATCACCGTTTTTTGTCCAATCACCATTTTTGTTTAGCTCATAAACTTGTTTGCGACCGTTGCCTTCTATTTCAAGAGAGGAGCCCTTCAGCCAGGTGATGGAATAAGTTGGAAACCGATCCTTATTACCATATTCGGTGCCAGGCAATAAGTGGGTTTTGCAGTTGTCCTTCACGTCCACAACTACGGTGCAGGGGCGTAAGATCTTTGCGGACGAATCGCTGATAGGCAAAAATGTGCCTGACACAGCTACCTTCGAACTGTCGGGCGACCATGCAATTGTAGGCTCGTCTTCATAGGTGTATCCCATTAAGCCAGCCGTTGGAGCGTCCAATAAGGGGCGTTGTTCGCCTGTGCTCAGGTCTTGCAGCACAAATTGTTCGATTTTATGAATTTGGCTTTTGTCTTGCGCAGAGCCTCTGCTCTTTATGCGTGAATAGTCTTTGGAGTTAGGTTCATATTCTTCCCACTGCGCAGGTATGGTTTTCGCTTGTGCAATTGAAACGGCATATTTTGCATCTGGAGATGCGCTGAGTGTGGGGGAAAGACTGTAAAATGAGGTCTTTCCTTTGATTCCACTGAGCTTCTGTTGTTGCTCCGACTTATTGAGATCAATAATACCGATCGTTAATGGTGCCAACCCATATTGAGATTGCGTAAAATTTGGGAAGGCTAGTTGCGTCGAGGAGTATCCTGCTCCTCGCACTATATCTGGTGCCCCATCCGAACTTCCAGCTTGAAACCAAGATTCGGGAGCCGGCGATTTAGAGCTAAGGTAAATTGCGGAATGTCCTGTTATTTGAAAGCTTGCGATGTCTTCTCTTTCTGGACTAATAAAACTGACCTTCCTCGTTTTGATTTCACAGCTACTTATTCGTCTTTCCCAGTGTTTTCCGCGTTGGAGAAAATAGATTTTGCTTCCATCGCTTGACCAGCATATATTTGTGATAGTCCGTGGGTAACCAGTGTCATCAAAGGTATCAGCTGCAAGGGATACAACCTTTTGTCCGAGCGAAGCTTGTTTAGTTGAATTGTCTGCGCAGAAACCTTTTACTTCGGCGGTATTGAAAAGCCAGATAGAAGATTCGATCTGGTTCGTATCTAGCTTACCTCTAGAGCTACACGTGACGAATTGCTTCCTGTCTGGTGAATATATTGGATACTCAAGAATTGCAAGTTCAACGCTGTCTTTTACTGTCCATGGTCTTGCGTGTGCTTCACTACAAAACGAAAACTGCAAAAGTCCAAACAAGATTAGCAAGAGACAGACCACTTTCATTTTGCTTCTCCCTGCGCTCATAATTCCGGGGTTTTCAAACCCGTGAGTGCAAAAACGAGTTTTCAGCAATCACCGTCTTGGAAATTATCGGAGAGTTCTTGTGAATTCGTTGTTAATTGCAATCAGCATATTTCCACAGATCCACACTGCTGTTTACACGCCGCAATGCTTCTTGAGCATAGCTAATCAATCTGAATCAATCTGATCATCATTAATGCGGAAGTCTTGATTTATAAAAAATGTGGCTGAGGAATAACGATTATATGTTCAGGCGATCAACCAATTGGTTGGAATTGGAAACTAATGGATCTATTTTTGAAAGGATTGGGCTGCGTCGCAGTTCTTCTCGTTATTGGGGTCATCTTCTTTATATTCAAATTGCGGCAGTTTTCCAAGCAGTTGAGTAGCTCTGTGAGTCCTGCCGAAATTCACGTTCATTCTACAACCGAGGACAAGTGGTCTGATAAGAAAACTCGTGATGAGACAGTCGCAGCATTAAGCTCCAAAGGATTCATAAATCTGGGCATGTATCGCATCGATGAGATGCCACTGATACCTGTGATGGCCATGTCCCATGGGGAAAATCGTTTACTTGCAGTGCTCTATGAGCATCCAAAACTTGGAATTTGGATGGATTTTGTCGTGAAGTACCCGGGAGACAAATCGCTTACTGTGAGCAATGCTTCGATGGGCGGGCAGCTTGAGCACCGCCCAAATCACGACAAGGAATATATGCCAAAGGTGTCCATGGCTGACTTGTACACGAAAGTCATTGCGCTAAGTTCGGGCAAAGAAAAGGAGCCTGTCCCAACCGATAATGCCGGGTTTATTGAGGCAATGCAGAATTCCTACAGAGACGACATGCTCTGGAGAAGCAGTCGTGGTGGCGTCAATGCTGAGGAGTTGAGGCGCCTGGCTGAGTCTTCTGGGCAGAAGGTTAATGATGAGATTATTCAGTCTGCCCTCGAGATTGAGCAGGGCAAAGCCTATTCCCGACTGGCTTCACAGTTGATTCCGCGTCTAGAGGCAGAAGGCATCATTCCATCATCTAGAAGCGAGGATTTTGATTCGAGCCTGGTCTTTGTGCATGATCAAATGGGTAAGGAGACTCTCGGCGAGATACTCAATCGCTTCGGCTTCCCGGCTATAAGTTCCTCTGAATCTCTGCGTGAATCTTTTGCTTCCTGGAATTCCTCTCTCTCTCCTGAAACCCGCTTCCAAAAGTTAGGGGCTCTCAAAACACCAGTTGAAATTGACGTTTATAGGTCTCGGACGGCAATGCTCTAGACTCGCAGAGCCCTCAAAGTTCACTGGTATGATGAGGACTGTCGCGCGGCTTCGCCGAATATGTAAGTCTTGGAGATCTTTAAGCGGACAAGCTCTGCGTCAAGATCGTCGGGGCGCTACGCCTCAAGCCGAAAAGAACTGAAGCGGAGGCTCAGATTGCAGTCAGACAGCCCTGCTGGTTCTTAAGTGTTGGTTTAAGAAAGCTTCGTCGAATTAGTGAGCAGCGCCGCCACCATTTTTTTCGGCTTGTGCGTGATCAGACGAAATTACTTCTACAGAGCAATTCGCCCAGACTGCGATTGCTTCTGAAACGCTACCTACAACGATTCTCTCGGCCAGATTTTTTCCTGCAGAACCGAGCACGATTAGATTTACGTTTTCGTTTTCTGCAAACTCTAGAATTGCATCACTGGCATCGCCATCGATGACTGCATAACGTGCCCTTGCTTGCGGAATGTTCGCCTGCAGCTTTGCGACCGCTTTCTCCAGGCGTTGTTCTGCGAGCTGAACCTGCTTGTTTCTGTTCGATTGCAGTTCGTCAATTTCATAGCAGTCTGTATAATCTTGCAAGAAACCAGCAAGATTTGGAATTGCTGAGACACAAATGAATTCTGTATTCTCTTTCCACGGTCGTCTAGCGATTTCGAGCAATGCGTGAGCAGAAAATACTGAATCATCCAGTGCCACCAAAACCTTTGTTTCTGCAGTTGATTTCTTCTTTCTGCAGATGCGTACAGAGCAATGTGCTGAGAGTAGCAATGTGTGAGACAGGCTTTCCATGCGCTTTCTTGACCTGGAACCTGTGACTAACAGTTCTGTCCCACTTTGGCGAAGCAGTTCATATATTTCGGTTTTGATATCACCATTTACTACCATTGTCTCGATGCGATGAAGTGTCTTGTTCGCGTCGTAAATCGAGCTGGCAACGTCTTGTACGAAGGCTTCTGCTTTGTCACTGTGTTGGGACGAAACGGCTACGCTGAAAGGCACGTCTACTACATTTACGATAGTCAATTCAGAGCCCGCTGGCCATTGTGCTTCTTTGACTTCTTCGATTGCAACCCGTGAGTGCTCAGAGTCATCCACAGCCAATACAATGCTCAGTCCGTGAGACGGCGGAATAACCACTGATGGACGGTATCTCAGTGACGAGCTGTCTGTGGTTCTCGGTACAAGTGCATCCATGCCATCGATGCTGAACAACAATCCATTGCGAGCGCAGTCGAGTTTGAAAATTTGCAGAAATGTTGAACTTGAGTGATCCACCACGTTAACGGAATTCAGCAAACGAATGTGAATCGGCTTTCTATGTGCAAATGCTTTCTCACATGCAGAGCGAAGGTAAAGGGAGTTGAAGCACGCGAGTGAACCAGAAATGTCTATGTTTGATGATTTTTCACCTAGTTCTACAGAGCTAATGGGGTTCGTCACCAAATTTGTGATGGTGGATAGTTCGAATTTGCCTGAAGAGCGAGAGTTGTAGTAAATGAGAAGGATGAACTTCAGAATTATTCCTGCAAGAATGCCGATTAACAAATCTGTGCTCACGGTTACGAGAATCGTCACCACATAAACTAGTGTTTGCTCGGCCCCCATCGACCACATGTAGCGCCATTTGTGTGGACCTGCAAGCTTCCAGCCAATATGTACAAGCACGGCAGCCAGTGCCCCGAGCGGAATCATCTTAATGACCGAGCTAGCAAGCAGCAAGAACGTAATCAGGAAAAGTGCATTGTAGAAGTTAACCCATGCAGTTCTTCCGCCAGAATGAATACAAGTGGTGCTTTTGATAATGCCAGGAATGATAGTTAGGCCGCCGATCAAGCTTGAACAAATATTTGCGATACCCATTGCAAACAAGGTGCGATCTGGGCTTGATTTGCGATGCCACGGGTCAATTTTGTCTACTGCCAAAATTGTGGCGAGCGACTCGGTTCCATCAACAAACGTCAGTGTGAGTACCGTTACGATGATCGAGCCAACAAGCGATGGGTCTGAAAACAAACCTTTGAAATCGGGCATTACTATGCCATGCTCTATCAAATTGGACGGAACATGAACCAGATATTTGGCATCAAGATGCCAGGCTGCCCCCAACAAGAGCGCAACGACCACTACTATTAGCTGAGGCGGTAAGGCATTGAGCCGCGGTAATTTCAGTTTCGGAATCAAGAATAAAAGCGCAAGGCTTGTCGACGATATTGCAAAAATTTGGGGTTGGAAATGCACCATTTCTTGTGGTGTTTCCATCACCATTCCCCAGAACTCATGCGCTTTGTAAGAGTGACCGATGAAGTTGGGAATTTGCTTTGCAATCAACATGAATCCTATTGAGGAGAGCATGCCTTGAATTGCAGCGCTGGGAAACAGGTAGCTGAAGCGTGCAGCCTTCATGTAGGTCAGAACGATCTGCAAGAGTCCAACAAACAAAATCACTGCTGTCACGAGGTGATAGCCAGTGTCCATGTTGCCTTTGCCTAGCGTCAAAATCGAAGAGTACAAAACCGGAGCCAGTCCAGCTGCCGGTCCGCAAATGGTCACAAAAGAACCGCCTAGAAACGGAAATACTAGCCCAGCGATTATCTCGGAAGTTAATCCGCACAGAGGCGGTGCTCCTGACGATAAGGCGATACCTAACGAGAGAGGAACCGAAACGAGGGCGACAACCAGACCCGCCAGCATGTCCTGTTTCCAGTTAACCAGCCCTTTTAACCCATTTTGCGGAATTATCTTGTTGACTTGGGAACGGGAAAATTTCGAGGTGGTGGTGCTGGTACTGGTGGTGTTGCTAGCCGTGGTCATCTTTGAATCCGAGTCAATAGGGTGCCAAAAACGGAATTGCCTTTTTGAGTTTATTGATAGATTGTGATTAAATTGGGTTCGATATGGTCCTTGTAAACTTTCGTGGATGCGTATTTGTAGCGTTTCGGAAGTTAGAGTCATCTCCGCCCTGCTGTTCTTCGAACGGGAGCTCCGCCATCCTGGCGTTTCTGGTCACTAGATGCCGGCATCCTGTGGGCATCGAGAGAAGCATTATCTTGCTGTGCTTGCTTGCGAATCTGGGCGAAAGCAGCCAGGATGGCTGCGCTCCCAGATCCGTCAATTCTCTAGGCTCTAGGGCTGCTCACTTCGGATCTGGCTCCATGATTCTTCATGAATCATCGGAAATTACGCATATTTCAGACTGCTGGAAAAACTCCGTTCGGCTATCGAGTTCAATCTCGAAAGATAACCATGTCAGTCCTTTTCAGAGACGGATTGCTGAATGGTGTCAAATCGGTAAGAAACATTTGCGGCTCAGGGGTCGGAAAAGTCTGATATTACGTATTTTCACCGATTTGAAAGTGTGACCTCTCATCTATATTTGAACGACGGTGCTTGGGTCAGTACCAAAAACTTCGACCGTTTCCTGGAGATTCTAAATTGAAAAACTTCAAAACCAGCAGAACTCATGGTTATTTAGCAGTTGCATTAACCATGACGATTGGTTCGAGCTATGCATTCCAGCCATGCTTAGCGCAGACAGCTCCGGGACACTCGCCGTTCAATCTTGACCTGACCTCGAAGTCAGCGATTCTAAGTCCTGGGCACCTGGTCGATAAAGGACCGATTACCATCACGGTTGGTTCACAACAAATCGTCGTAGACCCCAGTTCTAACCTGACACCAGCTGAGAGATTGGCTGTGTATCAGGTTTTTTCGACAGGGCAACAACAAATTATTTTGGGACCACAGGGAAATGCTATTGGAGGCTCGCTGAATATTGGCGCAAATTTCAGCACCTATGTTTCTGGTCTCACAGTGCCGAAGAACGTCACCGTGGTTACAAACGCTGGTGTCGCACCAAACTTGAATCTGACCGGTGCACTCGTTAATGCTGGAAAAATATATGCTTATTCAAGTGTACCGGCGGTAAACACTGCAAACATTTCAGCGCTGAGCATCTACAACAACGGAACTCTTTCTTCTGTGTTACCTGCTCAGATTGCGCATCTTGGTGCAGTTCAATCTTTGAATTTGAATCTGATTGCACAGCAAAATATTTTCAACAGCGGTGTTATTAGTGCCAGTGGCAATCTCAACTTGATTGCTGGTGGGCAGATTAGCAATATCACTCAAGGAGCCACTCAGGCACTTCTGAGCGGAACCAATGTAAACCTCGTGACCGGAGCTATGGCTTCGTTGAACAATGCACAGCTCATCAACACAGGGTTAATCACCGCGAGCGCTGGCAATGTGACAGTTAGCTCTCTAACGAATAATCTGCTTATCAATAACAGTCATGGCGTCATCAAAGCCATCGCTGGTGACATTGCGTTTACTTCAGCAGGTTCAGTTCTGTCAGTTTTGAATAATAGTGGGTCGATGATTGCTAAAAATCAGTTGTCCTTTTTGATGGGGTCATCTAATCCGTCCCAGAATCTGCAACTAACCGGAGGCGATTTAGCTGCCAGGTCGATTCTCTTCTCTGGAACTGACACAGCCATTGTCGTCGAAGCAAACAAAATCTCCGGCAAAGTAGATATAAAAGGATGCACTTTATCAATCAGTGCTGATCAGGGTGACCTCGACATCAATTCCTTTGATTTGAGCGGAGACCCAGTTTTTCGCGCGCAAACAGGCAATTTGACTATTCCCATAACCTTTAGTGGTGGCGTCTACAACAGTGCTGGTGCATTTATTGCCGTAGCAGGACAAGACGTAACCCTTACAGGAAGCGGAACTATAGACTCTGCTGGTTCTCCAATAACCATTGCTGCTGGTGTCCAGAGTGACAGCAGTGGCAATATTCTCGGCAAGAGTTCCACTGGTGGCGACGTATTGATGTCTGGCATCAACCTCAAGTCGCAGGGTGCAAAAATTGAGTTGCAGGCAAATTCAGGAACTGCAAGCAAAGGCAATATATCCATCGGAAACATTTCCAGCGATGGATCAAACGGCAGCAATGGTACAAACGGAAGCAACGGCGGAAATGGTGGTGCCATTCAAATAACAGCTGCTGGACTCCTGAACACAGGACGCATCAGTAGCAACGGTGGCGCAGGTGGCAATGCCATTCAGATAATCGGCGTGCCGACCAATGGTGGCGCCGGTGGTGGCGGGCAGGGCATCTCACTTGTTAGCACCACTGTTAACAAAGACTCCAAAGGCAATGTCGTTGATTACACGTACGCATTCTCTAACGGAACCAAGATCACGAGCAAGGATGCTCCAATCACCCCGCAACCGCCCTCAACCAATACCGTGCCCGTAAGTGTTCAGCAACAAATTACAAGCGGTGGTGGTGGCAGTAATGGTGGCGCTTATGGTGATGGTGGCAATGGTAGCGCCGGTAGTGACGGCGTTAATGGTGGCAAAGGTGGCGCCGGTGGTAACGCTGGTTCAATAACGATTTCTGCTGGTGGAGCAAGTACTCTAGGGCAAATCACTGCTCTGGGCGGAGCCGGCGGTGGCGGCAGCGACGGTAGTGCTGGCGGGCGCGGCGGCAACGGTGGCAACGGCGGCGATTCGTATGTTGCATCGAATGCAGGTGATGCTGGTTATGGTGGATCTGGCGGTCGTGGTGGATCTGGCGGAAATGGTGGCGCCGGTGGAAACGGTGGAAATATATCAATTTCAACTGGCACGTTTGCCCTGACGCTATCTTCAGTTTCTAGCTTCGGTGGACTTGGCGGCGGTGCTGGAACGGGCGGTGATGGCGGCGGTGGTGGCAATGGCGGCAGTGGTGGTACTGCCTATGGTATTGGCGCAAGTGGCGATGGCGCCTATGGAGGTGATGCAGGCTTAGGTGGTTCAGGAAGCTTCGGTGGCGCCGGCGGGTCGGGTGGTTCGATAAGCATCAAAGCTGGAATTATTAATGATGGTCAAATCAGCCTGAACAGTGGCGGCGGCAATGGTGGCTTGGGCGGACCTGGTGGCAACGGTGGAACCGGAGGAACAGCAGGCAGCGGTGCCGGTGGGCTTGTTGGTGGTGGGTCTGGAAATGGCGGAAGAGGTGGCAGTGGTGGACCAGCTGGCGGCGGTGGTAATGGTGGCAATGCCGGCCAGATTACGGTAACTGCAATTAAAATGAACGGCACTAGTGGCAGCAGTATCTCAGCCATTGGCGGACAAGGTGGCAATGCTGCGACTCGCTCATTGACATTGACCTGTAGTACATGTGGTCCTGACGGTAAATCAGGTTCTTCGTTGATAGGCATAGGCGGTGGCTGGGGTGGCGCTGGCGGTTCAGCTGGCGGCACCGGTGGCGGACTGGTGAGTAGCTCTGCTGGCAGTGGCGGTGATGGTGGCAACGGCGGTGCTGGAGCCGGAGGTGGTGCTGGAGGCTCGGGTGGCAATATAAGCGTCACGTTGAGCAACGGACTCTCATTTAATGGCTCAATGTTTGGCACTGGCGGCAACGGTGGCAACGGCAGCCGAGGCGGGTTTGGGCTTAATGGCGGCGGTAGTGGTGGCGGTTCATTTGGCTTGATTTATGCAGGTGATGGCGGCGATGGCGGTGCGGGTGGTAGTGCTGGCGCAGGTGGTTTCGGTGGCGCCGGTGGCAAAGCCGGCAACATTGCAATTCAATGTACCGATAGCATCCTTATAAATGGTGGATTGAATGCTCGCGGTGGTCATGGCGGTGTAGGCGGCGCTAGCGGCAATGCCGGTAGTGGAGCCGACGGTAGTGGCGGTGGCGGTGGAATTATTGCCGGCGACGGTGGCACCGGCGGTAAGGGCGGCGGTGTCGCGCCTGGTGGACGAGGTGGAAATGGAGGAACTGGTGGCGGTGTAACCCTGGTTTCTGTAAATGGAAGTATTACTGTCAACAATGGAAGTGGTGAAGCAATTGCTACTTATGGTGGCGGCGGTGGAGGTGGTGGTGCCGGAGGTAACGGCGGTGATGGCGGAAACGGTGCCTCAAGTGGTATTGGTTTTAGCGGAAATCTGCAAACAAACACACAGTTCGGTCCTGGAAATTCATATCCTCCAATGGCGATAGATGCGAGCTTTGGCTTTACTGTTGGACAAATAGGAAGTGAAGGCGGCATTGGTGGATTCGGTGGTGCAGGCGGTCTTGGTGGCACTGGAGGCAGCGGTGGTAAGGTTCTCATGCTCGCCAGAAATGGGGCAATAGACATCACCGGCGATATTTTGACCTACGGAAATTCTGACGGTATACCTGGTTCTGCGGGACGCAACGGCATAAGCGGTCGCAATGGTGCAACTCATACCTACTTCGGCTTGAGTGTACCAATAAGCATCACGTCCAATGGTGGCATTCTTGGTAGTGTGCTCGGGCTAAACATCGGAGCCGGTCTGGCTGTCACCGTTGATGGTGTCACTGTCGGTGCCCAGGCTTATTCAAGTGCTGCAAAATTGCTAACCGGTAGCCCAGCCCTGAGTGGTATCAACCTCTGGATTGACCTTGAGGACAATGATGGAAATTCCACTACAGGAGCGCCTGGTGGTGGCAACGGATACTATGGATACAGAAACAATTTCGGTGTGCTTGGACTTAACCAGACCTTCACTATTGCTGGAGAACAATACAGCTCAAGCTTTACTGCAAAACCACTCGCTGGAATTTTGTTGCAGCAAGCCGGAATAACCCCACCGAGCTTCTTAACAGGTTCCTTCACTAAGGGGGATCTCTTGCCGTTCGTGAATTATTTGTTGCCAGACTCTGGCACGGGTCCCAACAACACAAGTGTTCTTCCCGTATCCACGCCTACGGTGCCAGTCACTTTCGGAGGCATAAAGACAGATTCTTTTGCCTCAAAAGGTGGAGACGTTACAGCAATTGCCGGAACAAGTTTTAAGCAAACTGGTGCCTTCAACGCCTTCGGCGGGCAGAGTTTGGTGATTGCACCTTCTCCTTGTTGCGGTGGACCTCCGCAAACAGCCTACCTTACGCTTGGAGTCGGTGGCTCTGTGTTGATTCAAGCACCAACAGTAGACCTCTTATATCCGAATGCACCTGGAACTGGTGGACCTCCTAATTTCACTGGTGCGACCCAGCAAGAAGCTCAGACTGCCATGGCGAATTACGCTGTGCGTGCGGGGTCCATGACTTTTATAACTGAGTCGAAAGGCGCTAATTTCTTATTCAAGCCCACAGTGTTCTCGCGAAATCTAACTCTGCCTGTGCAGGGCGGGCTGAACATCGGAGATGGCAGCAGACCTGTCATGATCTCCACACCAGTGCAGATAATCAGTTACAACGGTGGCAGTGTCAATCTGTCAAACCTCATTGGTTCTGGTGGCACCTACACAGCGCAAGGCGACCTCGTAGTCGTGGCTACCGGTGACATTTCTGCGCCTACTGCTCCTGCGAATTCGCGTATACAAACCGCAAATGGCGGTCAAATGATTTTTGCTGCAGGAAGCTTGGCTCCGACCGCGCCTAACTACTGGCTCATTGTTGGTGGAAGTTCAAAGTCTGGTGGCAACATTGCACTATCAAACGTCTCGCTTGGTTCGTCTGACGGAAGCCTGGTTTACCTTGCCGCTTCAGCCGGTGAGTCTAGAATAGGTTCAATCACAACAGGTCAAATAAATGCATCGACAGGAGCCGGCAATTCCAAGCCAGGTACTGTCTATGCATACGCTGGAGCTGACTTTACTCCAGCCGGTGTAACTGCACAGATGGCTAACTTCGGTAGCATCGATGGCAGCATCGGATATCCCGACACTCCTGTTCAAATAGCTGTTTCCTCTTTGTCAGTGAAGTTGCCTGCGGGTGTGACTAACCTGATAAACAAATCTGCAGATGGCATCACTATTGAAGACTCATTTGCAAGTGCCATTTATTTGTATAACACCAATGGTGATATCACAGTGCGTGGTAAGCTGAATTCAGGCTTCGCGGTGTTTGAAACTCCCAACAGTATTTACGCTAAAAACTCCATCAACACCGTGGGACAAAACGGCATGGTGCAGTTCATTATGGGAGGGTCCATCACTGATGCAAATGGAATTTCCAACCTGCACACCGCAAACATCGGACTCACTTCGACAAATGGCTCAATCGATATTTCGAATCTGAGCGCAAGCGGTTCTATCACATTAGTTGCAAAAGCCGCGGGCTCTTCGTTGAATGCGACTTTGCTCGACACACCTGTTCTTGGCGTTGTGTCTGGTTCTGGCGGCGCGAAAGTTCAATCAACTACGGCAACCCAAATTGTGGCGAACTCGACAGGTGATGTGTTGATAAACGCAAGCGGAGCTGTTGAGTTAGGAACTGATGGAAAACTACCGTCTTACGGCAAAAACTTTACCTTGAACGCCAATGGAAGTATCAGTCTGACTGGACCATTGTGGGTGGCGCAGAGTGCTAACCTGAGCACTAAGGCTGGAAGCAATGGCTCCATTACCTTATATAAGAACATCGGTCCAACTGATAGCAAAGCTGCTTTTCCTGATGTAACTCTCACTGCCGATGGTACGGGTTCTATAACGCAATCGGGCAGCAACATCTATGCAAACAATCTGAGTTTGAGTTCGGGAAGTGGAGACATCGGTGCACCTGCAACCCCTATCTTCTCCGCTGCCAAGTCAGTTGTATTCAGTAGCTCTGGAAACGTTGCTATCTTCAACTCGAATAGCGATCACAAAATAAGCCTGGGTGGCTGGAGCGGGAAGAGTCTAGTATTTATCCAGGACGGCGACATAATCGTAAATGGAAAGCTTACCGCGAGTTCTGACCTCAAGTTGTACAGTTTTGTTGATGGCAGCATTACTCTCAACAACGATTTGAAGGCCGGTGGAACTCTCAGTCTGACAGCCGCAGAGAACACTGATTCAACGCTTGGTCCGCTAAGTGTGGGCTCAATTACACAAAAGTCGGGCATCACAGTGACAGCCGCTAACTTGCTCATCAACGCTGGCAGTGGTGGCGCCGGCAGCTCATCGCAGCCGTTGACCACCGACGCAGGGGTGCTCACGTTCAATGTGAACGGTCCTGTATTTATCGACAATAAGCAAAGTGCCAAAGCCTCCTTTACGCAAGTGAAGCAGCTCAGTTTCACTAATAGTGGTGACTTGACGTTTACTTCAAATCTCGACACTTCTTCCGCATCTGCTTCTGGCGGAGCAATCGATATTCATGTAAATGGTGGCAAGCTAAGCACCTTGAACATATCTGCCAGGGGCAGCGGCGCCGGAAACGCAGCTGCTAATGTTAGTTTGAGTGCCGACAACGGTATTGATTCTGGCGATTTAGATGTTTCTGCAAGCTCTGATGCGAGCGCAGGCAAGCTCACCTTAAGCAGCGCCGGACAGACAATAAGCACTGGTAATATTTTTGCAAATGGAGCCGGTACTGCAAATGGTGGCAGTATAGAAATCACAGCTGATGTATTCCACCCAGGAGCAAAGACTCAAGCCAATGCTACTGGAACAGGAAACGGTGGTTACATACTCATCAATACTACTGGGGCTGCTGGTTCTGGAGCGAACCACCTACCTGGCATTATCAGTGCTAACGGTGTCAATGGCGGAAGTGTTGAAATGCACTATGCTGGTGGCTTCTTAATCGATAGCGGAGCAAAAATTCAAGCCAATGGCACTACCGGCGATGGTGGCACTGTCTTCTTGACGGGGTTTCCTCTCGGCAGTTCTGCCTTAGTTGTGCAGAACAACGGAGATATCGAAGCGAATAATAGCGCTTCTAAGTCTGGTGTAATTGCTATTCATTCGGGTCCTCTCATGGACATCAGCATAGAAGGAACTGGCAATCTGCTAGCCGGACAGATTGTCCGCTTCGGTAACCTCGATCCGAAAACACTTCTACTCTCGCAAAATGTTGCTGGAAACGGAAAACTTACACAAGCATCTGTTCTCAACAATTTTGAAACCAATGCAAAAATGGGATCATTCATACTGGTGAACCCTGGCAATCTGACGCTTCCTCAAAACGTGAAGTTAACCAATGGCACTGGAAGTGGTGCCAAGTTCTTTGCGTCGGCTGGCGGAAAATTGACCTTTACGAACATCACTAGTTTGGGGCTAGGTCCAGACGGCTTTGGAGGAAACATTACTCTAAATGCGGGCTCTAGTATTATCGGCAATACCATAAATAACAGCAGCCAAAATAGCTCTGCTGGGTCTATAACACTTAATGCTCCAACAGTTATTATCAATAATCTAATTGCTAACGGTAATGGAAGTGGTGGAAAGATTACTGTGAATGGCAGCTCTTTGACCTTCGCCAATATATCTGCCAACGGCAACAATGGTTCAGGTGGCGTCGTAAATTTGACTGGCACCGTTAGTGTCAAGAACTTCTCAGCTACTGGTCTTGTTGGTGGTCAGTTTAACGTGAACGGCGGCGGTGTTTTTGCCGGCAATGTGAATGTTTCAGGACGCGCAGCCGGTGGCTCTGTCAGTCTTTCTGCATCGAATGTAAATCTCGGAAATGTCAACGCAACTGGCGGCTCAAGCGGTGGTTCATTCCGCAGCAACAGCGGCAGTTTGAACTTCTTCTCGGTTGATGTTTCTGGTGGTCTCAATGGCGGAATGGTGCTAATCAACACTGGCGGTGGTACCAGCTTCGGCAGCATCTCCGCAAATGGCACTAATGGTGGCTTCGTTAGCATAAACAGTGGTGGCGGTATTACTGGCTCATCGATAAGTGTAAATGGATCTGCCAGCGGAGGAACCGTATCGCTCGCCAGTGGTGGCGGCATCATGTTCGGTAGCTTCAGTGGCACTGGTGGTGCTGGAAGTGGTGGCAGTCTCTATGTTACTGCGCCGTTTCTCATTGGCAATTCCATAGATTTCTCTAGTGCTTCAGGCGTTGGCGGCACCGTAGTGCTCAATACCGGCTTCACACGAGTTGGCTCAATTCGGTCGAACAATCCTGTAATTGGTAATAGTGGTCAGCCCGCTTTCAATCTGGCTTCTAACTTGCCAAATACTTCTATAAGTACAACCATTGTTCAAACTGACAGCACTCATGTTCCTCGTGGCAAGAAGCTAGCAGAACAAAATAATGAAGAGCAAAAAATTCTAGAAGGAAAAGTACTGGAAGAGTTCGAATTTGAAACGCAAGATGTGCCCGATGGCGGTCTTGTTGAGAGCTCTACTTTTGACCCAGCCACAATTGCCTTGTTGGAATCGAAAGGAATAAAAGTCGGCGAGGGAACTGGCAATAAATTCTTCAATCTCGATGTTGGAAAAGTGCTATTTGCGCCTACTCAGGACATAGTAGTGCAGACGCATGAAGCCCAGATTTTCATTGCAGCGGGTTCGCATGTTTGGGTAGTCGAGACTGGACATGATGTTGCTATATTCGACCTGGCAGACAAGAAAAATGGCTCTGTCAAAGTCGTTAACGAGAAACGTCAGCTCGAATTGCTACCTGGCAAAGGAGTGATTCTCACAAGGAATATGTCTAGCTCGTTCGATAAAATCAATCCTACAAAGGACATTGCTTATCGAAATCTGCAATCGTTCAATTTTGGCGAGGGTGTCAAAGCACACGCTGTTGATATTTCGATCTTAACCGCGATGTCCAATGTTGTGGCACTAAGGAAGATCAAGAATTCTGATAATCCAGCTGATCGCCATCACGCAGCTGTCATTTTGAAGAATGCGGCGATTCTTTCGCTCATATCTCGCAATTCAACTCCGTTCAAACTCAGCGAGGCAGGAAAATAATCCGTCACTTAGTTGCGGTCTTTTTCTGAGCACTCCGTGCTTGCAGCATTCCACTCTCCATATTTTTCAAGACATCCCTCATTGTTTGGGTGTCGTCTAGCCTTATGCATTCATCGGCAATTTGCTTCGCTTCTGCATCTCTGTTTGCGCCTACATATGCGCCATAAAGCAGCATCACCATGTTAGGGAACGGATCGAAATCTTTAGCGAACTCAGTATCAGGTCGTGGCTTTTTCATATCCTGTGCATTTTTGAAATACTCACCGATTCGTTTCATCGGTTCGGGATACAAATATGTAGCGGCGTCTGCCCAGCGCAAATTTGAGAACAAAACAGGTTCAAGTAATGGTGTGAAGCTTCGCAATGAATCTCGTTGGGCTGCATCTGTTTTTGCTTTGTCAAACCATGCAAGTGTTTTGTTGTTTTCATCCAACATTCCATTCAGTAGCATCCAGTCATATCGCTTTGTTGCATTGTCTGCAGCGTCGCGCAGTTCTTGAATCTTTGCTTTTCCATCGGGATAAACCGAAAGCAATCGCTTTATTTCTGAGGGCACCAGAGAGGCTCTCAAACTACCAAGTTGAGAATCACCCTGGGGCAGATTGTCCCAGAGCCAGAGATACTCTGCGAACGCTTCTGCATTCTTATTTGATGTTTGGAACTGGCGTGCTTTTCCCATGTGTTCCCAAATAGCAGGCTCGTTGGTGTCAGCCAGTTCTTTCTCTAGCTCTTTTGCTGACTTGCCAGCTTTTGCGCCCTGCAGCCACTTCATTATCTCCGATGCGCTGAGGTAGCCATCTTGACGGTCGAATTCCTTTTCACTGTTGTCCGGAGAAAAGAGCACCAGAGTCGGCATGCCTGTGATGTTAAAAGCTGAACTTAGTTTTTCTTGTTTGTCGACATCAATCTGGATTGCTATAGCGTTTTCTTTGATCCAATTCTCAACGGTGCTATCTAGCCACGTTGTTATTTCCATCTTTTTGCAAGGTTGACACCAGCTTGCGCTGAAGTCGAGGAGTAGGAATTTGTGCTCGCTTTGTGCCGATTGTTTTGCTTGTTCAAATGGCAGGTCAGAAAAGACTGCTGCTTTGCCCCAGGCTGCATTCATATTCGAAATAGTAAGAAATGCGAATGACGCCGCCACGAACTTCAGTTTTGCTTTCACGCTACACTCCGTTTATTTGCCTTTTCTTCCAACACTCTATTTTCCACGAATTCGTCGGAGAAGTTAGGCACTGTTTTCAAAATAGTATTCTACTCGCGCCAGGAGAAGTTATTGTATTGTCAGAAGATGGACCCATATAAGTGGAAGCAAATGCAATTGCAGGTTGTCCCAAAAAGAGCGACAGCGCCTGCCGTTAGCATAATCCTTTGCAGTTTCCTATCACCCATTAGTGGGTAGTTTTGTGCTCGCGCGTGATCGTGTGATTTCAGAGGCATTCAGCGATCATCATTTTTATCTCAGCAAATCTGAGCACGATTAATGTCGCAGACGATTGAATTGATGATTATTGGATATACAATTTGCTCATCAAAGTTTTTTCGAAAAATTCTTTTTGTTTTCCCTTGAGAAACAGTTATCTGTTTCGTCAGTTTCACATGAGGAAGAATGGCTACTGGAGCGGTATAGGTTTTGGAAGTGCCTCGTCGTCATCCAGTGCTCCAATATATTACTGGACGTCAAATCCTTCGATGGCTGGAATTACATACACTGCTGGGCGGTTGAACACTGTCACCTCGCCACCTGCTTGGAATGGCGATGCTTCACGTGTTCCGCCAAATTCAAAGCATATTTTGTTTGACCACAAAATTGCTGGTCAGGCAATAACTTTGAACAACGGAAATGAAGGAATTGCTGTGAACAACAACTCAACGACAGTTGTGGGAACGAACAAACAGCTCTCGGTGACGGTCTACTGGACCGAAGAGTCCAGCACTTAGTCAATCAAACGATGCCCAAGCAAACGTCATAATTAAATCAGGAAATAAGCAATGAACGAAAAGCCATCAAAAGAAAGAGATCGCAAATTTTTGAAGAAACCTCCGAGTGTTGCCTCGCTAGCCGAATATAGGGAACTTATGGCGGCTAAGGTGTCAAGGGCTGCTGGTTCTAAGATGGATGACATGTCCACTCGACTGGTGTTAACTGCGTCTCTTACTGATACCGAGGATGGTGGTGCAACGCAGGATGCGGCAGTGAGCATTGGACAAAAGGCAATCGCTGAATTAGCAAGAGCGCTCAAGTACGACGTCGATTTAATCTATGAATGGATCTACTCGAACGTAGAATTTACTGCAATGATGGGATCTCACAAAGGGGCATTTGCGACCTCCATAGACAAAGCTGGCGGTGCTTTCGATCAGTCTGCTTTGATGGTTGCCCTTCTGCGGGAGTCCGGATACGAGGCACGCTTCGTGCTCGGCACTGTCAGGCACTATTATGAGAATATGCAGAATTGGTTGGGCACCAAGGAAGAAGTAGATTTACGTCCAAGCGCGAGCATTCTTGGGACCGGATTTATCCCTTTTGTGGAATATCTAGTCGATGGAAAACTGTCATATTTGGATATGGGTCACTGTTGGGTTCAAGTAAGAATAGATGGTACTGACTATGTGTTCGACCCTTCATACAAGCAATACAATTTCACAGAGAGTCTGATCACTGATTGGAATGGCGTTCTGGATTTTGATCTCGGAGAATTGAGAGACACCGCTTTGGATGGTGCAACTCTCGGAGACCCATACATTCAGGATCTGAACGTAGATGGTATCAAAGGACTCTTGGCAGGATATGCCGTCAACCTGCTTGACTGGATCAATACTGAGAAGTTTGACGCGTCTATGGCGGACATTATTGGTGGAAAAATTCTCATACCTTTATCCGGCACGCCGGTAAGGCAAACATCTCTTCCATACCAAACAGCGGAGGAGATTACCGTAGTAAGTGAGATTCCAGATGAGTTTCGCTGTACATGCCGGGTGGAAATTGGTGGCATTGATGAAACACTCTTCACTGACGAAATTAGCGGAAGGCGGCTTTCCATTACGTTTAATGATTCCAATGCACCAGTGTTGAAGCTTGATGGAACAGGCTTGGCTGTGGGTGAGCCAGCAACGCCCGATTCCGAAATCGACATCAATATTTCAATAGCTCATCCTTTTCCGTTTGACATCAGAGACCAGTCAGGCACCTTTAAGCTCTATATCGATCAAGCTGGTGTTTCAGTGATAGACATGAATTATGGCAGTTCCAATAGTCTCGCGATGGTCGATTTTCATCGATTGCTAATGCAGACCAATTCTCAAAATGGAAATGACGCTGCATCTGAGCCTGTTATGGGTGAGTCTTTGATTACCTACAGGGCGATGCATAGCTCCCAACTTGGTTTGCTATCGAACATTGCTGTTCAGCAGAAAGTTGCATTTCTCCATAACTTCCATGAGGGTGGCATCGTTCGATTTGATTCTCAAACAAAAGGACCAAAATTTGATTTGGGGTTAAATGTGCACAACGCCTACAGCAGAACGACGCCCCCCGACGATCTAGAAGATACACCACTACTTTTTATGGTTCAAAGCACTCTGGCAAGTGGTCTAGAAGGGGGCATCTTCCAACAAAGTTTTGGAGACCCCGGAATTTCTGGAGTGAAACTAATCAATAAGGCTATTGAGATAGGACAGAAAATCTACCTTGCAAACATAGGTGACTGGTCTGAGGTTCTTGCAGACCAATTGCTCGCCGGCGGATGGAGTTCAGACACGGTCGATTACTTTGCTGCGCAAGTTATATCTCAAACCGCTAACATTATTGTCCATGAATCCCCTGGAATCGAAATAGAGGAGTATGTAGGCGAAGGATGGTTGAATGAAAGTGACTTGGGATTTAGCGCCATAATACGAGGAGGTCTGTCGGGTGGGGCTAATGCGAATGTAAAGAACCCCGGACAAACAGTAAAAGCGGCAAAAAACAATCCTCGGAGCTCATTTGCTGGCTACGCAGGACCTGGTGCCGCTCCTCTATCACCAGATCCCGTAAGCCTTTTTTCTGGCGCTGCCCTATATGGAAAATCAGACATCACTGTGGGCAGCTCTACTTTTCCGTATACGTTAGAGTTTGCGCGAACATACAACTCTGATTTGAGGTTTGTGGATGGTCCACTTGGGCTTGGCTGGACGCACAACTTAGCCACAAATATTGCGTTTGCTAGCAATGGTGCCCGAGCTGCGGGAGAGCTTTCGCCAAAAGATGCTGCAATTGCAATAGCTGTTATCTATGCAATGAACAACCTGAACCTACCGTACTATGTAGAGTTTACCGATGCGCTGATATCGATCGTTGCAACACAGTGGATAATCGATGGATCGACGGGAAATGCTGTGATCGTTAACGACGTTTCCAACGCGTCAACCTTCATCAAATTGCCTCAAGCCTATGGAGCGGTCACTGCACCGAATTACAATCCTGCACCCGGTTATGCGAATGTGCTCATTAACAACCTGGACGGAACTTACGCTTTGCAGTCGCCACAAAGGCTGGTCTGGAATTTTGATGATGAAGGCAAGATAACTACTTACGAAGATCCGGCTGGTGTCACCGTTACTTACAGCTATGAAGACGGGCTACTGACCTCGGTTTCTAATGGTCTTGGAAGAGAGTTGACGCTGTCATACGACGAGGATAATAAGCTAAGTGAGGTCTCGACCGGAGTTGATCGATCAATAGTTTTCGCTGTTACCTCCAACCTTACTGCTGTAACTGACACCACTGGAGCGACTACGACATACACCTATGCTGAGCCGGGGCAGATGGCGCAAATATTCCTTCCTGCCAATCCGCTCGTTTCGGTGATGAACAATTCTTACGACTCTCAAGGAAGAGTCAAATCCCAGTCGGGGTCCAACAGCGGAGAGTCCCAATTTTACTTCGGCGGCTCTAGAGCTGAAGAAGTAGATCCTCTGGGAAATCAGCACGTAATGTATTACAACTCTTATGGCTCTCTGATACAAGATATCAATGCTCTTGGACAGAAGACAGTGTATGAACGCGATGGTTTGAATCGCCAAACGAAAGTCACATTGCCTGAGCTGAATTCGACAGAGTTTGTCTACGACAACAATAATAACATCCTGTTCGTAACCAATCTTCCAAAGCCCGGCGCCCCGTTAGATGCCATTGTTGTGTCGATGGAGTACGACCCAGACTGGAACAAACAATCTTCTTACACAGATGGCAATGGAAACACAACGACATTCGAATATGACGAGACTCAAGGGACTCTGCTCACGATAACCCGACCTGAAGTAGACTCGGAAACTCCGATCGTGACTTTCACCTACAACGCTAGAGGGCAGGTTCTCACACGGACAGATGAAACTGGAATAGTCGATAAATTTGAATATGATACTGCCACCGAAGTGCTGCAGAATTCAATTCACGACTTTGGCACTGGGCAGCTCAATCTCACTTCGTCCTTTGGCTACGACGACATTGGAAATGCCACGAGCGTTACGGATCCGAACGGAAATACCACGAGCTTTGATTTTGATAACGAGCGCAGAATGATTCAGCAGACGGATCCTTCGCCATTTGGTTTTGTCACAAACTGGGATTACGACGAGAACGGGTGGAGAATCGCCTTAGAAAAGCAGACTGGTGATGAGACAAATCCCTTTCAAACATGGCAATGGATCTACCAGGAGAATGGCTCGGTAAAATCGACAATTGACCCAGCGAACAATGCCACCACTTTTGAATACAACACAAACAACTGGTTAACAAAACGAACTGACGCTGAGAATCGAGTCTGGTCCTACATCTACGATGAACTAGGCAGAATCAGTACCGTGACCGACCCGCTCTTGCAGATTTCAGAAACACGCACCTACACAGAGAACGGCTTACTTGCGTCGCTAACAGACGCAAACTCCAATACGACAAGCTATGAGTTTGACGGTTTCGACCGCCTCGACAAGAGAATCTATCCAGATGGCACGTTCGAACAGAATTCTGTTTATGACGACAATGGAAATGTGCTCAGCTATGTAACGCGTGCTGGCAGTGTAGATGTGTCGCCGAGCCCTGGCGACATAATTGTGAGCAGCTTTGACCCGCTCAACCGGCTAAGCACCAAGCAGCCGGGATCGCTGGCTTTGCAGACCATGACCTATGATTTGGCAGGTAGATTGCTGAATATCAACACGCCGACAGATCCAGATGACCCTACCAGTGGTGACTATGGCTACGATTATGATTCGGCAGGAAGGCTGATAGAGCAGACCATGCCCGATGCGAAGGCTGTTGGTTACGAACTGGACGACAACGGCAACAGGACGAAGCTAATTTATCCTGATGGATATTATGCATCCTATTTTTACGATGAGTTGAACCGTCTCACTGACATCAAGCTCAACGGAAGCAGCACGGCAGCTGTTCATTTTGATTACGATGATCTCTCAAGGCGAACTCTGGTTACCTATGAAAATGGCTGCACATGCGACTATGCATACGCAATCAATGATGATTTGACTGCACTGAATCAAGAGTTCACCGGAAGCGCTGTGAATTATGGTTACAGTTACAACAAAGTGCACCAGGCGATTGCCATGTCTTGCAGTAACAAGGCTTTCATTTCGACCCCAGGTGCATCTGCCACCACGGTGTATTCCGCTGCGAACAACCTCAATCAGTACCCCAC